>NZ_OEST01000001.1 GCF_900241005.1 Bacteroides cutis | reverse complement strand
TCTCGTTCCCGAAAGCGGATGCAAAAGTAGGGCATTTGATAATAACACGCAAATATATATGACTCTTTTTTTAAAAAAAAATGAAACTTTTTGCTAATACGCTGACTGATAAGGATGTTATAAAACATATTTCCAAAGGGAAGAGGAAAAAACACGGAAAGAAAACACATTATTATATATACGCACGAGCGGAGAAAGAGAAAAAGAAAAAACAGGAACGGAAAGAAAAAGAAAAAATATCCTCAAAGACTATTATTCTCCTTTTACTTCCTCCTGAGGAATACGTATCGAAGTATAAAGTTCAAGGATAGCAGCAATTGTAAGTGAGATAATCCACTCATTACCATGAGTAAAAAGCATAAACGCCCCCGTTAAGACCAACAACAAAGCACCGAATATTTGCTGACGACGGAGACGTTTCACATTCGTTTTTTTAGATTTCGAAGGGGAATTGATCTGTGCCAAAGCAACAAAGGTAGCACCAATAGTATATACATAAGGCGCGAGCATCCAACCAGTAATATAAACAGCGGCCCCTATGAGAACCATAACAGCACCTACAGTAAAAAGAGCGGGTATCAATTGTTTCATTTTTCTATATCTTCTTCAAATACGTAAATATCTTCATTGGGCTTTTTCATCAGATACTTTTCGCGCGCAATGCGTTCAATAGTACCGGAATCAACGGCAAGTTCATTGAGACGACGAGTATTCTCTTCATATTCCGTCCGGAACTTATCTATTTCTTCACGCAAGCGACTTTCCTCACGCGCATAACCCATACGGCGAACAATACTGTTCTCATCTAAAAATCCGATAAGCACCGCAAACAGTACAAGTGTAATCAAATACTTGTTCTTACAGACAAATAACCAAAAGGAAACAAGTTTATCCACGTTGATTCAATGATTAAATATTATGGTACAAAGATAAAAGGAATAACTGAAAAATTTCTTTTTTTTGCGTACATTTGCATAATAAGAAAACCCTAAATATGGAAAATTATATAGTATCGGCACGTAAATACCGTCCATCTACCTTTGAGTCGGTAGTAGGTCAATGCGCATTGACTACCACACTGAAAAATGCAATCGCTACAGGTAAACTGGCGCACGCCTATCTCTTTTGTGGACCACGGGGAGTAGGAAAGACAACTTGCGCCCGTATTTTTGCCAAAACCATCAATTGCATGAGCCCCACGACAGATGGAGAAGCATGTAACCAATGCGAATCATGTATAGCTTTCAACGAACAACGCTCTTATAATATTCACGAACTGGATGCCGCTTCCAATAACTCCGTAGACGATATCCGCCAACTGGTAGAACAGGTACGTATTCCGCCACAGATAGGTAAATACAAGGTTTATATCATTGATGAGGTACACATGTTGTCCGCTTCTGCCTTCAATGCTTTTCTGAAAACATTGGAAGAACCACCCAAACATGCCATTTTCATTCTTGCTACTACTGAAAAGCATAAGATATTACCGACTATCCTATCACGTTGCCAGATATATGACTTCAACCGCATCAGCGTAGAAGATACCGTAGCTCATCTTGCATATGTAGCTTCTAAAGAAGATATCATAGCAGAACCGGAAGCTCTGAATGTCATAGCCCTAAAAGCAGACGGTGGCATGCGTGATGCCTTATCTATTTTCGACCAAGTAGTGAGTTTTACAGGTGGACATATCACATATCAAAGTGTGATTGAAAACCTCAATGTATTGGATTATGAATATTACTTCCGATTGACGGATTTCTTTCTTGAAAATAAAATCAGCGATGCCCTGCTCTTGTTAAATGATGTATTGAACAAAGGATTTGATGGCAGCCATTTCATCACGGGACTTTCTTCACACTTGCGCGACCTTTTGGTAAGTAAGGATTCTGCTACCCTGCCATTGCTCGAGGTAGGTGCAAGTATCCGGAAACGATATCAAGCACAGGCACAAAAATGCCCATTGTCTTTTTTATACCGCGCCATGAAACTCTGCAACGACTGTGATCTAAGTTATCGTGCCAGCAAAAACAAAAGATTACTGGTAGAACTCACTTTGATACAAGTCACACAACTTATTGCCGAAGAGGATGATTCCGTCGGTGGGCGTAGCCCTAAACAAATTATCAAACCCATATTTACGCAATCTACGGTTATACAGCAGCCACAGGTTGCTCAAGCTACGACTCGGTCACAAGTAAATAATGTGACCCGTCCTCAAGTAGTTTCTGTAACTCCATCTACCACACCTACTACATCTATAACCGCCTCCAAACCGACAACCACTGCACCAACACATATCACGCCAACTTCAGTGTTGTTGTTACAAGGTAAAGAAGAGAAGAAAATACCCGTCATAAAAATGTCGGGACTTGGCGTCTCCATTAAACGCCCCAAAGCAGAAGATGATCCAAAACCTACCAATACAATTCATACAGTACAACAAAGCGTACCAATAGAAGAAGATTTTATCTTCAATGAAAGAGATGTCAATTATTATTGGCAAGAATATGCCGGACGAATGCCCAAAGAACAGGTTGCTATTGCTAAACGTATGCAGAATATGCACGTCAATCTTCTGAATGCCACAACATTTGAGGCCGTAGTGGACAATGAAATTATAGCTAAGGAATTTACCTCATTGATACCAGCTTTACAAGATTATTTACGTACTCGCCTAAAAAACCGTAAAGTCACTATGACTGTACGTATCAGTGCTCCTACCGAAAAAGTTCGGGTATATGGTCGTGTAGAAAAATTTCAGATGATGGCACAAAAGAACGATGCCCTCTTACAATTAAAAGATGAGTTTGGTTTGGAACTATACTAAGTATTCCAATAGAGGAACTTGTATACAGATATCCTATGAGCATAGATATCTTCAAACACAGTCATAACATGAAGTGAGTATGTAATAATAGCAATGAAAGTAACGAATACATAACTATCCCGGTACTGATTTCCATTACCACACCCACTTAAATAACTGAATATCAATCTATCAGTATAGATATTATTTGAGACTAGCTCGAGAATAGCTATTTAGACAGTATACAAATTAGTTCTTTTTAATCAAGATTGATAGTTAGTAATGAAGAAAACACTTATTTTTGTCGAACCAATTAATACTAATAATTAAAAAATTAAAGAAAATGGCTTACGTAATTAGTGAAGATTGTATTGCTTGCGGTACTTGTATCGACGAGTGTCCGGTAGGCGCTATCTCTGAAGGTGATATCTATCATATTGATCCAGAAGCTTGCACAGAGTGTGGTACGTGTGCAGATGTTTGTCCTTCTGAAGCAATTCATCCGGGAGAATAATACGATCCTTAGAAAACAAAGAAAGGCTCGGTTTCAATGAAACCGAGCCTTTCTGTTTGTTCAACGATATTACAAAGTTAAGCAAGTTTTGCCAACGCTTCCTTAATCCGGCGAATAGCTTCTACAATATTTTCATCGCTAGTAGCATAACTCATACGAATACATTCAGGAGCACCAAATGATGTACCACCTACACAAGCCACATGAGCAACTTCCAACAAATACATTGCCAAATCATCTGAATTATCAATTTTGCGCTCAGCTACAGACTTACCGAAAAATGAACTACATTTCGGAAACAAATAGAAAGCACCCTCCGGTACATTCACTTCAAATCCCGGAACTTCCTTGGCCAATTTTACAATGAGGTCACGACGACGTTCAAAAGCTTTACGCATTTCTTCAACCGGAGCCTGCGTACCCGTATAGGCAGCTTCAGCAGCCTTCTGAGATACAGAACAAGGGCCTGAGGTATATTGACCTTGCAGCTTGTTACATGCCTTTACAATATATTCTGGTCCAGCAATAAAACCAATACGCCAACCAGTCATGGCATACGCCTTGGAGACACCATTTACAATCACTGTACGTTCCTTCATTTCAGGAAACTGTGCAATGCTCTGATGTTTACCGATATAATTGATATGTTCATAAATTTCATCTGCAATCACAATTACTTGCGGATACTTAACCAATACAGCGACTAGCCCGGCAAGTTCCTCCTTACTGTATACAGAACCAGTAGGATTAGATGGAGAACAGAGAATTAAAGCCTTTGTCTTTGGAGTAATGGCAGCTTCCAATTGAGCAGGTGTAACTTTGAAATCCTGTTCGATACCTGCGGTTACAATCACCGGCTTACCTTCAGCAAGTTTCACCATTTCCGGATAACTCACCCAATAAGGCGCAGGAACGATAACCTCATCACCCGGATTTACCAACACCATTATAGTGTTGCAAACCGATTGTTTGGCACCATTGGCACAAGAGATTTGTGCCGCCGTATATTCCAGACCATTTTCTTTTTTCAGTTTCTCCACGATAGCATTGCGCAAAGCCGGATAACCCGGTACAGGGGAATAACGAGAAAAATTGTCGTCTATCGCCTTTTTCGCAGCTTCTTTTATGTGATCAGGGGTGTTAAAATCAGGTTCACCGACACTCAAATTAATCACGTCTACACCTTGAGTTTTCAGCTCTGCACTCTTTTGAGACATAGCCAGTGTCGCAGAAGGCGACAAGCTGTTCAAGCGGTCTGATAATTGGTTCATTTTGTTTCTTATTAATGGTTGTTATGCAAATTTGATTGCAAAATAAGCGATTTTATTTGAAATGCGAAAACAAAAAGACAGTTACTTATTAAAATGAAGCGTATGTCCCATACGTTCTTTCTTTGTGCGTAGGTAACGTTCATTATATGGATTGGGGGAAGTTTCAATTGGTACATTCTCCACAATCTCCAATCCATATGCTTCCAAGCCTACACGTTTTACAGGATTATTGGTTAGCAGGCGCATCTTGTGTACACCCAATTCGCGAAGGATCTGAGCTCCTACCCCATAATCACGCTCATCTACCAGATGCCCCAAGCAAATATTAGCATCTACTGTATCCAATCCATCCTCCTGGAGTTTATATGCTTTCATCTTTTCCATCAGACCAATACCACGACCTTCCTGATTTAAATAAACAATCACCCCCTTACCAGCTTTTTCAATCATCTCCATTGCTTTATGCAGCTGATCACCACAATCGCAACGCATAGATCCGAAGATATCTCCCGTTGCACAAGAAGAGTGTACACGTACCAACACTGGTTCATCCCCACTCCAAGCACCTTTAAACAAAGCTACATGTTCCAATCCATTGGATTTCTGACGGAAAGGTATCAGACGAAAATGTCCGTGTTCAGTAGGCATATCTACCTCCACACCTTTTTCAACAATAGATTCTTGCTTCAAGCGGTATGCAATCATGTCACGGATAGAAATCAGTTTCAGATTAAATTCATCAGCCATTCTACGCAACTCGGGCAAACGTGCCATCGTACCATCCTCGTTCATAATTTCCATCAATGCTCCAGCCGGATAAAATCCTGATAGACGACACATGTCGATGGTAGCTTCGGTATGCCCAGCACGACGTAATACACCTTTTTCCTGTGCGTACAACGGATTGATATGCCCGGGGCGCCCGAATGTAGCCGGAGTAGAAGCAGGATCTGCCAATGCCTGGATAGTTGCAGCACGATCGGCAGCCGATACACCGGTAGTACAACCTTCCAATTTATCAATAGTTACGGTAAAAGGAGTCCCCAGCACAGAAGTATTGTCCGTAACCTGATGTGGCAAATCCAACTCCTTACAACGAGATACAGTGACCGGAGCACACAATACTCCACGGGCATGTTTCAGCATAAAGTTCACCTTCTCCGGTGTAATTTTCTCAGCAGCAATAATCAAGTCTCCTTCATTTTCACGATCTTCGTCATCAACTACTATTACAAAGTTACCCGCCTTGAAATCCTCAATAGCTTCTTCTATTGTATTCAATTGTACTTTTTCCATCTTATTATTGTTTATTTATTCTATTTCGTTTCTATAATTCGCAATATTTCTTCATTGGTTTTAATGATACGTTCCATATCTTTACTCAAACGAATACGGAATGCCCAAATACGAAAATAAAAGAACAGCCCCAACGGCAATACTATACCACAAAGCATATTAAGCCAATAATTACGGAAAGGACGCACATGAGCATGAACCGGAATAACCGGATAATTATTCAATGCCGTTAACAAAGCAACAGATCTCGTATTTGACATCTCATCTATATAACTTTCCAGGCGGTCATTGATTTCTACCATTTCCTCATCACGTGGTGCATCATTCATCCACAATTTTACATAATTAGGCGCACGTTTCAATCTCTTTTTATCAGCATACACGCGGCAATCGACAGATAATTTCCGCAAATCATCCGGCAGGCGTACATAATCCGGATCATGGATAATCACTTCTTTCCGGAATAAATGACGTACACTACGGATACCTACAATTTTCTTAAACCAGTTAATATAAGCATCTGCATTCAACACTACAGAATCATTGTTCGACTTATAAGTAAGGAAAGCCCCCAATGGCGCCAATACCGCTGTACTGGTCCACATGCCCATCCACACAATCCATTTACCGTCACGAGCCATCTTAAAGCCCGTATTATTTATAATATAATAGATAATGAATATAAGTACGGACACAACCACTGGCATACCCAAACCACCCTTCCGGATAATACCTCCCAACGGTGCACCGATAAAGAAGAAAATAAGACACGCCAAAGAAAGCGTTAGTTTATCATGCCACGAAGTCATGTGTCGTCTCAGGCTCGATTCAGTTTGTAAAAGACTGAAACTCTTGAAACTCCAATCGCTGGCAGCGCTCTCCGCACGGCTAACGGCAGTAGAAAGTATTTTCTGCTTCTGCGCCAATGTTGCCACATTATACAAGCTGTCTACATTATAAAAACGCAGATTAGCTGTTTCAATCTTCACGGTATCCTGTTTACTCAACACAGTGGAAGTAGGTTTATAAGTTCCTCCCATGGCCTCCTGATAATAAACCCTTCCCACACTATCATTCAGTACTTTCATAGAATCAATACCTGCTTGTAGCATCTTCATATCCTTACTTCTGGACTGATTACTCATAAAGCCCGCATCTACCATGTTGAAGTCAGAATTAAATTCTATGATCGCATGTTTCTCCCGAAAAGTCTCCCTACGGTAAGGAACATTTTTCTGGCTCATATTCTGTGATTTCAGATTTTCAAACTGTTCGCCACTATACAGATGTAGATATAAATGTTGCTTATCAGCCGTCATTTCCAATCTTCCAGAATCCGCCTTGATAATCTGCGCATTTTCAAACCCCTTTTCGAAATTATAAATCAACACGTCGTAAAGCATACCCGTCTTACGATTTTTATGCTTTACATAAAGATTATAACCATCTATTTCATCATAAAAAACACCCTCAGGTATATCCACTTCAGGAGATTTCTGTTTCATCGAAAACAACAATGTCCATAACTTTGTCTCTGCTATCGGTCCGATAACATTCTGAAAATAAAAAGAAACACAACAGATAAAAGTAATAAAAATAATCAACGGGCGCATAATCTTCAACAAAGGAACACCCGCTGCTTTCATGGCAAGCAATTCAAACCGTTCTCCAAAATTTCCAAAAGTGATAAGAGCCGCCAACAAAATGGCTAATGGCAACGAAAGCGGTACTAATGTAAGCGCCGAATAGAAGAAAAATTGAGCCAATACACTCACTTCCAATCCTTTTCCCACCATCTCATCCACATATTTCCATAGGAACTGCATCATGAAGATGAAAAGACAGATGAAGAACGTACCAATAAAGAGCATGCAAAAACTCTTTAGTATAAATATATCTAACTTTTTTATGCGCAGCATTTTACTTGTTTCATGCAATGAAGACACAAAAATAGCACAAAAAAGGGAGTATGGGAAATTTTTAATTGAAAGTTAACTAAAAACCACACGTTCTACGCAAAGTGTCTACTTGTGAGTCCCATAATTCTCGTAAATCATCCACGTCATCCTCATCTGTAAAATCTGTAATTTCAAGGACGAAATCATTTGTCAACTCACTATTTGTCATTTTTAATTCAAAATACTCACGTACGTTCTCATCGTCCAACCAGCGAAAACGAATAAAGGAATATGCCCGCACGGCTATAATCTCAGCATCACGTTTTTCGTTTTTCCCCCAAAAGAAGGAAACGGTTTTATCATCCGACTGCACCCTGTCTGCAAACCAGCCCTCCAAACCGGTAGGTGTGCTTATCGCTGTCCAAAGGATACTTTTAGAAGTCGCATTTAAAAGATATTGCAAATGAACTTTCTTTCTTTCCATAGTTTATTCTGCTTTCTTATTTGCGTCAGCCAAGATAAATACTTTTTTCTAATTACAGAAAATAATTCATTAAATTTATTTAGACGTATCTGTCAACAAAGTTCTAAACATCTGATAATGTGGCACAAATCTGTTAACATAAAAGGATAAAAAGCCCAAATTTCTTTCCG
Organism: Bacteroides cutis; assembly: GCF_900241005.1. Classification (GTDB taxonomy): domain Bacteria; phylum Bacteroidota; class Bacteroidia; order Bacteroidales; family Bacteroidaceae; genus Bacteroides; species Bacteroides cutis. Next base: position 1,006,806 of record NZ_OEST01000001.1, on the reverse strand, counting down.
ACCATCAAAGAAATAACAGAAAATCCTCATAAAAGTTTTGGCATTTTAAATAAAAGCTATATCTTTGCACCCGCAATCAAGAAATGATGGCGGGATAGCTCAGCTGGTTAGAGCGCATGATTCATAATCATGAGGTCCCCGGTTCAATCCCGGGTCCCGCTACTAATGAAGATTTAGACTGTTGAGAGGCTTCCACTCTTGGCGGTCTTTTTTTATTTTAAATCCTTTTGTGCAACACGAAAACGTAACCGATCAATGAAGGATCAATGTAACCATTGAAATATCATAATACAAAATAATTCATGGAACAACACATCGATAAAAATCCTCGTATCGAGGTAGTAGATGCCTTGCGAGGCTTCGCCGTAATGGCTATCCTTTTAGTTCATAACTTGGAACATTTCATTTTCCCGATCTACCCCACCGACTCTCCAAGCTGGCTGGATATATTAGACCAAGGAGTCTTCAACAGTGTTTTCACCCTATTTGCCGGAAAAGCCTATGCTATCTTTGCACTCCTTTTCGGATTTACATTCTACATCCAGAGCAATAACCAGAAGAAACAGGGTAAAGATTTCGGCTATCGCTTTCTTTGGCGTCTAGCGCTATTGGCTGTATTTGCAACTTTAAATGCAGCCTTTTTTCCTGCCGGAGATGTATTGCTACTGTTTGTTGTTGTGGGAGTTGTTTTGTTCCTCACCCGGAATTGGAATAATAAAGCTATATTCATAACCGCTGTCATCTTCCTATTACAACCTGTTGAATGGTATCATTATATAGCCAATCTGATAAATCCCGCACACCAGTTGCCAGATTTGAAAGTTGGTGAAATGTATACAGAAGTGGCAGAATATACAAAATCAGGCAACTTTTGGAATTTCATCTGGGGTAATATTACCTTAGGTCAAAAAGCCAGTTTATTATGGGCAGTAAATGCCGGACGTTTCTTCCAGACAGCCGGATTATTCCTTTTAGGTTTCTATATCGGCAGAAAACAACTGTTTGTCGCAACAGAAAAAAATCTCCGCTTTTGGACAAAGACATTGATAATATCCGCTATTTCTTTCGCTCCTTTATATACTTTGAAAGAACTGATTATGACAAACGATACAATCGTACAGCAATCAGCCGGAACGGCATTTGACATGTGGCAAAAATTAGCTTTCACTTTAGTATTGATAGCTTCATTTATCCTGCTTTATCAAAGTAAGAAATTTAATAAATCGGTTATGGACTTAAGATTTTACGGAAAAATGAGTCTTACGAACTATATATCCCAGTCTATAATAGGAGCGATTATCTATTTTCCATTCGGCTTATACCTCGCCCCTTATTGCGGATATACACTAAGCCTATTAATCGGCTTTTGCGTATTTCTTTTACAAGTAAAATTCTGTAAATGGTGGTTGACAGGACACAAACAAGGGCCGTTAGAATACATTTGGCACAAATGGACATGGATAGGGACAAACAAATGATTCTCGTAAAGAGAATTTTTATCGGATAAATTCCTCTTTCAATAGTACCTATTCATATCATAAATAATCTTGGCTAGAGATCAACCGATTAATATAAAGCGATGTAAGCTATGATGTTGAACACATTGGCTTATCTGTAAAACAGATATAAGCATCACTCTTTTATTCGTCGTCTGATTACTCGTCCATCTCCTTCTTTCAAAACAAAATTATCCAATTCCATCGTCTCCTCATTCCCGACAGTAAGAGATTTTAAATTAAGAGAACCACTCATTACTTCAATTGTAACCCCTGTGACACTGACATCGACAGTCCCCCATGAATATCCGTTACTCCAAAAATAATTTCCAGGACAATCTGTCACAGTCATACTCTTGTCCACACCGGAATATTGAAAACCACTTAAAGCAACAATGATAGACCAACTTGCCATCGAACGGGCATAATGATGCCCACACTCTGGTTCACTGAACGGATTTCGTTTAGCTCCATCATGACGATCACGAATAGACTGTATACAGGTCAATGCTTCCTTTTTCATACCTTCATAAATCATACCTACGGCCGCACAATACTCAAATCCAGTCATTACCTCGGCAAAATACGGGAATGGTACCTCCAAACGCCCCTTAGGCCAGGATGCCATAACTAAACCAGCTTCAGTTCCCAACACATAAGAACGCATATTATTGAAATGACGGCTAAAATCGGAAACATAATTATACTTCATGATACTATTCATTGTTGCTTGAATATATTCTTTTTTTCCTAAATAGCCTAACCCACACAGATGTGCCATATATTGTCCCACCAACTGATCTACCAGACAACCAGATCCTAATTGGAATGGTGGTATCTGAGCATTTGGATCATTCATGTCAATATATTCAAATGTTTTCGGGTCGGTAATTTTATGTTCATAATATTCACCATTGAATAAGTTCTGATCCATCCATTTACTACCATTTTCAAACAAAACGTTACACTTTTTTGCAAAATCTTTGTCTTGCATGGCAAGTGCCATTTTTTCTGCCGCTTTCAGTGCTCCCATATACCAAAATCCCATTTGCGGATTAGGGCCGTAATAGTCCACATCCATTGTATTATGTTGAGAACCTTCCATAATCCCATCCTGATTACCATCCCATCCTTTTTCTATCCAAGCATAAGAGAGAACTTTTTTTACTTGCATCCAATTATTTCTCAAAAAATCATTATCTCCCGAAAGTTGCCATTCACGATATATTTTCATAATACACCCCATTTGCCCATCAGCAGCAGCCGATTTTGGAGGATTAGCTTTGGAAAGGGGAAGAGACGCACGAAAATTCATTAACCCATTTTCCTTAGTAGCATAATTAAACTCCACATCCCTCATTGTTTTTGCCAAGTCACCAAAAAGATAAGGAGTAGCTGTCTCATAATTCCAAACATGTGTACATGAACCCGCGCATGAGCCAAAACGATCCATAACCCCTTCCCATCCCATCATGTGCCCGCTAGGAAGACGAAACACGGTTTGTGACCGTAAAGTAGCAAGATTAAACAAAGCAGCCTCCTTTACGACATCCGGATAAGATGTATTAAGCAAGGTATTTACAAATAATAAAGTTTTCTTCTCCAATTCAGGTATTTGCGGAATAATAGTCTCTGCCGCTTTCCAAGCATCCTGATATTTTTGACTATAATAATTACCAACTACAGTAGAAGACCATGCTTGGCGGTTCGGAAAATTCCAAGTGATATAAAAAGTAAATGTTTCTGTGCTTTGTGGTTTTATTGTCTTCTTTACAGATAAAGAAGCCATTGGATCTTCATCTTTCGATACCCCCCTTTCTGTCAATACACCGTCAGCACTGAAATCGTCCCAAAAATTTAATATTCCATTATTCCAGTCATTCGCTTTTGAAGAAGTACGAAAAGTTACACCATCGGTTGCTTGAGTTGTGAGAGCAATAGTTCCCCATGCCGGATCTTTTTTATCCACGCCGTCAGAATATAGATAAATCCCTCTCATTATATCACTTTCAATATATTTATTTTTATTATTTTTTACACCGACAGGAATGTAGTCACCTTTCCAGTCGGTCTGAAATTTACTTCCATCTTTACCGATAAAGTTACGCATAGACCCACATATAGCCACTTCAATCTGCCGTGTAGTACTATTAGTCACTTCATAAGAAAGTACGGCAATCGGTAATCCGCTTGCTTCCGCATTTCCAGGTATGAAGGGATTGAAGCCTTTTATTCTTACTTTTACCGGCAATTCTTCATCGGACAAATATACTTGTCCAAAAGGATAAGCTGCGCCAAATGAAGCCTTCGCAAAGCGTGGCATTCCATGATGATTAACCGGACGACCTTCATAATGGAGATATTCCTGAGTATACAAAGGACCTGCCAACAAAGTAGTAGTTGCTTTCTGTTGCCATGGTTTGACATAAATGGCGAAAAACGGAGCATCATTTCCAGTTGTAACCGTACTATACTTTTTTGCCGGTATATTCATAATTTCCCAATCCCGAAGTTCTCCACGACCACCAAGCGCTACAGTTCCAGTTCCAATACCTCCTAATGGCAAGGCTATCTGATAAAGATGTTCTTGATCATACTGTTTCAAAACCGGCCATTCTTGCGGTTTCCATTCTTGAGCAGTCATAATACTGGAAAACAACACTCCAGCTACCACTAGTTTGAGTTTATTCATGTATATAATCATTAAGTTTGTAAATAGCAGAATAGGTCTACTTATAACAACATTACATCAAGATGAAGAGTAAAAACACAATTAACGAGATTTACCAGATATATTTTTTACTCATTATATTGTATTGGCAAATGTAATGATTTAGTTCAACAGCTATTGAGATATTCACTTGCTTTCAGTTCTTTTTTCTTGTTTTCACTAATCTCAGATATCGCCTATCTTGTTCATTTCAATTTATCCTTTTACCGATAGAATACTCCACAAATTATTTATATGACAGAAATACGGACAAAAAAACAAAAGTACAACAGCCTTTTAACAAATACTTGTTTGCTTTTGAGGGATAAACCAAGTTCAAAAAATGCAGAAAAAGGAAAATGTGAACACAAACAGTTGATATATGGATAGACTTGTTCAACGATAAGCCGCTAACTTTGTGGGAAATTATCAGTTGTATATCATGAAAAGACTACTATTCACTTTTACTTTTTTCTGTTTACTTGTCGTAGGAGGACACGCACAAAAGGTTCTAACCCTGAAAGAGTGCCTTGAGATAGGGATTAAGAACAATTTATCCTTAGAAAGTAAACGTAATGAAATACAGAAAGGTAAGTACGGCATTTCTGAAAATCGTGCAAGGTTATTACCGCAAATCAATGGCTTCGCTAATTATAATGATAACTTTGATCCACCGGTATCCGTTACCGATGGTTCAGCATATGGTAATCCTTACAACGTTACTTATACCTTGCAGCACAATGCCAACTTCGGGCTGCAACTACAAATGCCGCTTTACAACCAGACACTCTACACCACTATGTCCATTGCCAAAACAATGGACGAACTGAACCAACTTTCTTACGAGAAAGCACGGGAAGACCTCATTCTGGAAATTTGTAAATTGTATTATCTGGGACAAACCACAGTCGAACAAATCACTCTGACAAAAGCGAATATCATCCGGCTGGAAGAATTGAAAAATATCACCATGGCTTTTTTCGATAATGGAATGGCAATGGAGGTCGACGTAAAGAGGGTAAACATCAATTTGGAAAACCTGAAAGTACAATATGATAATGCAAAGGCAATGCTGGAACAACAGATAAACCTGCTCAAATATATCATTGATTACCCAACAAACGAACAGGTAACCCTGACCCCGGTAAATCCCGAAAATATTACCCCAGTCGCATTGACCGGCCTATCGGAAGGTTTGTATGAGTTACAACTCATACAATCACAAAGGATGATGGCTGAACAACAAAAAAAGATGATTGGACACGGTTATATTCCCTCTTTAAACTTGACAGGCAACTGGATGTTTTCCGCTTATACAGATAAGGGGTATCATTGGTTTCATAGTGGTCCTTCCAATCATTGGTTCCGTTCTTATGGGATAGGATTATCCTTGCGTGTACCGATATTCGACGGTCTGGATAAACGGTATAAAACCCGAAAAGCAACAATTGATATAGAAAACATAAAACTGGCACAGGAGAACACTCGCAAGAACTTGCAAACACAATATCTGAATGCCACTAACGACCTGATGAACAATCAACGTAATTTCAAAAAGCAGAAAGACAATTATCTGTTAGCGGAAGATGTGTATACAGTCACTATGGACCGCTATCGGGAAGGTATCACTTCGATGACCGAAGTCCTTCAGGATGAAATGCGGATGAGTGAGGCACAGAACAATTATATCAGTGCACATTACAATTACCGGGTAACCACTTTGTTGTTGCTGAAACTCACGGGACAAATAGAAACATTGATTAATCATCAGTAATTTTTCAAATAATCATATTAAATAGTATAACGGATATGGGAACAAAAGAAATTGACAGCGCAACAAATACACATCAGGAAAAAGCAAAAAAACTACGGAAGTTACGCCGTTGGCAAATCGTGGTCAGCCTGATAGGCATAGCAATTATCATTTGGGGAGTAATTCAGGTTGTCTGTCTCTTCCTAGACTATAAACAGACTGAAACGAGTAACGATGCCCAAATAGAACAATATATTTCGCCCGTCAATCTGCGTGCATCGGGTTATATCAAGAAGATATACTTCACCGAACATCAGGAGGTACGCAAGGGAGACACATTGCTTGTACTAGATGACCGTGAATACAAAATCCGCGTAATGGAAGCCGAAGCCGCCTTGAAAGACGCACAAGCAGGAGCTACCGTCATCGGAGCCACCTTACAGACCACACAAACCACGGCTTCAGTCTATGATGCTTCCATTTCAGAAATAGAAATTCGACTGGCAAAATTGGAGAAAGACCGCCAACGTTATCAAAATCTGGTAAAAAGGAATGCAGCCACTCCCATACAGTTAGAACAGATAGAAACAGAATACGAAGCTACCCGCAAAAGACTCGAGGCAACAAAGCGCCAGCAAAAGGCCGCTTTCTCCGGCGTAAATGAAGTATCTCACCGACGGGAAAATACCGAAGCTGCCATTCAGCGGGCAACAGCTGCTTTAGAGATGGCACGGCTGAATCTCTCTTATACGGTAGTGGTGGCTCCCTGCGATGGTAAACTGGGACGCCGTGCGCTGGAAGAAGGTCAGTTTATCACTGCCGGACAGACCATCACTTACATTCTGCCCGATACACAGAAATGGATTATTGCCAACTACAAAGAGACTCAGATAGAGAACCTGCATCCGGGACAGGAAGTCGTCATCACAGTGGATGCCATCAGCAACAAGAAATTCACGGGAAAGATAACGGCCATATCCGGCGCTACCGGCTCCAAATACTCTCTGGTTCCTACTGATAATTCCGCCGGAAACTTTGTAAAGATACAACAACGCATACCAGTACGCATTGATTTCACCAATTTGTCTAAAGAGGAGAATGAAAAACTGGCGGCAGGTATGATGGCGGTAGTGAAAGTAAAACTTTAATCATCAATTATCCTATGCCTTCATATCCAAGAAATTACCCATTCTACAACTGGGTACCAAAACCGGTTGGCATTATTATACTGGTATTATTCTTCCTACCGATACTCACGGTGGGAGGAACCTACTCGGTGAATAGTACTGAGATGATGAGCGGACTGGGTATTATTTCCGAGCACATCCAATTCACTAACTTTGCCACATCAATAGGTATGGCGGCTTTCTGCCCTTTTTTGTACCGGTTGGTACTCATCCGCAGGGAGAAAATGATGTGTATCGCCGGTTTCTCGCTAATGTATATATTCAGTTACATCTGCGCCAAGACCGACAGTATATTCCTGCTGGCGCTTTGCAGCCTACTCACAGGATTTCTCCGGATGGTACTGATGATGGTCAATCTGTTTACCCTCATCAAGTATGCCGGACATATAGAGGCCTATGAGAAAATAACGCCCGGCAACGAACCCGCAACCGGAGAAGGTTGGGACAAACTGGATATCGAGCGGAGTGCCGCCCAACCCGCCATTTATCTGTTTTTCATGATATTAGGACAGATAGGAACTTCACTCACTGCCTGGCTTGCCTTTGAATACGAATGGCAATATGTATACTATTTTATGATGGGTCTGCTGTTGCTCTGCATCCTCATCACATTCATTACGATGCCCTATCATAAATATACCACACGCCGTTTCCCCATCAATTTCAAACAATTTGGCAATGCCTCCATTTTCAGTATTACACTGGTTTGCATCACTTATGTATTGACTTACGGAAAAGTGCTCGACTGGTATGATGACCCCACCATACAATGGGCCACTATCTGCGCCATTATTGCGGGTGGACTGTTTATCTATATAGAAGCCACCCAACGTAATCCCTACTACCAATTGGATGTATTCAAGCTACGCACCATCCGTATGGGATTTCTGTTGTACTTCTTGTTGATGGTACTTAATTCCAGCGCCATGTTTGTCAATGTGTTTACAGGGATAGGGATGAAACTGGATAACTTTCAAAATGCCACACTGGGTAACTGGAGCATGCTGGGATATTTCATCGGCGGCATTGCCACTATCTGGCTGAGTGTGAAAGGGGTACATTTCAAATATCTTTTTTCCACCGGTTTCCTGCTGTTGGGACTGTCTGCTATGTTCATGTACTTTGAAGTGCAAGATGCCGGATTGTATGAACGCATGAAGTATCCGGTCATCATCCGTTCCACAGGCATGATGTTACTCTATTCACTGATACCCACATTCGCCACCCAGCGCATGCCCTACAAGTACCTGTCTTCCTGGATTTGCACCATGCTCACCGTACGCATGGTATTGGCTCCCGCTATCGGTACCGCCCTTTATACCAACGTACTGCAAGAAAGGCAACAATATTACGTCACCCGGTATGCACACGATGTAGACATGTTACACCCCGAAGCATCCGCATCATTTACCCAAACCGTACAAGGGATGCAATACCAGGGAAAAAGCAAGCAAGAAGCAGTCAATATGGCCGCCATGTCCACCAAAGGCCGCATACAAATACAAGCCACACTTTCTGCCGTGAAGGAAATGGCAGGATGGACATTATATGCCTGCTTCATTTGTATGATATTTGTAGTTGTAATACCCTATCCTAAACGAAAATTACTAACTTAGCACTGTTTTAAGTATAGAATAGTGATTTCCCGTAATATGAATCTTCAACAGGAACAGTTAAACCGCCTCGACCGTGCATTGGCGGACGGACAAGATATTTGCAGTTCAGAAGGTATACTCTATGCCTTTCCCGAATCTTTAATGAAGCCTTTTCCGGTAAACGGAGTGGGTATTATCATTTGTCAGCAAGGAAGTTTTACATTTTCACTTAACGACAAGGTTTTCTCCGCCCAAGCGGGTGAAACAGTTTTTATTCCTGAAGATTGTTTCTTTCAGGTACAACAAGCCTCACAGAACATCGAAGTCTTTATACTCGTCTATCAGATAGAACCGATACGGGACTTTATCGGTAATACGGTAGCTTCAATGTATCTGTACTCGCAACTCGCAACGGAGCCGTGTTATGTATGGAATACCGGCGAAGAGGAAGAAGTTATGAAATATATGTCTCTGCTGGACAACACGCTACAAATGGGCGAAAATACTTATAACCATTATGAACAGAAATTATTGTTGCTGGCATTGACATACAGGATATGTTCCATCTACAACCGCAAGCTTATTACCAACCGGGAAAACGTAGGGCACAAGCATGACGTTTTTATCCGGCTCATCCAGTTGATTGAGCAGAATTATACGAAAGAGCGCGGCGTGGAGTTTTATGCCGATAAACTTTGTTTGTCTCCCAAGTACCTGTCGGCCCTGTCCAAATCAATCTGCGGATATACTGTACAAGAGTTGATATTCAAATCCATTATCCGTAAAAGTATATCACTCCTTAAGAATACACAAAAGAATATTCAGGAGATTTCCGATTTCTTCAACTTCCCCAATGCTTCCTATTTCGGCACTTTTTTCAAGAAGCAGACAGGCATGTCACCCCAACTGTACCGTAGAAAGTAAAGCAAGGAGAACGCTGCAAAGTGTTATGCTTTTAGCCGCATAATGAAACGGCTGCCTTTTCCCAACTCGCTTTGAACGGTCAAAGTGCCACCATGAGCCTCTATAAAATCTTTCGAGATGGAAAGTCCCAACCCACTACCCTGTACTTTAGTTCCGGGTACGCGGAAATAGCGGTCAAAGATACTCTGGTGGTAACGCGGGTCGATACCTTTACCAAAATCCTGCACATACATTTCCACAAAGTCATTATCATGCCGGGCACCGATAATCACACGTCCGTTCTCTTTAGAGTAACGGATGGCATTGCTCAAAAGATTGGTCAGTACCCAAGCTATCTTCTCACTGTCAACAAACAATTTCGGCATCTTTTCTTCCGGATACTCCACTTCTATCTGAATACCGAACTTATCGGCCTGTACCCGATTGGCTTTGATGGCATATTCTATCAGTTCGATAGGTTTGGTTATCTTCGGCATCATTTGCAGTTTGCCAGCCTCCACTTGTGTCAGGTTCAGCAGCTCTCCGGTAATGTCCAGCAAACGGCCGGCATTGTCTTTAATACTTTTTGAAAGTTGTTCCTGTTCACCGTTCAAAGCCCCTATTCTCTTATCCTCGAGCAATTGCAGACTCATCAGGATAGCCGATATTGGCGTTTTCAGTTCGTGGGAAATGGTAGAGATAAACGTAGTTTTTGCTGTATCCAGTTCTTTGAATTCCGTGATATTCTTCAGTAGGATAACATCACCCAGATTACGGGGTTCGTCTTCGTCGGCTTCCGAATTAAGAATGGTGATATAAGAAGCTTTGAAATAACTCTCCTTATTATCCGCATAGATTTTCAACGGTTCTTTCTTTTCGCCGGGAGTTACCAACTCACGTACCAGTCGACGGAGTAAATCATTCTTCAACGACAGTTCTTCGGCAGAATGGCGAATTACCTCTTCCCGCTTAAGATTGAGAACGGTCAGCGCTTCGTGGTTGATAAAGAGAATTTCCCGTTCCCGGTTCAGGCCAATAATCGGTTCGTCAATACTATTGACGATCGCTTCCAGAAACTTCTTGGCAGCCAGGATATCATTCAGCGTACTGGCACGATATTCCGCCAAGCGTTCCGCCATACGGTTAAAACCATTGGCTACCGCACGAAACTCCTCATGACCACTCATATTAAGCCGTTTCTCATAATTGTGATTAGCTATCTCAAGAATACCTTGCGTCAGTTCCCGGATAGGTTTATTAATAGAACGGGGTAACCAAATCAGCAATACGATACTGGTAAGGATACAGATACCACCGACAATCGATATCCATAACAATGCACGTTGCAGACCGGGCATTGCCGCCGGACTGTCCGGTTCGGTTGCCGTCAGAATTTGCAGGTTCACAACAGACAAGGCAACTAATAGAATTATCATTCCCGCCAATATACCTACGCTTAGTATTAATTTTGTTCGAATATTCATAACTCTTCTCTAATTAAAATTTATGCAAGTATAATCAAATCTATATTCCCTTGTGCCAGTTTACTCACAAATTTTCTGTATTTCAATATCATAAACAATGATTGCGGCAGACGAAAGGAAGGACTTCCCATACATACGGTCGTTATCTGCTTCTCTTTACAAGTTTCCACAATACTTCCCAACACATCTTTGGACTGCACCTGTACTACCTCTCCACCCAACTCGGCAACCAATTTAAAATGGTTCAACAGGTATCGCTGGCTCGCCAATTCTATGCGATCGGTACTTTCACGGGGAGTCTGCACATAGAGAGCCACAAAAGAAGTATTGTAGCGGGTGGCCAAACGTGCTGCTTTGCGAATGATACGCCGTGGCGTCTTTTCGTGACTACTGATACAGGCAAGAAACTTCTCATGGCGAACCCCGACATTCGCCACCACTTCATTCTCTACCTGTTTTTCTACCCGGAGCGCTACTTCCTTCAATGCCAGTTCGCGCAACTGAAGGATATTCTCTATCCGGAAGAAATTAGTCAACGCTGTCTGTATTTTCTCCGGACGGTAAATCTTTCCGGCTTTCAGACGGGTAATCAGTTCATCGGCAGTCAGGTCAATATTTACCACCTCGTCGGCTTCCTCCAGCACACTGTCGGGAATACGTTCTTTCACTTCTATACCGGAAATACCCTGTACCTCCTCATTCAAGCTTTCTATATGCTGGATATTGACGGCAGAAATGACATTGATACCCTCACTCAGCAAATCCATTACATCCTGCCATCGCTTCTCATTCCTACTTCCCTCTACATTGGTATGCGCCAGTTCATCTACAATCACAATTTCAGGATGGCTTCGGACGATTGCCTCCAAATCCATCTCCTCCAGCTCCTTCCCTTTATAGAAAATCTTGCGGCGGGGAATGAGAGGAAGTCCTTCAAGCAACGCTTCCGTCCCGGTACGTCCATGAGTCTCGATATAGCCAATCTGTACATCTACCCCATTATCCAACAGTTCATGTGCTTCCTGGAGCATACGGTATGACTTGCCCACCCCGGCAATCATACCGATGTAAAGTTTGAACTTGCCATAGCGGGATTTCCTTATCAAGTCCAGGAAATGCTGTACGCTTTCTTCTCTGTTCATGGTTTCAAAGTGATGCCAAATACCAGATGTGCATCCTCCATACGTGGATTCCAGATGGCATGAGCAAACACCGGTATAGCAAACTTATCTGTTATCTTTATATCCGTCGTAGCCTTCAAAGCCAAATTGGTCACGGCAAAACCATTATTGGATATTCCATAAACGCCTATACCGGCTTCATAAGGCAAAAAGCCGCAAGTAGCGTTCAAGTCGACGGACTTGATACTGAACGGATAATTCAATTCGACATAAGAAGAATAATTCTGTTTTCCTTCTTCATTTTTGTCGGCACCGGCAAACATGGTATACCAGCTTATTGATAATGGGAATTTCTTCATAGGTAATGTATATGCCAGCCCCGCTTCAAAATGATGAGCTGTTTCATGGCTCTTAAAATTAAAATACTTACCGGCTCCCTGCCCTGCCCACCAGAGACTGGCCAAAGAAAGTATAAAACCTGATTGACCTAAAGTATAAGCGGCCGTCAAGTCTATCTCTTTCGCAGCCACACCTTCCGAAGCAACGGTTCCATCAAAATCGGTAGAGCCCCATGCCGTCAACGAAAAATTACCGATACCAAAACCCAATGTCGGCTGAAAGCTGGCACCGGTCTGATAAAAGCCACGCCACACGTATGAGCTTACCAAGTCACCTTGTATTTTAAACTCTTGAGCCTGCACTTGAGTGATCCCTGTAAAACATGCTGCAACGGCAACAACCATACTAATGAAAAGTATTTTTAAAGTATTCATATTCTTATTCGTTATTTCTTTTGTTAACTCCATTTTCCTCTAAAGCGATGTTCAGTTTCAGTACATTCACCTTTTCCGTACCGAACAAACCGAATAACGGTTTCTCCACAGTTTTGTCAACTATCGCCTTTACATCCGCCTCATTCATGCCACGTGCCTGTGCCACCCGCTTCACCTGTATATAGGCACAGGCAGGAGTGATATCGGGATCCAGCCCGGAACCACTGGCGGTAACCATTTCGGCAGGAACATCCTTGCGACTCAAATAAGGATGATGCAACAGGAAAGTATCTATACGGGCTGCCACTTCAGCAAGATATTCCTCATTGGTAGGCCCCTTGTTACTGCCGGCAGAACCGGAGGCATCGTAACCGGCACCGGCGCAGGAAGGACGTCCCCAAAAGTAGATATCTTCCGTAAACTGCTGTCCCACATTGGCAGCGCCTACTACTTTCCCATTCAGGGTGGCCACTTCCGCATTCCCCTTGTTGGGACCGGCAAATTGTGCAAATATCCACAAAACAAGAATATAAAAGACGGAGAAGAACACGCAGAATGCGAGTGTTATTTTAAGTGATTTCCAAAGAGTTTTCATTTTTCCTTTTTATTATTAGTTAATTGATAATTTAGAAGAATAAACCGACTAACATATCTATCAGTTTAATACCTATGAACGGTGCAATAACCCCGCCTACCCCATATATCAGCAGATTACGGCGAAGCAGCGCACTGGCACCTATCGGCTTATATTGTACTCCCTTCAAAGCCAACGGTATCAAAATCGGAATAATGACAGCGTTGAAGATGACAGCCGAAAGAATAGCCGTTTCAGGAGTATGCAATTCCATGACGTTCAGCGGTGCCAGTTGCGGTATGGCAACCATGAACAAGGCAGGAATAATGGCAAAATACTTGGCAACATCGTTTGCTATGGAGAAAGTGGTCAGCGTGCCGCGTGTCATCAACAACTGCTTGCCTATTTCCACGATTTCAATCAGTTTCGTCGGATCATTGTCAAGATCCACCATATTACCGGCTTCCTTGGCAGCCTGCGTACCACTGTTCATGGCAACACCTACATTGGCCTGTGCCAATGCGGGAGCATCATTCGTACCGTCACCCATCATAGCTACCAGCTTACCTGCCTGCTGTTCCTTCTTGATATATTCCATCTTATCCTCCGGCTTAGCCTCAGCAATGAAATCATCCACACCTGCCTTTTCCGCAATATATCTGGCAGTCAACGGGTTGTCACCGGTCACCATCACCGTTTTCACTCCCATCTTGCGAAGACGTTCAAAACGTTCCCGGATACCCGGTTTGATAATGTCCTGCAACTCGATGACACCTGTTACCTGCCGGTTGACACATACCACCAACGGAGTTCCACCATTACCGGAGATTGCCGAAATGACTTCTTCCACTTCTCCGGGAAACTTATTTCCGGCACTCTCCACAATCTTACGGATGGCATCAAAGGCGCCTTTTCGGATTTGGGTTCCGTCCGGCAAGTCCACGCCAGAACATTTGGTTTCGGCGGTAAACAAAATCATGCGGGCGCCGGTCGTGTTCAAATCGCGCATCCGATAGCCGTTTTCACGCCCCAAATCGATGATGGATTTTCCTTCCGGAGTTTCATCGGAAAGTGAAGAAAGCAGACAGGTTTCTATAAAAAGCTTCTCGTCAACGCCTGGAGCAGGATGAAACTTCGTAGCTTTACGGTTACCGATAGTGATGGTACCGGTCTTATCCAATAACAAAGTATCAATATCACCGGCAGTTTCTACTGCCTTGCCCGATTTGGTGATGACGTTGGCACGCAACGCACGATCCATGCCCGCAATACCGATGGCAGAGAGCAAACCGCCGATAGTAGTCGGTATCAGACAGACAAACAGGGAGAGAATGGCGGCAATAGAAATATATGTACCCGGATGGTCGATATTGGTATAGTCCGCCATCGGTATCAGAGTGACGCACACAATGACAAACACCAATGTAAAACCAGCCAAGAGGATAGTCAACGCTATTTCGTTCGGTGTTTTCTGCCGGGTGGCTCCTTCGACCAGCGCAATCATCTTGTCGAGGAAACTTTCACCCGGCTGCTGGGTTACCAATACTTTTATCTTGTCGGAAAGCACTTTTGTACCTCCTGTCACGGAACTCTTGTCACCACCCGCTTCACGAATAACCGGAGCAGACTCACCGGTAATGGCGCTCTCGTCAATAGATGCCAATCCTTCTACTATTTCACCATCGGCAGGGATTGTATCACCGGCTTCACAAATAAAATAATCCCCCTTCTTCAGACGTGAGCTACTGATACTGCGAATTTTACCATCGACCAGGATTTTGGCGGGAGTCTCTTCACGGGTTTTGCGTAAGCTGTCTGCCTGTGCCTTACCACGTGCTTCGGCGATGGCCTCGGCAAAATTGGCAAACAACAGGGTGGCAAACAGAACTATAAATACCAGGAAATTATATCCAAACGTCCCATATTCCGGAGTTGTCAACGAGAGCAAACAGACAACCAACATAATAGCTGTCACTACTTCTACCGTAAACATGATCGGGTTCTTTATCATCACCCGTGGATTTAGTTTCACAAATGACTGTCTCAAACTTTCCATGATTTGCTCCTTTTGAAATAAAGAAGCTGATTTTTTATCTTTCATATCTTTAGTTATATAAAATAATACTGTACGGACCAGAGTTCTATACCTGTTACCTTTCCTATAGGGACTTAATTCCTCTCATCCTTATATCGAAGGTCTGAATATCCGGAACTCTTCATTCAAAACATCCCCATGTTTTACCGTAAAA
The DNA here is from genome assembly GCF_900241005.1 of Bacteroides cutis. GTDB lineage: Bacteria > Bacteroidota > Bacteroidia > Bacteroidales > Bacteroidaceae > Bacteroides > Bacteroides cutis. The sequence goes on along the minus strand of NZ_OEST01000001.1, from coordinate 990,961 downwards.
CATCCGGGTCTTTTGGGCAAAAACATCCCCATGTTTTGGGGCAATACATCCGGATGTTTTGACCTCTCAGTCCCAATATCAAAGGAGATAAGTATACAAGTCTTTCCGGTTAAGTGCAGATGCCTTGTACGTTGCATATAGTTTCACCGTCGGTTACATTGAGAAATGTTCGGCAATCGTACTCAGGGCATGTGCCGGGAAGAAAGACAGGGCAGCCACAATGAAGATTACAACGAAAGTCATAATGCCGAACGTCAGCGTGTCTGTCTTCAGAGTACCGGCACTCTCCGGAATAAATTTCTTCTCTGCCAATAAACCTGCGATGGCTACCTGCCCCACAATCGGAATGAACCGGCTCAGAATAAGTACCCAACCGCATGCATAATTCCAGAACGGAGTATTATCACCCAGCCCCTCAAAGCCCGAACCATTGTTTGCGGCACAGGAAGTGAACTCGTACAACTGTTCGCTCAGGCCGTGAAAACCGGGATTGTTCAACCATCCGCCCTCGCCCGCAACGAAATCGGGATGGTAGGTATAGAGGTAACTGGACAATGCAGTACCGACCAAGATCACAAACGGATGGAGTAAAGCTACAATAGTGGCAATTTTCATTTCGCGTGCCTCTACCTTCTTGCCCAGAAATTCCGGTGTACGCCCCACCATCAGTCCGCTAATGAATACTGCGATAATAATGAACGTATAATAATTCATCCAACCCACTCCGACGCCACCGAACCAGGTATTAATCTGCATGTTCAGCATTTCCATCAATCCACTAAGAGGCATCGTCGAATCGTGCATGCCATTGACCGATCCGTTGGAAGTGACCGTTGTCGTGATACTCCACAAGGCAGTGGCTCCAGCCCCTAAACGAACTTCTTTGCCTTCCATTGCCCCACCGTCTTGCGCAATGCCCAGTTCATCAATACGCGGATTACCATTCATTTCCTGATAAACATTGATGCCGACACCTACCAGATAGGCAAAAAGCATCACTCCATAAATACTATACGCCAATTTCTTTCGTCTCGTATAGAAGCCCAGCGCAAAGACCATCGCCATCGGGATAATCAAGATAGCCCAACATTCCGCTATATCAGACAGATAAGTAGGGTTTTCCAAAGGATGCGAGGAGTTTACCCCGAAATATCCACCGCCGTTGGTACCCAACTGCTTGATGGGAACGATAGCTGCCGCAGGACCTTGTGACACAAGTTGTTCCTGACCTTCCAATGTGGTGACTTTCATCTTACCCTCAAATCCCATCGGTGTTCCTTGCGTGATAAGCAGAAAACCGACAACCAGTGAAAGTGGCAACAAGATACGTGTACAGCTCAGAACCAAGAAGTTCCAGAAGTTACCTATCGTTTTCGTGGTTTTGGAAGCGATGGATTTCATGATACCCGCCATAGCCGCCATGCCGGTAGCGGCAGTAATGAACTGGAAGAGCATGATGACAAACAATTGGGTGAAATAGGTCAGACCGCTTTCACCGGAATAGTGTTGTAAGTTGCAATTTACCATAAAGCTGATGCAGGTATTAAATGCCTGACTGGGAGTTTGCGGACCATTTCCATCCGGATTTAACGGTAACCAATGCTGTGTAACCAACAATATCATACCCCAGATAAACCAAAAGGCGTTCAATATCAAGAGAGCTTTCAGGAATTGTTTCCAGTTCATCTCTTCCCGAGGATTAATGCCTCCTACTTTAAAAATCAGTCTCTCAACCGGCTTCATGAAGTCCGATCCTGTTTTTTCTCCTTTATATACCTTTGCAATGTATTTCCCCAGCGGGTAGGATAATCCCACCATCAGAAAGATCTGCAAGGCTATACCTAAAATTTCCGTATTCATTTCATTCATTGATTATCATTTACAAACCTCTCAAAACTTCTCGGGCTTCAAAAGCACATACATCAAGTACCCGAACACCGCTATACCTAATACAAATAATATTGTGTACATAATCCCTCTCCTTTAAATCTTTTCAAACCAATCTACACACTTCCAGAAAAGCCAGAAAGCGAACAAGCCGCTCAACAGGCAGAGAATAAATGAAATAGTTGTTCCCATGTTTTTACCTTTTAAAATGTTACTATATGTTTTTACCGGGAAAGTAAGATGCCAAAGATGTGCCAAAGAATGAAGTTACACTATAAGTAACTAATAAACAGAGAGGTGTATATTATATAGAGAAAGAAATAAACAACAAGCACCCTTCCAAAATGGAAGGGTGCTTGTCAAAATAGAAGGAGTAATAGTAGTAAAATAAAAAATGCACTTTAACAAAAAGATTGAAAATCCAACTATATCTTATATTCCTCAATCTTACGGTACAAGGTGGTCAATCCAATCTTCAGGAGCCGTGCAGCTTCCGTCTTATTCCCTTTGGTGTATTCCAATACACGGGCTATGTGGCGGCGTTCCATAGCCGAAAGTTCAAAACTGCCGGAAGCATTATCGTCCGATTGTTCATAATGGACATTCTGAATTTCGAGTGGCAAGTCTTCCACTTCCAGCCGTTCGCCCTCACAGACAATCAGGCTACGTTCTATCACATTGCGCAATTCGCGGATATTCCCTTTCCAGGGCTGTTGTTCCAGGGCGGCAAGAAATTCGGGAGAAATCTCACCTATCGCACGCGACAGTTGTACGGAGAAGTTCTTCACAAAGGCCTTTGCCAGCAAGCGGATATCGCCCATACGTTCACGTAAAGGCGGCAGATGTACCTGGAAAACACTGAGACGATAGAATAAATCCTCACGAAAACGGTCTTTGGAGATCTCTTCCGGCAAATTACGGTTGGTTGCAGCGATAATGCGCACATTGACACGAGTGGGTTTCGTGTCCCCTATCTTGATATATTCTCCCGTTTCAAGGATACGCAACAGTTTGGCTTGGAGTTCGAAAGCCATCTCACCTATTTCATCCAAAAAGATAGTGCCGTTGTTGGCCTCTTCGAACAATCCTTTCTTATCTTTCAATGCCCCAGTAAACGAACCCGCCTTATGCCCGAACATTTCACTTTCCAATAGTTCCTTACTGAACGAAGAACAATTCACCGCTACAAAACTCTGCTTGGCACGTTTACTATTATAATGAATAGCTTGGGCAAAGACTTCCTTACCGGTTCCCGTCTCTCCGGTCAACAGCACGGGTACGTCTGTCCCTGCCACCTTGCGAGCTAATGAAACAGCATCCTTCAGGACTTTGGATTCTCCTAAGATAGAATCGAAAGAATAAGCCTGCCCCATTTTCTTCTCCAATTTCTCTAACCGCACGTTCATACGTGCCTTCTCGACGGCACGACTTATCAGAGGAATAATCTTATTATTGTCGTCTCCTTTGGTGATATAGTCGAAAGCACCGTTTTTAATAGCCTGCACTCCATCGGGGATATTGCCGTGCGCCGTCAAGAGAATAACCTCTACATTAGGAGCGGCTTTCTTGATGGCCAGCACTAAATCGACACCATTCCCATCAGGAAGAAAGACGTCGCACAACGCCACATCCGGACCTTGAAGTTCCAATTGTTTCAAAGCAGCCCTGCAATCACCGGCCTGACAGACTTCATAACCTTCCAGTTCCATCATGCGTGCCAATAAGGTACGAATTTGTACCTCATCATCAATGATCAATATCTTACTCATATCAAAAAATAGATTTTAAATGACAAATGGTAAAAACAGGGACGTGCAAATATAGAATTTTTCCATAAAAGCAACGGCACATCTTTTGAACTTTTATAGACGAGAGTCTGAATGCAAAAAGGTATGAAAAGTAGTAGATCCTCATCAGGACAACCGTAGAAAAGCATAAAGACAGATATCAGGTCTGCTATCACGCCTTTTCATTTTGATAAAAACATGCTAAAATGAAAAGGTAATAATGCCTTCTCTCAAATTAATAATAAATGAATAATCAAAAAAAGAACAAAAAATGAAAGTTTGCAAATTTGGCGGAACTTCCGTCGGTACAGTAGAAAGGATGAAACATGTAGCTGAACTTGTCGCAGATGCTACCCCCAAAATAGTAGTATTGTCTGCCACGGCAGGCACTACGAATTATTTGGAAGAGATTGCGGCAAGCCTTTTCAGCCGTGATATTGAATTGGCACATGATAAGATAACTCGTCTGGAATTTCAGTTCATAGACTTTGCCAACGAACTATTAACGGACAAACTCATCAAACAGGAAGCAATTGATTATATTCTCGAACGCTTTCAGCAAATATGGAAGTTTACTAAAGACTCTTTTACCGCCATCGAAGAAAAGGAGGTACTTGCACAAGGTGAATTGATCAGCACCGCTTTGATGAATTTCTATCTGCACGAACAGAAAGTCAACAGTACACTACTTTGCGCTTTCAACTTTATGCGTACCGGTCTGGATGGCGAACCTGATTTAGATTATATAGAAAAGCGGCTTCAGAACGAAATAAACCAATATCCGAATACGCAACTTTTCATCACACAAGGTTTTATTTGCAAAAATGCTTACGGTGAAACAGATAATCTGAAACGAGGAGGCAGTGACTATACAGCCTCTCTCATCGGGACGGCCATCCAAGCCGAGGAAATACAAATATGGACAGATATTGACGGCATACACAATAATGACCCGCGTGAAGTAAGCGGTACACATACCGTGAAACATCTCAGTTTTAATGAAGCCGAACAACTGGCATTCTATGGAGCTAAAATCTTACATCCATTTTGTATTGCACCGGCAAGGAAACGTAATATTCCGGTACGACTACTCAACTCTATGGAACCTACAGCAACAGGTACACTGATATCCGACCGGCAAGATGCCAATGTTATCAAAGCCATAGCAGCCAAAGATAACATCATTTATGTCAAATTCAGGTCTAATCATGCCCTGTGTCCCTATTTATTCATCAGCAAAATATTTGAAACATTCGCTAAATACCGTACCCCCCTCTGTCTGTTGGTATCTTCCAATCTGGATATATCTGTTGCCATAGACAATTGCGAGCGTTTATCCGGTATACTATCCGAACTAAATCGTTATGCAAAAATACTGGTAGAAAACCGCATGAGTATAGTTTCCGTGGTAGGGAATATGCAATGGCAACATACCGGATTTGAGGCAGAAATTATCGAAGTGTTGAATGACATCCCCTTACGAATGATTTCCTATGGGAGCAGTAATAACGATGTAGCGTTCGTCATCAAGACCAGTGACAAAAAAAAGGCTCTACAAGCCCTTAATGATAAACTCTTCCAACCGGAAGAAGTATAAAAACTATTATCCAAACACTTATGAAAAACGTTCTATTATTTCCATACACATGCGTCCGTTATGATACGGGCATTTCCAAAATCCGGCTTTATCATCGGAGGTATCCACCGTACCGTCAGCGCGTACACTCCAATGCCATTCACCGTATTTATAATCTATCAGATACTTCTTGATAAACTCCCAACAACGAAAAGCTTTCTGCAACGCTACTTCGTCATCGAAATGCTGATAGAGATTGACATGCCCCACCACGTTCTCCGCTTGTACCCACCAGTGGCGGTCGGTATCGGTTTTATTCTTATCAAGAAAAGTTTCATAAATCATTCCGCCCTCCGGGGTCAACCCTTCATCGGCAGCGGCTGCGATATACTCCACCAATGGCTCGACTTTTGCCAACACCGTCTTATCTCCTAAAACAAGGGCCGCTTCATGTATCAGCCACGAAGCTTCAATATCGTGCCCGTAGGAAACGATACGATATTTACTTACCCAATCGTCATTGAAGAACAACTCCAAATGCCCGGTGTGCTGGTTCAGGATTTTGTCTGTAAAGAGAGAAATCAGATTACGGAGTTGCCGTTCCAGACGTTCATCTTTCCATACCCGGTACAGATTGGTATAAGGTTCAAGAATGTGCAAGTGGGTATTCATCGTTTTACGTTCGTTCTCGTCCTTATCACTCAAACGCATATCGGCTATTTCACCCCATTCGCGAGTCAACGCTTCGCAATAACCATTCTTTATTGCATCGAAACTATGCTGCTCGATACTTTCAAAAAGGCGGATGGCATAGTCCAGAGCTTCCTCATCACCCGTAGCCCGATGATACTCGCTCAAACCGTAAATGGCAAAACCTAAAGCATAAATCTGTTTTTTAGTATCCAACGGCTGCCCCTTACAGTCGAGCGACCAATAAACTCCTCCAAAATCCTTGTCATAGAACTTGTCAATGATAGTTCGTTTTGCCCGTGTAGCAGTTTTCAGATAATCAGAATTCTTTAAAAGACGATAAGCGGCCGAGAAAGTCCACAAAATACGTGCATTCAAGATAGCTCCCTTCTCCGCTTCAGGCATCAATACCTCTGTTCCGGCAATACGGCCATAGAAACCGCCGTTTACCAGATCTGTCATTCTATTCATCCAGAAAGGGAGGATATTGGATACCAATTCTTCCTCCATTTCCTTCTTCATCTTATTTATATTCATAATTCCAACAATCCTCATCATATTATCATTCCATTAAACGATCACTTCCTCTTCGTTCTTTCAATTCCGCATTGATAGCCATCATCCGAGCTTTGTTCAATGGATAAATCAACAGAACCAGAATGGAGACTGCCGCAATCGCAGCGGGAATAAAGCTCATCAGATACCTAAGACCATTCAATGCTTCGGGTGTCTGTATGGCATTCTCGGCTGTATTGTAACCAAAGCATGCCAGCAATGCCATCACAGCCCAACCGGCAAAAGCACCGCCAAACTTTTGAGCCATAGAACCTGAAGAGAAAATCAATCCCGTCGATGATGTACCATCCTTTTGTTCGGCATAGTCTGCCACGTCGGCATACATACTCCAGATAAGCGGAGAAACAATCCCTGTACAAATAGAAATCAGTACTTGGAATATCATCATCAGCCACCAACCCAATCCGTTATTGGGCACAAAGAAAAAGAGTACGCTAAAAACAGCCAAGCAAACCAATGAAAGGACATAGGTGGACTTCTTACCGAATTTCAATGATAAAGGTACGGCCAACGCTACTCCCAACATATTGCAGACTTCACCTACCATAAGGAACAGCCCCGCATAGAGCACAATATTGAAGATGCCGAAATCAAGATAAGCATTCGCACTGATATAGTCTTTAAAGAAGTAAGCGGCAGTAGCCCCACGCACCGTATTAAAGAAATTGGAGAGCAAAGCCGCACCGTTCAATATCCACCAGGGAGAATTGCGGACGAGTGACTTCACATCTTTACCTATTGATTGGGCAGCAGCACTCTTGACGTGTTCTCTCGTCATACTGAAACAGAGCAAGAAACCGAGAAAACAAAAAGAGGCAATGACGATCATAGCGTATTGCCAGCTTCCGGCAGTGCTGCAATCCATCGACTTGAACCAATTGCACAACGGCTCCCACGCTCCCAAAGCAATGAAACTGCCACCGTATGCAAAGAACATACGGTAAGAAGAGAAAATCGTTTTCGTATTCGAGTCATCGGTCATCACGCCCAACATAGCCCCGTATGGAACATTGATGGCCGTATATACGGTCATCATCAGGATATAGGTAGCATATGCCCAGATGAGTTTACCCGTTGCCCCCATGTCGGGAGTAGTAAAAAGTAATATTCCCGCAATGGCAAAAGGCGCTGCCACCCATAACAGGTACGGACGATATTTGCCCCAACGGGTATGAGTGCGGTCGGCAATCACTCCCATCATGGGATCGGATAACGCGTCCCAAATACGGGTTACCAACATCAGCACGCCTGCATCGGCCAGACTCAGACCAAAGATATTCGAATAAAAGAACGGCAGGTAATAGGAGAATATCTTCCAAAACATAGAGGAAGACATATCTCCGAAACCATAACCTATTTTTTCTTTCAGTGTTGCCATGACAGTATTTCAAAGTTTTTATCTATCAACCTCTTCAAGGTTTCTACCGATGCGGAAGTACCCAAACCGTCGGCAGGTGTATTCATACAGTAATCTACCAGTTTGTCCACAGTGGAAGTCGCCACATGCATACGCGTATCCGAGGAAGCATAGTAGATGAAAACCGTTCCGTCTTCATCGGCAATCCATCCATTGGAGAAGAGCACATTGCTGACATCACCGATGCGTTCTTCACCTTCCGGAGCCATGAAATACCCCCCGGGAGCGGCAATCAGTTTCGTCGGATCATCAAGAGCCGTCATATACATATAAAGTACATAACGCAGTCCGGCCGCGCAAGCACGTACTCCATGAGCCAGATGCAACCAGCCTTTCGGGGTCTTGATAGGATGCGGTCCTTCACCGTTCTTCACCTCTTTAATCGTATGATAATAGCGGTGATCTATAATCTTCTCTTCTTTCACCTCCGCACATGTCATGTCATCTACCAATGCCCAGCCGATGCCACCGCCACTACCGGTGTCGATAAAGCCATCTTGCGGACGGGTATAGAGGGCGTATTTCCCATCTACAAACTCCGGATGAAGAACGACATTGCGCTGTTGGCTCTTCGTCTTCAAATCCGGCAGGCGTTCCCAATTTTTCAAATCTTTGGTACGCGCGATAGCTGCCGTCGCCGTAGCTGCCGACAAGTCTCCCGCCGGTGCATTGTCATCATGGCGCTCCGCACAAAAGATACCATAAATCCAACCGTCTTCATGAGCAGTAAGACGCATATCATAAATATTTGTTGCGGGAATCAAATCCTCCGGCATCGTAACGGGATAGTCCCAGAAACGGAAATTATCAATACCATTCGGACTCTCGGCTACAGCAAAGAACGATTTACGGTCTGCCCCTTCCACACGCACCACCATCAGGTACTTCCCATTCCATTTGATAGCACCTGAGTTCATCGCGGCATTCATGCCGATACGTTCCATCAAATAAGGATTCGACTTCTCATCTAAATCGTATCGCCAGAACACAGGCGTATGGGCCGCTGTCACCACCGGGTACTTATAACGGGTGAATATGCCATTTCCTCCTTCCAAAGGTAGGTTTTTTCTTGTAATTAACTCTTCATATTCCTGAAAGAGTTTTGAGACTTTGTCTTTAAAGGTTACCATATCTATTGTTTATCTTATTTATACAAAGAATTTACATCTGCCGCAAAGAGTGTTTTCGGATTTTTGTAGAACTCCACAAAATCTCCAGCAGAGGTTTGTCCGGGATAGGGAGCATAGAAATGAGTTATTCGTTCACGGGCATTACGCCATACCAATACGTAAGCTACCGGATATTTTTCCAGCGCAGGAAATAATGTCCCGGTCCACCATTTCGGATCAGGAATACCTTCATAACCGACTTCGGTAACGGCTATCACTTTGTCATGTGACTTGCCGATACTATCCACAATGGCAAGTGAGCGTTCGAGTCCGGCAAGAAATGCATCACGGTCAAACTGATAAGTATCAAAACCGATAACATCAATCAAATCATCACCCGGATAACGTTCCAAATACTGTGTTGTATCCTGCGGTTCTGTTCCGGGTGAATAGGCGTAAAGCGCATTATCCACTCCTTTGGACTGTAGACTGTCTACCGTCATACGCCACAAAGCCTTATAGTCTTCCGGTGTACAAAGTTTTTCTCCCCACCAGAACCAGCTACCTGAATTTTCATGCCACGGGCGAAACAACACCGGTACTTTCACCCCCTCTGCCGTTTGCAGGGAATTGATGAAGCCGGCTACTTTATCCAACCATCCGGCAAATTTCTCATGGTTAACTCCACCCGGTAAGATGGACTGAACGACGGTCGTATCTTTCACATCCCAAGCATCTCCTCCCGTCAGCGGATTACGTACGTGCCAACTTAGCGAAATCATTCCACCACGCCGGTATTGATTGATTATTTCCTTTCTGAGCTTATCGAAAGGTACTTTATCCAGATTGGCTTCGCCACCCAGTTCCAGTTCTCCCAAATCAAAACTGATAACTGCGGGATAATCGCCACAAACACTTTTTACATCGGAACGGCCTTCGTCGCCTTCCCAACCGATGCCATATACCGTATCGTCATGATGGCCGAACATAATACCACGGGATGATACTTTTTTAAGATTGGTAAGTAATGCCCCGGTCTCGGGAGTACGTACAAATTCCGAATTCTCATCCATTGTCGATTGTTTTTTAGCGGATGTGCTACAGGAAGTAATCAGTAAGCATCCCATAGCGAATGCCACTGTCACAAATACAAGTTTTTTCATTTTAGCAGTTTCTTATAGTACAAATTCGGGTTACTGTTCACAACGCAAAGATAGCCGATTGTGAAGTACAGTTATGATACTATTTTATCCTTTTACTATATGAAAGAGAATACCTATCAGAAAGAAAAAGTACATGTTATCAAACGAAAGTACAAAAGATAGTGCACTAGTCGCCGATAACATGCACAATACTATATTAACTTCTTCATTAACTGAAGATATTTAAAGTCATCAGAACGGATAAACGCCCGTCTGCACTCCCTTCATAATACCTTGTACCGCAACTTCTGAATAAGGTTCCATGTTATTGTCACGATCGAAAAGCCCGAAGTTTTCTCCTGTAGTATCAATACAGTTGTTATCCCAGAAGAATGCCGCGAAACCATGATTTTTGGCTTGTCTAACCACAAATTCCAAATAGTAAGCACGAGATTCCTCCGATTTGGTATAGTTAATACCCAGTGCCTGGTTGGCTGAAGTTTTCTGATGCTTGACTGCACCGTATTCTCCCATTATAACAGGCAAACCTTTATCAACAAAATTGTATTTCAAATTACCGAACAACTTGATTACATCATTTTCTGTATTGGTAGAGTAAGATAGGCTTTCGTAAGGAGTTCCCCAATAATATTTATTTTCACCCTTAGCGTCGTCCCCACTCTGCTGACAGAAGTTCCAGGGTTGATAATAGTGGAATTCAAGCATCAAACGGTTTTCAACCGCATCAGTAGGTCGTTTGAAATGTTTAAGCGCAAATTCAGGACTAGCAGCCCAAGGCTGTACAACAAGTGTACGCCAAGCGTTGTTTCCGCCAGTTGCACGAACGGCATCAATGAATGTTTGATTGAGATCGTTCATATAGACAAACAAGTCTTCGTTGGTAGGTTCCCCCCATTCTTCTTTACCCTGAGAGATGTAGATAACCTCGTTAGTACCGGCAAACAAAAGGTGTTCATCGTAGTCCTTGAAAGTTGTAGCTACCTGAGTCCATAAATGATTAAACCTATTCAGGATGTCAGTCTTGGTTTCACCAAGAGCTCCCGGAACGATACGGTCATACCAATTATCATGATGAGAATTGAGAATGACGTACATACCTTGATTGTATGCATAGTCCACCACTTCCTTCACACGAGCCATCCATGCGGCATTGATATCCATCTCCTCATTGGCACGCGCATACCAACGGACAGGGATACGGATAGCGTTGAAGCCTTGTGCTTTCAATCCGTCAATCATTGCTTTCGTCGTCATAGGATTTCCCCAGGCCGTTTCGTCAGCGCCATCACTCTCCATTGTATTACCTAAATTCCAACCGGCACTGATTTCCTTCATAAGCTTTATCGCATTACTCTGCATACCTGCAGGCGCCGCACTATTAGTATCAGTATACTGGAAAGGTTTATGCCCCGGTTGAACAACCTTGACAGTGATTACCTGCGACAAGTCTGCCAAGTTCGTAAAAGTAATGACCGCTGTACGCTCTTCCTCATTCGTATTTTCTTCGGCATAAAGGAATATATTGGTAGCATTGCCAGGCGTCCCGTAAGCTGTTTCACCGGAAGGAAGTTTCAACCACTCTGCTGATACTTCCACCTTCCAGTCGGAAGGAGAAGTAACGGCAACAATAGTAGTATCAGCCTCGTTGTTACTGAATGTGATTTCGGTTTGATCTACCGAAAATGCGCCGTAGGCCAGACCGTTGTCGTCATCGGAACATGAAGCCACAAAGCCAACGACTCCAAGCATTAGTATAGACAAGCACAAATTGAATATTATTTTTTTCATAATTTCGTCACTTTAAATACGTTACTTAATAGACACTTTCTTCAAAATAAACCCATCACCGGTAATAACAAGACCATCATCATTCTGAAGATGAGCGATATCATCCGCTGTAGGAATAAATTCTATAGATTGTTCTTCAGCACTTGGAGTAAAATTTATCTGAGAAACTGATAGATTTGCCCAACTATTACCACCCATACGAGGGCTGATACAACCCCAACCAGTGGTAGGATCTGCCGAATCAAACGTGAAGACAATTTTTTGTCCTTCTTGGAATGTTGACCAATCATAAGCTCCATAAGCAAGATCTTGGTTTCCAGCCCACGTTCCACCCGAACAATTCCAAGAACCTCTCCAAATTACCGTTTCAAGTAAGGAAAGCGTAACCGAAGTCACGGTAAAGTATGCTCCACACAGAACCAATCCACCGTTATTTACAAGTTCATTAATCATTGCTTCAGTAAGAGTAATGCGAATTACATTATCTCCCGGCACAAGGTCATTCAGATCACTTGTCCCCGGAAGTGCAACCCAGCTTCCATTACCTACACGAATTTTTGCGTCATTCACCCCCTCATTCACTGTAACATAAATCGACATAACCTGTCCCGGCTGTACAGTAGGCCAAAGTTCTGCGCCACCGCTCCAAGAAAGGGCATCCATAGTAACGTCCCAATTACCAATCACTTTCTTTCCACTCCATATCGTCAGTTCCGCACCCTCGTGATGCATTGCAATCTTCTCAGTGACGAGACTGTAATTCTCATGCTGTACAACTTTCACCTCACCATCGGCCATACCTTCGGGTACGGTAAATGTGATTTGCGTAGCAGAACCGCTAAATTCATCAGATGCCAATGCAAGATCACCGGGCAACAGAATATACTGAACCTTATCAAGACGGGTACCGGTAATTGTTACCCGGTCGCCTGCTTTAAGGTCTTCTTTCGGCGTCACTCCCGATACTTCTATCATAAGAGGAGTATAGGGCACGGAAATTTTCTTTCCTGAATACTGAGCCAGATTGATATCACCCGGGGTCGTCTTCGAAGGTACTATACACTTTAATTCCGTACCGGCTTCGTTCACTACCACTTTCACAGAATCCACAAAAGGGAAATTGGCGCATCCCACCAAGTCGAGGTCTTTACCAAAAATGGTAATTTCCTCACCCAACTCAGGACTTTCGTTGGAAAGCCGTTCTACTGTGGCCTGGCGAATTTGCAAATCTTCAATAAGAGGCTGTTGAATTTCATTGGCATTGCCATCATAGTAGGTAACTTCACCACTTACCGCAGCAGCAGGTACGGCAATCTGAATTTCATTACGCGTATTTTTCAGGAAGTCTTCGGCATATACCACTACATTATCGGCAAATGTGGCATAAATCATGTTCCAGACATATTCACCCTTAACAGTGATTATATCCCCTGCCCGCACATCAGTGGATGAAAGTTCCACATTTTTAATGACACCCTCTTCTTTAAAGCTGACAAAGCTGTTGGAAACGATAGTATCCGAACCCACCACAAGGCGAAGTTTACCGGGAACTACTTCATCGGGAACTGTGACCGATAGCTTCCCGTCCGTATTCAGCGAAAATTGCGCCTCCTCATAAGTTTTCGTGTCATAAAGTCGCTGATTACCTTTAGGGAACAGTACTTTACTCACTTTCCCAAGGTTTACGCCTATCACCTCCATACTCTCACCACGTGTAAGAGGACATGGACCAAACGATTTCAGAGTAACTCCATTAACGGAGGTCTGCATGTTGTCAAGGTCGTCGTCACCGCAAGCAGCCACAAACAGACCGCTTGCAAGCAAAAGAGACGACATCAGTATGGTAGAAAATCTGTATTTCAAATTCATTGTCATTCTTGTTTTTTAAATTAATGACTTAATTATTTATAAGGTACTACACGCATATTATCAATCTTGAGAATCGGTTTACACAGAGTACCGGAAACACCGCCGCTATAAAGCATCATGGTGAACCCTGTAAAATGTTTCTCATCAAGTAATGTCTTTGCAGAAGAACCGTCAAGATAATAAGTAAATGCCGTTTCGAGAGGAATTGCCACAGTCATCCATTCATCACCTGTATCAAATGTCTTACCCTCAGCAGTGGTCCACGGGCGATACAACGCACGGGCATAAGCCTCTGGATATCCCTTACCTGCGGCATCATCCGCCTGATCTCTCCACCAAAGGTTATTTTGCGTACCGACAGTTATCTGATCATCACCAGAGAATATCAACTGCAAAGCACCCGAACTCCAAGGATTGCTTGAAGGAACATATAACTCAAACTTAAGAGCCATGTTTTTCCAATCTTCAACATTGAAGAGAGTACTTAAACGTATAGATGCACCTTCACCTTCAAATTTCTCAGGAGTATCCCATGAACCGGGACAATAATCGAACTCAAAGAGATTCTGCGGCCACTGATTAGTAGCAGACTCATCAATTTCAGTAGTACCGTCACCCATCTGATAATAAGAACCTGCAATGGAGTACTCATCGTTCATCACATGGGGAGTGGCCCAACCATTGTTAGCCAACCCTGTACCGGGTTCATCAACAGCTCCCCAGTTATCGAACAACATATTACGGCTTTCCTTATAATGGAATTTGGAGATGGTTGTTCCATAACGGGTAGTTACCGTAATCTGTCCTTCTTCCAACCCTTCGGGCATCGTAAAGTTGATGTTATACTGGTCAAATCCTTCAATTTCGACAGGTTGCCCCGAAATTGAAAGTTGCAAAGGTACCTCATCATTATCAGCGAAATAGTCTCCTATAATCTTTCCAGGCTTGCCACCTTCCAGATACTCATTGTTCATCGTAACAATACTTGGAGCTGGAACAAGGGTCTTAAAAGGATATTTCACGGTATCGTTCCCGGCAGTTATAAGATACATTTTATCAGTCACTTCAACAGGGATTGTTCCTGGAACATCTACCAGCAAGGAGTTGCCGGTGATATAACTTGTATTCAGCACAGCCTTCTTGTCATTGAAGTAAATCTCCTTAATACTCGTAAGGTTTTCGCCCACAAGGCATACTGTCGAGGAGAGATAAGCTCCCGTAATGATAGAATCGGAGCTTGCGGCATCCGGTACACGTACAAATTCTATGGTAGGAACCCCACCGGTCAGTTCAAACTTATCGGGCTGATCTTCGCAAGATGCCATAAAGGAAGCCATCATTGTAACAGCCGGAAGTACTAACCATTTTGATATGTTATGATTTAATATTTTCATTTTTTCCAAATAGTAAGATTAATAACTGTATGTAGCACGAACATCCACATGAATAGCATCCTCGCTAAGATGAGAATTGAATACAAGGTCTTCCTGCGGGAATGGAATGGTGAAACTGGATGCGGTAACATTGGGTCTGGCAGTCTCGTTGTCGTAAATACATTCATCCTCATTTACCGACCAAGAACTATTTTTCGCATAAGTTTCATAAGTTTTATCAAGATTCCACCAAGCATTGCGTTTCTGCATCTTGATTTCATCGATAGCTGCTTTGGTATCATAGTACGACAAGCGGACAAAATCATACCAACGATCTCCTTCACAGGCCAATTCCAATCTGCGTTCTTTCCATACATCGGCAAATGTAACCGATGTATTCTCTTTTGCCCAATAAGAAGGAACAGAGCGTCCACGTACCTGACCATACACCTTGAGCGCTTTAGTATCAGTTGTAGTACCTCCGTCAAGCAACACTTTCGCTTCTACAAATACAAGATAAACATCTGCCAAACGAAGAATGGGAGTACAAAGCGAACTTGCCATATTCATGGCAGATACACCGGTAGCAGCCAAATGGTCAGCAGCATTACCATAAAGATGTTTCACTTCATTGGCTCCCGTAGGAGATTGCAACTTGCCCGGCCCCCCTTTCCCATAGGGATCTTTACCGGTATATCCATCCGGGTTTACGTTATATATAAATTTCAGATAGTCGAAACCACCTTTATCTTGCCAAAAATATTCATAAACATCACCTGCCATCATCATAGTAGCTTTACGACGGGCATCCCCATCGCTACGTGAAGCCGGATTTTCGGTAGGTTTCACTCCAAAAGCTTCCTGAAGATCTATAGAAGGACCTCCATATCCTCCCCAACAATCACCAAACTCATCAAATCCCACCATGGCAAGGTCGCTCTGCAAAGAATTCTGACGCGTCCAGTTTTCTCCATCGGCAGTCCAACGCCATGCAATCATATTCTCATCACATGTGTTATTCTTCAAACGAAAAATATCCGCATAGTTCTCCATCAACCCACGACCTGAGTTATCTATCACATCTTTTGCATAATCCGCAGCTTTCTGGAGGTCATCATTATTGAGCTTACCACTTACACCGGCTTTTGTGAGATATACTTTCGCAAGAAGTCCTTTAGCACAATACTTATCCAAACGTCCTTTTGAACATTGTTTGGGTAGTAGTTCAATGGCCTTCTCCAGTGTCATGATGATATATTCATAGACATCAGCTTTCTGAACTTTATACTGTTCGTTGTAAGAACCCTCTTCTATAACCGAATTTAGGTCATGAATAATAGGCACATCTCCGAAAGTACGGACAAGGTAGAAATAAGCCATAGCTTTCCAAAGGAGACATTCACCCATAGTCTGATTTTTGACACTCTCACTCGGACCGACAGAAGCTTGGATATTATTATAAACGGAAGAAGCATGTCCGTTTACCGCCCACAGCGAATAAGACATATTACGAAGGTCTTCATCGGTAGAGTTCACTGTAAATGTAAGATAAGGAGACGATCCCCAATAGTAGTTTCCCGATAATACCTCGCCAACTTTAAAAAAACCGCGCTGGAAATCATACCAAGGAGAGTTATAAAGATAGTTTACCCCCGATATACATTGGTCATCGGTTTCATAGTAGGTTTTCACAGTAGGGCTATCTTCTGTGGGACGATCCAGAAAATCTTCACACGATACAGTGCTTGCACCCACCAGGAGAGCAGCCATTAAATATTTTATATTTCTTAATTTCATGATAGTCTAATATTTGGCGTTAGAATGAAACATTTAATCCAAAAGAATAAGTCGTAGGGGAAGGGTAACGTCCGTTATCCATACCAAATACATATCCATTCATATCCGACGTACTTGCGCCGATTTCAGGATCATAGCCATCGTAACCTGTGATAGTAAGCAAATTCTGTATGTTGGCCGAAACACGAAGATTCGACAGTCCGATTTTGCTGATCCACTTCTTGGGGAATGTATAACCTAAAGAGATATTTTTCAAGCGGATATAAGATCCATCTTCAATGTACCGGCTACTGATACGGTCATTGTCATTAGGATCATTGATGGCAGCACGCGGAATGGATGTTCCGGCGTTGATAACCTTGATATTTGAGATATCATTATACCAATACGTTCCTGCCGCATAATTTTTCGAGCCATCTATCATGCTAAGTTGCGCACGACTGCCAATGGTATTGAGTTGGTTAGACCATGCGGTTTTCATAGCCGTCAAACTAATGGAGGTATAGTTCATAACCTTATTGCCATAGCTTCCGTTGATAAAGATGGATGCATCGAAATTCTTATAATGGAAAGTATTAGTCCATCCAAAAGTGAATTTAGGCAGAGGTGAACCGATATTCGTTTTATCAGCTTCTGTTATTTTACCGTCACCATTGACATCTTTAAATTTAAGGTCACCTACCCAAACAGTATTCTGTTTGTTGTATTTGGAAGGATCGGTACAAATGGTTCCATCTGCATTCAGCGGAGCCTTATCACTGATAGGTGAATTGATAATATCATTGAAATCTTTATAAACACCTTCTACCACATATCCGTAAAAGTTATAAAGGCTCTCGCCCACCGTTGACATTGAAACAACATCCGACCACTGTCCATAACCTACGATTGCAGCACTTGCCGTTCCCTGAAGCCCCACAAGTTTATTGCGGTTTACAGAGAATTGAATATCACTATCCCAATCAAAATTCTTGGTTACAACGGGGCGCACATTAAGAGTTATTTCGAAACCATAGTTACGCAGCTTACCATAATTTCCTTTAGGAGCAGTAAGGGCAGAAGAAGCATTTCCCTGAGTACCCATGTATGAAGGTAACTGCATAGTCATCAACATGTCTTTTGACTCTTTACGATACCAGTCTACCGTCAAGTTAATGCGGTCTTGCAGGAAACCGAGGTCAAGTCCGATATTCCATTGTTCTTGACTTTCCCATTTCACTGATTCGTTGGCTATATTGGCAGGACGATAACTCAAGCCAAGTCCGGTCGGCATACGACTCATAGTAGTAAGCCAGGTTGAGCCACCGATATTAGCATTACCGGTTTGTCCCCAACCGATACGGATCTTGCCATTGCTTATCCATGCCACGTTCTTCATGAACTTCTCATTGGTGAAACGCCAGCTACCCGCTAAAGAATGAAATCCCGCCCAACGGTTGTTAGGCCCAAAATTGGAACTACCATCATAACGGTAAGTATATGTAGCATAATAACGGTCATCATAGTTATAAGTTTCACGAGTGAAGAAAGAAGCCATCGCACTACTACCAAATCCAGCATTGATAGATGGCGTACCCTGTCCAAGCGCCGGGTTGTGAATGGTATTGGAAGGTAAATTCGTATTTGTCACACTATTGAAATCGTATGAAGATTCCCAGCATTCCTGACCTACCATGGCAGTGAAGTGATGCTTACCGACCTCTCCATTATAAGTTACATAGTTTTTTAATTGCCAGAATTTACTTGAGTTCTTTTGGATAGAACTCGTGTTACTGTCACGCGTCCAACCGCCAAGATCTACCGTAGGTAAGAAACGCGAACCTTTTGAAGCGGAAATATCATAACCCAGTTCGGCATGCCATGTCAAATTCTTTATAGGTGTGATGTCGGCAAAGACATTACCGGTCAATTTCTGACGCTTCAAGTTAATTTCATTAAGCATAGCCATCGCTACGGGATTTGGAGAAGTCCACCCCTCCCGTACTTCCGAAGCATAATTACCATAAACATCATAAATAGGTATATCAGGCAATGTTGTGAGTGAATAGTTTATGATACCTTCACTTGAATCAGCCAGTTTCAAATCTTCGTCCGTGCTGCTATATGTAGCAGAAAGACCGAGTTTCAACCATTTCTTTAACTGTGCATCAAGATTAGTACGTACACTGAAACGTTCAAACTGGGAACCGATGATAGTACCTTCCTGATTCATATAGCTACCGGATACATAATATTTCACTTTCTCCGTACCACCTTCTGCCGAGACTTGATGTTGATGCTGTAAAGCGGTCTGGAATACAGCGTCCTGCCAGTTGGTTCCCTTACCAAGAATACTGGGATCACTATAATGGACGTCCGCATTCTGAGAACTGATATGACCGTCTGTTACAAAGTCTTGATAATATCCCGCATATTCACGAAGGTTCATCAAGTCCAGACGTTTCTCCTGACGATTTACCGCAATCATTCCGTCGTACGTAAATTTGGCTTCACCCGCTTTACCCCGTTTGGTAGTAATGAGAACCACACCATTAGCACCTTGAGCACCATAAATAGCGGTAGCAGAAGCATCCTTAAGGATTTCCATACTTACAATATCCGAAGGATTTATGGTTGATAATGGAGAGATAGTAGATACGGAACCATTACCCAGTGCATCACCCAAACCAAAACTGGAACCGGATGTTCCTTGTCCTTGTACAATCACACCGTCAATCACATACAGTGGTTCGGCATTTGCATTGATAGTGGCTTGCCCGCGTACACGAATAGAGGAAGAAGAACCCGGAGCACCGGAAGTCTGTACTGCCGTCACACCAGCTGCACGACCTTGCAATGACTGGTCAAGATTGGTTATAATAGAACCTTTGATTTTATCTTCACCCATAGAAACCGACGCACCGGAAAGGTCACTCTTTTTCATCGTACCATATCCCACAACCACTACTTCATCCAACATTTCACTGTCTTCTTTCAATGTAACCTTCAAGTTGGTCTGATTAGTGATTTTAATTTCCTGAGTCACATAACCGATAAAAGAGACAACGAGTGTAGCACCCGGTTCCACATTCAAAGTAAAATTACCGTTTATATCAGTAATCATACCGTTTGTCGTACCTTTCTCCAACACATTGGCACCTATTATCGGTCCCATTGCATCGCTAACAGTACCTGTAATTTTCTTTGTTTGCTGTACTACCTCCATTGCATCGACTGATGCGGCAAAAGCATGAGGTGTATAGCCCAAACTACAAAACGAGCATACTCCCAAAAGCAATGCTGTTTTTCTGAAATTTAAATTCATACTTGTATTTTTCTTAGATTAATGATATGGCATTCAAGCATTTCCGGCAAGTAATGCCCTTTAAAAGTATAAGGCTAACTTTTTTAAAATAGAGTAGACCTTGAATAAAACGATAGATACATCATTGTTTCTTTTCCCATAGGCTGAATTCCTTCATTTTATTAGATGGTTAATATATAAATTTACTATTCTTCTATTTCCCGAATGCAAATTTAAACCTTACAAGAGAATAAAACAGACACCATTTTATCCGAAAATGATACTCATTTAACAAGCCACGTTTATTATTACAAAACTGTGACAATAAACATGGCTCATATAAACAACAACTATTATATAGAACTCTAACTTAACCTTTTCAACTCGTTACGAACAATACGTCCCCACTCTTTCAAATCTTCATCTTTCCAATTACCTCCTGAAGAAGCCGATGGAAGAAGCATGGAACAGGTTTCGTCTTTATCGGAAACAGACCATGCCGCCCAACTGATAGCATGTTTCTGCATCCAGTCGAGCCAATTTTGCCATTCCTCAGGATTGACGGATCCGTCACCGCTGGCTTCCATTCCGGCACATTCGGACACAAAAACAGGAAGCCCCTTACTTAAAGCATAGTTTGCACGGTCGCGTAACCATTGTCCATGAGTATTGGCATAAAAATGAAGGGTATACATTATATTATCATATCCGCTAATAGGATTGTCTGCTGCCAGATGGATGTCCTGATCCCAATGCGGACAACCCACAAGAATAACGGCATCCGGTTCTATGGCACGTATCGCTTTGATTACTTCAGTAGAATAACTCTTTAATTGTTCCCAACTATCTTCTACCGGTTCGTTGTAGATTTCGTAAATCACATTGGGAACGCCCTTATACCGAGTAGCCATCTGAGTAAAAAACTCAATCGCTTCTTTTTGGCGAAGATTGTGACTATGCCAGTCAATAATGGCATAAACATCATTCTTTATGGCCGCATCCACCACTTTGGTGACACACTCAATACCGAATTCAGGCTGATACACATAGCAGGCACTATCCAAATCTACTCCCATAGAAGCCCGGAGAACTTGCGCTCCCCAATCTTTGGCAAAATAAGCCACTGTAGAATCATTATAAAAACGAGGCCAGAATTGATGCCAGCCATAACTGACACCGCGCAACACAACCGTATCACCATTCTCATTCATCAGTTGCGTACCGACAACGGACAGGCGGGGTAATTGTTTCACTGTCTCTTCCGAAGCGGTCTTCTTAGAAGAGTTTGCACCACATCCAAACATTGCAGCCAAAAGGCAGACTGCCCCAAAAATGTTGATAATGCTTCTCATTTTATTTCTGTTTTTTATTTTCCGTTCAAGTTTCCCATTAAATCTTTTATTCTTTATTTCAGTTTTTCGTTTTCGCTTTTGATAATTCCAACGGTACTATCCGTAGCAAAAACAGAATTCAAACCTTGTTCCTCCTGTGCAGGGTCACCTGTATAATCATCTCCCTTTTCCCAATAGATATGTCCAGGAGCCTGCTCCGCAAAACCTCCCCATGCCCAGAAATTACATCCGGCAAACAGTCCGCCGTTTTCACATTCCTGACGAATAAGGTCGAATACATAACTATAATATTCATCACGAGCCGTTGTCGATGTTTCTTTTGAGAACAGGAAACCGTCACGCGGAAAGCCGAATTCTTCCAGAACCAACGGTTTTTTATACTTGCCGGCAATAGCCAGATGCTCGTCAATATATTCTTTGGTATTTATCTTTGCCTGTGGCAAAAGTTCCTGCAAGCTGTCGGCTTTCACCCAACTCCAGTTATAGGGCCAGATGTGAATATTCAGATAATCGATATTCGGGTCTGAATGAATTTTCTCATAAAGAGTGATATCCCCCTCACATCCCCACGCTCCCTCACTCCCCGATGAAACCAGATGATTTGGATCGAGTGACTTGATTTGTGCCGCTACATCGGTCATCCAGCGTGCAAAAGCCTCTTTGTTCTCATCAGAAAAAGCGCGAGGTTCGTTACCAATCTGCCAAGACATGAGAGTGGGATCGTCTACATACTTTATCTTGTTATACCTATTAGTTCTTGTTACGATATCCTTGACATAATTGGCAAACAATACCTTCGCGCTATCCGATTGATGAAACTGCTTCACATAATTATTATAGGCAGGCCAACCATCTACAGCGGGTATCACCGCTTTACCATGTCCCGACCATTGCAAATACATAGAATATCCGCCACTCCACTCCCATGAATTATTCAAGTAAAGGACGGCAGTCATATCACGTCTACGCAGTTCATTCATAAAATAATCCAATCCGTCTAAGATGGTATCATTATAAACGCCGGGAGCCGTCTGCAAAGAGGGTTCCACGCGGGTTTTCACCCCATTTTCACCATCTGCTCCCACCAACACACGCAGATTGTCCACTCCAATGCTTTTTAAGAAATCCAATTCCTTGTGCAGGCGTTTACGATTACCGCCTTCACCTTCTGATCCGAGGATGGCACCGTACCAAAAGTTAGCGCCCACATAATAATATGGTTTTCCGTAACGCATGAATTGGCCGTCGGGACTGACCGTTATAAATGATGTCCCGACAGGTTCGGGTGTACAGGCCCCCAAAAGAAGGGACACAAAAGCTACTAAAAAGAAATATATCTTCATCGTTCTACTCCCAATTGCTTACGTAACCATTCCAACCACTCGTCCCATTGTTCCTGATACCAATAATGACCGGTTTCCAGATACGGATGCAGTTCCTTGGGAGCTGTAATCGCATTATAGGCCGCATACATGGAAGTAGGAGGGCAAACCTCGTCATTATATCCCCAACTGAACCAACCAGGAACTTTCAGTTGACGGGCAAAATTTGCCGTATCATAGTAACGTATTGTCTTGAGCTCATTTTCACCGGGAGTACCATAATAATAAAAATAATGAGGCCAACCGCAGGCACGCTTCTTGAAATATGCTTCGTGGTCGCACAAAGCAGGATGAACGGCAGCCAAGAAAGTGACACGCGCGTCAAAGGCAGCGGTTATCACGGAAAGGGCTCCTCCCTGACTGGAACCTGTTACACCTAATGCCTTACCGTTATATTGCGGTAACGAGCAAATAAAATCCACAGCACGCAACACACCTACTACCACCCGGTTGTAATAACTTCTATCCCGATTATCACGCCCGAATGTCCAATAATTGGCCAAAGCTCCGTTCGCCAGATTATCATAAACGCCCTGTTCCATCGTTACGGGAATGCCATGAATACCGACTTCCAATGTGATAATCTTTCCCGGAGCAGTATAGGTATCGCCTGTATAGGGGCGTACACCCGCACCCGGCACGCGCAATAGAGCCGGATATTTTCCTTCTTTTTTAGGAATACTGAGAATACCATAAAAACGGCCGCCCCACGGTTTAGTCTGGAAACTGACTTGATAAACATTGTCTGTCTCCGTACAACGTTCGGGTAATAAAGTCATCAACGGATTTAAAGGAGTTTCTCGTGCAGACTTCAACGTGTTTGCCCAATAATCGCTGAAATCGGCAGGCAATTCTGTTATCGGTTGTAATTGTTCCGGAGCGTATGCGGCTGTTGCCAGCCCTTCGTATGTCCGGTCTCCTACATGTGCCGTGACTTTACAGCGGAAAAAACCGGGAATTTTCATTGTACCCCGCAACTTCAGCTCTCCGTTTTTGAGCCATACAGACTTCTTGGTTTCCACAGGATACATTTCCGGACCGAGCTCATAATCAATCTTCACATCCGACAACAAATTCTGCGCTTTCAACACTCGTACGGTAAACGTACATTTTTCATTCAGGCGATACATCCAATCCGTATGATCGGGCGAAACCAATACACGGATTTCGTTACCGCGCACTTGTGCTATTGAGGTCCATGCACACAACAGACAGAAAAAGGAAAAAAAGAAAACTCTTTTCATCATATTAGATTTAATTTTAATCAGACAAATGAGAACTTATCATTTCCCAACTCTGCAAAGATAGCCACTCATTCTAAAAGCAAATGATACTATCTTATCATATCACAATCTTCTTCTTTCTATAATTCTCTCTGAACTCTTTCGGCGAGCATCCTTTTTTCCTCTTGAACATCCTGTTGAAGTTGGAAAGGTTATTAAAACCGCAATCATAACAAATTTCCGCAATGGTACGCGTAGAGTCTACCAACAACCGGGTAGCAAATCCCAAACGGATATCAATGATATAATCCGAGAGCGTTTTTCCGGTTCGCAGACGGAAGAAGCGGCTGAAAGAAACCGGAGTCATCCCGACCATATCGGCTAAAACGCTCAGGCGGATATCCTCCTGATAATGATCAGCTATATATTTCTGTACTTTCTGTACACGCCGGCTGTCGGAGAAAGTCTCTATTTTCGCAAATGAAGAGCTTGACAGCACGCGGGCATCGTCATAAAGAGACAATTCATAAAGTATCCGCAGAAAGTTCATCACAGCATAAAAGCCTTGTTCTTCAGAAGCAAGATGATCCAGCCAGTTATAAACCTTCATAATGGCCTGCATCGGAAAACACAGTCCACACTGTGCTCGCTCCAACATCCGGCGAATGCTATCGAATTGATTTTTATTAATAAAATCCTTAAAAAAAAGATCGGGAGAAAACTGAATTGTTATTTCTCGGATTTCCCTGGCTTTACATTCATGTTGTTCCCAAACATGTTCCAGTTCTTTACCGGTAATCAATACCAGATCATAGTCTCCTATCACTTCGGCGGAATCACCTACCACGCGCCGTACCCCGGCAGCATGCTCCGTAAAATTCAACTCATACTCCGCATGGCAATGAATGGGATAAGTGAACTCGTTTTTACGTCTGTCGGCTATATAAAAACAGTCCCGATCTGACAAAGGGGTTATTTCCCTCATAATGTAGTTTTGGTTTTCCATGGCGATTGGTTAAAAAAGTATCATGCAACAAAGATACTCATTCTTTTTCTTCCGGATATGGTACTATTTGTTTCTTTTAAGGGGATAAATTGTTCAATCACCCTACTTTTCTTCTCCAAAAAGGTAGTATCCCCTTACCATAAAATGCTAAGAAAAAAATTACGAGTTGTACTACCAATAAAAAAGAAAGGTTACATTGTTTTCTTTTCAATGTTTCAACACTAAAAAAGTATCATTGATATTTTCCGAACTTACAGTCATCGTAACTTCTCCCTCTTCACCGGTACTTTGCAACAGTATTTGGGCCAGTCCATTGAAAGTTTTCACCTGATAAGTCCGTGCATTTACATCCGACGGCCGCTCGGTAGACTGATAAGCAGGACTTCCGTTGCCAACTCCTAAAATACGAACCGGACCGGTAACAGTGAACTCCAACTCGTTACAAGCTGTCGGTACAAAACGCCCTTTCTTATCCTGAAGCTCTACACAAACCACAACTACATCTTTCTTTATATCACTCCGAAAGACAGAATGATCAGGAGTCAGAACAATACGGGCAGGTTCACCTGTAGTTTCTATTTCTTGAGTCATCACCTTTTTACCATTTTTATAGCCTATAGCTTTTACCATACCCGGCTCATAAACAGCAGTCCAAAATAAATGTCCGTTTTTAGGCATTGACTTACGGCCTATTTTTTTACCGTTTACAATCAGCTCCACTTCATCACAGTTACTATATGCCCAGATATCAACCTTTTCCCCTTCATGACCTTGGAGATTCCAATGAGGAAATATATGCAAAACCGGTTCTTCCCTCCACCAGGATTTCAAGTAAAAAGCCTCATCCTTTGGGAAACCGCAGTAGTCTAAAATACCGAACTGGGAACCCGTGGCGGGAAATTTCATCGGATTGGGTTCACCCCGATAATCAAATCCTGTCCAATAGAAAAGCCCATCTAACCAAGGGCGTTCATCGTAGAACTTCCAACCTCGCTCTATACAATTCAGAAGACTGTCACGACCATTCGGTTTACGGTTATGGGCAACCATAAGTCCTTTATCCGTCTCATCGAAGTAAATGCCGCGTGTACCGCAACCGGAAGTTTCCTCCGAGCCAATGGCGCAACGTTCGGGATATTCACTACGATATTTATCTACGGGATTTTGAAGAATATAGTTGTAACCTGCCACATCGGCCGGAGCCAAAACGGTGGGACCACCACTGGAAGCCACAGTCATCAGTCGCGTGGGATCGATACGATGGCAATACTCACGCATGGTAGCCACAATACGGTTACCCGTTTCCTCCCATTCGATGCCCCATTCTTCATTACCCACACTCCAAAGAATGACGCATGGATGATTACGGTCGCGAACTATCATACGTTCCAACAGATCGATGTGTTCCTTATTTACTCCGGTCAGACGGTTTTCCTCAATCACTAAAATGCCCAGACTGTCACAAGCATCCAACATTTCAGGAGTCATCGGGTTATGAGAGGAACGATAGGCATTACAACCAATAGCTTTCAACTGTTTCAACCGATAGATTTGCAGGGCATCGGGGATACCGGTACCTACACCGGGATGATCCTGATGCATATTTACTCCTTTCAGTTTCAGAGGCCGGCCATTCAATAAAAAGCCACGATTTGCATCAAAACCGATTTGACGGATGCCAAACGGAGTGTGATAGCAATCCACAAGGTTGTCACCTGAATAGACTTCGGTTTTCATGGTATATAAATAAGGTGTATTGGGAGTCCATAAGTGATAGTCTTCATTAATGTCTCCGCTCTCCACATTCGAAGCCGCAAGGTATAAGGAAACAGTTGTCCGATGTCTTTCTTTAGCAAGAAGTTCTTTCCCTTTCACTTCCTTCTGTCCGAGTTCCTTTCCTTCGGCAGTGAGTAAAGTGTGGCGCAAAGAATAAGTAGCGGACTGCAAACCGGAGTTGACCACTGTCGTTTCCACGTTGATGAAAGCTTCTTCAGGGATATAAGTAGAATTAGTATACACAAAAGTACCGAAAGGCGCCACATGTAGCGAAGCCGTTTTATTCAGCCAAACATGACGATAGATACCGGCACCTTCATAGAACCACCCTTCTTCAAGGGTAGCATCTGTACGGACGGTTATTAAATTCTCACTGCCATAGTTCAGATATTCGGTAATATCGTATGTTTGAACTACATAACCGCTCGGTTCATGTCCCAGATAAAAGCCATTTACCCAAATGCGGGCATCACGAAAAATACCGTCGAACTGGAGATAAAGATGTTTGCCTTTGTCTTCCTGCGGGACAATGAAGGTTTTCCGGTACCAACCGACACTGGTTTCCGGATATTTGTAACCGACAGTCTTATAACCGTGGCTATGACTTGCCAATGAATCGTATGGTAAATCGACTACCCAATCATGGGGAAGATCCACATTCTTCCATTCCACATTCCACTTGGCGGCATCGAATTTCGGAGAATAAGGACCTTCATTATGAATGGAAGCTGCTTTTGTCAGATAATTAAAATATTCTGTTCCACAACCAAAATCCTTTGCCGGATCGGAAGCATTACCGAAGGCGAATTGCCAATTCTCATCCAGAAGTATCCGTTCGCGGACAGATTGAGCGGAAAGAGAAAGGGTAAGAAGCAAAAGGGTAATAATAGAATAAATTGTTTTCATTGACATTAAACTTACAAATGGGAATTTAGCGGTGTAGCGTTGTGATATTATTTTAGGCGCGGATTTCGCGGATTACACGATTTTTTTCTCTTATGTAATCATTGCCTATTAATCCGCGAAATCCGCGCCTAAAATGTTATCATCCGAACGGAAACCTTGCCGGGGCGCTACGCCCCTAAATTAGTATTTAACCACAAACGTCTCTTTCAGCAAATCCTTGTCATCCGAAGAAGCACCAACCATAACAATGAACTCACCCGGCTCTACAATCTTATTCATCTTGATATCATAAAATGCGAGTTTATCGGGAGTTATCTTAAAGTTTACCGTTTTACTTTCACCGGCTTTCAAAGCCACACGAGCAAAGTCTTTCAGCTCTTTTACAGGACGGGTGACGCAACTGAACTTATCACGAATATACAGTTGTACAATCTCCACGCCATCACGATCGCCTGTATTCGTAACCTTTACGCTGACATCCACACTGCCGTCCTTACTGATTTCTTGCTGCGACAACTTCAAATCTTCATATTTATAGGTGGTATAGGACAGTCCATGACCAAACGGATAAAGCGGCGTACTCGGTTTACCGGCAACATATGGATGGAAATACTGGGAAGGTTTATGATTATAAATCATCTGAAGCTGTCCGACACTATGTGGTATTGTTATAGCCAGCTTGGCAGAAGGATTTACTTTACCATATAGGATTTCTGCCACAGCCTGCCCTCCTTGCATACCCGGAGCCCACGCTTCCACAATGGCGGGCAAGTGCTCGGCTGCCCACTGTACTCCCAGCGGACGCCCATTTACCAATACGAGGATAGTCGGCTTACCGGAAGCGGCAACCTTTTCTATCAATTCGTTCTGCAAACCAACAAGGTCGATATCAGAACGATCCGTATCCTCACCGTCCGTACGGTCGTTCCAGCGGAAACGCATCATATATTCACCGGCAACAACAATATTCAGATCCGCATTCCTGGCATGAGCAGCAGCTTCGGCTACCTTTTCGGGGTTCATATTGCGCGGGTCCCACCCTTGGTCTACAAAATCAAATTGCGTATCGGGAGCTATCATCTTCAAGCCTTCAAGGATAGTCGTTACATTCTCCGGTTTCTCCGGTGCACTCCAGTCACCAAGAATATTCTGGTCATCGGCATTGATACCGGTCACCATCACCTTTTTATATTTAGAAGCATCCAGCGGCAGTACACCGTCATTTTTCAAAAGGACAATTCCATTACGGGCCGCTTCGAGAGCCGTTTGGCGATGTTCATCGCAAAGGCGGATTTTTAGGCTCTCAGTTTCATCGGCGTATGGTTTCTCAAACAGTCCCAAACGAAACTTGATATCAAGAATACGGCGTACGGATTCATCAATCCGAGCTTCCGGAATACGGCCTTCTTTCACCAGTTCTACCACCATCTCATTCCAGTGGATACCATGCATGTGCATATCCATGCCCGACATGATAGATTGATAGAAAGCCTCCTTGATATTCTCGGCTGTGGCATGCAGGTCGTGAATATGCTCGATATCCATCCAGTCGCTTACTACAAAACCGGGAAATTTCCATTCACCGCGAAGCACATCGGTCATCAGCCATTCGTTACTATGGCAAGGTACACCGTTTAATTCATTATGAGCCGTCATCAAAGATAAAGCACCTGCCTTCACTCCCGCTTCAAAAGGCGGAAAGAAGACTTCACGTAAGGTTCGCTCGGACAAATCTGCCGGAGAACCGTTTGTGCCATTAATAGGCTCGCTGCCGCCGACAAAGTGCTTGATACATGCCAATACGTCCTCGTCGCTATCTAAGTTTCCCTGATATCCCCTGACAGACTGTACACCCATTAATGTTACCAGATAAGGATCTTCACCATACGTTTCACCCACGCGTCCCCAACGGGTATCGCGTGCTACTTCCACATTAGGATTGAACGTCCAATGCATATTCATGGCACGCATTTCCTTGGCGGTCTGGCGGGCTATCTTGTAAGCCATCAGCGTATCGAAAGAACAAGCAAGGTTTATATTCGTGGGATATACTGTGTTATCCGGCGCATTGGCATTACCATGAATGGCATCGATACCGAAAATGATGGGAATTTGTAAACGGCTCTTCATGGCAAGAGATTGCAGATAGTTGGCTTCTTCGATAGTAAGCACATGTAAGAAAGAACCTATCAGCCCCTGTTCTGTCCACGCTGCCACGTCTTCTTCCGTAATACCGGGATAAAAAGCATTTGCCGTGTTATTTTTCAGTTCTTCCTCAGTCATCACGGCACTGTTTGCCTTAATATGTTCCAAACCGACAAACTGGTTCATCTGACCGACTTTCTCTTCCAGCGTCATTCTTCCGAGGAGGTCTTCTATTCTATCTTTCACAGGAGCTGCGGAATTTTTGTATACTTCTGTCTTGTTACCGCCGCAAGATGCCAAGCAAGTTACCATCGCTATAATGATTAATTTGTTTTTCATTGATATTAAACTTTTGTTTTGCAAAGATAACCGCTTTGAAAGATATCGGATAGCATTATTTTATCCAATTTTAGTATCATTTGTTTCAATCCACCGTATTAGTTGTTATCTATCACATTTGGATAAATAAAAAGAAGTGGATTTCGAGGAAATTCCCTATTTTTGTCACATCGTCATTCTTTACGGATGACTGAGTATTCAAATTGTTCAATTTAAAAAATATCAATATGATAAATCCTATTTATTCTCCTGCTCCCCAGAGATATGATTGCGGAATGAAGTATCGCCGTTGCGGGAAAAGTGGTATCCTCTTACCTGAAATTTCATTAGGCCTATGGCACAATTTCGGCGATGTGAATACATTTGCCAATTCACAAGCTATGGCCCACTATGCATTCGACCGTGGTATCACGCATTTCGACCTCGCCAATAATTACGGCCCTTCCTTCGGTTCGGCTGAGGAGACATTCGGAATGATTATGAAAAAATCATTTATGCCTTATCGGGACGAACTGTTTATCTCCTCCAAAGCAGGACATGAAATGTGGCCCGGCCCTTACGGTGACTGGGGATCACGTAAATCGCTGATGAGTAGCCTCAACCAAAGTTTGAAACGCATGAACCTGGAATATGTGGATATTTTCTATACTCACCGCTATGACCCGAATACACCGCTTGAAGAAACCCTCCAGACTTTGGTAGACATTGTGCGGCAAGGGAAAGCACTATACATAGGCATTTCCAAATATCCCAAAGATAAAGCCGAATTTGCCTATCGCTATCTGAAGAAGCGGGATGTACACTGCCTGCTCTATCAAGGTAAATACAATATGTTTAACCGTGAACCGGAGACAGAAGGTATCTTGCAACAAGCCAAAGGAAACGGTACAGGCTTCATCGCTTTTTCACCACTGGCACAAGGACTGCTGACAAACCGTTATCTGAATGGCATTCCTGAAGACTCCCGTATGGCAAAGGGTGCTTTTCTGAAAAAAGAAGCATTGACCGATGAGGTCCTGAAAAAGATAAAAGCCCTGAATGAAGTAGCGTACCAACGCGGGCAAACACTCGCGGAAATGGCGCTTGCATGGATTTTGAAAGACGAAATGGTGACATCTGTCATTATCGGAGCAAGTTCGGTAGGGCAATTGGCAGATAATTTGAAAGCCATTGAAAATACAACGTTCTCAACAGAAGAACTGGAAACGATTAATCGAATTCTAAAATAAGAAAGCAACATGAGAAATACCGGCATTACAGTTCTTTATTTACTTTTCGCCTGTTTAAGTATAGTCGGAGCCCAAGAATATAATGTAAAATCTCCCAACGGCAAGTTGGTTGTCACCGTGAATGTAGGCGAGACACTGAATTGGAAGATAGACCATGACGGTACCGGCGTCTTGCAACCATCGGTAATTGCCATGCAAGGTCAGGAGATGAGAGCTACGGGAAAAGAAATGACTTTTGGCAAAAGCATGAAAGTGTCACGGGCAGAGCGCAAATCCATCAAGAGTACTTTCACCACTCCTTTCTATAAAAAGGCAAGTGTGGAAGATATATATAATGAGCTGACCCTTAAATGCAAAGGAGGATATAGCGTTCAGTTCCGGGTTTATGACGATGGTGCTGCCTACCGGTTTATCTCTAACCGTGCGGAACCGTTCCTCGTGAAAAGTGAAACGGCTGAGTTCAACTTCAATAAAGATTACAAAGCATTTATCCCTTACATTAATGATAACCGAAACGGAGAGCGCTATTGCTATTCTTTCGAGTCTTACTACGATGAAAGCAAGTTGTCAGAAATGGTTGCCGATTCGCTTGCCACTACTCCGCTAATGGTCGATTTGGGAAAAGGGAAGAAAGCCATTATTATGGAAGCCGGAGTAGAAGTTTATCCGGGTATGTTTCTTATCCGGAACAACCGAACACCAACCGGATTACAGGCAACCTTCGCCCCCTACCCGCTACAGGAAACCATCGGCGGGCATAACCGATTAAACCGTATACCGACCAAACGCGCAGATTATATAGCGCGCATCCCCGGTACGGCACGGGAAGCATCTTCTTCCAACAATGCACGCCGTACTTTCCCCTGGCGGGTTGTACTCGTCACCGAAAAGGACACACAACTAGCTGATAATGACATGGCACAACGACTTGCTCCCACCTGCCGCTTAGCCGATACCTCGTGGATAAAACCCGGGAAAGTAGCTTGGGACTGGTGGAATACCTGCAACCTGACCGGAGTAGATTTCAAAGCAGGCATGAATACTCCAACCTATAAGGCTTTCATTGACTTTGCCGCTGCCAATAAGTTGGAATATATCATCATCGATGAAGGTTGGAGTGGAAAAGAATCACTTCTGGAGGATTTAAATCCGGATATCAATTTGGAAGAGCTCGTTAACTATGGAAAACAGAAAGGAATCGGTATTATTCTCTGGTCAAGCTGGCGAAATGCCATTACCAATATGGAACAATCATTTGCTTACTACGCCAATATGGGTATCAAAGGTTTCAAAATCGACTTCTTCGACCGTGATGACCAACCTGTCATAGAATCCGTAGAGCAAATAGCCGTTTGTGCAGCCAACAATAAACTACTTCTAGACCTGCATGGGCTAAAACCTTACGGTATCCAACGTGCTTATCCCAATATACTTAATTTTGAAGGTGTGAAAGGATTGGAAAACGCCAAATGGGAACCCATCGTAAACAATGTTCCTCTCCATGATTTTCCCCGTTATGACGTTACCGCCCCTTATTTGCGGCAACTTGCAGGACCGATGGATTACACTCCGGGAGCTATGACAAACGCTACCCGCAGTACTTTCCGCGCCATCAACGACCATCCTATGAGCCAAGGTACACGGGTGCATCAAATGGCTATGTACACTGTGTTTGAGGCACCGTTACAAATGCTGGCAGACAGTCCCAGTAAATATATGAAAGAGCAGGAATGTACCGATTTTATAGCTAAAGTACCGACTGTTTTTGACGAGACAATAGCGTTAGCCGGAGAGGTTGGTGAACATATTGCTCTGGCACGAAGAAGCGGAGATACATGGTATATAGGCGCAATGACTAACTGGACACCCCGCAAATATACCATCGACCTTTCTTTCCTTAGAGAAGGTAACTATGAAGCAGAAATTTTTTCCGATGGAATAAATGCCGACCGTGAAGCTACCGATTACCGTAAAGAAAAACGTACGGTGAAAGCAAGTGATAAATTAAGTATATATATGGCTCCAGGTGGCGGATGGACAGCAATCATACAAAAAAGACAATAAAGTGGCAAAGTGGTAAGATGACAAAGGTGATCTTGCCACTTTTTACTTTTAACATATCCTCTCGTGAACTTTTCACATTCTATCTTGTTTTTTCTCAAAAGCCTAAGGTACCATAGGGCAGGAATTAATATTTAACCTAAACAATTATAGAAGTATGAAGAAATTTATTCCCTTATTATTAGCGGTCTTCGCAGTCGCATTCGTATCTTGCGAGAAAGACCCTGACATGGATAAGCTAGACAATAAGTATCTGGTTTATACCAATTATGACAAGAAGGCAGATTTCAAAACCTTTGAAACTTACTACTTGCCGGACAGTATTCTCGTGATCGGCAGCAGAAAAGAAGCCGAATATTGGAAAGACGAAAGTGCACAAGAAATTCTCAGCGCCTACGTTACAAATATGAATAACCGCGGCTATATTCGTGTAGAAGACCGTGAGGAAGCCGACCTCGGATTACAAGTTAGCTATGTGAAGAGCACTTACTACTTCACTGACTACGGACGTCCTGAATGGTGGTGGAATTATCCGGGTTACTGGGATACTCCTTATTGGGGCAACTGGGGTGGCTGGTATTATCCGTATGCCGTTAACTATTCTTATAGCACCGGTTCCTTCATCACCGAATTGTTAAACCTTAACGCTCCTCAAGGTCAAAGCGAGAAACTTCCTGTTCTGTGGACCAGTTACATGAGCGGACTATTGAGTGGTTCTACCTCTGTAAATACAAAGATGGCTGTAGAAGGTGTAAACCAAGCTTTCACCCAGTCTACCTATCTCAACAATATGAATGCACAACCCAGATAAGATTGTTGACATTTTCTGTCATATAAGAATAGCTGTCGTTGAATTTTTTAAATAAGAACAAGTATGAAAACATTAAAATATATATCTTTGAGGGTAATGGCGGTTGCCGCCCTCGTGTTAGTCTTCACCATGCCGGTAAAGGCACAGATGACCGATAACGGTTATGCCAACATCGATTGGCAATTCAACTTTCCCTTAAACAACAACTTTGCAGATAAAGGCAGTGGATGGGGAATGAGCTTTGAAGGTGGTTACTTTCTGACTCCCAATATAGCGTTAGGAGGTTTCCTCGCTTATCATAGTAATCACGAATATGTAGGTCGTCAGACTCTTCCCATAGGTGAAGGAGGTAGTTTGAATACCGACCAACAACATACTGTATTCCAATTACCCTTCGGTCTTGCTTCCCGTTATCAATGGAATCGCGGTGGTGCTTTCCAACCATATCTAGGTGTAAAACTGGGCGCACAATATGCACAGTTGAAGTCAGCTTTCAACGTATTTGAAGCCCATACCAATACATGGGGTTTCTATGTATCTCCAGAAATCGGCTTTAACGTTTATCCATGGGCTTACGGACCGGGGTTACACTTCGCTGCCTACTATAGCTACGCAACAAACAAAGGTGACCTCTTCACTTACAGTGTAGACGGTATGAACAACTTAGGCTTACGTATCGGTATTGCATTCTAACAGAAATACACCTAAAGTTTAACCGAGAATAAATTAATTGTTTCAAAGTATGAAAAGAGGGAGTTAATTCCGTGTGGACGGGATTGACTCCCTTTGATTGTATCAATAGGATTTATTTCACAAATTATTCTGTTCCTTTAGGGGAACGAGAAGTCAACAGAGCCTGATACATTGCCTCCTGTATTCTCTCACGTATTTCCAATTCCTGCAACTTCGTATTCCACGTATTCGGATAGACACGATTACTGAGAAAAACGTAAATCAAACCATTATCAGGATCAACCCATGCACAGGTTCCCGTAAAACCGGTATGACCGTAAACAGATATAGGGGCGGAAGGAGCACAAGGGCTACTTTTAGGGTTCTGCATATCCGGTTTATCGAAACCTAAGCCACGACGACTTGTTTTTGAAACTGTTGTAGTAAAAAGACGACAAGTTTCTTTACTTAAATAGCGCTTACCGTCCAACTCGCCATCATTTAAAAGCATCTGATAAATCTTTGCTACTTCTTCCGCAGTAGAGAACAGACCTGCATTGCCGGAAATTCCTCCTTGAAAAGCAGCCGATTCATCATGTACAAATCCCTGTAAAGTTGTTTTCCGTAAGAACGGGTCTACAGAAGAAGGTACTATTTCATCTTTCTGTAAAAATTTTAAAGGCAAATAGCCTGTTCGTTTCAGTCCCATCGGCATATAGAATTCTTTGGCAAGAAACTCATCCAGTGGCATTCCCGAACGCACTTCCACCAATTGTTGCAGCAAAATAAAGCCTACGCAACTATAGCGATAACGTTTATCTCTCAAGGGAACATCGGCAATTTTTTGAAGATATTCTTTCTTGAAAGCACGGTTCAACCATAAGCTATCACAAATTTGTAAGGCACAATCGGTTGTGGGTACTTTTGAAGTCAACCCTTCACGGAACCGGAATTTCGGATTAGCCCAAGTCTGACGCCCGATACGGGTAGGATGCAGTTTATCCGGTTTCACTTTAAACAACGTACCATTATAACTATCTTCATCAATAGCATCCTGATAGAACAACAACGTAGAAGGTAAGCCGGACTGATGGAACAACAGTTCCCTTACCGTAATATCCCGTTTATCAGTATCTTTCAGAAATGGTAGGTAGTCAGACACACGGTCAGTCAAGTTAAGACGCCCTTTATCATAGAGTTTCATCACGGCAAGCAAAGTAGCAGTTGTTTTAGTCAACGAAGCAAGATCATAAACATCCGTGGTCTGTACAGGACGTGAAACACCTACCTGATTATCTACCAGCGTATTCCATGTATGAGTACCGAAAGTTTTACTGTACATCTCTTTACCGTCTTTTAAAATTACCACCTGACATCCCGGATAAGCCCCTTCTCGAATACCTTGTTCGGCAATGGTATCAATCCGAGCCAACATGCGGGAATTCAGCCCATATTCTTCGGGTACAAAACGAGGTTCTTCTCCAGTTCCGAGTACTACTCCTTCACCGGCAGCAAACAAGTTACCGATACTTGCCGAAAGTTTTCCATCCGCAGCAGCATCTGCATACAATATCTTGGCAACCTGGGTTTGTACTTCGTCATCAGAAGAATGGGCAAGTATCATCGTTCCAGCCGCCGAAACACCCCGATGTATCTGTAACACTTGTTTTCCGGGAATAAAGAATAAATATACCGCTGGAACATCAGGAGCAAATTCCGCAAAGAAAGATTGATAAGGTGTCAGTCTGTGTTCGGTTACACATACCAAAATACGTTTGAACTGCGACAGTTTATTTTTCAGATTGGTACGTGCAGAATCGGAAAGTTCTTTTCCTAATTGGAATTCCACCGGATGAGTATATTCTGATATCTGCCTGATGAACGGCTGTATTTCTTTCGTATCACCTACATTGAGCACTGCAACCTCTTTTATAACAGGATCCAGTGGCAATATTCCTGTTTTATTTCCCAGAACAGTAATGGCAGCCAACTTTAAACGCCGTATCAAGTCACGGGTATACGCAGTATTAATACGGGCTCCCAAACCGGAAAGACGGACGAAAGGTTTCTTCGATAGTCCAAACGCATATTTATAGGTCAGTACCTTACGACATTTTTCTTCTATATCTCCTTCACTCAGTTCGCCACGTTTTACAGCAGCAAGTACAGTTTCAACCTCTTCCTTTATACGCCGGGGAACAAGCAGCAAATCATTTCCTGCTTTCAAAGCTTGCAAACAAAGCGTCGCATTATTCGATACCCCTTTCATAGCAAGGGCATCTGTAAAAATAAGACCTTGGAATTTCAATTCACGAGTCAACAAGTCATAAACTATATTACGCGAAAGGGAAGAAGGTACGCCATTGTTCGTTTCAAAAACCGGAACAGCCAAATGCCCTACCATAATACCACTTAAGCCGGAATGAATCGCTTTTTTAAAAGGATAAAGTTCTACACTATCCAAACGTTCACGCGTAAACGGCAAAGTAGGTAAGGCATAATGCGAGTCTACATCCGTATCACCATGTCCAGGAAAATGTTTAGAAACAGAAAGCACTCCTCCATCTTCCAATCCTGTGGCATATGCAATCACTTTATTGGCAACATTTACCGGGCTCTCACCAAAAGAACGGGTATTAATAACCGGATTTTGAGGATTGATGTTTACGTCCGCTACCGGAGCAAAATTAACCTGTACCCCCATTTCACGACATTGCCGTGCCATTTCACACCCATATTCATAAAGAAGAGAATCATTCCTTACACAACCCAACACCATATTCTTCGGGAATACGGGTGTACCTCGCAAACGCATAGATAGTCCCCATTCACCATCAAAAGTTATCATTAAAGGAACATCTGCCATACGTTGTGCCTCATTGGTAAGCGCTACCTGATTTTGCATCAATCCACCAGAAAAAAGCAAACCACCCACTTTATAATCCTCCACCACCTTACGTAGCAATTCTTTATTACGTTTATCTTGTTGCGGAGCGATGGTATAAATAAACAGCTGTCCTATTCGTTCTTTCAAACTCAACCTGTTTAAAACAGAGTCTACCCATTGCTGGCATCGCACTCCATCTTGTATGGAACGGAGTAGTAACGGTTCCACGGAAGTTACGGGAACAGACGGAACAGGCCGGTATTTAGCTTCGGAAGCAAAGCGTCCATAACATCCTAAAATCAACAGCACAAATAGTAACAGCTTCTTCATTTATTTCTTCTCAGTCAATATCAACTTCATTTCTCCGACGTATATACCACTCTTACCGGTATGCAATACCGGTATACTCTTACCATCAGCATTCATATAGAAAGCAGGTTTTTGCATAAAGGTATGAGAATGCCCTCCCAGAATAGCATCAATACCATAGGTTTCCGTAACCAGTTTCTCATCAGAATCTCCATTGTTACTACGTATACCCAAATGGGACAGACAGATAACAACATCGCATTGTTCCTTATTCCGCAGAACATCTACTACCTCTTGAGCCACCGCAACGGGTTCTTTATAAACGACTCCTTCACATTTATCAGCCTGTACCAATCCTTCCATTTTGGGAGCAAGGCCAAAAACACCGATTTTAAGTCCGTTACGTTTTAATATAGTGTATGGTTTCACTAAACCTTCAAGTACCGTTCCACTTACATCATAGTTGGCGCACACCACCGGGAAATCAGCCATACGAAACAAACGCGCCATATTCTCCAAACCGAAATCAAACTCATGGTTACCTATAGTCATAGCATCATATCCCATCAAGTTCATCATCTTTACCTCTACTTCACCCCGGAAAAGATTATAATATGGAGTACCCTGCGAAATATCACCACAATCAAAAAGCAAGACATCAGGATGTTCGGCACGATATTCTTTCAAAAAAGTAGCGCGGCGTACTGTTCCTCCCATACCTGCATACCTATCGGCGGCATGTGGATTAATAGGTTCGATACGGCTGTGCGTATCGCTCGTCTGTAAAATAAACAACTCTTTGGTCTGTTGTGCCGATGCCGTAAATATCAGGCAAACGACCAGTAAACAATATATGGATATACGTTTCATCTAACCTATAGTTTTTAATTAGTATTCTTTAATTTTCAACCGTAATACGCCCTTCCATGCGTGAAGCGATTTTCTTACCTTCAGCAGTCTGTTTCTCTACATATTGCATAAATAAGCCACGCAATGTAGCATTAGCCGGGCACTCCCTCTTTTCAGCCTGAGGCAAAGCGGCCATACCATCATTGCCATCAGCCAGATAGTCGATAGTAGCAACCGTATATAGTTTATCATCTTCCACTGGCTTACCCGCTACTGCAGCCTTCACCAACTTACCATCTTTAGAGATTGTCAGCTTCACGCCACTGACGCCTTCGCCATAACGCGCAGCGATATTCTCAAAAAGTTTTTTTAAATAGACACCTTTCAAAGTCAGTACACAAAGAGAATTCTCAAAAGGTAATATCTCATAGACATTCTCACAAGTAATAGGACCTTCGGTTAATATATTGCGTAAACCACCCATATTGACAAGTCCCATATCCGCAGGTTTACCTAGTACTCGTACAGCAGCTTCACGTAGCACATCTGCCACCAGATTAGAAAGCAGGCTCTCAGGCGCACCCTTGTCCATAGACATTTCTGCCGTGCCTACCACACGATACATCATACTGTCTATCTTTACCTTATAAGGCGCAAGCAATGCCACTGCTTCCGCATCGGGTTCAGCATCCAACGTGGAATCTATAGATTGCATACTTCCTTCCGCTTTCGTCACTTCATAAGTAGAATGACAAGATGTCAACAAAAGGAATACACCTAATGCCACTCCAGATACGAACTTTAATATTTTCTTTTTCATATTCGTTTGTTTTAAACTGCTACAAATATACTTTTTCTTTACCTTGAAGCAAAGAAAGGAGGAATTCTTTTTCGTAACTTTCCCTTTCAGCCCAAGTCCAAATAAAATACATAAAACATTTGTGTATCTGCCAAATAATTCGTTCCTTTGCACCGCTTTCGCGCAATCGCTGTCAGGACACCAAGAGAGAAGCCTGGTATGTTGCGTTGTAACGATCAAACAATTTAATAATAACAACAATGGATTTAATTAAAATTGCAGAAGAAGCATTTGCTACCGGAAAACAGCACCCGAGCTTCAAAGCTGGTGACACAGTAACAGTAGCATATCGTATTATCGAAGGTAACAAGGAACGTGTACAGTTGTACCGTGGTGTTGTTATCAAGATTGCCGGACATGGAGACAAAAAACGTTTTACTGTACGTAAAATGTCAGGAACTGTAGGCGTAGAACGTATTTTCCCGATCGAATCACCGGCTATTGACAGCATCGAAGTGAACAAAGTGGGTAAAGTTCGTCGCGCTAAATTGTACTACTTGCGCGCTCTTACCGGTAAGAAAGCAAGAATTAAAGAAAAAAGAGTTAACGGATAATTTCTTTATCTCTTATTTCAAAATAAAAAGAGACTGGGTTCTTTGGAATTCAGTCTCTTTTTATTTTTCCATTAACCAAAAAATCACTATCATTGTATTTCTTTTAACACATTTAAAAATCTATGAAATTCAAAAAGAAATTGATTTGTTGCCTGGCATATACCTGCTTCGCAAGTAATCTCCTTGCCGATGGGCTGAAAGGATTTGATTACGCCAATGTCTCTGCTCCTTCAGGAAAAGAATGGGAATCTCCCGAGTTATTGGCCCTGAACAAAGAACAACCACACACCTGGTTCTTCACCTTTAACGATACAGAGAGTGCCCGGAAAGTATTGCCAGAACACAGCAGTTACTACTATTCACTCAACGGAACATGGAAATTTCACTGGGTGGGAAATCCCGATGAACGCCCTAGCGACTTTTATCAGCCGGGATACGACGTTTCCGCATGGGATGACGTCAGCGTACCGATGCAATGGAACGTAGCAGGTATCCAGAAAGACGGCAGCCTGAAATATGGGACACCCGTCTATGCCAACCAACCGGTCATTTTTCAGCACAAAGTTGCTGTGGACGACTGGAAAGGCGGAGTAATGCGTACTCCTCCGCACGACTGGACAACTTACAAAAACCGTAATGAGGTAGGTTCCTACCGTCGTACTTTCTCCGTTCCTGCCGACTGGACAGAACGCGAAGTATATATCAACTTCGATGGGGTATCCTCTTTCTTCTACCTCTGGATAAACGGGAAATACATTGGTTTCTCCAAAAATTCACGAAACACCGCTTCCTTTAATATTACCCCTTATCTGAATAAGGAAGGCGAGAATATAGTGGCAGTCGAGGTCTATCGCAATTCAGACGGTTCGTTTCTCGAAGCACAGGATATGTTCCGCTTACCAGGCATTTTCCGTTCGGTATCACTGACTTCCACCGCCAAGGTACAAGTACGTGATTTACGTGTATTCCCCACACTGGATGCCAACTACAAGGACGGTATCATCCGTGTGGAAGCTGACGTACGTAATCTTAGCGATAAGAAAGTGAAAGATTACACCCTTGCCTATTCGGTTTACGCCAATAAACTGTATTCCGATAAAAACACTCTGGTGAATGATGTAAGTGCAACCGGTAACCTTACCGAATTGGATAAAGCCGGAAAGACTTCTATCGTCACGACTCTAAATATTGCCGTTCCCAAGCAATGGTCGGCAGAAACACCTTACCGTTATGTACTGGTGGGTCAGCTAAAAGACAAGAAGGGCAGAGTGATAGAAACTTTCTCCACCGCATTCGGTTTCTGCAAGGTAGAAATCAAAGATACTTCGGCAAGTAACGACGAATTCAATTTGGCAGGACGCTATTATTATATCAACGGAAAAACCGTGAAATTAAAAGGAGTTAACCGTCAAGAAATAAACCCAGCTGTAGGTAATGCCATCAGCCATGAACAGATGAAAGAAGAAATCATGCTGATGAAACGGGGAAATATCAACCATGTGCGCAACTCACATTATTCCTGTGAACCTTACTGGTACTACCTGTGTGACAAATACGGAATCTACCTGGAAGATGAAGCGAACATTGAAAGTCATGAATACTATTATGGCAATGCGTCCCTGTCCCATGTACCAGAGTTTGAGGCGGCACACGTGGCACGCGTCATGGAGTTGGCCCACTCCCACGTAAACCATCCTTCTATAGTGATATGGTCACTGGGTAATGAAGCCGGCCCGGGAAAGAATTTCATCAGTGCCTATAATGCCTTGCATACCTTCGATTCCTCCCGCCCCGTCCAATATGAACGTAACAATAGTATTGTAGACATGGGATCCAACCAATATCCATCCATTGCATGGATGCGTGGTGCTGTCACGGGTAAGTACAACATCAAATATCCGTTCCATGTATCAGAATATGCCCATTCCATGGGAAATGCGGTAGGTAATCTGGTAGACTACTGGAACGCGATAGAGTCTACCAACTTCTTTTGTGGAGCTGCCATCTGGGACTGGGTAGATCAGGCGTTGTACAATTATGACCCTAAAACCGGAGACCGTTACTGGGCATATGGTGGTGATTTCAATGACAAGCCGAATAGCGGAATGTTCTGTATGAACGGTATCCTGTTGCCCGACCATTCTCCCAAACCGGCTTACTATGAAGTAAAGAAAGTGTATCAGAATGTAAGTGTAAAAGCTATCGACCTGCAAAATGGAAAAATTGAAATCTTCAACAAGAATTATTTTACCGCACTGGACAACTATAAATTAGTGTGGTCTTTGTATGAAGATGGAAAGAAGATAGACGAGAATGAAGCTTCCCTCGAAGTATGCAAGTCAATTGGTCCCCGTGCTAAAGCCATCTGCCATCTTCCCTACAACTACGGAAATCTGAAAACCGAAAGCGAATATTTCGTAAAGGTACAATTTGTATTGCTTCGCGATATGCCTTGGGCAAAAGCAGGTTTCGTACAGATGGAAGAACAATTGGCAGTGAAAACTGCCGGTGAAAAGCCGTCTATAAAAAAACTGACCGCCACTGCCGAGAAACCGGAAATAAACGAAACCGGAAACTTCACCACTATCACCGGAAAAGGTTTCTGTGTGAAGTTTGACAACAAAGAAGGAACCATCTACAGTCTGGAATACAATGGCAAGAAGATGATTTGCGACGGACAAGGTCCTAAGATAGATGCCCTTCGCGCTCCCACAGACAACGACAACTGGGCCTATCGCCAATGGTTTGAAAAAGGACTTCACAACCTGAGGCACCAAGCCATCAAACGTACTTTGGTACAGCCTTCCCCAAAAGATGGAAATATTCTGCAGCTCATCTATACGATAGTTTCACAAGCCCCCAATGCCGCAGTTATCGAAGGAGGTAACTCCGGCAGATACTCTATTAAAGAGCTCACTGACCACCCGTTCGGTCCCGATGATTTCAAATTCATTACCAGCCAAATATGGACTGTTTATCCCGATGGCTCTATCGAACTGCAATCCAGTATCACCTCTAACGATGCCTCCCTTGTACTCGCCCGCCTAGGATATTCCATGCAAGTTCCTTCCGCATTGCAACAATACACTTATTATGGCCGTGGCCCTTGGAACAACTACAACGACCGCCATACCGGTGCTTTCATCGAAATGTATCAAAGTAGCGTGAAGGAGCAATTTATCAACTTCCCGAAACCGCAAAGTATGGGCAATCGTGAAGAAGTACGCTGGTGTGCCCTGACCGACCAGACAGGCAATGGCGTAGAATTTCTTTCAGGCAACCGGATGTCTGTCTCGGCATTACCTTGGTCGGCTGTAGAAATGACTCTTGCCCCTCATCCCTATCAGTTACCTAAATCCACTGCCACCCATTTACATCTGGATTTGGCGGTGACAGGACTTGGCGGTAACAGTTGCGGACAAGGTGGGCCTTTAAATTTTGACCGTGTGAAAGCGGGTAATCATACCATGAGTTTCCTAATCCGTCCCGTACGGCAAGCCGCATTCACCCAGACCGCCAACGTCTCTTTAGCAGGTGAAGTTCCTTTGTCCATTTCACGCAGCCGCAGCGGAATGGTCAATATCCATTCTTCAAAATCTGACGCCCAAATAGTCTATACTCTGAACGGGAACAAGAAAAAACAACGTTATACCAAACCTTTCAATCTACGCGAAGGTGGCGTGGTGACGGCTGCCTACGAGGATAATACCAACATTGCTACTTCGATGATGTTCAGCAAGATAGAGAGCATTCCATTAGAAGTGATTTATGCATCAAGCCAAGAAACCGGTGAGGGGGATGCCACCCATTTGGTAGACGGCAATGCCAATACCAAATGGCACACCATGTATTCCGTCACTGTAGCCAAATATCCACATTGGGTAGACTTTGATGCCGGAGAAACCAAAGTGATGAAAGGTTTCATCTATCTTCCCCGTCAAGATGGTGGTACCAATGGAGACATTAAGGATTATAGTTTGCAAGTGAGTAATGATGGTAAAAATTGGAAAGAAGTCCTTAAAGGTACTTTCCCCTATAACAAGAAACAACAACGTGTCTTATTGGAAAAGCCGGTACAAGCCCGATATCTCCG
Source organism: Bacteroides cutis (assembly GCF_900241005.1). Lineage (GTDB taxonomy): Bacteria > Bacteroidota > Bacteroidia > Bacteroidales > Bacteroidaceae > Bacteroides > Bacteroides cutis. Next base: position 946,193 of record NZ_OEST01000001.1, on the reverse strand, counting down.
TTTCACCGGACTTAGCTCGCAAAATGGAGCTGACTTTGCCGGTGGCGCCGAGTTCTCTGTGATCGCCGACTGATGTCATAAAGAACAGAAGTTGTGCCACTATATTGGCACAGCCGTGCCATCGAAGTGGCAAAGCTGTGCCATTAAAGAGGCAAGACAGTGCCAATTTGGTGGCACAATCTTATGATGCAAACAGAAGATATCGTTGTAAATAAGAATTTATACAAAAAATGCATCCAAACATCAACCGATTTGCCATATCACCGATCGATGTTTGGATGCACGCTTTTATATCCAGCCTAAATCTGCGGAACTTACTTGATATCTCTTAATTCCCAACCCAATGCACTGGCACCCAACACAGCAGCATCAGAATCTTTCAATTCGGACATCATCAATTTAGCTTTACCTTTATAAATAGTCAAAACATTCTCATCAATAGCCTTTTGGATAGGTTTGAAGATATAATCGCCTGATTTAGCCAATCCACCGAACAAGATTATCGCTTCCGGACTTGAGAAAGCGATAAAGTCAGCAATAGCCTCACCCAAAATGGTTCCTGTAAATTCAAAAATATCCTGAGCTAACTTGTCACCTTGAACAGCAGCATCATATACATCTTTTGAGGTAATGTTTTCTGCCGGAATAGAACGCAACAAACTGGGTTCTGTGCGAGCCGTCAGGAATTCACGCGCTGTACGCGCCACACCGGTAGCCGAACAATAAGTTTCCAGACAACCATGACGTCCGCAACCGCAAACACGACCATTTTCACGACGTATAATAGTATGTCCCAATTCACCGGCAAAACCATCGTGACCATACACCATCTGACCGTTAATAACAATACCACTACCCACACCGGTACCTAAAGTAATCATGATGAAATCTTTCATACCACGTGCGGCTCCGTATGTCATTTCACCGATTGCAGCGGCATTAGCGTCATTTGTCAGTGCAGTAGGAATGCCAAGACGTTCTTCAAACATGGCAGCCAAAGGGATGACTCCCTTCCAAGGAAGATTAGGAGCAAATTCGATGGTACCACTATAATAATTACCGTTAGGAGCACCAATACCGATACCTTTTATCTTGTCTACACCACCATTCGCAATAATCAACGGAAGAAGATTTTTACATACTGTATCGACGTAATCATCGGCCTGTACATAAGCCCCCGTCTTAATGGAACCATTAGCAATAATTGTTCCGCGTGCGTCCACAATACCAAAGACGGTATTCGTACCGCCTATGTCAATACCCACTACATAGGGCTTTTCCATGTTTGAATTCATGATATAACTTTTGTTTAAAGGGTTAGTTGATAACATTTATGGTTACAAATTACACAAAGAAAAACGACATTGCAAAATCTTTTTTTAAAAAACTTCGTCCTACTTGCAACTTTTTGTAACCTATGTGCGTCTAATTATGAAAAACAATAAGAGCTAAGTATAAAACAGGAAAAATCGTGATACAGCTAAAAGACATTAATAAAACCTACAATAACGGAGCACCTTTACACGTTCTCAAGGGTATTAACCTTGATATTCAAAAAGGAGAATTCGTATCTATCATGGGAGCATCCGGTTCCGGAAAATCCACCTTACTTAATATATTGGGTATTCTGGACAATTATGATACCGGAGAATATTATCTAAACGGCACCCTTATCAAGAACCTGAGTGAAACCAAAGCTGCCGAGTACCGCAACCGGATGATTGGTTTCATCTTCCAGTCCTTCAACCTGATAACTTTTAAGAACGCGGTAGAGAATGTAGCCCTTCCCCTCTTTTACCAGGGAGTGAGCCGCAAGAAACGGAATGCGATGGCGCTGGAATATCTGGATCGCTTGGGATTAAAAGAATGGGCAAACCACATGCCGAATGAAATGTCCGGCGGACAAAAACAGCGTGTTGCCATTGCCCGCGCCCTGATTACCAATCCTCAGATTATCCTTGCCGACGAGCCTACCGGCGCCCTTGACAGCAAGACATCCGTGGAGGTGATGCAGATCCTGAAAGACCTGCACCAAACGGGTATGACCATCGTAGTAGTAACCCACGAAAGTGGAGTCGCCAACCAGACGGACAAGATTATCCACATCAAGGATGGAATTATCGGCAGTATAGAGGAAAATCTGAACCATGACGCGTCGCCATTCGGAAAAGACGGATATATGAAGTAAAGAAACATCATCACATTATATATATGATAGACCTTTGGATAGAAATATACGCCACCATCAAACGCAACAAACTACGCACATTCCTTACCGGTTTTGCGGTAGCATGGGGTATCTTTATGCTCATCGTACTGTTGGGAGCCGGAAACGGCATTATACATGCCTTTGAGCAGAACTCCTCTGAACGAGCGTTGAACTCCATCCGCATTTATCCGGGTTGGACAACCAAGTCCTATGACGGATTAAAAGAAGGGCGACGTGTCCGCTTGGACAATAAGGACCTTAGCTCAACCGAGAGAAGTTTCCCCGAAAATGTTATCAGTGCCGGAGCCACCTTGCGGCAGAGCAATATAAACATCAGTTTCGGGCAAGAATATATCAACGTTTCACTAATGGGCGTATATCCTAATTACACCGAAGTGGAAACCGTAAAAACGGCTGATGGACGGTTCATTAACCATAATGACCTGAAAGAACGGCGGAAAGTGATTATCCTTCATAAAAAATCCGCAGAAATTCTTTTTAATAAAACGCATACCAATCCGCTCGGTCAGTTTGTCAACGCCAACGGGGTAGCCTATCAGGTAGTCGGAATCTACAACGACCAAGGCGACCAAGGTTCCAGCGATGCTTATATACCTTTCTCAACCCTGCAAACCATCTACAATAAAGGAGATAAACTGAATAATATTATTTTTACTACCAAAAACCTGAACAGCATAGAAGGTAACGACGCTTTTGAAGCCGAATATCGCAAAGTTCTCGCCGCCAACCACCGGTTTGACCCCACCGACAACAGCGCCATCTGGATATGGAACCGTATGACAAGTTTTATGAAGACGCAAAATGCCATGGGGATTCTGCGCACGGCTATCTGGGTAATCGGTATCTTCACCTTGCTAAGCGGTATTGTAGGCGTATCGAACATCATGTTGATTACCGTCAAGGAACGTACCCGCGAATTTGGTATCCGCAAAGCGTTGGGCGCCAAGCCCATCTCTATCCTTTGGCTGATTATTGTAGAAAGTGTAGCTATCACCACCTTCTTCGGCTATATAGGTATGGTGGCAGGCATTGGGGTAACGGAATGGATGAACAGTGCCTTCGGTAGCCAGACGGTAGACGCCGGTATGTTTCAGGCACGGATGTTCTCCGACCCTACAGTCGACCTACAAATAGCCATTCAAGCTACGCTTACCCTGATTATCGCAGGTACATTGGCAGGGTTCTTCCCCGCCAAAAAGGCAGTGAGCATTCGTCCTATTGAAGCACTTAGAGCAGATTAAAGATTATGAGAATAGATTTGGATACATGCGAGGAAATCCTCCTCACCATCACAAGAAACAAGACCAGAAGTCTGCTGACGGCATTTGGCGTATTCTGGGGTATCTTTATGCTGGTGGCACTCATTGGTGGCGGACAGGGCATGCAGGAGCAGATGAAGCAACAGTTTGAGGGATTTGCCACTAACTCCGGTTTCGTTGCGGCGCAAAAGACAAGCGAAGCCTACAAAGGATTTCGCAAAGGGCGTTGGTGGGACGTAGAAACAGATGACGTAGACAGAGTGCGCAGTGTAGAAGGAATAGAATTGGCAACTCCTTCGTTTGCCATGTGGGGACAAACAGCCGTTTACGGTGAAAACAAATATGAATGTAGCGTAAAAGGATTATATCCTGAATATGAATATATAGAACATCAGGAAATGACCTACGGGCGCTTCATCAACGATGTAGACATACGAGAATCGCGAAAGGTATGCGTCTTAGGTAAACGTGTATACGAGAGCCTTTTTAAATCGGGAGAAGATCCGACCGGAAAGTTCATACGGGTTAATGGCATTTACTATCGGGTTATCGGCATGTGTTCGTCCGAAGGGAATATCAACATACAAGGTCAAGCATCAGAGGCTATTACCCTACCTTTCACTACCATGCAGCAAACCTATAATCTGGGGAAAAGGATAGATGTGGTTTGCTTCACCATGAAGCCGGGAGTTAAGGTGACAGATGTTCAACCCAAAATAGAAGCGCTTATCAAGGAAGCTCATTATATCTCCCCGAATGACAAGCAAGCTGTGATGTTCTTGAACGCCGAAGCGATGTTCTCCATGATGGACAACTTGATGATGGGGACGCGTATATTGATATGGATGGTAGGTCTGGGAACTCTGTTTGCCGGTGCTATCGGTGTATCGAATATTATGATGGTGACCGTCAAGGAACGCACTACGGAAATTGGTATCCGCCGTGCCATCGGTGCACGCCCCAAGGATATTCTGCAACAAATTCTCTCGGAAAGTATGGTACTGACTACTATTGCCGGAATGGCAGGAATATCTTTCGCAGTTCTCATATTGCAAATATTGGAAAGCGCTACCAACGAAACGGGTGTTATCAAAACCCACTATCAGGTATCTTTCGGATTGGCCATCGGGACATGTATTCTTCTGATTGCCCTTGGAGTACTTGCCGGACTGGCTCCTGCTTATCGTGCCATGGCCATCAAGCCGATTGAGGCGATAAGGGATGAGTGATAACGAGTGGTAAAGCCATGAAGTGCCAGGGTGATAAGTAAAGGAATAAAATAATAATACAATAATAAGATGAAAACAAAGAAGTATCTGAAAATCGCATTACTGGTGGTAGTAGCCGCCTTGTTTATCTGGACATTCGTGTTCTTGTATCAAAAGTCGCAACCGGAAGTGACTGTCTATGAAACGATAGTGCCGGAAATTACCGATTTGGAGAAAACTACTGTCGCTACCGGTAAAGTGGAACCTAGAGACGAGGTACTCATCAAGCCGCAGATTTCGGGTATCATTTCCGAAGTATACAAGGAAGCGGGACAAACCATCAAACAAGGTGAGGTCATAGCCAAGGTGAAAGTCATTCCAGAGTTGGGACAATTGAATTCCGCCGAGAGCCGGGTACGCCTGGCAGAAATCAGCGCTTCACAAGCTGAAACTGACTTTGCCCGCATTGAGAAACTGTTCAAGGACAAACTCATCAGTAGCGAAGAATACGAGAAAGGCGAAGTAACCGTAAAACAGGCGCGCGAAGAGCTGCAAACGGCAAAAGATGCTTTAGAGATTGTAAAAGAAGGCATCACTAAAAGCAGCGCATCATTCAGTAGTACATTAATCCGGTCTACCATTACCGGACTGATTTTGGATGTACCGATCAAGGTGGGTAACTCGGTAATCATGAGCAACACGTTCAACGACGGAACCACGATTGCCACCGTAGCCAATATGAATGACCTTATTTTCAAGGGAAACATCGACGAAACCGAGGTAGGACGCATCCACGAAGGAATGCCCGTGAAGCTAACTATCGGGGCGTTGCAAAACTTCTCGTTCAATGCTGTGCTAGAGTATATTTCCCCGAAAGGCGTAGAGGAAAACGGTGCGAACCAATTTGAAATTAAAGCCGCTATCCAAGTACCGGATACGGTAGCGATACGCTCGGGATACTCGGCCACTGCTGAAATCGTCCTGGAACGGGCGCAACAGACGCTCGCCGTACCGGAAGGAAGCGTTGAGTTCAACGGTGACAGTACTTTCGTATACATATTGACAGATAGTGTACCTATACAAAAATTTAAGCGCCAACAGATAGAAGTGGGCATGAGCGACGGTATCAAGATTGCAGTCAAAAGCGGACTGAACGCCAAAGACAAGGTGCGGGGAGCAGAAAAGAAAGGAAATTAATCAATATTGGACAAAAGAGAATCATCATGAAGAAAAGTATACTTATCTGCTTGTCTGTCCTGGGCTGTACTCAATTACTGGCACAAGAATACTGGTCATTGCGCCAATGCATCGATTATGCCATAGAACACAATATCAACATACGCCAAACGGCGAATGCAGCTGAGCAAAGTGCAATAGAAGTGAATACCGCCAAATGGGCAAGACTGCCGAACCTGAACGCAAGCGCCGGGCAGAGTTGGAATTGGGGGCGCACGCAAACCGCCATCAAAGATGAAAATACTGGAGATTATTCTACCGTATATGTGAACACCGCCAGCAATGGAACTAATATGTCCGTATCGACCAATATCCCCTTATTCACGGGTTTGGAACTACCTCATCAGTATGCCCTGGCAAAGCTGAACTTAAAAGCAGCCATCGCCGATTTGGAGAAAGCCAAAGAAGATATTTCCATCAATATCGCTTCGGCCTACTTGCAGGTATTGTTTAATGAGGAACTGCATCGGGTGGCTTTGGGGCAAGTAGATTTGAGCAAAGAGCAGTATAACCGTATCGTCAAACTGGCAGAAACAGGTAAGGCTTCTCCGGCAGAAGTGGCGGAAGCCAAAGCGCGCCTGGCACAGGACGAGATGAACGCCGTGCAAGCCAACAACAACTATCGACTGGCTTTGCTCGACCTCAGCCAACTCATCGAACTGGAAACCCCGGAAGGTTTTGTTTTAGAAAGCCCTGCCGTGCAACTGGAGCTTATTCCACTCACTCCTCCCGATGAGATTTTTCAGATTGCTTTAGTCAACAAAGCTTCCATCCAAGCCGCCCAATATCGGCTGGAAGCGAGCAAACACAATATCCGTATCGCCCAAAGTAGCTATTATCCGCAATTAAGCTTAAACGGTAGTCTCGGAACGAATTATTATTCAACAATCAACCGTACTTTCGGCCAACAAATGAATGATAACTTCAGCAAATATGTCGGCTTCAATCTCAGTGTACCCATTTTCAACCGGCTGTCTACCCGTAACAGAGTGCGTACAGCACGTCTGCAACGCGAAAACTATTCCTTGCAGCTGGACAATACCAAGAAAGAATTGTATAAGGAAATTCAGCAGGCATGGTACAACGCAGTAGCATCCGAAAGCAAATACACCAGTAGCAGCATTGCCTCACAGGCAAGTCAGGCATCTTTCGAACTGATGAGCGAAAAGTATGTAAATGGGAGAGCAAATGCCGTGGAGTACAATGAAGCAAAGCAAAATCTGATGAAAGCACAAAGCGACGAATTACAAGCCAAATATGAATATTTATTCAGAACCAAGATACTGGATTTCTATAAGGGAGAACCTATTGAATAACAGATATCCACCCAAATGAGCCATAAAAATAAGAACACGGATAGGACGATTTAAAAAATATACACAGCACCATCCGTGTTCTTTATCTTTTATGCTTCGATCCAACACTTTATCCGTTGCCATTACCTTTCCGATCCCTCCGTTTTCGGGGAGCAAACCAAAATGCAAATGTCGGTGATGCAAAGTGAAGACGACGCATTTTTCTATCACCACGGTTTCCTGCTTGATGCCATGCGTGAGGCACTTATCCATGACCTGAAAGTCCATCGTTTTGCCCGTGGAGGAAGTACTATTTCCATGCAAATAGTCAAGAACATATTCCTGAATCGTAAAAAGAATATAGCCCATAAGTTGGAAGAAGCTCTTATCGTATGGTTGATAGAGACCGAACATTTGACCTCAAAATCCCGTATGTACGAAGTTTATTTAAACATCGCAGAATGAGGACCTATGGTTTATGGCATTCAGGAAACCGCCGAATTCTATTTCGACAAACGCCCCTCACAATTAACCATTGAGGAATGTATTTTCCTAGCTTCTATATCATCCCTAAACTGAAATATTTCCGCAGTTCTTTCAACGATGATGGCAAGCTGAAAGAAAACCAGAAAGAATATTTCAAACTAATCACTGAACGACTCGTAAAGAAAGGGATCATCAGTGAAAAACAAGCAATACAGGTAAGGATAGAGAATGTAATATTGAAAGTTGAAAGGGGCAGCAAAAGAGTATTTTAACAATAATGTAGTTTCCTCCCAATAGACAAGCTTCATCATTTCCTTCTACTGCTTTCTGAAGAGCGAGAAGAAGAGCGGGTTGTTGTAGAAGAGCTGTTACTTCTACGTGTACTACCGTTATTTATCTGTCCGTTTCTTGTACCGCCCTGTCTCACATTCTCTCTTTGACTCCGGTTTTCACGCCTGGGAACAGTCACCTCATTTTTTTTATCAGAACGATGAGCCGGTTGATTCGTATTAGAACGATGGTTGGAGCGATTGGTTTCCGGACGTCTGCCAGAATCTGGACGAATATTCACTGATCCGAAATCCGAACGACGGCTGGTATGATAGGATTTATCATTCCGTATCCGAAATGTACCATTATAGGTAGGGTGGTTATGACGCCCACGATAGTAACTTGTATTACGGAAGTCAGTACGATAATGTCCCCCACAATACGTACGATAGTGATAGGGACGTGGAAAGTAGAAATAATTCGGATTTGTGTAATTGATATAAATCCGGAAAGACCAACGGCCACCACTTACATAGATAGGACGAAAGAAATAAGTTGCCCGCATGAAACGAGTATACTGTTTGTTGCTCAAGACCCACCGGAGATCGTCATTACGGATATCCAGATAATCATAATAACGATTCAGCGCCCATTCTTCACCCCGTAGCACATCATCCATCAAATAACGAATACCGACAATGAAATCATAATTAATTTCGTACACATCATTATATTGCTCGGTATTCAGACCTAACTCATAGGCCATTTTATCCGTAAGAAAACGGGTATCTTTACGTACTCTACTGTTACTCATTGCTGCACTGCAAACAGCTGTACTCATCATAGCGGCAAGAAATATAAATAATATTCGTTTCATGATAACATTTTTTATGTTCAACTCTGTTTATCTTCTGTGAATACAAAAATAGGGGAATGATTTCCCCCATTTATCTGTTTCTCTCTATTCTTGGATAGGGATTTCCCTATTCTGCCAGAATAATACCATCTTCCGGCAGAAGTATCAAATGTTTTTTATACAAATCCCCAATAGCTTTTTTAAAAGTCTTTTTACTGACTCCAAACGTTGTATATATCGTCTCAGCAGGACTCTTATCGTTGAGTGATATCTTTCCACCACTCTTACGAATATATGTCAGTAGAGTATCCGAAAAATCTTTTACCTTATCCTGTCCCAGCTTCTGAAGCACCAGATCTATTTTCCCATCATCACGTACCTGTTTGATATATGCTTTCATCGTCATACCCGCATGTAATGGCTGAAAAATTTCACTTTCGTATAGCAAACCGCTATATTGATTTTCTATAATAGCTTTAAAGCCCAAATCGGTCTTCTGCCAAATCAGAATATCGACTTCACATCCCGGTTCATAGGAAGCTTTCTCTTTCGACAGATAACGGTCTACTTTTGCAGAAGCAACAATCCGATAACTTTCGTTATCTAAATGGACATGAACAACATATTTTTTACCAACCTGCATCTTCATCTTCTGTTCGTTGAAAGGAACAAAAAGATCCTTCATCAATCCCCAATTAAGGAAAGCACCATACTGATTTACCCAGGCAACTTCTAAACAAGCGAATTCCCCCACTTGTGCCAAAGGAGTCAAAGTAGTGGCAACCAGACGTTCCTCATTATCCAGATAGATAAACACGTTCAGTTTATCGCCCGGATTGCAGTCTTCGGGTACATAACGTTGAGGAAGTAATATTTCCCCTTCCTCTCCTCCATCCAAATACATACCAAAATCAACTTCCTTTACGACCTCCAGGGTATTGAATTTTCCTAATTCGATGCTCATATATTTTAGTTTTGGAGCAAAGATAAAGATAAGGAATAACTTTTCAATCTAAAAGATAACTTTTTTCTATGAACAACTCCTCCCAAAAATGGTTATCTTTGTAGCGTAGTAATCAATAAAAGTATTTGATATTCACCTCTAAATATTATAATTATGGAATTTTTGACAAATGAAAAATTAACTATCGTAGGCGCAGCCGGTATGATTGGTTCCAATATGGCACAGACTGCAATCATGATGCATCTGACTCCTAACATCTGCTTGTACGATCCTTATGCTCCCGGATTAGAAGGTGTGGCGGAAGAAATGTTCCATTGCGGTTTCGAAGGTTTGAACCTTACTTTTACTTCTGACATCAAAGAAGCGCTGATCGGTGCCAAATATGTAGTATCTTCCGGTGGCGCTGCCCGCAAAGCCGGCATGACTCGCGAAGACTTGTTAAAAGGCAATGCTGCCATCGCCGAAGAATTCGGTAAAAATGTAAAAGCCTATTGTCCGGACGTAAAACACATAGTTGTCATTTTCAACCCCGCTGACATCACCGGTTTAATTACCTTACTCTATTCAGGTCTAAAACCTTCTCAGGTCACTACACTGGCCGCTCTCGACAGTACGCGTCTACGTAGTGAATTGGCAAAGCATTTCCATATTTCTCCTGACAAAATAGAGAACTGCCGTACGTATGGCGGACATGGAGAACAAATGGCTGTATATGCTTCTACCGCAAAGGTAGATGGCAAACCATTGCTTGACATCATCGGTACCCCTGCTCTTACCAAAGAACAATGGACTGAGATCCAAACAAAAGTAACTAAAGGTGGTGCCAATATCATTACCCTCAGAGGTCGTTCTTCATTCCAAAGCCCTGCATACGTTTCCATCGAAATGATTGCTGCCGCCATGGGTGGAAAGCCATTCCGTTGGCCTGCCGGTACGTATGTACATAGCCATAGCTTCGATCACATTATGATGGCAATGGAAACAGAAATCACTAAAGACGGTGTACATTATAAAGAATTGAAAGGTACTCCTGAAGAGGAAGCCAAACTGAAAGAAAGCTATGCTCATCTCTGTAAGCTGCGTGACGAGGTTATTGGAATGGGGATATTACCTGCAATCAAAGATTGGCACAGTATCAATCCTAATATTGACTAATTATAATTTAACAAACTATATCTATCAATAATATCCCCTTTGTCTTTGTTACAAAAGCCACTAAGGGGATTTTATTTTATTTTTCCACAAAAAGCCTTGTGGTATAAAAAAAACTCTTTATCTTTGCACCCGCAAACGAAAAAGGTGTCATAGCTCAGTTGGTAGAGCAAAGGACTGAAAATCCTTGTGTCCCCGGTTCGATTCCTGGTGACACCACTTGTTAAGAGGTATCGGAATGTAGCGCAGTTGGTAGCGCACTACGTTCGGGACGTAGGGGTCGGGCGTTCGAGTCGCCTCATTCCGACGATGCCAATAAAAAAGAAACTATCTAACAATAAGAGTTAGTTAGTTTCTTTTTTTATATCGTTAACCGTTCTCTGCTCCCCTTCAAAGATCAATATAAAATTCATATAATTTCTTCATTCTCATTAATTTTCGCAACAAGGATTATACTTTTCCAATAGTTTCTCTACCTTTGCAACAATCATATCACACAGAGATTATGAAAATATATTTCATTGCAATACTATCAATAACCTTTCTATTCAGTAGTTGTGGTACAAGTCGCATGACATCGGGTGACCCTGGAGCAGTATTTGCTGGAGCCGCTATAGGTAGTAATGCAGGAGGTGCAATCGGAGGACTCATAGGAGAAGGTAATAGTGGGTGGAGAGGTGGTTATCGCGGTTCTGCTATCGGAACAATTGTTGGAGCCATCGCAGGGGCAGCTATTGGAAATGCGGTCACTACTCCTAAACAACAAGAGGAACATGGTTACCGGATAGAAAGAAGCCAATCTTATCCTCCGCAGGGAAATACGCAACCACTTCGTTCGGCCATAGATCACTTGAAGATACGTAACATCCGATTTATAGATGATAATCGCGACCATATAATCAATTCTGGAGAGAACAGTAAAGTAATTTTCGAAATCATAAATGAGGGGGATCGGACAGCATACAATGTAGTACCAGTAGTAACTGAAACTACAAAAATGAAACGTATCTACATTTCTCCATCCGTTATGATAGAGCAGATTACTCCACAGGATGGCATGAAATATACCGCAAGCATCAATGCCGGAGAACGAATAAAAACAGGAAAAGTTACCATACGTATAGCCATAGCTGACGAATACGGACAAGAGTATGACTGGCAGGAATTTTCACTACATACACAACGGTAAATACTTATATAATTTACCTATAACCACAAATAGAGTCTAAACAACTAATAACCATATCCCCCACTAATCTGTTCAAAAAACGTTACCGTATCACTTATTGGAAATCCCGATGAAACAGATTTCCGGCGTCCAACTTAAATTAGATTTTGAGATTGGGGGTTAGACAATGGAAGAAATTCTCCTATAAATTAGAAGAAGGGGTATAGCAAAAGTTCCTTTTGTCACAACCTTATTCTTTTAAAAAGAATAAAAATTCTACATTTTATGCATATTCTTTCAAAAATAATCGATATTTTTGCACCGTCATAAGAATAATTATACAGAAACATGAAAAAGAAAGCCAATCGATTAGATGCTATCAAAATGATTATTTCGAGCAAAGATGTTAGCTCACAGGAAGAATTGCTACAGGCTTTGGGAAATGAAGGCTTTAATTTGACGCAAGCCACTTTGTCACGTGACCTGAAACAACTAAAAGTTGCCAAAGCCGCCAATATGAACGGAAAATATGTGTATGTATTGCCAAATAACATTATGTACAAGCGTTCTAACGACCAAAGTGCAAGCGAAATGTTGATGACTAGCGGATTTGTTTCGCTTCAGTTTTCCAAAAATATCGCACTCATCCGTACCAGGCCAGGTTACGCCAGCAGTATGGCTTATGACATCGACAATCGCGAGTGTCCCGCTGTATTGGGAACTATTGCTGGAGACGATACCATTATGATGGTATTACACGAAGCAGCTTCACATGAAGAAGTTAAGGATTTTTTAGCACAAATTATCCCGAATATTAAATAAATATATTCTAATTAAAATAAAGAAATGGATTCGAAGCAAATTGATGTGATGGTAGCCGACGCCTCACATGAAGTTTATGTAGATAAAATTTTGGATACCATCCGAGAAGCTGCAAAAGTACGCGGAACGGGCATTGCGGAACGTACACACGAATATGTGGCAACAAAGATGAAAGAAGGAAAGGCTATCATAGCCTTGTGTGGAGATGAGTTTGCTGGTTTCAGCTATATTGAAAGCTGGGGAAACAAACAATATGTAGCTACCTCAGGGCTGATTGTACACCCCGATTTCCGTGGTCTGGGACTGGCGAAACGTATCAAGCAGGCATCCTTCCGTCTGGCACGCCTACGATGGCCCAAAGCTAAAATATTCAGTCTGACTAGTGGTGCAGCAGTAATGAAAATGAATACCGAACTGGGGTATGTTCCGGTAACTTTCAACGAACTGACCGACGATGATTCTTTCTGGAAAGGGTGCGAAGGTTGCATCAATCACGATATACTGGTAGCCAAAAACCGAAAGTTCTGCATCTGCACGGCAATGCTCTACGACCCTAAATTACATGAAGAAGATAAAATTTAAAAACATAAGGATATGGAAAAGAAGAAAAAAGTTGTAGTCGCTTTCAGCGGTGGTCTGGATACTTCATTTACAGTAATGTATCTGGCAAAAGAAAAGGGATATGAGGTTTATGCTGCTTGTGCCAATACAGGTGGTTTCAGTCCCGAACAACTAAGAACAAACGAAGAAAACGCCTATAAGTTAGGGGCGACCCAATACATTACCATCGACGTGACACAGGAATATTACGAAAAAAGCTTGAAATATATGGTATTCGGTAACGTACTGCGTAATGGTACATATCCTATTTCTGTAAGTTCCGAACGAATTTTTCAGGCACTCGCCATCGCCCGCTATGCCAACGAAATTGGTGCGGATGCCATTGCGCATGGTTCAACAGGTGCTGGTAACGATCAAATTCGTTTCGACATGACCTTTCTTGTGATGGCTCCGGGAGTAGAAATCATCACGCTGACACGTGACATGGCATTGAGTCGCCAGGAAGAAATCGACTATCTGAACAAACACGGCTTTGCAGCCGACTTCACCAAACTGAAATATTCTTATAATGTAGGTCTTTGGGGCACTTCCATCTGTGGAGGTGAAATTCTGGACTCTGCACAGGGATTGCCGGAAAGTGCTTATCTGAAACACTGTACCAAAGAAGGTAGCGAACAGTTGCGCCTAACTTTTGAGAGAGGTGAGCTGAAAGCTGTGAATGACGAGAAATTTGAAGATCCTATCAAAGCTATTCAGAAGGTAGAGGAAATTGGTGCCGCATATGGTATCGGCCGCGATATGCATGTAGGTGATACGATTATCGGAATCAAAGGTCGTGTAGGTTTTGAGGCTGCTGCCCCAATGTTGATTATAGGTGCACACAAATTCCTGGAAAAATACACACTAAGTAAGTGGCAGCAATATTGGAAGGATCAAGTAGCCAATTGGTACGGCATGTTCTTGCACGAAAGTCAATATCTGGAACCGGTGATGCGCGACATCGAGGCTATGTTGGAATCTTCTCAACGTAACGTAAACGGTACGGCTATCCTTGAACTCCATCCGCTTTGTTTTTCTACCGTAGGTGTAGAAAGTGCAGATGATCTTGTGAAAAACAAGTTCGGCGAATATGGTGAAATGCAGAAAGGATGGACGGCAGAAGATGCCAAAGGATTTATTAAAGTAACTTCTACAGCACTGCGTGCTTATTACTCAAATCATAAGGACGAGAAAATATGATTAAAGTAGGAATCATCGGTGGAGCTGGATACACGGCAGGCGAATTGATACGCTTACTGATCAACCACCCGGAAGCAGAAATTGCTTTCATCAACAGCTCAAGTAATGCCGGTAATAAAGTCACTGACGTACACGAAGGATTGTACGGCGAAACAGATTTAGTATTCACCAACCAGCTCCCGCTGGATGAAGTCGACGTGCTTTTCTTCTGTACAGCTCATGGTGACACCAAGAAATTCATGGAAAGTCACAATATACCGGAAGAACTGAAAATTATCGACCTTTCTATGGACTATCGCATAGCTTCTCCAGAACATGATTTTATTTACGGTTTACCGGAATTGAACCGTCGGGCTACCTGTAAAGCAAATCATGTTGCCAATCCGGGCTGTTTTGCCACTTGTATCCAGTTGGGGTTATTACCGCTTGCCAAACATCTGATGTTAAATGATGATATCATGGTAAATGCCATCACCGGCAGTACCGGAGCAGGTGTAAAACCGGGATCCACGAGTCATTTCAGTTGGCGTAATAATAATATAAGTGTCTACAAGGCTTTTGAACATCAACATGTACCCGAAATCAAGCAGTCACTCAAACAACTTCAAAACAGCTTCGACTCCGAAATTGATTTTATTCCCTATCGCGGTGACTTCCCCCGCGGCATTTTTGCAACTATTGTAGTAAGAACAAAGGTGGCTCTAGAGGAAATCGTCCGCATGTATGAAGAGTATTACGCAAAAGATTCCTTTACGTTTATTGTAGACAAGAATATCGACTTGAAGCAAGTGGTAAATACCAATAAATGTCTCATCCATTTGGAAAAACACGGTGACAAGTTGCTGATTATTTCTTGTATCGACAATTTGCTGAAAGGAGCCAGCGGACAGGCTGTTCATAACATGAATTTGATGTTTAATTTGGAGGAAACGGTAGGATTACGATTGAAACCATCGGCTTTCTAAAAAACAGACAAATACGAATAAGTTTAACAAAAACATTTTTGTTAAAGCAACATTGACAGGTGCTTTTATCGGAGCAACTGTTTATATAATATGTAAATTCTTTTAGTATGAAATTATTCGACGTATATCCCCTCTTCGACATAAACATTGTCAAAGGAAAGGGTTGCCATGTATGGGACGAAAAGGGTACAGAGTACCTCGACCTTTATGGCGGACATGCGGTTATCTCTATCGGACATGCACATCCGCATTACATAGAGATGATAAGCAAACAAGTAGCAACGTTAGGGTTTTATTCCAACTCTGTCATCAACAAATTGCAACAACAAGTGGCAGAGCGATTGGGAAAAGTCTGCGGTTACGATGACCATTCTTTATTCCTTATTAATAGCGGTGCCGAAGCTAACGAAAACGCTTTGAAACTTTCATCTTTCTATAATGGACGCACACGGGTAGTTTCTTTCTCGAAAGCTTTCCACGGACGTACCTCACTAGCAGTGGAGGTTACCAACAATCCTAAAATCATCGCTCCCATCAACGACTGCGGTCACGTAACGTATCTTCCGTTGAACGATATCGACACCATGAAGGCGGAATTGGCTAAGGGCGATGTGTGTGCAGTGATTATCGAAGGTATTCAGGGTGTAGGCGGTATCCAGCTACCAACAGATGAGTTTATGCAGGCACTGCGTCAGGCTTGTACGGATAACAACACCGTACTGATACTTGACGAAATACAAAGTGGATACGGACGTAGCGGTAAATTCTTCGCTCACCAATACAACGGTATCAAAGCAGATATTATAACTGTTGCCAAAGGTATCGGTAATGGTTTTCCGATGGCAGGGGTACTTATCAGTCCGATGTTCACTCCGGTTTACGGACAGTTGGGAACTACTTTCGGTGGTAATCATCTTGCATGTAGTGCAGCGCTTGCCGTATTGGATGTTATTGAGCAGGAAAATCTTATCGCTAATGCGGCCAAAGTAGGTGAACATCTGATGACAGAGTTGAAAAGGTTCCCGCAAATAAAAGAAGTCCGGGGACGCGGATTGATGATTGGCTTGGAATTTGAAGAGCCCATTAAAGAACTGCGTCTGAGATTATTGAAGGAACAACATGTGTTTACCGGTGTCAGCGGTACAAATGTGCTTCGTTTATTACCGCCGCTCTGTCTCAGTGTGGAAGAAGCAGATACATTCCTTGAACGTTTTCAAAAAGCACTTTAATATTTGACATGTAATCAGCCAGCAAAAGGAACGACCGAAAAAAGAATAATTTTCCATTTCGGTCGTTTTTTATAGAAAATATCTACCTTTGTCTGAAGACAACTTTTTAAATAACAAGATGATATGAAAACAGCAATTATCGGAGCAGGAAATATGGGTGGCTCTATAGCTCGCGGTCTGGCAAAAGGAACAATTATCCCCGCCGGGGATATCATTATCTCTAACCCTTCGCAAGGTAAATTGGATGCACTGAAAGTCGAGTTCCCAGCCATGCAAACCACCAATGACAACCAGGAAGCCGTAACCGGTGCTGAACTTATTATATTGGCAGTCAAACCGTGGCTCATCAAAAATACTCTGCGTGAGTTGAAACTCAAAAGTAAGCAAATTATTATATCTGTGGCTGCAGGTATCAATTTTGAAGAATTGGCACATTATGTAGCCGAACCAGAAATGACGATGTTCCGTATCATTCCCAATACTGCCATCAGCGAAATGGAAAGTATGACTCTCATTGCCAGTCGAAATGCGACTAAAGAGCAAGAACAACTACTGCTTGACATCTTCAACCAGATGGGGTTAGCCATGCTCATCCCCGAAGAAAAGTTTGCAGCTTGTACTTCCATGACTTCCTGTGGTATTGCATATGTACTGAAATACATTCAGGCAGCCATGCAAGCGGGTATTGAACTGGGAATTTATCCCAAAGACGGTATGCGCATGGTGGCACAATCAGTAAAGGGTGCAGCTGAATTGATTCTGAATAATGATACTCATCCCAGCATTGAAATCGATAAGGTATGTACTCCCGGCGGTATCACTATCAAAGGTATTAATGAACTGGAGCATGAAGGATTTGATTCAGCAATTATCAAGGCGATTAAGAAAAGTGTCTGATAATAAAACTCATAAAACATGACATTAAAAATTAAACATTAATCATTAAAAATTATCTTCATGGACGAACAAATCAAACAAATAGCAGAACGTCTGCGTGGATTGCGTGACGTTTTGGAACTGACTGCCGAAGATATCGCCCGCGATTGCGATATTTCCGCTGAAGAGTACCGCCTTGCAGAGACAGGAGATTACGATATCTCCGTCAGCATGTTGCAAAAGATAGCACGTCACTATGGCATTGCTCTTGACGCGCTGATGTTCGGCGAAGAACCGAAAATGAGCTCCTACTTCCTGACACGTGCCGGAAAGGGGACGAGCATTGAACGTACCAAAGCGTACAAGTATCAGTCTCTTGCCGCCGGTTTCATGAACCGTACCGCCGATCCGTTCATTGTTACCGTAGAACCGAAACCGGACGTGCCTATACATTACAATAGCCACAACGGACAGGAATTCAATCTTGTCTTGGAAGGACGAATGTTAATCAGCATCGATGGTAAAGACTTGATTTTAAACGAGGGAGATAGTTTGTACTTCAACTCTAAACTGCCGCATGGCATGAAAGCGCTCGATGGAAAAACAGTTCGTTTCCTTGCCATCATAATGTAAATATAACCTAACAAAGTTATGGTAGAAAGATTTTTATCACAAACGTCCTTCACTTCTCAGAAGGACTTCATCAAGAACTTAAAGATCAACGTACCGGACAATTTCAACTTCGGTTACGATGTAGTAGATGCCTGGGCTGCCGAACAACCCAACAAACCAGCTCTACTCTGGACAAATGATAAAGGTGAACATAAGCAATTTACCTTTGGTGATATGAAACGCTATACGGATATGACGGCTTCGTATTTCCAAAGTCTCGGTATCGGACATGGCGATATGGTGATGCTTATTTTGAAACGCCGTTTCGAGTTCTGGTTCAGCATTATTGCACTGCACAAACTTGGCGCAGTAGTAATTCCTGCAACGCACTTACTGACAAAAAAAGATATTGTGTATCGTTGTAACGCCGCAGACATCAAAATGATTGTCTGTGCCGGTGAGAATGTCATCACTGACCATATCATTGCTGCAATGCCCAATTCTCCTTCTGTGAAAAAACTTATTAGTGTAGGTCCTGAAGTCCCCGAAGGATTTGATGATTTCCATAAAGGTATAGAAGATGCCGCACCTTTCTTAAAACCGGAACATGTCAACAATAACGATGATATTTCTCTGATGTACTTCACCAGTGGAACTACAGGAGAACCGAAAATGGTTGCTCATGATTTTACTTATCCGCTGGGACATATCGTAACCGGAAGTTTCTGGCATAATCTGCACGAAAACAGCCTCCACCTCACTATCGCCGATACTGGTTGGGGAAAAGCCGTATGGGGAAAACTATACGGACAGTGGATTGCCGGTGCCAATGTTTTTGTATATGACCATGAGAAGTTTACTCCAGGTGATATCCTGGAAAAGATACAAAACTATCATGTCACTTCCTTATGTGCCCCCCCTACCATTTTCCGTTTCCTCATCCATGAAGACTTGACAAAGTACGATCTCTCGTCTTTACAGTATTGTACCATCGCAGGAGAAGCTCTGAATCCCGCCGTATTCGAAACATTCAAGAAATTAACAGGTATTAAACTGATGGAAGGTTTCGGGCAGACGGAAACGACTCTTACTGTAGCCACTATGCCATGGATGGAACCCAAACCGGGTAGTATGGGATTACCGAATCCCCAATATGAAGTAGACCTGATAGATCATGATGGTCGATCGGTAGAAGCCGGCGAACAGGGACAGATTGTAATCCGTACAGATAAAGGTAAGCCTCTTGGTCTGTTCAAAGAATATTATCGGGATGCCAACCGTACGCAAGAGGCTTGGCATGATGGTGTTTACTATACCGGTGACGTAGCTTGGAAAGATGAAGACGGTTATCTCTGGTTTGTAGGACGCGCCGACGATGTAATTAAAAGTAGTGGCTACCGTATCGGTCCGTTTGAAGTAGAAAGTGCGCTGATGACACATCCCGCCGTTGTGGAGTGTGCCATTACTGGTGTTCCCGATGAAATTCGTGGTCAAGTAGTAAAAGCAACTATCGTACTTGCCAAAGGCTACAAAACCCACACCGGAGAAGAGTTAATTAAGGAACTTCAAAATCATGTTAAGAAAGTTACCGCACCATATAAATATCCACGTGTCATTGAGTTCGTAGACGAACTTCCCAAAACAATCAGTGGAAAAATCCGTCGTGTGGAAATTCGTAAAAACGATGAGAAATAAATTCCTTTTTCCTTATTTGCAATATTGTTTCATCTCTTTACACAGATGGAACAATATTGTTATCCTTTGAGATTTTTCTATAACGTTTGCACAAAACACATACTTTTTTGAATAATTAGTATACCTCATATAGAGAGCAAGTCCCTATATTTGCGAATGAAATAAAACAGCAAAATAAACGTATACAATTAAAATTCAAAGCAAATGATTACAAGTAGAAAAATTTCTCAGATTAACGTCTTTGCCGGTAGCCCATGGGAGGCAGAAAGCGTAAAACAATTACTTAAATCTGCATATATCACCGTCTCAGCAGTGGATAAGGGGAGTGACATTCAGCTCTCTGTACCTTGTGAATACTACACCGTTGCCATGCGGATTATCAGTAGCAGAAGAACTCTCTAACAACACCAATACTCCCTGTCATTTTTCATTCTTGAATGGTGGGGAGTATCGGTTTACAACTATAAAGTTCTTTTATAGTATGAGCGATGATTTATTAACATAGCAAATCTATACTTTTTATGTGGATGAAAAGATAAAAAGATTATATTTGTAACATCATTTAAGCTATGTATTAATTCAATGAAGAACAGTACAGCATCATGAGTATTAAAACACGGACATGTAAAGTTACATATCTCTTACTAATTATACTTCTCTTGTCCGACACCATATCTGCACAAAACAAATATATCCACAGAATCGGTATAGAAGGCCGCCCGGGTTATATTTTCCCAACCAGTTCTTTTCTGCGAGGCGATAATAACTTGTGCAAATACTTGCAATCCACTTACTCGGCACACCTGAAGTACTCTTTCCAATTAAAACCGGGTACTGCCGCTGATAAAACTTATGGTGGCGCTTATCAAGGAATAGGTTTAGGTTATTTCGATTTCGGTAATCGTACGGAAATAGGAAACCCTATAGCCCTTTACTTATTTCAGGGAGCACGTATCGCAAAAATCACATCTCACCTTTCACTAAATTACGAATGGGGATTCGGTATGGCTTTCGGTTGGAAATCGTACAATTACTACGAAAATCCCAACAATACCGTTATTGGTTCAAAAATCAATGCTTATCTGAATGCAGGTCTTTATCTAAACTGGATACTTTCTCCACAATTTGATTTAAATGTAGGAGGATCAATGATTCATTTTTCAAATGGTAACACAAAATATCCCAATACCGGTCTGAATACAATAGACTTCAAGATTGGAGTAGTATATAACTTCAACCGTAAGATGGACGAACTGAAGTATCCATCACAACCAATATTAATTCCCGTCTTTCCGCGTCACGTCAGTTATGACCTAACCCTTTTCGGTTCCTGGCGGCGAAAAGCAGTCAATGTTGCAGGAGGACAAATTCCCGCCCCAAGTAAATATACAGTGGCTGGATTCAATTTTGCACCGATGTATAACTTTGGATATAAATTCCGAGCAGGAGTCTCATTAGATGGAGTTTATGATTCTAGTGCTAATCTATACGTAAAAGACTATATCAGTAGTGGAGGTGACAACGAGCAAGAAAAATTCGGCACACCATCTCTCGGCAAACAACTTTCTTTAGGTCTCTCCGCACGTGGAGAGTTTGTCATGCCCTACTTCAGTGTCGGTATCGGTTTCGGCGCTAATATACTCCATGGTGGTGGTGATCTCAAATCGTTCTACCAGATACTGATGCTTAAAATAGACATGAGTCGCAATACCTATCTACATATCGGATATAATCTGAAAGATTTTCATGAACCGAATTACCTGATGTTGGGTATCGGATATCGTTTTAATAATAACCGACCACGACTATTCTGATCATTATTTAAAGGTACTATAAGCAAATAACATAGTATTTGTTCTTAAAGTCTGATAAGTATAGGAATTCCTTAAAGGGATATAAACTCTTTAACAGCTCTTTCCAATCTTTCTAATGTCAATTTTCCTGACTACCTCCAAAGTTGTTCAGCTTTTCTAAAAAGAATAAAAGTAGGAGTACCATCAATCTTATAGAACTCAGCAAGTATACTTTCCTGATCTACATCTACTTGTAAAGCATCAAGCACCCCTTCCATCTCTTTCTTAAACTTCCCTTCCACAGATCGCATACGTTGTCAATGAGGATACCAAATTGCTATATCTCATAAGCTTCTCCTTCATATTATATCTGTACTAGTGCTGTAAAGATAAATAGTAGCCTCAATTAGTGTAGCAAGCAAATACTCTCTCTGCTCTGTAGTAAATTCAAGTATCTGTTCTGAATACTTCTGTTCCTACTCATTAATAACCTTTGATATCCGCTCACAATTAGGACTATTACGCTTAGATTTGTTCTTCTCAAAGTCCCAATACTGAGATTTTACAGAGATACCAAGACTTACATACTTCTTCTTACCACTCATACAAACACGAATCATGAGAGGATACTCACCATTACTAAGACCTTTAATTCTGTAAAACAACACATTAGCTGTAACTTTCATTACAATTTCGGTTTAACCCTTGGTTCAACTCAATAGTATAATTCCTGTTTAAATCCGTACTAATGCAAACATAAATCAGAATAATTCCTATAAAGAAAAAGCTCTGTAAATCAATGATTTACAGAGCTTAACCGAGTACTCGAAGCGGGACTTGAACCCGCACAGCCGCAATGGCCAAAGGATTTTAAGTCCTTCGTGTCTACCATTCCACCATTCGAGCATCCATAAAAGAGAGCGGAAAACGAGACTCGAACTCGCGACCCTAACCTTGGCAAGGTTATGCTCTACCAACTGAGCTATTTCCGCAGGTTTTTGGATAACGGGTGCAAAGATAAATAGTTTCCCTGTTACAGCCAAACTTTTTATCAGAAAAAAGTTAACCAAGCAGCGTCTTTTCCGCTACCTCCATTGTTTCAAAGTTAAATCCGTCTACTACTTTCTGCATCAATGCGGATATTTCGTCGTTACAGAGATTACCGATACTACCCTCATGTGTATGATGCACTTCTTTGCTATGGGAGAAATTTCCTGCCTCAATATCCAATCCGACTTTTTTGTAAGCATCTCGGAAAGGCATTCCCTCACGCGCCAAGCGATTGACTTCTTCCACACTGAAAATAAGCAGATATTTATCGTCATCAAGAATATGCTCATTCACCTTAATTTCATTCATTATATAAGTAGTCATTTGCAAGCAATCCTTCAATTCCTGAAAAGCTGGTAAAAAAACTTCTTTAATAATCTGCAAATCACGAAAATAACCAGAAGGCAAATTATTCGCAATCATCATAATCTGTTGCGGCAAAGATTGAAGTTTGTTACATTTAGCACGGGTCAGTTCAAAAACATCCGGATTTTTCTTGTGCGGCATAATACTGGAACCTGTAGTACAATCATCAGGCAGTTTCACAAAACCAAAATTTTGGCTATTGAACATACAAGCATCAAAAGCTAATTTAGAAATAGTACCGGCAATCGTTGCCAATGCAAAAGCTACATTACGTTCCATCTTACCACGCCCCATCTGAGCATATACAACATTGTAGTTCATAGAATCGAAACCTAACAGCTTAGTGGTCATTGTACGATTCAACGGGAAAGAAGAACCATATCCAGCAGCAGAACCCAACGGATTACGATTACACATCTTAAAAGCAGCTTGCAAAAAAAGCATATCGTCTACCAGACTCTCAGCATATGCACCAAACCAAAGACCGAAAGAAGACGGCATAGCTATCTGCAAATGAGTATATCCCGGCATCAATACATTCTTATAGCGTTCACTCTGTATCACCAGTACATGAAAAAGGTGTTCCACAGCTTCAGCTATTTCTTTTATCTGCGTACGGGTAAAAAGCTTCAAATCCAATAGAACCTGATCATTACGCGAACGCCCACTATGAATTTTCTTACCTACATTACCTAACTTACGTGTCAACATCAGCTCCACTTGCGAATGGACATCTTCTATTCCATCCTCTATAACAAACTCGCCCTTTTCAGCAGTAACATATATATTTTTAAGTTCGGCAAGCAACAGAGCCAATTCCTCACTTGTCAACAGACCGATACTTTCCAGCATCGTGATATGTGCCATGGAACCCAACACATCATGTTTTGCCAAATAAAGATCCATTTCACGGTCACGTCCTACCGTAAAGCGATCTATATCTTCATTTACCTGAACGGATTTTTCCCAAAGTTTCATAATCAATGTTTAATGATGAATGTTTTTACGATGAATGACAATGATAAACGACTCTATATTAATAATTAATCATCGACAACGTTTCCGCCATCTTCTCAAGCCCCTCTTGCAAAGGCTTTTGTACCATTGTCTTCATAAACGGATTTAGTTCCATACCAATAGTGAGCTTCATTTTACATTCACTCTCTGTAACCGGCACTATCTGTATCCACAGATTGAAGGGCAACGGTGAAGTAGTAGTTGCAAACTTGATACATTTACAGGGTTCTTTCTCTATAATCTGTAATACAATCTTTCCCACCGGAGGTACTTCTATCGACAGACTTTCTGCATCGAAACTTAAATTCTTCACCTTATCTTGCGGTAAATGATCTTTCACCTTCTCCAGATTATTTAGGTCAGAAAGTTTCCCATAAACAGCTGTTTGAGAAGCAGGTATCATCTTCACAGCACTTTCAAATTTCGTCATAATTCAATGGTCTTTAAAAGACAAAAAGAACTATCCGGACAGTAACTATCCGAATGGCTCTTTTGTCATATTATATCATTTATAAAGTAAATCTTATTTTCCGGCATCCCAATGTGCAGGGTCTTTACGCCATTCGTTCAGCGTCGCCACATCTTCCTCTTCTATATACCCTGTACGAAGTGCAACTTCCATCACAGCCTCATAATTAGTCAGAGTTACCAAAGGAACTTTTGCATCCTTAAACGCTTTTTCCGCAACAGGAAATCCGTATGTGTAAGCAGCAACCATACCAATAACCTCACAACCATCCCGCCGAATAGCTTCAACAGCTTTCAAACTACTTCCACCCGTAGAAATCAAATCTTCCACCACGACCACCTTCATACCTGGACGAAGCTCACCTTCAATCAGATTTTCTAATCCATGATCCTTTGGAGTAGAACGAACGTATACAAAAGGCAAATTCAACGCATCAGCGACCAACGCCCCCTGAGGAATAGCTCCCGTAGCCACACCAGCAATAGCATCCACCTGCCCAAAACGTTCCAAAACCAAACGCGTAATTTCAAGTTTCACAAAATTACGAAGGGAAGGATATGAAAGGGTTTTACGGTTATCACAATAAAACGGAGATTTCCATCCGGAAGCCCAAGTAAAAGGATTAGCCGGCTGTAGTTTAATCGCTTTTATCTTCAACAACTTTTCTGCAAACAATCTTTCTAAAGTTTTCATAGCAAAACTAACTATTATGATAAATATGGCACAAAAATACAGAAACGGAATGAGAATAAAAAAAGAAAGCGAATAATTTTTATTCAGGGTAATCATTTTCGTCAGAAAGCTCAAGACAATGACGAATATCTTTCATTTCAAATCCTCTGCTGAGCGCAAAGCGTATTAATTTTCCATTCAATTCATATTCATTTTCCGCATGGACACTTTTCCGTTTGGTCATCAACAAACCACGCAAAATAGAAAGGTATTCCTCACCTTCTATCTCATTAAGAAACTGCATATAAGTGCTCTGGGGTATTTTTTTCAATTGAAGAGCCTGACCAATTTTCACCTTCCCCCACTTGGCAAAACGGTATTTATCACTGATAAAAGCACGGCAAAAACGTTCTTCATCAATATATTTTTCTTGTTCCAAATGATTAAGGATACGATTGATAGCATCATATGGAATTCCCCAACGCTGTAATTTCTCTGTCACTTCCGCCCGGCAATGTTCCGCAGTGGAACAATATGCCGCCACACGACTTAAAGCATCTGATTCGGTAATTTCTGTCATCGTTCTGCAATTACAATCCGGTCGTTCCCGGAAATATCTTTTAATATCCGGAGATTACTGTATCCCTGCTCACGCAACATCGAGGCGGTTTCTTCTCCGAAAGCACGGTTAATTTCAAAATAAAGTTTACCACCGGGAACAAGCAACGTCCTACCCAATTCCGCAATACGGCGATAAAAAAGAAGAGGGTCATTATCAGGAACAAATAATGCCAAAGAAGGTTCCCAATCTAACACATTTCGTTCCATTTCACATTTCTCCCGCTCCAACACATAAGGAGGGTTACTGACTATCACATCATAACATTCCTCCGGCAAAGGCTGACAACCAAGTACATCATGCAAAACAAACCGTACATTACTCTTTAAAGCGACATTATTTTCACGCGCCACATCGAGCGCCTTTTCCGATATGTCCCAGGCTGTGACTTTAGCCTTGGGCAATTCCTTCGACAAAGAAACCGCGATACAGCCGCTTCCTGTCCCGATATCCAAGATACGAACATCCGCTTGAATTTCTTTCAGCATTAATTCCACCAACTCTTCCGTTTCCGGACGAGGTATCAACACTCCAGGAGCCACCTTGAACTCACGTCCCAAAAAATGTGCAATGCCTTGTACATATTGTATCGGCTCAAAATTACGCAATCTTTGCATAATGCCCTCTAGTTCATCAGCTTGTTTTGAAGATAAAATAATATCTTTGCCCAGATAATAATCCACCGTGCTCTGCCCCAGCAACTCACAACAGACAATGCGTGCAAGACAAGCAGCCTCTGTTGTAGAGTAGTACTGCTCCAAGTCATAGCGGATATCACAGATAGCTGTATTCATCGGAATATTTTTTTCGAACTGCAAAATTAACAAAAAGTATCGGAATACGCTACAAGTCAAATAAGGATATAAACGAACCTTATTAAAAAAGAAACAACTAAAAGAACAAAATATTATGAAGAGTGAAGAAGAAAAATACATGCAACGCTGCATCCAATTAGCACAAAACGGACTATGTAACGCGGCTCCTAACCCTATGGTAGGTGCAGTTATTGTATGTGACGGAAAAATTATCGGCGAGGGATATCACATACGTTGCGGTGAAGCACATGCAGAAGTAAATGCCATCCGTTCCGTAAAAGATGCGTCTTTATTAAAACGTTCTACAATTTATGTCAGTCTGGAACCTTGTTCCCATCATGGCAAAACACCCCCCTGCGCCGATCTTATCATAGCAAAGCAGATACCACGTATCGTCATCGGTTGCCAGGATCCTTTTTCCAAAGTTGCAGGACGAGGTATTCAAAAATTAAGAAATGCAGGCCGCGAGGTTATAATTGGTGTACTGGAACCAGAATGCCAGAACCTCATCCGCCGGTTCATTACCTTTCATACCCTACACCGCCCCTATATCACTTTAAAATGGGCTGAATCGGTAGATGGATATATAGATATTTACAGAAAAGACGGCAATCCTGTCGTACTGTCCAGCCCTCTGACATCCATGCTGGTACACAAAAGAAGGGCAGAACACAGTGCCATCATGATAGGTACAAATACCGCACAGCTGGATAATCCCACCCTGACTGTACGCCAATGGTACGGACACAATCCAGTACGTATTGTTTTAGACAGGAACCAATCGCTATCTCCTGAACTTCATTTATTCGATGGTAACGTACCTACGCTTGTATTCACAGAAAAAGCACATGCATCGTACCCCAATCTGGATTTTATCCCGATAAACTACCGGCAAGACATACTGCCCCAAATTATGGTAGTCCTTTATGAACGTGGTCTGCAATCCCTTCTCGTGGAAGGTGGCAGCACATTGTTACAATCATTTATCGATGCCGACTTATGGGATGAGATTTTCATTGAGAAATGTCCTCAAACATTACATTCCGGTGTTAAATCACCTGAAATGAACAATAAAATACCTTATGACACCGAGTTATCTTTCGACCGGGCTTTTCGACATTACACAACTGCAAAATTAGGCTAACAGCCTAATTTCACAGCCTTTTAATCGAGAAAAACGGGCATATTATCTATAATTTTATATAAAACTTCCTCTTAAAGCTGTTTATAGAAAAAAATGTTCCTATTTTTGCAACTTGTAAATAAACACTAACTTTCAAATGAGAATAAAGTTTTTATCTGTAATCGTAAGTTTCCTGTTTGTATCGCTTGCAATAAGCTCATGCCTTGACTCTGACGATTCTTCATACGAATTAAGCTCTGATGCAACCGTACATGCTTTTGGTCTTGACACCATATATGGCAAACATTACACATTCACGATAGATCAGCTTAGAAGAGTGATTTATAACCGCGATTCTTTACCCATAGGAGCTGACACTATCATCAATCACATACTGATTGATACGTTTACCGTCAGCGGATGGGTCACAGCCGGTATCAACGATACTATCTTTGATTATACAAAAGACTCTGTAGACTTCGCTCCTATCGTAAACAAACAAGAAGGAATGAAGTTCAAGGTACATGCACCGGACGGTACATACCGTGAATATACAGTTCAAATCAACCGACATAATCAAGACCCTGATTCATTGGTATGGAAAGAAATGGAGGTATATTCTGAAAACAAGATTACGGGTAAACAAAGAGCCGTTATCCTGAATAATGACTTATGGGTATATACTAACACTAACCAAGCATATAAAACCTCCACCGAAGCAGGCAGATACGGATGGCAACCCGTAAACCTTATCGATTATCCATCGGATGCCGATCCGGAGTCTGTGGTTAATTTCAAGAAAAAGGTAAACAGCCTGACAAATGAGGTCAGTCAAATTCTTTATATAGTTACTGAAGGCAAGAAAGTATATCAGTCTATCGACGGAGAAACATGGGCAGAAGTAACAGCTTTAGGAAATAATATCGAAGCATTAATCGCCAGTCTTACGGGCACACTCACCGGTATAACGTCGGAGGGATATTTCTGTACCAGCAACGACGGTGAGACCTGGAACAGAAATGATAAAGACGAGATTATATTGACTGAGGTACCTCAAGATTTCCCAAGAAAGAATATATACGCCGCACAATTTAGTACATCCAATAGCATGCCGCAAGTCATGGTAGTAGGAACCCCAAGCGCAAGTGCCAAGTTAACGATTCCATGGTTCCATATGGAAGGGGATGGTTGGGCAGACATGTCATCAACATCTTACGATGCCTATTGTCCGGTAATGCCTAATCCTGCAGGTATGTATTATGGCGGTAAGTTCTATATTTTTGGTAGTAAAGAAGTTAATAAGCTTGATGCTATTTATTCTTCTATTACCGGTATCGCCTGGTATAAGACAGAAAAGAAATTTTTATTACCGGAAGATTTCGAAAAGATAACGTCCCCCTATTCTATAACTATAGACAACCAAAATTATATTTGGGTAATATTTGGCGGTGATTTAAAGGCGAATGCTGTTTGGCGTGGCCGTCTCAATAGATTAGGCTTCGATATACAATAAATTATTTTATTACTTCATATATATAATAATGTGGAAGTAACAAATAACACTCATACAGAAGTGTAAGTATAAAAAGATGTTAGATACAGAACAAATCGATTTAAGCCGGATTCCCCAACATGTGGCGATTATCATGGATGGCAACGGACGATGGGCAAAGCAACGTGGACACGAACGCAGCTATGGACATCAAGCCGGTGCTGAAACTGTGCATATCATTGCTGAAGAAGCAGCCAAATTGGGAATTAAATATCTGACTTTATATACGTTCTCTACCGAGAATTGGAATCGCCCATCCGAAGAAGTAGCAGCATTGATGGCGCTTCTTTTCGATTCCATTGAAGAAGAAACGTTTATGAAGAACAATATCAGTTTCCGGATAATCGGCGACATAGACAAATTGCCGGCCAATGTACAAAAAAGGTTACAAACTTGCATAGAGCATACATCCGTAAACACGGGGATGTGTCTGATACTGGCACTTAGTTACTCCTCTCGTTGGGAAATAACAGAAGCAGTACGGCAAATTGCAACATTGGTGCAGAAAGGAGAGCTGAAACCGGAACAGATTGACAGCAAACTGGTTTCACAACATCTTACTACAAATTTCATGCCCGACCCGGACTTATTGATCCGTACCGGCGGGGAAATTCGCCTAAGTAATTATCTGCTTTGGCAATGTGCCTATTCAGAGCTATATTTCTGCGACACCTATTGGCCGGACTTCCACGAAGAAGAACTCCGGAAAGCCATTTGTGATTATCAGAAACGTGAGCGTAGATTCGGCAAAACCAGTGAACAAATCAGTTAAATTCTAAACATATTAATCATAAACATAAATGCATTATCGTATTTTCTCCATACTCGTAACATTTATCTGCCTCTTCTGCTGTGCACTGCCCAGCATGGCACAAAACACAAGCAATACTGATGAATCCGAAAAACCGGTTATTCTCTATTCAGGAACGCCTAAGAAGTATGAAATCGCAGATATAAAGGTCGACGGAGCCAAGAACTATGAAGATTATGTGATTATCGGACTATCCGGACTGTCCAAAGGACAGACTATCACAGTACCGGGTGATGAAATTACTCAGGCTTGTAAACGTTATTGGCGTCATGGTTTGTTCTCTGACGTTCAAATCACGGCTGACAAGATTGAAGGAGATAAAATCTGGTTGACTATTCATCTGACTATGCGTCCTCGCGTTTCCGACATCCGTTATCACGGTGTGAAAAAGTCCGAACGTGAAGATTTGGAAGCCAGAGTAGGTTTGATAAAAGGTAACCAAATCACCCCTAACTTGATTGACCGTGCCAAAACCTTAATCAAACGTTATTTCGACGATAAAGGTTTCAAGAACGCAGACATTATCATTACCCAGAAAGATGATCCCAACAACGATAATCAGGTTCTTGTAGACATTGATATCGACAAAAAGGAGAAAGTAAAAGTACATAAAATTACGATTGAAGGTAACGAAGCCATCACTACCAAGAAGCTGAAACGTGTAATGAAGAAGACGAACGAAAAGGGTAAGTTACTCAATTTATTCCGTACCAAGAAATTCGTAGAGGAAAACTATGATGCCGACAAGCAACTGATTATTGACAAATATAACGAATTGGGTTATCGTGATGCTTTGATTGTGGAAGACAGTATCAAGTCTTACGATGACCGCACGATAGATATCTACATGAAAATTGATGAAGGACAGAAATATTACCTCCGTAACGTAACGTGGGTAGGTAACACTCTCTATCCTTCCGAACAGTTGAACTTCCTGCTACGCATGAAGAAAGGGGACGTTTACAACCAGAAATTATTGGAAGAACGTACTTCTACAGATGAAGATGCTATCGGTAACCTTTATTACAACAACGGTTATCTGTTCTACTCACTCGAACCGGTAGAAGTAAATATCGTGGGTGACTCCATCGACTTGGAAATGCGTATCTACGAAGGTCGCCAGGCCACCATCAACAAAATCAGCATCAATGGTAACGACCGTTTATATGAAAATGTGGTTCGTCGTGAACTCCGTACTCGTCCTGGACAGCTGTTCAGCCGTGAAGACTTGATGCGTTCTATGCGTGAAATACAGCAAATGGGACACTTCGACCCTGAACAAATCAAACCGGACATCCAGCCGAAACCGGAAGATGGTACAGTTGATATAGGCTACGATCTTGTATCCAAGGCCAATGACCAGGTGGAATTCTCTGCCGGTTGGGGACAGACAGGTATTATTGGTAAATTGAGTTTGAAGTTTACCAACTTCTCTGTAGCCAACCTATTGCACCCCGGTGAGAACTACCGTGGTATCCTACCGCAAGGCGATGGTCAGACATTGACTATTAGCGGGCAGACCAACGCCAAATACTATCAGTCGTACAGCGTTTCATTCTATGATCCGTGGTTTGGCGGCAAGCGTCCGAATGCCTTCTCCGTATCGGCGTTCTATTCACGCCAGACAGATATCAGTAGTCGTTATTACAATTCCGCCTATATGAACAACTACTATAATAGTTATTATAGCGGCATGTATGGTTACGGAATGTACAATTATGGCAACTACAACAGCTATGAAAACTATTACGACCCCGATAAGTCTATCCAGATGTGGGGATTGGCTGTAATGTTCGGTAAGCGTTTGAAGTGGCCGGATGATTACTTCCAATTCACTGCCGAATTGTCTTATCAACGTTACATCCTAAGCGATTGGCAATACTTCCCTGTAACCAACGGTAAATGCAATAACCTGAGTCTGAATTTAACCTTATCCCGTAGCTCTATCGGTAACCCGATCTACCCGACTTCCGGTTCCGAATTCTCACTTTCTGTACAGTTGACACCTCCTTACTCATTGTTTGACGGTACAGACTACAGCAAGTACAGTACCAGTAACCAGGACGATATGAACAAGATGCACAAATGGATTGAATATCACAAGTGGAAATTCAAATCCAAAGTATATATCCCGTTGATGGATCCGGTGTCTACCAAACGTACTCCAGTAATAATGGGACGTGTAGAATTCGGTTTGCTGGGACACTACAACAAATATAAGAAGTCTCCGTTCGAGACCTTCGACGTAGGTGGTGACGGTATGACCGGTTATTCCAGCTACGCAACAGAAAGTGTTGCTCTTCGTGGTTATGAAAACAGCTCTTTGACCCCGTACGGATATGAAGGCTATGCTTATACCCGTCTCGGATTAGAATTAAGATATCCGCTTATGCTGGAAACAAGTACCAGTATTTATGCGTTAGGTTTTGTTGAAGCCGGTAACGCTTGGCAAGATGTAAACAAGTTCAACCCATTCGACTTGAAACGTTCTGCCGGTGTCGGTGTCCGTATCTTCCTCCCTATGATCGGTATGATGGGTATTGACTGGGCTTACGGTTTCGACAAAGTATTTGGTTCTAAGCAATATGGTGGAAGCCAGTTCCACTTCATCTTAGGACAAGAATTCTAATTTGTTTAACTAAAACCAGACGTTATGAGAAAGAGTATTTTATTTATGTTTCTGTTGTTTGCCGTAGGTATGACAGCTAATGCGCAGAAGTTTGCCCTGATTGACATGGAATATATCTTGAAAAACATTCCTGCCTACCAAACTGCCAACAACCAATTGAGCCAAGCTACCAAACAATGGCAAGCTGAAGTAGAAAAGTCTGTGCAAGAAGCAAAGACAATGTATGAAAATTATCAGTCGACTGCCAAAACTCTTTCCGAAGCACAAAAGTCAAAGAAAGAGGAAGAAATCATTGCCAAAGAGAAATCTACCGCCGAATTGAAGCGTAAATACTTCGGCCCGGAAGGTGAATTATACAAGAAACGTGAAGCTTTGATGCAACCCATTCAAGATGACATATACGAAACAGTAAAAGAAATTGCCACCCAAAAAGGATATGCTGCGGTCATAGATCGTGCATCTGCCACAAGCATTATTTTTGCTTCTCCAAGTATCGACATCAGCAATGAAGTGCTTTCTAAATTAGGATATTCAAATTAATTTCATACATTTGCCACGTAACTAATAACTCATTCAAATAAATAATAAACATTATGCTAAAAAAAATCGCACTATTCGTAGTTTTGTTCGTACTCCCGTTGGGAGTAATGGCGCAAAATAAATTTGGCCACATGAATTCTCAGGAAGTTATCGTTACTATGCCTGAATATACCAAAGCTCAAGCTGACTTGGAAGCTATGTCTCAAAAGTATCAGCAGGAGATGCAACGCACTCAAGAAGAATTCAATAAGAAGTACCAGGAATTTCTGGCAGAAGCAGACTCTCTGCCCAAAAACATAGCAGAAAGACGCCAGAAAGAATTGCAAGATATGGCACAACGCCAGGAACAATTCCAGCAAGAAGCTTACCAAAGCATGCAAAAAGCGCAGCAAGATGCAATGGCTCCTATTTATAAGAAATTAGATGAAGCCATTCAAGCTGTAGGTAAGGCTGAAGGTGTTATTTATATTTTCGATCTGGCACGTACTCCGATACCTTTCGTAGGTACACAAAGTGTAGACGTGACAGCTAAAGTAAAGACACAGTTGGGTATCAAGTAATCAGTCCCCGATAGATAAAAAAATAGAAAGGCGCAGGCAGATTTGCCTGCGCCTTTCTATTTTTATTATTCCAAATTACACTATCTTTGCAAGGATACTTAATGGTTGAAAAGTATGAAACAAGAATTACCCTCTATCCCCGGCCCCATCGGCGTATTCGACTCCGGATACGGCGGGCTTACCATCCTGAGTAAGATACGGGAGGCATTGCCCGAATATGACTATATGTATTTGGGAGACAACGCCCGTACCCCTTACGGAACACGTTCGTTCGAGATTGTCTACGAGTTTACGTTGGAAGCGGTCACCAAACTGTTTGAGATGGGTTGCCATCTCGTCATTCTTGCCTGCAACACGGCATCCGCCAAAGCCCTGCGTAGTATACAAATAAACGACCTGCCGCATCTGGATCCTGCTCGTCGTGTACTGGGTGTTATACGCCCCACGGTAGAGAGTATTGACGGCATCACCCGCAGCCGCCACGTAGGTGTGCTTGCCACGGCAGGTACCATCAAATCAGAGTCCTATCCTTTGGAAGTACACAAACTCTTTCCCGATATCCGTGTAACCGGGGAAGCCTGTCCGCTATGGGTACCACTCGTAGAGAACAACGAAGCGCAAGGAGACGGAACGGACTACTTTATCCGTAAATACATCGATGAGCTTCTCGCCAAAGATAAAGAGATAGACACCGTCATCCTCGGTTGTACACACTACCCCCTTCTATTGCCCAAAATAAAGAAGTATATGCCAGTTCACATCACTACCGTAACTCAGGGTGAATTAGTAGCAGAAAGTCTGAAAGACTATTTCCACCGTCATCCCGAAATAGACACCCAATGTACTAAAGGTGGGACTTGCATCTACTATACCACAGAAGCAGAAGAAAAATTCATAGAATCTGCCTCTACATTCCTCAACGAAGAAGTGACGGTACAACGGATTTCATTGGAAGCGTAATTCTTGCGTTCCATAATCAATAAATAGTACAAGTCCGATAAAGAAATTGTATTTAATACTCTTTTGAGACTATGTCCGTTCCCGCCAAGAGAAACGCGCGTTCCCAGTAAGTGGAAACAATTCTCTTCCAACATCCATCATGTGAACATATAGGAGATATGGACGTTTACTATAAGGATAAGGGCCAGTCATCAAACTATCCAAATTCTGTAAGAATAAAATAGCGAATTCAAAACAAAGTGTTATATTTGTGATACAAAAACCTCTAAATTCATACTATCATGAAAGAAGAAGATAAAAGCAGGCTCGTTGAAGTATTCAAAGGTTCACCGTGGAAAGCCGAACTCGTAAAGACAATGCTCGGAAGTAACAACATTGATGCCATGATGAAAGATAGCATGGTAGTAAATGTTGTATTGCCAGAAACTGCCATAGACATAGCTGTCCTTGTCAGGGAAGAAGATTACGAAGCTGCCATGGAGGTGGTTCGTGAATACGAAAAGAACGAAAACGGAGATTAAAACCGCCCGATAAGGGCATTACACAAATATGGAACAACAACTGACGAGAATTGCTGTCAAGGTAGGCAGCAATGTATTGACACGCCGTGATGGTACATTGGACGTTACACGCATGTCCGCACTTGTAGACCAAATAGCCGAACTACACAAAACAGGCGTGGAAATTATACTCGTTTCCTCCGGAGCTGTCGCCTCGGGACGCAGTGAAGTGCATCCCGCCAAAAAGCTGGACAGTGTGGACCAACGACAGCTTTTTTCTGCCGTGGGACAAGCCAAACTTATCAACCGCTATTACGAACTATTCCGTGAACATGGCATAGCCGTGGGGCAAGTACTCACCATGAAAGAGAGCTTCGGTACCCGCAGGCACTATCTCAACCAAAAGAATTGCATGACCGTGATGCTGGAAAACGGCGTCATCCCCATCGTGAATGAAAACGACACTATTTCAGTCAGCGAACTGATGTTTACCGACAATGATGAGCTTTCCGGTTTGATAGCTTCCATGATGGATGCCCAGATATTGATTATTCTTAGCAACATCGACGGTATATACAATGGCTCGCCTGCCGACCCGTCTTCAGAGGTGATCCGGGAGATAGGACAAGGTAAAGACCTTTCCTCGTATATCCAGACCAGCAAATCCAGTTTCGGTCGCGGTGGCATGTTGACAAAAACGAATATCGCCCGCAAAGTGGCTGATGAGGGTATCACTGTCATCATTGCTAACGGAAAGCGTGATAATATCCTTATAGATGTCCTCGAGAACGAGAAATTAAAAATAAAGAATGAAGCATTGAATTACACACGTTTCATCCCCTCACCCGAACCTGTATCCAGCGTGAAAAAGTGGATTGCACACAGCAGCGGATTTGCCAAGGGGGAGCTACACATCAACGAGTGCGCTTCACAAGTTCTCGCATCCGACAAAGCGGTCAGTATTCTTCCTATAGGCATTGTTGAAGTGAAAGGGGAATTTGAGAAAGACGATATCGTACGTATCATCGACTTTAAAGGTAACCCGATAGGTGTGGGAAAAGCCAACTGTGACTCTTTCCAAGCACGCGAAGCAATGGGTAAGCATGGCAAGAAACCGGTAGTGCACTACGATTATCTTTATATAGAATAAGTTCAATACCCTCATTTCAGTATCAGACATTTCAAAGAAATGAAGTGATTATTATCGATTTAATCATTACATTTGCGAAATAATCTATTTATAAACCACAAAGAGATGGACTTAAACAGTACATTTGTCGCCGCACAAGAAGCAAGCCGTAAACTACTGGCACTGAGCGACAAAGAAATAAACCGGATATTATTGGCTGTTGCAGATGCCGCCGAGAAAAAGGTGGACTTTATCCTTGCCGAAAACCGGAAAGATCTGGAACGAATGGATCCGGCCAATCCGAAATATGACCGTCTGAAGTTGACCGGAGCACGCTTACAAGGTATTGCAGCAGATACACGCAATGTAGCCACTCTACCCTCGCCGCTGGGACGTATCCTGAAAGAGAACCGACTTCCCAACGGACTAAAGATAAAAAGGATAAGCGTACCTTTCGGTGTTATCGGTATCATTTATGAGGCACGTCCCAACGTCAGTTTCGATGTATTCTCCCTCTGTTTGAAAAGCGGCAATGCCTGCATCTTGAAAGGTGGAAGTGATGCCGACTGTTCTAATCGCGCCATCGTCAGCGTGATACACGAAGTACTCGAAAGTTTCGATATAGACCCACACATCGTCGAGCTGCTTCCAACCGACCGTGAAGCGACTGCGGAACTGCTACATGCCAATGGATATGTAGACCTGATCATTCCGCGTGGCAGCAGTAACCTTATTAATTTTGTACGTCAGAATGCCACCATTCCCGTTATAGAAACCGGAGCAGGCGTTTGCCATACTTATTTCGACCGTTATGGAGATGCCGCAAAAGGGGCAGCTATCATTAACAACGCAAAGACACGCCGTGTCAGTGTATGCAATGCGCTGGACTGCCTGCTGGTTGATGCAGAACGGATTGAAGAACTTCCGGAACTTTGCAAATTGCTGATCGGCCACAACGTTATACTGTATGCCGATGCTTCTGCATATAAAACATTAAAGGAGGGGAAATATCCTGAACATTTACTGAGACCGGCTGATGGAGAAGACTTCGGCCGTGAATTTCTGGACTATAAGATGGCTATAAAAGTAGTAAACGACATTCAAGAAGCCATAATACATATACAGAAATACGGTTCCAAACACAGCGAATGTATTGTGACCGAGAATAAAGAACATTCTACCCTATTCTGCCGGGAAGTGGATGCGGCATGTGTATATGTCAATGCCCCAACTTCCTTTACGGACGGCGCTCAATTTGGATTGGGCGCTGAGATTGGCATCAGCACACAAAAGCTGCATGCGCGCGGCCCGATGGCGCTGGAAGAAATTACGACGTATAAGTGGATTATTGAAGGCGAAGGACAGATAAGAGAAAATTAAAATAAGAAAGAATTGAGAATGGATTATTGATAATTTAATGAAGTAATCCCAATCGTAAATCGTTAAATCGTAAATATAAAAGGTATGAAGAAATTTACATGTGTGCAGGATATAGGTAACCTGAAAGCTGCACTGGATGAAGCATTCGAAATAAAGAAAAACCGTTTCAAATATGTGGAACTGGGACGTAACAAAACGTTGATGATGATATTCTTTAACTCCAGTCTGCGTACCCGCCTCAGCACACAGAAAGCCGCCCTCAATTTGGGCATGAATGTAATAGTACTCGACATCAACCAGGGTGCCTGGAAACTGGAAACAGAACGTGGTGTCATCATGGACGGTGACAAACCGGAACATTTGCTGGAAGCTATTCCGGTGATGGGGTGCTATTGCGACGTAATAGGTGTCCGTTCATTTGCACGCTTCGAAAATAAAGAATATGATTATAATGAAGTAATTCTAAATCAGTTCATCCAATATTCCGGCCGTCCGGTATTCTCTATGGAGGCTGCTACACGCCATCCGTTGCAAAGTTTTGCAGACCTCATTACCATTGAGGAATACAAGAAGACTGCCCGCCCGAAAGTCGTTATGAGTTGGGCCCCGCATCCGCGTCCATTGCCACAGGCTGTTCCGAATTCGTTTGCCGAGTGGATGAATGCTGCAGATTATGATTTCGTGATTACACATCCTGAGGGTTATGAACTCGATCCGAAGTTCGTAGGGAATGCCCGTGTAGAATACAACCAGATGAAGGCATTTGAGGGTGCCGACTTTATTTACGCCAAGAACTGGGCGGCTTATACGGGAGACAACTATGGTCAGATTTTGAGCAAAGACCGTGAGTGGACAGTAGGCGAACGCCAGATGGCCGTGACCAACAATGCCTACTTTATGCATTGCCTGCCGGTACGCCGCAATATGATTGTGACGGACGATGTGATAGAAAGTCCTCAATCAATCGTCATACCGGAAGCAGCGAATAGGGAGATCTCGGCAACGGTGGTACTGAAACGTCTGATTGAAGGAATATAGAAAACCAATTCAAAAAACATTCTCAAATTAAGATAGATTTATTTATCATATCTCAGAAATCAAAACGAAACGGTAGATCTATCTTAATTTGAGTATCCTACTTATATATATGAAAAACATTCTACTAACAGCAGCAATCTGTCTGCTATCCATTTACAGAGTACAAGCACAACCCAATCCCCAAGTAATACGTACAGAGCCTCAGACTTCGGACTTATTTAATGTATTGGAGGCAATGGATGTCTATATATATCACTTTGACCTGAAAGAATTCTTAAATGAAAAATATAAATTTACCGCCTATATCGATGAATACAGTCCAAACAAAGAACCCAAACGTATTTACAACAACAATCTAGGAAACAATATAAAATCGCTTTCTGAAATTCCTGAAGAACATCAAAAAGAATTCAGAAAAATCAAACAAATCCCTGAAGGAAAAAACGAATGGGAAAATATAAAAGAAATATCCATCTATCTTAGAAAACAGAACGATTCGGTAGCAGCTTTCACAATAAATATTCCGGAAGTACTGATTGCCAATAAAAGAGTTCCACTCCAACAGCTTAAGACAGAAAATTTCAGCACTTACTTTTATCGTCCTCGCCCCTTCAAATTCAATGCGACAGAAATAAAAGAAAGCTTAGAAATACCCCTTGTACTATATGCCTCGGCTTGGGTAGATGAAAAATACAAAATCATCCGTTTCTGCGGAGAGAAAGAAATTGATCCGGAAATGAATGCAAAAATTCTGAAACATGTTCCGCATTACTATATAATAGGGATAAAAGCAGAGAAATAAGGACGTAAACAATTTCTCGCTTTCTTTACCGACTTCTCCGTAACCCGATACAGGTCCGGGCACTGTATGCCCCGGACACTGCGAATAGGGAAATCTCGGCAACGATAGTACTGAAACAATTTATAAAACAAGTGAGTGCCGCTATAAAAGCCGACCCACTTGTTTTTTTATATCCAGATACCTTTTCATTGCTTCCAGATAATAATAATCGGCATAGTTAATAGGGGTGTCAACTTCCGAATTGTGGGGTAAGGAACCTGTAGAATGCATCAGAATAAATCCCCAGTTCTCCCCCTTCTTCGCCAGATAACCGGGAGCGGACAAGTTTCTCAGAAGGGTTTCGGCATAGTTGAAGTATTTCTGTCCGTCAGGAACGAATGTGCTGAGTTCCATAAAGGCAGAAGCCGTAATACAAGCCGCAGAGGCATCACGGGGTGTATCAACTTTTGCGGGCGCATCATAGTCCCAGTAAGGAATGCTGTCATTGGTTTGTACACGCGCCATTATCATGTCCGCCACACGGATAGCTTGGTTCAAAAATACAGTATCTTTTGTTTCACGATAACAAGAAGCATAACCATAAACAGCCCATCCCTGTCCACGTGACCAGGCCGAGTTATCATTCTTTCCCTGATGGGTTTCCCGTTTTTCTACTGTTCCGTCATCATTATAGCTAACCACATGATAACAAGTATAATCAGGACGGAAATGGTGCTGCATGGTAGTCTTGGCATGTGCCACCGCAACATCATAATATTTGTTATTACCTGTCATCTTACTGGCATTGAACAGTATCTCCAGGTTCATCATATTATCAATAATAACAGGATAGTTCCAAGTTCCAAAATCCCAAGAGCGAATACAACCGATATTCGGATCAAAACGTTTGCATAAAGCATCGGCAGTTTCAACAATAACAGAAGAAATCGTATCATTATGAGCCAGCCGCAAAGCATTGCCATAACTGCAATTAATCATAAATCCCAAATCGTGCGTACCTTCCAGCACACGAATAGGATAGAGCATATTGGTGTATCGGACAGCCTGTTTTTTTAATTCTTCGTTACCGGTCAATTCATACGCATACCAAAGGCTACCGGGGAAAAAGCCCGAAGTCCAATCGCTTATCGGACATTCACGTCTCTGTCCCTGCAAATCTCTTACAGAATAAACTTCCAAAGGATCATCCGACTTCACCACCATATGGCCTAACTGTTCAACCAGAAACCCGTCATCATGGTATGTCCATGAAGAACGCGGCAGCAGATTTGTGTCTGTCAATTCCTGAGCAACACTCTCCAACTGGTATGCCGAAACATCCAGTGCATGAGTAATCCAATCTGTTTTCTTTGCTTCCTGACAAGCCGCCAAGCTTAACACAGCCGTAGTTGCCAGCAATACTCTTTTAATCTTTTTCATTATCACTTCACATTAAATTAATACCTTTTTCGGATAGAACAAAAATAGTGAAATAGAGAAAATAAGGGTTTCAGAAGCTCTTACCAAAGCGTCATGTTCATTTATTGCAATGTTACTTTTATACAATTTTATTGTGAATTCGTTCATATACCTTTCTCACATTGTCATAGAGGGCATTACAAAGTATTCATTCATTATTTTCCATTAAACAACTTTAGTTATTACAGAATAAGTTATTAATTTTGTTTCCTATTATTGAGTATTCCTCACAACAAACCTTTATACTATATGCGACACGAAAAGCACATTTTATGTTCCCCGATCATCTGGTTTCTCATAACTATATTTATATATAGTTTAAAACTGTCTGCGGACAACAAACCAACTCTTTTTAAAACTTTATCTGTAGATGAAGGGTTATCACAAAATACGATTTGGTGTATCATGCAAGATAAAAGCGGTAAAATGTGGATAGGTACCGGAGACGGATTAAACCGATATGATGGTTACTCATTCACAACCTACTATCATACCCCGGATGATAGTTTATCCATCGCAAACAATCATATCCGCTCTTTATGCACAGACGCCGAGGGAAACATATGGATAGGAACTTTGGTAGGTCTGTCGCGTTATAATGTCAGAACCAACAATTTCACCAACTATTCACTACGCGACACTCCCATACAGGTATTTGCTATTATAGACATGCCTCAAAAAGATATCTTGTTTTTAGCAACCGATAACGGGCTCATCACTTTTGATAAAAGCAATAAAAAGATAGTCATAAATCCTTCGCTTGGTCATTTAGCAATCAGCTCCATGTGCAAAGTGGACAATGAATTATATTTAGGAACTTCACAAGGAGTATTTGTCTATTCCATAGATAATCAAAACGTACGGCAAATACTCCCCGAATTAAAAGATATAGCAATAGCCAGTATTATCTATGACAGCCAGTCACGGCATCTCTGGATCGGTTCTCTTAAGAAAGGAATTTATCATGTTGACAACCAGTTACAGATTATCAGGAATTACCGGTTGGATGAACAATTTTTATGCACCCCCGCAAATACGATACGAGTACTCAAACAGTATACAGATGGAAAGATATGGATTGGCAGTACGGAAGCTCTATTTATTTTTGACCCTACCTTAGAAACGTTCGAAAGATATCAGGCCGTTTATGGCAAAAAATATTCTCTCAGCAATAACTCTGTGCGTTCTCTTTTCATAGATAATCAAAAAGGAGTATGGGTAGGTACATTCTATGGTGGACTCAACTATTATCATCCCCTTGCTCCGGCATTTAATACCCTCAAGCGTTCCACGGTATCAAAGTCTTTGAATGACCACATTATCAGTTGTATCGTAGAGGAGCCCAGCACAGGAAATTTATGGATCGGCACCAACGATGGCGGAATTAATTATTATAATCGTAAAGACAAGACATTTAAATCTTATCAATCCTCAGAAAAAGGATTAAGATCAAACAATATCAAAGCCATACTTCCCGAAGAAACAGGGAATATATATGTAGGAACACATTCCGGGGGACTAAGCTACATCCATGTAAAGACCGGACAAGTAGAAAACTTTAAAATTCCACACATGGAAGCGGAGGATAACAGTTGCTACGTCTTATTGGACAATCAGGATCATATCTGGGTAGGTGCAATGACCGGATTAATACTTTTTGACAAAAGTACCAAACAGTTCCGGCAGCACCCTTTGACCAAGGAAAACCCGGGACTATCCGGTGTATTGATAAACAACCTGTTCCGCGATTCGCGTAACAGAGTATGGATA
This sequence comes from Bacteroides cutis, assembly GCF_900241005.1. Classification (GTDB taxonomy): domain Bacteria; phylum Bacteroidota; class Bacteroidia; order Bacteroidales; family Bacteroidaceae; genus Bacteroides; species Bacteroides cutis. The sequence goes on along the minus strand of NZ_OEST01000001.1, from coordinate 903,017 downwards.
GCTACAGAAAAAGGGCTATTCCTCTACAGCGACAAACAAAAAGTAACACCGATAACCGACCAATTATCCAATGACCTTTCATCTTATATCATCGCCTATTGTGTAGAGGAAGACATCCATAAAAATATATGGGTAGCTTCTACCAACGGGTTATACCAGTATTCCTCCGAAGGTATATTCCAACGGCGATACACCATTGAAGACGGACTTCCTAACAATTGTATATACGGGCTTCTGGAAGATAACATGAATCGCTTGTGGCTCAGTACCAATAAAGGGCTCTCTTGCTTTGACATACAAACCGGCAAATTTCATAACTATAAACAGGAAGATGGTTTGAGCCATAACGAATTTAATCAATACGGTTATTGCAAAGGGAGTAATAACATTCTCTACTTCGGTGGTTTAGATGGTATTACCTATTTCGAACCTTTCCGTTTTACAGAAAATCCTTTTGCTCCCCAACCTGAGATTACAGGTATTTCTATTCTCAACCAACCGGTCACCTATACATCGGATAAGACTTCCCAAGTAAGCAGAGATGCGAAAGGTAATCTCAAAAGCATCAGTTTTCCATTTAGCCTGCGCCAATTCAATATTCAATATACGGTTTCAAACTACCTCAGTGGTAAACGGAATGAATTTGCTTACCAGTTGGAAGGTTTCGACAAGGGATGGAATTATACCTCCGATCGAAACGTGAGTTATTCTAATCTTTCCCCCGGAAAATACATCTTTAAGGTAAAGGCTTGTAATAATAACGGGAAATGGTGTGATACCCCAACAGAATTCTTGGTACACATCACACCCATGTGGTATCAAACCTGGATAGCCAAGACTGTTTTCACATTATGTTTCTTAGGGTTAGCAGCCTTTATTGTTTACTTTTTCATAGCTCGTGCCAAGATGAGGATGAGAATGCAGATGGAACATTACGAATACTGCAAGAATGAAGAAATAAACCAAGAGAAAGTGAAATTCTATATGAATATGTCTCATGAGCTACGTACCCCATTAAGCCTGATTATCACTCCACTGGAAGAGCTGATTGAACAGGATTGTTTTTTAAGTTCAAAGACACAATCGAAATTAAAATTCATTTATCAGAACAGCCACCGGTTACTCCATATTATCAATCAGTTATTAGACTTCCGTAAAGCGGAAGCCGGCGCATTGCCTCTTCAAGTGGAACTTTGTGACATAGAAGATTGGTGTATGAAGATATTCTCCATGTTTAAAGGTAAAGCACTGAAAAGAAAAATAGATTACCAATTCAGTTCGACTCTTAATCATAAGCTTCTGCCCGCCGATAAAGGTTATATTGAAACCATTCTGATCAATCTGTTGTCCAATGCTTTTAAATTCACTCCCGATAATGGGCAAATAACAGTTGCCCTCCGTGAAGAAAAAAATAATTATGTAATAAGTGTCAGAGATAACGGTAAAGGAATATCTCAAGAGAAACTTGGAAAAATCTTTGAGCGCTTCTATCAGACAGATGAGCACCATCAAGGAACAGGTATCGGATTATCTCTTGTGAAATGCCTTGTAGACAAACATCGCGGTAAAATTGAAGTAGAAAGCAAAGTAAACCAGTTCACTGAATTCAACCTCTCTCTACCTAATGATATCCATTCGTTCTCTAAACCCGAATTGATAAGCCAAACGACATACGATGAGAACAGGTTACTGCAACAGATGAAAGAACTTGAACCGGAATTTGATGCGGAGACACCGGAAGAAGAAAAGAATGAGAATAGTAAAGCAGAAACGGATATAAATGATAAAGAAGAGAAACCGGTTATCCTATTGGTAGACGATAATCAAGAAATGCTGAAATATCTCAAGAATGCCCTTATCAACCAGTATCAAGTAATCATTGCCAATAACGGTAAGATAGCAATAGAGATTATGAAAAACCAAGAAGTCGATATTGTGCTTTCCGATGTAATGATGCCGGAAATTAATGGTTTGAAATTATGCGAAATGATTAAGCGTAACTTGCAGACCTGCCATATCCCGGTCATTCTCTTATCTGCCAAGAGCAGCCTCGACGATCAGACATCCGGTATCGAACTTGGTGCAGACGACTATATAGGAAAGCCTTTCTCAATGACATTGCTGAAAGGGAAAATCAACAATATCCTAAAATCAAAAGAACGGATTATCCACTTCTATCAAAACAATGTCAATGTAGATACAGCCGAAGTCACTTCCAATTCCGCCGACAATGAGTTCGTCAGGAGAACTATACAAATCATCGAAGAGAATATCAGCAACGACAACTTCTCTACCGATGATTTAGCTAATCAGCTATGCATGAGCCGCTCTAATCTTTATATCAAGATGAACTCCATTGCAGGAGAGCCACCGGCAAACTTTATCCGCCGTATCCGCTTCAACAAGGTATGCAAACTGCTTCTTGAGGAGAAATATTCTATTGCTGAGATTAGTTACATGACTGGCTTTAGTTCGCCCTCCTATCTCAGCAATAGCTTTAAAAAGTTCATGGGGATGCTACCCTCAGAGTACATAAAAGAGCATCGGAATAATGGATAGATCATTTCTCGGTTTCTTTTTCAGCCGCTTTCCATCCATTAAATCCGGAACCAAGGTCATAGACTGTATAACCTCTCTTGCTCAGGATATCAGCCGCCTTCTTGCTACGCTTACCACTCCGGCAGTAAAGAGCGACAGGCTTATCCTTCTGAAGCGTTGAGTCGGCTACGGCTGCAAACTGCTCATCCAGCACATTAATGTTGATGCTGCCGGGAATGTGCTCTTCAGAATATTCGGCAACGGTACGCACATCCAGACGCTGCACTTCAGGATTGGCTATCAATCCTGCAAACTCATCAACCGTAACAGTCTTGAAGTCGCCTCCTCTTTGCTGACAAGAGAAAAAGGTTGAGAAGAAAAGGCAAATGCCTGCAAGAATTATTTTCATCAGATTACACTTTTAGTTTTTAGGTATATAATCGAATTGATACGTTTTTGTTTCACCCGAATAGATCTTTATATCCATAGTAACCGTTACCTTCCTTACCCACTCTTCGGCATATTGCCACAATGGGACGGAAACATAAGCACGTTTGGTATAGGCAAGAACATCATCTGTGGCATCATGATAAAGTGTCAGATGTACGGTAACCAGACCGGTCGACTCCTCTTTTACCACTTCATCTTCTACAAAATGAAGCAGATGCTTACCATCTTGCGCCTTGATACCCAATAAAAGATTCAGATAATCAATCCCCATCCAAATACTCTGTAACTCTACCGGGTCGGTCTTTATGCCATTCTCAAACTTCTCAGCAGGAAGCGGAAAAGGAGAAATCGTTCCCAGAACAGCATATAGCTTTACTCCGGCAACTCCCTCTACAGTTTTTACCGGTTCATAGTTACTAACTATGCGCACAAAAGAGTTGGGATCGATAGTTAACTTCGACGCATTCTCCAACACCGGATATTGTTCTCCTTCATCAGTCAGGACAGATTTCAAACTACCATCTTCACCGGAGAAGGCAGTCATGAACTCCAATTTCACAGAAGGATAGTGGTAATCGTCATCTCCACAAGACGTCAGCAAGGAAACCAGCAAAGTAAAAAGTAACCAATAATACTTACCTCTTATCATATTCTCTTTTTAAATTGTCATTCAATTTTATTCCATCACAGATTTGTTCGTTACCATCAGATAGTTCTTCAGAGGATTGGCATACATCGACAGTAACTTTTCGCGCAAGAAAGGGACATCCTTACCGGGGATATCAATACGCTCCAGCTGTTGGTTGAGATAAGCGATAAACCGTTGCTTGTCTTCTTCCGTGTAGTGTCCCGAGCAAGCATTGTCTTCCGAAAGAAGATCATAAGCCACATAGTTATTAGGATACATACGATAATTGGCATGGATACGCTTGTCTATCAAGGCAGACAGGCTGGCAAACAGTTCTTGTTTCGGAAGAGAACGATCTGTCTGTAACAGTTCATCGTTGATACAGGGCGCGGTCTGAAAATGGACGCGCCCCTTGTAACCGAACAATCCGATCTGCATATTTCTCAAATCATCAGCAGTAGTCTTCTTATATGCGGGATTATCTCTCTTCAACTGAAATTCCTGAGCCTTCAGGAAGTCGCAAGGATCATATTCATAAGAAATGGCAAGCGGGGCGATATTAAGCTCCATCAGGCGGTCCACGACATCTCCTTCTCCACCCATAGCCAACATTTTGAGTACGCTGTCCTGCGTACGGTCATTGGAGTCCTTGGCACGCCCTTCGCGTTGCGCGATCCAGATAGATTGTTTTTTCTCACCGATGGTGTAGTGCATATAACGAGACATGCGAGCCGAAGACTCAAGCATCTGTCTCATAGTCAGTGCACGCTGAACGATGAAAGACTTGTTGACACGCACGAATTTCTTAATCCACGGATAGACAAGCAGATTATCTCCGATAGCTATCTCCACCGTATCCATTCCCTGATCTACCAGCAAAATAGACAGAAAACCGGAGTCAAGAATAATATCGCGATGATTGGAAATATAAGTATAAGCCGCTTTCTTATCCGGCAAGGCCGAATGATCTAATGTCAATCCATCCGTAGCCTCCTTTGCCAGTTTCCACAGAAGATCGTAACAGAAAGCTTTTTGAAACTCCAACTTCGTTTTACAAGTACGCATTTTCTGCGCCAACATCTCGAAGGGCACACCGGGAACGACGGTAGCAACTACTTGCCGGAATGCCGGGTCAGCAATCAGTTCCTCAAAGATTTGAGGAAGCTCCTCATCATGATAAGGACGGATTTCATCAAATTCCATGTTACTTTAAATATTAAGTATGAGGTATAACCTATACCTTATCTCTCATTTTGTTTTCTATAATATCTGTCATTACATCTTTAATGTCCATTCCTGCAGCACGCACCTGCTGAGGAATGAAGCTGGTAGCAGTCATGCCGGGAGTAGTATTCACTTCGAGCAGATTGATTTTCTCGCCTTCGGTGACAATATAATCTACGCGGATGATACCGGAAGCTCCAAGAATATCATAAATGGCGGAAGTCAGTTTCTGAACACGGTCGGTCAACGCATCAGAAATACGTGCCGGAGTGATTTCATCCGATTCACCATTGTACTTTGCCTTATAATCAAAATATTCGTTGTGCGTCACCACTTCCGTTATAGGAAACACGACAGACTTTTCTTTTGTTTTATAACAACCGCAAGTAATCTCGGTTCCATCCATAAAAGCCTCAACAAGTACCTCTTGGGCTTCTTTGAAAGCTTTGTCAATGGCAGGTTGTATCTGTTCTTTAGTCTTCACCTTTGTCACCCCGAAACTGGAACCACCCAGACTGGGCTTGATGAAACAAGGTAAACCTATTTTCTCGATTACATCTTCGTCGGAGACATTCTGCCCGGCGCGAAGCAGCAAAGAGTCGGCAATACGTACACCAAACGTTTTGAGATACTGGTTGCAGGCAAACTTATCATAAGTAAGCGCAGCAGCAAGCACACCGCAACAGGAATACGGAATATGGAGCATATCGAAATACCCTTGCAAACGTCCGTCCTCACCCGGAGTACCGTGAATGGTGATATAGGCAAAATCGAAAGTCACCTTCTTTCCATCCTGGCAGAAGCTGAAATCGTTACGGTCAACGATGGCCTTTGTTCCGTCAGGAAGTTGGATATGCCAGTCAAGTCCGTGCATCTCGACAATATACAATGTGTATTTCTCCTTGTCGATGAAGGAGTAGATGCCCTGTGCACTGCGCAGGGAAACTTCAAATTCGGAGGTATCCCCTCCACATACAATAGCGATTGTGCGTTTCATTCTAATTCTCTGTTACTGATATAACTTCTCCACTTATCGATCAGCCGGGTCATATCATCAGGCAATTCCGAGGTGAAGTACATCTCTTCGCCGGTAACGGGATGCACAAACCCCAGCGTCATGGCATGCAACGCCTGCCGTGGACAAGTGTCAAAGCAATTATTTACAAATTGTTTGTATTTAGCAAAGTGGGTTCCCTTCAGGATTTCATGTCCACCGTAGCGTTCATCATTGAAAAGGATATGACCGATGTGCTTCATATGCACACGGATTTGGTGGGTACGTCCCGTTTCAAGAATACATTCCACAAGAGTAACATATCCCAAACGCTCCAGCACCCGATAGTGTGTCACGGCATGCTTGCCCTGATCGTCAGGCAGGACGGTCATCTGCATACGGTCTTTAGGATTGCGGCCGATGTTGCCCACAACAGTTCCCTCGTCTTGCTCCACATTACCCCAGACAAGGGCATTATATCTGCGCTTCGTTGTCTTATTGAAGAATTGAAGGCCGAGATGTGTCTTGGCATCAGGTGTTTTGGCAACCACCAACAAGCCGGATGTATCTTTATCGATACGATGTACCAGTCCGACATGCGGATCATTCGCATCGTAATCAGGATTGTCTTTCAGGTGCCAGGCAATGGCATTGACAAGCGTACCGTGATAATTGCCGTGTCCCGGATGCACTACCAGCCCGGCAGGTTTGTTGACAACCATCAGATACTTGTCTTCATAGACAATGTCAAGGGGAATATCTTCGGGAATTACTTCGTTTTCATAACGCGGACGATCCATCATCACCGTAATGACATCCAGCGGCTTCACCTTATAACTACTCTTCACCGGCTTGCCATTTGCCATCACAAAACCTGCATCGGCAGCCTTTTGTATACGGTTACGCGAAGCATTCGTCAGGCGGTCGAACAGATATTTGTCCACACGCATCATCTCCTGCCCTTTGTCTACCACTACACGAAAATGCTCGTAGAGCTGCGCCTCATCACCAATGGGTTCTATATCATCCAATTCATCATTCGCTATATCATCGGGCAATTCCTCTATCATCTGGTTATCTACGATTTATTCCCTATGGTCATGACACATTCTTTATCTTTAACACATAGGTACGTTAACAATTTACGATCGAAATTACTTCAATTCTCAATTATCCACTATCAACTATCGGTCCTCAACTAACTATCCACTGATCAAAACCAGGATTCGTCAGCGGCAGAGCCTTCAGATGAAGTTACAGTTTCGGCACTTCCAGACCCCTCCACACCCAAAGAGTCGGCCTCCTGCGGAAGTTCACCACCATCGCCTACCATCAACGTCAAAGTAGCGCCCATAGGAACTTTATCACCGATAACAAGCTGCCTGCCATTGTACTTCACTCCATATACCCAGTCCTTCTCTCCTGCCACATACTGAATTTCATCCAGTTTGAAACCCGATGCAAGGATGCGGGCTTCCGCCTGACGCAACGAACTGTTGTCCGCCACATCGGGAACCACCTGCAAAGGGATGTCAAGCGTATTTATAGTTAGATAGATAGTGCGCCCTTCTTTCACTTTCTGTCCGGCACCCGGATTGTATTCCAGAATACAACCGGCAGGTTGATTTTTGACATAAGACGAATCGGAAACCACACAACTCAATCCCCGGTTACGGAATATTTTCTCAGCTTCACCTATCCCCATGCCTTTTACATCAGGTACCACTACCGCCTCACCATGACGGGTATATATGTCTATTCCCTTCAGCGCACCCCACAATAATGCACCGATAACAATGACCATCGCTATGATGTTTACCCAGAAGAATTTGTTCTGTCGAAAAGAAAAAAACTCTTTTATAGTCATATCTACATGTATTTGGGAGCAAAGATACAATTTTCAGCTATAAGAAAAGCCGTAAAAGACAAATTTTGTCTTTTACGGCTCTCTTATTCTGTATTACACGAAAGAGGCTTATGCCTTCACTCCGTTGTATTCATCAGAAACAGTCAGTTTCTTTCTGCCTTTAGCACGACGCGCTGCTAATACTCTGCGACCATTAGCTGTTGCCATTCTCTCACGGAATCCGTGTTTGTTTTTTCTCTTTCTGTTAGAGGGTTGAAATGTTCTTTTCATTACTGTATCTTGTTTTATGTTATTATTCCACGTAATCGGGCTGCAAAAATAGATACTTTTTCTAAAATAACCAAGAGATAACTCATTTTATCTCAAAAGTTTTTGTGTTTTTTACCGATTTCCATTACTTTTGCACTCGCTAAGAAGTGACAGGAAACTAATAAATTACAATAATATAAAGACTATAAAGTTATGATTAATGCCCAAGACATTAAAATCGGAACTTGCATCCGCATGGATGGCAAGCTGTATTTCTGCATTGACTTCCTGCATGTAAAACCGGGAAAAGGTAATACTTTCATGCGTACCAAACTGAAAGATGTTGTAAACGGTTACGTACTCGAGCGTCGTTTCAACATCGGTGAAAAGCTGGAAGATGTACGCGTGGAACGCCGTCCTCATCAATACCTCTACCATGACGGTGACTACTACCAATTCATGAACCAAGAAACTTTCGATCAAATTCCTATCGCTCACGATCTGATCAACGGTGTTGATTTCCTGCTCGAAGGTATGGTCGTAGATGTGGTTTCTGACGCCACTACCGAAACTGTACTTTACGCTGACGTACCTGTAAAGGTGGTACAGAAGATTACTTATACCGAGCCCGGCTTGAAGGGTGATACCGCAACCAACACATTGAAACCCGCCACTGTAGAATCCGGTGCAACCGTACGTGTTCCATTGTTCATCAGCGAAGGCGAATCTATCGAAATCGATACTCGTGACGGATCTTATGTTGGCCGCGTAAAGGCATAAGAAGTTTATTCCTTCATTTTACATACACAGACAGCCTGTTCATACTTTGGACAGGCTGTCTTTTTGTATTCCCTCCCCCTTATGTAGCGGAAAGATATCTGTTCACTTCCACTCTGCTCTAAGCTTTCTTTTGTTCAGCCTTGAGCTTTCTTTGGCTTAACCCTATAATTTATTGTCGGCTCACAGCAGTGAATAGATCAATTCACGGTAATGAACAGATCTGTTCACTATAGTGAGTCGATCTATTCACTGCTGTGAACCGACAACGAGCTACAAGATTGAATAGAAAAAAACATAGGATTGAACAGAAAAGAACAAAGGGCCGGACAGGAACAATAAACGTTACCACTCTAAACAACAGGTTTGTTTAAGCAAAGCAAATGTATGCAGTTGAAAAGAATAACTCACCCGAATTAAAGACGGATTGCATAAATAGATGTATCTTTGTCATTGAAAAAGAATAATTGAGACAGACGTTATGAGATATTCCGTCATTATCCCCGTATATAACCGTCCTGATGAAGTGAACGAACTGCTGGAAAGCTTGACAGTACAACGCTTCAAGGACTTTGAGGTAGTTGTTGTAGAAGACGGTTCTTCCATTCCCTGCAAGGAAGTCGTAGCACAATATCAGCGAGAGCTGGATATACATTATTATAACAAGTCTAATTCCGGTCCCGGACAGACACGGAACTATGGGGCGGAACGGAGTAAAGGGGATTATCTGATTATATTGGACTCCGACTGCATCTTGCCCGAAGGATATTTTGCGGCGGTAGAAGAGGAACTGCAAAGAGAGCCCGCCGACGCTTTTGGCGGACCGGACCGTGCGCATTCTTCCTTTACGGATATACAGAAAGCCATCAACTACTCCATGACTTCTTTCTTTACAACGGGAGGTATTCGCGGAGGGAAAAAGAAAATGGACAAGTTCTATCCGCGAAGTTTCAATATGGGAGTACGCCGCCAAGTGTATGACGTACTGGGTGGTTTCTCCAAAATGCGTTTCGGAGAAGATATCGACTTCAGCATCCGCATCTTCCAAGGAGGATATAAATGCCGGTTGTTTCCCGGCGCATGGGTATACCATAAGCGCCGGACGGATTTGAAAAAGTTTTTCAAACAGGTGCATAACTCGGGAATAGCCCGTATCAACCTGTACAAGAAATATCCCGAATCACTGAAAATCGTTCATCTGCTGCCTGCCGTATTTACACTGGGAGTAGTGTTGTTATTGCTGGGAACACCCCTCTGCCTGTATAGCCTGACACCAATCGTCTTATACGCTCTGCTGGTTTGCCTGGACTCCACCCTGCAAAACCATAGTTTTCGTATCGGAGTTTATTCGATTGCAGCTTCCTTCATACAGCTTATCGGATACGGGACAGGGTTCTGGAGAGCTTGGTGGAAGCGCTGTGTGCTTGGGAAAGACGAATTTGAAGCATTTAAGAAGAACTTTTATAAGTAAGGGGAACGAGGGGAGAAGAAATACGAACCAATGAACAAATTGAATATCAACCAGTGGGCAGCAGAAGACCGTCCCCGGGAAAAGATGATGCAAAAAGGTGCCGAGGCACTTAGTGATGCGGAGCTGCTCGCCATACTTATCGGTTCAGGTAATACGGAGGAAAGCGCAGTAAGCCTGATGCAACGGACTTTGGCCAGTTGCAACAACGATTTAAACCGACTGGGAAAGTGGGAAGTACGAGATTTCTCGCGTTTCAAGGGACTGGGACCGGCAAAAAGCGTCACTATCATGGCAGCCCTGGAACTGGGTAAACGAAGAAAGTTGCAGGAACATTCCGAACGGCCAGTTATCCGTTCGTCACAAGACATCTACGAACTCTTTCATCCGCTGATGTGTGATCTCGCACAGGAAGAATTCTGGATATTACTGCTGAACCAAGCAGCACGGGTGATTGATAAAATCCGTATCAGCCGGGGTGGTATAGACCAGACCACAGCCGATGTGCGAAGCATACTGCGTGAAGCTTTGCTGCAACGTGCCACACAGCTGTCGCTTATACACAATCATCCCTCGGGTAATCCGCAACCCAGCCAAGAGGATAAGCGGTTGACACAACTCGTACAAAAAGGGGCTCAAACCATGAACATACGGCTCATTGACCATGTTATCATTACAGACGGCAGATATTACAGTTTCAACGATGAAGGGATATTATCACTTTAAGTTATTGCCGTTTCAATTAAAATCTTTAGATTTGCTACGCTAAACCAAGAAACCGTACGAATATGACCAAATTTGAAATAGAAGAAAAAATCGTATCCATGCTCAAGACCGTATACGATCCTGAAATACCGGTAAACGTCTACGACTTGGGACTCATCTATAAAATTGATGTTTCCGACAACGGAGACGCTAATATAGATATGACGCTGACCGCCCCCAATTGTCCGGCAGCAGATTTTATCATGGAGGATGTCCGCCAAAAAGTCGAATCGATTGATGGAGTAACCTCAGCTACCATCAATCTGGTATTCGAGCCCGAATGGGACAAAGATATGATGAGCGAGGAAGCTAAATTGGAGCTCGGGTTTCTTTAAATAATTGATAACGGATAGTTGATAAATGAAGAACGTATATTTCCTTTCAGACGCCCATCTGGGCTCACGTGCCATTGAACACGGACGGACACAAGAACGCCGGTTAGTCAACTTTCTGGATAGTATCAAGCACAAGGCTTCTGCCGTATATCTGTTGGGAGATATGTTTGATTTCTGGTATGAATTCCGCACAGTAGTGCCCAAAGGGTATACCCGGTTCCTCGGAAAGCTGTCCGAACTGACGGATATGGGGGTGGAAGTACACTTTTTCACAGGCAATCACGACATCTGGTGCGGCGATTACTTGACTAAAGAGTGTGGTGTCATCATCCATCGGGAAGCACTTACCACAGAGATATACGGAAAGGAGTTCTATCTGGCGCACGGAGACGGTTTGGGCGACCCGGACAAAAAATTCAAGCTTTTGCGTGCCATGTTCCACAGCCATTCGCTTCAAACCTTGTTTTCAGCCCTACACCCCCGCTGGAGTGTGGAATTGGGATTGACATGGGCAAAGCACAGCCGCCTGAAACGCGTGAATGGCAAAGAACCGGAGTACATGGGCGAGAATAATGAACATCTGGTACTCTACACAAAGGAATATCTGAAAAGCCACCCGAATATCAATTTCTTCATTTATGGGCACCGACATATAGAACTGGACTTGATGCTGAGTGCTACAGCCCGTGTCATTATTTTAGGCGATTGGATTAATTATTTCTCATATGCCGTGTTTGATGGCGAGAACCTTTTCCTGGAAGAATTCATTGAAGGAGAGACGAAGTTGTAAAACGGCTTCATGATATGGGTACACACAGTTTTAATCAAAATCATAAAGAGCCCCGGAAGAACTTTAACATTCTCCGGGGCTCTCTCTTAAACCTAAATTATCCTAAAAACAGCCTTTTATCTTAGTCTCACTTAATGATTGTCAAGACAGGACGGACGTAACCGGCAACATTCTCTCTATTGTACTTAACCGTATTCAATCCACCTTTCGTCGCCTTATCTGCTTCTTTGTTCACTTGTATAGTCACAGGTTCGGGCAAACTATTCTGGTTGAGGGAGGAGTTGAACATATTGTATCCATTACCACCGATAGAACTTCCTATCCCGAGTTCAATGGCTTTAGCCAATGAAGCGGCCAACTCTGTCTTCTCCATCGCTTCCAGTTTAACATCACTTCTTGCAGCAAATCCATAACTACCACCTATAATGTCCAATATCTGACGTGCAGAAGGAATATACCACTCACTGGCATTACTTGTCGGTTTAACAACCTCATTCCCGTTCAACCAAGCATAGAAGCACTGCAATGCCGGATAAGTCTCGTCATCGAGGTGGGCCTTGAACAAATCAAACGACAAAAGTTTTTGAGTCATAGCATAACCATTGTGGTTTACAATGTCATTTTTCGTTTCAGGCGCAGGCAAGGCTATCTTGTTCTTCAAATCATATAAGTACAGACGACCGGAAAGTTTATGTTCACTCTGTATAAATTCCTCAGTGGGCTCCAACGGTTTCAATGATACCACATATCCCTCAATGTTCTTCCCTTCGCTATTCGGATAATTTGTAATATCATCTCCTGGTTGCGGGCCAACGGCATAGACAATTCCAACACAGTCTCCCTTGTTTTCATCCGTCAATTTATTTCCATACGTACCATCTTTAAAGAAGAAATCTCCTACTTTTACCTGTATAGGTTTCAATTCCACATCTACTGTCGCCGAAGACCACTCTTCTACATCAATATCGAAAGTAATATCGAAATCTGTATTATCGGGTGGAGTCTCCGCCATCATGTTACCGCTAACCTTGACATGCTGTCCACGCAACAACGGTACCAGTCCTGCCGGAACAGCCACGTCTTTCGTACCTTCTTTGGTAGTAAAGGTCAATTGAATAGCATCCATATTGCGGCTCTCTGTATTGGAAAAGATATAGGCGGAGAATAAAGTACCGTCAGGGGTATCAGCCGGATTGAAAGTCGGCATACCGATACTCAGCACGGTTTCTTCAGTGGCAGCTATACCTGTTGCGGCATTAAATGCCAACGGAGCTTTGAAAGAAGCCTCTAGACCCAGCAATTTTTTGAACTCGCGCAAATTCTTTTCCAATACACTCACCTTTGTAAAAGGGCGAACTAAATTCAACTCCAGTACAAGGTTCTCATCACCTTTGCTGAGCTCACCACTATAATAAAAAGCATCCGATGCATCATTGTTGATCAGACTGTTCGCATCTTTCACCCGAACATTTTCCAAATTGGAAGTATCATAATACTTATCGGTAAAAAGTTTGTCATCGCCTGCGACAGTGGCAGCGTCAACGTAATCAGCCCAGATTACACAATCGTATGTACCTGCATCCAACGTAATGTCAAACAAACCATTCTTAACCTCGGCAGTAGGTTCTACTGCCAATTCTTTACGGAGGACTTTAGAAGCTCCTCCCCGGGTACGTATTTCCAGAATGTAACGTAACTTATGTCCGTCGATATTTCCAGGCTGTTCCGTGGAAATACCTTCCGGCAGTAAAGCGGAAATACGCACCTGATTACCTTTGACACCGGATGAATCCTCGTCATCGCTGCAGGCTACCGACAAGAGTCCCATGCAGCAGAAAAGTATCATATATAGAATATTCTTTTTCATATTATTCTTTCTTTTAGTCAGTGTTATTTAATGATTGTCAAGACAGGACGGACATAACCGGCAACATTCTCTCTACCGTACTTAACCGTATTCAGCCCACCTTTCGTTGCCTTGTCTGCTTCTTTGTTCACTTGTATAGTCACAGGTTCAGGTATATCATTCTGATTCAGAGAAGAGTTGAACATATTGTATCCATTACCACCGATAGAACTTCCTATCCCTAAATCAATGGTCCTAGTCAATGAAGTTGCCAATGCATTCTTTTCCATTGCTTCCAGTTTAACATCACTTCTTGCAGCAAATCCATAACTGCCGCCTATAATGTCCAATATCTGACGTGCAGAAGGAATATACCACTCACTGGCATAGCGTGCCGGTTTAACGACTTCACTCCCGTTCAGCCAAGTATAAAAGCACTGCAATGCCGGATAAGTCTCGTCATCGAGGTGTGCCTTGAACAAATCAAACGACAAAAGCTTTTGAGTCATTGCATAACCATTGTGGTTCACAATGTCATTTTTCTTTTCAGGAGTAGGTAGAGCTATCTTATTGTCTTTATTATACAAATATAAACGGCTGGAAAGTTTATGTATGTTTTGTATAAATTCTTCAGTGGGTTCCAACGGTTTCAATGCTACCACATATCCCTTGATACTCTTGCCATCGCTATCCGGATAATTGGAAATATCATCACCGGTCTGCGGACCAACGGCATAAACAAGCCCGATGCAATCATCCTTATTTTCATCCGTCAGTTCGTCACCCCATGTACCATTCTTAAAGAAATAATCTCCTACTAACGGATCACGAGAAGGCTCAGGTTCAGGATCAGGATCCACCCCCTCACCGGAAATCAGATTACCACTCGCCGTCATACGCTGGTTTCTTACTAAATTAATACTTCCCGACGGAATTTCATTGGTAGTCTTACTTGTCGTAGTCAATGAAAGTGTAGTTGCCCCCAATGCCAATCCGGTAGAAGGAGTGAATAGATAACTTGTGAAAAGGACACGTGAGTCATCTCCGGTTTGGAAACTTTTGGCATATACAGCCGTCATCATGCCGGCAACAGGTTCTCCAGTCGCTACATTAAAGCCTTTGGACATTTCATAGTTCACTTGCATGCTTTTTAAAGCGGCAAACTTACCGGCATTCTTTTCCTTCACAATCAACTGAGCAAAGGGACGAACCAGTTTCACTACCCGAGAAATGGGATTCATACTCTTTTCCAGTTCAAGATTGGCAAAAAAACCATCGCAAAGGTCAGTATCAAACAACGTAGTTCCCTTTTCGTCTTTAATGAAAACATTATGTAAATCGGACGTGTCGTAACAGAAATCCTCAAAATGCTTATAAGTAATATCATTATCTGTAGTGACATCTGCAACAACAGCATCTTTCTTTATGAAATCAGTCCAAACCAAACAAGTGTAATCTCCCGGTGACAAAGCAAAGTCAAAATTAGGAGTCGTTCCGCCATCTACCACTACTTCATTACGATATTTCAGTTCAGGACGATCTTCCTTGCTCCAGACTTCAATAATACTACGTAATTGATGAGTAGAAGGTACTGTAATTTGTGCACGGGTATCCGCTACACCACCCGGTATCTCGGCAGAGATACTGACACGATCATCCTTTTCATTCCCGGTGTTCGCCAATTCGTTGTTGGCACACGAAACCAACAGTACGGCAAACATCAAGGTAATTATATAATATACTTTTTTCATATCTTCTTTTTTTATATCCTACACTGAGAACAGAGTTGTTCTCCTGACTATATTTATCTAACACTTCTTGTAGTCTGTACAGGTTTAGTGATGCACTCTTGTACTTGCAGCATTCCAAATACATCATCATACAATACAGATGAGTTTTCTTGCTGACGCTGATAAGGAACCCCATCTAATTGTAACTCTACAGAACCATAATCGAAGACAGTACCGGTGGTCTTATTGGATATCTTAATAGTTGCCGGTTTATCCGCTGCCATTTCGGCCTCCACAATCCAATCACCCAATGTGAAACGATTATTTACCTGCCACACATCCTCTACCTGACCATTA
The DNA here is from genome assembly GCF_900241005.1 of Bacteroides cutis. GTDB lineage: Bacteria > Bacteroidota > Bacteroidia > Bacteroidales > Bacteroidaceae > Bacteroides > Bacteroides cutis. Next base: position 886,999 of record NZ_OEST01000001.1, on the reverse strand, counting down.
TCACTCAATTGTATGATCGTGAGAATTTTATTGTTCATGCTTGCTTCAAAGTCAGCAGTCAGATGCCACTGTTTCGCAACATCGGCTGGAGAGGTAGGTTCTCCACCCGGGAACCAATCTTTCGTGGTAGTAATAGTAGGTATCTGTTCGCAATAAATTTGTGCCACAGCTGTAAAATTACCTTTATCCGTGGTTGTATAGTTCGTTGTTACCTTATTGCCAGCTACATGAAATTCCACCGGGCTATGTAGTAACCATTGCCAGGTAGCCGGTTCGTCAGCTCCCAAATCATCGTAAATCACGACTTTATTGGGACGAAGCATGAAAATGTGCCGTTTGTAATTATTCAATGGGGTTTCTCTAAATCCATATTCCGGCGTTTGCGAGATACCTGCTTTGCTAAAAGCATCCTGCCACATCGAATATTCCGATACACCACAATAAGCTTGAGAAGCATCACCCAAGAAGTATGCCAGATTAGTTCCATTCAGACCACGTTCCAGATTACCGTATGCTCTAGTAGTAAAAGGCTGACCGATATTATTAATCATAATGGTATTATGTCCGCGAGTATTACGATATTGCAACAGACTGTGCGCATCATTGAAGCTTTGATAATAACCGGCATTTACATATACAGGACGCCCTTTATAAAAAAGCTTGAAGCTATTCTGGTCGGCCAGCGTATGACTGCCCGAGCCGAACGGACTGGAACGGAAAGCCAACGACAGATTGCTACTCCTTTCAACCATATCAGAGAAAGCAACTCCTTCTCCGGTATCCTTATTCCACAAATAATTCTCAAAATCATTTGCCGTAAGTTCCTTTCCACCATAAGAGATATGCTCACGCGCAATACGATAAAGACGCATGGAATAGTCGTCATGGACGGTATTTCCGCATTCCTTTACATACCAAGCGGCATAAGAATCTCCGGTTTCACGGGCAATAAAGTCTGCGAAAGCCAATCTACCCCTGTCAGGCGCTCCTCTCTTTTCTACCCCATCACCGAAGCTGGTCATTTCCGTTCCTGGGAGGTTACTATATATCATTGCCTTTCCGGCAGCCTTATACCACGGATGCTCCAGAAAATTAGTCCCTGTAAGATGGGTAAACAGCATAGGCATATAGTAAAGTGTATATTGATTGGTTTTGAAATAACTTGCACCGTTGTGCCATGTTCCATCACGGTTGAAACCGGATGCCGGGGCACGAGCCGTCCATAATTCATAACTATACTCCAGGAACTTCATGGCTTCGGGATATTCATTGCAAATGGTCAATGCACCTTGTACCATAGCACGCAACACAATCTGCCAGGTATGATTTTCGAATATATGATTTTCAATTCTACCCAAGAAACTTTCATAATAATGTTCCAGAATACGTATCATCAGTTCTTCTGTTTTCGTCTTCTCATCTTCCGTCAGCACATCTTGCCCTAACTCATAGAAAACGCTCAAAGCACTGATTACACCTGCTGAAAAGAAATTCTCGGAGAACAAGACATTATCCTTCACATCGTAATTAATCATCTGTTTTCCAAGTTGAATAATCTTATCGAAGTATTTCTGTTCCTTGGTTAACTGATATGCCGTATTCAATATATAATTCACATCATTACCCAGATCTTCCATATTATAGTTATACGGGTTATCGGCCGGAAGAACAATATCTTTCAATTTTCCGTTAGCCCTGCTAATCATACTACGATATTCAATGTGTGAAGCATCAATCGGACTCACCTTATCAATATCAGCCTGGATAAAGCAGTTGATAAACGGAAAGGTTGTCGGAATGTTCTGTTTACACACAGCCCATTCCGGTGTTACGAAGACAGGTTCTTCACCTGTCACCGTAAACTTATTCACTACACTCCAAGGACCGGTTTTATCGTTAGCGTCCACTATGCGGAAACGCCAATACCAGACACCAGTTTCCATCTGCTTATGAATATTATACATATACCAGGATACTTTGCCCGAACGATAGGTTCCTTCTTCGGGGAAATTCTCATTCCGGGAAAGCTCGAATTCCATAAACTCGGTTTCTTTCTTCGCATTCGCAGGTACAATAAGCGGTGTAGGATTCAGGTAAAGAGTATGTTCCTCTCTCGGATAAGGTTTATCACGATCGTTAGGATGTACCCTATCCACGGTTTCTTCACCAATTACATCATTAAAGAATATCTCTTTGTCATCACTACAGGCTGCCAAGATTGACAATCCGAATAAAGTGATGATTAGATTATATAGTAATTTTGTATTCATAATCATTCAATTATTATTATTCATTCCAACCGGGGTTTTGTTTCAAATTCGGATTCATATACACTTCATTCTGCGGGAAGGGGAACAAATACATCTTATCATTCCAATATGCTTTTTGTATCAGTACCTTCTTGTAGTTAAAAGTATCTCCGGCTTTAGTGATTTCCACTCCATATATATTTCTTACATCATCCTGACCGGCAATCTTCCAACGACGGATATCATAGAAACGATGTCCTTCAAAAGCCAGCTCAACACGACGTTCGTTACGAACTTTGGCAGTAAAGGCTTCTCCTGTTTCATCCACCGCTTTCATTCCGGCAGATTCGCGTACCATATTCAAAGCCTGACGTGCTGTCAACGTACACTTTTCGGTAGTGGCATCCGGCCCTTTACATGCATTCAACGCTTCAGCATAATTCAACAGGATTTCCGCATAGCGGAACAAGATATAATGATGTTCCAGTTTGTTGGGTTTATCCGGATCAAGCGATACAGACGGATTCATATATTTACGAAGATAATAACCGGTTTTAGTAGAGCCATCCAAAATATTATGTTTACCTCCCTTAAAAGTTTCTACCTTTTCTTTCAGCCAGGTAGTACCGTTAGTCAATACATTCAAGTACAGACGCGGGTCACGTGTCTGTTTTCCAGCGGCATCATAATACATATTAGCTACGTGCACAGGATTATTCCAGTCAAAAGTAGTACCATCTTTCATTTCGTAGGTATCCACCAGGTTCTGTGTCGGAGTATTTCCACCTTTCGCACCTTCATATCCCATTGGTTCATTACGGGCTTCAAAGGAGTTCTCTTTAGCAGCGTTGCGACGTTCAAGAATCAGCTGTTTTGACTTCAGTACACCATTACCTCCCGTATTCGAGTATAATGGATCGTTTCCTATTTTGGGCAGCGAATATGCATTCAGACCTATCACTTCAGCGGCAGCCTCAGCAGCTTTTTCCCATTTGGTTAAATCATTATTCGAATTATGTAACGGACTGGCAGCATAAAGTAGTGCCCTTGACTTTAATGCCAATGCAGCTCCACGAGTAGCACGTCCGGTGTCACCCCAGAAATCAGCCTGGTTTATCGGAAGCTCCGGAGCTATTTCCGAACACTCTTGTGCTATGAAATCAATGACCTCGGAAAAAGGAGTCTTTTCTACGGAATTTATTTCATCTTCATTGTAAGTGCGGGTTATCAACGGAATATCCCCATAACGCTTAGCTAATTCAAATAAATAAAAAGCTCTCAAGAAACGTATCTCATAGGGAAACTTTTCAGCCTTTCCAATAATTTCATCATAATTGTCATTATACTCGAAACGCTTCAACGCTTCAATATCAAAATTCTCAAGGAAAGAGTTGGCACTACGGATAGCAGTCCAGAAATTCCATCCGTCATCCACTCTTTTCAAGGGACTCCAAACGCCATTAGTAAAATAATAGATATCATTATTCTCCCAGGTATATACTGAATTATCCGTACCCGACTCTATCATGGCATCATCAATCTGTCCCAAGTCCATCGGTAAAAAAGTATATACGTAAGAAACCATCTGGTTCATATTATCATAATAGCTATAAGCTTCTTCTTTTGTCTTACCTGTGGTTTCATCAAATCCCAGGTAATCACACCCGCTGACAGAAAGCAAGGTACAAGCCACTATCATATATTTCTTTATATTCCACATAATTTTTCCTTTTTAGAAATTAATATTCAAACCGACATATACCGTAAACAGATCGGGATATCCCAAAGCGATATCCTCACAATTGAAATAGTCAATCTTGTCAATAGAGAATACATTTTCGGCTCTTGCATAAACTTGGAATTTATCCATCTTCATCTTTTGCGACCACTTCTGAGGCAATGTGTAGTGTACATTCAGCGTACGGAGCTTAAAGAACGAACCGTCGGCTATCCATTGAGTACTTGCCTGATAGTTGTTTTCATTGGATAATGTGGAGAGGCGTGGAAGATTGGCAATATCCTTAGTCTGTTCTGTCCAGCGTACTTTATCCTTCAGATACCAGGTAGCAATGTTCGTATTACCATTACGAAGCGGCCGGTGTACATTGGCAACATTCAACTGTTTGGTAAGTCCACTGATACCATTGAATACCATATCAATTCCGATACCTCTGTACTCGAAACCCAAGTTCAAACCGTAAACCATTTCGGGAACAGCTGTTGATTTACCAATGGCTACCCGGTCTTCACTATCGATTCTATTGTCACCGTTTTGATCTTTATATTTGATATCACCCGGACGTACTGTAGAGAAAGTCTGCTCCGGACTATCGGTAATATCTTTCTCATCACGGAAATACCCGATAGCTTCCAAACCGAACAATTGTCCTACTTTATGTCCTTTGGTATACAAATAATCGTATGGTTGGTAAGCTTGTCCATTTTCAATGACTTCACTACCATTCCAAGCCCAATTGGCATTTGCGTAATATTTAAAGTCTTTAATCTGATCGTTCCACCCCAGACTCAATTCAATACCCTGACTCTTTACCTCACCTATATTCTGTTGAGGAGCCGTGATACCCAGTATGGAAGAAACCTTATTATTAGAACATAAGATATCCGTACGATGGTCGTAATAATATTCTGCGGTGGCAGTCAAATTGTTCCAGAGACGTACATCTACACCTATATTGTATTTGGTAGCTGTTTCCAGATTTAATTGGCGTATCGGTAACTTCTGTTCTCTTAAACCATTAACATCAGTCATACCATCCCCAAAAGGATACTTTCCACTTCCGGTCCAGAAATGATTACCAAGTCCGTAACTTAAATTATCAATAGCCGATTTACCCCACGAAGCACGCAACTTCAACAAATCTAAATAAGATACATCCTGTAAGAATGCTTCATTAGCCAGGTTCCATCCCGCAGACACAGCCGGATAAAAACGGAACTTATCGCCTTTCAACAGAATACTCGTCCCATAATAATTACCTACAAAATCCACCATGTAACGATTGTTATAATTATAACCTAAAACACCCATTACATTCTGGCGATAATAAGAAGCGTTCCTTTCCAGGCCATCTTCTCCATCCTGACGATATACGACAGCCGCAGCTACCTGATGACTACCAAATGCACGATCATAGTTCAATTTAGCCTCCACGCTATGACGAAGTATCTGGCTACTCAGTTTGGAAGAAGATATTTGCATGGTAGTATTCGTTCCATACGTTTGACTCACCGGTAACCCGTTGTCTGCTAAGTAACTTACCTCATACATATAACTCTTACTACCTATCTCCTCAAATACAGCCGAATTATCATAACCCACAGCCAGTTCTGCACTCAAGCCTTTAAGGAACATGGAAAAATCCTGTGTCAACCGCATATCACCATACAGCAAACGACGGTTTTGTTGAACGTAGCCAACATCGGCAATAGCTGCAATCGGATTCATCTTAAAGATGGTATTACTTCCCCAATTATTATTGATGGTCTTTATTGGGAAAGCAGTGGCCGGGACCTTATATAGATTTTGGAAAATAGCATCTATTCCCGTATTGGGGCGCTTATCTTCAGTAATCACACCGAATAAATCGAACTTTACTTTTGTACTTTCTGTAATGTCCACATCTAAATTCATACGTAAAGACAAATCATATTCACGGATCTGTGAGTTATAACGTTCAGAATAATGCGTATAATTTTCATTCAGCAATCCGAACTCGTTTTTGTAATCAAGCATAGCCAGATAACGCGCACGTTTTCCTCCACCACGTACCACCAGATTAAACTGATTATTTTCGCTCATGTCACGCATACCTTCTTTCACCCAATCCACATTGGGATAGTAAAGAGGATTAGACCCATTTTTGAACATCTCCAGTTGTGTAGATGTGTATTGTAAAGGAAGTCCGTCATAATATAACGCTTCATTCTGCGCCATAGCATACGTATAGGCATCTGCCATCTCCGGTTGATTAATCGGTAAGTTGAAACCGTGACGATAATTCACATCTATATCGAATGAATTATAGGCACCTCGTTTCGTGTTTACCAAAATCACACCATTGGCAGCCCTAGCTCCGTAAAGTGCAGTAGCTGCACCATCTTTCAAAACCTGTACCGATTCTATTTCTTCAAGAATAGAATGATCGAGTGCACGGCGGAAACCATCCACTAAAATAAGTGGAGCAGCACCGTTCAGTCCTCCTTGTCCACGAACACGCATATCAGCATTGGCATGCCATCCTACATTCTGTGACAAATGCAATCCGGAAAGCAAACCGAACAATGAGTTATTCACTTTATACATGGAAGTTGAAGACTTTTCCAGCTGATCAGCATAAATGGTAGATACCGATTGGGTTTGTGTCTCTTCAGTACGTCTCACAAATCCTAAATCTACTACAGCATCTTTCTTTGAGTCCAGAACTATGGTGAGTGACTCTCCGTCTACCCTTACCCGTTTCATTACTACATCGGCATAGTTCAGTTCTATATAGTCTCCCTTTTCCAGATCCAGTGCAAACACACCGTTATTATCAGTCACGCTATTGTTCCTCATTTCACCTACCCGAGATACTTTTACTCCGGGAAGCGGTTTCCCATGGATATCTTTCACTACTCCATTCACCGTTTGTGCCATCATACCCAATGAACAAGTAAGTGCTAATCCTATTGTATATAGAAATTTCTTCATAATCTTTCGTTTATTCATTAATTTTTATTCCCAACCGGGATTCTGAATTAGACCATATTTCTTATTGATTTCTGTTACTGGAAATGGTAACAAATACCAATGATCATACCAGAGATATTTGATATCATTACGGATGCTGATGGCATATTCAAAATTATTTCCAACCTTTCTCGTTTCCAGTATCTCCAAAGGACGTGTTGCCCACTCGGCTCCTTTCCGATAACGTCTCATATCATGATGACGTATATCCTCCTGACCAAATTCACGGGCACGTTCATCCAACAAATAGTTTAACAAAGGCTCTCCCATCGGAACCTCACTCGCCAAGACCTCAGGCAATCCGGCACGTGTATGTACCAAATTCAGATAATCATACGCATCCATACCGAATTCATCATCTGTAGAAGCTTGTCCTAACTGATTCATAACTTCGGCCATACTTAAATAAATTTCAGGCATGCGTACAAGAGGACAAGAATAGGGTTTCTTATCCATTTCATTTTTTTTATCACGAATGAATTTTCGAAATCCATAACCAAACTGGGTCTTACTTCCCACATTGGATCCGGTTCCATATCCTTCACGCCCTCCGATATAGACCTCCGCTTTTCTTCCCTGCCATTTATCTTCATTTACAATCAGGGTCTCATACAAACGAATATCACGAGTCGGTTTACCCGCTTCATCAAAAAATGGATGTGCTCGATGTTCCGGATTATTCCAGTCAAATTTAGAACCATCTTTCCATAAAAACATATCGGCATGACTACTGCGAGGCATCCCATATCCTTGATCATACATACGATAAGCCTTATTACTGGCAGTATAAAATCCCCAACGGAAAGAAGCCATCACTACTTCCCGGTTTCCTTTTGTGAAATAACCGTTCACATAATCTTCGCGCGGATCACCGGTATTCTCTATCCGATAATAATCTCCATTTTGTTTATTCAGCCGTAAAAATTCCCTACCGGCTTCCAATGCAGCCATCCAGCGACTCTCCTGGTAATCTCCATACCAAGCCAAATGATCTGTAGAAGCCTGTCCTTCATAATAAGCTTCTGTATTATTAAACAACGGACTGGCAACAAAAGTCAGTAAACGGAACTTCAACGCTTTAGCAACAGCAGCTGTCATGTGTCCATACTCCGCATCCGTTGTATACCACGGCAAGTCTTTAGCCGCTTCGTCTAACAGTTCCACTGTTCTTGAGACCGTTTCTTCCAGTGTCAAACGAGGGAATAAAAATGTTTCATCAGCTTTATAGGCATGATCAATCCACGGCATACCTCCATAATAACGAATCATATCTGTATAATGATAGGCTATTACTACTTTAGCCTCTGCTTTACGTACCCTCTTTTCTTCATCAGACATATCCGGAACTTTATCTACATTCTCAAGATAGATATAAGCCTTTCTTATTCCAAATGTCGGATCACCTGTCACATTACCGTTAGACAATTGATAGGGGAATTTACTTCCTTTATCCGCAGCTGTAATAGAACCATGATTCCAAGACAAACGTGATGTATATCCTATATCAGAAAAGACATCCAGTATAAGAGCCTCGTAATGATAACCTTGTGAAGCAGGCAGATAATCGGGCAAAGTCTTATAGAATTGGTTCAAAGCCTGATCTGCATATTTTTTAGACGAAAAAACGGTGTCAAGTGATACCTCGTCACTTACTGGTTTCTCCAGAAAATTATTTCCGAATTTCAGGTCCTCACAGCCGACGATCATAGCGGCCAATACTCCCAAAGAGATTATTTTACCTATAGTTTTCATATCTTCAATTTAAATGGTTAAAAGGTTGCATTCACGCCCAAACTGAAAATCTTCATAACGGGATAAGTATTGTTATCACGCGTCAGTTCACCTTCCGGATCGAACACCTTCAGTTTGTCAAAAGTCAAAAGATTATATCCTGTAAACTGTACGGTAAGTTTGGAAGCACCGATAGCTTTCAGAACCTTTTTATTGGCAATATTATACCCAACTGTCAAGTTCTTCAATTTAACATAAGAGGCGTCTTTGATCCATACACGCGATGTGGCTTGGTTATGAGAATTCGTATTATATGTAAAACGTGGATATTCAGCCGTTGCAGCAGTTTCCTCCGTCCAACGTCCATCCACCAGATATTGATAGAACACACCACCTAATGTCTTATTAAACATTGGGTTTCTATAGGTATTAGCCATCATAATGTCACATTCTGCCACTCCCGTCCAGTTCATAGAAAAGAAAACACCTTTATATTCAGCACCAAAATTCAAACCAAATGTATAAGCCGGACGCTTGGGATTTCCGATCTTCTTTTGATCATCATTATCTATCACGTTATCATTGTTCAAATCGGCATATTTCACATCACCGGGATAGACTGTAGCCAACGGTCGTGGCAACCCCTCCTTCAAAGAACCATCTTCATTGAAATCATCTTTATTATAAAAGCCTAATGCTACATATCCGTAACGAGCTCCCACTTCATTTCCCGTACGCCATTGATAAGGTTCATTCGGTTCTACCTCGTCTTGATATACAATCTTATTTTTAGAATAAGAAAGATTAGCATTTATGTAATAAGAGAAATCACGGATCTTATCATTCCATTTCAAATCGATCTCATATCCTTTATTATCCACCTTACCCATATTGACTACCGGCAACAAGCCGCCTCCCATTGCAATCAGGTAAGGAACTGTTTGGCGTTGTATAAGAATATCCTTACGTTTTTCCATGAAATAATCGACAGATAAACGTAAACGGTCTTTGAAGAAGTAAGCATCTATACCATAATTATGTTTTAACGCCGTCTCCCAAGTAACATTTGAATTTCCCAAGCGAATTTCTCTAGCAGCGAGTTCATAGGCTGTATTAGTCAAACCGAATACATAGCCATTTCTATCATAATAATTTGTTTGGCTTTCTACATAAGCGTTATCATTAATAGAATACGCATCCGGTAGATACAAAAAACGGTTACTGGACATATTATCATTTCCAACCAATCCGATAGAAGCACGAATCTTAAGATAAGTCAGATAATCATTTTTAGGGAAGAACTTCTCTTCCGTCAAAATATAACCGATAGAACCTGCCGGAAAAGTTCCGAAACGTTTATCCGGCGCAAAATTCTCGGAACCATTGTGCCCGATATTGAACTCGGCCATATACTTTGACTTATAATCATACGTCAAACGACCAACAAAACCTACATAAGCAGTCGGAACGTCCGAATAGTTCTTCGGATAATATTTCTTACTCTGGTTATACAGGAACAAAGCACCTATACTATGATTGCCAAACTTACGGTTATAGCGGATACTTCCTTCCAGATACCAATCACGCCCACGACTACGGCTACCATCACCGTATGTTTTCATCGAATTCTGCCCGCTTACACGATAAACTACCGTCTTGTCAAAAGCAGGATCATCTTTACTAAGTCCAGAACCGTCAATTTCCGATTTATAGAAAGGAGTATAGGTTTCTACATGGCCATTCACTTGCCTTATATAGGAATAATCAGTATTATAAGATCCCTTGATATCCACAGATAAACCTTTGGTTATAAAATCAAGCTTTTGTACCAAATTCAAGTCAAATGTCATGTTATTGGACAAACGGCGTTGATAACCAGAACCATAATATTTATCAAACACTTGATTAGACATAGCTAAATTAGGATAGCGGGTATCCTGATGTACCACTTTCTTTCCATCTACCAATCCCGGAGAAGAAAAAGGCCATGTAGAAGCAAAATTCTGCCATATATCAGCAACAGGCTGACGGCGGTTCCCCAAAATACCACCCATATTGAATTTCAATGTAGTAGTAGGGGTTAAATTGACATCCAGATTGGCACGATAATTATAACGCGAATAATTATAGTTATTATTATAGTCCAAACCTTTTAGCTGTTTGAACAAACCATTCTGATATAGAAATCCTAAGGATATGAAATAACGGATATCCTTCGTACCTCCCGAAATATTCAAATTATGTTGCGTCTGAACCGCAACTTTGTTAGTCAGCTCCTTATACCAATTAATATTAGGATACATAATCGGATCATCCCCTAAACGAAATCTTTCCAAATCGTATGTATTAAATGCCATTTGGTCTTCCGGCATTCCATCATTACGTTGCCCCTCATTATAACATAAAGCGGTCGTATAGCTGTCTGCAATATCCAGTACACGAGTAGGCACCTGTAAACCTACGGTTGAGTTTATAGATACCTTAGCTTTTCCTTCTTGTCCGCGACGTGTTGTCACCAATACAACACCATTAGCTCCACGCACACCGAATACAGCTGTAGCAGAGGCATCTTTCAGAACATTGATAGACTCTATCTCATTGGGATCCATCTGTGAAAAGCTACGTTCCACCCCATCCACCAAGATAAGTGGAGCTGCGCCTCCTTCTGTCAAAGAGCCCACACCACGCACGAATATCTTCGCATCATCAGCACCCGGTTGTCCACTGACTTGCATGGAAGATACACCCGGTAACTGACCTGCCAATGAGTTGGCAACACTGGCACTCGGTGATTTCAACAAAGCATCCGTACCTACACTTGAAATAGCTCCGGTAAGAGTAGCTTTCTTCTGTACGCCATACGCTACCACCGTCACTTCTTCTAAAGCTTGTACATTTTCCTGCAAACTGACATTAATACTCTTTCGTCCATTGACTTTTATTTCCTGGGTCTGATATCCGATAAATGAAAACTCAAGAACGACGTTTCCATCCGGAATCGCTATCTGATAATGTCCATCTATATCCGTGATGACACCTGTAGTAGTACCTTTTACACGTACCGTAGCTCCAATGACCGATTCTCCATTGGCATCGGTAACCGTTCCTACAACCTGAATACCCTTATTCTGCTGATATTCATAATTGACTAACTCTTTTTCCGACCCGATTCTTGAATTTCCCGGTCGGGCATCTGCATCCAAAGCATAACACATTCCTCCACTCCACAAGAAAGGCTGAATGCACATAGCTGTCAATGCGGCTCTCTGCATGTTCCAATTAAAAAGTTTCTTCATACTAAATCGATTTTGATTAACATCATTTCGTTTCTGAGATCAGCTTCAAGTCTTCATCTTGAAGTTCAACAAAGGTCAGATATTTAAGGCATTTATACATTCTATAACGTCCAGAAATATTTTATTTATATCCAAAAACCCTTGTAATTATGTAGAAAAGGATATCAAATTTGTATTTAGAGGAGTTTTTACCTACTGATTATCAATGAAAAACAAAAAGTATAACATAACGAAAAAACTGAGCGAAGGAATATGAATGATTGTAAAAAAGAACAAATACCCGGAACCTTTTTGACAGAAATTTGTAGTATTATCATAACCACTTAAACGACATTGTTATGGATGATATGATTTATAGACATGATTCTATTGCCGAAGAAAATATAGACCCCAACGGACGTCCGGCAAAGAATGAATTTGAGGAATGGAGTGAAGATGTTTCCGAACGTACTGACCTTGGGTATAAAGAGAAAAAAGTGAAATCCGTTAAAGAACGGAAGAAACTTATCAAGGAAATGGATGAGATAATCAAGAAAGATTTGGAATAACAAAAATGGAGCGTATCGGAAAATAATCCGGTACGCTCCGTTCTTTTATAGAAAAATATCCTTGGAAAATTTTATTTGTAACCAGCCGCTTTCGCAATACGTTTAGGTATTTCCGTATTATCCATCTTACCGACAAATAAGTCAGAACCAGCTCCTACTGCAAATACAGGGACATACCCTGCTGTATGGTTCGGGCTCGTCCAACCCACCATAGCAATCTGGCTCATCACTTTCCTTGCAACGGCAGCCAATGGCTCGGTTTTGGCATAAAGGCTCTCCTCAAATACAACCTTATTCTTTACAAATGAACTTTCGTATTCATCACGAAGCATTTTTTCCTGTTCCCAAGACAATGGCAGAGTTCTCCAGAAACCCATCTTGTCGCCAAGCAATTCTTTCACTTCCTCCCAAGACACTTTATTACCTTTTGCCTTGCGCAAATCTGAAATAGCTTTGGACAACATATCCTGAGACTGTTTCTGATTAGACAAAGCTTTCAAGAACAATTCATATTTGGTAGTACCCAACCCCAAACCACCTGTTTCGTGGTCGGCTGTTACAACAATCAAAGTTTCCTTTGGATGTTTCTTATAGAATTCATAGGCTACCTTCACAGCATTATCCAGATCAATCACTTCTTCAAAAGTCGTGGCAGGATCATTTCCATGACAAGCCCAGTCAATCTTTCCACCTTCTACCATCAAGAAGAAACCTTTCTTGTTTTCTTTCGTCAAGAAAGAAATAGCACTTTCCGTAATCTGAGCCAATGTCAGGTCACCTTCCTTACGGTCGATAGCATATGGCAAACAAGATGGATTGGCACCTTTCTTCTGAATAAGAACCATCTTTTTTGCATCTGCCGCTTTGGCATTGTACTCATCCAGTCCTCTGGCAATAGTATAACCGGCTTCTTCAATAATAGGGAAAATACTCGGAGCCTTCTTTTTATCAGCAGTTGTGGTCGGTTTCAGAAAACCACCGCCTGCATAGAAGTCTAGATTAGCCTTCGGCAAGTCAAGAGCAATCTCATAATACATATTACGACTAGGCTGATGAGCATAGAATGCGGCAGGAGTAGCATGATCTATACTAACACTAGTAGTTACACCTACTTTTTTCCCTGCTTTCTTTGCTTTTTCGGCAACCGTCTGCAAAACATTCTTGTTATCGTCCATACCAATAGCACCATTATACGTCTTCTCACCGGTAGCAAGAGCAGTACCTGCTGCAGAAGAGTCCGTCACTGAATTAGTAGCAGAAAAAGTGGTAGCCATGGTACCTACCGGAAATGCAGTAAACAAGAGTGATTTCACTCCGATACGTCCCTCCTGTTCCGCCAGATACATTTCCGTACCGTTTACCTGATTTACTCCCATTCCATCACCGATGAAATAAAACACGTACTTTGCCTGTTGGGCATAACCCATACCTACAAATAGTACAAAAAACAATGCATAGATTAATCGTCTCATAAGTCTTCTCATTTATTTTAAGTGTAGCAAAGATACATATTTTAGATTACAGAAGTATGAAGATGAACATAAAAAAGGGAATCGCATCACTGCAATTCCCTCTCCTTTCACTAAAATCATTTAAAGATTATTTGTTCAATATAGCCATTGTATCCGATGCAATCATTAACTCTTCATCCGTCGGAATAACGACCACTTTCACTTTAGACTCATCTGCTGAGATAACTGCTTCCTCACCACGAACTTCATTTTTCTTGGCATCAACTTTGACACCCATAAATTCCAACCCTCCACATACTTCAGTACGGCAATTACATTGGTTCTCACCGACACCACCTGTAAATACTATGATATCTACACCACCTAAAGCAGCGGCGTAAGCACCTACATATTTCTTAATACGATAGAAATACATCTTTTCTGCCAAGATAGCCTTTGGATTACCGGCAGCTACAGCTGCCTCCAGTTCGCGCATATCGCTAGATACTCCCGAAACACCGAGTACACCACTCTTCTTGTTCAGAAGATTAGATACACCATTTGCATCCAGGTTTTCCTTTTCCATAATGAACGTCACGGCTCCTGCATCAATATCACCGCTACGAGTACCCATCATCAATCCTTCGAGCGGGGTCAAACCCATACTGGTATCCATACATTTGCCATCCTTGATAGCAGAAACGGAACCACCGTTACCGATGTGGCAAGTAATGATTTTCTTTCCTTCGGGCTGAACACCCAAAAATTCGCATACGCGCTTGGATACATAACGGTGAGAGGTTCCGTGGAAACCGTAACGACGCACTCCATATTTCTCATACAGTTCGTAAGGAACAGCGTACATATATGCATAATCGGGCATAGTCTGATGGAAAGCTGTATCAAAGACACCCACCTGCGGAACATTTGGCAAAATAGCCGCAACAGCATTTACACCCTTTAAATTAGCAGGGTTATGAAGCGGAGCCAAGTCGTTGCAAGCAGTAAATGCATCCAATACTTCTTGAGTCAGTAATACGGATTCGCTGAACTTCTCCCCTCCGTGCACCATACGGTGACCGACGGCGTTGATCTCATCCAAAGACTTGATAGCACCATATTCAGGACTAATCAATGTATTCAGGATAAACTCTACACCTACAGTATGTTCAGGTATATCTTTTTCCAGAATTTTCTTCTCACCGTTAGGTAAAGTCAATTTCAGAAAAGAGCCTTTCAAACCAATTTTTTCAATACCACCCTGAGCGATAACCTCCTTGTGATCCATATCAAACAATTTATACTTGATGGATGAGCTACCGCAGTTCAATACTAAAACTTTCATATTATTCGGATTTAAAGTTATTTGGAGTTTTTAGCTGCAATAGCCTGATTGGCAGTAATTGCAATCATGCGATATACATCTTCGATGGAACAACCGCGAGACAGGTCGTTTACCGGACGGGCAATACCCTGCAAAATCGGACCTACCGCATCTGCATGTCCCAAACGTTGTACCAACTTATAAGAAATATTTCCTACTTCAAGGCTCGGAACAATCAGCACATTGGCATTACCTGCAATGGAGGAACCCGGAGCTTTACTGGCACCTACCTCAGGAACCAAAGCGGCATCAGCCTGCAATTCGCCGTCAATAGCGATATCAGGAGCCATTTCTTTAGCAATCTTCAAAGCTTCTACCACTTTATCAACCACTTCGTGTTTTGCCGAACCTTTGGTAGAGAAGCTGAGCATTGCAACCTTAGGATCCATACCTACAACCGCTTTGGCTGTACGTGCCGTACAAATGGCAATCTGTGCCAACTGACCCGCATCAGGTACCGGAGTTACAGCAACGTCACCCATCACAAGGATACCATTTTTACCATATTCAGGAGCATGAGTCAGCAACAGCATCGCACCCGAAACGCAAGTAATGCCCGGAGCAGTCTTGATAATCTGCAAAGCCGGACGAAGCACGTCACCGGTAGTATTACGTGCGCCTGCCAACTGACCGTCAGCATCACCATTCTTGATAATCAAACAACCCAAATAAAGCGGATTAGTCGTTAATTTACGAGCCTCCTCAATAGTCATACCTTTTTTCTTACGCAGTTCGAACAGTAACTGTGCATATTCTTCCTGTTTCGGGTTGTTTTCCGGATCGATAATGGTTGCCTTGGAGATATTACCAAGCCCCCATTCCGTTGCACAAGCGTTGATTTCAGCAGGATTACCTATAAGAATAAGGTCTGCAATACCGTCAGTCAAAATTTGATTGGCTGCTTTCAAAGTACGTTCTTCCGTACCTTCGGGAAGAACAATGCGTTGGCGATTCGCTTTCGCACGCTCAAGAATTTCATTAATTAATCTTTGCATGATATTTTAATTGTGTATAAAAATCGGTAGATCGTGTTATTCACGCGACAAAAGTACACAATTTTGCAATATGTACATTGCAAATTCGATGATATTTATTGGCAAGAACATAGATTATTATAATATTTAACACTGCCGGATAGGGTCAACCAGGATATCCATGAAAGACAAGTATCCTACCCGTAAAGGGCATCTCAATTGCCCCTATTACCGAAATAGCATTAAAAGCCTTCTAATACATCATTAAAAGCCTTTTAATACACCATTGAAAGCCTTTTAATCACATCCCACCATACAGAAGCGCCAACCAGACATTACCCATGAAAGTATCCGGCCATAGTACAGAGTACGTCTGAATATCAGCCTCCGTTACAAAAAGCTATAAGAAATATCCCCATCAACGTAACAAGCAATCTTGAGAATGCCTACCTTTGCGGCGTTTTCAATACATAACATAATTAGGTATTAGTAATATGATTCGCCAATGTGCCATCCTCTTCGGCTGTTTAGCCTTGGGGGAACTGATTGTTTTTCTTACGGGTATCAAGTTCCCTTCGAGTATCATCGGGATGCTGTTACTCACACTTTTTTTGAAATTAGGTTGGATAAAACTGCACTGGGTACAAGGAATGTCCGACTTTCTGGTTGCCAATCTGGGTTTCTTCTTTATCCCACCCGGAGTAGCACTGATGCTTTATTTTGACATTATCGCCGCAGAATTCTGGCCGATCGTCATCGCATCATTAGTCAGTACTGTATTAGTCCTTGTCGTCACCGGCTGGGTTCACCAATTAACACGTAAAATCAAATGAACTTCTTAGAAAACGAATTTTTCCTGCTGGCCATTACATTCGGGATATTCTTTCTGGCAAAGTTATTGCAGAAGAAGACAGGAATTATGTTACTTAATCCCATACTACTCACCATTGCCATACTTATCATTTTCCTGAAAATGGCAAATATCAGTTATGATACTTACAATAAAGGAGGATATCTGATAGAATTTTGGCTGAGACCTGCCGTAGTGGCTCTAGGTGTTCCTCTGTACCTACAATTGGAAACCATCAAAAAACAATTGTTACCCATCTTGTTATCACAATTGGCAGGTTGTATTGTGGGGGTGGTTTCTGTGGTTTTGATAGCCAAGCTGATGGGAGCTTCCGATGAAATTATATATTCACTGGCACCTAAATCCGTAACTACCCCGATAGCCATGGAGGTTACTAAATCTCTGGGAGGTATCCCCTCGTTGACGGCAGCAGTAGTAGTATGTGTCGGACTGCTGGGCGCCATACTCGGAGTAAAAACCTTGAAAATGACCCATATCGGCAGTCCGATGGCACAAGGTCTCTCACTGGGAGCGGCAGCCCATGCGGTAGGTACTTCAACAGCAATGGACATCAGCCGCAAATACGGGGCATTCGCCAGTCTCGGATTGACTCTGAACGGAATTCTTACAGCATTATTAACTCCAACCATTTTAAGATTGTTGGGATTACTCTAACAAAATCGCTCTATTTTTGTTATTTATAAATGTAACAACATAAAAAAGAACCTATGATTCAATTTAAAGATATCGAACTACAAGACAAGGAACTTATTACATCCTATACTTTAAACAGCCCTCGACAAAATTGTGACCTGTCATTCTCCAACTTATGTAGCTGGCGTTTTCTATACAACACGAAGTTTGCCATTCTTGACGGATTTCTGTTACTGAAGTTCTGGGCAAACGAAGAACCGGTGTACATGATGCCTATCGGCAACGGTAATTTAAATAAAGTACTGGAGACATTAATAGAAGATGCACACCGAGAAGAAGAACCTTTCTGCCTGCTTGGAATTTGTGCAGGAATGTGTTCTGAACTGGAGGCCTTCATGCCGGGAAGATTTCAGTTTACAGAAGATCGTGATTATGCGGATTACCTTTATCTGCGCACCGATCTTGCCACGTTGGCCGGCAAGAAGTTTCAGGCTAAACGAAACCACGTCAACAAGTTCAAACGGACTTATAATTATGAGTATACTCCCATTACTCCCGACCGTATTCAGGAGTGTCTGGACCTGGAAGCTGAATGGTGCAAGGCGAATAACTGCGACCAGCACGAGGGTACAGGCAATGAACGTCGTGCACTGATTTATGCCCTCCATCATTTCAATGAACTGGGTCTGACGGGTGGCATTCTCCACGTAGATGGTAAGATTGCAGCATTCACTTTCGGCATGCCTATCAACCAAGACACTTTCGGAGTACATGTGGAAAAAGCGGATACCAATATTGAAGGCGCATATGCAATGATTAACTATGAGTTTGCCAACCATATTCCCGAACAATACGTTTACATTAACCGGGAAGAAGATTTGGGTATCGAGGGATTGCGCAAGGCCAAATTGTCTTACCAGCCTACTATTATTCTTCAAAAATACATGGCCTGTCTGAAAGATGAACCGGTGGAGGCTATTAAATGGTAAAAAAGTCATAGAATAACAAAATGATACGGGAAAAAGTAAAAAATTTGTGGAAGCTATGCTTTAACGATAGTGAGGAATTCATTGACATGTATTTCCGCCTACGTTACAACAATAATGTTAACATCACTATTGAAAGTGGTGATAATGTAATTGCCGCCCTACAAATGTTACCTTATCCCATGACTTTTGGCGGAACGGAAATCCATACGGCTTATGTTTCCGGAGCATGTACACATCCCGATTACCGCAACCGGGGAGTAATGCAGGAATTATTGTCGCAAGCTTTTATCAGAATGTTGCATAATAATGTAGCTATCTCTACATTAATTCCGGCTGAGTCTTGGTTATTCGATTATTATGCCCATAATGGTTATGCAACGGTATTCAATTATAATAAATTCCTTTTCAAAGTACCCCAAATCACTTCTCCTCAAAATACTCCGGTGCTAAAAATAACCGACAAATATAAAAATGAAGTATATGACTATTTTAACCGGAAATTGAGAGAACGTGATTATTGCATCCAGCACACTGAAACAGATTTTCGGGTTATCCTTTCGGATTTACAATTAAGCGGTGGACATGTTTTTACGTTAAACCATGAAGGTTCTATCGTTGCTTTAGCAATCGCCTATCCGGACAATCAAGGAAGGTGGCATATTGGAGAATTACTTTCGGATACTCCTGAAATAAGTTCATGGCTACTACAACGTATCTGTAAGGAAATAAAAATTTCAACACTTGAAGTGCTGACTCCTCCTGTTGCAGAAAAGGAAAATCACCCTTTGGGAATGGCACGTATCATTAATGCCAAAGCTATATTACAACTGTATGCCAGTATACATCCTGAATTAGAGCTCAACATTTTGTTAACAGATGAACAGATAAGCGCCAACAACGGGCATTATTATCTGAGCAATGGCAAATGTATGAATAGTACCAAGCGTCTGCACAGCAGCCACCTGGCACTCACTATCGGTGAACTCACCGAAAAAATATTCATAGCATCACGCCCATATATGAGCCTGATGCTTAACTAATTCTGTTAAAGTCCACTGAAATCGACTCCCTCGAATACCAAAGAAGGTATACGCCATGATGAAGACATACGCGGATCATTACCTACCGCCACTAAAGAAGCCCAAAGGGTAAGCATATTACCGGTAACATTCATTTCATTAACCGGCTGAGTCAATTTTCCGTTTTCAATCAGGAAGCCTTCGATACCGTATGAAAAATCACCGGAGCTACTGTTACAGTTGCCTCCATTGAAACCGGTAACCAAAATACCTTTTTGAACATCCGCCACCAAAGCTTCCAAAGTTTTGCTACCCGGTTTCAATACCAGCAAAGAAGGTGAATTGACAGTAGGTGCTACCCCCATCTTCCTGGAATTATAGGTATCAATGAAATAGGTCTTCAACACACCACTCTCAAATATAGAACGGCGTTCGGTTGCCACACCTTCACTATCAAAATAGCGTGCTCCATTGGCACCAATGGTATGCGGTTCATCCATCAAATTCAAAATATCGGCACCAACTTTTGTGTTCAGTTTATCAAGCAAAAAAGAATTTTTCTGCTGAAGGCTACTCCCATAAAGAGCACTCAACAACGGGCTAAGCATATTTCCCGAATTCATAGGATCAACAACCATGGTATATTTACCGGAAGCAACCTTCTTTTGTCCCAGTTTCTTCAATACACGCTCCAATGCTTTTGTTCCGACACCGGACTTTATCAGTTTATCATAGAACAAAGCCGAATCATACCAATAAGAAGAAGGGCGGGCTTCACCTTCACCTTTCACCGCAATGTCGGCAGAAACCGAAAACCAAGTCGATTTGGACTCACCTTCAAAACCATTACTTGTCAAACGGTAAGCGGCATTCTCACCATCGCTATATGAACTAGCTACCGATATGATACGTTCATCCTTTCCCAAGACTTCCTCGGCAGCCGCACGTGCAATAGCTACTTTATCATCAGGATTTACGGTATAGAATTTATTATCAAACAATTGCAAATCGGGTTTACCTCCTTTATAATATCGGGAGGGATCGGGTAATACTCTGGCATTATCTTCTGCCAGATAACGTGTAGACTCGATACCATTCGCAATGAAAACTTCAAGCTCCTTCTTATCCAGACGATTGGTAGAGTAAGAGCCAAATCTGCCATCTACAAACAGACTTATACTCAATCCGCTTTCGGAGGCTTGCTGTAATTTATCCATCTTAGCGTCGCGCAATTCAAACGAAGCATTTGAATTGGAATACAACACCAACTTTGCAGCCTGGCAACCGTTCTTCAAGGCATAATCCATTGCCCATTGTGCCAGTTTTTTATTATTATCTGTAATCATGTCTTTAATTGAAAATTGATAATTGATAATAAAAAAAGTATTCTCAAGTGTTCATTACCAATTATTCATTAATATTTAACTTTCTCCTCCTACAGTCAACTTGCTGACTAATGCCGACGGCATACCGCAAGTTACCGGACAAGCCTGCCCGTCTTTACCGCAAGTCCATGTACCATTATCAATCTTATCATTGTTCGCCACCATAGTAATATCTGCCAAAGCCTTCGGACCGTTACCAATGATATTGATATCTTTAATAGGCTGTGTCAACTTACCATTTTCAATCAAGTAACCGGATTTTACAAAGAATGTAAAGTCACCGGCTCCAATCTGAACCTGCCCATTGGTGAACTGGTCCACATAAATACCATTCTTCACAGTAGAAATAATATCTTCTTCCTTCATATTTCCAGCTTCCATATAGGTTGCACGCATACGCGGAATAGGCATGTTACGGAATGTATCGCGGCGCCCGTTCCCGGTAGGAGCTACTCCATAGTGTTTTGCACTGATACGATCGTGCAAGTAACTAGTGAGAATACCTTCTTTCACAATATACGTTTTTTGTCCTTCTATCCCTTCATCGTCGAAATTCACTGAACCACGATTGAAAGGAATAGTACCGTCATCCACTACATTGATATGTTCGTTACAGACTTTCTTACCAAGGAGATTACAGAAAATAGAGGTCTTTTTACGGTTGAAGTCAGCCTCAAAAGCGTGACCGATAGCTTCATGCAACAAGATACCCGAACCACCTGCCCCCATTACAACCGGCATTTCACCACCTTTGGGTTTCACGGCCTTAAAAAGGATAGCAGTGTTGTCTACTGCTTCACGGGCTATTACTTCTATAATATCATCCGTCAGGAACTCAAATCCTTTACGATAAGAACGGGAAGCCATACTATTCTCCATCTTGCCATCTTCTTCCATGATACATACCGCTATCAAAGACACCATTGGACGATAGTCATAATAAGTGACACCCTCTGAATTACAAAAAAGAACATGTGAAGTGCTATCCATCAGATAGGCCTGCACTTTTCTTACCCGCTTATCCAAAGCGAATATCTTTTCGTTCATTTTCTCCAGATAAGGGATTTTAGCTTTCACGTTTACGTCCTCCCAAGGTTCAGCAATGGCATAGCGATTTTTCGTGATTTTTTTCTCAGTCAACCCGACAGGTTTGCCTGCCTTGCCGGAGGAAGCGATACGGGCAGCAGTACGCGCCGCGCGCAACATCTCATCCAAGGTAACCCCTTCTACATAAGCATAGCCGCTCTGGTCTCCCGCCAGCACACGTACCCCCATACCAAAATCAATGTTGGCACCGCAATTATTCACTTTGCCATCCATCAGGCTCACATCATTGTTAAAGGTATGTTCAAAATAAAGATCTACATAATCACCCCCTTTTTCCAAAGCAGTAGTCATGACTTTCTTTAAATCAGCTTCCGTAACACCAAAATGATGCATAGCTGCAATGGAAGCAGACTTATTGTCGCTCCCTCCCAAAGTTCCCCGAACTGACGCAGGCATAGCAAACGATGGCATGGCAAGCGTTCCCAATACTGCCAGACCTCCTGCCCGCAAAAAATTCCGTCTATCCATTTTCCTCAAGTATTATAATTTAAATATTCTCAGTTTATACACAGGATAACCTTCGTTTCATCCCCAAAAACAAAGTGTTTAAACTTCTTTCGTTAACAAACTTTCCAGTTCCTCCGCATTCAGCCTCAGATAGAATTGTCCTTTATATGCCACGGAAATAGAGCCTGTTTCTTCAGACACAATAATAGCGTGCGCATCCGACACTTGTGATATCCCCATAGCAGCCCGGTGGCGTAATCCCAGTTCTTTCGGGATATCGAGATTATGAGATACCGGCAAAATACATCCGGCTGCTTTAATCCGTTTCTTGCTGATGACCATTGCTCCATCGTGCAACGGGCTGTTCTTAAAGAAGATATTCTCTATCAACCGTTGGTTTATATCCGCATTAATAACCTCACCCGTACGTACTACATCATCCAAAGGCATATTATGCTCGATAACAATCAATGCGCCTACCTTCTGTTTCCCCATACTGATACATGCCATCACCACTGGCATTATCTCTTCGTGCTCCATTTTCTCTTTCTTGTTTCCCGTAAAGAAACGTACCAAGGCGCTAGCGTGCTGGTGTGAACCCAACGTAAGCAGAAAACGTCGTATCTCGTCCTGAAACAAAATAATCAACGCCAATACTCCCACACTGACTAATTTGTCGAAAATAGATCCCAACAGTTTCATTTCCAAAACCTGGGAAACGACCAGCCAAATCAAAATAAACACAAGGATACCCGTAAATACATTGATGGAACCGGATGCTTTCATCAGCTTATATGTATAATAAAGCAGAAAAGCTACCAACAGAATATCTATAAAGTCTTTTATTCCAAATTCAAAAAACATATATATTAATTTACGATTTGACGATCTATAATTGAGTTCACCTCAGTTTATCACTCTATCACCTTTTCTCTTTCTTTCCTCATCGCCTCTACTATTTTCACTGTTTCCACGGCCTCCTTTACATCATGCACACGGAGAATATCGGCACCTTTCATCAGACAGATAGTATCCAGTACGGTAGTACCGTTCAATGCTTCTTGAGGAGTGGTACCCAACAAACGATAAATCATGGATTTACGGGAGACGCCAACTAATAAAGGCAATTCAAACACACGAAATTCTTCAAGATGGGACAACAATTCATAATTATGCTCTACTGTCTTACCAAAGCCAAAACCGGGATCCAATATGATATCTTTCACTCCTAAATCACGTAATTGCTGCACCTTACGGGCAAAATAAAGAAATACTTCTTTCAACAGATTACCATAATGTGGGTTCTTCTGCATATTTTGTGGCGTACCTTGCATGTGCATCATTATATAAGGCACATGTAACTCTGCAACCGTCCGGAACATGTCTGTATCCATTTCTCCGGCAGCAATATCATTGATGATTGCCACCCCAAACTCTTCGACACACATTCTGGCGACATCAGCTCTGAAAGTATCTACCGAAACAACTGCATCGGGACAAACTCTACGAAGCACAGACAGCCCCATACGTAGCCGCTCCATCTCTTCTTGAGGAGACACATTTTCAGCATTGGGGCGCGAAGAATAAGCACCAACGTCAATAATACCGGCACCTTCTGCAAGTATCTGTTCCGTCCGTCGGGATATTTCGACTTCTGTCTGCATACGACTACTGGCATAAAAAGAATCAGGAGTTATATTAAGAATGCCCATTACACAGGGAACAGACAAGTCCAGTAACAAGCCATTGACATTTATATATTTGGGGTTTAATGTTTCCATGAATAATTCTGGTTTTTCTCATTTGCAAATGTAAACAAAAAAGCTGTCACAGAGATATAAAGTTCCAAAATTAAACTATCTTTGCACGGAATGTACAAAGATAGTTTATGAAAATAAGCAAAAAACATACTCCTACTATTATCCTATATTATATTTTGTGCATTTTATTCACATTATGTAGTATGCAGATCAAAGGACAACAAAAAGATGCAAGTCTAGTCTATAATGTTGACAGTGTACTATATACCTATTATCTTAGCTGTAAAGCTGAAACGACCTCTCCCATTGTACTACAAATGACCGATACCTTGTTTCATATGTCCGGCGAGAAGAAAGACTTACGAATGCAAGCGGTAGCTTTATGTACCAAGTTGGATTACTACTATTTTCAAGGAACTAATAAAGATTCTATATTCCATTACGTAAATATTGTAAAAAAGTTTGCCAGAAAAACAAATCAGCCCAAATATTATTACTTTGCCTGGAGTAAGAGACTTATCAATTATTATATCAAAAACCAACAATATAACATAGCCCTCTATGAAGCCGACCGAATGATGAAAGAGGCAGAACAGGAAAAGTATCCTGCAGGAATAGCTAATGGTTATAACATATTAAGCTCTATCTATCAAGCCAAAGGGTTGTCCAGACTTGCTGCTGAAAATAGAGAAAAAGAAATAGAAATTATCCTGAAATATAATATTGACACCTATAATCTGGGAAACATTTATACAATCTTAGCTTCATATTATTGTGACTTGAGACAATTGGATAAAGCAGAAAACATCTTAAAAAAGGCAGAGAACCATTTATTCAGTAACACACAAGAATTCTCTTTTTATCTGAGATATTTCGATTATTACTTGACGACCCATAATATACCCCAGGCCAAAGAATATCTACAAAAAGCCAAACAGTTAATGAATACTCAAAAAGAAATCTCTAAAATCGGGTATACCTACTATCAAAAAGAGCGGGATTTCTATTTGGAGACACAACAATATACCAAAGCATTGGTTACTCAGGAATATATCATGAAGAAATATCCCACATTAGCAACCAACCCGAAAGAAATTCAAACAATGGCATTCATTCATAACAAAACAGGTAATCTATCACAAGCCATACAATACTATCAAAGGTATATTCAATATATCGATTCACTGAATATAGTCAATGCTGATATCGCAACAGGCGAATTTGCAGCCATGCTAGGAGTAGAGCGCTTGAACGTAGAGAAGAGTGAACTACAACAAGAAATTCAACGACGCGATTTACAGAACAAACAACGTATCATCATTTTCCTGATTATCCTACTTATTCTCAGTAGCATCATTTTCTATCGTGAGCATCTGCTTAATAGTAAATTACGACTCTCGCAAAAGCAACTATCTGCTAAAAACAAAGAATTGCTTGATTCCGAACTTGAATTAATTCATGCTAAAGAACAGGCTGAAAAGGCCAGTATGATGAAAACCGAGTTTATCCAAAATATGAGCCACGAAATACGTACTCCTCTGAATTCTATCGTAGGATTTTCACAAGTACTTAGTGCTATACATAAAACAGATGAAGAAACCCAAGAATATGCCAGTATCATCGAACAGGGAAGTAATAATCTGCTTCAACTGATAGACGATGTACTAGATATCTCAAGCCTTGACAGTGGTACAGAGATTTCCACCACTGAAGTGGTAAACATAGCGGCATTATGCAGGGAATGTATCACTAAAACAACCTCACATATTATTCCGGAAGTCAGTCTATGTTTACAGAATAAACAGGAGGAATTTTATATGCACACCAACACCAAACGCCTGTCTCAAATTCTACTCCACCTGCTGAAAAATGCTGCCAAATTTACTCACAAAGGTAGTATTACTCTTGCTTGGCACACGGATAGTGAACACAAATACATTACTTTTAGTGTTACTGATACAGGCATCGGTATACCTGCTGACAAACAACAGTTTGTGTTTGAGCGTTTCAGTAAAATAGATACCTTTGTACAAGGTACCGGTTTAGGGCTTCCCATCGGTCGAATCTGCGCCGAGAAAATGGGTGGAAGTCTGGTTCTTGATCCGGACTACACCGAAGGTTGCCGTTTCTTGCTTCGTCTACCATTGAAATAATCAATCTTTTTAATTGGAATTAAAAAGATAAATTATCACCGAGAGATACTACCTTATTAATGAATTAAAAACTATATCTTTGTCAAACTTTAAACGAATTGAAAACAATAAAAGATCATGGATATAGCATCTATTTATCAGATATTCCTGAAATGTACCTGTGTCACAACCGATAGCCGTAATTGTCCCGAAGGCTCACTATTTATCGCCCTGAAGGGTGAAACATTCAATGGAAATGTTTTTGCCGCGAAAGCGCTGGAGGCAGGAAGTGTTTATGTTATTGTGGACGAAGCTGAATATGTGCCGACAGGACATACACATTATATATTAGTGGACAATTGCCTACACACCTTGCAACAACTGGCCAATTATCATCGTCGGCAACTTGGGACCCGTATTATAGGTATCACCGGCACCAACGGAAAAACGACTACTAAAGAGTTGATATCCACCGTTCTTTCGCAGACCTACAACGTGCTGTTCACACAAGGGAACCTGAACAATCCAATCGGTGTACCTCTTACTTTACTTCGCCTGAAAGCTGAACATGACCTTGGTGTAGTAGAAATGGGTGCAAGCCATCCCGGAGACATCAAAGAGTTGGTAGAAATAGCCGAACCCGATTATGGTATCATCACCAATGTAGGAAAAGCCCACTTGGAAGGTTTCGGCTCATTCGAAGGTGTCATCAAGACCAAAGGGGAGCTATACGACTTCCTGCGTCAACGGAAGAACTCGATTATATTCATCCACCACGACAATCACTATCTGAGGGAAATGGCACGGGGATTAGACCAGTTACCCTATGGAAACGAAGACGGGCTATACATCAATGGGCACGTCACAGGAAATTCTCCTTATCTGACTTTTGAATGGAAAGCCGGAAAAGAAGGTGAACTTCACGAAATACAGACGCAACTTATCGGTGAATATAACTTTCCCAATGCGCTTGCCGCAGTTACCATCGGACATTTCTTTGAGGTGGAATCTACTAAGATTGATAAGGCGCTACGTGAATACACACCGCAAAACAATCGCTCACAATTGAAAAAGACAGCAGACAATACTTTGATCATCGATGCCTACAACGCCAATCCAACCAGCATGATGGCATCCATCATCAACTTCCACAATATGCAGGCCGAACACAAGATGCTGATCTTGGGAGATATGCGCGAACTGGGGAAAGACAGCGCAGAAGAACATCAGAAAATAGTAGATTTCTTGACTGAATGTAACTTTGAAGAAGTTATTCTGGTTGGTGAGTTATTTGGAGCTACTCATCATGCTTTTAAAACATACCCCGATGCCCCCGCATTGATAGCAAAGATACAAAGGGAAAAGCCCAACGGGAAGACTATTCTTATCAAAGGATCGAACGGAATAAAGCTCAGTACCGTAGTAGAATATCTATAAGATATCCCGACATATAACTTTTAAGGAAATATCTGTTTGCCATGTTCATAATAAAAAGCTCTTTCTTCCTTGCCCCGGGTATGATTTCTCAACCATAACAAAGCATTATCCGGTACGTTCTCATACATCAGCGAGGAAGAGACAGCTTTTTGTCCGCCAAGTGTCCTCCATCCCCTTTGCCCATCATGATAAAGTAATTCATAAGTATCACCCATACGTACGTAATTATCATCATTTCTCGGAATATATACCAAGCTTGAAATGGTTACCGACTTTCCATAATCAAGTACTACCTCACTACCTTTCCTTATATTCTTATAGAAACTGACCCAATCATCATCATTCACCGCCTTTAGTTTTTCTAACTCTTCACGTAATAATATCGTATCCGTCTCAATCTTTACAGGTTGCCATTTATTTTGTACCAAGGTATCTTTATAGGTTCTATTTTTTACCTCCATTATCTTCATACAATCCAAACTTACTTAGATTTGCCTCTTATTCTTATCATAATAGGAGATAGTACTGTATTACAATACACTGTTATTGTTTTTTCAAAATATCCACTTCTTTCCGATTGGTATGAAATGTTTAAAACCAATACTATGAAAACAACAAATTTTATATAAATATTTTTTTGCATTTTATGACATTTTTCAACCTACTTCATCTCCACCTGCAGTACGAACACATTCTAAACATTTTTCTCCTGAAAAAGGATATTTGGGTTTACGTCCTATTACTGCGCCACACTCTAACATACCACCTACGACTGTTGGAGAACCCGAACAAGTTGCATAATAGACATTTGGATCATTTTCATTACTAAACTCTTTATAACATGTTTTAGTAGCCCACTCGACGCAGAGATCCTCATATTCAAGACCAGCCAATGCATCTAAATTCATCAATGACAACTCTGGTAATCTACTAGTTTCACTCATCTTACTATAAGTACTGAACACGATAACTATTACAAAAAACATAATAGTTTTCTCATTTGTAGTATAATTTAATGTTTATATATTTTACAAATATAAAAAATACAATGAAAAATATTTGTATATAAAACGTGAGAAAATCATGATTATCTTTTTTCATCTTCTATAATAACCAATTGATATCCACCTCTGTTCCTTACAGATATTATTTCCACCGAACAATCCACAAATAATTTCCTCAACTGCGATATGGCTGTCCTGCGACGTTCATTAAGCCCACAAGCCTCCAAAGGCCATGAACAAACCTCCGCTATATCTTTATGGGAAAGAAATCTATCCACAGATTTCATAAAAGCAATTAATAATAAACCATCTTGATGAGTACAGTGTATCTCTTTTCCTTTTAATCCTTCTAATGTTAAGACATGTTTTCGTACTGAGAAATAATAACTTCCGATAGAAAAGCCCTCATCAGGCACACCTGCCAACGATGAGAAAATCTTTAAATATACATTTGATAAATTTTCCAATACACCCATAATACAGATTCTTAGGTTTTCAATATCCCAAAGGTAGCTGTATTGTTCCCGACAAGGTTGTATTTATATCTCAAGATCTATTGGTTTTATATCAAAGCAGATCCTATGTTTTATTTTATGCGTTTTTCAGCATCCTTGGCCGCAGGATGCAATAGCCAATCAATGATGCCAGTATAGCCCCCGTACTATTGGCTGCAAAGTCCAGCCAATCACCGCCACGATAGGTGGTACAATATTCTTGCAAAAGTTCAACGATTCCACTGAATATCACCGGACAAAAAAACGCACCGATCCATGCATGCCACAGAGGTACATGATCCCTTTTATGTGCCCGCAAGAATTCCAGCCAAAGCATACCGGAAAGCCCGAAGTACATGCAGATATGCGCCACTTTGTCAAGATTGGGGATCGTATTCAAATCTGTTGTAGGAGGTTTGAAAAATGACAAATAGATCACGGTTAGGATGATGACAAGCGATATAGGATATTTCTTAATATAATATAGCATAACTCAAATTATAAACAAATCGTATACAAATATATAGAGTATTTTCTATATTTGCACGTTTAAGTAAGTATTAATAACGAATTGAAAGAAAAAGCTACGTTTTATGACAAAAAATGACAGAGCCAACTTTGGAAGCAAACTAGGAGTAATTCTTGCATCAGCAGGTTCCGCGGTTGGTTTGGGTAACATCTGGAGATTTCCATTTGAAACAGGTAACCACGGTGGCGCTGCTTTTATCCTGATATACCTTCTCTGCGTACTTATTCTCGGCACTCCCATTATGATAGCCGAGTTTCTCATCGGACGCCGTTCTCGTGCGAACACAGCCGGTGCTTATCAGAAACTTGCCCCCGGTACCCATTGGAAATGGATAGGACGCATGGGTGTACTGGCAGGATTTCTCATATTAGGTTATTACTCCGTAGTGGCAGGTTGGACGCTTGAATTCATAGGAGAAGCTGCCACCAACAGCTTTGCCGGAAAATCGGCAACGGAATTTATCAGTTCCTTCGACAGTTTCGTCAGTAATCCTTGGCGTCCGGTAATCTGGTTGGTTTTATTCTTGCTGGCCACTCATTTTATTATTGTGAAAGGAGTGGAAAAAGGTATTGAGAAATCAGCAAAGATCATGATGCCGGTATTGTTTATCTTGTTGATTGTTCTTGCTATCTGTTCTGTTTCCCTACCAGGGGCAAGTGCAGGTATCGAATTTCTTTTGAAACCGGATTTCAGTAAGGTAGACGGTAATGTATTGTTGGGAGCTATGGGGCAGGCTTTTTTCTCTCTTAGCCTGGGGATGGGGTGTCTTTGCACATACGCGTCTTATTTCAGGACCGATACCAATTTATCCAGAACGGCATTCAATGTAGCCGGTATTGACACAATGGTAGCTATTTTGGCAGGATTTATCATTTTCCCCGCCGCATTCTCCGTAGGTATCAAGCCCGATGCAGGTCCCAGCCTACTGTTTATTACCTTGCCCAATGTATTTCAACAAGCCTTCGGTGGTTTGCCTTGGCTCGCAATCACTCTTTCACTGATGTTCTATATTCTATTAGCACTGGCAGCGCTTACCTCAACCATTTCATTACACGAGGTAGTAACAGCTTATCTGCATGAAGAATTCAACTTTACACGAGGAAAGGCAGCTAAATTAGTTACTGCCGGTTGCATATTTTTAGGAGTCTTCTGTTCACTGTCGCTAGGAATAGGAAAAGATTATACGGTTCTCGGAATGAATCTATTCGACCTGTTCGACTTTGTCACGGCCAAAATAATGTTACCGATGGGAGGTTTCTTTATCTGCATTTTCACAGGATGGTATGTGGATAAAAAAATTATCTGGGAAGAGGTGAGCAATAACGGAACACTGAGGGTACCCTTCTATAAACTCCTGATTGTTATATTGAAGTTTGTAGCACCTGTATGTATCGCAATCATCTTTATTAATGAGCTAGGCTTGCTGAAATAAA
This sequence comes from Bacteroides cutis, assembly GCF_900241005.1. GTDB lineage: Bacteria > Bacteroidota > Bacteroidia > Bacteroidales > Bacteroidaceae > Bacteroides > Bacteroides cutis. Next base: position 855,376 of record NZ_OEST01000001.1, on the reverse strand, counting down.
AAGATAATGAAAAACCCTCTAAAAGATTTCTCATACTTCTCCCGAAGAGAAAAACAAGGTATTTTAGTACTTATAACAGGTATCATCCTAGTCTTTCTCACCGGATATATTTATACTTTCTTGCGGGAACATACGGCACTTTCCGATGAAGAAACACAGTTACAACTCTCTGCGGTAGAAGAATATGAAAGCTTTATTGCCTCTGTAAAAGAAAAAGATAATAAGCGGGAATATCATCCGTCCCGATATCCTATCAATCCATCCTCAGAAATTGTTTTGAAACCCTTCAACCCCAATACGGCAGACTCTGCCACTTTCCGGAAACTGGGTTTACCCGGATGGATGGTCAGGAACATTTTACGATACCGGAGCAAAGGAGGTAAATTCCGTAAAGCGGAAGATTTCAAAAAGATATATGGTTTAACCAAAGAACAATATGGATATCTCCTACCCTATCTCTATATAGCACCGGAAGATACAACGAGAAAGACGGTACAGTTATATAATGTTTCAATAACAAAAGACAGTACCAAAGTTTTACGCGAAACACCCTACAAATATCCTGCCGGTACTGTTATCAACCTAAATCTCGCTGACACTACCGAGCTGAAAAAGATACCGGGAATAGGTAGTGGTATCGCCCGGTTAATTACTGGTTATCGCCGAAGTTTAGGTGGTTTCTACTGCATTGAACAATTACAAGATATAAATCTAAACTACCATCAATTGGAGAATTGGTTCTATATCCAAGATAAAGACATTCGTCTGATAAATATAAACCATAGTGGGGTGGAACGCTTACGTAATCATCCTTATATCAACTTTTATCAGGCAAAAGCTTTTGTAGAATATCGTAAGAAAAAAGGCACACTCCACAATCTGAAACCGTTTACACTTTACGAGGAGTTTACAAAGGACGATTTAGAAAAAATCAGCCATTACGTCTGCTTTGAGTAGTAGATGACTCATCACACACTGCACCATCCTTCAGATGTATCGTACGATCTGTAATTTGGGCCAAACCTTCATCGTGGGTTACAATAACGAATGTCTGTCCGAAACGGCTGCGTAAATCAAAAAAAAGTTGATGAAGTTCTTCTTTATTATGCGAATCCAAACTACCTGAAGGTTCATCAGCCAACACTACCGCAGGATGATTGATAAGTGCACGAGCAACAGCCACACGTTGTTTCTCTCCCCCCGAAAGTTCATTCGGCTTATGTGATGCACGCTCGGCAAGTCCCATAAATTCAAGAATTTCCGTAGCGGCATTTTTTGCCTCTTGTTGACCTTTCCCGGCAATGAAAGCAGGTATCATGATATTCTCCAAAGCTGTAAATTCTGGCAGTAACTGATGGAACTGAAAAACAAAACCGATATGCTGATTACGAAATGCGGAGAGCTCTCTTTCCTTCATCTGGTTAACTGGAGTGCCGTCAATCGTAACCAAACCACTATCCGGCATATCCAAAGTACCCATTATCTGTAATAAAGTAGTCTTACCCGCCCCACTAGGGCCTACAATACTGACAATCTCTCCTTTTTTTACTTCCATATCGATACCTCGCAGTACTTGCAAATTACCGAAACTCTTGGTTATATTCTCTAAGTGTATCACTGGATTATTTACTATTTGATGATTTACAATCTACTATTTAACAGTTTTCCCGAGGTACTATTACTACAATCTTTTAATCACATATTCAGCTAAATAACAACCAAAAACAGCCGGCATATAGCTTACTGTTCCACAAGTGGACTTCTTGTTCAACTCGTCTTCCGTCAGCAAAACTGCATTCGGATCAGCCTGTTCGGTACTGAAAACGACTGGAAGTTTCCGCTTCATCCCCATCTTCTGCAAACGCTTACGGACGGCTTTACTTAGTCCACAATGATAAGTATCCCATATATCAGCAAAACGTACCTGAGTAATATCACTTTTAGCTCCTGCACCCATGCTCGATACTATTTTTAGATGTCGCTTCATAGCTTCAGTTATCAGATAACATTTCGGAGAAAGCGTATCAATCGCATCTACAATAAAATCATACTTCTCGGCATCAAGTAGTTCAGGTATATTTTCATCTTTTAAAAAGATAGATAATACAGTCAGTTCCAATTCCGGATTAATGTCCTTGAAACGCGCTTCCAATATTTCTACTTTCTTCTTACCCACTGTAGAGTGTAGAGCCGGTAACTGACGATTTATATTGGTAGGTTGCACTGTATCGACGTCTACAATAGTCATTCTTCCGACACCTGCACGGCATATCATTTCGGCAGCATAAGCTCCTACTCCTCCCAAACCTACGACCAATACGTGTGCCCGACACAGACGTTCCATCTTTTCACGTCCTAATAGGATCTGTGTCCTTTGTTTCCAATCATCCATTAATTTTTCTTAAACCATTTATAAAACCAATTCCCTACTTTCTCGTAGTGCTGCGATTCGTTACTTCCTCGGGGATTAGAGAAAGAAAGAGTCTCCTGAGGCTCTCCCAATTGGTCGGGATAAAGTACAATCAGACTATTGTTAGAAAAATACTTACTTAACTGAGCCGGCAGTTTTTCAAAAGAACTATCATAAGAAATTGCCCCTCTACGTGCACTGATTACCACTAGCAAATGATCGTAGTTTACCTGACCGGTCAGAATCAGTAAATCACCCCAATCGTCCAGACGAGAAAAGTCAGTCAGAGTCTGTCCATATTTCTTCTTTACTAACGCTTGCAGATAAAAAGTAGTCTCCTCATTCGCAAAGAAATGTACCCGGCAACCCAATATTCCTCCCATCCGGCAGAAATGTTCCACCCATTTCTGGAAACCGGCTTCGTATTCAGCTTTAGGGGGCACAGCAATAATAATACGCCTTAAAGTATTAATTGGGATAAGGAACTTGGCAATCATCACTTCACGGTGTAACCCCTTCAACAGATTTTCGGCGAGCATACCAAAGAATGAATCCACAATATTCACCTTGCGGTGCAAACCGATAATGACATCTGTCACTTCATTTTCTTTTGCGGTATGGATAATACCTGATGCAATATTCAAATCATATCGCGTAATCTGCCGTAAAGAAACATCTGCCGAAGCCGTAATCATGGCAGCTTTTTCCAAATATCTCTTTCCACGTAACTCGGATCCTTCAGAGGTGTTATTATCATTGATTACATTCAGAGCGAGTAAGTTATCTTTCTGTTTAGGATCACGTATCAACAGAGACAAGTTTACCAAATATTCAATAGTCTCCGGATTGGCTACAGGAATTAATATTCTTTCCGCTTCTACCGTACGTTCTTCTTCCAGATGTGCCTCACACATGGCAATTTTACGAGCAGCACGTTCTGTTGTGAACGAACTCACAATACAAGTTACGAGAATAAGTAAGACTGTCCCATTCAATACATCTTCATTCAGCAAGCGTTCTCCATCCGGTAGAATAATATTATAACCCACCAACACAGCCGCCAATGTAGCGGCTGCCTGCGCATTACTCAGACCAAACATCAACTCCCGTTCAATAGCCGCCATCTTATAAATTTTCTGTGTCAACCAAGATGCAATCCATTTTCCAATCAATGCTACCGTTATCATGACAGCCGCCACTTTCAACGCATCACCATGCCCGAATATAACATGAACATCAATCAACATCCCTACGCCAATCAGAAAATAAGGGATAAAAAGCGCATTACCCACAAACTCCAGATGGTTCATCAACGGAGAAACATGAGGAATAAGGCGATTCAATACCAGTCCGGCAAGGAAAGCCCCCAGAATACCTTCCATTCCCACAAACTCCATCAATCCTGCTCCGAGAAAAACCATGGCAAGTACAAAAATGAACTGCATCACATTGTCGTCATATCTTCTGAAAAACCATCGTCCAATACGTGGAAAAGAGTACATGATAAGTGTTCCTAGAAATACCACCTTGATTACCAGCCAAAGCCAGAACAAGCCACCGGATTCGCCCTTGAACAAACCACCAACCACTGCCAATACCAACAAAGTAAGAGTATCAGTAACAGCCGTACCACCCACCGCAATACTTACACTACGATGACGGGACACACCGTAACGGATAACGATTGGATAGGCCACCAATGTATGAGATGCATACATACTTGCTAACAAGATCGACGTAACCAGACTATATTTCAAAATCATCATGTTGGTGACCATCCCTATACCTATCGGAATTATAAAAGCCAGTAAACCTAACATAACAGCTTTTCCCCGATTTTTCTTAAAGTCTCCCATATTCATTTCCAATCCAGCCAGAAACATGATATAATAGAGTCCTACTTTGCCAAACAACTGGAAACTACTATCCCGCACCAATATATTGAAACCATGTTCGCCAATAACTAAACCGGCTAAAATCATTCCGATAATATGCGGAATACGAAGTTTATTCAACAATATGGGAGCAAATAATATGATGAGGAGTACAAGGAGAAATATCCATGTAGGGTCGGTAATAGGAAGTTTTAAACTAAGGTCGAACCAATCCATAATACTGCAAGTTTTAGGTTTTAACTGCAAAATAACGAAAAAGTTTTCACTTTATGCGGTGTCATACAGCTATTTGTTATAAATTTGCAACCAAATCTATCTTTTTAGAGATTAATCTTTTTATAAACTTATTAAAAGCAAAAGAAAAATGAAAGTAGCTATTGTTGGAGCAAGCGGAGCCGTGGGGCAAGAATTCCTGCGAGTGCTCGATGAAAGGAATTTCCCGTTGGATGAATTAGTATTGTTTGGTTCTAAACGCAGTGCCGGAACTAAATATACTTTCCGCGGTAAACAGATCGAGGTAAAACTCTTGCAACACAACGATGACTTTAAAGGGGTTGATATCGCTTTCACTTCCGCAGGCGCAGGTACCTCTAAAGAGTTTGCCGAAACCATTACCAAATACGGAGCTGTAATGATTGACAATTCCAGCGCTTTCCGTATGGATACCGATGTGCCTTTGGTTGTCCCCGAAATGAATGCCGCTGACGCCAAAGATCGTCCGCGTGGCATCGTTGCCAATCCTAACTGTACTACCATCCAAATGGTGGTAGCGCTGAAAGCCATCGAACAGCTTTCGCATATAAAGACTGTACATGTCTCCACCTATCAGGCTGCCAGTGGTGCTGGTGCAGCTGCAATGGACGAATTATACGAACAATATCGTCAAGTATTGGCAGGAGAATCGGTCAAAGTTGAAAAATTTGCTTATCAATTAGCATTCAATCTAATTCCTCAGATTGACGTTTTCACAGAGAATGGATATACCAAAGAAGAAATGAAGATGTTTAACGAAACACGTAAAATTATGCACTCCGACATCAAAGTCAGCGCTACTTGTGTCCGTGTTCCTGCTCTCCGTTCTCACTCCGAAAGTATCTGGGTAGAGACCGAACGTCCTATTTCTTTGGAGGAAGCTCGTGAAGCTTTTGCAAATGGTGAAGGGCTGGTATTAATGGACAATCCTGCTGAAAAAGAATATCCGATGCCTCTATTCCTTGCTGGAAAAGATCCTGTTTATGTAGGCCGTATCCGTAAAGATCTTACCAATGAAAACGGATTGACCTTCTGGATTGTGGGTGACCAAATCAAAAAGGGGGCCGCACTGAACGCCGTACAGATTGCAGAATACCTGATTAAGGAAAATGCACTTGGATAAGTTATGTTAACTAAATAAAAATATGTCCAGACAGAGAATGATAACAAAAATCTGTTTGGACACTTTTTTATTATTTTTTGATCTTCCAACCGCCCAACCCTAATTCCACATTAATTATAAAACATTTGAGGTTCCTCAATATTTCAAAGAGTGAAATTCAATAAGTCCAGGCATCGGAGTTTCTTCTATAATAGTCAATTCTATCCCAAACTCACCGGCAACCTGCCGGAGAATGTTGGCATAACCATATGCCAGCGACCCTACAAACCGGATAGGGTAATTTTTGTAATCATACTGGCAAACATTTCTCGTAAAGAAACTGCGTAAATTACTTGTTATCAAACCATAGACATAATCGTCATCCATATAATCAGCTAAAAAATAGGAGATAGTAGAAAGGAAACGATTAGGGAAGGGTCTATTATAAACAGATTCCATCACTTCACTAGGGCTGATACGGAATTTCTCAAAGAAATCTGTCATCACATTTTTAGGAGCAAGACCTTTTAAAACATCAGACAAAAATATTTTTCCTAAAACAGAACCACTTCCTTCGTCACCCAAAATATAACCACCGGCTTCAATATTCTTAACAATAAATTCACCATCATAAAAACATGAGCTAGAGCCAGTACCTAAAATACAGGCAATACCAGCCTCGCATTTAAATAAACTACGAGCAGCAGCAAGGAGATCGCTTTCCACCTGGATAGGTGTTTTGAATTGTGCTACTAATGATGCTTCCAATACATTCTTTTTTTCATCAGATGTGCATCCGGTACCATAATAGTAAACTTGTTCTATTTTTTTTCGAAAAAAAATCTCCGGTAAACCTAAACGTACATTTCGACTAATCTCCCTTCGTGTTTGATAAAAAGGATTTATACCTTCAGTGAAAGCGCGCTGAATTAAATGATTGTCTTCAACCAAAGCCCATTCAGTTCTTGTAGAACCACTCTCCGCAATCAATTTCATAGGTGTAGCTAGTTTTAGAATTAGATACAAATATATTGTTTTTTTTTTTCCAATCGATCATTCTTTCGAAAGTTTCTCCATTAATAAATATACTTCACCATAATCTCAATATTTTTAAGAATAGGATGAATTTTCAGTTTGCCGTAAATTAAAATTGATAATCTCCAAAATGCCTCAATAAGTGTTTCTCTGATATTAAAATAAAATCTATCTTTGTTGCATAGAAATTTCCCTTACATAATACTATCATGAAAAAACTGCTACTATTAATCATCCTGCTATATAGTTCATTACTGTGTCAAGCACAAAAATACCGGGTGATTTTAGGTAATGAACAGACATCTGACTACTTTCCTATCTTGAGAAATAAGAGAATTGCAATCTTCTCCAACCACACAGGAATGATTGGCAATAAGCATCTATTGGACATTCTACTGGAAAATAAATTCAATGTAGTAGCTATTTTTTCACCGGAACACGGATTTCGAGGAAGTGCCGACGCTGGTGAACATGTTTCCAGCTCGGTAGATAAAAGAACTGGAGTACCCATCCTGTCACTCTATGATGGAAAGTTAGGAAAACCAAGTAAAGTCTCTATGCACAAATTTGATATTCTGGTTGTGGATATTCAAGATGTCGGTTTGAGGTTTTATACCTACTATGCATCTATGTGTCGACTGATGGACGCTTGTGCAGAGTACAATCGTAAAATGTTGATACTGGATCGCCCTAACCCAAACGGACATTATGTGGATGGTCCCATATTGGATATGAAGTACAAATCAGGTGTAGGTTGGTTACCTATTCCCATTGTACACGGCATGACATTGGGAGAATTAGCATTGATGGTAAACGGGGAACACTGGTTACCGGGATCACGCGTATGTGACGTAACTGTTATTCCATGTAAAAACTATACGCACCAGACCATGTATAAATTACCCGTCCCACCGTCCCCAAACCTGCCAAACATGAAATCAATCTATTTATATCCGTCAACTTGCTATTTTGAAGCGACTCCAGTAAGTCTGGGTAGAGGTACCCCGCTTCCTTTCCAAATTTACGGACATCCTAATATGACAGGATATAGTTACAGTTTTATCCCTAAAAGTATGCCCGGAGCAAAAAATCCGCCTCTACTCAATAAACTCTGCCACGGTGTAAATCTTAGTAATATGAGTGATGAAGAAATATGGAAACGCGGTGTAGACTTAAGTTACATAATTGATGCTTACCATAATTTGAATATGGGTAACCATTTCTTTAGTTCATTCTTTGAACGACTGATAGGGACTGATTATGTACGTAAGATGATAGAAAATGGGAAAAGCGCCGACGAAATAAAAGCGATGTGGAAAAATGATGTTGAAAAGTTCAAGGTACAACGTAAGCCCTATCTGCTTTACGAAGAATAACCGGAGATACGATTTGAGTATTTACGACTAAAAGATGAATATATGAACCCGTTATCCGTTATCATTACCCTTGTCGCCTACTTCGCAATACTTTTCACTGTATCTTATATTACAGGTCGAAAAGCAGATAATGCAGGTTTCTTTGTTGGTAATCGTAAGTCCTCCTGGTATGTAGTGGCCTTTGCCATGATTGGAGCCAGTATTTCCGGAGTAACCTACGTTTCCGTACCGGGTATGGTGGCGGCAAGTAGTTTCGGTTACCTCCAAATGGTACTTGGATTTGTTGCCGGACAATTGATTATCGCATTTATACTGACACCTTTATTCTACCGGATGAAACTGATATCCATCTACGAATTTCTGGAAAACCGTTTTGGAATGTCTTCATATCGTACGGGAGCTTGGTTCTTTTTTATCTCTAAAATGCTGGGAGCTGCCGTACGCCTGTTTCTTGTCTGCCTGACTTTACAACTATTGGTGTTCCAACCCTTCGGGCTTCCATTCATATTAAACGTAGCTATCACCGTAGTATTGGTATGGCTCTACACTTTCCGTGGTGGAGTTAAATCGCTGATTTGGACAGATTCTTTGAAAACCCTCTGTCTAATAGTGTCCGTAGTACTTTGTATTTATTATATCGCTTCCGGTTTAAATCTTACATTCACTGGCATGGTCAATATAGTTACCGACAGTAAACTATCACGTATCTTTTTCTTCGACGACATCAACAGTAAACAATACTTCTTCAAACAATTCCTGGCAGGTACATTTACCATGATTGCCATGACCGGGCTGGATCAGGATATGATGCAACGTAACTTGAGCTGCAAGAACTTCAGAGATTCACAAAAGAATATGATTACCAGTATCATTTCACAGTTCTTCATAATTCTGTTGTTCTTGATCCTGGGGGCATTACTTTATACATTTGCCAATAGTGAAGGTATTCAGATAGAGAAGAGTGATGAACTTTTTCCCAAAATAGCAACAGGTAACTATTTCCCCACCATCGTAGGAATTCTATTTATCATAGGATTTATATCTTCCGCTTATTCGGCTGCCGGTTCCGCACTGACAGCACTCACTACTTCATTCACAGTAGATATTCTCGGTACAAAAGGAAAAACAGAAGAAATAATCGTAAAGATACGTAAACGGGTACATATAGGTATGGCGATAATAATGGGGATCACTATTTTCATATTCAACTTGTTGAATAATACCAGCGTAATCGATGCCGTATATATTTTGGCAAGTTACACTTATGGCCCTATTCTCGGTTTGTTTGCTTTCGGTATCTTTATGAAGCAACAAGTACGGGATAAGTACATACCATTAGTAGCCATTATCTCCCCCATTCTCTGTTTCATTTTACAAATGAATTCGGAAGTATGGTTCAACGGCTATCAATTTAGTTACGAACTGTTAATATTCAATGCATCGTTTACTTTTATCGGGCTTTGCATATTGATTAAGAAAAATAAAACGAACAATTAGCTTAAAGATATTAATTAGATATGAAAAAAATCAGTTGCTTCATTCCTTATTCAGGAAAAGAACAAGTAGAAAAAACAATAGAAAACTTACAAGTTACGGGACTTGTAAAGGAGATTTATTTAGTAACCACCAACGATAAGCTGGAAACATTACCCGGCTGCCAACGTATCTGGATAGAATATCCTTTTAGCAGTCTTGCAATGGAAGTGATGGCACATGAAACAGAAAGTGAATATACGTTGCTCTATACCAAAGAGACAACACTTGAGATGGGCATGTTTTCCCTAGAACGGATGTTGCATATTGCAGAAGATACAGGCGCAGGAATGATTTATGCTGATCATTACCAAATAACAAACGGTAAACAGGTTCATGCTCCAGTCATTGATTATCAGTTCGGTTCATTGAGAGACGATTTCGACTTTGGCTCCGTACTATTGTTCAACACCGCAAAGCTGAAAGAAGCTGCTGGTCGCATGAAATCAGAGTATGACTTCGCCGGACTCTATGATTTACGGTTAAAACTAAGCCAAAAAGCAGATTTAGTACACATCAACGAATTTCTGTACAGCGAAGTGGAAAACGATACCCGCAAAAGTGGTGAGAAGATATTCGATTACGTCGATCCTAAAAACCGGGATCGTCAAATTGAAATGGAACAGGCCTGCACCGAACACTTAAAAGAGATTAACGGTTACCTGAAACCGGAATTCAAGAAGATAGAGTTCTCTGCTTGTAACTTTGAATACGAGGCATCAGTCATCATCCCTGTCCGTAACCGTATCCGTACTATTCGCGATGCCATCAAATCCGTATTGAGACAAAAAACAGATTTCAAGTTCAATCTGATTATCATAGACAATCACTCAACAGACGGTACCACCGAAGCTATTGACGAATTCGGACATGATGAAAGAGTGATACATATTATTCCCAACCGTAATGATCTCGGTATCGGTGGTTGTTGGAATATGGGAATTACTCATCCCAAATGCGGGAAATTTGCTATTCAACTGGATAGTGATGATGTTTATGCCAACGAAAATACTTTGTCTATAATGATACGTGCTTTCTATGAACAGAATTGTGCTATGGTGATAGGTAGCTATATGATGACCAACTTCCAAATGCAGGAAATTGCTCCAGGTATCATCGATCACAAAGAATGGACTCCTGATAATGGACGCAATAATGCCCTACGTATCAACGGACTGGGTGCACCGCGTGCTTTCTATACCCCAATTCTACGCGAATTGAAAGTACCCAATACCAGTTATGGTGAAGATTATGCCTTGGGACTAAACTTCTCCCGTCAATATCAAATAGGCCGGGTATATGATGTAGTTTATCTTTGCCGCCGTTGGGATGACAATTCGGATGCTTCATTGGATATCACGAAAATGAACGAACACAACTTATACAAAGACCGTATCCGTACCTGGGAACTACAAGCCCGTATTACATTGAACAGGAAGTAGTGACCTCAATTTTATATCGTAAACCGTCAAATTCCAGATAAACACATGAATCAAACGATAGATACTCTCCTGACCAATCAACTCACCGCTTGGGAACTGGCACGTAACAACTACGCTGCCCTTTCGGATATACGGGTGAAAGAATTGAATGTGCACGGTATCCTTTATAAAGTACAGTTCAACCCTGCTCGCATCGTATCTTCAGGAGCTAAAGTAGATACAAAGTCCATCCAAGAACGTAAATGTTTCCTCTGTCCTGCCAACTTGCCACCGATGCAGAAAGGTATTCCGTTCGAGGGACATTATAATATATTGGTAAATCCCTTCCCTATATTCCCCCGTCACCTGACGATACCGGAAATAACACATTTAGATCAGCGCATTGCACCTCGCTTTAGTGATATGCTAGAACTGGCAAAGCAATTGACAGATTATACCATCTTCTACAATGGTCCCCGATGTGGTGCCTCCGCTCCCGACCACGCCCATTTCCAGGCAGGCAATAAAGGATTTATGCCTATTGAACAGGATTGGCGGAAGCAAGTGGCAAGGAAAGTCGTAGATTATGGCAAAGCAACACTTTGGTATTTGAACGATTTCCCCCGCACAACGCTTGTCATTGAATCTCTTGATAAAGAAGACACAATGAAATTATTCAACCTCATCTACCGTTCATTAGATTTAAAAGCCGAAGAAGAACCCATGATGAACATACTTGCCATGTATGAAGTTTTCCGGCAGTCTACGATTCCCGGACAGGAAGGGAAATGGATTGTATTCGTCTTTCCACGTGCTAAACATCGTCCTTCCTGCTATACAGCCAAAGGAGAAGCAAATTTGTTGAGTAGTCCCGCATCTGTAGATCTGGGGGGGGTATTCATCACCCCTATAGAGAAAGATTTTCTAAAAATAACAGCAGAAGATATAGCACAGATATTAAGTGAAGTATGTCTTTCGGCAACAGATTTTCAAAAGGTGAGACAATACATTAAAGAACAAATATAAGTATCTGGCAGCAGATTAGCAACAAACATATATAAAAGATTATGGAAGAGCCTAAAGTACAGGTTGGAATATTATTCGCCTCCCAGATAGAATTCGTTCTACTATCTACATATCACATCAACGGTATAGAAGTCAGTGGCAAACATGTTGTAAAATATGATAAAGGAAGAATTCTTTGGAACGGACACCGATATGATGAACTGTTGTTCGAACCGCAGCACGAATTTACCGATGCTTTCGAATTATGGAATGTCACCATCGGTATCAACTTCCACTGGGAACGTAAAGAGAACCAACGTTTCCAAGGGGCTTTAAAAATTATTGTTGACGATGGCAAACTGACGGGTATCAACATAATTAACATAGAAGACTACTTGATCAGTGTCATTTCCAGTGAAATGAGTGCAACGGCATCATTGGAGTTACTGAAGGCTCATGCCGTGATTTCCCGTAGTTGGTTATTGGCCAATCTGAAGGAACTCACAATGCGTTATCCGCAATTAGCGCCTCACTTCAAAGCCTTCCCACACCATACAATGAAACACAGTGCGACCAACCATCAACTATTAACCGCCAATTGTCAATTAAAATGGTACGACCGTGAGGAGCATACCCGATTTGATGTTTGTGCAGACGACCATTGCCAACGTTATCAAGGTATAACCCGCGCTTCCACCGGAATTGTGAAACAAGCTATTGCCGCCACTCGCGGACAGGTACTGACTTACGAAGGTAAGATTTGTGATGCCCGTTTCTCCAAATGTTGTGGTGGTATTTTTGAGGAATTCCAGTATTGCTGGGAAGACCTGAAATATCCCTATCTTGTGAAGCAAAGAGATTACAGAGTGAAAAATGAAGAATGGAGAATAGGAAATGAAGATTTGAGGATTGACCTGACTCAAGAAACTGAAGCCGAACACTGGATACGTACCTCACCGGAAGCTTTCTGTAACACAACAGACAAAAAAATCTTATCCCAAGTCCTCAATAACTACGACCAAGAAACTACAGATTTCTACCGTTGGAAGGTAGAATATACACAAGATGAACTTTCAACTCTTATTCTGAAACGTTCCGGCATCGATTATGGGCAAATCATTGATCTTATTCCCATAGCTCGTGGTACCTCGGGACGTCTCTGGAAATTGAAGATAGTAGGTACCAAGAAAATTCTTACCATTGGAAAAGAATTGGAAATCCGGCGGACACTCTCCTCATCGCATCTATATAGCTCTGCCTTCGTGATAGACAAAGAAGAAATATCTTCCGAAGGTATCCCCGGACGATTTATCCTTACCGGAGCGGGATGGGGACATGGTGTCGGACTTTGCCAGATAGGTGCAGCAGTAATGGGAGAAAAAGGATTTAAGTACGATACTATTCTTCTACATTATTATACTGGAGCAAGTATTGACAAACTATATGAATAACATAATAGATAGACAACTAATATCATGAACAGTATAAAAGGAAAAAATTACGATATCAAAGGAAAAAGCCCTTGGTGGTGGGTACCTACACTGTACTTTGCAGAAGGAATTCCGTACTTTGTGGTTAACACTATTTCAGTGATGATGTTCACCAGGATGGGAGTAGCCAATGGTGATATGTCATTTTTTACTACATTACTTTACTTTCCATGGTTCTTGAAAGGAATATGGAGTCCCATTGTAGATATAATAAAGACCAAACGTTGGTGGATTCTCACTATGCAAGCTGTAATGACACTCCTCATGATACTACTGACCATCAGCCTGCCCCATCCCACACAAGAGACGATAACCTCAGGTCACACGCCGATAAGTATGTTCACCTTTACACTGATATTATTTATTATCACAGCATTCGCTTCTGCCACACACGACATAGCAGCCGACGGTTTTTACATGTTGGTTCACAGTCCCAGTAGTCAAGCTGCTTTCATAGGCATACGAAGTACATTCTATCGAGTAGCCTCCGTATTCGGGCAAGGTATACTGGTATTCATTGCAGGCATATTGGAAAAAAGTACCGGTGACATTCCTTTCTCCTGGCAAGTGACGTTAGGTTGTGCAGCTGTTGTATTCTGTCTTGTAACCCTCTACCATACTTTTGCCCTGCCACGTTCAAAGGAAGACAAAACACGTACAGCCGATAATGTGCCGGTTGATAATGCCCGTCCAACTCAAGAGTCAAAGATAACAGAACTAGCCAATTCGTTCATTACTTTCGTCAAAAAGCCTGATGTATTGCTTGCCATAACTTTCATGTTGCTATATCGCCTACCCGAAGGTTTCCTTATCAAAATGTGTCAGCCTTTTCTGGTACATTCCATTGAAAGTGGTGGTTTGGGACTGGACACAGATGTAGTTGGTATCGTATATGGTACCATTGGTACCATCGCCTTACTTGCCGGAGGTATTGCAGGAGGAGTTTATGCTTCACGCCGAGGGTTAAAACACTCATTATGGCTCATGGCTACCTGTATGACATTACCCTGTCTCACATTCGTTTATTTAGCCATCGTTCAACCTGAAAATATCACGTTGATAAGTATTGCTGTTTCTATCGAGCAGTTTGGTTATGGTTTCGGGTTTACAGCCTATATGCTTTATATGATGTACTTCTCAGAAGGAGAATTCAAGACCTCGCACTATGCTATCTGTACCGCTTTCATGGCACTGAGCATGATGTTGCCCGGATTTATAGCCGGATATATAGAGGAGGCCATCGGCTATGTCAACTTCTTCTGGATGGTGATGGCTTGCTGCCTGGCAACATTGGCAGTCACTTATCTTATTGATAAAAAGATTGATCCGGAATACGGAAAAGCAACATCTTCACTATCAAAAAACTCATAACCTATAACTCCAATGAATAATTCCAAGATAAACAAACGTATTCTTGCCCTCGACATCCTTCGTGGTATCACCATTGCTGGTATGATCCTGGTGAATAATCCGGGAACATGGTCACACATCTACGCTCCCTTACGCCATGCCGAATGGAACGGTCTGACTCCCACCGACCTGGTTTTTCCTTTTTTTATGTTTATCATGGGAATTTCGACCTATATATCTTTAAAGAAGTATAACTTTGAAATCAGCTACTCCACTATATGGAAAATTCTGAAACGGACTATCCTCATCTTTCTTATAGGTATGGCTATAGGTTGGTTTTCGCAGTTCTGTTATTATTGGGGTTCTGCCCCCGATAATCTCGGTTCCAGTGAAAAACTTTGGAATGCAATCTGGACATTCGACCACATTCGTATTCTTGGTGTCATGCAACGTCTTGGTATCTGCTACGGTGTTACTGCCATCATTGTACTTATCATAAACCATCGATATATCCCTTACCTCATCGCAATCCTGTTGGCAGGTTATTTTATCCTGTTGTTTTGTGGCAACGGCTTCGCCTATAATGAGACTAACATTCTTTTCATAGCGGACCGCGCCATCCTTACTCCCGCACACATGTATAACCCCAATGTTCTTGATCCGGAAGGTGTACTAAGTACAATACCCGCCATTGCCCATGTTCTTTTAGGTTTCTGTATAGGACGTTTGATGTTGGAAAGCAAGAAAATCAACAAAGATCGTACCGATATGCTCAATTCACATCTGATTAAATTATTCCTGATTGGTACTACCCTTACATTCGCAGGTCTCCTGCTGAGCTATGGTTGCCCAATCAACAAAAAGATATGGTCTCCCACATTTGTACTTACTACTTATGGACTGGCTTCGAGTTTCCTTGTACTACTTATCTGGATTATCGATGTGAAAGGTTATAAGAAATGGAGTATATTCTTTGAAGCATTCGGCATAAATCCGTTGTTTATGTACGTTTTAGGAAGTATACTCGCCATACTCTTCGGTAGTATCAGTTTCCCGTGGGAAGGTGGTAATATCAGTATACACGGATTTCTATATAAACTAATCCTGATGCCTATATTCGGTGGAACTAGTGGTTCACTGGTATACGCATTACTATTTGTCGGAATTAATTGGTGTATCGGTTACCAACTTTACAAACGGAAGATATATATCAAGTTATAATCATTAAACATTAAATATATGATACTCATAGCAGACAGTGGCTCTACAAAAACCGACTGGTGTGTTGTGGAAGATGGACAGCTCCTCCAGCAAATTTTCACGAAAGGTACAAATCCCTTTTTCCAGTCAGAAGAAGAAATCAGCAATGAAATTACAACGGCACTGTTGCCACAGTTACAAAACAATGAACTAGATGCTGTATACTTTTATGGCGCGGGATGCGGTTTCCCAGATAAAATAGACATGATGTACCGCGCCATTACCCGCCACCTCAATGTAAAAGAGGAAGTAGAAGTCAGTACCGACATGTTGGCAGCCGCACGAGGACTCTGCGGACATTCGGCAGGTATTGCCTGCATCATGGGTACAGGATCCAATTCTTGTTACTATAACGGAAAAGAGATTGTAGCCAATGTATCTCCATTAGGATTTATTCTTGGTGACGAAGGTAGTGGTGCCGTATTGGGTAAACTACTGGTAGGCGATATTCTAAAAAACCAGACAAGCCCTGAGATTAAAGAGAAGTTCCTTCAACAGTTCAACTTGACTCCCGCTGATATCATTGATCGCGTGTATCGCAAACCATTTCCTAATCGTTTTCTTGCCAGTCTCTCCCCATTTCTGGCACAAAATCTGCATGAACCATGTATTCACTCATTGGTGCTGAACAGTTTTAAAGCATTTCTTCAACGTAACGTCATGCAATATGAGAATTACCGGGAATATAAAATACACTTCATCGGTTCCATAGCTTTCTATTATCAAGAGATTTTGGTAGAAGCTACACAGGAAATGAGCATTCGGGTGGGCACTATCCTCAAGAGTCCAATGGAAGGGTTAATTCAGTACCACAGTCATATTTCGCCAGCCATAAACTATTCATCATAAATCTCATCATATCCATGACATTCCTAAAAATCTCAGAGCAACCTTCACTTTACAATGACCTGGAGAAGAAATCAGTCCGTGAAATTCTGGAAGATATCAATACGGAAGATCAGAAAGTAGCACTTGCTGTACAGAAAGCAATTCCTCAAATAGAGAAATTAGTACTTCAAATCATCCCACGCATGAAGCAGGGCGGACGTATCTTCTATATGGGTGCAGGTACCAGTGGACGCCTCGGTGTACTTGACGCTTCTGAAATACCTCCCACGTTCGGAATGCCTTCCACATTAGTTATCGGTCTGATTGCCGGTGGAGACACAGCCCTACGCAACCCGGTAGAAAACGCAGAAGATGACATTCATCGTGGTTGGGAAGAATTAGTGGAACGAAATATCACCAACAAAGATATAGTCATCGGTATTGCTGCTTCCGGTACTACTCCGTATGTTATCGGTGCCATGCGTGAGGCACGTGCACATGGCATCTTGACGGGGTGTATCACCAGTAATCCCGGCTCACCGATGGCTGCAGCGGCTGATATACCTATCGAAATGATTGTAGGTCCGGAATACGTGACTGGAAGCTCCCGCATGAAATCCGGAACTGGTCAGAAGATGATTTTGAATATGATTACAACCTCTGTAATGATACAGCTGGGACGTGTAAAAGGCAACAAAATGGTAAACATGCAACTCAGCAACAAAAAACTGATAGACCGTGGTACCCGTATACTTGTAGAAGAATTAGGTCTTGATTATGAAAAGGCCAAAACGCTACTGACGATGCATGGCTCCGTCAAAAAAGCGGTGGATGCCTACCGGACAAAATAAGGGAAGAAATGCGATTACATTTCTTCCCACAAATTATTTATAACATCAAATATGCAATTATATACCAGCATTCCTTATTGTGCAGGTATTGGAATAACTTTTAAATTCGTTATCCTACTTTTAAATTTCCCGGTCTTCTCCAATGGAAACACCAAAGTGCGGACATACCTCATCGAATCCTTTCCTCCATTAAAAAAAAGTTTCTGAACATTGAGTTCTTCTACTACCTTTCCATTTACCAACAACCGTGTCACACGATTATCTCCACTGATACCAATATTCACCTTCTCGCCCGGTAAGACACGGTAATTAAACGTATTCAGATAACCATCCCTGACAAATCCCAATAATCCTTTCACCGGATCCGAAAGATAAAATACGGCATCAGGCGAACGAAACAATTCAGTTCCTTTAGCTTCATCCGCTCCTTCCACATCAAAAGATACCAGATAATTATAACCAACTTCACGCAAAGGTAATTTGCTATCCGGCAATACAATGCCTTGTTCATAAGTTTGTTTTATACGGCCAGACAGATTGATGCCCGGTGCTTCGCTCAACACATTCCTTTCCTGATTAAATACAGTAAAAGGCAATGTGGTTTTCTTTCCGTCCCACATTTTTACAGCCAATGTCTGTATAGCCGGAAATGCACGATGATGAATATCCTTAACTGATATCCCGTTACCCACATGATCGTTCCATAAAGCAAACATTCCACCAAGGATAGACGGATGGTTCTCCTCAAAAACGACCTTTCCTATATGTGCAGGAGTCCACTCATTATAAAGTTTCTCTATATTCAAATAATCATAATAATAACCTGCTGCAGGTACAATATAAAGCATGCCATCAGGAATACTGATAAGTCTATATCCTTGCTTAATCATTTCTTCCGGATCGGCATAACCGTTATACCATGCATTCATTATCACATTTTCCGACTTTACGGGAGTATCGCCTTTAGCATGTGTCAAAGCTCCCCATACACAAACTTGCTTGCCAAAACTCTCTACATAACGTATATAACGGTCGGTAAAAGCACGAAATTTCTCTACCACATCCTTCTTTGCATTAGAGTACTCATCTGTACCAATGTGTACACGTTTTCCACGGAATACGGGAGAATTACCTTCCAGATATTCACGAAACAGCCCATCCATAAAGGTATAAGTCTCAGGATTCGATAGGTCCAGATGATCCATACCATACTCTTTGCTACCTATCTCCGGACGATAATGGGTAAATGCCAAAGTATGCGCGGGAGCATCTATTTCCGGAATAATCTCCACGAAATTATCTTCGGCCAATATTTGAAGATTGATAAATTCCTTTTTGGTATAATATCCGTCACGAGCAACCAATCCGGGATAAGTATCCGATTCCAATCGAAAAGCGGCATAAGTTTTTGACCAGTCATGTTCAAAGAACTGCTTGAAACCGTTATCATTAAGATGAATTTGGAAAGTATTCATTTTGTAATAAGCCATAATCTTTACATAATCCCGCAAGAAAGCCATAGGGATAAATTTACGCCCGCAATCGAGCATAAAACCACGGACTGCATATTCCGGAAAATCACGGACAGTCCCTTTTGGCAAACAATGTTGGACAGACTGCTCACTTATTTGCAACAAAGTACGGGTAGCCCAGTATACCCCAACGGTTTCGGGAGCAGAGACAGATACACGGTCGGTAACTTTCACCATATAGCCTTCTTTACCTAACTTTTTATCCGCACGAAGGGTAAGTATGAAATCACCGGTTTTTCCTTTTCCGGCAACCACTTCCGGTTTTACTCCAAACATTTCATTATAATCTTCGGCAAAGGCATCAGCTATCCGCTTTAAATCGGGATTTTTAGGTGAATATACAATACGGCTATGAGACGAAGGAGTAAATACCCCCTCCTCTCCTTTCCATTCTTGAAGTTCAGGGATCACAAAAGGTTTCGGATTTACCGCAGCATATGCCTTGGAAATGATACCCAAGAATAGGCATACAATTAATAACAGTCGGTTAATAGATTTCATTGTTAAAAAGGTTTTTTATTTATCAAACGAAGATAATCTTTTTCTAAATATAAAAAGGGCAGCAAATTAAAGAATATTTTCTTTGCCACCCTTTTCTATAAGTACTAAATGACTATTTATTCAACAATACTGTTCAATATAATATCAAATGTCAACGTTGAGTAACCGGGAATTGTTCCGGATGAATTTCCACTGGAGCCATAAGCACTTTGCCATGGAATGTATAACATCCAACGTTCTCCTGTACGCATATACTGCAAAGCCCATGTCCAACCTATAATAACACCGGTTACTGTAAAAGTAGAAGGAGAGTCAAAAACTGTCGGCCATTTCCCCTCTTTCGGCCATTCACCATTTTCCGGCAATGAAAGCACAGGGATATTTCGATCAAAGGAACCATAACCATCAAAATTACCATCAAATTCATCACCCGTTATCAATGTTCCGTAATAATAAGCACTCACAGTAGAGTGATATCCTGAAAAATTAGGACGTTCCCCGTCTTTGTTCTCAACAAGTTTTTTACAATATATGTATTGGGAAGGATAACTACTGCTACTAACCGGAATAGCATACAGCTTACCAATCTTCATGTCATTAGCCGCATCTACCGTAGGCGCTAAAATATTATCACCCGTTTCTGCTTTTATAGAGTCTATAAAAGCCTCGTTACGTGGTTGCCAGTTATCATACTTTCCTGTTTCTTCCACTTCTTCACAGGCAACAAATGCACCTGCAACAAACAGCAGGAACGGCAAAAATAAAAGGAATGGTCTCTTCATCTTCATTAATTACAAATTACAAATTATGAATTACGGAACTACAATTTACGAATTACAAACACTAAGCGGCATTCTTTACACAGCCCCGTAATTTGTAATTCGCAATTCATAATTCTTATTGCAGCGTTTTCAACAAGGAGGTAATGTTGACACGATCTGCAATGATATTATTCAATTCGGAGATAGCCACACGTTCTTGCTTCATGGTATCACGATTGCGCAACGTCACGCAGTTATCTTCCAAAGTTTGATGATCCACAGTCACGCAGTACGGAGTACCGATAGCATCCTGACGACGATAGCGTTTACCAATACTATCTTTCTCATCATACTGACAGTGAAAATGGAATTTCAGATCATCAATGATTTCACGTGCCTTTTCAGGCAGACCGTCTTTCTTTACCAATGGCATAACAGCCAGTTTCACTGGAGCCAAGGCTGCAGGTAATCTCAAGACAACACGCGTTTCACCATTTTCCAGCTGTTCTTCGCAATAAGAAGCAGACATGATACTAAGGAACATACGGTCTACACCGATAGAAGTCTCGATGACATACGGAGTATAACTTTCGTTAGTTTCCGGATCAAAGTACTTAATGTTCTTACCGGAGAACTTCTCATGTTGAGACAAGTCGAAATTCGTACGACTATGGATACCTTCCACTTCCTTAAATCCGAAAGGCATCAGAAACTCAATATCAGTAGCGGCATTTGCATAATGAGCCAACTTGTCATGATCGTGATAACGATAATGATCATCACCGAATCCCAAAGCTTTATGCCACTTCAAGCGGATTTCTTTCCACTTCTTGAACCAATCAAGTTCTGTTCCCGGTTTTACGAAAAACTGCATTTCCATCTGTTCAAACTCACGCATACGGAAAATGAACTGACGAGCCACAATTTCATTACGGAAAGCCTTACCAATTTGCGCAATACCGAAAGGGATTTTCATACGCCCTGTCTTCTGCACATTCAGATAATTCACAAATATGCCCTGGGCTGTCTCCGGACGAAGATAAACCTTCATAGAGCCATCTGATGTAGAACCCATTTCAGTAGAAAACATCAGGTTGAACTGACGAACTTCCGTCCAGTTCTTTGTACCACTGATAGGACAAACAATCTCTTCATCCAGAATAATCTGGCGAAGTTCGTCAAGATCATTATCATTCAACGCTTTTGCAAAACGTTCGTGCAGTGCATCACGCTTGGCCTGATGTTCTAATACACGACCATTCGTGCTACGGAACTGCGCTTCATCGAAAGCATCTCCAAAACGCTTGGCAGCTTTAGCAACTTCCTTGTTTATTTTATCATCATACTTAGCGAGCTGGTCTTCAATCAACACATCGGCACGATAACGTTTTTTGGAATCACGATTATCAATCAATGGATCATTGAACGCATCCACGTGTCCGCTTGCTTTCCATATTGTGGGATGCATAAAGATAGCTGAATCAATGCCTACTATATTTTCGTGTAGCAGCACCATACTTTGCCACCAGTATTGTTTGATATTGTTTTTCAGTTCCACACCCATCTGGCCGTAATCATATACGGCTCCCAAACCATCATAGATATCGCTGGAAGGGAACACAAATCCATATTCCTTACAGTGTGAAACGAGTTTCTTAAAAACGTCTTCTTGTGCCATTTCTTGTTATATCTAAATTAATTTTATTTCAATTCGCATGTAAAAAGCGCCACAAAGATAGGGATTTATCTTATATATAAGGCAATGGGGGTATTAATTTATCTTATTTGCATAATTAACATGCAATGGCCGGCAATTGTACCCAACGTATTAAACAAGTGGTTATTAACAATGCAAATCAACAGCCAACCTGTTAATCCGCATGATTATAAAGAACAGTTTTGTTGCCACTCCATTGGCACGATCTTGCCACTCAATTGGCAAAGCCGTGCCAATGAAATGGCAAAGTTGTGCCAATTAAGTGGCACTAATGTAAAAGTTATAACGGGGTACTTATCTCATTCAATATTTTGCCAATCATCACATCTTTTGAGAAGAAAACAGCTTAACTCGCTATATACCTTGTTTTTTAAAGCGATTTGCTGATTTTCCCGATAAATTTTGTATTTTTGCCTGCAACTGTAAAACCAACAGTTATCATTGAATAGACAATTCCCAAAGAAATATGAGCGAAGATTTTGAAGCACCGAAAGAAGACTTGGACAAAGAACTCCCGGAAGGGAATGAAGGACATTCGGATTATAAACCTGCGGATACGAACGACGTGAGTATAAAGCATCAATTGAGCGGAATGTACCAGAATTGGTTTCTGGATTACGCTTCTTACGTTATTCTGGAACGTGCTGTACCTCACATCATGGATGGGCTGAAGCCTGTGCAAAGGCGTATTTTACACTCCATGAGGCGTTTGGAAGACGGGCGTTACAACAAGGTGGCCAACATCGTAGGACATACGATGCAGTTTCACCCGCACGGAGACGCTTCTATCGGTGATGCTTTGGTTCAGCTCGGTCAAAAAGATTTGCTCATCGACTGTCAGGGAAACTGGGGAAATATCCTGACAGGAGACAGCGCAGCCGCCCCCCGTTACATAGAAGCACGGCTTTCCAAGTTTGCACTCGATGTGGTGTTCAATCCAAAGACCACAGAATGGAAACTCTCATACGACGGACGAAATAAAGAACCGGTGACACTCCCCGTAAAGTTTCCGCTATTGCTGGTACAAGGAGTAGAAGGTATCGCCGTAGGTCTTTCATCCAAGATATTGCCACATAATTTCAATGAACTTTGTGATGCCTCCATCAAATATCTACACAAAGAAGGGTTCACGCTTTATCCCGACTTTCAGACAGGAGGCAACATCGACGTTTCGAAATACAATGATGGTGAACGTGGTGGTGCCGTACGCGTGCGTGCCAAGATAGAGAAGGTAGACAATAAGACCATCGCCATCAAGGAAATTCCCTACGGCAAAACGGTGGCCAATGTCTGCGACTCTATTGTAAAGGCAAGCGAAAAAGGGAAAATCAAAATTAAAAAGGTAGAAGACCTGACATCAGGCAACGTAGAGATCCTGGTACACCTTGCCCCAGGCGTTTCTTCGGATAAAACGATTGATGCCCTATATGCTTTTACCGATTGCGAAGTGAGTATCTCACCCAACTGTTGTGTTATTGATGACCAGAAGCCTCACTTCCTCACCATCAGTGACGTATTGAAGAAATCAGTAGATAATACGTTGGTATTGTTGCGACAGGAACTGGAAATCCATAAGAATGAAATTCTGGAGAACCTGCACTTCGCTTCATTGGAAAAAATATTCATCGAAGAGCGTATCTACAAAGATAAGGAATTTGAACAAGCTAAAAACATGGATGCTGCTTGTGAACATATTGATGAACGCCTGACCCCTTATTATCCGACATTGATCCGCGAAGTAACCAAGGAAGATATCCTTAAACTGATGGAAATCAAGATGGCCCGTATCCTCCGGTTCAACTCCGACAAAGCGGAAGAACTGATAGCCCGCATGAAAGCAGACATTGAGGAGATAGACCGTCATCTGGCAAACATCGTGGAATATACCGTAGACTGGTTCAGGATGCTGAAAGACAAATATGGCAAAAATTTCCCGCGCCGCACGGAATTGCGTAACTTCGATACCATTGACACCGCAAAGGTGGTGGAAGCCAACGAAAAACTATACATCAACCGTGAAGAAGGCTTCATCGGAACAGGTTTAAAGAAAGACGAGTTTTTGGCAAACTGCTCCGACCTGGATGATATCATCATTTTCTTCCGTGACGGACGATACATCATTACTCCGGTGGCAGATAAAAAGTTTGTCGGTAAGAATATACTGTATGCCGCCGTATTCAAGAAAAATGACAAGCGTACTATCTATAATGTGGTTTATCGCGACGGTAAAGAAGGTACGCACTATATCAAGCGTTTTGCCGTGACTTCCGTGGTACGTGACCGTGAATACGACGTGACTCAAGGTACACCCGATTCACGTATCATGTATTTCACAGCCAATCCGAATGGAGAAGCGGAAATCATTAAAGTCACTCTAAAACCGAACCCACGTGTACGCCGCATTATCTTTGAAGAAGACTTCAGCAATATCGGTATCAAGGGTCGCCAAGCTATGGGTAACATCCTGACCAAATTACCGGTACACAAAATAGCATTGAAACAACGCGGCGGCTCAACCCTGGGTGGACGTAAGGTTTGGTTCGACCGCGATGTCCTGCGGCTCAATTATGATGGACGCGGTGAATACCTTGGTGAATTCCAGAGTGAAGACAGTATCCTCGTAGTGCTGAACAGTGGTGAATTCTACACAACGAATTTCGATCTCAACAATCACTACGAAGACAGTATCCGTGTTTTGGAAAAGTATGATGTCAACAAGATATGGACAGCCGTACTTTATGATGCCGACCAACAAAATTACCCGTACATCAAGCGTTTCTGCTTTGAAGCAAGCAATCGTAAACAAAATTACTTGGGCGAAAATAAAGACAACCGGCTTATTTTACTGACGGACGAATACTATCCACGTTTGGAAGTTATTTTTGGCGGTCATGATAATTTCCGTGAACCGATGGTGATAGAAGCCGATGAATTTATCGCCGTGAAAGGGTTCAAAGCAAAAGGGAAACGACTGACTACCTTTACCATTGAAACCATCAATGAACTGGAACCTTTACGTCAACCCGAAACCTTACAAAATGAAGAGCAAGAAGAGGAAGATGAACCAGAAATACTCGACCCCGACCACGGAAAAAGTGAAGGTGACATTCTGGATGAATTGACAGGACAAATGAAGTTGTTCTCAAATGATGACAGCAAGCATGAAACTACTTAAATCAGTAATACTAACAAGTTGCCTGTTCCTATGTTTCGGGAGAGTGCAGGCACAACTCCCGGTAGAAACGGAAGGTTTGGAACAAAGCCGTCTCGTAACTCGTGCCACCATGTACGGTGTAGGTTTTACGAATGTATTCGACACCTATCTGTCTCCACAGGAGTACAAGGGTATCGACTTCCGTTTCTCTCGCGAGAGCATGCGGATGACAAAATGGGCAAACGGCAAATTATCTTTGCAAAGTTTTTTCCAGGCTGATTTAGGTTATACGCATAATAAAGTGGACAATAACAATACTTTCTCCGCATTGGCAAACTGGAATTATGGCTTACACTACAATTTTCCCATAACAAGTAATTTCAAGTTGCTCGCCGGAGGGCTGGCTGACTTGAACGGAGGCTTCGTGTACAATCTACGTAACACCAATAATCCTGCATCGGCAAGGGCATATATCAATCTCGATGCATCGGGTATGGCTATTTGGGAGTTAAAGATAAAGAATTATCCGCTGACACTCCGTTATCAGATAAACCTGCCTTTGATGGGCGTAATGTTCTCACCTCACTACGGACAGTCTTACTATGAAATATTCTCATTGGGTAACAGCAGTGGTGTGGTAAAGTTTACTTCACTGCACAACCAGCCTTCACTGCGACAGATGCTGACAGCGGACTTTCCCGTGGGACGTGCCAAGATACGACTGGGTTATATCTGGGATACACAACAATCTAAGGTAAATGATATAAAGACGCATACATATTCACATGTATTTATGGTGGGATTTGTGAAGGATTTGTATTTGCTGCGAAATAAGAGAAAGAAATGATAAGGTGATAAATGCAGAATGATAAGGTGATGGGATCTTTAAAAAAAATAATATTTCTAATTGTCGCACTTCCTCTATGGAGCGGCTGTATCCGCGAGGATGATGTCATTAATACGCCGCAAGGAAATTTTGAAGCCTTGTGGAAAATTATCGATGAG
This sequence comes from Bacteroides cutis, assembly GCF_900241005.1. Taxonomy (GTDB): domain Bacteria; phylum Bacteroidota; class Bacteroidia; order Bacteroidales; family Bacteroidaceae; genus Bacteroides; species Bacteroides cutis. The sequence continues at coordinate 828,898 of NZ_OEST01000001.1, read as the reverse complement.
CAGTATTGCTTTCTGGAATACAAACAGATTGACTGGAATGCCATACACACTAAATACAATAAACTCATCACTAACAATATGACGAGTGAAGGGTTATTTGAAGTCTTGGGACAAATGCTGAACGAACTACAAGACGGGCATGTAAACCTCGCCTCATCACACAACGTTTCCTATTATGACGCATGGTATCAAGATTATCCCCGTAATTTTCGAGAAGACATCGTAGAAGATTATTATCTGGGAAAAGCCAGCACTGATTATCGTACTGCCGCCGGTATTAAGTACAAGATATTCGAAGATAATATCGGTTATATGCGTTATGAAAGTTTCTCATCACCTATCGGCAATGGAAATCTGGACGAGATACTTTCTTATCTTGCCGTATGCAACGGACTTATCATTGACGTGCGCAGTAATGGAGGTGGAAACGTCACTAACTCTACCCGCATCGCCGCCCGTTTCACCAACGAAAAAGTGTTGACCGGATACATTAGTCATAAGACAGGAAAAGGGCACAATGACTTCTCCGAACCTTATCCTATCTATTTAGAGCCTAATGACGGAGTACGCTGGCAAAAGAAAGTTGTAGTATTGACAAACCGCCGTTCTTACAGCGCAACGAATGATTTTGTAAACCAAATGCGTTATCTACCCAACGTCACTATTATGGGAGATAAAACAGGCGGTGGTTCCGGCATGCCTTTCACATCGGAGCTGCCCAACGGATGGACCGTTCGTTTTTCTGCCAGTCCGCACTTCAGTGTAGACATGGAACAGATAGAATGGGGAATAGAACCGGATATCAAAGTCGATATGCTGGAAACAGATGAAGCTAACAATATAGATACTATTTTGGAAAAAGCCCGTGCTTTTCTTAGCGGAAAATGGACACCTAAAGGGAATAAATAACTTTCTTCCCTCTTTTGCTTGTTAAATCGGGAAAACTTCTTATCTTTGCATCGCTTAATGAGAATTACTTCTGCGGATGTGGCGTAATTGGCAGCCGCGCCAGACTTAGGATCTGGTGCCGTGAGGCGTGTAGGTTCGAGTCCTATCATCCGCACAGATTTTATAGAACAATTATTTAGACAAACAACTGAAAAGGCCTCGGGAATGTGATATTTCCGAGGCTTTTATTTTGTATGTGTTAAAAACGGAAGATATGGAAACGAATGAAATCTTTTTTGCATTTAAATTGTTTCAGTGAAAATAATAAAGTTAGTTATCCACTAAAAATTTATGCAATGAAGAAAAAACCTAGACTTCCTATGAAGAGAGCCTCATGGCTGAAAAATCTATTTCTGATAGCATGTATGCTCCTCGTCACAATGCCTGCATTTTCACAGAACAAAACGGTAACCGGTACGGTGACCGACGCAACAGGCGAACCACTAATCGGTGCATCTGTTCTACAGCAGGGAACTAATAACGGTGTGATCACCGATATTGATGGTAAATACTCCATCCAAGTACCACCGGAAACTACGTTGGAATTCTCATACGTGGGTATGGTGAAGCAGACCATCAAAGTAGGCAACCAAAACATCATCAATGTAAAAATGCAAGATGATTCACAAATGCTTGCCGAAACGGTAGTCATCGGTTATGGTAGCGCCAAAAAGCGTGACCTTACCGGTTCTATCACGAATATAAAAGGGGATGAAATTGCCAATAAACCGGTAGTCAATCCCGTATCAGCGCTACAAGGGAAAATTGCCGGTGTACAAGTAATTAATTCCGGTAAGGCAGGTGCCGATCCGGAAATACGTGTACGTGGTACCAACTCCATCAACGGATATAAACCGCTGTATGTGGTAGATGGACTGTTCAATGACAACATCAATTTCCTAAATCCACAGGATATAGAGTCCATGGAAATCCTGAAAGATCCTTCATCTCTCGCTATCTTCGGTGTGCGCGGCGCCAACGGGGTCATCATCATTACCACTAAAAAAGCGAAGGAAGGACAGACACGTGTCAACATCAACGGTTCGTTCGGTTTTAAAGCCGTGACAAACAAAATTGCATTAACAGATGCTACCGGTTTCAAGGAACTATATAACGAACAGTTGAGAAATGAAGGTAGTCCAGAGTTCGATTTTACAGACTGGACGGGCAACACCAACTGGCAAGACGAAATCTTTCAAACGGGATTTATCACCAATAACAATATCAGCGTCACAGGGGCCTCTGCCAAGCACAGTTTCTATCTTGGTGCCGGATATGCCTACGAACAAGGGAATATCAAACACGAGAAATACAGTAAAGTTACGTTAAACGTCAGTAATGATTATAAGTTGACAGATAACTTCAAGGTAGGTTTTCAGTTCAACGGTGCACGCATGTTGCCCGCCGACACCAAAAGTGTGGCAACAGCTTTGCGCGCCGCTCCTGTAGCTCCTGTTTTCAACCAAGAATATGGTCTATATACTACACTGCCTAATTTCCAGAAGGCACAAATGAACAATCCGATGGTGGATGTTGATAAGAAAGCCAACACTACCCGTGCGGAAAACTACCGGGCATCCGGAAATGTATATGCCCAATGGGACTTTCTAAAGCACTTTCAAGCTAAAGTGATGTATTCCATGGACTATGCTTCCAACAGTAAACGTACTTACACTCCTATTATCCAGGTATTCGATAGTAGTGTAGAAGGCAATATCGTGACTTTGGGTGACGGAAAGACCGGAGTAACTCAAGCTAAAGAGACAGAGACAAAAGTGCAAAGTGACTACCTGCTGACCTACCAGAATACATGGGGCGACCATAGCCTGACCGCTACGGCAGGTTTCACTACCTATTATAATAAACTTGAAAATCTGAACGCTGCCCGTACACAAGGAGTCGGACTGGTTATTCCCAATAATCCCGACAAATGGTATGTAAGTATCGGTGATGCAGCAACATCCACTAACGGGAGTACCCAATGGGAACGCAGTACTGTATCTATCTTAGGACGTGTACTCTATAATTATAAAGGTAGATACCTATTGAATGCATCGTATCGTCGTGACGGTTCTTCGGCTTTCTCTTATACCGGAAATCAATGGCAGAATTTCTATTCCGTCGGTGCCGGTTGGCTGATGACAGAAGAAGAATTTATGAAGGATATTACCTGGCTGGATATGTTGAAGCTGAAAGGTTCCTGGGGTACACTCGGTAACCAGAACCTGGACAAAGCTTACCCTGCCGAACCCTTGTTGACTAATGCTTACTCTGCCGTATTTGGCAAACCTTCGGCTATTTATCCGGGTTATCAACTTTCTTATCTACCCAACCCACATCTGAGATGGGAAAAAGTGGAAGCATGGGAAGTAGGAGCAGAAGCAAACTTTCTGCGTAACCGCTTACACTTTGAAGGAGTTTACTACAAGAAAACCACCAAAGACCTATTGGCTGAAGTACCAGGTATCTCAGGTACAGTACCAGGTATCGGTAATCTTGGTTCTATTGAAAACAAGGGCGTGGAACTCGCTGTAAGTTGGCGTGACCAAATAGGTGATTGGGGATACAATGTAGGAGCCAACCTTACCACCATCAAAAATAAGGTCTTGAGCCTTGTTCAGGAAGGTTATTCCATCATTGCCGGAGACAAGAGTCAAAGTTATACGATGGCGGGATATCCTATCGGCTATTTCTATGGTTACAAAGTAGAGGGTGTCTATCAGACACAGGAAGAAATCAACAATTCTCCCAAGAATACATTGGCCACCGTTACACCAGGCGACTTGAAGTTCAAGGATGTAGATGGAAACGGCGAGATTACTCCTGCTGACCGTACCCTGATTGGTGACCCGACACCGGACGTGACATACGGTATCACTCTGGGAGTCACATACAAAAACTGGGAACTGGGTCTCGACATGATGGGACAAGCCGGCAACCAGATATTCCGTACTTGGGACAACTATAACTGGAGCCAGTTCAATTTTATGAAACAACGTCTGGAGCGTTGGCACGGACCGGGTACAAGCAATACCCAACCGTTGCTGAATACCAAACATACCATCAATAATTTGAACTCCGAATATTACATCGAAGATGGCAGTTTCTTCCGGATCCGTAATGTACAGTTGGCCTATAATTTCGATAAAACTTTGATTTCCAAAATCGGTATGCAGGCACTGAAACTCTACGTGAACATCCAGAACTTAAAAACCTGGAAACATAATACCGGATATACTCCTGAATTGGGGGGTACGGCTATTGCATTCGGCGTAGATGACGGTAGCTATCCGATGCCGGCAATTTATACATTCGGTTTCAATCTGACATTCTAACCGATGTAATACCGGAACAAGACTTCCTTATGGAATAATAGCACTTTATTGAACTTATAACAAGAAGATTATGAAATTAAGAAATAAAATTTTAACTCTGACAGCAGGTATACTGACAACCTTTGCCATGACATCCTGTAATGACTTCCTGGACCGTGACCCATTGGGACAGTTCACCGAAGATGATGCTCCCAACGCTCTTGTAGGCGGAAAGATGTACAATGTGTACTACTTGATGCGCAGTTACAACATTACCGCCGGCATTCCCGCATTTATGATACACATGGTACGTAGTGAAGATTCCGAAAAAGGAAGTGACGCCGGTGACGGTGCCGACCAGGCAGCAATGTGGGATGACTTTGAATACACCGCATCCAATGGCACACTGACCGCCTACTGGGGACAGAATTATAAGATCATTTACCAATGTAATGACATATTAAACGATCTGGAGAATAGCGCCAACAAAGATGACCTAGAAAATATACGTACTAAAGGAGAAGCTCTGTTCTTCCGCGCATATTGCTATTTCAATCTCGTACGTGCATGGGGTGAAGTACCCTTAGTGACTTTTAAGATAAACGAGGCCTCCGAAGCCAACATTGCCAAAACAACGGCAGATAAAATTTACAAACAGATCGACAAAGACTTGACAGAAGCGGAAAAATGCTTACCACTGGAATGGTCTACAGAGTATACAGGACGCATCACATACGGAGCAGCACGTGCTTTGCATGCCCGCACTTACATGATGCGGAATGATTGGGATAATATGTACAATGCCTCTACCGATGTCATAAAAACGGGTAAATACAACCTGAATACACCAATAGATAAGGTATTTACCGTTGAAGGGGAAAATTGCGGAGAAAGTATTTTTGAACTACAATGCGAGTCGACCGAAGCACTCAAGAACAGTGATGTTATCGGTAGCCAGTTCTGCCAGGTACAAGGAGTACGTGGTGCCGGAGAATGGAACTTAGGTTGGGGTTGGCACATGGGTACAGCACTTTTAGGAAAAGCCTTTGAACCGGGTGATCCCCGTAAAGATGCCACTTTACTCTATTTTCGTAAGAATATCAGTGACCCCATCACACCGGAGAACACGAACAAGCCTTACGGCGAATCTCCTGTTTCCACTGCTATGGGTGCTTACTTCAATAAAAAAGCATATACAGAACCCGAACTACGCCAGAAGTACACCAAAGAAGGTTTCTGGGTAAATATCCGTATCATCCGCTATCCCGATGTATTACTGATGGCCGCTGAAGCCGCCAATGAAAAGGGTATCTCCGGTGAAGCTATCGACTATCTGGAACAAGTACGTGCACATGCCCGCGGATCAAATAATGACATATTACCGAAGGTTACTTCTACCGATCAGAATGTATTACGCGAAGCCATCCGTCATGAACGCCGGGTAGAGCTTGCTCTGGAACCTGACCGTTTCTATGATCTGGTGCGCTGGGGTATTGCTAAAGAAGTACTCCAGGCGGCCGGAAAGAACTATCAGGATAAGAATGCATTGTTACCGTTACCTCAGGAAGAAATCGATAAGTCCAATGGAGTATTGGTACAAAACCCGAATTACTAAATGGGAACTATATTAAAACGTAAATTATTATTTGATAAAAATACATAATATGAAGAAGATTTTCAAAAGGACAAGCCTTCTCATGGCAGCAACCTTTATGGGTATCGCCACCATGCAAGCACAGAAATCTCCGCAAGACATGGATCGTTTCATCGATGCACTGATGAAGAAGATGACTGTAGAGGAAAAAATAGGTCAGCTAAATCTACCCGTAACAGGAGAAATCACCACCGGACAAGCTAAAAGCAGTGATGTTGCCAAGAAGATTGAGCAGGGACTTGTCGGAGGACTTTTCAACTTGAAAGGAGTATCAAAGATACGTGACGTACAGAAACTGGCAGTAGAAAATTCCCGCCTGGGCATTCCACTACTCTTTGGTATGGACGTGATACATGGTTACGAGACCATTTTCCCCATTCCTCTCGGCCTGTCTTGTACATGGGATATGGCCGCCATCGAAAAATCGGCACGTATCGCTGCCATTGAAGCAAGCGCCGACGGCATTTCATGGACATTCAGTCCGATGGTAGACATCAGCCGCGATCCTCGTTGGGGACGTGTCAGTGAAGGTAGTGGTGAGGATCCATTCCTTGGAGGAGCCATAGCCAAAGCAATGGTATACGGATATCAGGGCACCAACCTGTCCGATCAGATGAAGCGCAACGATGAAATCATGGCATGTGTAAAACATTTTGCACTCTATGGAGCCGGTGAAGCAGGTCGCGATTATAACACTGTGGACATGAGCCGTAACCGTATGTTCAATGAATATATGTATCCCTACGAAGCTGCTATTGAAGCAGGTGTGGGCAGTGTGATGGCTTCTTTCAATGAGATAGACGGCGTACCTGCTACCGCCAACAAATGGTTGATGACAGATGTATTGCGCAAGCAATGGGGATTTAAAGGCTTTGTCGTAACAGATTTTACCGGTATTTCCGAAATGATTGAACATGGTATCGGAGACCTCCAAACCGTTTCCGCCCGTGCCCTCAACGCCGGGATCGATATGGATATGGTAAGCGAAGGTTTCGCCGGTACCCTGAAAAAATCCATCACTCAAGGTAAAGTCAGCATGAAGACATTAGATGCCGCTTGCCGCCGTATTCTGGAAGCAAAATACAAATTGGGGCTGTTCGACAATCCATATAAATATTGTGACCAGAACCGTCCGGCACGCGATATCTTCACAAAAGAACATCGCGATGCAGCGCGTAAAATTGCCTCGGAAAGTTTCGTTTTATTGAAGAACAGCAGCCTACCGAAACAGCCGGGTTCTCCTGCCACTCCAGTACTTCCTTTGGAAAAGAAAGGAACAGTCGCCGTTATCGGCCCGCTCGGTAATACCCGCAGCAATATGCCGGGCACATGGAGTGTGGCTGCACGTCTCAATGATTATCCTTCCCTATACGAGGGGTTAAAAGAGATGATGGCAGGTAAAGTGAACATTACATACGCCAAAGGCAGTAATCTGATTAGTGATGCTGCCTATGAGGAACGCGCCACCCTATTCGGCCGTTCGCTAAATCGTGACAACCGTACAGATAAGGAAATGCTGGAGGAAGCGTTGAAAGTAGCAGCCGGAGCGGACGTCATTATAGCCGCATTGGGAGAGTCTTCCGAAATGAGCGGTGAAAGTTCCAGCCGTACCGAACTGGCTATTCCCGATGTACAGCGTACTCTGTTGGAAACGTTACTGAAGACCGGCAAACCGGTAGTGTTGACACTCTTCACAGGTCGCCCACTGACTCTGACTTGGGAGCAGAAGAATGTACCTGCCATTCTGAATGTGTGGTTCGGAGGAAGCGAAGCTGCTTACGCAATCGGCGATGTACTGTTCGGTGACGTAAATCCGAGCGGTAAGTTGACGATGACCTTTCCGAAAAATGTAGGGCAGATACCTTTGTTTTATAATCACAAAAATACAGGACGCCCGTTGAAAGAAGGGAAGTGGTTTGAGAAATTCCGCAGTAATTATCTGGATGTGGACAACGCCCCATTGTATCCTTTCGGATATGGTTTGTCGTATACAACTTTCCAATACAGTGACATCGCACTAAGTACCCCGACAATGGATCAGAACGGTTCCATCACTGCCGTAGTCACTGTTACCAACACAGGGAAACGTGACGGAGCGGAAGTAGTACAGCTTTATATCCATGACCTTGTGGGAAGTATTACCCGCCCGGTACGCGAACTGAAAGGTTTCGAAAAAATATTTCTCCGTGCCGGTGAAAGCAAGACAGTTTCCTTCAAAATTACTCCAGAGCTGTTACGTTTCTATGACTACGATTTAAATCATGTAGCCGAATCGGGAGAATTTGACATTTTTATCGGTGGCAGTAGTCAGGCCAAGAAGACAGCGCGGTTGACACTGAAGTAAATACTCTGTGTTGTATACCCTATGAGAATGATTTGTAAGGCAAATCATACTCATGGTATAAGTAAGCCAATCTTCTTGAGCAACATCCATCTCTACGGTACGTAGCCATTCAACGTATCGTGATGTTTCATTTAACTTATACCCACATTATATGAAAGAATTAAAATTATATATTCCGTTCCTCTTTTTGCTACTCCTTGCCGGGGCTTGCAAGCAAAAGAAAACCGGTATAGAGAGCTCAAAGTATACACTAGACGATGATGCCTTGATGGACACCGTTCAACGCCGTACCTTCAATTACTTTTGGGAAGGCGCCGAGCCTAATAGTGGATTGGCACGGGAACGTATCCATATGGATGGCGATTATCCTGAGAACGATCAAAATGTTATAACCTCCGGCGGTAGCGGTTTCGGCATTATGGCAATACTTGCCGGTATAGACCGCGGTTATGTAACTCGTGAAGAAGGGTTGGAACGTATGGAACGTATTATCTCCTTCCTTGAAACAGCCGACCGTTTTCATGGAGCTTATCCCCATTGGTGGTATGGTGATACCGGCAAAGTGAAACCTTTCGGAAAGATGGATAATGGTGGCGACCTGGTAGAAACAGCTTTCATTATGCAGGCGTTACTTGCCGTCCATCAATATTACGCCAACGGCAGTGAACGAGAGAAGGCTCTTAGCACACGTATTGACAAGTTGTGGCGTGAAGTAGTTTGGAACTTCTATCGTCAAGGAAACCAGAATGTACTCTATTGGCATTGGAGTCCTGAGTATGGATGGGAAATGAATTTCCCCGTACATGGTTACAACGAATGTCTCATTATGTACATACTTGCTGCCGCATCACCTACTCATAGCGTTCCTGCCTCCGTCTATCATGACGGATGGGCTCAAAATGGTGCCATCGTAGATCCTCATAAGGTGGAAGACATTGAATTACATCTGCGCTATCAAGGCACAAAGGCAGGTCCGCTGTTTTGGGCACAGTATTCTTTTCTCGGTCTTAACCCCACCGGATTGAAGGATGAGTACTGCCCCAGTTACTTCGAAGAGATGCGTAACTTGACACTTGTAAACCGTGCATACTGCATACGAAATCCCAAACACTACAAAGGTTTCGGTGCTGACTGTTGGGGGCTAACCGCCAGCTATTCAGTAAACGGATATGCCGCGCATGCTCCCAACGAGCGTGACGATCAAGGTGTCATTTCACCTACCGCCGCTTTATCATCCATTGTCTACACACCGGAATATTCACTACAAGTGATGCGCCATCTCTATGAAATGGGAGATAAAGTGTTCGGTCCATACGGTTTTTACGATGCTTTCAGTGAAACGGATAATTGGTATCCACAACGTTACCTCGCCATTGATCAGGGACCGATTGCTGTAATGATTGAAAATTATCGTACCGGACTTCTCTGGAATCTTTTTATGAGCCATCCGGATGTACAAAAAGGACTGGAAAAGCTGGGATTTACAAAAAAGGATAAAACTTAAGGTTTTATTTAGAACTAAAGGTTCTATGCACCATGGAGGGCATAGAACCTTTAGTTCTAAATAAAGTATTAACCGGAGTTATTGCGGGGTACTTCCGCCTCCTTCTCCACTGCCGCCTTTTACATCATCATTATTGATGGAACGCGCCGCTTTTTTCACACTTGCTTTCAACTCACCAATGCGATAACTGATACTCATTCCGAAAGAACGGTTAGGATAACGGCTCTTACTGGTAGAATAAAAGTTCTGACCGAAAGTCGTATTATCGAAGTTGATATACTTAGAGAACAGGTTCGAAGCATAAGCACTCACTGTTAAACGGTCTTTGAGGAAAGAACGATTTACACTCAGGCTATAATAATAGTAACCACTACCCTTTCCTTGCAGAGAAATATAAGGTGTACTTCCACCGGCATTCAAGCTAGCCCGCAGTTTCCACGGGAAAGTATGCTGAACACCGCCATACATAGAGCCCTGCCAGCCATAGTTGTGCAAATTCTGTGATGGACTTTTAATATCCGAATAACTACCACGGCCATTAACATAAATACGTGTCTTGGGTGATGCATTCCAGTTGAGATATAAGCTCAAGTTAGTATTACGGCTCTTACCTATATTTTCATATGTACTGTAAAGAGCGCCTTCGGGAGCAAAATGCATATTGTCGGCACCGAAATACTCACCATTTTCACCTATCAGGTGGCTCACACGCTCTATTCCATTATTATTGAAGGAATGACGCAATGCTACATTAACGTTAAACTTAGCTGTAAAACTACTATAACTCAAATTGAATGCATGACTCTTCTCACTCTCCAGTTCCGAGTTACCTTGAGTGATGAACATCGGATTTCTGTCATCAAAATAAGGATTCAGATACCAGATACCCGGCCGATAAATACGCATATCGTATCCTCCACGTAATGTTTGCGTTTTGCCCAATTTAATCCCCATGGATACGGAAGGTACCACATCGTTATAATCTACTTTGAAGTCTTCTCCCGCACCAACGATATAACGTACATCTTGTGCCGTGTGTTCAAAACGTACTCCTGGCTTGAAAGTGAAATCCTTGTAGCGTAACGTATAGCCCAGATAAGCAGCCAGAATATCATTCAGATGCTTGTAATTACTACTACGGTCTTTATTGTATTCATAATTACCATTTCCATCACTACTCTTGTCTTCCTCAAAATTATTCTCACTAATATTATTACGAATAATATACTTCATACCAGTCTCTATAGTATGCAATTTGCCTATAGGCGTCGTGTAATCAACCTGGAAAGTATGCTCCGTAGTATTGGTCTTACCGAAAGTATGCGAGTTATAGAGTAAGAAAGCTTCAGGTACCTGATAGCGGTCTAAATACCGATTGAAGTTATCGCTCTCCTGAGGTTGAGTATTGATCTTGTAGGACAAGGTAAGCATACGATCCTTATTTTTCTTTGATACACGCTGGTAATCAATATTTCCACGGATAGAATACCACGAACCATCGCCCGTAGTCGAGGTACGATAGCTATATGCCTTTTTATCTCGTGCCTCATTCCACATTTCAGTGTTTCCTTCCGAATCATTGTCGTTTCCACCACCATACATACCTATGGACATGGTGATAAGTCGCAGGGTGTCTATCTCGTAACTGGCTTCCACATTACCGTGCTGAAATTGTCCGCTATAATCCGATGAACTAGTAGATTCCAGATATTTTTGGTCGGTAGAGGTATAATCCTCACGATAACTGTCCGAATAACTGGTAGGTTGATTATTGTAACTATAATTGTAGTTTCCCGTCAACGTAAGTTTACCTTGTTTGATGGTAGCATAGGCACCGCCTCCCAATCCCATATTACTGGCACGGGCACTGAATGTAGCGGTATATCCTTCAAATCCGCTACCAACAGTCACAATATTAAGAATACCTCCCACACCCTCGGCATCATACTTCGCTCCCGGTGAAGTGATAACCTCTATATATTTAATGGTATTAGCAGGCATACTCTTAAGTACTTCCTTCGGATTGTTACTCATCATATTGTTAGGTTTCCCATTGACATGTATCTTAAAACTACTACTACCGTTCACCTGAATATTGTCTTCACCATCCACCGTTACCAACGGAACTTTACGAAGCATCTCTATGACGGTGTTTGTTTTGGAGTCGGGATCATCTTCTATATTATATTCAATCTTATCCACATCTACTTTTACCAAGGGTTTTTGGGCTACTACTTCAACTTGTCCCAGTTCGTTGGATGCATCCGTAATATACAAAGTACCGAAATCCACCAACTGACCTCCTGTTTTTACAGAAAAATTCTTCACGATATTATTCCGCCCTACAGAAGATATTGTCATCACAAAATCACCAGTTCCCGGTACCTTTTCCTGAAATTTACCTTTCATATCCGTTACCAACATCTTGACAGCCCGCGCCGGAGCATGTTTTTTAGCAATCTTGATAGTGGCGTAAGGCTCGCTTTCCTGAGTGAGCGAATCAAGCAAAACACCTTTCACTTGAAAGGTGGAGTTTGCCGTGTTTTGTGCTACTGCCAGGCCAGATAAAATTAACATGCCCAGCAACAAAATCCATTTAATTCTCATTGTGTTTTCTCATTTTAATGACTATTCCTGTTTATTGTTCTTGTATTAGACGATTGATATGTCTATTTTGTTACAATAATTCGACAAAAGTATCGTATTTTATAAGGATTACGAGAATTTCGGAGTTAAAAAAGCAAAAGAGTACCTTTTTATAAGAAATAAAAGAAAAGTAACAGAAAAATATTCATCGCTATCACACAACCAAATCCACGTAATATCCATCTACGCAAAGGACTCTGGCTACCTGAAAAAAAGAATGCATAGCACATGTTTACAACAATATTACTAACGATTGCCTGCATGCTGCAAGCGGTTATTACGGAAACAGCCACATTATTTGTACCTTGCAGTAAGTTCAAAATAAAGGGCGTGATATCACTGATACCGGAAACGAAAGACAACAACGTCAATCCTCCCCTACCGGCATATATTAATGTATAATGTGTGGCAATCGTAAATACAACAAATAAAACGGCAAAAATCAGGGCTACTTTAAATTCCAACGGATTACTACCGTCTTCATCCTCTTCCGCTGCTCCTGCCGTAGTAGGTCGTCTCCACTTAGAATGCAGAAACCAAGCTATTCCGGCAGTTACCGCAGACATAATAAGTAAATAGGGATAAATAGAAAGCAAAGTATCTACACTAAAAATACCTATCAAAATCAAAAAGCGAAGAAACATCATACTGACTGCCATCAACATGGCAGCAACATATTCAGGAGCCTCCTGAGCAGATACTTTTCGACTTTTGCGTGCCAACACGGATATAGTAGCTGTACTACTATATAGACCACCAACAATGCCCGAAACCAAAATACCGGATTCACGAAACACATATCTTTTTAATAAATAAGACAAATAAGAAATGCCTGAAACAACAACAGTCGCCAACCAAATACTATAAGGAGTTAAGTGAATACCCGGTATCAAATCCTTATTGGGCAACATCGGAAGTATGATACCACTAATAGCAAGAAACTTGGCAAGCGTAATCATTTCATCATTCTTCATTCGCTGCGCCAACTCGGTAAACGTATGTTTCAGTTCTGTAAAAAGCAAAACAGTGACAATTACCATAACATAAAACCAAGATGGCTGTGTTGCCACGATGGGAGCAATACAATATGTAATGAGAGCGATAACGATTGTTGTAACCCCGAATACATGAAATTGAGACTGCTTGACATAATAATTCAGTGCCAACAATAAACCTAGAATGGCTCCTCCTCCCATAAAAAGACGATAGTCCACGGGATCAAGAATATAGAGAAGATATCCTAAAATACCAATAAAAGTAAATGTACGATCCGTTCCGAAAAGAGTGGTTTCCCCTTCACGTTTCAGACTGATTCGCCGCAATGAGAGGCCAATCAGTAAAGAAAATATAGTCACCAAAATAAATGTGACGAGTTCTTCCGGTAAGTATTCGTATATCTTTTCCATATCTTCTGATTCATGAAGACAAATATAACAAATATTGTTCATTATGTAGGAATATTTAATCTTTTTATCAGATTTTATCGATACAAGTGACCATTATACGATTATTTATATATTTTTGCACCCCAAATTTTTAAAACAAACAAAAAAATGAAAAAGATTATTGTAAGTTTATTAATGTGCATGGTTGTTGTAGCCGCTAATGCACAAAATGCCGTAGAAGGAAACAAATTTACAGACAACTGGTCTATAGGATTTAATGTTGGTGGAACTACTCCACTCGCTCACAGAACATTCTTTAAAAACATGTGTGCAGGTATGGGTATCGGCCTGAACAAACAACTTACTCCGATAGTAGGTTTAGGTTTGGAAATGACAGGGTATATCAATACGAACGATGTTATAGGTACTAATAAAAGCGCCTACTCTAAAACTGCATTCGATGCTTTGAATTTTAGTTTGTTAAACACATTGAATATCAGCAATATGTTCTGTGGTTATAACGGTGAGCCGAGACTATTTGAAGTTGAAACGGTAGCAGGTATCGGCTGGATGCACTACTGTGCAGGTTATGGTAATTCAATGTCCAGTAAATTCGGTCTTAACTTCAATTTCAATTTGGGTGAATCAAAGGCATGGACTATTGCGTTCAAACCGGCTTTGGTTTACGACATGAATGAAAAAGGTACCAAGAACGTTATGTTCAATGCCAACAATGGCGCATGGGAATTTATGGCAGGTTTGAAATACCACTTCAAGAGCAGTAATGGTAAACATTATTTCACAACTGTAAAACCATATAATCAGTCTGAAATCGACGCTCTGAACAATCAAATCAATAACTTGCGTCAAGAAGCTGATAAGAATGAAGCAGCATTGAAGAATGCATTGAATGATGTCAATCAAAAAGCTGCCAGCTTGGAACAAGCTTTAAATGACTGTAAAAACCAAGCTCCGAAAGTAATTACTGAAACAAATACCATCAACAAGAAAACATTGGAATCAGTAGTTACTTTCCGTCAAGGTGGTACTGCAGTAGAATCTTCTCAGACTCCTAACGTTGAACGTATCGCTACTTACCTGAAGCACCATAACAAAGCTACCGTATCTATCAAGGGTTATGCTTCTCCAGAAGGTAACGCTGATGTAAATGCTCGTATTGCAAAACAACGTGCAGAATCTGTCAAAAACATGCTTATCAACAGATATAAAATCGCTGCCAACCGTATCACTGCAGAAGGTCAAGGTGTAGGTAACATGTTTGAAGAACCAGATTGGAACCGCGTCAGCATCTGTACAATCAACGAAGATTAATAACTAAAATAGAAATATTCACAATTAACAAAAAGGCCGGAACATATTTTATGTTCCGGCCTTTTTGTTAACCTCTTACAGCCAACTTTTATAAGGGTGTAACATTAGTTGCGAATTGTAGTAACGAATATCCCCCGTTACTTCCTGCCCTATGAAACCGGGCTTTTCAAAAGCCTCATCTTCTGAAGCGAGCTCTACCTCAGCGACAACAAGTCCCTCGTTCTCTCCATAGAACTCATCTATCTCAAAAACATGTTTACCACTACGCACCAGATAACGTGTTTTATCAATCACTCCCGGCTCACATATCTTCATCAATTCTTCCGCCTCATTGAGAGGAATTTCCCTTTCCCATTCATAGCGGCTGGTACCCGAAGCATTGGATGCTCCCTTAATAGTCAGATATCCCTTTCCGTCACGGATACGTATCCGTACAGTCCTCCCCCGTGCACTACAGATATAACCCTGCACAATACGACTTTGGGAATAAACTTGTGATTTATATTCTCCTTTTATTAGAAACTTCCTCTCTATTTCCTGAGACATAAAATGTTTTTATTTGCCTAAGAAGGAATATCCTATTAACATAGCAAATACTAATATCAAAGCAGCAATTCCAATAATCAATAAAACTTTCTTTGCTTGTTGCTCCTCTTTACGGCTGTGCATTACTTTCTTTTTACTCTTTCCCATGGTATTTTTATAGTTTAAAGTTCAACGACAAACAAAGTAAAAGGAAATTCAGGAAGTTTCCAAGTATTTCGAAAAGAAAAAATCCCCGGAAGAAAAACAGGTATCTCCCGAGGATATATTTATAAGATGATTATTTATTCGCCATTTCCGGCAAACTCCATCAGATAAGCTTTGACAAAGCCATCAATCTTCCCGTCCATTACTCCATTCACATCCGAAGTCTGGAAATTGGTACGATGATCTTTCACACGACGGTCATCAAATACGTAGCTACGTATCTGTGAACCCCATTCGATTTTCTTTTTACCAGCTTCTATCTTCGCCTGCTCTGCCATACGGTGCTGGAGTTCTTTATCATATAAGATAGAACGCAACTGGCGCATTGCATTTTCTCGATTTTTAGGCTGGTCACGCGTCTCGGTATTTTCAATCAGAATTTCCTCCTCTTCACCGGTATAAGGGTCTTTGAACTGATAGCGCAAACGAACACCGGACTCAACCTTATTAACGTTCTGTCCACCGGCTCCACTGGAACGAAAAGTATCCCATGAGATATTGGCTACGTTGATGTTTACTTCAATCGTATCATCCACCAGCGGAGTCACGAAAACAGAAGCAAAAGAAGTCATGCGTTTACCCTGTGCATTATAAGGAGACACACGTACCAAACGATGCACACCGTTTTCACCTTTCAAATAACCATAAGCATAATCTCCGGCAATCTCAATGGTACAAGTCTTTATACCGGCTTCATCACCTTCTTGCAAGTTGGAAATGGTTGCTTTGTATCCGTGAGTTTCGGCATAGCGCACATACATCCGCATCAACATGCTTGCCCAGTCCTGGCTTTCTGTACCACCGGCACCGGAATTGATCTTCAACACACAATCCATCTGATCAGCTTCTTCACGAAGCATATTCTTAAGTTCTAGAGCCTCTACAGCAGTAGATGCTTTTGCATAAGCCTCGTCCACCTCTTCTTCCGTCACCAATTCATCCTTATAGAAATCAAACGCAAGTTGCAGTTCATCCGCCATGGTCTTGACTTCATTGTAACCGGAAATCCATTGCTGCAAACCTTTCACCTTCTTCATTTGGGCTTCAGCACTCTTCTGGTCATCCCAAAAGCCGGGTGCCTGAGTACGCAACTGCTCTTCTTCGACTTGAATTTTCTTTCCTTCGATGTCCAGATAGCGATTCAACGCTTCGGTACGCTCCTTGATATCTTTCAGTTGTTCAATGGTAATCATATACTTTCTTCAAATTCTATCTTTTGGAGCGCAAAGGTATGAAAAAAACACATAATTCCGCTGCAATCAGCTGAATAAGTCATACCACGAAAAACTATTCTCTCTGAATTATTCAAAAAAAAGCGTCCCAAAATAATCCGGACAATGAAACATGGGACGTTCCAAACCAATGGAACTCCACGAAAGATAATGAGGGGTTTGCAATTTATCGCCACACTTATAAAAGTTTCCTCTCATCGTTTTTCCATCCAGTGTATCCAATGAATGCAAAAAGAAAGTCGAAATAGGTATTACCAGCGCCAGTTCCCAATCACATTCCCCGGCGCGTTCTTCAAAAGATCTATTCCCCAACGAACTCCAGCGTTTCACCGCATTCAATATCTGCTTACTTGCCAACGGACGGTTATTTAAAGGACCACCCTGAATTAACAACTTGCCGATACAGTTACATTCTAAATTATAATAACAACTATCCGACATTGGCGATACAAAGAATTCCACGCAAGCATCTTCCCATACCTGACCGTTATCTCCGGTAGCCATAGCCCGTACACTCTCTTCTTTCACTTTATAATGAAGTAATATACATTTACCGGTATGGGCAATACGGAAACTGACTTCCGGTTTATATGGAAAATCTTTCCAATTGACCACATCAATAGGATGAAATTCTATATTGTTTTTATCCAGTAAGGAAGGAACCATATCGGCTTCGGGAGTAGCGGAACACCTTATCTTTTTTATACATAATTGCTTTGACTCCTGCCTTGCCTTCGTAACATCCCATCCAGACAATACGTCCCCATAGAAATAGAAAGTAACATCAAAGGCAGTTCCACTATTATTATCCACTACCTGATAATGCCTGGTCGCATCGTAATAATCATTCAATCTATATTCACCCAACGCCAACGGGACAAGCCCTTCTTCTCCTGCCGTCCCAGCTATAATCTGCTGCATACGTCGTTCCACCCGTTTCATGACACCCTCATGTTTAAAAGGATCAGCATCGGCTACAGCCGGATGAGAGACCTTTATCAATCTGCCATTGGTAGTACGTACAGCTTTCACACTATCCGTATAAGTCTTGAACTGTTTCCTTATTTCAGGGGAACGTAAACCGTTTATTGTAAAAACGGAAATACCCTGCGCTCCATTGTCCAAAGCAGCATCCATACACTCAAACATTTCCGGTCCATCGGTTGCCATCATCCCGCAGTACAAGATCGTACGTTTATTCTTATCTCGTACATTCTCAACCGTACAGTCTGAAATGAAACTGACATCTTCGGTATAGAATGTATGATAAACCATCGGGAATACAATATCCAGATCCCATTTACCCCAATCCTGGCGTACCATACGCGAAGCCATTTTCGGAGTCGGAAACGGCGAGGCAGCCATCATTTTTCCATAAGAATGTACTACTCCAGCAATCATATTGGCAACTTCAGTAATCTGATCACAACGGAACTGACGCCAATTCATATCGAGTGAAGGATCTTTTTGTTCGCGAGGGTCATAGCCATATTGCTCCTTGAATTTTTCAAGCATGGCAGGATGATAACCATAGTCCCATGCTGCATATTCACGATTCTGAACAATATCATAATGAGGCCACAAAGTAGTAGGAAGTACCACATCGACAAAGCGATGATAGTCTATAGCAATCCCATTCAATCCTTCCACCTCACAATAGGATTTTATTTTATCTTTGATAAACTCCCGTACTTCAGGCAATGCAGGGCAAAGAAATTTATAATAATCTACGTAAGCTGTAGTGTCGGCCAAACTTTTTCCATTCCGGTTCACACTAAACCATTCAGGATGTTCTTTCAATATCCGGTCACGGTCGTGTTCCAAATTCATAGTCCACAACCATGCATACACTTCAATGTCATGTTTATGAGCAATAGGTATCGCTACTCGGTAATCATCGGGCGTAGGTGCATTCAGCAAAACACCTTCCATGCCCAGTTCATTCATCACTCCGCAAATAGAATCGAAATTCATGCCGGGACGATAGTCCAGCCATGTCCAGAACATTGGATATACCTTTATAGTTTCATTCGCTTGCTGCCGGCACGAACATACACCTACTGATAAAAACAACAGTAAAAACAGTGGTAAAAGAAATTTCTTCATCGCATTTATATTTTAAGTTTGAAGTGTCAGGTTAAATAACAGTGTTTCCTTTATATAAAACAGGTTATAAGTCTCAATCCCTAAAGAAGAAGATAATTTTTTTTGTTAATAAATTCAAATTCCACTTGACAGATTCTTTCATTCTTTCTATTCCTCAATAGCTGAAAAAAAGAAAAGACAATAATCGGGTATAAAAAAGCACGAACCTCCCGGCCCGTGCTTCCCCTATTGTTAACTTTAATATTAAATGCAGGAAAATTTCCTTCACTTAATTTCTTTCAAACCCTTGAGTTCCTCTTTCGTGGTTTCTTTCAGGCTAATAGCTACCCCGCCACTACGGGCCAGCTTTTGTTTCAAAATACTCTTATTGGTTACTATCACCTTACGGATACGATAACTTTGTGGGTTAGTATCCCAGTCGGCATCTTTACCATCCTCATAGATAGTGGCGATGTATCTCTTTCCAGCAGGGAGATAATCGAAAGGAATAACCGCTGTACGGGCATTTTCATCGGTGATTGCTCCTATAAACCATTCATCACGGTCTTTGGCCTTGCGGGCAACTGTAATATAGTCTCCCGGTTCAGCTTCAAGATAACGGCTATCCGCCCAATCTACCGGAACTTCTTTGATAAATTGGAAAGCGTCCATAAAACGACGATAGTTGGAAGGTAGGTCTGCAGCCATTTGCAACGGGCTTGGCATGGTCAGATACAAAGCCAGCTGTTTTGCCAATGTAGTATGCACGCGTTCATTTTTCTTTCCGTCACCATAATAGCTTAAACGAGTTTCAAAGATACCCGGCGTATAATCCATCGGTCCACCTTTCAAGCGGGTAAAGGGAAGAATGGTAGTATGGTCGGGATCATTCCCTCCCATTGATTCAAACTCCCCGCCACGGGCAGACTCTTGAGCAAGCCAATTGGGATAAGTGCGGCACAAACCGGTAGGACGTACCGCTTCATGGCTATCTATCATAATCTTATATTCCGCCGCACGCTTTGCCACATGGATATAATGATTATTCATCCATTGTGAAGAATGATATTCACTTCGTGGAATGATATAGCCCACATACCCGGTCTTCACCGAATTATAGCCGTTGTCCACCATGTATTGGAAGGCACCTTCCAACTGCCGTTCATAGTCGGCCGCATTGGCAGAAGTTTCATGGTGCATCATGATACGTACACCTTTAGCAGAAGCATAACGCTGTAATTCTTTAATGTCAAAATCGGGATAAGGTTTAGTAAACAAGAACTGGCGATCTTTACGATACGAAGCCCAGTCTTCCCAACCCTCATTCCAGCCTTCCACAAGAACGGCATCAATGTCATTTTCCGCAGCAAAATCGATATATTCCTTTACATGGGCGGTATTGGCTGCATGGCGGCCGTTGGGAGTCAACGCAGTATAATCTGTAACACCGGGTTTGGCTTTATAATAATCACTATATGCCCATGTTCTGCCCTGACCGGTAAACATTTCCCACCACACACCGACAAATTTCTGGGGTTTGATCCAGGAAGTATCTTCAAACCGGCACGGCTCGTTCAGGTTCAAAATCAATTGGGAAGCGAGAATATCCCTGGCATCATCGCTGACAATAACCGTTCTCCAAGGAGTGTGACACGGTAATTGCAGATATCCCTTCCGACCCAATTTATCGGGAGTAAGATGGGCGCTGAGACGGAAAGCCTTATCATCTACGTTCAGCAACATACCAGAATAATCCACCAAAGCAGCCTCATGTATATTGATATAAAGTCCGTCAACCGTTTTCATCATAAGTGGAGTCTGCACCGTAAACGAAGTTGCCCGTGACTCATATCCTTTTTTCCGAAGATTTTTTTCCATTCCTTCCCTTATCTCCGACAATGGAGCTGTGGTATAGGCAAACTCATTCGTATCATAATCTCCCGGAATACAGAAAGTTTTATGGTTACCCGTCAGGTTAAACTCTGTACATTCTTCCTTCACCGTCAGATAGTTCATACTTTCCTGTTCGGGAAGTTCATAACGAAAACCCAATCCGTCGTTGAACAAGCGGAATCGAAGCAGTACGGTGTGATTTTTATTTTCTCTCTGTACCAGAGTAACAGCCATCTCGTTGTACTGATTGCGTATACGGCTGTATTCTCCCCAAACCGGTACCCAGGTTTCGTCAAAAGAAATATTCTTTGTATCCACTTGTGAAAAACCATCCGCCAAGGAAGCTTCCTCCATTTCCAGTCCCAAACGGCTTGAAGCAATGACTTTCTTACCTTTATACTCAAGCTGATAGACAGGTACACCTTTATCCAGCTGGAAGTGTAACTGCAAATTTCCATCCGGTGAAGTCAATGGTTGGGCAAACATTTGCGGTACGAGCCATAGCAACAGGCCTAAAATCGTTATTCTTATCATGGTTTGTTCAATTTTAATGATTTATTTCGAGAATCTTATATTCATAAGGCACCAAAGTCAGTGTATCTGTCAGTTCTACCGATTCATTCGTATATATATTTCTGGCAGAACTTCCCTTGTATGCTTCCGGCAATGAAACAGTCTGATTACTATTCCGTACATTTACCAATACGAGAAAACACTCTTCATCCAATTCTTTCTCAAATACCAATACGTTACAATCCGGATAAGTCTTCAGGTTACCTTTACGAATAGCAGGATATTCATTATAAAGCCGAACCAATGTTTTGAACTCTTCCCTCAAAGCAGGTTCCGCTTTCCAGTCTACTGGACAATAATGAAAAAAATCTATCCGTTCAGGATAACCCACTTCCTGTGAACCATAAATCAAAGCACCGCCATGCAAATACGTAGACAGAACAAATGCAGCCATCGCACCACGTTCATTGCCAAACTCTTTTATGGGAGACCTCTTAGCCATCTCATCATGATTGGTAGTAAAACGGAGCTTTATCTTTCCGGCAGAAAGCGAGTCGTATTCCGCACGGTCTATATCAAACAATGTAGAAGCACAAGTATCTTTTCGGAATACATCACGAGTTCCTTCTAAAAAATCCCACGCGTAGTTCATATCAAAACCGGCAGTAAAATGGTCTTTCCTCTTTCCTTCGGCCAACATCAGTAAAGAATGCCCCGGAATGGCACGAAGCGAGTCTAGGGCCTGTTTCCAGAAATCATACGGAACAAAATCGGCCGCATCGCAACGAAAGCCATCTATTCCTACACTATCTACCCAAAACTTCATGGCATCAATCATGGCAAGACGCATCTCTTGATTGTCGAAATTCAGATCGGCAACATCTTTCCAACCCGTATTGGCAGGAGAAACCACTTTTCCTTCATCATCCTGTGTATACCAGTCTTTATGTTCCATCCAGGCGTTATCCCAAGAAGTATGGTTAGCTACCCAGTCAATGATAACGCTCATCCCCTTATCATGACATTGACCGATCAGATGCCTGAAATCCTCCATTGTGCCAAATTCCGGATTTACAGATTTGTAATCCTTCACGCAATAAGGTGAATTGACAGATTTTTCTTTTCCTACTTCATTAATAGGCATAAACCATACCACATTCACTCCCAACCTACGAATGGAATCTAAATACTCCCCTATTACCTTGAAAGATGCGGCGGGTGCAAAGACGCGAGGATTCACCTGATACATCACTACATCTTCAGGAGCAGGTACTCCATCTACTATATTCCTGAATGGTTGTTTAGTACCACCACATGCATAGAACAATAGTAACAACCCTATTGAAAACAGTATATCCTTTATTCTCATAGCGTTTATTCTTTTTCCCAAATATAATATTGATAAGCTTCCAAAGTCAAAGTTGCGGGAAGCGTTATTTCTTCATTATTCAGCAAATTCTTCATACGTTCACCTGCGCGCTCTATCGGCGTCTTTATTGTCAAAAGCTCATCAGCGGTATTTACGACCACAAACAATCCCTTTTCTCCATTCGCCCGGTAAAAAGAAGCTACCTTCCCTGTTCCGTACGTTTTCAAATTTCCTTCCCGCAAAGAAGCGGAAGATTGATAGATTTTCATCAGTTGCTTATATTCACTCAGATAAGCGGGATTGGAGTCCCAATCCATCAGCCTGTAGTCGAAAAAGGAAAGCGATTGAGGATAGGCTATTTCTTGTGAACTATAGATAAGCGGTGTTCCTCCCATCATGCTCGCAATGACAAAAGCAGCCATTGCACCGCGTTCACTTTTATACACCTGTAACGGTGACTTCTCGGACGCCAAATCGTGATTAGTAGAATAACGTAGCCGTTGTTTTCCTTCGGGTACTCCCTGATATTCCTGCTCATGCACTTCATACAATGTTGTCAGGGTGGCTTTTCCGGCAAATACATCCTGTAATTTCGAAATGAAGTTCCATCCGTAAACCAAGTCAAATCCATCAGTAAACAACGTTGCCGTACCTCCTTCTGCAAGCATCAGCAAGTCATCGCCTTTTATCACCTTCAATTCATCAATAGCCTGTTTCCAAAAATCATCAGGCACTCCCTCGGCATAGTCACAACGATACCCATCGGCATCTACAGTTTCTATCCAATACTTCATGGCTTCCAGCATAGCTTCACGCATCTCCTGATTATTATAATTCAAATCAGCCACATCTGCCCAACCCATACCTTCAGGGGAGATTATGTTGCCTCCTGCATCTTGTGTGTACCATGATTTATTCTGTATCCAGGCATTATCCCAGGAGGTGTGATTGGCTACCCAGTCCAGAATGACACGCATACCTTTTTCATGCGCTTGCGTAACCAAAGATTTCAAATCGTCTACCGTTCCATAGTCGGCATTCAGCTTTTTATAATCTTTCACGCAGTAGGGTGAACCGACGGCATCTTTTACTCCTTGTTCATAGACAGGCATCAGCCATAACACATTTACTCCCAACGACTTAATTTCATCCAATCGCGCAGAAATGGCATTCAAAGCATTAGTCCGTGCAAAAATTTTCGGATTGGCCTCATAAACCACCACCTCATTACCGATTTTGCCGGGCGACGGCACCGGCTCTCCATTTCCTCCCCCTGAGTCATCGCTGCACCCCGCAAAGAGGTGCAGTAACAACATCGGAAGTATCAATAATAAATAATACCTAAATTTCATTTTCTTCATTCTTTTAATTGCCAGAAGGAGTTTCTACCTCAGTACATGCATCAGCAGTAATTTCCAAGTAATAATCACGATCCAGTGTAACCGGAAAATCCGGAAGTTGCCTTCCTCCTCCATTATTATTGAAAATCAGAGTGAGAGAGGTATTTGTAAGTTCAGCAGCCATCTCAAAACAGGTATATATAACACCTCCTATTTCTTTAGTACCCGTCACCTGCATACCCGGCCAGGCTGAAGTTACAGGAGTGTCATTAGCGTATCCGTAAAGAGATAATGCATCCCAGCCGGTATTATTTATTACATAAAGAGTATGCGTTTCCTTTAATTCCGGTTCTTCACCTCCGGGATTTTCCGGATCAATCTCCGTCCCTTTACTGTCTGTTATACTGAAATAGTAGTGACGGTCTAAAGTTACTGCTGCCAAATCAAACTGCTTACCACCATTATTATTGTTACAAATCAGATTATAAGTTAATCCTTCATTAGCTTTTCCGGTATCGAAATACTGATAAGTAATTCCTTTGATAGTAACCGTTCCTGTTGCGACAATTCCCGGCCAAGCGCCAAACAGTTCGGGTAAATCATTTCCCCAGGCATAAAGCGTAAGTGCATCCCAACCGGAGTTATCTTCAATGAAGATGGCGTATCCGTCATGAGTGATGGTCTGACTCGGATCTATCTCCTCATAACCAGTATTTGTAATTCTCAGATAATAATCACGATCTAACGTTACAACTGCTGCATCAAACTGTTCACCACCATTGTTATTATTGAAAATAAGATTATAGGTCAGTCCTTTATTGGCATCTCCCGTATCGAAATATTTATAAGTAACACCATCCTTTACTTCTGTTCCGGTAGGTTGTATTCCCGGCCAAGCGCCAAACAGTTCGGGCAGGTCATTTCCCCAGGCATAAAGTGCCACAGCATCCCAACCTGAGTTATCTTCAACATAAATGACATAACCATCATGTGTCACTTCATCCGGTTCTTCTTCAAAATAAGCCGCCCAGCGTGAAACCGTTACATTGGTACGCGTCCCCACACCTACATTCAAGGTATGAGATACATCCTCATTCTTCACTGTACGTTCCATCCCTTGCTTTTCGGAGACAAAATAAAATCCGTCAGCCAATGTCTTGCCATTCTTAAATGTAGAAGGTGCCAGATAAATTCCCCACTTCACATCACTATTTGCAGCTTTTTCCAGACACCATTCCAATTGACCAATGGCCTCTTCTCCTCCATTGAAGTCACCCACAATATAAATTTTATCATCTGTAGCCGTTCCTTGCGGCATAATCACCTCCAGCAAGATAGCGTTATCCTTCAACTCAAATTGGGGTAATTCATGATCAAACACAATCTCGTCTTTATCATCGCAACTGCCCAAGAACGCCAGTAACGGCATTAACAGCAGTAAGTAGAATATATTCTTCTTCATGGATATTCTGATTTAATGTTATTGATAATTAGGATTTTGTATCAGTCCCGGATTCACCAACAAGGCTGATGACGGAAGCGGATACCATTCATATTTACGGTCACGTTGGGCAGGAAGTACCTTGCCGTCTTCTGTAGCTCTGCCAAAGAACCACCATTGACCTTGAGTGAATTTATCGAAACGACGTAAATCCGTACGACGGCGACGTCCTTCAGACAGGAATTCCAGCCCCCACTGATTCAGCATCCAGTCCATGTCGAAAGCTGTAAAACCACGTCCCGGTTCATCCTTTACTTTAGCCCAATCCGACGCAGAAAAATAACGTTGACGTACACTGTTCACCAGTTCCTTAGCTGCATTGGCATCACCAGCACGCATCTTACACTCAGCCAACATGTATACCACCTCGGACAAACGGAACTCAACTTCGTCTATATCCTGAAAATCAATACCTACCGACTCGGGATAAACCGGATATTTCATCAATCGTACACCCGAAGTCGTTTCGCCCCACCGTGGTGACATTACAGTTTCCAAATTACGTCCTTTATTCATAAATGTACCTACCTGGTCTACATAGACTATAGGCTGCCCGTCACGGTCGGCATCCGCTTTGATAGACTCTCCCTTGCCAAAATTAGCCTTAAGAGCTCCTTTCAAGAACATACCTCTATAATTACCGGCAGCCTCATCATATACGTAGTTCTGCTTACGGATATCTCTATCATCATAGCGCTCATAAACAGCACCCAACTTATCATTATAAGGGGCATCCAGGAAACATACCGGATTATCTGTCCCACCGTATGAATTGACATTTCCGGAGTTATCAAACGAAGGAGTCAAGCAAACACAGTTCCATGGACTCTGTGTATAGGTACCATTAAAGTATTCCCATATATTGTAAGGCAAGAAAGGCATATCACGCATCCAACCTCCATTCAACTGTCCCACCTCAAACGCAAAAGCCATTACAACCTCCGGACAGTTGATATTATTGATGGAATAGATATCACGATAATCTTTCGCTACAGAGTAAGTACCGTACTTATTGTCCAAAATATCCTGGCAAAGCGTTGCACATTCGCTGTAATGGTCTTCCTTGATAAATACTTCGGCATTCAGCAATAAACGTGCTTTAATCATACGGTTCACCGCCTGATTCATACGGTTCACATTATTCGTAGTAAGGTCGTTGACACACTCATCCAACTCCGTTACAATAAAGTTATAGATTTTCTTACAGCTCGTATCAAAATCCGCATCTGCCGTAGGAGGTATATCCGTACCTACCGAAATATTCAGCGGAAGTGCACCTCCCCAGATTTCGAAAATATTATAATAAGCCCATGCGCGAAGGGTACGTACCTCACCGATATAAGTTTTCATCTTCTCCGGGGTCATCTTCAATGAAGCAGGTTCCAATGATTCCAAATCGGCAAGTAACGTATTACAAAGACCGATAGTGGTCCATGCCGTCTCCCAGGTGGAACGGATAATTTTTGAATCAGGAGTCCATGTATGAGTAGAGAGTACAAATTTCTCCGCTTCATCATATCCCCACAAGCCACCGTTCCATGAACGCCAGGCAACCTGGTCGGCTGAAAATTCCTGGAGATACCAGAAATATTCAATGTAGCTCATCGCTCCGGTCTGATAAATAGAGGCAACAGCACCTTTCACACTTTTCTCATCTTGATAATAAATCTTAGAATCCACTCTGTCAAACACTTCTTCATCAAGGTCGAAGCAGGACGACAAAGAAAAACTCAGGATGGCCAGCAACAGCCAATTATATTTTATGTATTTCATATTTTCGTTCTATTGAATGATTCAACTAATTATTTAAACCGCAAGGTCAGTCCCAAACTCAACTGAGTAGCTGTAGGATAGGCGCTATTTGTATCTACACCCGGCGTCAGTCCGTTGACAGATACAATAGAAGGATCATTACCGGAATATCCGGTGAGTGTAAAGAGGTTCTTGGCAGAAACAAATACACGCATACTTTCCAGTATCTTATTGGGTTTCGGAGTAAAGTTATAACCCAATGTCACATTTTCCAGTTTAAAGTAATCACCTTTTTCAAGGAAGAAAGAAGATATGACACCACCACCGGTAACAATATCCTTATCTTTGAGATAAGCGTCACGAAGTACATTATCCGTACCGCAGCCTTGTAATCCCATACCATACTTACGCATATTGAATATTTCAAATCCGAAAGCTCCACGGAAGAATATGTTCAAGTCGAAATTCTTGTAACGCAATGTATTACTCCAGGAAAGGTAAGAGGTCGGAGTTCCGTTACCGATATAACGTTTATATTTGGCATCGGCTTCCGAAACCGGCACTTTCTCTCCTTCATCGGTATAAATCAGCATTTTGCCATCTTCTACACCTGCATACTCGTAACCATAGAACTGACCGACTTTGCCACCTTCCTGAATGCGGAAGAAATACTCACTGGTACCTACCCCCGGTTTTTGATACAGTTCTACGTATGATGCTTGGTACATGGTGTTGGAAAGTACTTTCAACTTGGTTGTCCCGTATGAGTAGTTGATGCCGGAAGTCCATTCCACTTTTGTTCCCTTAAAAATATCACCGTCCACAGAAAGTTCGATACCCCGGTTCTGTGTAGTACCTACATTCACAAGAATGTTAGAATATACAAACGGTGGTTGAGGAGCCGTGTAATTATAGAGAAGGTCTTTAGACTGACGGTCGAACCAGTCAATAGAACCTCTCAAGCGGTTCCAGAATACGAAGTCGATACCGACATTGGTACTGATACTCTTTTCCCAACCCAGTTCAGGGTTGGCATTTACAGAAGGGGCATAACCTTTTACCCATTCACCGTCCATGAAATAACTGCCTTTAGTACTATACGTAGCCAATGACAAATAAGAGTCGAAATCTGAACGTCCGGTCACACCGTATGAGATACGGGGTTTCAAACTCTTCACAACATCCGATGCACCTTTCATGAAGCCCATGTTCGCCATTTCCCAGGCAAGGGACACCGAGGGAAAAGCACCCCACTTATGATCCTTTCCGAACTTGGTGGAACCTTCATAACGGATAGATGCCGATGCCATCAACAAGTTCTTCCAGTTATAGTTGATACGTCCAAAAGTACCTATCAGCTTGGCAACGGACTGTCCTGTAGCCATACCGGCTTTTCCGGCATTGAGGTAGCTACCGCTACCGATGTCATGCCACTTAATGTTATCGTAAGCAAAATCACTATTGGAAGCCTGTAAGCGTTCCCAACGGGAATTTTCATAGGTATAACCCGCCACTGCTTTGATACTATGATCGTCCAATGTTAGCGCATAGTTTGCCAACCATTCCAAACGTTGCGTGTACCATTTCTGATACGTCACTTCCGCACGGCCTTTATACCCATTCCAATAAGACTCTCCCGAGGTGGAAGGTGTGAAGTATTGTTGCTTCAAATCATTGTAGTGCAAAGAATAACTGATAGAAGTATTCAGCATATGTTTCTCCGAGCGGAGAATATTCAGTTTAGCTTCTGCCGTTCCCAGTACATACATGCGCTGGCCGTTATTATCGATGTCTTTCAACTCAGCCACCGGATTACGGGTTCCTGTGGGAGAAGAGGGCTGGTAGTAATTGCCATTATCATCATACAGCGGCATCGTGGGGTTCATGGAGAGTGCGGTATCAAACATACCATCATTCCCCCAGGTTTCATTTACCCGGCGTGCATTCAAAGAGCCGTTCAGTTGCAGGCGGTTGTCTATCACACGCTGTTCAATCACGAAACGGCCTCCATATTCCTCACGGTCGCTCTTCAGGTCGATACCGGTCGCTTTTTTATAATTGAAAGAAGCACCGTAATAACCATTTTTCGTACTGCCGTCTATGGATACGTACTGGTTGTTGTCGTAAGAAAAGTCTCTCAACAACAAATCATACCAATCGGTAGACGCACCGTAATCGGTACCACGACGTGAACGGCGGAACTCATCCGGTGAAAGGATATCCGGTCCGGACTTGGCGATATTCACTCCGAACCAACTATCGTATGTGACCTTTGCCGTACCCGGCTCACCCGCACCTTTCTTGGTAGTAATCAAAATCACACCGTTGGCGCCACGTGTACCATAAATCGCAGCAGAACCGGCATCTTTCAACACAGTCATCGATTCGATGTCTTGTGAAGAAAGGTTACGGATATCTCCTCCTGCTACCCCATCAATCACAATCAGCGGATCATTGGAAGCCGTGATAGACGTTGCACCACGAATTTGGAGAGAAGAACCAGAGTTAGGATTCGCCGAGGCCGTATTGACCACATTCAAACCGGCTACCTTACCGGTCAACATTTCCATAGGATTATTCATGGCTCCCTGCTGGAATTTACTTTTATCTACCTGAACGATAGAACTGGAGAGCTCTTTCTTACTCAACGAACCATAACCCACTACTACAACTTCATCCAAAGTCTGGAGGTCTTCTGCCAATACGACATTGATTTCACGCTGCCCTTTACAGGCTATCTCCTGATTTTTATACCCTATAAAAGAGAAGACAAGTACAGACGACGAACTGACGTCTGAAACCGAATAGTTTCCGTCAACATCAGTAATAGATCCGTTAGAAGTTCCCTTTACCATTACATTGGCACCGATAATTGGTTCACCGGACATGTCTCTTACAGTGCCTTTCACCGTAAACTGCTGTGCCGAAGCTGCCATTGTAACAAGTAATCCGGCGAGGATGAGAAAATGCCGGAAAAGACATTGCTTTGTTCTTTTTACATTCATAATACTTCGATTTTACATTAACAATAAGTTCCGCTTCCGTTCTATCCGGAAGGTGGTGATGCAAATATCAACAGTTATGAATATATTTTAAACGCAGACTAAAAGAAATCTAAAAATAGCATAAAAGATACCCCTTGAATATCAATAAGATAAACTATAGTAAAGGGGATAAAAAACTAAATCGGGAATAAGAAAATCAAGCCTTGAAAGAACCTATTTTCATCACTCTTTCTTCAAAATCATCCCGATAAAGAGATTTATTTTTAAGTTTGGAACGATAGGTATAAATAGTAGTAATGGAATAACGCAGGAAACTGGCTATTTTTGCACTATCCGTAATACCCAGGCGAATTAAAGCGAAAATACGCAGTTCCGTAGTCAGCCGCTCACCCTGTTTGGGTACAATGGACTCCCCTTCCGGTAACAAACGATTGAAACATTCCACAAAATCCGGAAAGATATTCAAGAAAGAGTTATCAAAATTACGATAGAACTCAGCAAGCTCTTCGTCGATGAATTGGGACGATTTCAACGTTTTATACAATTCTTCCACTTTACCGGAAGCGGCTTTTTTGTTCAACATCCGCCTGTAAGTTTCCAATTTATCAATGTAAGCGGAACAAAGCCCAAGAAACCGGCCGATATATTCTTCCTTGATACAATTTGTTTCCCGTAACGCATCATTCATCAGTCTCTGCCGATGGTTGGCATCCAGCAAATCAGCATTCAGCTTTTGCAACTCATTATTTGCGCAAACCAGTTCGGAACGGGCTTTAGCCAATTTCTTCATCTGACGGATAATATAACCAATGGTCAGGATAAGAAACAGAGACAATATACTGATTACCCATAAGAACACCTGTAGTTTTTTACGCTGCATCTCTTTCTCCAACTGATAGGAATGATCTATCACCGGCAACATTTTAGAAGCCTGCACATTACGCAAACGAGCATTATACAAGCTGGCATCCGCCATGCTTTTCTTCATATAATTATTAGCCCGTTCTATATCGCCCACACCATAAAGCAGTTCAGCCAATGCCCGAAGGGAGTTATTTTCTTTTACTACCCCTTTTATATCGGCAATGGCACTCTTGGCCAAATACAGTTTCTGCATGTCCGCCCGGTCGTCGTATTGATAAACAAAAGCCAGAATAGAAGTAATGATAGCGTATTCCCTGGTATCGGGAGCCACTTTGGAGAGAAAGTTCTCTAATAATTCTTCCGCCTCTTTCTGCCGGTTCTGATCGACCAAAGAAGGACCTTTCGTTATCACATACGGGTAAGTGTCTTGAGGAACCAAACGGAGAACAGAGTCACGATAAGCATTCATCTTTTTGAGATATTCAGGCCTGTATTCATCATCTTCAGCATACTCCGCATGATAAAGATAAATATTCTCAAAAGACATGTAATAGTCAATCAGCAACTTATCCGAAAGTTCCCTTTTATCGATACTTTCCAATAGCCTGACGCCCTCAGCATACAATCCGGAAGTGGCTAGAATATGCGCCTTGTTCAACTTCGACTCATTCAGCCAGTCCTGACGTCCCAGACGGGTAGCTATCTCTATGTTCCGGTTGATATAATGACGTGCGGAATCACAAATATAAACTTCATATTCATTATAAAGGCGGAGATTGGCATGATACAACTCTTCAAGAGAAAGTCTCTGATTTAAGACATCTTCTCTCAACAGAGCAATACGCTGCCGCTTTATTTCTTCATACTGGTTACCCCGCTCAACCAATCCATCAAGTACTTTCAGTAGCGAATCGAGAGAGGTTTGCGCATGAAGTGAAATACCCAAAATCAGACAGAGGAAAAACGCAATTATTTTCTTTAGGGCAAAACTTTTAAAACACATCCTGAACTTATCGAAAAATCTACTCTCTTTTGTATATACACAGAGAAAAAATTCTTCGACAAGCTCAGGATGCCAGATAATAGCATTAATATGTATTTCCTTTGTCATAATCTTCCGACATGTAGTCAGAGTACAAAGTTAAATTATTCTTCGTACATTGTATCAATCAGCTCCTTATAATTTTTGGATACAACAGTTCTTTTCAGTTTCAGTGTATTCGTCAACTCGCCACGTTCCATACTGAAAGGTTCGGGCAACAAAGTAAAACGCTTGATCTGCTCATAGTGTGCAAACTGCTGCTGCAAGGTATCGATGCGTGCACGGAACAAAGACTGAATTTTAGGATGTTGCAACAATTCAGCCATATCCTTATATTCAATACCCTTTTCCTTGGCATAATCTTTCACAAAACCATAAACAGGAACTATCAGAGCCGAAACGAACTTACGCTGGTCTGCAATAACAGCGATCTGGTCAATGTAACGGTCAATCGCCAATTTGGTTTCCAATGCTTGCGGACAAATATACTTACCATTAGATGTCTTGAACAAATCTTTAATACGCTCTGTCAGATACAAATTATCACCTTTCATATAACCCGCATCTCCCGTATGGAACCAGCCCTCTTTATCAATGGCAGCAGCAGTCGCTTCCGCTTTTTTGTAATATCCGGTGGTTATTGTCTTACCGCGAAGCAGGATCTCATTATCCTCACCGATTTTCACTTCAATATCCGGCATAACCTTGCCTACCGAACCAATCTCATAACCTTCGTTAGGGAAACAGGAAACAGTTGCAGTGGATTCGGTCAAACCATAACCCACCACCATATTGATACCTACGGAATGTACAAATTCACAGATTTCATCGGATACTGCAGCACCGGCAGTGGGAAAAAAGTTCCCGTTTTCAATACCAATGGTCTTCTTCAACAAGGCATAAATGGTCTTCTCATAAAACTTATATTTCAGATGCAATAACATCGGCGGAGTCTTCCCCTGACGCAAATAGTCAATGTTATGAGCTTTACCCACCTTGATAGCATCCAGCATCAAAGCCTTTTTCATACCGGTTTCCTGAGAAATCTTCTCCTGAACACCCGCATACACTTTTTCCCAGAAACGGGGTACGCTACACATCAATGTCGGACGAATTTCCTTGATAGTAGTCTGGATATCCGCAGGACGGAGATTGATACAAATTTGCGTTCCACGATGGATACACAGATAGCACCATGCCTTCTCAAAGACATGTGTCAACGGAAGGAAGTTCATGGACACGTCCTTATCTGTCATGAATGGCAGACGGATATCATGGATACGAATGGCTTCTCTATAATTGAAGTGATGCAGCATCACTCCCTTCGGTTCTCCGGTAGTGCCGGAGGTATAAAGTATATTGGCAAGGTCATCGTCCGAAGCACGTGCCATACGTTCTTCCACGACATCGTTATACGGCAAATCCTTACCCATTGCCAGAAATTCATCAAAATAAATGGAAGTCTTGTCACGAGGGTCACGAACCACCGAACGATCAAAGATGATAAGCTTCTGCAAAGATTGGCAGAAACCGAACACACTGAAAGCAGCATCGTACTGAAATTGTTCGCCTACAAAAAGGAAACGTATCTGGGCATCATTAATGATATATTGTGCCTGCGCCGGTGAACTGGTGGCATACAGCGGTATAGTCACCAGACGGTTGGCAAATGCTCCGAAATCAGTAAACAAACATTCAGGTTTATTCTGTGAGAAAATACCGATATTTCTTTGTTCTTCAACACCCAACGCTACTAACGCATTGGCCACTTGCCGCACTGTCCGCGAAAATTCATTCCAAGTGATGGGTATCCATTGTGAAATTTCATAGTCCCGGTATTTTAGGGCTATTTTGTCTCCATACTTCTCTGCCTGGCGATGCACCAGAACAGACAAATGATGATAAGTCATATTTTTAATGAGTTGGTAAATACGGTACAAAGGTATTAGTTTTATTTGAAACTATCTGTCTTTTTCAGGATTTATCCGTAAGTTTGCACACTATTAATCAAATATACAACCTGAAGATGACAACCGAACTATCTACTTTAGTTTCTGAGGCGACGGGAGTGCTCCAATCTCTGATTGCCACCCCTTCCCTAAGCCGTGATGAAGAAAAAGCGGCGGACTTTCTACAAAATTATATTGAAATGCAAGGTATGGTTACGGGAAGAAAAGGCAATAACGTATGGTGTCTTAGTCCAATGTTTGATTTAGATAAACCGACTTTGTTACTAAACTCCCACATCGACACCGTGAAACCCGTAAACGGTTGGCGGAAAGACCCGTTTACCCCGACTTTGGAGAGCAACGGGAAACTGTATGGGCTGGGAAGCAACGATGCCGGAGCAAGTGTTGTCAGCTTGTTGCAGGTTTTTCTGCAACTATGCCGTACAACGCAGGCTTATAACCTGATATACCTTGCCTCTTGCGAAGAAGAGGTTTCAGGCAAAGACGGTATAGAGTCAGTCCTGCCGGAATTGCCTCCTATCCGGTTTGCCATTGTAGGCGAACCCACGGAAATGCAACCGGCCATTGCCGAAAAAGGTCTGATGGTACTGGATGTCACTGCCATCGGACGTTCGGGACACGCTGCGCGAAACGAAGGAGACAATGCTATATACAAGGTTTTAAACGACATCGCTTGGTTCCGGGACTACCGTTTTTCCAAAGAATCGTCCTTACTGGGGCCGGTCAAGATGAGTGTGACGATGGTAAATGCCGGTACACAACACAACGTGATACCCGACCGCTGCACTTTTGTAGTAGATATCCGCAGTAATGAGTATTACAGTAACCGGGAACTTTTCGATGAAATACAACGGAACATCTGTTGTGAAGCCAAAGCCCGCTCTTTCCGTCTCAGTTCTTCGCACGTATCCCCCGAGCATCCATTGGTCAAGAAGGCCATCGCCTTGGGACGCGTCCCCTTCGGTTCGCCAACCCTGTCCGACCAAGCATTAATGTCTTTCCCATCTATGAAGATGGGTCCCGGAAAGAGCAGCCGTTCCCATACAGCAGATGAATTTATCTTCATAAAGGAGATTGAAGAAGCCATCGGGCTTTATCTGGAATTGTTGGACGGAGCTGAAATATAAAAGTAATTATCAGGTTATTATATAAATAATGTAATATCGGCGGTTTATTGTCATAAGCCGCCTTTGCTTTTTGGAAAGTAACGATCTCCTCTAATGGGAACGACGGTTTCCTCCTAATGGGAACGGCAGTTTCCTCCTAATGGGAACGACAGTTTCCCCTAATAGGAACGACGGTTTCCCCTAATAGGAACGACAGTTTCCCCTAATGGGAACGACGGTTTCCCCTAATAGGAACGACAGTTTCCCCTAATGGGAACGACGGTTTCCTCTAATGGGAACGACAGTTTCCTCTTAACGGGAATAGCAGTTTCATACCGGCCCCTTAGTTTCAATATAGCGAACAAATAGCTTCGCACAGTTGAAACTGACAAGTACAATAACACAAATAATAATCAAAGTTATGCATTGTATTAATCAGTCAATGTGTCTATCCACATCAGCATAAGGCAATATTAGAACTAATCTACAAAATAATATTTTTTGATCCGATGAATATATGATTCCGTCACTTTTTTCTCATCAATTTGAGGAACATACATGTTGTTTATTCTCATGTTTGTTTCTATAATAAAAAAATAGGGACGTTCTATATCCGGTATTAACTCATTCAATTCTGTACCAACATTAAATATGGAAAATTTTATTCCTGCCACTTTCTTAAACTGTTTCATGTATATATATTTCCGTCTGTATCAAAGACTTCCAACAGAGGAGACAACCGCTTACCATTATTTTCCAGCTCATAAGACCTTATTTTTCTTTCTATTTTATAGCCACTTGTTTTCACAGAATCCCTTTCATACAACTGTAAAATGCGATTACGTATAATATGACCGGTTTCACTTTGCCTATAAATGTAGACATTAAAACCAACAAGAAGTACAACAATAATCAGAGCCAACAAATAATTAACTTTCATTTCTACTTTATTTTACATCTTATAATAACCGGATTGTCATCTTCTTTCATTGCGTCAATTAATTTTATCCAGTTTTTTCTCTTGTTTTCATCGCTAAACGTGGCATTATCCAATGTTTTTCTCCACACCTTCAGAAAGTCAGCAGACAACCAAGATATAAAATAATTATCTTCCATCAAATAAACATGCGGGATGGTCAATCCACCTTCTTTTCTAAATCCCAGATATTTACCTACTTTGTACTCTCTCGTATTCTTATCAATCAACATATATCTGAATTCCTTACCGTCAACATAAGTACCCAACATCCACTTATCTGAATGTTGAAGATGGATAGGACCTCTCACACATCCATTTGAAAAGGCATAATCCATCAGCTGACTTCCACCATTTTTTTCGATAATATCCTGAGGAATATTTCTTTTTGAAAAAGTCAATGTGTAAGCCGGTTGTATAATATCCTTGTTTATCTCATAGATCGTATCATTTAGTGGGAAAAAAGCAAAAGAATGTTGACCTACCCTGCAACTTTGTTGCTCCACACCCCATGTTCTCTGCGATATGGCCATTTCTTCAGGAAAAGGTAAGGCGAACTCTATTCGGGACTTTTTCATATCCAGCCGATAAATATTGTAACAACCATATTTAGAAGAAAAATAATTAGATATCAAATAAAGAACATTCTGATACGCCACAACAAAATGGTGATTAGGAACATAATGTATATCATCAGCAAAACACTTATCTTTTATCCGATATACCAAATATTTGTCTTTATAATAATCTTGAATAAGAACCGTATCTCCGGCAACAATAAAATTGCGAAACACAGCATACTCTCCGGGACCATTTCCATTTCGTCCTATGCATTTAATAAAATTACCAGATTTATCAAACATGTACAATTTACGAGCCACATCAGGGTCAGAAACAAAAATGAACTGATCTGCAAACGAAATTTTTCCGATTTTTCCTATCAAGCAATTATCATTGGTCTCCAATTTAATAATTTCAATAGAATCGACTAGAATATCTGATATGTCTAAATCAAAACCTACTTGGTCGGGATCGATAATAATATCAGACACTTCATTCTGAACCAGATTTATTTTAGAATCAGCACATCCAACACACGTAATAAACGCAAGTAATAGTAATAATCCATTCACCATATCTAAAAATACTTAAAAAGGCATATATACTCTTTTGCTAATTCAATATTTCTGTACAGCTCCAACTATTACATGGTCCGTAGGCCCCATCACAAATTCCTTCTTTTCCAGGAACTGTTATAGTTACAACTTGATTCAACCCATCAATATAAACTTTTTTGGTATAACTGCAATCATGCGGCATTGCAACTTTCCAATCATCCTCATCTGTATTTTCATCATTAGCCAGACACTCGGTAGTAGATAAAACTAAATTCTTTAACTCACTTTGAGCCTCAACATTCAATGATACACCGATTGCCGTTGATACAACGATCATTGACATAAACCCAGCAAATAACAGTTTTCTCATAATATTAAAATTAGGCAACATTTATTCTTTCAACTTATATCTGAATATAATTGGATTATCTTCCTCCTTTGAGGAGTCAATGACATCCTGAATCTTTTGCTTATCGGACAAATTGAGGAATTTGGACTTATAAAAGTATGTCCTCCACAGTTTAAGAGACGAAATAGTTTCCTTAAAAATAAAATAACCATCCTGTACAAAAAATTCACCAAGCATTATTTTATTATCCAGTTTCTTAATACGGAGAAGCTCACCTGACATGCTATTCAACGCATCTTTATCCATTAAGAAATATCTAAATCCATTACCCAATGTGTAAATTCCCAACATATACTTTTCCGATTGCTGAAGATGAACAAGCCCGACTATTTTCCCTTCTTTCTTTATGGAATGATAGTCGTTCCCTCCGGTATTTCTCAAAAAAGAAATGACACATTGGGGTCTGATTCCAGATTGGTCAATTTCATAGATCGTATCGTTAAAAAAATAATGGGCAAAGGCTTTTGATTCATTGATATAGTCACATGGATGATTTAGCGCCACGCTTGATTGTTCTACCGTTTTCGACCTCACAAATGGTAAATAAGCACTTGTTTTTCCTGTTTCCAGATTAAACTCAAAACAATTATAATCTCCCAATGGAGATTTAAAATAACTTGAAACAAAATAAAGGTTATCATTTAATGTTACAGCTCCACTATGATGGGTTTTATAGTGTATATCATTCATAAACCGCCTTTTCACTATATCATAAACAAGATACTTATTCTGATAATAGTCTTGTATAAGCAAAGAGTCACCTTTCACAAGAAATTCTCCGATTACGCTATATTCACCGGGACCTGCCCCTCTGTTGCCAATGGTACAAATGAACTTTCCATACCTGTCGAACATGTATAGCCGTTGGGCTGTATACAAATCTGACACAAATATATACTTATCAGTAAATCGGATGTTATCTATCTGCCCTATCAAACAATCGTCTGTTGTCTCCAACTTAATTACCTCCACTGTATCTCCAAGTATTCCGGAAATATCCAGTTCGTTCATGCAACTGTCAGGATCTAAATTAAAAACGGGCACAGCAGATTGCTGTTTACCCTGTTGGCAACCAACGCTACAAAATATGATGCATAAAATAATATACCATTTTTTCATCATAACCATTTTAATTACAACTTTTCTATGCATGACCAAGAATTACACGGACCGGCATCACCATCACAAATACCGACTCTACCCTCAACAGATTTTTCTATTATGGAATTAGTATTCTCATCATAATATCTTTTAGTGAAATAACAAACATAAGCAGTTGCCTTTTTCATTTCATCTCCTTCAATCTCTTCATTAGCCAAACCTTCTAAGTGATTCAAAGTTAAATTTAAGACATCTTTATTTTCTTGATTGTTTTTCACTATATTTACGACTGTAAACAAACACAATATCACAATTCCACTAAACACATACTTGATTTTCATAACATTATTTTTTTAATTAATTTTAAAATTAAAAAAAACACACATATATACATAAAAACAAGCACAACTATTAACAATTTATCACATATAAGATGCGCGTTTTACATTTAAAAACAAATATTATTATGATATTTCACATATCTCTCGCTACAAACAAATTAAAATCTTAATATGACAGTTTTGATTATTTATTCAACCAAGGTTCCGGATTTAGTTTTTCTTTTTCCTTGCGCAATTGGAAGTGAAGCACAGTGCGCCCGGCATCGGCTCCGTCAGAAAATACCTGACCGATATTCTGCTTGGTAGTCACCACATCTCCTTGTTTCACAGAAGCAGAAGCCAGATTGCAATATACGGAAATATAGGCACCGTGGCGGATGAGGATATTAAACAGACCGTTCAGTTTAAAGACAGCGGCCACTTTTCCATCAAAGATGGCACGAGCCTGCGCTCCGGGCTTACCCTGGATATCAATCCCTTTATTATCTAACTTGACGTTGCGAAGCCCCTCTACCGAATACTGTCCGTAGTGACTGGTAATAATATAAGGGCCACTGATAGGCATGGGAAGTTTACCACGGTTATTAACAAAGTTACCCGACAATTCGCGATCGGCCTTACTCATAGTATAAACATCCAAAGGAGTAGCTTTAGTCTTTGAAGTAGTTTCAGGGGCTGATTGTCTGTTTTTCGCTCCTTCCTTTTTACGTGCCGCCGCTTCACGACGTGCTTCTTCTTGGGCACGTTTACGGGCTTTTTCTATTTCTTCGGCTATCAGGCGGTCAATACGATTATTAAGTTGGGTAGCCTCACGGCGTTTCTTCGCCAGTTCGTTTTGTATGCCGCGCTGTTTTTTCTGAAGGTCGGCAAGCAAGGCACGCTTTTCTTTTTCCTGAGCTTCAAGCTTCGCCTTTTCAGCTTCACGCTCTTTCAATAAACCTTCTTTAGCGGCTTTAACTTGACGCAACTCGGTCTTTTTACGGTTTACCTGCTCTTGTTTTTTCAGCACTTCTTCACCTTGCAAACGCTGATAAGTGGCATATTCACGTACATAACGCAACCGACGATAGGTTTGCGTCAAGCTCTCTGCCGAGAAAATAAACATCAGTTTTTCTTCGATGGAACGGTTCTTATAAAGATACTGAACGGAGGATTCATATTTTTTCTTCTTATCCTTCAATTCACGTTGCAAACGTCCCAACTGACGTTCCAAAGAACCCAACTCACGATCAATAGACTCCATATCACTATTAATGGTAAGGATGTAACGTTTACGTTCCTCGATTTGACCGGTCAACGCAGCAAGTCCGTTCAACTGGCTGCCTACTGTTTTCTTTGTAGTTTTCAGAAGTGTTTCCGACTCGGCAATCTGCTTTTGCAGGACACCACGTTTGTTTTCCAGTTCCTTTATCAGTTTATTGGACTGTGCCAGGAGTGAAAAGACAAGACAGAAACAACAAATTAAAACACAAAGCAAACGTCTCATAAGCTCATCAGCATTTCCAAGATTTCACCTAGCTCTACCCGGGTGTATTTAGAAGCCACTTGTGTAGGAGCCAGGGAGAATTTATTTTCAGAGAAATCAGATAATTCTATTTTACCTTTTTCAAGAGAAGGAATACCCAGTTCCTTACCGCTCAAAGTTTTCTTTCCATTAGGCTTGGCTGCATCGAAAAGCATCTTCTCCAAATGGGCAAAGTCCGCTTTCTTGGGCAAGACATCTTTCAGTTCTTTCCGGGCGGCTTGCACATAACGTTTACCCATACGGTCTATCAGTAATATTGTTTCTGGCGTTACCTCCAGACGGGCAACTTCCGTACGGATAATCGGCAGCTGGAAAGAGAGTTGCATAAGTTCACCGCTTATCAGTTTCATTGTCCCATTCACGGTAAAGACAGCATCTTTCGTGGGAACGGTCAGCTTCACTTTGGAAGAAAGATAACGGGTTCCCGGCAACACAGAAGTCTCCGCTTTACGGGTAGTCTTACAACCAGCGAAACACACCGCCAACAACAGGAAAAGAACCGCTGCATAAATATTATTTTGTCTCATTATCTTAATCATTAAAACATGAATAGATTAACCGTGATTAATCACCCATTATAAATTTCTTTTTCTGTATTTTCTGTCTAATTGTTTTGGATTTGCTGCCCATTTCAAGAGCTTGTTTCCAATATTTCAAGGCGCCGTCTACATCGCCTGTCATATAATAGATATCACCGCAATGTTCCACTATGACATCACTTTTTGCTCCGTCATTCTTCATTGCATCATCTATATAAAGGCGGGCCTCGGCATAATTACCTTTTTCAAAGAGTATCCAGGCGTATGTGTCCAGATAAGTAGAGTTATTGGGTTCGGCCTTTACCGTTCTATAACTCATTTCCTCGGCTTTATCCAAGTCACGGCGTTCTACCGAAAGATAATAGGCATAATTATTCAGCGCTCCGATATTCGACGAATTATAAACCAATGCGGAGTCGTAGGCTGCGTATGCTTCCTTGTTTAAGTTTCTGGTATGATAGGCATCACCCAGAATAGAGTAAAAATCCGATACTACCTCTTTCTTACTATTATCTGTTACGTGCGTCAATGCCTTTTGACAAACAGTAATGACATCATCCGTCCGTTCCGCTTGATTATAAGCGATAGCCAGATAAAAATAGAATTCCAGCATATCAGGATTAGCTTCAATTCCTGACTCACACAAACTGGTCACATCGGCATAATCTTCCTTACGTATCGCTTCACCAAGTAGCATCATCCGAGCGGCAGTATTGGTTGGTTC
The DNA here is from genome assembly GCF_900241005.1 of Bacteroides cutis. GTDB lineage: Bacteria > Bacteroidota > Bacteroidia > Bacteroidales > Bacteroidaceae > Bacteroides > Bacteroides cutis. Next base: position 786,616 of record NZ_OEST01000001.1, on the reverse strand, counting down.
AATCTCCAACACTTGGCGTAAAACGGGTAATGATTCTTTATTCATCCCTTTGGAAAGGAGATATTGGGCATACAACATCGGCAGTTGCGCATCGTCAGGTTCTTGCTCCAGAATACGATTGAAAAGATTAATCACCAAAGTACTGTCTTTACTTTCCTGTTCATTCTGAACGATGAATTGGCGCATTACATTCAATTTAGTATCCGAAGCTACTTTTTTGTTTAGCAATAAGGTATCCAACTGTTGCTGATAGAGTTCCTTTTGACCGGTAGCATCATAATAAGAAGCTAGTGAGTACATAGCCATAGCATTATCAGGTTCTGCATCCAGCACCTTCCGATAGAGATTATAAGCTTCCTCTTTCTTTCCATTTTGCAGATAAACATCACCCAAAACAACCTGATAACGGGTATCCATGGGGTACTCGGCAACCAGACTTTCAATCTCATTGAAAGCGTTCTTGTTATCTTTCATCTGCAAATAGATACGGAATTTCTCCATACTGATCTGCTCGTTCTTACCCATCTTCTCTTCCAAACGGTTCAGAGTACCAATCACTTTATCATATTCCTCTTCCTGATTATAGATTTCCAGCAAGGCATATAGCGGGTCTAACTTACCAGAAAAGCGTGTAGTCATACCCTCCAATAGTCTTTTAGCCTTTTCCGTCTCATTCTGTTGCTGATAAAGATTGGCTAATCCCTGACTGTACCAATAGTTATCGGGATCGTTCTCCACCGCTTTTTCAAGAGCAGCTTGTCCCTGCGGTACCTGTTTCAGGTATATGTAATACTGCGCCAACTCATATAAAGCCGACGAAGCGTTCGGATTGATGGCTAAACAATGCTGAAGTAAATCAAAAGCAGCGGCATAATCTTTCTGAATTTTTAACCGGGCGGCTTCCAAAAAGAAATAATCATATTTGCGTTGCTGCTCAGGAGTAAGCTCCACAGTCATACCTGCCGATTGTACCTTTACTCCCCGACGGGAAGTTCCGCAAGAAGCCAACAAGGCACAAGCCAGTAAGCATACGATAGTTAAAATTCTATTTCTCATTTAAAACTTTATTATACACCAGTGTGTCCGAACCCACCGGTACCGCGTTCTGTTTCATCCAATACTTCAACTTCCAGCAAAGTAGGCTGTTCATGGCGAGCTATTACCATCTGTGCAATACGTTCTCCATCTTCAATCACAAAGGTTTCTGAAGAAAGATTTATCAGAATGATACAGATCTCACCCCGGTAATCTGCATCAATTGTTCCCGGCGAGTTAAGAACGGTAATTCCTTTCTTAATAGCTAATCCGCTACGTGGACGGACTTGCGCTTCATAGCCTGCAGGTAACGCAATGTATAACCCCGTAGGAACCAGACAACGCTGCATCGGTTGCAGGGAAATGGGTTCGGAAAGATTAGCACGGAGATCCATACCTGCGGACAACTCGGTGGCATACGCAGGTAACGGGTGTTTTGACTTATTGATAATCTGAATATTCATGATGATAATTATAAGTTACAAAAAACTGCCAAGTCAGTGTTTCCAACAAGAGTTCTTCTATTTAAAGGGCGAAAATACTGAATTTGAAGCAAAATAATGATACATTTGCAGTTAAATAATAAGAAACGATAAGTATCAATGCCAAAGCTGTAATTTTCAGCCTGTAACTTGTAATCAATAATTTGTAATTAACGCAATGGATTGGACCACCCTAATTTCCGCCAAACGGTTCGGCTTGGAAGAGTTTCATGAAGAACGTCGCGAGAACCGTTCTGAGTTTCAGCGCGATTATGATCGTCTTGTTTTTTCTGCTCCTTTCAGAAGGTTACAGAATAAGACACAGGTATTTCCTTTGCCCGGTAGTATTTTCGTACATAATCGATTGACACATAGCCTGGAAGTGTCGTGTGTAGGTCGTTCGTTAGGTAATGACGTAGCCAAAGCTATTCTTGCTCGGAAACCGGAACTTCAAAATTCTTACCTGCCTGAAATAGGGTCTATCGTATCTGCCGCCTGCCTGGCTCACGATTTGGGAAATCCACCTTTTGGACACTCAGGCGAACGTGCCATCTCAACTTTCTTCTCTGAAGGGAGAGGCATGGCATTGAAAAAAGATCTGACTATGGAGCAATGGGAGGATCTGACACACTTTGAAGGAAACGCCAATGCTTTCCGTCTACTTACCCATCAGTTTGAAGGACGGAGAAAAGGAGGTTTCGTTTTAACCTATTCTACCTTGGCAAGTATCGTAAAATACCCCTTTTCATCGAGCCTTGCGGGTAAAAAGTCCAAGTTCGGCTTCTTTACGACAGAAGAAGATAGTTTCCGACGCATAGCCGAAGAGTTGGGTATGAAGAAATTGAATGATTTTCCTTTGGAATATGCCCGACACCCATTAGTTTATCTGGTAGAAGCAGCGGATGACATCTGTTACCAGATGATGGATATTGAGGACGCACATAAGCTGAAGATATTAACCACGCGTGAAACGCAAGATTTACTTCTTTCCTATTTCCCCGAAGAACGGAAGTTACATATGCTGAAGACGTTGGAGATAGTCAGTGATGTTAACGAACAAATCGGATATCTGCGTTCTTGTGTCATCGGATTACTAATCCGGGAGTGTACTCAAGCCTTCTTGAACAATGAAATAGAAATATTAGAAGGAAAATTCAAAGGAAGCCTTATTAAACACATTTCCAGTTTACCCGCTTCTGCTTACAATCACTGCGCAGATATTTCTTTGGAGAAAATTTACCGCTCACGTGACGTATTGGACATTGAGTTAGCAGGTTTCCGCATCATCAGTACATTACTCGATCTGATGATTGAAGCTGTGCGTTCTCCGGAAAGAGCTTATTCGCAACTGCTCATCAACCGTGTGTCGGGACAGTATAATATAAAAGCGCCTGTACTCTACGAAAGAATACAAGCTGTATTGGATTATATTTCCGGTATGACGGATGTCTTTGCGCTCGACCTCTACAGGAAAATCAACGGAAACAGCCTTCCGGCTGTTTAACTTATCTGCCCGTTTAATTATCTACTGGGATAGAAAATTTTATTTGCACCGGAGGTAAGTTTACAAGCTTCCGGTTCACTTTCTATAAAGGATTGGATATGACGGACACGTTTATCTGCCAGTATCTCGTCCACCGCAATCAGTATACCTGTTTCTTCTACATCACCAAAACCATAGTTAATGGCAGTTCCAAACATACGCATAGTGGGACTAAGACTCATATAAGCATTCACCAAAGGAGGAATATTATAACCCAACTTACGTATCTCGCAATTCAATATCTTATAGTCTTCCTTGAAGGTATCTTTACAGAACAAAGCTGCTAAATCAGACTCTTTCGCTTCCATTTTCAACGGTTTCATCGGAACAATCAGATTATCCTTATCTCCAAAATGTTTCTTCAAGAAATAAAGAATCATGTCACGTCCCTGACGATGATAACTCGGATACATAGTTACTTTACCAAAGAAGTATTTCACGTTGGGCATAACCACAGTCAACGCCCCTAAACCATCCCATAAATTATCCAACGCAAATAACCCTTTACTACCGGCACGGGTAGATTGGTATTCCAAAGTAACGAATGAACGACCTAACTCAATTGTAGTGGGAAGATACTCTTTCAAGAACCTCTCCGAGAAATTGAACATGTGAGCCGTAGCCAGGATAGGTGCACCATGCTCATCAAAACGAACGTCCGTACCCAAAATATAGCGATACCCACCTAAAATTTCTTCCGCCTCCGGGTTCCATACAATCAACTGCTTGTAAGGATTATCCATGATATCATATTCATCAATATCCATCGACATTCCCGTTCCACCACCTGCAGCACGAAATGCGATTTCACGCAGACGTCCAATCTCTTTCATAATGTTCGGAGAGTCCTGAGCCGTAATAATGTATATCTGATTATTACTTTTATTCGTCATACGCAAGCGTTTGTCTTCAGTCAACTCGGCTTTCAACAGTTCTTTGCTAATCGGTGCAATTATATCTTCCATATTACTTAAATTGAGAATCAAGAAATGAAAATGGAGAGATATTCCCCTTTTTCAGTTCTCCAGTCCTTTAATTTCTAATTTTCAACCTATAATTTATATACAATGTCTTTTACATATTGCGCCCATTGCGCAGGTGTTTTCGACTTATCGAAAGTTTGCCACGGAATAGGTTTACCAATAGTAATGGTAAATGTTTTATGACGGTTTTTCAACATTTCATCTGCCAAATACAGCATGGCAATATTAAATTTTATACCTAATACCTTGCAGAGATTTGCCAGATTATAAAAAAAGTTGGAATTACGACCTTCAAAATGAATGGGCACTACATCACGATGTACTTCAACACTCTTTACAATGAACGCTTTCTTCCAATCCAGATCACGGATCACCCCGTTTTGGCGGCGGGAACACAATCCGGCGGGAAACATTATCAATTGATCATCGGATGCAAACCCCGCCTCAACCATCTTCGGAAAATCTTTTGCTTGTTTACCTGTTTTATTTATAGGGATGCAAAGCGGCGCTAATCCGTGCAGGTTCATCAACAGGTCGTTTACCATATATTTCACCTTCCCATTATAAAAGGACCCCAACACATAACCTAAAGCCACCCCATCTTGTCCTCCCAACGGGTGATTGGATACAAATGTGTAAAGCCCCCCTTTAGGCAAATTTTCTTCACCTTTCACTATCAATTTGGCATCTAGAAACTCCAAACAAGCTTTTAGGAAATCTACCCCTACCTTATCTTTCGACTCCATTAAAAAAACGTTCAACTCATCCTGATGGACAATACGTTTCAAATAGGATACGACAAATTTAGGGATATACTTTACATGCTTCGGAGCTTTTTCCCGAAGTACTTTATCAATGTCAATCAAAAATAAAGAGTCGTCAGCCATTCTTCTTACGATGAAATGATTGCGCAAAATTAACGCATCTTTTTAATTAAATGCAAATAATTGATAGAAAACTACACCCAATTTCTACCAAAAAGCACCTAAAATCTGTCAATTGATAGTTTTCCCCCCAAAGATTGGTTAAAATCCGTCTACCATAGAGAAAGAAGTTTCGTAAACTTGCAATGCCGAAAGGTTAAACGAACAAGTAACCAAAAAACAAAGCACATTATGAATAGTATTACATTTAAAAAAGATTTGCTCGGAGTACAAGACGATTTATTACGTTTTGCATATAAACTGACTTCCGATCGTGAAGAAGCAAATGACCTGTTACAGGAAACCTCCCTAAAAGCTTTGGATAATGAAGATAAATATATGCCAGACACCAATTTCAAAGGTTGGATCTATACAATTATGCGTAACATCTTTATAAATAATTACCGTAAAGTAGTACGGGACCAAACATTTGTAGACCAAACTGACAATTTATATCACTTGAATTCTCCACGGGAAACCGCATATGATAACACAGAAAGTGCATACGACCTAAAAGAGATGCACCGCATCGTCAATGCATTGCCACGCGAATATAAGGTACCGTTCTCCATGCATGTTTCCGGTTTCAAATATCGCGAAATAGCAGAAAGATTGGGACTTCCATTGGGAACCGTAAAGAGTCGCATATTCTTTACTCGTCAAAAGCTACAACAGGATTTGAAGGATTTTGTTTAATCAAAGAAATATTCAGCTATTTCCAAAAATATAGTGCAGATTTTAGTTGTATCAAAAAGAGAAAGAGGTTGTTTCGTGATGAAACAACCTCTTTTATTCTATCCTCAAAGAAATCATTTCTCCACAAGAATACCTACTTCACCAATAGAAGTACAAGGCTGCCCGGTAATTTCAGCAAGCGGTTCAAGTTTGAAATAACGCGCACGATAACTCTTACCAAAACGTACAAAATAAGGAAATGGATTGTGCATAATATTACTGAACTCTCCGGCAACATTACATTGGCTCCACGATTTCCCGTCTATACTTACATAAAACGCATATTTATAGATAGTACCCGACAGATCGTCACCCGTAACAGGCGAATAACTGAACCCTGCAATTTCTATCACCTGTCCCATATCAACCGTCAACGGTTGTAGCGAGGAGGTACGCCAAGCCGTACTTCTATCACCATCAATGGCCAAACGAGCGTTTACATCCCCTTCTACGATATGCCAGTCTTTAGTAGATATATCACTCAACCGCACTGATGTACTCCCATCAACCAGAGGTTCGGCATAAAACAAACCCACCTTCATGATATTTGCTTTTCCACGGGCAGAACGAATGGTGATACGTATCTTATCGACCTTCGTATCAGAAAAACGAATAAGTCGTTTATATCCCACAGTAGTTCCTTCGGCCATGTAACGCCATGAGCCATTGGAATAAGCCTCCACAAGGAAATTTTCTACACGTTGCCCCTTAGCAATATCTTCCTGAATGAGAAGGGTATTTACCAAAGCCCCCCTCTGAACCTCATACGTATGAATATCACCGGAGTACGCTTGCCAATAAAAATTACCTTTCCAAAGGAAATTTGTACCAAAAGTCTTTTTTAAATAAATCGAGAACTCTTTGAGACGTTTTACGTCATGTTCATTTATGAGTCCTCGTCTATCCGGTGGAATGTTAAGCAACAATACTGAATTGTAACCCACGGACTTGAAATAAATATCAGCCAGATGCGCCAAAGACTTCACCTGTTTATCCTGTTCGGCATGATAAAACCACCCCGGACGAATGGAAACATCTACTTCGGAAGGATACCAAAACAATTCCCGAGCACGTGCCACCACATCTCGTCCACCCAAATCTTTGGTTGTTCCAAGGACGCCTAGTTCTTGCCTCAACTGCGCACTACGGGGGTAAGAGCCCGGTGCCAGTACCGTAGCACTCCATTCCGTTTCACGTCCGATACCTTTCTCGTTACCTACCCAGCGTACATCATCTCCCATAATGGCGGTAACAGCTTTCGGTTGTAGACGGCGAATGGTTTTCAAAATAGTATCCCAGTCATAGACTTGCTTTTTACCATTAGGGCCTTCACCATTAGCACCGTCAAACCAAACCTCGTGTACTTCGCCATAGTTGGTCAACAATTCCGTAAGTTGTTCTACAAAGAACCTGTTATAGGCAGGAATATCCCCATAACAAGTAGCATTACGATCCCATGGGGAGAGATAAACACCAAATTTAAGGCCGTATTTATCACAAGCATTACGAAGTTCACGCACAACGTCACCTTTTCCGTCACGCCAAGAACTGGATGCTACCGAATGACGGGTGGTCTTCGTGGGCCACAAACAGAAGCCATCGTGATGTTTCGCCGTAATGATAGCCATCTTGAAACCTCCCTCTTTGAGGGAACGCACCCATTGGTCACAATCCAATTCTACAGGATTAAAAATATCAGGATTCTCCGTACCATCTCCCCACTCCCGTCCTGTGAAAGTATTGATACCAAAGTGTAGAAAAGCGGTCAACTCCATCTGTTGCCACTCTAACTGTTGCGGAGTAGGTACCAAACGGGAAGCCATATCTAATTTTTGTTCTATCGTAGCTCCGGCGGGAAAAACGATATTCTTCTCATAAAAAGTTTCCTGTGCTTGTAAGGCTACAGAGATTATAAAGGCACAATATGCCACTAACAACATTCGTTTCATACGCAAATTCAGATTTAATATCTAATAGAATCATTATACTGTTCTTGCAATACCGCAAGATTAACTTTCAAATCCTCCACCACTTTAGCCATATCGGGACACCCATAGATATTGCGCATCTCAGAAGAATCACTCTTCAAGTCGTAAAGTTCCCATTCATCGATATCATCATAAAAATGAATCAATTTATAGCGCTCAGTACGTATCCCGTAGTGTCTCTTCACCATGTGCTCGGCAGGATATTCATAATAATGATAATACAATGCCTTACGCCAGTCGGCCGGTTTCTCCCCCCTCAATAAAGGAACGAGAGAAACGCCATGAATATCTTTGGGAACTTGCACACCTGCAAGTTCCAGGAAAGTCGGTGCATAATCTATATTTTGAACCATTTCATCAATATCCCCTTTATAGTTAAAATCCTTTGGCAAATGCATAATCAAAGGGGTACGCATGGATTCTTCATACATAAAACGTTTGTCAAACCAACCATGCTCGCCCATATAAAACCCCTGATCAGATGTATACACCACCAGCGTATTGTCCAGTAAATCCTCTTTTTTCAGATAATCGAGTACCCGACCTACATTGTCATCCAAAGATTTCACGGTTTTCATGTAATCTCTCATGTAGCGCTGATACTTCCAATTAGCAAGTTCTTTACCTTTAAGATTTTGTTTATAGAAGTCTTCTATTATAGGACCGTAAAATTTATCCCAGGCAGCCCGCTGACCTTCATCCATACGCCCAAGATAGTGTTCATAAAGAGCCTTTAACCGGGTTTGTTTATCAGGACGCAACATCTTCAAATCGTAAATCATATCCATATCTTTCACGATACTCATCTCTTGGGAAGCTGCAGCAGGACGTCCTGCATAATCATCAAAGAAATTATTAGGAAGCGGAAAGGTCTTATCTTCGTAGAGTGCCAGGTTACAGGTATCCGCCAACCAATTGCGATGGATAGCTTTATGATGGATCAAAAGACAAAATGGTTTATTCTTATCCCGCTTATTCTTCATCCAATCTATGGCATCATCCGTTATGATATTCGTCACATAGCCATGTTTCCGTATTTTACCATTGTTCTGAGTAATGAAGTCGGGATTGTAATAATCTCCCTGACCGGGTAGGATTTGCCAATAATCAAAACCGGAAGGCATACTTTCTAAATGCCATTTACCTACAAGCGCAGTTTCATAACCTGCCCGTTGTAAGAGTTTCGGGAAAGTCTGCTGAGAAGAATCGAACACACAAGTCGAGTTATCATAGAACTTATTAGCACAACTGTGTTTACCCGTAATCATACAAGCACGACTCGGCCCGCTCAAGGAATTGGCAACAAAACTATTGGTAAAGCGTACACCATCAGCTGCTATCCTATCTAAATTAGGAGTTTCCATATAGCGATGGTCATAGCAACTCATCATTTGCGCCGTATGATCGTCCGTCATTATATACACAATGTTATACTGTTTCTGTTCTCCACTTTTTTTCTGGGAAACACAAGAATTCATTGAAGCAACGAAAGTGGCACCGGTCAAAGAGTAAAAGATTTTAGATTGTAATGGGTTCATCATAATAGATGTATTAGTTAGAAGAAAAATGAGGCAGGTAGTGTTACCTGAAAGTCATTACTATTTTTATATTCTTGTTTGATAATTACTACCATTTGTTTTACGATATCCGGATGTAAAGCTGCGACATCATGGTCTTCATGAATATCGGTTATAAGATTGTACAAATGAGGAGTACCTTTTTTGACCACCATTTTCCAGTCACCCATACGCACACCTATCTGATCAGTCTCATGGAACTCCCAGTAAAGAAATTCGTGCATCTGTTGCCCATCCTTGCCCAATAATGTAGGAGCAAAGGAGATACCGTCAAAACAATCATCCGCAAGTTTCGTATTGATATACTTTTGGGGAAATGCCTTGTCTCCCACCAGTTCACAGAAAGTCGGCATGATATCATAGAAAGCAAGTTGATGCTGATTTACCGAACCGGCAGGAACATGACCCGGCCAACGTACAATAAAAGGAACTCGGATTCCTCCTTCATAACATTGCCGTTTCAAACCGCGTAACTTACCATCTCTTCCGAAGAAAGCAGGATCGGCTCCTCCCTCTTCATGAGGGCCATTATCACTACTGAATATGACAATCGTATTTTCATCGAGCCCCTTCTCTTTCAGCTTCTCCAAAACCTCACCCACATAGTAATCCAAACGGGTAATCATACCAGCAAACTCGGCATGCGTATGATCTACTGCATTATAACGGGAACCCTCCTGACCTCCCCAAGTTTTATCCACAAAGAATTTCTTTTTATAACCTTTCAAAATGGAATCATTGGGTTGCACCAATTCAGCATGAGGCAATGTATATGTGAAGAGACCATAGAAAGGTTGACCTCCGTCCTGTTTATCAAGCCACTCAAGTGCTTTCCGGTGTATAAGATCGGCTGAATACTGTGAACGCTTCTTGTAATCGTCTCCAAACATCGGATAGTTGATATTATCCTCCATCACAATACGAACAACTCCCGTGTCGCCCTCCAGTTTACTGTACTTATTCAAGAAGTTAGGATAATATAAATGCGCCTGAAACTGGCATATAAAACCATAATATTCATCTATTCCTCTTTTATCGGGCGTAGAACAGGAGCCCTCATAACCACCTGCCCACTTTCCAAACATACCAGTCGTATAACCATTCTTTTTCATTACTTCAGGAATAATTATATGACCTGCATCATAGGGTTCCTGTCCTACCACAGAGAAATCCTTATTGACACCATACTGCATCATTGGAACTCCTCGCCAGTATTCTTTATTTCCTCTTACATGTGTATGTCCTGTATGCTGCCCGGTCATCAATGAAGCTCTTGACGGCGCACTCACCGGACTGCCTGCGTATGCCTGCGTAAATCTCATGCCCTCTTGTGCCATACGATCTATATTCGGGGTATGAATATACTTCTGCCCGTAACAACCTAGATCTCCATATCCCATGTCGTCACACAGAATAAAAATAATATTAGGCTTAAGAGGTTTATTTATTGCGTTACCATATAAAGAAACAGCTAGTAGCCCTGTTCCTAAAGCAAATGTTATGTTTTTCATACGATTAAAAGGCTAGCAAGATTATTAGTGTTATTATCTGCCGCTAAATTACAAATTTATACGGTTTCTCTTATAAACAAGAGCAATATATATTAATTATCAAAAGAGAAAATATAGCTTAAATACGAGTTAAATGAAAAAATAAACCTATAGCAATTCCCCACCAACAAAGCATTTCAGCACATTGTTCATTTTCAACGGAATAAGTAATTAACAAGATGTTGAAAACTTCTACATAAAGTTTTAACTAAAAGATGTGGGGAATTGTGGGGAAATATGTATTTTTACCGTCGCTTATTATAATAAGGTGATAAATGATACGTTTTTTAGGCAATATTGAAGCTAAGACAGATACAAAGGGACGCGTATTTATCCCTGCCGGCTTCCGGAAGCAACTACAAGCTGTTTCCGAAGAAAGACTTGTATTGCGCAAAGACGTATTTCAGAACTGTCTAGTTCTCTATCCGGAAAGTGTCTGGTTCGCAACACAAAACCAACTTCGGCAGCGGCTAAATAAGTGGAATGCCAAACACCAACAAATCTTCCGACAATTTGTAAGTGACGCGGAAATCATGGTTCCCGACGGGAACGGACGCATCCTCTTACCCAAACGTTATTTACAAATGGCAGGTATACAGAACGATGTACGCTTTATCGGTATGGACAACACTATTGAAATTTGGGCAAAAGAGTATACAGAGCGCCCTTTCATGGCATCGGAAGAATTCAGTGAAGCTTTACAGGATATATTGGGAGATTTAGATTACGAAAATAGTAAAGAGGAGGAAAAAAGTGATAAACTAAAATGATAAAGTGATTTTAGAAAAATAAAGATGAAGGAAGAACTGACATACCATATTCCGGTACTACTATTACCAAGTGTGAACGGAATGAATATTCGTCCCGACGGAACGTACGTAGACGTCACGTTCGGAGGGGCAGGCCATTCCCGCGAAATTTTGTCGAGACTGGGTAATGGAGGTAGATTACTGGGATTTGACCAAGATGAAGATGCGGAACGAAATATTGTAAACGATCCACACTTTACCTTTGTACGCAGTAATTTTCGTTATCTGCACAACTTCCTACGTTATCACAATATTAGTAAAGTGGATGCTATACTTGCCGATCTAGGGGTGTCTTCCCATCACTTTGACGACAGCGAACGGGGATTTTCTTTCCGTTTTGATGGCGCATTGGATATGCGTATGAATAAACGTGCTGGTATCACCGCCGCCGATGTGGTAAACACATACGATGAAGAACGGTTGGCAAATCTGTTTTACTTGTACGGAGAATTGAAAAATAGCCGAAAATTGGCTACAGTCATCGCAAAAGCCCGTTCTATACAGAAGATAACCACTATCGGTGAATTTCTGGAAATTATCAAACCCCTATTCGGCCGTGAACGGGAAAAGAAGGAGTTTGCCAAGGTATTCCAAGCACTCCGTATAGAAGTCAACCAGGAAATGGAAGCATTGAAAGAGATGCTTTATGCAGCAACTGAAACGTTGAAGCCAGGTGGACGATTGGTAGTTATTACCTATCATTCACTGGAAGACCGGATGGTGAAGAATATCATGAAAACGGGTAACGTAGAAGGTAAAACTGAAAAGGACTTTTTCGGAAATATACAAACACCTTTTCGGTTGATAAACAACAAGGTGATTGTGCCGGATGAAGCAGAGATAGAACGCAATCCTCGTTCTAGGAGTGCTAAACTGAGAATTGCGGAAAAAATAGAAGAATAAGAAACGACAGAGTGGTAATGCTATAAAGTAATAAGTGATGGGTGAAACAAACAATAAACAGGAAGAAAAGAAAACCGAAAAGGTGAAAAAGCATGCTTCGCTGAAAAACATCATTGGAGGTGACATTCTGGCTACGGACTTTTTCCGTCGTCAGACCAAACTGCTTGTACTCATTATGGTACTTATCCTTTTCTACATTCATAACCGTTACGCTGCTCAGCAACAGATGATAGAGATAGACAAACTCAAGAAAGAACTTATTGATATCAAATATGATGCACTGACACGTAGCTCGGAACTAATGGAACGAAGCCGGCAATCGCGTATTGAAGAGTATATCGCAACTAAAGAGAGCGACTTACAAACCTCAACCAATCCACCATACTTACTGAAATAATAGAGAGTTAAAAAAGTGGATAATTGAGAATTAAAACAATTTAAATTGTAAATCTTTAAACCGCAAATAGAATTGGCTGTAAATAAGAAAAATATAATGACCCGTTATTTCTTTGTCGTCCTTATCATGGGACTGGCGGGAATAGCTATTATCGTAAAAGGTACCGTTATCATGTTTGCCGAGCGACAATACTGGCAAGACGTGGCCGATCGTTTTGTGAAAGAGAATGTTACCGTTAAGCCCAATCGTGGAAATATTCTTTCAGCCGATGGCAAGCTGATGGCAAGTTCATTGCCTGAATATCGCATATATATGGACTTCAAAGCCGGTGGCGAGCAAAAAGACACCATGCTCATAAACCATCTTGGAGAGATATGCGAAGGCCTCCACAAAATATTTCCAGATAAAAGTGCTGCCGAATTTAAAAGCCATCTGTTGAAGGGACGTAAGAAAGGAAGCCGCAACTACCTGATTTATCCCAAGCGTATCTCTTATATTCAATATAAAGAGGCTAAACGGTTACCGGTATTCAACTTAAACAAATACAAGGGCGGATTTCACGAACAAGCATACAACCAACGTAAGAAGCCCTTTGGCTCATTAGCAGCCCGTACTTTAGGCGACCTCTATGCCGACACTGCACAAGGTGCAAAAAATGGTATTGAATTAGCATTTGATACCCTATTGAAAGGTCGTGACGGTATTACTCACCGCCAAAAAGTGATGAACAAATACCTGAATATTGTCGATATCCCCCCTGTAGACGGTTGCGATATTATTTCCACAATTGATGTAGACATGCAAGACATTTGTGAAAAAGCCCTTGTCGACAAATTAAAAGAAATCAATGCTAATGTAGGGGTAGCCGTACTTATGGAGGTACAGACCGGAGAGGTAAAAGCTATTGTCAATATGATGAAAGCCGGAGACGGTAATTATTACGAGATGCGTAACAATGCCATCAGTGACATGTTGGAACCGGGTTCTACATTCAAAACCGCTTCTATCATGGTAGCGTTGGAGGACGGTAAAATCACTCCCGATACGGAAGTAGATACCGGCAACGGTATTATGAACATGTATGGCAGTAAAATGAAAGATCATAACTGGTATAGAGGTGGATACGGAAAAATCAATGTGACACGCATTTTGGAGGTATCTTCCAATATCGGCGTTTCCTACCTCATTGATAAATATTATAAGGATAATCCGCAAAAATATGTAGATGGATTGAAACGTATGAGTATCGACCAACCTCTCCACTTGCAAATCGCCGGTGAGGGTAAGCCTAATATTCGTGGTCCCAAAGAACGTTATTTTGCCAAAACTACTTTACCGTGGATGAGTATCGGTTACGAAACACAAGTTCCACCACTGAACATTCTTACTTTTTACAATGCCATTGCCAATAACGGTACCATGATACGCCCAAAATTTGTAAAAGCTGCCGTAAAAGATGGCGAGATAATAAAAGAGTTTCCTACGGAAATTATCAATACAAAGATATGTTCTGACCGTACTTTGACACAAATCCGTGAGATACTGCACAAAGTGGTTTCCGAAGGACTTGCAAAACCGGCCGGAAGCAAGCAGTTTGCAGTGGCAGGCAAGACAGGAACGGCACAAATTTCGCAAGGGGTCTCCGGTTACAAATCCGGACGGGTGAATTATCTTGTTAGTTTCTGCGGATATTTCCCGGCAGAAGCACCCAAATATAGTTGTATAGTTTCCATACAGAAGCCAGGACTTCCCGCATCCGGTGGTCTGATGGCAGGTAGTGTATTTGGGAAAATAGCCGAAAGAGTTTATGCTAAAAACTTGCGGTTTGACATCCGTAGTGCTATAGATAGTACTACCAATGTGATACCTACTGTAAAATCAGGAAACCTTAACGAAGCATTGTATGCGCTGAACTCGTTGAACATTCCCACTCAACACCAACTCAACAAAGAAAAAGGAAAAGAGTTATGGGGACATGTGCAAGCTACCCCATCAGTGATAATATTACAAAACCAAGGAAAAGACTCGAGTACGGTACCCAGTGTGATAGGTATGGGCGCAAAGGATGCCGTCTATTTACTGGAAAGTAAAGGATTGAAAGTAAGACTGAATGGGGTAGGACGAGTCAAGAGCCAGTCGATAGCAGGCGGAAGCCGGATTATAAAAGGCCAAACCATACTATTGACAATGCACAATTAAGAATGAATAATTATCATGTAATATTATATATAATAAATAAGGTATAAAGAAATTAAGTAATTAACGGATAATTGTCAATTATCAATTAATAAAAGGTATGAAATTAAGCGAATTACTAAAGACGATACAACCGGTACAAATCATCGGAAGTACGGATATAGAGATAACTAGAGTGAACATCGACTCTCGTCTGATAGAAGCCGGACACCTGTTTATGGCTATGCGCGGCACTCAAACCGATGGACACGCCTATATCCCCGCAGCCATAGAGAAAGGCGCTGTTGCCGTACTTTGTGAAGATGTACCGGAAAAGCCTAAAGACAGTATCACCTATATCCAAGTAAAAGACAGCGAAGATTCGGTAGGCAAAATAGCAACTCTCTTCTATGGCGACCCTACTTCTAAAATGGAATTGGTAGGTGTAACCGGAACAAACGGTAAAACTACCATCGCTACCTTATTATATAATACGTTCCGTTACTTTGGATATAAAGTAGGACTGATTTCTACCGTATGTAATTACATCGACGACCAGCCTATACCTACGGAACATACCACTCCCGATCCTGTCACACTGAACCGCCTATTAGGAGAGATGGCCGATTCCGGCTGCAAATATGCATTTATGGAAGTAAGTTCCCACTCCATCGCTCAGAAACGTATCAGCGGATTGAAATTTACCGGGGGGATCTTTACCAATCTGACACGTGACCATTTAGATTATCATAAAACTGTTGAGAATTATCTCAAAGCTAAAAAGAAGTTCTTCGACGATATGCCTAAGAACGCATTCAGCCTGACAAATTTGGATGATAAAAACGGATTGGTAATGACGCAGAACACACGCTCCAAAGTCTATACCTATTCGTTGAGAAGTCTCAGCGACTTCAAAGGAAAGGTATTAGAATCTCATTTTGAAGGTATGTTGCTCGACTTCAATAACCACGAGCTGGCTGTAAACTTCATCGGCAAGTTCAATGCCAGTAACCTGCTGGCAGTATTCGGAGCTGCCGTATTGCTGGGTAAGAAAGAGGAAGACGTGCTTATCGCCCTCAGCACCTTGCACCCCGTAACCGGAAGATTTGATGCCGTACGTTCTCCCAAAGGTTTCACCGCCATTGTAGATTACGCCCATACCCCGGATGCACTTGTCAATGTATTGAATGCCATCCATGGAGTATTGGAAGGCAAAGGAAAAGTAATCACTGTAGTCGGTGCCGGGGGTAACCGTGATAAAGGCAAGCGCCCCATTATGGCCAAAGAAGCTGCCAAAGCCAGTGACCGCGTCATTATTACTTCCGATAATCCGCGCTTTGAAGAACCTCAAGATATCATCAACGATATGCTTACCGGACTGGATAAAGACGATATGCAAAAGACACTCAGTATTGTCGACCGGAGGGAAGCCATCAAAACAGCCTGTATGCTGGCACAGCCAGGTGATGTTATTCTCGTTGCCGGAAAGGGACACGAGAACTATCAGGAGATTAAAGGGGTGAAACATCACTTCGATGATAAAGAGGAATTAAAAGCGATAATGTTTTAAAGTGATAAGGCGACATAAAACTACCATCACTCTAAAAGTAAATTGAAAAATTATGTTATATTATTTATTTCAATGGTTAGATAAATACGATTTCCCCGGAGCTGGTATGTTCGGTTATACATCCTTCCGGGCATTGATGGCAATCATTCTGGCATTACTCATATCGAGTATCTGGGGTGATAAGTTCATTAACCTGTTGAAACGGAAACAAATCACTGAAACGCAGCGTGATGCCAGTATCGATCCGTTCGGAGTAAATAAAGTAGGCGTCCCGAGTATGGGTGGGGTTATCATCATCTTCGCCATCCTCATCCCATGCTTGTTACTGGGTAAGTTGAGCAATATCTACATGATACTGATGTTAATTACCACCGTTTGGTTAGGTTCTTTGGGTTTTGCCGATGATTATATCAAGATATTCAAGAAAGATAAGGAAGGTCTGCACGGTAAGTTCAAGATTATCGGCCAGGTAGGTTTGGGACTGATTGTAGGTTTAACACTCTATCTGAGCCCGCAGGTTGTTATCCGCGAAAACATAGAGATACAGCAACCTAACGGACAAATAGAAGTGGTACATGCCGCCAAAGAAATCAAAGCTACACAAACCACCATCCCGTTCTTCAAAAGCAATAACTTCGATTATTCCGACCTCGTAGGTTTTATGGGCGAACATGCCCAAACCGCAGGATGGGTACTGTTCGTCATCATCACCATCTTCGTGGTCACTGCCGTATCCAATGGTGCCAACCTGAACGACGGCATGGATGGCATGGCGGCAGGAAACTCTGCCATCATCGGATTAACTTTGGGAATATTGGCATACGTATCCAGTCATATTGAATACGCAGGTTATCTGAATATCATGTATATTCCCGGCTCTGAAGAACTGGTAATCTTTATCTGTGCCTTCATCGGTGCCCTTATCGGTTTTTTGTGGTACAACGCCTATCCGGCGCAGGTATTCATGGGTGATACAGGTAGCCTGACCATCGGCGGCATCATTGCCGTATACGCCATCATTATTCACAAAGAACTGTTGATACCTATTCTTTGTGGAATATTCCTGGTAGAAAACCTATCAGTTATTCTGCAACGGGTCTACTACAAAGCAGGCAAACGAAAAGGAGTAAAACAACGTCTTTTCAAGCGAACACCGATACACGATCATTTCCGTACCAGTATGAACCTGATCGAGCCAGGATGCAAAGTTGTATTTACCAAACCTACACAGTTGTTCCATGAATCGAAAATTACCGTCCGCTTCTGGATTGTAACGATTGTACTGGCAGCAATAACGATTATAACATTGAAAATCAGATAAGGTGATAGAGTGATAGAATTATAGGGGCGATAGTGCAATGTCATTTTAGAACATTATCACACTATCGCATTAACACAATTATTAATATGAGTAGAATTGTAGTATTAGGAGCAGGTGAAAGCGGCGCAGGTGCTGCTGTACTCGCCAAAGTGAAAGGTTTCGACACGTTCGTCTCCGACATGTCTGCCATTAAAGACAAATACAAGGAACTGCTGAACAAGTATGACATTACTTGGGAAGAAGGGAAACACACCGAAGAGATGATACTCAATGCCGATGAAGTGGTGAAAAGTCCCGGTATCCCCAACGATGCTCCACTTATTCTTAAACTGAAAGAAAAAGGTACACCTATTATCTCCGAAATAGAGTTTGCCGGACGCTATACAGATGCCAAGATGATTTGTATAACGGGATCGAACGGTAAGACCACTACTACCTCGCTCATTTACCACATCTTTAAGAGTGCGGGACTGAACGTAGGCTTGGCAGGAAATATCGGGAACAGTCTTGCCCTGCAAGTGGCAATAGAGAAACACGATTACTATGTCATCGAGCTGAGTTCCTTCCAACTCGACAATATGTATAATTTCCGTGCCAATATCGCCGTATTGATGAACATCACTCCCGACCATCTGGACCGTTACGACCACTGCATGCAAAAATATGTGGATGCCAAGTTCCGTATCACACAAAATCAGACGTCTGAAGATGCCTTCATCTATTGGAACGACGACCCCATCATCCGCCGGGAGCTTGCCAAACATGGCTTGAAAGCGCACCCCTATCCTTTCTCTGCCGTAAAAGAAGATGGTGTTATAGCCTACGTGGAAGACGGAGAAGTGGAAATCAACGAACCGATTGCTTTTAACATGGAACAAGAGGAGTTGGCGTTGCATGGCACACACAACTTATATAACTCTCTGGCCGCTGGAATATCCGCCAACCTTGCCGGTATCCGTAAAGAAGATATCCGCAAGGCCTTGTCAGATTTCAAAGGCGTGGAGCATCGTCTTGAAAAGGTTGCTACCGTACGTGGCATTCACTTCATCAACGACTCTAAAGCAACAAATGTAAACTCTTGCTGGTATGCCTTACAAAGCATGACTACCCGAACAGTGCTTATCCTCGGCGGTAAAGACAAAGGTAACGATTATACCGAAATAGAAGATCTTGTACGCGAAAAGTGTTCTGCTTTGGTGTACTTGGGATTACACAATGAAAAGCTGCACGAGTTCTTCGACCGCATGGATCTGCCCGTAGCAGATGTGCGGACAGGAATGAAAGATGCAGTAGACGCAGCCTATAAGTTGGCAAAAAAAGGAGAGACAGTATTACTCAGCCCTTGTTGCGCCAGTTTCGACCTTTTCAAAAGCTATGAAGACAGAGGTGACCAGTTCAAGAAATATGTAAGAGAGTTATAAAAGTGATAAAGTGATAAAATAATAAAATGATAGAGTAATATCACATCACCACATTATTTATGGATTTATTAAAGAGCATATTCAAAGGGGACAAAGTAATCTGGATTATCTTTCTTGTCCTTTGTCTCATCTCCATAACGGAGGTGTTCAGTGCTGCCAGTACGCTTACTTATAAGAGTGGTGACCACTGGGGACCGATTACACAACACAGCATCATCCTAATGGTGGGTGCCGTAGTTGTAGTCCTAATGCACAACATACCTTACAAATGGTTCCAGGTATTTCCCGTTTTCTTGCTACCGGCATCAGTAATACTGTTGGCACTTGTTATGATGATGGAGCGCATAAACGGTGCTGCCCGTTGGATGACGTTCATGGGCATACAGTTTCAACCGTCGGAGGTGGCAAAAATGGCGGTCATCATCGTCACGGCATTTATTCTCTCCAAAGGACAGGACGAAAACGGCGCCAGTCCCAAAGCTTTCAAACGTATCATGATAATCACCGGTATCATATGTCTACTCATTGCGCCCGAAAACTTATCTACTGCCGCTCTACTGTTCGGAGTCGTCTTTCTGATGATGTTCATCGGTCGTGTGGCTATAAAAAAACTCCTGATACTGGCAGGCAGTCTGGCGGGAGTAGCCATTATTGCCGTAGCCTTTCTGGTGGTAACCAAGAACAGCGATCTGCCTTTCCTACACCGTTTTGATACCTGGCGTGCCCGTATTGAGAAATTTACCAGCAATGAAGAAGTGCCTGCCGCCAAATTCGATATAGATAAAGATGCACAAATAGCTCATGCCCGTATTGCCGTTGCTACCAGCAATGTAGTAGGCAAAGGTCCCGGGAACTCCGTTCAACGTGACTTCCTGAGCCAGGCTTTCTCCGATTTCATCTTTGCCATTATCGTCGAGGAACTCGGATTGGTTGGCGGAATTGTCGTGGTTTTCCTCTATATCTGCCTGTTGATACGTGTAGGGCGTATTGCCAAAAAGTGCGACCGCACCTTTCCCGCTTTCCTCATCATAGGTATCGCCTTGTTGTTGGTGTCACAGGCCATTTTCAACATGATGGTAGCCGTAGGCCTTGCCCCCGTAACGGGACAACCACTTCCGCTCATCAGCAAGGGAGGTACATCTACGTTAATAAACTGTGCCTATATTGGTATGATACTAAGCGTGAGCCGATATACAGCCAAACTGGAAGAGCAAAGAGCACATGACGCCCAAATCACCATGCAGATAGAAACCGGCAATACAGATGAAACCGCCAACAGTGATGCGCAAACTGCCGCCGAACCTACTGCCAAAGTGCTGAACAGTGATGCCGAGTTCGAATAAGCGGAGTTTGGAATAACAGATAGACGAATATATGGATATAATGTATTGAATATTGATAGAGTATGCCAAGTATTCATACGAATTCTAATAAAACAAGATATGGAAACAATTAATAATAAGCCACGCATCATCGTCAGTGGAGGAGGTACGGGAGGACATATCTTCCCTGCTGTATCCATTGCCAACGCCATAAAAGAGTTGTGCCCCGACGCGGAAATTCTTTTCGTAGGAGCAGAAGGGCGTATGGAAATGCAGCGTGTCCCCGATGCCGGATATAAAATTATCGGATTGCCTGTAGCCGGTTTCGACCGTAAACGACTGTGGAAGAACTTCGCCGTATTGATAAAGTTGGTACGTAGTCAATGGAAAGCCCGCAAAATAATCAAGGAATTCCGCCCACAGGTAGCCGTAGGTGTAGGTGGTTATGCCAGCGGTCCCACCTTGAAAACAGCAGGCATGATGGGCGTTCCTACCCTGATACAAGAGCAAAACTCCTACGCAGGCGTCACCAATAAGTTACTTGCTAAGAAAGCCTGTAAGATATGTGTAGCTTACGAGGGCATGGAAAAGTTCTTCCCTGTGGAGAAAATCATCATGACCGGTAACCCGGTGCGCCAAAACCTGTTGGAACATTCCATTTCTCATAAAAAAGCTGCAGACTATTTCGGTTTAAATCCCGCTAAGAAAACCATTCTCATACTGGGTGGCAGTCTTGGTGCACGTACCATCAATCAAACATTGACGGAAGGATTGGAAATCATCCGTAACAATCCTGACATACAATTCATCTGGCAAACCGGAAAGATATACATCGAACAGGTGAGAGACGCTATCACCACAGTAACGGGAGAAACCGTACATCATCCTCATATCAACGCCATTCCCAACCTATACGTGACAGATTTCATCAAAGACATGGCAAGTGCATACTCCGTAGCCGACCTTGTCATTTCACGTGCCGGTGCAGGTTCCATCTCGGAATTCTGCCTGTTACGCAAACCGGTCATTTTGGTACCCTCGCCCAATGTGGCAGAAGACCATCAGACCAAGAATGCCCTGGCGCTCGTCAATAAGGATGCAGCCATCTACGTGAAAGATTCCGAAGCCAAAAACAGATTGCTACCCGTAGCGCTGGAAACCATAGCCAATGCTGAGAAGCTGGAAAGCCTGAGCGATCATATCGCCAAATTGGCATTGCCCGACTCAGCGATTATTATAGCGAAAGAGGTACTGAAACTCATAAAATAAACAATAGCATTGAAAGCAACTTAATAAAACAATGAAAGATATAGATATAATCAAATCCGTTTATTTCGTCGGTGCCGGTGGCATTGGCATGAGTGCCCTGATACGCTACTTCCTCTCCAAAGGTAAGTTTGTTGCAGGTTACGACCGTACTCCGAGCGAGCTGACCGGACACCTGATAGCCGAAGGCGCCCAGATACATTATAAAGAAGACGCCAGCCTCATCCCCGAAAGCTGCAAAGATCCGGTAACGACTTTAGTAGTCTATACCCCCGCCGTACCGCAAGAGCATGCCGAACTGGCCTATTTCCGCGAGAACGGTTTCGAGATACTGAAACGCTCTCAAGTATTGGGTATCATTACCCGCAGTAGCAAAGGACTTTGTGTAGCCGGTACGCATGGAAAGACCACTACCAGTACAATGGCCGCCCATCTGTTACATCAGTCCCACGTAGGCTGTACCGCCTTCCTTGGTGGTATCTCCAAGAATTACGGTACTAATCTTCTGCTGTCACAAACCAGTCCCTATACTGTCATCGAAGCTGATGAGTTCGACCGTTCTTTCCATTGGCTTTCCCCCTATATGAGTGTTATCACCGCTACCGATCCCGATCATCTGGATATCTATGGAACAGCAGAAGCCTATCTCGAAAGCTTCCGCCACTACACTACCCTTATCCAACCGGGAGGTGCCCTGATTCTTCACAAAGGCCTGACCGTTAAACCAGAGGTACAACCGAGTGTCAAGACCTATACCTATTCCCGTAACGAAGGCGATTTTCATGCCGAGAACATCCGTATCGGAAATGGTGAAATATTCATTGATTTTGTTGCCCCGGACACCCGTATCAATGATATCCAATTAGGTGTACCCGTCAGTATCAACATCGAAAATGGTGTAGCCGCCATGGCACTTGCTCACCTGAATGGAGTTACCGACGAAGAAATAAAACAAGGTATGGCCAACTTCCATGGTGTAGATCGCCGTTTCGACTTCAAATTGAAGAACAATCAAATCGTATTCCTCAGTGACTATGCCCACCACCCTGCCGAAATAGCTCAAAGCGTGAAGTCCATCCGTGAGTTGTATCAAGACAAGAAGATAACCGCCATCTTCCAACCCCATCTCTATACCCGCACCCGCGATTTCTACAAAGACTTTGCCGACAGCTTGTCTTTGTTGGATGAGGTAATCCTGACGGAAATTTATCCGGCACGCGAACAACCCATCCCCGGTGTCACCAGCCGTCTGATATACGACAATCTGCGCCCGGGCATCGAGAAATGTATTTGCAAGAAAGAAGAAGTACTGAACCTGCTATCTCAGAAACCTATCGAGGTATTGATAGTACTGGGAGCAGGTGATCTTGATAATTATGTACCCGAAATAGCCGAACTGCTCAAGCAGAGAATGAAGATATGATAAAACGGATTTTACTTTCTATCGTCCTGTTGCTTGTCATTGCCTATCTGGTAGTGGCTATCACCGCTTTCAACCGAAAACCTGCCGGTCTGGTGTGCCGTGATGTAGAGCTGGTTGTCAAAGACTCGGTGTATGCCGGCTTCATCACGAAAAAGGAAGTAGCCGCCATACTGGAAAAGAAAGGTATCAGCCCCATCGGTAAAGACCTGGACCGCATCCGCACCAAGACTTTGGAACAGATATTATCCAAACATCCGCTTATCGACCGCGTGGAATGTTACAAGACTCCCAGTGGCAAGCTCTGTATCGAAGTAACCCAGCGTATTCCCATTTTGAGGATCATGAGTTCCAACGGCGAAAATTACTATCTGGACAACAAAGGTACCGTGATGCCACCCGATGCAAAGTGTGTGGCGCACCTCGCAGTTGTAACCGGAAATGTAGAAAAGTCGTTTGCCATGAGGGATTTATATAAGTTTGGTGTATTTTTGCAAAGGAATTTGTTTTGGGATGCACAGATTGAACAAATTCACGTACTGCCGGGTAGAAATATCGAATTGGTGCCGCGTGTCGGTGATCACATCATCTACCTCGGTAAGCTGGACGGCTTTGAACAGAAATTGAAGCGGGTCAAGGCTTTTTACGAAAAAGGATTAAACCAGGTGGGCTGGAACAAATACTCCCGTATCAGCGTTGAGTTTGGTAACCAGATTATCTGCACAAAAAGAAAATAAGAGGATTGGCTATTTACGATTTAATAGTCTAAATTTTTGATAGTTGAATAACTCCTTCTTGAGTAATGCAGTAAATAGTAAATAGTAAATCGTTAAACAGTAAATAAATAGATATGGCAACAACAGATTTTATCGCCGCTATTGAGTTGAGTTCTTCCAAGATTTCCGGCATCGCCGGAAAGAAGAACAGTGACGGAAGTATCCAGGTGTTGGCTTATGCTCGTGAAGATGCCTCTTCGTTTATACGCAAAGGTATCATCTACAACATCGATAAAACCGCACAAGCCCTGACTTCCATCATCAACAAACTGGAAAGCCAGTTAAACAACTCTATCGCTAAAGTATATGTAGGCATCGGCGGGCAGTCACTGCGCACAATCAAAAATGCGGTAAGCCGTACACTGGAAGAAGAAGGCATCATCTCGCAGGAACTGGTGGACTCCATCTGTGATGAAAATCTTGAAGTTCCTCTGGCAGACATGAGTGTACTGGATGTAGCCCCTCAGGAATATAAGATAGACAACAACCTGCAAGTAGATCCGGTAGGGGTAGCAGGTCAACATATCACCGGTCAGTTCCTCAATATTGTTGCCCGTGCTTCGCTCAGAAAAAACCTGGAATACAGCTTTGAGTCGGCCAAAGTGGAGATTGCGGATTTACTCATTGCCCCCACCGCCTTAGCTAATGCCGTATTGACGGAAAATGAAATGCGGTCGGGTTGTGCTTTGGTAGATTTCGGTGCCGATACCACTACCATCTCCGTATATAAAAATAACATCCTCCGCTACCTGAGTGTATTGCCGCTGGGTGGAAACAATATCACCCGTGACATCACCTCCCTTCAAATGGAAGAAGAAGATGCCGAAAAGCTGAAACTGCAGTACGGCAACGCTCTTTACGAAGAAGAGGAAGAAACGGAAACACCCGTTGTATGCACGCTGGAAGACGGACGTACCATCGAACTGGCTATTCTGAATAGTATCGTAGAAGCCCGCACGGAAGAAATCCTCGCCAATGTGTGGAACCAGTTACAGTTGTCCGGTTACGAAGACAAGCTGTTTTCCGGCGTAATCTTTACCGGTGGCAGCGCCAACCTTAAAAACACCGAAGAAGCGTTCCGCAAACTGAGCAAGATAGACAAGGTCAAAACCGTGAAGTTTGTGCATAACACCATCCACGGTTATAGCGACGTGCTTCGCAAAGACGGTATGCAGAATACGCTGCTGGGACTCCTTGCCGCCGGTAACGAAAACTGCTGCATGCAAGAGACCAAGTCCGCACAATCGAGCAGCAACGTACCCCCCAAACCTGTTGACATGTTTGGTGATGATGAAACCCTGAAAGAACAGGAAGCCGCTGCCCGCGCAGCCAAAGCACAACGTGAGAAGGAAGAGAAAGAACGCAGAGAGAAAGAACGTAAAGAGCGCGAGAAAAAGGAGAAAGAGAAGAAGAAAGGTCCAAGCTGGTTTGAAAAGACTTTCAACAAACTCTCCAACGAGATTTTCTCAGACGAGGACATGAAGTAATAAAGTGGATTAGAAAATTAAATTATTATGGACGATATAGTACAATTCGATTTCCCGACTGACTCACCGAAAATCATCAAAGTCATTGGTGTGGGTGGAGGTGGCGGCAATGCCGTAAACCACATGTACCGGGAAGGTATACATGATGTGACGTTCGTGCTGTGTAACACAGATAACCAGGCATTGAAGGACTCCCCTGTACCGGTCAAGTTACAACTGGGTAAGGAAGGACTGGGTGCCGGCAATCGTCCCGCACGTGCCCGCAAGGCTGCGGAAGAAAGTATCGAAGACATTAAAAACATGCTGAACGACGGTACTAAAATGGTATTCATCACTGCCGGTATGGGCGGTGGTACGGGTACAGGTGCCGCCCCCATCATCGCGCAGACTGCCAAGGAAATGGATATACTGACCATCGGTATCGTCACCATCCCGTTCCGTTGGGAAGGCGACAAGAAGATAGACCAGGCACTGGACGGTGTAGAGGAAATCAGTAAGCACGTAGATGCATTGCTGGTTATCAACAACGAAAAGCTGAGCGAAATATACAGTGAACTCTCCGTAGACGATGCCTTCGACAAGGCAGACGATACGCTCTCGGTAGCCGCCAAAAGCATTGCTGAGATCATCACCCTGCACGGAAAGGTCAATCTCGACTTCAACGACGTCAAGACCGTACTGAAAGACGGCGGTGTAGCCATCATGAGTACCGGATATGGTGAAGGAGACAACCGTGTAAGCATGGCTATCCAGAACGCCCAACATTCTCCATTGCTGAACAACAATGATATTTTCAACTCCAAGAAGGTATTGCTCAATATCTCCTACAGTTCACAACATAAACTGATGATGAGTGAAATGGACGAGGTTAAAGAATTCATGAACCGATTCAGCCGCGACTTCGAGACCAAATTCGGTATGGCTATCGATGACAAACTGGAACAAAAAGTGAAGATTACCTTGCTTGCCACCGGTTTCGGTATCCAGGATATCCACATGAAGGAAATGGACGACCGCATCACACAGCGTACCGCCGAAGAACAAAAGCGCCTTGCCGAACTGGAGGAGGAAGAAGAACAGAAACGTAGCCGCCGCGAAGTGTATTACGGCAAGGATGCCAACATCAAATACCAACGTACCCGACGTCGCCACATCTATCTCTTCAATCCCGAAGACTTGGATAATGCCGACATCATCAGCATGGTAGAAAATTCCCCCACTTATACACGCGACAAGAGTACACTCGCCGCCATCAAGACCAAAGCCGAAGAAGAGGGGCAACTTGCTACTAAAGAGGCACAAGAGACGGAAGCAGGAACCGGTGAAGGGGGAATTATCACTTTCTAAATGATAACTATAAAACAACTTTAAAACAATATATCTTATGGACTTATTTGAGAAAGTCAGCGAAGACATTAAAACCGCAATGAAAGCCAAAGACAAAGTAGCTCTCGACGCCTTGAGAAATGTAAAGAAAGTGTTCCTTGAAGCTAAAACCGCTCCGGGAGCAAACGATACTCTTAGCGATGCAGATGCTTTGAAGATTATCCAAAAACTAGTAAAGCAAGGTAAAGACTCCGCCGGAATGTATATAGAACAAGGCCGTACGGATTTGGCAGATGCCGAGATGGCGCAAGTAAAAGTGATGGAAGCCTATCTGCCCAAGCAAATGACCCCTGAAGAACTGGAAATTGCCTTGAAAGAAATCATTGCCGAAACAGGTGCCACAAGTGGCAAAGACATGGGTAAAGTAATGGGCGTAGCCAGCAAAAAGCTCGCCGGACTTGCCGAAGGTCGTGCCATCTCAGCCAAAGTAAAGGAACTGCTGGGATAAAAAAAACGCTGAAACAAAAGTCGTTTATACCATAACTTGCCGCCATCCTTTTGCGATAAATTCCTAAAAATTATCGTTAAGGATGGCGGCAAGTTTTTTCTGCCTCCTCTTCCCCAAAACTTATCCTTATCCTGCGTGAGGGCTGCCATTACTCTATATTAAGCTCATTTATCCACTAAATCCTCTCGCTTTTCTCACTCCAAACACTACACCTATTGCACTGGTAAAGAATGCCATGAAGTTTCCTGCCCATAGGGAACGAGCGTTTCCTTTCATGGGAACAAGAATTTCCGTTAATGGAAACGACAGTTTCCTACAATGGGAACCGCAGTTTCCTACAATGGGAACGGGCGTTTCTCTTTATAGAAACGGAAGTAACCCTTCATGGGAACGGGAATAGATGAACACAGACTAATCGAATAACTCTTTCAGTACTTCCAAAGACTTCAATATGGGGAAATCCGGCAGATGCAAACGGTAATACTCATTCATTATCATCAGACAACGCGCACGCTCTGTACGGTTCATCGTGAAAAGATGCATGGTTTCATAATTCATGCGCATCAGCATCGTCAGGCGGGAAGATTCTTCGGGACCGATATAGTGAGAATGAAGTTGCGGACGCAATGAAGTGAAGCACGCATTCTGCAAATCAAAATAATCGCCGTTGGAATAATTTTCCAGATTGGGGTACAAACCGAGAAACCGGGACAAACGCATCAGAAAGACCAAATGAAAATTGGTAAATCCCGCACGGCATTCGTCCAACCAGATGATGGAATGTTGCAGATAAGCAAAGAGGGGACGGTTCTCCGTCTCCTCACGAACAACCCGGTACAGAAATTCCGAGAGAAAAAGGGCAATGGCAGATTTATAAGGATCGTAAGGGAGCGTGGAAAACGGATAAAAAGACTTTGCCTCCTTTATCTTATATATAGAGGTATTGGAACGGAAATCGGCTTCCAACTCCACTAAAGCCAATGGCTGGAAAAGTACCGGCCTCACTGCCGCCTTGCGCGAACGGGGTACAGACACCATAAAAGACGCCCTTCCGACTACCTCCGTATATATATCTACAATCATAGAGGTATCTTTGTATTTAAGGGTATGCAACACAATACCCAGCGTTTTCTGTAACATTTCCGGTTTCTTATCTGATTTCAATCCGATAACAAAGCTATAAAAAAAGAACGAAACAATGCAGAAGAAACAGGAAGAAATAAAAAAACGATAGGAAAAGGATAAAAAAATGAAAGCACATATCGCACTGATAATCAAATAATAAAACGAAGAAAACACAAAAATAGAGAAGAATAGTATTATTTTTTCTTAGGAATGTTTTGGTAATTCAAAAATAGTTTCTACCTTTGCAACCGCAAACGAAAGAAATGCCGGATGCAAGAGCGGAAACGCTCACTACAGGATGGCCCGTTCGTCTATCGGTTAGGACGCAAGATTTTCATTCTTGAAAGGGGGGTTCGATTCCCCCACGGGCTACAATTAAAAAAATAAACGAATTAAAAAAGATTAGTCGAGATGGCAAATCACAAATCATCACTGAAGAGAATCAGACAAGAAGAAACCAGAAGACTTCACAACAGATATTATGGCAAAACCATGAGAAATGCTGTTCGTAAGCTTCGTGCGACTACAGATAAAGCTGAAGCTACAGCTATGTTTCCCGCACTTACAAAAATGTTGGATAAATTGGCAAAGACTAATGTTATTCACAAAAACAAAGCAAACAACTTAAAATCTAAGTTGGCGCTTTACATCAATAAGTTGGGTTAAGCAAACCGATTACACAAAAGATATAAGAAGCTGGACTTTTCAGTCCGGCTTTCTTTGCGTTCTAACCATCCATCCGGCATATCCCCCTACCATTTTCCACGGTGCAAAAAAGCCGTAAACGACCCAAATTTCTCTATTCGTTTAGCATCCTATCTCAAGAAATTTCACTATATTTGCTCTGTTATTACATTAAGTAAAATTAGATTATGACTGAAGAAGAAAAGATAAACGGCGAAAACAATTATTCGGCCAGCAACATCCAAGTATTGGAAGGTTTAGAGGCTGTACGTAAACGTCCCGCCATGTATATCGGCGACATCAGCGAAAACGGCTTGCACCATCTGGTGTATGAAGTAGTAGATAACTCCATTGACGAAGCAATGGCTGGTTACTGCGACCACATTGAGGTCACCATCAACGAAGACAACTCCATCACCGTACAAGACAACGGGCGCGGTATTCCCGTAGACTTCCACGAAAAAGAACAAAAATCCGCATTAGAAGTTGTAATGACCGTACTACATGCCGGTGGTAAATTCGACAAAGGTTCCTATAAGGTTTCCGGCGGTCTTCACGGTGTGGGTGTATCGTGCGTAAACGCGCTTTCCAAACACATGACTACCCAGGTGTTCCGTAACGGCAAGATTTACCAGCAAGAATACGAATTCGGCAAGCCGTTGTATTCCGTTAAGGAAGTAGGGACTTGCGATCTATCTCTCACAGGTACCAAGCAGGTCTTTTGGCCGGATGATAGTATCTTCACTGTTACCGAATACAAATACAGCACTCTTCAGTCACGCCTACGCGAACTTGCTTATCTGAACAAGGGTATCAGCATTACGCTGACCGACCTCCGTACAAAAGATGAAGAAGGCAATCCGCAAACCGAACTATTCCATTCCGAAGAAGGTGTGAAAGAATTTGTGCGTTACCTGAACAGTAATAACACACCACTCTTTGATGATGTAATTTATCTGAATACAGAAAAAGCAGGTGTACCCATCGAGTGTGCCATCATGTACAATACTGGTTACCGCGAAAATCTGCACTCTTACGTTAACAACATCAATACCAAAGAAGGCGGTACGCACGAAGGCGGTTTCCGTGCCGCACTGACACGTGTATTGAAGAAATATGGCGAAGACACCTGCGCTAAACAATTGGAGAAAGCCAAAGTGGAAATATCAGGTGAAGACTTCCGTGAAGGTCTGATAGCCGTTATCTCCGTAAAAGTAGCTGAACCCCAATTTGAAGGGCAGACCAAAACGAAGCTGGGTAACAGCGAAGTAAGTGGTGCTGTCAATCAAGCAGTGGGTGAGGCCTTGAATTATTATCTGGAGGAACATCCTAAAGAAGCCAAACTGATTGTAGAAAAAGTAATTCTTGCCGCCACCGCCCGTGTTGCTGCCCGTAAAGCCCGCGAATCGGTACAACGCAAGTCACCGATGTCAGGCGGTGGTATGCCGGGTAAGTTGGCCGACTGTTCCAGCAAGGATCCGGATGAATGTGAATTGTTCTTGGTCGAGGGTGACTCGGCAGGCGGTTCTGCCAAGCAAGGACGTAACCGCACGTTCCAAGCCATTCTGCCGCTTCGCGGTAAAATCCTGAATGTAGAGAAAGCCATGTGGCATAAAGCATTCGAAAGCGACGAAGTAAATAACATCATCCAAGCATTGGGTATACGTTTCGGTGTAGACAGCGAAGACAGCAAAGAGGCGAATATAGATAAGTTGCGCTACAAAAAAGTGATTATTATGACCGATGCCGATGTCGATGGTTCTCACATCGACACGTTGATTATGACGCTTTTCTTCCGTTACTTCCCACAAGTTATCCAACAAGGGTATCTGTATATTGCTACTCCTCCGCTCTATCTTTGCACAAAGGGCAAGGTAAAAGAATATTGTTGGACAGACCAACAGCGTCAGAAGTTTATCGACACTTACGGTGGCGGTTCGGAAAATGCAATTCATACCCAACGTTACAAAGGTTTGGGTGAGATGAATCCGGAACAGTTATGGGAAACAACCATGAATCCGGAAAACCGTATGCTGAAGCAGGTACATCTTGAAAGTGCCGCCGAAGCAGATTATGTCTTCTCCATGCTGATGGGTGAAGATGTTAGCCCGCGCCGCGATTTCATTGAAGCTAATGCAACCTATGCAAATATAGACGCTTAACAAGGGGAAATGCCGGAAGGCAAATTCCTAAATACGTTTTTATTAACTAACCTCACATCTTACAACGAAGAAGCTCCGGACGGACAGGAAATCCCTGTTGACCGGAGCTTTTCTTTATTGTGATAAAAGGGAATCCAAAAAGATACCGCGGGAAATCATCATTTATCACAATATATTCTGTTTCTTCATTTCTTCTGCTACCAACTCCAGTTCCGCATACCAATCTTCACCGAACTTACGTATCAACGGTTCTTTCAAAAACTTAAAAACGGGCAGGTCTTCTTTTTTACCCAACAATACAGCCGCTTTGCAAACATCCCACCGATTGTAGTTCACAGCCTTATAAGAACCATAATCTCCTACCCTGATAGGATATAAATGACAGGAAACGGGTTTATAGAAATCCGTCTTTCCCGCTCTATACGCCTTTTCTATGGCACAATAACAACAACCTTTATCATCATAGCAAGTAAACACACAGTCTTTACCATTTACAATGGAGGTAACCAGGTCTCCTTCCTGATCAGTATAAACTACCCCTTGCTTCTCTATTATAGCACGTGCTTCGGGAGCAAGTTCTTCCCAAATCACCGGTAATATCTCTTCCAACTTTTCTACTTCTTCCAACTCAACGGGCGCTCCGGCATCACCTTCTATGCAACAGGCACCTTTACATGCATCTAAATTGCAAAGAAACTTTTCACGCAGCACATCGAAAGAGACTACAACATCGCCTATTTGTATCATAAGTCCAGATATTTCCAAAATTGACTGCAAAAGTACAATAACCTATCATTACCCACAAACAAAACAGATATAACCTTCTTTCTTTTCTCGAATTTTTACTTATCTCCGGCAAAAAACAAACTACTAATATCATGAAAGCAATCCATCCATCACTATCAACATCTCTTTTTGCAATTATGCTGTATGTATCCTCATGCCCCATGAAACTTCCTTGCCTGACACTCTGTCCCAAAAGAACAAGAAGGAACGCAAAAGAACAATCCCCACAGGAACAAAAGTAAAAGTACTGGCTATAAGCTTTGATCGTAAATTCGACTTGTCTCACGAAGAATGGTTCACAGCCAGTGTGCCGTGCGTCATCGAATTAGCAGACAGTACCCGCCTTTTGTGCCCTCTCCCGGAAATTATCATCAGTAGACGTTTAGCATTGAAGGACAACAAAAAGGACAGTGTAACGATTGAGAAAATAGGGGTTAAAGGAAAAGAAAAAAAGTTAGTACTATATGGCAGGACTTCACAAAACGAACTTAAGGAATATTCCTACAAAGAACTGGATATGAAAATCTTACCTAAGTTGCCAATGACCGAAACCTTCGCAGGAAGATATCTTTCGTTGAACTATCTTAAGAAAGAACTTACAGGAAAGAGTTTTCAGGAAGTAGAACAAATTTTGAAGCCAGCACAGAGCGTAATCAAAACAGGCAATGACCGGATTGCCTGCTATCAGCATATAGGTACGACCAGCTCTCATGAGAGTTCATTTTATCGCCATATCCAAATGGAAGCCATTCATGATTACTGCCGGGAACGACTATTACATCTTCCCACGCTTCAGCTTCTTCAATCTATATCAATTGGGGGGTAGGCAGGTAAGAGAAATCGTAAGCGGCATTCTTCTCATACTATTCTTCGGCTTCCTCGCATTCCTGCCGTCATGGATCAATCGGTGGGTATTCTTCTACATAAAGCCGTTACCTAACTTTATTGTCAGCTGGATCGGCAAACTCATGGTTATATTTACATTTTACGTCATGACCATCGGGCTCTGTTACGATGAAGACTGGATTATCGTTATCCTCCAAACAGCCTTTTTCGCCGGATTCATGATAGGAGGTTTCATTTTTGTAACCAGCGGGGTGGAAAGTAGCCGTTGCCCTCGATGTCATAGTGTCCGTTCATTAATAGACCGCGGCAATAGCCACCAAAACAGTACCATCTTTCAGTCGGACACTCAGACACGCGATAAGTATAGCCATTCCGAACAATCGGGAAACACAAGAACCGACTATTATAATCGTGAAAAATACAAAACACGTAGCCACGT
Organism: Bacteroides cutis; assembly: GCF_900241005.1. Lineage (GTDB taxonomy): Bacteria > Bacteroidota > Bacteroidia > Bacteroidales > Bacteroidaceae > Bacteroides > Bacteroides cutis. Next base: position 753,057 of record NZ_OEST01000001.1, on the reverse strand, counting down.
TACCAACTGGAAAGAGAACTACACCTGTAAGAAGTGTGGCTATGAATTTTATTATAAAAAATCAAGAAGGAATACTTACGAAGTAGATGCATCCAGATAGCCGGGATACAAAAAGAGGGTGCACTTCAACGAGATACACCCTCCTATTTCATAACTCTGATAATATTATTTTATCAAGTCTTTTCCTGTCATCTCCGTCGGTTGCTTCATTCCCAAAATATGAAGAATAGATGGAGCAACATCAGCCAATACACCGTTTTCTACTTTAGCATCCTTATTGGCTGTTACGTAAACAAACGGTACGGGATTCAAGGAGTGAGCGGTGTTCGGAGTACCGTCTTCGTTCAACGCATGGTCGGCGTTACCGTGGTCGGCAATGATGATAACTTCGTAATCATTAGCTTTAGCAGCTTCTACGGTATCTTTCACACATTCGTCGATAGCCTTTACAGCTTTCTCGATAGCTTCGTAAATACCGGTATGACCTACCATATCACCGTTCGCATAGTTTACAACGATGAAATCGAATTTCTTGGTATTGATAGCCTCAACCAGTTTGTCTTTCACTTCGTAAGCGCTCATTTCCGGTTTCAAGTCATAAGTAGCAACTTTCGGGGAAGGAACGAGGATACGTTCTTCGGCTTCATACGGAGTTTCACGACCACCATTGAAGAAGAATGTCACGTGAGCGTATTTCTCTGTTTCGGCAATGTGAAGCTGAGTCTTACCATTGGCCGCCAAATACTCACCAAGTGTATTCTGAACATTTTCCTTATCGAAAAGGATGTGAACACCCTTGAACGATGCATCATAGGGAGTCATACAGTAGTACTGTAATCCCGGAATGGTATGCATACCCTGTTCCGGCATATCTTGTTGAGTCAAGACAATGGTCAGCTCCTTAGCGCGGTCGTTACGGTAGTTGAAGAAGATCACAACATCGCCTTCCTTGATTGTTCCGTCCACATTGGCATTGACAATCGGTTTGATGAATTCATCAGTCACACCTTCATCATACGATTCCTGCATGGCTTGAACCATATCGGAAGCGACCTTTCCTTCACCGTTTACCAGCAAGTCGTATGCTACTTTTACACGTTCCCAACGTTTATCACGATCCATTGCATAGAAACGGCCTACGATAGAAGCAATCTTACCGGCTGACTTTTCGCAATGCGCAGTAAGTTGCTCAATGAAACCTTTACCACTCTTCGGGTCAGTATCACGGCCATCCATAAAGCAATGGATGAAAGTATTTTCGATGCCATATTCTTTCGATATATCACAGAGTTTGAACAGATGGTCAAAAGAGCTGTGTACACCACCATTGGAAGTCAATCCCATGAAGTGGATATTTTTACCATTTTCTTTGGCATAAGAGAAAGCAGAAACGATTTCCGAATTCTTCATAATGCTGTTGTCGGTACAAGCTCGGTTGATTTTCACCAAATCCTGATAAACAATACGTCCGGCACCGATATTGAGATGACCTACTTCCGAGTTGCCCATCTGTCCGTCGGGCAAACCTACATTCTCACCACTAGCCTGCAACTGTGAGTGCGGATAAGTAGCTAAAAGAGAATCCCAATAGGGAGTAGGTGTGTTGAAAATCACATCATCTTTACCTTGATCGCCTACACCCCAGCCATCAAGAATCATTAAAAGGGCTTTCTTACTCATACTATTTTTGTTTAAATTATCATTCTGTTTTCCGGTTGCAAAGGTACAAAAAAAGATGATTACTTAAACGTTTATAGAGCCTGTTAAAAAAATGGTTGGAACAAAAAATAAGGAATCATAAAAAGAACATTCGCATGAATAGAGCAAATTTCAATACTTATTCATAAATTTACTCAAAATTCAAAAATACCATTTTGCTTTATGAAACATCTGAAAAACATCATTTTGGTTTGTGCCCTTTTTGTGGCAGGCAGCCTATCCGCCCAGCAACCGGAATATAAACTGGTATGGCAAGAGAACTTTCGAGGGAAACAGATCAACGAGGACTATTGGAGCAAAATTCCCCGGGGTAACTCCGATTGGAACAGGAAAATGTCTTCTCACCCCAGTTTGTATAAGGTTAAAAAAGGGAAAATGATTCTTTACGGAAGGGAAAACAAAGGTATTATTCCCGAAGATCCTTCCTCATATATCACAGGTGGTATATATACCAAAGACAAAAAAACAATCACATACGGGAAAGTAGCAGTCAAAGCACGCCTCCAAGGAGCCAAAGGCGCATGGCCGGCTATCTGGATGTTACCCAACCAAGGCAAATGGCCCGATGGAGGGGAAATAGATATCATGGAACGATTGAATCACGATTCCATTGCCTATCAAACGGTGCACTCTTACTATACCTATGTACTGAAGGAAATAACGAATCCCAAACAAGGGGCGACAGGACCGATCGATCCGGATAAATTCAATGTATATGCCGTAGAAATACTCCCCGACAGCCTGATATTCTCCATCAATGACCGGCAAACATTCACATACCCACGCATAGAAACCAACAAAAAAGGACAGTATCCGTTCGGAACCCCCTTCTACCTTTTGATAGATATGCAAATCGAAGGGACATGGGTCGGGAAAGCCGATCCCAAAGAATATCCGGTAAAAATGGAAATAGATTGGGTCAAAATGTATGAATTAAACTGATATCTAATCTATGTAAAGATATAAGAGACATTGTTCTCTCCTTGTAGAAACACAATAAAAACATATAAAACCTATAATATTATGAGAATCATAACACTGTGCATCTTGTTTATGCTATCCGGCATGCTTGCCGCACAAACCATCGACAATCCAACATTCAAAGCCCGCTCTGGCAGTATCCGTAACATCAGCCGCATTGAACGTACCCCCGAAAGCACACGCGTATATATACATGTCATCTTTCGCCCCCACTGGTGGATTATGGTGCAAGAGAGCTCTTACCTGGAAGATGCCGATACCGGGGAAAAGTATAAATTCAAAGGTACGGAAGGCATTGAAACTAATAAAAAAGTTTATATGCCCGAATCGGGGGAAATGGATTATGTTATCCTATACGAACCATTACCCAAAGAAACCCGGACAATCCATCTTCTGGATCCGGACGGAATAGAAAGCAATACGTATGACATTTCACTCGTACCACAAAAAGTAGGAAAAGTAAATCCCCTGGAAAGCATCAAAGGCAATTGGTTCAGTACAGAACAACCCAATAAATGGGAATTTGGCATTTACGACTCCATATCCATCATGCAGAACCGGATATATAGAAACGAAAACATCCGTAAAAAGGGGAAACGTATTGAACTGACCATGAAAGATAAACAGGACGGAACTATAGTCTCTCTCCTGTTTACTCCCCAGAAAAACGGAGACTGTAAAATATCAGTCAATCATGCTGCCAAAGCTGTATATACACAAAAAAGGAGTTTAACCTCTCTCGTTACGGCAGATAAGGGTTATCAAGACTTTTTCCATACAGACAGTGCACTTCTGCAAGGTTATATCAACAACTACGACCCCCGTTTGGGATTTGAGACAGGCATGATTTATCTATCCGATGAAATGACACGCAATGACTACCCTACCGTTATACAAATTAACCCTGACGGTAGTTTCCATTGTAAATTCTTCATAAAACACCCTGTCTGCCAATTCGCAACAATCGGTAACAGTTGGATTCCATTCTACATTGAACCGGGAGAAACTCTCACCATGTGCATTCACTGGGAAGACATACTTGCACAAAGACGTGCACGTGACTCTAATTTCCCCCTTAAAAACACAGCTTACATGGGAAAATGCGCTTCATTATCCTATTTGGCCAATAATCTCAAAAAGCTGATTACATACAACTATAATGATTTATCAAAGTCTCAAAAGACATTGACCCCTAACCAGTTTAAAGAACATTTCCGGCCTTTTACTATTCAATGGAAACAAATCGGTGATTCATTGGAGCATATCTATGGAGTTTCAGAAAAAGCCACAAGTCTTATCCGAAATACCATATCACAAGAAATTGGAGAAACAATGCTCAATTTCCTTATGAGCAGACCTTATTACGCCCGACAAGACTCTACAAACAAAGTTTTGAAAGTACAGGAAGATAATTCCTACTATGACTTCTTAAAAGAAATACCGGCCAATGACAAAACAATGCTCGTCGGTCCCAATGTGAATATATTCATTAACAGATTTGAATATATGAACCCGTTAACAAAAGCCTACCAGCTGATAAGAATGCAGAATATAAACAACATTAGTACACAAACTGAAATTGACAAGTACACGGCAGACCTGAATAAAAGCATGAGACTTTGTAAAGACTCTATTATTAATGTGTTGTGCGATAAAGCCAATCCCTTGCTCTGGCAGATATCCAAAGTGCGCAAACTTAAATACGAACTGCAGAGTATAAAGACAGACAAAGTGGCCCGCGAGTACGTTGAAGGTCTTAAGAAAGAAATGACTGAACCGGTTTTAATAACAGCAGCCGAAGAATTACTAAGGGAGTCACATCCCGAAGAAGGGAAAATGTCCTATCAGTTACCAGAGGGCAAAGCTACCGATATTTTCCGTAATATCATCCGGAATCATCCGGGTAAAGTGTTGTTTGTGGACTTCTGGGCTACCACCTGTGCACCATGTCGTGGAGGCATAGAAGCAACGGCAGAGTTACGAAAAAAATACAAAAATCACCCGGAATTTCAATTTATCTATATCAGTGGAGAAAAAGAGTCTCCTAAAACTGCTTACGATCAGTATGTAGAAAAGCATTTAAAGGGAGAGGCTTGCTACTATGTCACGGGAACTGAATTTAATTACTTACGGCAATTGTTCCAATTCAATGGTATCCCTCATTATGAATTAGTGGAAAAAGACGGAAGTATTTCCAAAGAGAATTTAGATTCTTATAATATAAAACAATATCTAGAGAAACGATTCAATAACACGAAATAAAAAAAGTGAAACTCTGTTTATATACAATTTAGCGGCATCATTCAAAGAAATCCTAAAAAAAGCGCCGTAAAAGCACGTATACTAATCTGATTTGCGTACTTTTACGGCGCTTTTAATAAAATTATAGAAAAACATGGACGATTCAAACCCACGAACGTACAATAGTGTTACTAATTAAAGCGGACGGAGACGTTGATCGCAATGCCTCTGTTCGGATCTAAAGAAAGGAGGCAATAACGATGAGAAAGTATCTCTATAGTGAAAACGGCTTTGTAGAAAAAGCCGAATGGAAACCAAACTGCTGGGTAAATGTAGAATGCCCGGATGACAATGATTTCCAATTTCTTACCCAAGAACTGAAAGTTCCCGAATCATTTCTGGAAGACATAGCCGATACGGATGAGCGCCCGCGTACGGAGAAAGAAGGTAACTGGCTGTTGACTATCTTACGTATACCGATGCAAAGTAATCAACATGGTATCCCGTTTATTACCGTGCCTATCGGCATTATTACAAATGAAGGAACGATTGTTTCCGTTTGCTATCATCACACCGAACTGATACCGGATTTTATCCAACATACCCAACGAAAAGCGATTATTGTAAGGAATAAACTGGATTTAATCTTGCGGTTAATCTACTCTTCCGCCGTCTGGTATCTGAAATATCTGAAACAAATAAACAACGATGTAGCTACCGCAGAAAAAGAACTGGAAAAAAGTATCCGTAACGAAGACCTCCTGCAACTGATGAAGTTACAAAAGACGCTGGTCTACTTCAATACTTCTATCCGTGGTAATGAAGTAATGATAGGCCGACTGAAGAATATATTCCAAGATACGAATTTTCTGGATCTGGAATTACTGGAGGATGTAGTTATTGAACTGAAACAGGCCTATAATACAGTGAATATTTATAGTGATATCCTTACAGGTACAATGGATGCTTTTGCCTCCATTATCTCCAACAATGTAAATGCCATCATGAAACGTATGACCAGCCTTTCCATCACACTGATGATTCCCACGTTGATAGCCAGTTTCTATGGGATGAACGTCAATATCCATCTGGAAAACTTTCCACATGCCTTCATGCTTATCATCCTACTGTCGGCGGTACTGTCAGCCCTGACATTTATATGGTTCAGAAAAATAAAATGGTTTTGATTGAATGAATTTATTATTAGATATCAGGTGTAAGTTCCTGATATCTAATAATCACTTAATATTTCAGCACTTTAGCCGCCACTGTTTTAAACTGAGGCATCGTCATTCCGATGGAAGCTCCTATATACGTAGGATCGCAAACAATGTATTTCTGTCCTCCTACCATGACATAATCGCCACCTACATTCCCTTTGAAACGAACTGCAGTGGCTATGTGGTCAGGATAGTCTAAAAGTACAACATCAAGCCCCAACAGTTTTCTTACCAAGTAAGAGTATAGCATGGCACGATCTTCACAATCAGAATACGGATAATAGAAAAGTTCCTCTACAAAAAAAGGCTTCTCATAGCCAAATTGCTGTTCATCTCTCTGATACTGAAAGGCAGTCTGGACAAAGTTTATCAAAATATTGGCGGCATCAGCTTCATTCTTCCCTTGTACCAAAGGAGCCAAAGAGGAGAGGATTGTCTTTTCCATGCCTTTATTGACGGCCGCATTGAAGTAAACTTTATAATCACATTGAGGATAATTCTTGTAAAAATCCATCAAAGGTTTGGGTACATCCACCGTCACTTTTGCAACACTTCCTTTCGCTTGATGAGTAGAGGTTGAAACAGCACCCGGAAAGTTGGGAGCAGATTGCAGAAGCATACCGACCCTATTCTTCGCTTTGGGAGAGTCTTTCTGACACATATAGAATTGACATTGTTCATTAACCCCATTCAGATTATAATAGTTTTGTCCGTTCAACGTGATATAAGGACGTGCATAAATCATACAATCCGTAGCAACAAACAACATCATTTTATTACCGGTTGCTTTTCTTGCCATACGAGCTTTGTAACCCATCTCGTTCAGCATGAACTGCTGCATCACAATACTTTCGTTCTCCGTACTACAATAAGTATCGGATATTTGTTTGATAAGGGTAAAGACTCCCCAATCATTCAATTGCAGATCTTTCTTTATCTGCGCACAATCTTCTAATAAAGATTTATAATCGGCACTGCATAAAGCCTCATAAGCATCTGCTATCGCATTTTCGTTTAATGTACCCAATTTACATTTACCTGCTAAAGCATTACTTAAATAAAAAGATTGTCCGGCATAGATTATCTTGTTACGATTACTTCCACCTTCATACAACGGTGTAGTCTTGACAGGAGTAGCCACCGGTTTCTCAGGTTTTACCACCGGTACTACAACCGGTACAACCTCAACGGCAGGTTTTTCTTCAACTACTTCTATAACAGGTTTCTTTTTGGGTTTAACAACCGGCTTGTCCACTACCTTTTCTTCGACCACAATTACCGTCGGTTCCTTTTTCTTCTTAACAATTACTTCAGGTTTATCAAAGGTGATCTTATCAACCTCCTCAACCTGTATCACAGGTTTCTGCTTACCGGCTTCAGTCGTCATATCAAGTATTTCTTCTATACTCAAGCAAACCGGCTTATCATGTTTAGGCGCAGTCTTCTTATCATAAATCACGGGTTTCTCGGGTTCTGGTTTTACCCTTTTTATCACAGGCTTTTCCGACTCAAACTCTTTCCAAGGTTCGCGCATGAAGTTGATGAAGTCTTTATTGGCATCATCTATAAATTTGTCGAAGTCTTTCATCTCTTCCTTCATAAAGTTGGAAAAGTCATCTTTATTTTCCTGAGCCATCCCCATAAAAGAGAAAAAAAGCCCTACAACAAAACATACTGTCTTCTTCATGATCGCATATATTTTAATAATAAAAAAGAGGTTGATACCTGTAACCTTAGCCACAAGACACAACCTCTATCCATATATTCAGATTACTCCATAAGTTCTACCGGTTCGCCTATAAATTCTTCTACCTGCTGAGACAACTCGCCCAATGCGGCCTTCTTTCTGGCTTCACGGGCAGCATCTTCACGAGCTTTCTTGGCTTTAGCCTCATCAATAGACATGTAAACATTGAATTCTTTGTTTCCGTCTCCAGTTTCTTTCACCAAAACGAGATGTTGTTTGACAAGACCGGCAATTTTCGTATTTACACCTGATTCATAAGCAGCACCAAACTTATCGATTTCTTCTTCCGAAGTATCAGATGCAGAAGATGACATCAACGATTTCATTTTGCCAATAACTTGTGCCTTCGCTCTGGAAGCATAGCTGGTGATACCGTTCATTATAGCATTTTCCCTACCAATCTTCACATTCTTTCCGATAGCGATACCTACCAGTTCAATACGGTTCTCAGGATCTTCTTCCAAATAAGTACGATACTTTGTGAAAGCATATTCCAAAGTAGAAGAACTAGCCAAAGGCTTCCAACCTTCCTTATTCAGTTCTTTCACTCTTTTTTTGACATCTTTTTTTAATGCCTTAGACTGTGCACCGGCAGTTGCCACTCCACCGAACAAAACGGCAAAGATAAGCATGAAATACATAAAACTCTTTTTCATAATCATTTCAATTTAACAATTAATATTATACCTTTTTTATTCCCAGTTAGTTACATAAGGTAAAGAAAGCCTTGCGCGTTCTACTGCTCCCGTCACCGGATTGACAAAAGTAATAGAACCCTGCACAAACGAGAATGCGGAAGCTTTCTTTTCCTTAGCAGTGAACTCTCCTTCGGCTAACGCCTTAATCTGTACAATTCCTTTTGTCTTGTATACACCGTCTATATCGTCAAAGATGATAGGAGTGGAAATCTCCGGCACATGAAGTTCCAATGCTTTCAGTCCGAAGGGTGTACCTCCACGATTATTTAGCGTCAAACGGATATTGATATTAAACAATTTTCTATTTACAGCAACTACAGAATCAGCCATCAATATAATCTTTCCTTCGGGAACCACGGAAAAAGAACCACTACCTACCCCACCACCCGCTTCACTCAAGAAAGCTTGATGTTGGTAACGTTTTCCGTTGATGATAAAGGTAATATCCAATAAATTCTCTTCTTCGGGCAGGCAGTCTTGGGCATTATAAGAAATAATGAACATACCGTCTTGAGGACGGGTACTGATTTGACTCGCACAGTTGGATTTCACTTTCGGGGTAGAAGATACCTTTACCGGATTACCTTCCAGCAATACCTGGCATTGGTACTTACCGCCTTCAATGAAAGTACCCGTCACTGAAATAGACTTATATAAATCATTGTACTGTCCTATCAATCCTTTCACCTGACTCAAACGTACTTCATCAAAGAAATACTCAGAGAGTGTGTTCAGTTCGGCAATGGCCTGCTTAATCTCATCCACCGATTCTATCTCGTGCAACTTTTGCTCTAAAGTTTCGTATTTCGCGACTTTCTCCGCATCCAACGTTTCAAACTCAGCAATCAACTTCCGCTGTTCAGCACTTGAAAACGGATATTTCACATTATAATTATAATGTTCCTTCTTGGTAGCCTTGTCCTGTACCTTTTCCCAATAAATTTCTTCCACATTAGAAAGGGAAATGCCTTTCAGAAAAGGCAGATTAGCAGATTTCATTTTAGAAACCTGTATAAAGGCATCCGATGACTCAATATTCCCGTTCGTGTTCACTTCGGACATCACATTCTTTTTAGAGACAGACACATTGTTTGCCACTGCCTGGATAATCCGTTCCGTTATTTCATTCAGCGCTTTTGATTGTCCGTCTGCCAGCGAATTGGCAGTAACAGAAACTATCAGATAATCGTCCACAGCCGTGTTCAACCATCCCGGAACTTTTTTGGCACTCTTTTCTATGACTTTAGTCTGAGCGTTTGCACCTACTGTCAGCAATAAAGCGCAAACTATCCACATCAATCGTTTCATACTCATACTTTCTATTGCCATTGAATAGGCAAGTTACGGATATATACGTTTGTATCTGCAATTCTCAACTCCATATAAGAGAAACTGGAGAATTTGTCGAACACTTTAGTTACATAAAACTCACGGCGAAGCGCTATACGTGGTGGCATCTTCATCCATTGACCATTCTGTATCTCGAAGTTTTTACACTCTAATCCACCATCGGTCACAGCTGAGATCATCTTCAAAAACTCTTCTCCATTACGATTGGTGTCCAAATTGGTGATTTCCGCCAAAACAGTGACACGTTGCTGTGAAGGGTTTCCTATGCACTTCAATATCTTAAATTGCAAACGAGTTGTGGAATACGTAATCTCACAGTTTATTTCCGGGGTTTCTTGAACTACCGGTTTCTCTATGACCTTTTCTACAATCACCGGCTTCTCAACCACTTTTTCCACAACGACCGGCTTTTCCACGATCTTTTCCACTTCTACGATTTTCTCTACTTCAACCGGTTTTTCCACTACTTTCTCCACCACTTTCTGTATAATCACCGTATCGGGACCGGCGGGCATGTAGTCCGAAAGTTCTTTGAGTAATACAGAAGCCTGTTCATAACAAGGAATAGCATCAGACACGGCAGAAAGGTAACTTGCCGCTTCCTGATATTTCTTTTGGTCATACAAGCTCTGTGCACGTTGAAGGATAGTAGCGCAATTGGCAGCATAATAGTCCTCTATCTTTTGACGGGCAATGCGGATGAAACGGGTAAACACTGGATCGGTGGTACGGATATTGGTAATCATCGCCTTGTAAGGGTCCGCTTTCTCAGTGACCTGGCCAGATATATTTAGCACCATACTATGATACAAACTACCGTCCACTTTATTCTTGGCAACCAGTGTCAATTCACCTTTCACAAGAGTCACATTGTTCATCAGTCCCGATGTGGCCTGCTTATCTACCACCACGATTTCCGGTTCAATGATAAAAACATTATATTCATTGGATGCACCCGCACTATTACGAGTGATAATCTGTTTCAGTTTATTCTGAAGCATGTCTCTAGACGCTTCCGTCAATTCGCCCCCGTCCGGCAAAGGCAAGACAGAGAAATTAATGGTCTGTGCCCAAAGCTGAACCGTACAAAAGCCGGCAATCAATAAAAACAGAAATTTCTTCATATATCTCGTTATTAAAAATCAAATGTCCGGTTATGCGCTGTTACTTCAACACATATACCGGACATCAAACTCTTGTATTATTCTTCCTTCGCGTTTTGAATTAAAAGCTGTATATATTGTCCTGAAGCAGCCTTCTCACTGGCCGTATAACCTTTGCCTTTCAATAAACCGGAGATGAACCGTCTCAACTTACCGGTTTCAGATTTGATGGATCGTGGTCTGCCTGTATCAGGATCATATACAGGGACACGCATATAGACATTCAAGCCATTACCCCCCCCACGTACTTCACCATTACCTTTGAAAGCGTTGGCCAATACCCATTCGTCCAGTTCTTCACTCAACATCATGTCATTGGTACCTACTACATCATTTTCCATATCGAAATCGCAATTGCTGTCTACATTGACCGTGATGTTCACCTCACGTCCATTGTTCACCATATCGCGGAATGCCTGTTTCAACTGATTAAAGAAATTCTCTGAAATTCCTTCCAAAGCATATTCAGTCAATTCTTTCTTGGATGCACGAAAACGATCGCTCACAATACTCGCATTCGCCAAAGAAAATCCGGTCTCCCTCTCCTTAGCTTCTAATAACAGCGTAACACTGGACGCTCCTGATGAAAAATCCTCTTTCGAGATTTTCACCGTCACATAAATATCAGCTCTCGCTCCATCTACATAAGATTGCAGTCCGGTATTCTTCGCGTTCAGAGTCGATGCCGCATAAGCACGGTTCTGAACCCGTTGAAACTCCGTCATGAAATCAATGGTTTTGAAGTTACGCAAGTTAAACTGCTCTTTAATCTTGGACAGAGCCAACGGCACAGCCTCATCGTTAAGCACCGCATCTTTGATTTTGTCGTTCTCATCAGGACCCGGATCTACAAACGGAACCACTATCACGTTGGGTTGCCTTGCCTGCCCGGCACCTTGTGCCCAAACATAAACAGGCAATAATATACCTAACAAAAGAAATAGCTTCTTCATCATATTCAATCTATATTAGTGCATTAAAATCCAAAAGAGTCAAAGTTCATATTCCCTATTTTATTCTTCAGGACATAATAGTTCACTGTGATGTCAAAAGGTTTTTTCTTCACCTTTTCACCTTTCACTTTGTCTAATTTGCCCATTGGTTTCACAGAACTGATACAGTCCTTATATTCCTTATTTTCAAAGAAAGCAAGTAACTTACCTTCACTCTTCGCCTCCGCTTCTGTTTCACTCATGGAAATTACAGCGGGGAAATCCTTAGAAAAACCAGAATACAACAAAGCTCTTATCACGCGTATCTCAGCGTCTTCTTGAGCCAAAGCATCGTTTTTGCCATATCCTAGTGTACGAAGTACTACTACAGCATCACTACCACGCCCTTTCACTTCCATCAGGTTCACCGAACCTCCATAATTCACCGGTTTCACTTTCTGAGCGTAAGATACCGTCGTAAAAAATAAAGAACAAAATAAAGAGAATACTAATACTTTTTTCATATCACATATACATTAATAAGATTTCAAGAGTAACAACCTACACTGCAGGAAACTGTTGGCATCCAATGTCGGTATCAGTTCAATAATACGGTCTTTACCTTCGGAATAAGATACGGCAGAAGTTGAAGCACGCAAATCCTGCACTTTAACAATACCCACTACTTCACTATGGCGTTCACTACCATTATATTTCACCAATGAAACCTGGAACTGATCTCCCTTTCTGATACGAAGATTAGCACCGCAAGTAACGATATATTCATCATTCTCATATCCCAGAAGACCATATACAGGAATATTATTCAAAAAGAAATCAGTCAGAGGTTCCGTCAAGGTAGCCAATGCTTCCTGACAAGCAGCGTCACGACTGGGACGAATAGCGGTCTTCTTGATATCACTCATAAACTCACGTGAGATAAGCGCTACGCCTTGAGGATCGCGCGCATCATTAATACTCACCTTTAAGCGTAATACACAGGAATAACCTGCTCCCCCAGCCTTACGAGTGAATTGACAACTGTTGATGTCACAAGACAACGCATAGTCGTTTTGTTTGGCGGATACATATTCTATCTTCTCTGCTTTAGACATCTTCATGAACAACTGTGCTTCCGCATCGCGTGAAAGGGCATCCAGCGTTGTAGCGTCCGATATCTCAAAACGTCCACTCGCTTTCGCCACTTCGTCCAGTTTCGCACGGACATTATTCTCATAGATTTCTATCATCTGGGCAGGCTTATCATTTCCTTTGGCCGACTGCTCCTTAGCAATATTTACCAAAGTACCGTCTGTCACTTTTATGTCTACCAGACGCAAAGTCATAGCATTTTTACCTTTACTTTGAGCAACAACATCCAGCGCCAGAACAACAAGTGCGAGTAATATAAATATCTTCTTCATGATAATCTTCATATCTATTCCGATTAATTATTCCTTGGTTTCCTGACCCTCGTTGGCTTTTTTATACTTCAACTTCTCAGTATTCTCCTTGATGTTACGTTGGATAAGAGGAATTACGCTGACAGACATTTTGATGGCTTTTGTAGCCTGCTTCACCTTCTTGCCGATAGAAAGCGCTTTCAGTGGGTCGGAAGTCAGAGACAATAAAGCAGAAGCACTCTCAGCTGTAAGTGAAACGCCACGGGCGGCGGCTTCTGTCAGGTTCAATCCGGCAATAGTATAAACTTTCAAAGCATCATTCTTGGCAATAGGTTCACCTGTTTTGGCATTCTTGGCATTCCAAATGGTATCAGTAACTCCCATTTCCTCATCCAAATAAGGTTCGGGTACCATTTCAATGAAACCCGTATTTTCTTCGACCGTAGCCAACAAAGCAAACAATTCATTGGTATGTACAAAAAAAGTATCTACTTCAGCGATACCTACATTGGCTTCAATAGGTTCCCATTCTTTCAGAAACTCAGTATACTCCACGCGCAAATCGGCTATTTTAGCATCTTTTTTGGCAGCTTTTTTCAGTTTAGCTTCTTTTTTGGCGTTTTCCTTGGCTTGTTTGGCAGCTTCTTTTTCTTGTTTAGCTTTTTCTTTCGCAGTCAGTTCTTGTGCACAAACCGTAGTAGTACTTAAAAGAAATGCACCCAACATCATAAATAATAACTTTTTCATAATAGTGTAAATTGTTAATGTGAAGCAGGATTTTTATCCCATTCCGCTTGTTTGTAATTATTAAAAATAAATTCTCGTTCTATTTTCTATTAACTTCTTTTCGTATGATATCGCATCACATTAACTGGTCTGATATGAGTGTTTTTCTTTGTTGACAAAGATAAGTGTGTTTTAACATTGATTATATACACCTTTTTTGTTATATTTGTCCAATAAACAGATAGTACTACCCAAAAACATACGACATGGGAAGCAATTTAAAGAAAGTTGTAGGCCAACAGCTTCAACTGTTACGTTTAGAAAAGAATTTAACTCAAGAACAGATGGGTGAAAAACTAAATCTATCCACCAGCGCTTATTGTAAAATAGAATATGGGGAAACAGATTTAACATTGACTCGTCTGAGCAAAATAGCGGAAATATTGGGTATTCCGGAAGTGGAACTATTCCATAAAATAAAAGGAAAGAAAAACATCGACAAAACAACACAATTATCAAATGATGATAACCTCCGTGAACTTGTCAAAGCCAACAGCCGCTTGATAGATATATTATACAAGAAAGTTGAAGAGCTGGAAAACAAACTCTAAATGGATCAACCCGAAAATCCGGTTGATATTTCAATTCATTTTGATGTGAGAACGGGCACAGTGATATTCCGACAATTTATCGTCATTTATCAACAATATATCAATAATGTATAACTTGCTGGACATCAGCTTTGACGTAACTCATCCTTTGTTTTACAAATAACAAATCAATGCAGATTAAAAATCCAATGAAAGTTGCCTGTGGCTTAGTAAGTTGAATGTCATACGGTGATAAGGAGTAGTGCCCCGTTCAGCAATAGCCATACGATGTTTCTTGGTAGGATAACCTTTATTCTTATTCCAATCATAATAAGGAAATTCCTCGTGTAAGCGGTTCATATAATCGTCACGATAGGTTTTGGCAAGAATGGAAGCGGCAGCAATAGAAAGATATTTGCCATCTCCTTTTATAATGGTGGTATGTGGCAAATCTTGATATTTCTTGAAGCGATTACCGTCGATCAACAAATGTTGCGGACGGAATTGAAGGCTGTCCACGGCACGGTGCATAGCTAGAAAAGAGGCATTCAAGATATTTATCTTATCTATTTCTTCCGGAGAAACAATACCTACAGCCCATGCAAGAGCTTCCTTCTCAACAATTTCACGCAAGGCATAACGTTGCTTTTCGGTCAATTGTTTGGAGTCGTTCAGCAGTTCGTTCTTGAAATCTTTGGGCAAAATAACAGCAGCAGCATAAACAGCACCTGCTAAACAACCACGTCCCGCTTCATCACATCCGGCTTCAATCAGATTTTCATTTAAGTAAGGCAGCAACATACAGTTCACTCATTTGTTGTGTACAAAGATAAGCTTTTTATTCGTATCTTTGCACTCAAAAACAAGATAGAAATGTTCATTGTTATCGGACTCATGTTCACTGGTGGACTGTTGGGCTATGCTTTACGGCAAAGGGCTCGTTTCAAAAAGATGCATCAAACCATTACAATACTCATTTGGTTGTTACTCTTCATCCTCGGAGTAGAGGTGGGAGGTAACAAGGAAATCATCAACGGACTCCATACTATCGGTTTGGAAGCAATCGTACTCACATTGGGCGGAACTTTGGGAAGTGTCATTGCCGCCTGGGCTTTATGGAAAGTATTGTATAAAAAGAAAGGGGAATGTGTATGAAGGGGAGTCTCATCATAGTTACATTCTTCATATTAGGAACAATTTTTGGCATTTACGATCTGGTACCTTTCGACATCGTAAACTCTAAAATCGGGTTCTACGCACTTTGCGCATTGATGTTCTGTGTAGGAATAAGTGTGGGTAACAACCCACAAACTTTAAAGAATTTCCGTATGCTCAATCCACGGTTGATCTTTCTGCCCGTCATGACTATATTAGGCACATTGGCGGGTTCAGCAGTCATCAGCCTGTTATTACCTCATCGTTCTGTGACAGATTGCCTGGCAATCGGTTCCGGTTTCGGATATTATTCACTGTCCAGTATTTTCATTACTGAATATAAAGGTGCCGAACTGGGAACAATCGCCCTACTGGCAAACATCAGTCGTGAAATCCTGACTTTATTGGCTGCCCCCCTACTGGTACGCTGGTTTGGTAATCTCGCTCCCATCTCGGCAGGCGGTGCTACCACAATGGACACCACTTTACCTATTATTACGCAAACTGCCGGACAACAATTTGTCGTAGTATCCATTTTTCATGGTTTCGTAATAGATTTCAGCGTGCCTTTTTTAGTCACATTGTTTTGTTCGTTGTAACTGTGTATAGTAAAAAACACAGATTGGCGCTAATTAGCGCAAAGATTAATCTACATAAAAATCTGCGCTAATTTGCGTCAATCCACATTTCCTTTTTAGAATAAGCTCCAGGCAACAGTCAATCCCGCCATTACAATGGCAACCATACTCATCAGCTTAATGAGAATATTCAAACTCGGACCAGAAGTGTCTTTAAACGGATCGCCTACCGTATCGCCTACTACCGTTGCCTTATGAACTTCGCTACCCTTTCCACCGAAATTACCTTCTTCTACATACTTCTTCGCATTATCCCATGCACCGCCAGCATTTGCCATAAAGATGGCAAGTACAAAACCGCTACTTAAACCGCCAATCAACAATCCCAATACGCCGGGAACGCCAAAAACCAGACCTGTAATGATCGGAGCTACAATTGCAATTAGGGACGGAAGTACCATTTCTCGTTGCGCTCCTTTCGTGGAAATGGCGACGCAACGCTCATAATCGGGTTCCGCCTGTCCGGTAAGGATACCTTTGATTTCACGGAACTGGCGACGTACTTCATCTACCATATGGGCAGCAGCACGACCTACTGCATTCATTGTCAATCCACAGAACAAGAAAGCCATCATACTGCCAAGAAACATTCCGGAAAGAACTTTAGGGTTCATTAAAGTTACATCATAGTGGTGCATGAAGTCAAAGAAAGTGGCATCCTGCACAGAAATAGTTTCACCGCCTACAAAGAGGTCAGTAGTGCCCAAACGGGTAAGCCCGATACGGATTTCTTCAATATAGGAAGCAAGTAAAGCAAGACCAGTCAGTGCAGCCGAGCCGATGGCAAACCCCTTACCGGTAGCAGCTGTAGTATTTCCCAAAGAATCGAGGGCATCGGTACGTTTGCGTACTTCCTCACCCAAAGCAGACATTTCGGCGTTGCCACCGGCATTGTCGGCAATAGGCCCATAAGCATCCGTAGCAAGCGTAATACCCAAAGTAGAAAGCATACCCACAGCGGCAATACCAATACCGTAAAGCCCCAGACCTACATTAGAGAAATCGAAACCGGAAGCAAAAAGATAGGAAGCTATGATACCCACTACTACGGCAATCACCGGAATTGCAGTAGAAAGCATACCCAGGCCAATACCGGAAATAATAACGGTAGCCGGTCCGGTCTTTCCGCTTTCACTCAGTTTCCGCGTAGGACGATAGGACTGAGAAGTATAGTATTCGGTAGAACGACCTATAATGATACCCACGATCAATCCTACTACTACGGAACAGGATATCCACATCCAATTATCCAGTCTCAACAGCCAAAGAATAAAGAAAGTAGCGGCAACAATCAAAACCGAACTCAGATTGGTTCCGAATGCAAGTGAACCTAGTAAGTCTTTCATTGTCGCATTTTCCTTGGTACGAACAGAAAATATACCGATGATAGAAAGAATAATTCCAACTGCCGCAATCAGCATCGGCGCAATAACAGCCTTGAATTGCATCATGGTATCTCCCGAATGAATAAAAGCGGCAGCCCCCAAAGCAGCCGTAGCCAGAATAGAGCCGCAATAGCTTTCGTACAAGTCAGCTCCCATACCGGCAACATCACCTACATTATCTCCTACATTATCAGCAATAGTTGCAGGATTTCGCGGATCATCTTCGGGAATACCTGCTTCTACCTTACCTACAAGATCAGCGCCGACATCTGCAGCTTTGGTATAGATACCTCCACCCACACGGGCAAACAGTGCTTGTGTACTGGCTCCCATTCCAAAAGTCAGCATGGTAGTAGTTATGATACAGAGTTTATGAGTAGGTGTCATCACGTCTACGGGAATTACCGCATTCAGTAACAGATACCAAAAAGAAATATCAAGTAATCCCAAACCTACAACTACCAATCCCATCACTGCACCACTACGGAAAGCGATACGCAAACCGGCATTCAGTGAGTTACGTGCAGCATTCGCCGTACGCGCCGATGCGTATGTTGCCGTCTTCATACCCAAAAAACCGGCAAGTCCGGAAAAGAAGCCACCCGTCAAGAAAGCGATAGGTACCCAGGAGTTCTGAACTCCAAAACCATAGGCCATGACAGAGAAAAGAATTACCAATCCCAGAAATACCCAGCCCACAATCTTATATTGTTGCTTGAGGTAAGACATAGCACCCTTGCGCACCGCAGCAGCAATTTTAATCATTTGAGGAGTCCCCTCACTCTCTTTCATCATTTGACGGTGGAAATACCAGGCAAAACAGAGTGCCAAAACAGAAGCGGCTGGAACCAGCCAGAAAAGCATTTGGTCCATAGCATTTTCTTATTAAAGGTTGAATGAAAGTTTAAAAATATTGATTTGAAATGAAATAAGCAAATGATTGGCAGATTTTTATATCGAAAGAAATGAAGATGTATCTTTCTTAAATAAAATGGGGGGTACTGATTAAACTATTCCGGCTATCAATCATCATATATAGAACACTTAATGATAAAACACACAAACTTATGAAAAGATATGCCTGGTTTCTTCTCATTTTCTTCATTTACTCCGGTACAGTATTTGCCCAGAATAATGAAGAGGTCGACTCCGTCTCCTTACGTTTTTTGGAACAATTAAGCCTCTTCCCGCAAGAAAAAATTTATGTACATACCGACAAACCGAACTATATGGTAGGAGATACTATCTGGCTTCGTGCACATCTTGTAGATGCAGCGACACATATTCCTTCTCCCGTCAGCCGTTATGTATACGTGGAACTGGCAAACAGTTCGGACTCGGTTTTCAGTCGGATCAAAATAAGAGTGAATGACTCCATTTATCGGGGATATATACCACTGGACTATCTGATACCCCAAGGTTACTATACCCTGAGAGCTTATACCGGATTTATGAAAAACTTACCTGAAGACTACCTGTTCAAGAGTACACTTTCCATCATAAACCCGGTATCAGGATCTCGGGAAAGCGAAGAACCAGAAAAGGGAAAGAAGAAAGGAAAAGAGAAAGAAAAAGAGGAAAAGTTGCCACAGGAAGCAGAGCCATTTGATGTCAAGTTCTTCCCTGAGGGAGGATACCTACCAGCAGGCATTCCATGGCGCGTAGCGTTCAAGGCCATCGGAAAGGATGGATGGCATGAAGAGATACATGGTGCGATTAAAGACAAAGATAATGGAGAAGTGGTAGCTACTTTACCTGCTACTTATTTGGGGATGGGGTTTGTTACTTTCGTACCGGAAGCAGGAAGACAATATGTGGCGGAGTGTACTAATTCACAAAACCGTTTTCTAGAATTTGAGTTACCGCAGGTAACGCCGCAAGCACAGGTTATTACTACTACTTGGCGTAAAAACATGTTGATGATAGCCTTGTCACAGCCTGTCACCACTCCGCTCCGTTTAGTAGCGCAAAGCAGAGGAATTGTTTTTTATTCCGAGTTGTGGCAACCGAAACAGAAGATATTGACATTCAACGCCCGAGAACTACCCGCAGGAGTAATCCAGATATTGCTGCTCGATGAAAAAGGCCATCCCCTCAGCGAAAGATTAGTATTCAACAAATATTTTGAGGAGATATCAATGAACTTCACTACAGACAAGCCATCTTACGGAATTCGGGAAGCGGTAAAAGCAGAAGTCACTTTGACAGACAGTGAAGGAAAACCATTGGAAGGAGACTTTTCTGTATCGGTCACGGACGATACATCCGTCAATACCCATAATTGTTCTTCCATTCTCTCCTACCTGTTACTGGCTTCAGAGTTAAAAGGGACCATTGAGTTTCCTGAAGCCTATTTCGACGTTTCCCGCAAAGAAGCCGACCGGGAATTGGATGTATTGATGATGACACAAGGATGGAGAAGATACAATATCCCCAATCTCCTCAAAGGACAGTACGAGCGCCCGTCCATATTCTTGGAAAGATGCCAGGAGATTTCGGGCAAAGTACTCAATGAATTCAATTCAAAGCCACGAGCCAACGCTCCAATATCAATATTAGCCTTAGAACATCTTTTTTCTGACGAAACGATATCGGACTCTACCGGAGTTTTCCGGTTTACCCACTTTGAATTTCCAGATAGTACCAATTTCATCGTCAAAGGAGTGAATAAAAGAGGAGGTGCCTACAATGTAATGTTGGAACTGGACCAGGAAAAGTTCTACCCTTTCGGCAAACAATTGTCCATAGAGGATTTATACAATAAAAGATCTGTCATTGAAGAATATGATATAGACACACTGGACAATAGTGGCATTCAAACAATCCGCCTGGACGAAGTAGTCATTAAAGCCAAGCCGAAAGAAAAGCAAGGTAAATCTATGTATCATTCCATCAACGGTTCGGTCTATGACACGGAAAAATTGATGTACCCTCGTCCCAATACGATGGCAGATATGTTGTCGCGCCTGCCGGGTATCTTGGCAAGGGGTAATTCAATCACCTTACGAGGTAACACACCATTGATATTGGTGGACGATGTAGAAATGGAATATGAACTAGTCATGGATATGCAACCCGACGATATAGCTGAAATAGAACTGATGAAAGATGCATCTGCTGCCATATTCGGTTCAAGGGGAGCAGGTGGAGCAATTCTGATCACCACCAAAACGGGAGATGGGAACTTTAAAATACCCAGAAAGCTCAACGTCACTTCTATCCGGCCGTTGGGATATCAGATCCCTGTAGAGTTTTATTCTCCTAAATATTCCCCTACACAAGGTTCTTTGCCCACCAACCAGGATAACCGGAAAACACTCTACTGGAGTCCGTGTATCAAGCTTTCGGATACGGGAAAAGGGCAATTTGAATTCTGCACAGCCGATAAACGTACAAGTTACACGGTCATCATGCAGGGAGTCACTCATGATGGGAAAATCATATTCAAGAAAGAACAGATTAATAAAAATTGAGGATGTGTCAAAACAGTAAACGAATTTTTGTTTTGACACACCCTCAGAAGAGTTCAAAAAACTTGTTCTTATTCTATCGTCACTGCCGTACCACAGGCAGTAACCATCAGCATACTACCGCTACTGCCCACAGTCTCGTAATCAAGGTCGACACCAATCACGGCATTGGCACCCAGAAGACGGGCCTGTTCTTGCATTTCACGCAATGCCGTATCTTTAGCTTCACGCAACACTTCCTCGTATGAGCCACTACGTCCACCCACCACATCGCGGATACTGGCAAAGAAATCACGGAATACATTGGCACCGATAATTGTTTCACCGGATACGATACCATAATAACGGGTGATACGGCCACCCTCAATCACAGAAGTTGTTGTTACTAACATAATTCTATTTCTTTAAGTTATTACCAACTATTGGACGCATCTATACATCACAAAGTCACATCAGGAAGTTAAAACATTTTGCTGACCCGTTCAATACCTGCCACCAAAACGTCTATTTCTTCCTTGGTATTATACAAACCGAATGAGGCACGTACCGTCCCTTCTATGCCGAGACGTTGCATCAACGGTTGCGCACAATGATGTCCTGTGCGGACGGCGATACCGAGGCGGTCGAGCAAAGTTCCCATATCAAAATGATGGATGTCACCCACCAAAAAAGAAATAACGCTTCCTTTCTCTTTTGCTTCGCCAAAGATACGCATACCGGGAATTTCACCCAAACGGGCCATACCGTACTTAGTAAGCTCGTGCTCATGGGCGGCAATATTCTCCATACCGATGGCTGAAACATAGTCCAAAGCTTTGGCAAGCCCTGTGGTACCGATATAATCGGGCGTTCCCGCTTCAAACTTAAATGGCAGTTCGTTGAAAGTAGTACGCTCAAAAGAGACATGTTGTATCATTTCGCCGCCACCTTGATAAGGGGGGATTTTGTCAAGCCATTCTTCTTTACCATAGAGCACACCTATACCGGTAGGACCGTATACCTTATGTCCGGAAAAAACATAAAAATCCGCATCCAAATCCTGTACGTCTACCGGCATGTGAGGAATGGACTGGGCACCGTCTACAAGTACTGGTACTCCCTGTTCGTGGGCAAACTGAATCATCTCCTTTACAGGATTTACTGTACCCAACACATTGGAGACATGGGCTACGCTGATAATCTTCGTACGTTCCGAAAACAATCGCTTATATTCGTCTATCAGAAGTTCGCCCCTGTCGTTCATCGGAATAACCTTAATGGCAATACCTCTTTTGGCAGCCAACAATTGCCAGGGAACGATATTACTGTGATGTTCCATAACGGAGAGGATCACTTCGTCACCTTCCTGCATAAACTCTTCACCAAAACAGGATACAAGCAGATTGATACTCTCCGTCGTTCCACGGGTGAAGATAATTTCGTTCGTACTGGCGGCATTGATAAACTTCCGCACTGTTTCACGGGAAGCTTCATGCAATTCCGTAGCCTGCTGCGAAAGAAAATGTACACCACGATGCACGTTGGCGTTGACCGAATAATATTCATCTGTAATGGAATCTACTACACAACGGGGTTTCTGGGTAGTGGCCCCATTATCCAGATAAACCAAAGGCTTGCCATATACCTCACGGGAAAGTATCGGGAAATCAGCTCTTATCTTTTGAAGATTATACATATACTATATATTTTATTCAATGCCTCAACTTCTTATTTACAGATCGTACATCCCTGGCACTTATTAAGCTCACCACGAAAACGCTTTTCAACCAACAGATGCAAACGATCTTTCAAAGCATCCAAACGAATAGTATCGATTACTTCGTTGACAAAGGCAAACATCAATAGCAAACGGGCTTCACGTGCGGAAATACCACGCTGCTGCATATAGAACAGAGCATTTTCATTGAGTTGTCCCACTGTAGCACCATGGCTACATTTCACATCATCGGCATAAATCTCTAGTTGTGGCTGTGTATACATATGCGCCTCACGTGTGGCGCAGAGGTTACGATTAGTTTGTTGAGAATTGGTATGTTGCGCATCGGGACGTACCAATACTAATCCTGCGAAAGCACCGACCGACTGATCATCCAGAACATATTTAAAAAGTTCATTACTGGTACAGTTGGGGACAGCATGGTCGATCGTCGTATTATTATCGACATGTTGATTTTTATCTTCAACAGCCATACCACAAAGGTTTAGTTCGGCACCTTCACCGGCAAGCAGGACTTCTGTTGTATTACGGGTAGTACCGTTATACAACGTCATTCCGTTCAACAAAACATTACTGTTGGCTTCTTGCTTGACGTACAAATTACTGATACGCACCGTACTGGTGTGTGTTTCCTCGAGCTCATAGAAGTCAAAGGTAGCATTCTCGCCTACAAACACCTCTATCACCTGTGTAGCCAGAAAGTTTACCGCATCCATAGCATGGTCACATGCCAGAAAACGGGCTTGCGCTCCCTCTTCCAACACAATCAGTACCCGCCGGTTTACCATAAAATTAACGTCACCACGCAGGATATTCACCAACTGGATTGTCTTCTCTACTACTACATTTTTAGGTACATACAGCAACACACCATCCTGTACAAAAGCAGTATTGAATGCCGTTATCCCATCCTTGGAAGTGTCTGCCAACTTACCATAATATTTCTTCACCAACTCCGGATATTGTTCCGCTATCTCTTTCAGACTGCCGAAGATAACACCTTCCGGCAGATGCGATTTCGGCAGTGCTTTGCCATAGAAAGCATCGTTCACCACGAAATAAAGAGCGGTACTCATATTAGGCACATCGCACTTAAAGACTTCGTAAGGATTTACAGGAATTTCCAACCGGTTCAAGTTCAACCCATAATCCGGTTCAAAGAACTTGCCGACATCAGTATATTTGTATTTCTCCTGCTTACGTGTAGGGAAACCAAGCCGCTCAAAATCGGCAAATGCAGCTACACGGGGAGCATTCAGTGCCTCGGCGCTATGGCGGCATATCATTGCTTCCGTCTGGGAGAAAAGGTCTATGTATTGTTGTTCTGGTTTCATAATATTTTTCTTTTTTAGGCACGGATTATGCTCTCACAAATAAATCCGCGCCTAACTTTAATATCTCACAAATATCATTCTCCCGTTTCTTTCTTTATCCAATCAAAGCCACGAGCTTCAATCTCCTTCGCCAGTTCAGGACCACCCGTCTTTACGATACGACCGCCAAGTAATACATGAACAGTATCGGGTTTCAGATAATCCAACAGACGTTGATAGTGGGTGATGACCATTGCACTGGTTTGAAGGGTCTTTAGTTTATTGAAGCCATCAGCTACAATACGCAAAGCATCTACGTCAAGACCAGAGTCTGTTTCATCCAGAATGGCAAAACTGGGTTCGAGCATAGCCATCTGGAAGATTTCATTACGTTTTTTCTCACCACCGCTAAAACCTTCGTTCACACTACGGTTGGCAAGTTTATTATCCAATTCCACGATGGCACGTTTTTCACGCATCAGCTTCAGGAACTCGCTGGCAGACAAAGCGGGAAGATGGCGATACTTACGTTGCTCATTCACTGCAGCACGCATAAAATTCACCATTGAAACACCCGGAATTTCCACCGGTGCCTGGAATGAAAGGAAAATTCCCTCGTGGGCACGGTCCTCGGGACTCATGGCGAGCAAATCCTTGCCATTAAAAGTAACCGTACCACGCGTCACTTCGTATGCAGGATGTCCCACCAAGACATTACTTAATGTACTCTTTCCGGCACCATTCTGTCCCATCAATGCATGTACCTCGCCATCGCGAATAGTCAGATCGATACCTTTTAATATTTCTTTACCATTGATACTGGCATGCAAGTCTTTTATCTCTAACATCTTTCTATTTACTATTTGACTATTAACAATTCACTATTTAATACTACTTCTCATATTACTATCCGCCGACCTTTTACCTATCTACTATTTATCTGTGACTGCGCTACTAAATAGTAGATAGCAAATTGTCAAATAGTAAATCACCCCACGCTTCCTTCCAGCGAAATAGCCAGCAGTTTCTGCGCCTCAACGGCAAACTCCATCGGAAGTTTGTTCAACACTTCCTTTGCATAACCATTGACAATCAAACCTACAGCATCTTCCGTAGAAATGCCACGCTGATTACAATAGAATATCTGGTCTTCACTAATCTTACTGGTAGTAGCTTCATGTTCCACAATAGCTGTTTCGTTACGAATATCCATATAGGGGAAAGTATGTGCACCACACTTATCACCCAACAACAAGGAGTCACACTGGCTATAATTACGGGCATTATCCGCTTTCTGGGCTACACGTACCAAACCGCGATATGAGTTTTCACTTCTTCCTGCCGAAATACCTTTACTTACAATGGTACTACGGGTATTCTTACCAAGATGTATCATCTTCGTACCAGTATCAGCCTGCTGATAATTGTTGGTTACCGCTACACTATAGAACTCTGCCGTCGAATTGTCACCGGTAAGGATACAAGACGGATATTTCCAAGTGATAGCAGAACCGGTTTCCACCTGTGTCCAAGAGAGTTTACTGTCCACACCTTTGCAATGACCGCGTTTCGTCACAAAGTTATAAACGCCTCCCTTCCCCTCGGCATCACCCGGATACCAATTCTGAACGGTACTGTACTTCACTTCGGCACGATCATGTACCACAATCTCTACAATAGCGGCATGCAACTGGTTTTCATCACGCATCGGAGCCGTACATCCCTCCAGATAAGAAACGTACGAATCATCATCCGCTACAATCAACGTTCTTTCAAACTGTCCCGTATTACGGGCATTGATACGGAAATAAGTGGACAACTCCATCGGACAACGTACCCCCTTCGGGATATAAACAAAAGAGCCATCAGAGAATACGGCCGAGTTCAGTGCAGCAAAGAAATTATCACGATAACCTACCACCGAACCGAGATATTTCTGTATCAGATCAGGATGTTCACGTACAGCTTCGCTGAATGAACAGAAAATAATTCCCTTCTCCATCAATGTCTCCTTGAAAGTTGTCTTCACCGACACAGAGTCCATAACCGCATCCACAGCCATACCGCTCAACGCCATCTGTTCTTCCAAAGGAATACCCAGCTTATTGAAAGTTTTCACCAACTCCGGATCCACCTCATCCATACTCTTCGGTCCGTCTTTCTTCTTCGTTGGGTCAGCATAATAGGATATCGCCTGATAATCAATCTCAGGAATACGAAGATGTGCCCATGTAGGCATTTCCAGCGTCAGCCAATGACGATACGCTTTCAGGCGGAACTCCAGCAACCATTCCGGTTCATTCTTCTTCTCAGAAATAAGCCGTATCACATCTTCATTCAGCCCACGCTCAATGATATCAGTGTGTACATCGGTGGTAAAGCCGTACTTGTACTTCTCCTGAGTAAGTTCCTTTACATATTTATTGGGTTCTTCTTGTTGCATTATTTTTATAATTACAAATTATACGAGTTACGAATTCAATCCACATTTCCATTTACAATCTGTTCCGTAACAGCCTTCGCCGCAGGAAAGAATATCCCGGCAAATGATTTCATAGGATAATATAACACTGACTCCTTCTTTTTTGTTTCACTAATCATCTTGTTGTCGGAGTCAACAAACTCAATGACACCTATCAGCAGACTTACTAACAAAAGGTATTTCAACGTTCCGAGTCCTGCCCCCAACATACGGTTCAACCAACCCAGAGAGATTGCCTCCATTGCTTTCGTCAACAGTGCAGCTACTAACGCAAACGTAAGCGGCACAGCTATCCAAATAGCGATAAATGCCAGTATCTGTGCCAGTGTCATAGAATCCGTGATCTTAGAAAACACCTTCTCAGCAACAGATGCATACAATGCCTTTGCTGCCAACAAGCCGACAATCAGCCCCAACAAGGAAGCCAACTGCTTAACAAAGCCTTTCATAAAGCCAAACACTGCCCCTACACCGATTGCAACAAATATGATGAGATCTATGATTGCCATAATGATTAATGCGCTAATGTACAAATATGCCAATGTGCCAATTGCCCTGCGGCATCTTTTGTATGCGCAGCCAATTGGCACATTGGCACATTGACACATTAATTAATTATAATGTTTGTTTCACTTCCACTTCTTCGTAAGACTCGATGATATCGCCTACCTTGATGTCGTTGCAGTTTGTCAAGCTGATACCACACTCAAAATTGGTACCCACTTCCTTGACGTCATCTTTGAAACGTTTCAAAGCATTGATATTACCGGTAAAGATTACAATACCGTCGCGAATCAAACGGGCCTTGTCGCTGCGTTTTACCTTTCCAGTCTTCACCATGGCACCCGCCACAAGACCAACTTTAGTAATATTGAATACCTCACGCACTTCGATAGTAGCTGTTACCTGTTCCTTCAAAGTCGGTGCCAACATACCTTCCATAGCAGCCTTCACCTCTTCTATAGCATCATAGATAACAGAGTACTTGCGAATATCCACACCTTCCTGTTCCGCCAACTTGGCAGCAGCACCCGAAGGACGAACCTGGAAACCTACGATAATCGCATCCGAAGCGGCAGCCAAAGATACATCCGATTCAGAAATAGCTCCCACACCCTTGTGAATAACATTCACCTGTACCTGCTCGGTGGACAACTTAATCAACGAGTCGCTCAACGCTTCCACAGAACCGTCTACGTCACCCTTCACGATGATGTTCAGTTCATGGAAATCACCCAATGCCAGGCGGCGGCCTACTTCGTCAAGCGTCAACATCTTCTGCGTACGCAAACCTTGTTCACGTTGCAACTGCTCGCGCTTATTGGCAATTTCACGAGCTTCCTGTTCGGTCTCGATAACGTGGAACGTATCACCGGCAGCCGGAGCACCGTTCAAGCCCAAGATCAAAGCCGGTTCTGAAGGACCCGCCTCTTTCATGCGCTGATTACGTTCGTTGAACATGGCCTTTACCTTACCGTAACTGGTACCTGCCAGTACAATATCACCCATCTTCAATGTACCGTTGGACACCAATACCGTAGCTACATAACCACGACCCTTGTCCAAAGAAGACTCGATGACGGAACCGGTTGCACGACGATTAGGATTTGCCTTCAAATCCAACATTTCAGCTTCCAGCAATACTTTCTCCATCAAGTCGCCTACGCCAATACCTTTCTTGGCAGAAATATCCTGAGACTGGTACTTGCCACCCCATTCCTCAACGAGGAAATTCATGGCAGCCAATTCTTCTTTAATCTTATCCGGATTAGCAGTCGGTTTATCAATCTTATTGATGGCAAACACAATAGGAACACCGGCAGCCATAGCATGGTTGATAGCTTCCTTGGTTTGCGGCATCACATTGTCATCAGCAGCTACAATGATGATAGCAATATCCGTTGCTTTCGCGCCACGGGCACGCATAGCAGTAAACGCCTCATGCCCCGGAGTATCGAGGAACGTAATCTTACGTCCGTCTTCCAAAGTCACGTGATAAGCACCGATGTGCTGCGTGATACCACCGGCCTCACCGGCAATCACATTCGCCTTACGGATATAATCAAGCAAAGAAGTCTTACCGTGGTCTACGTGACCCATCACCGTTACAATCGGAGCACGATGTTGCAAATCTTCTTCAGCATCCTCTTCTTCAACGATAGCCTGGGCAACTTCCGCACTCACATATTCCGTCTTGAAACCGAACTCTTCAGCTACCAGATTGATAGTTTCAGCATCCAGACGCTGATTGATAGAGACCATCATACCGATGCTCATACAAGTCGCGATTACCTGCGTAACGGAGATATCCATCATACTTGCCAATTCGTTGGCAGTCACAAATTCCGTAAGTTTCAATACCTTACTTTCTGCCATCTCCTGGTCTTCCAACTCCTGCATGCGGCTTGAAGCCAGATCACGCTTGTCCTTACGATACTTGGCACCTTTGTTCTTACCCTTGGAAGTGAGACGTGCAAGGGTTTCTTTTACCTGCTTTGCTACATCTTCCTCACTTACCTCCTGCTTGATGACGGGTTTCTTAAAGCGATCTTTATTTCTGTTATTGTTCTTACCGCCACCTTGCTGGCTATTATTACCACCACCTTGTTGGTTACCGCCATTGCTATTTTTCGGACGGTCGTTACCACCACGCTGGAAGTTTGAAACATTGTTGATATCCACCTTCTCTTTATTGATACGTACACGTTTCTTCTTGGCGTTAGGGTCATTGCCTTCCTTGGTGTCTTTCGACTTACTGTCATCGCGACGAATTTCTTTAATAATAGCTTCCTTCATCAGTTTCTTCTGATCCTGACGCTGTTTTTCCTTCTCTTCGCGTTCTTTCCGTTTCTCTTCTTTCGATTTTTTCTTGGGACGTGTAGACTGGTTCAGTGCAGCGAGATCTATTTGTCCGATGACATTGATCTTCGAAACAAACTCAGGCTGATGTATCTTGAATATTTCATCACCTTCTTTCACTTCTTTTTCTGTTTCTACCTGGGCTTTTACGGTTTCTGCCGGAGCAGACCCTTTCTCTTCCGCCTCTTCCTCTTTCTCAGCAAATACAGGAACGACCGGTTCTTCCTTAATAACCGGTTCTGCCGATACAGGCACGGGAGTCGGTTCCGGCTGAGGTTCAGATACAGGTGCAGACATTGCTTCAGCCTGCAAAACAGGCTCAGGTTGTTGAACAGGTTCCGGTTTCAGAGCCTCAACAACTACCGGTGCAGGTTCTTCCACCTTCTTTTCTTCTACCACCACTTTTTCCGGTTCAGTATCTTTCTCCTTCTCTACAGAAGGCTTGCGATTTAGCTTATCCAAATCAATCTTGCCGACAGGCTTAAACTTCGGACGTACATCCTCGGGAATAACCACCTTCACAACCTCCTCGGTTTTCGGTTTCTCCTGTGTTTCCTTATAACCGTCAATAGACACGGACGCTTTATTACGATCCTTACTCTGACGTTCTTGAATAAAGCGCTCTGTCTTCAACTTCAAGTCTTTATCCGTACTGAACTCCTTCACAAGTAGTTCATACTGTTCATCGGTAATTTTCGTATTGGGGTTTGCCTCTACAACAAAGCCCTTCTTCTGCAAGAACTCGACTACCGTCGTGATTCCCACATTCAAATCTCTCGTAATTTTATTTAACCTTATCGACATACTTTAATTTTAATGAATAATAGAGAAAGAAGCGGAAAAGAATGTTTAATGATTAATGTTGGCCATTAATCATTAGCTTCGTTCTCTTCTTCAAACTCCGATTTCAAAATGCGTAATACTTCGTCCACCGTCTCTTCTTCCAGGTCCGTTTTCTCAATCAACATCTCACGGGGAGCATTTAACACAGCCTTAGCAGTATCGATACCGATAGCTTTGATCGCGTCGATTACCCAACCGTCTATTTCATCACGGAATTCATCGAGGTAGATATCTTCGTCTTCTACCGCTTGATCCAATTCACGGAACACATCAATGGTGTACTCAGTCAACATACTGGCAAGTTTGATATTCAAACCTCCTTTACCGATAGCCAACGATACCTCTTCCGGTTTCAGGAAAACTTCAGCCTTGTGTTCTTCTTCGTTGAGACGAATAGAAGATATCTTGGCCGGACTGAGGGCGCGCTGTATAAACAACTGGATATTCGACGTGTAATTGATAACGTCTATATTCTCGTTGCGAAGCTCGCGGACAATACCATGAATACGGCTACCCTTTACACCGACACAGGCGCCTACCGGATCGATACGGTCATCGTAAGACTCTACGGCAATCTTGGCACGTTCACCGGGGATACGGGCAATTTTCTTGATGGTAATCAATCCGTCATTGATTTCGGGTACTTCCATTTCGAACAGCCGCTGCAAGAACACGGGTGACGTACGGCTCAGAATAATCTTCGGATTATTGTTCTTGTTATCCACGCGAGCCACTACGGCACGGGCAGTCTCCCCTTTACGGTAGAAATCACTCGGAATCTGTTCGGTCTTGGGCAACAATAGTTCATTACCTTCGTCATCAAGCAGCAGCATTTCCTTTTTCCAAATCTGGTAAACTTCCGCATTGATGATAGTACCCACCTTATCAATATACTTATTATAAATACTATCTTTCTCCAGTTCCAAAATCTTAGAAGCCAACGTCTGGCGCAAGTTTAAAATGGCGCGACGACCAAAGTTTGCGAAGATTACCTCATCCGTCACTTCTTCACCAACTTCATACGAAGCGTCAATCTTCTGTGCTTCAGACAATGCAATCTGCAAATTCGGGTTTTCCAAATCCGCATCCTCTACTACTTCACGGTTACGCCATATCTCGAAATCACCCTTGTCCGGGTTCACGATGACGTCGTAATTCTCATCGGTGCCAAACATCTTCGCAATCACACTACGGAATGACTCTTCGAGCACACTCACCATAGTGGTTCTATCGATATTCTTCAGTTCTTTAAATTCCGAAAAGGTATCTATCAGGCTGATAGTTTCTTCTTTCTTGGCCATAGTCTTATTTAAAACTGATTAAGTATTTAGTATATTTTATATTTTCATAAGTAAATTCCAGATCCTCGTCCACCAATTTAGGACGCTTGGCACCTTCTTCTTTCACTTTTTTCTGAATAGTAACCACAAAGCGTCGCTCATCGGCTTCTTTCAGCACTCCTGCAAGTTTACGTCCGTCTTTCGTCAGCACTTCCACTTCCTTACCCACATGATTAATGTATTGTTGCAAGACCTTGAACGGCTGTCCAATACCGGCAGACCCCACTTCCAGTTCATAATCTTCATCCTCACGACTCAACTTGGACTCGACGAAGCGGCTCAGTTCCACGCAATCCTCAATCCAAACGCCGTCTTTGTGATCTATTTCAACCACGATTTTGTCATCCGGGCTGATTGCCACCTCCACCAGGAAGTAGTCTTTACCTTCCAGCCACTCGTCTACAATTTGACAAACTGTTTTCTTTTCTATCATAGAATAACTATTAAGAACAAAAAAGAGGAGCTTAATCGCCCCTCCTCCTTCATCCGTTTCCGTTTGCAAAGATATAAATAATCTGTTCGACTACAAAATATTAGAAGAAAAACTTACTGAAAAAGGGTATTCCCTACAAGTTTCAAAGCTTTTTGTTCTTTCTGAGATGATCTTCAGGGACTTTAATAAAGAGTTTCATTTTAAGTATCCCCAATTTCGGTCTCTACGATACTAAGGCTTATTTCTCCATATCTTAAGACTCAACAGAATATTCCCTAAGACTTAGCGCCTATTACACCCGGATGTTTTACCCTATTACATCCGGATGTTTTAAGGTATAACATCCGGGTGTTTTCCCCTAAAAGATGGGGATGTTTTGACCCTTCAACAAATAACTCAAAGCAGATAGATATAAGCTCCAAATACGACAAGTATTCTACTTAAACATTTGGGGAATATAGTTCCCATATTACAAAAAATCTTGTTTAAACAAAAGAGCCATTATCTGAAAGCTTTTTCAACCTTTACTATCTTTCATCCTAAAGTTTTTCATACATTTGCAAGCATCACCTATCCCAATATAATGAAAAACCTCCTATATACCTATATAATATGTATTACAACTGTACTATACACCAGCTGTAACGGTAACAACAATAACAGTGAAACTTTAAAACAAGCCGTTTCAATCTTGCAAAGCCATCCCGACAGCGCCTTGAAGGTGGATTTATACGCTACTGGTCCAACGGAAAGAATTACACCCATACATATAACAGCTTCTTTTATAACCTGCAAATGATGCTTAATTATAAAAAGTTTGCCCTGTTGGGACAGTTCACCAAGAACAAGCATACGTTATTTGGCGAAACGATTACCAAGGGCGAAAACATAACGGCTATCCTCGTGAATTATACCCACAAACGTTTTCAGTTGGACGCCGGTATGATGTTCCCGTTTACCAACAATTACAAAACCGGCAAAGAACGGGTGAACAAGGTTGCTCCCTACTCTTCCTGGACATATAGCAAGGAGACAGGGCAGATGGCAATCATCAAATTAAGCTATGACTTCGAGTTCGGCAAAAAGTATAATGCAGCCAAGAGACGCACAAACAATAGCGACCGAGAGTCGGGTATATTGAATGTGGACAAATAGATTATTTGATGAATGATTAAAAAAAGAGGTTCGGAAAACTTTTATTTATTCGGAGTCGCCCACTTCTTGGTATCAATACAAACCACATTCAAGGTCTGGTCGCCCGTCTGGATACGGAAATCACCTTGCTCCAATATCCATTTGCCGTCATAACCCACGAAGGCAAGGTCGGAACCTTTCACTTTCAGGGTAACAGTCTTCGTTTCGCCGGGCTTTAGTTCCACCTTCTCGAAAGCACGCAAGCGGCGGGTATCGGGAGTGAGGGAAGCCACAAGGTCACTACTGAACAACAGAACGCTCTCTTTGCCTACACGGTTACCGATGTTCTTCACATCGACGGTGAAGGTCAGCACATCATCGGCAGTAAAGTCCGGTTTATCAACTTTGAAGTTGCTGTATGCAAAAGTGGTATAGCTCAAGCCATAGCCGAAAGCCCATTGTACGGAAACCTGCGCGTCGTAGTTGTAAGCGCCTTCCATCTGCTTGCCGATATGTTCGCAAGGTTTGTAGTCATAGGTAATCAAAGAGTTAATTTCTTTGGGATAGGTGTAAGGCATCTTACCACTGAAATTAGTATCGCCTGCCATGAGGTTTGCCAAAGCGTCGCCACCATAGTTACCGGGGAGCATAATATTGACAACGGCTTTTGCCAGCGGCTCGATATCGGCTATCAGGCGGGGACGGCCTTCATTCAAAATCAAAATGACGGGCTTGCCGGTTTTGGCAAGGGCTTTCACTAAATCGAGTTGGTTTTGAGAAAGAAAGAGGTTTGTCAGATTACCCGGAGTTTCACAGTAGGAGTTCTCACCAATGCAAGCTACAATATAATCGGCATGGGCTGCGGCAGCTACTGCTTTCTCTATTTGAGGAACATTTTCTTCCTGCCAATTGCCTTTATCATTGTAAGTGACACCGGGTTCATAAATGATAGCACCAGTACCGAATTTGTTGGTAAAGGCTTCAAGAATGGTGTTGTAAGCCTCAGCGCATGCTTCCGCTTTACTGCCTTGCCAGGTATAAGACCAACCGCCGTTCAAGCAGCGCATGGAGTTAGCGTTCGGCCCTGTCAACAAGATTTTCTTGCCTTTTGCCAAGGGCAAGATACCATCTGTGTTTTTCAGCAACACCAAAGACTCTTCGGCAGCACGAAGGGCGGCAGCGGCATGTTCCTTACCTCCGAACAAAGGATAGTCTTTCCAATCATAATAGGGTTTATCAAACAAGTTCAGTCGATACTTCAGGCGCAATACACGACGAACGGCATCGTCAATGCGGCTCATAGGCACTTCACCCTCCTGTACCAGTTCCTTCAACAGTGTACAGAACTTCCAGTCATACGGGTCCATAGACATATCTATACCCGCATTGATGGCGAGTTTGATGGCTTCTTTCTTATCTTTGGCAATATGGTCGCGTTTCCAAAGATTATCTATATCTGCCCAGTCCGTCACAATCATACCATCCCAGTTGAGGTCTTCCTTCAACCATTGAGTCAATAGCTCATAATTGGCATGGAAAGGCAGTCCGTTGTTCATCGCGGAGTTTACCATGACAGAGAGCGCACCGTTTCTCACCATTTCAAGATAGGGAGCAAAATGCTTCTCGCGCATATCCTGCTCGGTGATGGAAGAAGGGGTACGGTCTTTACCGGAAACGGGAACACCATAACCCATATAGTGCTTCATGCAAGCGGCTACATTATTCACTCCGATGTGATTGGGATCATCACCCTGAAAACCGAGAACGGCCTCGCGTCCCATTTCGGCATTGACATAGCAATCTTCACCATAATTTTCCCACATGCGGGGCCAGCGGGGATCACGTCCAAGGTCGGTTACCGGAGCATACGTCCAAGGGATGCTTCCCGCTTTGGTTTCATATGCGGAGATTTCAGCACCACGACGGGTCAGTTCACGATTGAACGTAGCTCCCATGTTGATACCTTGCGGAAAGAACGTACCGTCCAACGTATAGGTAGTACCGTGAATTTGGTCTACACCGTAAACACATGGAATACCGATTTCTTTCATGGATTTTTCTTGAATACGTTTGATGATTTCCTGCCATTTTTCAATACTTTGAGCTATCCCATTAGGAACATTAAGAATGGAACCGACTTTATATTTTCCGATTACACTGTCGAGCATTGCCTCACTCAACTGAAAACCTTTGGCAGGATCGGCTTTCCGGTCTTGCAGCAAGTCAATGGTGAGTTCACACATCTGACCGACTTTCTCGTCAAGCGTCATCTTCTTCAGTAAGGTTTCAATCTTTCTTTCTATTTTCTCGTCTCTTGGAATAGCAGGGGTAATTGCAGTCTGTGCCGTAACAACCGATACCAACCCAAACAGGGTTAATGATAGGATAATTTTTTTATTCATGATTTTATTTTGGGGTTATTTAAATAATAAAGGTACAAATTCTGTCAGGTATATACGCCAGTTCTTCCAGATATGGCCATCATCTGTTTCATAATAAGTATATTTATATCCCTTCTCATCCAGCAGTTTACGATAATCTTCATTCGCTTTATATAGAAAATCCTTGTTCCCGATTCCTATCCAATAAAGTGCCGGTTTCTTGGAAAACTGGACTTTCAATTTTCCTTCAAGGTCATCATAAATAGGGGATTTGACCTCTTTATCCGGCAGAATGGCAGCTGAAAAGAGACCTATATAATTGAACATATCAGGGAACTGTTTGGAAATATGCAAAGAATGAAAACCACCCATTGATAATCCTGCAATGGCTCGACCAGGTTTACTTTTTATAGTACGATAGTTCTTATCGACAAACTTCACAACATCTGGAAATGCCATTTCAAAAGAACCTTCCATTGTTTTAGGTAGCTGCATGGTAGGAGAAACCCATCCTAAAGAAGATTCACCGGGAGCCGCCTCTTGAGATGCATTTCCATTAGTCATCACTACAATCATCGGCTTTGCTTTACCTTGGGCAATAAGATTATCCAGTATTTGCGCCGTACGTCCAAGAGCTATCCACGCTTCCTCGTCACCACCCATACCATGGAGTAAATAAAATACGGGGT
Organism: Bacteroides cutis; assembly: GCF_900241005.1. Classification (GTDB taxonomy): domain Bacteria; phylum Bacteroidota; class Bacteroidia; order Bacteroidales; family Bacteroidaceae; genus Bacteroides; species Bacteroides cutis. The sequence goes on along the minus strand of NZ_OEST01000001.1, from coordinate 716,448 downwards.
AAGACTTATTACTGGTTTCATAACCCGCTGGAGTATAAACGGTAAGCCGACGATTCATCCCCAAAGTAGGACTATCATACCATACACGGGAAACGGTTCCGTGAGGTACTTTATTTACTTTGTATAAATCAGCACGCCCGCCATCAATCATAAACACATTGGTTACGGTAGCTACATCGCGTATCATATAAACATTACCCGGATCCATCATCTTTAAATCGTCTACAATGAACGAGTAACTATAAAGTTCGGGTTTCAGGGGTTCGGAAGTAGTATATTCCCATATACCGTCTTTCCCTTCTTTCAATTCGACTACACCCGATCTGTCAAATTCTCCGTATGGCGTCTTGATTTTCTGTGTTGGCAGGAAGTCTCCTGTTACTTGCACTTTCACTGCTTTTGGAGCTTTCAGACGGAAAGTAACGGTGTTGTTGTCATGAATTTCCGGTGAAACGACCGGAGTACCTCCCCAAAGCGCCTGTTGTGCAAAAGTAAAAATACACATCAATAAAGCTACAGCAAAACTTGATATTCTTTTCATAATACGATGTTTTAAGGCAAAAATATCTATATCTATTTTAAATACAAAGAAAACAAGATTTTAAATACAAGTATTTGTTGAAAAGTTTGTCAGCCAGTTCAAATATAATTGTTAAATTTGCAGGGTTCTTTAAATTTTTAACCATCATGACACACCGTCTAAATACCAACAAACAGTTTATGATAGGTAATGGTATTCTTGCCTTTGCCATTATCTTTGTAGTCGTAATCTTTGTATACATGAGTATGAGACTACAGCAGAAAAAGGACGGAGAGCGTTATTTTACCGAAACCTACACCATCATGCTAAACAAGGGATTTGCGGGAGATTCAGTGTCTATACTGATTAATGATAGCCTACTGATAAACAAAAAGATTACAGAGGAGCCTTTTTCTTTTGAGGTGAAGCGTTTTGCAGAACAAAGTGCCCTGATGATAGTAAACAATGACACCGAGAAACTCTCACTATTTGAACTGAGCGAAAGAGGAGGTGACTATCGGTTTGAAAAAGAAGGCGAAGAAGTGAAATTGTTGGCACAATAATACCTGCGTTTTATTTAATTACCGGATCGTTTTAAAATTCCGTACGATATTGCTTCAATTCATTGCGCAACGCCAACGCTTTACCATCTGTAAACCGGTCTAATAAAACCCAGAAACGTTCACCATGATTCATTTCACGGGTATGCGCCAATTCGTGAAGTAACACATAATCTATCAGATGCTGAGGTAACAATACCAAATAATAGGAAAGATTGATGTTTCCCCGTGCAGAGCAACTCCCCCATCGTCCACTGCTGGAATTTATTTTTACACTTTTATAAGTAAGTCCATGCTGAAGTGAAAGAGCATAAAGTCGAGGAGGAAGAAGTATTTTAGCATTACGCCGCAAAGCCTCTTCTATCACTTTACGTAACCATTCTTGTAATTTATGATCGGAAAAATCGGCATCAGGTGGACAGATGATCTGCATTTCTCCCAATTCCGAACGAGACAGAAACCTTTCCCGCCGTCCACTGACAAGACTCAGTTTAAAGAATTCCGTATCGATACGATAATTCAAATCAATCAAAGGACGGATATATTTTTGACGTGCCGACCTTAAACGAGGTCGTAATTGTTCTATTGCATTCTTAATTTCAGACAAAACAGTACCTGGAGGGACAGTTACATGGATGGCATCTTCACGGGTACGAAAAGTCAGACGCCGTGCACGCATGTTAACCCTAACAAGTAGCTTTCCCAATTCGTCATCATCTAAAATATGCTCTGTCATCATCTGCTTATCCTTATTAAACAGACAAAAGAACAAAGAATTACCCTAAAAAACGAAAGTTTTCAAAAAAAAGGCACTATACCATGCAACTTTTTAGGAGCATGTTACGTCTAATGATTAAACGATTAACTCAAATAAGATGAATATGAGAACACTAACAGTAATTATTGCACTAACAGTTTTGGCATTCAGCACCATAGCTTGTTCACAAAAATCTAATTACAATACTTCCGGTTTTTTCAATGGGAAAACCGTTAAAGCCAGTAAGAATTATGTTACTAAAGACATTAGAGTAGATAATTTCACTAAAATAAATCTTGCCGGAAGTCCCGATGTCATATACACTCAAAAAAACGGTAAACCTCAGGTAAAGATCTATACCTCGGATAATATCATAAATCTACTGGATGTGAATGTAAAAAACGGTGTACTCAATATCGGTTTTAAGAAAGGAACGAGTGTCTCCTATAATAAACTTGAAATACGTATTTCTTCAGAAACACTAAATGGAGTTTCTATTGCAGGCTCAGGAGATATCGCCCTGACAAATGGTTTAAAAACTGATTTTTTTAAAATGGCCATTGCAGGTTCGGGAGATATAAAAGCAAATAACATTTCCTGTACAAATAATCTTGAAATTTCTGTAGCAGGGTCAGGAGACATTCTTTGTAGTGATATCGCTTGTACTAATCTTAAAGCGTCTGTGGCAGGTTCGGGAGATATAAAATTGAAAAATATTGTTGCAATTAATACTCAGGCATCTGTGGCAGGTTCGGGTACAGCCGAATTAACCGGTACCACTCAAGAAGCGACCTACAGTGTAGCAGGTTCAGGTGACTTGTATGCATCCGATTTTCAAGCAAAACGTGCTTCTGCCAACGTGACGGGATCAGGTGATATCAAATGTCATGTAACCGATTTCCTGAAAGTACGTACTAGTGGTAGTGGAAGTGTAGGCTATAAAGGTAATCCTGAGCTAGATTATCCAAAGAAAGGACTGTATAAACTCTAATGTAAGTTGCATAATCTATAAGATTGATGGCAAACCGAAACAAAATTCTCTCTTTAAAAGCAAATCTATAAATTTTCTAACGTAATTATGAAAGGCTTCCGCGAGGAAGCCTTTTGTTTTCTATACCGATTTAAACAAGAATAACACCCTATGATCAAACGACACTATCACAATTGGAAAAATAAAAGGGACACTGCATCACGCGGCGTCCCATCTATCTTAGTTAGTTTTTTATAAGATTTTGAGAGAATTGAAACTTCACAGCCTCAGTTTGTTTTAATAAAGCACACTAACTATATTTATGTTTAAAGCAAATGAAAATGTTATTTTAAAAAGTAAATGAAAACATCTATTTTTTGATTCCTTTCTCCTTTTCTACACGTTTTAGACTATCCATTATCTGCTTTTCGTGCGTCACGTTGATATCTCCCGAAAGGGCAACCGACGGAGCAGAAATCTGTTTACCGATAGTATCAACTGCAGCGACCTCTTTCACATCCGAAAAAAATGAATGTTGCATCACATTTCCCAATGAAAGTACTACTGCCACTACTGCAGCAGCTTTGAACAATGGCATGAAACGTGCAATCAATGTCATACGTCTTGCCTTGACTACCGGTACCTCAATCTCAGCAAGTACCCGTGCATCAAAATCTTCACTCAATTGTTCTTCTTGCTGAAGTTGTTGATATACAAACAAATCTTTGTAACGAAGCAAATGCTCAGGCACATCGTTTTCCTTAAAAAAAGCACGCAACTGCGCTTCCTCCTCCAAAGAGGTTTCACACTGCCAATAGCGCTCCAAAAGTTGTTCTATATATTTAAAGTCCATAACTTTCTATATTAATAAACTGTTGCTTTACTTTTTGCCGTGCCCTAAAAAGATTCACCTTTACTTGTTCCTCTGTCAAATTCAGGACTACTGCAATCTCTTTATAACTCTTACCTTCAATATCCCGGAGATGAATTACCAACCTTTGTTTCTCAGGAAGTCCATTTATCAACCGATGTATCAATGTCATCCGTTCTTTAGTTACCAACCGTTCGTAAGGGCTCGATGCATCAGCAGCTTGTTCCATATCAGGTGTCAACTCTACGTTCTGGGCATCTTTCTTTTCGCTACGGTCTATCGCCAAATTTCTTGTCACTGTCAAGCAATAGGCTTCTACAGAACCGAACTGCGACCACTCATCACGCTTATTCCACACCCTGACCAACGTTTCTTGTACAACGTCTTCCGCTTCTGCCCTATCAAATGTAATTCTTAGGGCTAACCGAAAGAGTTTATCCTTCAGTGGGAGAATGTCATTACGAAAGCTGATTTCTTGCATCTCTAATTAGTTGACGGTTATGTATACAGAAAGTTACAGGCAAATGCCATTTTTTTAAATTATTTTTAGGAAAGAAATAAAGGGGAAATGATAAAAAAGAGAAATGATGAACGAAGAATTTAGTTACGTTATGCAAACATACCGCAAGGTAATTCTTCATTCTTAGTCCTTCATTAAATTGTCATTTATCACACTATATGCGTTCCTCCTTCTTGTCCGATGGCTGAAGCTAAAGTTATTACGACCTCAGACACTCCGGCATTTATTGCTTCAAATGAGTTTTCCAATTTTGGGATCATCCCGCCTTGGATTACTCCCTCCGCCACATATCGTTTGAACTCCTCGGATGTAATGTGAGGAATAACACTATCATCATCATTTTCATCACGCAGCACACCCTTCTTTTCAAAGCAAAACACCAACGTAACGTCAAATAGTCCGGCCAACGCTTTAGCGGTTTCTCCTGCAATAGTGTCAGCATTCGTATTCAGCATATTTCCATGACCGTCATGTGTCAATGGAGCCATCACAGGCACAATTCCTTTATGTATAAGATCGCCCAGAAAAGCACCATTCACTTCTTTGACGTCTCCGACAAAACCATAATCTACTTCTTTGACAGGACGCTTCATCGAACGAATGACATTCATATCGGCACCAGTCAGTCCAAGGGCATTGACCCCCCGTGCCTGTAAACCTGCCACAATATTTTTATTTACTAACCCGCCATATACCATCGTCACCACTTTCAATGTTTCGGCATCGGTGATACGACGGCCATTTACCATTTTACTTTCAATACCCAACTGAGTAGCCAACTTTGTTGCTGAACGTCCCCCACCGTGTACCAAGACTTTATAACCGTCAATAGTGGCAAAATCATCCAGTAACTTAAGCAGGGTTACTTCTTCTTCTACAATTTTACCCCCTACTTTTATTACAGTAAGTTTCTCTCTCATTATCAATTGCCTATTAAATAAATTATTCCAAATAAGTGTATCCGTACAACCCAGAGCGGTAATTAGATAAAAATTCCTTTCCTTCTTCCAATGAAATACGTCCTTCTTTTACAGACTGTGTCACCCAAGTTTCCAATGTCCGCACAAGTTTTTTAGGACTATATTGTACATAATCAAGTACCTCAGCTACCGTTTCGCCATCAATCACCTGCTCAATGGCATATCCTTTTTCACTCACTGACACGTGTACGGCATTCGTATCACCAAACAGATTATGCATATCGCCCAAGATTTCCTGATATGCACCGACTAAAAATACACCTACATAGTAAGGCTCTTTACTCTTCAAGGAATGCACCGGCAAATAATGCGATACATTCTTAGTTGATATGAAATTAGCAATCTTACCATCCGAATCGCAAGTAATATCCTGCAAAGTAGCTGTCCTTTCAGGTTTCTCATCCAGACGTTGAATAGGCAGAATTGGGAATATTTGGTCTATCGCCCAAGAATCAGGCAAAGACTGAAAAAGTGAAAAGTTACAAAAGTATTTATCTGCCAACAGTTTTGGAAGACCACGAAACTCATCCGGCGCATGTTTCAATCCACCGGCTATCTGGTTCACTTCACGCATAATGGACCAATACAGCCGTTCAATCTTTGCCCGCGTCTGTAAATCCACAATACCATGACTGAAAAGATCAAGTGCCTCTTCACGGATTTGCTGTGCATCATGCCAAGCTTCTAACATTCTATTCTGATTCAACGTATCCCAAATGCCATACAACTCTTGCAAAAGTTCATGGTCGTTTTTCGTCACTTCTTCATCATCGTCCCATTCGGGCAAAGTCGCCGTTTCCAGTACCTCAAAAATTAATACAGAGTGATGTGCCGTCAACGCACGTCCACTTTCCGTAATGATATTTGGATGAGGAATACCGTTTTTATCACTAGCATCGACTAAAGTAGAAATGGAATCATTGACATATTCCTGAATAGAGTAATTCACACTGCCTTCGCTATTGGAAGAACGAGTTCCATCATAATCTACACCTAGACCACCCCCGATATCTACAAATTCCACTTTAAATCCCATGGCATGCAACTGCACATAGAATTGTGAAGCTTCACGCAACGCCGTCTTGATACGACGTATCTTCGTCACCTGACTTCCGATATGGAAATGTATCAATTTCAGACAATCTTGCATACCTTTATCTGCCAGAAAATCGAGTGCTTCGAGTAACTCACTGGAAGACAAGCCAAATTTACTTGCATCACCTCCAGAGTCCTCCCATTTACCACTTCCTGATGAGGCCAACTTAATGCGAATGCCAATATTAGGTTTTACATTTAATTGCTTCGCCATTTTGGCTATCAACTTCAACTCGTTCAATTTTTCTACTACGAGAAAAATACGTTTACCCATTTTCTGGGCAAGCAAAGCAAGTTCTATATAACTTTCATCCTTATATCCATTACAGATAATCAATGAATCAGAATCCATGTTGATGGCAATCACTGCATGTAACTCAGGTTTAGAACCAGCCTCCAATCCGAGATTAAATTTCTTTCCGTGGCTGATAATTTCTTCGACCACAGGACGCATCTGGTTTACTTTAATAGGATAGATTATAAAATTCTCCGCTTTATAACCATACTCTTCGGCAGCCTGCTTGAAACAACAGGAAATTTTCTCAATCCGGTTATCGAGGATATCAGGAAAACGTATCAACATGGGAGCAGTTACATCACGCAATTGTAACTCGTCTACCAATTCTTTTAAATCGACGGCAACTCCATCCTTACGAGGTGTCACCACTACATGACCTTTGTCATTGATACCAAAGTACGAAGTGCCCCAACCTGTTATGTTGTACAGCTCTTCTGAATCTTCAATACGCCATTTTCTCATTTTTCGTTACTCTGCTATTTAGTAGTTTCTATTATAAAAGGGGATAAAAATACATATAAATCTAATATATCATGCTTTTTTTATTGAAAAACGCACATCTACAATGGATTAAAGGCATAATAATGTACGCAACCGTTGTACGGATTCTTCTATCTGCCGATGACTTTCCAGACGTCCGGCATCAAAACGATAATGGGCTTGCGAATAAAAAGGAGAGCGCTTCTCCAAAGCCTCTACAATGAATATACGTAATTCTTCATCTGTCTTTCCTCGCAGGATAGGACGTTGTTGAGTCCCCACTCGCAAACGGTTGAACAACACATCGGGATGTACATCCAGAAAAACCGTATATCCATGCTTATTCATGAATTCCATATTATCAAAGAAACAGGGAGTCCCCCCCCCTGTAGAAATAATAACATCTTCAAATTCTGCCACCTCATGCAGCATATTTCGCTCCAATTCACGGAAAGAGGCCTCTCCCCGCTCAATGAACAATTCACGAATAGATTTGTGAAAACGTTCCTCGATGTACCAGTCCAGATCAATGAATGACACATTCAGTTCGCGGGCAAAAGCCTTTCCTAAAGTTGTTTTACCGGCACCCATATAACCGGTCAAAAAAATACGTATCATAATTGCTTACCGTTTGCAGCCAATTTCATTTTGAGGGCAAAGATAGGCAATTCTATGCTGAGAACACTATCCGATCAGAGGAAAATTTTTATACGTTTACTCAAGTCCTGAAATTCTTTTTCATCTGGTTCGGCCGTTGGTGTACCAAATGGCATTTCAGCAATCAACATCCAACTGTTCGGTAAATTCCACGTACGACGTACCTCCTCGTCAATCAGAGGATTATAATGCTGCAAAGAAGCACCTAAACCGGCATCTTCGAGCATAGTCCAAATGGCAAACTGGTGCATGGCAGAAGTGTGTTGTGACCATGTGGGGAAATTAGTGCTATATGTAGGAAATACATCCTGCAATTTCTTAACTACATCTGTATCCTCAAAATACAGAATAGTACCGTGCCCACAAGCAAAGCAACCATTAATTTTCTCTTCCGTCTTTACAAATGCCTCAGGAGAAATACGTTTCTTCAGAGTCTCTTTCACAATATCCCACATTTTTTTGTGTTCATCTCCCAATAATAATACTATTCGCGTGGATTGTGAATTGAAAGCAGACGGTACAAATTTGACAGCCGTACGAATAATATGTACTACTTCTTCATCCAATACTGGAGAATCACTGCCAATAGAATAATAACTGCGCCGATGTTGCAACGCTTCTGCAAATGTTCTTCTCATATATTCTTCTTTCTATTTCATTATCATAAACTTATCTTTATATAGGAACAAACATACCGGCAGAATTGTTCTTCTCCTCCCAATGTTTAGATAAAAGGACAAAATTCAACGTTCTTATTCCTGAAGTTCTTATAAACAATTAAACTATCTAATAACCCTATAAAATGCTATAACAGGATTGTCAGTAGCAGTATTATATTTACGGAATAATTCAGGATAATCTTTAGGTTCTTTACATAAGGCGTAGTCAATCGTTTCCGGAGTTATAATTCCCCAAAATTTCCCTTTATAAACTCCGTCAATTAATCGGAAAAGCGGGACTGATTTACCTGCTTTATCCGTCAATCTTTTACCACAATATATTTGTTTCTTCTGAACCAAATCATACAATATAGATTGTAGAAAACCACTTTTAGAAAATTGGAAATAAAGAAGACTATCACACTGATATATACATCCCAACCCTATAGAATAATTAGACTTTACCAATTCCCACTAAATTAGAATTCTGTCTCAGTAGCAAGTGTACAAACACAGCCATAAAACAAACTGTAACTCCAATAATAATTTTCTTTTTCACGACACAATTTTTAAATAAAATATTTAGATTGTAGAATCTGATAATATTCAATAGTAAATTGGGAAATTTCTTGTTAGTAATAACATTGGTTCATCATATATAAAAAAGATTCCAATTCATACCGCTAACCAATTAAACTCAATGATACAAAATAAACGAATAATCAATCTTTAACCAAAACTTAAGGCTGACAAAGTCTGACAATGGATATTTTCCAACCTTCAACAAATCTTTTTATTACAGTAAATTCATACCTTTTTCCGATGAAATGGGGTAAAATCAAACAAGACGAAAAGTTGTTCTGTTTTGCAAAATTTATTTGTAACTTTGAGGCTAATTATGAAGAAAGAGAAATATTACGTCGTTTGGGCAGGCTTTTCACCCGGTATTTATGATACTTGGACCGCATGCCAACTGCAAACCAAAGGGTACAATGGTGCGAAATACAAATCATTTGACACTCTTGAGGAAGCACAAAACGCATTTGTCTGTTCTCCTTATGCATATTTAGGGAAAAACACCACCTCAAGCACCAAAGCATCCAGTTCCAATGGAACAAGAATTTCTTCCGTCAATGTCGTAGAAAATAGCTTGGCGGTAGACGCCGCTTGTAGCGGAAATCCGGGAGCGATGGAATATCAGGGCGTACACGTAGCAAGTCGTCAACAGATTTTCCATTTCGGTCCTATGTATGGCACCAATAATATCGGTGAATTCTTAGCCATCGTACACGGTCTTGCTTTGTTAAAGCAGAAAGGATTTGATATGCCCATATACAGTGACAGCGTGAACGCCATCAATTGGGTTAAACAGAAAAAGTGCAAAACCAAACTGCCACGTGATGCCAAAACCGAAGCACTTTTTCAGTTGATAGAACGTGCTGAAAAGTGGTTACGAGAAAACTCCTACAGCACACCTGTCTTAAAATGGGAAACCAAACAATGGGGTGAAATTCCAGCTGACTTCGGACGAAAATAAATCCGATGAGGACATCCTTTTCTCCCGACTTACCTTCATCAACCCAACGATTGCATATCATTCAATCTTTTGTAATAGCCATTCTTCTCCAAGAGTTCTTCATGTTTGCCACGCTCCACAATTTTACCCTCATACAACACACATATTTCATCAGCATTCTTGATCGTAGAAAGACGATGGGCAATAGCAATCGTGGTACGCGTTCTCATCAAACGTTCCAAAGCCTCCTGTACCAAGCGTTCCGATTCCGTATCGAGTGCCGATGTAGCCTCATCCAGAATTAATATCGGCGGATTTTTCAAGATGGCCCGTGCAATACTGACCCGTTGACGCTGACCTCCGGACAACTTACCACCACGGTCACCGATTGTCGTGTCATAACCTTGTTCCGTCTCCATAATAAAATCATGCGCATTAGCAATCTTAGCCGCTTCAATCACCTGTTCCATGGTAGCATTCTCCACACCGAAAGCTATGTTATTGAAGAATGAATCGTTAAACAGGATAGCCTCCTGATTGACATTACCAATCAAGCCACGCAAATCGGATACCTTCACATCCTTAATGTTGATGCCGTCAATCGTAATAGCACCCTGTTGTACATCGTGATAGCGCGGCAACAAATCTACCAACGTCGATTTTCCCGACCCAGACTGTCCCACCAATGCTATAGTTTTTCCTTTCGGCACCGTCAGATTTACATGGTGAAGTACCTCACGTGTACCGTAACTGAAAGAAATATCCTTGAATTCGATCTTATCTTTCATTATCTTTAAAGGTACAGGATTGGTAGACTCTTTAATCGGATTTTCAGCCTTCAAGATCTTATCCACACGCTCCATGGAAGCCAAACCTTTCGGAATATTATATCCAGCCTTTGCAAAATCTTTCAGAGGATTGATGATACTATACAAGATAACCATATAAAATATAAATGTCGGCGCTTCAATCGAAGAATTCTCTCCCAAAATCAGCATACCTCCAAACCATAGCACCAATACGATCAGTAATGTCCCCAGGAACTCACTCATCGGATGTGCCAACGCCTGACGCATAGCCACCCTATTATTAGCATCCCGCACTTCATTACTACACTTCACAAAACGGTTAATCATTTTATCTTCTGCAATGAATGCCTTGATGATACGCAATCCACCTAAAGTCTCTTCCAGCTGAGACATGGTATCACTCCACTTGCTCTGAGCATCCAACGATTGGCGTTTCAGTTTCTTTCCAACCTTTCCCATCAACCATCCCATGCCCGGAAGTACTAAAAGAGTAAACAATGTCAATTGCCAACTCGTAATAAGCAATGTCGCAAAATAAAGGATAATCAAAATCGGATTCTTCATCAACATATCCAGCGAACTTGTGATAGAATTCTCAATCTCACCCACATCACCACTCATACGGGCTATAATATCACCTTTTCTCTCTTCCGAGAAGAAGCCTAGCGGTAAGCGCAGCACCTTGGAATACACCATGATACGAATATCACGCACAACTCCTGTACGCAAAGGAATCATCACCGCCGAAGAAGCAAAGTAACAACCGGTCTTCAGCATAGTCATAAAAGCCAAGAATAATCCCATAAACAACAAGGTCGTAGCCGGACCATAAATCTCAATCAACTGAGTGACATAATAGTAGAAATTATTCACAGCTACATCTTTCAAACTGGCACTTCCCCACTCCATATAATGATATACCGCATCATTTGCTCCCGTTTTAAAAAGGATATTCAAAATAGGAATTAATAAAGTAAACGAGAAGACATTGAATACAGCGGATAAAATATTAAGCAAAACAGCCCAACCTATGTATTTTTTATAGGGCGACACAAAACGCCGCATCAATTGTATGAATTCCTTCATTGCTCGTGATTAAGTGAATTAAGAGTTTGCAAAGATAAAGGAAAACTATTGAATAAGAAAGAGTTCACTACCTAAAAGAAGTTATTATTGATTTTATAAAACATACAGATATACAGTAATACTCAGGAGTGATACATATACACTTCAATCGATAACTATCCATGTTATATTGACACAAGATTATTTCGTTTGGAAAAGTACTTGGTTTAAAACCCATCAAATAAGCAGTAACATTCCTTTTATCACATAATATTTTAATTTAAGAAAACTCAACACAGGAGATTTCTTGTACAGCCGGACAAGTTTAAAGAGCCTTCCGTATAGTTTTTCCGACAATTGCGGATATTTATCTATCGCACAAACAACTCGCCTTACATCTGAAAAAGTCCTCTCAAACCTTTTTCGCCGAATACTAACTTGAGCTGTTTCTATATGCAAAATAGCAAACTTCTCTTCAAATCGGTTCCAATATCCATATTTCTGTACATAATCTTCAATCCAGAGTTGATAAGCTCTATAATCATTATGTCGTTTACAGGCAATTTCCTGACGATAGGATATTGAATAAGGATTAATATTATAATTAACTGTCGTTTTATTTAATGCCACGATCTTAGGATCATGAAATAAAAGTTGTGTCATCCAAATGGCATCTTCACCAAAATTAATACCGGATACAATTTCTACTCCGTAATCATAGAATAATGTCCGCTTTTGAAAATGAGACCACAGGCACCAATATCCTCTACCATCCAATATCTCCCCAAAATAAGATATGCCATTCATCTCATCGAAAGCCAAATAGACAGATCTTTCTTTCTCAGCCTGTGGACGACAAAAATAAAAAGAGGCAACCACGATGTCAGCCTGTGATTTTTCCGCACATTCCACCAAATCAGCCAATGCATCGGGCAATAATGTATCATCTCCATCCAGATACTGCACATATTTACCTTTTGCAATATCCAATCCATTTTTACGTGCCCATGCAGCTCCTTGATTTTCTTGTTCAATAATAGTAATATGCGGATAATCATGAAAACATCTGCGTACCACCTCTATAGTTCCATCTGTACTTCCATCATTCACAAGTATAATTTCTTTATTATCATACTCCTGCTCTATCACACTACGCACACATTGTTCTATATAATGTTCAACGTTATAGACAGGAATTATAACTGATACCAGAGGTTTAGAAAAAGCCATAAACTTTATATTATTAATCAGACAAAATTGAAATACAAAATTATATGATTAATTTCATTAAAGACAGTCAAAACAATAAATAATAGTAAAAGTTATCCAATCTCATAAGTTCTTTCTAATTTTGCTCAATCAATAAAATATAATATGTATGAAAATTGGTATACTCTATATCTGTACCGGCAAATATGACATCTTTTGGAAGGATTTTTATTTAAGTTCAGAAAGTCACTTTTTCTCAGACGATCCTAATTGTATACGCGAGTATTATGTATTTACAGATAGCAAACTTTTATTTGGAGAAAAAGAGAACCAACATATACATCGGATTTATCAAAAAAACTTAGGATGGCCCAACAATACGCTGAAAAGATTTCATATTTTCTTGGAAATCAAAGAGCGATTACTCAAAGAGACAGATTATTTGTTTTTTTGCAATGCAAATCTCCTTTTCAAACAAACTGTAGGTCTTGAAATATTACCACCTGCTATCGGCAATGGTTTGGTAGGTACCCTACATCCCGGTTTTTTCAACAAAAATAATAATGAATTTACATACGAACGTTCCCCGCATTCTACCGCCTATATAGCCGAAGGAGAGGGAATATATTACTATGCAGGAGGATTTTCGGGAGGCAAGACAAAAGAATATATCAAACTATGTGAAACCATTAAAAGAAGAATAGACCAGGATCTTCAACAAAGGTTCATCGCCGTATGGCACGACGAGTCACATATAAACCGTTATTTTCTGGAAAATCCTCCTACTACATTGTCACCGTCTTACCTTTATCCAGAAGGTAGCATACTACCATTTGAGGAGAAAATCATGATACGAGATAAAAGTAAGAAAGAATATGGTGGCCATAAGTTTCTCAGAAAAAAAGATTCATGGCTACACCGTTTAATCAAGAAACTATAGGAAAACAGTATTTTGTAACAACTCTTTGTAACGATATTCCAGTTTATCATCACAAAGTATCACTACTTTTTCCGGACTATCCTGCAATAACGCACCATATTTACCTAATGTACCTTTACTAGTTATCTGATGCTTACAATGAGCTATCAGAAATAAATCCATATAACCCCTATCGGAACCATTTATGTCCACTACCTTACATTCATCAGTAGAAAGCTTCAAATAGGGTATAAGTTCATCAGCCACCCATTCCGGTTCATCCGAGAAGAAGAAAAAAAATGAATTCTCAAACTTTCTTATAAAATAATCAACCGCTCTTTTATAATATTCTAAAGTAGGAGGCATACCATAATCATATTGTTCCACTTTCAAGTCCCCCCTACGAACATGTACCCCTACAGAGTAAGGTTGGGAATCTATTTCATTACACATCCGCATATTATCTGCATCAAGTACCCCCGAAGTCATTCTGAAAAGAAAATGAAAAGCCGGTAACCACACATCAGCAGGAAGAAGATAATATCCTCCTAAATAAACGGGCGGCACTTTCTCCAAAAACGAAAAATCATCAATTCTTGCCGTCGTATTGTTTCCTATATAATGATATTTCCGTCTATACACCCCTATTTCTGTTGGAGATGCCACATTAAACTCCAAGTAAGGGAAAGCTTTCAACAAATCAAAATTACGTACAAACTTACGGTCTTTGTCTAGTCCTAATTCATCATAAAATGATAAATCATAGACTACTTTGTATCCACATCCCGCATATAATTGCCCTAATAAATACTGGTGCATCTGCGAGCAAACTCCACCATCTATCAGAACCACAATCTTAGGAGCTATCAACCCGCCCTCCAACAATCTTCTATAAATACTTTCTTTCCATTTCCTAAATATCTTCATAACCTACTTTTTTCTTCGATAACTTTTCAGTTTTTGATACCCTAACCAATGTGAAAACCTATATAAAGCTACAAGTCTACGTTCTCTTCTTGTCAACGCCTTAGAGAATTCAGGATAAAGCTTGATATTGGCAATAAGGTTTCTCATCTCCTTATCAACATCTTCTATCTTTCTCCAACCAAATTGTGTTTGAACAGCTTTCAGATGAAAAAAGGCAATTTCTTTCTTTAAGACATCTACCAATCCTTTCGTCCGCATAAAATCGTTAAACCATTTCACGTACCCTTTAAAGTCTTCATATTTAACATCATCAAAATTATCAGAATGAGACATCGATGATGAAGTAAAATTATAATCAACTACCTCTTGATAAATCGGTACTACTTTTCTTGCATAAAAAAGTAATTGAGTGGAAAGAATGACATCTTCACCCAACGAAATATCAGGACGTTCTATAGGGTTTTGATATAGAGAACGTAAATGAAATTTGGACCATACACACCAATGTGCTTTCCACATCATCACGTTTCTTAGATAATCTATACCAGACAATTCATCAAAAATAAAAAACAAGGATTTCTGTAAAGTTCCATCCCCACAATAAAAGAAAGGAGCCACCACTATATCTGCATTTGTCTCTTCCGCTTTTTTCACCAAATGCTCTATTGCCCCTTCACGTAAGATATCATCACTATCCAAATATTGAATGTATTTTCCACTGGCAACTTCCACACCGGCGTACCGTGCCTGTACTAAACCTTCATTAGCCGATTTATCAATCAAAACGATACGAGGATCCCGAATAACATAACCTTCTATAATACTTTTGCTGTCATCACTACTACCATCATTTACAACAATAATCTCTAGATTAGAATAACTCTGGGTGGTGACACTTTTGATACAAGTATCCAGTGTTTTCTCACTATTATAGGCTGGTATCACAACAGATACCAAAGGTGTAACTTCCATTTTGCTATTTCTTTATATATCTATGATAAAGTCTTTTATACCATTTATTTTTACTTCGTTCCCGACGTTCTTTGAACCAACTCAAGTCATGCAAAGCCGTTAAAATTCCTCCATAATAAGAAATATACAGTTCTTGGTGTTTAGAGTACATATAAGCTTCTATCTGAGTTGCCGTCTCTTTTTGTGAAGCCAAAATAGTCATAGAACATTCCTTAGTACGATAATAAAATAGAGGCTGAGGTATTTGATACACTAGACTATGTTCATCTAGGAGACGGATAAAAAACTCCCAATCTTCATATCCCTTTCGCATGTTTTCATCATAACCACCAATTCTCAACCAATCGTTTTTTCTAAAAATTGATGAGCAAAAGAAAGCATTCCTTACAAGAAGGTTTCGGTATCCCCTATACCTTAAATCCCACGGTTCATTTATTTTTCCAAACATAACCCCAAGACAATAAACCACTTTCAACCGTGGATTTTTCTCGAAAGCTTTCATCGCTTCTTCAAGATATTCAGGTTTTATGATATCATCAGAATCCAAAGGCAAGATAAATTCTCCCTGAGCTTGTTCAATTCCCCTATTTCTAGCTGCCGGTAAACCTGCATTTTCCTGATACACATAATGAATTCGAGAATCCATTAACATATATTCCCGGGCAACAACTTCCGTATCATCCAGAGAACCATCATTCACTATTATAATCTCCCAATGTTTGTACGTTTGTGACAGTACAGAGTCCAATGTATCAGGTAAAAATACTGCCTGATTATAACATGGAACTACAATGGAAACAAGTGTATATCCCTTATCCCTCATTTTACTCATGCTAATTTATAAAATCTGTGTCCCTTAACTCCCAATCTAAGTAACAACTTAAAATAGAACTCATCATAATGAGCCAGCATCCTTTCAGGAAAAGAAGGTTTATAAGTCGAAAAAAGAGTAATTTTATTTAAATAGAAAAAGTACTTTAACCGCAAAGGATGTCTGCATGATTTCTCCCAAGGCTTCGGCTTCCATGAATAATGTATAATTACCGGATTGAAAAGAACTTTTTTCATTTCTTTTGAATTCATTTTTCGCCACTTTTTAATGACATAATAATGATAAAAAGCCTCTTCTGTATTCCACTTCCGAGAAACATGTTTACACTTATCATGTAACAACGCATTCAACACATCTTGGTCATGTGTCTTCAGTTTGTCAGAATGTGAAGACATATACTCCAAGAAAGCATTAGTCAGATTATTATCCCGCCAATACTTCAAGTTTACCAATAAGACCCCGGCATTAAAATAGCCATATTTCGCATCATACCCCAATCTCTCAAAAACATCCGGAGCACAACTATTCAGTTCATCTACAGCCGCTAAAGCATAATTGTCTAACAGCATCCCCCAAAATTCCTCCAAAGAACCGTCTACAACCAAATCACAATCCAAATATAAAACTCTATCTAAATTATCAGGCAACAATCTAGCCATAAGCAATCTGTGATAAATTGCCATTGTATAATATCCCATATTTTTCATGGAACAAGAGCCAAACTCAGAAGAATCTACTTGATAATAATAGAATATGCCTTGATAAGATTCAACCAAATTCCTTATGATATTCTGATTTTCAGGAGCCATCTTTTCTGAAAATAAATGGACTGAATGCTTACCTCTCCTGTTATTATCAAAAAAAGATACCAGCATGCAACAACATTGCTGAACATAATTATTATCTATGGTACATAAAATATCCATAATGTAAGAATTAAAACTTTTAATTATCAATCAAACAACTCATAGACTTTCCGCATCACCTCATCCGCTTTAAAAATTTCAGAATGCAAAATAGCTTTCTTTGCATACTGCTGTCTCAATTGCTTGTCATTTATCAGCTTTTTTAACCCTTGATATATAGAATCATCGTCATACCCAACCAATACACCATATTCACCCCCATCCAATAACTCAACAGCACCAGCCGTAGGAGTGGCTACTACAGGAATACCTAAACACATCGCTTCGCAAATAACCAATGAAAAGCCCTCAGACCGAGAAGTGCTGACATATATATCCGATTCTTTCAAATAAGGATATGGATTACTCATAAAACCTAAAAAAGAAACGATATCTTGTACACCCAACTCACAACACTGCTTTTTCAACTGTTTTTCTTCCCCTCCTTCTCCTATTATCTGAAAATGAATGTGATAACCTTCTTCCTGAAAGC
The DNA here is from genome assembly GCF_900241005.1 of Bacteroides cutis. Lineage (GTDB taxonomy): Bacteria > Bacteroidota > Bacteroidia > Bacteroidales > Bacteroidaceae > Bacteroides > Bacteroides cutis. The sequence continues at coordinate 698,434 of NZ_OEST01000001.1, read as the reverse complement.
GTTTTGCAATACGAATTATACGATCAAAAGCCTTCACCGAATTTAATGTACCTATAGAAGTCACTGTAAAACAAGGATGTTTTATATTTTCCTCTGCCGCTAAACTTTGAATACGAACCGCATCCACAATATTATAAATGCAAGCTGAAAAAACAGATATTTGAAACTTTTCGAAGAAGTTTTTCATTGCCCGTTGAGACACGAACACCACTTTATCCATGTGGGCATAACAATCCTTTTCCGATCGGAAATTCGGAAAGGCAGATGTAGTCCAATGATAATTCAACAAATCACAGTGAACCCATGTTACATTAGTCTTCCCTTGTCGCCTTATCAAGTTATGCAAAAGCAATGAACGCCCCTCCAGAAAAGAAATTATAACATCATAATACTCTGTGACTTTTCTTTTCAACTGATACTTTAGCATATATGAAAAATGAAACCTTTTATAATATCTAAACGCTTTACGGCAAAGTGAATGATTCTCTTTGTATAGAGCAATCAAAGTTACTTTTTCTGGGATATTATTTAGGTAAATTCCTTCCAGATAGCCCACACAGAGAGAAACATCATAGCGGGTATAATCAAAACGCTCCAGTAGATCTATCAAAGCCTTTTCCGCTCCTCCCCCTCTTAGGTTCTCAATTATAAACAGAATTTTCTTTCTCACAACAATAATATATACGAATTTTGCAAATATAGACTAAAAAAATGAATAGATTGAGTATTGTTTTAAAAATATAGAGTACCTTTGTAATTATCAACCTAAACTGAGCTTTTTGAATGTACTAATGTGTCTTAAAAAACAGAGTATGATAAAGCATGCTTATTTAATCATTGCCCATAATGACTATCCTGTATTGGAAGCTCTTCTATCAATGCTTGATGACGAGCGGAATGACATTTATCTATATATAGATAAGCGTTCCTACTCGTTGCGGAAACAAGCGGAAGCTTTTCAAACAAAAAAAGCCGGCTTTTATATTATTAAAGATCCCATCAAACTGTATTGGGGTGACGTTAGTTTGGTAAAAGCGGAATTTACCCTTATGGAAACAGCGGTAGATAATGGAGATTATGCATATTTTCATCTTTTGTCTGGAGCTGATCTAGCTATCAAAAGTCAAGACTATATCCATTCTTTCTTTCAAAAAAACGCAGGAAAAGAATTCGTCAATTTCTGGCAAGGGCCAGAACAACAAAGAGATTTGGAGCGTAAAATTTTCCGGTATTATATTTTTACTAAAAGTATGAAACGCAGTAACAACAAGTGGCATACCATTACAGCCCCATGTCATAACTTGCTGTTAATTACTCAGAAGCTTATCCATTTCCGCAGAAAATGTGAAGTGGACTTTAAAAAAGGCTCTCAATGGTTCAGTATTACCAAAGATTTCTGCCAATACCTCATTAAACAAAAAGAATTTGTACTCAAACGGTTTAAGTACACTTTATGCCCTGATGAGATATTTGTACAAACCATTTTATGGAATTCTCCCTTCAAAGCCAATATTTACAGCCTCGACGAAGACCATGGAAATATGCGCTTAATAGACTGGAAGAGAGGAGCCCCCTATAATTGGCAGAAAGGAGACTTTGAAGAAATATCCCACTCAGACGAATTGTTTGCCCGTAAGTTCAGTTCCGACCAACAGGAACTGATTAATCGGATAGTAGCAATATATTCAAAGTAAAAAGAAGTATGAAACAATACGATTATCTAATTGTCGGCAGTGGCTTATTTGGAGCTGTATTTGCACACGAAGCGCATAAAACCGGAAAGCGGTGTCTTGTTGTAGAAAAGCGTTTGCACACAGGTGGAAATATTTACTGTGAAGAAATAGATGATATACATGTCCACAAATATGGCGCCCACATATTCCATACTGATAATAAGGAAGTATGGCAGTATGTAAACCATTTTGTCGAGTTTAATCGTTACATTAATTCACCGATAGCTAATTATGAAGGAAAGTTATATAACCTTCCTTTTAATATGAATACCTTTTATCAGCTTTGGGGAGTACGTACTCCTGATGAAGCCAGAGCCAAGATAAAAGAGCAGTGCAAAGAATACGAATACATCACCAATCCCCGGAATCTGGAAGAACAAGCCCTTAAACTTTGTGGAAAAGATATCTATCAACGCTTGATAAAGGGATATACAGAAAAACAATGGGGACGTGCGGCAACAGAACTTCCGGCTTTTATTATTAAACGTATTCCTTTCCGTTTCGTTTTCGACAACAATTATTTCAACGACCCATATCAGGGTATTCCTATCGGAGGGTATAATCGCCTTATTAACGCTTTATTAGAGGGCATTGAAATCCGTATAGGGGTAGATTATATAAAACACCGTCAAGAATTGGATGCTTTAGCCGAAAAGGTTCTTTACACAGGTTGTATAGATGAGTACTTTAGTTACGTTTGTGGATCTTTGGAATATCGCAGCCTGCGCTTTGAGCATAAGCGCTTAAAAGATACCGATGATTTCCAAGGAAATGCAGTTGTAAATTATACAGCACGCGAAATTCCTTATACCCGTATCATTGAGCACAAGCATTTTGAATTTGGCAAGCAACCCTCAACAGTCATCACCTATGAATATCCTGATGACTTTGAAAAGGGGAAAGAGCCCTATTATCCTGTAAATGACGAAACCAATACTAAAATATTCAAAAAGTATCAAGAACTTGCACAAAAAGAGAAAAACGTATTATTCGGAGGGAGATTGGCCCAATATACATACGCCGATATGGATGATACGATAACGGAGGCATTGAAATTATGGACAACTGAACTATATCAGTAAAATCATTCTCGCACGAAAGAATTTAGAAAACAATTTCTTCATAAGGAGCATTATTAATTTTTGCTGCTCTTTTAGCAAAACCACTACGATACATGTCCCCTGTCTGAAGAAGGTATATTTTCTCTGCTTTCGACAACATAAGTAAATCTATAAAAGACTTCATATAGACTTCATATTCGGCTTCTGAAGTATAATCCATGTGAACTACTTTTCCCGGGATGATTGAGACATAATTTTTCTGTTTCTTTATAGTCTCCAAGAAAGTAATACTATCAGAAGTAACTAATATCTTTTGTCCAGAATGATATAAGACATAAAGTTCTTCCACTTTATTTATACATTTCTCAATTAATTCTTTTTGTTTTCGTACAGATAAAATTTGATAACCATCTTCTTTAAAATCTCCTAACAGTTGTTGAAACCTAAAAACCATCGCGATATATGGTTCACTAATATGAGTGACTTGAACAGAAAGAGCCTCTTGTAATCGGAATGTAGGTCTAAACAAATCTGAGAAGTTTTGCGAAAACCGACTATCTGCAAAAAGAGCATTTGAGTAAATATGCAGTTGTCGTTCAGGATACTTAGAAATCAAATGGTTCAAATACAAACGATGTAATTTGTTCGGTAAGAGTTTCACCTGAAGTAATACCGGTAATGCCTCTTCAGGATGGTATGAAATTTGTTTGTCCGTAATTCGCCAATCATATCGGTTAGGTTCAAAATAGTCTTCCAATTTAAACGGATAAACATAATGCAGATAAAAAGGTATACCCTTTTCCTTACAATAATCATAAACCGTTACAATTCCCCTGATGCGATCTGCGAGCCCCCCATGCACGCATCTCCCATCTACCATCATCACAATCTGCAATGCCTCAATACCTATTTTTTTTATACTCGTATAATGCAAGTCCAACATTTTTCTTTCTTCTTCATGAAAACCTCCGGACAATCTGTAGACTCTAATCACTCCCTCTACAAACTTTATAATTTTACGAATATTCATTACTTAATTAACCTTTAAGTGTTTTTTAAACGTTCGTTTAAAAAACATACTTTTCCTTTACCTCCCGAGATGTATAATCGTCTATATTTATAACCATCAGAGATTAGTCTACAATAAGAATAAATACCGTTTTACCATAAATACCGAAAAAAGGCTGTAAGTTTTTTTTGGATATAAAAATAACTTATATCTTTGCGTCTATTAAACGAACGTTTAAAAAACGCCATAACACATGTGTAAAACAGCCCTTTTAATCATATACAACCACCGATACGACCAGAATATAGGTCGTCTTGAAAACATATACAGAAACCGCTTTTCACACATATTCCATATTGTCCCGTTTTATGACGGCAATCTGCCGAATGTAATTCCTGTTTACGAGTCCTCCTATTACTTTTCGGGATACCTGAGCCAAGCATATACGCATCTCAAGCCAATGGGATTTACACATTTCTTTGTAGTTGCCGACGATATGATTATCAATCCCATTCTAAATGAAAGAAATCTATTGAGTGAAATGGGACTGGCAGAAGACGAATGTTACATAGATTATATCATAAAAATGCAGGAACTGGACCATCCATGGCGGCAAACCGAAGCGATGAAATACGTTGTGAAACAACGTGGCGTAGAAGTCTGCAACATCCTGCCTGCCATAGATGAAGCCAAAGCACAATTTGATAAATACAATATACCTTATTCTCCCATCCCGCTAAGGCCTTTGATAGAAAGGCACTTTAAATATATCTTCAAGTACATGCGACACTTCCACAGAAGATGTTTGGATTACCCCCTTGTAGGTGGATATGCGGATATATTGGTACTCACGAGTGATATGATGGACAAATTTACGCTTTATTGCGGTGCCTTTGCCGCTACAAGCTTATTCGTAGAATTTGCAATCCCTACAGCTCTGGTACTCTCCACAGACAAGCTAAAATTTACAACAGACCTGAAAATGAAATCAGGAGTCATGTGGCCTCCCCAGGATAAAATCTTTGCAGAAAAGTATAATTATAGCTTGTCCAAACTGGTAGAGAATTACCCCCAAGACACCTTATACTTCCATCCTGTAAAACTTTCAAAATGGAAATAATATGAAAATAGCTGTCATAGGTGCCGGTGTATCCGGTCTGTCCATCGCCCAAATGCTCAAAGACAATCATGATATCGTTATTTTTGAAGCCGATTCACGGGCGGGAGGAATAATAAAATGCGACTCCATCAATGGGAACCTTTTTCATCGTACCGGCGGGCACGTGTTCAACACCAAACGCCAAGATGTATCAGACTGGTTTTGGAAACACTTTGATAAAGAAAAGGAATTTACAAAAGCACAACGCAACTCCGCCGTCAGCATGGATGACGAAACTATCATTCCATACCCAATCGAAAACCATGCCTATAAGTTGGGGGAGAACAAGCTAAAAGCAATCATAAACGATTGGCTTACAATCGCCAAACGCCAAGATAAAGAACCTGCCAATTTCGAGGAGTTCCTCCGTTACCGCTTTGGAGAAACCTTATATGAACTATATTTCAAGCCTTATAACTATAAAGTCTGGCGAAGAAGCCTGACACAAGTACCTCTTTCATGGTTAGAAGGTAAACTGCCCATGCCTACTGTGCAAGAAATGATATACAACAACATCAACCACATCAAAGAACAGTCTTTCGTACACAGTTCCTTTTATTATCCGTTAAAAGGAGGTTCACAATTTCTTGCCGATCGACTGGCCGAAGGGCTATCAATCCGATACAACACTCCGGCAAGCCACATAGAACGCACCGGCAAACAATGGAGAATTGATGAAGAAGCTTTTGATAAAGTTATATTCTGCGGAAACATCAAGAAATTACCTTCAATACTCAAAGGACAAGTCAATATCCACACATACGAGAAATTCATTGACGGATTAGAGTCTCACGGCACCACCAGTGTTTTCTGTGAAATATCTCCCAATAACTATAGTTGGATTTATCTGCCAAGTAATAAACACGAATCTCACCGTATCATTTGTAGCGGTAATTTCTCTCCCAACAATAACGTTCAGGGAGTAGTTACCGCCAGCATTGAATTTACCGATTTTATATCTAAGGAAGACATATTGGATAACCTTCGCCGTATTCCATATCACCCGAAATACCTGACTCACCATTATGAAAAATACACCTATCCTATCCAAAGCAATACTACCCGTGAAATGATAAACACATTGAAAAAAAATCTTCAAAAAGAGAATTTCTATCTATTAGGACGTTTTGCCGAATGGGAATATTATAATATGGATGTTGCCATAGGCGCTGCTCTGGACTTAAAAAAAATACTATAAAGAGGATTAATACTTATATAAAATCATCATGACAAAAGAAGAAACATTGCAGCTAAAAGGAATTGCCATTCTGATGATGTTATTTCTTCATCTTTTCAACACAACTGCAAATGTAGAACAATGCCATACTTTCATAAACTTCTGGAATGGGAAACCACTCGTATTAGCATTAAGCCGGGTGGCAGCGTTTTGTGTTCCGATATACATATTTCTCAGCGGATACGGACTTGCCATAACTTATAAAAAGAACCGAGGAATAATGCACTCATGGAATAGGATATTCAATCTCTACGTGAATTACTGGATTGTTTTTTTACTGTTCATTCCATTGGCATGCCTCATAAAACCTAAAAGTTATCCCGGAAGTTTAATGGAATTTATCGGTAATTTCGTTGCATTGGATTGCAGCTACAATAGAGAATGGTGGTTTTTCCTCCCTTATGTCCTACTTGTCATTAGCTCAAAATACATTTTCAGATTTCTGCATAAACTAGATATCAAAGCTACTATTATAACTATTACGATAGTATGTATTTTATATTTCACAGCCAATACTGCCGGAAAACAGTTCCGTCCCTATATTCTACAATATCAGCCATTGCAAATTATATTATGGTACATCACTCTTTCATTCACGTTTATCTGCGGAGCCTTATTTGCCCGTTACAATATATTTGAATATTACCGCTCTTATTTTTCCCGATATTACCCTTTAAAAAGAAATCTTTTATTGACCGGCAGCTTATTAACCCTTTGCATACTCAGGATGATGTTAGGACCCAGTATTCTGAATCCACTTTTTGTGATACCTTTTTTAATATGTTATATCTGCATGAAACGAAGCAGGCGCATATGCGGTATATTAGAATTTTGGGGAAGCCACTCTACCAACCTATGGTTAATTCACACCTTCTTTGCTTACTATTTATTTCACGATTTCATCTATGGATTTCGTTATCCCATATTAATATATCCGGTACTGCTTATCGTCTCATTAGGAAGTTCATATATTGTCCGGTTTATACACAATCCTATAAAATCCATAATAAAAAGCAAGCAACCAGAATTAACAAGAACAAGAAACTAACAGAGCTTTTTGAAGAACTCCGGTATCGTAGTATCCGTATAGATAAATCCGTCCGATACAAGACGGTCGAAAACCGGTGTTCCGATGACACGACCGTATTCTTCCTCCAGTTTTCCTTCCTTGTACAACTCGTAGAAGTAGCGCCAATGCCGTCCGCCGTGTTTGCTGCTGTGTTGCTCCAGTTGCTTGCCGCCATTAATCATTTTCTCCATGAAATGCCGTTTGCCACGTATGTTATAGTGATAAACACGCACATTGCCAAACTCCGAGCGCTTGGGAAACATCGTGACCTTATGATTACCCATAGAAATCTGGAGGTAACAGGTGGTGCGGTGAATTACTTTCTTATTCTGGCGTTCAAACAAAGAATAAAGCGACAGGTCATAAAGTTCCTGGTTATAAACAGGCTTTACCATCTTGTCCCACTGCCAGAAAGGTTTTCCTTCTTCCGGATATACACTTCTCACTTCACAATTCAGCACATTGGCATGCGTGGCAGATAATTCTGTTTTAAGATTACCCGAAGGGGAATACCACAGTTCGTCGGCATCGGCATTAATGACCCAATCCGCCTTATACACAGTTTTAGCTTTCCAAACCATGCGGTCCACCCACTGCTTCTGCTCATAATTGGTGGCCGTCTCTTCAATCAGTTCTTTCACCCACCCCTTCTCTTGATATTTACGGATAATCTCCAAAGTACGGTCTGTGGAATTATTGTCGGTTATAATGAAGCCATCCACTCCCATAGCTTTATGAAAGAGCAGATTTTCCTCCAAAACATCCTCTTCATTCTTCACCAGCAAGGTCATTATCAACCGCGGAGAAGGCGTCAACCGGAAAGCTTTGAAACTTTCGATAAGGGCGAAGCCTGCTTTTTTCAGGAAACATGTACTCATGATGTTCTATGTATTAGTCTATTGCTACTTTTACCCATCCCGCAGGATAGATATTCGGAGTCTCGGAATGTTGGAACCAACGGCAAGGTACAATCACCGTTTTGTCTTCACGGGGATTTAACCAGGCTCCCCACCAACTGAATGTACTGTTACAGATGATGTGATGCTTGCAATGGCTCATCAGCATCATGTCTTGCCAACTATCTTCACCTTTATTCCAGTCAATATACACCGCATTCGGCAACGATAGATTTTCCTTTACCCAGGCAATATCATCCGAAAAGACATAATAAGACGGGGCGGAAACCCTCTTGTTCATTTCCGCTATGGCGTTCCGGTAATAAGGCAATTGGCATACACTTCCGGTAGTAGCCCAGTGTTGCGGTTGCAGATAGTCTCCACGACGAATATGCAGAGATACCGCATTTTCATCTTTGTCCAACCTATCCAGCATATCAAGGCTTTGCTTGTTGGCATTACTTTTGTCAAAGGTAAAAGCCTCCCGTACCTCGTCCCTAATATCCGCAAAAAATCGTTCTGACTGATAAAACCCTTTAAAGTAAAGCAAAGGCCAACAATACTTCTTCTCAAAAGCCTGCAAACTATTAGGGTCTTGCTTCCGTTCATATATTTTTTTGAAGAAAAGAAACTCGATAACTTTCTTCAGAGGCTGGTTAATGCAAAACTCCGTGCGGGGCAGGTTAAATACACGATGCATTTCATATCCGTAATGCACTTTATAATGCATCATATCCGAAAGGTCTATGCGCACCTTGGGATAGCGCTTCTTCATCCGCAGATAAAAAGCGTAAATAAACATCTGATTTCCTAAACCGCCTGTTACTTTTATAAGCCTCATAATAAGACCGTTTATATTTAAAATAGTTTTATTTCATAATTCCCAGCCGCTCGTTCACCCCGTCACGATAGGCTTTCCAGAGTTTGGAGATATCGCTCCACCGGTAAGCATCCGTAAAGGGGCAGGTAACCAGAGCCGTCAGGATATATCCCGACACCCCGATAAAACCTCTGAGATATTTCACCGCCCAGTTTCGCCCGTAATGATGGCTGAGGTACGTGGAGTTCCTCACTTGGTAGAAACGCTTCCACTTTTTCTTTTTGTTCCGTTCGCTCCAACTGTCATCCGAGAAGAATTTCTCCTTATCCATCAAGGCCGAAGGCACATATATTATCTTGTAGCCTGCCTGCACAGTACGAAGGCAATAATCGGTATCATCACAGAAGATAAACAAGTCTTTATTGGGATAACCTATTTTCTCAACCACTTCACGGCGAATAAACGGTCCCTCAAAGGCAGCACCCTGAATTTCCGTAGGAGCAGTCACATGCTGTTTCGACAGTTTACCAGTATACATGGAAGCAAACGGATTTGTCAAGTTATACCCCTGAAATTCATGAGTGAAAAGCTTGCCTTCCTGCAAGCGGCGTGGAGCCAGTATGCCCACATCCTCCCCGCCAGCACACATCAACAACTGTTCCAGACAATCGGCACGCGGAAACACATCGTCGTCCATGCACCATATCCAGTCCGCCCCTGCCTGATAGGCATGTTGCATACCGGTAAAAAAGCCACCCGAACCACCGACGTTAGTCTGGCTGATAACCACCAAATCCGGCTGAGTCTTCAGCCAATCGGCAGTGCCATCCGTACTTCCATTATTAACCACCACGATAGAAGACACCGGTTTGTTTTGTTGCAGGCACCGGACGGTTCTCTTCAAAAGCTCCAGCCGGTTATAAGTTACAACTACTGCTATAATCTTCATAGTATCCTCAATATATATCTCCCTCGCTCGTCTGGGTACTTCTATAAGCTACCATCAGGTCAAAACACTCCTCAACATCGAAACCCCGAACCTTGGCATATTCCTCTGCTATCCAACGGTGCATCTGCGGAGTTGCCGGCAAGCGCATAAAGTTCTTACATCCCGCTTTGATGCCGATAGAACCGATATACATCCGGTTCAGGTCTACTATTTCGAGCTTAACGCCTTCGGGTGTCTTACAGAACAGAATATTTTCGCGTCCATAATCCTTATGCGCATATCCATGTTCATGAAGAATGCCGGTAGTTCGTCCCACTGCCCGCGACACCTCTTCCTCACAATCAAACTTCTCATAAAATAAATCAGCGTAAACATGCGTACACTCCGATTGACAGCTCACATAGTAGCTTTCATCGAACAAGCCCCCCCTACGAATATTCAAATACCCCACCGGCTGGGGAGTCCCCACACCCATCGCCAAAAATCTTTCGGCATACTCATAGGAGCGTTGAGCCTTTGATGCGCGAAAAATGCCATACACCAATCGGTTAAGAAAGTTAGGACGCTGAAAAGACTTGACTACAAATTGCCTGCCTTTATACTCCATCCTCCGCAGTTCATTACGTTTTTTATGGATGACGACCCCTTCTTCTCTCTGGAAACGTTCGGGAAGTGAAACTACAAACTCCCTCATGTCTTCAAAGTCAGGATGAAGCATCAAAGCATGGGGATGGGAGATAATATTCTTTCTTTTCTTTACACTACTCATAACCGGTCAGATTTTATCTAATCCCTTCGTATATTTCAACCAATAGTATTTCAACGGATTTTTATACTTCAACTGTTTCCAGGGACGGCTGCCATGCGGGCGATGCCACACCGGCAAGGTAGTAAACAGATAATTCTTGAAACCCTCTTTCAATGATTGATGGGAGATAGTAACATCATGCCAGTTCTTTTCCGGGTCCAGTTGGTGAAAGTCAAACGTTTTCAGGAAGTTCAAAGCTAGCAGAGAACAGCAAAAGCTACAATGCTTCTTCTCCGGGAATACCTGGTTTTCGCGACCTTTGGCAAACAGATAGGGATAATTGATATCTCCCTTCTCGTCCACAGTGACGGCAGCGGCAATACCGCAATCTTCTCTTTGGAGTGCTCCGTCGAACAAAGACTGCAAGGTGTTTTTCTTCACTATCACATCCGATTCAACGATAATCAGTCCTGCCTCTTCCCGGATGGCACGTTGCTGGGCCATCTGCAACACAAGCAGATAATTAGGGGAAGGATGGTCGGTGATATCCGAAAGATTTACCAGTTCAAATCCCAATTTCGCAGAAGCCTCCTGCAACCGGGCAGTACTTTCTTCCGTACTGAAATCATTATAAATAGTATATACAAAAGGAACGTTTAGGTCAGATGCCATAATGGCTTCCGCAGCCTGCAATGTCAACTCTATAGAGTCCTTCACGGGGGTGATGATATGAACACACTTCATACTGTTTGGGGCGTTTTATCCTCGTTTAATAAACTGTATCATTACTATAAGTTGACAAAACTATGCAATATTTCGCACACAACCAAACAGTTCGCTATTTTATTCCTTTTCAGCTTTCCGTTTCACGGTATATTTTTATTTAGAATAGTTATCTACCGTCTCAAATAAACAACTATATTTGTAATGAATATCAGAATTAATCAACATTGATTTTATGTCATAGATAAATCATTCTAATTATCACTATATGTTAAACTTTAAATGACAAGACAAGATGAAATCCATTTTTAAAAAATTAATTTTAGCAACTTTTTTGCTAGCCGCTATTTGCATTCAGAATGCGAAAGCACAAAGTACCGTCTATTTCTTTATAGACTTTCGTTTTTGGCATTCCGAATACGTGTTCAATGTAAACGGAGAGAAAGGTTTTACCCTTAATCCGGAAGGCAAACCAACCTATAAGGGGGCAGAAACGAAGCTGTATAACATGTGCGCCCGTAAGATAACCTTCGAGCATCCTGACAGCTATGTCATATCTGTAGATTGTCCCAGCAAAGGCGGTGTGTACCACGCAGAACTGAACCTTAACTTGGAAGACGGCGAAACCTATTATGTATTGTGCAACGCCAACCTCAAGAAGCCGTTCTTCATGGAGAATATCGCAGAAAAGGAAGGGCTAAAATTACTTAAGAAGGCACAAAAAAGTGACAAATACACTATCAATGAAGACTTTGTTTATAAAGGAAAGTAGAGCCGTACTTCTGGCACTCTTCCTATCCGTCGTCTGTATTCCGGTCAGTGCCCAAGACATTGCAACCATACTTTTCGGCGAGGGCAACAAGACCGACTACATCGGGCAATATAACTATAACGGCAAACGTAAAAATGGATTTGGCATAGAACGCCAAAAAAGCGGAGCCGTATATGTAGGCGATTTCTCAGAAGACAAGATAAGTGGCCGGGGCATGCTCATCGCTAATGTAAAAGGTATCCCTAATGTATCCGGTGCAGTTGTGTATGTTGGCAATTGGCGCGACGGGAAAAAAAGCGGCAAAGGCTCTTGTTACAGTTCTGACGGAAGTTTGGTTTATGAAGGGCGTTTTGAGAACGATAAGCCTGCCAGTGAAACTATTTCATCATCAGCATCATCCTCGCAACGCTTTTGCATGACAGAATTCGATAACAATCTCTATTTAGGAGAGACCACCGGAGGTACTCCTGATGGTTTCGGTCTGACCGTGGAAGACGATGGCGACATTATCTATGGTATCATGCGAAACGGTATCCGCCAAGGTATTGGCATGATATTCCATGCGCTTGATGTGTGGGAAGTAGGTAAATGGACTGATGGACAGTTTCGCTCTTTCAACAGCTCACAAGTCGCCAGTTCCAACCTTGAAGCATTCAGGGCTGACAACAAGGCATGGAAAAAGGAAGTACGCGGCATGTTGACTGAAGCCGCATTCAACTTTGCACAAGCCGGGGTAACAGCAGCGACGATAGCACACGATGCAAGCCAAAAAGATGCCCCGGAAAACATTGGAGGTAAAGTTGATGAAGACAACATCGCCTCCGGCAAGAGTTTGAGCTATTATCAGACATTGTATAACAAATGGGAATTGAAAGCCAAAAATACTTTTGAAGATCGTGTTCGTCACAAAGTCACCGCAAATACCGCAGGTGATGGACGTGTAGCTAATTCTGATGCCAAATTGCTTCGTCAATACCAGAAAAGCATGAGAAGCGTTCGCCTCGCCGCACAAAAAGAAGGATTTAGCATACCGCAATCAAAATATGAAATAGCTTCATTTTGATAATAAAGAAGTTATAGGCCGATAGTCTTGCAAAAACAACATTCAAAACTATCGGCTTAACTCCATAACTTATTCCTTTTCAGCTTTCCGTTTCACGGTATGTTTTACCTTCAGCAGGGCAAGATTTAACTCTATAGTAGTTTCCGAATCTGTTGCCTGAAGATTGTTATCTAATAAATCAGAAAACAATTCACCACTCTTTTGCAATAAAGATTTCTGCTGCTCTTCAGAAGCATCCGGCAAGCTATTCATAACGCGAGACAACTCTCGCAATTTAGCAAAAGTCTCAATAATGGCAAATGTAGCTTCCGTGGCACAAGGGCTCTTTAAGATAGTGGCAATCATGTAAAGTCCCTTTTCGGTAAACGCTTTCGGCAATACTCTTGACTTAGAGAGATTAGTGGTGGAATTTTTCCACCGCAAACCTTTTAACTCGCTATCGTTCAGCGCCATAATATACCCTTAGGAAATTTATTCGGGTTATTTTTAACTGACTTATTAATATCACGTGTTTCTACCCCATACAAAGTAGCCACATCCCTACCCAAAAGAACTTTTTGCCCACGAAGCACAATTATTTTATCTTCCACTTCTTCAATGCCCATAAGTACATTTTTCATAATATCTTAATTTATGTAACGAACCATATACAAAGATATACATTATCATACCGGCATCTCCTATTCTCATAATTTATTTTTAACTTTGCCTACAATTAACGGTAAATGAAATGAAAGTCATTGTCGACAACAAAATACCTTTTATAAAGGAAGCTATCGAGCAGATAGCAAATGAAGTGGTTTATCTACCCGGAAGTGATTTCACTCCCGCTATGGTGCAAGATGCGGATGCACTCATCATACGCACCCGCACACACTGCAACCGCGAACTGCTGGAAGGCAGCAAAGTAAAGTTCATCGCTACCGCCACCATCGGCTTCGACCATATCGATACGGAATATTGCCGGAAAGCCGGAATTACCTGGAAGAATGCACCCGGATGTAACTCCGCATCGGTAGCCCAATATCTGCAATCTTCCCTGATACTGTTGCAGCAACTGAAAGGAGTAAAACTTTCCGAAGCCACCATCGGAATTATCGGAGTAGGAAATGTAGGCAGTAAAATTGCTAAAGTCGCCCAAGAATTCGGCATGCGCGTATTGCTGAATGACCTCCCCCGCGAAGATAAAGAAGGGGAAAAAGACTTCTGCGCCCTCCAAACGCTTGCCGAAGAATGTGATATACTGACTTTCCACGTACCTTTATATAAGGAAGGAAAATACAAAACGTTCCATTTGGCAGATAATGCCTTCTTCCAATCATTGAGACGAAAGCCAGTCATTATTAATACCTCCCGTGGAGAAGTCATAGAAACAAATGCACTATTGGAAGCTTTGGCTACAGGAATTATCTCGGATGCCATCATTGACGTCTGGGAAAACGAGCCAAACATCAACCTCACCTTATTAAATAAGGTATTCCTCGGCACTCCGCATATTGCCGGATACTCAGCAGACGGCAAGGCAAATGCTACACGAATGTCTCTCGACGCACTTTGCCGGCATTTCAACCTGCAAGCCGATTACCGCATCATACCACCAGAACCCGAACAAGCACAGCTCACAACATCCTCTATGGAGGAAGCCTATTTAAAAATGTACGACCCTCGCCGGGACAGTGAAGCCCTGAAGGCCCATCCTGAATTATTTGAAAAGTTACGGGGAGATTATCCCCTGAGAAGGGAGAAAAACGCTTACACTATTTTGTGCCCCTAAACTTTGTTTTCTCACTATATCAGTTCTGCAATGACTTGCGGATAATATTCATACTCCAGCGCATGTACTTTTTCCGCTACCTGTTCTGCTGTTTCACCCGGCCAAATAGGACATTTATACTGCCTGATAATCTTTCCTTCATCAAAATGTTCATTTATATAATGTATAGTAATACCACTTTCTTTCTCACCGGCAGCTACCACCGCCTCGTGTACACGATTACCATACATTCCCTTTCCGCCAAACTTAGGCAGTAAAGAAGGATGAATATTTATAATTTTATTGGGATAAGCATGCAAGATACAATCCGGTACACGTGCCAGAAAACCTGCCAACACTATAAAATCAATCTTTCTATCTCTTAGAAGAGCCAACACAGACATACCTTCTTTCCACTCCTCTTTAGGTATATAAACCGACGGAACATTCAGACAACGTGCACGTTCCATCACAAAAGCGGTTTCCCGGTTAGTTAAAACCAGTCCTATATGAACCGATTCGCTATCTTGAAAGTAGCGAATGATATTTTCGGCATTCGTGCCATTACCGGAAGCTAAAACAGCAATGTTCTTACTCATAAACCCTCCAATCTCTGCACAAAACCGTGAAAAATGTGCAAAAAGGTACATTTAATTCATCAAATATTTGCGAGGAACGATAAATATTTATTCCTTTGCACCGCAAATTTAAAGAAATAAAACTAATTATTAATTAAAAACTTAAAGTTATGTCTGAAATTGCATCAAGAGTGAAAGCGATTATTGTCGACAAATTAGGCGTTGAAGAATCAGAAGTTACTGAAACAGCTAGCTTCACTAACGATTTAGGAGCTGATTCTCTTGACACTGTAGAACTTATCATGGAATTCGAAAAAGAATTCGGCATTTCTATTCCTGATGATCAAGCTGAAAAGATTGGTACTGTACAGGATGCTGTATCTTACATCGAAGAACACGCTAAGTAATCTTAATCCATTCATTTCTTAGTATGGAATTAAAAAGAGTTGTAGTAACAGGTCTTGGCGCTATTACTCCCATTGGCAACACAGTACCCGAATTTTGGGAAAATCTCGTGAATGGGGTTAGTGGAGCAGGGCCTATTACTCATTTCGACGCATCACTTTTCAAGACCCAGTTTGCATGCGAAGTGAAAGGCTTCGATGCTAATCAATATATAGACCGTAAAGAGGCTCGTAAGATGGATTTATACACTCAGTATGCCATCGGTGTAGCCAAGCAAGCGGTAGAAGATTCTGGTCTTGATGTCGAAAATGAGGATTTGAACAAGATTGGTGTCATTTTTGGCGCCGGTATTGGTGGAATTCGTACATTTGAAGAAGAAGCAGGTAACTATGCCCTCAATAAAGAAAATGGTCCTAAGTTCAATCCGTTCTTCATCCCCAAAATGATTTCGGATATTGCAGCCGGACAAATTTCAATCTTGTACGGTTTTCATGGTCCTAACTATGCGACTTGTTCTGCATGTGCCACATCTACAAATGCTATTGCCGATGCATTTAACCTCATCCGTCTGGGTAAGGCCAATGCCATTGTAAGCGGTGGTTCAGAAGCAGCTATTGCTGCCTGTGGTGTAGGTGGTTTCAATGCTATGCATGCTTTATCTACTCGTAATGAATCTCCAGAAACTGCATCCCGTCCGTTCAGCGCAAGCCGTGATGGATTTATCATGGGTGAGGGTGGTGGTTGTTTAGTTCTCGAAGAATTGGAGCATGCCAAAGCTCGCGGTGCAAAGATTTATGCAGAACTTGCTGGCGTAGGTATGTCTGCTGATGCTTATCATCTGACAGCTTCTCATCCTGAAGGTTTGGGAGCTAAGTTAGTAATGGAAAATGCATTGGAAGATGCAGAAATGAAACCCGAAGAAATTGATTATATCAATGTCCACGGTACATCTACTCCGGTTGGTGATATTTCTGAAGCAAAAGCGATCAAGGAAGTATTTGGAGAGCATGCATATAAATTGAATATCAGTTCAACGAAATCGATGACAGGCCATTTGCTGGGCGCTGCCGGTGCAGTAGAAGCCATTGCAAGTATACTTGCCATCAAGAACGGTATTGTTCCTCCAACCATCAATCACGCAGAAGGAGATAATGACGAAAACATCGACTATGACCTGAACTTTACGTTCAACAAAGCGCAAAAACGTGAAGTAAACGCAGCCCTTTCCAACACTTTTGGATTCGGTGGTCATAATGCATGTGTTATTTTCAAGAAATACGAAGAATAATACGGTCGTGTTACGTAACCAAATAGACAAGATAAGACTCTTATTCCGTAAGGATAGAGAGTCTTATCTTTGTTTTTATAAGATACTTGGTTTTTTCCCTCGCAATATTCGTTTTTACCATCAGGCTTTATTACACAAATCAACTTCTCTCCGCTCCGACCAAGGACGTCCGATAAACAATGAACGCTTAGAGTTTTTAGGTGATGCCATTCTCGACGCTATCGTGGGAGATATTGTCTACCGTCATTTTGAGGGCCGTCGTGAAGGTTTTCTTACCAACACCCGTTCCAAAATTGTACAACGGGAAACATTGAACAAGCTGGCGGTAGAAATTGGATTGGACAAACTGGTGAAATACTCCAGTCGCTCCTCCTCGCACAACAGCTATATGTATGGCAACGCTTTCGAGGCATTCATCGGCGCTATCTATCTGGACCAAGGTTACGACCGTTGTAAGCAGTTCATGGAGGAAAAGATTTTCAAGCATTACATCGACCTCGACAAGATGTCGCGCAAAGAGGTCAACTTCAAGTCCAAGCTCATCGAATGGAGCCAGAAGAACAAGATGGAGGTATCCTTTGAATTGATTGAGCAATTTCTTGACGAAGATTACAATCCGATGTTCCACACCGAAATCCGTATAGAAGGCATCTCCGCCGGTACAGGAAGAGGATACTCCAAGAAAGAGTCACAACAAAACGCCGCCCAAATGGCATTGAAGAAGATTAAAAGTGATGCTACTTTCAAAGAAAATATTGAAGCGGCTAAAATACAAAATCATACAGAAATTACAGAAAAAGAGACTCCTACTACAGAAGACATGATCATCATAGAAGAAACTTCTTGCGGCTCAGGACAAGGTATAACTTTATCCGAAACAAATTCCCATCCTGCGCCCCTGAACGACTAAATCGTGTTCTTCGGTCACTAATTTCAGCTTTCCGGCAATTTCCTCCAGAGGAGCAGAAGATATATCATCCCCCTTCAGCGTCACCATACGTCCGAATTGTCCGGTTGCTATCAGTTCCGTAGCATGACCGCCCATACGGGTAGAAAGATTTCTATCAAAAGGTGTAGGCGAACCACCACGCTGAATATACCCAAGTACAGTTTCACGGGTTTCAATGCCCGTTTCATACTCTATCTCCTGTGCAATATATTCGGCGGCACGTTTCCGGCCATCTGTCAGAATACCTTCGGCAACTACCACAATAGAGTATGGTTTACCCTTCTTCAAGCGGTTCAGAATAGTATCACCAATATTATGAACATTATAAGGAAGTTCAGGGATTAAAATCACATCACCACCGCCTGCCATACCTGAATAAAGAGCAATCCATCCCGCTTTATGTCCCATCACCTCAATCACCATCACACGCTTGTGCGAACTGGCAGTAGAATGCAGACGGTCAATAGCATCTGTGGCAATACTGACAGCCGAATCAAAGCCGAAAGAAAAATCCGTACCCCAAATATCATTATCTATCGTCTTGGGTACAGATACAATGTTCAACCCCATAGCGGCCAACTTAGCAGCAGTCTTCTGCGTACCATTGCCACCGATACAGACAACACAATCCAAACCCAACTCTTTTACATTCTGCTCTATCAAAGCCGGTTTGTTGACATCCGACATCACACCGTTCTTTTTAAACGGTTTCTCACGCGAAGTCCCTAGCATAGTTCCACCCAAATTCAACAATCCTGATAAAGATTTATCGGTAAACGACTCTACATCTTTTGTCAATAGCCCTTGAAAACCACTATGGATGCCGATTACCTCCATTCCATAATGATTAATAGCAGTCTTGCATACCCCACGAATAGTAGCATTGATACCGGGACAATCTCCCCCTGAAGTCAAAATACCGATTCTCATAAATTTAATGTGCTAATGTGATTAATATGTTAATGTGCTAATAGGCTGCGCAATGAATCCGTTTCGTCATTGGCACATTGGCATATCGCTACATTAGCACACTATCTCCCCGTAAAGATAGAAAAAAAAGAGAAAAAAGATAGAGAAGCCGATAAATAAGATTAATTTTGCGATTTAAAATAAGATTTCAATAAGAACGATGAATATAACAAAGTTTCTGAATAAAGTATACTTCGCTCCTCGCCTGAAAGAAATCGAACAGTATACCGACCATGCAGGAGAATTACAAGAAGGTGTATTGCGACGTCTAATCCGTATGGCTAGCAACACTGAATGGGGAAAGAAATACGACTATGCTTCTATCCGCACTTATGAAGATTTTAAAAATCGTCTCCCTATACAAACTTACGAGGAAATAAAGCCATATGTAACCCGTCTGCGTGCAGGCGAGCAAAATTTACTTTGGCCCTCAACTATACGCTGGTTTGCAAAATCTTCGGGAACCACCAATGATAAAAGTAAATTCCTGCCCGTAAGCAAAGAGTCATTGCAAGACACGCACTATCAGGGTGGAAAAGATGCTGTCGCCATCTATCTGGGGCAAAACCCTGAAAGCCGTTTTTTCTCAGGGAAAGGTCTCATTTTGGGAGGTAGCCACAGCCCTAATCTTAACTCCAACCATAGTCTCGTAGGAGACCTGTCCGCAATTCTGATAGAGAACATCAACCCGCTGGTAAATTTCATACGGGTACCGAGTAAACAGATTGCCCTCATGGATAAATTTGAACCCAAGATAGAGGCTATTGCCAATAATACCTTGCATGCCAATGTCACCAACCTCTCCGGTGTACCGTCATGGATGTTGGTACTCATCAAGCATATACTCAAGAAGAACGGGAAACAGACATTGGAAGAAATATGGCCTAATCTTGAAGTATTTTTCCACGGTGGTGTAGCTTTCACTCCCTATCGTGAGCAATACAAGCAAATCATCAAAAGCTCCAAGATGCATTATGTAGAAACATACAACGCATCCGAAGGTTATTTCGGTACCCAAAGCGACCCAAACGACCTCTCCATGCTGTTAATGATTGATTATGGTATCTTCTATGAATTTATCCCATTGGAAGATGTAGGTAAAGAAAATCCCCGTATCTGCTGTCTCGAAGAGGTTGAGTTGAATAAAAATTATGCGATGGTTATATCCACCTCTGCCGGCCTATGGAGATACATGATTGGAGATACCGTAAAATTCACAAATAATCATCCTTACAAATTCGTCATTACAGGACGTACCAAACATTTCATTAATGCCTTCGGTGAAGAATTGATCGTAGATAATGCAGAGAAAGGTTTGGCTAAGGCATGTACCGCCACCGGAGCACAGATTGTAGACTACTCCGCCGCTCCTGTCTTTATGGACGAACATGCCAAGTGTCGCCACCAATGGTTAATAGAGTTCGCACAGATGCCGGACAACCTGGATAAATTTGCCGAGATATTAGACGATACTCTAAAAGAAGTCAATTCTGACTACGAAGCCAAACGCCAGAATAATCTTGCTCTGCAACCACTGGAAATAGTTGTGGCACGCAAAAACTTATTCCATGATTGGTTGAATAATAAAGGAAAGCTCGGTGGGCAACACAAAATTCCACGTCTTAGCAATACCCGTGAATATATCGAGGAAATGTTGAAGCTGAATAAAGTAAATTAGTCATTCTGATATAATAACGGAAAAAGGTGTATCTCGTAATAAGACACACCTTTTTCATTGATCAGACTAACTTGTTAGGTTTATACTTAATTGAGTTAGAGTCTAGAAACACACATGAATGAGTTATTTATCTTTCTTCATTTCAAATTTAACGAGAGACACCGGAAATTTATCAAAAGGTTCATCATCCACCGTTACCTCATCGGCCTTTATTTCAAACTTATAGTTCTTTGACGACAGTTCATAACTTCCCTTTTGCGTTGCAGATACTTTAACCTTCACTGCAATAGCAGCATCTTCACTGAGCGGCACTGTAAGTTCCATTGGTTTAGGATCGTATGTCATATAAATACTATCTTTCGCTTCACTCAGCATAGCTTCGTAACCTATTTTATATTTTACTTCACCAATAGCTTCTACAATATCATCAACCTGATCTTCAGGCACCAATGTGGCAACCAAATCCCTGATGGGAAAGTTATTAAAGTATACCGTATCATTTTTTACAGTAGCAGCAACACTGGTAGCTTCAGGTATTTCATCTGCCAAAACCTGTTCAGGTTCAAGAGAAAAAATTTGCATTGTACCCGTAAATTCTCCCCAAGCATTTTTAGTATTAGGCTCAATAGGAATGTTGTTGTCATCATCGTCACAAGAAACAAAGCCGAAGGAACATCCAAGTACCATTAGTGATACAAATAGTTGGTTTAGTTTAAAATTCTTTTCCATTTTAGTTTTTTCGTTTAGTTAAGTTAGTCTTCTTTTAAGAAATAGTCATTAAAGAGATATACTGCTTCAACAACTGTTAATAAGCATAAATCGAAAAGAATATACCCTACATCAAATTATGATGCCACCCCCCAATAACAAACCATTTTCATCGTAAAAAGCAGCTGCCTGTCCGGGAGCTATTGCTTCTAAAGCTTCTAATAATGTGACCAATAAATATCCATCAGAAGTCAATGTAACCCTACAATGATTGGCCTGCTTGCGATAACGTATCTTCACTATGATTTTTTCTGAGTTGAAAACTTTTTCCTCATCCACCAAATTCCAATCTTTTAACCACATCTCATTTCTATACAAAGAAGCGAGTGGGGCAAGTACTACCTCATTTTCCTTCCTCCTGATTTCTTTTACAAATACGGCACTGTTCAGTTGAAGCCCCAAGCCACGCCGTTGCCCTACTGTATAGAAAGGATACCCTTCGTGCCAACCTAAAAAATTACCCTTCTCATCTACAAATCTCCCTCGTCCCCTCAATTGG
Source organism: Bacteroides cutis (assembly GCF_900241005.1). GTDB lineage: Bacteria > Bacteroidota > Bacteroidia > Bacteroidales > Bacteroidaceae > Bacteroides > Bacteroides cutis. Next base: position 676,308 of record NZ_OEST01000001.1, on the reverse strand, counting down.
AGAGCAGGCACTTCGCGCCTCAGAAAAGAACGATAATCGAGCGGACAGAAGCACACACCTATACTGTCTTTCTTTGTTGCCACCCGTTCAAAGCCCCGTACAGCAGCATAAGTACGCGCATCACCCTTAGTAAGTTCTCCCATGGGCAAAAGCATACGTTGCAGAATATCCTGTTTCAGCCCCCACAGAAAAAAACTCTGATCTTTATCCTTATCTATCGCCGGAGCAATATAATACTTGCCTTCCAACAAAACCTTACGTACATAGTGTCCCGTAGAAATCCAAAAAATTCCCTTTTCATCGGCAAGTTTCATCAAAAGCGGCCATTTCAACTCATTATTACAAAGAGTACAGGGAACAGGAGTATGCCCCATCATATACTCATCCACAAAATAACGGATGACACATGAACGAAAAACATCCCGGGCATCGTATATAATGTGTTCTATCCCCAACTTTACAGCCAAAGTACGTGCATCCTCCAAATACTCCGTGCCACCAGTTTCATAAAAACGGAAAGTTACACCAGTCACTTCATAACCTGCCTCCTGCAACTTCATAGCAGCCACAGAACTATCTGTACCACCACTCATACCTAATAATACACGATTGTTAGAGTTCATGGGTACAAAAATAACAAAGGAAGAAGCAATCCACAAGCTTTAAAGCATATAACCTTTTTTATCAGAATAAATAAGCACATATAATGAATATTTTAAACGGTTTATCTTTTTTTTACAAGGATTTGATATAAAAGTTAAAGTCATTATAATATTATTTAAAGGATTTGATATGGAAGTTAAAGTTCTCATCCATATTATCCATTAGCTTTACCTCCGGATTATTTTTCGAAAAATATCATAATTTAAATGTTTAACTATTTATCTTAAAAGAGTATGAAAAACGACACATCATTTTCGTTACGTCACCAAGTGAATCGACAATTATGTCGAGGGGTGATGGTAACGATTTTGTCCATTGCATCATCTCCGCTGTTAGCTAATAGCTTCCCGAGTACAGGTATACAGGAAGTTGCAGTTAACCATGCGGTAACACAACAAAAAGTTAAAATAACGGGGAAAGTCATTGATACCGTAGGAGAACCGTTGCCAGGTGCAGCCGTTGTCATTCAAGGTACTCCACAGGGGGTTACTACTGATATCGACGGAAATTTCTCTATAGAAGTAAATCCCAATGCCATTTTAGAGATTTCTTATTTAGGAATGGAAACAAAAGCCGTTTCCGCAAGTGTAATACGTCGTGATAAGGTCATACAGCTCAAAGAACAAGCAGATGAACTGGAAGAAGTAACTGTCGTTGCATTTGCCAAACAAAAGAAAGAGAGTGTTCTTGCTTCCGTATCAGCAGTAAAACCCGCAGAATTAAAGGCTCCTACATCCAATCTCACCACAGCTTTAGCCGGACGCGTAGCAGGCTTAATTTCTTATCAACGTAGTGGTGAACCCGGTATGGATAATGCTGATTTCTTCATCCGTGGCGTTACAACTTTCGGCTATGCAAAAGGTCCGCTTATATTAATGGATGGTCTGGAAATTACTTCCTCCGATTTATCTCGCTTACAACCGGATGATATTGCAAGCTTTTCTATCATGAAAGATGCTACAGCTACGGCTTTATATGGTGCCCGCGGAGCAAACGGGGTCATTTTAGTTACTACCAAAGAAGGTAAGGAAGGTAGGGCCAAAATAGAATTTCGCATTGAAAACTCTATCTCATCTCCAACAAGTAAAGTAGATTTAGCCGATCCTATTACCTATATGGAACTCCGTAACGAAGCTTTCCGTACACGTAATCCATTGGGAGGTGTTCCTTATTCTCAAGAAAAAATAGCCAATACCATTGCCGGAACCAATCCTTATATGTATCCGGCAACAGATTGGTATAGCATGATGATGAAAGACGTTGTAGCCAATCAACGCTATAATCTGAACCTAAGTGGTGGTGGATCGGTAGCACGTTATTATGTGGCTGCTACTTTTAATCAAGATCATGGTTTGATGAAAGTAGATAAAAGAAATAATTTCAATAACAATATTAACGTAAAACGCTATTCCATTCGTTCGAATGTAAATATCAACGTAACTAAAACTACTAAAATGGTAGTACGTCTCTACACAACCATTGAGGATCAAACTGGTCCCATTGATGGTGGTACAACTTTATACAATAAAATCATGCAAACTTCCCCGGTAGAATTCCCGGCCTACTATCCGCAGACCCAATCTACGGCGCATGTTCAACATATAATGTTCGGTAATACCTATGCAGAAGGTACTTCGCTTTATATTAATCCTTATGCCGATATGGTAAAAGGATATAAAGATAAAAGTGCTTCAAAAATCCTGGCACAATTCGAACTAAGCCAAGACTTAAAATTCATCACCAAAGGACTGAAAGCCAGAGCATTGTTTAGTACTACCCGTGATGCTTCTTTCGATGTATCACGTTATTACGAACCTTTCTACTATATGGCAGGAAACTATAATCCGGTAGATGACTCATATGTCTTATCCGAGCTGAATCCTGATAAAGGAACCGAGTACCTGGGATATAATGAAGGCGGGAAAAATATTACGACTAATACATATATGGAAGCCGCCGTAAACTACGATCGTACTTTCAATGAGAAACATGCAGTAAGTGGAATGTTAATCTTCACCCTGCAAAACAGATTGAATGCAAATGCCTCTTCTCTGCAATTATCACTGCCCTACCGCAATATGGGACTTTCCGGACGTTTCACCTATGCCTACGACAGCCGCTATTTCCTGGAAGCCAACTTCGGTTATAACGGTTCCGAACGCTTTGCTGATAACGAACGTTTTGGTTTCTTCCCGTCTGTCGGTCTAGGTTACGTCATGTCCAATGAGAAATTCTATAATGGATGGATTAAGAAATTGCTCCCCAACCTGAAGTGGAAAGCTACCTATGGTCTGGTCGGAAATGATGCTATCGGTAGCAATGATGACCGCTTCTTCTATTTGTCTGAAGTAGGAATGAACGAAAGTGGTTACGGATATACTTTCGGTACGGAGTTCAATACTTCCAAAAACGGTATTGCCATTAAACGTTATGCCAATCCCTACATCACATGGGAAATTGCCAAGAAACTGAATGTAGGAGCCGAATTCAACCTTTTGAATGCAGTAGACATACAAATGGATTATTTCCATGAGAAACGTACCAACATCCTGCAAACCCGTTCCGGTGTTCCTTCAACCATGGGACTTCAAGCCGATGTACGTGCCAATGTTGGTGAGGCCGAAAGTTCCGGTTTCGATATGTCGGCCGACTACAATTACTCTTTCAACAAGGATTTCTGGATGCAAGGACGCTTCAATTTCACCTATGCCACCAGCAAAGTAATCAAATATGAAGAGAATGATTATTCCAAAACCCCGTGGCGTTCAAGAGTAGGACATTCTATCAGCCAGAGATGGGGATATGTAGCAGAACGTTTGTTTGTTGACGAGCAAGACATCGCTAACTCACCTGCTCAGTTCGGTGATTATATGGCTGGTGATATCAAATATAAGGATATCAACAACGACGGCATCATCTCAGACGCTGACCAAGTACCAATAGGCTTCCCTACCGATCCGGAAATAGTATATGGTTTCGGACTCTCGGCTGGATACAAAGGACTGGATGTCTCTTGTTTCTTCCAAGGTCTGGCCCGTGAATCCTTTTGGCTGAATGTAGGTAACAAGAAAGGAACAACCCATCCATTTATCGACGACACCGACTTAAGCGGTCTGGGACAAAATCAATTGTTACAAGCATACGCTGACAACCACTGGAGTGAGAATAACCGGAACCTGTATGCGCTGTGGCCACGTTTAAGCAACACTGTCATTTCAAACAACAACCGTACCAGCACCTGGTTCATGCAAGACGGTTCATTCCTACGCCTGAAGTCCGTAGAAGTAGGATACTCATTTCCACAAAAGTTAATAAAGAAAATGTTCATGTCCAAGCTGAGAATTTATTATAGTGGAAGTAACCTTTTATCCTTCAGCAAATTTGACTTATGGGATCCGGAAATGGCAGGTAACGGTTTAGGATATCCTATACAAAGAGTTCATAATATCGGTATCCAAGTAGGATTTTAAAAACAATTAGATTATCATGAAAAAAAGAAACTATATCATTGCCTTGATGTTGGCTGCAACCTCACTCAATTCATGTGATTATCTGGACGTAGTACCTGATAACGTAGCAACCATCGAATATGCTTTCCGTAACAGAATAGAAGCGGAGAAATATCTGTATACATGCTATTCTTTCTTACCCAACTGGGTAAATGTCGACAACAATCCGGGATTAAATCTTGGTGAGGAGGTCTGGAATGCATATGAGATATTACGGGAAAGCAGATATTATGCCACGAATGTGGGAAACAATATTTCCTCACCTAATTATAATTATTGGGATGGAGCCAATGGAGGAAAGAAACTGTTCGATGCCCTTCGTTGTTGTAACATATTCCTCGAAAACCTGGATTTGGTGAAAGACATCGATACCGGTCTGCGGTCACAATGGGCTGCTGAGGTAAAGTTCCTGAAAGCCTATTATCATTGGTATCTGGCCGAGTTATACGGTCCCATTCCTCTGATAAAGGAAAACTTGCCTATCGATGCTTCGGAAAAAGAAATGCAGATATATCGCGAACCTTTTGAAGATGTAGTGGATTACATCGTCCAGTTAATCGATGAAGCCAAAGATGAACTACCTCCGAGAACTGAAAATCCCATTTCCGATGCCGGACGCATCAATGGTGCGATAGCTTATGCCATGAAAGCCAAGATTTTGGTAACCGCTGCCAGTCCGTTGTTCAACGGTAATGCCGACTATACCAACTTTAAAGACAACAGGGGCGTACAACTGATTAATCCTGAATACGACCCACAAAAATGGGAAAGAGCACGCCAAGCTTGTAAAGAAGCTGTGGAATTCTGTGACATCACATTGAATGGTCCCGGTGAAAGATCACTTTATACCATCAATGACTATGCAGCTCCATCCGCCATGTCTTTCGAAACCCGCCAGATGAATGCTTTGAACAAAGTAATGACCGCCAAATGGAACAATGAGTTGATCTGGGGTGACAGCCGCAATGACAATAATAGTCTTGTACGTAATATTTTGATAACCATCAATCAAGGTTACTTCCGTACAGCCGGGGCCAATTCACAACACGGACCGACACTTCGTACGGTAGAAAACTATTATACTAAAAACGGTTTGCCTATTGATGAGGATGAAACTTGGGACTATAACAACCGTTATGATATCACCACCATTCCCCAAAGCCACTACCGCTATGCCGTAGTCGGTGAACGTACCGCCAAGTTACACCTAGATCGTGAACCGCGTTTTTATGCCAATGTAGGTTTCAACCGGGGCTTGTTCTATCTGTCCGGTATAGACGGACTGACTTCTGACGAAATGAAACAGCACAAGATATTCAGTTATGCAGGCGAAGATGCCGGTAAAAACGGTATCATCAACTATTCGGGAACAGGATATTTCGACAAGAAATTCATTTCCATCGATTGTAGCGTTACTACCTCCGGTTCTTGGAAGAACGACCGTTTCCCCTTCCCTATCATACGTCTGGGCGACCTTTATCTGCTCTATGCCGAAGCCATCAACGAATGCCTGCCTAATGATAACGCGACTTCTGATGACCTTTCTATCGAGTATGTAGATAAAATTCGTAAACGTGCCGGTCTCAAAGGAATCAAAGAAACCTGGGATACTTATGCCCGTCCTCAATACAAAAGCAAATACAAAACCAAAGGAGGCATGCGTGAAATTATTCGCAGGGAACGTCTGATAGAATTAGCGTTTGAAGGAAAATCATATTATGACAAACGCCGTTGGAAGCTATTGACGACTTTCATGAACGAACCTGTCAAAGGTTGGAACACAGAAGGCGTGACAGCCGAAGAATACTACATCGTAACAACCATGTTCAAACCGAAATTCGGTTCTAAGGATTATCTGTTCCCCATTCAGGAATCGACACTCTTGGCCAACCCGAACCTGGTACAAAATCCGGGATGGTAATAAATGTTATACGTAAACAAAAACATATATATATCATGAAACATATATTGAAACTAGGAAGCCTGTTACCCATTTTTCTGATGATAGTTGCTTGTACTGAGGTTGAAAAAGGGCAATATGCAATAGATACCGTAGCACCGGGAACAATCAGTAATTACAGCGTAACCAATAAAGAGGGAAAATCCGTAATTACCTATGACTTGCCGGACGACGAGGACTTACTTTATGTAAAAGCATCCTATAAATTGAATAATGGCAAGGATATGGAGGTAAAGGCATCAGCCTATGTAAACGAATTGGAAGTGCTTGGATTTGGCAAGGCAGCCGAACATGACATCAAAGTGACCACTGTAGACAGAAGCGGCAATGAATCCGAACCGGTGATTGTGAAAGTCACCCCATTGGACAACCCCATATACAAGATCTTTGATGAAATGCAAGTAGCCAGTGACTTTGGTGGTTTAAGTCTGAAATGGGAAAATGAGACGGAAGAAGAAATCATCATTTCCGTAACCACCCCCAACGAATATGGAGAGATGGTAAGCGCACAGAATTTCTATACCAAAGCAGCACAAGGTGCCGGTTTCGTACGCGGCTACTCCACGGAAACTTCAGAGACGGAAGGAAGACGTTTTGCCATCACCATTACCGACCACTGGGGAAACCAGACCGATGTGAAAGACGAGATATTCTATCCCATCTATGAAATCCAAATTCCTTCGGACAGATTTGCTAAATATGTGGTACCGGGATATGGCGACCCGGGAGTATACAACAGTTCCAAGACTCCGTATACAAAATTATGGAATAACAGTTGGGGAACCAATGATGACCATTATCACTCAAAAGTAGGTCAGAAATGGCCTTTCAACTTCGGTATGAATTTAGGACGTTTGGTGAAACTGAGCCGTTTCAAATATTACCAACGTACCGGTGGAAGCAAATGGAAATATCTTTTTGCACATGGTAATCCTAAACGTTTCAAGGTATATGGAGTGCCAGCCACGAGCGGTGGTGTGATACTGGATGTCACCGAACCTAATAACGACTGGATTTTATTGACCGAATTCACCTCCACGAAACCTTCCGGACTTCCTCTCGAGCAAACCAACTCCGATGACCAGGCAGTAGGTAACAACGGAGAAGACGTACTGATCCCCATTGAGGCACCTGCCGTACAGTGGATCCGTATTGAAGTGGAAGAGACATGGGGAGGCGTAAAAGACTTCATCCACATGGCAGAGTTAACTTTTTATGGCAGTTTAGTAGAAAACTAAAAATATAGATTATGAAAAACAAATTGTATATATCACTAATAGGATTGGCAGGATTGACTACATTTTTCTCATGTACGGACATCAATCATCTGCACGAACCTTATTTGGACCGGGGAGAACAAATCTATTTGGGTAAACCGGATTCCATACACATGTTTTCCGGCAAGAACCGTGTCTTGGCAGATGTCTGGTTTTCGGATGTCAAAGCTAAGAATTTGGTTGTGAAATACAACGGAGATATAGACTCCATCTGTATTCCCTTAGTACGCGATCCGGAACATCCACTACGTTCTGATCCGGTTTCCATAGAGATACCCGATGTAAACGAGGGTATAGCCACCACTTTCAAGTTCATCATCTATGATGCAAATATGAAATACAAGTCTCTTACCGTGGAAGCTTTAGGAAGTGCATATGGTAACGATTATCAGGAGTCCATCCAAAATCGTATTCTTACAAATACGACCTATAAAAACGGACAACTGAAAATTGTTTGGCTGAGTACAGGATCCACGCAGATACAATATACCGAAATCAAGTATATTTCGGAGAATGGTGAGGAAATGACCCATAAGTTGATGCCTACCGAAACTGAATGCAGTTTTGGCGTACAAGCCGGCAGCAAGGTACGTTATCGCAGTGTTTTCCTTCCGGAAGAGACTACGGTCGACCTCTTCTATACAGATTATAAAGAGTTTGTTGTAGAATAATAAATTCACATAAAAACAAATATTCAATTCATGAGGGTTTGTCAAAACTCCGATACAGCTGTCATATAGTCTGTCATTCAGTTTTGGCACACCTCTCATGTTTTGTTTTATAACAATCCTTATCTCCTGTCCGGCATTTTACATCCATGAAGCGTAACGAAGGATGAATTAATTCACTACATTTGCTTTCTAAAAACAAAACGAAAACAAAATCACCATGAAAGACGATTTCGACTATCGGTTAGTTCCTTCCAATTACATCCATTGCTTCAACCAAGCCTGCCCCTTCAGTGGCAACTGCCTGCGCCATCTGGCTGCGCTTCAGGCCCCGAAGACAAATCCTTACGTCGTTACGGTAAATCCGGCTGCCTATCCCGAAGATGCCGCGCGTTGCCCCCACTTCAAAAGCTCTGCAAAAATCCGCTTTGCCTGGGGACTGACTACTACTTTTGACAATATCCCCTATAAGACGGCTTTACTGCTGAAAAGAAAAATCCGCAATCTCTATTCCAAAACGACTTACTACCGCATTCTGAACCAGGAACGTTCCCTTTCACCGGCAGAACAATCCGAGATTACCCACATTTTCGAGCAACATGGCATCACCTCAGCTCCCGTATACGATAGCTATACCGAAGAATACGACTGGGGAAACCGTGAAAACAGATAGACAGGGCTTCTTTATTACTCACTTATTAGCAACGAAGTACATGTCCCACCAAGTTTCAATAAAGTGGGACTTTATTCTCATTTTATTGAGAACGTATTCCCTATCAATAGAGAACGCGTTCTCACTTTATTGGGAACAGGTTCCCTCTTTAGTGGGAACGCAAGACTTTCACTAAAGCCGAAGACTCCTAATACCCAAAGCATATCCTTTCGTACAGGTATTGCCAAGAGGAAGCCTATTTCACAAAATAACTAAAGAAAACCGGATTGCTTTCTTCTGATATTTGTTCTAACAAACAAGACAGATTATCATTAGGATGTTTCCCATCTGCCTGCACTGACATTTTAAGTACGTCTGAAGGGTAAACAAAAAAGATACGCCCGCCGCCACCTTCAACCGGAATAAAATTAGGCATGACGAGTTGGTAATCCGTATTCATGACAAGATGATAATTCTTTACTTCTTTCTTTTCTTTAGACAAGATACAAAGCCCGGGTTGGTTGGTTCGGAAGAGCAGATATCCCGGCATATCACACAAATCGGTCATTGTATAAACGTATTTGTTCTCCCGACATATCTCGTTCAACTCTTCACACGTATAGGTTCGTTTTCCGGAAGTATCAGGAAACGCCTTATCACCCCATCCTATAATATAACCTTCTTCTATCAGACCGTCTTTTGTTGCATATATTGTATTATCAAACTTGCGGGTAAGATACACCGGGTCATTTCCAGTCATTGACATAGTACCAAACGTACAGAAAGGTGCAATTTCAGGCAATGGTTTCCACAAAGAATGGCGGTGCCCGATTTCTTTTTCTATAGCCAATAGAGAGTAATCGGACAAATGATTGTTTGCATAAGTTTCCTTCCGCAAATAAATATACTGATCCGTAACAGCCAAAGACTTATAAACAGCCTCTAAACGTTCGGTACGTTCATAAACCCCGTCGAAGGTATAATACTGGATAGCCGGAGGATAAGTAAGCAACAACAACCTCTTGGCTTGCCTATCTATCGCCATATCAAAAAGATTTACATATTCACCGGGACCACCACCGACTGCATGTATCGTAAACAAATGTTTACCTGATTTAGCATAGCCAAGCACTTGTTTCATTTCCATATCCAGAATCAGAAAGCGGTCTTCATTCTCTATAATCCTATCTACTCCATGAATCAAGGCATTCTGCTTTGTCTCGGGTATAAAAAGAGACGCACTATCTAAAAAGCTGGTGTCATTCACCAATCCATCAATCTCCACAACGGGAATCACCTCAGCGAAACCATCCACATTTTTCTTCGTACAACCAGAAATAAGTAATAGAAAAATGCCGGTTATAAACAATATTTTTAATTCCATAATCATTTAACCGGTACCCATTCACTTTCTGTACCCGGTTCACAGTCAACCACTCCTATTCCAAAACAGTCAGTTACTGTTGTTACTAAATATGCATATTGTTCTTCCCCTCTTATAGTGACTAAATATGGGCCTGCCTGTTTAGTCTTCGACTCCTTACTTTCGCTTTTCCCTCCTCCTTCATCAGAAGCTAAAGCCTCAATATCAGCCAACAGTATTTTACTCATTTTCCCTTTTTTAGTCTCACTTTCTAATAAAAATACTACAGATAAAAAACCAACGAAACAAAAGACAATAAATAAGTTCTTTTTAATAATTGTTTGTTTTTAAAGTTATTATTTATCAAAGAAAGTAATAATAACCCCAATAGACAACTTTTAAGCAAGAATTTTCGTATAAGATATGCTATCCACCAATCATTTTTCACAGATTTATTATACCTTTGTGTTCCAAAAGAAACAGAGTCACAACATTATGGAACAACAACTGACCATTTACAACACCTTAGATAGAAAAAAGGAGTTATTCGTGCCTTTGCATGCCCCACATGTAGGCATGTATGTTTGCGGACCGACCGTTTACGGTGACCCGCACTTGGGACACGCACGTCCTGCCATTACTTTCGACTTGCTCTTCCGCTACCTTACACATATCGGTTACAAGGTGCGTTATGTCCGCAACATCACCGACGTGGGACACCTGGAACACGATGCGGACGAAGGTGAAGACAAGATTGCCAAGAAAGCGCGTCTGGAGCAGTTGGAGCCGATGGAAGTGGCGCAATACTACATCAATCGCTATCATCAGGCGATGGATGCGCTGAATGTGCTTTCTCCAAGTATCGAACCTCATGCCAGTGGACATATCATCGAACAGATAGAACTGGTCAAGGAGATATTGAAGAACGGATATGCTTACGAAAGCGAAGGTTCCGTTTACTTCGACGTGGCCAAATATAATAAAGACCACCATTATGGCAAACTCTCTGGACGTAACCTGGACGATGTGTTGAACACGACCCGCGAACTGGACGGCCAGAGCGAGAAGCATAACCCTGCCGACTTTGCCTTGTGGAAGTGTGCGCAGCCGGAACACATCATGCGCTGGCCCAGCCCGTGGAGCAACGGTTTCCCCGGATGGCATGCCGAATGTACCGCTATGGGAAAGAAATATCTCGGAGAAAACTTCGATATCCACGGGGGCGGAATGGATCTTATCTTCCCGCACCATGAATGCGAGATTGCACAATCGGTAGCTTCGCAAGGACATGACATGGTACGTTACTGGATGCATAATAACATGCTGACTGTAAACGGGCAGAAGATGGGAAAATCATATGGTAATTTCATCACACTGGAAGAGTTGTTCAAGGGTACGCATCCCATGCTGGAACAGGCTTATACACCGATGACCATCCGTTTCTTCACTCTGCAAGCACACTACCGCAGCACGGTGGACTTCAGCAACGAAGCGCTGCAAGCTGCCGAAAAAGGATTGGCACGATTAATGGACGCCGTCCATGCGCTGGACAAAATTACTCCCGCAGCCACCTCTACCGTAGACGTGAAGGCTTTAAGAACTAAATGCTACGAGGCAATGAATGATGACTTGAACTCGCCGATTGTCATTGCACACCTTTTTGACGGTGCCCGGACGGTGAACAATATCCTTGCAGGAAATGATACCATCACAGCGGAAGATCTGAAAGATTTGAAAGATACTTTCCACCTCTTCTGTTTTGATATTTTGGGGCTGAAAGAGGATAATGCTTCCAATGAGGAACGTGAAGCGGCTTTCGGCAAGGTAGTGGACATGTTGCTGGAAGAACGCATGAAGGCAAAAGCCAATAAGGACTGGGCTACTTCTGATAAAATTCGTAACGAACTGACCGCACTTGGGTTTGAGATTAAAGACGGTAAGGACGGATGCGAATGGAAACTGAATAAGTAGTTTTATATTCAAACAATACAAAATCAAGAAGCTGCCCCAACAAATGGGCGGCTTTTTGTATAGATAAACAATAAAAATCAGATCTTATCTCTTGCTTATCAAACATATAGGGAGATATCACACGTAACATTCTGAAGAGTATATCTGCCCAAAAACATTGACTTCGGGAGATTGATTTCATAAGCATCGACTTCAGAACACAAAGCCGAATCCGGCATACCACCCTACTTTCTTAGTCTGGTTAGACCAATTGAGCTGTACCTCCACGGGACCCAAAAAACTATTATACATATAGCCAATGCCTGTACCTATCAAGTCGTATGAATGTTGCGACTCAAAAAGTTCATGCAGTTTATCAGAAGTACGTCCGTAGTTGCCCGTTACCAATACATATTGATTTTTAAATAAACGTTGGCGAAATTTCAAACCGGCCACTATCAGTGTACCCGAAGCCAGTTCAGCACGATTGATACCGACAAAGGGTATCTGTTGGGGCATGTATCTACCGGCAATGCTACCACCGAGAAGATTAGTGACGGCAAAGGCATTGTCACTGTCACCCGCCAATAATCGTCCGTTGACGGAGGGAATGACGGTGAAGTTCCTTGATGGTGTAAAACAACCCATCCAATGAGCCGATAAGGCGGAAATGGGATTGTTATCTTTATACTGGAACAAGTTGTCAGTATATAAATTATAATTCACCGACCAAGACATACCTTTGGTGGGAATACTTCTTCCATTCAGGCTGTTATACAACAATCCGACAAAATAACTGAACAGAGATTCATTTCTAAACATCACGGCATCAACCGGCTCAAGCGATAATAAGTCGTGATAATTATAGTGTTGGAAAGAGATACCCGCACCCACTTGTACCTTATTCCAGTCTTTTGCCGCACCTGCTTGGAATTGTTGATGGGTAAACGTGAGGTCAAGGGTACGCTTTCCTTCATTATAAATATTGATGTCTTTATAGTTGAACTGGTAATTCAGTCCCGCCTGCCAACCTGTACCCCATTGATAGTTATATCCGACACGTGCCATAGTACGCTTCCCTAAACGTGCCGTAAGGTCAATCTGTGATTTTTTCTGTTTACCCAGATAAAAATCTGTATTTACCTGCAATGCCGCCAATTCTTCGGTATCAAAACGGAAACCGATATTCAATTTATTCTCTCTTGAAGCGGAAACGGCTATCTGCGGGTCGACAGGAATGTTTTTCTGTTCAGTAATATCAGAAACAGGTAAAGGTCCCGGACGATGAGGCCGATAATCTGTAGAAAGCCCCATCTGCTTTTTCAGAGCAATCAGTTTATCCCAATCGGACTGGGCGGCACGTTCTCCACGCACTATCAGGGTATCAATAGCTTCCTTAGTAAAACTTGCCGCAGAATAACCGGAAACATCTACCTTTATATGTACATTAGTCTTACGTAAATTCTCCTGATATTTCTTTTCTCCTTGCAGGTTGATGATCTGTCCGAAGATGTCTTTCACAGATTTCAACTCCACGGCATCCAGCAACGGACTTTGTACATCGACACCGATAATGAAATCGGCACCCATACCGAGAGCTACATCTACCGGATAATTATTGACCATACCACCATCTACCAGTACCATACCATCAAGATAAACGGGAGCAAAAACTCCGGGTATCGACATACTGGAACGCATGGCAGTAGCCAATATACCTTGATGAAAGATAACTTCGGTACCATTCACCAAATTCTCGGAAACACAAGCAAAAGGAATAGGCAAACGACTGAAATCGGTGAAATCCTGATAACCCTCCGTCAATGTGGAAAACAGTTTTGCCAGGTTCTTACCTTTGATAATTCCGGCATCCGTAACATCGGTAGATTTAAAAGAAAAAGGGATAGAAAGTACGTAGCGTTCGGAACGTAAACGGTCGTCCAATAAGACCTCTTTCGGATTGGGTGCATCCGACAGCAGGAATTTCCAATTTTGGGCATTTACCATGCTATCCAGTTGCCCGGGTGTGTAACCGATGGCATAGAGTCCGCCTACAATGGCTCCCATACTGGTACCCACCACATAATCGATAGGGATACCCGCTTTCTCTATCACTTTTAATGCACCGATATGTGCGGTTCCTTTGGCACCGCCACCACTCAATACAACGGCCACCTTCGGGCGGTCTTGTGCCCAAAGTATCAGTGGAAAGAATAATAGCCAAAACAATAATTTACGTTTCATCTTTCTCGTTTGGATTTTAATAGGGATGTGAGAAAGATAGAACAATTAACTTTATCTGTTAGTTCACTGTTAATTAGGAACTGAGGTTAGAGAAACAAAAAGGACACTTCTTTACAAAAGTGTCCTTTCCAATTTATTAATCCAGTATGAGAACTGAGTATACCGCAATTACCCGTTTATTTTTCATAAGGTATCATATCAGCCAGAATACCTTCTTTATACCAAGGATCATCAATCTCCTTGAGAACTTTTCCCATCTCAGTACACAGTTCCTGCACTACCTCCCTGTTTTGCTCCAAAGGAAGATTATTCATCTGATACGGGTCTTTTTCGTCATCAAACAACAGGCTTCTTACAAGCTTATGGTCTTTACGATCAATGTAGAGTGCCAATGTATAGCGAGCCGACTTGAAACCACGAGATGACGGGAAATAAGAATGAATTTTGCCATCAGCTTCTCTTTCTCCATCCAAGTTTTGAATATAAAGGGCACCGGTCGGGCGCACAATTTCTGCCTTTTCATCGAAGAAAAGTGGTGCATAGTTACGTCCTTGTACTTCCGAAGGAATAGAATCGGATAAGCCTGCCAAACCTAACAAAGTAGGCATAATGTCCGGTGAAGACATCATAAGATTATCTACACGAGGTTTCAGCTTATCAGGATAACGTACCAGGAAAGGAGTATTCATGGACTCGGAGTACGGTGAATTCTTCGGATCATTCGTACGCTGGCTACACATGGTTTCTCCATGGTCGGATGCAAAGACTACAATTGTATTCTTATCCAGCCCAAGTTCTTTCAAAGCATCAAGTATTTTACCGAAAGCACGATCGACTCCCGTAACAGAAGCGAAATAGTAGCGTACACTTTCTGCTTTCTCCATTTTGGGATCGGCATTCGGACGAACGAGCAAACTATCCAAAGGCTGGTCTTTGTACAAATTAAAATCTTCCTCCATACAGTCATCCAAAGAACGATAAGGACTATGAGGAGGATTCATTCCTACCATAATAAAAAATGGTTTCTTCGGATCACGCACATTATCTTCGTTCTTTAAATAAGAAACCACCTTACCGGCTTCCCACAACGGAGACCATTCATGCGGATCATGTCGATTACCATCCGTATCCCAATAATGGGGATTTTTATGTTCATCGAACGTCCCGTAAGAATACCAGTAATTAAATCCATGACGGCGTTCCTTCGGTGTATAGGCATCCCATGCAGGAATACGGTCTTCTACGTATTGTCCCGGACGTTGAGGGTCGTTGGGAGTCGGAAAGTCAGCATGTAGTTTACCAAAGTAGGCACAATCATATCCGGCTTTACTGAAAACGTCACCCACACACTCAACATCTTCACGTAAAGAACTGATAGGACGGTCTGAATTACAGTTCAATGGAACACCACTCTTGTTAGGATACATTCCGGTGAGCAAAGAACCACGGTGAGGGCTACTCAATGGACAGTTGCTCATCACAGAGGTCAAGACAACAGATTCTCTGGCAAAATCGTTCAGACGGGGAGTGTGTACCGGATCGTTGCGAAAGTTCACCTTATCCCTAAATCCTTCCTGTCCCCAAAACTCCATAGCCTGGTTACGGAACTGATCCGGAAAGACATATATCACATTCGGTTGTTGCGCCTGTTCTGCCTGAGGGGCTTTACACCCCTGCAAGGCGAACAAACCTAAACCACTTAACAAAAGATTAAACTGATTTCTCATTTTTTCTCCAAGTCTCTTTTACGCTTCAAACCTTCCAGGAAGTAATAATCCGCATAATTCAAAGGAACATCAATTTCGGCATTGTGGGGAATGCTACCTACGGAATGCATCAGGATAAAGTTGCCATTAGTACCCACTTCAGCACGGTATGCAGGCGTTGCAAGACTTTCCATGATTTTATCGGCAGTCTCCTTATAACCTTTACCCGGAATATAAGTACTCAACTCATAAAGAGCAGATGCGGTACATGCTGCCGAAGACGCATCACGAGGTTCATTCGGAATGTTGGGAGCATCATAATCCCAATATGGAACGAGATCTTCAGGAAGATTTTTATTGTTGAAGATAAAATTGTATACTTTTTCTGCCTGATCCAAATATTTTTGATCATGAGTATAGCGATAACACATAGTATAACCATATAAAGCCCATGCTTGCCCACGAGCCCATGCAGATTCGTCAGCATACCCTTGCGCTGTTTGTTTTTTACGAACCTCACCGGTTTCGGGATCATAGTCCACTACATGATAACAACTGTTGTCAGCACGGAAGTGGTTTGCCATAGTAGTATCAGCATGTTTCGTTGCTATATTATAAAAGGTGGAGTCACCGGAAAGTCTGGTTGCTTCGAACAACAACTCAAGATTCATCATATTATCAATGATAACGGGACACTTCCAACCACGTGTACCTTGCCAACCTTTATCAGCGTCCCAAGATTGAATGACACCTGCTCCGGGACGGAAACGAGTAGACAGTGATTTAGCTGTCTGTATGATAACCGGTTTGTATACTTCTTTATTAGCAAAACGATATCCATTCAAATAACTACAACCAATCATGAAACCTACATCGTGATGCCAAGTTAAATACTGCACAGAATCCAAAGCTTCTGTATACTTTTCAGCCAATGGCAACCATTTCTTGTCACCTGTCAGTTCGTACATGTACCACATGCTTCCAGGGTAGAAACCAGAGCACCAGTCTTCGATAGATATATAATGAATACTACCATCCGCATTGATTGTTCGCGGATTAAGAACTTTGCCGGATTTTTCAATAATGTCTGTCTGAATTGTGTTCTGAGCCACTGCATTATCAATGTTTTCCTGGATAAAATTATTTTCGGTTTGCTTTTGTCCTGCGCAACCCGCAAAAATAAGAAGGGAGACTCCCAACGTAGTGAGAACTGTTTTCATAATAAAGGATTTATTTATTAAATATTTTATGATTTTTCACGGGCAAATGTAACGCTCTTAAACTAAAAAGACCCTCATAAATCATCCAATTAAAAGCTAAAATATTACATTTGCGTTCAAAAACAGCTATTTTAGTCTTCTATCACCGATCATTAAACATTAATTATCAAATATCATGACCCCACAAGAGTTTTTCAAAAAAGATCTTTTTGCCGATAAAGTCGGTGTAGAATTACTGGAAATAAAAGAAGGATATAGCAAAGCATCCCTTCTTATTAAAGAAGAACATCTCAATGCAGGACACCGTACTCAAGGAGGAGCACTCTTCACTCTAGCAGATCTTGCACTGGCAGCAGCCGCTAATTCACATGGAGCACTGGCCTTCTCACTTTCCTCCAATATCACTTTTCTACGTAGTAGTGGACCAGGTGACATACTGTATGCCGAAGCACGCGAGCGTTACGCTGGGCGCAGTACCGGATATTATCAGATAGACATCACCAATCAAAAAGGAGAGCTAATCGCTACATTCGAGTCCAGCGTATTTAGAAAAGGAGACACTCTTCCATTTACTTTGTAACAATAGAGGCCATCGGATAGCGATTACCTCTTACACTTTTCAAGAAAGCTTTCGCCGAACCGAAATTTAGATACATATCCAATCGTATGGGAAGGTGGTTTTTGTCATCGGATATATAGAATGTGATGACTTCTTTCTCCTTCCCCTTTTTGTATTCCACAAAAGAGAATACCAAACAACGATAAATCGTATCATTATTAGCTTTTATCTCTTCCTTCCCACGATAAATAAGAGTCTGTTCTTCTACTCTACGACCTGTTGCCATCGGAAAAAGAATACGATCGCCCACTTTATAATCATTGGGGTTGTAAGAACGCGCCTGGGCAAGGATACTCAACATATCAAAAATACAACGGGTGTCGCTATATTCCATTTCCTGAATAGTTCCATCACGCCAAGTTCGTTTCTGTTTCACAATCGATTTACCATCGTTATAGGAAAACCAAGCCTCATCCACCGTATAGCGTTTACCTTCTTCAGCAGCTTTCCTGAAATAAAGAGGTTCGAGTTTATCACTGACATAGCATGTCAAAGTATCCCTCATTCTAAAAAAGAAATCAGTCTTCTTACTACCCACGGAAAGGAGATTAAAGCGATAGGCAGGTTTGGAATGGTAGGTAGTGGCATTTGTTGTCAAACTGGCAAGTCCCACCTTCTTCCAAATAAACTTCCAGTTGAAATATAAGTCATACATGACATGTTCACCCGACTTAAAGGCTGTATTCTCTGCCGTACACTGTGCTTGGGCAGAAGAAGGACTAGCCAGAGTAATAAACCCCACCAGTAAACATAGAGCGAATATTCTTTTTTGTTTAATAGCTATAACCTCTGCCACTATTGCGACTACTGCTGTTATTATTCCTATTGTTGCTATTCTTGTTCTTTTTCTTGTCTTCATCTGGTTTTTGTTTTTTTAGTTCATCCGGTTTTTGTTTATCAAGCGGCTTGGCTTTCACATCCCAATCTTGCACTAAATCAAAATTAGCCTTAAACTCCAACACCTGCGGATAATAATAAACCATTTCCGGCTGGCGTTTGTTGACGTAATCACCAGTATCCCATACACCATTCCCATTTGTGTCATTAACCAAGCGAGCTCCGTACTTACCCGGATTTAAAAAGTAGAAATCCGCTTTCCCATCGACAACAGGAACCGTCCGTACCACTTTGTCCTGAGGATCCAACAAATCGACGAAAGCCACAGAGTCCGCTCCCGTTATATTAAAGAAGATCTGTCCGTATTCTTCCAAGTTCTTCACCTTAAACTCTTTCTTTACCTTATCGGTAAACATACCATATAACCCATGAAAAGCCATAGAGTCTACCTCAAAAGCATAACTTTCACCGGGTTTCCAGTCGGCATATAGATTATAGCGTTTCAAATCCAGCGAATCCCGTACAAAATCAAACGGTATATCTTGCCATAAAGAATCCACTTTATGCCGCACATGTAAAGCCGTATCGTTATAATGAGCAATAGGCTCAGTAAAAGTCAATGTTATATAATCATATACATCCATAGCAGAAGGTGCATACACATCCATGGCAAGGAAAGGAGGTTGCTCCGGTTCCTCGGCATCTCTCTTCTTTTTCTTCTTTTTCTGCTCCTTCAACTTCTTCTCCAATTCTTCTTGTTCCTTTTCCTTCAGTTTCTTATAACTTACTTTTGAAACGAACTTCAGAGTATCGGTACGCGGAGATAATTGCTTCAAACTATCTGTATATAAATAAGTAAGGTTTACTTTCAATGTATCCTGTTGATAAAGCAAAGAATCTTTTATCCAATAGTGTATAGTGTCATTCCGTCCTGTGGTTTGTTCCACAACAAAGGCATCCTTTTCATCAAAATTCAACCCTTTTAATAAAGGCAGACTATCTGCCGGAGCCGAAAAATAGATAGAAAACTTTTGA
Organism: Bacteroides cutis; assembly: GCF_900241005.1. GTDB lineage: Bacteria > Bacteroidota > Bacteroidia > Bacteroidales > Bacteroidaceae > Bacteroides > Bacteroides cutis. The sequence continues at coordinate 656,605 of NZ_OEST01000001.1, read as the reverse complement.
GGGGTAAGACGCTCGGTTTTCAACAAACGCTGAGAGAATATCTGTTCCTTGAAACAACGCAACATCACATTATCGGGAAGGAAGTACGTGTACTTACGTTCCATGATAGTATCTATAGTTAAAGAATCTTTCCAGAGCGTGTCTTGCCTTACGCGTTCTTCCATAGAAGGAATGATAAGAGAATCATTGAAAGCGATAACTTCAGTCGGTTGTGAAAAATAAAAATTCTGATCCGCATCCTTCAATGCATAAATACGATATTTACCGGGAGCCACACCACGTATAGAGAACTGACCACGGCTATCCGTCCGTCCTACACGATCAAAAGGCAGTGTGGTAAATGCAGAATCTGCTAGATTGGCATGTAATCCTACCAACATTCCTTTTACCGGTTCCAAATTAGACGCTTCGAGTAATGTACCGGCTATAGCCATCGAATCAAGTTCCGCACCGGTAGAAAAGGTATATGTAAAAGCTTCCAACGGATTTCCCTCGTTATTATCCTGAATAGCATCCGCGAAATCTACAGTATAAGTAGTATTCGTCTTCAGAGTATCCTGTAAAGTGATAACCACTTTCTTACCATTAGACTTTATCTCAGGCTGCTGCACCTGAGGAGGGGAAATAACCACCTTTTCATTAGCTTTATCCAACTTGATAAACTCATCAAACTCGATTACTATTTTCTTCTTTTTATTATGAAGTGCGCCGGGCAACGGGGAACCCGCAACAAAACGGGGAGGTGTCTCGTCAATAGGTCCTCCTTCCAAACGACCTATACTGGCACAGGAATACAAAACAGCTACTATGGCAACTGCTCCCAATAACCGGTGAAAAAGCGGTTTCATCTTATTATGATGTTTACAATGTAACATGTTGCAAAAATAAAGGTTATCCGACAATTAGCGGTATGCTTTACAGTATTTTTGGAAAAAAACAACAATTTAGTCCGAAGTATATATAAAACATAGTTAAAAAACAGGTATGTTCATACCTTATATACCGAGAAAAGAATAATTTTGCGGTCGAAAACTAAAAGTTCCTATTTAGTTTTCGACCGCTATCCTTTTTTCTACTATGTTTGACATATAAGCCCTCAAATCAACAAGAATAAAATATACAGAGAATAAAAAAAGAGTATGAAGAGTAGATTAGTATTATTGGCATGTTGCCTGGCACTGCTCAGCAGTTGTGGACAAGGTGACAAAAGCATGGGTAAAGCACCCGAATTTGCAGTGATTGCAGTAGAGACTACCACTGCTAACTTGACAAACAGTTATCCGGCTACTATTAAGGGTAAACAAGACGTAGAAATCCGCCCGATGGTAAGTGGTTTTATCACTAAATTACATGTAGACGAAGGATCTGTAGTACGTAAAGGACAAATTTTGTTCAGTATTGATCCTGTACAGTATCAAGCTGCCGTAAATTCAGCTAAAGCTGCTGTGGAAACAGCCAAAGCTGCTGTAAATACACAGGAACTCACCGTGAATAACAAACGTACACTGAACCAAAAAAACATTATCAGTGACTATGATTTGCAGATGGCGGAAAACCAACTGGCACAGACAAAAGCGCAACTGGCTCAAGCAGAAGCCCAATTGGTAAATGCTAAAAATAATTTATCATATACAAGTGTCACCAGTCCCAGCGATGGTGTAGTAGGTACTATCCCCTACCGCGTAGGTAGCTTGGTTAGCCCGTCTACAGCAACTCCGTTGACTACGGTTGCCGATATTTCTGAAATGTTCGCTTATTTCTCCATGACTGAAAGACAACTGTTGGCACAAATTCGTGAAGGAGGCAGCATCAAGCAAATTCTGGAAAAGATGCCGGATGTACAGTTACAACTCATCGACGGAACCATGTATGCCGATAGTGGTCGCGTGGAAACCATTAGCGGAGTTATCGACCAGGCTACCGGTTCGGTAACCATGCGTGCCCTCTTCCCCAACAAGCATAATGTGCTGCGTAGCGGAAGCACAGGTAATGTGGTATTCCCTAACCCGCTACATGATATAATCATGATCCCTCAATCAGCCACTACGGAAATCCAGGACAAGAAGTTCGTATTTGTTCTGCAACCCGACAATACACTGAAAAATACAGAAATCAAGGTATTCAGTCTGAACGACGGTAAATATTACTATGTAACAGATGGTCTGAAAGCAGGTGAAAAGATCGTTATCGAAGGTGTACAAAACCTAAAAGACGGACAGAGTATTACGCCCATTACTCCTGCAGAAAAAGAGGCAGAGTACCAAAAAGCTCTGAAAGACCAGAAAGAAGGTAATATTCAAACGGCGTTCCAATAAAAGAATGAAAAATGAAAGAATGAAAAGCTGTCTAAAACAGACACAGTATTGATTCTTGATCCATTTTAATTCTTTAATTTTTAATTCTTTAATCTTTCATGAAATGAAATTAGATAGATTTATTAACCGTCCGGTACTATCAACGGTAATCTCCATCCTGATAGTAATCTTAGGAGTTATTGGTCTGGCTACATTGCCTATCACCCAATATCCGGACATTGCACCTCCCACCGTATCGGTAAGTGCCACCTACCAAGGTGCCAACGCCCAAACGGTACTTAACTCCGTTATCGCCCCACTGGAGGATCAGATCAACGGTGTAGAAAACATGATGTATATGAGCTCAAGTGCCACTAACAGCGGCGCAGGTGACATCTCCATCTACTTCAAGCAAGGTACCGACCCCGATATGGCAGCGGTAAACGTGCAGAACCGTGTCTCCATGGCACAAGGTTTGTTGCCTGCCGAAGTTACCAAAGTCGGTGTAACCACCCGTAAGCGCCAGACCTCCATGTTGATGGTATTCTCCATCTATGACGAAAAAGACCAGTATAATATTGAGTTCCTGGAAAACTACGCCAACATCAACCTTATCCCTGAAGTAAAACGTGTCAACGGTGTAGGTGACGCCATGGTGCTGGGACAAGACTATTCCATGCGCATCTGGCTGAAGCCTGATGTAATGGCTCAATACAAACTGATCCCCAACGATGTGGTTGCCGCCTTGAATGAACAGAACATTGAAGCGGCTCCCGGCCAGTTGGGTGAGCGCGGTAACCAAACCTACCAATATACCCTTCGTTACAAGGGGCGTTTGCAACAGACTACGGAATTCGAGAACATTGTCATCAAAGCTTTGGAAAACGGTGAAATACTCCGCCTGAAGGATGTAGCGAGTGTGGAGCTGGGTCGTCTGTCATACGGTTTCAACAATATGGTAAACGGACATAAGGCCGTGAGTTGCATCATTTTCCAGATGGCAGGTAGTAATGCCACGCAGACCATCTCGGATATCGAGGCTCTACTGGACGACTATTCCAGTAAACTGCCGGCCGGCCTGAAAATCAACATTGCCCAAAGTGCCAATGACTTCTTGTTCGCCTCCATACACGAGGTTGTCAAGACACTGATTGAGGCGTTTATTCTGGTGTTCATCGTGGTATATATCTTCTTGCAAGACATGCGCTCCACGTTGATTCCCGCCATTGCCATTCCTGTGGCATTGATTGCCACCTTCTTCGTATTGAAACTGATTGGCTTCAGTATCAACTTGCTGACACTTTCGGCGATGGTGCTTGCCATTGCGATTGTGGTCGATGATGCCATCGTCGTCGTCGAGGGCGTCCATGCCAAGCTGGACCAGGGCTACAAGTCTGCCCGTACAGCTTCCATCGATGCCATGAGTGAGCTGGGTGGTGCCATCATCTCCATTACGCTGGTCATGATGTCCGTATTCATCCCCGTGAGTTTCATGGGCGGTACGGCAGGTACTTTCTACCGCCAGTTCGGTTTAACCATGGCGATTGCCATTGGTTTCTCGGCTTTGAACGCCTTGACCTTAAGTCCTGCACTGTGTGCTATCTTCTTGAAACCCCATAATGGCGAACACGAAAACTTGAAAGAACGCGTAGGCGTTGCCACCAAGGAGGCACGCAAGATTATGTTTGCCCGATATGCCAATTCTTTAGGCAGGCTAATGCGCCCCGGCATCACATTACTCTTTGTGACAGTAGCAATTCTGGGTATGATTTTCGGTCTATTCAGCTTCAGTGAACATCCTATCTTGTGCTGCGTAATGATTGTCATCAGTGTGTTGGCATTGACGGGTATGACTACCGACAAGTTCAAACAGTCCTTTAACGACTCCTATAACGGTATCCTGGGTAAATATAAAAAACAAGTACTGTTCTTTATTCAAAAACGCTGGATATCGGCAGGATTGGTCATCGGCTCCATCGTGTTACTGGGTGTATTCATGCAAATCACCCCGACCGGTATGGTGCCCAACGAAGATACCGGTACCATCATGGGTGCCGTGACACTACCTCCCGGTACTTCACAAGAACGTGCACAAGAAATTCTGAACCGTGTGGACAGCCTTGTCGCCGCCGACCCCGCTGTGGAATCACGTACAGTCATCTCAGGCTATAGTTTCCTTGGTGGACAGGGACCTTCATATGGTTCACTCATCATCAAACTGAAAAACTGGGAAGAACGTTCTACCATGCAAAACTCCACGATTGTGTATGCCACTTTATATATGCGTGCACAAAAGGTCATCAAAGAAGCGCAGGTATTGTTCTTTGCTCCGCCTATGATTCCGGGTTACTCGGCTTCAAGCGACATTGAGTTGAACATGCAGGACAAGACAGGTGGTGATTTGGATCACTTCTTCAACGTAGTGAACAATTATAGCGCTGCTTTGGAAGCACGTCCGGAAATCAATTCTGCCAAGACCTCTTTCAACCCCCACTTCCCGCAGTACCAGCTAGACATCGATGCCGCTGCTTGTAAAAAGGCGGGTATCAGCCCCAACGACATCCTGACTACCTTGCAGGGATACTATGGTGGTTTGTATGCTTCCAACTTCAACAGCTTCGGTAAGATGTACCGCGTAATGGTACAAGCCGAGCCCGATGCCACCAAAAACATGGAAACCCTGCAAAGTATCAAAGTGCGTAACGGCAACGAAATGGCACCTATCACGCAGTTCATCTCCATCAAGAAAGTATATGGTCCTGATGTCATCAGTCGTTTCAACCTCTACACTTCCATGAAAGTGATGGTAGCTCCCGCATCGGGTTACACTTCCGGCCAGGCCCTGCAAGCTATTGCCGAAGTAGCACAGGAAAACTTGCCTGCCGGTTTCGGTTACGAGTTGGGAGGTATGGCGCGTGAGGAAGCTGAAACAAGCGGTAGCACTACGGGACTTATCTTCATTTTGTGTTTCGTATTTGTTTTCTTGCTCCTGAGTGCCCAATACGAAAGTTATATCCTGCCACTCTCCGTATTACTGTCGGTACCGTTCGGGTTGCTGGGCAGCTTCCTCTTTGTGGGCGGTATAGGAGCATTGGGTAGCATTCCGGCATTGAAGATGGTTCTGGGTACAATGTCCAATGACATCTATATGCAGATTGCCCTCATCATGCTAATGGGATTGTTGGCAAAAAATGCCATTTTGATTGTAGAGTTTGCCCTTGAACGCCGTAGAATGGGCATGAGCATCACCTGGGCAGCCGTATTGGGTGCTGCAGCTCGTCTGCGCCCTATCTTGATGACGTCATTAGCCATGATTGTCGGCCTGCTTCCGCTGATGTTTGCTTCTGGTGCAGGTGCCAACGGTAACCGTACGCTGGGTACTTCTGCTATTGGTGGTATGTTAATCGGTATGATTCTGCAAATTTTCATCGTACCTGCCCTGTTCGTGGCATTCCAGTACTTACAAGAGAAATTTAAGCCGATGGAATGGGAAGATGTCGATAATTCAGATGCTGAACCTGAGATTGAGCAATATACTAAATAAGAAGAAATTTCAATCGTAAATCGATAAATCGTAAAGAAAATGATGAAGAAATTAATGATCCTGATGTGTGCAACCGCTCTATTGAGCAGTTGCCACATCTACAAATCATACGACAGACCCGATGACATCACTGCTGAAGGCTTGTATCGTGATACCACTTTGACAAACGATACACTCGCTTCAGATACTGCCAACTTCGGAAATCTGCCTTGGCGGGAAGTATTTACAGACCCGCAGTTACAGACGCTCATCGAACAAGCGCTGACTAATAATGCTGACCTTCGTAGTGCGGCCCTGAACGTGAAGCAAGCACAAGCAGCACTGATGTCTGCACGTCTGGCATATGCTCCTATGTTGGGACTTTCTCCACAGGGAACTGTCAGTAGTTGGGATAAAGGTAAAGCTACACAAACTTATTCATTGCCCGTGACAGCAAGTTGGCAAATTGATCTCTTCGGTCAGTTGCTAAACCCCAAACGTAACGCACAGGTTTCTCTGAAACAAACCCAATTCTATGAACAAGCTGTGCAGACCCAAGTCATCGCCAATGTAGCTAATATGTATTACACACTGTTGATGCTCGACCGTCAACTACAAATAACAGAGGGTACTGTGGACATTCTGAAGAGAAATATGGAAACAGTAGAAGCGATGAAAGATGCAGGTATCTATGGTACCACCTCGGCTGCCGTAGAACAAAGCCGTACTGCATACGCACAAGTCAAGGCATCTCTACCCGACATACACCAAAGTATTCGTGAAACGGAGAATGCATTGTGCTTGATGCTGAATCAGCCGGCACAAAGTATCTCACGCAGTACGCTGGAAGCACAGCAACTTCCATCAGAGTTCTCCGTCGGTATCCCCTTACAGTTGTTATCCAATCGTCCGGATGTAAAAGCCGCTGAAATGTCATTAGCATCGAAATACTACAACACCAACAGTGCACGCGCCGCCTTCTACCCACAAATCACTCTGAGTGGTTCTGCCGGTTGGACTAACAGTGCCGGTTCTGCAATCGTAAATCCGGGTAAGTTATTGGCTTCCGCTATCGGTTCTCTAACACAGCCCTTGTTTTATCGCGGTACTAATATTGCTCGCTTAAAACAAGCAAAAGCACAGGAAGAACAAGCCAAAATTCAGTTCCAGACTTCCCTACTGAATGCAGGAAATGAAGTAAGTAATGCTTTGTACCAATATCAGATGACATCGGAAAAAGCTATTTCTCGCGATATTCAAGTAAATTCTGCTCGTAAAGCAGCCGAAGATACAAAAGAATTGTTTAAATTAGGCACGTCAACCTATCTGGAAGTATTGTCTGCCGAGCAATCCTATCTCAGCGCACAACTTTCGGAGATATCTGACACCTTTGCTAGCATGCAGGCTGTAGTCAGTTTGTATCAAGCACTTGGAGGAGGAAGAGAAAATTAATCATTAAACATTGAAAAACATGATTAGTCCATTAGCTTTTGTAGATTCTGCCGCAAAAATCGGTCAGAATGTAACCATCCAGCCCTTTGCATATATAGAAGGCGATGTGGAAATTGGTGACAACAGTGTCATTATGTCCGGTGCAAAAATCTTAAATGGGACTTGTCTGGGAAAAGGGAACAAAATACACCACAATGCCATTTTGGGAACTACTCCACAAGATTTCCATTATACAGGAGAAGACAGCCGGTTAATTATTGGTGATAATAACGACATCCGTGAAAACGTAGTCATCAGCCGTGCCACTCATGCAGACGGTGCTAGTCGTATTGGTAATGAAAATTATCTAATGGATGGTGTACACCTTTGTCATGACGTACATATTGGCAATCACTGTGTATTAGGTATTAAGACTACCGTAGCCGGAGAATGCCAGATAGACGATTATACTATTTTAAGTAGTAACGTCATTCTGCACCAGTACTGTCATATTGGAAGTTGGGTATTGATCCAGGCAGGTTGTCGTATTTCAAAAGATGTTCCGCCATACGTGATTATGAATGGTAACCCGGCAGAATACCACGGTATCAATGCTGCCGTGTTACAACATAAACATCAAGTCACTGAACGCATATTGAGACATATTGTAAATGCCTATCGTTTGGTTTATCAAGGGAACTTCAGTATACAAGATGCTCTGCAGAAGATTGAAGACCAGGTGCCCATGAGTGATGAGATACATAATATAATCAACTTTATCAAGGGATCCAAAGAGATTGTAAAGTAAACTCACAAACTTCATGTACCTGTATATTCAGGATTAAGAAGTTTATCTTTTTTAGGCACGGATTATACGAATTTTGCGGATTGATTTCTTTTCCGCTCAATTCGTGTAATCCGTGTCTACTTATTTTATATAAGTAGACACCAACTTTTTACATTCATATAGAAGGAGAATATTCCACTACTATCCGCAGTGAAAGTACTCATGTACCAATTTTAGCATAGCTTCCGGTTTTCCTTCTAGATCGGCACGCAAAGTACGGTCATTGTAACTACGAAGTTTACGGAGAATTCCGTCGATCATTGCCGGGCTGAATACATTGTATTGTTCAAAGACAGTGCGTTGTCTCTGTAAACAATCGGCAGAAGCTCCACAACTATCCGGCAATTGTGCCAACAACTTCAACTTATCTTCATTTTCTTTCTGATGGATATTCACATTGACATAAGTCTTCTCCGCAATTTCCAACGCATTTTCCAGCTCAAAGCCATAACGACAAGCCACAGTGAGCCCTGCAAGCAATTGATATAAATCGGCCGATCCATCCGGAGAGCGCATTTCTACAGTCTGCTTTATGCTGGTATCAAAATGACTTTCGGCTTCCAATGGATTTGCAAGTACGCACATATCTGTTTTAGCAGACCAGCCGAGAGGCACACGTACCAATACAGAACGATTACGGTCACCCCAACAAACGTTGGTAGGTGCCTCTTGATGAGGGACAAGACGGAAGTAAGAAGTAGGATTTGTATTACCGAAAGCGGTGATAGAAGGAGCCAGCTCCATCATCCCTGCAATAGCCTTACGAGCAGTCTCGGACAAGATACCGTCTTCCAACATCAGGTTCTTTCCATCTTTCATGATACGCATGTGAATGTGAAGCCCAGATCCAGCTTTTCCGGCTGTGATTTTAGGAGCGAACGTCACATTATATCCATGCTTATACCCCAGATTACGGATCACCCATTTAGCAAGCATCAACTGGTCGGCAGCCTGCTCTACAGGAACGGGTAGAAACTCAATCTCGTTCTGTTCATAAATGTATCCGTCCAAAGTAAAATTACCCACTTCGGAATGCCCATACTTAATTTGTCCGCCTGCTTGTGCAATGTAAGACATACACTGTGTACGGAATTCGTTGAACTTGGCATAAGGGCCAGATTCATGATAACCACGCTGATCGGTTGCTTCAAACATACCTGCATCGGGAGCTATTACATAATATTCCAGTTCGCCCATAGCCTGAAACTCCATTCCAGTGACTTCAGTAAAAGCTCTGCTTGCCTTGTGAAGTGTATGCTCGGGAGCACTCTCCAACGGTTCTCCGTCTTTATTAAAAAAAGAGCAAAGCATGGATAAAGTGGGAATTTCAGCAAATGGATCCACAAAAGCGGTACGAAAACGCGGTATCACATAAAGATCACTGCTGCCTGCTTCAATGAAAGAGAAGAGACTGGAGCCGTCTACTCGTTCGCCACATGTGAGGATAGCATTCAGGTAAGCCTCATCGGTAATAACAAAATTCAGAGTTTTCAAACGTCCATCGCCCGCAGGATACATAAAATTAATCATACGGATACCATTCTGTCGGATAAAAGAGATAATATCCGCTTTTGTAAACTCGGAAGCCGGTTTCTGGAGAAATGCCACTAATTGGTTGGCATTCATTGACAATTCTTGATTCATAATTGGTTGTTTTTCATTTTAGTAAGGTCGAAGTTCAATATAGTAAAATACTACTCTATCTTATTCCATATTCAGCATACCGAAGAACTCCGGGCAATGGAAGTTCGGAGCAGGCAATTCAATGGGATTCCATGAAAGGAAGTGAGGTGTCTGCAACTTATCACCGCATTTATAGAAATTGGCACGGATGGACTTACCATCCAACGATGTAATATTATGCAAGAAGAAGACGGAGAAAGGAATGATCAGAGCTACTTCCCAACCACACTCTCCTATTCTTTCAGGGAAAGCTTCACGACCTAGAGAAGACCAGCGTTGCACTTTATCGAGTACTTCCTGCGAAGCATGTTGGCGATTGTTACGTTCTGTACCCGCACCGATGAGTAACGTACCAGAACAATTACATTCCACATTATAATATATACCGTCTCCGGCTGGGATAGAAAAGAATTCTACACAAGCATCTTCCCATACCGAACCGTTATCCCGTCCCGCTACAGCACGCACACTCGCTTCTTTCACTTTATAATGAAGCAGAATGGCATCTTCCGTATGAGCAATACGAAACTCCACAACCGGATTATAAGGGAAATCTTCCCAATTTACGGTATTAATCGGCTGAAAAGCCACTTTTTCTTCATCTAGAAGAGCAGGCACCGATTCCACCGGTACACTCGCCATGCTCACCTTCTTGACATTCAATTCTTTCATTATATATCTATAGTTTTAAATACACGAAGCTATGAATTTCTGCATTTCAGGCGTATGTTCTTCTACACTTTGCAGCAACTTGAATTGTGCCTTCGTACGCACCAGGTTATGTTCCGGGTACTGAATTTTGTAATACGTATCACCGTTGATGTAATCAGCAAGAAAACGTACACATTGCATATAGGGGAACAAAGCGGCAGCATATGGCAAGTTTTCAATCTCTATCGGCAAAAGGAAAGACTTGGCAGACTCAAGATAACCTTTTGCAAAGGCCTTGAATATCTCCATATTGAAATTCACATTATTCAGGTCTTTGTCGTCTTCGAGACCAGTATTGGCACCTGAACGCAAGAAGTCACCGAAATCAGAAAAAATATAACTGGGCATCACTGTATCGAGGTCGATTACACAAAGTACATTTCCTTTTTCATCGAACATCATATTATTTACTTTTGTATCACAGTGGCAAACACGCTTAGGAAGTTTACCTTCACGGTGTAAACGTTCCGCCTTACACATTTCATCGGCACGGCGTTCTATCTCGTCGAGGAAATATTGCACTTCCTTTACACGCCCAACAGCATCGGCAGCTACCGCATCGCGAAGTTGTTTTAAACGGAACTCCATATTATGGAAATCCGGAATAGTTTCACCTAACGCATCGGGAATATCGGCAAGCATAGCCTGAAATTTGCCGAAAGCTACACCGGCATAATAAGAATACTCGGGATTAACCGTTTCGTAAGTCTTCGCATTAGGGATGAATACCATAACACGCCAGTAGTTTTCACCATCGTACCAGAAGGTTCTCCCATTGTCGGCAGTCAGGAAATGGAGCACTTTACGATCTATATCCTGTTCACCTCCCTGTTCCAATTTTTTACGTATATGCCGTGTTACAGCATCAATATTAGACTGTAACATCTCCACATTCTGGAAAATGGCATGGTTGATACGTTGTAACACATAGTCGGGGACATCCGCTTCAATAGTAGTTACTTTATACGTATCGTTAATTAGTCCCGCGCCTAAAGGCTTAATTTCCTGAACTGTACCCTCCAGTTGAAAATGAGATACAATAGATAAAAGGTCTTTCATGATAACTAATAGATTAAATTATTGTACAAATATACACTCTTTATCCTACTTTGCACAAAATATTTCTATATTTGTGTTTGGAACCTTAAAAAACGATGTAACAGTGCAAAAGCTTATTATTTACCTATTCCTTATCTTAATAAATGTAGTTGCCGCTACAGTACAAGGTCAGAACATAACTTTCAATCATTTGACCACTGATGACGGTTTATCCCAATTTTCGGTGAATAGCCTCTATATCGATGAAAACGGCATCCTGTGGATTGGTACACGCGAAGGATTAAATCGCTACAACGGAGAAAGCATAAAGACATATAAACTAAGAAAGAATGACCCGAACAGTCTATTCTGTAATACTGTGTTACGTATTGTAGGTAACCACAACGGGAAAATCTACCTACTTTGTACCGAAGGAGTTGCCGAATTTGATCTTACCACTCAAAAATTCAGGACTTTGATACAGGGACAAATCAATAGCATTTATTATAATAATGACCTTTTCATCGGACAAAAGAATGAAATATACCGTTATAACGAGAAGACGGGTAATTTTGACTTATACTACCAATTAGCAGCAGGAAACTTAGACATATTCTGTATGCATATCGACAAAGGAACCTTCTGGATGGGAACTACCGCAAAAGGAGTTTATTGCCTGAACATTGCCAGCAGAGAATTAACACACCCTATTCGAGAAGGAAACATCACCAGCATCTATCAGGACAGTGAAAGCGAATTGTGGATTGGAAGTTGGGAAGAGGGTTTGTATCACGTGAAAAAAGACGGGCAAATAGAAAATTTCAGATATGATATAAAAAATCCCCACAGTCTCTCTTCCAACTTTGTGAGAGCCTGTTGCGAAGATAATCTTGGAAATATATGGATAGGTACTTTCAATGGTCTGAACCGCTTCAACAAGAGTACAAAATTATTTCAAAACCATACAACAAATGATGTAAATAGTGATGGTTTGACACACTCTTCCATCTGGTGTATTGTAAAGGATAATCAGGGTACGTTGTGGCTGGGTACCTACTTTGGTGGCGTTAACTATTTTAATCCGGAATATGAGATATACACCCGTTATACTTACTCCACGGTCGAAAAGAATGGTCTGAGTTATCCGGTGGTGGGACGCACCGTCGAGGACAAAGACGGTAATTTATGGATAGGTACCGAAGGAGGTGGATTAAACTACTACAACCGGCGTACACATGAATTCAAATGGTATCGTCCGCAAGAAGGACGCAACAGTATTTCGCACAATAACGTGAAAGCACTCTATTATGATACAACTAAAGAAATTATATGGATTGGTACCCATTTGGGCGGATTAAACAAACTGGACATACGCTCCGGACAGTTTACCCATTACCGCATGGAAACGGATAACCCAGAAACACTCCCCTCGGATATCATCAGGGATATTGTTCCCTATCAAGACCTGTTAATCATAGCGACACAGAATGGAGTATGTCTTTTCAATCCTGCTAACGGAAAATGCCAACAGTTATTCAAGGACAGTAAAGAGGGCAGATCCATCAAAATGGTAGCAGATGTTGAATTTGACAAAGATGGGACTTTATGGATTGCGGCTACTGGAGAAGGTGTATTCAGTTATCGCTTTGACACACATAAGCTGAATAATTATCATTACGACCCTACATTTCCGAATAGTCTCAGCAACAACAATATAAATAATATCATGCAGGATAGTAAAGGAAATCTGTGGTTTTCTACTTCGGGCAGTGGACTCGATCTCTATCGTCCAGCAAGCAATGATTTCGAGAACTTCGACAAAACGAAAAATGGTCTCATCAGCGATTGTATTTACGAAATACAGGAGTCTCCCACCACAGGCAAGATGTTACTCATCACTAATGAAGGTTTCTCTATCTTTGACTATCAGACTAAAAAATTCCGAAATTACAGTGCAGAAAACGGTTTTCCTTTTACGGCAGTCAATGAAAATGCCCTTTGCGTGACCCGTGATGGCGAAATATTCCTGGGAGGAATTCAAGGAATGATTTCTTTTCATGAAATGGAACTGAATTTTACCCCGAAACCTTACAAAATCATTCTTTCACGTCTTATCGTAAACGGTGAAGAAATCCTGGTGGGAGACGAATCGGGTATCCTCAAACAATCCTTATGCCACACAAATGAAATTACTCTGAACGCCAATCAAACCATGTTCAGTGTAGAATTTGCCACATCAAATTATGTAGCAGCCAATAAGGATGATATTGTCTATAAATTACAAGGTTTCTCCGATGACTGGACAAATACCCGTGGTCTACACAACATTACATATACAAACCTCAATGCAGGTACTTATAACCTCATCATCAAACCGGAAGGGAAAGACGAAAATCTGTGTCCGCAAGTACACCTTACTATCCATGTATTGCCACCTTACTATAAAACGCCACTTGCCTACTTCATTTATCTGGTAATAACTACAGCTTTACTGTGGTACTTGATACGTACCTACAAATCAAGAATAAAATTGCGCGAATCTCTAAAATATGAACAGAAACATATACAAGATGTAGAAGCGCTGAACCAATCCAAACTACACTTCTTCACTAATATATCACATGAATTCCGTACTCCACTGACTTTGATCGTGGCACAAGTGGAAACGTTGTTACAATTGCAGAACTTCACACCTGCCATCTATAACAAAATATTGAGCATTTACAAAAATAGTATACAATTACGCGAATTGATAACCGAGCTACTAGACTTTCGTAAACAAGAGCAAGGACACATGAAGATTAAAGTAAGTCCACATAATATTGTGAATTTCCTATATGAAAACTATCTGTTATTTCTGGAATATGCCAGTACCAAACAAATCAACTTCAAATTTGAGAAAAAAACTGATAATCTTGAAGTATGGTACGACCAGAAGCAGATGCAGAAAGTAATTAACAATCTCTTGTCCAATGCTATCAAGCACACGAAAGCAGAAGATACCATTACGCTTAGTATCACGACGGAAGACAACAAGGCCGTTATCCTGATTACGGATACAGGTAGCGGCATTGATGTCAAAGAGATAGACAAAATTTTCGACCGTTTTTACCAAATAGAACCGATGGGTACCGTCAGTGCAGACAAGACCGGTACAGGTATCGGATTAGCTTTAACCAAAGGTATTGTCGAGTTACATCACGGTAGTATTCGAGTGGAAAGCGAACTCGGTAAAGGAACGAGTTTCATCGTTACCTTAAAGTTGGGTAATGCACAGTTCTCGGAAGAACAAATCAACAAAAACGCCGATTTCATCGAACAAGTCGATATTTCTAAGCTGGAAACTGATACACTACTGATCGCAGAAGCGGAAGATAATATCCCCATCAAACGCATACCCAATGCTAAAATGCTGATTGTGGAAGATAATGCTCCTATTCGCGAAATGTTAGCAAATATCTTCAAACCATTCTATCAGGTAATTACAGCAGCCAATGGAGAAGAAGGACTTAATCTGGTACATAGTGAGATGCCTACCATTGTAGTGAGCGATGTGGTGATGCCTAAAATATCAGGTACCGAATTATGTAAACAAATAAAAACAGATTTCAATACGTGTCACATCCCCGTAGTGTTGTTGACAGCACGTACCGCCATTGAGCAGAACATAGAAGGTTTCCGTATTGGTGCAGACGATTATATCACCAAACCTTTTAATACTAATTTATTGATATCCCGCTGTAACAATCTGGTAAACTCCCGTATTCTATTGCAAGAAAAGTTCAGCAAACAGCCACAAACTGCCGCACAGATGCTCGCAACCAATCCTATTGACAAGGATATTCTGGATCGTGCTATGGCCATCATTGAAGAACATATAGACGATACGGAATTCAATGTCAATGTCTTTGCCAGGGAAATGGCAATGGCACGTACAAATTTATTCGCTAAATTGAAAGCAATCACCGGACAGACCCCTAACGACTTTATCTTGACAATACGATTGAAAAAAGGAGCGCTAATGTTACGTAACAATCCTGAACTGAACATTACAGAGATATCGGACAAGATAGGATTTAGTTCTTCACGATATTTCAGTAAATGTTTCAAAGACATTTATCATGTAAGCCCGTTAGCCTATAGGAAGGGAAAAGATTCGGATAGTGAGGAAGAAGTATAAGAAAAATGTATTATTGTACATTTTTACCCATCCTTCGGACTCTCCGACACATCACTTTAAGGAAAATCTATTACTTTTGGCATTACAAATTAAACTTTAAAATCCAAAAGTCTATGAAAGATTTCTCCTCATTCTTACCGCTTCTGCCAAGTATAGCTCTCCTGACCGGATGTAGTAATGCCTCCAAACAAGAAGCTAAACATAATCAGGTACAAAAGCCAAATGTGATTTACTTGATTGCAGATGATTTAGGTATCGGAGACCTAAGTTGTTACGGTGCCACAAAAGTTAGCACTCCGAATATTGACCGCCTTGCCGGCCAAGGTATACAGTTCACCAACGCATACGCCACTTCTTCTACGAGCACTCCTTCCCGTTTCGGTATACTCACGGGTATGTATCCATGGAGACAAAAAAATACAGGTATTGCTCCGGGAAATTCAGAACTTATTATCGACACAGCCTGCGTGACTATGGCAGACATGTTCAGAGAAGAAGGTTATACCACGGCAGCTATCGGTAAGTGGCATCTAGGACTGGGTCCCAAAGGTGGAACGGATTTCAACCATGAAATTAGACCGAATACCCAAGATATCGGTTTCGATTATGAATTCATCATTCCTGCCACTGTAGATCGCGTACCTTGTGTATTCGTGGAAAACGCACATGTGGTAGGACTTGATCCGGACGATCCGATTACCGTAAACTATAACCACAAAGTAGGCAACTGGCCTACAGGGCTTGAAAATCCTGAATTGGTAAAACTAAAACCTAGCCAGGGACACAACAATACTATTATCAATGGCATTCCGCGCATTGGCTGGATGACCGGTGGTAAATCCGCCTTATGGGTGGACGAAGATATTGCCGACGTTATCACCGATAAAGCAAAAAGCTTTATCACCTCACATAAAGATGAATCTTTCTTCTTATATATGGGTACACAGGACGTTCACGTCCCTCGTGTTCCCCATCCCCGTTTTGCCGGAAAGAGTGGTTTAGGCACACGCGGTGACGTCATTCTGCAACTGGATTGGACTGTTGGTGAAATTATGCGTACACTAGATAGCTTAAACATAGCCAACAATACCATCTTCGTATTCTGTAGTGATAATGGCCCTGTCATCGACGATGGTTATCAAGACCAAGCTCGTGAACTATTGAATGGTCATACTCCAATGAAACATTATCGTGGAGGCAAATATAGTGCATTCGAAGCCGGTACACGTATTCCGTTCATTGTACGTTGGCCCAATGGTATCAAACCGGGTAAACAACAAGCATTATTCTCCATGATTGACATATATGCTTCTTTGGCAACTTTGTTAAATCATCCTATCCAACCGGGGGTTGCTCCCGATAGTCGTGACCAGTTAGGTAACTTTTTAGGTACAGATACTTCCGGATGCAACTACGTTATACAGCAAAACCTGAACAATACCTTGTCTATCATTCAAGGTGAATGGAAATATATCGAACCGAGTGATAAACCGGCGCTGGAATATTGGACGAAAATAGAAATGGGTAACAACCCCCAACCACAACTTTACCACCTCTCTACGGATCCTTCCGAAGAAAAAAATGTAGCTGAAACTCATCCCGATAAGGTAAAATTCCTCTCTGACTTATTGAAAAATGTAAAAACAGCTGGAAATCAATAAAATATAGATTTTATAAAAGTTAGATTGTTCGCAAATAATGTACGAATTCGTACCATTTGCGAACAATTAATCTATATTTGTGCTACACCAAACCTATATATTTGCGGCGTTATTTAATTGTTTTGGGTATGAAACAACCTTTATTAATAACCCGTTAAATTAATATTTATGAAACAAAAAACAATCCTAATGTTTCTGGCAATATTCCTGAGTTGTACACTTAACGTACAGGCACAAACAGGCGGTCAGATTACAGGTAAAGTTATCGACGCCATGGGAGAAATCCCCGGAGTAAGCGTTGTAGTAAAAGGAACCACCAATGGAACTACCACTGATTTGGATGGTAAGTTTACGTTGGGCAATGTAAAGCCAACTGACATACTTCAGTTTTCTTTCATTGGATACAAAACGCAAGAGATTAAAGTAGGTAACCAAAAAACGTTCAACATTACCTTAGTAGAAGACGCACAAGCCTTGGAGGAAGTCGTAGTAGTAGGTTACCAAGAAGTTCGTAAGAAAGACCTGACCGGTTCTGTATCAAAGGTTAATATGAGTGACCTGTTAAAAACGCCTGCATCTTCTTTCGATCAAACTCTGGGAGGACGTATCGCCGGTGTAAACGTAAGTTCCGGTGAAGGTGCGCCGGGTAGCACCATGAACATCGTAATTCGTGGTAACAACTCTTTGACACAAGACAACTCTCCACTGTACATCATCGATGGTTTCCCTGTGGAAGATCCTGCCGTAGCAAGTTCCATAAATCCTAACGACATTGAGTCTACCGACATCTTGAAAGATGCTTCGGCAACTGCAATCTACGGTGCCCGTGGTGCAAACGGGGTTGTCATCATCACTACCAAACAAGGTAAGGTAGGTAAACCTCAAATCAGTTATGACGGTAGTTTCGGCGTGTCGACCGTAAGCAAGAAACTCGACATGATGAATGCTTACGAATTTGTAAAATTACAAAACGAAATCGACCCGACTAAAACTGCCGAAAACTACTTCAAGCTTTACAATGGACATCAATGGACATTGGATGACTATCGTAACATCGCGCAAAACAACTATCAGGACGAGATCTTCCGTGCTGCATGGCAGCAAAGCCATAACGTACGTTTGGCAGGTGGCTCGGAAGGGGTACGCTACAATGCTTCTCTTTCCTACTACGATCAGGATGGTATTTTATTAGAATCCAACTACAAACGTATGCAGGCACGTATGAACACAATGGTTAAACGCGGTAAACTGACTATGAACCTGAATACCAACTATTCCCGTTCCATCAAGACCGGTAGCTCTCCCTCTGAAAGTTCATATTCCGGCATGAACAATCTTTTCTATAGTGTATGGGGTTACCGTCCGGTCAATTATCCCGACCGTTCGTTAGATGATCTTCTCAACAACGTGATGGATGATGATTTGGATGCAACGAACGACTATCGTTTCAATCCTATTCTGGACCTAAAAAATGCTTATCGTAAGTACTACACCAATAATCTGCAAATCAACGGATATGTGGAATACGAATTTATCAAAGGGTTGAAACTGAAAGTATCCGGCGGCTATACATACGACAACCGTCAGAGCGATACCTTCAATGGTTCCAAAACACGATACGGTGGTCCTACATCAACCGACAAGGTAAATGCCGAAATCATGCGCCAGCAACGTCTGACTTGGTTAAATGAAAACATCCTGACTTATCAGACCAATTTTAACAACAAGCACTTCCTCAATACCATGTTGGGTGTGACTCTACAAAATTCTGATTATGAATACTATTCATTCCGTACGAAACAAATACCAAACGAATCATTGGGAATGGCAGGCATGAGCCAGGGCACTTTCGACAAGAGTACTTCTTTAAAATCATCTTGGTCCATGCTCTCTTATCTAGCACGTATCAACTATAATTATAAATCCAAATATTATGCCACTGCATCGTTCCGCGCCGATGGTTCTTCCAAGTTCAGCAAACAGAATCGTTATGGCTACTTCCCTTCAGGTTCACTGGCATGGAGTTTTTCAGAAGAAGAATTCATGGAACAATATAAGAAATGGTTCTCAAGCGGTAAGTTGCGTCTAAGTTGGGGATTGACCGGTAACAACCGTATCGGTGAATATGACCGTTATGCATTATTGGATATGTTGAAATCTCATGTCACTACTTCCAGTATCCCTAATACAGTATATCCGTTCGACAATAATAACGGTAATGTCGGTGTAGCTCCCATCTCACTGCCTAACGAAGACTTGAAATGGGAAACCACCGAGCAATGGAACTTAGGTCTTGACTTAGGTTTCTTTGACGAACGTATCGGTTTCACAGTAGACCTCTACCGTAAAACGACCCGCGATCTCTTACTGGATGCCCAGCTTCCATATTCATCCGGATACGCCAGTGCAATGAAGAATGTCGGTAAAGTACGTAATGACGGTATCGAATTAACTTTGAATACGGTCAATATCCAAAACAAAAACTTTAAGTGGACTACTAACTTCAACATCTCCTTCAATAAGAACAAGGTTTTGGAGCTTGCCGAAAACCAAATTCGTATTTTAAGTACAGCCAAGTTTGACCAGAATTTCAATAGCCAACCAAATTATATTGCTAAAATAGGTTATCCTATGGGTATGATTTATGGTTATGTATACGAAGGAACATATAAATATGAGGATTTTGACAAATCAGGAAGCACCTACACATTAAAAGGGAATATACCTCACTATACAAGTGAGTCAAATACCCAGCCAGGTATGCCCAAATACGCCGACCTGAACGGTGACGGCATCATCGATACGAAAGACCGTACCATGATCGGCCGTGGACTTCCTATTCACACAGGTGGTTTCACCAACAATTTCGAATACAAAGGATTTGATCTGAGTGTTTTCTTCCAATGGTCGTATGGTAACGATATTTTAAATGCCAACCGTCTGTTCTTCGACAGCGGCTTTCAAAAAAAGAAAGATTTGAACCAGTATGCCAGCTATGCCAACCGTTGGACAGCGGAAAATCCGACCAGCGACATTCCGGCAGCAACCAACTCCAGCTCCAATCTCGTGATTTCTTCACGTGTGGTAGAAGACGGGTCGTTCCTGCGTTTAAAAACAGTAACACTGGGATATACCATTCCGAAGAATTTCCTGAACAAATATAAGATAGACAATGCACGTGTCTACCTGGCTGCACAAAACCTGTGGACTCTCACAAACTACTCCGGTTATGACCCCGAAGTATCTATTCGTGAGGGAGCTTTGACTCCGGGTCTTGATTTCTCAGCTTACCCGAGAGCATTCTCTATCAGTTTCGGTATCAATTTAGGTTTCTAATCTCATAAAAACACTGAATATATGAAAACTTTAAAAACAATAATATTATTCTTCTGTGTCGGGCTGACAGTGGTATCCTGCGACTTTCTGGATAAGGAGCCTACCAAACTGACCCCCGAAGTTTACTTCAATAACGCATCGGAAGCAGCCTCTTTCCTTACTTCCGTATATGCACCTCTGGCTGCACAAAGCTTCTATGGAAACGATTACATGAAATTGGTAGCCGGTGACGACCTGTCTCACTATGGTGGCGGTCGTAATCCCGACACATCCGGTGCAATAGCATGTAATAATGCCAACTCCAGTTCTCCTTATTTCAGTAATCTTTGGATCAATCTTTATTCAGGTATCGACCGCGCCAACACATTTCTGGAAAACATAGACAAGACTCCGGAAATAAGCGATAAAATACGTGAACAATACAAATCGGAAGCACGCTTCCTGCGCGCATTCTATTACTTCACACTGGTACAAGGTTGGGGAGATGTTCCATTCAAGACCACTTCCACCAACAGTGTAACCGGCCTGGATATTCCCCGTACCGACAAGCAGGTAATCTATGATTTCATCGTCAAAGAAATGGATGAATGTTCAGATAATCTGGCATCAGCAGCAGATCTGGGCTACAAACCCGGACGCATTTCCAAATCTGCCGCATGGGGTATCCTTGCTCGTGTTTACTTGTTCAGAGCAGGCGAACACTTCCGTGACAAAACAAACGGTGACGCCACTGCTATCAAAGAATACTTCAGCCGAGCCAGTACCTTTGCACAAAAAGTCATGACTCAAGGACACGACCTGACAGACAATTATTGGGACTTCTTTATCGACATTTGTTCCGACCAATACAACTCTACCGGTAAGAACGAAAGTATCTGGGAAATTGAATTTGCCGGAACATATACCGATGAAGTAAGAGCAGAAGGACGTATAGGAAATATTATCGGCATTAAATGTCCGGATTTCTCTAACGACGCATCATTAATCGGTGCGCAAGACCCGGGATATGGATATGCCTACTACTGGTCTACTCCGAAACTTTTTGAACTGTACGAAAAGAACCATGATATAGACCGTATGAACTGGAGTATCGCGCCATTCACTTATATTGCCGCCGGAAAAACAGGAGTAACTGCACGTGAATTTGAAATCGGCAAGTTGGAAGAAGTAAAGAAACAATACTGGAATAAGTCAT
The DNA here is from genome assembly GCF_900241005.1 of Bacteroides cutis. Classification (GTDB taxonomy): domain Bacteria; phylum Bacteroidota; class Bacteroidia; order Bacteroidales; family Bacteroidaceae; genus Bacteroides; species Bacteroides cutis. The sequence goes on along the minus strand of NZ_OEST01000001.1, from coordinate 634,706 downwards.
ATAGCTACGGTAAAGGTGATCCTAAGGCCAAGACCGGAGACTATGAGAAGACAAATGCTGACTCCAAGAATAACTACTCACGTGCTTGTGGTAAGTATCGTAGAGAGTATGAATCCCAGGATAAGAAGAAAAATAAAAACTATACTTCCTTGAATTTCCCTGTATTACGTTATGCTGATGTATTACTGATGATTGCCGAAGCTGAAAACGAAGTGAACAACGGACCTACACCACTGGCTTACAAGTGTATCCAAGCTGTACGTAACCGTGCACACATTGACCCGTTGCCGGAAACACTGGACGTAGACGAGTTCCGCCAAGCTGTCAAAGACGAGCGTGCTATGGAACTTTGCTTTGAATATACCCGCCGTTTCGATTTAATTCGTTGGGGAGAATATGTAAAGAACATGAACGAACTGGCTCCACGCGCTCAACGGGCAGAAAACTGGACAGGAGGGGATAAATATAGCGTTTATACTTACTTCCAGATAACCGATGCATATAATTATTTCCCGATACCTGATAGTGAAATGGCTGTAAACAAAGCTATCACTAAGAACAATCCGGGTTGGTAAACCTATGTCTAAATTATAAAAAACAGAAAATATGAAACTAAATAAATTATTAATAGCAGTTGGCGTTGTAAGTCTTGCTTTAGCTTCTTGTGAGAACGAACTCACTAAAGATGCCAAACTCAACGTAAACGTTGCGACTAATGAAGGTGTCAGTTTTGACGGCCAGACCATTACTGTAAAGAAAGGAACCCCTGTAGAGTTCCATTTCAACGGTGATCCCGATTATCTTACTTTTTTCAGTGGCGAAGCCGGAAAGAAATACCAATACAGAGATCGTACCACTGTAGATGAGAACGACATAGAAAGTTCTACGCTAAAGCTTGATTTACAAGCTCAGTACGGAAGTCTGGCTGCGGTAAATTTCCATCTGTATATTTCCGATAATGATTTTCCCGGATTATATAAAAACAAATTTGAGGAAGACTCTGTATTGGTAGAGAAACACGAAGGTTGGACGGATCTTATACCGGCCGATAAACTTCCTGTTCCGACTTCTACCAAGAGTTTTGAAATCGACATGAAACCTTACCTGGGCAGAAGAATTGTCATTGCCGCCATGTATAAGGGAGTAGACAACTCACTTACACAACCTAAATTCTATTTCAAGAATATGCAGATCGTCAATAAGATGACAGATGGTTCAGAAACCTCCTTGAGTGCAGGTTCATTTGGTTTCACAGCCTTGAATATGCTGTACAAACATAATCTAAGTGACCAGAAAGCCCTGTCCACCACAGCGAAAGTTACAAATCTAGCTTACGGAACGACAAACAAATCAGCCCCCAACATCTCCGGTATATGGAACTTAGAGGATATGACCAATTTCTGGATTCACAGTTCAAATGCAAAAACAGCCTTGAAATACAGCTGGTTGGTATCCAATCTGCTCATTGTCAATGCTTGTACCCCCGATTCCGGAACAGGTCTGAAAGATATCACTGAGAACCTCGAGAGTTATAGCTATACTTACGATGAACCAGGCACATATACTGCCACTTTCATAGCTACTAATGGTAACTACAAGCAGCAGAAGACGATAGTACACGAGTATAAAGTAGTTGTAACGGAATGATAATAACACAAGACTTCTAACCTTGATAACTTATATATCAGATAATTGAATAGACCTTAATTAATTTGAATTGTGTAGAGGAGAGTAATCGTGAGATTCCTCTCCTCATTTTTTCTCCGTACTCTCAAAATGGCGTTGCTGCTGTTCCACTTGCTTCATTTCATTGATACGTTTCTGTTCCTCTTCAGCAAACCGCTTCATCTCATTAAGATCAATCTCTCCTATCTTCGAATTTCCCGAATATTCAGTTCTTTTAAGAGGCGAGATATCTTTATAGAGAGACATGCGTTCGGAGGGTTGAGTCTTAATTTCAATCATTGCTTCCGGATGGATTTGAATACCCGGATGTAAGAGCCGAGCCTTCACCTTGATAGTCCCTGCTTTCATACTGGTACGAACCAGCGCCGGCGCAGTTCCCCAACGACTCACACGAGGATTGGCCTCTATATCTCTACCACCGACAAGTTCTCCTTCTCCTTCCACCTCAAAAACTATAGTTTCTTGCGAAAGACGTTTCACATAACCATCTTTATCGGCAATGGAAGCAATCACCGTAATTATATCTGAACCATTAGCCTGTGGAGGAAGTCCGGAGTCAACAGTCAAAATGATCTGTTCATTACGCTTGGAGGGCATATTCTTAGTACGGACAACTATCTTACCATCCAAAAAGCCTTCAGCTACGATGCTGCATTGTTCCGGTTTACCCGCCCGGTGAAGTGCCCGAACATCCACAAAACTATAAGCATTTTTAAATATCACCGGAGGATGGCGAATACCCTTTTCTTCCAGTACCGGTGCCTGTACAAGAGTTTTATTTTCATTGATAATAATACGTACACTGTCACAATTAGTATAAATCACAATATCTTCCGACGAGAAGGGAGTCATCGCATTTGCAATGTACACCATAGGACCGCTATCGGCCTGTTTCAAATCCAGATGCGGATCACGTTGGCTCATCATCATATAATAAGAATACTTCGGTTGGCGGAACATATCCATCAATCCGCCCCAAAAAGGATCGGGATGATAACCACGCTGATGATCGAACGAATGCCACAAAGCGCCACCGATATGTCCCTTGGGAGATTTATAGAACTGATCCACAGTGAGTGAACCGCCATACTCTTTACGGGCATAGTGCTGGGCTTGACGTATCTGCGGTTCTTCTCCCCACTCACGTGCCACCCGACTGTAAGAGTTATGAGAATTCCAGTCATCCACACAGTCACCATATTCACGGGTAAAGCAAGACTTCCCTAATTCCTGATAATAGGTCTCATTCTTGGGAGCCGTATAAAGGACATCGTATCCCAATGCTCCTTTACTCAGATCATCAATAGCAGCATAACAGCCGGGAGCCGGGTATTCCTCGTGAGTAGCCCGGTATGCATTTTGCGCGAATGATTCCGGAAAAGCAGTTTCGTTGAGTATCGGTTCCCACAGAAGTACGGAAGGATGATTACGGTCACGGCGAACCATATTACGAATATCCGAAAGAATTCGTTTCTCAAACATCGGATCCGAATTCCAATATTGCCAGCCGGGAGTAGCCACAATGATAAACATACCCAGTTCATCGCATGCATCCATAAAAGCGGGATCCTGCGGATAGTGCGCCGAACGGATAATACGGAAACCGGCATCGCGCATCTTCTTTACGTCCAGCCAATGCAAATTATTTGGTACGGCATTGCCAATATAAGCATAGTCCTGATGACGGTTCACCCCCATCAGTTTGTCTTCAAACGACTTTCCATTAATATAAAGCCCTTCCGAACCACGAAACTCAATACTACGGATACCAATACGTGAAATAACCGCATCACACAATTCACCATTCCGGTAAACCGATGTCTTAAGTTTATACAAATTGGGAGTATCGGGATGCCATAATAACGGATTCTTGACGGAAATTTGCTGTGTAACGTGTCCGGCACTTCCGGCAGACAGTTGCAGATTTTTACGTGTACTCCCCACAGGCTTACCACTATTATCAAGAAGAGTCGACTCCACCAGTACCTTACAACTTGTTTTTCCATCATTGGCAATATGGGTCTTGACATTTACCTGCGCTTTCTGTTCCGACACATCTTCATAACTGACAAATACGCCACCACCGGCAATCTGGGACGCTTCGTTGGCATCACTCACATGTACATCATTTGTACTGACAAAATAACAATCACGATAGATTCCCCCGAATACGCAAAAATCCATTGTATATTGTGTCCGTCCCGGCGGATAAGAACTGTCATCACTGTTATCAGCACATACGGCAACAGTTACATCATCACCCGGATATACTCCGGCAGCTGTCAAATCTATACTTATCGGAAGAAAACCTCCAAAATGTTCTTTCACTTTGTTTCCATTTACATAAAAAGAGCTCTTGCCCATGACAGCTTCAAAATAGAGTGACAGGCGTTTTCCCTGATATTTAGGATCAACAGTGAAATGCTTGGAATACCAAGCAGGTCCCTGATAATTTCGCGAACCACTCGCCTCAGAAGGAACTAACTCTACAGTATGCGGTAAATTCACCACTTCCCACTTACTGTCATCCAATTGTAAAGGAGAACTTTTAGAGGAAATATTTCCCCGATGGAAACGCCACCCCGGATTGAAATCCAACACTTCGCGCCCGGAGTTGGCTACCGAATAAAACCCGGTTGCAGAAAAATGTTCTTGTGCTTGTAGCAGTCCGATACAAACCCATGAAAAGACTAACAAAATAATGTTTTTCATATTATATGAAGTTTCAAGACTATTCTTTATACTTATCAACTCATAAATTATCGGTTTAAGAATTGTTTCTACAAAAATAAGTAAATAATTAAAAAGGGAACCCGATATTCATACAAGAGAAGTATACTTTTATTCAAAAACACGCATTACTGTCATAGATGAATAATTTAACCACTTGTTTTGTACAATCCACATACATATTCATCGTAATATCCCGTAATTTTGTGACACACTAATTAATCACCTCAATTACCCCGATGGCTATGACACAAAAGAATTATCTGTTATTATTCATCTTTTTTTATCTGAACTTACCTGTTTTTGCGCAATTTACGGACTTTGAAGAAGAAGTTCCCCTAAACTTCAAGAGCTCCAGTAAACAAGAATTGTCCTTATCGTCATTATATTATAAAGAAGGTAACAAGAGCCTGGAGTGGAAGTTCTCTCCAAACAGTGTTTTGGATATCCCATCCGAATCGGCTTTCATCCTGAATGATGACAATGGAATTACCCTGTGGATTTACAATGAACAACCTCGGCAAGATTCCCTGCGTTTTGAGTTCTATTCTCCCAACGGACATGTTTCCCATCACTTCGGCTTCCGCCTGTATGCCGCCGGATGGCGTGCTTGCTGGATTAGCTTCAAGCACATGCAGGGAGATAAGCAGGAAAAAGAAATCGCCGGTTATCGCATCGTCGCTCCTAACCGTACAGGGCGTGTCTTCATAGACCGCCTGACCTTCCCCGTAAAGAAAATCAATGACCGTACCACTCCCGACCTGCAGATGCCGACCAACAACTCACTCACTTATCGCGACCTGTGGCATTGGTGTCGTGTCTGGCAATGGGAACAATATCAATACGACCTGCCCCTCAGCCAATCATTGACCGTGACCGAGAAGCAAGAACTGGCTACCGTAGAAGCACGGCTGACAACAGCACTCAACATCCGGAAAGCCCCGAAAAACAGTATATCAAAAGCCTACAGTACCTTCAAAGCAGCCAATATCCGTCCTTCCGGCAACGGTTTTACGGGTGCTCCCATTGTAGCTCCCGATGAACTGGATCGTCAAAAAGGCGAACTGTCCTGGAATGATTTGGAAGATATGCTCTCGGGCTTTGCCTACGATGCCTACTGCAACCATTCCGCCCAATCGGAAAAGAATTATTTTCTCGTCTGGGATTACGCCATCAATCAAGGTTTCGCTTTTGGTAGCGGCATGGGTACTAACCATCATTATGGTTATCAGGTACGAAAAATATATACCACGGCATGGTTGATGCGCGATGCGATCTGGAGAGCTCCCAACAGAAACAATATTCTTTCAACACTCATCTTCTGGTCGGCATTGCAAGAAACAAGGATACCTTTCCAATATGGACGAGATGAATTACTGGACAGTTGGCATACCCTGCTGATGGCGAAAACCGTATCTGCACTTTTATTTGTAGACGAAAGAGAAAGGGCACGTGCCCTGACCGGACTGTCCAGATGGCTGAGTGGTTCTTTACAATACAGTCCGGGTACTATTGGCGGAATCAAAGTAGACGGAACTACCTTCCACCACGGAGGATTTTATCCAGCTTATACCACGGGGGTACTCGCCATGGCAGGACAATTTACCGCACTCACTGCTCACACTCGATACGTCCCTACCATAGAAGCACGCCAAATACTGAAGTCCGCATTCATCTCCATGCGTAATTATTGTAATCGCTACGAATGGGGCATCGGAATTAGTGGAAGGCATCCTTTCGGCTTCTCCATGAAAGAGGATGATGTAGCGGCCTTCGCCCATCTTGCCCTTGCCGGAGATTTGTCAGGAGAAGGTAATCCCTTCGACCACCACTTAGCAGCAGATTATCTACGGCTTTGTGATGAGAACACCCCGGAAGCAACCTATTTCAAGAAAGAAGGCATTACTCCTGCAAAAGCGCCACAAGGTTTCTTTGTATACAACTATGGTTCAGCCGGTATCTTCCGCCGCAACAACTGGATGGTGACTTTGAAAGGTTATACTACCGATGTATGGGGAGCTGAGATTTATAAGAAAGATAACCGTTACGGGCGTTATCAAAGTTACGGTTCCGTCCAAATCATGGGTTATCCATCGCGTAAAGCCAGTGGTTTCGACGAAAACGGATGGGACTGGAACCGCCTACCGGGAACTACCACGATACATTTGCCTTTTGATTTGCTGGACAGCCCCCTACCAGGAACCACCATGGCTCATTCCAAAGAGAACTTCTCCGGCAGCAGTTCATTGGAAGGAAAGAACGGTATGTTTGCCATGAAGTTGATGGAACGTAACCTGAAAAACTTCACTCCCGATTTCGTAGCCCGTAAGTCGGTATTCTGTTTCGATAACCGTATGATATGCCTGGGTACAGGCATCAGTAACAGCAACGCTTCTTACCCTACCGAGACAACCCTTTTTCAGAGTACTTTCCAACAAGGAAAGAGTGATATCTATATAGATGGCAAACTGAGAAACAAACCTTTCCATCAGGAATTGAACGATGGAAAACGCCATTGTGTTCAAGATGGATATCACAATTACTATCTGTTGGATGGCAACAACGTGCAGATACAAATTGCCCGGCAAGACTCTCGTCATGAAAAGACCCGTGCCGAAACGCAAGGAACTTTCGCGTCTGCCTACATCAATCATGGGGCATCACCGCAAAATGCCCAGTACGAATACATGGTACTGATACAGCCCACCCCGGAAGAAGTGAATGCCGCCTGCCGGGAAATCCCTTACCGGATACTCCACAAAGACAGTATCGCCCATGTAGTTGCCGACAGACAGACGGGTATCACTGCATACGCAGCTTTTGAGACTTACCTCCCCTCAAAAGATAAAATATTCCTCTCCATCCCTGCCGAAACAATGGTAATGCAGAAACAATCCGGTCATAATCTCTTGCTCAGTGTATGCGATCCCAACCTGAACATCTCCGAGAAGGCTTATACCACCAAAGAGCCAAGCCGTCCCATTGAAAAGAGACTGATCCTAAAAGGAAAGTGGAAAAGCGCAATGCCCCATAAGAAAGTAACCGTACATTCCAATCAGGCAGAAACGACTATCATTGTAATTTGCCAACACGGGCAACCGGTGGAATTTACGTTATCACAGGAACAATAACCCTTAAACGAGAAATCAAAGGTTAAAGTGAATAAAATTTCATCTTTTGTGTATAAATTTATTATGCTAGTCTGCCTCAACAACACTAACTTTGCTGCATCTTAATTTTATGTACATGAAGACAAAAATTATACTATTCATTTCCCTCTATCTTTTTCCGGCCATTATTACAGCAAGTAATGATTTAGCCAATACTCAACAAAAAGTATACAAACTATGGTATGATATGCCCGCCCCGAACAATGGGGCGGTTTTTCGTCCTAATGAAAGCGACCGGCCTATCGACTTGGATTGGGAAAACAGTTCCCTGCCGATAGGGAATGGATACATGGGAGCCTCTATATTCGGACGTACCGATACGGAGAGGATACAGATAACCGACAAGACACTTCACATCAAAGGTTTGTGGGGAGTAGAGACACAAACAGCTTTTGCAGATTTGTACCTTGACTTCCATCATACCACCCGTGGTCATTATGAACGTAGCCTGACACTTAACGATGGCATTTGCAGAGTAAGTTACGAGCACAACGGTGTAAACTACAACCGTGAATATTTTACCAGCTATCCGGACAATGTAATGGTTATCAAACTGACAGCCGACAAGCCCGGGCAACTAACCTTTACCACTCGTGCTCAAATACCCTATTTAGTTCCTTTCGGGCCGCTACAACGTCCCGATTCTATCACTACAGGATACTTAAGCGGCCAAACACAGACACGTTACAGTTACAACGGACGTACCGGACACGTTTCTGCGGACAAAGATATATTGACTTTGCGAGGTACCACGGAGTATCTGCACATGATTTACGAAGGCCAACTGAAAGTAATACCCTATGGCGGCCGGCTAACCTCACATAATGACAGTAACAATGATAACGGAACAATTCAGGTGGAACAAGCAGATTCCGCTCTGATACTATTCTCTTTAGGAACCAACTATCAGCTAAGCAGCGAACTCTTTCTCCGTTCTACTGCGGAAAAACTGAAAGACTGCCCCGACCCCCATCGGCAGATTACCGGGACAATCAAAGAAGCTGCCGATAAAGGATACAAAAAGCTGCTTGCCACTCATCAGGCAGACTACAAAAATTTATTCGACCGTGTACAGATTGATTTGGGAGAGGTGCTCCCCCGTATACCCACCGACCGTCTTCTGGCAGAGTACAAAAAAGGAAAACAAAGCAATTATCTCGAAGAACTACTGTTCCAATACGGACGATATCTGCTTATCAGCACTTCCCGTAAAGGAACACTCCCCCCCACACTGCAAGGAGTATGGAACCAGTACGAACTGGCTCCCTGGAACGGTAACTACACACACAATATCAACATACAAATGAACTACTGGCCGGCATTCAGCACCAATCTCGCCGAACTGTTTGAAAGTTATGTCGATTATTACAAAGCCTATCGCAAAGCGGCAGAGGAGATAGCGTCCGGTTATATCAAGAAATACCATCCCTCCATGTATTCTCCGCAAGCCGGAGAAAACGGATGGATTATAGGTGCGGCCGGAGGAGCGTTCCGTATAGGAGCCCCGGGAGGCCACTCCGGCCCCGGTACCGGCGGACTTACTTCCAAACTTTTCTGGGACTATTACGAGTTTACTTCGGATACGGATATACTCAAAGAAGTAACCTATCCCGCCCTGTCCGGATTGGCACGGTTCTTCAGCAAGACAGTGCGCGATACATTGGGCTATGTACTGGCCTACCCCTCCTCTTCTCCCGAACAGTTCAGTAAAATCACAGGTAAGCCCTATCCTACATTAGGCTGCGCTTTCGACCAGCAAATGATTTATGAAACCTATCGGGATGCTTTGGCATCCTCCCGGTTATCAGGAAAGAAAGAACCGTTCCTCAAACTGCTGAGAAAACAAATCAACTTACTGGATCCTGTACAAGTCGGAAACTCCGGCCAAATAAAAGAGTACAGAGAAGAAGTCAATTATGATGATATTGTATTGGAGAAAAACCACCGCCACATATCCAACTTGGTCGGACTCTATCCGGGTACCCTCATCAACAGCAATACCCCCCAATGGCTCGAGGCAGCTAAAGTAACGCTAAACTTGCGTGGCGACAAATCGACCGGTTGGTCTATGGCCCATAAAATAAATTTATGGGCACGTACCAAAGACGGAAACCGGGCACATCAAGTATTACAGACATTAATGAAGACCGCCGTTCTGGACAATCTATGGACAAACTGCATTGCGGTTCTACGCTCACCTTACCAGATAGAGGCCAACTTCGGTACTACTGCCGGCATCGCCGAAATGTTGTTGCAAAGCCATGAAGGGTACATAGCCCCTCTTCCTGCTCTGCCCCAAACATGGCGCAACGGCCGTTACAACGGTCTGGTGGCACGAGGAAACTTTGAGTTATCCGTATCCTGGCAAGCCGGTCACTTGATATTGCTGAATGTTCTCTCCAGAAAAGGAAACACTTGCACTCTGTATTATCCGGGAATTGATAAAGCGACAATCACCGACTCAAAAGGGAAGAATATAAAATATCAGGTAGAGGCAACTTCCAAAATCCGTTTTAAGACTAAGGAAGGCGAGTCATACACCATTCAATTATAATCAGGAATTACTTACTTAATTTTATACGTATGAAAATAAAAAGTCTCTTCATCTTTCTTATCGGGACATGTTTCCTCAACTTATTCTCCATTCATGCAACCAACCATCTATTCCATGGTTTACGTTTCGAGAAACTTCCTACCGTATGGGACGAAGGCATCCCTTTGGGAAACGGTATCATGGGCAGTCTTATCTGGGAAAAAGACGGCAAACTGAGACTGGCACTGGACCGTGCCGATCTTTGGGATTTACGCCCCGTCAAAGAGTTTGAATCTCCTTCATATTCCTACCGGTTCATTTGTGACGAGGTACGACGGGGAGATCTTTCCAATGTATATGCACTCATCGATGACCGTACCCGCAAAGACTGTGCCCCAACTAAAATACCGGTCGGTGCCATCGAAATTCCGGTCTCACAACTTGGAGAGGTAGAAAGTGTGGAACTGGATGTACACACCGCCGTTTGTACCATTATATGGAAATGCGGGGCAGTCGGCAAATTCTTCACAAGTGCAACAGACAAGGTCGGTCATTTCCGCTTGGAGAACCTACCGAAAATTCCTTCCGTCAAGTTACAGGCACCCCGATTTGAAGAAGATGGAACAGATACGGAGAATACGGCCGCACCCGGAACAAATTCCCTTACCCGGCTGGGATACAAAAACGGAAAAATTACCTGCCGCGACAATCGTATTGTCTACCGGCAAAAGGCACACGGAAAGGTAGCTTATGAAGTATCGGTACAATGGGACACTCCCGCCTCAGGTACTCTGGAAGGTTGTTATTACATTACCACACAAGGCACTTGGTACAGCGATCCCGTACAAGCTTCCGATTTCATGAAAAGCTATACCAAAGACTTCAACACTTCATTGGCCGAACATACGGAATGGTGGAAAATGTATTGGGAAAAGAGCAAACTCCACCTCCCCGACTATACCTTGGAAAACCAATGGTATCTGGAAATGTACAAATTCGGAGCCGCTTCACGCAAAGACGCCCCTCCCATCTGCCTGCAAGCCGTATGGACCGCCGATAATGGACAGACACCACCTTGGCGGGGAGATTTTCACAACGACCTGAATACACAGCTCAGTTATTGGCCGGGCTACAGTTCCAACCATCTGGAAGAATCAAGCGTATTTACCGACTGGCTATGGAAAATAAAGGATAACGGAGAGAAGTTTACCCGACAATTCTTCGGAGTAGAAGGTCTCAACATCCCCTGTATAGCCACCTTGGAAGGTAAGGCCATCGGTGGATGGAACCAATATTCGCATCAACCCACTACTAACGGATGGCTTGTACACCACTTCTACCTGCAATGGAAATACAGTGCGGACAAACACTTCCTCAAAGAGCAGGCATATCCCTGGGTGAAAGAAGCAGCACGATATATGGACAACATATCGGTAAAAGACGCCAAAGGCGTACGTAATCTCCCCCTTTCCAGTTCACCGGAAATAAACGACAACAGACTGAATGCCTGGTTCGAACGGACCACCAACTACGACCTCGCCAACATACGGCTTACGTATATGGCAGCCACAGAAATGGCAGATTCTTTAGGACTGAAAGAGGATGCCGCCCATTGGCGCCGGCAACTTGAAGAATGGCCCGACTTTGCCAAAGACAGTACCGGATTGACCATTGCCCCCGATTACCCGTTGACCGTTTCGCACCGCCACCTCTCGCACATGTTGGCTTTTCATCCTTTCGGCCTGTTGGATGTATCACAAGGAAAAGAAACCGAACGCCTCATCAAACGTTCCATTCATCACATGGAAGAACTTGGAAGCGCGCATTGGTGCGGATACACCTACTCCTGGCTCGCCAATATGCAAGCGCGCGTCTTCGACGGTGATGCCGCCGCACGCAGTCTCCATATCTTCATCAAAGCTTTCTGTTCTCCCAACAGTTTTCACCTTAACGGCGACCAGTTGAAGAAAGAATACTCCTCCCTCACCTATCGCCCCTTTACTTTGGAAGGAAACTTCGCTTGCGCTTCTGCCATACAAGAAATGCTATTGCAAAGCCATACCGGCACCATACGTGTTTTCCCGGCAATTCCCGAAAGCTGGAACGAAGCTTCATTCCAAGACCTGCGGGCCATGGGGGCTTTCCTTGTCAGTGCAGATTATAAAAACGGGAAAATCCACAAGGTGACCGTCCGTTCCGAACGAGGCGGTAAACTGAAAATACAGAACCCGTTCACCAACAAGATAGAAGAAAGAAATACCATGGCCGGAGAAATCATTGAATGGGATAGCAAATAACCACCCCGTAGTTTTATCTGTTCAAACCTTGAGGTTTATTATGTTAAAGCCCTATGTTTATTACCGGTTCACAGTAGTGGACAGATCAATTCACTACTGTGAAGAGATATGTCCACTGCAGTGAACACATCTATCCACTACTGTGAACCGACAATGAATATAGAAGCTGAGCAGAAGAAAGATGAGGGTTGAACAAAAGCAACATAAAGAACAAACAGGAATAACCAGAGGGACATACAGAAGCAACATAAAAGGGATGAAGTAAATACTGTTTTACTCTAAAAACTCGTATCTTTGTCCGCATGAACAAAAATCTATTACCCATCCACTTCGCCCCGCTCCAAGGCTACACAGATGCAGTCTACCGCCAGGCACATGCCCGTATTTTCGGGGGTATCGAAACTTATTACTCTCCGTTCGCACGTGTGGAGCATGGAGAAATCCGTCGCAAGGACACACGCGATATCCATCCGGACAACAACCGGGGATTGCATCTGATTCCTCAACTGATAGCTCCACAACCGGAAAAGCTTGAACAGGTAATGAGCCTTTTCATCGGAAACGGCTATCGGGAAGTGGATATAAACCTGGGATGCCCATTCCCAATGTTGGCCAAACGGCACAATGGTTCTGGCATGTTGCCCTACCCCGAAGAAGTAGCGACATTACTGAACACGGCTATAGAGGGACATCCGGACATTCGTTTCTCCGTCAAACTGCGGTTGGGCTGGGATAATGCACAGGAGTGTGTCGCCCTCCTTCCGCTTCTGAACGGATTACCGCTTTCACATATTATTCTACATCCACGTTTAGGCAAGCAACAATACAAGGGAGAAGTCGACCTTGATGGGTTTGAAGCCTTCTACAACAGTTGCAACAAGCCTTTGTTCTATAACGGAGATATACATACGGTAGAAGATATAGAAACCGTCACTGCCCGTTTTCCCAAGCTGGCAGGTATCGTGATTGGTCGCGGTTTACTCGCCAACCCCGCTTTGGCAGAGGAATATCGGCAGGGGTATTCCCTCTCTGCCGATGAAAGGGCAAAAAAGATAAAGCAACTGCATGCAGAAGTGTTCGGCACCTATCAAGAACAGTTGCAAGGCGGAGACCTGCAACTGTTGATGAAAATGAAAAGCTTTTGGGAATATCTGCTGCCGGAAGGAGACCGGAAAGCGAAAAAAGCCATTCATAAAGCGACAAAATTGAGTAACTACGAGGTTGCGGTAAATAGCTTGTTCGGTAACTTATAATGCGTGACAGATGAATTTCACCGGAAATAATCTGAAAAGTTCTGCTTTTATCTTCTTAAGTTATTTGCAGATTACATTAAACTTATAAATAGAGGGTGGAGCAGTTGTTGTCAGTACACCAGTAAAAAAGTTCTTCCAGCTCATCTAAGTCGCGGACCGGTGTCATAGGATCTTTTTGAAACCAGTTCCATGCTTTGCTCAGGCAGAGCGTATGTTCAAAAGGCATATAATAAGACTTGCCTTGATGCAAATACTGCTTCTTGTCAGCTTTATGGGCTATTTTAGAAATGTATAAACATTCCGTATCCACGTTTCAGCATGGCCTTTTGGGTCTCGTTCGGAGTATCCAAAGGAGTGATTTCCTGAGCAAACATATATACTGTCATAAGCAACAGTACAAAAAACAAGATTAATTTATATATGTATTCCCACATAAATATTACTACTTTACTTTATTATACATCTTTCAATCAAACATCAGGAGTATCACTTACCGCAAACCACCACAGAGGGCTTCCCCCCTAATTCGCCCTGTGGCATGGGCACATTGATTACCCGTCCATTAAACCGTACTGTCACAGCTTTCAATGATGTGTCCATACAAGCATCAGTCACAGTAACAAGGTAACTGTCCTCTTCTTCTTTTATCAGTACGGCACAAGGGGCGGAAACCTCCAAGGAAACATCCCCTTCCTTCAACCCTTTACTGCCAGGATAGAAGACACCTTCCAGAATTCTGCCGTCTGCAGAACGCACGGCTTGCACCAGCGTATCGTTGCGTAATACTTGAAATGGCAGGCTATCTGCCGGTTGCCCTTTGCCGCTGTATACCACGTAACCGTACGTGTCGTTTACCGGTGCACGACCATGATCGGCCCATATACGCAGAATATCTATCTGCTTAGGAAGTTTCTTGTTTTTCTCATTGTTATTATTCATCTTAGCCCATACGGCTTGTTTGCTTTCGCACACGGCAAAAGCATTCTGTGTGAATTCCGGTAGTATACGATAGGCAAACTGTCCTTCCTGTACCACCCAGGTATCGCCGTTCAGAGTCACCAACTCTTTTTCCAACTTTTTCTTTACGCCTTTTTCCAACGTATAAACTTCCGCAAGGTGATTTGTCTGGTCGATGGTGGTACGTATATTCCCTTCCAATTCCGTTTTTTTGTTCGTCACACCCGCTCCCAACGCTATGAAATAGTCACCCAACATGAAATATCCCTTATAAGCTTTGAAGTCATACAATATGTCATTCTTCGCATTTCTGTTTCCACGGTCATTCACATTACCTTTGTCCGATGCATTCATTTTTTCAAAAATATATCCACCCACTGCCGACTCCCCTCCGTCAGTAGCACCGACAGCATAGTTGTGTTTACTGCAATAACCGACCCAGTTTTCAGCAGGAGTCAGTTTCTCCATTCCTTCGCGCGCTGTCACTCCGGGGTAAGCCGTAACATCCCAACCACCCATGATACTGAAATATTCATTACCCGAACGTTGGAACAACGTCAAACCGTCCGTCGTATAGAAGTTATAACCATCGGCAAAGGCCGGAGCGCTCTCCAATCCGTCGCAACGAACGGAAGCCATGTTTACCGTGATATGATAATCGGACGTTTTCTTAATCAGGTCATCATTGTTGAAAAACCATCTTGTACCTTGATACATGCCGGAACAATAATTATCCATCCGTATATCATTCTTTGCCACTTCCTGCTGCAACTGTAACAGTTCCTTTTGTTCCTCCGGAGTAAATGAATCCTTCCAGTTAGCAATGACATTGTTCAGCAAACCAGAATAAGGAATGTTCACCTTGTCCGGATTATAGACGGCTGAATAGCGGTCCAGGCAAGGTAAACGATACCCTTTATAATAATACCAATTTCCTCCTCGGAAGAAATTCATAAGTGCAGCAACATTTCCTGATCCCAGTTTTTTCTCCCATGGAGTACCTTTCAATGTATTCAGGATACCCAATGCGCTAGATGTTCCGTGGATAGGATATCCCCAGATGAGACATTGCAGTCCATGCCCCCATCCGGCTCCATCGGCAGTAAATCCTTCTCTCCAAAAAGCGGTGTGATACGTGTTTTGCGAAGTGTAGCTGATACAGCGCAAACAGATTTCAGACAGGACATCAAGCATCGGGATAGAACGATACATGGCTGCTACCGGTAGTAGGGCACGATAACCCAGCCCGTTACCACCTACCCACCAAACATGGTTCTGGAAACGTTCCACCGAAACAACATTCTTGTCCGTATCATCGTTTCTATAAGGTTGCGTCCAGGCTTGTAGGCCTACAACTTTCAGCATTGTGCAAGCTTCAGTCAGTAATTGGCCGGCTTCGCCCCTCTCAGCCTTTTCCATTTCTTCAAGATAGCTGAAATAAATATTAACTGCATTGGTAGGTGCACCGAAGCAAGAATCCAGAAAACGTGTCACCTCATTGGGACGCCCCGCTTCCAAACTTGTATAATGGATGATCGACTTCCATACTTTGTCCGCAGTTGCTTTTTCTGCAGGTAGTTTTCCTGTGCGATAAGCGTCACCTATAATCCAAAGGCGCGACAAGGCCGTACCTACTATACCTGCTGCAATATCCTGAGTTTTCCTCAAGTATCTTTGTGTCTTGCTTTTATTCCAATATTCTTGTTCCTTTTTTTTCAGATCTGCAAACATTCCCTCAACATCAATCATATCCAAGCATTGTTCCGCCGTAATAAGCTTCCCTATCTGATAATAACGATAAGGATGAGTAGCAAAATCTGTACGTAGTTTCTTTATAGCTTCTCGTTTGGAGTTGTCTTTCACCGCCAATCCTTCATTGTAATAACGGTGATAACTGTCAATGGCAATTTGTTTCTCAACGGTTTGTTTTCCGTTAGTTTGTCCATAAGTCATGGTACAAAACACTAAAAACAGTGCAATCAGTACATCTTTCTTTCTCATGATATTAGTTTCTATCTATTTGTTCTTCTACCATTTCAGATAGAGTAGTACTTTCTCTTTCAATCCTGCAACACCCTTAGTACATATATCCCTTTACATGAATAAGACAAGGTTAACCTCGGATATAGAGCTTGTTACATGTGACAAGTTCTGATATACTCTCTCTGAAAGATTTCTTTTCTTTATTCTCTATCTGATTAATAGATCAAATAACTGGCTGGAGCAAATCCTGTCAATTGTACTTTAAACTTTCCATTTTGAATCTTAATCGGTTGCCCGCAAGGAATACCTCTTAAATTTACAGGTTGTGCTATTCCATCCTTTTTGACCGGCAAAGAAACTTCACAAGATGAACTTTCTCCCGTTTCTTCCCAAAGACGCAGTAATTTACCTTCACCATCCAGATTATGCCCATAAGCAGTGACAAGTACACCTTTCCGTGAAACTTTTACCCCTTCATTCTCGACAGGTAATTTTCCCCCCGAACATGTGGCAATACCAACTTGTAGAGGTAAACGAGTTTCCCATGCAGGAACAACCAAACCTAAAGCGTCATCGGCACTCGGTTGGTTGACCCATAAACGGACTTCGGTTGTAAGGTTTCCATTCCAAAATGAAGTAAAGTTGGTATTCCAACGATTGTTAAACAGATTGAAATATAGATGTGACTGAGGATTCTCATATTTATCAGCAAAATGCATAAAATTTAAATCTCCAAGTTGAACGGCTGGAGCATCTAATGCGCAAATACCTATGGAATAATCCTTATCTTTTATCATCAATCCTGAATTAGACCAAATATAATTGAATTGACTACCTTCTATCAAATCTTTGGCTGGATCTATTACTGAGCCTAAACGGCCAATACGATATACCGGTTCTTTGGTTTGGAAAGGCAATGCTATCCATCCCGCTTCCGGTTCTTCGGTAGCAGGTTTATTTACTACCGATAACTTAATGTCTATATAAGGCATATTCTCATAAAGTATCACTTTCATGCCAGATGTATGCTTTTCCTCGCCTATCGATATAGATGGAACAAGTATTGCCTGAATGGATGATTTATGATCCTCGACATATAACTCCATTCTGCGTGCCGCCTCATGTACCCCTTTTGTATGATCATCTAAATAAGTACTTTTACCTGTAATACAGTAATGTGATTTCTTATAGTCATCATAAATATACTCTTTCAGATATTGCAACGATTGTTTTTTATCATAACGTTCATACACATACGAACCAAAACCATCTTTAGCATTCGGATCAACCAATTCACGCTTATTCATCTTGTCCCATATACTCTTTATGCAACCGCGAGACTTATCAAACGTAATCTTATACCATTGATTTTCAATAAATCCGGCACGTTCGTCACCCACCAATGTTGTTTTCATGTTAACCGGTACTTCATCGGTCAACACAAATGTTTTATATCCGTTAGCCGGAATATCTTCTACAAAAAAAGATCCCAATCGCTTAGAATCGGCACCATACAACATCAGTTTATGAATACAATTTTTTCCAACCTCTTTTACATATGCTTGCCTAATAGAACCTTGTGTCGGTAATGCAAAATTTACCATTCCGCTACGCTTCCAAGGAAGAGGATTATAAACTACAAAACGAAATCCATCCTGTGCCACATTCTCTGCTAAAGTATACAGTTCGTTTTCAAATTCAGGACGCAACCGTTTTTCCGCATCCTCAATATAACCGGCATGTTCTTCCCATGACTCTACCATGCGAGCGTAATTGGGTGTCAAACCTGAAACATAATTTTTATGCCATTCTTTACCAACTAATCCCGGAATAAAATGCTGATCAGCCAATCCCCAAGTATGCTCACCATACATTAAACTTTTATCGTAAATATAAGCCAGATCCTCGTTTATCTCATACGAAAGAATCCCCCATTCCTTGTTTTGTGTATGTAAAGTTTCCAAAGCCGGTATCAACGGACGAATTCGACGAGCCTTCTGTGTAGCCTGTGGACTTGACATCACACCATGTACCCAACTGTCAGACATATCTCCTCGAACTACAGGTAATTCAGGATTTTCAGCTAAAATAGCATCAGCAAAATCAGACATTTTACCAATATGTATTTTCGCATTCGGATACCTCTCCTTAATACGAGAAACCATCTTTTTAACCTCTTCCGCTGCTGGAGGTCCTGCATTATCACCGGCATGTACAAATGTTAACCATGCATTATGTTCCCATCCTTCGGGCGGAAATATCCCTCCGCCATAACCTTTAGAAAACATCGTCAATACTCTTGACCCATCCGGACCTTCCCACCAAAATAAAGTCGGAACTTTTACTACTTGATTAGTAGGGTTTAAACCAAAATGAAAAAAATTAATTCCGGCATGGTGCAAAATGGTAGGTAATACCCAAGTATGACCAGGCACATCAGTCATCTTTCCATCAGTAGGAAGTGGTAAGTTATATTGTCTTGCCAAAGAAGACGAATACTCCAGACCACGAATCAATTCTTCGATCTCAAGTGTCTCTGTATGGGTCGTGAATGGAAGTGCATGCGTCACTAAACTTGAATTTTTCAAAGCGCGTTCAATACGCAGTTTTCGTTCGGAAGATTGTTTATCCCATAACATTTGCTTCAAAGGCCATCCCGGAACAGTCCAAGTAAATTGTACATCCTTCATTTGGTCTGCGTTCTTATCCATTACATCCATCGCCTTGTCAATCATAGATGTACGATACTCATGAACGACATCACGAGCCAATGCGGAATAACCAATATCAAAATGACTTTTAAATACTAAATAAAAAGCCATCTCCTTATTGGATATTTGAGTATCATCATTTTGGTGCCTTTTATAATTATCAGCTTGTGCCAATAAATCTCCGGTTGACATCCAAAGTATACTCCCTAACACAAATAATAATTTAAAGATTTTCATAGTAGATAATTTTGATATGTTATAGTTACGTAAACTCCCCCTCATCCTATCGTGTTCTTTGGAATTCCAGATAGAGCGGCAATCCCTCTTTCAATTCTAAAACAACCTTAGTACATGTACCTTCATATGAGCAAGACAAAACACCTTTTGTTCCACTATCAGCCAACTGCCAGTTTCCGTCAAGTATCAAGGTAGATATAGTAGGAGTGGAAATCCACTCTTTCTTATCCCCGGACAATACCGGACGCAGATCGGGACTGCAAACAGCAAGTTTCAATATACCATCTTTCCCGTAAAAACGTTCCATCAACAACAATGGCGTATCAGAAGACTGCAAAATACCTTCCTGAAGGAAGGTTGCCGGTGCAAACAAGGCATAAGCTAAAGTTTCCGAAGGCAAATGTTTCAGCACATGCAACGAATCCTGATGCTGCTTTATTTCAAAAAGCCCACTTTTATGGAAAAGACGCCCAGCTAAAACCGGCATCGCTTTGGGAGTAGTATTTGGAACTACCGCAAAACAATATTTCTTTTTCGCAGGCTTTATACCATGATTGATATAAGCTTTCGACGCACAACGTGTTCCAAATGATTCTGGAGTAGCACCTTCCGGTCCCGGAGTAGTCTGATTGCCATAAGAGACAATAAGAGGATCGTTTCCGGCAGGAAGCAAATAACCTGTAGCACAAGGGGTGACCAGCCAATTGTCTTTGTCTTGCTCTGGCAACAACACATCTCCCTTCTTCAATTTCTTCCCATTAAACACAGGAGCTTCCTTGCCCTTATACTCCAGTGCCTGAAACAGATTGGTAGCTGTAATGCGGTCGTCGGCATAGTCACCTCGTGACCCGATGCCACTTCCCAGGCTAACCAATATACCGTCAAAGGCAAAAACAGACTTACAGAAAGTGAGATTAGTCGGTACAAAACGTCGGCTTCCCCAATGGTCTCCCTGATCAAAAGCACAGGCAAACATGCCACAATTTCCCCAAGAAAGAGCACCTGAAAAATTTGTAGTGGCAGACCATTGGTCAAAACGATCCGCATCATTCCCGTTGGGCATCATTTCTTTCCAATCGGTATAATGTACGGTTGTGGAACCCGGTACTACATTCCAGTCCCATCCCCCACGTTTCCCGCTAAAACGTTCCCACGCAGAAGGATATCCCGATTGCTCCAAAGAGCCATTGTAAAGTATTTCCAATGTTCCATGACTCTGATACCGACCGAAACGGTTTGTCTTATTATAAATCTCTCCTCCCCAGAAACGAGTAGTAGGGCAACGCATGGTTGCTACCCAATTTCCTTGACGATAGACTCCGGCAGGACTGTAGTTAAACTGATAAAAGCCATCCAATTCTTTAGGTTTGATTTGTTTATAATAATCAGTTTGAAAGAAAGCATTATAATAACCAGCCAACTCTTCGTCTATCTCTTTTCCTTCTATATCTCCCCCTACTTCTACTAGTTCTCTAAACAATTCCCGTGAAAAATCTATTATCAATCCCGCAAAAGGATGACGCCCTGCCAGACTGTTCGCAAAAAAATGCTCTTCTCCCGAAACAGGAAGTGTAGCCATTAAATATTCGCTGACTATTGCTTTCTTCATTCTCTGATATGCATCCATATCTACACGGAACACGGTTCCTTTCAAGTATGCCATATATTGCACCCATGTTTTGTAGGCATACATATAGCCATTATAATGTGTCCAATGGTGGAAACCTGTCCCATCCACCTTCAGCCCGTCTTTAGAGCCGGGCGAATACTGTGTACAGGCCGATAGATAATGCGAAAAAGCGAACATATCCTTCACTGCTTGTTTCTCATCGGGCTGATATAGGGCACAAATAAACAGATGGGGCAATACATTATACATATAATCAGTATTCACATTTACTTTTACTGTAGCAGCATCCTGATATAGTTTATCAAACTCCACAAGATGCTTCACTGCTGCGATAAGTTTTCCCTGCTGTTTCGTATTACATGCAGGCAAAGCAGATAAAAAATTAGCAGGGATTTTCCGTACATCATCATAACGGCTATAAATAAGACCTGGTATCTGTTCTATCACTCTATCCGTC
Source organism: Bacteroides cutis (assembly GCF_900241005.1). GTDB lineage: Bacteria > Bacteroidota > Bacteroidia > Bacteroidales > Bacteroidaceae > Bacteroides > Bacteroides cutis. Next base: position 613,062 of record NZ_OEST01000001.1, on the reverse strand, counting down.
AAAAGAGTTTCCATAAAACCATTGAAGTTTTTCCCCTCCGGTAGTCCTTCAGAAGTAGCATAAGCCAGACTGCGTACTGTCTCGGAAAGCCGATGGATATATTCCCAACTTTCATTTCCAATTTCCAACGATTTATAGTTTTCGGCAAAATCCACCGCATCACTTATTTCCTTGTCATTCGCTTTCATACATTGCCAAGGATAGACTTTACGAAGTTTATGCAGATCTTCGTAATAAGTTTTGTCTTCATTTTTTAATAAAAACTCATCAACAGATGTTTCATCTGCCAAAGCCAACATAAAAGTTTGCATCCAACAGATACAAAGTAAACAAATACAATTCTTCATGATATATAAAATAAGTTATTCATAACAGATTATCTACCGAGCTTCAAATCAAGAACTCCCCCTTTAGCAAAATCGGCATGTCGTAAGATACACTTATCTAAAGGTTTCCCATTTAATAAACAATCTTGTATCTTGTAATTTCTGGCGGAATTATTTTCTGTACGGATAATGAACTCCTTTCCTTCATGTATCACTTTATTTACCAAATGAGGCATATCCCACTTCAATTCTACTGAAGGATAATCTATTTGCCCCCAAAATGTCTGGGTGGAAACAGATCTCCACTCTTTTGTATCAACAATACGAGAGAAACCATCTACTATCCCTGTAACAGGAAATCCATCCAATGAGGAAGAAGCACTCAAATATGCTTTTGGAGCTATATTATAGGTTGTTGCTCCTGACCTATAAAACGAAAAAATAAATAAGATAAAGAATATTATTCTACCCATAATTCTTCCATTAAATCCTATCCGTTCCATACCATAGAATTTTTTAATAAATTATATTATGCAAAAAACGACAAATCTCCTTTTACAAACATGTCTCAAAATACGATTTATATGAATATTCGTTCAAAAGACAAGATATTTAGTATCTTTGCACTAACAAAACCTTCAACCTGATGAAAACAAAAAACATTATTCTCTTTTTCTGTCTATTGCTTTCAATACAAATACAAGCTGCACATTTCAGGAAATTAGGTTCCAAAGACGGTTTAGCACATCCGGCCGTATTCGCTATTTCACAAGATTCTATCGGCAGAATTTGGTTCGGTACAGCAGAGGGTATCAGTATATATGACGGTAAAAGGGTCATATCCCATAGACCCAATCCAAATGTATCTACTTCATTCAAAGGGAATTCAGTTTCAAAAATCGTCAGCAACTCCAAAGGAGATATATTCCTCAAGATAGATGATACTTTTGTGAAATATGATATCCGTAAAGAAACATTTCAAACAATCCTGGATAAAGGTGTCCTTGTTGTTTACAGCCACCAAGATACTATTTGGGTTATCACTGCCTATACATTGAATCGCTGGGATGAGAAAGAAGGGAAATTGATAAAATCCTGTAAGCTTTCCGCCGGAACCATTTACGATTTCCTTATTGACGACAAAGGACATAAATGGTTTACATATTCTAACGGACTTGTTTACAGCGATGACGACATACATTTTAAGAGTATTATTAAATGTAAAGATATGCGAACTATCTTCCAAGCTAATTCAGGAGACATCTGGATAGGTAGCGTAAATGACGGATTATTCCGCATACATCCTGACGGAACTCTATCGACCTATAATACGAGTAATGCTTTCTCCAAAGGATTTTACAATAATTTTATCCGTAGCATAACAGAAGATAAAGAAGGAAACATATGGTTTGGAACTTTCAACGGACTTTATAAATACGATCTACAAAAGGATCTATTTATTTCTCATAAACGGGATGGCAAAGCGGGAAGCCTCTCCCATTCGTCAGTCCATTCGGTTTTTATTGACAAAAAAGGAATTTTATGGGCAGGTACTTATTTCGGTGGAGTCAATTATGTTCCTGTCCATGAAGACACGTTTACTTATTATGATGCTTCTGCTTGTACCAACAGCCTTTCAAATCCGGTTGTGGGTGATATGACAGAAGATACCCATGGTAATATATGGATATGTACGGAAGGTGGAGGACTCAATATGCTTAATCCGCAACGGGAAGAAATAAAACACTTTGAAACCACTATTCCTCCTACTTATTTACCACATATCAATTTAAAATCTATATTGTATGATTCTGAAACAGAGAAATTATTTATAGGTACCAATGGTAAAGGGTTATATACCTATAATATCAAACAAAATATATTCCAACAGGAGATTAATCAGAAAGATGCTCCTCATTTACGAAGCATTAATGCCATGGAACGGGATGGAGAACGACTCTTTTTATCCACCAATAAAAACATTTATATCTATTCTTTAAAAAGCCGAAAGGATACATTAATTTACCGAACTAACATGTATGCTCATATCAGCCTGGATACAAATAAAAATCTTTGGATTGTTGAAGGTAAACAGGTTCATAAATTCGATACTCAAACCCTAAAAGAATTACATACGTATGATTTAGAGAAACAAGGAATATATGGTTCGGTAGTACGTTCTTTTCACTCCTCCGAAAAAGATATCTATATCACGACATTGGGAAATGGAGTTTTGAAACTAAATCAACAAAATAATCAATTTGAACCGTTTCCGGTAGCCAGTTCTCCCTTACTGAGCCAGTATTGTTATCAAATCAAGGAAACAAATGCTCACAACTTAGTTATTACCGGAGATAAAGGAATTATCTTTCTCAATAAAAAAGGAGATATTCTACAATCTTTCTCTGTTGGAAAATATCTCCCTTTGGATGCTTTTGCCAAAGATTGTGGTCTATTGATTAGTAAAAATGGTACAATTTACGTTGGAGGTACCAATGGACTGATTGCCGCAACGGAAAAGAATGAAAATGTTCATCCTACTAATAACCGAATATACTTTACTGAACTATACGTTCATAACAATCTTATCCACCCCAACGACCAGTCAGGCATCTTATCGGTCGGTTTGCCATTTACCAAAGAAATCAGATTACCTCATAATCAGAATAGGATTGAGATACTGTTTTCCTCACAAATTCCACTCGAAAACAACCAACGTATCTATGAATACAGATTAAAAGGTATTGATAAGATATGGTATCAAACGGCTCTTAAATCAGTTTCGTACACTAATCTGCCTACCGGCAATTATATTCTTGAAATACGTGAAAAAAATAATTCAACACAATCGGCAAAAGAAACGACACAGTTGAAAATAACTATACTTCCCCCTTGGTATGCAACGTGGTGGGCATGGTTGATATGGATTACCTTGTTTCTACTGATCACAGGATTTATCATCAACATTTTATATGCACGTAAAAAAATGAGAGATGCCATCCGGAAAGAACAGATGGAAAAACAGCAGATGAAAGAAATCAATGAAGCTAAATTCAAATTCTTTACAAGCGTCAGTCATGAGTTCAGAACTCCATTGGCACTGATTATCGGACAATTGGAAGTACTGTTGCTAGGTAACAATCTTGCCCCGTTCATTTATGGAAAGCTTCTGAAAGTGATACACCAATGCCAACAACTAAATAATCTGGTGACGGAACTGATAGAATTCAGGAAATACGAACAAGGCAGGAACATTCTGTACGTATCGGCATATCCTATCAACCAATATATTGGTGACATTTGTGACGGATTTAGAGAACTGGCATTGCAACAGAATATAGACTTTAAGCTGGAACCTTGTGAAACAGAAACAGAAGTGTGGTTTGACGGGAAACAGATGATAAAGGTAATTTATAATTTATTGTCGAATGCCTTTAAATATACTCCTAAGGGTGGGACAATCAAAATCGGACTATCTGTCAATGAACCGGAAAATAGATTGTATATCCGTATTACGGACAGTGGTGTGGGAATAGATGCCAAAGATATCCCATACATCTTTGAACGTTTCTATCAGGCAAACAACAAAATGCCGGAACAAAAACAGCTGTTTAGGGCAGGTATAGGACTGGCCCTGGTAAAAAGTATTGTAGAGGAGCATTTAGGAACTATCAATGTACAGAGCCGTATCGGAGAAGGTTCCATATTCACCATCAGCCTGCAATTGGGGAAAGAGCATCTGCTCAATAACCAGCATATTATCTTCAAAAATGAAGAAAAAGATATCAATACCCCGCTTCCAATATTGACTGACAATATCCTGGCTCCTGAAAAAACAGAGGTAGAAGAAAGCAGCAACCCAATCGATGGGGAGAAACCTACTATTGTATTAATAGAGGACAACAAGGAACTGCTGGATATATTAGTAACCATATTCTCTCCTCTCTACATCACCAAAACTGCCACAAACGGACAAGAAGGATTAGAAATTATCCGGAAAATAAATCCAGATTTGATAGTGAGTGATGTAATGATGCCCATCATGAGCGGTACGGAATTATGTATCAAAATCAAAAATAATATCGAACTTTGTCATATTCCTATCATTTTGTTAACAGCATTGAATATGCCCGAGCAACATCTTGAAGGATTAGTACGCGGAGCAGATGACTATATTTATAAACCTTTCAGCCCACAAATATTATTAGCCAGATGTAACAACATCATACGCTCACGGAGAATGTTGTATAAACAATTCTCCCAAAAAGCGGAAGCTGATATTTCTCTATTAGCAACAAACAATCTAGATAAAGAGTTTTTGGACAAAATAACGTTTCTTATTGATGAAAATATATCGGACCAGGAATTCAGTATCGATAAATTAGCCAGTGAAATGTATATGGGACGTACTACATTCTATAATAAATTTAAATCATTGACGGGTATGTCACCTAACGATTTCATCAATTCTCATAAATTGAAACGAGCTGCGGTACTACTTCGTCAAGACAACTCAATGTCTATATCAGAGATTGCAGATAACCTAGGATTTAATTCTCCTAATTATTTTTGCCGTAAGTTCAAAGAACAGTTCAATGTAGCTCCCAGCCAGTACAAGCAAAAATATCAAGAGGAAAGAAAGGAAAAGTAAAAGAAAGAATTATTTCTCTATAAATATAATTCAGACACGAATTACACGGATGTCACAGATCAATTCTGTCTTTCCGTGTTCTTCCGTGTAATTTATGTCTTTTAATAGAAATTCTTGGAATTATTTATTGATATGTTTGATTGTCGGTTTACCACAAAACATATCCTGTGACATTGGTACTTGAATTGTTTTTCCGTTGAATACTAGTTCTATTTCTTTTAAAGAAGAATTCATACAGGCATCTGTTACAGAGAACACGTATGAATTTGTTTCTTCTTTTACCAAAACTGTACAGGGAGAAGAAACTGATAAAGATAATCCATTGGCTTTCAACTCTTCGCCCTCTGTATAAAACACGGCTTCCAGCACCTTCTTATCAGAAGAACGTACGGCCTGAACCAAAGTATCATTCCTCAACACCTCAAATGGATATTTCCGGGCAGGTAAACCCTCGCCCGCATATACCACATATCCATAAGTATCATTTACCGGTGCCTTCCCATGATCTATCCACATACAGAAAATATCTACTTCAACAGGTAGATTTCTCTTGTTTTTGTTATCCAAGTTCATCTTCAACCAATCTGTTTTCTTCTTTTCACACACCGAATGTACCCTTTCTCTATATTCAGGGAAAGCAGAATAAGCGAACTTACCCTGTTGTACTGTCCACTCAATACCGTCACCTTCATAAATATACACTTTCCCAAATCTCTCCGTTTGGTCAATAGTGGTACGAATATTTCCCTCTTGATTTGGCTGTTTGTTAGTTATTCCTGCACCTAATGCTACCATGTAGTCTCCCAACATAAAATAGGACTTATAAGCTTTTACACCATAAAGTATAGGATTTTTCATAGCGTTATCACCACGGTCGTTTACTCCATCTTTATCTGAACCATTCATTTTTTCAAAGATAAATCCGGCAACGGCATTTTCATCTCCTAAAGTAGCGGCTGCAGCAAAGTTATGTTTACTACAATACCCCCGCCAGTTTGTTACGGGAGTCAGTTTGTCCATACCTTCGCGTGCTGTTACACCGGGAAAGGCCGTCACATCATAAGCGCCAAAAGCTTTACGGTATTCGTTTCCGCTTTTCTGAAAGAAAGTAGCTCCGTCAGCCGTATAAAAATTATAGTTATCGGCAAATCCCGTTGCGCTTTCAAGACCATCGCATCGTACTGAAGCCATATTAACCATAATATGGTAACGGTCGTTCTTCTTAATCAAATCATCATTATTAAAAAACCAACGAGTTCCGTTATAACTGCTTTCATACTTCTTCATACGAATAGATTTTTCCCGGCTTTCTGCATACAATTGTTTAATTTCCTGCAGTTCTTCCGCTGTAAAATACTCTTTCCAATCATTTTGTAATTGATTCAGCATTCCGGTATAACGAATATCAGAAGCCTCTGGTTTATAACTCATGGAATAACGATCCAAGCAAGGCAGATTGTAACCCTTGTAATAGTAGTAATTCCCCCCACGAAAATAATTCATCAATGCATTTATATTCTCTCGCGTCAGTTTCTGCTCCCATGGAGAGCCCTTAAGCATACTCATCATATTCAAGGCATTCAATGTCCCATCAATCGGATATCCCCAAATAAGACACTGTTTTCCATGTCCCCAACCAGCACCGTCAGCTGTGAAACCTTCGTTCCAGAACGACTCGCTATAAGTATTTTGTGAAGTTGCACTAATGGCTCTTTGGCAAACTTCCGCCAATAAATCTACCATGGGAACAGAACGAAACATGAAAGCTACCGGAAGTAATGATCGATATCCCAACGCATTTCCACCGACCCACCATACATGGTTTCGAAAACGTTCTATCTGAACCACATTCTTATCTGTTTCGTCATTACGATAAGGTTGAGTCCACGCCTGTAGACCAAGCATTTTCAACATATCACACACCGCAGACAATTGTTTATCTTTATTCCTTCCCTGTTCAATATCATCCATCAGTTGCAAATGACAGAAGTAAATATTTACCGCTGCTGTGGGAACAGCAAAACAGGAGGAATGAAAACGTCTTGAATTGTTGGGGCGACCTATCTCAATATTACCATAGTGCAAAATAGATTTCTGCCATTTATCCCAAAGTATCGCATCACGTTTTATGTCTAGAAGTCCACTCTTAAAAGCTTCCGAAATAGTCCACAAACGGTTCAATGCTTCTACGATCACCGCACCGGAATTTGCCTCATTACCATCAATAGTCTTTCCTACACTGTTATCATCCAAATCAGAAAAGGTACCATCAGCTTTCAAAAGGGCTACATTCTTTTCCCATTCCTTGGAACCTGTTTTAAATTTTCTATAACCATTTTTCGAGAAGTAATCCCGATAAGAAAGAATAGCCTGTTCTTTAGCCTTGTCTGTTGGTTTCGAGGCTTCCAATGCATATTGGCAATAATTATCGAAAGCTGCCTTTCGCTCGGCTTCCTGTGCCATAGCTGTCTGAAAAACGACAGTGATACCCATGCACAACCCCCATCTGATTAAATTCTGTTTCATCTTAGTTCTGTTTAAATTTCATTTTTTATCACAATCAAATAGCTATTTGATACCTATTAAAAGAAGCTACAAATTTACAAAAAGGGAAGAATCTCCCGACTCCTCCCTTTGCATTTCATCACCAATTCTTTAAGATTAGAAGTCTTGTAGATGAATTTACCATCCCGGATTTTGTGTTAAGTTATCATTCACATAAACCTCATTTTGGGGGATAGGATAAAGATACATTTTGTCATCCCAAACACGATCTTGTACCTTTTCTTTCTTATATGAGAGAGTGCCATTATTATTCTGTATCTTCACACCATAGATTTCCTTTACGAGTTTACCCTCTTTCCAACGACGGATATCCCAAAAACGATGGTCTTCAAACGCCAATTCTATGCGACGTTCCTTATGTACTTTTTCACGGAACTCTGTTTGATTGGTAGCAACCACCCCTTTCATATTCGCAGCAGCACGAACTTGATTTAAAGCATCACGGGCAGAAAGTGGATGTGTAGCATCCGTATAATCCGGTCCTTGCCACTCATTCATAGCCTCAGCATAATTCAACAAAACTTCAGCATAACGATAACCAGGGAAATGGTGAGGTTTAGAAACCGGTTTTATCGGATCCAAAGATACTGTTTCATCCACCAGTTTCTTTAAATAATAGCCTGTAGTAGTAGCACCTTCCAATGGAGCACCATTCTTACCACCTTCGTAGGTTTCCAATTTAATTTTCATAAATGTCCGACCATTACAAAGTACATTCTGATAAAGACGGGGGTCACGGGTCGGTTTTCCTTTTGCGTCATAATACATATTAGCAACATGATCCGGATTGTTCCAATCGAACGGAGTACCATCCGCCATCTCATATTCATCTACCAGATTTTGTGTCGGCACATTTCTGCCAAGTGACACTTCTCCAAAACCACCAACAGGTAAATTTCCCTGTTCAAAAGAATTACTTGAACCGCCGCGAACCTCAAAAATCAATTGTTTGGATGGTAACACATCATTACCACTCTTATTCCACAATGGATCCTTGTCTATCTTTTCCAGTTGGTAAGCATTCAATTTAATTACCTCATATGCAGCATCAGCAGCTTTTTTCCAAAGAGTCACATCATTATTCTTATTAAACAACGGACTGGCTGCATAGAGCAATGCACGAGCACGAATAGCATAAGCAGCACCACGATTTACTCGACCGGTTTCTTGACCAATAAAATCATTGAAAGATACCGGAAGTTCGGGAGCCAGCGTAGCACACTCCTTATCAATATAGTCGATTATCTCTTGAAAAGATGATTTCTCCACATGATTGATTTCATCCATTGTATAAGTCTTCAATATCAAAGGGATATCTCCATAACGCTTGGCTAGTTCAAAATGATAAAGTGCACGCAGTACTTTTATCTCTCTCATCGACATATGCACCTTGTCCATATTATCTTTAAAATTCTTATCCCACTTATAAATCTCGAGCGCTTCCTCTGAATAATTTTCAAAGAAAATATTCACATCATGAATTAAATCATAATATTCTCCCCACTGAGCATCAATCGTATTAATCGGACTCCATTTGTTCGTATACATATCATAGATGGCATTACTATTCTGTGTATACATAGAATTGTCTGTAGCCGACTCGCGTAATGCTCCACCAATGGCACCGTAATCAGAAGGTAATTTACGATAAATAGCTGTAGTCTGCATCAGAATATTTTCAAAAGTCTCATAAGCCTGGTATTGTTCACGTCCTTGTGACTCGTCAAACTCCAGAAAATCACAACCACCCAATACAGTTGCAGCAGCCAAAAAGACTATGTATTTCTTTAGTTTCATATTGTTCTGTTATTTTTTAGAAGTTAATGTTTAAGCCTACATATACGGACATCAAATCCGGATAGTTGACAGAAAGATCTTCACAATTAGAATAATCTATATGATCCAGTGAGAACAGGTTGTTACCTCTTACATACACTTGACACTTTTCCATTCTCATGGATTTCACCCATTTCTGAGGCAGGTTATAATAAATATTCAGATTACGTAACTTGAAATAAGAACCGTTTGCTAACCACTGGGTACTACTACGGAAATTATTTGCATTATTAAGCGTAGTCAAACGAGGTAACGTAGCTGTATTTTTGGTTTCTTCCGTCCAACGTACATTATCTTCAATATACCACTTGGACAAATTGCTCTTACCGTCGCGCAATGGCCAATACACACTTGCCGTATTCAACATGCGGCTTACCTGTCCTGCACCTTGGAACAACATATCCACACCAAAACCTTTATACTCGAAACCAACATTAATGCCATAGAATAATCCTGGAGTAGTAGAATGACCGATAGCTACTACATCATGTTCGTCAATCTGCTTATCACCATTCTGATCTTTATACTTGATATCACCCGGACGTACCTCAGAGAACATCTGTTTAGGACTGTTTTCAATATCATCCCAGTCATTGAAATAACCGATAGCTTCCAAACCATAATTCTGTCCTAACCGATCACCTTTCTTATATAGATAACTATAAGGTTGGTATCCTTCACCATTTTCTATAATTTCAGTTTTCATGGACGAGAAATTTCCACCTACATAATAGTTAAAAGCCTCACCTACTTTATCTCGCCAAGTCAATGACACTTCAAGACCTTTTGTGTCGACTGCACCGATACACTGTTTAGGAACACCTGTACCTATTACTTCGGAGAATAAAGAACCGGCACTTACCAACATATTTCTTCGTTGATCCATATAGAAATCGGCACCCATAGACAAACGTTTATCCAACATCTGCAAATCCAAGCCGATATCATATTTGTCTGCCCTCTCAATATCTACATGATCCATAGCCAGTGGACCGGCAATTATACCACTACTACCTTGAGGCGTGTCACCAAACTGATATCCACCGGAATTGTTCCAGTAACGTCTATCCAATTCATAATCAATATTATCATTACCCGATCTTCCCCAAGAAGCGCGGAATTTCAAGTAATCTATAATATTCTGATTTTTCATAAATGCTTCGTTCGACAATATCCAAGCTGCCGATATAGCCGGATAAGTACGATATTTATCATTTTTGCTCAGTACGCTTGTACCCATATGATTCACCACCATGTTCACTGCATACCGGTTATCATAGTTATAACCTCCGGCAAACATATACGATTGACGATACATAGATTTATTCCTTCCCTTCGGAACGTATGACTGTTGCCAATATTGCAACAGTCCATTCACTGCATGACGACCAAAAGCACGGTCATAACCAATCTTACCTTCAAATACCGTACGCATATATTGGGCATAAACACCGCTATTGTCAATAGACAAAGCCTTGTCTTCACCCTTTATTTCGGTAACTACTTCATATTCTCCGTTATCAGGATTAAGTATCAGATCATTTTGCTCATAAGCATATTCTTGCGTACCGGTCTCTTTAAATACGGCATCATTATCATAAGCAACGGACAATTCTGCACTTAAACCTTGCGTTATCATAGACAAATCCTGATGAATTCGTAAATTAGACTGCAGTAAACGACGATCCGTCCTGAAGTATCCTATATCAGCAATTTCTGCAATCGGGTTGTGTGGGAAAAGTAAACTCCCCCCCCATTGTCCGGAAGAAGTACGTACCGGAAACACTGCCGAAGGAGTGTTATACAAATAAGAGAAAATATTACCTTCACTTGTTCTAGGACGATTCTCTTCACGTAACATACCAAACATAGACAACGTAGCTGTAGTAGTACTGGTAAGGTCTATATCCAGATTAATGCGAGCATTCAAGTCGTACTTCTTCATCTGCGCGTCATAACGATCGGAAAGTTGAGTAAGATTCTCGTTCAATATACCTTGATCATTTTTGTAATTAATCAACGCATAGTATCGTAACGACTTACCCCCTCCACGGAAAGAAAGATTCAGCTGATGATTTGTTGTATGATTACGTAACGCCTCGCCCATCCAGTCTGTATTAGCATACAAATCCGGGCGTGAACCGTCACGAAAAGCATCTAAAGCCTCTTGGTTGTATTGTGGTTCCAAACCATCATAACGTAACGCTTCATTCTTCATTTGGGCATACGTATATCCGTCTACAAATTCCGGTTGGTTGACTGGTATTCCTACTCCAAAGGTATAATTCACGTTCATTTTCTTTGTGTTATACTGACCGCGTTTAGTCTTCACTACAATTACACCATTAGAGCCACGCAATCCCCATAAAGCAGTTGCAGCACCATCTTTAAGTACAGAGACACTTTCCACTTCGTCCATATTGACATATTCCAAAGGACGAGGTATTCCATCTACAATCACTAGTGGTTCGGAACCATTTAAAGAACCTCCTCCGCGAACTGTGAGACCGGCATTATCCGTCCAACCGGTATTCTGTTTTACCATCAATCCCGGGAATAGACCATTCAATGCATTAGTAAAGTTAGGAGAAGAATTTTTTCTCAGTATTTCACCTGAAATAGTCGTAACAGCTTGAGTCTGTTCACGCTCAGTAGACTCTGTCCCCTTGTTTTCTACCAAGAAATCCATATCGGTTAAACGGATTTCCACCGAATTACCAGATACCCATACACGTCTTGCCTTACCATCTGCATATCTCACTTCGATATAGTCACCTTCATCCGCTTTAATAGCAAATGTTCCGTTTTCATCGGTAATCACCTTGTTTCCTGGTGTACCTACAGTGGATACCGACACTCCCTTCATGGGAATACCATAACGGTCTTGCACTATACCTGTAACTGTCTGTTGGGCCATAGTTGAGAGCGAAAACAACCCGGCAAGCCCAAGCATCAATATATTTCTTTTTTTCATATCGCTTTTGTGCTAATAATTAGAATTTAGATTATTCCCAACCGGGATTTTGAACTAGACCATACTTTTTATTGATTTCTGCCAACGGCAACGGGGTCAAATAGTAACGATCATCCCAAAGTTCCACCCATTGACGTTTGTTGGGGAAGAATTGTGTCAGTTCATGACGATAAGAACCATCCGATTCTTTCCATGTATCCAGCGTATAGCGAGTGATGTCCAAATAATCTTTATGTTTCCAACGGTTGATATCAAAATAGCGTACTTCTTCAAAACCGAATTCCAATGCTCTCTCGCGTAAGATAGTTTCACGTAAATCCTTACCCGGAACAACCATTTCCTTGGTATAGCCCCACATATCTACACGACTACGAACCAAGTTAATATAATCGTAAGCATCACGGCCAAATTCATCTTTTTCCGTAGCCTTACCCAATTCGTTCATTGCTTCAGCAATGCTCAAATAAATTTCGGGTAAGCGTAACAGGGGGCATTCATAGAATTTATTCTGTACATCTTTTCTCAAATCCTGTGTATGTTTACGGACAGCTATTCCACAAATGGCATAATTATTCCAAATCCAGTCACCATTACCTTTACCTCCCATACGGTTAGGCGCATCACGCCCTCCCCAATAGATTTCTGCCTTACGACCCAGTATTTTATCCTGATTTACAATAACCGTCTCGTACAAACGAGGATCACGAACCATATTACCATCTGCATCGAAGAAAGGATATTTTGCATGTACCGGATTATTCCAGTCAAACTCAGAACCATCTTTCATTTGGAACATATTCACATAGTTCATCGTTGGTTGTCCTGCCCCATATCTAATCTGCGAAACAGACTTACTATTTACATTCCATTTGGTATAACGGTGGCTACATATCAAAATTTCCTGATTGTAACGGGTAAAATATCCATCCCAGAAATCCTTACGAGGATTTCCTGTATCCACTAATTTATAGAAATTACCATTCTTCTGATTCTCGCGTAAGAATGCCAAACCTGCATCCAAAGCCTTTTGCCAACGGCTCTTGTCATAATTTCCCCACCAGGTATAATGAAGATTCGAAGCCTCACCATCTTTAAAAGGTTGGTCACTGTTGAATAAAGGACTAGCGGCAAACAACAAGAAGCGTACCTTCAATGCCATCATTCCGGCTTTTGTCATTCGTCCATCATCAATAGCTTCTACCTTCCAAGGTAACATCTCAGCAGCCTCGTCTATCAGTCCACAAACTTTATCCACCATCTCTTCTACTGTCATGCGGGTAAACTTCATTTCATCTTCAGGGCTATAGGCACGATCAATCCATGGCATTCCTCCCAAATAACGGAACATTTGTACATAATGGAAAGCCATAATAGCCTTAGCCTCTCCTTTGCGGATATATTTTTCTTCGGGTGTCATATCAGGCACACGATCCACATTATCTAAAAAGAGATGAGCCTTACGGATACCCCAGGTAGCAGAAAAAGCTCCATCGTCTTCATCATAAAGTATCTGATAAGGGCCACCACCCGGATCGGCTGCAGATATGGTTCCTTTGTGATAACCATTACCACCACCTTTAGTCATATCGGCCAAATCGGTCAAGGATTCCAATATACCCCATGATAATCGATTTTGATGTGGCATAAAATCAGGAAGCGTATGATAAACCTGCGCCAATGCCTGTTCGGCATATATCTTATGCGCATACACACTGTCTATATTCATCTCGTCACTCAACGGCTTCTCAAGAAAGGCATTGCCAAACTTGAAATCGTCGCATCCTACAAACAGCAACGAAGAAGCCACCAACAAACTACTGATATATTTATTCATAGTCATATCTTTTTTAGAAAGTAATATTCACACCCAAATTATAAATCTTTACTACAGGATAACTGGCATTGTACCAATCCGTAATGGATTCCGGATCCATAATATCAAGTTTATCGAAAGTCAACAAATTATAACCTGTCAATTTAATACCTAACTGACTAATGCCAAGCTTCTTCAAAGTAGAATTGTTTGTGAAGTTATATCCCAGAGTCAAGTTCTTCAGTCTCAAATATGAACCGTCTCTGACCCAAAGGTCTGATTGTCTATGATTATAATCAGAATGATCCTTAGACAGACGAGGAGCAGTAGCAGTTCCAGCTGTTTCGGGACGCCAGATACCTTCTGTCTGATAATCCAGCAAGCCACTGTTCAATGGAGTACTAAAGTAACTACTTAATACTTGTGAACGCTCGGCTGCTCCAGTCCAGTTCATGGAAAAGAAGAAACCCTTGTAATCGAAACCATAATTCAAGCCGAATGTATAATTAGGACGTTGAGTAAAACCAATCTGGCATTGGTCGTCCTCATCGATAAATTTATCTCCATTCAGATCCTTATACTTCACATCACCCGGCAACACGGCAACCTGTGTACCCGGAACGCCTTCTTTCAATGTATATTTTTTATTACCTTTATCATCGGTAGTGATATCGAAATCACTATCATTATAAAAACCTTCAGTTACATAGCCAAACACAGCACCTACCTGTTTACCTGTACGCCACAAATAAGGTTCATTAGGTTCTACCTCATCTTGGAAAATAATCTTATTCTTGGCATATGACATATTAGCATTAATGTAATAACCGAAATTATCACCGATACGGTCATTCCAGCTCAATTCAATTTCATATCCTTTATTCTCCACTTTACCCATATTCACCACCGGAAGCAAGGCCTTAGTAAAAGCCGTGATACCCGGAAGGGTTCCGCGCGCAATCAAGATATCTTCACGTTTTTCTTTAAAGAAATCAAATTTAGCTTTCAAACGATTCTTCAAGAAATTCATATCAATACCATAATTCTGCTTTAAGGAAGTTTCCCAAGTCACATTACGATTACCTAAACGATTCTCTAACGTACCTTTCATGACAGTTGTATTGTCATAACCAAAGTTATATCCCCACTGATTATTTCCCCAATCTTTATCAGTACCGCTTTTATCCACATTATAACTGTCCGGCAAATAAAGGAAACGATTATTACTCATATTATCATTACCTACCAAACCGACAGTAGCTCTGAATTTCAAGAAATCAAGGAACTTGATGTTCTTCATAAATTTCTCTTCAGAAAGGATATATCCCAAAGAAAAAGCGGGAAAAGTTCCGAAACGTTTGTCCGGAGCAAAATTTTCGGAACCATTATAACCAATGTTGAACTCAGCCAAATAACGAGACTTGTAATCATAAGTAGCTCTACCTACCAAACCTACATAAGCTGTAGGAATAAAGCCGAATTGCTTGGGATAATATTTTTTATTTTGATTGTATAATAACAAACCGCTTACATTATGATCTCCAAATTTACGGTTATATCGGATACTAGCCTCAAAATACCAATCGCGCCCACGTCCATCTTTTTCTTCATAAACCGGCTTTTCATCATTTCCTTCAACCAAATAAACAATCTCTTTGTTGAAATTTGGGTCTGTAAAATCCATTTCCGGATTTTCCAGTTCTGATCGATAATAAGCTGTATATGATCTGTATCTGGCAGCCCGCTTTATCATACGTTTCTCAAAACTATAGGTGGTATTATAAGCCCCTTTCACTTCAACAGAAAGCCCCTTAGTCAAGAAATCTAACTTTTGCGTCAAAAGCAAATCCATATTTAACGTATTGGACATGTGTTTAACCGAGCCACGATTATAGACAGCTGCGACAGGATTACCATTTATTATATCACCGAATTTATTAGGAATAGTAATCGGTTTTCCATCAACAATACCCGGGCTTCCAAAAGGTAAACCACCATTGATAGTTCTCCATAAATCTCCTTCAGCCACAGCTCCTGACTTTCTATTACCAACTATACCACCTATACCCAACTTCAAGGTAGTAGATTTACTAATATCCATATCTAAGTTGGTACGATAATTATAACGATTATAGCTATATCCTTCCGATGAATTACCAAAATCTTTGAAAAGTCCATCTTGGAAGAGATAACCAACAGAAATAAAATAACGTACCTGATCAGTACCACCTGATATATTAAGATTGTGTTGTGTTTGTACGGCTCCCTTCTTCATCATATAATCACGCCAATCTACATTGGGATACATTATAGGTTCATCACCTAAGCGGAAACGTTCCAAATCATAGTCCGTAAAATATCTGTCCGGATCACGACCATCATTTATTTCACGTTCTCTAAACAGTGTAGCATACGTATAGCTATCCGCATTATGTAATATATAGGTCGGCGTTTGTACCCCCACTGATGAACTAAGTGCTATCTTTGCTTTACCTTTTTCACCACGACGAGTAGTTACAAGTATCACACCATTAGCACCACGTACACCGAATACAGCTGTGGCAGAAGCATCCTTCAACACAGTAACATCTTCTATTTCATTGGGATCCATCTGAAAGAAACTACGTTCTACACCATCTACCAAAATTAATGGAGCAGAAAGATCTTCAGTCAACGCACCGGCACCACGAATAAAAATCTTAGGATCTTCAGCACCGGGTTGTCCACTTGTTTGAACCGATGAAAGTCCCGGTATCTTACCTGCCAAAGAGTTAGCTACACTGGCATTAGGTGATGCCAATAAAGCCTCTGTTTTTACAGAAGAAATAGCACCCGTCAACGTCTCTTTCTTTTGTACACCGTATGCCACTACTGTAACTTCTTCCAGCATTTCAGAGTCCTCTTTCAAAACTACCTTAACGTGGTTTTTGCCATTTAGAGGTATTTCTACCTCTTGATAACCGATAAAACTCACTTTCAGAATAGTATTTTTTAAACTTGGTACCTGTATTTTAAAATTACCGTCTACGTCGCTGATTACACCGGTAGTACCACCTTTAACAATAATATTGGCACCAATAATAGGTCCCATATCATCAGAGACATTACCTGTAACCGTGACTTGTGCTAAAGCCATAGTAGGCACAAAAAACATCATAAGTGATAGCCAAAGAGCTATCTTAAATCTGATTTTTCTTTTCATAAATACTAAATTTAAATTATTACATTTCACACACTTTTTTATTAGAAATCCATAGAAGAGAGGTAGAAGAAAGAAAAGTCAACATCTGATACTGTTGTACAATACAAATTTTCGTGCCATAATTATTAGATTTAAAAAGATTAATTAAACAGGTTTAATTAGTTATTATTAAAATACTCATAGTTTACGGCAACAAAAGTAGAAGTATGGACATTGGAAACCCTTATATATAGTTCACAAAAGCTGTAATTTTATTCAAAAGAGAATGTATAAGCCTCTCCCTACGTATACAGAGTCTGGAATAAGAAGGAAAACAGAAAAGTTACAAATATAAAAAAGAAGCTCCCGATGAAACTTTTTATTTCTCATCAGGAGCCAAATATATTATAATAAATTAAGGATGTAACCTATAATAAAGGTAAAAGATTACATTTTACGCAGTTCCACATCGAAACTGGCTGCATCCCTGCACGTAAATCGCAGTACTGTCTGTTTCTTATCGGTAAAAACGAGTTTACAATAAGAAGTTTCAGCTACTTGCCACTGCCCTTTCAAAGTAACGGTTACGGGTATCTCACCACTGTCATTACTTATCCACGGGCGAGAATAGATACTACGTTCAATACGTTTACCATCTTTATCAAACGCCTCATCGCTTAAACCACGATATAGTGCAAGATCCGGTTGCGAAACGGTCAGTAAAAGTTTGTCTTTGTTCTCACGTATCATCACAAGGCAGGAGGTATCAACTTTCTGTAACAATCCTTCCGCAGGTAGTTCCTGGGGAGTTTCAAACAATACGTATGAAGTCAAATTATCTGCTAAGGAACGAACGATATGTGCGTTACGGTCTTTTTGGAGAACCTTATAAGTAGGTTTCTCGGCGAAAACTTTCAAAGAAATAGCATCAGTATGGGGCAACACAGCATATTCATAAGAAGCAGCTTTGGGTGCTATACCATGTTCCAAGACAAGTGACACCCAATTGCCAGAAGTAGATTTGGTACTACGCTCACCTACAGTTACTTGCGGAAAATTCTTTTCATAACGTGCGTTTGCCATAGAAGTCTTAGACAAATAATATCCTACCCCATTCGGATCTATATAAGTGCATCCGTCACTCCGGTAATTATCCCAATAACGATGAGTTTCAGGAGTAGTGGCAGCTAGCTGGAATACAGTGGTTTCTGTAGGATATTCAGTATTTGTATTCTCAATATCGGTACCGAGACATACAATAGTACCATCAAAGAAGTGGAAAGATTTACGCGCACGATGTGAACCGTTATACTTATCATGTTCGTGCAACTTCATGCCGAAATTGCCATTGAGACGCGCTTGTGACAATCCTCCAGCAAATGCTTCATCGGAATAGAGCATCTCCTCCATACCTGAAAAAGTATCTACATTCAACACCTTAGCACGTAACTGGTCGAAAGGCAAATGAATACTGGTTACCCCCGGAATACGATTCCAATCAAAGCCGTTTTCTTGCCAACCACTAGTAGCAAAAGTAACCATTTCATCGGGCTTTCCAGTCAAGATCTGCATGCTACCGTGTGCCAAATAACGCCCGTAGAAGTTGGCTGGCAAATAATGTTCGGCAGCCCATAGATAGCGAGAATGCCCGCGTACCACCGCCGCCCAATTATCACGACGCTGCACAGATACACACCCGTAACCCAACGCAAGATTACCCTGTGGGTCAGGTTCAGGACGGAAACCTTGTGTTTCGAGTAACTTTTTCATTTTCAGTTCTTGCTTAGTAGAAGCTTTCGGCAAGTAATCGGGAACATCCTTATCCGGTGTTTCCGTATAAGCAACCAAACGCAGATAAGCGGTAGCCATTTCAGAGTCATATTTTTGTTTACCATCCGGTGTACCAGCCATTGCCATAGTGGCGTAGTGAATGGGGATCAGTTCTCCCTTCCCATTAGGATGACGACCAGACATAGAAAGTGGCCATTGTTTCAGGTTACAATAGAAACGCATTGTAAGGAGTACATTTTTCACCGTTTCGTGTGCTAACTCGGAAAGTTTGAATTCCGTACCACTCAACAGGTAAATCATACTTGTAGCGCCATCCAACCCACCTACTGCATATGCAGGATAATTATTACAATGGTGGAAACATGCTCCGTCTTTCTTAAAAGAACCTCCCAAGCCTATTGCCGGACGGCATCCATAGTCTAACCAACGGGAAAAAGAGCGTAGATATTGCAATTTCTCAGGAGTATCTTCCATAATCAAGATACTGGCAACACGACCTTGTAGCTTCGTATTAAAAGTATCTATATCAATACCATTGACAGTCGGTTTAGGATATACTTCATTCGTAATGGCATACCAATTCAACGTACGTTCCGCTTCATCCAGCTTACCGGCATCACGCAATACATCTTTCATCAGGAAATAAGAGACAAAGAGTCCGCGCATACTGTATCCATAATGATGTATATTCCCCCAACAACTACCATATGCAACTCCTTGATCAGTAATATTGTCATACATAGCCAGAAATTTCTGTTTCAACTCACTTTTCACAGCTATGTCATGCGCATCCAGATAAGCTATAGAAATACGTTTCATCAGATTAAAGTAGTCACTCATCTCCACTCCCAGTTCAGTAAACATACCTTGGTTCCAGTCAGGCAACATTCGTTCATACGCCTCTGAATGGCGCACAAAGTACACGGGAATTCCCGATACCTTTCCATTCTTGTAAGTTATCTTGTAAAAATCGTATTTCTTACGAATTGTCTCCATTTCTTTTTCCGAAAGCTTGGAAGGGGTATAAAGCATATCTCGAAAACGATTTTCCATGATTTGTATATCCCGCTTTTGTTTCCCGGTGATAGGCGTAAGAGGAATTTCCGGTTTCCAAAGAGAATGTTCATAGATTACTAACCAGTGATTGGTAGTTCCCTTGTTGACAAACGGAACCTGCACATCGGCCGTTTGCTGGCGGGCATCCACCTTACTGGCAGTAACGACATGATCCAGAAAAAGTTTTCCTTTTATATCCGGAGCAATAATACGTATCTCATTCATCCCTTCTTCAGGTATGCCCTCCATATCCCGTTCATAGCACACCCATGCGGCACGCCATCCGGTGAAATTAATTCCAAAAGGGAAAGAGGTACATTTCTTACCGTCTTTCAGGAATTCAAACTCTATCTTCTTGTCTTGTGCCTGTTCGTTGTATACCCACACAATAAAAGCGGAAAGATAAGTATCTTTTCCTGTCGGATCTTTCTTCTCAAATCTCAAATCTTTCTCAATGGTAAGGACTGCTCCCGGTCGAAATGTCCAACTCAAGCTTTGCCGTCCATCTCTATAATGTTCATCACTAATACCCAGTTGGGAGTTTGTTCCTGTAATGAAAGCCGGTACCTGTGTATCTTCAAAAGAAAGTAAACGTTCATTTTTCACTATCTGAGCTTCACCTTTCACAGGCATCCACATCGTAAGAAGCATACCTGCTCCTATTGTCCACTTACTGAATTGCATCATGTTTGTTTATTTAAGGTTTTCTATTTTATTCACTTTAAAATCTGTAAAAAGTACATGGTTCTGCCACAAGCGTAGAGCAAAATACCCCTCTCCTTTACCTTTTGTCACAGGTAGACTGAAAAGTTCTTCCCCATTCACCCGGAAAGTCGTTACTCCGTTCACCACACGGATACGTATTTCGTACCACTGCCCAGCCTTGAGCAGATAAGCGGCATCTGTATACTCTTTCAATACAGGTTTGATTTTGGCATCATCTACTCCGTAGTATTCTGCATGATACTCGCGGAAACGTGTTGTCTTGTTTTCATTACCACCATAACCTACATAATATAAATTCAGAGTATTATAATTTTTAAATTCCCCGTTACGCCATCGGCTACGAGTAAAGAAGTCATTAGGATAAGTGGGGTCATTAGCACCCCAAAAGCAGTTCATATCACTAAGACGATCGTACTTACCGTTCTCCAAAATAAACTTAACACGATAGCTGATTTCATAATTACCCGTCAGACGGTGTTTATACCAGAGGGAAAGTCCATCAGGAGAAACAATATCCATAGTATCTCCCATGCATGTGATACACACTTCACCAGAAGAGTCTTCAGGTATCCAATCCGAAAGTTTATTGGTAGCTTCCACTGCTACACCAGAGAAAAAACAGAATATGAGTCCTATCAATAAAGGTTGTAATCGCATATTTAGTTAATCCAATAATTTTACATTATACAAAGAAACCTCTCTTTTTTGGAAAAGAGAGGTATAAATCGTTCAAAAGAAGTATAAAAATGTAGTTATCTACCCAAATCGAAGAGTACTAAATAGGAATTTATATTTTTTCCCCTTTAGTTTTAGTGGAACGAGGAGTACCTTACGGATGCAGTTCCTCAAAAGCTCTGTTTTCTTCTTGAATAGTACGAACCGTTTCTTCCAGCTCTCCAATAGGCAAATCGAAATTGTACCAATCATTATAACAATCTGTAACGTACCATTTATCTCCTATCAATTCAAAAACGATACGAAGAGAAGGTTCAGACTCATCATAACCTGCTTCAAACTCTTTGAGAGTGGCTTTATTCACGGTAAAACGGGAAATGTATACTCCTCCTTCTTCCTCCGTGATACGTCCTTCTTTCAAAGTTTCCTCATCGAGCAAAGGCCATTTGTCCCGTGTGAAAGGGAATTTCTGTTCTGTCTCACCATCATCTTTCAATAAGATAATAGGAGACTTTAAAGGAAACTTGATACGGGAATACTGAAATGAAGCACTGGATGTAAACTTCTGAAGGAATGTTTTAAAATCTTCCTCGGCTACCAGACTATTAGTTGATAGCATAAGTGCTGTACACAGACAAAAGACAAAGTGAATTACCTTCATATAAATACATTGTTATTCAAGGCGCAAAGATAATATAAAAGTGATAAGATGATAGATTTACCATCTTTTTTTCAAATACTCATATCCAAAGCGGCACCGTAAGCAGTCTTTTTTGTCGCAATATTCCTTTTGCAATTGAAGTAAAGCTTGCGAATCGGCAGCCGTATAAACAGGTAATCCGGCACCACTCCATAGGCGGGTGACATAGTTGTTTTCAGCTTTCAACGTTTCAAGAAAATGGGTAGCCCGGTTACAAAGGGATTCATCTGCTTTGTGTAGCCCGTAAGCATAAAGGAAAGGAATGATCGTATTGATGAGGATCAGGTTCAAAGCATTCTCTCCTACCCGTTTTTCCTGTTTCGAAGATATTTTCTTAAAAGTAAAGTGTTCTTCCCAATAAGAGGAAGTTTTTATAGTAAGCATCTTTTTTACCTTTTCCAGTGTACTAGCTTCCATGACGCGAGAAAAAAGAGATTGCTCTTTATGATATAAATAAGCTAGTTGTGCCAGACGGACATGAGGGAAGTTACCAGGGCGTAAACGGAGGAAACGCCATTGTTCGACAGCCATCGGAACAGATAATTCAAATTTATGTTGCAGATAATGAAACTCTTTCCGGAGTTTTTGATAATATTCATCGTTTTCCGGAAACTCATCTTCTAACAATCCGGCCTGTCCCAGGAAAAAAGCTTCTATCTGAAACAGATTATCCCGATGCTTGTCCATCGCACGGAAAGGTAAATGATTAGCCCATGCTTCAAAAGCATCTCCATTCAACCCGAAGCCAAAATTACGGGCAAGGGTAATAAAAAAAACATCCTCCCAATGATTATTACACTTTTCTAAACGTCTTGTAATGGCATAGGATTTCTGCTCGAAACGTTCTACCTGTAAAACTGACAACCAAGAATGAATGGTAAATTTAGGAAGTGAACCGAGAATGGAGTAACAAGGTGGATAAATCTCTGCCTGACGCAGTTCTCCGTATCGACGGCTGACGCTTTCGGGACATTGAAGTAGCAGTTGGGGAACAGTCTCTCCGTTAGTACGGGTGACTTCACAGTCAGCTTCACCCACTACATGAAGGATAACACTGTTATATGCATTATCTAATTGATGCCCATGACGATACCAATCGGAAGAGCGGGTATGTATCTCTACATTTCCTACCCAAATCGTACCGTCGATTTTCAGCTTGGCGTTAAAGAAATCGGGGCCTGCATTCATGTTTGGCAATCCGGTATCTATTACTTCGACCGGCTGTCCGGAGGTCGTTTGGAGTGCAGTCAGGGGAAAAATCTTATGCCTCCAAACGTAATGCAGTAATTGTTCCATTGTTAACAAGACGTTAATGTTGTGTGCAAATGTAAGAAAAAGATTACCTTTGCGTCCTATAGTTTGTTGATAAACTGAATAAAATACAAAAAAACAATGAAAATAGCATTAATCGGTTACGGGAAAATGGGTAAGGAAATCGAAAAGATTGCCCTCAATCGCGGACATGAAATCGTCAGCATCATCGACATCAATAATCAGAAGGACTTCGAATCGACAGCTTTTAAGGATGCCGATGTAGCCATAGAATTTACTAATCCGATGGTGGCTTACAATAATTATATAAAAACTTTCAAAGCAGGCGTAAAGTTGGTTTCGGGTAGTACCGGCTGGTTGGAAGAGCATGGTGAAGAAGTAAAGAAACTTTGTACAGAAGGTGGTAAGACATTGTTCTGGTCTTCTAACTTCAGTTTAGGAGTAACTATATTCTCTGCCGTCAACAAATATCTGGCAAAGATAATGAACCAATTTCCCGCTTACGACGTCACCATGAGCGAGACACATCATATACATAAATTGGATGCTCCAAGTGGAACGGCAATCACTCTCGCCGAAGGTATTCTGGAAAATCTTGACCGCAAAGACCATTGGGTAAAAGGGAGATTACAGGCTGCCGACGGAACAATTTCTGGTTCTATGGAGTGTGCTGCAAACGAATTATCAGTAAGCTCTATCCGCGAAGGAGAAGTTCCAGGTATACACAGCATCCGTTATGATTCCGAAGCAGACAGTATTACAATCACCCACGATGCAAAGAACCGTAAAGGTTTCGCACTGGGTGCCGTATTGGCTGCCGAATATACCGCAAAACATGAAGGTTTCTTAGGAATGGACGACTTATTCCCTTTCTTGAAATAAACAAAATTAAATGATACATTATGAGAAAAGCAACACGTACCCAATGGATTAAATTCGGTATTGTTACCTTATTATATTTTGCATTTCTTATCTGGGTGAAAAGCTGGTTGGGACTGATTGTCGTTCCTTTTATATTCGACATTTACATCAGCAAAAAGATACCCTGGGGTTTCTGGAAGAAGTCCAAGAACCCGGCAGTGCGTAGCGTAATGAGTTGGATAGATGCTATAGTCTTCGCTTTGGTAGCTGTCTATTTCGTTAACATCTACATATTCCAAAATTACCAGATACCATCTTCTTCTCTGGAGAAATCATTACTGGTAGGCGATTTTCTATACGTCAGTAAGGTCAGCTATGGTCCGCGTGTACCGAATACTCCGCTCTCCATGCCGTTGGCGCAGCATACACTGCCTGTCTTCAACACAAAATCGTACTTTGATTGGCCACAATGGAAATATAAGCGTGTACCGGGTTTCGGAAAAGTCAAGCTAAATGATATTGTGGTATTCAACTTTCCTGCCGGAGATACGGTTGCTACTAACTACCAACAAACCACCGACTTCTATACCCTTGCCTACAATGAAGGACAACGTATGTATCCGAATAAAATAAACATGGATAGCTTGACGCGCGATCAACAGCGTACTGTCTATGACTTATATTATAATGCCGGACGAAATCTTATTCTTTCCAATCCCAAAATGTATGGCGAGGTTTTAGAACGCCCTGTAGATCGCCGCGAGAATTATGTGAAACGTTGTGTCGGCCTGCCAGGAGATACTTTACAGATTAAAGGTGGACAAGTTTACATTGATGGTAAAGCTATTAAAAATCCGGAAGATCTACAGTTCAACTATTTTGTGCAGACTACCGGCCCGTATATTCCCGAAGAAATGTTTCACGAACTGGGTATCAGTAAAGACGATCAATCGCTAATGACGAATGACCTGAATTGGGAGGAAGGGCTTATGGAAATGGGACTAGACCGCCGCGATACTCAGGGGCGTTTAACTCCGGTCTATCATTTACCGCTTACCCGGAAAATGTACGACACGCTTGCCGGAAACAAGAAACTTATCAGCCGTATCGTTATGGAACCGGAAACCTTCTCGGGACAGATGTACCCCTTGAACCTATATACCCAATGGACACGGGATAACTATGGTCCTATCTGGATACCTTCCAAAGGATCTACCATCACTCTGACAGCGGATAACTTACCTATCTACGAACGCTGTATCGTGGCATACGAAGGTAATAAATTGGAACAAAGACCGGATGGCATCTATATCAATGGTGAAAAAACCGATACTTATACTTTCAAAATGGACTACTATTGGATGATGGGCGATAACCGTCATAACTCCGCCGACTCCCGTTATTGGGGATTTGTTCCGGAAGACCATGTAGTGGGTAAACCTATTGTGGTTTGGCTTTCTTTGGATAAAGACCGGGGGTGGTTCGACGGAAAAATCCGATGGAACAGAATATTTAAGTGGGTAGATAATATTTAGGGATTAAACTAATTAAAAATGATAAGATAAAATCGGAAAATGAAAGTACGGAAGATAACAGGAACAGTAATCGGAGTAATATTCGTAGTAGTATTACTCCGTAGCTGTGTAGCAACTTCCTATCTTATTCCTTCTTCAGGCATGGAAAATTCTCTTTATTGCGGAGAACGTATTCTCGTAAACAAATGGAGCTATGGCCTGCGGCTTCCATTTATAAATATTTGTGGATATCATCGCTGGATGGAAAAGCCGGTACAGAAAGAAGATATTATCGTATTCAACAACCCGGCAAGCCTCTCGGAACATACCATCGACCAAAAGGAAGTATTTATCAGTCGCTGCCTGGGAGTACCTGGAGACACATTGTTAATAGACTCTCTTTTTTCCGTAATTCCATCGGAAAAGAATGCACCAGACCAAAAGTTTCTCTATACTTATCCACGACAAAAAGAATGTCAGCTGGATTCACTGCTCATCATCCTGTCTATCTTCCCCAACAAGTTGTTGGGACAAGATAGTGTCAGAAGTGTACGAAGTTTCAGCCGATATGAGTATTACTTACTGGAACAGGCACTGGGAAACAATAACTGGATAGAACCTATAAGCAAAGAAGACTCTACCGAAGTGTTGAAACCACTCATCATTCCAGGTAAAGGAAAACCTGTACGAGTATATCCATGGAATATAACTTTACTGCGGAATACCCTTGTATTGCATGAGAAAAAGCATGCCGAGATAAAAAATGATACACTGTACGTAGAAAGTAAACCAGTACAGCATTGCTACTTCACTAAAGACTATTACTGGGTAGGTGCCAACAATTCTATCAACCTCTCCGATTCACGTTTATTCGGTTTTGTACCTAAAGACCATATCATCGGAAGAGCTTCCCTCATCTGGTTCTCCAAAGAAAAAAAATCAGGACTGTTTAAGGGTTATCGTTGGAACAGGATGTGGAGGGAAGTAAAATAAATAGAAAAAAGTTGCCTTCATCTCTTATAACATCCTCAACATCTCACACTCAAATGTATTTTCTTTCTAGTCATCAGCACGGTAAGAATTACCTTATAGAACAGGGAAAATTAACTGTAAATCTACCAATGAGTATTCTTACTACGGCAATGATTAAGATTAGTAATCAGAAAAAGAGAATAATTTTTAGAAAATAGACTACTAATATCCAGGAGACATATTAAAAAAATTGCAGAAATTATCTACCTAAAAAAATATTTCAATAACTTTGTTTTCGGTAAACATAACGATAAAGAATTCGTAAATCTTATAATTGAGTATTATAAACTTATTACTTTATCGCTATTCAACAAACAATTAACTACAATTTATCAAATCGGCGTTAAATACATTAATGAAAACTGTATATCTTTCTTCTGCCTATTTGGCACCCATAGAATATTATACCAAACTTCTGGTATACGATGAAGTGTTTATCGAACAATATGACCATTATGTGAAACAGACATATCGTAATCGTTGCACCATTGCTGCACCAGACGGTGAATTAATTCTTTCTATTCCTACGGTAAAGCCCGATACACAGAAATGCCTGATGCGTGATATACGTATTTCTGATCATGGAAACTGGCGACATCTTCATTGGAATGCCATTGAATCTGCTTACAACCATACACCTTTCTTTGAATATTACAAAGACGATTTCCGACCTTTCTACGAAAAGAAATATGAATTTCTAGTCGATTTCAATGAGGAACTTTGCCACCTTATCTGTTCATTGATTGATATACAACCAAACATAAATCGTACGACTGAGTATCGTATGGAATTTACACCAGATGAAGCAGACTTCCGAGAACGCATTCACCCTAAAAAAGATTTCAAGAAAGAAGACCTTGACTTCTTACCCAAACCTTATTATCAGGTATTTCAGGAAAAACTTGGTTTCTTACCCAATCTCAGTATTATCGACTTATTATTTAATATGGGACCAGAAAGCCTATTAATACTCCAACAATGATCTTTTGACTTTTCAACTATATATCCTGATGACAGGAATTAAAGTAATACCTGGAAATTCTCACTCCTCACGAGAGAATTTCTGTAGGAACTCTACCAAGTTCTCCCCTTCCGACAGATTTAGCTTCTTACGTAAACGATAACGGCTAATTTCCACCCCTCGTAAAGATATGTTCATCAACGGAGCTATTTCCTTAGAAAGTAGGTTCATCTTGATATAAGCACAAAGTAATTTATCCTTATTATTCAAGTCCGGATAGGCTTCTTCCAACCTTTTGAAAAAATCATGATGCACAGAATCAAATGTACTCTGAAATGCCTGGAGATCATTATCATGCTCAATATTCGTCTCAATTTGTCCCAATAAACGTAATGTTTTCCGACGGAGCATAACCAGATTTTCCTCACTGATGGAATGTGATATTCCAAGTACTTCTTTCTTGATGTCCAACAGAATTTCGTTTTTTCGTACTATATTCAAAGTACTTCGAATAAGTTCTTCCGATTTATGTCTTAACTCCGATTGCAGATTTTCTTCCTTTAGAGAATCAATCTTCTGGTCTTTCAAATCACTCTCTTTCTTGAATTGCTGTTTTTGACGATAAAGTTCAAGCTCTTTCTGTACAACCAAACGTTTTCGCCCGATAGAAATTCGATAATATACATAGCCTATCAACAACACAATCAATACAGAATATAGCATATAGCTCCACCAGGATCGATACCAAGGTGGTAATACCTCAAAAGAGAAAGATGCTGTTATCGGGTCTTCCTGATTGACCCGTGTACGAACATAGAATGTATATTTACCTTCGGGCAGAGCTGTATATTCCTTGATTGTGTTTTCGGTAGACTGGCTCCAAGGTTCTGATACCGGCCCCTCCAACTTACAAGAATAAAATAAAGCGAGCGACTTATCATAATTATTAGCACTATATTCTATACGAATAGAATTATGTTTATAAGGAACTTTTATTTTACGTTCGTTGGGTATATAACTGCGACCATATATAAGAGAATCTTTCACACCTCTCAGGTACACATATCTAACTTGCAAATTCAATGGATATTTCTTCACTCGTTTCTGCATAAAATGCAGTATAGAGAAACCTTCCTCCATACCTATAATAGCTTCATTACTCGTAAGTAAATTAACATGTTCAAAGTCTTCTATCAGATAATCCTTCAAATAAACTTCATTTTCACTACGATAATATTTTTTTTGAGCTGGGTTATAATGCAATAGTTTTAAAGCTCCATCCGTAGCATACCAGATATTTTTCAACGAATCCTGCATTATATAGGTATAAGCAGTTCTGCCACTCAATTCTTTTTCAAGTACATCGCACCTTTCCAAACAGTCTTTCAAACGATTATAACGAAATAGTCCTTCTCGTGAAGCAATCACCATTTCACCATTAATCGCTGCAATACATACATTGTTTCCGAAAGGTAATTCTTTGGAATTATAACACTTCTCCCGAACAATAGAGTCACATTCTTCTGAAAGAACCAGGCGATACACACCTCCTTCTTTGTTTGCAGTCCATAAAGCATTAGTTATCGGTTCTATATACAAACTCTTGGAAGAATATGCTTTCCCCTTGATTTTTTGATCCAGTTTCCAACGACCAGCCACTTTCTTCAATAGATATAGCCCATTATAAGTGGCAATCAATAATCGGTCTTTACGTTGTAAGGGTTTCACCCACCATACTCCGCGAATATTAATGTAATATAACTCGTCTCTGTCCAAAACTCCAAGAGAAGTAGTTCCTGCACAAAACAGTTTATCATCATACACGGCCAAAGAATAGATTTGCCCTACTATCCCTTCAACAGGATTTAGTTCCTGATCTTTGTTTAACATCACCGGATAATCAGACATAAACACACCTTGGTTAGTACCCAGATACAATTTATCATGATATAGACATGAAGCATATCCACTCCCTATGGGTACACTATTCTGAAAAGCCGGTGAGTGTAAATGGACACAATCAATACCATTGTCCAATCCCAACCAGAGATTATCCTCTCTATCGAAAAACAAAGATAGTATCGTTTTATTCTGTAAACCGTTATGAGTCGAAATATGCTCTACTTCTCCCGTATCTAAATTTAATAACATTAAGCCATCTTGTACCGTCCCTAATGCCAATATTGAATCCTTGATATCTGCGCAAAAAAGACGACTCCTCTTCAGAAAATCATCTGCAGATGTTTGAAAAGGTACTAATACTCCATTTTCATAAGAAAGTAAACCACCTTCATTTCTTACTACAAGTAGTTTATCTTGATAAGAAAATATACCTACAATTCTTTTAGTTACATTATCTATTTCAGAAACTGTATTAGGAAGTAATGTAAATTCATCCCCATTTAAAAGGAATAAGCCAGTTCCTGCCACATAAAGTTGATCGCCCACCAAGGCCGAATGAACGATATTATTACAAGTTATCCGATGGATACGTTCTTTTTCAAAACAAAAGACAGCATTATCCGATTGAAAAAATACCCTATCTTTAGCCACATGAATATTCCAGATATTTCCAACGATCTTTTTATCTATAGTATCTGAAAGACAAACATAATCTAAACGTCCTAATGAATCAGGAACAAAATAACCAAACTGTTGAAGTCCACCTACATAAATACGTCCGTCATTACCCGCCTTCACAGCCCGCATCTTTGCATTGTGAATAGGATAAACAGACCAATTGGTTCCATCAAACTCTAAAAGGCCATTATTATTAGCAAAATACATCCAACCATTATCACACTGCATTATCATCCAATTCTGAGAAGCGGCTTTATATGAGTGGCGGGCATAATTCGTAATGGAACGTTGCCAACTACCCCACGAAGGAGTACATGTTAACAACATTAAAAAAAAGAACATATAAGACTCTCGTTTCATAGTAGTTAAGTTATTGAATTACGAAAAACAAAGGTATGTTTTTTTCTCTAAATCTCATACATCCCATATACTTTTTTCAAATTTGTTCATTCATGAACTTCAAAAAGTTCTTTTAAAAAAGAAATATTTACAGTATACAGATGTACCAATATAAATATACTAATTCATTATTTATCAATAAATTAATTTTTTTTAGGAGAAAGTTTTGACGTAGTTAAAAATAAAGATTGAGAAAGTTATGATGTAGTTCTTAATAAAGTATTATAATGCAATATGACTATTTTTGTTTCGTTCAAACGAAAAAATTAATATTAATTAAATCTATGTATTATGAGAAGAAAGATTTTTTCTTGGAAACTAATACAGCTATTATCCCTCTGCTGTATGTTTTTTCTCTCTAATTTAGGGACATTTGCCCAAAGCAGCATTACCATTAAAGGACAAGTGGTAGACGCTGCGACTAATGAAAGCCTTATTGGTGTATCCATTCAAGAGAAAGGTACGACAAATGGAGCTATTACGGATATGGATGGTCATTATAGCCTGAAAGTAGCCGATAACTCAACGATCGTCTTTTCTTATATTGGATATCAAACTGTAGAGTTAAAAGCTTCTGCTGCCAATGGAGTTATTAAACTGAAAGAAGACAGCGAAACTCTGCAAGAAGTCGTAGTAGTAGGTTACGGTGTACAGAAGAAAGTAAATCTTTCAGGATCGGTATCAGCAATTGAAGGTGAGAAAATCGCAGAAAAGCCGTCAGCCAATGCCCTTGCAGCTTTACAGGGTGAACTTCCCGGTGTAGCAGTATTGCGTAGTAGCGGTCAGCCCGGTAGTGAGACATCAGGTATGCGTATCCGCGGTTTCTCATCTGTTAACTCTACCTCTACCCTGGTATTGATTGATGGTATTGAAGGGGATATGACCTTATTGAATCCTAACGACATTGAGTCTATTTCTGTACTAAAAGATGCTGCTTCAGCAGCCATCTATGGTGCACGCGCAGCTGCAGGTGTTGTACTGATCACTACAAAAAGCGGTGTAGAAGGTAAGCCCAGGATCAATTATAACGGTTCTTTTTCATTCAACACGCCGGGTAATATGCCTGAACGTTTAACAGCTTGGGAAGAACAAGCGTTCATTGACCAAAGCCGTCTTGCCGCTACAGGTAAAACTGAATGGACTGCAGAAAAAGCATCTTGGGTAGGTAACCCGAATTTCAACTATCGTCCGCTATCCAATGGACGCTGGGATTATTTTGGTGCAACCAACTGGGTTGCGGAAGGTACTAAAGACTTCACTACTCAACAAAATCATTCTCTTTCTGTCAGTGGTGGAAGCAAAGCCATCAACTATATGTTGTCAGCTAACTTTTTCACAAAGAACGGTTTATTGAAATATGGTCCAGACAGTAATGACCGTTATAATCTACATGCCAAAATCAATACCTCTATTAATAAGTATATAGATTTAGGTGTAAACGTTCAATATCAATCCAAAGAAGTTGAATCATCTTCTTACGGAGCAGGTGCATTATTCGGCGCACTCTATTCCGGCCGTGGTCGCCAAGCTATTTATGTCCCGGAACCAGATGATAGTGGTAGTATCTACAATGGTGACCTTCAAGTAAACCCCATTGACATTATGAAAAACGGTGGGGCAAAGAAAACAAAATATGAAGCATTCATCGGAAAAGCAAACCTGACAATCAAGGACTTGGTTGAAGGTTTACGTATCAACTTAAGTGCATCACGTAAAGCAGGATACTATTCTGAAGTAAATGAAAAGCATGCTTTGCTTTGGTATGATAGAGTTGGAAATACCGTCAGAAGTAGAGCTAATGACCCCAACTCTCTTTATAAGAAAAAGAACTCGGATTTTCACGATTTGTTAGAAGCTACCGTTAACTACTCATTTGATTTAGATGACAAAAATCACAATTTCAGTATTTTGGCAGGTTCTTCTTACGAAAATTATCGGAAAGACGAGATTGATGTAACTGCCAAAAATCTCATTTCTGATGATTTCTTCTCTTTCAATGGTGGTTTCGATACTTCTGTAGCAACCAATACAGTAATAGGTGATAATATAGAGCCATGGTCTATGATGTCTTATTTCGGCCGTCTTAACTATAACTATAAAGAACGCTATCTGTTA
The DNA here is from genome assembly GCF_900241005.1 of Bacteroides cutis. Lineage (GTDB taxonomy): Bacteria > Bacteroidota > Bacteroidia > Bacteroidales > Bacteroidaceae > Bacteroides > Bacteroides cutis. The sequence goes on along the minus strand of NZ_OEST01000001.1, from coordinate 580,034 downwards.
GAAGCCAATGTACGTTATGACGGAAGTTCTCGTCTAGCCCCAGACAAACGTTGGAGAGCATTCCCTTCAGTTTCCGGTGCATGGCGTGTCAATATGGAAGATTGGTTCAACGTAGACTTTGTAAGTAATCTGAAACTTCGTGCTTCTTGGGGACAATTGGGTAATGGTGCCGTGTTAGGCCTTTATGACTATATATCATTACTCAGTGACACACAAGATAACACTCCTGCCACTTATAACGGTGAAAAATGGTACTATCAAGCCAATCTGCCTTCTACAGAGAAAACATGGGAGGTTATCGAAACAACCAACATCGGTGTAGACTTCGGTTTTTTGAATAATCGTTTAACCGGTAGTTTTGAATATTACTGGAAATACAACAATGATATGCTTTCATCTCCCCAGTTGCCTCATCAAATCGGTATCGGTGTACCCAAGCTCAACATCGGTAAATTGAAGACATGGGGTTGGGATTTCAATATCAGTTGGAAAGACAAAATCAAAGATGTAAGTTATCAAGTAAGTTTCAATCTTTCAGACAGCGATAATAAATTGGTAGAATACAATGGAGCCAGCGTAATCAAAGCAGGTGCTGTAGAATTATTGGAAGGTTATTCAATCAATACGATCTGGGGATACGAAACAGATGGTTTCTGGAAAAGCCGTGAAGAATACGAACAATATAAGAAAGATCATCCGGGCTATAAATCCTTCAACGATGGTAAAATAAGTGGTGGTGATGTAAAATACGTAGCACAAGGTAAAGCAGACCATGAAATTGGTGTAGGTGGTGCCACTCCTGAAGACCCGGGAGATTTGGTTTGTTTAGGTAATTCCAACGGTCGTTATCTTTACGGTATCAATTTGGCTGCACAATGGAAAGGTTTCGACATTTCTGTCATGTTCCAAGGTGTCGGCAAACGTAAAGTTATGATCAACCCGGAAGCATTTGCTCCATTGTGGCAAGATTATCAGATGCCGTGGACTATCCACAAAGACCACTGGACTGAAGACAACCAAGATGCTTATTTCCCGCGTATCTACCAATACAAAGGAAATGATTTCAACTTTAAAACGTCAGATAGATGGGTACAGAATGGTGCATATTTCCGTCTCAAGAATTTGACATTAGGCTATACAGTTCCGGTATCCAAGAAATACATTGACCGTCTGAGAGTATATGTAGCAGGTGAAGACATCTGGGAACACAGTAATATGCTTTCCGTTTTTGACCCGGAAATTGGTAATGATGCCAAAAGAAGTATCTATCCGTTCTTCCGTACTTGGACAGTCGGATTAAATGTTTCATTCTAAACCATTAGACACATTATGAAAAAAATATATTCACTTTTAATATCCGCTCTACTGGTTACCGGTTGCACACTGGACAGAGAACCGGAAACATCTTTAGCAGATAATAACTTCTGGACATCAGAAACTTTCCTGAGAGGTGCTTGTAACAGACTATATATTGACCTTCCGGGTTTTTCTCATGACAAACGTTCAGACGAACTTGTTGGTCCTAACCAAGATTTAACTTCCAGTGGTAACCGTAGCGTTCCCGGCACTTCCGGTGATTGGACTGATCCTTACAATAAGATAGGAAGATGTAACAATATTATTATTAAAACAGAAGCAAGTACTTCTTTTTCACAAGCTGTAAAAGACCGTTGGACCGCTGAAGCCCGTTTCTTCCGTGCCTATCACTATTTTGATTTGGTAAAGAAATACGGTGATGTTCCTTTGATCTTAAAAGCATTTGAGAATACCACAGACCCGGATATTGTCAAAGGACGTGATCCGCGTGAAACAGTCATTCAACAATGCTATACAGATCTCGAGTTTGCAGTAAAACACTTGCCAACCATTGAAGAAACAACAAAAGAGACCGATGGTATGCAAAAAGACTGGGGGCGTGTTTCCCAATCCGCTGCATTGGGTATGATTGTTCGTATCGGACTGTATGAAGGTACCCACAAAAAATATCATCAAACACCTGGTGGCGACTATAGAGCTCACCTGAAAAAAGCCATTGACGCAGCAGAAACTATGATCTATACGGAAAAGAAGCATGATCTCTATCCGGATTTTGAAAAACTGTTTGGTTTTGATGGTGAAGGCTCATCCAATAAAGAAAATGTATTCGTAAAGATTTATGGGCCGAATGGAAGTTCCGGTATTGTTACCCATAACAATGTACGTGGTCTGGAAAATAGTGTTGCCTTGACTCGAAGCATGTTGGACAACTTCCTTTACAGCGATGGTTTGCCACGTGAAAAATCACCTTTAAGGGTCGTTCCTGAAACAAAATTCAGCGATATCACAGCCAATCGTGATCCGCGTCTTAAGATGACTCTGTTCTCTCCGGGTGAAGAAGCTTTCAAAGGTCCTTATAAACCATTTAAGACTGATGATCAGACACATGGTTACGGATATGCCATTAAGAAAGGATGGGTTGCAAGTGAATGGTCTCTGAACAGTAAAGGAACTATCGATAAAATGATTATCCGATATGCCGAAATATTACTCTCTTATGCAGAAGCATTATATGAATATAACGGAAATATTAGCGACCAAAAACTGGAAGAGACAGTTAACTATGTACGTCATCGTGTAGGTTTCGACGTAAAACTGACCAACGCTTTCGTTCAGGCAAACGGTTTGGATATGCTTCAGGAAATCCGTCGTGAACGTATGGTCGAATTTATCGATGAAAGTTTGCACTATGATGACATTATTCGCTGGAAAACAGCCGAAGAAGTGTTACCCAAAGCTGTTCTCGGTCTTCTTTACAATTACGATGACACAGAAGGTACTGTAAAAGAAGAGGTAGTAAAAGATCGTTTAACCGATGCCAACGGTTATTATAAGGGAGAAAAAGTATATGACGAAGGTAATATATATGTCATTGAAGAAGCCAACTCGCGCAGTTTTGATCCCAAACGTGATTATCTCTATCCGATACCTTCTTATGAAATCGGTACTTCCGGAGGAAACATCAAACAGAATCCATATTGGGGAAATGCAGCAGAATAATAACAAACAACAAATGTAATTATGAAAAAGTTAATGATATTTTTAATGATAGTTGCTACATGTGGTTTATTCACCAGCTGTGGTGACGATGATTGGGGTAATAACAATCCGGAAATGGAACATATCTATTACTATGGATTGGGTAACGTAAAATTCCCCGGTGGAAATGAACTTAAATATAACGTGAATCAGGGAGAAACAATCGCCATTCCTACTTATTTTTGGAGTGCATATACACGATCTTACAGTCCTGTAGTAGCCTATTACACCAGCTCTGACAAGTTAGTGCTCGGTACCGATTATCAAGTAGTTGACAAAGATGGTAAAGTATTGTCTCCGGATAACAATGGCGGTTATAGTATGACTTGGCCAAATGCCAAACAAGGTAGCCAAGACGTCTATATAAAAGCTTTAAACGGTGCTACAGGTTCACTAAAGGTCTTAACTTTCGACCCTACAAAAAAAATGGATCAAACCGATGTCAGCAGTACTATTATCGTCAAGACCAACGAATACGAAGTACGTGCCTTCACCGAGAATTACTACGTTACAGTAAACATAAAGTAATTTCATAGGTATTTGTATTAAATAGGTTAATTGAATTTTAGGATTAGAGGGACGGAAATTAAAGTATATTCTTTTCCGTCCCTTTTTTTCTCACTAATTTTACCTCCATAAACTAAAACAATTAAAAGCCGCCTCAGAATTATGAAACAAACAAGTATCCGAAAAAAGATTACTACAATATGGATTGCGGCCACCGGTTTCATGCTACTCAGTACATCTACAGCCTTGGCACAACGTGAAAGCAAAACGATTAATGACAGCTGGAAGTTCTTGCAGGGAGAATGTACAACTGCTGCAGACAGTACTTTCAACGATGATACCTGGACATCCATACATCTGCCTCACACATGGAATACAGATGCTTATACAAAGAAAAATTACTACCAAGGCACAGGTTGGTATCGCCGCCGGATATCTTTACCACAGGCATGGAAAGGAAAGCAGATTTATCTGAAACTGGACGCAGCAAGCAAAGCGGCTACCATTTATATCAATGGGAAAAACATAGGTGAACATGCCGGAGGATACACTGCCTGTACATTTGATCTTACCCCTCATCTATCTTTCACTTCTTCCAATGTACTTGCCATACGTGTAGACAATGCGAGACAAGACATTGCTCCTATTTCTGCCGATTTCACTTTCTTCGGAGGTATTTATCGGGATGTATGGCTCACTGCTGTCCCGAAGCAACACTTTAATCTGACCAATCATGGTTCAGACGGTATTTTTATCAATACCCCACAGGTATCAGAAGAGAAAGCAACCATACAGATACGTGGAGAAATAATGAACGACTCCAAAGAAAAAGCAACACTCGAATTGATTAATACCGTCTATCATCCGGATGGAAGCCTTGCACAGACACAAAAGCAATTGATAAAATTAAAAGGTGGAGAAGTTTTCACTTTCAGAAATGAAACCTCTCCCATTCTTCAGCCCCAACTATGGACTCCGGAAACTCCCAATCTCTATCGTATAGAGACCGTATTACGAGACCGGAAAACTCAGGCTATCCTGGACCATAGTGATCATTATACCGGTTTTCGTTGGTTCCATTTCGATGGAGATGAAGGTTTCTTCCTGAATGGAAAACCCTACAAATTACGTGGAATATGCCGCCACCAGGATCAAAAGCCCATCGGTGTAGCCTTGACTGATGAAATGCATCGTCGTGACTTCCAATTGATGAAAGAAATGGGTGCCAATTTCATCCGTATCTCTCATTATCCACAAGACGATGCATTATTAGAGATGTGTGACAAATTCGGTATGCTTGCCTGGGAAGAAATTCCTGTGATAGATATTGTACCCGACACACCGGGCTATGCCGAAAACTGCGAACGTAACCTGCGGGAAATGATCCGTCAACACTACAATCATCCTTCCATTATTACATGGGGATACATGAATGAAATATTATTGGTTACCCAACGGAAATATAAAACCCAAGAAGCGCTAAAACCTGTACTGGAACGCACGTTAGCGCTGGCAAACCGTCTGGAGAAAGCTTTGAAAGAAGAAGATACTACCCGCGTCAGTACCATGGCATTTCACGGAAGTAATGTGTACAATACGACAGGAATAAGCAAAATTACCGACATAGTCGGTTGGAATTTATATCAGGGATGGTATGGGGGTAATTTCAATGGTTTTGACAAATTTTTGGCAGAACAACATCATAACTACCCCACACATCCGATGATTATCAGTGAATATGGTGCCGGTTCCGACCAACGCCTCCATTCATTACTTCCTCGTGCATTTGATTTCAGCATCGAATACCAGCAAATGTATCTGGAACATTATCTTCCTGTACTGGAAAATACGCCTTATATCTGCGGTGGTACCCATTGGAATTTCATTAATTTTGCATCAGCTCTACGGGACGAATCCATGCCGCGCATCAATAACAAAGGATTGGTTTACGCAGACCGTACCCCCAAAGATGTATACTATTATTATCAGGCAACTTGGCGTAAAGACATTCCTGTACTGCACATCGCCAGCCGGGATTGGATTTACCGTACAGGGATACAACGAGGAGATACTCCTGTAATACTGCCCGTGAAAGTATACACCAATTTACCGGAAGTAGAACTTTTTATTGACGGTAAATCTATAGGAAAACAAAGAACTCAAAATCATACTGCTACATTCGGAGTTCCATTCAGTAGTAAACGACCATTCCTACTTGCACAAGGCAACTACAAAGGAAACAGGATACAAGATGGTTTGAATGTACACTTTACCCCCATTCCCGCCAATCTAAATACGGCCAATCTGCACAACCTGGAATTGGCCGTCAACGTGGGAAGCAATTGTTTCTTCACCTCCGACGACAGCCAATTGACTTGGATACCCGATCAACCTTATACAGAAGGAAGTTGGGGGTATATCGGCGGTAAAGAGCAAGGTACTCAGACAGAAATAATAAACACTACCGACGATCCTTTGTTCCAGACTCTCAGGAATGATATCAAAGGTTATCGTTTTGATGTGCCCAAAGGTATTTACGAAATTGAATTTCTTTTTACAGATATATTCCGTGAGAATGCCGGAATAGCTTACCAACTCGACCGGGATGGACAGCAAGAAAACCGTGAAAACTCATTCAGCATTTATGCCAATGGAAAATTATTGGAAGAAAACCTTTCTCCATGTCACGAAAGCGGATATTTCCATGCATTACGCAAAAGATACAATATTACAAACGATAGAGATAATATTGATATACGCTTCTATTCAACAAGTGGAAAAAGCTTTTTGAATGGTATTAAACTACGAAAAATTTACTAACTTTAAAATAAAAACACCATGAGACTGAAAGTAATACAATGGATGGCCGTTTTATTGCTGTTAGCAACCAATCTTCAGGCACAATCCATTTGGGATGCAACACACCTCGCAAATGTAAAACAATCATTACAAACTCCGTTCTATGCAACGGCTTATCAAGAGCTAAAATCAGAAGCAGACAAACTGCTGGATGTACAGCCACTTTCCGTTATGATGAAAGAGAAAACACCCGGAAGTGGAAACAAACACGATTACATGAGTCTGGCACGCTACTATTGGCCCGACCCGACTAAACCGGACGGACTTCCCTACATCAGCCGTGACGGTGAATCAAATCCGGAGTTGGACAAATTCGACCGTAACCGTTTGGGAGATACTGCCGGACGTGTCACTACTCTTGCTTTGGCATGGTATTTCAGTAATGACGAAAAATATGCCCAAAAAGCAACCGAACTTCTTCGGGTGTGGTTCTTCAATAAAGATACACGTATGAACCCAAACTTGGAATATGCCCAGGTAATTATGGGACGTAACAATAACAAAGGCCGGAGTTTCGGGGTTATCGACACTTATTCTTTTATAGAAATGTTGGATGCCGTACAGTTGTTGGAACAATCCGAGTCGTTCACCAAGAAGGATTCCAAGCAACTGAAAGCTTGGTTCAGCAAACTGCTCGACTGGATTCTTACCAGCCAGCAAGGAAAGGATGAAGCCTCAGCCGCCAACAATCACAGTATTGCTTTCGATGCGCAAGCCATCGCATTCGCCCTTTATGTAGGAAACTTGAATGTAGCTCGTGACATCATCAACGCATTGCCCGAACAACGTATGTTCAAACAGATAGAACCTGACGGCAGAATGCCGCAAGAGTTACGCCGTACTCGTGCCTTCCACTATTCCCAATATAACCTGACCCATATCATAGACATCATGACAATGGCTCAAAAGTTGGGTATCTATTTGGATAACTCAACTTCGGCAGACGGACGTAATTTCTATAAAGCCATGGACTATATGGCCGGATATACCGGAAAATCTCTGGCAGAATGGCCCTATAAAGAAATCGGTAACTGGACAGAAACACAACAGAATTTCTGCAAAGACTTATACCGTACGGCTATCTATATAGGAAATCAACAAGCTACTCCCGAAAAGCTTGCCCGTAACAAGCATTATCTCCGCCTGTATAATGATAACCGTATCCTCAATCCGAATGACCGTTTCAACCTGTTATACATGCAACCGACTGCAATCGACAATGCATTCGCCTTTGCCTGCAATCAGATGAAGTTGGCCATTCAATGTGCCAACAAAGCCAGAAAAGAACAAGATAATCTTTGTAAAAGACGTGTGGTACCACGTACTATCAGTAAAAGTGGTTCTTTGACTATGATAAATCCCAATGACTGGTGTTCCGGCTTCTTCCCCGGTTCATTGTGGCAAATATATAACTATACCAACGATAGTTATTGGCGCCAGCAAGCCATCAGTTTCACCTGGCTCATAGAAGATGCCAAATGGAATACCGGTACTCACGATCTCGGTTTCATGATGAACAATAGTTTTGGTAAGGCTTGGGAACTCACTGGAGAACGTTCTTACAAAGATGTAGTGTTGCAAAGTGCCAAAAGCCTCATTACCCGTTACAATCCCAAAGTTGGATGTATCCGTTCCTGGGGCAGAAACAGTGACACCAAAAAGTTCACCGTCATCATCGACAACATGATGAACCTGGAGATGCTTTTCCGTGCTACCCAGGAAACAGGTGACTCCATTTACTATAAAATTGCAGTGAAACACGCAGATACCACAATCAAAAACCATTTCCGCCCCGATTACTCGTCCTATCACGTGGTAGAATACGATCCTGCCACAGGAAACGTACAAAGCCGGCACACTGCCCAGGGATTTTCCGATGACTCTTTCTGGAGCCGTGGACAAGCATGGGGATTGTATGGTTATACATTGTGCTATCGTTTCACCAAAAATCCGGCTTATCTGGCACAAGCCCGGCACATTGCCGATTTCTTCTTCGGTTTGCCTAATTTACCGGAAGACCTCATTCCTTACTGGGACATGAAAGCCCCGAATATCCCTAATACTCCAAGAGACGCTTCGGCGGCCGCCATCATGGCATCGGCCCTTTATGAGCTTTCTGCCTATGTTTCACCGGCAGACAGTAAACGTTATAAAGACATCGCCGATAAAATGGTAGATAGCCTTAACAAGCATTATCAGGCAGAACCCGGTACTTCTTATGGTTTCTTATTGCTCCATTCCACCGGTCATCACCCCGGAAACAGTGAAATAGATGTACCGCTGAATTATGCAGACTATTATTATTTGGAAGCATTGGGCAGAAAAAAAGCACTTGAGACAAATTAAATATTTTCTGATAATATACAGATAGTAAAGAAACGATTAAATCCCTATCTTTGCGATTATAAACAGAAGAATATAATCCATGTTATTAACTAAATAAAAAAATCATGAAGAACTTATTTGACATTAAAGGCAAAGTAATCGTAATTACCGGCGGTTGTGGTATTTTAGGAAAAAACATCGCTAATTATCTTGCAGAGCAAGGTGCGAAGATCGTTGTTCTGGACCGTGTAGAAGAAATAGGTAAACAACTCGAAGCAGAGTTGAACGAAAAAACAGAAGCATTGTTCCTGATGACCGATGTACTGAATAAAGAAGTATTGGAAGATAACAAAAAAGCAATCATCGAACGTTTCGGTACTATCGACGTATTGCTGAATGCGGCAGGCGGTAACATGCCGGGGGCAACCATCGCTCCGGACAAAACCGTACTTGATCTGGATGTAGATGCTTTCCGCAAGGTAGTAGATCTGAATCTTTTCGGTACCGTACTTCCTACAATGGTATTTGTAGACGTCATGGCAAAGAACAAGAAAGGCGCTATCGTCAATTTCTGTTCCGAATCAGCTCTCCGCCCGTTGACCCGTGTAGTAGGTTATGGCTCAGCTAAAGCCGCTATCGGTAACTATACCCGTTATATGGCAACCGAACTTGCCACCAAATTCAGCCCCGAACTCCGTGTGAACGCCATTGTCCCAGGCTTCCTGTTGACAAACCAAAACCGTGCCCTGTTGACGAACCCCGACGGTTCTTATACAGATCGTGCGAAGACTATCATCGCCCATACTCCTTGCGGTCGTTTCGCAGAACCGGAAGAACTGTTCGGAACGATCCATTATCTCATCAGTGATGCATCCAGTTTCGTAACCGGTGCGCTTTCTGTAGTAGATGGTGGTTTCGATGCATTCTCTATCTAACCGGCGTAATGCCGGAGCAAGGTTTCCTTGCGGTATATTAATAACAATATAAGTCAAACAAAATCACTAAACATTATATATATGATATTATGTGAACAAACCTGGCGCTGGTACGGTCCTAATGATCCGGTCAGCCTTTGGGACATCAAGCAAGCCGGAGCTACCGGCATTGTAAACGCTCTGCACCACATCCCCAACGGTGAAGTATGGACAGTGGAAGAAATCATGAAACGTAAAGAAATGATTGAAGCTGTCGGCCTGCGTTGGTCTGTGGTAGAAAGTGTACCCGTACATGAACATATCAAAACCCAGACCGGAGATTTCCAGAAATATATCGATAATTACAAAGAAAGTCTCCGTAATCTCGGTAAATGTGGCGTAAACATCGTTACATACAACTTTATGCCCGTATTGGACTGGACCCGTACCGACCTTGCGTACGAACTTCCCGACGGCAGCCGTGCCCTCCGTTTTGAACGTGCAGCTTTCATAGCTTTCGACCTCTTTTTGTTGAAGCGTCCGGGTGCCGAAGCCGAATATTCCGATGAAGAGAAGGCAAAAGCAAAAGTCCGGTTCGAGCAAATGACGGAAGCAGACAAGCAACTGCTCGTTCGCAATATGATTGCCGGTCTGCCCGGTTCGGAAGAAAGTTTCACACTGGAACAATTCCAGAAAGAGCTGGATCGTTATAAAGACATCACTCCCGAAAAGCTACGTGCCAACCTGATTTATTTCCTCAGCGAAATTTGTCCCGTTGCCGATGAAGCCGGAGTAGAATTGGTTATCCATCCAGACGATCCTCCTTGCTCTATCCTGGGCTTGCCGCGTATCATGAGTTGTGGCGCCGACTTCCAAGCGCTTATTGATGCCGTACCTAATAAGAGTAACGGCCTTTGCCTCTGTACCGGTTCATTGGGTGTAAGTAGCGCTAATGACTGTGCCGCCCTGATGGAGCAATTCAGTGACCGCATCAACTTCGTACACTTGCGTAGTACTCAACGTGATGCCGAGGGTAATTTCTACGAAGCCAACCACCTGGAAGGTAACGTAGACATGTACCACGTTATGAAAGCTTTCCTCGAACTCCAGCAACGCCGCGGTGTTTCCATCCCGATGCGTCCTGACCACGGCCACCAAATGGTAGACGATTTGAAGAAGAAAACCAATCCGGGATACTCTTGTATCGGACGTCTGCGCGGACTGGCAGAGTTAAGAGGACTTGAAATGGGAATTGCCAAATCTCTATTTAAATAAGATTTTCTGAGATTTACATTTAGAAAGCCATCCAATTGTGAAATATTACAATTGGATGGCTTTTTTATAAATTTATCTTAAATTCACTCTCTAACAAACTCCAAATACAAATGTATATAAAAAGAATAATTAAGAGTGACATGGATACCATTAACCTGCAACCTTCTATGGAAGATGTAGTGCCAATAAGTTGGCACAGTTTTGCCAATATAGTGGCACGACAGTGCCAATATTGTGGCAAGAGCGTGCCACTATATTGGCAACAACATGTCAATGGATGGTGGATTGAATAGAGCCGTTGTAGGACGACAAATGGATATCGATTATATGTCATATTTCTTGAAAGGTTATCCATAATCCTATTTTTTTCATTAACCTTTGTTCTATATCCTAATACAAAAGCGACATTATGATTACCGTTACGGATGTGAAGAGTGATGAACCTATGTTTGCTTTTTATGAACCTGCATTTTGAAATTGGTTGTCTGACCTTTGATACGGCAGTAGAAAGATATTTTTTCACTAGTGGGCACTTTAAATTAAACCACGTGCCATCTATCGCCTGCCGGGAAGGACATATCCGTATTATCTGTTGGCAAAATTGTACGCAGAACCGGACTTCTGCCAATCGGATAAATTTGAAGAGATGAAATGGATAGTGCGGACAAAGAAACCGAAGGTTGATTCTACAGCCATACGGAAAATGGGAAAAGAACTTGAAAATATAGACCCGTTGGCAGAGTTAAACATGTACTAATTTAATTCCACCAACGGATCCAGATCTCTTGTTATTGCAATTCAAAAGGAACCACTCCCTTGATGTCCGTTGCCGAAGCAGCGATAATCGCTTCAAATTTACCCGGTTCGGCCACCCAGGTATGGCGGGCATCATCAAAGAAACTTAAAGCCTCCTTATTGACAGTAAACGACACTTCCTTCGATTCGCCCGGAGCAAGTTTAATCTTTTGGAAACCTTTCAACTCCTTGACAGGACGTGGAAGAGAAGATTTCTTGTCGCTGATGTAGAACTGCACGACCTCTTGCCCTTCACGAGCTCCCGTATTCTTCACAGTAACTTTCACAGTCAGCTTACCATCGGCAGACATCGTCTTGCTGTCGGCTGTGGGCTTACCATATTCAAAAGTAGTATAACTCAGACCATGACCGAAAGGAAACAAAGGTTTCACCTTCTTCTGTTTGTCTGCCCAGCGATAACCCACAAAAATACTTTCGTTATACTTTATATCCATCACCTTCTTGCTTTTTTCACCACTATATTCGCCCAAGGCATGAGCAGAATTATCTTCCAGTTTCGCAGGGAAGGTAAACGGCAATTTACCACTGGGATTTACATCCCCCATCAGTACGGCCGCCAAAGCACTACCCGCTTCAGAACCCAAATACCAATCTTGCACAATGGCAGGAACCTCATTTACCCACGGCATGGCAATAGCATTACCGGAAATATTCACAACTACCAGATTTTTATTAGCCTTTGCCAAAGCGGAAATCACGGCATCCTGCCCATAGGACAAACCCAGTTCTTTGCGGTCGGAATCCTCACAATCCTGTCCGGCGCTCTTGTTCAATCCACCAATAAAAATTACATAATCGGCATCCTGAGCCACTTTTACCGCCTCAGCTATCAGTTCTTCAGGAGAACGGTCGTCTTTCAGGTTCTGACCGGTCACCACTCCATTATATTCACCGGTAGCATCCCCCACATATCCACGTGCATACACTACTTCAGCCTGATTACCTACACGTTGGCGGATACCATCCAACGGAGAAAGTTCACGCTGTACTTTCAAAGATGAACTACCGCCGCCTACTGTCATCATCTTAACAGCATTCTCACCCACCACAGCAATCTTCTTCGCCTTGTTCAAATCTATCGGAAGCACGGCATTTTTATTCTGCAACAATACGATACCTTCTTCACCAATGCGACGGGCCGCCTCGTAATGTTCAGGAGAAAGTAATGTACCAAAAGGACGGTTCACATCCATTGTGGTGCGAAATGCCAGACGGAGGATACGGCGTACTTTATCGTCCAATTCTTTGGTACCCGCTTTACCTTCCTGAATACGTTGCAAATAAGGCATAGCCAGATAATAATTATCATATGCATTGCTGGCACCATTAGAAAGACCGTTGGTCCAACTTCCAAACTCCATATCAAGGCCATTGGTAATAGCCTGATCCGTATCGTGTGTCCCCCCCCAATCGGAAACAACTACACCGTCAAAGCCCCACTCTCCTTTCAGGATATCATTCAAGAGATACTGGTTGTGACAGGCATGTTGCCCTTTGTACAAATTATAAGCACCCATAATAGCCCATGCCTTTCCTTCCTGGACAGCAGCTTTGAAGGCAGGTAAATAGATCTCATACAACGCACGGTCGTCTACAATTACGTTAAGGGTATGGCGATTGATTTCCTGATTGTTCAGCGCAAAATGTTTCACACAAGCAGCTACTCCGTTTTGCTGTACGCCCTGTATGTATGGTACTACCATACGGGATGCCAAATACGGATCTTCGCCCATATACTCAAAGTTACGGCCGTTCAATGGAGTACGGTAAATGTTTACTCCGGGACCAAGCAGAACAGTCTTGTTACGATAACGCGCCTCTTCACCGATACTCTTTCCATAGAGCAGCGACATTTCCGGGTTCCAGGTTGCGGCAAGACAAGTCAGCGCCGGATAGGCTACGCAAGAGTCGTTCGTCCAACCTGCCTGATTCCACTCATCCCACAACACTTCGGGACGGATACCGTGGGGGCCATCTGTCATCCAAAACTCAGGAATACCCAGGCGAGGTACGCCCGGACTGCTAAACTTGGACTGCGCATGTGTCATCGCAACTTTTTCTTTCAATGTAAGGCGTCCTAACGCATCTTCTACTCTCTCTTCAATGGGTTTGGTGGCATCCAGATAAACAGGTTTCTGTTGTGCCGAGAGAGGAAGCACAATTGCCAGAGCCAAACCTAATAGAACTTTCTTCATACTTATTTATTTTATCATTTATTATTTCATTCCCAACGACTGTATATAGCCTTCCTGTACTACGCAATTCTCCAATTTACAAGCTTCGATAAAATCCATCATCGCCTTACGTGCCATTGCCTGATCGGGACGTGCCTCACGTATTTCACGGTAAGTGGTACGTGGAGCTTCGGAGAAATTCACAATATTCGTCCAATTCTCCGGAGGAGTGATACCGACGAAAGACGAACCATCCATCTTTTTATAAGGCCAGAAGGTATAACCGATATTATTTTCACGCATCGTCCGGCAGAAAGCAGCCTGCCACTCATCTGTGTTATGCCCTATTTCGCCCATATACATCGGCAGATTGACACTATCACGGAAATTGATGAAACCCTGAATAGCTTCTTTGGTGGGCTCACCCCCGTAACGGTGACAAGTATACATGATTTTATCATCGAACTTAGAATCTTTGAATGATTTAAAGTTACCGTTCCATTGTGAACCACCCAATAGAATAATATGATTTTTATCTACTTCACGAATAGCTGCAACACCCATCTTATATATATCTTCCAATTTCCCATTCAGCTCGTTCATATTTTCAAAATATGGAGCGATAGGTTCATTGAAAAGCTCATAACCCAGGATTACCGGCTCATTTTTATAATAAGTCGCTATTTTACGCCAGATATCGCAATACAACTGTTGACTGGCTTTACTCTCGAACAACCACGGATATCCATAACTGTCGTCAATGTTATCACCTGTCTGTCCACCCGGAGCATCGTGCATATCAAGAATAAGGTAAAGATCGGCTTCACGACACCATTTCACTACGCTGTCCATACGGGCAAACCCATCTTGGTTGGCTGTCAACCCCATATAATCTTCATCGGTGAAAAGTTTGTAGTGAAAAGGCAGACGGATGGTATTGGCACCTGTATTCTTGATAAATTGAATATCCTCACGCGTTACATAGTTATCTTTAAACGCTTTCCAGAACTCAGCTGTAAAGTCGGGTCCTACCAGCTGACAGAACATTTCATTGATGAAACGACCGGAATTGGTCTTGCTGAAACGAAACATATAACCTTCGGGATTTAGCCAGTTTCCAAGGTTTGTTCCTTGAATAAAAAGTTTAGAGCCATCAGGCTTTATCAGATCCTGTCCTTGAATGGTTACGAATGCATCGGCAGAAACCTCCCGAGAAACTTGTTTATCACTACAGCCTGTCAGACCTAATGACAACAGGGCAATAGAAATGCCCGTTACTAATAGATTTTTCATGGTAAATAATTTTATATAGTTAGTGTTCGTGTCACTTTTTCCAAAGATAAGAACCGACGGACTTAGCAGGCAACTCACCATTCAGATAGTTCTTGCCATCTATAGTCACACTGAAACCGGAAGTATCTTCACTGGCGTTCAATACGACAAAAGCAACCGTTCCATCGGGGTTTTCAAAGGCTGAATATATCAATCCGCCGTCTCTGTCTGACTTACTTTCTATACGGAATGCACCAGGTTTTACTACAGATGACAAATGTCCTATGATGTAGTAATGCGAATTATAAGTCATCGTTTTATAGTCGGATTTGTCAATATCCACCGCACCATAACAAGTCCGGCAACCTCCTTCACGATTAGGACCACGCTCAGTATCCAGCATCAGGTTCCATACAATGACACCTTTACACCAATTGTTGACAGTACCCAAAGCAACTTCACGCATATCTTCTATCAATCGACGCTGTAGGTTGCGTCCATCATTCCACATCCCGATCGAAGTTTCCGTAAAAATAAGCTCTTTATCGGGACGCTGGCGTTGAATATCATTTAACTCTTCACGATTTCCACCATAATTATGATATGCCGCACCGGTCAAGAAGGCGGCAGCTACTTCGTCATCGTACATCCTGACAGGATAATCATTTTGTTCTGCCATATTATCATAATTATAATTATGGTCGAAAGCATAAATCCTTGTATCCAGTCCGGCAGACTTGAATGCAGGACCAAGCGCCTCTCTCACAAAAGCAAGTTCTTCTTTCCAACCCATGAACAGGGAAGCTGAATTTCCCCTATTCAACGGTTCATTTTGGGGTGTTACCGAATAAATCCGGATACCTTCTTTTCCAAATGCCTGTATCCATTTCACAAAATAAGCGGCATAGTCTTTATAATATAGGGGATTCAATTGGCCACTCGTCCAAGAATCGAAAGGCTTTTTTTCTTCCAGATTGTTTACCTTCATCCATTTGGGACATGTCCACGGGGAACCTAAAATTTTAATTGTAGGATTAATCGCCAGAATTTCCTTCAATATAGGTATCACATAGTCTTTCTCCTCACTCTGCAAAGCAAAGTTTTCGATACCGGGAGTATCACAACAAGTATATTCACTCAACGAGAAATCCGAACATCCAATTGAAATACGTATATAGCTAAACCCAAGCCCTTCCTTTTCCGAGAAAGTACGGACAAGGAACCTAGTACGCTCAGACGGAGCCATTTTCATCAGATTATAGCAAGTAGAACCTGTCACAGCAGCACCGAAACCATCCATTGATTGATATCGTACGGTAGGATTTAATGTAATGATAGAAGACGAACAAGCTTTGCCGGAGAAATTTAAAACTGTTCGGTCGAAACTTTGTGTACGGTCGGCAGTCGTGATGTATGCCTTTACCTTGACCTTCTCTATACCGGAAGGTGTATTTACTGACGACATCCGTGTGTTGGCGCATGCAATAACAGCAGTAGACATGTAACACGCTAAAATCAAAGGTAATTTAAATTTCATGGTATTATAAATATTGGTTACTTAAACTTTTTCAAAGTTAGGAAAGATAAGAACAAGTAGTATCCACCCATCGGTAATAGGTGGATAAGATGAAGTAGAAAATTTACCTAAATTATTATAATACAATATATTGTATATAAAAAATGAAAGTCAAAAAGTGGATAAGAAAGGTTGTTTGACGTATTATCAACGTATCATCATCAAGCGGCTTTCAAAGTCCTCACGAGAAATCCGCGCCTTATTCTTGACTTTTGCGCGATAATTATAAATTGTATTGACGGAATAACGAAGGAACTCTGCAATCTTTGAACTGTCATCAATACCCAGACGTATCAATGCAAAAATACGAAGTTCTGTATTCAGCAATTCGCCCTTACGAAGTATTATCCGCTCTTCGGGTTGCAACAAATCGTTGAACTTCTCCACAAAATCGGGGAAAAGATGAAGGAAAGCCGTATCAAAGTTCTCATACAACTCTTTTAGGCCGGTATCCAACACGTCACGTGAACGTACCATTTTCAATAATTCTTCAGTTTGCCCCGATGAAATCTTCTTATTCACCATACGCCGGTATGTATCCAGACGATCAATATAGATGGAACATAAGTTCAAGAAACGTCCGATATATTCTTCCTTGATATGATTGGAAATCTCCAGTTGCTCATTACTCTGTTGCAAATGGTTACGCGCCACAGAAAGACGTTTCATTTGGCTGTAAATATAGAATACAGCCACTATCAGCAAAAGGGTCAACGCACTAATCAAAATGAGGTACATGCGTAACCTTTCGCTCTGCTTCTCTTGCATTGCCTGATAGGTGAGATCTATCAACGACAGAATACCTGCCGTCTGAAGGCTGCGGCTACGGGCGTTATAGCGATTAGTCTCACTCCAAGAAAAACGGATGTACTGGTAGGCACGCTCAATGTCACCCTCCTCATAGAGTAATTCTGCCAAATTCCAAAGAGAGGCATGGTCTGTAATCGCCAGCCGGACATCGGTCAAGGCAGACAACATGAGATATCGTTTTTCTTCCTCCCTATTCCCCATCTGCCGGTAAAGACGGGAACGATGGTAAGTAACCAAAGCATACTCCGGAGTATCGGGCGGAGTACTTGCCAGGCGAACGTCATTAATTTGCAAAGCTTCTTCCACACGTCCGGCCGTAGCCGCCCGCATTTCTTTACGCTCCAGATAAAGAGAAGAGGTGGGTGGAAGCACCTGCATCAGGGAGTCATCATAGCATGCGGCTAACTGCTGATATTGTCTGCGGAAAGAAATATCCTGTGCATAAGCTCCCGACTCACTGTAGAGACGGCGATAGCATCTATAATATTCGGGTAATAAACGAGCAGACAACGTGGCGCGTTTCACTTGCCCCAACAATTCAAACGCTTCCTGATACATACCCGTAGAAGCCATCAGGTAGGTAGACTCCAGACGGGTTTCATCGACAAATTCCTGTAATCCGCGATACTCGGCCCAACGTAAGTTACAATTCAGATAATGAATGGCAGAATCGCAAAGATAGGCTTGGTATTCCTTATAAATTTCCCCATTCCATCGAAAAAAGTCAATACTTGAGGTATCTGTCTCCAACAGTTGTTGTTTCAATCCTGCTATGCGGCTTTCACGTATACCGACAGATTGTTCATGCTCACAGATAGCCTCATCCAATGAAGCTGTCAGCGCAGCAATCGACGTATCATCAACAGAGGCGTCTGCATATTCTACCGTCACCGCCAAAGAAAAACAAAACAACAGCGTTTTCCACTTCATGGCAACAAATATAGCAAGAAATCACACAAAGCTGTATCAACATGAAAAAATCTTTCCTATATTTGCCACTTCAACCCCCAAAACTATTATGCAATGAAAAACTTAACACTTCAACGGGTTGCCGCGGTAGATGTATTCCGCGCACTCACCATGTTCCTCATGCTCTTTGTCAATGACATTCCGGGATTGAAAAATGTTCCCCACTGGCTGATGCACGCCAAAATGGATGAGGACATGCTTGGATTTTCGGATACAATCTTCCCTGCCTTTTTATTCTGTATGGGTATGTCGGTATCATTTGCCATCCAAAACCGATATAAAAAAGGAGATACGACATTACAAGTCATCGCGCACATCTTCTGGCGTACAGTAGCATTACTTACCATGGGAGTATTTTCACTCAACAACGGTGGTATAGAAGGCGGACTTTCGTATCCGTGGTTCACTATACTTATGGTTATCGGATTTTTCCTGATATGGGGAGTTTATCCAAAGTCGGAAGATATTAAAAAATCCCTTTTCACCGGAATGAAAGTAATGGGGGTACTATTATTGGCTTTCCTCATAATATATAAAGACATTAATGGGAAACCGTTCCAAACAGGTTGGTGGGGTATCCTCGGATTAATCGGTTGGACGTATGCCGTATGTGCGGGAATTTATCTGTTTACACGAGAAAGCCTGCGAAATAACGCCATTGTCTGGTTTGTGGTGATGGTACTTGCTGTTGTCAGCCATTCTGATTTGATCCCGTGGGAATATGGCAGCCGTATTGTTCTGTTGCCATTCATCCCCAGCGACTGGACATTACATGCTTTTGGCATGTCAGGATTACTGACTTCCCTTCTGATGCAACGTTATGCTAATCGTGAACACCCGGGCAAATTCATCAGTACGCTTTGTGTCCTTGGCACGGGAATGTTTATCCTTGCGCTAGTTTCACATCCTTATTGGATTATTTCAAAAATACAGGCTACCCCCTCCTGGCTATTCTATTGCCTTGCCATGTTCTTTCCACTTTTCGGTTTCTTCTATTGGCTGACGGACGTTAAAAACAAAACAAATTGGTTCAATGTGATTAAACCTGCCGGTACAGCAA
Organism: Bacteroides cutis; assembly: GCF_900241005.1. Classification (GTDB taxonomy): domain Bacteria; phylum Bacteroidota; class Bacteroidia; order Bacteroidales; family Bacteroidaceae; genus Bacteroides; species Bacteroides cutis. The sequence continues at coordinate 560,402 of NZ_OEST01000001.1, read as the reverse complement.
CGTTGACATGCTATACTCTGCCATATGCATGGTATTCCGCTCAACAGATACTAGACTGGTGGTATCCTGAAGTTTTGGAAAGTGGCATACCGGGATTACTTAAATCGCTTGTCTTTTCACTCATTATCGTCCAACTAACAGGATTATTGGTGAAAGTCAAAATTAAATTGAAGGTATAACCGGAATAATAAAATGATCAGTAAAACATCAGGTATATGTTACAAATACAAGCTCCTAACAACGAAACGCGGGTATTGCTGCATAGCTGTTGCGCTCCGTGTTCGTCGGCCATCATTGAATGTATGTTGGAAAACGGTATCCGCCCAACTGTATTTTATTGCAATCCCAACATTTATCCGCAGGAAGAATATGAGATACGGAAAAATGAGGCTATCCGCTTTGTAACTTCCAAAAACCTCGATTTCATCGATGTAGATTATGATTATGCGTACTGGCTACATACTATGAAAGGATTGGAAAATGAACCGGAACGCGGTGGACGATGTCTGAAATGTTTTACCTTGCGCTTGACAGAAACTGCCCGTTATGCTGCCGAACATGGATTTTCAGTTTTTACCACAACCCTCGCCTCTTCCCGCTGGAAAAGCCTGGAGCAAATAAACGATGCAGGACGGCATGCCTCCGCCCTGTATCCGGGTACTATCTTTTGGGAACAGAACTGGCGGAAAGGCGGACTACAAGACCGCCGTAACCAGCTCCTCAAAGAATATGACTTTTATAACCAGCAATATTGCGGATGCGAATTCAGCATGCGACGGCTGGAACAAGAGAAAAAATAAACTAAATACCCGTATCCACCGGGTTTTCATCCGGGAACAAAGGACTGTAAAGAATGGTACGTTTCAAAACCTGAAGCTTGCCGTCCTTTACATATTCTTCACCTCTTTCGGACAAATGCTTCACCATCGCTTCACGCATAAGTAACAATTGGGACTTATACTTCTTGTCTTTGGCCACATCTTTCAATTCATGCGGATCTTTAGACAGATCGAATAATTCTTCTTCACCCGTATGGAAACGCCAGATATATTTTAGTTTTCCGTCTGTCAGTGCGCACCAGTAATTGTCATCACTATAACAAGTGGAGTGTTCCAAATCCAAATATTTACGCCATTTTCCCGTATTACCATTCATCAAGTTGAGCAATGACTGTCCGTCCATATCAGCAGGTACTGTTCCTCCTGCCATTTCAAGGAAAGTGGGTAACAAATCACGTAGTTCTACCGGTGTTTCAATCTTGGTTCCCTTGTCAAAATTATATGTAGAGGGCCACTTCACAATATAAGGAACATGAGATGAACCTTCGTATGGATAGGTCTTGCGCCAATGATGGTGGTCACCCAACATATCACCATGGTCGGATATATAGCAAATTAAAGAATTATCGTACATCCCCTGCTCTTTCAGAGTTTGAATTACCTTACCAATTTCTTCATCGATAAAAGTCACGTTGGCATAATAATAGCGACGGGAGTTCTTGGCATATTCCTCACCGAAATTCCCGAACGGAGCATCTTTTTTGGCAGTAGCTGCATCTTGAGGTACGGCATAGTCTTTATCCTTACACCATTCCCCTATAAACGGCGCAGGTACATCCTTGTCTTTATATAAATCGACCAAACGCTGTGGCGGGTCGTAAGGGCTATGCGGACGGGCAAAAGAGACTTTCAGGAAAAGTGGCTGTCCGGTACCTTTCTTGTAATTACGGATTATTTCACAAGCTGTCTTTCCGGTCCAAGCAGTAGGATGTAACTCTTCCGGTAACTTATACGTCCCTGCACCATGAGCATTCCAACCAATACCGGTTGAGTCAGGGTTTAATCCCGGAGCCTGCATCTGGAACCACAAACGGTAGTCGCTGATAAAATCTTCTGACTCCACTCTGCCGCTTTCATCTACCAACGTACCGTGGAAACCATGCAATGCTTTTTGCGGAAACCAATGCATTTTACCTATACCGAAAGTATAGTAATCAAGGTCGCGTAACATCCGCGGCATTTCATAACGATAATGACTTCCTACTCTTCCATAACCCAACATACCATGATGCCACGGAGACAACCCCGTAAGTAATCCCGAACGTGCAGGCGTACTACTCGGTGTAGAAGAATAACCATTCATAAACAATGTACCATCTGCAGCCAAAGCATCCATATTAGGGGTTATCACAGAAGGATTTCCCATGCAGTTCACGGCATCACCGCGATGCTGATCCGAAATGATGAGAATAATGTTGGGCTGCTGTGCAAGTGCCTGTTGATGTGCAGCAAATGTTCCGGCAAACGTAATTAACGAGGTACTCCAAAGAGGATGTGTTTTCATTATAATATCTATTAAATTATCATACTCAATTAAGTACGCAAATATACATTTTTACAGTCAATTATTAAGCTGATATTTATTTAATTTGTTACATTTGCTAAGTCAAAATCACATAAATCACTCCGTAGATATGAAAAATGCGCTGATATTTCTACTTTCTATTTCGATAAGTATCACAATACAGTCCAGAGACTTTCATTTTAAGCATTTAGGGATACCTGACGGACTTTCTCAAACTTGTATATATTCCATTTACCAGGATGAAATCGGCGCCATGTGGTTCGGTTCGTCCGAAGGCTTAAACCGTTATAACGGTAAAGAAATAAAAATATACCAACCCTCACAGGACAAACAAGGTTTGACGAATAATGAAATCAATGAATTATGCGGTGACAAAAAGGGACATATCTATATCCGTTCCGGTAATGACCTTGTCATATTCAATATTTACAAAGAACAATTTACTTGTCTGCGAAAGGATGATGTAAAAGGTTTGTTCTGCAAAAACGATACATTGTGGGTAATTTGTAATAATGACATCTATACTTATCTTCCAGAGAAACCATCTTTACAGTTATTTGCATCTTTGCCAGATAGTTTAGGCGAAGGAAGAGCCGTCCATGTAGATGGAAAACATGCATGGGCCGTCACTCACAACCATCTGATACGTATAGACCTGGAAAAAAAATCATCGATGAAAGTAATAATCCATTTCGAAAAGGGTGGAAGATGTATCACCAAAGATCGTTCGGGAAATATATGGGTAGGTACCTGGAACGGTTTGTATCGAAGGGATACGAAGGGAAATATCCATTATTATACCGATAAATCCAAAGATAGAGGATTGTCGGATAATCAGGTTCGATGTGTTACAGAAGATATCAACGGTAATATATGGATAGGGACTTTCAGAGGGCTTGACTGCTATAATCTCGCCAAAAACGAATGGAGCCACTATGTACATCAGGACTATTCTCCCAATAGTCTCAGCCATAATTCGGTATATGCTCTTCACAAAGATAATCATAATAATATCTGGGTAGGCACTTATTATGGCGGCGTTAATGTTTTTACCCCGTACCACTTCAATAAACAATTTTATACAGCCTCTTTGGAACATAAAGATTGTCTGAGTTTCCCATTCGTAGGTAAAATGACAGAAGATGACTCCGGAAACTTATGGATATGTACCGAAGGAGGGGGATTGAATAAACTGGACATTTCTACCGGCAGTTTTTCACGCTATACTCATCAGGAGGATAATCCGCAAAGCGTGGGAAACAATAATCTGAAAACAATCTATTATCATCAGCCTAATCAACGTTTATATATCGGTACACATACAGGAGGCTTATCCATTTTCGACATCAACCGCAATACATTTAAGCTTCTGAACAAAGATATGCCCAGTACCATGAAGATTGCAGGTAATATCGTCAATGAAATACGGAAATATAAGGATGGACTTGCTATACTGACACAAGGCGGTTTGTTTTTTATGGATCTACAAACCGAAAGTTTCTCTCCTCTTTCAGACCAACCTGAGATAAAACAATTATTGGAAAAACAGTATTCTTACGAAACATTCTTTATCGATAGTCAGGAACGGCTTTGGCTGGCTCTTTCTATGGGCGGATTGACATGTATAGATTTACCTACCGGCAAAATAGAACATTATCAAACCAATGCAGACAATCCTTCTTCCATAGGAAAGTTCAGAGTAGTGCACATCTTTGAAGACAGTCGTGGAGAAATTTATTTCGGTACTATCGGATCGGGGCTGTTCAAGTATCAGCCTCAAAGTCATTCGTTCAAGGTATATAACACACAGAACAATTCTCTTCCGAATAATTATTGTTATTATATTCAGGAATCGCCCATTAGCCACAAGTTACTATTGCTTTTGAATAGAGGACTGTCGATATTCAACCCGGAGACAGAAACAGTAGAGCAAACCTATCGCCTGTTTCAGCAGAGTTATAGTCAGGGTTCCACATTATATATAGCCAAAGATGGTACCATATACATAGGTGGTACTAACGGATTAGCTTCCTTACCGGAACAATATCTGTACACTACCCCTGACGAAGGGAAACTATGTTTTGAAAAACTATTGATATTTAATCAAGAGGTCTTGCCTGACGATGCTACCGGTATCTTGAAGCAGACTCTTGCCAGAACCTCAGACATCAGGTTAAAACATAACCAAAATAATATCACTGTCACATTCAGTACTTTCAGTTATCTTCTGGAACGTGATCATATATTTGAATATTATTTTGAAAATCTGGATAACCACTGGACTCAGACAACAGGTAATTCTATCACTTATACCAATATTCCACCCGGAAATTATACATTGCGTGTTCGTTCTGCAGATACTGTTTCTGCATCTGATCAGGGAATAGCCCTAAACATTCATGTAGCCGCACCTTTTTATGCCAACCCATACGCTTATACCTTGTATGCCTTATTATTCATGGGAGTATTGTATATTTTCTTCCTTTTCAAATTACGGCAGACCCGCCTACAGTCTTCTCTGGAAAGTGAGAAAAAAGAAAAAGAACGTATTGAAGAGCTGAACCAAAGTAAACTACGTTTCTTTACGAATATTTCGCATGAATTCCGTACTCCGCTTACACTTATCATAGGCCAACTGGAAGCAATCATGCAAATTAATAAATTAGAACCATCTATTTACAAGCGTATTTTGCGTGTATATAAAAATGCTTGGCACATGCGTAGCCTTATCACAGAGTTGCTTGACTTCCGTAAGCAAGAACAAGGATATCTTAAACTCAAAGTCGAAAAACATGATTTGGTTTCCTTTACTCACGAAATCTACAGCAGCTTTTATGAATACTCGCAAATAAAAAATATCAATTACAGTTTTAAACATGCAGAGGAAACTCTCGACGTTTGGTTCGATCCGGTACAATTGCAAAAAGTTATATTCAATCTGTTATCTAATGCATTCAAATATACTCCGAAGGATGGTAACATCACAGTTAGCCTGCACCATACATCCACTCAAGCCATCATCACAGTCAGCGACGACGGTCCGGGTATCCCCGAAGAAGCTATCAACAAAATATTCGACAGATTTTATCAAGCAGATTCTACTTCCTCGGCATTTAGTCTTGGTACAGGAATAGGCTTAGCGTTAGCTAAAGGTATTATGGAAGCGCATCATGGAAAAATTGAAATAAAGAGTGTGGTTAATGAGGGAAGTAATTTTATACTGTCATTACTTTTAGGAAACCAGCATTTCAATAAAGAAGATTTCGCAATCAATAAGCAACAACCTGATGTGATAAGCATGGAAAATATTACCCCGGATTTTCCTGTGGAAACATTCACTCCGGAAACAGCTCCCGAAATTAATAGAAGTACCTCAAAACCTATTCTTCTTTTAGTAGAAGACAATGAGGAATTACTTGAAATGCTCAATGATATGTTCAGTGCATTCTATGAAGTACATACAGCCCGAAATGGCCATGAAGGACTGGCAGCTGTAGAACAAGTACAACCGGATATTATTGTAAGCGATGTGATGATGCCTGAAATGTCTGGTAAAGAGATGTGTTACAAATTGAAGAATAATGTCGAGTTCTCTCATATCCCCATTGTGTTACTCACCGCACAGAATTCAGTGGAATATATCGTAGAAGGATACATGTTTGGTGCTGACGATTATGTAACGAAACCCTTCAACGTGAAAATTTTACTGGCACGTTGTAGTAATCTGATCCGTAATAAACAGCAAATCATAGCCCACTATTCTAATCTGCCCGCTACAAAAATTACTGAATCAATACCTGCTGTAAGTGCAACAGATAAAGAGTTATTAGATAAAAGTATCGCTATCGTCAAGAAAAATTTCGATAGTCCCGACTTTGATGTCACCTCGCTGGCATCCGAACTCTGCATGGGGCGCAGTAAGCTTTATACACAGTTCAAACAGATGATAGGGTTGACTCCCAATGAATTTATCCTAAAAGTGAAACTGGATGAAGCAATGTCCATGCTCAAGAGTCAACCGGAATTGAATATCTCGGAGATATCCACTACTCTAGGTTTTTCATCTCCACGATATTTCAGTAAGTGTTTCAAGGCATTTTTTGGAGTATCACCACAAAGAGTAAGAAAAAAATAACAATCAATCTTCTCTATTCTACAATAATTCAGTAACAGAAAAAGAATAATTAGAGAAATACTGCATAAAAAAATACTTTATCTTTATTTTATATAAATGTAGAAGCGATATCAACTTTATATTTGATATCGCTTCTATTTAAGAGAATTTAGACTAAGTCAGAAATCGTGGATGTTTATCAGAAAGGAAATATATATCTGATAGATTATCTATAGTCATTAGTTTCATAATGATGAAACCTGAAAGCTTAATTTTGTTTTCGTACGACTAATTATTTAAAAACCACTAAAAAAGAGAGGGTAAAAATACCCTCTCCCAACAATAAATTTATTTCATCTTACCATTCCGGGTTCTGGCCTAACTCTGGATTTTTAGAACGAACAGCCGTTGGTATAGGACGTAAATAATCTTTTTTAGGATTAAATACACGCTTTTCTGCTGCATAATTAGTTCCCGCATATACATCTACATAATGTTTTCCATCAACTTCATAAGTATATACAGGAGCAGCTGCTGCAGGATCACCCGGTTTATAAACACGTCCAGTTATTTTACCCTCTGTATCACGTTGGATATAACGTTCATTGTCATAATCAGAATCCTCAAAACGGATACCTAATACACGTTCTTTTAGCTTATCACCTTGTGCCCAACGCATTAGATCTTGGTAACGTAAATTTTCAAATGATAATTCAACGCGACGTTCACGGCGAATTTCAACAAGATCAGAAGATATACCTAAATCTGCATATTTAGGATCCATCGGTGGATTTAAGGTCATATGGGGCATATCAACACGATCACGTAATACGTTAATAGTCTTATCTAGATCCGTTTGCTCCAATGTTCCCAACTCAGCCTTAGCCTCAGCTAAACTTAATAGGACTTCAGCATAACGGATAATCGGGGCATCATGAGTCTCGTTTCCATAACCTTTTTTATCTTGCTCAAGAATGTAATACTTAATCAAATGATAACCTGTAGCACTTGGCCAACTACCCATATCACCTAAACGCGGAAAACTTTTACTTCCCATATTTGTATTAAGAATACTTGCTTGATCACCCGGTTTAAGGAAAGTCTGAGCCATACGGGGGTCACGGTTAGCAAATGTCTTTTCCGGCGTGCTATCATCAAATGTAAGACTTAAACCTGTTGGCAAAGCTGTTCCATCCGGTTCCTTACACAGAAAATCATCTGCAAAATCTTTTGTTCCACCTGCTCTAATGTTAATAATATATCCACATTGGCGATGCATTAACAGACCTTTCGCATATTTTCTGTACATAATCATTTCCGGATTACCCTCTAAATCATCTGAAGTGAAAAGAGTAGCATAATCTTTATCAGGATTACCCGTATCATATATCTTGTATCCTAAAGTCATACATTCCTCAGCTGCAGACACAGCTTCTTCCAACCAACTCTCATAGTCGGCTTTATCACTCAGGTTATGATACTTCCGATATGTTCCTTCATATAAGCAAATACGTGCCTTCAAAGCCAAGGCTGTTCCCCTCGTAACACGATTAGGAAGATTTCCCGGCCATGCATCAGGCAAATTCTTACATGCGTTATCAATATCTATCAATACTTGAGCCATAACATCTTTTCTTGGAGTACGGCCTACATACAATTCTGGAGAATCTGTAGTTAAAGCATGAGTAATCAAAGGTACATCACCATATTTTTGTACTTTATCAAGATAAAACCAAGCACGGAATAGAGATGCTTCACCAAAAAAACCTTTTTTAAGCGTAACTTCAGTAGTACTGGCAACTTTTACCTTATCATAATTATCCATGAAAGTATTGATACGATGAAGCGCAGTCCATACCCAACCACCATATAAAGGGCTATTATAATTGGAAGGAATTGTTTCCAATCCTGCAGCAATAGCAGAGGCCCAAGTTTGTGATCCATCCACCGTAGCATAATTATCAGACATTGCCTCAATAGGAATTACGCTATTTGTTTTTCCATTATAAGCATTATTGGTAAAGCCCAAAATAAAGTTATAATTGTCAGTACCAGCATTATCAGAAACTGCATTGTAAATACCATTACAAAAACTCTGAAGGTCTGCTGTAGTATTCCAAAAAGTCTGGGAGTTCAAATCATTAGTAGGAGTACGTTCCAAAAATGAATCATTACAGGAAGTACTTACTAAAGCAACGACACCCAATAAAACTGATTTACTAAATATATTTTTCATTGTTTTCAATTTTAGAAAGTTAGATTAACACCGAATGAATATGTTCTCATGAAAGGATACAGCATTGTACCATTTCCACGGGCAGCCTCGGGGTCGTATGGGCCCTTAATTTTAGAGAACTCAAACAAATTTTCAGCACTAATATAAACAGTTGCCTGAGATAAAAATACCTTCTGAATCCATTCTTTTGGCAAATTCCATCCCAAAGAAATATTCTTCATACGCAAATATGAAGCATCTTGTAAATAACGAGTTTGTTTTTGGCGGTTACGTTCATCTTTGGCTATTGGACGTGCAAAATAAGCATTCGGATTACTTTCACTCCAAGAATTCTCCAAGAACCATTTTTGAGTATTATAGTATTCTGTAGCAGCCGGCCAGAACGGTTGACCAGATGGCCAAAAATCACGTTTACCCACTCCCTGCATGAATATATTCAAATAATAGTTCTTATAGGTCAGATTAGCAGTAATACCATATTGATAACGTGGAGTAGTATTACCGATAATCGTCAAGTCTCCATGATCTTCTAAAGTATTCTTACCATTACTGATTTCTTTATCACCATTAAGATTCTTATATTTAATATCTCCAACTTTCCAAGTTGTATTCTTAATCTTACTCTGTGTAGGATGATTAGCTATTTCCTCCTCCGTTTGGAAAATACCTTCAGTCTCATAACCCCAAATTTCTCCAATCTTTTCACCTACATAATGAGTAGTCAAAGAATTAGTCGGATTATTATATTTAGTAATTTCTGCTTGAGAGTCAGATAATATAAAACCAAGTGAATAGCCAAAATCCTTTCCTATTTTATCTTTCCAACTCAAAGAAAGTTCCCATCCATTCGTACGCAATTCAGCTAAATTGGAAGGAGGAGCAGTAGTACCCAATACTTCAGGATATGACACTTTAATCAACATATCCGAGGTAGTACGCTGATAATAGTCAAAACTAAAATCTAAACGTTGATTAAAGAATGTCGCATCCAAACCAACATTGACAGTCTTTGCTTTTTCCCAAGTAAGATCTGGAGTCACTAATGCACCAGGATTTAAATATAATGCCTTTTCATCTCCAAATATCCAGTTTCCAGATGTTCCTGAACTGATAAATGGAATATATGGATAATATTTAGTATTTCCCGACCAATCACTCGCTGTCAGCATCTGATTGCCCAATTCACCATAAGAAGCACGAATCTTCAAATTATCCAACCAAGAACGAGTAGACTGCATAAATGGTTCCTCACTGATACGCCATGCAGCAGAAAAAGAAGGAAGGAATACAAAACGATTATCAGATGGGAAACGTGAAGTACCATCATAACGTCCATTTACCTCAAACAAATAACGGTCATTATAAATATAATTCAAACGGAAAAATGCACCACGCAACGCCCATTCATAACCATCATCGCTAACAGTTTGCTGACCTGTTCCCAAACCTAATGCAGGTTGGTTTTCGTTCAACAATCCTTTACGTTGAGCAGAGAATGTGGAATATTTCGTCAACTCTTGATTATATCCTAACATACCCTTCAAATAATGTTTTTCTTTGAATGTACGTTCATATTCTGTATAAGCATTAAATGAATAATAGTTCTTATCAACATTAGTCCACTTGAAGAAATTATCACCTGTGTCACCATTTGTAGCCTGAAAATCTTTTGTCCAGAATGTTAATGTCTTCTTATGATCTGAATTACGCTTATAATTTAAATTATAAGAGAAATCCACGCGGGCTTTCCAGCCTTTCATAAACTCAAAATCGGCACTTGCAGTAGCCCAAATATCATGGGTCTTGTTATTGGTACGACCACCATCTTTCAGCATGGCATAAGCATTATTTTGGGCATACATTCCATCCCATTCATCCAATTCAGGATAACGGCTATCTTTGTGCCATGGCTCAACCACATCTGTCGGTGAAGAAAATACAACGGACTGCCACACATCATCTTTATATTTATAAGGCTTATCATGAGTAGCATAGTTATACATTACTTTTGCTCCCAATTTCATCCAAGAAGTAGTTTGATTCTCAACAGTTAAACGAGTGTTCAGTTGTTGATACTGATCTTCGCCGACCTTATATAAACCTCTTTGGTCTAAATAACCAACTGAAGAATAAAACTTAGTCTTTTCATTTCCACCGGAAATAGTAACATTATGACGATGAGTAGGACTAACCTTTCTCAACATCTTTTCTCTCAAATTACTAAATCCATAAAAACGAAGAGAACCATTCACCATTTCATATTCAGGATTGTTCTCAGGATCAGCATCCCATGCTTTCATCTTTTCAATATAAGCAGCATCCCACAAACGGTTTACACTACCATTATCACAGGCCTGATTAATAAATTCAGCGTGCTGCCAACTGTGTTCCACCATATCAGGCATAACCGTTGCTTTTGAAATAGACACATTACCAGAATAAGATATGGAAGTTTTCATGTCCTTACCAGCACTCTTAGTCGTAACCAATACAACACCATAAGCTGCACGTACACCATAAATAGCAGATGCTGCCGCATCCTTTAACACAGTTACACTTGCAATATCATTAGGATTAACTAAATCCAAGCTCATTTCCACACCATCTACCAATACCAGCGGACTACCACCATTAATAGAAGTGGTACCACGAACATTCAAAGATGCACTCTGTCCAGGTTCACCACTTGTGTTTGTAATTTGTAAGTTAGGAATGGTACCTTGCAGTGCACTCGCAGAAGAAGTAATAGGACGGGATTCCAATACTTTTGAATCTACCTGTCCGATAGACCCTGTCAAGTTTACCTTCTTTTGAGAGCCATAACCTACTACTACAACTTCTTCCAAAGCTTTGGCGTCCTCACTTAATGTAATTTCAAACGTATTCTTACCGGCTACTTTTATTTCTTGAGTAACATAACCGATAAAAGAGACCTGCAATACTGCATTTTCAGGAACATTAGATAGAGTAAAATTACCGTCCATATCGGTAATTACACCATTGGTTGTTCCTTTTACAAGAACATTAGCACCCGGAACAGGACCGAAATTGTCCATTACAACACCTTTTACTGTTTTACTACTTTGTTCAATAGTTTGAACAGCGTCGACTCCGGAAGAATTTCCATTACTCATAGGATTTGCTGCTACACCAGCACTTGCCAATGCCCAAACAGCACAGAATAAAATCCTTTTTGAGAAATCAAGAGAGACTCTTTTTTTCATAAGTACAATAGATTAATTATTAATTAGATTAAGATAACGTTTATTTTTAGCTTTTAATCTTTCGCTGCAAATATATGTAATTTAATAAAACAGGAAATTAATTCCCTGTTTAAATGTTATGGTTTTATAATATTATGGAAAATTAGACACCTATCGCGGACGTTTTGGGCACATTATAAGACGAATTTGACCATCTTTTACCGTTTTTTTTAAGATTATTCCAATTCGTGTATAAGCCGGACCATTCACTTGGATAGTATCTGATGTTAATTCTACCTCCCCAGACGCATCTATTGTAACAAGCATCTGTTCATTACCTACCGCCAGCAGAAGATGATTGGCATCTATCTGCTTCCAGTCGGCGGATGTGGTTAATGCTGTTTCGAATCGGATAGGTGCATTAGCAAAAAACTTATCTTCAACTGTAAAACTACCGACATCAGTACGGTCGTAGGTAAATGTACGGAGTAATTTCTCTAATTTGGGGGTATTGTAAGCTGAAGTTAAATCTATGGAAAATAGATCTTTAGTCCTTGTCAGTTCTCTATTTAGTACTATCGCTTGTGCTCTAGCACCAGTTACTTGCTGCAAACCATCTACTAAAGGTACCGGATGGCCGAAAGAACCTTTAATAGGATATTTATCAGGAGCATCTGCCGAAAAGTAATCACCGGGATAAGAAAAAGGACCGCCCTGATCACCGGCAACTGTTTCTCTTCCTAAAGAAACAGCATAAGAACCAATGTCATTATGGTTATGATTTTCTGCATTATTACCACCCTTTGCCGAAATGGCAAGATCACAATTACTTTTTTCAGACGGACGAGCTACCAAGATACCCGCCTTTTCGTAAAAGGTATGAAGAGGATCATATTCTTCTTGTATAGCTTGTTTTATTTCATCACTTTGTTCTAACTTCCATGCTTGATTAGGGAAAAATTCAATACTATAAAGAGAAAGGTTTCTGCCATTGAAAGGAAATACACACTTCTCAAAATAAGGAGCAGTACCCAATACATTGTCACAGTAATTATTTATAAACCAATCGACAGTCAGACCAATCCTACAATCGGAATAGGCAGGACAAATACCGTTCAACATTTGTATTTTTTTTCCATATTGTGCAATACGCACAAATTTCGGCGTACGAAAGAAATCCACTTTACCTTGCGTAGCACGGCAAACCTCTTCTCGAAGCAATATATAAGCACGAAAACCATAATTATAATACCCTACTCCTTCACTACAATAACCATCATCCGCATAACCTTTCATCCCATAAACATGATATTTCTCGGCTGCCGCAACAAAATAAGCACGTTCTTCTCGATCGGGTAATAAAGCAAGAGCAGCTCCCGTAACACCTGCCAAGCAGACCGAATTCCAATTATTGGTCACTGTAAACCACCAGAAAGGCTTATTGGTTTCCAGGCATCGATGAATAGGACGGAAAACTTTCTCCCGGAAAGCACATTGAACGCGAGCTCTCACCTCGGGTGATAGACGGTCGCCCAGCAGCGATACACACTGAGCAATTCCATTTCCTGCCGTGGCTACAACAAGATCCACATAGTAATCGGTTCCATTATAATTTTGCAAACTGCGGTCATGAGCCGGAATAGACCACGGTTTCTGTTCACACAAAGCAATCAAAGCTTTTTCTATTGCCGGGATATAACGGCGACGATTTTCCAGACATTCTGCCAGTGTCAATTTATAAAGATACTGAAAACGTGCATTCATCATATTTTCACCCGGCAAACGGACATTGGTTTTATTGAGGTGTAAATAAAGTGAATCGACAAATGGCGGTATTCCTTGCTTCAACAATCCGGGAACTTCCTTCAATAATTCCTGTGCGTCGGCATCTTGCTTCATTTGTTCCCAGAAACTGCGGTCTTTATAAGATACACCTATACCTTGAGGAGTTTCCGGTAGAAGGGTAGCGATTTCGCGTACCCTTACTGATGATATATTGACATTCTGTGTTTTTGTATCTTGTACCAAACGATACATTTCAGTACCGGCCAATAAAAATGCTCCGGGGCCATATACTTCCGTCATTTCCCGGGTTACTTTCTTCGGATCAGCACCAATGGGTTGCACATATCCTAATTTTCCGTCTTCTTCTACAGCAGAAAGTAAAGCGCTCCAACCTTTTTCCACAATCGGCAGAAAACGTTCACGTGGCAATAGTCCTTCATTAACACCATAAGCCAAGGCATACACAAAAAAACCGGTAGCACTGGTTTCAGGAGAAGGATAAGCATCCAGATCGAGCATACTTGCATGCCAAAAGCCGTCTTTACCCTGGCAACGCACTACACGTTCTGCCATGCGGACAAACAAATCCTGATAAAACGGACGATATTTACTCCCCTCCGGCAATCCGCGAAGTAATTCCACCAGTCCGCCAAGAACCCAACCATTACCACGCCCCCAGAAAACCTTGGCTCCATTCGCCTCTTTCCGGCTGATATAGCGGTGATCGCGATAGAAAAGACTGTCAGCTTTATCGAACAGATTATTATAAGTAGCCTTATACTCTTTATCCATAAACCGGATAAATTTCTTGTCACCCGTTATATTATACAGATGTAAATATACCGGTGGAGCCATAAACAAAGCATCGCACCAAGTCCAATGTTCCAACGTCGACACATCCGAATAATTCAAGACAAAAGAACCTTGTGGCGGATTGGCTATCACCCACTCGGTACGCGCACGTGTTGGAATCAGCATTTCCGGCCGCTTATATTTATCATACATCAAAAGATAGGTTTGCGCCACACAGATATCATCGGCATGATACATCCGCTTATCTACCTGCCAATAATTACGGCGTCCAAGACGCATTAGCCAATCAAAATAAAAAGAATCCCGGTTATCACGCTCCGCTATTCCAGCCCAGCGACATAAACCCAAATAGAAAGTAGCATTTACCCAGTTCAAATCACCATAGGGAACTTCTTTGATATGAGCAATCTGCCAATCGGCCACCCGTCGCATAGCCTGTCTCACCTCTTGCCGTGTCTGAGACTGTACCTGAAACAGGTATGCCCCCAATAAAACAAATAATAAGGATAATAGTGACTTTCTCATAATAAAAGATTGTTTTTCGGATGCAAAAATACGTAACTTCCCATTTGAGACATACACTTATTTTCCATACATATGCCCTTATTATCCATTAAGGCATTTGATGCATGTTTTTTATACGATATAAATAACCATTTTTTATTATTCCCAGTAATTTTGTCATTAACAGATAAAAACAGTAAGGCTTCTTTTTTTATTAAAGAAGTACTACCTTTAGCCCAACTAAAATATAAAAACAAATGAAAACACTCAAACGAATTGCACTCATTGTCTTTCTGGCAATTGCACCGTCCTCAATGATTCAAGCACAATGCAGCATTCAACAATGGTTATTATCACGCAGTTGGAGTAACGGCTTCAATGCCTTGCCCGATGTCTGTACCAACTTAAAAGAATTTCACGATCAATACCAAAAGAACCAACCACAATGGGACGCCATGTTCAAGTGGCTGGCTACACACGACCTTCAAAGTATCCCTGCCGGTAAACACCCGATAGAAGGTACCTCATTGGTTGTCTCAGTAGAAGATAGTGAAAACCAACCTTTGGAAAAACGCGCGTCCGAGTCACATTATCATCACATCGACTTTCAATATGTAGTGAAAGGCAGCGAACGTTTCGGGCTTTTAGACCATGACAGTTCCTATCCCAACTGTGCTTATAAGCCGGACGCGATCCACTATAGCTATGACATAAATAAAACCATGTTCATAGACTCTACTCCCGAACGTTTCTTCCTGTTTTTCCCCAGTGACTGGCACATAGCCAAAGTCCGTACGGACAAAGAGTCGCAATCCATACGCGTAATCGTTGTAAAACTGGACTACATAAAATAATTTTTATTCAATAAATATCTTAATACTTAAAAACAATCAAAACATGAGAAAATTTACCTTTTCACTGCTTTTATCATTTATTGCAGTGTGTTTCATCTCCACTCCCTGCCAAGCAAAGGGAAAAGCAAAGCATGTCATTTTAATAGGTCTCGATGGTTGGGGTGCATACAGTGTCCCCAAAGCGGAAATCCCCACTATCAAACAGTTGATGGCAGAAGGTTCCTATACATTAGAGAAACGTTCTGCCCTGCCTTCTTCCAGCGCTATCAACTGGGCATCCATGTTCATGGGAGCCGGCCCGGAGTTGCATGGATACACAGAATGGGGTTCCAAGACTCCGGAATTGCCTTCACGAGTACTGAATGAACACGGCATCTTCCCCACAGTCTTCCAATTACTACGCGATGCACAACCGGAAGCGGAAATTGGTTGTCTGTACGAATGGAATGGAATTAAATATCTCGTTGACACGCTAGCTCTGAGTCATCATGCCAAAGCTCCCGATTATAATCAACATCCGGAAGCATTGTGCGGTATGGCCGAAAAATACATCAAAGAAAAAAAACCGACATTACTCGCCGTTTGTTTTGACAACCCCGACCACGTAGGACATAAGGCAGGGCACGACACTCCTGAATACTACGCTAAATTGAAAGAACTCGATACATACGTCACCCGTATCGTACAAGCTGTAAAAGACGCAGGAATGTTGAAAGAAACTATCTTTATCGTTACTTCAGACCACGGAGGTATCAAAAAAGGCCATGGAGGAAAAACGATGCAAGAAATGCAGACTCCTTTCATCATTTCCGGAAAGAACGTGAAGAAAGGACTGGAATTCCACGAAAGCATGATGCAGTATGACGTAGCATCTACAATCGCCTATATCTTCGGATTGAAGCAACCGCAAGTGTGGATAGGCCGCCCGATGAAACAGGTCTTCAAATAAGACACTTATTGATAAATAAGTGTCGAGAGATAATCTTCTGCAAACATTTCGTTTGCCACTTCCAATAAAATCTCCGGAGTGAGTTGTTCGATACGTCGAAACACCGCTTCGGAGGTTTCGTATTTATTATAGTGCAAGAAAGTCTTACCCATACCCAAGGCATTATTCTCGTTATTATCCGAAGCCACACCTATTTGTCCGATAAGTTGCTTTTTAGCAGCCGTAAGCTGGGAAGAGGTCATCTTGACATCGCGCATCAATTTCAGCTCCTTATAGACTAGGTGTTTACAAAGATCGGAATCTTCGGGATCACAACCGAAATAGATACAGAAAGTACCCGTATCCGTATAGGAGGTAAGGTTGGATTCTACATTATAGACCAGCCCACGACGCTCGCGGAGCGACACATTCAGGCGACTATTCATACCGGGACCTCCCAGAATATTATTCAACAGATAAAGCGCTGTCCTCTTATCATCGTATGCATTATAGCCACGACTACCAATCATGACATGTGCCTGATGGGTATCCTTATGCAACACAAGATGTTGCGGAACATAAAAGGGCGGCGGAGTACGGCGGTTATCCACCGTAACAGCAGGAATATCGGTCAACAGCTTTTCCGCCCAACGCACCACTTGTTTAAAATCCATATTACCCAGAACGAAAAAGACCATATTGCCCGGATGATAATAACGGGAAGTGAACGAAGCAGCATCTTCACTGCGGAATGTTTTCAATAGTTCGGGATTACCCAGAATGTTGTGTCCCAACGGGTGTTCGCAAAATATCAGGTCCTCAAAATCATCGAATATCAGTTCGGAAGGATTGTCTTCGTATGATTGTATTTCATCGATAATAACTTCCGTTTCCTTTTCTATCTCACGCTGCGGAAAGGTAGAATGAAATACAATATCCGTCAGCAACTCAAAGGCACGTCCAAAGTGCTCGGTAAGGAAAGCCGAATAAATCATGGTCTCCTCCTTATTAGTATAAGCATTCAGGTCGCCACCCACATTTTCCATACGGTTCAGGATATGCCATGCCTTGCGTTTCTTTGTTCCTTTGAAGATAAGATGTTCCACAAAGTGCGCCATTCCATGTTCATTTTCAAACTCATCGCGTGTTCCGGCATCTACGGCAAATCCACAATATGCCACTTTAGAGAGTGACGGCTCATGAATGATACGCAAACCATTCGGCAAAGTATATTGATTGGTTCCCGGCGTTATTTTTTCTATTAACTTCTTCATTCTGATATCTCAAACAATTAGTGGGCACAAAGATAACGCAAACCGAAATCAGTACAAAGCAAGCATGCTTGTTTTTAGTGATGAGGTGCTGCCTATCTTCATATCAATAAAAATACAATAAAACTTATTGCCATTTATGGAAAATTACAGATATTTGTAGGCTATAACCTAACTACTAACAAAATTCAAAATAATGATAGAATCCATTCAGGAGCTTTTGCAGAAAGAAGCACAAGCCGTATTGAACATCCCTGTGACGAATGCATACGAGAAGGCAGTAGAGCTTATCGTTGAGCAGATACACCGTAAAAAAGGCAAGCTGGTTACTTCCGGCATGGGAAAAGCAGGACAGATAGCTATGAATATAGCCACGACTTTCTGTTCCACAGGTATACCTTCTGTTTTTCTACATCCCAGCGAAGCACAGCATGGAGATCTCGGCATCTTACAGGAAAACGATTTGTTGTTGCTTATCTCCAATTCCGGCAAAACCCGTGAAATCGTGGAATTGACGCAGTTGGCCCACAACTTGAACCCGGATTTGAAATTTATTGTAATTACCGGAAACCCGGACAGCCCGCTGGCACATGAGTCCAACGTATGTCTCAGTACCGGAAAACCTAAAGAAGTCTGTGCCTTGGGCATGACTCCCACTACATCCACTACCGCAATGACAGTGATTGGCGATATTTTGGTAGTACAGACAATGAAAGAGACCGGATTTACAATCGAAGACTACTCCAAACGCCATCATGGCGGTTACCTTGGAGAAAAATCAAGGTCATTATGCGTAAAGTAATCGGTATTGGCGAAACTATATTAGACATTATCTTTCAGAATGAACAGCCTACGGCAGCAGTGCCGGGCGGTTCGGTATTCAACGGTATTGTCTCACTGGGACGGACAGGAGTCCCCATCAGTTTCATCAGCGAAACGGGTAATGACCATGTGGGAAATATTATCTTGCGGTTTATGCGTGACAATAATATTCCAACCGATTATGTCAATGTATTTCCCGACGGTAAATCACCTGTATCGCTCGCTTTCCTGAACGACCGGAGCGATGCGGAATATATTTTTTATAAAGATTACCCCAAACAACGGTTAGATGTCATATTTCCACGTCTTGCAGAAGACGATATCGTGGTTATCGGTTCTTATTATGCTCTAAATCCTGTGTTGCGCGACAAAGTATTGGAGTTGCTCGATCAGGCACGGGAGAAAAAAGCAATTGTCTATTATGACCCGAACTTCCGTTCTTCGCATAAAGAAGAAGCTCTCAAACTGGCACCTACCATTATAGAAAACCTGGAATATGCGGATATTGTACGTGGTTCACAGGAAGACTTTTTCTACATGTACAACCAGTGTGATGCGGATAAGATTTATAAAGACAAAATAAAGTTTTACTGTCCCAACTTCCTATGTACGGCAGGAGCGGAACAGATTTCACTCCGTACAAAAAACATTTCCAAAGAATATGCCATTCCGCCACTGGAGGCGATAAGTACTATCGGTGCAGGCGACAATTTCAACGCAGGTATCATCTATGGTTTGTTGAAATATGATGTACGCTACGAAAACCTGAATAACATAGATGAAGCCACTTGGGATAAAATCATCCGTTGCGGTATGGAGTTTGCAGCAGAAGTTTGCATGAGCCTCAACAATTCCATATCAAAAGAATTTGCGGAAAAGTATAAATACTGATCCTGCCGCAGATTTACCTTCGTTCAACACCGCTTTTGCTTATCATAATAAGGTATAACCACGGATTTATATGGATTTGAATTCTTAACGCAGTGAAAGAACTAATAAAAAATCTGTGTAAACCCGTGTAATCTGTGATAAAAGTTCTCAAAATAATTATATTTGCCATAAGACGACTTTAGAGAGTTACGAATTATGTACAAAAATCTGTTGAACTGCCTTGCTCTGGTATTGCTGCTGTCATCGTGCAGTGGTATCGCTCCCCACATCTCCGTTGTATGCGAAGAGAATAATGTAGGAAATTGTATTGTAAAATGGGAAACGGCTCCTGTCATCAAAGGAAACGTAAAAGTATATGCTTCGACCGACCCGGACTTGATCCCTGAAGATATTCCTGTTGCCATAGCAAGCATTTCCGATCAACGGATGACGATTATTACCACCGATCCTACCCAACGTTATTATTATACATTGGTGTTTGCAGACAAATACCGCGTGAAGATTGCCACCCGAAACATCAATATTCCCGGTATACAGAATTTCCGTGACCTGGGTGGCTATGCCTCCCATACCACCCAGAAAAAAGTCCGTTGGGGCATGTTATACCGTTCCGCCGAGATCGACAGTCTGGAGTGCTGTTCGCGTAAAGAGTTAAAAAATATCGGCATCAAGACCATCATTGATTTACGCACTTCTGCCGAATATGGCAAAACCACCCCTCTCCAAAAAAAGTTTAAAGTCGTACATATCCCTATCGCCATCGGAGACATGCAAAACATCCTGAAAGGTATTCAACAGGAAAAGATAAAAAGTGATACCGTTTACCGGATGGTAGAACAGATGAATCGGGAAATAGTAGACCAATATACCAAGGAGTTTCATCAGATTTTCGAGATACTGCTGGACAAGAACAACTATCCGGTGGTTGTTCACTGCTCTTCGGGTAAAGGACGTACCGGCATCGTCTCTGCCTTGATACTCGCCGCACTCGGCGTAAACGAAGATATCATCATGGAAGACTATCGTCTCAGCAATGACTACTTTAACATTCCAAGCGCTTCCAAGTACGCTTATCAATTACCGGTACGCTCACAGGAAGCTATCACAACCTTGTTTTCCGCCCGCGAAGATTTCCTGAATGCGGCGAAAGACGAGATCGAAAAGAAATATGGCGATATAGACACCTATCTACAGAAAGGCATAGGGTTAAGCAAAAATGAGATAAAAAGACTACAAAGCATTCTGTTAACTGATAATGAATAATTGATAGCGGATAATGAACTGTAAATAGTAAACTTTGAAGGTAATCACATAATTATCAGTTATTCATTATCGATTATCCATTGGAAAACACTATCTTTGCACCCGAAAATAAAGATATACAAAGATTTAATGAAGACATTTGAAGAGCTCGGTGTGTCGGCGGAGATACGCCGTGCCATTGAAGAAATGGGTTACGAGCAACCCATGCCGGTACAGGAAGAAGTAATTCCCTACCTTTTAGGAGAAAATAATGATGTAGTAGCACTGGCGCAAACAGGAACAGGAAAGACCGCAGCGTTCGGTCTGCCGCTTATACAGAAGATTAACGTCAACAACAGAATTCCCCAATCTCTTATTCTTTGCCCCACACGCGAACTTTGTTTGCAGATAGCGGGCGACTTAAACGATTACTCCAAATATATTGATGGTTTGCGGGTATTGCCCGTTTATGGCGGTTCGTCTATCGAAAGCCAGATACGTGCCCTGAAGCGTGGCGTACATATTATCGTTGCTACTCCGGGCCGACTGCTCGACCTGATGGAACGCAAGACGGTTTCCCTGTCCACCATTCAGAACGTAGTGATGGACGAAGCTGACGAAATGCTCAATATGGGCTTTACGGACAGTATCAACGCCATTCTGGCGGATGTACCGCAAGAACGTAACACATTGTTGTTCTCCGCTACCATGAGTCCGGAAATTTCACGTATTTCCAAAAAATACCTGCGCAATGCCAAAGAAATCACGATCGGACGTAAGAACGAAGGAACCAGCAATGTGAAGCATGTGGTTTTCACCGTTCATGCCAAAGACAAATATGCAGCCTTGAAACGTATTGTGGATTATTATCCGCAAGTATACGGCATTATCTTCTGCCGTACCCGCAAAGAGACGCAGGAAATAGCCGACAAGCTGATGCAGGAAGGTTACAATGCCGACTCCCTGCACGGTGAGCTGAGCCAGGCACAGCGCGATGCCGTAATGCAGAAATTCCGTATCCGCAATTTACAATTGTTGGTAGCAACGGACGTTGCCGCACGTGGTTTGGACGTAGACGACCTGACACATGTCATCAACTATGGATTGCCGGACGATACGGAAAGTTATACACATCGTAGCGGACGTACGGGACGTGCCGGGAAAACAGGCACCTCGATCGCTATCATCAATCTGCGCGAAAAGGGCAAACTCCGCGAAATAGAACGCATCATCGGTAAGAAATTCGAAACAGGTGCCATGCCCACCGGCAAGCAGATTTGCGAGAAGCAGCTGATTAAAGTAATTGATGATCTTGAAAAAGTGAAAGTCAATGAAGAAGAAATAGCCGACTTCATGCCAGGTATTTATCGTAAGCTGGACTGGTTGAGCAAAGAAGACCTGATAAAGCGTATGGTTTCCCATGAGTTCAATCGTTTCCTGGAATACTACCGTGACCGCGAGGAAATAGAAACAGCCACCGGCAGCGAACGTGGCAGAGACGGAGAACGTAGCGGCAGAAACGGGGAACGTAGAGAGCGGAAGGATGGAAACCGCCAGGCACAACCGGGCTTTAAACGATTGTTCATCAACCTGGGTAAGATGGATAACTTCTTCCCCAGCGAACTCATCGGCCTGTTAAACAAAAACACCCGTGGACGTGTAGAGCTGGGTCGTATCGACCTGATGCAAAAGTTCTCTTTCTTCGAGGTAGAAGAAAAAGAAGCCAATAACGTCGTGAAATCTTTGAACCGTGCCAACTGGAACGGCCGTAAAGTATCTGTCGAGGTTGCCGGAGAAGAAGGTAAGGAAACCACCCCGAAAGGCAGACGTAGAGACAACAAAGACGACAACAACAATTACGGCAAACGTAACAAGAAGTCCGAACCGGCACCTGCCGTTAATAAGAAAAAAAGTAAACCCAGCCGCGAAGAACGTGGTTATACCAAAGCACGTGGTAAAAAGGACGATTGGAAACAATTCTTCCAGGGTGAGAACAACTTCCATGACGCCGAACCTGATTTCAGTGAAGAAGGTTGGGCGAAACGGAGCCCCAAAAAGAAGTGATAGAGCGATAAAGCAATAGGGTGATAAAGTGAAGTAGCATTCCGCTACCACCTTATCACCCTATTTTACTTTACCACTTTTTATCTTCTATTTCGTGCAGCTTTTTGTGCTGAAAGCAACGAGCATCCAAACCATCTTTTCCTGTTCTTTCAAATAGCCGGTCAATAAATCGGCCGTCACAACATCATTGGCAGCCTCAGCCAGTTCTATCACCTTCCTTTCCTCACTGATAAGGTGCTTGTAGGTATCCAGAATGTGGTCAACAGCATCACTACCGCAAGAAATACCGGAAACTTCCTTTACTTTCGCAACCTTCAGATATTCGCTGAACTTATTTTCAGGCGTACTGCCCAACATCAGAAGGCGTTCTGCAATTTCATCCACTTTTTCGGCAGTATCGTCATACATGCTTTCGAACTTCTCGTGCAGCACAAAGAAACCATGTCCTTTGATATCCCAATGCATACCGCGCAAATTGGTGTAATGTACTTGGAAGTCAGCCAATAATTGATTTAATGCTGATACCACGTTGGCAACTTTTGCCTCATTCAAATTCAAATAATCTAAAGTCTTCATAATTCTACTATTTTAAATGTTTATACTATTTTTCTTTTTCTGTAGACAAAGATAAGGGCTAAACCAATGCCCGTCAAACAGATAATTTCTATCTTTGCATAGACGGATTCTATTTATAACCCTCAAAAGCCCTGTTTACTATGACTTTACAACAATTGGAGTACATTCTCGCAGTCAATCAATTCCGCCATTTCGCCAAAGCGGCAGAATATTGCCGGGTAACACAACCTACCTTAAGTGCCATGATACAGAAATTGGAAGAAGAACTGGACACAAAGATTTTCGACCGTAGCCAGCAACCTGTATGCCCTACTCCTATTGGTATACACATCATAGAACAAGCCCAAAATATATTAGTTCAGACCAATCG
Organism: Bacteroides cutis; assembly: GCF_900241005.1. Classification (GTDB taxonomy): domain Bacteria; phylum Bacteroidota; class Bacteroidia; order Bacteroidales; family Bacteroidaceae; genus Bacteroides; species Bacteroides cutis. The sequence goes on along the minus strand of NZ_OEST01000001.1, from coordinate 536,365 downwards.
TATAAAAAACATTATAGAAGAAGAGAAACATTCGCTCACCGGAGCATTCAAACTGGGCATACTCCCTACGGTTGCCCCCTACTTATTGCCACGTTTCTTCCCGCAACTGATGAAGAAATATCCCGGACTGGACATAAGAGTCGTTGAAATGAAGACCAACGACATAAAAAAGGCGTTGCAGACCGGCGACATAGATGCAGGTATCGTAGCAAGCCTGGCAGGTATGGAGGAGTTTCAAGAAACATCATTATTTTACGAACAATTCTTTGCCTATGTTGCCCAGGAGTCTCCTCTTTTCAATAATGAAGTTATCCGTACCTCCGACCTTACCGGCGAACAGCTTTGGATGTTGGATGAGGGACACTGCTTCCGTGACCAGCTGATACGTTTCTGCCAACTCAAAGCAGCCCGTGCCAGTCAGCTTGCCTACCACCTGGGCAGTATGGAAACCTTCATGCGCATGGTAGAAAGCGGCAAAGGAGTTACTTTTATCCCCGAACTGGCAGTATTGCAGCTCAACGAAATACAACAGAAATTAGTACGTCCCTTTGCCATCCCCAGCCCCACCCGGCAAATTGTATTGTTGACGAATAAGAATTTTATCCGCTATACATTATTGGAGGCGGTGACGAAAGAGATACGAAATTCAGTACCCAAAGAGATGTTATCTTTAAAGCCAGGCCAAATACCTGTATAGATTTTATCTATCAGTCCATAAAACCTTTCAATCGGATTTTTTGTTCTACCGGAGAAAAACACTATATTTTTGTAACCGGAAAACAAAAAACCAAACCTTTTAAAAAGTATAATTATGGAACCGATTATCAATTCCCAACTTCCTGAATTTAAAGTTCAGGCATTCCAAAACGGAAGTTTCAAAACCGTAACCAACGAAGATGTAAAAGGCAAATGGGCCATTTTCTTCTTCTATCCGGCAGACTTTACCTTTGTATGTCCTACCGAGTTGGTAGACATCGCCGAGAAATATGACCAATTCCAAGCTATGGGTGTAGAAATTTACTCTGTAAGTACCGACTCACACTTTGTGCACAAGGCATGGCACGATGCTTCCGAAAGTATCCGCAAAATCAAATACCCGATGTTGGCAGACCCGACAGGTTTGTTGAGCCGTGCATTCGGCGTGATGATTGAAGATGAAGGCATGGCATACCGTGGCACATTCCTCGTAAATCCCGAAGGTAAAATCAAGATTGCCGAAATCCAGGACAACAACATCGGACGTAATGTAGACGAATTATTGCGTAAGGTAGAAGCTGCACAGTTCGTTGCCACTCATGACGGTGAAGTTTGTCCCGCCAAATGGAAAAAAGGGGAAGCTACCTTGAAACCAAGTATCGACCTTGTAGGTAAGATCTAACCGTACAAGTACGGTAAACATCTGAAAAGACTATCCCAATTCATCTTCTCCATTAAGGATGAAAACCGAACTGAGATAGTCTTTTTTTTATAACCCATAAAAGCCGTCTCCGTTTCCATTAAGGGGAACGCCCGTTCCCATAGTAAGAAACTGCCGTTCCCATTAAAGGAAACCGGCGTTTCTATTAAAGGAAACGAACGTTTCTATGAGAAGAAACGGGCGTTCCCTCCCATAGGAAACTACAACCAGCTTATAGACAAGTTGATATAACAACCTATTTTCACAATAAAAAGACTTATTATCATGTTAGAAACAAGTATTTTAGACCAAGTGCGGAGCATATTCCAGCAATTGGAAGCCCGCTATACCTTTCACATCACTTACCATCCCAAACACGAACAGGCTGGGGAACTCATTGAATTTTTAAATGACGTGGCAAGTTGTTCCGATAAATTATCCTGCCGGCTGACCATAGCCGATGAACCGAAACTGGAGTTCACACTACTGAAAGAAGGACAGGAAACCGGTATAAAATTCCGGGCAATCCCCAATGGACATGAATTCACATCCCTGCTCCTTGCCATACTAAATGCCGATGGAAAGGGCAAAAATCTACCGGATGCCACCATCAGCCGCCGCATAAAAGCATTGCAAGGTCCCATTCGTTTACAGACATACGTATCGTTGACCTGTACCAACTGTCCGGACATTGTGCAAGCGCTTAACATCATGGCCTTGCTTAATCCGCAACTCACCCATGAAATGATAGACGGAGCCATCTTCCAAGAAGAGGTCAATACACTGAAAATACAAGCCGTACCGACCGTCTATGCCAATGGAAAGCAATTTCATGTGGGACGCGGCTCATTGGGAGAATTGCTCCGGAAGCTGGAGGAAATTTTTGGTAACGCTCCTCAAAGAGATACAACTCCTATCCGGAGAGAATTTGATACGCTTATCCTCGGAGGCGGACCGGCAGGTACTTCAGCAGCCATTTATTCAGCCCGCAAAGGACTGCGCGTCGCGATCATAGCCGAACATATCGGCGGACAAGTAAAAGAGACTGTAGGTATTGAAAATCTCATTTCTATCCCTCAAACTACAGGCACAGAACTCGCCAATGCACTCAAAAGCCACATCGGGCATTACCCGATAGAGGTTTTCGAAAACCGGAGAATAGAGAAAGCCGAACTTCACGGAAAAGAAAAGTCAGTGTTCGCCACCGGTGGAGAAGTGTTTGCAGCCCCCGCGGTAATCATCGCTACAGGTGCAAGCTGGCGTAAACTGAATGTAGAAGGAGAAGCGGAATACATCGGACGCGGCGTGGCCTTCTGCCCCCATTGCGACGGTCCGTTCTACCAAGACAAGAATGTAGCCGTCATCGGTGGAGGTAACTCCGGTATCGAAGCAGCCATCGACCTGGCAGGTATCTGCAAGAAAGTCACTGTCTTCGAGTTCGCCGATTCGCTGAAAGCCGACCGAGTGTTGCAGGAGAAAGTGCAGAGCCTGCCGAATGTAGAAATCTTCACTTCCTCGCAAACCACACAAGTGGTGGGTAATGGGGACAAGATGACAGCCATCCGTGTCAAAGACCGTCTCACAAGTGAGGAACGGGAATATTCTCTGGATGGCATTTTTGTACAAATCGGTTTAGCCGCCAACAGTGCTCCTTTCAAAGGCATGCTGGATATGACACCGATAGGTGAAATCAAGATAGATGCTTTCTGCCGTACCACACTTCCGGGGGTATATGCCGCCGGAGACGTATCAAACGTCCCCTACAAACAAATTGTCATCGCGATGGGTGAAGGGGCGAAAGCGGCACTTTCGGCATTCGACGACCACATCCGGGGAATAAATAACAACTACTTCAGGAAAGTACAGGAAACATCAACTAATCATTGAGTCCCAGTTCCTTGATCAGGTTTCCCGCTTTGCCATATTTCTCCATGATAAACAGCATGTAGCGCACATCCACCCCGATGGTGCGCTGCATTTTCGGTTCATAAAGGATATCACTGCTCATGGCTTCCCAATTGCCATCGAAAGCCAATCCCAGAAGTTCGCCTTTGGCATTGAACATGGCACTGCCGGAATTACCGCCGGTAATATCGTTGTTTGAAATGAAGCAAACGTTCATTTCTCCCTTTTCATCGGCATATCTGCCAAAATCACGGGAGGAGAAAAGAGAAAGAAGTTCCGGTTGTACCTCAAAATCCACATCATCGACATGGGCTCTAACCTTTTCTAAAATACCTTTTGTCGTTGTGTAATAATCATATTCCGCTCCGTCAAACGGGGTATAACCGCATATCGTACCAAAGCTCACACGCATTGTGGAATTGGCATCAGGATAAAAGTTACGGGAAGCATACATCCGCCGGACGGCTGAGTTCAGCAACCGTTCGCAACGGAGAATTTCGACAGAATTTTGTTGCATCTGTACATTTATATCGAAAAATTTCGTGAGCAAATCGATACTTAATGTAATGGCGGGGTCATCATAAATCTGATAGGTACTGTCTTGCTCAAGAAAACGTTTCAAACCACGCGGAGTGGCCAGTTCCGTCTTGGCATAAAGGCTGTCGACGTATGTTTGTTCATTACCGCCGTATTCGGCGGCAATCGTACGGTAAAGATCGGGCAGATAGGTAGTGTCGACTTTGGAACGGTATTCTTTCAACAGAGCTGTGAATACTTCCTTATCGATATCCAGATCCAGATTGGCATACTTCTCTACGATAGCTTTCAGATTGGCTATGACCGTTTTCTGTTCCCCTTCAAAGTCAAAGTTCAGGATAGACAAGGCCAGTTGTATCAATTCGGGGCCATTCAGGAAAGACTCTACGAAATAGGCCTGCGCATGATTTGCTTCACGACGGTTCTTATAGTTCAGTTCCAAGTCCGAGAATAGATGTAACAGTTTCCCACGTTCTTCAGGAGTTTGCTGTATCCAGCGGCGGATTTCCTGCTCCATAGAGCGCTTTTTATCGAGCACATGGAGCTTACGGATAGCCCGGTTCACACCGATGCTGTTTTTCCAGTAGTTGGAACTTTCATCATATTTGGAAGCGTATTTGATGCGGATGCTGTCCCGCTTGTCCATTTCACGTTTCCAGATAGCTTGCTTTACTCCCCGCACATCTATCTGTGCCTGGTTATTGTTATTCATCATCTCTTCAATACCAAAGGAGGAAAGGTAGCGTTCCGTACTGCCCGGATAACCCAGAGTCATGCAGAAAGTACCCTCCCGGTAACCGTCGAGCGAGATTGGCGCTACATATTCAGGATGATAAGGTACATTCGAGGGCGAATAGTCTGCCGGACGGTTATTCTTGTCCGCATAGATACGGAACACACTGAAATCTCCGGTATGGCGGGGCCATTCCCAATTATCCGTATCCCAACCGAACTTACCCACTGACGAAGGAGGGGCAAATACCAACCGGATATCATTGAAATCACGATAAGTAGAAAGCCAGAACTCATTACCACCATAATAGGCATCCACAATACCTATCAGAGTAGAATCTTTGTGTGAAACTTCTTCACCAATAACCAACATCATAGAATCTACCGCTGCGGTACGTTCGGCTTCAGTCATACCGGGCTGCACCACACCGAGTACCCGCTTGGTCACATCATCCGTATGCAACAAAAAACGAACATATAGTTCCGGATTGGGCAGTTCTTCACTGCGTTTATGAGCCACAAAGCCATCTTTCAGATAATCGTGTCCTACGGTGGAATGCTGCTGTATGCTGCTGAAACCACAATGATGGTTCGTAAATACCAATCCGTCATCAGATACCACCACACCCGAACAGAAACCGCCAAAGCTGACTACGGCATCTTTTAGTGAAGGACGTTTCGGATTGTATAATTTATCAGCAGGCATCTGCAAGCCGAGCTCTTTCATCGCCCGGCGTGTCTGTTTATTCAGATTTCCCAACATCCACATACCTTCATCGGCGTGTAGTACCGATACGAGAAAACACAAACCCAATAATGACAATAATCTTTTTTTCATATTAATTCTGATTCAATAATCCACCTATTCACCGCAGAGTATACACATTTTTCTGTGGAGAAACATCACTCGGCAATCAGTCTCAATTGTTTGGCTCCCGTACGTGCCTTAAGCCATTCGGTAATCTTGTCTCTCTCATGGGCATCGGGATGCTTACCGAACTTCAATACGGCAAGCGTAATGGTATCTACCTTTACGGAATCGACCGTCAGTTCAAGAGCATGGGAAAGAGAAACGGACTTCACTGACGGATAGAGCACTTTTAACTCGGGAATAATCTTTTTACCCAATTCATCGTATGATTTATACTTTTTCAGGTTATTCTCAAGGTCGGCTATCTTCTGTTTCTGCTCTACCAAGCGCTGTTCGCTATTCTTATAAAAATCTTCCATCACCATGGCACGTATAGAAGAAATATCGACTGCTTCATTATTCATTCCCTGAAGTACAATCAGCTTGGTATTGTCGAGTTTATAGTCTTTCATCTTACTGCGGGCAATGGCGATGGAAGCTTCGGGTACCTCCTGCCCTATCAATACCACACGTATTTCATGCTGACTGCCTTCATGGTTAATCTTTTTATCCAGCACTTGTGTATTCTCAAAAGAAAGCTGCTCATTGACAAAACGGTTGGCGGCACTTTCAAAGAACGTATCCTGGATGATGCCGACCGTGAGGTACACGGCAGGGCACATTGTCAGCACAGCTATCAATACAATATATTTGCGTACCGTCTTTTCCCGTTTCTTGTCTACAAACTCCTTGCGCTGGAAATGCATCACCCGTACACCAAGGAAAGTAGCCAGACTGATAAATACCGAATTGATGAAATAAAGATAGAACGCTCCCAGGAAGTATATCAGATTGCCCGTCGCCAGTCCATATCCAGCCGTACAAAGTGGCGGCATCAAAGCGGTGGCAATGGCAACACCGGGAATTACGTTTCCTTTCTCTTTTGTAGAGAGTGCCACCACACCGGCCAAACCACCCATCAATGCGATGAATACGTCGTAAATCGTAGGTGAGGTACGTGCGAGTAACTCAGATTGCCCCTCGGCAACCGGACTGACCAGAAAGAAAATGGTGGCTGTCGTCACGCTGAACAGGGTCGTTATCAAGAAACTCTTCAATGAACGCTTCATCAGTTCAAAGTCATTCAACCCGACAGAGAGTCCGACCCCCATGATAGGTCCCATCAGAGGAGAAATAAGCATGGCACCGATAATCACCGCTGTTGAATTGACATTCAGTCCCAACGACGCCATAAAAATAGCGAATATCAAAATCCAAAGGTTGGCTCCTTTAAACTCTACCCCTTTCTTAATGGAGTCCACTGTCTCAAGTTCGTTATCTTTATCTTTACGTAAATCAAGATATTCCCGCAGGAAATTCTTGATAGCAAATGTGTTCCTATTCGTATGGCTTGGTTCCATGATGTTATTTACTATTTAATGATTTACAATTAAAGTTACTTTTTGATTTAAATTGGAGTTATCTTTTTACTAATCTGTTTAAGAAGGGGATTTGTCTAAGCGGCAAATCCTTCTTTACAGTATAAGCTATAAACAGAAACAGCAATAACGTACGATAGGCCATACGAAAATAGATATTGTCTATAGATACGTATTCTGCCGCTACATAGAGTACTGCCGCCAACAGTATGTATGCACCGATTGCTTTCAAATCATATTGGATGGGATATTTCTTCTGTCCTACAAAATAAGACAACAGCATTGCCACGCCATAGCCACAGAAACCTGCCCAAGCACATGCCATATAGCTGTACTTAGGAATGAGCAGCAAATTCATCGTCACTAATATTACACAACCAATCAAAGAAAAATAAGCTCCCCAACGGGTTTCATCTATCAATTTATACCAGAAAGAAAGATTAAAATAAATTCCCATAAAAATTTCAGCAGCCATTACAATGGGAACCACGCGCAAACCCGGCCAATAATCACGTCCGATGATATGACGCAGAATATCCAGATAAAACATGACTGCAAGAAATGCCAACAGTGTAAAGATAATAAAGAATTTCATGGCTTGCGCATACACTTGCTTGTTGTCTTTATCGCGACTTTTTCCAAAAACAAAAGGCTCGTAAGCATAACGGAAAGCTTGTGTAAGCATCGCCATTACCATTGCTATTTTACTGGCTGCTCCATATATACCGAGTTGCACGGTAGCTCCGGCTTCATCAGGATAGACAAAGGGAAAAATAATCTTGTCTGCCACTTGGTTCAGGATGCCGGCAATACCGAGTATCAGTAATGGTAAACTATAAGCGAGCATACGCTTCAACAGTTTCTTGTCGAGTACATAGGTAAAGCCACGTAACTCAGGTATCATACAAACCATTACTACCGAAGTACATACGAGATTGAACAAGAATGCGTATGCCACGTCATCGCCTTTCATCCAAACATAATAAACCAAATTCAGCGTGATGTTCAAGAAGATAAACAACAGCTTCAACGCGGCAAACTTGATCGGACGTTTCTTATAACGCAAATAAGCGAAAGGAATACTTTGAATGGCATCCATAGCCACGACTATCATCATCATTCCCACGTACCAGGGGTGATCTCCATATTCCAGCCATATGGCAACCGGCTCCAGAAACAGCAATCCCAACATGAGGAATGTAAATGCACCGATACCTACACTGAGCAAGGTTGTGGAATATACCCTCATCGGATCATCCTCGCCCTTGTTGGCAAATCTGAAGAAACCGGTCTCCATACCACACGTCAACAACACCAGCAGCAATGCCACCCATGCATAAATATTTGTCACAATACCGTATCCTCCCGACTGGGCAGACAAGGCAATAGTATACACAGGTACCAATAGATAGTTGAGAAATCGCCCTACAATACTACTCAACCCGTAAATGGCAGTTTCTTTTGCCAATGATTTTAATCCAGCCACGTTATTCGCTTTTTATACCAGACAACAAACCACAAAACTATCCCGAAGGATCATCCATGGTACATCATCCTTCTTTATAAACAATTTTAAACGGAAGTACCTGAAATACGACTCCGGCAGCATTCACCAATTCCAACTTATATTCCATTGAATACCCCTCACCTGCTTCTACCAGCCCATCAAGTATCGTCATCGGAAGTAATTCCTTCAAATAAATCTCACCACGATTTAAATTCAGAAAACGTGCTTGCTTAGCCGCATCCACCACCAACAACCCAGAAGGATTGTATTGGGTCAATATGTGACCATAATATTCCTTGCGGGCTTTTGTCCCCATAAATGTATGCTCGTATTTCCTTATATATCCATCCGGCGTCACAAACTCCCTGTTCTTGTTGAACGCCAACTCGGTATAAGTGAAATCATAGATATCCGTTCCTTTCGGTTCCAGTTCTTCGTCGGTGGAATAAAGTCTAAACCATTTGTGTTTAAAACCATCGGTAACTGTTATAACAGCACCATTTTTCAGTAGCCTCACTTTTACATGGTTTCCCTCACACGTAATGTTACATACCTCTTCATCTCGTACCATAACGTCATATGGCTTATTACTATCCAATACATCAAACTCAAACTCCTTGCCATCGATAAACACAATTTCTTCTGTCACCGAAATAATCAGGTCACGCAAATTCGACAAATCTACCGGATAAGCTTTTTGGCACTCCTTCAGCTCCTGTTCCGTCATTCTTTTGTAAGTGACATATCCATAAACTTTTTTCCCATCTGCACGTACTGCGAGATATTCCACTGCTTTCAACACGTCTTTATCGACAGACAGGATTTGAAGTATGGCATGCTGATTGTTGACAACCACACGATTTGCATCCATATACTCGTATGCAGAAGTTCTGAAACCATTGGCAGGATAGGCATCCACGTACATATAAGTTTTAAGAGAAGCGGCCGTTTCAAAATAATAAGAAGAAGGAGCTGCGCCATCCAAATCAGCATAGTATTCTTTTTTCAGGCATTCGCCATTCTCCCCTATTTCATGAGTACTTACATGTTTCCAACCGTAACCTACGACAGTTTCCTCAAAACTTGCTTTGGAAATAATACTTACGGATGGAAAATAACAAATTCCGTCTTCATTGAACTTGAATGTGGGAAATTCATCATCATCCCCGCAGGATGAACAAACAAGCAACACAAGAAGCAAGCCCAATATTCTCCAAAACCTAAAGTTCTTCATAATATAATAGTGTAATATCAATCACTTAACGAGTCATAAACTTCTCCGTCACTACTTTTCTTACTCATTGTCAAACAACGTCTTCTGACTACTATAAAGACTCCGTCCCAAATGTTTATAGGCAAGTTCTGTCACTTCACGGCCACGTGGGGTACGTTTCAAGAAACCTTCTTTTATCAGGAACGGTTCATAGACTTCTTCAATGGTACCGGCATCTTCACCCAAAGCGGTAGCAATGGTGGTTAATCCTACAGGACCACCTTTGAATTTATCAATGATGGTACAAAGTATCTTATTATCTATTTCATCAAGACCGTATTTATCGATGTTCAAAGCTTCGAGGGCGAAATTGGCAATTTCGGTATCAATACTTCCCGATCCTTTGACCTGCGCAAAATCGCGCACACGACGCAATAAAGCATTTGCAATACGCGGCGTGCCACGGCTACGGGAGGCAATCTCCGATGCAGCCCTGGTGGAACAAGGAACATCAAGAATATTCGCCGAACGACGGATAATGCCACTCAACACATCATCGTCATAGTATTCCAAATGCAGGTTAATGCCGAAACGTGCACGAAGTGGTGCGGTCAGCAAGCCGCTACGGGTAGTGGCACCTACCAACGTAAAAGGGTTCAAATCAATCTGTATACTACGTGCCGAGGGTCCCTTATCTATCATGATATCAATACGGTAATCTTCCATAGCAGAATACAGATATTCTTCTACCACAGGACTTAACCGATGAATTTCATCAATGAAAAGTACGTCATTCGGTTCCAAGCTGGTAAGTACTCCCGCCAAATCGCCCGGCTTATCAAGCACCGGACCGGAGGTTATCTTAAACCCGACTCCCAGTTCGTTGGCAATGATATTGGAAAGTGTTGTTTTACCCAATCCGGGAGGGCCGTGAAGCAGTACATGATCCAACGCCTCACCACGAAGACGAGCCGCTTTCACGAAAATGCGCAAGTTATCAACCACCTTATCTTGTCCGCTGAAATCCTCAAAATTCAACGGGCGGAGTGCATTTTCAAAATCACGCTCCTTACTGGTTAGTTGATGTTCGCGTATATTAAAATCTTCCTGTTCCATTTTATATTGGTTATACAGCTACAAAGATAATCACTTCTTCATAAACTCTCTCCGTTCTTCTTCAGTAAATTTCTCAATAGAATATCGAAGCATTGTCCTGGGCATCACTTTACTGAATTTTTCAAGAAACTGTACCAATAGATCCTTATCTCGCTTACCCATTTCGCGTAACATCCACCCTACGGCTTTTTGCATCAAATCATGGCGAGTATTCAGAAAACGCTCGGAAAGTGTAAGAATTTCGATGAAATCATCGTTTTTAATAAGTGTATAAGTAGAAACGATTGCAATGCGCTGATCCCAAAGAAGCTCACTAGCTGCCAAGCGGTATAGATCTTCCCGGGATTTATCTTTCAGATATTCACCTACAACACCCGGAGCCGATAAATCCACTAAGTCCCAATTATTAATACGGGCAGTCTGCGAAAGATAGAAATCATAAATCATCTTCCTGTTCTTCTCATCGCTCTTCTTAAAACGTTCCACCAGCATCAACAGGGCACAGAGCCTACACTCGTGCCACTCACTTTGCAGCAATTGTGCCATCACCCCAAAAGGTTCATCCTTATGTCGCTTTGCCACCAAACGGGTATTTGGTACAACCACCCCTAGAAATTTATCTCCTTCGCCATATTGCCCTTTTCCGGTCTTAAAGAACTTTGGAAGATATTCCCGTTTCACCGGGTCGATATAGTACTCCAGTTCCTTTTGTATACCGGCTGCGATAACAATGATTTCTTCCGTTGAAATCGTACATTTTTGTATCTTTCTGGCTAATTGTCCTACTTCCTTTTTCATTATTCTATATTGATTTACACGTATTTAAAATCGTTCGTCGGCAGACAAAAATACGATAAATCTATAGAAACTATGGAAAGTTATCTTTAATTTTGCAATCAATATGTCTAATCTACAAAACCCTGCGGCATGTATAAAGTTATTGTAGGAACAATCTGCCTCATTTTCTCCGTACAATCCACCCTTGGGCAATCAGCTCGTGAAAAAGGTCTGGAAAGTATCAACCGTACTTCTGCAGAAGCCATTGTCGGCTTTCTCGCCAGTGATGAACTGCAAGGACGTGAAGCTGGTAAAAACGGTTCAAAAATTGCAGCTTGTTATCTGATGTCTTGTCTGAAAGAGACAGGCATCGCTCCTTTGGAGAAAGATAATTACTACCAACCTTTCGAAGCATACAACAAGGAACGGCAACTACGGGGAAAATGGCAGGTACACCCCGACTCCATCACCATCCTTAAACAAGGGACACACCGAGTGTTGCAGATGAGCAATGTATTAGGTTTTATTCCAGGGGAACGTACTGACGAATATGTAATCGTGGGTGCGCATTTCGATCATTTGGGTATAGACGAGACTCTGGCAAACGACCGGATTTATAATGGTGCCGACGACAACGCTTCCGGCGTATCCGCTGTTTTGCAGATAGCCCGGGCATTTGCTGCCAGTGGACAAAAACCGTTACGTAATGTAATTTTTGCTTTTTGGGATGGCGAAGAGATCGGCTTGCTTGGTTCAAAATATTTCGTGCAAACTTTTCCTGCCATCAATCAGATAAAAGGTTATCTTAATTTCGACATGATAGGTCGTAACCATAAACCTGGACAACCACAACATGTAGTCTATTTTTATACAGCCTCTCATCCGGTTTTCGGTGACTGGCTGAAACAGGATATTGCCCGTTACGACCTTCGGTTACAACCCGACTATCGTGCTTGGGATCGGCCTGTGGGTGGAAGCGATAATGCATCTTTTGCCTTACGTGATATTCCTGTAATCTGGTATCATACCGATGGGCATCCCGACTATCACCAACCTTCAGACCACTCGGACCGATTGAATTGGGACAAAGTGACAGAAATAACCAAGGCTGCTTTCCTGAATGTTTGGAATCTTGCTAACGAAAAAAAATATTAATTCACACCGACAATACAGTTATACATGGTCTTAAATTACATTTGGGTAACATTTTTTGTAATAGCTTTCATCGTGGCACTCGTCAGACTCATTTTTATGGGAGACACGGAGATTTTCACAGAGCTCGTCAATTCCACTTTCGATTCTTCAAAGAATGCGTTCCAAATATCCCTTGGCCTGACCGGCATCCTTGCCCTTTGGTTAGGACTAATGAAAATAGGTGAGAATAGCGGCATGATTAATGCACTCTCCCGTTGGTTAAGTCCGGTATTCTGCCGTCTTTTCCCCGAGATACCTAAGGGACACCCTGCCATGGGGTCAATCTTTATGAACCTGTCAGCCAACATGTTAGGATTGGACAATGCTGCTACCCCATTAGGACTGAAAGCCATGAAAGAACTGCAAGAACTGAACCCGAAGAAGGATACCGCCACTAACCCAATGATTATGTTCCTGGTAATCAATACTTCAGGATTGATATTGATACCTGTCAGCATTATGATGTATCGTGCCCAGCTGGGAGCCACGCAACCCACGGATATCTTCATTCCTACACTGCTCACTACTTCCATATCCACGCTCGTGGGAATTACCGCTGTCAGTATTTCGCAACATATCAATCTGATATGTAAACCGATACTGATACTTATAAGCTGCATCAGTTTATTTTTTGCAGGTCTCATCTGGGTATTTACACAAGTTAGCCGTGAAGAAATGGGAGTTTACTCTACACTGACAGCCAACATACTGCTGTTCAGTATTATACTCTTGTTTATCGTATGGGGACTTTGGAAAAAAATTAATGTTTACAACGCTTTTATTGAAGGAGCAAAAGAAGGATTCTATACTGCTGTACGTATCATTCCTTATTTAGTGGCATTTCTCGTTGGAATAGCTGTTTTCCGTACTTCAGGAGCTATGGATATGCTGGTGAACGGCATTGCAGCAACAGCAGATTTCTGCGGACTGGATACCAGTTTTGCCGGTGCACTACCTACTGCATTAATGAAAACTTTGAGTGGTAGTGCCGCCAATGGACTGATGATTGATACAATGACGCAGTATGGCGCTGATTCTTTCATAGGGCGCATGAGCTGTGTAGCACGAGGAGCCTCGGATACTACTTTTTATATTCTTGCCGTCTACTTCGGAAGTGTGGGTATCACCAAAACTCGTAACGCCGTAACATGTGGACTGATAGCCGATGCTTCAGGTATCATCGCCGCCATCATCATCAGTTATCTGTTTTTCTTCTAAATAAATAAAATAATCGTATTGCAAAACCTCAAATAACATGATTAGCTATCAAACAGACGGCATTTCAATGCCGGATATTAAAAAACGGGAAACAACGGAATGGATTAAATCTGTTGCTGCTACTTACGGAAAAAGAATCGGTGAAATCGCTTATATTTTCTGTTCAGACGAAAAAATTCTGGAAGTGAATAGACAGTATCTACAGCATGATTACTATACTGATATTATCACTTTTGACTATTGTGAAGGTAACCGTCTTAACGGTGATTTGTTTATCAGTCTCGATACCGTACGCACCAATGCCGAGCTATTTGCCGCTAACGACTATGAACGAGAGTTATATCGCGTCATTATCCATGGAATCTTACACTTATGTGGCATCAATGACAAAGGGCCGGGTGAACGGGAAATCATGGAAACTGCGGAAAACAAAGCACTAGCTATGTTACAAAAAAAGAAAAATAATATTTACCTACAAACTGAATAGTTCGCAAGAGCTAAACGAAAGAACGCTATAATTTAGTATCTTTATCAGGGGGGGGCTTCCCTATCATTGCCGACTTTGTGCCAATAAAGTGGCAAAACCTTGCCAATAAGGTGGCACAAGCGTGCCAATGAAGTGGCAAAGTTGTGCCACCCTATTGGCACAACTTCGGTATTAGTATGAGTAGAAAAGGACAGAACAGAACATATCAGACAGATAAAATCACCCTGACTTTTACTAGTAATTTTCCCCGTTCTTTTACACAAACAACTAAGGTAAATAGATAAAACACTACAATATGAAATGAAAATTAGTACCTTTGCATGGTTTAAAAAGAGATTGAACGAATGGAGTTTAAGTATGACGTTATTGTAATTGGAGCTGGACATGCCGGATGCGAAGCCGCTGCCGCAGCCGCTAATCTTGGTTCTAAAACCTGTCTTATCACAATGGATATGAACAAGATAGGACAAATGAGCTGTAACCCTGCCGTAGGAGGTATTGCCAAAGGGCAGATCGTACGGGAAATTGATGCTTTAGGTGGATATATGGGGTTGGTAACAGACAGAACAGCCATCCAATTCCGTATATTAAATCGTTCTAAAGGCCCTGCCATGTGGAGCCCGCGTGCACAATGTGACCGTAATAAATTTATTTGGGCTTGGAGGGAAATCTTGGAAAACACTCCCAATCTACATATCTGGCAAGATACAGTAAAGGAGATTCTTGTTGAAAACGGAGAAATAGTGGGATTAGTTACTCTTTGGGGTGTTACTTTCCGTGCGAAATGTATTGTTTTAACAGCAGGTACTTTCCTCAATGGTTTGATGCATGTGGGACACACCATGCTTCCTGGCGGACGTATGGCAGAACCGGCATCTTACGAATTAACCGAATCCATCGCACGGCATGGCATCACTTATGGACGCATGAAAACGGGAACTCCCGTTCGCATTGATGGAAGAAGCGTCCATTATGAAGATATGGATATTCAGGAGGGCGAAGCAGACTTTCATAAGTTCTCATTTATGAATACCGGAGCCCGTCATCTGAAACAGTTGCCTTGCTGGACTTGTTTTACGAATGAAGAGGCACACCGTATACTCCGTGAAGGTTTACCGGATTCTCCCCTTTTCAACGGACAAATTCAAAGTATCGGTCCCAGATACTGTCCCAGCATCGAAACCAAGATTGTTACTTTCCCAGACAAAGAGCAACATCAACTTTTCTTGGAACCGGAGGGTGAAACGACTCAAGAGCTGTATTTGAATGGTTTCTCTTCCTCACTGCCTATGGATATCCAAATCGAAGCTTTGAAAAAAATTCCGGCTTTCCGTGATCTTGTTATTTACCGGCCAGGATATGCCATTGAATATGACTTCTTCGACCCCACCCAACTGAAACATACGTTGGAAACAAAAAAAATCAAGAACCTGTTCTTTGCCGGACAAGTCAACGGAACTACTGGATATGAAGAAGCAGCCGGACAAGGACTCATCGCAGGTATCAATGCCCACATCAATTGCCATGGCGGAGAGCCTTTTACTCTTGCTCGTGATGAAGCATATATCGGCGTATTAATCGACGATTTAGTAACTAAAGGCGTGGATGAACCTTATCGGATGTTTACGTCACGCGCCGAATATCGTATCCTACTACGTATGGATGACGCAGACATGCGACTCACAGAAAAGTCATGGAAGTTAGGACTTGCCAAAGAAGACCGTTATCAATTGCTAAAAGAAAAGCGAGAAGCTGTAAATAATATTATAGAGTTTACCCGAAATTATTCGATGAAACCTATACTAATCAATCCTGCATTAGAGCAACTCGGCACTACTCCACTCCGCCAGGGATGTAAACTTGTAGATTTAATAAATCGCCCGCAAGTAACCATCAAGAACATGGCTGAACATGTGGGTGCTTTCCAACATGAATTAAATAAAATCAGCGATAGAAAGGAAGAAATTATTGAAGCTGCAGAGATACTCATCAAATACGAGGGTTATATTGGGCGTGAAAGGATTATAGCTGACAAACTAGCAAGGTTGGAAAGTATAAAGATCAAAGGAAAATTTGATTATAATTCCATTCAGTCCCTTTCTACCGAAGCCCGACAGAAATTGATAAAAATAGATCCGGAAACAATAGCTCAAGCAAGCCGTATTCCGGGTGTATCTCCAAGCGATATCAACGTATTGCTCGTGCTTTGCGGTAGATAATTTTCGTGTTCCACGTGAAACAAAGAGTTCAATAAATACATTAAATAAACTGATTATGAGTAAAGAAATGCTTGCTAAAAGTATCCGGGAAATTCCCGATTTTCCTATTCCGGGAATTCTATTTTACGACGTGACTACCCTATTTAAAAATCCGGCAGCCTTACAAGAGCTATCTGATACTTTGTATGAAATGTATAAAAACAAAGGTATCACCAAAGTGGTGGGCATAGAATCAAGAGGGTTTATTATGGGGCCAATTTTAGCTACCCGTCTTGGTGCAGGTTTTGTTCCTATCCGTAAGCCGGGGAAGTTACCCGCAGAAACAATTGAAGAAAGTTATGATAAAGAGTATGGCAAAGACACTGTACAAATCCACAAAGATGCCATCAGCGAAGATGATATTGTTTTATTACACGATGATTTATTAGCTACGGGCGGAACGATGGAAGCTGCTTGCAAATTAGTAAAGAAGATGAAACCTAAAAAAATTTATGTGAACTTTATCATTGAATTAAAAGAATTACATGGAAAAGAAGTCTTTGGGGATGAAGTGAATGTAGAGTCAGTACTTTCTTTATAAATTTAGAAGGTCGGAAAATAAATGGTATAAGGAATTTGCAAGCCCTTCTATTCTACCATAAATATTCTGCCGGTCTCATTTTATTAAGCATACATAACTAAATTATCAACCTATCTCTTGTCTTTACATATACTTAATATTGTATAACTTAACTAATGGAAGAACTCAAAACAAACGATTATCTGAAGGGTATCGTATTAAACCTTCCCGAGAGTCCCGGAATTTACCAATATCTAAATGCCGAAGGGACGATTATATATGTAGGAAAAGCGAAGAATTTGAAGAGACGGGTATCCTCCTACTTCAACAGGGAACACGAACCGGGAAAGACACGGGTGTTAGTGAGTAAGATTGCAGATATTCGATATATCGTAGTCAACACTGAAGAAGACGCTTTGTTACTCGAAAACAACCTCATCAAAAAATATAAGCCTCGATACAATGTCTTGCTGAAAGATGATAAGACTTACCCGTCCATTTGTGTACAAAATGAATATTTCCCTCGAGTATTCAAAACCAGGAGAATTATCAGGAATGGATCTTCTTATTATGGTCCCTACAGTCATATTCCTTCCATGAATGCTTTACTAGACCTTATCAAACATTTATATCCATTACGTACTTGTAATTTAAATCTCTCTCCTGAAAACATACGAGCAGGGAAATTCAATGTTTGTCTAGAATATCACATCAAGAACTGCGCTGGCCCCTGTGTAGGCAAGCAAAGCCTGGAAAATTATCTGAAAAATATAGCCGAAGTCAAGGAGATCCTCAAAGGGAACACCCAGGAGGTAGAACGGATGCTTTTCCAACAGATGCAGGAATTAGCCGCGGAAATGAAGTTTGAGGAGGCACAGAAAATCAAAGAGAAATACCTACTTATAGAAAGCTATCGGGCTAAATCAGAAGTTGTCAGCAATATATTGCACAATATCGATGTATTCGCTATTGAGGAAGACAGTGACGGCAAATCAGCTTTCATCAATTATCTACACATCACCAATGGTGCCATTAACCAGGCTTTTACTTTCGAATACAAGAAACGACTGAACGAAACAAAAGAGGAGTTACTCTCATTAGGGATTATCGAAATGCGGGAACGTTACAAAAGCCTTTCTCGTGAAATAATCGTACCTTTCGAAATGGATATAGAGTTGAAAGATGTTGTTTTTACTATTCCGCAAAGAGGAGATAAAAAGAAACTATTAGAACTATCCATTCTTAACGTAAAACAATATAAAGCAGACCGTCTGAAACAATCGGAAAAATTAAACCCCGAACAACGAATAGTACGCTTACTGAAAGAAATCCAACAGGAACTTCACTTAGACCGGTTACCAATGCAAATAGAATGCTTTGATAATTCCAATATACAAGGCTCAGACCCTGTTGCCGCATGCGTAGTATTCATCAAAGGGAAACCCTCCAAAAAAGATTACCGAAAATATAATATAAAAACCGTAATAGGACCCGACGACTATGCTTCCATGAAAGAAGTCGTAAAAAGGCGCTATCAGCGCGCTCTTGAGGAGAACCTACCCCTACCCGACCTCCTTATTACCGATGGTGGAAAAGGTCAAATGAGTGCCGTAAAAGAGGTGATAAACGAACTCGGTCTTAATATTCCCATTGCCGGACTCGCCAAAGACGATAAACATCGTACTTCGGAATTATTATACGGAGTTCCACCACAAACTATCGGACTTAAACAAAATTCTCCACTTTTCCGCCTTTTGACACAAATCCAAGACGAAGTACACCGTTTTGCCATCACTTTTCACCGTGACAAGCGTAGCAAACGACAGGTAGCCTCTGCTTTAGACGAAATAAAAGGTATCGGAGAAAAGACAAAGAATGCTCTACTCAAAGAGTTCAAGAGTATAAAACGAATCAAAGAAGCACCACAAGAAAACATTATCAGGATTATTGGTGAAGCTAAAGCAAAAATTATCGCGGAATACTTTGCAAGCAAATAGAAAAACAATTACGAATTTATTCGTAACTTTGTAACCCTAAAAATTTATTAGAACAATAAAAGATATGAGAGTAGTCATACAACGTGCCGGACATGCATCAGTCACCATCAATGGAACCTGCAAGTCTGCTATTAACAAAGGTTTCGTGATATTGATAGGCATCGAAGAAACCGATGGGCAAGAGGATATCGACTGGCTATGCAAAAAGATTGTCAACTTGCGTGTTTTTGATGACGAGAATGGCGTGATGAACAAATCTATACTTGATATTAGTGGTGAAATACTGGTAATCAGCCAATTCACTCTCCATGCATCTACCAAGAAAGGTAATCGTCCCTCCTATATCCGGGCTGCAAAACCGGAAATATCCGTACCATTGTATGAACAATTCTGTAAAGAACTAAGTTTTGCATTAGGAAAAGAAGTCGGTACTGGTATATTTGGTGCCGATATGAAAGTAGAACTATTGAACGATGGCCCTGTAACCATTTGTATCGATACCAAAAACAAGGAATAATGACGTTAGAAGAAGCACAAAAAGAGGTAGACCTTTGGATTAAAAAATATGGAGTACGCTACTTCAGCGAACTCACCAATATGGCTGTATTAACCGAAGAAGTTGGTGAATTGGCACGCATAATGTCTCGCAAATATGGTGACCAATCCTTCAAAGAAGGAGAAAAAGACAATATAGAAGAAGAGATTGCAGATGTCCTTTGGGTACTTCTCTGCATTGCAAACCAAACGGGTGTAAATCTTACCGAAGCTTTTACACGCACCATGGAGAAGAAAACCAAACGTGACCAGACAAGACATATCAACAACCCTAAATTATCAAACCATGGAGAAAAATGAAGCTACTCAGAACAAGTATGATGCCGCTTTGGCAAAGTATAACACTCAGCTGGATGATGCAGAAGTAGCTGCACAAGTTGCCAAGATTATTGCAGAGAAAGTACCAGCAAATAACACTCTGGAAGTAAAGAAATTCTTGTTTCACTGCATTGACCTCACCACATTGAACAGTTCGGACAACGATGAAAGCGTAATGAAGTTCACACAAAAAGTGAACCAATTCGACGAGGAATTTCCTGATTTGAAAAATGTAGCCGCCATTTGTGTTTACCCCAATTTTGCAGAAATCGTAAAGGACACATTGGAGGTAGAAAATGTAAATATAGCCTGTGTATCAGCTGGATTTCCCTCCTCACAGACCTTTATTGAAGTGAAGGTAGCCGAAACTGCCATGGCAATTATGGAAGGTGCCGACGAAATAGATATCGTGATTTCCATTGGTAAATTCCTGAGCGAAGACTACGAAACCATGTGCGATGAAATACAAGAACTGAAAGATGTATGCAAGGAGCACCACCTAAAAGTTATTCTTGAAACCGGTGCACTGAAGACAGCTTCAAATATCAAAAAAGCCTCCATCCTATCCATGTATGCAGGAGCCGATTTCATTAAGACCTCTACGGGCAAGCAGCAACCAGCCGCCACTCCCGAAGCTGCTTACGTGATGTGTCAGGCCATAAAAGAGTATTATGCACTGACAGGTAATAAGATTGGTTTCAAACCGGCAGGAGGCATTAATTGCGTGAATGATGCATTGATATATTATACAATTGTCAAAGAAGTTCTGGGCGAAGAATGGTTGGATAACAAGCTGTTCCGCTTAGGGACCAGTCGTCTTGCCAATCTACTGCTCTCGGAAATAAAAGGCAAAGAAATGAAGTTCTTTTAAGAACCCACATTTACTTAATAAAAACTAAAGAATATTGATAGGAAAAGCCAAAACTTTTCCTATCTTTGTGATATAGAACGCCGATAGAGTTTTGGCTAAAGTATTGTATTAGAGAACGTTTCATTTATTATCTTTTTCTCGAAATTCGGCAAAATTTCATATTACGAAAGGTAATAAGCAAACGGGTCTCACGCACTTTCACGTATATACTCTTGTTATATATCGAATGGCGCGTGAGACTGTTGCTTGTATCTCGTAAAAGGTTTGCCGAAACCTCGGGAAAGATATAGGGCAACAGTTCTCACGCCTTTTGGTAACAAACATTAAGACAAGAGTATGGAAACAAAAAAGACATTACTTTTCAACACTAATCCCCAGCCTGGAGTTGCGGATTTAAATCATCAGCACGCACTGTTCATCGGACTAATAGCAGGAGAGCAAAAACAGTTTTATACTAACAGTCTGACTACCGGTGCCAATCAAAAACTATTAGACTCTCTCCTATCCGATAAAGCCAAAATAAAAGAACCCCTTCAAATTCAATCAATATTCAACTTTCTAAAAGAAGAAGGTGAACGAAGTGCATATAATATCATGATCCCTCTTTTCTTGTCCATCAAAGGAAAAGAAAAACGTGAAGCCGCCATTCAAGAACGATTTATAGGTATCGAACGTCTCGTTCAGTATTGCAGAAACCTAAATAATTTTCTCCAATATATTCAATTCCACAGTACCCTCCGCATCACAAACGAGGATCTACAGCGAGGTATATTGGCATGGGACTTAAGTAAGATGATAATCCTTGCCCGTATCGCCTACGACTACCAACTTATCAATGAAAAAGAAGCATGGGAATATATTGAATTTGCAGACAAGAAATGCCGTGAATGTTTTACATCCTGGGAAGAAGTAGGTAAAAGCTACTTATTAGGACAGGTGATAAATTATCCCGGTGAAGATGAGTTTAAAAAAGTTATCGGATATTATTGTTCTGCCATGAAAGATGTAAAAAGTCCATGGATAAATACACCGTTTTAATTCAAACGGTTTATTTATCCCGCTCAATCACATAATCAAGATAAGAAATAAGAGCTTTTTTTACATCTGTATCAGGAACAACAGACAACAACTGAAGTGCTTTTTCTTTATAAGTATACATCGTTTGAATAGCGTATTCAATACCACCATTCTGCTTGGCAAAGTCGATTAAATGGGCTATTTCTTCATCAGACGCCGTTCCACTCTTTACTTTGACGGCAATGGCTTGTGCTGTACTATTCTCAGTAGAATTCAATGCATAGAGAACAGGCAAAGTCAGCTTTCCTTCTAACATATCATTACCGGTCGGTTTACCGATCTCCTTACTCTCATAATAATCGAATATATCATCTTTTATCTGAAAACAAAGACCGATATACTCACCAAGCAACCGTGCATATTCAGCCTTTTCACCATCTACCCCCACCGACAGGGCACCAGCTTTTGTACAAGCAGCAAATAAAACTGCTGTCTTCTTACGAATAACATCGAAGTAAATATCTTCTGAAAAATGAGGATTACTTACATTGGAAAGTTGCAAAAGTTCCCCCTCCGCCAAATCTTGTCCCAGATTGGAAACGACATCGATAATATCATAATTACGAGTCATACCAACTTCCACCAAAGCCGTAGCCAGCAAATAATCTCCCGACAGCACCGCTACCTTATTATTAAAGATAGCATTTACAGAAAGCTGTCCCCGGCGTTCGGTACTCTCATCCACCACATCATCATGTACCAAACTGGCATTATGCAGAAGTTCTAAAGCAACTGCCGCATGCAATGTAGCGGGACAAACCTCACCATAAAGCTTTGCAGCCAACAGCACCAATATCGGACGCATCATCTTCCCGTTCTTTTGCCGGATATGTGCAATTACACTATTCAACAAAAGATTAGAACTGGAGAGAGAAGTATCAAAATGCTTCTTAAACTCTTCCAATTCTACAGAAATCGGGGATTTAATGAGGGATATACTTTCCATAGACCGTGCTATTTGAGCACAAAAATAGTAATAAAACGGTTAATACGGTATTTTTTTGTACTTTTACCATGAAAAAAAGGATAAATCTATGAATTCTACCGATAAACTTTTCCTACTCGATGCATATGCACTGATATATCGTGCCTATTATGCATTCATCAAAAATCCGCGAATTAATTCAAAAGGCTTCAATACCTCTGCCATCCTAGGTTTTGTAAATACTCTGGAAGAAGTGCTTAAAAAAGAAAATCCCAGTCACATAGGAGTAGCGTTCGACCCTGCCGGACCTACATTCCGTCATGAAGCCTACGAACAGTATAAAGCGCAGCGGGAAGAAACTCCCGAAGCTATCCGTCTCTCTGTACCCATTATAAAGGATATCATTCGTGCCTATCGCATCCCCATCCTGGAAGTTTCCGGCTACGAAGCCGACGACGTAATAGGTACTCTTGCCACTGAAGCCGGTAAACAAGGGATTATCACTTATATGATGACCCCCGACAAGGACTATGGACAGTTGGTATCGGATAAAACATTCATGTATCGTCCCAAACATAGTGGTGGTTTCGAAGTAATGGGAGTGGAAGAGGTAAAAGCCAAATTTGATATCCAATCAACTTCGCAGGTTATCGATATGCTGGGACTGATGGGCGACTCTTCCGATAATATTCCCGGTTGTCCGGGCGTGGGAGAGAAAACCGCACAAAAACTGATTGCCGAGTTCGGAAGTATTGAAAATCTCCTTGAACATACCGACCAACTAAAAGGTGCGCTCAAAACCAAAGTAGAGAATAACCGGGAAATGATTATATTCTCCAAATTTCTCGCCACTATCAAAACCGATGTTCCCATTAAGCTCGACATGAATACACTTGTCCGTGAAGAACCGAACGAAGAAGAACTTCGCAAGATTTTTGAGGAGTTGGAATTTCGTACGCTCATCGATCGCGTTCTTAAAAAAACAAGTACCCCCTCCTCCCCTTCTCCAGCTTCGGTCTCACCTGACCTATTTGCCGGAACCCTATTTGCTCAAGAACCGACCGCCACTCCTGAAAAAAATGATCCGGTTCAAGGCGATTTGTTTGCAAATTTTGCGGGCAATGGGACAGACGGCTCGAAAAATTCAAATCTAACGCGGTTAGAAATGCTCAATGTAGACTACCAACTTATTGATACAGAAGAAAAAAGGGGAAAAATTATTCAAAAGTTACTTACATCTGAAATTCTCTCAATAGATACGGAAACTACAGGAACCGAACCGATGGAAGCAGAATTAGTCGGAATGAGTTTCAGTGACGCTGAAAACAGGGCCTATTACGTACCTGTTCCGGCAAATCGGGAAGAAGCGTTAAAAATAGTAAATGAGTTACGTCCCCTCTATGAAAATGAGAAATCTTTGAAAGTAGGACAAAATATCAAGTATGATATGATAGTCCTCAAAAATTACGGCATTCAAGTAAAGGGAAAACTTTTTGATACAATGCTCGCACATTATGTCCTGCAACCGGAACTTCGTCACAATATGGACTATCTGGCGGAAATCTACCTGCACTATCAAACCATCCACATTGACGAACTCATCGGAGCCAAAGGAAAAAATCAGAAAAACATGCGCGACCTTCCTCCGGAAGATGTTTACCGTTATGCCTGCGAAGATGCGGACGTCACTCTGAAATTGAAGAATATATTGGAGAAGGAATTAAAGAAACAAGATGTAGAACATTTATTCCATGAAATTGAAATGCCCCTTGTCCCCGTACTTGTCAATATAGAGAGTAACGGAGTACGTATCAGCACAGAAGCCTTGAAACAATCATCGGAGCACTTCACTATCCGTTTACAGGAAATAGAAAAGAACATCTACGAAATGGCAGGCGAAACATTCAACATCAGTTCCGCCAAACAGGTAGGCGAGATACTCTTCGACAAACTGAAAATCGTGGATAAAGCCAAAAAAACCAAGACCGGACAGTATGTCACCTCAGAAGAAGTGTTACAGACCTACCGCAACAAACACGAGATTATCGGTAAGATATTGGAATACCGTGGTCTGAAAAAATTGCTCAGCACCTATATCGACGCCCTACCCCAACTGATAAACTCTCGTACCGGACGAATACATACCTCTTTCAACCAAGCAGTAACCGCCACAGGGAGACTCAGCTCCAGTAACCCGAACCTGCAAAACATCCCTATCCGCGATGAAGACGGTAAGGAAATCCGTAAAGCTTTTATCCCGGACGATGGTTGTAAGTTTTTCTCTGCCGACTACTCACAGATTGAACTACGTATCATGGCTCATCTGAGTGGAGACAAAAATATGATAGACGCCTTCCTCAGCGGTTACGACATCCACGCCGCCACCGCCGCAAAGATATACAAGGTAAATATCAATGAAGTAACCGCCGACATGCGCCGCAAAGCCAAGACTGCCAACTTCGGTATCATCTATGGCATTTCTGTCTTCGGACTGGCAGAACGCATGAACGTCTCCCGTCAGGAAGCCAAGGAATTGATTGACGGATACTTTGAGACTTACCCCCAAGTCAAGGAATACATGGATAAAAGCATCCAAGTGGCACGCGAAAACGGCTATGTTGAAACTATCTTCCACCGCAAGCGCTTCCTGCCGGACATCAACTCCCGGAATGCCGTTGTCCGCGGTTACGCCGAGCGGAATGCCATCAACGCCCCCATTCAGGGAAGCGCCGCCGATATCATCAAAGTAGCCATGGCACACATCAATCAACGCTTTCAAAGTAACAATCTGAAAGCAAAAATGATTTTACAGGTCCATGACGAACTAAATTTCAGCGTTCCAGAGGCAGAAAAAGAGATTGTGCAACAAATTGTAATCGAAGAGATGGAGCATGCTTATCGCATGCTCGTACCCCTGAAAGCCGATTGCGGATGGGGGAAAAACTGGTTGGAAGCCCATTAATCGGTTCGATAACTTTATTTAACTTACAATCAGAAAGCAACAGAAGCAATCAGTTTAAAATACAGTTTGTTCACAAGAATATCCGGCAAGCGTTCTGCCGGATATTTTTTGTTCATCTATCTTAGCAAAAAGGAAGCATATTCTTCTTCATCAAATTGACATTTTGATAATATTTAAACCAAAAATTAAGATTATGTCAATATAATACGTACCTTTGCAGCGAAATCAATGACACATTGATAGAATATAGTAAGTTAAACTCTAAAACATAAATCCATGAAGACTTTAAAAAATTTGATTTTATTTGCTTGTCTTTTCGCTTGTGGCATGAATGCGTCAGCTGACAATAAAAGTAACCTCATTTACAATTCGGAAGAGGTAAATGGCGTAATGGTTGGCCAAACCGTATACAAGATGGATGGTGGTACATTATCAAATTACATGAAGTACAACTATAAGTACGACGACCAAAACCGCATGACAGAAAATGAAACTATGAAATGGAACAGTACAGAGAATACATGGAACAAAGATTTGTGTATCCGTTATGCCTATCAAGGTAAGACACTTACCACTACTTACTATAAATGGAACAAAAAGAAAGGTGAATACATCCTGGTTCCCGAAATGACGGTAACAATGGACAACCCGAACATGTAATTCATTCTTTCTCTCTTAAAAAACTTTACTACTAACACTAACCAAAACCTTTATAAAATAAACACATAGCGAAAAAGTAAATTTGGGCAAAGCGTAGCGAATTAGCTGATAGAGCGTTCGTTACGCTTTGTTTTTCTATGGGGCAGAGCCAACGAAATACCACCTCGAAGCCAAACGGTGCAGAAGTTCAGTTACCACCTCGTTACTCCCGTAATGGGTGCAGATTTCTTGCTAAAAGGTTCTGTTTCTGCGTTTTGCGTAGATTTACATAGCTGTCGGTAACTCACTAATAACTAATTTTGTAACCAAAAAAAGGAGTGAGTTATGCGTAGTACATTCAAGGTATTATTTTACGTGAAGAAAGGCAGCGAGAAGCCGAACGGTAACCTGCCTCTGATGTGCCGTATCACGGTGGACGGCGAGATTAAACAGTTCAGTTGCAAGATGGACGTTCCCCCACGCTTGTGGGACGTGAAGAACAGCCGTGCTTCGGGCAAGAGCGTCGAAGCACAGAGAATCAACCTTGCGGTAGATAAAATCCGTGTGGAGGTAAACCGCCGCTACCAAGAACTGATGCAGACGGATGGTTATGTTACCGCCGCCAAGCTCAAAGACGCCTATCTCGGTATCGGCGTCAAGCAGGAAACATTGCTGAAGCTGTTCGAGCAGCACAACGCCGAGTTTGAGAAGAAAGTCGGGCACAGCAGGGCGCAGGGTACATTTACCCGTTATCGGACGGTCTGCAACCATATTCGGGAGTTTTTGCCCCATACCTACAAGCGTGAGGATATTCCGTTAAAGGAACTCAACCTCACGTTCATCAACGACTTCGAGTATTTTTTGCGCACGGAGAAGAAATGCCGCACCAATACCGTGTGGGGCTACATGATTGTGTTGAAACACATCGTTTCGATAGCGAGAAACGACGGGCGTTTGCCGTTCAACCCCTTTGCCGGATATATCAACTCTCCCGAAAGCGTGGACAGGGGCTACCTCACCCAAACGGAGATACAGACGCTCATGGACGCACCCATGAAGAACGCCACCCACGAGCTTGTACGGGACTTGTTCGTCTTTTCGGTGTTCACGGGTTTGGCGTATTCGGACGTGAAGGACCTCACCGCCGACCACCTGCAAACATTCTTCGACGGCAACCTGTGGATAATCACCCGAAGAAAGAAAACCAACACCGAATCGAACATCCGCCTTTTGGACGTTCCCAAGCGTATCATCGAGAAGTACAAGGGACTGGCTCGGGACGGTCATGTTTTCCCCGTTCCGAGCAACGGAAGCTGCAACAAGATACTCAAAGAGATAGGCAGACAATGCGGTTTCAAGGTGCGTTTGACCTACCATGTCGCAAGACACACGAACGCCACGACCGTGCTTCTGTCGCACGGTGTACCCATCGAAACGGTAAGCCGCCTTTTGGGACACACGAACATAAAGACCACCCAAATTTACGCCAAAATCACCGCCCAGAAGATAAGCCAAGACATGGAAACCTTGTCGCACAAGTTGGAGGATATGGAGAAGAATATCTGCCGAGTCATTTAATTAAGAACAGAATACCGATGAAAGAAGAAAGGTACATTATCACGATGGACGGGCAGGGCAATATCTCCCTGCCGAGCGATATAGGCGCAACCGCCATGACCGAGTGGGAAATCTGCGAACTGTTCGGGGTTATCGCCCCGACGGTTCGGGCAGGGATAAAGGCTCTCTGCAAAAGCGGAGTTTTGAGCGTATATGACATAAAGCGCATTATCCGCATATCGGACAGATACAGCGCGGAGGTTTACAACCTCGAAACGATAGCCGCCCTCGCTTTCCGTATCGAGTCCGTTCGGGGCGGCGAAAGTCCGCAAAGTGTTGTTGGAAAGGATTATGCACGGGCGAAAAGAGAACAGCTTGATTTTTCTTTCGCTGAATGTCGGCAGTCAAGCAGTCATATCGTCATGAAGCCGTGTCGCACTGTCGTATTGGAATCATTGAATCTGTAAGTCAGTCCATTAATAACCGACTATATGTAGATACGCAGATTCGATTTTTCGAGCACAGCAAAGCGGAGCAATCATTTCCGTTTACAAAGGCAAAGCAAGCACGGGGCTTTATGTCGGCTAAAAGGTCAGGCGGCTGCGCCGTTTCCCGATAAATCTTCCTCTCGCTTCGCTGCGAGCGTATTTATCGGGAAAACCTTGTATCCGACCGCCCCGTGCAAAAGAGCCTTTGAAAACGGAAACGACCGCCCCGCCACCCACCGACCGAAAGGGAAAAAATAAGGTGGAGTTACGGGCAAGCAGGCGGCAGGGATAGCCATAGCCGAAAGGCAGACGGACAGACGGACGGCACGCCGCAGGGTATTTACGGAGAAAATACCGTAGCTTATTAGGGAATTTTCCGAGCCGCAATACTACGTATCGCTGAAAATTCCCCAATAAGGCAAGGGGCAAGCCCCTCTGCACACCCCATCGGGGACGGCATTTGCCGCCCCCGAAGATACAAAAAATCATTGTTTCACAAGCCAAAAAAGAAAGGAAGAATATATGGGTTTCGTAGTTTTACACATGGAAAAGGCGCACGGCAGCGACAGCGGAACGACCGCACATATCGAGCGGTTCATCATACCGAAGAACGCCGACCCCACACGCACGCACCTGAACCGCAGGCTCATCGGCTACCCCGACGGAGTGAAAGACCGTTCGACGGCTGTTCAGAGAAGACTGGAAGAAGCGGGGCTGACACGCAAAATCGGAAGCAACCAAGTACGGGCTATCCGCATCAACGTGTCGGGAACGCACGAGGACATGAAGCGGATAGAGGAAGAGGGGCGTTTGGACGAGTGGTGCGCCGACAATCTGAAATACTTCGCCGACACGTTCGGAAAGGAGAACATCGTGGCGGCTCACCTGCACAGGGACGAGGAAACGCCGCACATACACGTCACGCTCGTCCCCATCGTCAAGGGAGAGCGAAAGCGCAGGAAAAGGGAGGAGCAGACGAAGAAGCGATACCGCAAGAAGCCGACCGACACCGTGAGGCTGTGCGCAGACGATATTATGACACGGCTGAAATTGAAGTCCTACCAAGATACCTATGCCGAAGCGATGGCGAAATACGGGCTGCGAAGGGGCATAGACGGCTCGAAGGCTCGCCACAAGTCCACGCAGCAGTATTATCGGGATATACAGAAACTCGCCGACAATCTCAAAGCGGAAGTGGTGGACTTGCAACAGCAGAAAGAAACGGCACGGGAGGAACTAAGACGGGCGAAAAAAGAGATACAGACCGAGAAGCTGAAAGGGGCGGCAACCACCGCAGCCGCCAACATCGCCGAGAGCGTCGGTTCTCTTTTCGGCAGTAACAAGGTCAAGACGCTGGAAAGGGAGAACACCGCCCTGCATAGGGAGGTAGCCGACCACGAGGAAACCATCGAAGCCCTGCAAGATAGGATACAGACCATGCAGGCAGACCACAGCCGGGAGATACGGGAAATGCAGCAAAAGCACGGCAGGGAGATAGCAGACAAGGACACAAGGCACAAGCAGGAAATATCGTTTCTGAAAACGGTAATCGCAAGGGCGGCGGCATGGTTTCCCTATTTCCGTGAAATGCTCCGTATCGAAAACCTCTGCCGCCTTGTGGGGTTCGATGAAAGGCAGACCGCAACGCTCGTCAGCGGCAAGCCGTTGGAGTATGCAGGGGAACTCTACTCGGAGGAACACGGACGGAAATTCACGACCGAAAGGGCAGGTTTCCAAGTGCTGAAAGACCCCACGGACGGGACAAGACTGGTTCTTGCCATCGACCGAAAACCCATTGCCGAATGGTTCAAGGAACAGTTCGAGAAGTTAAGGCAGAACATACGCCAACCTATACAACCGCAAAGGAAAAGCAGAGGAATGAAACTGTAATCGACTTATTGTACTGAAAAACATAAAGTACCGTTCATAAATGACTGATGAACGGTACTTTTTTGTAATTTTGCACTATGACAGAAAATAGTTACTTAAACCATATTGAATCGCAGATAAAATCTGAATATTTGTCCGTTCCTTCCAAATCAATTCTTTTGGAGGAAGGAAAAATTGCAGAAAAACTCTATCTAATCCGTAAAGGCTGTCTGCGGCTGTTTTTCTATAATGAAGGGAAAGATATTACTTTTCAATTCTTTTTTGAAGGGGATTTTGTCGCCTCATTCGATAGCCTATATAAACGCACGCCGAGTCTTTTCTATTTGGAGAGTATCGAACCAACGGAACTCACGGCTATAAGAAGAGAGGACTTTTACAATCAAATCAACAATAATTTGTCGTTTAGGCAGTTGTATGAAAAAAAACTCATAGACCGTTTTCATGCTTACCAACAATTGTTCTTGTCAAGAATAAAAAACACACCGCAACAGCGATATGAAGAATTGCTGAAAGAGTATCCCAATATAATACAGCGTGTTCCACAACATTATATAGCGTCTTATCTTGGCATCACTCCTGTTTCTTTATCACGCATCAGAAATCGTCGTTAACTTCATTTCTTTACAATTGTTATCGTTCAGATTCCACTTGAATACCGAATTTTGCACCGTAAATATGAAAACGGTAAGCAATGAAAAAGATTTTTGTAATAGACTGGAGTCTGGTTTTTGTGTTCGTGTTATCAGCATTTTCCGGGATAGGATTGCATATTGCTGGACATGGCATTAATCACGAACTATGGCATAATTGGGCAGTATTTCATGTTTTGACCAGTTTTTTATTTTTTGTAATATCAATATTCCATATAACAACACATTGGGGATGGTATAAAGGAATAATAAAAAATGGGCTTGGTAAAAAAAGTAAAATTACAGTAGTACTGTCAGTTGTATTCTTTCTTGTATCGGTTACGGGAATTATCCTATTAGGAGTAGACGGGGCTAACTCCTACATAGGGCTATTGCACTATAAAATAGGGATTGTTACAATAGTGCTATGTATTGGGCATTTACTAAAACGAATTTCTTTATTACGTAAATCTCTGAAATAATCCACAAGACATAGGGCTAAATAAATAGTCCTTTGCTTTGTGGATTATTAAAAATGTTATATCTTTGTCGGTGAAAGAGTTATTTGGCAGCATAACACCGCAAATCGCTAAAAATCGTACGGTTGCTAACTCGTTACCGCCACTTCTCAAATAATTCGCTAAAAATTTATTTCTCAATCGGTTAAGTCAAACCGATAAAAATCTAAAATAAAAAGCGGCGGAGCACATTGTGTATTCCGCCGCTTTTTATTCATTATTCAAGAGTACGGTATTTGTTCACAGCCGCCCCCATACCGTCAATGAAGCCTATCTTGTTCCTCACACCGTCTATATTGAACTTTACATATTGATCATAATAAAGCGTAGCGCAATCAGAGTTTTCTTCTTTCAGTTTACGATACTCCTTCCAACACTTGTCATATTCTTCAATAGCCAGTTTTATGGCTGTCCGGTCATATTCTCCTGTCCGGTCTCCCTGATACCCCTTCAGCATCACAATCCAGCCTTGTTCCATAATTCTATAAAGCCAATAACCATACAAAGAAGAAGTCCTGATATAATGCTCCACTACTTCATCGCTACATTCCACCCTCCGGGAAAGCTTTACTATTTCTTCCCAAAGAGCAACGGAAAGCTTCATCTCGTACAAAGCTTCGTCAACGTTACCTTTTTTCAAAATCGCGTCGAACACTTTCTTCAATTGGTTCGTACCCCCCAAATAATGATCGCGCGTCCACGTAACACTGACAGGGTGTATCAACGAACCTCTTCCCCGGATAATAGCATCGGGAGTCAGAAGGCACAATCTGCGGAAATAAGGTAATGACTCATCGGAAATCCCTATTTTTAATGCATACTCATTGAAGATCTCTTTTTCTGCCCGGTCGGGATTTTTCGCCCACTGGCTCATTACATACGTATTCAAGTCGCACCAGAGTTCATTAGAAATATAAGGGCCAAACCAACCGCCCCCTCTCGACCATGTCCACACACCGGAGAAGAGAGGATTGTCTTTTATATCGTTCAGACAACGTGGCGCAGCATCATTCTTAGTCTCCTCGAACCCGTTAATCACAGCATCGGCCATGTAGTTCGGATAGGCTCCTTTTCCTTCGTATTCTCGCTGGCATTGTACCTCTATCACCTGCTTATGCTTTCCCAAAGTAATCGTTCTATTGAAAGGGAAAGTCCTGAAATAATCACCATTCGTATGCTTGATGGCAAGATAGAGATTGGAATGCGGTTCCACCTGTTCCGTCACGGCCAGATAATAGTCCGGACGGACATGGAAGAAACCAAAATCCCATGTCCGGTATACAATCTTCTTATTCCGCTTCACACATACCTCTTCCCTCAGCAAATTCATCAGCTTGGCATGTATCTCGATGCTCTTGTCATACTTCTTTTTATAATCTACCGGTCCGTTTCCCGTATGATACGGGATGTTGTGCGTATAAGTCTCACCCGTACGAATGACCAATCCATCCATTTCCGGAAAACGCTCGAACAACTCCTTCAGCATCGCCCGGTGTATCTCCCATGTCTTGGGCTTCTCGAACGAAATCTTTCCTTCTTCGTCGCATATCTCGTCTTTATAAAGATCTACCAGTTTCTTAGGCAGCACAATGATATCCGTAAAGTAGAAAGCTTGCAAACCATTCCGGTGACATTCATCAATCTGAGTCCTGATTTCCTTCGTCAGCATTTCTACCCAAGCCCTCTCTTCCGAACCTTTCGGAAAGATACGCTTGTCGAACTTAGAAAAACTGACGGCACACTGCGGAAACTTAAACTCATTGATAACCATGCCATTCATCCCGAAAGAAGCCAACTTCTCCGGATTGCGAAAAGCGGTTTGCGTCATGGCATCTCCCGGATTATGATGTACCATATCCATTACCAGATAATCTTTTTTCTCTGACTGCTGCGCAATAATAGGTAAAGACAAGCAAATACCCATACTCAATAATATCCACTTTTTCATTCTCTTCTATCTGTTAATTAATATTCTTGTTAATTCCCCACTGCTTATTGGGCTCACTTCCCATTACAAACGACAGAATACCCCCTTTCATAATATCCTCATGCGACAAGATAGACCGGCTATAAGGTTTCCCATTCAATGTAGCTGACTGGATATAGATATTCTTCTCCGAATATCCTTTCGCCTCAACCCTGAATTCTCTGCCGCTCTCAAGAGTGATGACCACTTCCTCAAAACCGGGACTTCCAATTACATAATACGGTGAACCGGGACATACCGGATAAAAGCCCATCATACCGAACACCAGCCATGCCGACATTTGTCCGGCATCATCATTCCCACTCAGTCCGTCCGGTGCAGGATAATATTCCCTTTCCAGTATTCTATGAACCCACTTCTGGGTCTTCCATGGCTCACCGGACAATGCAAAAAGATAAGGGATATGATGCCCCGGCTCATTACCGTGCCAGTAATAATCTTTCTCAAAGAAAGTATCAAGCCGGTTTATAAAGCGTTCCTTACCAATATGTTTCATCAGCCCTTCCACATCGTGGGGCACGTACCAGGTATAGTGAAAAGGCGTACCCTCACAGATATAATCTGCGGACTTATCAAATTCAAAAGGTTCCACCCACTTACCGTCTGCATGCCGTCCGCGGGCATATCCCGTTTCAGGATCAATCACGTTCTTATAGTTCATCGCCCTATGGGACAATACTTCATAATCAACCTTCTTCCCAAGCTTGCAGGCAACCTGCGACAAGACAAAATCATCATAAGCATACTCCAACGTGCGCGACACCTGTTCCCGTTTATGAAATGCATCCCACACATTGTCTTCCAATGGTATATAATCATATTGCAGATAAGAGTCCAGTGCTCTGCGCCCTTTACCTTCCACATAACTTTTTTTATCCGTATTTACCTGGAACGCATTCTTACGCATCAATCGGTAAGCCTCCTCATAGTCAAAACCCGGAATGTCTTTTACAATAGCGTCACCCAGCATCGCGATACCATGGTCGCCAATCATCGCCGCGGTATAATTGTTCCACAACGGGAAAATAGGTAACCATCCGCCTTGCTGCCCTTTTAGAATAAATGATTTTGAGAAATCCCCCACTATAGAAGGACTTAGAATGGTATAAAGCGGTAATACAGCCCTATAAATATCCCACATAGAAAAGTCACAGTAATAGGAAAACCCTTTTGCCTGATGCACAGTATGCTTTTCCGCAAAACCGGGATAGTATCCTTTGACATCACTGAACGTACGCGGAAGCATACGGGCATTATAAAGAGCCGTATAGAATTGCGTTTTCTTTTTTTCATCATTACCCTTTACGGCTATCTGTCCCAAAGCCTTTTCCCAGTCGGCAGCCGAACGGGATTTCACTGTCTCAAAATCCCAATCCGGTATCTCCGTCTCCAGGTTCTCGCGGGCATTATCAACACTTGTAAAGGAAGTCCCTATCTTCACCTTCATGCAATTGTTCTTCAAGGCCGACAGCTTTATCCAAGCGCCTACTTCACATCCTTTACCCTCAATTTCCGTTTGTCCCACTACAACCATACTGTCTTTCCACACGCCGAAGGTATCGAAATCGGTTTCAAACTTGACTACAAAATATCCACTGAAACCGGCACTCTTACCACCTCCCTGATAAATACGATAGGCGGGATTATAACCGGTCACTTCCCTGTTTTTCGTATCAATTCTGATATATCCCTGTTTTTTATCACTGTTCGGCTCAATAACGATATACCGTTCTCCTTCATCCGGGGGAAAATTAAACCGCATCATTCCCGCATGAGAAAGACCGGTCATCTCCGCACGAATTCGGTAGTCCTCCAAAGTTACCTCATAACAAGAGGGCTTTGCCATTTCTTTATCATGGCCGAAGTGTGAAGCACGTTCCCGGGCATCCGTCTTCAACTCTCCCACCATCGGCATTAGGGTGACACTTCCATAATCTTGCGTACACGAACCGCTTATCCAGTGACTTGCCCTGAAACCCTGAATTTCGTTGTGATAATAATAATACGGAGGATTACATTTACGTTCACCTTCCAGCGTCTGCGCCACCCAATTCGTCATTCCATTGGGTACTCCCACAGCGGGCATAGTCTGGCCTTTTTCTTCCGACGGAGCTTTATCTCCCCGGGCATGCCGCTGTACATCTGTACCGATAAGCGGATTTACATAGTCCCCAAATTTCCCTGTTTGTGCCATCAGGTTACCCGACAGCAACAATGCGCACAATACGCCTGCATACAATTTCATAAATACCGTGTCGTGTTTGATTGTTGATACACCAGCATTTTACATCCCATACTGATATATAAGCAAAAATAAAGCAAATATCCGAAACAGCCAAAAACTATATTATAAAGAAACACACAGATAAATAAAGCCCTACCTTTGTGCCAATAAAAAAAATAAATATGATACCTCAAGAACTTATTCGTTACATAGAAACAGAAATCATCCCCCGATACAAAGATTTTGATAAAGCACACAATTTGTCGCATGTGGAAACCGTTATTGACGAAAGTCTGGCACTTGCCCGCCAACATCCCGAAACCGACGAGCGCATGGTCTATACTATCGCGGCTTATCATGACACAGGGCTCTGCCGCGACCGGGCCACACATCATCTTTTGTCCGGAGAGATACTGGCGGCAGATGATACCCTGCATCAATGGTTCTCAGAGGAAGAAATACAAACGATGAAAGAAGCCGTAGAAGACCACCGGGCATCTACCGACCATGAGCCCCGCAGTATCTATGGCAAAATCGTTGCCGAAGCCGACCGTATTATTGACCCGGACATCACCCTGCGCCGCACCGTGCAATATGGTCTGAAGCAAAACCCTACGACAGATGAGGAATGGCACTACCTACGGTTCCACAAACATCTGATGGAAAAGTATGCACCGGGCGGCTATCTGAAACTTTGGTTCCCTAATTCCAAAAATGCAGAACGGCTGAAAGAACTGCAAACCATCATTGCTGATGAAACGTTGCTGAAGTCTGTCTTCCACCGGCTATATGCCGAGGAAAGACGATAGAGAAAAGGGATTTTCCTTCCCTACCATTGCCGACTTTGTGCCAATAAAGTGGCAAAGCCTTGCCAATAGGGTGGCACAAGCATGCCAATATGATGGCAAAGTTGTGCCACTCTATTGGCACAATACTGGCATTAAAGGGATGAATTTAAAGGCTTTGCTTCAGGTATATCATATCTTTTAATAATATGCCCTCTTCCACTATAGGATGGTCGTAATTATCGGTAAAAAAGTTCTCGATACGGTGGGAATATTCAAAACCGCAACTTTTATAAAATCCGGTTGTCCCCGGAACATCTCCGGTCCCGACTATCATTTGAGTATATCTTCCCGAATAGTGATTTATCAGATAGTTTATCATTGTCCTTCCATATCCCTGCCGTTGGAAATCAGGAGTAACAGCCAAGTTTTTCAGTTCACAAACACCGCTTCCTTCGTCGGTAACCACACAAACGGCTTTAACGCCCCGATCTTCGAGCACAAACATTTCGCCCCGTTCCAAGTAACGGTCGATCATGGACTCTTGCTCATCGGCAAGCAACAGTAAATCCAAATACTGCTTTTTATTGGCAATAACCAAAGACAGGTTCATAATCTTTTCCATTTTATCCATGTGAACAAAGATAAGTATTCCCTCCTTAAAAACTGATATTCCACAAAAGAGAAAGTATAAGAAGATTACCGCATTAGCCTAAAATTGATTATCTTTGCACCCCAAAATGAGACAAAAAAGAATGATATAATCAATTGATAATAACAAAAATACTATAACACTATGGCATTAAAAGCTGGTATCGTAGGACTTCCCAACGTAGGAAAATCTACTCTTTTCAACTGCTTGAGCAGTGCAAAAGCGCAAGCGGCAAATTTCCCGTTTTGTACAATCGACGCCCAAATGGGGCAAGTATCCGTACCCGATGAGCGGTTGACCCGTCTTGCCGAACTGGTTCATCCGGGACGTATCGTACCCGCCGTATGCGATATTGTCGACATTGCCGGTTTGGTGAAAGGTGCCAGCAAAGGCGAAGGCCTCGGTAACCAATTCTTGGGCAATATTCGCGAGTGTGACGCCATCATCCATGTGTTGCGTTGCTTCGACAACGGAAACATCGTGCATGTGGACGGTTCGGTAAACCCCGTGCGCGACAAGGAAATCATCGACACCGAACTGCAACTGAAAGACCTCGACACGGTAGAAAACCGCATCAAGCGCGTGGAAAAAGTAGCTAAAGTAGGTGGCGACAAGATGGCAAAGATAGAATACGATCTCCTGCTCCGTTACAAAGATGCATTGGAACAAGGACAGAGTGCCCGTACTGTAATACCTCAAAACGATGATGAAGAGCAGTGCGCCAAACAGATGTTCCTGCTCACCACCAAACCCGTGCTCTACGTCTGCAATGTAGACGATACCAGTGCCGCCACCGGCAACCAATACGTGGAGCAAGTACGCGAAGCCATCAAGGGAGAGGATGCCGAACTCATCATCATCTCCGCACAGACCGAGGCCGACATCGCCGAATTGGAAACGTACGAAGAAAAGCAGATGTTCCTCGAAGACCTCGGATTGAAGGAAAGCGGCTGTAACCGCCTGATTAAGGCCATCTACAGCCTCCTGAACCTGGAGACCTTTATCACCGCCGGAGAAATGGAAGTAAAGGCGTGGACTTATCACAAAGGCTGGAAAGCCCCGCAATGCGCCGGAGTTATCCATACGGACTTTGAAAAGGGATTTATCCGTGCAGAGGTCATCAAATACGAAGACTACATCAAATATGGCAGTGAGGTCGCGGTACGCGAAGCCGGTAAGCTGGGTGTTGAAGGCAAGGAATACGTGGTGCAGGATGGGGACATCATGCATTTCCGGTTCAATGTATAAGAAGAACGGGGCGGCCAAAAGTCCTGAAAAAGACCTTCCTTATCGTATCTTTCAAGTCGAGCTGACCGATCTGGAAAATGGAGACCGGGGCGAAGAGTTTTACTATATGGAGAAAGAAAACTACGTTAAGTAACAATCCTAATAAGAAACCTCAAATGGCAAATAATAGATTAAAGTATCTCATTGCAGGTACCGGCGGCGTAGGTGGCAGTATTGCCGGTTTCCTTGCATTGGCCGGAAAAGACGTTACTTGCATTGCACGCGGCGAACATCTTGCCGCCATACGTGAGCATGGTTTGCGGCTACATTCCGACCTGAAGGGCGAACATACGCTGAAGACGCCCGCTTATACGGCGGAAGAATATGCCGCTCTCGCTTCTTCATCGGCCGGCTACAAGGCAGATGTCATCTTCGTATGCGTCAAAGGGTATTCGGTAGACTCCATTACGGAACTTATCAAACGCGCTTCTCACGAAAATACGGTAGTTATTCCTATCTTGAACGTTTACGGTACGGGCCCCCGCATCCAGCGTCTGGTTCCGGACGTAACGGTACTGGACGGTTGCATCTACATCGTAGGTTTCGTTTCGGGAAAAGGGGAAATTACGCAAATGGGCAAGATATTCCGTCTGGTCTACGGGGCACACCGGGGCACTGATGTTTCCCGTGAAACATTGGAAGCCGTGCAACGTGATTTACAGGAAAGTGGCATCAAAGCCGAAATATCCCCCGATATCAACCGGGATACGTTCGTAAAATGGTCTTTCATCTCTGCCATGGCTGTGACAGGAGCTTACTACGACGTGCCTATGGGGGAAGTCCAGAAGCCGGGTAAAGTACGCGATACTTTTATCGGCCTTTCTCAAGAAAGCGCTGCATTGGGACGGAAATCAGGCATTGAATTTAAGGAGGATATTGTAGAATATAATCTTAAAGTTATCGACAAACTCGCGCCCGAAAGTACCGCTTCCATGCAGAAAGATATGGCGAGAGGACACGAGAGTGAAGTGCAGGGGTTACTTTTCGACATGATTGCGGCAGCGGAGGAACAAGGAATTGAAGTTCCGACGTACAGGATGGTGGCGGAGAAGTTTAAATAAAAATCACATACATATTAACCTAAATTGGCAAGTAAACAAGATTATTTTCTAACTTTGCTGCATAATCAAGTTAATAACTCTATTCCTTCAACAATATGCTAGCATTATTCTCCATCAACTGGAACCCTAATCCCGAACTGTTTAATCTCTTCGGAAGTATCCCAATCCGTTATTACGGTCTACTATGGGTTATAGGTATCGCACTCGCTTACGTAATAGTCCACCGTCAATACCGTGACAGAAAGATTGATGAAAAGAAGTTTGAACCGTTGTTCTTTTATTGTTTTTTCGGCATAC
Organism: Bacteroides cutis; assembly: GCF_900241005.1. Taxonomy (GTDB): domain Bacteria; phylum Bacteroidota; class Bacteroidia; order Bacteroidales; family Bacteroidaceae; genus Bacteroides; species Bacteroides cutis. The sequence continues at coordinate 496,497 of NZ_OEST01000001.1, read as the reverse complement.
TGATTGGAGCACGGTTGGGACATTGCCTGTTCTATCAGCCCGACTACTATCTGAACCACTTTTGGGAAATGATACTTCCGGTAAAGTTCCTGCCCGACGGCGGTTGGAAATGGACCGGATATGAAGGGCTTGCCAGTCATGGCGGTACATTAGGCTTGATTATCTCCCTATGGCTCTATTGCCGCAAGACCAAGATGCATTACATGGATGTGCTCGATATGATCGCTGTGGCTACACCTATCACAGCGTGCTGCATCCGTCTGGCCAACCTGATGAATTCTGAAATCATCGGCCAGCCCACCGATGTGCCTTGGGCTTTCGTCTTTGAACGGGTAGATATGCTTCCCCGCCATCCGGCGCAGCTTTACGAAGCAATCGCTTATTTTATCTTCTTCCTGGGAATGGTTTACCTGTATAAACGGGGACTGAAAAAACAGGTCTCCCTCCCCTATCATCGTGGTTTCTACTTCGGCCTTTGCTTGACGGAAATATTCGTATTCCGCTTCTTCATCGAGTTCTTGAAAGAGAACCAAGTAAACTTTGAAGACAGTATGAGACTGAATATGGGACAATGGCTGAGCATTCCTTTCATTATTATCGGTATCTATTTCATGTGTTTCTACGGGAAAAGAAAGAAATAAAACTACGCTCATAACGAAAGTATAAATTAGAATAAAGCATAGCGAATTAAATAATATAGAATTCGTTATGCTTTGTTTTTTCTTTATGTATAGAGCTGTAGAAAACATATTATGATCAAATTGTTGCTAATTCATAGCTTTTAAAACAAACAAATGTTTTTCAGAACGCATAAAAGAATTCCGTACCCAAAGATACCGCAGAGACAACCGATTACTCTAAATATTGATATTGCTACATATTATGAAATAAATTCAACTACCACTTAAATATAAATTTAATTCTACATACCACCACGAAACATTTATAGCCTATTTAGTTAATTAATAACAAAAGAATACTTACTTGTTATATTTTTTGTATATTCAGACTTTAATCTTACATGCTATGAAACAGATTTATTACTTAATTACGATTATTACAATAATCACAATAGCTAGTTGTGATAGTAGTAGTGAAGTAGAAAATGTTTCAAAAGTAGCTAATCTGCGAAGCATGAATTCCAATTGTAATGGTTTCGGTGGCGGTTGTTTACCCAATTGTCATATAGAAACAAACGATGATACCGGAGAAATAACTCTGACTTTTACACCCAACGAAACATATAGTTGTACTAATTTCCATGTCAGTTATACAGGAACTTCTATAGGCAATGCCTGGCTATCACTCTCAAACAATTCAAGCCAAGATGTTAAAATCAATGATAACGGATATACATATGTCCAAATAGAAGTATCATGTACTGATTATAATTGTACTTGCAGTAGATATTATATGGTAGAAGCAGGGGAAAAACCCGAAGATATCGGCCCCATAGAAATAGGGACTAATTGTGGAAGAGAATACTATTCACACTCATTTGAATGTATAAATGGAAAATTATATATATTCTGTAACGATAGTGAATACGATGAATACGATCCTGAAAAAAATCCTTTTAAAATGGTTATCGACAGTTATACCACGAGGATACATATTCCCGGAGACGAAGATGACAATAGTAACTTCCCTGATGGTGGCGGATATATTTTGGGAGATCCTATCGAGCTGAATAATATATATGAAGGGTATGCCACCGTTTATTTTTATAGTTCACAATGTAAATATCCTGAGCAACATTGTTATTATATTACTTACAACTGGATGGATGATGTAGAATATATAAATAATGTACATGTAAACGAGACAAATTCGCATCCCACTTATTAATTTTAATTGCCATGAAAAAATCACTCCCTACCATGATAGCAATACTATTGCTACAATTTTCCAGTATGATGTTTGGACAAGAAGAAGTAAAACTGTTCAATAATACAGGAAACAAAGAAATATTTTCAGAGACTTATTATTATGATGTCGCTACAAACTATACCTCTAACAATTTTCATAGTAGTGACGGCAGTCTATATCGGGATTTCCGAAAGGACGTCGATCCTTTTTGGAAAGATAGTAATACCACTACTAAACAGGAAGGTCAAATTACCCATAATTTGAGTGAATTTCTTATTCATAGGGACAGTGTACAGATGCAGGTAACGTTAGCAGACAGTCTCAGTCCTATATTGATACTTCAATTTTTGAAGGACGAACTGGAAGTACAAGGTATTAAGGCTTATTATCCCTCAAAGGGGAAACAACCTGCCGATTACCTTGCTGAAATCAGTTCCTGCAAATGCTATTATCAACTCAATTCACTCCAAGTGAATAAGAAAAGATATACCGGAAACTATCGCGTGGAATATATAGTGAAATGGAAAGAAAAAGATGCACAAAAAACGTTTCCTGCCGAAAGCGAAACCAAAGAACATATTATCTATGAATGGGAACGTAAACATAAAGCAGAAATGGATGAGATACCCAATTTATCTACTTCAATGACAATGCTTTGTCATAAGATAGCCAAAGCTAAGGCCAAACAAATAATATCCGCCTTGAAAAAGGGAAGTTAATCACTTCCCTTTCACTATTCTCTTAATATCATTCAACTTATTCAGCGCTTCCAGCGGAGTCAGGTTATTCACGTCAAGATTGAGTATCTCATCGCGTATCTGACACAGTACAGGATCATCAAGCTGGAAGAAACTCAGTTGCATACCACCGGCAGAAGAAGCACCTTCGGTAATGGTTTTACCGCTGACCATCCCGGTCTGACGGTTCTCTACCTCCAACTGATGTAATATTTCATCGGCACGCTTCACAATACTTTTCGGCATACCCGCCAACTTTGCTACGTGAATACCAAAAGAGTGTTCACTACCTCCACGTTCCAATTTACGCAAGAAAATAACTTTATTGTCGACCTCTCTCACCGATACATTGTAATTCTTGATGCGTTTGAAACTCTTCTCCATTTCATTCAGCTCATGGTAGTGCGTGGCAAACAATGTACGAGCTTTGGCACGAGGATGTTCATGGATATATTCTACGATAGCCCAGGCGATGGAGATACCATCGTAAGTGGAGGTTCCACGACCCAACTCGTCAAAAAGTACCAGACTACGCGAAGAAAGGTTGTTCAGAATATCCGCCGCTTCATTCATCTCCACCATGAAAGTAGACTCACCGACGGAAATATTATCACTGGCACCCACACGGGTAAATATCTTGTCCACCAATCCGATATGCGCACTTTCCGCCGGTACAAAGCTACCTATCTGAGCCAGCAAAGTAATCAATGCGGTCTGTCTCAACAAAGCGGACTTACCCGCCATATTGGGACCGGTAATGATAATAATCTGCTGTGTATTATTGTCCAACATCACATCATTGGCGATATACCTCTCGCCAATCGGCAACTGCTTTTCGATGACCGGATGACGTCCCTGATGAATTTCCAACACATCATCATCGGCAATGACGGGACGGATATAATTGTTCTCCCTGGCAGAAGTGGCAAAAGACAACAAACAGTCCAGACGGGCTATCTGGTTCGCATTTATCTGAATGGCGGGTATGAATTCGCTTAATGCCTGCACCAGTTCCGTATAAAGCTGCGTTTCAAGCACCAATATCTTGTCTTCCGCACCGAGTATCTTGTCTTCATATTCTTTCAACTCTTGCGTAATGTAACGTTCCGCATTGACCAACGTCTGCTTACGTATCCACTCCTGTGGCACTTTATCCTTATGCACATTACGCACTTCGATATAGTAGCCGAACACATTGTTATAGGCTATCTTCAAACTGGGAATACCCGTCAACTCGCTTTCACGTTGCTGTATCTGCAAAAGATAATCTTTACCGGAATAGGCTATCTGGCGCAACTCATCGAGTTCGGCGTTAACACCGGACTTAATAACACCGCCTTTATTGATAAGCAACGGCGGATCATTGTTTATTTCCTTTTCAATACGATCCCGGATAGAGCGGCAAATATTCAGTTGTTCGCCAATACGATTTAAACTGGCGTTATCAGCTTGCATACAAGCTTCCTTGATAGGTTCGATGGCCTGTAAAGCAACTTTCAACGCAACGACCTCACGGGGAGATACACGTCCTACCGCCACTTTAGAGATAATACGCTCCAAATCACCTATCAGATGCAGCTGTTCTTCAATCAACTCCTTGAAATCCGGCTGACGAAAGAAATATTCCACCACATTCAGCCGATCGTTTATGGGCTGAACATCTTTCAACGGGAATACCAACCAGCGCTTCAACAAACGGGCACCCATCGGACTGATCGTTTTATCTATCACATTCAGCAAACTGCTGCCGCCATCATTCATGCTGCCCATCAACTCCAGACTACGTACCGTAAACTTGTCCAGACGAACGTATTTATCTTCTTCGATACGTGCCAACGAGGTGATATGACCGATCTGCGTATGCTGCGTCATAATGAGATATTGCAAAATAGCACCCGAAGCTATAATACCGTTCTTGAGGTGTTCTACACCGAAACCTTTCAAGTTCTTCACTTCAAAGTGCTTCAGCAATTTTTCTCGGGCAGTTGTCTCTGTAAACACCCAGTCTTCCAGCTCAAATGTGAAGAACTTACTTCCGAAATTCCCCTCGAACATGCCACGTTTACCACGCTCGAAAAGTACTTCTTTCGGAGAAAAGTTATTCAACAGCTTATCTACATAGTCAAAAGGACCTTCCGCCGTAAGAAATTCACCTGTAGATATATCCAGAAAAGCGACACCACATGCACCTTTACCAAAATGGACGGCTGCCAGGAAATTGTTTTCACGGTAATTCAGTACATTGTCATTGATAGATACCCCCGGAGTCACCAGTTCCGTAATACCTCGTTTCACCAACTTCTTCGTCAATTTAGGATCTTCCAGCTGGTCACATATAGCCACACGCTTTCCTGCACGTATCAATTTGGGTAAATACGTATCGAGTGCATGATGAGGAAAGCCCGCCATTTCGATAGTCTTTCCCTTACCATTGGCACGCTTTGTAAGGGTTATACCCAAGATTTCGGCAGCAACAATAGCATCGGTTGAATAAGTTTCATAGAAGTCGCCACAACGAAACAACATGACAGCATCAGGATGTTTTGCCTTCAAATCAAGAAACTGTTTCATCATTGGGGTAAGAACAATATCTTCGTTCACGGTGGTATGTCTTTTACGGTTAGTAAGCTAAATTTATTGATGATACAAAGATAAGTCTTTTTTAGAAAATAAACGTGGAGAGCCTTCAAATCCTTAGTAAGCCTTAACAAAAGGCATTATTTTACTAAAACATGTTATAAAACACGCTTTTTTATTTGCTTTATTTGGATATTAGCCAAAAGTCCGTACCTTTGCAATGTGTTTTTCATAGTATTAGATTTAAGGTTAACAAAGGTTGGAGTACAGCGGTACTCCTTTTTTTATACCCATACGTTTCGTGGCAATCACGGATCAACATAAAATCACCGATTTAAGGTTGCAGATCAATCATCCTTATCCTGATGTTTCACAGTCTAAAAATTAATAGCTCTATTAAATATTCTTTATCTTATAATATACCATTACATTCCATTCTTTTTCTTACTTTTGTAATAAACAGCAAGATACGATAATCACAATAAAATTATTGCCGGTGGTAAAAGACGTATAGAAAACAAGTAAAATGTAAATATAAAGAAGGAGGATATACGTATGAAACGAAAAGTAGATATCTTTTATCTCATAATCCGTTTAGGGTTATGTTTTCTGTTGGTTTTTACTCCGCGGTTACTTTCCGCACAAGAAGACAACACGCGTTTTATTCCCGACAGTATACGTATAAGACCGGAATTGAAAGAACTCCTTTCTTCCCCTTTAAAGTTATCTCCCGGAAGAGGTCTTTCCTCTTCTGTACTTCAACCGACTTTTTTCGATTCCCTACCTCATTTTTCTTTAAAGAAAAACATCCACTTACCTTATCACACAAACCCTTCTCCACTTTTTCAGGGTGATTATCGTACTACCGGTATATTAAAATCTTTTCCCCACGGCGCATTATATGGTAGTGGAGGACAGACAAGCCTTCCGGGTATTGGACGAATCAATGATGCTTCGTTAGGATATCAGCATACATTCAATCAGAAACTGGAACTCCAAAGCAGTATAAATGCCATGAAGATAAATATGATTCATTCTACCGGACAAACATTCAATGCCTCGGGCGCTTTATTATATCATCCTTCTGACCGTGTTACCTTCAAAGTTTTCGGTTTATATGCCTTTGGAAATAATTATGGAATGGATGCTTCCAGTTACGGTGCTACCATGTCATTGGATATGTCCGAACGTTTTGGCATGGAAGTAGGCGTTCAACGTTACTACGACTCCATGCGCGGACATTGGGAAACCGTTCCCGTAGTCATCCCTTATTTCAATATCAACAAGCTCAAGCTGGGTTTGGATGTTGGCGGAATATTATATGAAATACTTCGTAATACTGTTTTTGACAAAAGTGATAAAGGTGGGGCAACGTTGGCGCCACCCCGTTTTCAGATGCCACCATTACGATAAGATAATTCTAATAATAAAACACGCATGAAATACTTATGGATATTATCAATTTTCTTGTGTTGTATCAGCTGCAAACAACAAAAACCGACAGAAGAGATAATGAAAGAGATAGTAATCTCAGGACAGATACTGAATAAAGAAGTATATCCCAACGAAAAGAAATTAAAACTCGTCATACCCTTCTTCCCACAACAAGAAACTTTTTATATATCTGCAATTGCAGATGACGGTACTTTTTCTTTCCGTTTCCCTTCTTATACTTCCTTGTGTGAAGTGTCTTTGTGCAATTATGCAGAACATCTTTATGTCCGTCCGGGTGACAGCCTGCATGTAGAGATTGATTTTCAAGATTTATTACATCCCCGTATAACGGGAACTTCCGGAAATCTGAACAAGTACATGAGTCTTTTTACTGATGGAGGATACTACCGGATGTCTTATCCTTATGATAAAAACGCAAGTCCGGAAATTTTTGAGGAGACTTTAAAAACAGAATACAATAGCCGTTTGGAACGTCGCAATGATTTTTTAAAGAAATATTCTCCCGGTAAAGAGATAGAGAAATATACGGCAGATTTATTGTTGATAGATTATTATTCAACTTTGTTTGGATATACTTTCCAGCAAATTCTCAAAGGAAACGATATTGATGCCGACAAATACAAGAAACTTTTGTCTGAAGCAAATTCCCTATTCGTATCGGATGATATAGTCTTTGCCAATCAATTTTCATTAGTAAAAAACATTTGTAATTCTTTCCATGCTTTTCAATATCGTATATCGGAAAATACGAATTCTGAATTGGATGAACTATTAAAACCTTTAGAAGAAAATGCCATCAAGGAATATCTTTATGCTTATCTTATAGGAAGTTCTCTGCTTATCAACGATACTACATGTTTCACTACTCATCGACAAGCATTTGACTCTATCGTACAAAATTCCTACCTTAAACAGAATATTTTATGCCTTTATAAAAAGAAAGTAGATTATCTGAATAATCCTCAAAGCATATCAGATTATATGCTCTATGGGTATTATCCGGATAATACCATGACGAAGAATATGTCTTTTATGACTTCTGTCCACCACCTTTTGGAAAAGCATAAAGGAAAAGTGGTTTATATAAATTTCTGGACGACAACTTGTCCACCATGTTTGGCGGAAATGGAACCTTTGAAAAAATTACGGGAACAATATTCTCCCCGGGAAGTAGCAATGGTTAGTATTTGCGACGGCAGAAACCGGACAGCTTATGAGCAAATCTTAGAACGTTTCTCATTAAATAATAGAGATATTGACTGTATCTTCTGGGAAGATTGGATTGACGCTGAAGATTACAGGCGTGTCATGCAGCATTGGAACATGCATAGCCATCCCCAATATCTCCTGATTAACCAGGCAGGTGTAATTGTAAATTATGGTACAATTTTACGTCCCAGTTATCCAGGTACCACCCAAAAGATAAATGAACTTTTAAATTAAATGATAAAGAGATTACCAAGAATCACATAACAAAATTCCAAATTCCTCAATAACAGCGAGGAAACATTTAGTGTTATTTATATTCTTCTTGATTTTATCATGCCCTCTGTCTGCAATATTCGTTCTATTCCGGTTTCGTTCATGCCTCAGAAAAAACTTTCCTTATTGCAGTTTCAAGAACGGCAATGTATTGCCACTTGTCGACAACGGCAATTTACCGTCCCATTTCTCCACTGCCTTGAGCTGAATTAGCTCAGGTGTAATACTCTGTTGAAGAATACGATTGGCATCCGCCTTTCCTTTGGCGGCAGCCACTACCTTTTCGGCTTCCGCAATGGCGGCTTTCTTCTCATTCTCCACCTTCAAGGCATTCTGCACAGCGGTATTCTTCTCGTCGATGGCGGCTTGCAGCAAATCATTCGGTTTTACGGAAGACTGTATGTTGGTAAACGTAAATCCACGACTACTCAAACGCTCTTTCAACAGTCCCTCCACCTCTTTCTCGAAAGCAGGGCGATTATTGATGAGCGAGTCGGTTTCATACAATCCGGCAACATCCTTGTAGGCGTTCTTGACTTCCGTCAGGATGACGCTTTGCTCCAACTCCTCGGTAGTCTTGCGATAACGCAGGAACACAACTTTCGCATTCTCGCGTTCAATATAATATTCAATGGTAGGATCCGTCTTAAAGATGGTACCCTTCTTATCCTGTATGTCGAAAGGCTCGTAATCCACAATCTGCGCAAAAGCAGGATATTCGAATAACTGTTTTACAAAACGATTATAAACTACCCATCCGGTCTCTACTTTAGCATCGTCCACACCACGTTCGCTGCCTGCCAAATTAACAATGATACCCGTCTGTCCCGAATCGATACGCTCCACGGCAAACATGACCATAAACAACATTACCACTGCAATGCCTACGATACCTGCTACTCCCAATTTCACGGTTGATTTCTTTGTAACTCCCATAACTGATATTTTTTTGTTTAAATGATAAATGTAATTCTCTGTTTACTTATTTTTCCACATCCGGCAAAGATGTCGGTTACTTTCTGGCAAATGCGTCGTTCTCTTACATCTGCTATCCACTACAAAGTAACAAAAAATTCTCCGTTCATCTGCTATTAATGTAACACGAATAATGTAACACGAACCCGAAAGATTTTTACTCCGCCACTTCTTCCCGTCAGATACCCCTTCCTAAGATACACAAGAAATGGTTACACGGACATCACATCCATGTAACCATTTACACGTTCTTTTCATAAGAATGGCCTACCTGCCATTTTTCCCTATTTTACCAGTTTACCAACCCGGATTTTGCCCCAAATTCAGGTTCTTATATCTTTCAAGATTGGAAATAGGGTAGAAATATAGATTATCGGTTATAGTACGGTTTGCAAACAAGAATTTGGTATACTTGAACCCTTCTCCTGATTTTTCTACTTTTACGCCATAGATGTTGGTTGTCTCATCCAATGCTTTCCAACGGCGTAAATCCCAGAAACGATGTCCTTCAAAAGCCAATTCCACACGACGTTCGTTCTTGACACGCTTCAAGAAATCATCTGCATTCAGATTATCCGGCAACAAAGGCATTTTCACGTCACTACGGTCACGGACAAGATTTACGGCTTCCAAAGCACTCATCTTGAGTTCGGCATTTTTATAATTAGGATCATTGAAAGCATTGACCATGGCTTCGGCATAGTTCAGAAGAATTTCACCATAACGGAACAAAATCCAGTTATGATATTTTTTCGTCACCTTACTGTCCGACTCGAAACTGATGGAGTTGTTCAGATACTTTTTCAGATAATAGCCCGTAGTCGTGGCATACTGTATAGGAAGCCCATTGGCACCACCTTCCCATATTTCCAATGGTTTCACAGGCCAAACCATACCATTATAGGCAATAGTCATACCCAAACGCTTATCGCGGTTAGCATACGGATTTTTTGCCATATCGGGATTATTCCAGTCAAACGGTTTTCCGTCAGCTGTTTCATAGGCGTCCACCAGATTTTGTGTGGGACAAGTAGATGTGGGTGCAGTACCTCTGTTTCCACCTATACCTACAGGAAAATTCAGTTTTTCAAAGTCACCTGTCTCACCTACCGAACGAGCCAAAATCACTTCCGAAGCCATATTATTAGTTTCGCCGAATAAATCGGCATATTTACCCAAGCTACATCCCAATTCAGACGCCGAACCGATAATTTCATAAGCCGCCTTTGCGGCAGTCTTCCATTTTTCGTCACTATCTTCCGAAAAGAGCGGACTTGCCATATAGAGTGTAACACGCGATTTCAATGCCAAGGCAGCTGCCTTGGTGATACGTCCGTATTCCTTACTTTGGAAACTACTATAGCTCACGGGCAGATATTTCGCTACATCTGTACATTCATCAACGATGAACTTGACGATTTCTTCATAAGATGTAGACGGCATTTCATTCGCCTCTTCCTGCGACAATACTCCCAACACCAAAGGTACATTACGATAGCGTTTAACAAGTTCAAAGTAGAAATAAGCTCTCAAGAAACGTACTTCATATTTATAATTATTGAACTCTTTCATGATGTTCTCATAATTATCGCCATACTCATATTCACTGAAAGTCAGCCCTTCCGTTTCTTTCAGATAAAGGTTGGCAGCACGTATACCACTATAATATTTGGCCCAAAGGTCATCTACCAACAAATCGGGCGACCACATTCCATTCACGAAATACTGGATGGAAGAAGATTCATAGATATGAACGGCATCATCCGTAGCTGCATCCTGCATGGCTCCGTCTATGTTACAAAATCCATGTTGCAAATGGCCATATACATTGGTAACCAATTGCTCCACACGTGTATAACTGGCAAGCACGTCTTCCTTACTATAGTTATCCGCTTCATCGCAATCCATGAAGTTGCAACCTGTCATTAGGAACGTGGACAGAAAATATCCGATTATAATCTTTATTTTTTTCATTGTAGTCACTTTACTTTAGAATTGCAAGTTAAAACCAAAAGTGTATTGTCTCATTGTAGGGTGCGTCGTGCCCAATGCTTCAGGATCAGCAATGTCGATACCGTCCAAGCTGAACAAATCGTGTCCGCGGGCATATAGTTTCACACCTTTGACGAAACCCGCTTTCTTCATCCATCTTTCAGGCATCTGGTAATAAAGTTCCAATGTACGTAATTTCAAGAACGAAGCATCGGTCACCCACAAGGAGTTTACATTGTAGTTATTGTCCGAACCCTGTGTGGTCAGTCTCGGTAACGTACCGTTCGGCGTGTCCTGACTCCAACGGTTGTCCCAGTAGTATTGTGAGATAGTACTGTTGCCCGTCAACGGACGATATACGCTATTCGTGTTCAGATATTTGCTATAATGAGAAACACCCTGGAACTGTGCCATAAAACCAAGTCCCTTGTATTCCGCTCCCAAGTTGAAACCGAAATAAAGTTCCGGACAAGTCTCGTTGTAACCCATGGGCACCGCGTCATACTTGTCTATCTTCTTGTCTCCGTTTTGATCTTTGAATTTCAAGTCGCCGGGACGTACGACACCCAGATATTGCTTCACTTCACGTTGGTCAATCTCTTCCTGGCTTTGATAGATACCTTCCACTTCATAACCGAATATCTGTCCCAGACTTTGTCCCGTACGCTTTTGATAATCATACAGACGATATTCCTCATTCATTTCAATAATCTTGTTACGGTTGAAAGAGAGTTGTCCACCTATCTGGTAACTAAAGTCAGCGATACGGTCGTTCCAAGCAGCCGCCACTTCCACACCATAACTATTCACGATACCGTCGTTACGTTTTGGAACCGACATACCAAATATGGAAGAGATAGCAGTGGAACCGTCTACCAGAATATCCGTACGATGGTCATAATAACCATCGATAGTAAGCGAAAGATTCTTCCAGACAACCAGATCGATACCTACGTTCAGCTTGTGTGATTTCTCATAGGTCAATCCTTCCACGGCAATCTGATTTTCAGCATAACCACTCGCTCCGGCCGGAGTCTGTCCGAAGTAATATCCGTTGCCACCTCCAAAATAAAGTTTCCATAACCCCATCTCATAATCGGCTCTACCCGTAATACCATAAGATGCTCTCAACTTCAACAAATCAATACCATTGTCTTTCAACCAATCTTCCTCAGACAATATCCAACCCGCACCTATTGATGGGAATATCCCCCATCGGTCGTCCGGATCAAGAACACTTGCAGCAGAACCCGACAATGTAAAGTCCAACAAATACCGGTTCTTGTAGGTATAATGTGCCTGTGCCGCTACGTCCATATAGGCACGCGACTTGTTCTGTCTTTGACTGCTGGTCTTGTCCATCGAGTAGAACAAGGTGGCATTCAACTTATGATCATTCCACATTTTATCATAGTTAGCCTGTGCACCAAACGTAAAACGACGTACAATCGAGCCTACACTGCTGCTAAAACTCAAAGCCGTTTCTTCTCTCAACTTTTCGTATTTGTCTTCTTCTCCGTCCCAACCTTTCACAGCCGATTCATAAGCAAACGTACGTGTGTTATTGTCCCAATAGCTACCGTTACTGTCAAAGCCAATCTGCATGGAAGCCGACAAACCGGGAGTGATAGCACTTAAATCCTGCATAATATTCATGTCAGCATAAAGAGCCCGGCTCTGCGAACGGGCATACCCCATTCCTGAAATATAAGCTACCGGATTATTGGAATAGATGTCGTTGCCTCCCCACAAACCATTGGCAGTCTTCACAGGGAAAGCCCCCGAAGGTACTTGGTACAACGCTCCAAAAAGATTACCCACCGTTGCTCCCGGACGGTTATGTTCGGCAAAGTTACCCAACATACCAATCTGTACTTGAGTGGTTTTGGTAGCCTGGATATCCAGGTTGGTACGAATATTCACTTTGGAATATTTAAGTTGTCCTGAATAACCTTCATTATCAGAAACAGGTTTCAGAATACCACGATCGTCCAACCAGTTCAACTGGGCAAAGTAACGTACTTTTTCGCTACCACCCTGAATGTTGAAATTCACATTGTCACCATAACTATGATCGCGTAAAGCTTCGTCCCACCAGTCTACATTAGGATAAAAATCCGGATAAGTCTGGTCTCTGAAAGCATCCAGTTCACGTTGGCTGTAACGTGGCGACAAACCATCATTTCTCAAACCTTCATTTAACGCTTGTGCGTATGTATAACCGTCTACAAATTTAGGCAAGCGGTTAGGAGTACCGAAATTGAACTCATAGTTGAAATTGATTACCGGCTTTCCTACCACTCCACGTTTTGTTTTGATGTAAACCACACCATTGGCACCACGCACACCATACAACGCCAGTGCCGCCGCATCTTTCAATACGGTAACCGACTCTATCTCCTGTACGGTGATATCTTCAATTCCACGTTCAAAACCGTCTATCATTATCAGAGGAGTCCTACTATTCGTAGTACCCAGTCCGCGTATATACATTGTAGCAGCATCACCCCATGCCGTATTGGCATTCTGCATAGTATACAAGCCCGGTATCAGTCCGTACAGCGAGTTTGACGCATTAATACTGGTCTTATGGGAAAGTCTTTCAGACGTTACCGTACCACCGGCAGTAGTCGCTTCTTTCCGGTCGAACACCATTCCTCGTCTGTATTGCTGTATGCTGTCTGCTACTTGTGCAGTCGCAACGGATGACGACAACAACAAAACAGCTGTGATTAGTTTTATACTTTTATTCATAAATAATCAATATATAGATATTTACAATGTCGATTTATTCCCAACCCGGATTTTGTACCAGGCCATAGTTTATGTTTACCTCAGTAGCAGAGAATGCACTCAAATACCATTTCGGAGAGAAACCGCCGGGCTTCTGCCAGGCTCTCTGCAACAATTCGGGGAATTCAAACTTATATTCCTTCGTATCCTTGTGACGATAGAAATTCAACTTGTGCAAGGATTTCGTAAAGATATCTTCACGTTTCCAACGTATCAGGTCAAAGAAACGTACATTCTCATAACCAAATTCACAGGCACGTTCACGTAAAATGGCTTCGCGGAACTCGGTTTTTTCATCTTGTTCACCTTTCAACTTCAAAGGAGGCAAACCTACGCGGGCTCTCACTTCGTTGACATATTGATAAGCTTCACCTGTACGGTTACATTCGTTCAATGCCTCTGCATACGACAGATAGAGTTCTGCCAAACGAAGATGTGGCCAATGGAAACTACGGTTTTTGTATTCACCCGCACGGTCGAGAGCAAACTTACGTGCTGCAATGCCACTACCCATGATACTGTTACTATCCGTATACCCACTTACTTTTACATGCTTTCCTTGCGGATAGTTAGCCTCGTCACCGGGATAGGCAATGAAAACTTCCGCCTTAGTACCTTGATAGTCGTCTCCGTCTAACAAGATACTTTCGCACAAACGGGGATCACGATTAATGAACGGGTTTTGGCGATGCTCCGGATTGTTCCAGTCAAAATCGGTACCATCGGTCATTTGGAACATATCAAAGAATTCCTTGGTAGGACACCATCCACCCCAACGCATACTCTGCATCAAACAAGGAGTATTGTTCGTCATGTTATATCTACGTACGGAAATCAACGATTCCGTGGTTCCTCTGGTATAATAAGCGTCTTGAAAAGCCTTGCGATATCCTTTCAAATCGGCAGAAGCAGGTTGTACAAGTTTATAATAGCCACCTTCCTTTTGGTTTTCCGTAAAGAAGTCCTCACATGCCTGACGGGCATCCTCCCAACGCTGGGCATCGTATCCACCAAACCAAGTCATGTGCTTGTCTGCAGCTTCACCCGGATAATAAGGTTCGGCATCGTTAAACAACGGACTTGCTACAAAAAGCAATAATCTGGCTTTCAATCCCAAAGCAGCCCCACGTGTCAGACGTCCACTCCAGTTACTCAAGTCATCACTAGGCAGTGCCCAAGGTAACTGTTCACAACTTCCGGCTTCATCCAGCAGTTTCACGGTAAAATTTACCGTCTCCTGCAAAGTGGCACGTGGCGGCATATTCACTTCTTCGGGCGCATAAGCACGGTCAACGATAGGCATTGCTCCCAAATGACGTATCATGTCCACATAGTGGATGGCAATAATAAGTTTAGCCTCCGCCTTCAAACGTTCTTTTTCATCTCCATCCATATCGGACACACGATCCACATTGTTGATGAATGTCCATGCATGACGGATACCCTTCCATACCTGGCGGGCTTTCCACCAACTACCTATACGATACTTTGTACAGCCGTATTCACTTTCGAGATCCTCATAACCTGCATTATAGGTTCCCGAATAATAAATTCTTTCCGCACCGCTCCATCCTAAAGTAGCCTGGTTCAAGTCGGTCAACGATTCAAGAACGGTAAACCGCAACGCACCGTCCCCATCATATTCCTTGGGAAGTTCCCAAGGTAAAGTACCATAAGCATGCCACAATACCCTACGGGCATAGTCAGCGGTAGAAAAAATGGTATCAATCGTCACATCTCCGCTGGGTGGTTTCTGAAGAAACTTATCGCCGAAAGCCAAGTCTTCGCAGGAGGCCAATGATATTATCAGAGACAATATCAACAGATGAATATGTTTTGTTATCTTTTTCATTACTGTCATTGTTTAAAATATTAGAAACCTACTTTCAGACCCAAATTTATCACCATCACGTTAGGATACATGGAAGTATCGGTAGGAGAAGCCTCGGGGTCGATAATACCCAGTTTGTCAAACGTCAGTAAGTTATAGCCGCTGGCATATACCCTCAGATTGCCTACACCGATTTTTTTCGTGATATATTGAGGGAAATTATAACCTAATTCCACATTCTTTAAACGCAAGTAGGAAGCATCTCGAAGCCAGAGATCGGAATTCAGGTAGTTATTGGATTTGCTTGTAAAAGAAATGGCAGGAGCCTTTGCCGAATTACCCTTTTCGGGAGTCCATGCATCAGTCACCATATATTTCATCAATGCACGTGAATCAGTTTCACCGAAGGGGAGACGGAAAACGTCGTCCAACATACGCGAAACTTTAGTTGCTCCTGCCCAAGTCATGCTGAAGTCGAAGCCCTTGTAGGAAAACCCCAAATTGAAACCACCTGTAAGTTGTGGATAAGTGGGATAACCAATGGCAGTCTCGTCGTTCTGGTCAATCACGTGGTCACCGTTCATATCCTTATATTTCACATCACCGGGTTTAGGTACAAACCCCGAACCATGATCAGGAATACCACCTTCTTGTCCTTTTACCTCTGCATAGCGTTCGGCATCTTCTTCAGAAAAAAATCCGTCATATTTATAACCGAAGTTCTGCGAAACCGGTTTACCTGTGCGTCGCATATAGTCGTACGGTTTATTGACTTCATCATTAAAGACAATCTCATTTTTGGCATAAGCCACGTTAAAGCCGATATTATAACCGAAATCTCTTATCTGGTCACGCCAATTTAAGGCAAGTTCAAAACCCTTGTTGTCCACCTTACCGATGTTAGCAATAGGCAAATTGGCAGCTAGATAATAAGGAAGTACCTGACGGCTGGTAAGAATATCCTTACGATGCTCTATGAAATAATCAAAGTTAGCTTTCAACTTACTGTCGAAGAAATAAGCGTCGATACCGTAGTTTTGCTTGGCAGCTGTTTCCCAAGTCACATTCGGATTACCTATTTTAGCTTCCGCCGCTCCCGGGAAAGAGACTGAAGTCTGGTTTCCGAAGAAATAACCTCCGGTCTTCGCTGTATAAGAGTCGGGCAAATAAAGAAAACGTGAGTCATCTCTTACACGGTCGTTACCTACCACACCATAGGAAACACGGAACTTCAGGTAACTGAGCCAAGGTTTCAACGGTTGCATGAACTTCTCTTCGGTCAAAATCCAACCGACGGAGAAAGCTGGAAACAAACCGAATCGTTTACCCGGAGCAAAGTTCTCAGAACCGTTATAACCCATGTTTACCTCTGCCAGATAACGTGTATTCCAGTCATAGGTTATACGTCCTACCAAACCTACATAGCTTCGGGGAATTCCTGTGAAAGCAGATGGGCCTTTGGGATAGTATTGCATACGTTGGTTGTACATGGCAAGTGCCGATACATGATGGGCACCAAAATCACGTTTATAATTCAGGGCAAACTCCATATACCAGTCTCTCGCTTTCGAAGTACTTTCACTGTAACCTAAATTTTGTTTTTCCCCTACCTTAGTAATATTTACCGTACCATCGGGATTTACAATAGGTTCATAGTGCGGATAACTCCCAGTACGCAATTTGTACAGTGTGATACTACTGTTATAAGATGCTTTGGCATGAACTTTCAAACCTTTAGTAATGAAATCCAACTTCTGTTCCAGTGTGAAGTCAAAATTCAATACATTACCTGCTGCTGTATTATAACCACGTCCATACACCGGATAAAGGCCATCTCTAATATTTCCCATACCTACTTGGTCGGGATCTGTCCATATCCATTTACCATCCACGATACCTGCTCCGGTAAAAGGAGCAGTACGATAAATGTCACGGAACAAGTAACCTATATTACTGCCTCCTTCATAGTTGGGTGCACGACGGTCGTTGACACGTCCACCCAAATTGATACTCATCAATGTAGAATTAGTCAAGTCCAAATCCAGGTTGACACGATAGTTGTAACGATTGTAACGGAAATTACTGTCATATTCGTCTTCGAACGACTCAAACAGACCATCTTGTGTAAATGCACCTAATGAAACAAAGTAACGGGCTCTTTCCGTACCACCGGATATAGAAAAATTATGCTGTGTCTGTAAGGCCGAATTCTTAATCATCAAGTCTACCCAGTCAGTATCGGTATAAATCAACGGATTACTGTGTGTACGATAGGCCTCGATGGCTTCGGGGGTAAAAGCCAATTCATCCTGGGTCTTTCCATCACGAAGCTGTGCATTGTTATAAGCAGTGGCATATTCATAACTATTGGCAAACTCAGGCAGACCAGTAGGCATCTGTAAAGCAAAAGAAGTAGAGAAATTAATCTTCGGCTTTCCTGCCTTACCACGTTTGGTGGTTACGATAATTACACCATTTGCACCACGTACACCGAATACAGCTGTCGAAGAAGCATCCTTCAAAATAGATATATCCTCGATTTCATTAGGGTCGAGCTGGCTGAATGAACGTTCTACACCATCTACCAGGATCAAGGGTTCCGACAAACCTTCAGTCAATGATCCCACACCACGCACAAATATCCTGGGATCGTCCACGCCCGGTTGTCCGGTACCTTGCACCGTACTCAAACCAGGCATCTTACCGGTCAATGCATTGGAAATACTTCCGGCAGGTGTCTTCAGTAATTCTTCTGTTCCCAAAGAGGAGATGGCACCCGTCACAGATACCTTCTTGGTGACACCATAGGCCACCACCTGCACCTCCTGTAACTCTTGTACATTCTCGTCAAGTTCTATCTTCAGAGTACTCTCTCCTTTGTATTTTATTTCTTTATCCACATATCCTACATAAGATATCACAATCGTAGCTCCCACAGGGACTTGTAGTTTGAATTTACCATTCAAATCGGTAATTACGCCTTGAGCAGTTCCTTTTACAATGACACTGGCACCGATCACCGGTCCATAAGCATCAGTCACCGTTCCTGAAACTGTCTTGTTACTTTGTTGCACGATTGCATTTGCAACAGTAACTTCTGATGCATAATTTCCGGAAGAAAACGCCATTTGTCCGAATGATAAAGATGCCGCCAACAACCATATCTGTTTTTGAGGTATCTTCATCGGAAGAAGTAAGTTTCTCATTAATTTTAAATTTAAGTTAGTTATACAAATTATCATATCTCATTAAAGCTTCTAAATAATAATAGTCGGCATATATCAAAGGCACATCTATCTCCGAACCGTGAGGAATACTTCCTACACAATGCATCAAGATAAAATTGCAGTTAGTGCCCGGAGTAGCCAGATAAGCGGGTGAAGAAAGCGATTGTAAGATATGCTCCGCTGCCTGCAGATACTTGTCACTTTCAGATACGTAACCACTCAGTTCCAAAAATGCCGAAGCGGCAATGGCAGCTGCCGAAGCGTCTCTTGGCATTACTTTAAATTGCTTCGGATCATAATTCCAATCAGCTACATAACCTTTCTGTCCGGCATTGAAATCCCAATAAGGAATACCGTCCTCAGGCATATCGGAATGGTTCAGCCAAAAATCTGCTGTGCGTATAGCCATGTCGAGGAAATCCTTACGTTTCGTTTCACGATAAGCCATAGTGTAACCATAAATGGCCCAAGCTTGCCCACGTGCCCATGTGGAATTGTCAGAAAATCCCTGACAAGTGGCACGGTGTAATACAGCTCCTGTATTTTCATCATAATTTACCACATGATAGCTGCCATAATCCTTCCGGAAATGATTCTTAGCTGTAGTTTCGGCATGTTTATTAGCTATATTGTAAAAAGTAGAATCACCTGTCACCTTAGTTGCGAAATAAAGCAATTCAAGATTCATCATATTGTCTATGATAACTGGAAAATACCATTCATCTTTACCGTTCCAGGATTTTCTGTAGTTCCAAGATTCTATACAACCCGTCTTTTCGTTAAAACGAGTACACAGTGAACGGGCAGATTCCACTAGAATATCTTTATACCTTTCGTCGCCTGTCAATCGATAGGCATTTCCAAAGCTACAATACATCAGAAAACCTATGTCATGATGAGTAGTCAATTTCTTCAATGGTTCAAGTGTTTCTGTCCATTTGACAGCTGCTTTTTTCCAGTTTTCTTTTCCGGTATACTCATAAATATACCACAAGCATCCAGGATAAAATCCCTCCGTCCAGTCATTGCGATGTGTCACAACACGTTTTCCATCTTTACTGATAGTACGCGGAAAACGCGTTGAATCCGGAACGGCTTTAATCTGGGCTGCCAGTTGTTGCTCCGCTCTCCCGAATCCTTGTGCCACAAAACCTTTATTACTTTTCTTTCCACTGTCGATACAACCGGAGAGGAGAAAAGTACATAAGATTAAAAATACAAAGCATTTTGTTGTTTTCATTTCCTTTTCATCTTAAAAGGTTTAACATTTCTAATTTAAGTACCTTATTACTAATTCGTTCTCGGCACGAATTAAGATACTTTCGTATAATAAAACTTCTATTACACAACAATGAAATATATAATTATCATCCATTTGGACAATAATTACGCCCGTTTGGACAATAGTTACATATCATACTTGCCTATGTTTTCTATCGCAGAACAAAAAAAGCCCGGACTTTCGTAAGTCCGGGCTTTTACACAACCTGTTATCTTTTCACTCTTATCGATTCAGAGTCTTTTTCATTTTCTCTATCATTTCTTCAGGACTGGCACCTTGTTTCAATTGTTCAATATCAAACATTTCCAATTGCTTGTCCAATTTCCGAATAGCTTGTACCTTACCTGCCTTCTTATACTCTTCTTTCAGTATAAAAATCTTTTCGCATTGCTGTATACCTTCAATCAATCTTTCAAAACGTATGGAAGAACGGCAACCCGGATATACCAGATAAGTGTCTCCGGCAGCCCAAGTTCTGAAACGGGAATCTTGTAACGGTTGCTCTACCCAGCTGTTATAGGCCCAACGCAGATAACCGTCCATATGCAGACGTGCCGCATAGAAACCTATCCAGGTAGCTTCCGCAGGAGCCGAAAAAGTAAAAGTATTGGGTTTGGGTTCCGTACAACAAGTATAATAGGTAGTCACTTTACCTTCGGCATTACGTTTCTCAATTCTTTCCCATGGGAAAAGTTGGTCGGGAGCAATGCAATAGTTGAAAATCTCAGGTTCTATCTCAGCATGGTAAACACCGGCAAACGAAATCTTAAAATCCTTGTCGGCCTTACGTATCAGCGCCATCACTTTTTTCATAGTATCAAGCGGGCGTTCGTCCATGGCAATACAAGTCTTCTCAAACCATCCTTTTTCCCTTAGATGTTTAGAGAAACTTGTCAACATGGCCATCCATACTTCATCATACTCTTTTTCACCCGGTTTTGTCTTAAGTACTTGCATTTTGTCAGTTTTCTGATCAAAATATCGGAATTCCATACTCCAAGGAATCATCGAATAACAATTAATATGTTTGTCAATGCCCAACGACATCATGAATTCCACCCAAGCATCAAATACATCGTACTTGAACTCCCATGTTCCATCATACCTCTTGATCCAAGTCACCATTGATCTGAATTCATCATAAGTTTGTCCACCCCATGCCCGATGCATGATAGTAGCGGTAATCACCTTTTGTCCCGCATCCGCCAACGTCTGCATAAAAGGACGCATCGCGTCAAAATGCTCCTTCGTCCATTCACCTGTCCGATAATATCGGGATACCGCATAAGGATTCTGCCATAAATCCAAGTAAAACTTCCAGTCTGAAGGTTTAGGTAGTGTACGGTCCACAACGTTTACTTGAAGCGACAGCATACCCGCTTTCTTTCCGTTGCGTAAAATTTCTATCGCACCTTTATAAAGTCCGGCAATTACCTCTTGGGGAACCTTTACGGTAACCCATACCGGACAGGTATTTTGTTCTTTCAAATCAAAACGGGTAGCCACATCTATCGCGTCCGCTACCAATAAAGAATCGAACAGGGTTCTATCCGGACGATGCCCACATCCTCCTTTTCCATCCTTATTCAGTTCATCGGTCATGACATACCTCACGAAACCGGCAGAGATACACCGTGCCGGAATAACAGTTCCCTTCTTTCCTTCCAAATCAGACATTACAAAGGTAATATTATCCTGTTTCTCTTTACTCCACATTACAAATTGTGCATTCAGTTTTTCTCCTTTCCAGCCTGAAAGTTTCATTGTACCGGATTTTTCTATACGAACCGGCACATCTTTCTTGGCATACCTCATGTCAGTAGTCCCCCAAGCAAAATGAAGACCATCCGTCTGCTTGTTCCAAACTGCCTGATCGGTCAGTGCAGGGTCATCCAATTCTTCATACTCTTCTGAAAACATTTTTTGTGTTTGTGCATTTATCACTAACAATGGTATATACAAAAAATAAATGAATAAAATTTTTCTCATAATCATGATACTTTACGTTATTAAATATGATTTAGTAATAAGGGTTCATTTGTTTTGTAATTCTTTCCGATATCCCTGTGGAGTAATCCCGTAGAAATCTTTAAAACATTTGCTGAAATATCGTGGATTGGAAAATCCCAATTGATAGGATATTTCGGATATATTGAATTCCGAATGTTTTTTAAGCCGACGCAAAGCTTCTTCCATCTTCAATTTCAAAGTAAGCTCATTGGGAGTAAGTCCTGTAATCCCTTTGAGAACAACAAACATTTTACTACGGCTCATATTCAATCCATCGGCCAACATATTCATATCAAAGTCCGGATTGTCCAGATTTTCTTTTATTATTCCGATAGCTTTATCCAATAGATTCTTGTTATCTTCAGTCAAACCTTCGTTTCCGGCAATAGTTACAAAAGAAACATCAGTCGTAGAAGCGGATACCTGCGAAACAGGCACAGAAGAATTTATACTATTCAACAATAACCGTTTGTTCTTCAAAAGATTGTTGCAGCGTGCCAACAACAACTTCACATTGAACGGTTTCGTGATATAATCGTCTGCACCGAACATATATCCCTCTATCGTATAATCTACCGAAGCTTGTGCAGTCAACAATATTACGGGTGTATAAGCAAGTTCCAAACAATTTTTTATTTTATAGCAAAGTTCCTTACCCGACATCACAGGCATCATTACATCGCTCACCACCAAGTCGGGATGCAGTTGTTGTGCCATTTCAAAACCCTTTTGACCATCGTTTGCCTTATATACCGTATAAGCGGAAGAAAACAAAGAGTTCAACATTTCAAGCACATCTTCATCATCCTCGACAAGTAAGATACTCGGCTTTTCATCCCCCTCCATAGGATTGTCTACAGTTAAAATATCCTCCTTGTCAAACAAAGTAGGATCAATGAACGAGCCGTTCCATTCACTCCGGGACATCACAATCTTTTCATGTTCAAGTTCTTCATGTGTAAAGTGATTATTACCCAATTTCAAACGTACCTTGAATATACTTCCCTCATTTTCCTTACTATCCACACTGACAGTACCTTTATGTGAATCTACGATACTCTTTGCCAAAGCAAGTCCGATACCACTTCCCTGCATTCCTTCCTTGGAAGTTTCATTAATCTGGAAAAATCTGTCAAATATCTTGTCCAATACCTTTTCGGGCATGCCACAACCGGTATCGGCAACAGAAAGTTCCACTTCTTCCGACAGTCGTTTAATGGTTACTTTGATCTGCTTCCCTTCGGGCGTATATTTAAAAGCATTGGAAAGCAAGTTAAAAACAACTTTCTGCATTTGTATAGGATCGAACCATACTTCTACTTCAGTTTCAATATGCTCAAAAGTATAGGTTATATTCTTCTTCCGGGCAATCTCTATAAATTGTGAATAAATATCTTTCACAAAATAAATAAAGTCCATGCATCCCACTTTCAGTTTCACAAATCCTTGTTCCTGTTTTCTGAAATCAAGTAACTCACCTACCAAAAAACGCAGATTGACAGCATTTCTGTATACACGCCGTAATTGTCTTTGTATGGAAGGTGATATTTTTTCCATATACAGCATGATCTCAATCTGTCCGATGATGAGTGTCAACGGAGTACGGAATTCATGAGATATATTGGTAAAGAAACGAAGTTTAGTACGATTAATCTCGCCCATCCGCTCTTTTTCGTCTTTCTCTTTTTTAAGGGATAAAGCAAGCTGCTGTCTTGTCCGATGTGTACGCCATCCTACAACCGACAAACTGCCAAGAAACAGTATATACCCTCCAAAAGCCCATCCCGTAAAATACCAGGGCTGATGTATCTTGATGCTGAGAGAAATTTCTTTGGGGACAAAATCTTCGTATTGATTACTACTACCCACTTCACGTACTTTCAATATGTAACTACCCGGAGCAAGATTCGTATAGGCAACACGGGCTTGCTTGGTAACAAGCCATCGCTTGTCGAAATTTTCCAACTTATATTCATAACCGGTATTTGCATCTGTCTCTACATAATTGGAATTGGAAAAATCTACAACCAAATTATTCTGTTCGGACTCCAAATCAATATGATTGACAAAAGGAAGTGATTTTTCCAATACACAATGCTCGTCACCTGGATAAACTTTGACATTGTTAATGATAAGATTGGAGAAATAAAATTCCCAGTTTCTATTACCCGGCTTATATAAATCACTTTCTTTGAAAGACATCAATCCGTTTACACCTCCTATATAAATCAAATTGTCTTCGCTTACATAAAGACCACAATTATTAGCCACACCTGAAACCAAACCTTTATGACCGAATTCTACCGAATAGACAAAACGATTGAAAGGCGAATAAATGGAGAAACCTTCGTCATTTGTTATCAGGACATGATTCATAGAGGTTTCTACTATATTGTAACAAAAATCACTCAGTAATTTACTGTTTTCGCTGTTATAGTGCTTCCATTCATTGTTGGCATAATTATATGAATATACACCGTCACCCAAGGTTGATACGTAAATAGTTCCATCTGTAACTTCCAGTATTCTCGTTATCTTTGCCCGGGGACTTCCCGACTTTTTCATCTGCATCGGTTCTATTTCCTTGGATTTATCCAATGCAAGTCTAAATACTCCCCAGTCATCACCAAACCATACATAACCATGTGAGTCCACCTCAAACAAATGAAAAAAACGTTCGTCGGTTATCAATTCAAATTGATCCGTAACAAGATTTAGACGCCAGAACCCGTTATGTGCCATTACATACAGATAATCCCCCTGACATTTGAGACTTAATATAATATGATTAGGACCTATATCGGTACGTTTATAAGCATCAAGATAATTATGAAATGTATGAGTGGATATATCATAAGAACTCAAACCTCCCGTATAAGTTCCTACATAAATACGATTTCTCAGTTTATCATAAGCAATGGCTTTTACATTGTTATGCAAGATCGAACGTCCGTCTTCTCTGGCAGTATAATAAGTAAATGTACCTTGTTTCCGATCCAAACAGTTAATTCCTCCACCATCCGTAGCAATCCACAGATTATGATTTTTATCTTCTACCATCTGTCCTACCAAAGGAAAATTCAGACAATAATCATTGCTTTTATCGTAAGAATAATATTTAAAGATATCTTCTTCTTGATTGAAATAGTTCACTCCACCATAATAGGTTCCTATCCAGAGCGTTCCTTGCCTGTCTTTATAAAGTGAAAATACAGATTTATGCCTCAAACTTCCGGGACGATAATCAGGAAAATAAGCAGAATAGGTATCAGTATAAGGATTATACACCTGAAGTCCATCGAAAGTACCAAACCAAATATTCTGCCTATTATCCTCTATAAACTCCCGTATTTGATTACTTATCACACGAGTAGGCGAATTTATTTCCTTCTTGATGATTTCGTCTCTACCCCTCTTGTATAAACCGTTAGTTCGGGAAGCAATCCATAACTCACCTCGACTACTCAAAAACACATCGGATATTTCTATTTCAGGAATCACACACCGTACATTTTCTTTTTCCGCTATATAAAGTCCTTTCGTCGTTCCCAGCCAAAGTTTCTCTTCTTCACGTTCCATACATACAATGACCGGTACATCAAATTTTTTATGAAAGTAAGAGAAATCTTTCTTATTGTCATATCTGAAAAGACTGTCTGCAACAGTAAACCATAAATCTCCATTCCACACCTTCATTGTCCCCGACCCTACATGATACAGTTCTTTGAAGAAATCTTGTTCCATGTCATATTTCATCAGAATGCCGTCATTTTTAATGAACACATCTCCTGATGCATCACATACCATGGAACCAATGGTACCATTAATGAATTTTTTGTTCTTTTGCCGATTACTATCTACTACATCATAATATTTATATTTCAATATCTGGTTACCGTCATATACATTCACTCCCTCATTAGTACCAAACCACATACGCCCTAACGTATCCTGACAAATGGACAATACTGAAAGATTGGATAGTCCGTCATTTATATCCAATGTCTTAAAATACTGCCCATATGAATGAATACTCAAAAATACGGATAAAAAAAATAGCAAATAGCATTTGGTTTTAGCCATAAATATAATTTTAGAGTGTGCACAAAGATAATACTTTCCTCTTTCTATACAATAGGACACTCCTTTTATAATATTAGGAAAAAATTTCCTAATACTCCCGGAAAAGATTTAGTAGGGCATTGCTTTCATTTAAACAATTTTTTCCAATCATGTCCGCTTCCATACGGACAATTGTCCGAAAACGAACACAGCACAATCTTAAACAATCACTGATAATCAACACATTATCACTTTGGCACAACAATTGACTCTATATAGGCGAAGGCGGTTACAAGAAAACAATCTCCTTAAAAACAAAAAGTAATAACAATAAAAAAATAACGATTATGAAAACAAATGTAATTCTTAAGGCAGTGGTAATAGTAGCAGTGGTAATGGCTAGTGTAATGAACTTCTCAGCAAGTGCAAGTAATCCTACCAACTATGTAAAAAACGAAGAAGTAACAAACGGTCTGATAACCGCTAAGACAATTTTTCGCAATGAAGATGGTTATCTGTTCCGCCACTTGCGCTACACATATACCTACGACAATGAAAACCGCATAATAAGTAAGGAAGCATCCAAGTGGGACAATTCAAAAGAAGCCTGGACTCCTTATTTCAAACTGAATGTAATATACAGTGATAATGAAGTTGAACTGAATTATGCCTCTTGGAACTCTAAAAGCAGTACCTACGATGATAACAAACAGAAAACAGTTTATGAACTGAATGATACGAATGCCGTTCTGATGCTGGCAAGCACAAAATAAAGATAATCAATAATTCTATCGCAATGTCATCACTTATCAGGACAACATCCTATCGACAAACAGATAGAACCGTAATACTCTAACAATTAATTTTCTTTTAAGTTTACACAAAATACGGTTATCAGTAGATCATTCTACCCGATAACCGTATTTTCTTTTCATCATCTGCAATCATTACTACTCCTCCTGCTTGGAGTATTCAGGATAGTCATTCATAAAATACAAAGGATACATAAGGAGATATCTATCTCTTTCCTGCCCAATATACCCCCCCTAAAATAAATACAACTCCGATAAGTGCTACTATCGTTAACTGTTCACCTAAAAACACAGCAGAACCTACCAAAGTAAAAAGAGGATTCAGATAGATATAATTGGAAGCCCTCACAGTACCCAATTGCTTTAAAACGATATTCCATACAACAAAACAGATCAAAGAAGCCAGAACGCTTAAGAAAAGAAGGTTGAACAACACAGCCGGTTGCCACAATCCGGAAAGAGGAAACTGCCAGGGATGAACCAAAAATGCGGGAAGAATAGTTAATACACCATAGAAAAAGATCTTACGAGTAATGAAAGTAGTGCGATAACGCCCACACATCTTTTTCATTATCAAACTATAAAAAGCCCATGAGAGGGCGGCAAGTAGTGTCAGGAAATCACCCAACGGAGAAATCTTCAATACAAAATGGCCGTTATAAACTACCAGTGCCACTCCGACCAATGCCAATATCGAACCACCTATCAGTCCGCGAGTTGCCTTTTCTTTTTTATAAATAACCAAAGAAAGAATAGTAGTGAGCAAAGGAGCCGTACAGACAATGAATGCCACATTGGTAGCCAATGTGATTTCCAGCGCTGTATTTTCTGTAAAAAAATAGAGTGAACCACCTGTTATACCTCCTAAAAGTAACCAAAACTCATCTTTCCAATTATTGGCAAACAACTTGCGGGGAGAAATAAACCAGATACCCAGATAAGCAATGAGAAAACGAAGCAGAAATATTTCTTGCGGAGAAAGGCCGAATTCTATCAATACTTTCGTTGAAATAAATGTCAATCCCCAGACAGCTATTACAAGAATGGCTATAAGATGATAAGTATAGTTTTTCGTTACGCTCATTACACTACTGATAAGTTGCGTGCAAAGATAACACTTTCCCTTTTTCCACCTCCTATGTTTCTTCCGTTTATCCCTTATATTTCTTTTATTCATCTTTCATATTGGTTACCGAACAACAATAGTGAACATATCTGTTCATTACAGTGAATAGACATGTTCATATTAGTGACTCGATCTGTTCACTGCAGTGAACAGGTAACAAATATAAGGTTTCAGCAGGACAAACCCTAAAGTATAAACAGACAAAGATACTGGATTGATGTGTGGGATATATGGCATATCCAGATTCCAAAGCCCTCTTGAATATCAACGGGAATAAGTGCAAAAACATAAGGGATAAAATCTTCACAGACTTTATCCCTTACTATATCCTAAAAATCTTTTTTATAAATCCTATTGAATTAATTCAGCTATTATTTGTATTACAAACAAAAAATTAGTTTTAAAAGCACATCACAAATATAAGTAACATAAAGCGAATTATCAAGCATTTGCCATTGTTTTTTAAGTTACTTAGCTACAAATCTGAAAATAAACAGTTAACTTTGCACCGTTATTAACCGGTTTTAACCATATAACCAACAAAGTTTTCAACAATATACTAATAAATACCATTATGGAATACAATTTCAGGGAGATTGAAAAGAAATGGCAGAAACAATGGGTAGAAAATAAAACCTACCAAGTAACGGAAGATGAAACAAAACAGAAATATTATGTATTGAACATGTTTCCTTACCCCAGTGGTGCAGGTTTGCATGTAGGTCATCCATTAGGATATATCGCTTCGGACATTTATGCACGCTACAAACGCCTGCAAGGTTTCAATGTATTAAATCCTATGGGATATGATGCATACGGACTACCGGCAGAACAATACGCCATACAAACCGGACAACACCCTGCAATTACTACCGTCAACAATATCAACCGCTATCGCGAACAATTGGACAAAATAGGCTTCTCTTTCGATTGGAGCCGTGAAATCCGTACTTGTGACCCGGAATATTATCATTGGACACAATGGGCTTTCCAAAAAATGTTCAACAGCTATTACTGTAATGACAAAAAACAGGCACGTCCCATTGAAGAATTAATAGAGGCATTTCCAAAATATGGCAACGAAGGATTGAATGCTGCATGTAGCGAGGAACTGCACTTCACTGCCGAAGAATGGAATGCAATGAGCGAAAAAGAACAGCAAGAAGTATTGATGAATTACCGCATCGCTTATCTGGGCGAAACAATGGTTAACTGGTGCCCGCAATTAGGAACCGTACTTGCCAATGATGAGGTAGTAGACGGTGTATCAGAGCGTGGCGGCTTTCCGGTAGTTCAAAAAAAGATGCGTCAATGGTGCCTTCGTGTATCTGCATACGCCCAACGCTTGCTGGACGGATTGGAAACCATCGACTGGACCGAGTCGCTGAAGGAAACCCAAAAGAACTGGATAGGTCGCAGCGAAGGTGCCGAAGTACAATTCAAAGTAAAGGACAGCGAACTGGAATTTACCATTTTCACCACGCGTGCAGATACCATGTTCGGTGTAACTTTCATGGTATTGGCTCCCGAAAGCGAATTGGTGGCACAACTGACTACCGAAACACAAAAAGCTGAAGTAGACGCTTATCTGGAACGTACCAAGAAGCGTACGGAACGCGAACGTATTGCCGACCGCAGCGTGACGGGTGTATTCTCGGGAAGTTATGCCATCAATCCTTTTACGGGTGAAGCGGTACCCATCTGGATCAGTGACTATGTACTTGCCGGATATGGAACAGGTGCCATCATGGCTGTACCTGCACACGATAGCCGTGACTATGCTTTCGCCAAACATTTCGGTTTACCTATTGTACCGTTGGTAGAGGGCTGTGATGTAAGTGAAGAAAGTTTCGACGCTAAAGAAGGTATCGTTTGCAATTCTCCGAAAGCAGGTGTGGAACCATATTGTGATTTAAACCTGAACGGACTTACTATCAAAGAAGCCATTGCCGCTACCAAGAAATATGTGAAAGAACATAACCTGGGACGTGTAAAAGTAAATTTCCGCCTGCGCGACGCTATCTTCTCACGTCAACGCTATTGGGGTGAACCTTTCCCGGTTTACTACAAGGAAGGTATGCCTTATATGATTGATGAAAGCTGTCTTCCATTGGAACTTCCCGAAGTCGCTAAATTCTTGCCTACCGAAACGGGCGAACCTCCATTGGGACATGCCACTAAATGGGCTTGGGATACTGCAAACAAATGTGTGGCCGGCAACGAGAAAATTGATAATATCACCGTATTTCCATTAGAATTGAATACAATGCCCGGATTTGCAGGTTCAAGCGCTTACTACCTGCGATATATGGATCCACGCAATCATTCTGCACTGGTAAGTAAAAAAGCAGATGAATACTGGCGTAATGTAGATCTCTATGTAGGTGGTACGGAACATGCCACAGGGCACTTGATTTATTCCCGTTTCTGGAATAAATTCCTGCATGATCTCGGTATTTCTGCGGTTGAAGAACCATTCCAGAAATTAGTAAATCAAGGTATGATTCAGGGACGAAGTAATTTTGTATACCGCATCAAAGATACCAATACGTTTGTTTCTCTGAACCTGAAAGACAATTATGACACTACCCCACTCCATGTGGATGTAAATATCGTATCCAATGATATTCTGGATGTCGAAGCATTCAAAGCATGGAGACCAGAATACGCCACGGCTGAGTTTATCTTGGAAGATGGCAAATATATCTGTGGTTGGGCAGTCGAAAAGATGAGTAAATCTATGTTCAATGTGGTCAATCCCGATATGATCGTAGAAAAATATGGTGCCGACACACTTCGTATGTACGAAATGTTCCTGGGTCCGGTAGAACAATCAAAACCCTGGGATACGAACGGTATCGACGGTGTACACCGTTTCATCAAGAAGTTCTGGTCACTGTTCTACGACCGTAACGACAACTATCTGGTAACGGATGAACCGGCCACTAAAGAAGAACTGAAAACCCTGCATAAACTCATTAAGAAAGTTACAGGAGATATTGAACAATTCTCTTATAACACAAGTATCAGTGCTTTCATGATTTGTGTCAATGAATTGTTCTCATTGAAATGCAGTAAGAAAGAAATCTTGAACCAACTTATTATTACCCTCGCTCCCTTTGCTCCACATGTATGCGAAGAATTATGGGAAACATTGGGTAATGAAGGCTCGGTGTGCGACGCCAAGTGGCCTGTATACAACGAAGAGTATCTGCTGGAAAATACAGTGAATTATACTGTTTCCTTCAATGGAAAAGCGCGTTTCAATATGGAATTCCCTGCAGATGCCGCATCAGACGTCATTCAAACTGCCGTATTAGCTGATGAACGTTCTGCCAAGTGGATGGAAGGTAAAACCATTGTCAAAATAATCGTCGTACCGAAAAAGATTGTAAACATCGTTATCAAATAACAGATATGCCAATTACAAAACCAACCAAAGCGGAAATAAGAAGAGAGTTAAAAGACTATCTTTTAATTACTTTCGGACTCATTAGCTATGCATTAGGATGGGCTGCATTCCTTATCCCCTATCAAATTACTACTGGAGGTACTACCGGTATCGGCGCCATCATCTACTATGCTACAGGATTTCCCATTCAATGGTCGTATTTCATCATCAACGCAGTTTTGATGACATTTGCCATTAAAATCCTGGGTCCTAAGTTCAGTATAAAGACTACTTTTGCCATCTTCGGACTGACCTTTTTTCTTTGGTTCTTTCAGGTTCTGGTCAACGGAGCAGACGGAATACCTCCACAAATACTGGGACCGGGACAAGATTTCATGGCATGTCTGATAGGTGCCGTGATGTGTGGTATAGGTTTAGGAATTGTATTCAATTGCAACGGAAGTACAGGAGGTACCGATATCATCGCCGCTATTATCCACAAATATCGTGACGTTACTTTGGGACGTATGATTATGGCTTGCGACTTTATCATCATCAGTTCTTGTTACTTCATTTTCAACGATTGGAGACGAGTTATATTTGGTTTTGTAACCTTGTTTGTTATTGGATTTGTATTGGATTATGTTGTCAATGGTGCCCGCCAATCCGTACAATTCTTCATATTTTCTAAAGAATATGAAAAGATTGCCGACCGTATCACTAAAGAGACACATCGTGGTGTAACTGTGCTCGACGGTATCGGCTGGTATAGTAAACACAATGTAAAAGTATTGGTCGTACTGGCCTACAAACGTCAGTCTGTTGAAATATTCCGATTGGTGAAGGATATAGACCCCAATGCATTTATTTCACAAAGCTCAGTCATCGGTGTCTATGGAGAAGGATTTGATAAATTGAAAGGAAAATAAAAATGAAGAAATTTGTATTTGCCACCAACAATGCCCACAAGCTGGAAGAAGTCAGTACTATCTTAGGTAGTAAAATTGAACTTCTTAGCATGAAAGATATCAATTGTAATGTTGATATCCCCGAAACAGCAGATACATTGGAAGGAAACGCTTTGATAAAAGCCAAGTATATTTTTAACAACTATCATTTGGATTGCTTTGCCGATGATACTGGTTTGGAAGTAGAGGCATTGAATGGAGCTCCGGGAGTTTACTCGGCACGTTATGCAGGAGACGCACACAATTCAGAGGCTAATATGCAAAAACTGTTGTCCGACTTGGAAGGGATAGAAAACCGCAAAGCGCAATTCCGTACCGTCTTTGCCCTTATCATTGACGGGAAAGATCATTTATTCGAAGGTATCGTAAAAGGTGTAATAACGAAAAACAGACGTGGTACCTCAGGGTTCGGATATGACCCTATATTTATTCCCGAAGGATACACACAGACTTATGCTGAGATGGGAAATGAATTGAAGAATAAAATCAGTCACCGGGCATTGGCAACAAACAAACTCTGTAATTTCCTATCAAAATGAATATAATGTGAGAATGTGCCAATTGGCTACACTGTAATCGTGAAATACTATTGTTTCGCAAGATAATTGGTACATTCTCACATTAGCATATTAGCACACATTACAACCCCAGTTTTGCCGATATCTCCAGCATCCTTTTAATAGGTTTTACAGCCTTTTCTGCTATTTCAGCATCTACCTTTATCTCAGGAGTTTCATCCTTGAGGCAATTATAAAGCTTTTCCAACGTATTTAAACGCATAAAGTTACATTCATTGCAAGCGCAAGTACTATCGTTAGGAGGAGCAGGAACAAAGGTTGTGTGAGGACATTTCTTCTGCATTTCATGCAAGATACCCGACTCTGTAGCTACAATATAACTCTTTTCAGGATGGTTTATGGCATATTTCAATAGAGCGGCAGTAGAACCTACTACATCAGCCAATTTCAAAATTGTACTCTTACATTCAGGATGCGCCAATACAACTGCATCGGGATACTGCCGTTTTAATTCAACAATCTTTTCAACCGAGAATTGTTCGTGTACATGGCAGGCACCATCCCATAATAACATGCTCCGTCCGGTAACAGAGTTAATATAATTACCCAGATTTCTATCCGGACCGAAGATTATTTTCTCATCTTTGGGAAAACTTTCTACTATCTGCTTGGCATTGGTAGAAGTTACTACCACATCGGTCACTGCTTTTACTGCAGCTGTTGTGTTCACGTATGATATCACCGTATATCCGGGATGCTCTTTGACAAACTGACTAAACTTATCGGCCGGACAACTGTCTGCCAGCGAACAGCCTGCTGCCATATCGGGTACCAATACTTTCTTTTCCGGACAAAGTACTTTGGCTGTCTCACCCATGAAATGTACACCACACATCACTATGATATCGGCTTCGGTCTTGGCCGCCCATTGCGCTAATGCCAAACTGTCGCCCACATAGTCGGCTATATCTTGTATTTCACCTTTCTGGTAGTAATGTCCAAGAATGATTGCATTCTTCTCTTTCTTCAGCTGTTTGATAGCTTCTATAAGATTATCCATAATTATATTTTTTATTTCTCTTTTTTCTTTAAAAATCTTTTGATAGTGATGATAGGCTGTTAATAGTGTGTACAAGTAAATACGATTTTTCTTGCCTGTGAAGTTATTAGTATAAGACAAAACTTTACTCATTGATTATGAACAAAAGATTTTTAAATCATATCAATTGATAATAAGCATTATACTGTTCTATAACTTCACTTCATTAACAGCTTGTTGATAAACTGCAAAGTTAATAACTTTAGAAGTATTTATTAGTGAAATGAGACTGAAAAATGTGTTTAAACAACTATTGAAAGTTTCTCTTAACTTTTTTGGTTTGTTCGTTTATGGTATCTATTATGTGAACCTTTGAATAATGCAAGTATTATTTCTAAAAATCTTTCCCTTGGGTATTGACACGTTTTCAACGGTTATTAACCGGGATATAAACGGAAAGAAGTATCTTTGCCGGAGAAATAATAACTTGTGATAAATCAACAATAGATATGAATCGCAAACTGAAAATAACAGAACTGAATCGTATTAGTATAGAGGAGTTTAAGGAAGCTGATAAATTACCTTTGGTAGTGGTGTTGGATAATATCCGTAGTTTACACAATATAGGTTCCGTATTTCGTACTTCCGATGCTTTTCGCATTGAATGTATCTATCTCTGTGGCATTACAGCTACTCCTCCTCATCCTGAAATGCATAAAACAGCTTTAGGAGCTGAATTCACTGTCGATTGGAAGTATGTTAATAACTCTGTGGAAGCGGTTGATAACCTTAAAAAAAATGGGTACACAGTGTATTCTGTGGAACAGGCAGAAGGCAGTATCATGCTGAATGAACTGGTTTT
The DNA here is from genome assembly GCF_900241005.1 of Bacteroides cutis. Classification (GTDB taxonomy): domain Bacteria; phylum Bacteroidota; class Bacteroidia; order Bacteroidales; family Bacteroidaceae; genus Bacteroides; species Bacteroides cutis. Next base: position 461,489 of record NZ_OEST01000001.1, on the reverse strand, counting down.
GGACAAAGATAAGAAGTATGCCATAGTGATGGGAAACGAGGTGAAAGGAGTTCAACAGGAAGTTATTGACCATTCTCATGGTTGTATTGAAATACCTCAATATGGCACAAAACACTCATTGAATGTATCCGTCACGGCCGGTATTGTTATTTGGGATTTATTTAATAAACTAAGATCGTAACAAAGCAGTTCATAACTTTTGTTGATAGAATTATAGGTTAAACGCGGAATGTAGATATTACGGGCATGCGAGACGGGGATAAATTTATAAGATTGTCAAAGTTGTCCGTTCTCTACCATTAAAATCACCCGTTCGGTCAGTGCATCGTCTCCTTGGGCGTCATATTGCTTTTTCAGGCTGGCACCGAACAATGCGGCGAATGTTTGATAGAAACCTGCTTTGAAAGGTCCCATGAAAGCCTTTACCAATTCGTAGGACGTTGAATGAGTTTGCCGGTCAACCAATTTAATTAACAGTTTGCCTTGCGCAAACGATAGTTTTTTCATACGAGGTGTATATTGTTCTTTCAGTCCTTTTTCCACTTCTTTCAAGTGTTTTTGCCGTGCTTTTTCAGTAGGAATGGTTTGCAGATACTCATATGTTTCGATGATGGCACGGTTGATTTCCTTAGAGATAGGGAGTACTCTCTTTACATCCCGGATGAGTTTATAGTATTTTGCCATATCCCGCCTGTTTTTGAACTTAAGCGGCTTGAATATATAGACAGTGGGAAGTTTGACGTAAGGAATAGTATCGCCTTCATATATGCACATAGGAGTCAATAAAATACTTTTTTGCACATCAGCTTTTGGTAATTGTTGCTGAGCGAGGCATATCCGGTTTCCAAAAAGTAGGAATAAGATGAGTATTACTATGTTAGGCCGTATGTTCATGACACAAAAGTACACCATTCTGTGAAATGTTGTTGCGATGCTTTCGTTTTTCCTTGTTCAATTAACTTATTTAAGGTAACTTCGCTTTCCAAAAAATTAAAAGTAGCCTGTTACGAATGAAGTTTTTCAAGATGGGAGTCTTTGTAAGTATGCTGTTGATGACTCCTGTACTTGAAGCTCAAAATACAACCGTGTCTCTTTGGGAAGAGAACCTCGAACAACTCTCCATGGATGGAGAAGAAAGGAATTGGGAAAATGAATTGGAAGAACTTTCCCGTCATTTACAAGAACCCATCAATATCAATAGTGCCACCAAGCAGCAATTAGAACAGTTTCCTTTTCTCACTGATATCCAAATTGAAAATATATTGGCTTATATCTATATACACGGACAGATGCAGACTGTTTATGAGTTACAACTGGTGGAGGAGATGGATAAGTACACCATCGAACTACTCTTACCTTTTGTCTGCGTACAACCGGTTAAGATGTCTTTTAATTATCCTTCTCTTAAAACTCTTCTGAAATATGGCAAACAAGAAGTATTGACACGGTTGGATATTCCTTTATATACTCGTAAAGGATACAAAAATAATTACTTGGGACCGTCCATGTATCATTCTTTTCGTTATAATTTTCACTATGGAGAATATCTTCAAACAGGAGTTGTTAGTGAAAAAGATGCAGGTGAACCTCTCTTTGCTTTGCATAACCGGAAGGGCTATGATTATTGTTCCTTTTATTTTTTACTTAAGAATTTAAGACGACTGAAGTCTTTGGCATTAGGTAATTATCGGTTGAGTTTCGGTCAAGGATTGGTACTTAGTACTGATTTTCGTTTAGGTAAAACTTTCTCTTTGTCTACATCTGAATACCGCACCGGAGGTATTCGGAAACATAGTTCTACAGATGAATACAATTACTTTCGCGGAGCAGCCGCAACGATAGGAATACTTTCTTTTTTGGAAATGTCTGTCTTTTATTCTCATCGTTCCATGGATGGAGTACTGAAAGATGGAGAAATCACTTCCATTTATAAAACGGGACTCCATCGTACACAGAAAGAAGCCGATAAAAAGAATATATTTTCTTTGCAATTGATGGGTGGAAACTTGACGTATGAAAAGAATAAGTTGAAATTGGGCTTTACAGGTATCTATTATTTCTTTAATCATCCATACGAACCCAAATTGAATAAATATGCCAGATATAATCTGCATGGAAACTACTTTTATAATCTGGGAGTCGATTATAAGTACCGATTGGGACGATTGGCATGGGTAGGGGAGGCTGCGATGGGAAAAAGTGGTTATGCCCTGTTAAATCAATTGAAGTACAAACTATTAACAGGTTATCAACTGTTGTTGATTCATCGTTATTATTCATATAATTACTGGTCTTTCTTTGCCCGTTCTTTCGGAGAAAGCAGTACACCTCAAAATGAAAACGGTTGGTATCTGGCTACAGAAGCAAATCCTTTTCCTCATTGGAAGTTCTTTGTTTCTTTCGATTTATTCTCTTTTCCCTGGTGGAAATACCGTATCAGTAAACCATCGCAAGGAGTAGACGTCTTGTTTCAGGTTTCCTATTCTCTCAAACGGAATTTGTCTATGTACTTTAATTATAGATATAAGCAAAAGGAGAGGGACGTATCCGGAACAGATGGAAAAACAATTTTACCCATCTATCAACATCGGTTTCGTTACCGGCTTACATATACACCACATATCTGGAAATTACAAACTACGTTAGATTACAACCACTTTCATTCTCAAGGAAAAGAACGAAGCCGGGGATATCAGTGCACACAGTCCTGTGGATATGCTTTTCCCGGTTTCTCTTTATCTGTTTCTGTTCAAGGAACCTATTTCCATACAGATGATTACGATTCGCGTATTTACACCTACGAAAAAGGATTATTGAATACCTTTTATGTACCTTCATTTTATGGTACGGGTTTCCGTTATTCTGCCCATCTACGCTACGATTTGAACAAAACTTTCATGTTTCTCGTTAAGTTCGGACAAACCATTTACCAAGACCGTGAAACTATCGGTTCCGGTAACGACTTGATACAAGGAGACAAAAAAGCAGACTTGCAAATGCAACTTCGTATTAAGTTTTAACTAACTTTGCCGCTAAATTAGTAGGATAAGTAGATATATTTGTAATAAATATCTATTTAGTTAAATGAGATCAATCGTAAATTGTAAATAAAATGACTGTTATTTATCCGTCTCCCATATTCGGTCCTGTCCATTCCCGCCGGTTGGGAGTATCTTTAGGAATTAATCTGTTGCCGGCAGACGGTAAAGTATGTACTTTCGATTGCATTTATTGCGAGTGTGGTTTCAATAAAGACCATCGTCCCTCCAAGGCGTTGCCCACCCGTGAGGAAGTTCGTGAAGCACTCGAAACTCGTCTGTTGGATATGCGGCAGAACGGTCCTACCCCCGATGTATTGACCTTTGCCGGAAACGGTGAGCCTACTTCCCATCCTCATTTTCCGGAGATTATAGAAGATACGCTGGCATTGCGCGATAAGTATTTTCCAAATGCCAAGGTCAGTGTGCTTACTAATTCCACTTTCATTCATCGTCCTGCGGTATTCAACGCATTGAACAAGATAGATAATAATATCCTAAAATTGGATACGGTAGATGAAGGGTATATCCATGAGGTGGATCGTCCTGCAGGACATTACTCTGTTCGTGAAATCATTGGGAACATGAAGTCTTTCAAAGGTAACTGCATCATTCAAACCATGTTCCTCAAGGGAGGTCATCAAGGTAAAGATGTAGATAATACCTCCGATAAATATGTTCTTCCCTGGTTGGAAGCAGTCAAAGAGATTGCACCTCGTCAAGTAATGATTTATACCATCGACCGCGAGACACCCGACCATGATTTGCAGAAAGCTACTCATGAAGAACTGGACCGTATAGCAGCTTTGGTCAGAGAAGCGGGAATAGCAGTAAGCGTTTCCTATTAGCTATTTCCACTGTTTTAAGTCATATTCAGCCTCCACTTTCTTTTCGATATCATCCGGCAGGGCAGGGAAGAAGTCAATTCCCGTAATACGTTCCACTTCATCCACAGAATTGACGTAAGCATCCAGAGGATGATTTCCCGAAGTATTCTTGTAGATAAAACCGATGGCTTTGGGAGTACCCTTCATGCTGAGTATCACCTTGAAGAAAGCTTCGGGAACAGTTATGCGGTGTTCTTTACCGATAGTGCGGTGCTTTTGTTTATAAAACACAGGACCGCAAACGATATAGATTTTGCCTTCTTTTTGGGCCCATTTACGACAATCTTCTTCCAGCTCTTTCCAGTCGCCACGGTTCAGATTATGATTTTGCGGACAGATATTCGTCATATAAAAACTTTCCTGCATTGCTTTCCAATGCCAGCGGTTATCTCCCGCCGGACACATGTGGCCACGATCCATATCGGCACCTTTGTAATCATGTGTAGTTACCGCTTCATTTTCGGGCAGGTCAGGATCTGGCAGAAATTTGTCCGTACGGCTTTCGCGTTCTATTAATTTCTTAGGAGTCAGTTCCCATGCTACCCAATTCGGTACTTTCCGTTCTTTATTGTAAGATACGGTATATCCCTTCCGGTGGAGAATTTGTTCGGAAGTATTTTTCAAAGGAGCAGGATGCAGGATATCTTTTCCGGCAGGTACCTTGGTGACAGGTTTTAGTTTAGAAGATGTGTTCCCCGCAGATTGGTGCTTTCCGGGTACCTTTTCCGTAACGGCTTCGGTTACGGTACCGGGCAGGTTGATGTGCAATGCCTTCGTTATTGGTTCAAACGTAAGACAGATAATGCACAACAACGCTATGAAATAGATAATACCTCTACCTTTGGGCTGTTTCTTTTTTCTCTTCCGTACCATAATATTTTCTTATGTTCTGTCCGGATGGACTTACGAAACTCACAACAGTCCTTTCGCCCTATCCAACGCCACATTAATGTTGGGACAGATGTTTTCTTTTCCCAATAATTCATTGAAACCTGATTTTTCCAAAACCTTGTACACTTTCTCGTTGACACCGGAGAGTACAATGGTTATCTTTTCCTTTTGTGACATCTGGCAAAGATTGGTCAGGTTATGGATACCGGTAGAATCGATGAAAGGCACTTTACGCATACGGATGATACGCACTTTGGGACGGTCGCCCAGCTGTGCCATGGTTTCTTCGAATTTGGTAGCGATACCGAAGAAATACGGGCCATTGATTTCGTATACTTCCACCCCCTGCGGGATAATCAGATGTTCTTCGTTGGTTGCGATATCCAACTCCGCATTCGGGTCTATTTCATCTTTGATTACAGATATTTCGGTCGTTTCCATCACACGGCGCATAAACAGCACGCAAGCAATGACCAAGCCTACTTCAATGGCGATAGTCAAGTCGAAAATAACAGTCAGGAAGAAGGTTATCAACAATACCGTAACGTCCGATTTCGGGTTCTTTAACAGCGCTTTGAAGACACGCCATCCGCTCATGTTATAGGATACGATAACCAGTACCCCTGCAAGGCAGGCCATTGGAATATATTGCGCCAACGGCATCAGGAATAGCAAAATCAACAACAATACCACTGCATGTACTATGCCGGCAACGGGCGACTTACCTCCATTGTTGATATTCGTCATGGTACGGGCAATGGCACCGGTTGCAGGAATACCGCCAAACAGGGGAGCCACCAGGTTGGCTGCGCCTTGGGCTATCAGTTCCACGTTAGAGTCATGTTTGTCGCCTATCACACCGTCTGCCACGGTAGCCGAAAGCAATGATTCGATAGCGCCCAGTACCGCGATTGTAATGGCCACAGGAAATAAGTTTTTAACCGCCTCCCAATCCAAAGCAGGCATCACGGCATCCGGAAGTTCGGCTTTGATGCTGAAGCGGTCACCGATTGTATCGATACAATCGATACCTCCGTATGTTTTCATCAGATAAACAGCTCCGGTCACTACGACAATCGCGATGAGCGAACCCGGTATTTTCTTTGAAAACTTGGGAGTGATGGCGATAATAATGATACTGGCAATACTTACAATCGTGTTCCACCAGTTCACCGTGTCGAAATGCCGGAAGTAAACCATCCATTTTCCTATGAAGTCTCCCGGAACTTTCTCATCCCCGAAATTCAGTCCGAAGACATCGGCAATCTGTGTAGTAAAGATAGTGACGGCAATACCGCTGGTGAAGCCCACAATGATGGGATAAGGAATAAACTTGATAACTGCTCCCAGTTTGAACACTCCCAGCAGAACGAGGATGATACCTGCCATCAACGTTGCTACGATCAGTCCCGCTTCTCCATATTGCTGGATGATACCATAAATAATAACGATGAAGGCACCGGTAGGTCCGCCGATCTGTACTTTGCTTCCTCCAAAAAGGGAAATGATGAAACCGGCAATGATAGCCGTGATAATACCTTTTTCAGGTGATACACCTGAGGCGATACCAAACGCAATGGCAAGAGGAAGAGCAACGATACCCACAATGATACCTGCCATCAAGTCTGCCATGAATAATTCTTTCGAGTAATTTTTTAAAGCCGTGTATAGCTTTGGTTTGAATTCGAACGCTTTCATTTTTTAATCTACTTTTACCACTCTGCATGATGCAGAGATTTATAAACGGACTGCAAAAGTAAATAAAAAAGTGTAGATTTATATATACTATTGAACATAAACATCTTGATTTTTGTTTTTATTATCCGGTGTGATAGATATTTTCTATCTTATGATAGATAAATCTGATAGAGTAAACTGTGGTTATTCCGAAGTAAATGCATAATTTTGTATTAACGAAAAGAACAATACGAACGATATTTATACGTAATTACATTAACTAATAAAAAAGAGACTATGAGTAAAAGTGTTAAAGGAACTCAGACAGAAAAAAATCTGTTGACTTCATTCGCCGGTGAATCACAAGCAAGAATGCGTTATACTTATTTTGCAAGTGTGGCTAAGAAAGAAGGTTACGAACAGATTGCTGCCATTTTCACGGAAACAGCCGATCAGGAAAAGGAACACGCAAAGCGTATGTTCAAGTTCTTGGAAGGCGGTATGGTAGAAATCACCGCTTCTTATCCGGCAGGTGTTATCGGCACTACATTGGAAAATCTGCAGGCTGCCGCTGCAGGCGAACATGAAGAATGGTCATTGGATTATCCTCACTTTGCCGATGTAGCAGAGCAGGAAGGTTTCCCTGCAATTGCTGCCATGTACCGCAATATCTCTATTGCAGAGAAAGGCCACGAAGAACGTTATCGCGCATTCATCCAGAATATCGAAACGGCTTCTGTATTTGCAAAAGAAGGTGAAGTAGTATGGCAATGCCGTAACTGCGGTTTCATCTATACCGGCAAAGAAGCTCCTCAGGTATGTCCGGCTTGTTTGCATCCGCAGGCTTACTTCGAGATCAAGAAGGAAAACTATTAAGATGTTTGGCCGTATTAAGGCATAGTTCTTTCCTTATTAAGACTGGACATCCATAACATCCCCATGTTTTACCCCATAACATCCGGGTGTTTTCATACACAACATCCCCATGTTTTATAGTAAAACATGGGGATGTTGTGTATGTGTAGGTACAATTTTCCCGACTATATATCTTATGTTTTCTCTTCTTGACTTCTGATGATTTACAAATGAGATATTAAGCCATTCGCTAAAAGTTGATAATTATGGAGTTCTACCTTCCAAATCGTTATTTTTGCCTTATAGAAAGAAAGTTTTTTTCTTGATAGACCAAAAAAACGAGAAAAAAGAAAGTTTGTATTTTAAACAATATTATCTTTGCGATTATTATTTAATACTAAAGAAACAAAAATATGGATGCACAGAAAGTAGATGCCTTTATGATGGCAAACAACAAATTCTTTAATGATTATCAGATGATGACTATCCGCGAACTTTTGCTTAGAATGGACGATTCCAAATGGCCGATGATACAAATGTTGCAGTTCAAGGATCCTACTATTTCCCTGATTATATCCTTGATCGGAGGTTCGCTGGGGATTGACCGTTTCTTTATCGGTGATACAGGACTCGGTGTGGGCAAGCTGCTTACTTGCGGTGGTTTGGGTATCTGGTCTATTGTAGACTGGTTCTTGATTATGGGTGCTACACGTGATAAGAATTTTCAGAAGCTGCAATCTCTGATTTAATGACGTCCGGCTTCGAACATGAGTAAAAGGAAGCTGTATATATTCTTGGCATTTGCGTGCCTTGCCGGATATATATGGATTGCCATATCACTCCTGTTTCCCGAAAATCAGATATGGAGTGGTTGTCTGTTCAGGCAATTGCTTCATATTCCGTGTCCTGCCTGTGGTTCTACAAGGTCTGTCATGGCCTTGTTGAACGGAGACTGGCAGGCGGCTCTTTATCTTAATCCTAACGGAATCTTATTGGCTTTATTACTGGTGGTGATTCCTCTGTGGCTTGCATTGGATTTGCTACGCCGCAAATCTTCATTGTATCACTTCTATAACCGGATGGAGAAGACACTGAAACAAAAAAGTATATTTTTTATCTTTCTTGGCTTGGTACTGATAAACTGGTTTTGGAATATCTTGAAAGAACTATGATTACTTATACTCCTCAAGAACATGAGCTGGAAACTGCATCAAACGGTTATTTGATGTCTTTACTGGTCATTATGGTGGGACTTCCTTTTCCTATTGTCAACTTGATTGCTACAGTGGTATTCTATTTCGGCAATCGCAGGAGTACATATTTTGTGCGTTGGCATTGTACACAGGCTCTTGTTTCGCAGTTTCCGTTGTTTCTCACCAATAGTTGCCTTTTCTGGTGGACAGTGAGGATCCTGATCGGTAACATGGATTTGTCTTCCTTTTACTTTGCTTATCTGTTTACGGTAGTACTGTTCAATGCAATAGATTTCATAGCTACTCTCCATACATTGATTGCCATTCGTAAGGGCAAACAGGTGGAGTGGTATGTCTTTGCTGCCTTAACCGACTTAATATGTAAGCCCCGATGAAGAAGTTTTTATATCAATCGCTTGTTTCAATACTGCTTTTCATGACTGTATTGTTTGCCTTTTCACGGGTGGACTGGTTGTCCGTGTTCCACTTGCGTGAAACGGTTATTGAAGAGAAGATAGGAGAGCTCTATTGGGATTTGTTTTCCAAGACCCAGACTTTTGTGGAGAAGAAATCCGTTATGGCTCCGTTGGATACTTTGTTGTCTACATTGTGCCGTGCCAATGATATTTCTCGCGACAAGATAGAAATTCATGTAATAGAGAGCGAAGAGGTGAATGCTTTCGCGTTTCCAGGCAATCATCTGGTGATATACACTTCACTGCTGTCGCAATGCAACGATGAGGGTGAGTTGTGTGGGGTAATGGCACATGAGGTGGCTCATATCGAGAAAGGGCATGTCATGGATAAGCTGATGAAAGAAATAGGGTTTTCTACGTTGGTTGCCATGATTGGGGGCAGCCAAGGGGCTGAGGCTTTGGGGCAATTGGTACAGGTACTTTCTTCTACAGCCTACAGCCGTACTTTGGAACGTGAAGCCGACGAGACTGCCGTCCATTATCTGATGAAGGCGGGAATGAATCCGCGCGGGCTTGCGGAATTTCTTCATAATCTTCCTCAAGAGACAAATTTACCGGGTTTCACCGAATGGATCAGTACTCATCCCGATTCGGAAGAGCGTTATAAGGTTATCAATGAGATAGTCGATAAAAGCGGATATCACAAAGATTACCACAATATTCTCACAAAGGAGGAGTGGGAAGGACTGAAGAAGAAAAAGTGAGTAGTGCCGGAATGAAAAAAGCGGCATTTGTTTTGAACACCAATACAAATGCCGCTTTACTGTATTCTCTCTAAAAGTGGAAAACTATTTTTTTGCGTGTGGATAGTCTATTGTATAGTGCAGTCCGCGGCTTTCCTTACGTTCCATAGCCTGGCGGGTAATCAAATATCCCACATTGATCATATTGCGCAGTTCACAAAGTTCCCGTGTAGCTTTACTGCTCTTGAAGAGTTTTTCCGTTTCCTCATATAAGATGTCCAGACGGTTCCATGCACGTGTCAACCGGGTATTGCTACGGACAATGCCTACGTAAGCCTCCATAATCTGGTTTACTTCCTTCATGCTCTGCGTAATGAGTACACGTTCTTCATTGCTGATGGTACCTTCGTCGTTCCATTCGGGAATGTCTTCGTTGAAGTCATAACGTTCTAATACGCTCAGTGCATGTTTGGCGGCAGCATCGGCATAGACCACTGCTTCAATCAGGGAGTTGCTGGCAAGGCGGTTACCTCCATGTAAACCTGTACACGAACATTCGCCGATGGCATACAGGCGACGGATACTCGATTGTCCGTCCAGATCTACCGTGATGCCGCCACAAAGGTAGTGTGCAGCAGGGGCTACGGGGATATAGTCTTTGGTTATGTCAATACCGATACTGAGACATTTTTTATAGATATTAGGAAAATGTTTCTTGGTTTCTTCGGGATTTTTGTGAGTGACGTCCAGATAAACATGCTCGTCGCCACGTTGTTTCATTTCATTGTCGATGGCGCGGGCCACTATATCGCGTGGAGCCAGCGAAAGCCGCTCGTCGTATTTCTGCATGAATTCTTTGCCATCCATCGTGCGGAGTACGCCGCCATATCCGCGCATGGCTTCTGTAATCAAGAAAGCAGGGCGGTCGCCCGGATGATAGAGAGCGGTAGGGTGAAACTGGATGAACTCCATATCTTTTACCGCACCTTTGGCACGATAGACCATAGCGATGCCGTCTCCGGTTGCTACCAGCGGATTGGTAGTGTTGCGATAAACAGCTTCACAACCACCGGTTGCCATGATGGTCATTTTAGAGAGGAAAGTATCTACTTCACCGGTCTTCTCATTGAGCACGTATGCGCCATAGCATTTGATACCGGGCGTATAGCGGGTTACGATAATCCCCAAATGGTGCTGTGTGATGATTTCCACTGCGAAGAAATTGGTGAATACGGTAATATTGGGATGTTGCTTTACGGCTTCAATCAGGCTGGTTTGTATCTCGGCACCGGTATTGTCTTTATGATGCAGGATACGGAATTCAGAGTGTCCTCCCTCTTTATGGAGGTCAAACTCTCCTCCTTCTTTTTTGTCGAAGTTCACTCCCCACTTAATGAGTTCATTGATTTGTTCGGGAGCATTGCGCACCACTTTTTCTACGGCTGTACGGTCGCTTATCCAGTCGCCGGCAATCATGGTGTCTTCGATATGTTTCTCGAAATTATCTACCGCCAGATTAGTGACGGAAGCAATGCCGCCTTGTGCAAAATAAGTGTTTGCCTCTTCCAGACCGGCTTTGCAGATGAGGGCTACCGTTCCTTTATGCGCTACTTTCAACGCGAAACTCATACCGGCAATTCCGGAGCCGATAACGAGGAAATCGAACTTTCTTATCATACTTTTGTGTATTTAACGTTGCAAAACTACAAAATAAGTACGTTCCTTGTGCTTTCTGTGGGTATTAATTCGCAAAAAGACTTATCTTAGCGGCAAAAATCAGACAAGATGGACCGGATATTTCACGCACGCATTGCCGCCGGGCAATATGTATTTCTTTTTTTAGCGGCAGGACTTGCTGCCTATGGTTTATGGGAGAAACATATTCTTGTGGCTATCCTGTTCATGTTGTTGCTGATAGTTTGTATCGAAAAATTAATTCATACGACTTATACCATAACTACCGATGGGAAGTTGATAATATTCTTCGGGCGTTTTATCCGCAGCAAAGAAATTTTGTTGAACGATATTATATCTGTAGAGCGTTCTTCCTCCATGCAAATAGGCAAATTTGCGGTGATGCGTTACGTACTGATAAAATATGGAGGAGGCAAGTGTATGGCGCTACTTCCGGTGAAAGAGGAGGAGTTTGTCCGGTTGCTAAAAGAAAGGATGCCATGATCAACGATTATTCCGGCAGCTTTTCCAGCTTGATTGTTGCTTTATGATAAGCAGGGACGGTCTTTATGTATTTTCCTTTTATTTGTTTTTCTGTTTTTGTGTATTCGCCTGTCAACGTTATTGTATAGGTGACCGTAAGTCTTTTATAAGTAAGTATGCTTCCGATCGTGAGTTTTGAATGAGGAGGTATAGTGGTTGAAGAATCGGATTTATTTGGACTCTTGATTTGAATGGTTTCCGCGCCATATTTCACTTTCATATTATTATTGGCATATACTTTATCTAAGATAGTGAAAGGGGCTTGTACGTATATTTCTTCTTTTCCCATCCAGGTGAATGCTTCAGGGTCATCACTCAGAAAAGTAGTTTCTTCCCATTCGTTTTCATAAGGTTTATGTATCACCGATTTGGATTGAGAAGATTTGTTTACCGTAACTTCAAGGGGAAGTTCCGTTTCAAAACAGCTTTCGCCATCTCCTTCTTCCAAGGAGTATCGAATATCTTTGAATGAGTATTTCTCGTTTATTTCTTCATCATTGCTACATGCAACCAGGGTACAGAGTAGAAAGATGCCACATAATGACTGACGGAGTAAATTGATTTGTTTCATGGTTCTCTTTTTTAAGCGGTTAAAATGGCTCTGTTTTTATAAGAGAGAAGCGATATTCTACAAAGATAAAATTTTTTCTCTGAAAACCCATTAGATTTTAGTTCTAATTTTCAAGATCTTCTATCTTATGTTGTATCGGCGAACAGTCGTAGGGATATTTTTTCACCAATTTTCCTTTGAAGACTTTCTTTATGTCATTGTTTGGCCGGGATAGGGTCAAGATATAGCTCAGTTGCAACTGTTTGTAGTAAATGTCGGCAGAATAGGTGTTCTTTTTTTGGTTTACTTGATCCACTTCAAATGTTTTCTCTTTCAGATCGCTGTCATACGTTAACCAACTGCCATATTTCCGTTTGTCTGTTTCGTAAATGATTTCTCCGTTTGATATGTGCTTTGGCATATCTACGTAAATGCCTTCTTCGGGGTCTATCCATTTAAAAGGAGATTCTTTTTCAGTATGGAAACTGTAGAGGATATATGCATTGTAGAATGGCCAAAAAGTAGTTTTTACAGTTTCTCCGTTATTATTGGTATGGTCGTGTACAATCATTCCCCAAGGTTGGGATTCAGCTTCTTCCACTCCGTCGCCTTCTTCCATGCTGTAGGTTATGGATTCCAACTTGTAGAAACTGGTACATTGTTTTTGGCGTATGATGATTTGTTCTTTGTAAAATCCTGTGTTTATTTCAAGATTGATGATGAAACCGCGTTCTTCCTTGTCGAAGTTTTCTTGCAGTTCGATGGTAAGCGTGTTTTCTTTATCACGTTTGATGGCGAAATAACTGTGCTGTAAACTTCCCAGTCCTTCCAGCCGCAAAGGCTTGTTATGCTTATCTGCTATGATGAAACCGTCAAGACTGGCTACGGAAGCAATCCGCCAGTTACTGCGTGTCATGTCTATCTGTAAAGAGGAAGCATCACCTTCCATAATAGCTTCTTGAATGGAGGAAATTCGTTCGTCTTCATCATCGTTGCATGCTGTCGGTAGGCAGAAGAGAAGTACGAATAAAAAGAAAAATGAAAATGATTTAGTTATTTTCATGTCAATTGTCGTTTAGTTAATGGCTGTTTAGTGTAGTTATTATGAATAGTACTATGTGGCAAAGATAACTCTTTCTAAAGAAAGAACTATTTTTTATTCGGGAATAAGATGGTTTTTTACTAACTTGCACAAAAATTAATAATTAACTAAGAAGTTATGAAATATCAAGTTGCCATTATCGGTGGAGGCCCTGCGGGATATACGGCTGCTGAGACTGCCGGAAAGGCAGGAATGAGTGTCGTGTTGTTTGAAAAACAAAGTCTTGGCGGAGTGTGCCTGAATGAGGGTTGCATTCCTACGAAGACTTTATTATATTCGGCCAAAACGTATGACGGTGCATGTCATGCTGCAAAGTATGCGGTCAATGTACCGGAAGTATCATTTGATTTGTCCAAGATCATTGTCCGCAAACAGAAAGTGGTACGGAAACTCGTTTTAGGTGTCAAGGGTAAACTGTCTGCTCACAATGTGTCCGTCGTGACCGGTGAAGCTACTGTAATAGATAAGAACCATATCCGTTGTGGTGAAGAGACATACGAATGTGAGAACTTGTTACTCTGTACCGGTTCGGAAACATTCATTCCGCCCATTCCGGGGATGGATTCGGTACCCTACTGGACACATCGTGATGCGTTGGATAATAAAGAACTTCCTGTTTCGCTCGTTATTATCGGAGGTGGGGTTATCGGTATGGAATTTGCTTCTTTCTTTAATAGCTTGGGCGTACAAGTAACGGTTATTGAGATGCTTGATGAAATCCTCGGTGGCATGGATAAGGAGCTTTCCGCTATGCTTCGTGCCGAATATACAAAACGGGGAATCAAATTCATGCTGAATACTAAAGTAGTATCTGTCATGCAACAAGTTCAGGATGACGATGAAAACAAGCAATCGCTGATACAAGTGAATTATGAAACCGCTGATGGTCCCGGTTCCGTTATTGCTGTGAAACTGTTGATGAGTGTGGGTCGTCGTCCTGTAACAAAAGGTTTCGGATTGGAAAACCTGAATTTGGAAAAAACAGAACGGGGCAGTATCCGTGTCAACGAACAGATGCAAACCTCTGTGCCGGGTGTATATGTCTGTGGTGACCTGACCGGCTTCTCGCTTCTAGCACATACTGCTGTGCGCGAAGCCGAAGTAGCTATACATACTATAATGGAGAAAAAGGATGTGATGAGTTACCGTGCCATTCCCGGTGTGGTATATACCAATCCCGAAATAGCAGGAGTGGGAGAGACGGAAGAGTCTTTACAGAAAAAAGGTATTGCTTACCGTGCCGTTAAATTGCCGATGGCTTACTCCGGCCGTTTCGTCGCAGAGAATGAAGGAGTCAATGGTGTTTGCAAACTTTTGCTGGCGGAAGATGATACTCTGCTCGGTGCACATGTACTGGGCAATCCCGCTTCAGAGATTATTACGCTGGCTGGTATGGCTATTGAACTGAAACTGACTGCTACTGAATGGAAAAGAATTGTTTTTCCGCATCCTACAGTGAGTGAAATTTTTAAGGAAGCGCTCTGAATTTCCGGAAATTTATAACTTCTGATATAAATATTACAGAAGATGAAGACTGTAAAACTGATTACGTGTGATGAGGCTTTTCAAGCCCACATCATTCAAGGTGCTTTGGAAAATGAGGGTATTGCTTCTGTTTTGCATAATGAAAATACATCTACCGTGTTGCGTGGATATACCCGTGAAATAGCCGGTGTGGATGTATTGGTCTATGAAGACGATTACGATAGGGCGGTATCCCTGCTCGAGCAAAATCAGATGATCCCCGAGCAATTGAAGTATTGTCCTCATTGCGGTTCGTCCAAGATTGATTTTGTGCTGAAAAAAGGGCATAGAATGCGTGCCATTATGGCGGGAATTATTTCTGCATTGTCGGTAGCTCCTCCGGGTACTGATCATTGGGAATATGTTTGTAGCGAGTGTGGCGCCCGTTTCAATCAGCCGGTGGCGAAAAGAAATGGTTTGTAAATAGGTGTGTATGAAAAGATTATTGTCATATTGGCTTTTATCATGCTTTTTGTTATCTGTGTCTGCCCAGAAAATGGACAACTGGGTAAATGCACTTTCTTCTCGTTTAGATACATTGATCAAATACAAACTTCCCATCGGTTCCAATGTCGCTATTTCAGTTTATGACTTGACGAGTAACCGTCCGCTGTATGGTTATCAGGCAGATAAATTGTCCCGTCCGGCTTCTACTATGAAGTTGTTGACAACGATTACGGCGCTTTCATGTCCTGAAGCCGACGATCCATTCCGTACAGAAGTATGGTATAAGGGAGTAATTGAGCAAGATACTTTACGGGGCGATATTTATGTTATCGGAGGTTTCGACCCTGAATTTGATGATAATGCATTAGACTCTCTAGTAAATGCCGTTCTGCGTTTCCCTTTCTCTGTAATTCAGGGAAATATTTATGGAGATGTATCTATGAAAGATTCTCTGTATTGGGGAAGCGGGTGGCTGTGGGATGATACGCCGGCTTCTTTCCAACCTTATCTATCGCCGTTGATGTTGAATAAAGGAGTGGTTACCGTGGCTGCTTTTCCCACTGAATGGGGAGATACTGCCCGCTTGGAATGTACTCCTGTGTCTTCCTACTATTCACTGGCTAATAAAACACAATCGCGTACTCCTTCTGCCGGACGTTTTCGCGTATCCCGTAACTGGCTGGAAAATGGAAATGATATTCTCGTTACCGGGAATGTAGATACCAAACGGGTAGGTACGGTCAATATCTTTTCATCACAGGACTTCTTTATGCGTACGTTTATAGACCGTCTGCAAGCACACGGCATTCAACACGTTCCGGGAGAAAGAGATACTTTATTTTCCGATTATACTTTCGCGGAATTTCAAAAAGACAGTGTTTCCATGCGAATGGCCGTATATGATACTCCGATGCAAGTAGTAGTCAGTCAGATAATGAAAGAAAGCGATAATCTGGATGCAGAAGCCATGCTTTACCGTCTGGGAATGCAAAGTACCGGGAAGAAACATGTCTCTGCGGACGACGGTCTTACTGTTGTGCGTACATTAATAAAGAAATTGGGATATAAGCCCGATCATTATAATTTAGCTGATGGTTGTGGACTCTCCAATTACAATTATATCTCTCCTGAACTGTTGGTTGCTTTCTTGAAATACGCTTATTCGAGTACTACGGTTTTTCAGAAGTTATATAAAGCATTACCCATTGGTGGGGTAGATGGAACCCTGAAATACCGGATGCAGAAAGGGACAGCCTCATATAAGAATGTGCATGCCAAGACAGGATCTTTTACAGCTGTCAATTGTCTTGCCGGTTATTTGAAGGCAAGTAATGGGCATCAGATAGCTTTTGCTATTATGAATCAGAATGTCCTTTCCGGTAAGGAAGCACGTGCTTTTCAGGATAAGGTGTGTGAGGAAATTATAAAAAGGTGATAAAATGATAGAGTGGTAAAGTAATAATGAGAAAATACATTTTACTTTACCACTCTATCATTTTATCACTTATATTCTGCCCAGTCTATATTCTTCATATCTCCACTCTTTGCCAATTCGGCATGCATAGCCAAAGCAGCACGCAACGCATGGGGAGTTTGAGATTTACCGTCAGTCAGTTTAAGGTAATCCCAAAGAATATTCTTATAGTCGGGATGTACACAGTTTTCAATGATGGCCTGTGCGCGTTCTTTCGGACTTTTGCCACGCAGATCGGCAACTCCTTGTTCGGTAATGATGATATTAACATCGTGTTCACTATGGTCAACATGGGAAACCATCGGTACGATTGCACTGATTTTGCCTTCTTTGGCGACAGAAGGACAAGTGAAGATGGAAATATAAGCGTTACGTGTAAAGTCTCCCGAACCGCCTATGCCATTCATCATCTTCGTACCACCAATATGTGTAGAGTTGACATTTCCGTAGAGGTCAGCCTCGATGGCTGTATTGATTGAAATAACACCCAGTCGGCGTACAACTTCCGGACTGTTTGAAATTTCCGATGGGCGAAGTACCAATTTGTCGCGGAAGAAGTCCATATCTTCATAAATACCGTTTAGGCAGTCGTTGGTAACGGTTAGTGAACAAGCGCTACCGAACTTCACACGACCTTCACGAATTAGTCCGATTACAGAATTTTGAATCACTTCGGTATACATTTCAAACGGAGGAATAGTCTTGTCGCGTCCCAATGCACCCAGTACGGCATTGGCGATGTTGCCTACGCCCGATTGCAATGGCAAGAAAGTAGAAGGAATAATACCACGTTTCATGTCGGCGGCAAGGAAATCGGCTACATTCTGTCCGATTTTGTCTGTCAACAGATCAGCAGCGGCAAAAGAACGCGCTTCATCTGGCCAGTTGGTTTCTACAACGCCTGCAATCTTTTTCGGGTCAACTTGAATATACGGCTTTCCGATACGATCACTCGGCTTGAAAATAGGAATTTCACGGCGATAAGGAGGGTCAAGCGGTTCGTAGACATCATGTAGACCCATGGCGCTTTTGCTGTGGGCAGCATTCAGTTCTATAATGATTTGATCTGCCAGACGGCAAACGGTCGGGGCAATGCCACCGGCAGCTGTCAGGTATATTTTACCATCGGGGGTTACTTCGCAAGCTTCGATAATGGCAACATTTACTTTACCCATGAATCCATAGCGTACTTCCTGAGCCATCTGAGACAAATGGATATCGTTGTAAGCAATCTCACCATTGTTTACAGCTTTGCGGAAATCGGGGTTGGTAGTGTAGGGAGCACGATAGCGGATAGCTTTGACGCGTGAAAGAATACCGTCGCAAGAGTCACCTGTTGAAGCACCGGTAAAGATGCCTACCTGAAAAGGGTTGCCTTTTGCATGTTCTGCTTCCGCAATTTTTGCTAATTCAGCCGTAACGGCTTTTGCCGTTCCTGCGGGAGTAAATCCACTTAAGCCGATGTTGTAGCCATGTTTAATCAGGCTCGCAGCTTCTGCTGCCGAAATGTAATTCAATGCCATAATATATAGTTATTTTTTGCATATAAAGATTTACAAAGTAGTCTTCAGCTATTATTTGACAGTTGTTGTTTATTCATTGCTTTAATATTTTCTCTGTAGTATTTCCGACCAGATAATTGCCCGTCGGGCTTCTTCCGTAGAACGAATATTAAATTCTGAAACTTCATCCGTTTCCTGTACTTCTTCTGGTACCGGAGAGGAAAACTTTTTTTTGAGGGGAGTATTGGTACGGTGTGAAGATTTTTTTTCTGTAATAGTAATGTTTTCCAATTCAGGACCTTTGGGAATAAATCCACCATAAGTTTCATCATCCCGGTTCTCTGGTAGTTTATTCTTTGTATCGGGTATAGGCACGGCAGATCTTTGGCCAGCATTTTTCTTCGCTTCTTTTTTTACTTGTCTGACAATACCGAAAACGATGGTGCCAATAACCAATAGAAATTTAAAAATATCTTCCATATTCTTACTATTTTTCACCGCCAAAGGTAATTATTTAATCTGATTGTAACCAACAAATTGACATTAAAAAAGGGCAGCTTCACAGCTCCCCTTATTTTTTTTAACCTAAACCTTAACTATGAAAAAATCTAATGTTTCTTTCATTCCACAAAATTGTGAATTTCTTTTAATAGCACCAAATTAACACTCAGGAAATGTTTAGCTGGTTAACATTAATTAGTATAAAGTAGCCAATTTGAAGCATTTATGTGTTATTTTTCTATCAATTCGTAAGTTTTTTGGGGGTGAAAAAGTATCTTTGCAGACGAATTAAAAAATAGTAAAACAATGGAAAAAGTAACGGGAGCAGACTTTAAATCTGCAACTGCTGATGACAACAAAAAGTTGTTTATCGAAACCTATGGCTGCCAGATGAATGTGGCGGACAGTGAAGTGATTGCTTCTGTGATGCAGATGGCGGGATATTCTGTGGCCGAAACGCTGGAAGAGGCGGATGCGGTGTTTATGAATACCTGTTCTATTCGGGATAATGCCGAACAAAAAATTCTGAATCGTTTGGAATTTTTTCATTCGCTTAAGAAGAAGAAACGAAATTTGATTGTGGGTGTACTGGGTTGTATGGCAGAGCGTGTCAAGGATGATTTAATTACCAATCATCATGTCGACCTGGTAGTGGGACCGGATGCTTATCTCACTCTACCTGATTTGATTGCGGCTGTAGAAGCGGGTGAAAAAGCCATCAATGTGGAACTTTCCACTACAGAAACCTATCGTGATGTTATTCCTTCACGTATTTGCGGAAACCACATTTCCGGATTTGTGTCCATTATGCGTGGATGTAATAATTTCTGTACCTACTGTATTGTTCCTTATACTCGTGGGCGCGAGCGTAGTCGTGATGTGGAAAGTATTTTGAACGAAGTATCCGATTTGGTAGCTAAAGGATATAAAGAAGTTACCCTTTTGGGTCAGAATGTCAATTCTTACCGTTTTGAGAAAGTGGATGGCGAAGTGATCAACTTTCCTATGTTACTGCGTACCGTAGCTTTGTCTGCTCCAGGGGTTCGTATTCGTTTCACTACTTCACATCCCAAAGATATGAGTGATGAAACCTTACAGGTTATTGCCGAAGTTCCCAATGTATGCCGGCATATTCATCTGCCCGTACAGAGTGGAAGTAGTCGTATTCTAAAATTGATGAATCGTAAATACACTCGTGAATGGTATCTGGAGCGTGTTGCCGCCATTCGTCGTATCATCCCCGATTGCGGTCTTTCTACAGATATTTTTTCAGGCTTTCATTCCGAAACAGAAGAAGATCATCAACTTTCTCTTTCCTTGATGGAAGAATGTGGTTACGATTCCGCTTTTATGTTCAAATATTCAGAGCGTCCGGGTACGTATGCTTCCAAACATCTGCCTGATGATGTCCCCGAAGAAGTGAAAATACGTCGTCTGAATGAAATCATTGCTTTACAGAACCGTCTTTCTGCCAAAGCAAATGCTCATTGTGTAGGCAAGACATACGAAGTGCTGGTAGAGGGTGTTTCTAAACGCAGTCGAAACCAACTTTTCGGACGCACTGAACAAAATCGTGTGGTGGTCTTCGATAGAGGTACACATCGTGTGGGTGATTTCGTTATGGTAAAGATTACCGGATCCAGTTCGGCTACATTGAAAGGGGAAGAAGTTTCTGGAAAATAATAAATTTTATCGTTATTATTATCAAACGATACTCTACAGATTGTATCAGGTAATTGTTGCTATCATATATGTAGTGCCAAGACAGTTTAAGAAAGTATAGAAATATAAAATGCAGAGGGTACGGGCTTCACAGTCCATACCCTCATAATATATTGTAAACTTTAATTTAGATATTACTTTCTGTCATGGCCAGTAAATTTGCTGTATGGTCGATCTGATTGTAATTTACTAAAGTCCAATCAGATTTTTCTGAGGATTTTTCGTAATTTTTATAAGCTACAGGCATATTGTCGTCGTTCATCTCATATACGCTCTTTTTTACATCCTTATCGTAGTTTTTGTGAGATTCGTTCCAACGGGCATAAGACATAGTGATTTCGTTGTCGGCATATTGGTAGGACATTTTGAAATAAGGTATCCATTTTTCTCTAGCACCGTCCCATTTGGATGCGATTTTGGCAGTCAGGCGGTTTTCGTTGTCATACGTAAATTCATAACGCATGTGATTGTAGAGGTAGGCACCATCTTGTTTAAAAATGGTCTTAGCCACTACTAAATCATTTTTTACTTCTTCATTGGTAATGAAATTCTCCTGAGCTTTTACTTCTGAGTTCATAACACTTACGATAACCATTGCTACGAATGCCACTGCTTTGAATAAATTTGTAGTTTTCATAATCTTATTTTTTAATTGTTACTATTTTCATTTTATCTTTAGACGTAAGTACCGAGGTAAAAAGTTGCTTCTTAATTTATCCTTATTTTCTCGAACGTCTTCGCTTAATGATAGTCAATTAGTATGCCAAAAGGTCAAGTTGTTGATTATCAGTTGTTTTTAGGTTTATGAACATGTTCATTATCGAACACTTGTCCGTTTAAAAGTGAACAGAATTATAGATAATTGAAAAATCTTGAATATAAATAGTTCATATAGGTTTTTATTTTGAGATAATTCCAACATGATTTGAGACAGTTTCAAAGACTATTCTAAGAATATATTTTCTATCTTTGTGACAAACATAAAAATAATACCATGATAAGATTTTGTTTGTTTGCTGTGGCGATGTGTTGTTATTGTCTGTCAGCATGGAGTATTGGAACAGCAGAAAAAGCTGTCTATGATTTGATAGAACGGGTAACTCCCGGATATTCTTCTCAGTACCGATTGGAATTGATACCGGATGATGCCGGAAATGATGTTTATGAGATTGAAGGTAATGGAAAGAAAATTATCTTGCGCGGCAATAATTCCATTTCTTTGGCGAGTGCCTTCAATTGGTATCTGAAGTATACTTGTAAAGCGCATGTATCTTGGTTTGGTAATCAGTTGAATTTGCCGAAGCGCCTTCCTCAACCTGCCCGGAAGGAGCGAAAAATCATCAATGGGAAATATCGTGTTTATATGAACTACTGTACAGTGAGTTATACGGCTGCTTGGTGGAACTGGGAACGTTGGCAGAAAGAACTGGACTTTATGGCAATGAACAGTATCAATATGCCGTTGTTCAGTATGGGACTGGATGGAGTGTGGTATAATACATTGTTGCGTTTAGGTTTCAGTGATGAGGAAGCCCGTGCTTTCCTGACAGGTCCCGGACATGCGGCATGGCAGTGGATGCAGAACATACAGAGTTATGGCGGTCCGTTACCCAAATCAGTTATAGACAAACATGTGGCTTTGGGTAAAAAAATATTAGCACGTCAGTTGGAATTGGGTATGCAACCCATCCAGCAAGGCTTTTCAGGATATGTTCCCCGTGAACTGCAAGACAAGTATCCACAAGCAAAAATCAGTATGAAACGGGGTTGGTGTGGTTTTAAGGCAACTGCACAGTTGGATCCTTCTGACCCTTTGTTCCATGAAATCGGACTTGTCTTCTTGCAAGAGCAAGATAAGATTTTCGGCAGTTATGGGGCGTATGCGGCCGACCCATTCCATGAGAGCGCGCCACCGGTTGATACTCCTGAATATCTGCATGGCGTGGGACAGACCATCCATAAACTATTCCAGGAGTTTGATAAAGGTTCTTTGTGGGTGATGCAAGCCTGGAGCCTGCGTGAGGATATAGTGAAGGCTGTGCCTCGTGAAAGTTTGTTGATTTTAGACCTGAACGGTGGGAGGACGGAAAAGTTCAAAGGTATGTGGGGATATCCGGTAGTGATGGGTAATCTTCATAACTTCGGCGGGCGTATCAATATGCACGGTGATATGGCTCTGCTGGCGTCCAATCAGTATAAAAAGGCGAAAGAACGTTACCCAAATGTATGTGGTTCGGGACTATTTATGGAGGCCATCGAGCAGAATCCCGTTTATTATGACCTGGCTTTTGAAATACCCAATCATGCGGATACGGTAGCGTTGAAACCTTGGTTGGCTGCATACGCCGAGCGTCGTTACGGGGCAAAGTCGGATGCCGCAGCCCAAGCCATGTATTATTTATTGGAAGGTCCTTACTGCCGGGGCACGAACGGTACGGAACGCAGTTCTATAGTGGCCGCCCGTCCGGCTTTGGATGTAAAGAAGTCGGGTCCCAATGCCGGATTGGGGATACCATACGATCCGTTGTTGGTAATCCGTGCGCAACGGGAACTGTTGAAAGATGCCGATAAATTGTCTGCATCCAAGCCCTATCGTTTTGACATCGTGGATGTACAGCGCCAATTGATGACCAATCTCGGTCAGTTGATACATAAGCAGGCTGCCGCAGCTTTCCGTGCTAAGGACAAAGCTGCTTTTGCCCTTCATTCCGGTCGTTTCCTCGAGTTGCTGGAAGATATGGATGAGCTGCTTCGTACCCGTTCCGAATATAGTTTCGACCGTTGGCTGACAGAAGCCCGTAGCTGGGGAGATACGCCTGTCGAGAAAGATTTGATGGAAAAAGATGCCACCTCTTTGGTAACGATTTGGGGAGCTGATGGCGATCCGAGTATTTTTGATTATTCCTGGCGTGAATGGGCGGGATTGGTGAAAGGTTATTACCTGCCCCGTTGGCAAAAATTCTATTCTATGCTGCAAGAACATCTGGATGCCGGTACTGAATATAAGGAAGAAGGCTTGAAACTTACGCATGGGCGTGAAGCATTTCGTGCCAATGATTTCTACAGTAAACTGGGCGACTGGGAGCTGGCCTTTGCCGCAAAAACCGGAAAGGCACGTGTGCCTGCCACGCAAGGCGATGAATTGCAAATCACCCGCCGTCTGTTCAATAAATACTTGAAGCTTTCCCAAGAGTATTATGCTGATTTCTCCGGTGCGGATACTTTGAAGGAGGAGCGGACTTACGAAAATTTGGGGGAAGATTGATTTTTATTCTATGGATTTTTTACTGTTTTTGTAATAAATCTTAAAAAATAGATGAATTTATGAAAATGAAGAACACATTATTAACCTTGATGGCATTGATGATAATATCTTGCCGGACATCAGAGGTTGACAAAGCCTTGGAAGTAGCAAAACCAAAAATAGAGGATGAAATTAAATATCAGGTTGCTAAATGGAAAACATATAAGTCGGATGTCAGTGAGATAAAGGGTATCAATTACAATGAAAATCCTGATGCGCTTACATTCAAAGAATACGAGGCATATTTTACTTCAGTTACCCGGCAGATAAATGATTGGTACAAGAACTCTAAGGAGATTGAAAAAGATTTTACTCAATCGGGACATTTTTATAAATATTCGGATGTGTTCCCGTTTATTACCAATTGGGCTAAAAGTATAAAAGAGTCCGAGTACAGATGGATAGAAGCGGAAATTGTGGAAAAGATTATTAGTGAGTATTCCACTTCTCTGAAATTAAGTAATTACGAGTTCTTAGAAGATTTGGGGGGGGATGTTGTCAGGTATAAAGTTAGCGAACCGGTTACTGAGCTTGAGTTTATTGTCCAACTCAATAAAACGAGAGATGGTTATCGCGAGTCAATTCGTTTAGTGGAAGAAAGTCTCGATAACTTTATTAAATCTCCTTAATGAAAACCTTGTAAATCACTTTTTATTTGTTATTTTGCACCAAATTTAGGCTTAGTGCAGTCTGTCCGGTTCAGGCTGCACTTCCTTATTGGTAGAACGTTCGATGAATAAACTCACTATAAAAGCTTGTCCGTTATGTG
This sequence comes from Bacteroides cutis, assembly GCF_900241005.1. Classification (GTDB taxonomy): domain Bacteria; phylum Bacteroidota; class Bacteroidia; order Bacteroidales; family Bacteroidaceae; genus Bacteroides; species Bacteroides cutis. Next base: position 436,677 of record NZ_OEST01000001.1, on the reverse strand, counting down.
GCGGTACGCATTTGGAGCGTGCCTTGACCTGCATAGACCATTATGCTTCGGGCGAAGTGTTCCACTTATGCCGTTGTCAGGACTGTGGCTTTATTTTTACGCAAGATTTTCCTGTAGAAGCAGAGATAGGGCGTTACTACGAAACTCCCGATTATATTTCCCATTCAGATACTAAAAAAGGAGCGATGAACTCCGTATACCATTGGGTGCGCAGCTATATGTTGAAGCACAAGGCTCGTTTGGTGGTTCACGAAGCGCATCGTAAAAGCGGTCGTTTACTCGATATCGGTACGGGTACCGGTTATTTTGCCGATACCATGCAGCGCCGGGGTTGGCAGGTGGAAGCGATAGAAAAGAATGCGCAGGCACGTGATTTCGCCAAGGAGCATTTCGGACTGGATGTGAAGCCTGATACCGCATTGAAAGAGTATGCTCCCGGTAGTTTCGACGTCATTACCCTGTGGCATGTCATGGAACATCTGGAGACACTTAATGAAACTTGGGAAACACTGCATTCGTTACTCACGGAGAAAGGTGTACTGATTATTGCCGTACCCAACTGTTCCTCTTACGATGCAAAGAAGTATGGAGCTTATTGGGCAGCATACGATGTGCCCCGCCATCTTTGGCATTTTACTCCCGGCACTATCCAGCAATTCGGTTCCAAGCACGGCTTTATTATGGCGGAACGCCATCCGATGCCGTTTGATGCTTTTTACGTGTCTATGTTGACAGAGAAGCACATGCGTCATTCATGTACTTTCTTGAGGGGAATGATTACCGGAACGTTGGCATGGTTCAATGCTTTGGTTAAGAAAGAACGTAGCAGTTCCATGATTTATGTTTTCCGGAAGAAACAACAGATATAAGAATGTGATAATAGTGTGTGGTGAAGAGATATTGTGAGCGTTGTAGTTTATAATTAGTAATTTGTAGTTAACATCATGAAGTCTAAACATAATTCAGTATCCTACTTTGATATGCAGTTCATAACGTCCAGCATCAGTACGACGTTGGTGTTACTGTTGTTGGGGTTAGTTGTATTCTTCGTGTTGGGCGCTCATAATCTTTCCGTTTACGTGAAAGAGAATATCAGTTTCTCCGTTCTCATCAGCGATGACATGAAGGAGAGCGATATCCTGAAATTGCAGAAGAAACTGAATAAGGAAGCTTTTGTAAAAGAGACGGAATATATTTCAAAGAAACAGGCGCTTCGTGAACAGACTGAAGCAATGGGGACAGACCCGCAAGAGTTCCTTGGTTATAATCCCTTCACGGCGTCCATAGAGATAAAACTGCATTCCGACTACGCCAATTCGGACAGTATCGCCAAGATAGAAAAGTTGATAAAGAGGAATACCAATATCCAGGAGATACTTTACCAGAAAGACCTGATAGATGCGGTAAATGACAATATCCGTAACATCAGCCTGATGTTGCTGGGATTGGCAGTGATACTGACGCTGATTTCTTTTGCGCTGATAAACAATACCATACGATTGACTATTTATTCCAAGCGCTTCCTCATTCATACAATGAAGCTGGTAGGTGCGAGTTGGAGTTTTATCCGCCGTCCATTCCTGCGTCGTAATTTTTGGATTGGTGTTTTGGCGGCTGTCATTGCAGATGCCATATTATGGGGAACTGCTTATTGGCTGGTTTCCTACGAGCCTGAGCTGATAAGGGTGATTACTCCTGATGTGATGGTAATGGTGTCTGTTTCCGTATTGGTGTTCGGTGTAATTATCACGTGGTTGTGTGCGCTACTTTCCATCAACAAATATTTGAAGATGAAAGCAAGTTCACTTTACTATATTTAAGTTGAAGTAATCTGAATCGTAAATAGTAAATCGTTAAATCGTAAATAAACAGATGGATAAAAAGAAATTCGCTTTTGATAAGACCAACTTTATCCTCCTTGCCATCGGCATGGCAGTGGTAATCATCGGTTTTATTCTGATGACCGGGCCTTCGTCTACCCCGACGACCTTTGAGCCGGATATTTTCAGTGTGAGACGTATTAAAGTAGCTCCGGTGGTTTGTCTGCTGGGTTTCGTGTTTATGATATATGCTGTGCTTCGCAAACCGCGTGAAAAGGAAGACAAGGTAAAGTAACTTTAATCATAAATTGTACATAATCAAATCGTAAATAATTATAAATGGATTGGTTTGAAGCGCTTATCCTTGGGCTTATTCAGGGATTGACAGAATACCTGCCGGTCAGCAGTAGCGGGCATCTTGCCATTGGTTCTGCTTTGTTCGGTATAGAGGGAGAGGAAAATCTGGCTTTTACAGTGGTGGTACATGTAGCTACGGTATTCAGTACGTTGGTGGTGCTCTGGAAAGAAATCGAATGGATTTTCCGTGGATTGTTCAAGTGGCAGATGAATGACGGGACCCGTTATGTCATAAATATCCTGATATCTATGATCCCTATCGGTATTGTAGGTGTGTTTTTTAAAGACCAGGTGGAAGCTGTTTTCGGTTCGGGATTGCTTATTGTAGGATGCTGTTTATTGTTGACAGCTCTTTTGTTGACTTTCTCTTATTATTATAAACCGAAACAAAAAGAAAATATATCTATGAAAGATGCCTTCATTATTGGTTTGGCGCAAGCTTGTGCAGTGCTTCCGGGACTTTCCCGTTCGGGTAGTACCATTGCTACAGGTTTATTGTTGGGCGATAATAAGGCAAAGTTGGCGCAATTTTCTTTCTTGATGGTGATGCCTCCCATTTTGGGTGAAGCACTGCTTGATGGAATGAAACTGATGAAAGGTGAGGCTATTGCAGGGGATATTCCGGCGTTATCGCTGTTGATAGGTTTCCTGGCCGCTTTCGTTTCGGGTTGTCTGGCTTGTAAGTGGATGATTAATATTGTGAAGAAAGGAAAACTGATATACTTTGCCATTTATTGTGCGATAGCCGGTGTGCTGACGCTGATAGTGTCTTTAGGGGGAAACTGAAGTTGTTGAAGCATATCGGGAATAATATTAATCGTAAATTGTAAATCGTTAAATCGTACATACATTGAATTTTAAAGAAGGCGAAGTAATCTATTTCAATAAACCGCTGGGGTGGACCTCGTTCAAGGTGGTAGGGCATGCCCGCTATCACATTTGCCGGCGAATGGGAGTGAAGAAGTTGAAAGTTGGCCATGCCGGCACGCTCGACCCGCTTGCCACGGGAGTGATGATTGTCTGCACAGGCAAGGCGACGAAGAGGATAGAAGAGTTTCAGTATCATACAAAGGAGTATGTCGCTACTATCCGGTTGGGTGCAACGACCCCTTCCTACGACCTGGAACATGCGGTAGATGCTACCTATCCTACGGAGCACATTACCCGGGAGTTGGTAGAAGAAACCTTGAAAAAGTTTGTGGGTGAGATACAACAGGTACCTCCTGCTTTTTCAGCTTGTATGGTGAATGGCAAACGTGCTTACGACCTTGCCCGTAAAGGGGAGGAAGTGGAGCTGAAACCCAAATTATTGGTGATAGACGAGATAGAATTATTGGAATGTAATCTGCCGGAAATCAAAGTGAGGGTTGTTTGCAGCAAAGGTACTTATATCCGTGCTTTGGCGCGGGATATCGGTGAGGCGTTGCAAAGCGGCGCCCATCTCACGGCGTTGGAGCGTACCCGTGTAGGTGATATCCGCATAGAAGATTGTCTCAATCCGCTTGATTTCAAAGAGTGGATAGATGCCCAGGAAGTGGAAACAGAAGGAATAGAAAATTAAATTATTAACACGTGCTGTTGCTTTATGTATCATTGGCACATTGGCATATCAGCACATTAGCACATTAAATAGATATGAAACTGTCGCAATTTAAATTTAAGCTTCCCGAAGAGAAGATAGCTTTGCACCCAACGAAGTACAGAGACGAGTCGCGCCTGATGGTGCTTCACAGAAAGACAGGTGAGATTGAACACCGGATGTTCAAGGACATCCTGGAGTATTTCGATGACAAGGATGTGTTTATCTTCAATGACACGAAGGTGTTTCCCGCGCGCCTTTATGGTAACAAGGAAAAAACCGGTGCCCGTATTGAAGTATTCTTGTTGCGTGAGTTGAATGAAGAGTTGCGTTTGTGGGACGTACTGGTAGACCCTGCCCGTAAAATCCGTATCGGTAACAAACTCTATTTTGGTGACGATGACTCCATGGTGGCCGAAGTAATCGACAACACTACTTCCCGTGGCCGTACGCTCCGTTTCCTTTATGACGGGCCGCACGATGAGTTCAAGAAGGCACTGTATGCTTTGGGTGAAACTCCGCTACCCCACAGTATCATCAACCGCCCTGTAGAGCCTGAAGACTCCGACCGTTTTCAATCTATATTTGCACGTAATGAAGGTGCGGTTACTGCTCCTACTGCCAGCCTGCACTTTAGCCGTGAATTGATGAAGCGTATGGAAATCAAAGGAATTGATTTTGCATATATCACCCTGCATGCCGGTTTGGGTAACTTCCGTGATATCGATGTGGAAGACCTTACCAAGCATAAGACCGACTCCGAACAGATGTTGGTGACCGGAGAAGCCGTAAAGATTGTGAACCGTGCAAAGGATATGAACAGGCAGGTTTGTGCCGTAGGTACTACCGTGATGCGTGCCATTGAGAGTACTGTCAGCACAGACGGTCATCTGAAAGAATATGAAGGTTGGACCAATAAGTTCATCTTCCCGCCGTATGACTTTACTGTTGCCAACGCCATGGTATCCAACTTCCACATGCCACTCAGCACGCTTCTGATGATTGTAGCAGCTTTTGGCGGTTACGACCAGGTGATGGAGGCCTATAATGTAGCCTTGAAAGAAAACTACCGTTTCGGCACGTATGGTGACGCCATGTTGATTACGGATAGATAAATTTTCATTTTAATGAAAGTTTATTTCAGTTTAGGAACCAATCTCGGCGATAAGGAGCGAAACCTCCGTCTTGCCGTGCAGAAAATAGAAGAGCGGATAGGGAAAGTGGTTTCCCTGTCCGCTTTTTATGCTACTGCCCCTTGGGGATTTTCCTCAGAGAATATGTTCTTGAATGCGGCAGTATGTGTAGAGACCTCTCTTTCACCATTATCCGTGCTTCATCTTACACAAGAAATAGAGCGGGAGATAGGCCGCGCCCATAAATCAGTCAACGGCATATACAATGACCGGCTGATAGATATAGATTTGCTTCTCTATGAAGACCGGGTACTCGATACGCCCGAATTGAAACTTCCCCATCCATTGATGCAGGAACGCCGTTTCGTGATGGAACCTTTGGCAGAGATTGCCCCCGAATTGGTACACCCGATGTTGAAAAAGAAGATGAGGGAGTTATTTCAGACGTTGATCAAAGACAAAGCGTAGCTTTAAGATTTATGCGTTCCCCATAATTCGTGTAAAATTCCCTTTATTTCTTTTCTTTTATCCCGAAAGTCACAAGCAGCCCTTTGTGGTCGGTAGGCCAGACTCCTTTGGGCAATAAGAACTTGTCTTTGGAGGTTTCCTCCACCCGTCGGTTGCGGACGATACTTCCCTGTGGACCGAAAATCACGGCTTTCTTCAGCCGGATGGCGGGATGGGGATAGTAGAACACGTAGTCTATCCGGTCACGTTCGTCCGACTTAGGTGCCCAGGTCAGCTTCTTGACCGGAATGAGCGGGTTGTCTGCGGGAAAAGTAAATCCGGGATAATTCAATACGTCAGGATACAGTGTGCGGTATGTATCGATAAACCCGCTGTTATCCAGCATCAAGGGAACGGTCCACGGGATAATCAGTCCGTTGTGGTCGTACAAATCTTTTGTCTCACGTATCCAGTCCAGGTGGGAAGGTTCATTGAAATCACCGCCCAGGATGACGATAGCGCCTTCTTCAATATCTTTACGGGCGGCTGCAATGAAATCTTTGATGGCATCATCGCGCAGTGAAGCGTCATTCACTTCCAGAACCTCACGGACGGTTTGCGGGATGGGAATTTCTTTCCAGGTGGAACCGTCGTAACCCCTTACATTATAATATGCGTCGTTCAGATAGTCCAGATGGGCCGTGTAGACAGCTATCTTATGTCCGTTTATGGTACTTGTCATTTTGTAAATGCTTCCGTGGTCGTCCTTTTCGGGATACACGGTCAGAGAATCGGTGATGGGGTGGCGGCTCAGCAGGCCACTGTCGTAACTATAAAAAGAGTAATAAGTTTCCCCTTTGGATTTCAACGATTGTACAATGCGGTCGCAAAAGCGGGTATTGCGGTAATTTCTCACTTCACTGAAAGTTACAAAATCCGGTTTCAGGCGGACAATTTCCTCCACAATGGCATCGTATCCTCCGGGCACTTGCGTCCCTTCTTGCCAGATGTTCCATTGCAAAACGGTAAATTCCTTCTTTTCCTGGCTTCTTCCGAGGGTGGATGCCAACAAAAGCAGGCATACAATAAATAATTTTCTTATCATGATATTTAGAATTAGGTTCGTACAAAGATAATAAATCTGTGTTAATCTCTCTCGTTGGTGATACATATAAAGAAAAAACTCTCTATCTTTGTATCCGAAAACGAAAATGTGGAAAGATTTGAGTAGCTTGCAACCACAGAAAAAAATGCTAAAACACATCCTTTTCTGACGGTGCCCCGTTGTATCGCGACTTGCATGCCTACTCATTGATAAATCTTCGCCCCATCTTCCGTTTTTGATTATTCATTTTAAATTTTTAAATGAAATGGGATACTTATTCACATCCGAATCGGTGTCAGAAGGACACCCCGACAAAGTGGCCGATCAAATATCGGACGCTGTGCTTGACAAACTGTTGGCTTACGACCCCAGTTCGAAAGTAGCTTGCGAAACTCTGGTTACTACCGGACAGGTGGTGCTGGCTGGAGAAGTGAAAACCAAAGCGTACGTAGACCTCCAACTTATCGCACGCGAAGTAATTCAGAAAATCGGCTATACCAAAGGCGAGTATATGTTCGAGAGTAATTCGTGCGGCGTACTTTCTGCCATTCACGAACAGAGTCCGGACATCAACCGGGGTGTAGAGCGCCAAGACCCCATGGAACAGGGTGCCGGAGACCAAGGCATGATGTTTGGTTACGCCACGAATGAAACGGAAAATTATATGCCGCTTTCGCTCGACCTTGCCCACCGCATCTTGCAGGTGCTGGCCGATATCCGTCGCGAAGGCAAACAGATGACTTATCTTCGTCCTGATGCAAAGAGCCAGGTAACCATCGAATATGATGACAACGGCATGCCTGTCCGTATCGATACCATCGTGGTTTCTACCCAGCACGATGATTTCGTTCAGCCTGCCGATGACAGTGAAGCCGCGCAGCTGAAGGCTGACGAGGAAATGCTTGCCGTTATCCGCAAGGATGTGATCGGGATTTTAATGCCTCGCGTCATTGCTTCCATCCATGCCGAAAAGGTATTGGCTTTGTTCAACGACCACATCAAATATCATGTAAACCCTACCGGTAAGTTTGTAATCGGTGGCCCTCACGGAGATACCGGACTGACCGGACGCAAGATTATCGTAGATACTTATGGTGGCAAGGGTGCCCATGGCGGTGGCGCTTTCTCGGGGAAAGATCCTTCGAAAGTGGACCGCTCGGCCGCATACGCTGCCCGCCACATAGCCAAGAACCTGGTGGCTGCCGGTGTGGCAGACGAAATGTTGGTACAGGTGTCATACGCCATCGGTGTGGCGCGTCCCATCAATATTTTCGTAGACACTTACGGCCGTAGCCATGTAAACATGAGCGACGGTGAAATCGCCAAGAAGATTGATGAACTGTTCGACCTGCGTCCGAAGGCCATTGAGGATCGTCTGAAACTCCGTAACCCGATTTATCAGGAAACTGCCGCTTACGGACATATGGGACGTGAACCGCAGACCATCGTCAAGCATTTTAAATCACGCTATGAGGGCGACAAGGCGATAGAGGTTGAACTCTTTACCTGGGAGAAACTGGATTACGTTGATAAAGTGAAAGCCGCATTTGGTCTTTGATAATTTCCATTATCGACAATTTATTTTCATTCTCCGTTAAAATAGTAATCAGCATAGCTTTACAAGCTATTTATATAGAAAGCTGCCTTTCTGTCTACCGTATTCAGGTATGAAGGAGGCAGCTTCTTTTTTTTCTTCTCTACATCATCGTGTCTTCTTTACTCTTAGTCTGTGCTTGAAATACTTACCACCTTGGATGAAACTTTTTTTAAAAATATCGGCAATACAATTTGTTTTATATTTGTAAATCAAATTATCTTTGCCGTGATAGAAATATACAGTTGGTTTCTATAATGAAAATTATCGAAACCGAGAATTATAAAATGAGGAAACTATAGATGTATCGTGATGGAACTATAGACCTGTCATGAGGGATATATAGATGCCACACGTAGGATCTATAGTTCCTGCGGAAGGGAACTATAGACACCTCACTTCATCCAAACGAACTTGAAAAACATACATATCATGGAACAGAATATTACCAAAACAACCTGCTACTGTGGACGTTGCCATCGGGAACTGCCTGTAGAAGCCTTTTACATGAGACGGGATACGGGACGCCCCGACTGTTATTGCATCGCGTGCCGCAAGGAAATGAACCGTACCCGCTACCGGAAGTCACACATTGAAAACGGTAAACGCGATTATCCCGTGATAACGGATATCACGGACGGCGCACAACGCCTGTCACTCATCAGGCATGCTCTCCGGGTGATAAGGGAAAACACCGCACGCAAAGGCAGGAAACTGCGTGAAGCCGATTATCTGCACGAATATTAAATCTGACCACATACAAGCACATGGCACGAATCAAAAAACGGGGACTGGACTACTTCCCCATGAGTACAGACTTCATACACGACCGCGTTGTGCGCCGTATCATGAAGCGCGAAGGAGACGGTGCTCTCTCCATCCTGATAGGCACACTGTCGTATATCTATGCCGGTGAGGGTTACTACGTCCACGCCGACAACCTTTTCTACGAAGACCTCTCCGCCTGTCTCTACCAGCAGAGTGCCCAGGACGTTCACCGCATCCTGGCCCTTGCGGTGGAGTACGGCATTTTCGATACGGAACTTTTCAAAAAATACGGCATACTGACTTCCGCTGAAATACAGAACCAGTATCTTTTCAGTACGAAACGCCGAAAGAGTTCTGCCATAGAGGCGGACTACCGGTTGACGGAAGCGGAGGGAGAGACAGAGGAAGAAGACGGCAAGACAGCGGGACAAACGGAAAACCGTTCTGCACAAAAAGAGAATTCCGTGGCGCAGGAAGAGAATTTGTCCGCACAGGAAGACATCCCGTCCATGCAAGGTGAAAACCTTTTATTAACACCTCAAAATGTAACATTAACGTCCCGAAATGTTACATCCGGTACACATAGCATAGCACAGCATAGCATAGCACAGGATAGCAAAGAATACCCCCTCCTCAATAGTTCCCCCGAAACCGGAGGAACTCAAGACGCAGGCTGCGGACAGCCTGCGGAGGCAAAGGAGGAAAAGGGAAATTTTTCGATGCACAAAGAGTGGACAACCGGCGACATAGACCGTCTGCAACCTCCTCGGGATGGCGTGAAGCGTAATTTCGACGGATTGAAGTATAATCTGCGCCAGTTTGAAATTCCCATCCGTGAACAGTACGCCATCATCCTGAAAAGTAACTTCGGAGCCATCGGACATCCCATGTGGCGAGGATTTGAAGCATTACGTACCAGCCACGGGAAGATATGCCAACCGGGGAAGTATCTGTTGAGTCTGTGCAGGAGCCGGTAAATGATCAGTTATTATGGTAAACACATTTCGTGAACAAAAACGGTACTTTTAATTTTATCATGTACTATGCAAGTCTTATATTTGCATTGTGATTAAGCTTAAGACACAAAAACAAAACTATTTTATTAACAAGTTAAAAACTTACTATTATGCCAGTAATTTACAAAGGATTTCAATCCGTATTAGAAAACAAAGAAGGAAAAAAATTATTCTATCCTCGTGTGGTATTGACAGGCAACGTCAGCACCGCGCAGATTGCGAAGGAAATATCAGAATATTGTTCGCTCACCCCCGGTGACACGAAGAACACCATCGACAACTTGATAAAGGTACTCACCACCCACCTGCAAGCCTCGGAAAGCGTCACCCTGGACGGTTTTGGCACTTTCCGCATGGCGATGAAGTCCACGGGGAAAGGTGTGCCTACGGACGGAGAAGTTTCTGCCACGCAAGCCACCATTACTGTACGCTTCCAGCCTGCAGTCACCCGTAACCTGAACCGTACGGTTGCCACCCGTTCTATGGTGACGGGTGTGAAGTGTGTCCGTCTGGATGCCGTTCCGGGTTCAGGAAACGGTGGCGAAGGTGGAAACACCCCGGGAGGAAACGGTGAAGACCAGAACGAAAACCCGTTGGGCTGATTGTAGCGGGATGGCCGGACAAGCGATAAAACACAAAAAGGCGCGACGAAGTACGACAAAACGTAAAAGAGTGGAATAAAGCGCAACGCAACACGACAAAAGTTTCTGCAGAAACTCTATTCTCAATTCACAAAAACATTCATCACAAGCATCGCAAAGGAGGGGTTATCTCTTCTTTAGCCCCTCCTTTGCCTTGAAAATGAACGGGAGCTTTACTCAAAACAAACTAAGACTGAACTAAACTATTCGAAAGGAGGTGTAAAACTATGGCAATGAAAAAATCCGTTTGGGATGTTATCCTGAAAGTGGTTATAGCAGCTGTGTCGGCTTTGGCCGGGGCGCTGGGAGTGCACGCTACAAATGTATTGTAATACAATGTAGGACATAAAAGACGAATGTCGGGGGCAGTATGCAAAAGGAGCTCCGTACTGCTCTCCCGATTACTGAGATAACAAACAGTTTCACTAATTATCAACACGGTTAAAACATGAAGACTATACAAACTTTAAAAACTATTTTGCTAATGATGGTGACCTTATACAGCATTCAAGGTCACGCACAGGAAGACGTGATATACTACCCGCGTTTGAGGGAACAGATACAACCTTCCCCTATTTCACGGATTTATCCGCAATATTTGATGCATAAGCCTGATTTATCGACGGGAGCTATGGACATTTCCATCCTTCTGTATACGGCGGAAACTCCGGGTTTCAGCATACCTTTCGAACTGAAGTATCATGGTAACGGTATAAAGGTAACTGACCCGCATTTCCCGTTAGGGTATGGGTGGATGTTGAGTCCGGGTTTACGTATTACTCGTAATATCATTGGAAAAGCCGATGAACAAAGTACATGGGAGGTACGTACCAATAACTTCACTTACGAATATTTATGGAAACTGGATTCCCGGGACTATGATAAGGATGCTAGTCATGATGTTTTTTCAATACATCTTCCCGACCGGAACAATACGTTTCTATTGGAAAAGGATGGAACATCCTGGAAGGTACTGGCAGCTAATTCACCGTTAAAAATTACACCGGTATTTGATCAATATAAAAATTTGACGGAATTTTCCGTTACCGATGACCGGGGAATCATCTATAAGTTTGGCGGACAGTATATAGAGAAAGATACCCAGGTAGGATATCCTACGGCGTGGATGTTGTATGAGGTCATATTGCCGGGGGATACTTCCAATAAGATTACCATCAGTTGGGAGAAAGTCTTTGGAACGTTTGAGTCGGAAGAAATTTTGGGAGATTGCTTTGTTATACAGGACTATTTTTTTGAATCTACAGAAGAACCGGGTATGCCGGGACCCGGATACCGGACTTTTTGGCAGGAAGCTTATAATAACTCTACAAGTCAGGGACTTTATTTGTTGAAAGAAGTGAGAATGCCTAATCAGACAATCAGTTTTATCAATTACAAATACCCTTCGTGTACTCTGCTCACCGGGTTGAAGGTGAAAGATCCCGATGGGGTGATCAGGAAAGAATGTCGTCTGGAATATGAGGATTACAGAACTCTGAATACATTGTATGTCAGTGGTGAAGGTATCTATAATTTTGAATATTACGGAGGCGAATATATGGATACCCGTTCGCAAGATTACTGGGGATATTATAATGGTAAGCTCAATAGTACTCTTGTACCGAATTTTAAGATAAGAGTGTATGATACACATAACAGCTTGATGTATCCTATTGATGGTGCCGACCGCCGGATTGATTCATTGGCCATGCAGAACTTCATGCTGAAAAAGATAACCTATCCGACAAGGGGATATATGGAGATAGAGTACGAACCTCACCGGTTTGCTACTATAAAGTCATATAATACATTTGCCATTATGAATCCTCATGGCGATGAACTCTCTGAAGGTGGTGGGTTGAGAGTGAAGAGGACCGTCAGCTGTGCGGAAAACGGGGCACCTCAAGTGGTACGTACCTATAAATATGGGGTCAATGAAGACGGGAAGGGTATTGCTCCTCAGGTTCCCTTACCGGACATGTTTGTAAACGAACAGTCTTGTTTTGACAGCGCGCTGGGTACCACCACTGAAACTCCTGCATACCGTCAGCTGATTGTTTGTGGAACAGCCCGTTGCCTGGCCTGCCCTACCTATAATCCAAATGTCTGGTACAAGGAGGTAACCGAATATGAAGGAGAGTTGAAGACAACCTACAATTTTGATTACACAACCAATAATTCCAGTACAATGAGTGTCTATGATGGGTCTGGCAGAGATTTTTCACCTTTCTATATGCAGTCTTATAATAATTTGGCTCAGAAAGGCGCACGGCTCACCCGGAGGATTTCTTACCGGAAAGAGGGTTCTATTTACATTCCGGTTGAAAAAGAAGAATACAGTCATACTCTGATAGGAATAATAAACGGGGGAGAACCCATAAAGAATGTGACTACTGCCCGGCATTATACGGATTGTTCAGGTAACGGTGACTTGATGCCGTCGCATCCTATGGCCCGGACTGCTGCATATTATGTAGGAATTTATTATATCAACCTCCGTGATTGTGTAATGCGCAACAAAAAAACGACTCGCTACGAAGAAAATGATTCGATAGTAACTGTCCAATCGTTCGATTATGAATATCAGGACAATAGATATGCTCCTTTACGGTACAGTTCGCGGACCGACAGCAGAGGAGAAACTTATACGGATTATTTTTACTATCCATGGGATACGGAGATAAGTACCTTGATGACTTCCGGACAACGGGTGACGGTTGACCTGCTGCGAAGTACGAACCACATCAGCCAACCATTGGTTTACTTACGTAAAAAAGGAGATACGGAACTTTACAGGAAAATAGTTCAGTTCAGGAATTATGGAAATAATTTGCTGTTGCCCGAAAAGGAGTTCTATAAGAAAGGGAGTGGAACAGAAGAAGAACGTATTACTTATCAAGACTATGATAGTAGAGGTAATTTACTGGGAGCGACTCAAAGCCGGCTCAAAACAGTCTGGTTATGGGGATACAACAAAACGTATCCCGTAGCGAAAATAGAAGGAGCCACTTACGGTGAAGTGAAAAACTGGCTGGGAGAAAGTTTCATCAATGCATTGGCTGGTAACAAGAATGAAACATCCATCAAATCCTCGCTAAAGTCTCTGCGCAGCACACTTTCCAACAAGAATGTACTGGTTACCACTTACACTTACGTTCCCTTGACAGGCATTGATAGTATTACCGCTCCTAACGGGACAATAACATTCTATGTCTATGATGCGCAAGGCCGACTTATAGAGGTGAAAGACAATGACAATAAAATCATGGAACAATATGAATATCATTACAAACCCTAAAAATAGAAAAAACGATGAAACGATTTAAATTACTGATTCCATTATTATGTCTTTCCTGTACAACTTTGGCACAGGTCAGTACAGAGAATTATATCCGCACACGTACAATGCTGAAAGATGACGGAAGCAGTCATGTGGATAACATTGCTTATTTTGACGGTCTGGGACGCCCGTTTCAGACTGTGGAAAAAGTAGTGAAGGACAACATACAGACAGGTAACATACTTGTTACTTTGAAAGAGTATGATGCTGTAAGCAGGAACACGTACACATGGATACCAATTAAAACGGCTTCGGATTATATATCACCGGATAACTTTAAAAGTATGGCTCTAAGTAGCTATGATGGCGATGCGCGACCGTACAATCATTTTATTTATGATGCATCACCTTTAAATCGCATAACTGGTCAATATGGTCCCGGAGCGTCATGGGAAGGGCATCCTGTCTTGACGGGATATTCCGTGAACAGTGTCACAGCTCCCTTAAGTTGTATTAATTATACAGTAGCTGCTGGAAATACTTTGTATGCCAACGGGAATTATACGGCCGGCCAGCTTTCTGTTGTCAGAACCACTGATGAAGATGGGAATACGAGTTATACTTTCACAGACAAACAGGGGCATACAGTGCTTATACGCCAGATGAATGGTGATGATCCGTGTGATACCTATTATGTATATGATGATTTTGGAAATCTTTGTTTTGTACTGCAACCGATGTATCAGATGAATGCCGATCTTGATTTGTATGCTTTCCAGTACAGATACGATCAACGTAACCGTTGTATCTGGAAAAAACTGCCGGGAACCGCACCGACGGAATATATCTATGGAGATCTCGACTCGCCGACTTTTTCGCAGGATGGAAACCAACGTACCAATGGAAAATGGACATATTATCTGTATGACAATCTCGGCAGGCTGACTGAGCAAGGAGAATGTACCAATCAATCTGTAACCTCTAATGCAGTTGTGCAGATACAGAACTATTACGACGACTACAGTTTTGTAGGGAGCACCGGTTTCCCGGTGAGCCAGTTCACGAACGATATTTCCGGTTACGGTAAAGGCGCATTGACAGGACAAAAAGTAATCGGTTTCAATGTTTGCAGCCCTGTATGGAAAGCCTTCTACTATGATATTCGCGGGCGTGAAGTGAAACGTGTGGAAAGCAACGCCATGGGCGGTTACGATGTGACAGCGACCGTCTACAGTTTCACCGACAAGCCGTTGATTTTGACTCATACGCACACATCAAGCAAAAAGAACCTGGTGGAAGTTTATACCTATAGCTACGACTATGCGGATCGTTTGTTGAAGGTGCAACATAAATTGGATGACTTGGGCACTGTGACGCTTGCCGAATACGGTTATGATAACCTCGGACGCTTAAATAGCAAGAAGCTGGGTGGAACGGCGCATTCCTCCGCCTATTCCTACAACATCCGCAGCTGGCTGACGGGAATTACAGGTGGCAAGTTCACTCAGACACTGACCTACAACAATGGTAGCACAGGCTACAACGGAAACATCACTACTATGAACTGGACGGCAAACGGTAGCAGCCACAGCTATAGTTTCTCTTACGACGGTTTAAACCGACTGCTAAATGCCACTCACGGCGCAGGTCGCTTCACCGAGAAAGTGACCTCGTATGACAAGAACGGAAACATCAAAAGTTTGCAACGTTATGGACAGATTTCTGTTTCTGCTTATGGCTTGATTGATAATCTGACTTATACCCTGGACGGCAACCGGTTGAACCGTGTGGACGATGCGGCGACCGCTTCTGCCCACAACGGTGGCTTCGAGTTCAAGGACGGTGTGAAACAGGCAGATGAGTATGCTTACGACGCAAACGGCAATTTAACAAAAGATTTGAATAAGGGAATTAGCAATATTCAATATAATTGTTTAAATTTGCCTACAAGTGTCGGTTATTCTTCGGGCGGTTTTTCGCAGTTCGGCTATACGGCCGACGGGGTGAAACGGAGGGAGATTCTCCACACTGTAAGCGGAGCTGGAGATATTCCGTCTTATATTGTATATTGCGGGAATGTGATTTATGAAGACAATGTGGCCAAGTTTCTCCTGACAGAAGAAGGATATGTTACTCTTGCGGACAACACCTACCACTATTATGTGAAAGACCATCAGGGCAACAACCGGCTGGTTGTCAACAGTAGCGGCACAGTGGAAGAAGTGAACCATTACTATCCTTTCGGAGGATTGTTTGCAAGTTCTTCCCCAAGTGTCCAACCTTACAAGTACAACGGGAAGGAACTGAATACCAAGAAAGGGGTAAATTGGTATGATTACGGGGCAAGACAGTATGATGCGGCGTTAGGGCAGTTTACAACGGTGGATCCATTGGCGGAGAAGTATTCCTCAACCAATCCTTTTGCCTATTGTTTGAATAATCCTATAAAATATATTGACCCGACAGGATGTGATACAGTACCAGCAAATGAAGTTTGGGATTATAATTTGGTTAATTATAGAAGTAATGGCATAGGACTTTTAGACGAAAAATTTATTCCTGTAACAGTAAATGGAAAAGACAAATATCATTTACATAAGATAACAACAGGTGAAAATGAGGGGAATTATATGGCCATTGAGCAATTAGGTGTTGATGAGGAAAGTGGAACAAGAATGTATGAATATAAATATGTTGTAGGACGAGATAAATTTAATGATTTTAAAAGCGGAAATACCCAAGCACATGGGATGCAATATAATTGGGTAAAATATGCCAATGATAATGGTGTAGATGGAACAAAGGGAATATGGGAAAATATGAGTAAGGGGTATTGGAATATTATGACAGACCCACTGACATGGTTACCTAACCCTTTGGATGCAACAAATCTTATTCCTAAGTCATATTATCAAATAAAACCTTGGAATCGTTTTCTGATGCAAACAAGAGGACAATATACAATAAAGAAATATGGAACATATCAAAATGCTTTAAAAAGCAGAAGTATAGATTATCAAAAATGGAAACAGAATCATTATTAAATTTTAGCTTGGAATTTTCGGATAATATCTCATTGACAATTAATGAAAGAAAAGCAAACAAGATTATTTTGGGTGTTATCATTTCATTGGCATCGATAATATTCTTAAGTCCTATCATTTCTTTACTTGTTCTATTAACGTTAGGAAATGGTATATCTTTTGGACTAATTGCGACATGCATAGTATCTTGGATCATTTCTGGCTATTTATTAAAACTGTATTTATGGAATAAATATGGTAAGGAAGTTTTTATTATAACCAATGATAGTTTGTCCTTGTATTACGATTATCATTTTTTTAAAGACAAGCATCAAAAAATCTATTTCAAGTCTATTAGTGTATATATTGAATATAACGATAAATTAAAGAAGCTTACAAAGAAAGTCCTTGACGTTATTGGCGAACAGAAGAGTATAATGACTTTTCGTGTAGGAGATAAATTTGTCAGTACTAAAAATGAGCTTCCAATTGAGGTTATTGCAAATATTGCTAAACATCTGAAATGCTTGCAGTAATATTTCAGTCGCAGCGGATGAAGAACATCCGCTGCTTCCAATTATAAGAATCTTCAGATTCGGAAACAACATGTAGGGTGCTGGGGATATACAAGAGGTCGGAAGTCTAAAATGGCACTTCTTCATAACCCAAATTGAAAGTTGAAGCCTAAGTCTTTTGGTTTTATAGGAAATACTATTTAAATATATATACTGATGAATAAAATTATAATACTTATTTTAATATTACAAGCGGGCAGTTTGAAGACGTTCTCACAAAACTGGGACAAGATATCAAACAAGATTGCGTCTTGTCAGAAACAAGCATTGCTAAAACAAAATGATGAATCGAACAAGATTTTTAAATATTTTATAAAAGAATACGATGAGGTAAGAAGAGAAAGTCGTGTATTCGAACGGCTAAATATACAAAAGTGTGATACTATTTATGTTTTGGAGGAAACGGATCAGGTCAGTCTCTCGCTCTTATCAACAATCTGGACTCGTTCAAGTATGCTTTCGTATTCGTCTTCATATGCTGGCTGTAATAAATATAAAGTAGAATTAGTGAAAGAAAGATATTTTTCCAAAAGAATGATGGACTTGGCTTTTCAGTGGAATATACAAGAAATAAGAAAAGAAGAAAAGGCAAATCAAACATTACCAGTGGAAATAATCTTTTTGACCAGGATCATCATAAGCGGAAAGAAGCCTCAAATTGACTGCATGATTTTTTGTGATTTTTGGAATTTAAATCATGATTGAGTCTCTCATATCACTACGGATATTCTTCTTCCGCTAGTTCCGATTATAAGAATTTCCCGATTCAAAGACCGAGAATAAAATAAGAAAAGCAATAGGTGAAATATATGGAACGAGAAAAGTACCGGAAGAACCATTGGAATAAGTTATTTATTTCAATAATAACGATCATAGGGGTAGTAGTTTTATGCCTATATCTGAAGTACTGTCATTCTGAAAAAGAAATGATAAATTCTAATGTCACAATTAGTACTGCTCCCCTTGTAATCTCAACCAATATAAAATGGTGTGATTCTATTTGTAAGGTAGTATTAGATGAGATTGAACTGAGGTCAGTTGTAAAGGAAGATAACTATAAAACGAAAATCTCTCCTGAAGGTTTGATTATGTTATCGGAGAAAGATACACTAATAGTAGACAGTCTTTCATATATGAAATTAAGAGAAAATATCGTTGTTCCACAAAATCGTATAGACTCTATTTATCAAAGTGAAGGAATACAGGGTTTATTATCAGCTTATTTTGATGAGATGTGGTTTACTCCATACTGTAACGATGATAATATATTAAGTTTGTCAGAACAAAGGTATGTTATTTATATCTTATTGCAACATGACTTTTCTGCGATAATAGATTGTGAATCTGGTTGTTTATATATAACAAAAAATACTAGTTTACGATAGATATCTGTTGCAGCGGATGTTCTTCATCCGACGTGACGAGTGTTGAAAACCAATTAAGATCAGAACATGGTCTTCCATTGAGAACTCATTACGGAATATCAAATGGGAAAGGAGATCCGCAGACTCCTTTATTAAAGAAAGGAACCGGAGTAAGTTTGTATTATAGAAAGATTGTAGGCATAGGCGGAGTAACAGTACCAACTACTCCTTATATTTATTAATTATTAAGGATGTGTCAAAAGTGAAATGGTAGAATATAATAACTAAACCAGGCATTTGGCACATTCTTGTTACTTTAAAATTATGAAAAGAATTATTATCCTCATTCTCTTGTTACAAATAGGGGTTACAAAGATGGTAGCGTAAAATTGGAATAAAATATCCAATAAGATTGAGTCTTGCCAAAGACGTTTAACAGATTCTTCTGAAAAGGAATATATTTCTTATACCAAGAAATATAATAAAGTGAGAAAGAAGTATCATGTTTTTCAAGATTTAGATGTGAACACTCTAAATGATACCATTTTTATATTAGAAATACATGGAGAGTCTTTCGAATCATTGATGTCAACACTTTGGACACGAAAGGATTTGCTTTCTTACGAATGCGATCAATGGGATATTCATGATTTTGAGAAGAGTAAAAAGCCTTTCTTTATAAAACAAATGATGGAATTATCTTCTCAATGGAATATTGAGGAGATAAGAAAAGAAGAAAAGCTTCATTCGAATTTGATACCTCGTAGAATGGTCTATTTAACAAGGGTAATCTTTAGTAAAAAGAAAAGTAAAATAGAATGTATTTGTTTCTTCGATTTCGATGATGTAATGTACTCATTATAACTTGAATCATCTGTCGTAGCGGATGAAAAACATCCGCTGCTTCTGTATATAAGAAACCCTTTTTCTCGGGATGAGCGGCATGCCTTCAGGGCTTGCCTACGAAGCGGATAGCGGATATGACGCTCGTTTTGACGGAACTGCCTCGGGAAAAGGATACCTGACAGGCACACGAAGTTTCTGCTTGGGAGGGTCTGCTGGGGCGGTCGTCTCCGCCTTTTACTATGATGCGGATGGCAGGATGGTACAACAGCGTTCCACCAATCTGATGGGCGGTTCCGACACGGACTTCCTTTCCTATTCCTTCAGCGGGAAACCGCTCAAGCACAAGCATGTGCACACCGCTACAGGGAAACCGGCGCATACTGAAGTGTACACCTATACCTACGATTCTGCGGAAAGGCTGAAAGAGGCCTGTCACAAGCTGAACAACCAGGCGGAGGTGTTGCTGGCAAACAACACTTACGATGAATTGGGCAGGTTGAGCGGGAAGCAGTTGCATGGGGGTGGTTCCAATGCCGGTCAGTTTACAGAGAAGGTGCCGGTTATTCTTCGGGCGGTTTTTCGCAGTTTAATTGCAAGGCAATAACCGGTCGGGATTGAAAATCCTTGCATTCATAACTTACCGGATGGAAGTTTCCGGCGAGAAGAAGAAAAGTAAGAGTCTATAGTGGCAGAGAACACTATTCCAACGGTATAGCATATCATATCCGACCATAGGAAACCGTGTCCGAAAATCAATGAGCCAAGCGGAGTGTTTCGCACGGCATTTGCCCAATCAGCTTGATATAGTTGACTGATTTCAATTCCATAAGCAAAGAGTAAGGAACTCATAGCAGCTGTAAATACAGATACGGAAGGAAAAAGAAAACGTAATCCTCCATAAACCATAACGGCCCAAAGCGTGTCACCGGCATATTTTGCAATGAATGCGGGTAACAGTTCACCGTATCTCCGGGAAGCAAGGCCAGTCAATATGACAAGGAAAGTAATAACTAGATATGCCCAACGTCGGTATTTCATAGGGTGGGATTTTAAATTAGGGCAAATTTAGGAAAAATCAGTAGAATGGGATAACTTCCATTGTTTAAGTTTGAATTTTGTATCTCTTATTTCAAATCTCCTTGAAATCATGTACCTTTGTCCCCATATAATATAAGGTATAGAGTAAGACGATGAATAAGATAACTTCCGTATGTGTATACAGTGCCTCAAGCACAAAGATTGACCCGGTTTATTTTGATGTGGCGCGTGAATTGGGGAGGCTGTTGGGAGAAAAGCATATCCGCCTGGTTAACGGTGCGGGGAATATGGGACTCATGTCTGCTGTAGCCGATGCCGTGATTGCTGCCGGGGGAGAAGTGACCGGTGTGATTCCCCGTTTCATGGTGGAACAAGGTTGGCATCATACGGGACTTACCGAACTTGTTGAAGTGGAAAGCATGCATGAACGTAAAAAGATGATGGCTGATCTAAGTGACGCTGTTATTGCTTTGCCCGGTGGATGCGGCACACTGGAGGAACTGCTTGAAGTCATCACCTGGAAGCAGCTGGGGCTCTATCTGAATCCGATTATCATACTGAATGTGAAAGGTTATTTTAACCCTCTGCTTGATATGCTCCGGAAAGCGGTGGATGAAAACTTTATGCGCGAGCAGCATGGCGCTATCTGGCATGTGGCACAGACACCGCAGGAAGCT
This sequence comes from Bacteroides cutis, assembly GCF_900241005.1. GTDB lineage: Bacteria > Bacteroidota > Bacteroidia > Bacteroidales > Bacteroidaceae > Bacteroides > Bacteroides cutis. Next base: position 415,414 of record NZ_OEST01000001.1, on the reverse strand, counting down.
GTGGAGTTGATGTATGGCACTCCTCTTTGGGATGTCTCTATCCGTAAGTTTGCAGCGATATGATAAACCTGTTGATAGCTTGGATGGTGTCGGGGACGGAAGGAATTCCTATTCCTTATTCTCCAAGAATGGACGATGGCATTACTGTGATTCTGCTATGTTGTTTCTTCCTGTCAGCTTATGTCTTGTCCCGTAGCCGTAAATTTTTGCTTCAGTTGGTAAAAGATTTTCTGCTTCATCGCGAACGTACCAGCATATTTGCTACTTCTACGGCTGCTGATATGCGATATTTACTTTTGCTTATTTTACAAACCTGTATACTTGCGGGGGTTTGTTTGTTCAATTACTTTAATGATACAATTCCCGATTTGGTACAGAGGGTACCGCCCTTCATTTTATTGGGAATTTATGTCGGAACCTGTCTTGTATATCTGTTTCTGAAATGGGCGATATATTCTTTTTTAGGTTGGATTTTTTTTGACGAAGGTACAACAACTCTTTGGCTAGAGTCTTATTCTACACTACTTTATTATTTGGGGTTTGCCCTTTTCCCCTTTGCTCTGTTCGTTGTCTATTTTGATTTGAATTTGCAGTCTACAATGATAATCGGATTGCTTTTAGCCTTTTTTACTAAAATATTGATGTTATACAAGTGGTTAAAGCTTTTTTGTAACAATTTATGTGGCGGTTTGCTTTTAATTTTGTACTTTTGTGCCCTTGAAATCATTCCTTGTTTCATGTTGTATCGGGGTATGATTCAACTAAATGATTATTTGATAATAAATTTTTAGGACATTGAAAATTAAGAAAGTACTTGTGTCGCAGCCGAAACCGGCATCAGAGAAATCTCCTTACTACGACATTGCCGAAAAGTATGGTGTGAAAATAGATTTTCGCCCGTTCATCAAAGTGGAGAGCCTTTCCGCGAAAGAGTTCAGACAGCAAAAAGTTTCTGTATTGGACCATACTGCCGTTATTTTCACGTCACGTCATGCCATTGACCACTTTTTCCATCTTTGCACGGAATTGAGAGTGACTATACCGGAAACCATGAAATACTTTTGTGTGACCGAAACGATTGCTTTGTATATTCAAAAATATGTGCAATATCGCAAACGCAAGATTTTTTTCGGAAATACCGGAAAGTTCGATGATCTTTTACCCTCCATCGTAAAGCATAAGACTGAAAAATATCTCGTGCCGATGTCGGATGTACATTCAGATGAAATCAAAAATCTATTGGATAAGAATAAGATTCAGCATACGGAAGTTGTGATGTACCGTACAGTGAGCAATGATTTTACTCCTGATGAAGCGTTTGATTACGACATGCTTGTGTTCTTCAGTCCGGCAGGTGTAACTTCCTTGAAGAAAAATTTCCCGAACTTTGAGCAGAAAGAAATTAAAATCGGAACATTTGGCTCAACAACTGCGCAAGCCGTTCGTGATGCCGGACTTCGTTTGGACTTGGAAGCTCCCAGCGTGCAGGCTCCTTCTATGACGGCTGCACTTGATATGTTTATCAAGGAGAATAATAAAGGAAAATAAACCTTATACAGTTACAAATTACGAATTACAAGTTACGGCTGGAAATATGTGGCGAGAGTCATGTTCCTGTAATCTTGTAATTCGTAATTTGTAATATGTAACTCATAATTATATAAGTGGCAAATACCCTGCGTAAGCCCGAAAGGCTCAATAGAAAAAAAGTAATAGAAAAGATGTTTGCGGGCGGATCACGTTCGTTTTCTGTCTTTCCTTTGCGTGTGGTATATCTGCCGGTCGGGGAGTTGGATGCACCTGTTTCCATCCTTGTCAGTGTCTCAAAACGCCATTTCAAGCGGGCGGTGAAACGCAACCGTATGAAGCGTCGGATACGTGAGGCGTACCGTGTGAATAAGCAGGAACTATTGAATGTATTGGCTCAAAAGCAAATTCGGTTGGCGGTCGCTTTTATTTATTTGTCGGATGACTTGGTGGCTTTCTCGGTGATAGAAGAAAGAATGAAAACCGCTTTGGCTCGCATTGCCGAGAAAATCTTAACTATCGAAAAGGAGGAAGTTGTTGAAACAGTTGCAACTGCTGAAGCGATTGCTATGGGAGCTGAGGAAACTCAATCGGTGCAAGAACCATGAAACGTTTGCTTTCATATCTGTTGTTGCTTCCCATTTATTTTTATCAGAGGTGTATTTCTCCCATGATTTCTCCTTCGTGCCGTTTTACTCCTACCTGTTCTCAATATGCTGTTGAAGCGATCAAAAAACATGGCCCTTTAAAAGGGCTTTACCTGGCAATCAGGCGAATTTTGCGTTGCCATCCTTGGGGAGGTTCAGGATACGATCCTGTGCCTTGATAAATTTCTTTATTATTCATTCTCCCACTAAATGCAACCTCTCTTTTGATGACAATAGTTCCCGTCGATATACATACTCATAATTTACTGCAAATACCCGGTACGGCCATCGTAAATTATTATCCTGAGGAATTTACTCCTCAAGAAGGAGGCTGGTATTCTGTGGGCATACATCCCTGGAGAGTTCATTCATCTTTTGAGGATAGTATGCAAGCCGGACGGTTGGCTATTCAGAATGAAGCCGAACGAATGTTTTCCCGCGAGTTGGTTGCTCATCCACAGGTGCTGGCAATAGGAGAGGCAGGGTTGGATAAGCTTATCGATACTCCCGTCCACGTACAAATAAAAGTTTTTGAATACCAGGCACGTCTTGCCGATGAGATAGGCAAGCCGTTAATCATTCATTTAGTGAGAGCCGTAGACGAATTGTTGAAACTAAAACAAACTTTACGCCCTTCTGTTCCCTGGATTATTCATGGTTTCCGTGGGAAGCCTGCTTTAGCGCAGGAATTTCTCCGTCATGGTTTCTATCTCTCTTTTGGCGAAAAGTATCAGGCGGACGCGCTCCGCACAATTCCTTCCGGTCGCCTTTTCTTAGAGACGGATGAAAGCAGGATACCTATAACCGAACTTTATCAGTGCGCTGCCAAAGTACGTGGAATATCCTTGGAACAACTTGAAGAAACGATTCGGGAGAATATCGGTAAAGTCTTTTTTAAGCGATAAGAGTTGTTTGTTCAGATAAAGTGTCGTACTTTTGCACTTACAAAGTATAAATCAAATAATTAATCAGTAATCATTCGATGAATTTTGTAGAAGAATTAAAATGGCGTGGCATGCTCCACGATATGATGCCGGGTACAGAAGAACTTCTGGCTAAGGAACAAGTTACCGCTTATATCGGTTTCGACCCTACTGCGGACTCTTTGCACATCGGACATCTTTGCAGTGTGATGATATTGCGTCATTTCCAACGCTGCGGACATAAACCGTTGGCATTGATTGGAGGAGCTACGGGTATGATTGGTGATCCTTCAGGGAAATCGGCAGAGCGTAATCTGCTTACTGAAGAAACGCTGCAACGCAATATGGCAGGCATGAAGAAACAGTTGAGCAAATTCCTGGACTTTGAATCGGATGCTCCTAACCGTGCTGAGTTGGTAAACAACTATGATTGGATGAAAAACTTCTCTTTCCTTGATTTTGCACGGGAAGTGGGCAAGCATATCACCGTAAACTATATGATGGCTAAAGATTCTGTAAAGAAACGTTTGAACGGTGAGGCTCGTGACGGTCTTTCTTTTACGGAATTTACTTATCAGCTGTTGCAGGGCTACGACTTCTTGCATCTGTACGAAACCAAAGGTTGTAAGTTGCAGATGGGTGGTTCAGACCAGTGGGGCAACATCACTACGGGAGCAGAGCTGATCCGTCGTACTAATGGCGGTGAGGTATTTGCCTTGACAAGCCCGCTGATTACGAAAGCTGACGGCGGTAAGTTCGGCAAGACCGAATCCGGAAACATCTGGTTGGATCCTCGTTATACTTCTCCATACAAATTCTATCAATTCTGGCTGAACGTGAGCGATGCCGATGCGGCCCGCTACATCAAGATATTCACGGCGTTGTCCAAAGAAGAAATTGACGCGCTGATTGCCGAACATGAAGCGGCTCCGCATCTGCGTGTCCTTCAAAAGCGTCTGGCCAAGGAAGTGACCATTATGGTTCATTCCGAAGAAGATTTCAACGCGGCCGTTGATGCTTCCAACATACTTTTCGGTAACGCTACTTCCGATGCCTTGAAGAAATTGGATGAAGACACATTGCTTGCCGTATTCGAAGGAGTACCTCAGTTTGAGGTATCCAAAGATGCATTGTCGGCCGGGGTGAAAGCAGTTGATTTATTTGTAGACAATGCCCCTGTATTCGCTTCTAAAGGCGAAATGCGTAAGCTTGTGCAAGGTGGTGGCATTTCTTTGAACAAAGAGAAACTGACAGCTTTCGATCAGGTAGTTACCACTGCCGATTTGTTGGATGAAAAATACCTGCTGGTGCAGCGTGGCAAGAAGAATTATTACTTGATTATTGCTAAATAACAAGGGATACAAAAAAATAGTCCCGAAATATTTGCATATTTCGGGATATAATTCTATCTTTGCACCGCTTTTTAACAGAAAGCACATAAGTTTGGACTATGGTGTAATGGTAGCACAACAGGTTTTGGTTCTGTTTGTCCAAGTTCGAATCTTGGTAGTCCAACAAGAAAGGCTCTGATAATCGATGATTGTCGGAGCTTTTTGTTTTCTAACCCATGGGTATTGCCACCATATTGGCACAGCATTGCCATTAAATTGGCACGGTCGTGCCACCGAATAGGCAAAGTTGTGCCAATATGGTGGCACAAGCGTTAAAACAAAGGTTGGAATGTAGGCCGATTTAATCGGAAAGATATAAGTGTGCGCTTCGAGTCAGTTCGGGAGGATATCCGCAACTTTCCAATAACTTGATGGCGTTTCGTTCTGTTGTAATTCCTGTCTTTAGCTTGTAGTCAAAGTATAAAACATCTTCTTTTACAGCCTCGCAGAAATGATATGACTTGTAATTGTTACTTAAAAGGTTGGAAAGTTTTATATCGTGTGAAGAGGTGAGGACTAAATTCCCTTTTTCTGCCAGCCAGGAAAGAACGGCTTGCGTGATGGCAATTCTTTCTTGGGTATTGGTGCCTTTGAATAACTCATCCAAAAGGAACATGCAATTACCATTGCTTTGGTTGACAAAATCTTTGATGGTCAGAACTTCTTGCATGAAGTAACTTTTGCCTTCTGCAAGGTTGTCGTTCTGGCGGATGGACGAGAGTAAAATCAAGTCGGTATCTATTTCAAAACATCGGGCGAAACAAGTATCCAGAACTTTGGCTGCCAATAGATTAATGCCGATGGTACGGATGAAACTTGTTTTACCGGACATGTTCGAACCGGTTATCAGTGCGGATTTGTCATGCAAAACAAGGTCGTTTGCTATGCAATCTTTTATTAAAGGATGATATACCGCTTGTGCACGTAACCGTTCTCCTTCACTGTTCTTTCCGGGTAGACAGTAGTAAGGTAATGTTTCCCTAAGTTCTGTTACAGAAACAATCATATCAAGGAAACCTACGAAACGGTAAATGTTGTGGATGGCATAAATCTTGTCTTTCAATAAGTCGGAAGTCCTAAACACTGCGTAAGCTTCGTACAGAAAGAATATCCGTACTTGTTCGGCGATGAGATAGGCTATAATAGCCATATCGCTCTCCAGGCGAAGGTTGAAACGGAAATAAGAGATATATCGTTTCAGTCCTTTCACGACTTTGAGGTCGTTTGCGATTTCAGGACTGGTGGCGGATAATTCCTGTCTTTGTGCCAATTGCTCCGCCTTTTTAATCAGTTGAAGAAGCTGCGGAATGGAGAAGTAGTATTCTTGTATTTTAGCTTTGTTGTGATAGTGCAGGAAAATATTTGCAAGGAATGAGCAGATAAGCGGAATAAGAATTATCAGCGAATGGTTAATGAGCAGCAAGGCAAGAAACAGTAAAGGGAGAAAACGGCAAATCTGAATACAACGTTTCTCCCATTGGGACATGTTGATAACCGGGTTTTCCAGAATGGATGCTATGGAATAAGCATCCGGATGTTTTAGCTTATCCAGTGTCTTTGTCAGGAAGTTACGTAGTTCACTATCGGTAGATAAAGTTGCGATGAGTTTTTCCTGTTTGCCCATGCCCGAATCTTTCCCGGATAATAGAAAATAATATAAATATTGCTGGCCTATGCACGAGTGGCAGTTGTCCAGCCTTCCAAATAACTCATTCAGATTTAAATCTTCCGCACAATTTGCCGGTAAGATCAACTTGTCGTGTTTTTCCTTAAAATGGAGATATCCGGATATTTCAGATAGATTATTCATTTTCTTTATGTAGGTTGATTGCAAAACTAATGGATTTTTTCTTTCTTTGTACAATATTGACAGATAATTGGAACAAAAAAGCAATGCATTGCCGTTTTCTTTTGCTACATTTGCATCGTGTACGTAAACGACGTGCAATCAGGTAACTGACTTTATAACTTAAAACGTAATAAAATCATGAAAACGAACTATGAAATTCGCTATGCCGCGCATCCCGAAGATGCGAAGAGTTATGATACAAAAAGAATACGTCGCGATTTCCTCATAGAGAAGGTATTCTCCCCGAACGAAGTTAATATGGTATATTCCATGTACGACCGTATGGTGGTAGGTGGTGCCATGCCGGCAGGCGAGGTACTGAGCCTTGAGGCTATCGATCCTCTGAAAGCTCCTTATTTTCTGACCCGTCGCGAAATGGGTATATTCAATGTAGGTGGTCCCGGCATTGTGAAAGCCGGAAACGCTGTGTTCGAACTTGATTATAAAGAGGCGCTTTACTTGGGCTCGGGCGATCGTGAAGTCACTTTCGAGAGCCTGGATGCTGCCAAACCCGCTAAGTTCTATTTTAATTCCGTGACTGCTCATCGCAACTATCCTGATAAGAGAGTGACGAAAAAAGAAGCTGTAGTTGCCGAAATGGGTAGCTTGGAAGGTTCTAATCACCGTAACATCAACAAGATGTTAGTGAACCAGGTGTTGCCTACCTGCCAGTTGCAGATGGGTATGACGGAATTGGCTCCGGGCAGTGTATGGAATACGATGCCTGCGCATGTACATAGCCGCCGTATGGAAGCTTACTTCTATTTTGAAATTCCCGAAGAACATGCCATTTGCCACTTTATGGGTGAAGTAGACGAGACACGCCATGTGTGGATGAAGGGCGATCAGGCTGTCTTGTCTCCCGAATGGTCTATCCATTCTGCCGCTGCGACTCATAATTATACTTTTATATGGGGTATGGGTGGCGAGAACCTGGATTATGGCGATCAGGACTTCTCTTTGATTACCGATTTAAAGTAAGAATAACAAGTGAGGCGGCTGTGCCGTTTGTGTTTTAGATAATAATTTGTAATAACATTTTTCAACCTAAAATAAATAAACATCATGAATCAGTATTTGAATTTTTCTTTGGAAGGTAAAGTAGCCCTCGTTACAGGTGCTTCTTATGGTATCGGTTTTGCTATCGCTTCAGCTTTTGCAGAACAAGGTGCAAAAATCTGTTTCAACGACATCAACCAGGAATTAGTAGACAAAGGTTTAGCTTCATACGCTGCTAAAGGCATCAAAGCTCACGGTTATGTATGTGACGTAACTGACGAACCTGCCGTACAGGCTATGGTAGCTACTATTGAGAAAGAAGTAGGCACTATCGATATCCTTGTAAACAATGCCGGTATCATTCGTCGTGTACCTATGCACGAAATGGAAGCTGCCGACTTCCGTAGAGTTATTGATATTGACTTGAATGCTCCGTTCATCGTTTCTAAGGCTGTGTTGCCTGCTATGATGAAGAAAGGTCACGGTAAGATTATCAACATCTGCTCTATGATGTCCGAACTTGGCCGTGAGACTGTATCTGCATACGCTGCCGCTAAGGGTGGCTTGAAGATGTTGACCCGTAATATTTGCTCTGAATATGGCGAATACAACATCCAATGTAATGGTATCGGTCCGGGTTATATCGCTACTCCTCAAACTGCTCCTCTGCGTGAAAAGCAAGCCGACGGTAGCCGTCATCCGTTCGATACATTCATTTGTGCCAAGACTCCGGCCGGCCGTTGGTTGGATCCCGAAGAACTGACTGGTCCTGCTGTGTTCCTTGCTTCTGAAGCTTCTAACGCTGTTAACGGACATATCCTTTATGTAGACGGCGGTATCCTGGCTTATATCGGAAAACAACCTAAATAAGTAATTGATAATTGAAAATGGATAATTGATAATGGGGCTCCCCGTTTTTCAATTATCCATTTTCATTATTATTCATTTCTGATTATTTATTCTCCATTCTCAATTCAATGAAAAAACTCCTTTTATTATGTATGACGGCTATGTTTTGCTTCGCTTGCAGTGAAAGCAAGACAGTAACTGTAACAGTTACCAATCCGTTGGCTATGGAGCGCTCTAACGAAATAGTAGAGGTGTCTATGGCCGAAATCTCCAATCAACTGAACCTGGCAGACACGGCGCAGATCGTAGTCTTGAATGCTGATGGCAGACAAGTGCCCTATCAGATTACATACGATGAGAAAGTTATCTTTCCGGTTACGGTAGCTGCCAATGGCAATGTCGTTTATACTATCAAAGCAGGTATTCCCGAGACTTTCGACGTAAAGGCTTGTGGTAAATATTATCCTAATCGTCTCGATGACGTTGCTTGGGAAAATGATCTTGTAGCTTTCCGTGCTTACGGTCCGGCCTTGCAGGCAAAAGGTGAGCGTGGCTATGGCTACGACCTGTTTACCAAAAGAGATACGACCGAGCCCATGTTGGAAGCCATGTATGCTAAAGAAACAGACAAAGCAAGACGTGCCGAACTGAATGAACTGAAAAAGACCGACCCGAAGACTGCCGGTAAGCTTCTGCGTGAAATGTCTTATCATATCGATCATGGACATGGTATGGACTGCTATGCGGTAGGTCCTACGCTCGGAGCCGGGGTAGCTGCATTGATGGTGAACGACACCATCGTTTATCCGTGGTGTTATAAAGACCAGGAAATCTTGGATAACGGTCCGTTGCGTTTCACTGCAAAGCTGGTGTTCAATCCCCTGAATGTAAAAGGTGACACAACAGTTGTAGAGACTCGTTTGATTACGTTGGATGCAGGTTCTCATCTGAACAAGACTGCAGTGTCTTATAGTAACTTGAAAGAAGCTCTTCCGATTGCTGCAGGTATCGTGTTGCACGAACCGGACGGGGCTGTGGTTACAAATGCTGCCGATGGATACATCACATACGTAGATCCGACTAATGGTCCTAATAACGGTAAGATCTTTATGGGGGCTGCTGTACCTACGGTTGTAAAAGAAGCTAAAGCTGTTCTTTTCTCAGAACAGGAGAAGAAACAACGTAATAATGCCGACGGACATGTACTCGCTATCAGTGATTACGAGCCGGGTTCCGATTATGTATACTACTGGGGATTTGCCTGGAATAAGGCAGATATCAAGACTCCCGAGGCTTGGAACCAATATATGGCGGACTTTGCGCAGAAGGTACGCAATCCGTTGACAGTATCTATAAGTAAGTAAATCAACCAATTTATTTATAATTTTAAACTATCTAATATTATGGAAGAAAAAGTAAAGAAGCAGAAATTCTTGCAATTGCAATTCTGCATGTTATTATTGTTGTGTACTTTGTTGCCGGATTTAGGATCGATTATCGGTATACCCGATTTTGACATTCCGGTGTTCTGCTGTAAGCTTGTAGGTATCATCGGTGGTGCGATGGCGTTGTATAGTTTCCATAAGGAAGCAGGTCCGGTTCCGACGCCATTTCTGGCAATTGCCGGAGGAGGTATGCTTATTGCTTTGTTAACATTGATTCCTGATATGCCGGGATGGTTGGATTATATTGCTCTGGTAGCTTTGTTGGTTGCTTTGTTTATGAGTAAGGGTAACTTGGGCATACAATGGAAGAGTTGGGGCAGCCAGGGAGCTTATCTTATTCTGATAGCCATATTACTGCATGTTTATGATGGTATAGGCGATACAACCATGACCGGTATTGCTGCATTGGTAGGCTTGGTACTCTACTTCATCGGGCTGGGTAAACTGAAAGACTCTTTGGATGCTGATGGTGTTAAAGGTGTTTCACGTTTGAAGATAGCTGTGATACTGGGCATTGTAGCTGTGATATTCGGCTGGATCCCTTTGTTGGGAGGTATCATTGCAGGTATTCTGTTGATTATCGGGTTTATCTTTGAGTTTCTGGGATATGGCAATATGAAGCAGTCTGTCTCGCTTGGCACAGAGGGACAGGAAGGTGCAGGTAAGTTGCGTATCAGTATGATCGTTTTGCTGGTAGCTGCGGTTATCGACCTCTTCCCGTTGACGGGTATGATTGTCGGACTGATCTCTTTGGTAGCGCTTTATCTGGTGTTCAAGGGATGGACTATGGTGCTTCTGGGACTGGAGAACGAAGTTGAGAAAACAGCATAAGCTTCTTTCTTTTATAATAAAACGAAGGCTTGCATCTGAGACTAACAGATGCAAGCCTTCGGTCTATACGTATCTGTTTAAATTATCTTCGATAATAATCTTAAAACTGATATTTTGACCATTTCTTTTACGAATCGAATGTTGGTTCATAGTTTCGGTAGTATCTCCTGTCCTTACCCATTTGTCTGCCGGTATACCTTTTATTCCCGGACAAAATTCTTTTAATGCTCTCATTAGCAGATAAACATTTCTACTATCTATTTCTCTACTTAACACTTTGACTATCTATTATATTAACTCTGTACCCCATGTCTTGATTCTGTACCGTCCATACATGACTATGTTACTTTTCATGACGTGAATCAAAAATTTCAAGACACTCCGTTTTCACTAAATGAAATATAGTATTCCATATTATGCATAAATTACATTTTCGCTTTCTTACTTGCAGGTTCAACACTTTTGTTATATATTGCCAGTCGATTTCCGTTAAAATCCGGAAGATACATCTTTATTATAATCAAATAAAGTAGTTATTGAGCAGATATGGAAGCTTTTTTGTTTTTTATTGCAATCATTTTTTAATAGGAGTTTAACTTTTTATTTTATCCTTGTATCAGAATGTTAAAAGGAAGTAGATTTCGCTGAGGAAATACTTACCAACAATAAATATCATGACGTTACACAGTAATGTTAATTGAGAAAAAAGGTATTGCTTATTAATATTATAATTTGAAAGAATAAATTTAAATTGTCTCATTTTTTCAAAAAAACTCTATTTTTAAAATGTAAGTGATAAGAAACAAGTTAAAGACTATTTTTTACTATGAAAACATTTAAGGAAAACAATAAGGAACAAGATGAAGAGACTTTGAGTGACGAAGTTCTTTGGAAGATGATGTTGCACAAAGATGAATCTGCATTGTCCCTTTTATATAGCAGACATTTTGACTCCCTTTATAATTATGGTATGCACTTGTGTTCGGATGAAGAGTTGGTAAAAGATTGTATCCAAAATTTGTTTTTAGCCCTCTACAATTTGCGTAAGTCCTCCCCCATTCGTAATGTCACGTCTTATTTACTGATGTCTATCCGGAACAATATCATAGCAGTTTTGCAGGATAAGGAGCGGAATATAGGGGTAGAAGAGTTGAATTTTGAATTATCGATTTCGGAAGAAGAATTATTCCGTCTTTTCGGTCATGATGACTGGGAAATGGATAGAATACATAAGTTGCGTCAAAGTTACGATAAATTAAATGCCAACCAACGTCATGCCATCTACCTGCGGTTCATCAAAGAAATGAATTGGGAAGAGATGGAAGAGATTATGGGAATTTCTACGCACTCTTGCATGAACTTGGTGGGACGTGCTATCGTGAAATTACGCCATTTGATGAAAGATGTATAAGAGCCTGTTTCCACATTATTTAAGTAGACTCTAAAGATGAAATCCTATGGATTGATAAAATATTAAAAAAAAGTGAGGAGTAAAACAGAACTTTTCACTCTTATATATATAACTCCAAAAAAGAATATGAAGCAGACCGATAAACAAAATGATTTTATGTCAGAACAATTATTCGTTTTTCTCCAAAATAAGGAGAAAGAGCAACATATCTTTCAGAAAGAAGAGGTATGGCAGCGTATTATTCGCAGTCGTAGGCAGGCAAAGATACGCCGAATAAGTATTTGGAGTACAATTGCAGCTATGTTATCAGGAGTATTATTTTTGCTTCCCATTTTAAAGGAATCTGAGACTGGAATAATGGACTATGTGGTCAACCTGCAGCAGGAAGAAGTAAATGTGTCAGATCGTGTACAGCTGATCACTGCATCAGGAACTAGCATTTCATTGAAAAAAGAGTCAAAAAATTTGGCTTACGACCATCAGGGATTGGTATATATAGACTCCGAGCGATTAAATGCGGAAGAAATCACAAATACCACCATCAAGGAAAAGAATGAGGATACGGAAGCAATAAAATATAACCGTTTGTTAGTTCCTTTGGGTAAACATATACGTTTGACTCTTTCGGACGGATCTGTATTGGATGTAAACTCAGGTAGTGAAGTAATATATCCGATTACCTTTTCTAAAGAGAAACGGGAGATATTTGTGAATGGAGAAATTTTCATTGATGTGAAAAGTATAGAAAAGACAGTACCTTTCATTGTACATACTTCCCGTTGCGATGTCCGCGTACTTGGTACAGCCTTTAATGTCCGCAATTATGATTCGGATTTACAGACAGAGGTGGTATTGCAGCGGGGGCTGGTAGAAGTAGCTGATAAAGCCAAACACATAGTTCGTATGATACCCAATGAACGGACAGTGCTGGTCTCCGGACATTATAAAGATAAAAGTACAGTAGATGTAGATAAATACATCATTTGGCGTGAAGGCATACTTTTGTTTGAAGGAGAGACGGTAGGTATGGCTACCCAAAGATTACATCGGTTTTATGGTAGACCTTTCTATTGTTCTCCCGAAGTCCAAGGTATCCGATTATTCGGGAAATTAGATATCAATGAACCGTTGGAAGATGTACTGGCTGTAATCAGTAGTGCGGCGGGGTTACGTTGTGAGAAGAAAGGTGATGGATACAATTTCGTGAGAAACCCTTGAGATATTTTATTAACCCTTAATTCTTAAATTATGAAAACATAGTACATCTAGAAAAAAGCATCCGAACCATAGTGCTAGTATGATTCGGATGAGAACTTACAAAACCAATCTATTTACAAGTAGTTTTATAAATCATACAAATTTATGAAAAACAAAAGAAAAACATTTAGCAGGAATGTTAAAAAGACAAGATTTCTGCTTTTTTTAAGTTTTGCGTGTATATCATCGATTTTATTTGCCAATGAAAAAGACTATGCACAACAAATCCATTTTACGTTTTCACTGAACAATGTCCGTATCCAATCTGTATTCGACCGTATTGAGAATGAAAGCGAATTCGTTTTTTTCTATTCTGACAAAGTGATAAATCCTAAAGAAAAGGTATCTGTCAAGGCTGAGAATGAGACTGTCAATGAAATTTTAGATAAAATATTACCGAAATATGGTGTGGGTTATACTGTCAACAATAGACAAATAATCTTAACTAAGACGTCTTCGGTAGAAACTGCTCAACAATCCAACAAAAGAAAAGAGGTAAGAGGCATTGTCAAAGATGAAGTAGGTGTTCCGATTATTGGTGCCACAGTCATGATTAAAGGTTCTACAACTGGAGTGGTGACTGACGTAGATGGTTTATATAGTATCATGGTTCCTTCTGATGAAACGATATTGCGTGTGTCTTATGTTGGGTATGTGACCCAGGAGATAAAAGTAAATGGACGTTCTACTGTAACCGTCACCTTGAAAGAAGATAGTAAGATGCTGGAGGATGTGGTAATTATAGGTTATGGTCAACAGAAAAAGAGTGGAGTGGTCAGTTCCGTAAATACTGTTTCAGCCAGTGAAATTAAGGCTCCGACTCGAAATCTAACTAATAATCTTGCTGGGCAGATTGCCGGTCTGATTGCCATTCAGCGTAATGGTGAACCCGGCAATGATAATGCGGAGTTTTGGATTCGTGGTACCAGTTCGTTTGCCGGAGGTACTAATCCGTTGGTATTAGTGGATGGTGCTCCCCGTAATATGCAGGACATTGAACCGGACGAAATCGAAACCTTCACTGTACTGAAAGATGCTGCTGCTACAGCAGTCTATGGTGCTGAAGGTGCCAACGGTGTTATCTTGATTACATCTAAACGTGGTAAAGCTGAAAAGCCCAGAATATCTTTCCGTGGTGAGTTTGGTATGGCTACCCCGACACGTCTACCGGAAATGTTGGGAGCGGTAGACCATATGACGTTGTTTAACGAAGCACGTCGCAATGATGGTTTGCCCGAAATGTATAAAAGTGACCTTATAGCTAAATATGCTTCAGGAGAAGATCCGGAACTATATCCGGATACAGACTGGTTTGATATGTTAAAAAATCATACATTTAATCAGCGCATTACTTTAAATGTGCGGGGTGGTTCCGGGAAAGCCCGCTACTTTGTATCTGGTGCTTATTTCCATGAAAGTGGTATTTTCAAGGACAACAGTATGGAGGAGTATGACTCCAATATAGGATTGACCCGTTATAACCTGCGCAGCAATATTGATATTGATGTTAGTAAAACCACTTTGCTTAGTATTGACTTAAGTGGGCAATATTCTCAACTCAACCAACCTGGTACAAGTACTAATGATATTTTTACCAAATTATCCTATTCAGCTCCCCATTTAACACCAATGTATTATTTGGATGGTACGGTTGCTGCTCCCGATGGAGCAAACTCTAACATAACTAATCCGTATAATCTATTAACTCATACCGGTTATCAGAAAAAATGGACAACCAGTATACAATCTACGGTAAAGCTGGAACAAAAACTAGATTTTATTACCAAAGGTCTGAAATGGATGGGGCGTATGAGCTTTGACTCTTATTCGCAATATTCTATGAAACGCAGTAAGGCTACTTCAGCCTATCATGCTACGGGACGTGATGAAGACGGGAATCTGCTTTACAAACAAGTAGTAAAAGGAGATAACTCTTTGAAAGATCCGGCAGAGAGCAATAGCGGTGACAAGAAGATATACATAGAGACTCAATTGAGCTACAACCGTCTGTTTGCAGGTAAGCATCAGGTGAATGCTATGCTACTCTATATGCAGAAAGAACAACAATACCATAATGAAGCTTTGGCTAACCGTAAGCAGAGTTTTGTGGGACGCGCATCTTATTCTTTCGATGAACGCTACTTCATAGAGGGAAGTTTTGGTTATACAGGTAGTGAGACTTTCGCTTCTGGTAATCGTTTTGGTTTTTTCCCTGCAGTAGGTGTGGCCTATCTGTTGAGTAATGAACCGTTCATGCCCGCAAGTTTTACTAATGTGGTAAATAAATTGAAGTTGAGAGTTTCTATCGGACGGACTGGTAATGATAATACTGGAGGCGCTCGTTTTCTTTATCGTGAGACACTAAAAACCGATGCGGGAGGATATAATATCGGTATCGGAGCGAATGGAGGGCTGAATGGAGTTGGGAATGGTATTGTGGAAGCACGTTTTGCTGCTCCTCTCTTGGGATGGGAAATAGAGAACAAACGGAATGTAGGTATTGACATCGGCTTGTTTGGCAATAAGATCGATTTGACATTGGATTATTTTAATAATCTTAGGACAGACATCTTATTGCAAAGAAAAACCTTGCCTTCATTAACTGGTTTCAGAGAAAGTCCGTGGGAAAATTATGGTAAGGTACGTAATCAGGGTATGGATGCCAGTTTGATAATGACAGAAAAGTTCGGGGATGTTCGATTGACATTTCGAGGTAATCTGACTTTTGCTCGGAATAAGATTTTAGAATATGATGAAGTGCCGCAAAACCATCCTTGGATGAATATGACAGGAAGCCGCTTGGGGTCTTGGAATTTGTACATAGCAGAAGGTCTTTATACTTTTGATGATTTCGATATCACGACTGATGCGGACGGGAAAAAGATTTATAAATTAAAACCTGGTCTGCCGGTATCCTCCTTGGGATCTACTGAGCCCGGAGATATTAAGTTGAAAGACTTAAACGGTGACGGAGTTATTAATCCCAATGACCAGACTCGTTATGCCGCCGATCCAAAGAACCCGGAATTAGTATATGGTTTCGGATTGAACGCAGACTACAAAGGTTTTTATGCCAGTGTTTTTTTTCAAGGTACAGGCAAAACTTCTACTGTTTTAGGACAAGCCAATGGACCGGGCTTCCATCCGTTTGCATGGGGAGACCGTACTTCGGGAACACGTATACAATCATTGAACCGTTGGTCTGAAGAAAACCCTAGCCAAAATGTACTTTTTCCACGTTTACATTCTTCATCCAATTTCAACAATCGTTCTGCCAATACCTGGTGGTTGCGTAACGCTAGCTTCCTGCGTTTGAAGAACATTGAAGTAGGTTATAATGTACCGGCCAAAACAGCAATGAAAATAGGCATGCAGGCTGCTCGAATTTATCTAATGGGATACAACATCGCTGTATGGGACCACATCGGTCTGTGGGATCCGGAAATGGGGAACAAGAATGACGGTATGGCATATCCGCTACCGCGTACATTTACTTTAGGAGTAGAATTCACCTTTTAAACTATAACAAAAATGAAAGCATTGAGTTTAATAAAAAATATCTATATCATCAGCATACTCTTTTTATTCACAGGATGTAGTTTTCTTGATGTGTCTGATGAGTTGGCAGGTAATTTAAATAAAGAAGAGGTTTTCAATGATCCGGTATATACCCGTCGTTGGCACCGCAATATTTTTACAGGTATACCGGACTATTCAAATATTCGGGTAAAAGATGTCAGTGGAGAATTAGGTTTGGGCAATCCTTGGGCTTCCTTGTCCGATGAATTGAATTTCGGTGATATGACAGAAGCCGGTTATGAGGTTCAAGGAGGATTTCACTCTGGTAACGGAAGATTTCATCGTTGGGTTACTTTATATAGACTGATTAGACAAGCTAATATTTTTTTAGCATGTAGCCATACTATTCCACAGGCTGGTGATCAGCTTGACTTTTTAGGTGATGAAGAATTGCAGGAGTTAAGGGCACAAGCACGTTTCCTCCGGGCATACTATTATTACCTGCTTTTTGAATTATATGGCCCCGTACCTTTATTGTATGACAATGTATTAGATCCATATAAGGATGAATTGGATCTTCCTCGAAATAGTGTAGACGAAGTAGTGAACTATGTGTGCGACGAAATGCAGAAACTGATAAATGAAGAAGGTGGGCTCAAGGAAATAGAGACAGATGAAAACCGTCTTGCTTTACCTACCAAGGGAGTAGCTTTAGCTATCATTGCCAAAATCCGTATTTTAGCTGCCAGTCCATTGTTCAATGGTGAGTATGCGGAAGCATTGTTGATAACCAACCACGATGGAAAAAGATTGTTTCCTGACAAAGACCCCAAGAAATGGGATTTAGCTCAAACTGCCATAGAGAATTTTCTGAATTTTGCCAATGGTAAATATGAGCTTTATCAAGAACAAGATCCGAATCAATCACTTTACAATCTATTTATGAAATATAATAAAGAGATTGTTTGGGCTTCATCCAAGACATTTTTCAACAAATTACCTGATTGGGGATATGATTGGGTATGTACTCCATTCTCCGAGCAAAAAGGACATCAAACTGCTGCTGTGATGCAGGAATTAGTGGATGATTTCTTTATGAAAGACGGACTTAGCATTGAAGAATCTCCTTTATATCCGGAGGAACCTGGATTTACCAAAGTTGGTGGACAAGACATTTATAATGAATGGATAAATAGGGAACCACGTTTTTACCAAAGTGTATTCTATCAAGGCAAAAAGTGGCAGGTGAAAAACAATGTCATCGAATTCTACTACGGTTCTAAAAACGGTGCGGATAAAACGTCGAATTTTCCTGCGACCGGATATTTACTATTCAAACGTACTTGTCGTAAATTGTACAATCAAGGTTCTAGTCCTAAAGTACAATATCGTCCATCAATCATCTTCCGCTTAGCCGATTTTTATTTGCTTTATGCAGAGGTATTGACAGAAACCGACCCCGCTAATCCTAAGATTCTAGAATACATTGATAAAGTACGTAAACGTGCCGGTATACCTCTACTACAAGACATTCGTCCTGAAATTTTAGGTAATCAGGAAGCATTACGCGAAGCGGTTCGTCGTGAGCGACGGGTAGAACTGTGTACGGAAGGACAACGTTTTTTCGATGTACGTCGTTGGATGGTTGCTGAAAAAGATGGTTATAAGCAAGGTGGCGATTTTTACGGTATGAATATGTTTGGTCCCAATGGTGACCGAAATGCTTTTTATAAGAAAGTATTGATTGAGAATCGCATATTTGAGAAGAAGAACTATTTGTATCCCATACCTTTAAGCCAAGTGCAAATTAGTAATCAAATGGTACAAAACCCATTGTGGTAATTGTTTTCAGGAAAAATGGCATGTGGTGGCTATTATGCAAAGTTATGTGTAAGAATAGCGATTACATGCCATTTTAAAATAGAAAAACACTTTAGACATTGTCCGCTTTTGAACGAATATTTTCAGGCATTCGTAATCACAAATTAGAATTATATTAATTACGTAATAAATTCATGGTACAATATTTTCTTTACAAGAAACAATATCAAATAGCTTTGGCAGTATTGTTCTATTTGACAATACTCGGATTATCCCAATCGATGGCGGCCCAAGAAACGATAGTTCCTCCCTATTCGGAAGATTACCAAATAGTAACCAACGACGGTGCTTGGTGCTGGTTTTCCGATCCCCGTGCCATTTATGTAGGCGACAATATATTCGGAGGTTTTGTGGACAAACAGGGGAGTATTTGGGCTTTCAGTTATGCCCCATCCACACAAGAGAGACAGCAGTATAAACTGTATGAGAGATTAGATTATGATGACCATGCCAACCCTTCCATCATGGTTCTTTCTGACAATCGTTTGGTACTTTTTTTCTCGGCACATGGTGGAACAAAGAACTCACCGATGTACTATCGAGTGAGTAAACGGCCGGCTGATATATCGGCTTGGGAGGAAGTGCAATCTATAAATCTGAAAATGAAAGGAAACTTGGGTATCTGTTACAGCAATCCGGTTCAGCTGTCGAGCGAAAACAACCGGGTCTATCTGTTCTTTAGAGGTCGTGATTTCAAACCGACCTGTGTCTATACGGATGATTTGAAGGCATGGAGTGATCCCATTAATATTGTATGCAATGACTCGGGATTCGGAAATGCGGGACGTCCCTATACTAAAATCACAACAAATCATAGGAATAAAATATTTTTTGCGTTTACCGATGCCCATCCCCGTGACCGTGCTACCAACTCCATTTATTTTATGATGTACAAAGACGGCAAATTATGTAAGGCAGACGGAACGGTGGTGTCTGATACATTGGGTAGTATTATGCCTTCCCTGGCCGATAAAGTGTATGATGCGACCAAGACATTTGATAAGGCTTGGATTTGGGATATTGCTTTTGATCGGGAGGAAAATCCTGTACTGGTTTATGCTCGTTTTTCACATGGTAATAGTATTCATTCCTATTGGTATGCCCGATGGAATGGGAAGATGTGGGAAAATCACAAGATAACGGATGCTGCCCAGTGCTTTATGCGTAATGATTATAATAATAAGAATTATCTTGAAACAGAAGAAAATTATTCGGGTGGCGTTTATTTGGATCATGAAAATCCGTCTGTTGTTTATACTTCCCGTCCTATCAATAATGTATTCGAGATAGAGAAATGGACATTTGTTGGTGGTGATAAAAAATGGCGTACTGAAGCTGTTACGGCACAATCCGAACTTGATAATGTACGTCCTTATGTAGTACGGAATTATAAGGTCGGGCAACCTTCCGTTCTGTGGATGTATAACTATAACTATCCACATTTTAAAAGATATAACTGTGCTATCCGTATAAATCAGAAAGCTAAAGGGTTCAGTGCAGAATGGAATAAGAAAGATGTCTCTGTGGTGGCCGATACTGTTTATCGTTGGGTGATGAAGGCTTCCCAACATGGTCGGGAAAACTTTAACCAAGGATGGAGATGTGGAGTCCTTTATAGCGGATTATACGATTGGGCAGATACGAGTGGTTCTAATGTTTATATGGATTTTCTTCATAAAATATGTTCCAGGTTTTCTTGGCAATTAGGTAATAGAATGTATAATGCGGATGACTATTGTGTAGGACAGGTTTATTTAGATATGTATACGAAATACAAAAAGAAAGAAATGCTGATACCTACCAAGGCTCGTATCGACTGGATTATAACCAATCCACCGTTGGAGAATATTGACATAACTAAGGGACCGAGTGATCGCTGGTGGTGGTGCGATGCCTTGTACATGGCTCCTTCTGTATATACTCGTTTGTATACTTTAACTGGTGAGAAAAAATACCTGAAATTTGTCCATAAGGAGTTTTTGGCTTGTTATGAACATTTGTATGATAAGGATGAACGTCTATTTTTCCGTGATGCTGGTTATTTTGACAAAAGAAATGCAGAAGGAAAGAAGATGTTCTGGAGCCGAGGTAATGGATGGGTATTAGGCGGATTGGTGGAAATCTTAAAAACATTACCTTTGAATGATAACAAGTTCCGTCCGTTTTATGAGCAGTTATTCCGTGAAATGAGTGAAAGAGTCGCCTCTTTACAAGGTGATGACGGCTATTGGCGTAGTGATTTATTAAGTCCATCTATTTATCCGATGCCGGAGACAAGTGGTACAGGGCTATTTACATACGCTATGTTGTATGGTATCAATGCAGGTATTTTAAATGTTGATGTGTATCTTCCTATTGTGAAGAAAGGTTGGGAAGCTATGGTAAAAGCAATAGATACAGGAGGTAAAGTGGGGTGGACACAATTGGTTGCTTCTAAACCGGGATCTGTAGAAAAAAAAGATAATCGTGAATATTCTGTAGGGGAGATTTTAATGATTGCTTCGGAAATAGATCGATATTTAGAGAAAAATAAATAGAAAGAAAAGGTTAAAAAGAGAAGAAAATGAAATTGGGTTTAATTGTTTTAACATGTTTGGCTTGTACACTTTTTTCATGTAGCGATAAAAACGAAAGTCAACAATGGGTTAGTAGTGGATTTGATCGTGCCGAACAACAACTTTCCGCTCAACTGAAAGCTGTATCAGAACCAATCGTATATCCCCGAACAATACGGAAAGATGGAAAACTGAGGGCGACTCCTATAAATGATTGGACTGAAGGATTCTATCCCGGATGTCTTTGGTATATGTATGAATATACACAGAAGCAGGAATGGAAGGATGTTGCTGTCAAATGGACCGAACCTTTGGAACCGTTAAAGAAGCTGACTAATCATCATGATATCGGTTTCTTGATGTATTGTAGTTTCGGCAATGCTTATCGGTTAACGGGTAATGAGATCTACAAGGATATTTTGGTGGAGTCAGCTCGTTCATTGTGTACACGTTTCAATGAAAAGATCGGATGTATTGAGTCCTGGAACTACAGAAAAGCCTGGAATGGTAAGGATGAGTGGTTTTATCCTGTGATTATTGATAATATGATGAACTTAGAACTTTTGTATTTCGCTTCTAAAGTGACTGGTGATACCATTTTTGCACACGTGGCCAACACGCATGCAGAGACGACAGCCCGTAATCAGTTCAGGGAAGATTACAGTAATTATCATGTGGTGAATTATGACGAAGAAACAGGGCGGGTACTTCATCGGGCTACTTGCCAAGGGTTCTCTGACAATTCAACTTGGGCACGCGGCCAGGCATGGGCTATTTATGGATATACGATGGCATACCGTGAAACAAAGCGAAAGGATTTTTTGGATATGGCAGTTCGCACGGCTGACTTCTGGTTGAACCATCCCAATTTGCCGGAAGACGGTGTACCTTATTGGGATTTTAATGCCGGGCAGGAAGGGTATGTACCAGACTGGGATTATTGTCCCGAACAATTCAAGGTGGTTCCCCGTGACGCTTCGGCTGGGGCGATTGCAGCCTCGGCTTTTTTGGAATTGGCAGATTATATCCCCGATGGAGAAAAATATGCCAAGGCGGCAGAACATATCTTGAAATCGTTGTCTTCTCCAGAATATCTGGCAGAAACGGGGACAAACTGTAATTTCATCTTGAAGCATTGTGTGGGAAGCATACCTCATGGAAATGAAATAGATGTACCGTTGGTATATGCCGATTATTATTATCTGGAGGCTTTGTTGCGGTATATGAATAAATAGGATTCCTTTGGTTTCATGTTTTTCATGCACTTCCTCTATGGAATCATTATTTTTCCATTTACGATAATAATAGTAGACTGTATTCCAAGGAACGAAGTCACAAGAAAGCATGTACCATTGACAGCCGGTTTTTACCAAATAGAAAATACCATTAAAAAGAGAATGTTTTCGTTTACGGTCTCTAAATGATTTTCTATAACTTGCCACTGTTTATCAGTTAGGTCAGTACGATATCCCATTTTATTACTTTTTAAATATGATTTGGTCGTTATATTTGAAGATAAGAAATTGATAGGAGACTGCCAACTGATAGACTTTTAAATTAAATCAAAACAGTATCTAACCTTTTTAATATTATTTGATATCATGAACTATAGGAATATTTCATTATCCGGAATGGCTTGTATGTTTGGACCATTCCTTGCTTCTGCTCAACAGGCAGAGAAACCGAATGTAGTGGTAATCATGGCCGATGATATCGGTTATGGTGACTTGAGTTGTTATGGTGAGAAGACCATCCACACACCTAATGTGGAAAAGTTGGCTGATGAAGGTGTAATGTTTACAGATGCACATTCTGTGGCTGCTACCAGTACGCCTTCACGTTATTCTTTTCTGACCGGGCACTATGCTTGGAGACGTTCGGATACCGGTGTAGCTCCCGGTGATGCAGGTATGATTATCCGTCCGGAGCAGTATACAGTGGCCGATTTGTTTAAAGAGGCGGGGTATGCGACGGCGGCAGTAGGCAAATGGCATTTGGGAATAGGAGACAAGATTGGCGAACAGAATTGGAACAAGTTGATTGAACCGGGTCTGAAAGATATTGGTTTTGATTATTCGTACATTATGGCCGCAACAGGAGATCGTGTCCCCTGTGTGTGGTTGGAGAATGGCAATGTCGTTGGTCTGGATCCCAATGACCCTATTTATGTGAGCTATAAGAAACCTTTCCCCGGTGAACCTTTGGGGAAAGACCATCCGGAACTATTGACGGTGATGAAGCCCAGCCTTAATCATGGGCACAACCAAGCCATTGTCAATGGCATTTCCCGCATCGGATACATGAAAGGAGGTAAGAAAGCTTTGTGGAAGGATCAGGACATTAATGACAGTATTGTAGCACATGGGATCACTTTTATGGAACAGCATAAGGATAAACCTTTTTTCCTGTATCTGGCCACCAATGACGTTCACGTGCCTCGTGTTCCACATCCCCGGTTTGCGGATAAAAGTGGTATGGGACCTCGCGGGGATGCACTGGTAGAGTTTGACTGGACTGTGGGCCAAGTGATAGAAACCTTGGAGCGGTTAGGGATACGTGAGAATACTCTGATTATTCTAACAAGTGACAATGGACCTGTGGTGGATGATGGTTATCAAGATCAAGCGGTTGAGTTGTTGGGTGATCATCGTCCTTGGGGACCCTTCAGAGGTGGGAAATACAGTAACTTTGAGGCTGGTACCCGCGTACCTTTCATTGTCAATTGTCCGAGTCGGATAAAGAAGGGGACTTCTAAAGCGTTGGTTTCGCAGATTGATTTTCTGGGAACCATGGCAGAATTCCTGGGTATGGACCTGACGAAGGAACAGATGAAAGACAGTAAGGGAGAGTTGGATGCCTGGTGTGGGAAAGACCGGAAAGGCCGTAATTATGTGGTAGAATATGCAGGGGCATTGTCCGTATCCAACGGGAAATGGAAATACATCTATTCCAATAACAAGAGTACCTATAATAAACTGACAAATACAGAGTTGGGAAATGCTCCTGTAGAACAACTGTATAACCTGAAAAAAGATAAAGGGGAGAAAAACAATGTAGCAGGGAAATATCCGGATAAGATTGCTGAGTTGAAAGCCTGTTTGGACGCTATCCGTTAAGTTGGTAGTAAATTGTTTAATTTTTGCAAGGAGTTTGTCATGAAGAAAATAGGTTTATTAATTATCTGTGTGCTGATCGTTTTATGCGGATATGCTGATGATTTTCGTTTTTCGACAGCTGGTTTTTATGAATTGCCGAATATGGGGCGTGAAGTATATTCCTTGAATCAGGCGTGGAGGTTTTGGAAGGGGGATGTAGATGGGGCGCCTTATGTGTTGGATTATGATGACACAGATTGGGAAGTAGTTTCGATTCCCCATGGTTTGGAATATTTGCCTGTTGAAGCCAGTGGTGGTGCCAATTATCAGGGAGTGGCATGGTACAGAAAGCATTTTACTCCGGCCGACAGTCTGAAAGGTAAGAAAATGTTTGTCCATTTTGAAGGTATCATGGGCAAGAGTGAAGTATATGTGAATGGTAATCTCGTGAAAAAACATTATGGAGGTTATCTGCCCGTCATATTGGAGGTAAGTGACTTGTTGAAATTCGGTGTTGACAATGTGATAGCCGTTAAGGCTGACAACAGCGATGATCCGACTTATCCGGTAGGAAAAGAGCAGAGCTTGCTGGATTTTACTTATTTTGGAGGTATTTACAGGGATTGTTGGCTGGTGGCTCATAACAATATTTTCATAACGAATGCCAATTATGAAAAAGAAGAGGCGGGAGGATTGTTTGTCTCATATGATAAGGTATCTGATGTGCGGGCAACGGTAAACTTGAAAGCCCATATCCGTAATGTTTCGGGAAACAACAGCCGTATGGCCGTCTGTTTTTCTTTGAAGACTCCTCAGGGAGAGGTTGTGAAAGAGGTTGAAAAGAATTTGACGGTTATGAACGGTAAGGCCAGGTATGTAACGGCTGCTATGACAGTGGATTCGCCTTTTTTATGGTCTCCGGAATCTCCTTATCTATATCATTTGGATATTTGTATCAAGAACGCTTCGGGACGTATTTTGGACGGGTATAGGCAGCGTATCGGCATACGGAGCATTGAATTTAAGAAAACGGAAGGATTGTGGTTGAACGGAAAACCTTATAAAGGAAAGATTATGGGAACCAACCGGCATCAGGACTTTGCTGTATTGGGTAATGCAGTCCCTAACTCGTTACAATGGAGGGATGCCAAAAAACTGCGCGATGCAGGTATGAAGGTTATCCGTACCCACTATGTGATAGACCCTGCCTTCATGGATGCCTGCGACGAATTGGGGTTGTTTGCCTTGGTCGAAACACCGGGATGGCAATTTTGGAGTGATGAGCCGGTCTTTGGTGAGCGTGTCTATTCGGACATACGCAATATGATACGTATCCACCGTAACCATGCTTCATTGTTCTTTTGGGAACCGATTCTAAATGAAACGCACTATCCGGAAACGTTTGCCAAACGTGCGTTGGAGATTTGCGAAGAAGAGTATCCGTATCCTTACAGCATAGCTGCTTGCGATCATGGAGCTGCCGGTGATCATTATTATGATTTGCTGTTGCGTCCGATAGAGTCCGAACTTCGTAGTGACAAGACCTACTTCATACGCGAATGGGGAGACAATGTTGACGACTGGAATGCCCAGAATTCCGATAGCCGTGTGGCACGTGGATGGGGAGAAGTGCCGATGCTGATGCAAGCGGAACATTATGCTAATCCTGATTATCCTTGCTTGTGTTATGAAACCATTTGTCAGAAGCCATCCCAGATAGTGGGTGCCTGTTTCTGGCACTCGTTCGACCATCAGCGAGGCTACCATGCCGATCCGTTCTATGGTGGTATTATGGATGCTTTCCGCCAACCCAAAACTTCTTATTACATGTTTATGTCACAGCGTGAAGCAGAAAGAAGTGATTTGTTGGCTGATAACGGACCGATGGTCTATATCGCTCATGAGCTGACACCTTTTTCACCAAAGGACATCACGGTTTATTCCAATTGTGAAGAAGTACGTTTGACGGTTTTTAAGGATGGTCAGCGTTACACTTACAAGAAAGATTTGAAGCATGAAGGAATGCCTTCACCGATCATTCGGTTTACTGATGTTTTCCGTTTTATGGAATGGAAAGCTAAAGCACGTGCAGGAAAACAAAATGAAGCTTATCTGTTGGCTGAAGGATTGATGAACGGTAAGGTTGTGACGACTCACAAGCGGTATCCTTCGGGACAAGCCGATCATATTAGACTACGCATTGATGATGAAGGAATGGGGTTGAAAGCCGATGGTTCGGATGTGGTAACTATAATAGCTGAGGTAGTGGATAAACGTGGTACCGTGAAACGTCTGAACAATTCCATTATCCGTTTTACAGTGGAAGGTGAAGGTCGTTTGGTGGGCGATGCGGTAGTTGGTGTGAATCCAATGCCGGTGGTATGGGGGTCTGCTCCGGTTTTGATACAATCAACCGGCTGTGCAGGAAAGATTAGGGTTACAGCAGCATTGGAGGTACCCGGACAAGTACGTCCGCTGGAGGGAGTACTGAAATTTGAAAGTGTACCGACTGGTTTGCGCCAGATTTATGATATGGATGAAATGGATGATACAGGTGAGCGGAAACAGTCAATAATACAGAATATATCCCTCAATGAATTGGAAAAGGAAAATGCACGTTTGCGGAAAGAACTAAACCGACTGAAAGTAAAAGAGGTGGAAAAACAGCAAACGCAATTTGGAATGGGAATCAATGATTGACAATATTGGGAATAAAAATAGTATGAAAAATAAAAAGGAAAAAACTGAAAGATTGTAGTTGAATTGGTTTGATTAGTATAGTTGGAGCAACCTCAATAAGTGAGGCTGCTCTAACTAAAAATGATAATAAGGGATTACAAGTCTCCTAAAACTGTTGGATGATCAAAATGCCAGCTATAAATTATTGTTGAAGAAAATTCAAGCAGGTTTCATATATAAAGCATTTTTCTGTTTACAGTAATTTAAATTCATATCCTTCCTCTTTCAAAAACTCTATCGCGCGGGGTAGTGCGTATTGCAGGTTTCCGTTGCACCAAGACTTCAGCGAGTCATGAAAGGTAATGATAGATCCATTACGTGCATACCTCATCACATTTGCAAGCACTTGTGGCCCCCGGAGCTTCTTACTGTAATCACGGGTCACCAAATCCCACATCACTATTTTAAAATGGCGTTTCAGTTTCATGTATTGTCCTGCAAACATGTGTCCGTGAGGAGGACGGAACAATAACGGATAAAGAACCTTTTCCACATTACAGTTGATATCTCCACCCATTTCCATAAAGATTTTCGCTTGCTCTGTGTTTCCTAAATAATTTTTGGCGGTATATTCAAATCCCCGGATATGATTGAATGTGTGGTTGCCGATACGATGTCCTCGCTCCACAACCATCCGAAATTCATCGGGATGCTTACGTATATTGTCGCCTACCATGAAGAAGGTGGCTTTTATGCCATGTTTATCAAGTAAATCGAGTACCCAGGGCGTTACTTCAGGAATAGGTCCATCGTCGAAAGTCAGATAAACGGCTTTCTCGTTCGGATCCATTCTCCAGAGGGCGCTGGGATATAGCTTGCGAAAAAACTCCGGCGGTTGTTCTATAAACACGTGGTTAACAATTTTGATCCCCCTTTCCCTTTAGGGGAAGGGGGATGGTTTTACTTTATATATCAGGAGCATATTTCTCTCTTTCTCATTGGAGGCGGGAAATATCTACTGTTTTATCCGATCTACGTATAAGTTATATAATTCTTCCACTTTAGGCTCATAGATCTCCGCAAGTTTGGAATTATATTTCTTCATCATCTTCACTTCTGCATCAAGTACAGCCCAATGATATTCAAATTCGCGCGTAGAGATGGCAAAACGCTTGTCGTCCAGGCTCAGATACCAAGTGAGGTATTCCACAGCCTTATTGGCGAGAGCTTTCATCATTTCGTCGGCTTTTGCCGTATCGCCCAACTGGTAGTAGGCTTCCGCCATCTGTACGGCGCCATTCTGCCAGTCATACGCTACATTATAGGCCGGAATCATTTTCTCGGCATAGTCCAACGCGGCTTTGGCTTTTTCTTTTTTACCTTCACGCATCAATTGCTGTATAAGCTGTGAGAAGATACGGCGATGTGAGTGGCACATACGCATTGTATTTTCATCAATATAGATGCCCGGTTTATCGATACCGCCGAACTTGAACTTGTTCATCAGGTTGTCGTACATCTTTTCGCTGTCTATCTTCACTCCCGTCTTGTCCGTGTCGAACGGAGTGAAACGATAAGCCAGACCTTCCTGGATAAAGTGGTTGGCCATACCCAACTGGTTCTCGGCACCTACGGTGACCGCAATGTAGATAGGGCGTTCCCAGTTGGCTTCTGCCAGCATTTCCAGCATCATCAGTTCGCTCTTGTAGAGGGCACGTTTGGTGTTGCCATTAGGATCGGCCAGTTTGATGTGCATATAGTCGGGGATAGAATCTCCCGGTATCAACATTCCACTACGGCGTACGGCTTCTTTATCCACCTTTATCACGATACTGTCGGTGGGTATCACCTTTAAGTCCGCGTTCTTGCCGCGTACCCAGTATTTCAGGATATTCTTCAACTCGTATGGATTGTCACCGAACTCTTTCTTTACGTTTATCAAGGATTCGGGATTACCGTTCAGCGCCTGTTTTTCCGCTTCTGCATAGAGGGCATCGATACTCTTCTTGTATTCGGGACGTACAGGAACATATTCATTGGTTCCTTCCACATATTCCATACGGTCCCAGGTGATGGGCAATGAAGGAGAATGGTAAGCAGGACGTTTCATCTGGTCGATGTACCAGTCAGTCTGTAAATAGCTGAGATTGCAGGTACGTGCATCGGTACGGAAGCCTTCTGTCTCCTGATTATACCACAAGGGGAATGTATCGTTATCACCGTTGGTATAGATAATCGGGTTTCCGCTTTCCTGCAATGTTGCCAGATAGTTCTGGCCGAAATCGCGTGCCACATAGCGGTCGCTGCGGTCATGGTCGTCCCAAGTCTGGCTTGCCATCTGGATAGGTACGAAGAGACAGACTACAGATACGATGGTAGCCGCAGGCAATTCTTTCATCTTTGCGTAGTTCTGTAAAAGGCGGATGATGCCTGCCACACCCATACCGATCCAAATGGCAAAGGCATAGAACGAACCCGCATACGCATAGTCGCGTTCGCGCGGTTGGCTTGGAGTTTGGTTCAGGTAGAGCACGATGGCGATACCCGTCATGAAGAACAGGAAGAATACGACCCAGAATTGCTGGATGCCCTTAGGACCACGATAAGCCTGCCACAACAAGCCGATGATACCGAGCAGCAAAGGCAGGCAATAGAATACATTGTGACCCTTGTTGTCCTTCAGCTCCTGCGGTAATAATTCCTGGTCGCCAACCAGCCAGTTGTCAATGAATTTGATACCCGTTATCCAGTTGCCATGCTCAATTTCACCGCTTCCCTGCAAGTCATTCTGACGTCCGGCAAAGTTCCACATAAAGTAACGCCAGTACATCCAGTTGAGCTGGTAAGAGAAGAAGAATTTGATATTTTCCCACTGTGTAGGCATGTTTACCATGATCATCTGCCCGCATTTATCGTAGGGGATATCCGTTCCTTTGATGTCTTGCCAGGCATGATACTGGTTGGCGTGCGCACTGCTGTACATACGTGGGAAAAGCATGTTTTGCGCGTATTCATACTCAATGCGTCCGGGTATCTCAATATAGCTGTCCTTTTCGTCGGGAGTTGCCTTTTCCTTACGGATGAACTTCGTGCCGTTATAAGATATGCGGGGTTCGCAATAACCGTCTTTCACATCCAAAGCCACCTGTGAGGTAAATGCGGGGCCGTAGAATAACGGGCGTGTACCATATTGCTCACGACCCAAATATTCGCCCAGTGTGAAGATATCTTCGGGAGAGTTCTGGTCCATCGGCGTATTCGCGGTAGAACGGATAACGATCAGTGCGTAGGATGAATATCCGATGACAATCAGCATGGTACAGAGCAACGAAGTGTTCAGCGTGCGTGCCGACACGCGGAATTTCTCCTTGATTTTGGCCTGCGTACCCGGTCTGAGATATCCCCACAACGCGAGGATAACGATAATGCCGATTACTACGGAACTTGTTCCGTGACCGTAGAAAGGAATACCCAGCATGGCTATGGTAAGTATGAACGAAAGTGCCATGCGTGCCTTGCTCTTCTCGGTGTAACTTTCGTATACACCCCAGATGAGAGAAATGGCCAACAGAATGATGTAAACCATTACACCGCTGTTGAAGGACATTCCCAACGTGTTGACAAATAACAGTTCGAACCAACCTCCCACTTTTACAATTCCGGGAACGATACCATAGAGCACGGCGGCAACCAGTACCATAGATGCTACCAGTGCCAGCAGAGAGCCTTTGGCGTTGGCATTAGGCACTTTTTTATAATAATATACCAGCACGATGGCGGGCAAGCAGAGCAAGTTCAGCAAATGTACACCGATACTCAGTCCGGTGAGGTAGGCAATCAGGATGAGCCAGCGGTCGCTATGGGGTTCGTCGGCCACGTCTTCCCACTTCAAGATCAACCAGAATACGACGGCTGTGAACAGTGAGGAGAAAGCGTAAACTTCACCTTCTACCGCGCTGAACCAGAATGTGTCGCTGAAAGTATAAGCCAGCGCGCCGACCAGACCACTACCCATGATCGTGATAAGTTGGCCTTTGCTGATGTTGTTTTCGTCCGTAACAACCAGTTTACGCACCAGGTGCGTAATACTCCAGAACAGGAACAAGATACAAGCGCCACTCATCAATGCGCTCATATAGTTCACCATCTTGGCAACGGTGGTTGCATCGGATGCAAACTGTGAAAAGAGATTTGCTACGAGCATGAAGAACGGTGCGCCGGGCGGGTGGCCTACTTCCAGCTTATAGCCGGTGGTGATAAACTCCGGGCAGTCCCAAAAACTTGCAGTCGGTTCGATAGTAAGGCAATAAACCGTTGCCGCAATCAAAAATGTAATCCAACCCATCAGGTTGTTTACGGTTTTGTACTGTTTCATTCGGATGAAATACGTTATAATTTCAGTTATTCAAATTCACTTCGAGGGAGCTATAGTTCCCTCGTGACAGGTCTTTATATCCCTCACGACAGATCTATAGTTCCCTCAGGAGGCATCTATAGTTTCCTCGCACGGTTGCAAAGATAATGAATAATGTACTAAATAAATGGTAATAAGGCAGATTATTAGGATAGGTTAAGGGAATTTCTCAGGTGCGGGAATATCTGCTTTTTGTTTTTATTCGCGTTTTCCGCTTTTTAGAAACCAATATTCAGAGTGTTTATCTTTTACTTGAGTTTATAACGGAAGATGATAGGATTGCCCTCTTCTTTCATATTGTCAAGGAGTTGGGCAAGCTCTGGAGATATGACTTTTGCATGAGGATTTTTACCCGCAAGAGTTCTTAGGTTTATTAAGGAAGAAGCGGGTACAATAAAGCATATAGCCTCTTCTTCTCCCGTTATCGGTGTATATTTGGGCAGAGGAAGTTTGTATTCAGAATTATATACGACATTGTATTCTGACAGTATGCTGTCTGTTTTGGACAATATGTATATATTGCCGGGTAAATTAGTCTTGAATACCAGGTTTTTTCGTGCATTGATGACATCCGTCATCAAATATACCAATCTGTTCTTGATGGCGTAATTATTCAGCTCCCTGCAATCATACACTTTATCCTTGGCCTCTTCGGGAAATGTTTCTTTTGCAAAATCAATATGATAGAGAGGATTAATCTCTTCCTGTGTTATTTTATAGATTGTCCGGTCGAACTTTCTTGTAAACATAGTCGGGGATGAACCGCTCAATTGGTGTCCTCCGATGAAACAATATGGGGCCAATTCTTTCAATGGCTCCAATATTTCAGTTCTATGGCCGTCGTGCAGAATGGTTATTGAATATTCTGCCGGATGATTATTGGCATAAGTGTCATTCTCCAAGTAAGTATAATTGTTGTCAATCACAATGGAATTGTAATAGGCGGGTAACTTTTGGCTATTGATGAAATTGCCCTGACTGTCAAATCGGAGCAGAGCCGATGGGTCTGTCAGCAGTACCAGTTCATTCTTCTTTTTATCGATGGATGCATCAATAATGGAACCATATTCCCCTTGGCCACCTCCAACTCGACGAAGCGTATATTTATGCTTGCCGTCTGTATCAAAAACAACTACTTGTTTTCTTCTTTTATCAAGAATGTATAGTGTCTGGTTCCACTCAATCACTTTGTCAACCCGGGCAATTAATGCTTCATCGCAGGTTTCTAAACAGATGGTACGCGGTGCATATAAGAAGGTGGTATCTTCTATTGATTTCCCGTTTACTTGCAAAGCTATTGTTGGCTCATTTCCGTATTGGGATGTGGTACATCCGGCTCCAAGGACTAACAGACCAGTTAATATTAAAGTCTCGATTGCGTTTTTCATTGTGGGTCTAATATCCTTGTTGCAAGATCCATGTTGAAATCATATTCACATTCTATAATGCCTGAACCATGACAAGTTGTTTCTGTACATACAATTATATTTTCTATAATTTTTTCTCCATCAGGACTTATTGTATAAGATGGGTCTGAATCGTATGTGTTAATAACCTTTTGGGCAGAACCATTTTCATAGTCGTATTCTTTTTCACCTAGCGCTTCAATATTGGCTAACATGATATTACTTAACTCTTGCTTTTTCATTCCTATGGAAAAGTATACACTACAGAAAACTACACCTACAAATAGTAAGGTAAAAAAGCTAATAATTTTTTTGTTTTTCATTGTTACTATATATTTAAGATTATATAGTATCTGCAAAGATATGGAAAAAGTCTGTGTTTTGAAATATTATCCAGTCAATTATGATATTTGGCAACTTGCTTTCATAGAATATAAGCAAAAAAGTCTTGTTTTTGCTCACGTTTTTTGGCTTTAAAAGCTATTCTGTCCTTTTGTTGAATAGATTCTTTATATCCAGTAAAATAAATATCCCAGTGAAAGATAATATGATAGAAACAGAGCCAATCTGTGGATGCGATAGAACAAGGCAGATTATATATCTATGTATAATTTCATAGGAGATTTGATATAAAAGCATCAGTTTTTGCATATAAAGAGGAAGTGTATGAATAAAAAAAGCCCTACTTTTGCTTCTGTGAATAGATGAATATACAATGAAAAGCAAAGTATTGACCTTAATTCTTTTGGTTTGTGCCGCATCTTTGTCGGCGAAGGTAAAGTTGCCGGCACTGATTGGTGACAATATGATGTTGCAACAGCAGACGGAGGTGAGACTCTGGGGAGAAGCTACTCCCGGGGCAGAAGTAAAAGTCACGCCGTCATGGGACGGAAAGGCCGCCACCTGCCGTGTGGACGGAAGCGGGAAGTGGATGCTGAAACTGAAGACACCTGCCGGGGGATATACTCCCTATGAAATTACATTTGAAGAAGGACGGACGGAAGAGCCTTCCGCAAAACAAGACAATTCTTTTTCGAAAAATAAAAAGCTTTCGGTGAAGAAGAAGCAGTTTTCCGCAAAGCGGGAACAGCCCGAAAGTGAAACGGTCGTTCTGAAGAATATCCTGATCGGTGAGGTGTGGCTGGCGAGCGGACAGAGCAACATGCAGATGCCGTTGAAAGGTTTTGCGGGGTGTTGTGTGAAAAACGGGTTGGATGATGCCATTGCTGCCGCAGACATGAAAGGTGTGCGTATGTTTAATGTGCCTATGCGCCAAAGTTATACCGTTCAGGAGACTTGTGGAGGTAGCTGGATGACGACGCAGAACTTTACGGACGTGATGGAGTTCAGTGCCACCGCTTTTTACTTTGCCGCTAATCTGAGCCGGGCGATGCATCTGCCGGTGGGTATCGTCAATTGTTCGTATGGGGGTACCCGGGTAGAGAGTTGGTTGCCGCGCGATATCCTTCGCAATTATTCCGATATAGATATCGACAGTGCGGCAATCAGCCGTATCCAACCTGATTATGAACGCCCTATGTTGACTTATAATGCCATGTTCAATCCTGTCAAAAACTATACGGTGAAGGGAATTATCTGGTATCAAGGGTGCTCTAACGTGGGACGGCACAGGACATACGCACAGCGGCTTTCTGAAATGGTGGCGCACTGGCGGGAGGAGATGCAACTGGGCGAGATACCTTTTTACTTCGTTGAAATTGCTCCATACGATTACGATAGCGGTGATGCGGCGAACGGTGCCCGCTTGCGTGAAGCGCAGTTCCGTGCCCAAAGGCTAATTCCGAACAGTGCCATGATTTCTACCAATAACTTGGTGGAGCCTTACGAACGGTATAATATCCATCCGGGCAACAAGAAAGGGGTGGGGCATCGCCTCAGCTATCTGGCGTTGAACCAGACGTATGGCATGAAGCAGGTATGTTGCTTCGGCCCGCAATATAAATCGTGGACGGTAAAGAAGAACGAGGCCTGGATAGTTCTTGACCATTTGGATATGGGCATTTGCCGTAACTATGATATCCGTGGTTTCGAGGTGGCGGGCGAAGACCGGGTATTTTATCCTGCCGACAAGGTGTGGTTACATTGGCAGACCAACGAAGTGGTGGTCTCTTCGGAGAAAGTAACTGTTCCGGTAGCCGTACGCTATTGTTTCCGCGATTTCCAGCCGGGTACACTGATTGGGGGAAACGAGTTGCCGTTGGTTCCTTTCCGTACAGACAACTGGTAATGGGGCGGGAATTCGAGATTTAGTGATGATGATGCTCTCCTAATATCCTATGTGGCAATGTGCCGTGTCCCAGCAGTTCGATGGGGCAGTTGAAGTTACGTTCCAGCCATTCTCCGGAGATACCGGTGTCGGGATGATAATCCAGCGTCTCGTTGACACAGGCAATGGATTTTACTTGTTGTAGCACTGTACCGATGTCATGGCTGACGAGGATAATGGCGCAATCTTTGTTGATTTCTGCCAGTAGTTGGTACAGGCGGGCTTCAAAACGTTTGTCTATATATGTGCTCGGTTCATCGAGGATGACAACTTGCGGGTCGGAGATAATGGCACGGCCCAAAAGAGCACGTTGCAATTGCCCTCCACTCAGGGCACCGATGGCGCGTTCTTCGAAACCTTCCAATCCCATGCGGGCGATTACTTGACGGGCTTTCTCCCTATGCTCGGTAGTGAAACGGGATATGAGGGACTTTTTGCTGCTTAGCCCGGATAATATAACTTCCTCGACAGTGATGGGAAATTTACGGTCAATACTATTATATTGAGGAAGATAACCCATGGTGGTTTGAGAACTGGAATTTGAAGACCGAGAGCTTGCGGCATGATAGATAATCTCGCCTGTAATGGGTCTCAGTAATCCGAGGATACATTTGATGAGAGTGGTTTTGCCGCCACCGTTAGGACCGATAATGCCCAGAAAATCACGGTCATAAACAGTCAGGTTTACATTGCGGAGCACGGTGCGTCCGTCATAGCCGGCACTGAGGTCTTTTATTTCAATGATAGGAGTCATATAGGAGGAGATTATTCAACGTTTGTCAAAGCTCGGGCTGTATTCAGCATTTCCGTTTCCCAATCGTATGCAAGGGGATTGATATCAACCACTTTAGTTCCGGTTTGTTTGGCGATGATTTCCGCATTACGGCGGTCAAACTCCGGTTGTACGAAGATAACGCGCACCTTTTCGTTCTTGCAAGTATTCATTAATGTTTTCAGATGGGCGGGCGACGGTTCTTTACCTCCTGCTTCGATGGGAATTTGGTGCAAGCCGTAGTCACGGGCGAAGTACGAAAGTGCGGGATGATAAATCATGAAAGCGTGGTCTGAACCGGGTGTTGCCAGTGTCTGTCTGATGAGACTGTCTGTCTGCTCTATTTGTTGGCAGAGTGCTTTATAGCGTCCCACATAAATACTATCGTTCGTCTTGTCCA
Organism: Bacteroides cutis; assembly: GCF_900241005.1. GTDB lineage: Bacteria > Bacteroidota > Bacteroidia > Bacteroidales > Bacteroidaceae > Bacteroides > Bacteroides cutis. The sequence goes on along the minus strand of NZ_OEST01000001.1, from coordinate 379,277 downwards.
AAGAACACAATGCCTTTAATATGTTCCCGGCAATAATCTGGGCATTTACAGTAGAGTTCCAGATATGAGGTTCTACTCCACCGGCGTGGTGATGGCCTTCATCCGCTCCGTTTTCCTGATGATGAGAATGGGCGTCGTCGTAAATGAGGCCTATGCCTTCGGACATATCGAAGAATTGCAGATGAGGCGCATTATCGGTCAGTTTGTCTGTCCAGGTCTGTTCAAAACCGATATAACCGATACGGAAATAGGCCTTACTTTGGGCAAGGTCGATGAGTTGCTGGGGAGTAGGGTCGTATGTTTCGGGACTCATGCCTTTGGGTACCATGCTGACAACCGAGAATTGGTTGCCGGCTATTGCTTCGGTGAGATAACGCAGTGGTTCGATGGTGACGGTAATAATCGGTTTCCCGTTTTTACTGTCGTTATTCTTGTTGTTTCCCGTTTTGCAGGAAACTGCCAGTAAACCTATCAGGAGTAGAAAGTATAATTTCTTCATTATATTTGTATTTTGTATATTCTTCATTTTTCATTCTTTTCTATATCTGTCGTTTTGGTGGCACGCAGTATTTCCCGTTTACCACCCGGAGGGCCTGGGAGTCGTTCCACCTTAAAACCGATACTTTGTAATAAGCGCCGGATGACACCTTTGGCGCAATAGGTGGTAAGAATTCCATTCTGGTTCATGCAGGCGTATATTTTCCGGAAAAGTTCTTCGCTCCACATTTCCGGTTGTTTTTCGGGGGCGAAAGCATCGAAGTAAACAACGTCGAAAAAACGATTAGTGATGAATGATGAATGATAAGCCGCCGGTGATACGTTATTTGTAACCGATGACTTATCGCTGATCACTGTATTCGCGTCTTCTTGTACTTTCCGTAACGTGAAGTAAGGAGTAATGTTCACATCTTCTTCCCATGGTGCGGTATGCAATGTCTTGAACAAGGGGTTTTCACTGTATTTCAGGATCTCTACTTCTTCCCAGGAAAGCGGGTATAGCTCGATGCCGGTATAGTGGATGTGTCGTTTTTCCTTTTCGGCTGTTTCCAGTGTGAGCAGGGCGTTCAGTCCCGTTCCGAAGCCGATTTCGAGGATATGCGGTCGAAGGACAGAAGAGGCTTCCAACCCCATATCGATAAAGATATGTTGTGATTCGGTATGTGCTCCCTTTACCGAATGGTAATGTTCATTCAGTTCCGGCACAAACAGGGTTGCACTCCCGTCTTCGGTCTGTTCAATGATTCGTTGCATCAGATAATTCCTTAACTTCTTTTTTTGCCCTTAACCTTTTTTGTCCACCTTTTTTTATCCACCTTTTTTTCATATCACTACTGATATTATCCCTTGTAACACCAGTAACATCAGGACATATCGTATTAGTTTTCCTGTAAACATTGAGGTGGTGGTCAGCCAGATATTACTACGCATAAATCCTAATGCAATGGCAATAACTTCTCCCACAAAAGGCAGGAAAGCGAAGAAGGCCATCAACGCTCCTTTTCCTTGTAGGAACTGCTGCATCTTTTCCACTTTTTCTTTTTTGACTTTGAAATATTTCTCTATCCAATCTACTTTGCCTAAACGTCCCATATAATAGCAGGTCATGCCGCCTACCGTATTACCCAGAGTGGCGGCAATTACGCAAAGAACCGGACTCAATCCTACCTTGACCAACGCAATCATCACCAATTCCGAGCTGAATGGAATAATACTGCCTGCCAACAAGGCAGAGATGAATAGTCCGATGTATCCCCAGTCAATCAATAATTGTATCAAAGTGTCTACAAAAGTGTCCATACATTAAATCCAAATAAAATGAATAATCCTGTAAACATTAAAATAAAAAAGAGATTGGAACTCCGGCTATTCGTTAATACAAATAAATGCCCTGTCAGGATACTGATACCGATTAAGAGTAGGGGCAACAGGCTGGTACTTAATGCCGGTTGCAGACCGATGTAAACAAAGGTGCAGAAGCTCAGGAATATCAGGAAGTGCAGGTAGCTGCGTGTACGTATTTTATCCTCATATCCGGCTGCCAGACAATGTCCCGAACTGACTATAAACAGCAGTAGCAGGTAGCCGATAGTTACCGCTTCCCAAGGCTGGAAAACGAAACGGATAGGTTGGAAGGTAACCAGTTCCCGGAAAGGTTGGCAGAACAACTCCATCTGTCCATAGAAATAGGCATACCCCAGCAGAAACCAGTAAGGCACACTCCAACCAATCAGTGAAGCAAAAAAACTTTTGGGGTGAAGTGACTGAAAACTATATGAACCTAACCAGAAAACAGGAATGAAGAACATCAGTTGGGGAAATATCAGGCTTCCTATCCCGATGAACAAAGATGAATTGAACAGAGTACCGGTAGGTTTCGTTTGTTGATAGCTCTTGAACAGAAAATAGATAGCAACCAGAAAAGCAACGGTAGCTATATCACCCGGATGTAGTATATGTAAATTAGGACAAACAGCTATCAATAGGAAATATATGCCGGTTTGTACTGATGCCCGCATACGTATGATGGCATATGCATTATTCAGTCCAATCAGAAAATATCCGATGATACAGTATAGGATGAAACATAAGATGCGGCTGGCCCATACCGGGATACAGAAGTCACAGAGCATGTTCCATAATGGATAGTTGTTTGGACGAACTTCCATATCAGGCAATAAGATAGCGCTCAGTATCCAGCAGGTCACTGATATCAGGATAGCGGCAGGAAGTGTGAAACGTCCTGCCGTCACCCGGTTCTGAAATCTTCTGCTTCTTAACATTTATGATTTAATGATGTACATTTGTTCTATAGGTCGAACCCGATATCCCGACGGAAGTATTTCTTTTCGAAATCGAGCATGTCGGCTACCTTATAGCTTTTCTTCAATGCCTCTTCTTTGGTGTCTCCATAGGAACACACTGCAATGACGCGTCCACCGTTGGTTACTATTTGCCCGTCTTTCAGAGCTGTTCCGGCATGGAAAAGGATGCTGTCTGTATCTTGTGCCTGTTCAAAGCCGGTGATGACTTTACCTTTTTCGTAGGCTTCGGGATATCCGCCGCTTACCAACATGACACAAGCTGCCGTGCGTGTGTCGAGTACCAATTCTTTGGTATTGAGATTTACCTTATGGACACCTTCAAAAAGATCCATGATGTCGCTTTGAATTCGCAGCATGACGCTTTCTGTCTCTGGATCACCCATGCGTACGTTATATTCGATGACCATCGGTTCGCCTTGTACATTAATCAGACCGAGGAAGATGAAACCTTTATAAAGGATATTCTCTTCACGCAATCCGTTGATAGTCGGCTCAATGATGCGGACACGTACTTTCTCCATGAATTCATCATTGGCAAAAGGTACGGGTGTAACACTGCCCATACCACCTGTGTTGAGGCCTTTGTCGCCTTCACCGATACGTTTATAGTCTTTGGCAACCGGAAGAACCTTGTAGTGTTGGCTGTCTGTCAGTACGAATACGGAGCATTCGATACCGCTAAGGAATTCTTCAATGACAACTGTGGCGCTGGCATCGCCGAACATACCACCCAACATTTCTTTCAGTTCCTTTTTGGCTTCTTCCAGAGAAGGCAAAATCAGTACTCCCTTGCCGGCACATAAGCCATCTGCTTTCAGTACGTATGGGGCGGAAAGGCTTTCGAGGAAAGCGAGTCCTTCATCCAGGTTTTCTGAGGTAACACTTTTATAGCGGGCGGTAGGTATCTGGTGGCGTTCCATAAATCCTTTGGCAAATTCCTTGCTGCCTTCCAGTTGGGCTCCTTTTGCCGAAGGGCCTATAACGGCAATATGGCGGGTGGCATCATCTTCCTTGAAACTATCGAAGATGCCTTGCACCAACGGATCTTCCGGACCTACGACAATCATGCCGATATTCTGTTCAAGAGCGAAAGTCTTGAGTGCGGGAAAGTCTGTCGCTTTGATATTCACATTTTCGCCTACAGTGTCCGTACCGGCATTGCCGGGAGCGATGTACAGCTTTTCAACTTTCGGGCTTTGAGCAATTTTCCATGCCAAAGCGTGTTCGCGGCCGCCTGAGCCTAATAATAATACTTTCATATCTTCTTTTTTTAATTTATTATTCCTGTATGATTAGATAACTTATTGTTTGTTTTACAGATAGTCTTCAAAATATCTTGTTATCTTTTCGTGGAGATGCACACGGTCACGTCCCTTCACATTATGTTTGTGCGTAGGGTAAATGAACAAGTCAGGGTAGGTACGTGCATCTACGCAAGCTTTCATGAATGAAAGGGTATGTTGCGGTACGCAAGTATCGTCATGGTCGTCATGGATGATGAGCAGATGGCCTTTCAGATTACCGGCAAGATTATTTAAATTGCATTGTTTGTAGCCCTTCGGGTTGGATTGCGGAGTATCCATATAACGCTCGCCATACATTACCTCGTAGTATCCCCAGTCAATAACCGGCCCTCCGGCAACACCTACCTTAAAAATTTCGGGATAACGCAGTATCAGTGCCGTTGTCATGTGTCCACCGAAACTCCAGCCATGTACACCGATACGGTTTCCGTCTATGTAAGGCTGGCTTTTCAGGAATTCTACTCCCTTCACCTGGTCTTTACCTTCTTCGATGCCGAGTTGGCGGAAAGTGGCGTTCTCAAATTCCAGTCCGCGGTTGCTGCTTCCACGATTGTCGAGAGTGAACATGATATAACCTTTATTGGCCATATAGATATCCCAACCACGCGCGGCGTTCATCCAGCCACTGTTTATCATTTGGGCATGCGGACCGCCGTACACGTAGATAATGGCAGGGTATTTCTTGCTCGGGTCAAAGTCGGCAGGCTTGATAAGGCGATAATAGAGGTTGGTTACACCATCGGCAGCTTTGATGGTACCTGTTTCGATACTTGGCATAGTGAAACCTTCGAAGGGGTTTTTGGCTCTTAACAGGTTGATACTTTTAAAGGTCTTGGTATCGATGATATCGATATTGCGAGGTACGGTGGGTGAAGAATAACGGTCGATGATATAAGCACCGGATGCGCTAAGCAGTCCGGTGTGCATGCCTTCGGTGGTAGTGTTGATACTGAAAGGTAGACTGCGTTTTCCACTGTTTACGTTTACGGCGAAATTAGCGCTCCCCAAAGCGTCGATGGCATTGAAGACGACTTCTTTCCGTTGAGTGTTGAATCCTAAGAGGTCATTTACTAACCATTTACCTTCGGTCAGTTGCTTGATAAGCTTGCCGTTGGTGTCGTAGAGGTAGAGATGGTTGAAACCGTCGCGTTGGCTTTGGTAGATGAACTTGTTGCTGTCCCACGGTAAAAATACAATGGGATGTTGGGGCTCAACGTACTTAGGGTGCGTTTCTTCGAAAAGGGTGGCCATTAATTCGCCTGTTTCTGCACTGTATTGGCAAAGACGGGCATGGTTCTGGTCGCGGTTCAGTTCGATGAGATAAAGACTACGTGCATCCGGAGCCCAACTGAGATTGGTGAAATAACGGTCGGTAGGATCGCCTGCATTCAGGTAGATGGTTTTCTGCGTTTCGGGGTTGTAGATACCTACGGTCACCTTGTGGCTCGTCATGCCCGCCATGGGATAGCGGACGTTGTTCAGTTTGCCCACCCGCGTGGTGATGTCTACCAGTGGATATCGGGTCACAGAGCTTTCGTCCATGCGGTAGAAAGCGAGCAAGTTACCTGCCGGACTCCAGTAAGTACCCTTGCTGATACCAAATTCGTTGCGGTGTACGCTTTGACCGCATACGATGCCGTCGGGTTCGTTGGTGACGGCTATACCGTTTACGAAAAGATTGTTCTGGATGGTATAAGCCACGTTACCGCTTGTGGTGTGATAATCTCTGTTGATACCTTTTTTAGGGACTTCCCGTTTACTGGTGATTTTATCGGCTTTCCAGTCGTAGACGACATAACTTCCGGGCAGGTTAATGAGTACTTGGGAAGTATTGGCCCAAGGGAGGCTTACTTGGCGCAGGTGGCTCAGTTTACCGAGTTTTTCTCGTTCCAGTATCCGGTTGATTTTCTCGCGTGTTACAAGCAGAGTCTCTTTTCCGTTTCTGGGGTTCACTGCCAGTAGAGAGTCGATACCGGGCTTGATACATGTGTCTCCCCACCATTGCAGACCGTACAGGTCTTCTATAATGCGATAGGTTTCTCCACCAGGAATAAGATCTTCCAGCGTTGGTTTATTCGGTTCTTGTGCCATAGCGTTTGTTATAAGGAGGGTAGGTAATGCTAATAGTACTGTTCCCATCCATTTACTGATTACCTTCATATCTATAATCTTTTATAATTCGTTCTCTTTCGACACGTATTTTTCAAGATGTTCAATTCTTTTCTTCAACTCTTTCGGTTCTTCTCTCGGAATATAGGCAAGGGGCATTAACGTATGTGGACAACGACGTGTATGATGTTGATATTGGTTTCAATGGCTCGTGGATTGCGCAAGATATTAGATTGTTTGCCAACCATTTAACCTCAAAGAAACTTTATTCAAATCTTCCTTCAATGAACTGGCCGCAACTTATGACCGGTTTATTCTTCTTTCTTCTTAAATTCCCTTCTTTTTCTTTCCGGATAAGACTCTCCTGACCTCGGTTCTCTTTCTTTACTGAATTCACGTCTTTCTCTGGACTTGAATTCTTTTCTATCCCCCTCTTTGAATTCCCTTCGTTCACGCGGACGGAATTCCCGCTTTTCGCTATCTCTGAATTCTCTAGGTTTACGGTCACCATTGAATTCTTTACGTTCTCCGCTAAATCTTTCTCTGGGTCTGAATTCCCTTCGTTCTCCCGGAGCAGGTCTGAAGTCTCTTTGTTCCCCTGAAGCCGAAGTTCTGTATTCTTTACGTTCTCTGCTTAGTTCGTCACCTCCTTCACGAAATTCTTTGTATTTACCGTCAAAGATTTCATATTGGCGGAATTCACACTCCAAGGCACCGTTGAACAAAGGAACTTTATTGGTCGCTTTTAAACCGATTTGGTCGAAACATTCTTCACGATACGAGAGTATCCATGCAGTGTTACCGGTGAAAGCATGTTTCAACCGTTCACCAATCATGGAGTACAACCCCAGTAAATCGTTTGTCGAAATTCGTTCTCCATATGGGGGATTGGTGATGATGATAGACTTTTCTTTAGGTTGTTCAAACTGTTGGAAAGGTTGTAACTTTAAAATTACATCCTTTGAAACGCCTGCAGCTTTGATATTGCGGGTTGCAATCTCATTGGCCTGCGGATTATTGTCATAACCATATATCTTATGCTTGAACTCACGTTCCTGACTGTCGTCGTTGTAGATATTATCGAACAACTCTTGGTCAAAATCCACCCATTTTTCAAAAGCGAACTCTTTGCGGAATACTCCCGGTGCAATGTTACGGGCAATTAAAGCCGCTTCGATGGGGATGGTTCCCGAACCGCACATCGGATCTATCAAGTCGCATTCACCGTTCCAGCCACTCATCAAAATCATTCCGGCAGCCAATACTTCGTTCAGAGGAGCTTCCACTGCTTCTTGACGATAACCGCGTCGATGTAGCGACTCACCCGATGAATCAAGAGAAAGCGTACATTTGGTTTCTGCGATATGGATATTCAATAACACGTCCGGCTTGTTGATACGTACATTGGGGCGGTCACCTGACTTTTCGCGGAAATAGTCGACAATCGCATCTTTCACTTTATAAGAAACGAATTTGGAATGGCGGAACTCTTCGCTGAACACTACGGCATCTACAGCAAAAGTTTTATCGGTATCCAGATAATCTTCCCAGTGGATAGCTTTTATTTGTTCATAAACCTCATCGGCATTTTTGGCTGTGAAGTGTTTTATCGGTTTCAGGATACGAATAGCAGTGCGGAGACAGAAATTCGCCTTGTACATCATTTCCTTATCACCGCTGAAAGACACCATGCGGCGTCCTATTTCAATGTCATTAGCTCCCAGTGAGGTAAGTTCTTTAGCCAGTACTTCTTCCAGTCCCTGAAAGGTTTTGGCAATCATTTCAAATGGTTGTTCGCTCATCTAAATTGTTTATGATTTATGTTTTTATTATTTTTTTGCCTTCGTTTGTACAATTCTCGCTCCGGCAGGTACATCTTCTGTGACCCAGATGTTACCACCTACGGTAGCGTCACGTCCGATAATGATACGTCCCAATATGGTAGCGTTGGAATAAACAATGACATTGTCTTCCAGTATCGGATGGCGGGGAATACCTTTGATAGGTTTACCGTCCTCGTCCAGGGGAAAACTTTTGGCACCGAGGGTTACTCCTTGGTACAGCTTGACATGATTTCCGATGACACAAGTCTCACCGATTACTACACCCGTACCGTGGTCTATTGTAAAATGACTGCCAATTTCAGCTCCCGGATGAATGTCGATTCCCGTTTCGCTATGTGCCATTTCGGTAATGATGCGAGGAATAAGAGGTACGCCCAGCATCAGCAGTTCATGTGCGATACGGTAATTGCTGATGGCACGGATGGCGGGATAGCAACTGATGACTTCGCCGAATGAGTGTGCGGCGGGGTCGCCGTTGTAGGCAGCTTCCACATCAGTGGCGAGTATGCGGCGCATCGCAGGGAGGTGGCTGATAAACTTGGCGGATAGTGAAGCAGCGTCTTCACGTTGTTTTTCGGTACAGCAGCTACATTCATCATCGCTACCAAAACAGAGTCCGGCAAGGATTTGCTCGGTCAGCAAGTCGAACAAACGTTCTACATTGACACCGATGTGATAAGTGACTGTACGGCTGTTGACCGTTGAGTTTCCGAAGTAACCGGGAAAGATGATGGCACGTGCCAATTCGATGATGTCATACAAAGCTTTAGCCGAAGGCAATGGATTGCCGTCCGTATGCTGGTGAAACAGTCCTTTGTAAGATTCGCTTTCCGATAGCTCATCGACTGCCTGTGTCAAAATGTGGGTAAAGTTGAGTGGACTCATTATGATATCCTTTATAATAAAGTGGCAACAAAGGTACAAAGTATTCGCCAAATTTCCTACACATCCCCTATTTATAGTAAGCAATTACCATATTTATGGTATTTGGAATGAACTAATTCTGTACTACTTTTGTATCATAAAATAAAAAGGTATGAAAAGAATTGCACAACGTCTTACCGATCTGGTAGGTAATACTCCTTTATTGGAGCTGAATAATTACAGTAAACAACAAGGGCTGAAGGCCAGAGTGATAGCTAAATTGGAATCTTTTAATCCCGCAAGCAGTGTGAAAGACCGTGTAGCTCTTGCCATGGTAGAGGATGCTGAAAAAAGCGGATTGTTGCAACCCGGTGCCACTCTCATCGAACCTACGAGTGGCAATACCGGAGTGGGACTTGCTTTTGTGGCAGCCGCCAAAGGATATAAATTAATATTGACCATGCCCGATACCATGAGCGTAGAGCGTCGCAACCTGCTGAAAGCTCTTGGTGCCCAACTGGTTCTGACTCCGGGTGCGGATGGCATGAAAGGTGCGATAGCACGTGCCGAGGAACTGAAAGCCGTTACTCCCGGCTCTTTGATACTGCAACAATTTGACAATCCGGCTAATCCAGCCGTCCATGAGCGCACTACCGGACAGGAAATATGGCGTGATACCGATGGAGAAGTTGATATCTTTGTTGCCGGTGTAGGTACGGGTGGTACGGTGAGTGGAGTAGGTACCGCCTTGAAAAAACACAATCCGGCAATAAAAGTGGTAGCTGTAGAACCGGAAGATTCTCCCGTTCTATCCGGTGGGAAGCCCGGTCCTCATAAAATACAAGGCATTGGTGCCGGATTTATTCCGAGAAACTATAACAGCGCAGTGGTAGATGAGGTTTTGCAGGTATCAAATGATGATGCTATTCGTATGGGGCGGGAGTTGGCGAAATTTGAAGGCCTGCTTGTCGGTATTTCTTCAGGTGCGGCTGTTGCCGCTGCTTCCCGATTGGCAAAACAGCCAGAGAATGAAGGGAAAACTATTGTTGTTCTGCTTCCCGATACGGGTGAACGATATCTTTCCACTTTGCTGTATGCTTTTGAGGAATATCCGTTGTAATCATCCCGATGGAACGAGCTAATACGAAAACAGCACCTTGCAAATTAGTATATGCAAGGTGCTGTTAAGATATAAATAGTGGCTAGATTTCACTAGGACGCAGCCCGAACGATCTGCATGTCATATTGTCGATTTTCACCTCCCATAGTTTCACATTTCGTATGGCAGGTTCGGCATAGTTACATTCATTTTCAGTATATTGTTTCATCAGCAAATCCAATATACGGCGTTTTTCTTCTCTGTCTTCTATGAAACGTACTTTGCCGCGACAGATGACACTACGTGATTTCATACTGTAACTGCACGCCACCTGTTTGTGCATATACACCAACTCATGTCCTTCACAGAAGGTGATGCAAACCTGTGGATGGCGTGTCACCATTTTCACTTTACTGCCTTCCGGTCCGGAATGTAGGTATATCACTCCGTTGTCATAGGCAAAGTTCATGGGAACTACGTATGGATTGCCCTCGCAGTCGGTGAGTCCGACCATGCAATATGGACATTTGTCAATAATCTTTTTTATTTGTGCAGGGTCTGTGATACTGATTGTCTTCATCGGTGTAATTCTATTCTATTAATGCAAAATCCAGTTGTTTCTTCTCCAAATTGGCACGGGCCACTTTGATGGTGATAGTGTCTCCCAAACTGTATGCGCGTTTTTTACGACGTCCACGCAGGCAGTAATTCTTCTCGTCGAATTCGTAGTAATCATCGTCGAGGTCCCGGATGGGAATCATGCCTTCGCACTTGTTCTCATTCAACTCTACATAAAGTCCCCATTCCGTAACCCCTGAAATTACTCCATCGTAGGTTTGTCCCAGACGTTCCGTCATGTATTCCACCTGTTTGTACTTGATGGAAGCACGTTCCGCATTGGCAGCAACCTGTTCCATACTGCTGGAATGTTCACAAAGGGCCTCATATTTCTGTTCTGAAACGCTTCGTCCACCCTGGTCGATATATTTTGTCAGCAGACGATGTACCATCATATCCGGAAAACGGCGGATGGGTGAAGTGAAATGTGTGTAATAATCGAATGCCAATCCATAGTGACCGATGTTGTGCACCGAATAACGGGCTTTCTGCATGGCACGTATGGACACGGTTTCAATGAGATTTTCTTCTTTTTTGCCTTGAATATCATCCAATAGATGGTTGATGGACTTGGAAACATCCGTCTTGGTTCCACTGGTGCGCAGTTTATAACCAAAGCGGGCGATGAACTGTGCCAAGTTATCCAGTTTTTCCGGATCCGGAAGGTCGTGGATGCGGTAAGGAAATACTTTCGGTTTCTTGTTCTTCGGCACACGTCCTATTTTCTCGGCTACGGTGCGGTTGGCAAGCAACATGAATTCCTCCACTAGCTTATTGGCATCCTTTGACATCTTGAAATAGACGTTGATGGGTTTGCCCTTTTCATCAATTTCGAACTTCACTTCATAGCGGTCGAAGTTGATGGCACCGGCTTTGAAACGATTTTCACGTAGCAATTTGGCAAGTTTGTCCAGCTCGAGGATTTCTTCCTTGAAATCACCTTTTCCGGTTTCTATTATCTCTTGCGCTTCTTCATACGTGAAGCGGCGATCAGACTTAATGACTGTATGAACGATACGTGAATTTTTCACCTCTCCCTTTTCCGTCATGTTAAAGATGACAGAATAAGCCAGTTTCTCTTCATCAGGACGTAGCGAACAGATAAAGTTACACAGTCGTTCGGGCAACATCGGAATAGTCCGGTCTACCAGGTAAACAGATGTGGCACGCTTTTCGGCTTCTTTATCGATGATGCCACCTTCCTTTACATAATGGGTTACGTCGGCAATGTGCACACCTACTTCCCACAAACCTTCTTTCAGCTTACGGATGGACAATGCGTCATCAAAGTCTTTGGCATCTTTAGGGTCTATGGTGAAAGTCGTTACATTGCGGAAGTCCTCGCGTTTGGCATATTCTTCAGCGGGAATTTCATCAGATATCTTGTCCGCTGCCTTTTCTACCGCAGACGGATATACATACGGCAGACCATATTCAGCCAGGATAGCATGCATTTCAGTAGTGTTCTCACCCGCCTTGCCCAAGATGTCCACTACTTGCCCGATGGGATTTTTCGCTTTGTCAGGCCATTCTATTATCTTTACGATGGCTTTGTCACCAGTCTTTCCACCTTTCAGTTTTTCTTTGGGGATAAAGATGTCATTGGCGAGCGTACGATTTTCTGTGACAAGGAAAGCGTATGAACTGGCAACTTCCAGCGTACCTACAAAGGTATCATTGGCACGTTCCAGTATCTCGATTACTTCACCTTCGGCTTCGCGTCCCCGACGTTTCGCATAGAAAGCAATGCGTACTTTGTCGTTGTTCATGGCATGTGCCGAGTTGCGTTCTGCGACAAAAATTGGATCTCCGCCGCCTTCGGGGATAAAAGAATTCTTTCCGTTACTCTTGCGCTGAAAAATTCCGGTCATCTCCACTCCGTGGTTGTTCAGCTTATATTTATGTTTATCCACCTCGGTGATATAATCATCTTCCGATAGCTCGGAAAGGATATCCATACACAACATTTTCAGAGGATGTGTAGTGAGGCGCAACTGCTCAAAAATATATTTCAGGGATAGTACTTCGTCTTGTTTCGCGTGGAAAAACTCCAGTATAATCTTGACAAGCTCTTTTTTCTTCATTCGCTTGCCGGCCTTTTTTTCTTTCTTTTCTTTGTTCTTAGCCATATATATGTCGATTGGTTTTAGTTGGGAAATATTATGGGGTGATAAAGTGATAGTGGGATATTACTTTGACAGCATATTACTACTAGTTACTACTTAGAAAGACGGTTACGCAACTGCGTTATCATACTATCACATTATCATCTTACCACTTTTAACTGATCTTTCTTTGCAAAGTAAACAAAATATTGTTTTCGGTAGTTCAATCTGCCCTTAAAATCTTGCCGGTCAAATGAAAATAATTAAAGAACGGCGGTACGTAATAGATTTATGTACTATATTTGCAACGACTTAGCAAAAAATAACATGAAAAAACAAGCTTTTGACAAAGAAAACAGCACCCGGGAAAAGAGTATTTACCGAGTGACGATTGTAGGAAGCGTGGTGAATTTCTTGTTGCTTATTTTTAAGTTTTTTGCGGGTATTATGGGGCATAGTGCCGCTATGCTGGCAGATGCGGTTCACTCGTTATCTGATTTTGTTACGGATATCATCGTCATTGTTTTTGTGCGTATCTCTTCGAAACCCGAAGATGAGGGGCACGATTACGGTCATGGAAAATACGAAACGTTGGCTACTGCCATTATTGGCATTTTCCTCTTGTTTGTGGGTTTCGGGATTTTATGGAACGGAGCTTCCTCCATTTATTGTTTTCTGCGGGGAGGTTCGTTGCAAGAGCCCGGTATGTTGGCGTTGATAGCGGCGGTGGTATCCATTATCTTCAAGGAGGTACTTTACCAATATACCATATTCCAGGGGAAAAAACTGAATTCACAAGCGGTAGTTGCCAACGCTTGGCATCATCGGAGCGATGCGTTGTCGTCCATAGGTACAGCCATTGGTATCGGTGGAGCCATCCTCTTGGGCAATCGGTGGAGGGTGCTGGATCCTCTTGCGGCAGTTATCGTCAGCCTTTTCATTATGAAAGTGGCTATTCAGTTATTGGTTCCCTGTGTAGATGAATTATTGGAAAAGTCTTTGCCTGCCGATGTGGAAGACAAGATACAGGAAACGATACTTTCATTTCCCGGGGTGAGCTCTCCACATCATCTTCGTACGCGTCGCATTGGTAATTATTACGCCATTGAGGTGCATGTACGTATGGATGGGAAGATATCATTGGAAGAAGCTCACTATACGGCGACCGCCATTGAGGACAAGTTGAAAGAGCTGTTTGGTAAAAATACCCATGTCGGCATCCACTTGGAGCCTATAAAAAAGGATGATGAAAGAAATGACAATAGGATAGCGAGGTGATAAAGTATAGGGTGATAAGGAGAATGACATACCAGGTAATTTCAATTGTCGGTCGTCAAACCATAAATATGTAAACGTGTAAATGGAAACGATTTTAATCACAGGAGCCAGTGGATTTATAGGGAGTTTCATCGTCGAAGAAGCATTAAAGCGTAAATTTGGCGTATGGGCGGGTATCCGTTCGTCCAGTAGCCGGGAATATTTGAAAAATCGTAAGATACATATTCTCGAGCTCGATTTTGCACATCCCAACGAATTGCGGGCGCAACTTTCCGGCCATAAAGGAACCTATAACAAGTTCGATTATATCGTTCATTGTGCCGGAGCCACCAAATGTGTGGATAAGAGTGACTTTGACCGTGTGAACTATCTCCAGACCAAATATTTTGTGGATACACTGAGAGAGCTGAACATGATTCCCAAACAATTCATTTTCATCAGTACGTTGAGCGTTTTCGGTCCCGTGCGCGAGAAGACTTACCGTCCCATCGTGGAGTCGGATACACCTGTGCCCAATACCGCATATGGGCTAAGCAAACTGAAAGCGGAGTTTTATTTGCAAAGTATCCCGGGTTTCCCGTATGTCATCTACCGCCCTACGGGAGTTTATGGACCGCGCGAGAAAGATTATTTCCTGGTGGCGAAGTCCATCCGGCAACATACCGATTTTTCGGTTGGTTTTCGCCGGCAGGACCTGACGTTTATTTATGTCAAAGACATCGTGCAAGCGGTGTTTTTGGGAATTGACAAGAAAGTGTGCCGTCGCGCCTATTTTCTGGCGGATGGCCAAGTATATCAGAGCCGTACATTTTCGGACTTGATACGGAAAGAATTGGGCAATCCGTTTGTTATTCGCCTAAGATGCCCGTTAATTGTGCTGAAAGTAGTATCTTTGCTCGCTGAATTTTGGGCAAAGCAACGGAAGACCACCAGTACGCTCAATTCGGACAAATATAGAATAATGAAACAACGTAACTGGCAGTGTGACATTGCTCCGGCTATTGAGGAACTGGGTTTCAGTCCTGAATACGATTTGGAACGGGGAGTGAAGGAAACGATTGCATGGTATAAAGACAAAGGATGGCTTTAGATTTATTTAAAAGGGTAGAAACCCGTAAAGGGCTCTTTGCTGTTGAGAAGATTACGCTGATATATAATCTGCTGACTTCCATTTTAATTCTGTTTCTTTTTCAGGAAATGGACCATCCGGAGCAGATGCTGGCAGACCGGGTTATAATTGCCGGCATGACGTTTCTGTTGATGTATCTCTACCGGCTTGCTCCTTGCAAGTTCTCCGCTTTCGTCCGCATTGCCATCCAGATGTCGCTGCTTTCTTACTGGTATCCCGATACATTTGAGTTCAACCGTGTTTTCCCTAACCTCGACCACGTCTTTGCATCGGCAGAGCAGTGGATATTCGGCGGACAACCTGCCGTATGGTTCTGTTTGCGTTTTCCACAAATGTGGGTGAGCGAACCTTTCAACATGGGGTATTTCTCCTATTATCCGATGATTCTCCTCGTAGTAGTGTGGTATTTTCTTTATCGTTTCGAGCTTTTTGAGAAAGTGTCATTTGTCATCGTCACTGCTTTCTTCATCTATTATCTGATTTACATCTTTGTTCCGGTTGCCGGTCCGCAATTCTATTTCCCTGCCATCGGTGAAGATAAAGTGGCGCAAGGCATATTCCCAGCCATCGGCGATTATTTCCATCACCATCAGGAACTTCTTCCCGGTCCCGGATACGAGCATGGTTTTTTTTATAATCTGGTGGAAGGTTCACAACAAGTGGGTGAACGCCCCACGGCGGCCTTTCCAAGTTCGCATGTGGGCATGTCTACCATTCTGATGATTATGGCATGGCGTGGAAATAAATGGTTGTTTGCCTGTCTGTTGCCTTTCTATTTGTTGCTTTGTGGAGCCACGGTATACATCCAGGCGCATTATCTTATTGATGCTATTGTAGGCTTCTTCTCTGCTTTTGTACTCTATATCGTGGTGACGTGGATGTTCAAGCGGTGGTTTGCACAGCCGATGTTCAAGTGACCCTATCCTCTTTTCCGGCATCTATAGATGCCTCGCGACAGATCTTAATATCCCTCGCGATAGTTCTTTATGCCTGTCGCGATAGATCTATAGGTCTGTCGCAATGGAACTATAGATCCATCAGACTGCTGATTTGCAGTTTATAACATTGGCTCTATCTTGTCGAAGATACGATACAAGTCTTCTTTCGTTTCTGCCCGCAACATCGCTATCCTTGTATCCCGGAAATTAGGAATACCTTTGAAAAGCGGACTGGCAGCCAGGTGGCGGCGTACATGCAAGATACCCCTACGCTCATCCAGTAGGCTGACACTGTCTTCCACTTCTTGCCGAAGCACGTTCAACCGCCATTCCGAACTCAGCGGCGGCAGTTCCTCTCCGGTTTCCAGATAATGCTTTACTTCCTTGAAGAACCACGGGCGACCGAAACTGGCGCGTCCTATCATGATGGCATCTACCCCATAAAGGTCGAAACACTCTTTGGCTCTTTGGGGTGTGGTGATATCACCATTACCGATGATGGGAATGTGCATGCGAGGATTTTTCTTCACTTCTCCGATGAGTGTCCAGTCCGCTTCACCGGTGTACATCTGGGCACGGGTACGGCCGTGGATGGTAAGTGCGGCAATTCCACAATCTTGTAGCTGTTCGGCAAGGTCTACGATGATTTTGTTGTTCGTATCCCAGCCCAGGCGCGTTTTCACGGTCACGGGTATCTTCACTGTATCTACCACTGCACGGGTAATCTCCAGCATTTTGGGTACGTTTTGCAGCATGCCCGCTCCGGCGCCTTTGCCTGCCACCCGCTTTACGGGACAACCGAAGTTAATATCCAATACATCAGGACGAGCCTGCTCTACGATGCGTGCGGCTTCTACCATCGTATCCGTGTCCTTTCCGTAAATCTGTATAGCTACGGGACGTTCCTTATCACTGATGTTCAGTTTTTGCTCCGTCTTACTTACGGAACGTATCAAGGCGTCGGCCGATACGAATTCGGTATATACCATATCCGCTCCGAACTGCTTGCACATCAGCCGGAAAGCCGGGTCGGTAACGTCCTCCATCGGGGCGAGGAGAATGGGATGCTCGCCCAGGTCTATATCTTTAATCTTCATATTCTAAATGATTTCCCTGCAAAAATACGGAAAAAAGCCTACCTTTGCATACTCTAATTCAAAAAGATATGATGAAACCCTCTATTGATGATTTTGAAATCATGGCGCCCGTAGGCTCGCGCGAGTCTCTTGCCGCCGCTATTCAGGCAGGTGCGGATTCCATTTATTTCGGTATTGAGAACCTGAATATGCGTGCCCGTTCTGCCAATACCTTCACGATTGATGATTTGCGGGAGATAGCCCGGACGTGCGACGAACATGGTATGAAAAGTTATCTCACGGTGAATACAATAATCTACGACAATGATATTCCTTTGATGCGTACCATCGTGGATGCAGCTCATGAGGCAGGTATATCGGCTGTGATTGCAGCGGATGTGGCGGTGATGAGCTATGCGCGGCAG
This sequence comes from Bacteroides cutis, assembly GCF_900241005.1. GTDB lineage: Bacteria > Bacteroidota > Bacteroidia > Bacteroidales > Bacteroidaceae > Bacteroides > Bacteroides cutis. The sequence goes on along the minus strand of NZ_OEST01000001.1, from coordinate 361,666 downwards.
ATAGGACAGGAAGTACATCTTTCCACACAGTTGAATATATCCAATGTGGAAGCATTACGGTTCTATGCCCGGTTTGCCGATGTGGTGGTGCTGGCACGTGAACTAAATCTGGAACAGGTCGCTGAGATCTATCGCCATATCCGGGAAGAGAATATCTGTGGTCCTGGCGGGCGGCAGATACGCATTGAAATGTTCTGTCACGGAGCTCTTTGCATGGCTGTTTCAGGCAAATGTTACCTTTCGTTGCACGAAATGAATCACTCTGCCAATAGGGGGGCCTGCATGCAGGTGTGTCGTCGTTCTTATACCGTGCGTGATAAAGAGACAGATGTGGAACTGGATATCGATAACCAGTATATCATGTCTCCGAAAGATTTGAAAACCATTCATTTTATGAACAAGATGATGGATGCCGGTGTACGTGTTTTCAAGATTGAAGGACGTGCCCGCGGCCCCGAGTATGTACGTACGGTGGTGGAATGTTATAAAGAAGCAATCCGTTCTTATCTGGAAGATACCTTTACCGATGAGAAGATTGCCGTTTGGGATGAACGGTTGAAGACTGTTTTCAACCGTGGTTTTTGGAATGGATACTATCTGGGACAACGCTTGGGCGAATGGACGAAGAACTATGGTTCTGCCGCTACGGAACGTAAGATTTATGTTGGCAAAGGTATCCGTTATTTCTCCAATATCGGAGTAGCCGAGTTTCTGGTGGAGGCGGCCGAAGTCAGCGTAGGTGATAAACTGCTGATAACAGGTCCCACGACCGGTGCGGAATTTCTTACTCTAGACGAAGCACGTGTTGACTTGAAATCTGTGCAAACGGTGAAGAAGGGGCAACATTTCTCGATGAAGTCGGTTAAGATACGCCCTAGCGATAAGTTGTATAAGCTGGTTTCCGTAGAAGAACTGAAGAAGTTCAAGGGGTTGGATGTGGAACAGCAGCGAGGATAAAAAGGGGAGATAAGGTAGTGGAGTGATAAGGGGATAATATTATAGAGTATGGACTATATTTATGAACTGGCAATGAAGGTACGTGACTATGAGTGCGACCTGCAAGGTATTGTTAACAATGCGAACTATCAGCACTATCTGGAGCACACGCGGCACGAGTTTTTGCTGAGTACGGGAGTCAGCTTTGCCGCATTGCACGAGCAAGGGGTAGATCCGGTAGTGGCGCGTATCAGCATGGCTTTCAAGACCCCATTGAAAAGTGGTGATGAGTTTGTGTCCAAGTTGTATATGAAGAAAGAAGGTATCAAATATGTCTTCTATCAAGATATTTTTCGCGCTTCCGACGGTAAAGTCTGTCTGAAAGGCATAGTCGAAACGGTATGTGTGGTAAACGGGCGTTTAAGTGACAGTGAGCTCTTCGACAGTATCTTTGCTTCTTATCTTAAGCCGGTGTAAATCTGTGATGAAATGAATAACGACGAACATATTTGCTGTATAGCTCTTACGCTTTGCCCCGGTATAGGACATATCGGGGCAAAGCGTTTAATAGACGGTATGGGTAGTGCCACCGAAGTTTTTCACCAGCGACGGATATTGCCAGAACTCCTTCCTGGAGTAAATCCTGCGGTAGTCGCTGCCCTTGATTGTCCTGCCGCCTTCCTGCGGGCGGAGCGTGAAATGGAATTTGTAGAAAAGAATGGCTTATCTTGCCTGTCCTTTCATGATGAGGCTTATCCTTCCCGTCTGCGCGAATGTGAAGACGCGCCGCTTGTACTTTTCTTCAAAGGGAATACGGATCTCAATCGCTTGCGTGTCATCAATATGGTAGGTACACGTCGTGCCACCGACTATGGAAAGCAATTCTGTACCGATTTTCTTCACGATTTGGCTGCTTTTTGTCCCGATGTTCTTGTCGTTAGCGGACTGGCTTACGGCATTGATATCCATGCCCATCGTGCAGCTTTGGCGAATAACCTTTCTACCGTTGCCGTTCTGGCGCATGGTTTGGATCGTATCTATCCTTTTGTTCATCGCAAAACTGCCATTGATATGCTGTCCAATGGCGGATTACTTACGGAGTTCCTTACTGAAACCAATCCCGACAAACATAACTTTGTCAGCCGTAATCGTATTGTAGCCGGTATGAGCGATGCAACTGTCGTTGTAGAATCTGCTGTAAAAGGTGGTTCATTGATTACCGCCGAACTGGCGGAAAGTTATCATAGAGATTGTTTTGCCGTCCCTGGTCGTGTCACCGATGCCGCTTCGATGGGTTGTAATCGTCTGATACGCGATAATAAAGCGGTTCTTATTCAGAATGTGGAAGATTTTTTGCAAACGATGGGGTGGATGAAACCGGAACAGGCTTTCAAGTCGGAAAGTATCCAGCGTAATCTTTTTCCGGAGCTGACGGGCGAAGAAGAAAATATCGTCCGTATTCTTTCCTGTCGGGGAGACTTACATATCAACACGTTGGTGGTAGAAACAAATATTCCCGTAAACCGCATGAGCACTTTACTGTTTGAGTTGGAAATGAAGGGAGTAGTGAAAGCATTGGTTGGTGGGGTATATCGCTTGTTGGTGTAAGGTAGAGATAGCGCAATAAACGAATGCCATATAGCAAATATATACTATAAACATTTTGCTGCTAACAAGATGGTAGTGAATATAACGAAGTTCCCGGACATGACCGGAAGGGGGCGGACATAAAAAAAGGAGTACCGCTGTACTCCAACCTTTGTTAACCTTAAATCTAATACTATGAAAAAAATCACATGACAAATGTATGCGTTTCGGATATATCCTGCAAACTTTTATTCTTCCTTTGCCTATCTTTTAAATTTCTTTCACGGATATTTACTGTTCTCGCACACGGAATGACGATATGAACAACATTAATGATGTATGGCTAACGAAATGTCAACTTTTAGTGGAGTTTGTCTGTTTCGTTATTGCTTCTTGTTGTTAATTCGGGAATGTATTCCTAAAATAAGAAAAGACTTCAGAGCTTCATCGTGTAACTTGCGCTTCAAATAAAAAACTCCTCTACCAATTTCCCGGCAGAGGAGTCTCTTTTGTGATATTAATCAAATGATATTTGAAATGAAAGTACCTGTCAGTCTTTCAATTTTGCAATAATAAAGTCACGGTTCAAGCGTGCGATATTACTGATGGAAACGTTCTTCGGGCATTCAGCTTCGCAAGCACGAGTATTTGTACAGTTACCGAAACCAAGTTCGTCCATTTTGCTCAACATCGCTTTAGCACGGCGCAATGCTTCCGGCTTACCTTGAGGCAACAGATTTAACTGACTTACCTTGGCAGAAACAAACAACATGGCAGAACCATTTTTACAAGCAGCTACACAAGCGCCACAACCGATACAAGAAGCAGCGTCCATAGCTTCGTCGGCGATAGGTTTCGGAATTAGGATAGCATTAGCATCTTGTGGGGCACCTGTACGTACACTGACGTAACCGCCAGCCTGCATAATCTTGTCGAAAGCCGTACGGTCGACCATCAAATCCTTGATAACCGGGAAACCGGCAGAACGCCAAGGCTCTACAGTGATAGTATCGCCATCATTGAAACGGCGCATATACATTTGGCAGGTAGTGGCACCTGTAGCAGGACCATGGGGATGTCCGTTGATGTAAAGGGAACACATGCCGCAAATACCTTCGCGGCAGTCATGATCGAATACAACCGGTTCTTTACCTTCACTAATGAGCTGTTCGTTCAGAATATCCAGCATTTCAAGGAATGAAGTATCGCCCGGAATATCTTTCATTTGGTATGTTTCAAAAGCGCCTTTTGCTTTCGGACCCTTTTGGCGCCATACCTTGAGCGTAAATGATATATTTTTATCCATTTTCTTTAGTTCTTTAAATGTTCAACTTCCCAATTAGCTCTTGTAATTACGAGTCTGTACTTTGATGGCTTCGTAAACCAACGGTTCTTTCAACAGCAACGGAGCTTTTTCGTCGGAACCTTGGTATTCCCAGCAAGCAACATAGAAGAAATTCTCGTCATCACGCTTAGCTTCACCTTCTTCAGTCTGATATTCTTCACGGAAGTGTCCGCCGCAGCTCTCATCGCGGTTCAAAGCATCATATGCTACCAATTCTCCCATAGTGATGAAGTCGTACAGACGGATAGCTTTGTCGAGTTCAACGTTCATGCCTTCTTTGTCGCCGGGGATGAAGAGGTTGGTCTCGAATTCCTTGCGGATTTCTTTCATCTTGGCAAGTCCTTCTTTCAGACCTTCGGCAGTACGTCCCATACCTACATATTCCCACATGATGTGACCGAGTTTCTTGTGGATGGAGTCAACAGATTCTTTGCCCTTGATATTCATCATCCAATTGATCTTGTCCTGAACCGCTTTTTCTGCTTCTACAAACTCAGGCAAGTCGGTAGAGAAACGGGGAACGGTAATCTGGTCGGACAGATAGTTCTGGATAGTGTAAGGCAATACAAAGTAACCATCAGCCAAACCTTGCATCAATGCAGAAGCACCAAGACGGTTTGCGCCGTGGTCGGAGAAGTTGCATTCACCGATGGCAAACAGACCCTTGATAGAAGTTTGCAGTTCATAGTCTACCCAGATACCACCCATTGTGTAGTGGATAGCCGGATAAATCATCATCGGATTTTCATAGGGACTGACGTCAGTGATTTCTTCGTACATGTCGAAGAGGTTACCGTAGCGTTGAGCTACCACGTCTTTGCCCAGACGGTTGATTGCATCGCTGAAGTCGAGGAATACGGCAAGGCCGGTGTTGTTTACGCCATAACCTTTATCGCAACGCTCTTTAGCTGCACGGCTGGCAACGTCGCGCGGAACGAGGTTACCGAATGCCGGATAGCGGCGTTCCAGATAATAGTCGCGGTCTTCTTCAGGAATATCTTTTCCTTGCAGAGTGCCTTCCTGTAATTTCTTGGCATCTTCCAGTTTCTTGGGAACCCAGATACGACCGTCGTTACGGAGGGACTCAGACATCAAAGTCAGTTTAGATTGTTTGTCACCGTGTACCGGAATACAAGTCGGGTGGATTTGTACGTATGCCGGATTGGCCATCCATGCACCTTTGCGGTAGCAGGCAATAGCGGCCGTACAATTACAAGTCATGGCGTTGGTAGACAGGAAGTATGCATTTCCGTAACCGCCTGTAGCGATTACCACCGCATGAGCGGCAAAACGTTCCAGTTTACCTGTTACGAGATTTTTTGCAATGATACCGCGGGCACGTCCGTCAATGAGGACAACGTCCTGCATTTCATAACGAGTGAACAGTTTTACCGTACCTGCATTTACCTGACGGCTCAGTGCAGAATAAGCACCCAACAACAACTGCTGGCCTGTCTGGCCTTTGGCATAGAATGTACGGGATACCTGAGCGCCGCCAAAGGAACGGTTGTCAAGCAAACCGCCATATTCACGGGCGAAAGGAACCCCCTGTGCTACGCATTGGTCGATAATACTGTTTGAAACTTCAGCTAAACGGTAAACGTTAGCTTCGCGGGCACGGTAGTCGCCACCCTTCACTGTATCGTAGAACAACCGGTAAACAGAGTCACCGTCGTTTTGATAATTCTTGGCAGCATTGATACCACCCTGTGCAGCGATGGAGTGTGCACGGCGCGGAGAATCTTGAATGCAGAAGTTGAACACTCTGAAACCCATTTCACCGAGGGAAGCGGCAGCAGAAGCACCGGCCAATCCGGTTCCTACTACGATGATATCCAAGCGGCGTTTGTTGGCGGGATTTACTAATTTTTGGTGAGCTTTATAATTGGTCCATTTCTCAGCTACCGGTCCTTCCGGTATTTTAGAATCTATCTTAGTCATAATGCTATTACAATTTAATCATTTACAATTTACAAATTAGCAAGCGCCGCTGCACATCAAAGATTTGATGAAGAACACGACAACTACCAGAGCGAAGCATACAACAACGATAGTGGAGTAGATGTTGGATACACATTTCCAACGGTTGATCCATACTTTGTTGTTCCAGCCCAGAGACTGCATAGAGCTCCAGAAACCGTGAGTCAGGTGGAACCACAGTGCGCCCAGCCAAATGAGGTAAAGCACTACGAATACCGGATTAGCAAAGGTGTTCTGAATGTGGTAAACACCGTTGGCGGCATACGCTAAAGTCAGCATGTCGGCATGCATCCCCATGTTGTGCATCAGTTCGGGAAGTTGCATTTTAGCCCAGAAGTTTACCAGGTGCAAACCGATGCCGACGATTACGATAATGCCCAGCACAAGCATGTTTTGAGAAGCCCATTCTACGGTCTTCGGCTTTTCTACTACGGCATAGCGTTCGCTACCGCGTGCTTTGCGGTTTTGCATAGTCAACCAGAAAGCATAAATAATGTGGATGATGAACAAAGCAGCCAAACCTACTGTAGCTACCAATGCATACCAGTTTGCTCCCAGGAACTCACAAACCATGTTGTATCCCTTTACAGAGAATAGTGCAACAAGGTTCATCGCCATGTGAAACGTCAGAAACAGGACAAGGGCGATACCGGTAACGCTCATCACCACTTTCCTTCCTACAGATGAATTACTTAACCACATAAATGATTGAATTTAAATTATTTAATAGTTAGAAAATATATTCATTAAAGACAATTCCGCTAATTTCTCGCAAAAATAGATGAAATACCTTGATTAAGCAAGGAATTAAGGAAATAATTCCGTAATTAGGAATGTCTTGAGACGTCTGTATTTCGCTTCCGACAGATCTTAATATCCCTCGCGATAGTTCTTAATACTCCTTGTGATAGATCTTAATATCCCTCGCGAGGGATATATAGTTCCCTCACAAGCCATCTATATGGTTGTCAATGTGTTGGTAATCAGTGTTTTTTGAGGGGTGGCTATTCTTCGCCTTCTTCTTGCTCTTCGTCTTGTCCTTTACAGATAATCGAGATTTTCTCACCGTTAGCGGCACGTTTGCGCAAGGAGCGGGGAGTGTCTCCAAAAGAGTCTTTGCAGAAATGTGCGAAGTGGGACAACGAATCGAAGCCATACCGGGTGCTGATGACGGAAATACGTTGTTTGGTAGTTTGCAGGTCGTTCAGGATACCCTCACGTTTCTTGTCCAAAATCCATTCGTATACCGGTACTCCATACATGTTTTTAAACAATCGGCGGAAAGTGGTGGTAGTATATCCGCCAAGGTGTGCAAATTCTTCTACATTCTTCACTTTGTCATAATTCTGCATCACGAAATAGTGGAAACTTTCCGTATATGTACTGATCGGGTAGAAGAATATACTGATTTGGTGGATGGGGTAATAACAGGTCAGAATATAGACCAGTTCCTGACATTTCAGTTCAATATACTTGCCACAACAATTTGACTGTTCGTTGAGTGATTCGGTTAAATCCTTCAATAAATTGGTAAGCTTGGGGATGGCAATTAAAGGAGTATAGGTCAATGGGGCTTGTGAGTGTTCCAATATTTCCTTATAGCGTTCTTCGCAGATGAGAGGAAGTTCGGTAAACCAATAAACAATATATTCTACATCGGTCAACGCCAATAATTCTACTTTGGAACCGATAGCTTGAAGGATGAATTGTTGAGCTTGCAGGGTGGTACCGGGATACTCGTCACTGTTTACCAACAACTCTCCTTTCAGCATGAAAATTATGCAATTCTGTGTATACTTTTCAGCAGGGAAATGTTGCCCTTTGGAATATCGGCGATAGACCAATACTTCATTAGATACTTGAGGACATAGCCTACAGTCGATTTGTCGAATGCAGCAATTATCTGATGTCATGAATGAGCTACTGAATTGTATTAATATGTAAAATGTGGCAACAAAGATAGAATAATTTTGTGAAAACTCTAACTATTTGGGCTATCTTTGCAGCAAACTAATAGGCTCACTTCATGAAACAATCTGTTTTTTTTGTATTTTTTGCTTTTGTTGTTGTATCAAATCTCTTTTCGCAAAATTGGGATATTAATACGTTGCATAAAGTCAATAGTTGGGACAATAAGTTTGTCCGTAATTATAATAAATTTATTTCACGTTCCGAACCATACGTCGTAATAGGGGTTCCAGTCGCCATGGCTCTGACTGCTTGGGCAAAGAAAGATAAGGAGTTGTTGAAAGATGCTGTTTATGTTGGAACGAGTGTTGCCGGTGCATTTGTTGTGACCTACGGTATGAAATATCTGATTGACCGCGAACGTCCATATGACGCTTTCCCTGACAGGGTGCACCCCTATAGTTATGAAAGTAGCCCTTCGTTTCCGTCAAGTCATACGGCAACGGCTTTTGCCTTTGCTACTTCTTTATGCATAAAGTATCCGAAATGGTATGTCATAGCACCCTCCGCTTTGTGGGCTTGTTCGGTTGGAGTATCACGAATGAACGAAGGGGTTCATTACCCTTCGGATGTATTGGCAGGTGCGGCTATAGGTGCCGGTTGCGCCATAGTAAATGTTTTTGTTAATAAATATCTGAATAGGTGGCTGTTCGGAAAGTGAGAAAAAGCTTATCTTTTTACCATCTTCTCATAGGTTCCCTCGTTCAATACCTTTAAGGCCTGTTTTACACTGTTATTCGTAGTATTCATAACTTGAAAATATTCGTTCATATCCCATAAATCACGGGCTATCAAGGCTTTCAGCTGAGTCTTTATCAGTGGCAGGGATTTTTTATATTGTTCTTCATTGAACTCTATTTTCTCTTTCTCGGCTGTGGCAAGCATGTCATTCAGAATTTCATCACCAATTTCAAACTTCTCATTGAAGGTATCGAACTTCTTGTATTTGTTCTTCAATTCTTTCCGGTGGTTCTCTATGAATTTCATGGTAGTTTTGATAACTACACCTTTAGCTACCAGATTACGGTGGTAATCGGTATATTGAGTCGTATCAATCGGGACAAAGAAGTCTGGCATGATACCTCCTCCGCCATATACAGTACGGGCAAGTTTCTTAGTTTGATATTTTAGTGAGTCCGGGAAGTGGATACTGTCGGCATGCATCAGTTCGCCGTGATTAAAACGATCTATCAACTCCTGATTATATTTCTCCAGATTTTCTTCTCCTCCCGATCTGCCGCCATCCAATTTGGCAGTCTTGTCGTATGGTTTCTGTATACAACGTCCGGAAGGAGTATAATAACGGGCAATGGTGAGACGTATCATCGAGCCGTCCGGCAAATCAATAGGACGTTGTACCAATCCTTTACCAAATGTACGGCGGCCTACCACCACTCCTCTGTCCCAGTCTTGAATAGCACCGGTCACAATCTCGCTGGCTGATGCAGAATATTCATCTACCAGCACAATGAGACGTCCGTTTTTAAAGTTACCGTTACCTTTGGAATAAAAGTTGCTCCGGCGGGAAGTTCTCCCTTCAGTATATACAATAAGGTCTTTTTGTTGCAAGAACTCATTGGCAAGATCGATGGCGGCATTCAAATAACCTCCACCGTTACCTTGTAGGTCGAGTATCAAGTCCTTCATCCCTTTTTTCTGCAACTCTTTAAGAGCCTGGGTAAATTCTTCGGCAGTTGTCGCTGCAAAACGGTTGATGCGGATATATCCTGTTTTAGGTTGTATCATATAGGCCGCATCCAAACTCAAGATAGGAATTTTATCCCGTTTCACGGTGAAATAGAGCGTTTCGTTTACACCACGGCGCACAACAGTCAGTTTAACTTCCGAATTTTTTGGCCCGCGCAGGCGGCTCATAATATCTTCAGTACTCATCTTTACCCCGGCAATGGCAGAGTCGTTGACTGCTACAATACGGTCGCCGGCAAGGATACCTACTTTTTCAGAAGGTCCGTTGCTGACGGGTTGCACTACGAGCAGAGTATCTTCTATCATTTGGAACTGTATGCCGATACCTTCAAAATTGCCTTGCAACGGTTCGTTCATCTTTTTCACTTCTTCAGCATCGTTGTAGGTGGAATGCGGGTCGAGTTGTGCCAGCATTTTGATGATGGCTTCTTCTACCAGCTTGTTTTCATCTACGGAATCTACATAAAGATTAGCGATAGCAAATTCTGCCATTTGTAGTTTACGAATAGCTTCGTTATTTAGTTTTTGTGCCTGCGCTGTCACAGCGCACATACATATAATAATGAATAAAATTTTTCTCATATCTTGTTTCTTTATATTATATTTCCATTCCTTTTGGAATGAACATACTTATATCTTTTCCATATTGTAACAATTCACGTACGGTGGTCGAGCTGATACAAGTCAATTCAGGTTCCGTAAAGAGCAGAATAGTTTCAATGCCTGTCAATTTGCGGTTGATATCTGCAATAGTTTCTTCGTACTCAAAATCTTTTACGGTACGGATACCTCGCACAATCAGATTGGCATCTACCTGTTTGGCAAAGTCGATAGTCAGGCAATTGTATGATTGTACTTTGATACGTGGTTCATTCCGGTAATAGTTCCGTATCATTTCTTCGCGCTTCTCGATAGGGAAGTAGGTGTTTTTATTTTCGTTGATACCGATTCCTATGACTATTTCGTCTATAAAAGTCAGCGCACGGCTTACTACCGAAGAATGTCCGATAGTAAACGGGTCGAATGTTCCCGGAAAGATTGCTCTTCTCATGATGCTAAATCTTCTTCTATAACCAAGTTGTTGATAATAAAGTTTTGTCGTTCCATTGTGTTTTTACCCATATAGAATTCCAATAACTCTTTTACTAAGTCTGTTTTGCGCAGAGATACTTGTTCCAAACGCATATCTTTACCGATAAAATGTTTGAATTCATCCGGTGATATCTCTCCCAAACCCTTAAACCGGGTAATTTCCGGATTGGGACCCAGTTCCTCGATGGATTTCAGACGCTCGTCTTCCGTATAGCAATAATTGGTCTTTTTCTTATTGCGTACACGGAATAACGGAGTTTGAAGAATGTAAACATGCCCTTTCTTGATCAAATCGGGGAAGAATTGCAAGAAGAACGTAATAATCAGCAGGCGGATATGCATACCATCCACATCGGCATCGGTAGCCACTATCACTTTGTTGTAGCGTAATCCTTCGATACCGTCTTCAATATTCAGGGCAGCTTGCAAGAGGTTGAATTCCTCGTTCTCGTAAACCACCTTTTTAGTCAGTCCGTAAGAATTGAGCGGTTTACCGCGCAAACTGAATACGGCTTGTGTGTTTACGTCCCGGCTTTTGGTGATAGAACCGCTGGCAGAGTCGCCCTCGGTGATGAAGATACACGATTCTGTTTCCTGGTCTTTACCTTTTCCGTCACTCAGGTGGAAACGGCAGTCACGCAACTTGCGGTTATGCAGATTGGCCTTCTTGGCACGTTCACGAGCCAATTTGGTTACACCGGCTATTGCTTTACGCTCTTTCTCGGAATCTTGTATCTTTTGTAGCATGACTTCTGCCACCAACGGGTTTTTGTGGAGATAATTATCCACTTCCGTTTTAATGAAGTCACCTACATATTTATTGATACTTACGCCACCCGGTTCCATTGAAGGAGAACCTAGTTTGGTCTTGGTTTGTCCTTCAAATTGGGGCTCTTCTACATTGATGGCGATGGCGGCAACAATACCGTTACGAATATCGGCATAATCCTGGTTCTTGTTATAAAACTCTTTGATTGTCCGGGCGATATGTTCCTTCAATGCACTTTGGTGAGTACCTCCTTGAGTGGTATGCTGGCCGTTTACGAAAGAATAATATTCTTCACCGTATTGATTGGTATGTGTAAATGCTATTTCGATATCCTCGCCTTTCAAGTGAATGATATCGTATAAGCCTTCGGCTGTCATATTGTCTTTCAACAAATCTTCCAATCCGTGGCGTGACAAAATCCGCTGGCCGTTGTAGATGATGGCAAGTCCTGTATTCAGGTAGGTATAATTACGTAGTAGGGTTTCTACAAATGTATTCTGATAAGAATAATTCAGGAAAAGTGTATTGTCTGCTTCAAAGAAGATATAAGTTCCATTTTCTTCCAGGGTATTTTCTGTTACGTCATTTATCAGTACGCCTTTTTCGAAAATAGCCGTACGCACTTTACCGTCGCGGTAGCTACGTACTTCAAAACGGCTGCTAAGGGCATTTACAGCTTTGATACCTACACCATTCAGTCCGACACTTTTCTTGAAGGCCTTGCTGTCGTATTTACCACCGGTATTCAACTTACTGACTGCCTCAACTAACTTTCCTTGCGGAATACCTCGTCCGTAGTCGCGTACGCTCACGCGAAGGTTATCTTCTATGTTGACTTCGATACGTTTACCGGCACCCATTTTGAATTCATCGATGCTGTTGTCCATAACTTCTTTCAACAATACATAGATACCGTCATCGTTTTGTGAGCCGTCACCCAGACGACCGATGTACATACCCGAGCGTACACGGATATGTTCCATATCGTCCAAGTGACGAATGTTATCTTCCGTATATTCTACATTGTTTCCGGGTATCAGTCCGTTGATTTCTTCTTCCATACTTTACACTTAATTATTGTGATATCTTTTCTTTAAATGCAAGGATACGTAATTACTTGTTTGTCAATATTGTTTTCGGATACATTTGAATGTTGCCTACTATTGATATGAAATTAGGCTATTATCAGCCGGATATAAAAAGAGATTATCTTATTTCTCTAATGAATGCCCTTCTCCGTTTATGCTGTTCGGTCTTGAAGTATTCCCATTGGGCTTGTACTTTGCCGTTCAGTTCCAATTCGGGATTGCTTTCTGCAAATATAAAACCTAATTTCTGATAAACCGGAATTAGATCGGAAAACAACAAAGCGTTAACACCTTTGTTCTGGTATTCCGGTTTCACGGCAACCAACAATAAATCCAGCATCTTGGCACGCCGTTTCATGAACAGGGCCTTTAATAAATAGTACCATCCGAAAGGTAGCAAACGGCCATGCGATTTCTGTAAAGCTTCCGACAGGGAAGGCATGGAGATACCTACAGCGACAAGTTTGTCTTCGGAATCCGTCACAAGTGTCACCATGCGTAGATCCAAGATAGGCAAATACATCTTTACGTATTGGTTGATCTGGCGTTGAGTTAGGGCAGAGTAACCATAGAGTGGGCTATATGCTTCGTTCATCAGTTCGAAAATAGCCTGTCCATAGTCATGGGCAATCTTTTTGGAGGAAGTATACTTCTTGATTTTAAGATTATATTTGCGTTGGATGAGATCTGAAATCCGTTTATGTTTGTCGGGAATAGCCTCGGGGATATATATTTTATATTCCACCCAGTCGGCATCCTTCTCAAATCCCATACGTTCCATGTGTTCGGGATAATAGGGATGATTGTAAATGGTCGCCATTGTACTGAGCTGGTCGTAGCCTTCTATAAGCATGCCCTCGGCGTCAAAGTCGGTAAAACCGAGCGGACCTTGTATATGCGTCATGCCACGCTCTTTACCCCACTCTTCTACGCTGCGTATCAGAGCTTCCGACACTTCCGGATCGTCAATGAAATCAATCCATCCGAAGCGTACCTCTTTCTTGTTCCAGGTTTCATTGGCTTTACGGTTGATGATGGCAGCTACACGTCCTACGATTTCACCATCTCTATAGGCAAGGAAGTAATCCGCTTCGCAGAACTCAAAGGCGGCATTCTTCTTCTTGTTAAAGGTATTGAGCATGTCGTCGTAGAGGTCGGGTACTGAGTATGGATTGTTTTTGTATAATTTATAGTTAAAACGGATAAACCGTTTCAACTCTTTTTTTGTAGAAACCTTTTTAATTGTAATTGCCATAGTCATTTTATATTGAGTAGGCAAAGATACGTGATAATCTTCAAAATACCGCGTTGAGGTTTCAAAAACTATCTTACTGATGTCTATTTTTCCGATATTGTAAAGACGTCATACCTGTATTCTTCAAGAGTATCTTTCTAAGATTGATAAATCAATACGGCTGTATAAATGATATAGCATAGTACCATGATACTACCTTCAATACGCGTGATTGTCCGTTTGGCAAAGAATAATCCGAACAGCCAAAGCAGGATGCCGGAACCTGCCAATACCCACAAGTCCATATTTGAAATACCTGCCAATCGTAATGGCGTGATAGACGCGCTACAACCCAACACGAAAAATATATTGAAAAGATTACTGCCGATAACGTTTCCGATAGCAATTTCCGGGTTCTTCTTCAAAGCGGCTACGATGGAAGTGGCGAGTTCGGGCAGTGAAGTTCCTCCGGCTACGAGTGTAAGCCCGATAACCGATTCGCTGATCCCCAGACTGCGGGCGATACCCGTTGCACCGTCTACAAAGAAATTACCTCCGGTAATTAAGGCTCCGAGTCCACCTATGATGTATAAAGCGGATTTCCACATCGGAAATTGTTTGATTTCCTCCACATTACCATCGGCATTTTCCGAACCACGTGAAGCGATGGCAAAAGTGTAGCTCATAAAGATAGCAAAGAAACAAAGCAATAGCAAGCCATCGGTAGTACTAAGTATATTTTCTTTACTGCCATCTAAAAATATATCGTTGGCGCAGATCAACAAAACGATGGATGAGAGAATACAGAGTGGAATTTCCTTTTGCAATGTATCCTTGGTAATGACAATCGGTGCAAAAAGCGCCGTGCAACCTACAATCATTAGTGTATTGAAAATATTGCTTCCCACCACATTACCGATGGAGATATCTGCACTTCCCTTCAACGCAGACGATACACTGACCGTCAACTCCGGTGCTGAAGTTCCAAAAGCGACAATTGTCAAACCGATAACGATACCGGGAATACGAAAACGTTTGGCAACGGATGCAGCTCCATCTGTCAGCCCGTTGGCGCCTAATAGTATGAGGAGGAGTCCTCCGATAAGTAGTATTATATTCATGGATTTTTTGTTTGGGGACAAAGATAATGAAACCTTTTATGAAATATCGAAAACATTCAGTATGTTTGAACGCTTATTAAGAAAAAGCTTTCTCAAATAAACAATTAATGAAGAAATAAAGATATGAGAGGATTTCGTTTTTTATGTCTGCTGTTGCTATTATTTACAACAAATGGAGTTTCCGCCCAACTGGTAGAAAAGGTGCTTCATGCTTTAGAAAGCGATAGTTTGCAGGCTCTTCGGCCAGTGAAGGCCGATTCCGATTCGGTACGGCAATTGGCCATAATGAAACAGGAATTGGAAATGGCACGGTTGAATGAAGCAAACCTTCGAATGGAAATGGAACAGTTGAAGTTGGCGAGTTTTGCTGCTGATTCGGCGAGACAGGTACAACAGCGAAAACGTATTGATTCGTTACGGGCAGTTACTTCCGGTGTACCTGTGGTCGTAGAAGGCGATACCTTGTTCTATCTTTATGCCAAGCGCGGTGGACATACTCCCCGGCAACGTGCTGAGATGGATTCTATTGCTATAACGGAGTTGGGGAGACGTTTCGGCTTACGTCCGGATTCATTACATATCGAAAGCACTGATATCGTTACAGATTTGATGTATGGTGATAAAGTTATCGTGTCTTTCATTGATCAGGATGCATTGTGGGAGAATTGTACTCGTGAACAGTTGGCGGCGAATAACCGGAAAGTCATTGTACATAAGCTCAAGGCGATGAAAGAAGAACATAGTTTCTGGCAACTGGGAAAACGTATCCTCTACTTTATTCTTGTACTTGTGGGACAATATCTTTTGTTCCGGTTCACCAATTGGTTGTTCAGGAAACTGAAAGTGCGTATACAGAAGCTGAAGGATACGAAACTGAAGCCTGTTTCCATTCAAGATTACGAACTGCTGGATACACAGAAACAGGTAAATCTTCTTGTTTTTTTTGCCAACCTCTTGCGATATGTATTCATGTTGCTTCAGTTATTGCTCACGGTTCCCCTGCTTTTCTCAATTTTTCCGCAGACCAAGAACCTCGCTTTTAAACTGTTTTCTTACATTTGGGATCCGATAAAAGGTATTTTTCTTGGAGTAGTAGACTATATCCCCAATTTGTTTACCATTTTTGTGATATGGTATGCCGTCAAATATCTGGTTCGATTGGTGCGTTATCTGGCGAACGAAGTTCAGTCTGAACGCTTGAAGATACGCGGATTTTATCCTGATTGGGCAATACCGACTTTTCACATTGTCCGCTTTTTACTTTACGCATTTATGATTGCGATGATATATCCTTACTTACCGGGGTCTAAATCGGGCGTATTCCAGGGTATATCTGTCTTTGTAGGTTTGATTGTTTCGCTTGGCTCCAGTACGGTTATCGGCAATATCATAGCGGGTTTAGTCATCACTTATATGCGGCCTTTCAAATTGGGTGACCGTATCCAGCTGAACGACACTACGGGCAACGTTATTGAGAAAACTCCGCTCGTCACCCGTATTCGTACTCCGAAGAATGAGGTAGTGACTATCCCCAACTCTTTTATCATGTCTTCCCATACCGTGAACTATAGTGCTTCTGCACGTGAATACGGTTTGATTATCCATTCCGAAGTAACCATCGGCTATGATGTTCCCTGGCGGCAAGTACATCAGTTATTGATAGATGCGGCATTGAATACCCCTGGTGTAATAGACGATCCTCGTCCTTTTGTATTGGAAACCTCTCTCAGCGACTGGTATCCTGTTTATCAGGTAAATGCCTATATCAAAGATGCCAACCGTTTGGCGCAGGTTTATTCAGATCTGCACCAGAATATTCAGGATAGATTCAATGAAGCGGGTGTAGAGATTATGTCACCCCACTACATGGCGACACGTGACGGGAGCGAGACGACAATTCCGAAAGATGATTGGCGGGAAAAGAAGTGAGCCGGACTGTTGAGGGGAGCCGGCTCTATTAAGAATATGAGTTGTGCCAATTATTTGTTTCTGGTCACCGTGTGCAACACGTTTCCTTTCTTGTCAATCATACGCAGTTCCAGGGCATTTTTATTAGCTGATACGATGGAGAAACCCGGTTGGGGACTGCAGAATACCGTTCCTTCGATTGGCTTTACTTTGCGGCTGAGTGAAGCGGAAGAGTTGGTGATATAATCAATGTTACTACCCGCTATACGAACATGCTGAAAGTTGTGAATATGTCCGCAGATATACATGTCTACTTTATGTTTACGCAAGATCGGGTCAAGACGGGTTTGCAGATCCATGCGTTCGCTTTCATCTTTTGGCGTTTCAGCATAGATGGGATGGTGTCCGGCAACGATTACCCAGTCTTCTTTTGCGGTAGTGAGTACAGAATCTATCCATACGAGCTGTTTTTCATAGTCTTGCTTACAGGCATCAGGGTAAGTTCTGTTTTCGTTCCGGTATTTATCGATCATAGGAGCGGTATCTATCCACACCACGCGGAGGGTAGTGCCTTTATCTTCAAAAGTCTTGGTGTAATAACGGGCGGGCATGGTCCAGCGGCGGCTGACATGGGTATAGTCTAATACGGCTTGTGTGTTACCGCGATACTCATGGTTGCCCAATACGGGAAACCAGTCGATCATCAGTTCGGGATGGCTGTAGATTAGTTCAAAGTTTGTCATCCAAAGCGGATCGTTTACACTGCGTACGCCTTCAAAATGATGTACATCACCGGTGGCCAGTACAAACTCAGGTCCTACTCCTTCTCCCATCACACCCATAAGTTCTGCAATTGGCTTCTGGTCGTAATAACCGTTACGCCCCAAATCGTTGGCGACATAGAAATTGAATTTCTTGTCAAAGATGGAATAATCGCTGATTTGTGCCGTTGCCAGATTACTGAGAAAGGCAACGAATAATAAGAGGAATATTTTTTTCATTGTTATTTTCATTGTTTTATTATTTAAAAGTTGATTTTTACTCCTGCATTTACTTTCACCCCGTAATATTCAGCTTGCATGGTGCGGTCTTTAGTGCCTTGATAATAACGTAAAGGCTGGTTCAACAGATTGTTTGCTTCGGCATAGAAAGTTGTCTTGATCTTCTTTCCGAATGTATAGCTTGCATTGGCGTCCATATAATTCACTTTGTCATAGTAGCGATCATAGAACGTGCTTTCGCCCATTTCGTCAATAAAGTCGGAAGCGAAGTTGTAACTCAGGCGAATATTCAAACCATTCTTCTCAAAATAGAGTGAGGCATTGGCTGTATGTTCCGGTGACCCCGGTAAGCTGAGGCCTTTCTCATTCTCACGTCCTTCGAAGTTGAAATCTTCCACGCGTGAGTGTGTATAAGTGTATGTTCCGTAGAAGCCTATGCATTTCAATGCAGGGGCAATGAAGCCGAAATCGCGTTGATAGGATAGCTCTACGCCAAGCAGATTGGCATTGCCTGCATTCTTGGGTTGTGTGAAGCGTGTATATACATTGCCCTGATACTCGTAGTTGGTACTGATTTGGTCTACGATGAAATCATCAATCTTTTTATAGAAGATACCGGCACTGACCAGACCGATACTACGGAAATAATAATCGGCGCTCAAATCGAAGTTGTAAGACATCGTCGGTTTCAATTCGGGATTGCCGATGGTAATTTCGTTGTCGGAACGTTTGATGTTTACGCTTGGTACAAGGGCTGAATATTTAGGACGTGACAACGTTTGGGTGAACGAGCCGCGCACTTTAAGGTCATCGTTTACATTCCATTTCAGCAGTAAAGAGGGTAGGAAGTTGATATAACTGTTCCGCTTGCGTTCGGTTTTCGAGGTTATATCTTCGTCGGCATCATAAGTACGTCCCGTATAAGCCAGATCTGTATTTTCAATGCGAAGTCCTGACATCCATTCTATATCGTCCGTAATTTTCAGGTCGAAACGGATATAACCCGAACTGACAGTCTCACGCGCTTCGAAGTTACCGGCAAGTTCCTCTTGTACCTGTTCCTTCTCAAAGAGTGAAGCGTTATTCAAGTCCAGCGAACCGGTATATTCCTTGCCGGCATAAATGCCTGCCTGATATTTTTTGTTGGGCATGAAGTGCTTGTTGGTCTGATTTACAGTGCTTTTCAAGCTGTTTGCCATGAAAGCGTCTTCGTCCAGCGGAGTATATTCATAAAAATCCACTTCTTTATCTTTTGTTTTGCGTACCACCTTTGCTCCGAATTTCAATTTGTTTCCGTTCTTGAAAGGAAGTTTGAAGTTGGCAGAGAATTTCAGGTCTTGTTCCTTAATATCTTCCTGTTGCTCGGTCAACTCCTTTAAACTGAACTTGTCATTCAGGATCATGGTAGAACCTTCTTGAGGAGTGGCATACGGTTGGCGTTCATCATTCAAGTCGACGTTAAAGTTTTGCTTTTTCAGTTGGAAGTCGATGTAACGTTCGTTGGGGCGCTCTTCACTGGCTTTGGCATAACTGGCGTGCCAGTCCATAGAAAGAGAGCCAAACAGGTGCTCTCCACCGAGAGCGAAGTCCATGGTGCGTTGACGTTCCAAACGGGCGTTACGGTTGTCCGGCGTACCGGCCTTGGTCTGTATACGTACGGTTGCTTTTCCGTCAGCACTAAGGTCTTTCAAGGTAGTACGGTAACGGTTTTCCCAGTCGTTACGGTTGTTGAAGATACCTTTGAAAGTTAACTTGTGATTGGCATTGATATCCCAATCCAAGGCAGCCGAATAACTTTGGCGTTCGCGAGTGACGTAATATTGGCGGATTTGGTAGTCATTGACGAAAACTTTTCCGTTGTCATCCTGTTCCCACATGAATTCCGTATCATAGGAACCCGAAGGTGAATTCTGGTAGGATGCGGAAAGTATCAAACCCAATTTACCGTTGAAGAAGCGGTCTCCGTAGGTGAACCCCAGGTTTAGCTGTGCCTTCTCGCTTATCCAATTGTATCCGGTTCCGGCAGTGGCGGTGATAGTACGTTTGTAAGGTGAATTTTTGGTTACCAAATTAATAGATCCGCCGATAGCGTCGGCATCCATATCCGGGGTCACTACCTTATTGACTTCAATGGTTTGTATCATATCGGCAGGTATCAGGTCGAGCTGTACATTACGTGTGTCACCTTCGGCAGAAGGAACACGATTTCCGTTGATGGTGACCGAACTGAGATCGGCGCTCGTACCGCGTACTTGTCCGAAGCGTGCTTCTCCTTGGTCGTATTGCACGTTGATACCGGAGATACGTTTCAATGCATCGCCGATATTGGAGTCGGGGAATTTTCCTACCTGGTCGGCAGAAACGATGTTGGTGATACCGAGGTTGTTTTTCTGTGAGTTGATAGCTCGTCTCTGGCCTTGGAATGCACCGCCAACAACGACCTCTTGAAGTTCGACCCCCTCATTCAGTACCACGTCTTTCTCTAAAGTACGTCCGGCGGGAATAGTGATTTTAAGTTCTACAGGTGAATATCCCACATAACTCACCTTTATGGTATAAGTTCCCGGGTCAAGGTTAGAGAAAGTGTAGAACCCGTTGACGTCGCTTGTCACACCTGTGCGTAGTTTCTCGATGTAGATAGAGGCACCCGGGAGGGTTTGTTTGGCAGCATCAATGATACGGCCACGTACCGTACCTTGTTTCACGATATTTGCTTTTTCATCAGCCATGGCAACATTGCCGGCTATGGCGAAAAGAAGTAAAAATAAGAATGCTCTTACAATCTGTTTCATACTTGTTATTGTCTGTTAATATTCTGCCGCAAAAGTAGAGGGATGCCGTTACGTGCAATTTACGGAAGATTGAAGAACAAGTAACAATTCGGTTACAATCCGGTTACGGGGAATAGGGGTATAATTATATTGAGTCTACCTCAGTGGTATACTCAGAAATCTCAGCCGTATACAGAGATATGCCGATTTTAATGGATTTGTTTACAGGAGATTAGCAGTTTCCTTTCATCGGCAAGAGTGGTAGCGAACAGATAGAGTTCTCCACCTTCTGCCAACTTCAGACGTTTACGTAGTTCGGCAACGCTGGCGGGGAAATTGCGTACAGTAAGATTGGATTTCTTTTCTGTACCTAACAGTTCCTTGACTTCCTTTTTGTTAAGGCTGCCGCTCTTGATTATCCGGAATTTCCGGCCGGGGAAGTCCGGTATATAGTTGTCGGAAGTGTAAAGATGGCTGTTGGGATGTAGTTTCTCTACCTTATATATAGAAGAGATACTCCGATAAGCGCCCGCTTTCAGAATAGAAACATTTGGCTCATAAAGATAGGTTTTGAGAGTGGAGGTGTATCGGGTCGGTAGCTCTTTTTCTTCCCGGCGGTTGAATATCAATGATTGTACTCCCTGTTGATAGTTGAGATTGATACAGTGAATGGGGATATTCTCAATGGGAACTTCTGCTTCTGCCTCTTTAGACGGAGATATCCCCACTTTTTCTACGTGCCCCAGTACAAGTAATAGCTCTTTACACTCGTTGTTCAAGGAAACGACATGAACTTGTTGCACATGTTTCAGGTCATGTAGCGCCAATGTTAAATCCAGCATCGGTGATAGTTTTACCAGTACATGTCGTGCTTTTTCAAGTAATAACTTTTCCAGGGCGGCAATATTCGGTTCACAGTCACTGATGGCCACCGTCTTCCCTCCGTGACTGTCTCTGCGGGCAGGGTCAATGAATATCCAATCTACAGGAGCCATCTGCTGTAAATGCCGGATACCGTCTTCATGAGAAACGGTGATATGGTTTAAGCCGAGTAGCGGAAAGTTATGCGAAGCGATTTCACATAATATTTCTTGTTGTTCCACGTAGGTTACTTTTTTGAAGCAGGAAGACAGAAAAGCACAATCTATACCGAAACCACCGGTGAGGTCGGTAAGACTATCCCAAGGAGATATATCTTCTTTTTGGGAAAAGGTACGGATAACTTCTGTTTTGTAGCGGGCTGTGGCTTCTGAAGAACATTGTTCCATGGAGAGATGAGGTGGATACAATAACATTTCATGAGTTGCCCATGTGGGTATTTTGTCTCGTGAAACTTTCCATCCGGTTATCTGCGTCAGTGCATTGGGCATATCCACCATCGGATATCTATGCGCCAATAGAGCAAGAACACGTACGTCCTCGTTGCGATGTTCGCGAATAAAGTGTAGAGTCTCTTCTGATAAGTTCATAGGCTTTTTACAATAGTTTCTCTAACCACATTTTTACTTGTTCTGCATCAGGATGGATCGCTATGATACACCCTTCCCGGTCTACAAGAAAGGTTCGTCCTCCTCCGTTACCTATACCGTATTCTTCCCATATTTTGTTGCTGTCATTCAGTTCCAGCAGATTGAGCCACGGGTATTTATCTCTGTTTATACAGTTGGTCATATCCGAAAGTTTACGTTCACGTGCAACACCTACCACAGTGAAACCTTTGTCTTTATAGACCTCGTATATTGGGATCATACTGATGGAAAGGCGCCGACACGGCCCGCACCATGATGCCCAGAGATCTATCAGTGCCACTTTCCCTTTGATTTCCTCGGATAAGGTGTGAAGTTTACCCTCTGCATCGGGAATTGTGAAATCAATAAACCGGCTACCTACTTGTATTTGTTGGGAGATTATCCAATGTTTCATATAGTTACTCATTGGATTATCGGTGAATTTACCATCATATAAGGCGTTGTATATCTCTTTGATGGTATTTATACCTTCGGGTTCCAAGTCAATTGCAACTTGGCTCATTAGTAAGAAAAGACCGGGTAACGTAACGTTTCTACGAATGTATTCATTTTGGAAATCTTTCATTTCCCGGTACATTTTTTGCATTTTCTTTTCAAAGGCCTGATACTCCTCAGTATAAACTTTCCCTTTTTCTTTCAATGTCTGTATCTGCTTGTCCAGCTCTTTTAGTTTATTCTCTTTGTCTGCCTGTTCTGTTTTATACAAAGTTTCCATTTGTCGGTACAAGATTTTCATTTCGGGAGTCATCACTTTATCTGCCTTTTCCAATTGTTCGCGTTCTTGACGGATGCTGTTTGTGAAACGTTCTTTTATCTCTTGTCTAAAACGTAATAATTCTTTGTTTAGTGGGGTTTCAGTATGTATCTCGGATATTTCTTTCAATGGACGAATAGTTATTCTTATCATACCTTCTTCAGCGAAGAAACTGACCGGAGACCAAGCGCCATTCAAGTGGGCACTCCAAGGATAGAGCTCATAGGGTTCGTTAAGGTCTGTGTATAGATCGTACGAAAATTTCCCGTCGATGACAGGAATAGATATCCATTCGTTGACTCGTGGATCGCTATTGTAGCGCATTAGCATTATTCGGCTGTATGCTGGGTGGTTAATGACTGTTCCTTCTATCCGACAATGTATTTTTGAACTTTTTGTTTTTGTGGAAAGACGGATGTCATTAACGGTAAATCCTGTATTATTATCGGGTGTTTCATAAAAGTCTACGTATTCATCTTTAGGATCAACCGGTTCAAATTGCATACTGAATGAACGGGTATAAGTATCGGGCATATACTCTTTTCGGTCTGTTTGTATACCAGTGGTACGTATCAGTCGATAATTCTTATTCGTGTTTTTTCCTTTTAGTATGGATGATGAGGCTATTTTAACCCAATAATTGGGACGGTTGTATAGATTGCCATATAAGATAACGGCTGTATCTGATACTTCTGCCCGATAGATTTCCAACGATTCGGTGGTACGTACTCCACTGACGGGATAGTCAATAACTTTATTCTGTGCATTAATAATCCATGCTCCCATAGTTATCATTCCGAGAAAGAAAAGTAGTTTTTTCATGACTTTGTTGTGTTTTGATTGGATTATTGGCAACAAAGTTACTTTAATAATCCAGATAAACAAATGGTACAAAGGAAGAGTTTTGCTATCTTTTGAACACGAAATCAGGGTATTACTTGATATTTCTCTCTGGCAGTCTGTCGGCTATACCGATTGAAATGCCACCACTCACTTGGCAACGGACGAAAACCGGCTTTCTTCATCACTTGGCGTAATAACAAACGGTTATTGCGTTCTTGGACGGTAATCTTACCACTTTTCACCAGTTGTTCTTCATGGGTGATATGGGCTTCTTTGCCAAAATAGTCTACAGGGGTTCCCATAGATAGAGGATTTCCTTTTTCATCGAGGATACTGAGGTCTACGGCAAGGCCGTAATTGTGCAGACCACCACCATGAGCGGGATTGGATACATAGATATATTGTGCAGTACCTTTCACGATATTCCACATGGTTTGCTGAATGGACATGGGGCGTGCCGCATCGTATACGATGAGAGTATAGGCGGGGTGTAATTCTTTTAAAAACTGTTGTGCCTTTATCAAGCTTTCCATTGCTTCGGGATGGAGATAGGCTTCACGTAAATCTTTGTATAAGAGTTGACCAGTAAAGTTGTCGGTACGAGAGTACATCAATTCGATGGCGATGGTACTATCCGCCTCGGCTATATTAATGAAACCTAATGAGTCCAGATAATGTGCCATGCAACTTTTGGCGGGAAGCGGTGGCTTCTCTTTCTCTTCCTTTGCTAGAAAAACGGTAATAGATTGTTCATTGGTCCGGCAGTTTCCAGTAGAGTTTTCTTGCGCGGGATATTGTTGCTGACGGCATCCACGGCATCCGGATAAAAAGAATAAAATATAAAAGAAGAGAATATATTTCATTGATTTGTCCTATTTCAGTTGATATTGTTGGGACAAAGGTAATTGAAATATGTAAAATTGATTAAACCTTTTGCTTATATTCTTGTCATATAAATTACAAAACCATAAAGAAACACACAACACACTCACATAATGAAAAACATAATTGTTGGGCTATTACTTTTTTTATTTGTACCAGGAACTATCTTGGCACAAAAACGTATCATTACAGTTTCAGGGCAGGTTGTAGAGCAGGAAACTAAAGAAACTATAGAGGCTGCCACTGTACAATTATTAGCGTTGTCAGATAGTTCGCAGGTTGCGGGTATTGTAACTCGTGCGCAGGGACGTTTTGTCTTACCTCGTGTCAAAGCCGGTAATTATCTATTAAAAGTATCTTTTGTGGGATATACCACATTCTTTCAGCCTGTAACCTTATCTGAAAAGAAAACGTCGAGAGATCTCGGTGTGATAGAACTATCGGCAGATGGTATATTACTGGATGAAGCGGTTATTACAGCTGAGGCTCCTCCGATAGTTATCAATGAAGATACCACAGAGTATAACGCTTCCGCTTATAGGGTAGCGGCAGGTTCGATGCTTGATGAACTGATAAAACAGTTACCCGGTGCTGAGATTGATGAAGATGGGAAGATAACATTGAATGGTGAAGAAATCAAGAAAATAATGGTAAATGGTAAAGAGTTTTTTGGTAATGATACGGATATGTCACTGAAAAACCTACCTGCTGATGCTGTACAGAAATTAAAAGCCTATAAGGAAAAGAGTGATAACGAACGGTTAACCGGTATTAAAGATGGTAATGAAACACCGGTATTGGATCTTACCTTGAAGAAGAACAGCGGATGGATGGGAAATTTGAGTGGTGGATATGGAACGGAAGACCGTTATGAGGGGAATATAAATGTAAATCATTTCACGGATGATATCAATCTTTCATTTGTAGGGGCGGCTAATAATACCAATCGTCAAAGTAGTGGTCAACGTACTCATCAAAGTGCAGGTATTACTTATGCTCGTAAGAGTGAGAAATTAGATATAAGAAGTAATGTACGCTACCGTCATAATGTGAATGATGTGATTACGGAAACTTCTTCTGAAACTTTTTTGGGTGATGAATCGACTTTCTCCAACAGAGCCTCAAATAGACAAAATGGCAGTCATGGCCTGAATGGAAATGCGCGAGTGGAATGGAAGATAGATAGTTTGAATACTTTGAATACTCGTATAAACTTTGATTATAGTAAAGGTAGTTCATGGAATGAAAGTAGGAATAAACGACTCAATAATGATAAGGAAGATATTAATGAAACAGTTTCTGCAGGTAGTGGGGATACAAATAATCATGGAATAGAAGGTGCAATAGCTTATTATCATAGATTTCGGAAACCGGGGCGTAATTTTCATGTCTCACTCAATTTTGATTATAGTGAAAACAGTCGGGATAATTTCAATAAATCTTATTCCCAGTTTTTTATGCAAGACAGTATTTCGGATATTGAGCGAAATACGAAAGGTGAGGGTCATAATCTAAGCTGGAATATTTCTGCCAGATATATTGAGCCTCTCTCCAAACATTATAGAATTAGTGTCGGTTATACTTTTTCTAATAGACATGGGTTATCGCAGTCGTTGGTGTATGATAGTATCAATTATGCAGATCGTATGAACTATGGATATAATGACAATCTAAGTTCTCGCGTAGAAAACCACTATGGCAATCAGCGGTTTAATCTTTCCTTACAGGGCGACCATACGCAATGGCAGGGTGAACGTAAAGGTTTAAATTACAATATAGGTATTGCTTTAAATCCGCGTTTTACTGAAAGTGTGACTACTATCGGGCCAAATACGAATAAAGATTTACCACGGCAGAATGTTATAAACTGGTCTCCTTCCGTATCGTTGGATTATTATTTTTCACGTCGTGAACGTTTTACCTTTCGATATAGCGGACAGAGTTCTGCGCCTAACATGGAGGATCTTCAAGAAGTTATAGATGTTACTGATCCGATGAATTTACGTTATGGAAACCCGAATCTGAAATCTTCGTTTTCGAATACGGTTAGTGCTAATTATAACCGATATTCAGTTACTACTATGAGAAGTTTCCGGGTAGGAGTAGGATTTAACAATACTATGAATTCAGTTGGTAATCGCATGACTTATGATACCAGAACCGGTGCGCGTACTTATCATAAGGTCAATATCAATGGTAATTGGAGTTCGAATATGAACATCTCTTTTGATACTCCGTTCAAGAATAAGAAGTTTACAATCAGTACAGGGGCTAATGCCAGATATAGCGATCAGGTCAGTTATACGTCTGTAAATAAAAAAAGTACAGATGCGGAACTGAGTACTACGCACAACTTTTCTGCTACAACTCGTCTACGGGGAGCATATCGCAGTAACAAATCCGATATTGCTTTAAACGCTTCATTCCGTTACAATAACGTACAGAATAATAAACAAAAGAACAGTAATCGTGAAACATTTGATTATACACTGGGGGGAAATACGAATATTCGCCTTCCATGGGATATAGAGTTTTCTACAGATATGCATTGGCGGATACGTGAAGGATATAGTGGTGATGCGAATAGAGATGAATTCTTATGGAATATGCAGCTCTCAAAACGTTTTATGAAACGGAAACAAGCTATGGTGCGTGTTAAAGTGTATGATATTTTGCGTCAACAGAACAACCAGAGCCGTTCAGTGAGTGGCACGAGTATCACTGATACAACTACCAATATGCTTACTAGCTATTGTATTGTCCATTTTGTCTATCGTTTTAATACATTGGCCGGTAGCCGTGGCGGTGGCGGCAGGGGAGAAGGCAGGAGAAGAATGCACAATGTTGACGAATATTAGTTCTTTTCTTTGCGAGTTATTAATAGAAGAATAATAATTGTCGGAGTGATTACTTTTAAAATATTTGTCACGTAAACCTCGCTCAGAGAAGTCGGAGACACAGTGAGGGTATACAAATAGATTTGTCTTGAATTAGAGGTAAAAAGAACGGGAATGACAAGGTTGTACTTGGAGAGTGTATAAGAGGTTCTATTCTGTTAAGAATGAGCCTCTTAATTTCTAACCATCACTCTTCCGATTTTTTATAAAATTTGCTTGGGCTTACATTATAATATTTTTTGAATACCTCACGAAAGTACTTTGCATCCGAAAACCCGACAATATCAGCAATCTCCGCTATTGTATGTTCGCCTTGCTTTAGTAATTGTGCAGCATGTTGCAAACGTATCATCCGGATATAGTCAGCCGGAGCATAACCGGTCAGTGCCTTTAATTTATTGAAGAAACTTGTACGGCTCATATAATGTTGACTACTGAGTATCTCCACATTAAAGTCCGAGTCTCCCATGTTCTTTTCTATACATTCCTTAACGGAAGCTATAAATTTCCAGTCCATGGTGTTAGTACAATTCACTGGAAGATTTTGTTTTTTATCTTCGATACTGTTATAAGCCTGACGGAGCAAAGCGCGATTTGCAAGTATGTTCTTAATCATTGCTTTGAGTATTCCCACACTGAAAGGTTTGATGATGTAGGCGTCCGCCCCGATTTCCAGCCCTTCCAACATGTTTTTCTCATCTCCCAGTGCAGTTAGCAAAATGACTGGAATATGGGATATTTCAAGATTTCCCTTTATAGCTGAGCAAAGTTCATCTCCGTTCATCTCGGGCATCATTATATCGGATATGACGAGATCGGGATTGAATTCTCGTATTATAACAAGTGCGTCTTTTCCATTCGGACAGGACTGAATATTATAATCCGTACTAAGCATATCCATAAGATAACTACGTAAATCATCATTATCTTCCACTATCAGGATACGTTGTGAAGGACTGTTTATCTGGAATGTTTCCGTAGACGAACCGGAATTTTGAGTCGGTATGATAGCTTCCGGATGTTCATCTGGTGTCTTGGGTGAGATAAATTTTGCTTTATGGAGGTGCCTGTTTCCTTTCGGGAAAGTGATCCGTACACAGGTACCTTGATGTTCGGTACTTTGAATCTGAATCTTACCTTTATGTAACTTGACCAGTTTATATACCAGCATTAATCCGATTCCACTGCCTGTCACTTTTAGATTGATGACATTACTACCCCGAAAACAGTTTTTAAATAATTTCTTTTGTTCACGCGAAGGAATACCGATTCCGGTATCTTTTACCTCGATACTCCAGGTATTTCCTTCCTCACAGGCATAAATGCATACACTGCCACCTTCAGATGTATACTTTAATGCATTTGATAAGATATTTTTTAGAATAGATCCCATCTTGTCACTGTCAAACCACACATTCAGATAGTCAAAATTGCTTTCGTAGACAAACCTTACACGTTTCATTTCTGCATATTTACGGAAAACGGCGTAAATATTATTCATATAAGAATTCAGTTCATACTCGGAAATGTAAAGAGTGGAAGAGTAGACATCTATCCGTTCGAAATTTATCAGGTTGGTCGTCAGCTGAAGTAATGTATTCACATTTTTAAGAGCCATATTCATATGCGGTAATGCTTGTTCCATCACCATGTGGTTTTCTACAATCTCTTCCAGTGGAGCCTTTATCAATGTAAGTGGTGTGCGTATGTCGTGAGCTGTGTTAATGAAGAACCGTGTTTTCTCATCCGAAACTTTCTTCTGTTTGTGCAACATGATGATACGGAATATAATAACCAGAATCAGAACCAGTAAGATTGCATATCCTACCATAGCCCATACACTGGCCCATATCGGAGGTGTTATGATAATCTGGATGTTTCTTGTTTCATAGGTTTTGTATTGTTCCTCATTGGATACTGTACGAATTCGTAATGTATAACTGCCTGGAGGTAGATTTCTTACAATAATCCGGTTGTCCAGGCTTGGACGACTCCATTCTTTATGAAAACCGTCAATTTTCCATGAATAAAGAATATTGGAAGGATAATCATAATTAATGGAAATTACATCAAGAGAAAAAGTGTTTTGTCTGTAGGTCAGTTCTAATCGGTCAGTCTCATTAATGTCTTTCTTTAGGGGAGATCCGTCATCACCCGGATAAATGGGGTGATAAGCTATCATAAAATCGCGCAGTAACAGACGTGAATAATAGGGTTCCGGTATCTGTATGTCTGTCGGGAACTTGACAGCACCGTCATTACCGCCAAAAATGAGCGTACTTTTGTTACATGCTGTGGCAGAGCCTGCATTAAAATTGACACTCATCAATCCTTGCTCTCGTGTCCAGTTACGGAAAGAGTGTTTCTTTGTTGAATATATGGTAATACCGTTCTCCGTACCCATAAGTAGACTTTCGTCCTGACGTGGAAGAATTGCATAAATATTATCGGAAATCAATGCACAGTTGTCTGTAAGGTACTGATGGATAAACTCATTATTATTAATGTCGTAAACTAGAAGGCCGGATCCGCGTGTACCAATATACAAGATACTGTCATCTCTTTGATACAATGCACATATATAGGGAGATTCGATAGGTAGGTCAACATATTGATAAACACCGGATTTCTTATCAAGTTGGTAGAGCCCCATTCTTGTACCGATCCACATCTGCCGGGCATCCTTTTCCTGAATGGTAGTGATAGAATTTACTCCCGGATATAAGCGCACGCTTTTGGTCTTAAGATTGATACGCTTCAAATGGTAATACCCACCGGACCATATATCACCGTTCGAATCTTTTTTAATGTCATAAATATATTGATCAGGACGTACTCCTGCAATAGCAGCCGGAGAAAGATAACTTATCTTAAATTCTTTCTTCTTTTCTATCTTGTAAATACCTGACGTAAAGCCGCCGGCCCATATCACACCGGGAGTGACTTCACACAGTGCTAAGAAGATGTGATTTTCATCATCTAATGCCGGGTCAAAAGAACTGAAGAAAGAACGCCACTCTTTTGTAGTAGGTTGATAAAGACTGATACCGTTACTGGTCGCAAACCAGAGATCACCATCACTGTCCTCTATCACGTCATGAACCTGATTGTTCACCAATGAATGGTTATTACCGAGAGAATGTCTGATTAGGTCGTAACTCCTATAGCGGTTGTTACGGATGGTAATGCCTGTAGGATAATTGGCAAGCCAGATGCGCTGTTCTTCATCCACATAAATATCATTGATATTGTTCCCGTTCATACCGTTATAACTACTATAATCGGCTGTTATGTAGGGGGTACTCATGCGGGTATTTATGTCTAGTTTATATACTCCTTTTCCACCTGTGGCTACCAGAAGCTCATGAGCGTTCAAAGCAACGATTTGATTGATCTCTACATTATTGGGTGATTGGCAGGAACTGATTTTTGCTGTTCTGCCTATGTCATATACGAGTATTCCCTCTTTATAGTTTCCCACAAACAGTTGTTTTGAAACGGCATGATAATAGAGTTTATGCACTGGGGTATCGATATTTTCCA
Organism: Bacteroides cutis; assembly: GCF_900241005.1. Lineage (GTDB taxonomy): Bacteria > Bacteroidota > Bacteroidia > Bacteroidales > Bacteroidaceae > Bacteroides > Bacteroides cutis. The sequence continues at coordinate 330,711 of NZ_OEST01000001.1, read as the reverse complement.
CCGCCTTATCTGAAACCAGTTTCCACCCTTTATCTTCTATCCTGGCTCGGAACAGACCACTTCCCGTACCGATAAAGAAATGCTCATCGTCTGTCTGTTCAATGGCCGTTATTTCATCATTAACAGGCGTTGGTATATGCAGAGCTGTTCCAGTACGAGTATTATACCATGTAATACTATCTTTACAACATAACCAAATACGACCATTCTTGTCTAAATAACCGTAATTAAGGAATGCCTGTGACTTATTTCTGATCAGTCTCGGATGTACGTAAACCAGTTCGAACTTATCATGTTGCGAATCATATTTGAAAACACGACCTTTTTGACCGATTACCCATAATACATTCCCCTTGTCCATATAAAGCCAGTGTAGGGCAATTCGTGAATCTAACTTCATACTATCGTCTGAAAAATTGTAATGCTTGATATGTTTTCCATCATAGCGATCTATCCCCTCTTGAGTTAGAAACCACATATATCCCCGTTGATCTTTCTGGATATGATATATTTTCTGATTATTCAGACCGTCTTCCAGCCCTATGTACTTATAAATCTGCCCCTTACTTACAGTACCGTTAATGAAAAAGATTGCAAAAAGTAAAAGTCGTCTAATATTCAAAAGTGTTTTCATATAATATTCAAAAAATACATTTGCAAAATTATAAAATATTAGTTAAAATACCATCGGGTAAATTAATAATCATATATCAAAACAATAAAATTGAATCAATAAAAAGTGGACGATATCTTGTTGTATCAAACATTTTTGATTTGGATTGTTCCAATTATGAGTTCTATTTAATAGATTATGGGTACAGCAAATTTAACAAAAAGTATACATTCTGGAATAATGTTCATGATTTCTAACGGTTTCTTTATGCTTACCGAATAAAGAGATAAAGATCGATTAGAGGGTACACACTTACCCTGCTGCATTAACTTTTTTGTTCGTGCTTCACGCTCTTTGTTAAATCATTTAGGGTTACGAATAGGCTTGTTGATATACGTTTCATTCTTCTGTTAAGAGTAAATCTAAGCCTTACGGTGAAATAGTCATTTGTCTTTCTTTGTACTTCTACTACTTCTGGGTTGATTGTCGGCATATTACATATTGTTTAATTGGTGAAACAACTGTTCTTTCTTAAGGCTAATGTAATCAAGCAACAGACCCTTAATTGGAGGTATCTATGAACTAAAAAAACTATATTCTGTTAAGAATGAGATTTTTAGCTCGTGGATCAGTCTGGGCTTGAACCAGGGATCTTCAGATTATGAGAACGGCAAAGTGATATTCAGCGATAGTCCATTTTATCAAATTCTATTGTGTATCAATTAGTTCGATTTTCGCCACTTCCTATAAAACTCACTAAATCCCCCTAACTGAAACCGTTTGTTTTCGCATTGTTTTCGCAGAAATGGTAGAGAAATACATAAAATAGGCAAGACAATGCTGTTTTCTAGTAACAAAAAAATCACAAGAAACATCCTACTATACAATAAAAATCTATAACTTTGGATTTTAAAAGTAAATTATATTAGTTGTCTATTATAATTAGGCGACAACATATCGACCTATATCAAAAATATATGGCAAAAGAAGGATTAAATAAAAAAACAATATCTCAGCTCGTTCCTGCGGGTAAAACATGGGCATTATGTGTTGGTGCTGGTATATCATTCCCGATTTTTCCATCATGGAATACTTTAGCGGAAAGAATTATTTTACACAGTTCTCCAAATTCTATTAACATCATAAATGAGATAAATAGCTATTTTTCATCTGAAGTCATAATACAATCCTGTTATGAACAATTAAGATCGAAAAATAAAGATATAAAATTCCCTGAAATACTAGCAGAACTACTTTATAAAGATTTATTAAAATCAGTCAACCAAAGAGATAGAGATTTGTTGTGTAAATGTTTATCAACACAAGTACCTTCCCCTAATTTGGATTGGAATAGATTTCTTACACTTATAAAACAACTATCACCTGTAAGCTCAATAGATTTAGCTCAATTAGTTATAGAAGCCTATAAGAAAGATGCTGGTTTAAATAGTATAATTACTTTTAATGCAGAAACTCTTTTCCCTACACTTATAAATGCTTATGCCCAAATTAGCTTGAAGAAAAATGACAAAATATTAGATTATATAACAGAACCTACAACTTCTCATTATCGCGGTAGGATACCTTTTTATTTTTGTCATGGATTAGTCCCTTTGCCAGGAAGTAAGCAAAAATGGATGAATGCTTCTGATAAACTGGTTTTCCTAGAAAATGAGTATTTACAACTTGCAAATAATGCTTTTTCCTGGCAGGCAATAAGTTTTTATAATATCTTATCTACTAATACCGTCTTTTTTATAGGTTTGTCATTTCGAGATGCAAATGTCAGAAGGTGGCTTTCCTGGTTGCATAAGGCCAAAGTTGATACTATCAATAAATATGGCGGCGCAAATGAAAGTACCACTCATTATTGGATTGAAAAATCTCCAGAATCTTCTCAATTGAAAAAATGGTATGAAGCTTCGGTTGCGCATCTAGGTATAAGATTAATCTGGATAACAGAGTGGACAGAGGTTGCTTCTATAATTAGAACATCGGTTGAAAATTTACGTACATGATATTGTAATAAGTTATAGTTTTTAATCTTCTTATTGTACAATAGTGAAAATAATTCATTACCTTTGCATCATTATGTAAGGTGAGCCATGACCAAAAGGTGCTCTTTCCCCAAAAGGAAAAGTGAGTTTGCCTAACTTTCGTGGGAGGGTCATCCCATTCCGATGAATCGAAGCGTAGAGGGAGTATTAGTCGGAAGATACTCTATTTCAAACAATACGTGAGAGTTGCTTCAGGGGTTGAGACCGATTAGCAGAAGCCCGGTTACCAGTCAGCGACAGGAGACAACGAGATTGCACCGCTGCATATAACGACAATGTTTTATCCGTCAAAGGATAGGGACTCAGTGGTTATATGCAGCGTTTTGTATATGTACGCCTCACATTACAAAGCGGCTGTGTTCAGAGGTTATGTTGAACATAAACTATTGAATGCAATGGAAAAATTAACCAAATCCATGCCCCTTTTCAAAGAGTGTGGTTGTACTGTATCACTTGCCCTTGATATTCGAACCAACAGGAGGAAATCAAGTGAGTACCCTTTATCTGTGCGTTTTACATTAGAACGTAGAGCTTTTTATTATCCCGTTGGTGGGTCTTATACTGCAAAAGAGTTTTCGGACATTTGTAGTGCTGTAAAATGTAGGAGCGAGAACTACAAGTTGCAAAAGGAATGGAAGGACACGTTTATTCCCAAGTACAAGGAAATCTTGATGAATCTGAACAAGGGAGGCATCCTCACATACGAAATGGTACGTCGATGTATAATAGACGGTGAAGAAGCAACATCCATAGATGACAACGCTACTGTCTCTCAATCTTTTGTTGGCATTTGGGAGCAAGTCATCCATGACCTCCGAACAGAAGATGGCGGAGTACGCTTTACCACAGCCGAAAGTTACGAGTGTTCTCTCAAATCATTCAGAAAGATTCTTGGAGAGAATGCCATAAAAGGCTTTTGTATCAGTGCGGCAGAACTTCAGAAGTGGAAGGATGGTATGCACAATGGGGTAAAAGATGAAAATGGTGCGATTGTCGGGAAAATCAGCGACACTACGGCCGGTATCTATTTGCGTTGTTGCCGTGCCGTATGGAACAGGTGTGTGCATGAGGGTTACCTCAAAGATGTTCCTTATCCCTTTTCTAACAAGAAAGAGAAAGGCTTGGTAAGCATTCCCAAGAGCGCAAAGCGCAAGCAGAGTTTCCTGAACGTAAACCAGATGACAGAGCTTTATAACCTTTTCGTTTCAAAGCAATACCCCGAACATTGGACGGAAGATTATATGAAACGTGCCCATTATTCATTAGGGCTGTTCCTTGCGCAATACCTGTGTAATGGTTTCAACATGGCTGATGCCGGACGTCTGACTTACAACAGTTATTATTACCAGACAGAAGGCAAGGCGTTCCGCTTCAATCGCAAAAAGACTTCCCGAAGATGCCCCGATGGTTCCGAGGTGATAGTTCCTATTATCCCTCCCTTACAATATATCTTGGATGAGATTGCTGCGCCTCCGACTCGTGATGGCTTGGTGTTCCCCGACATATTAAAGGGATCGGAGACAGAAGAACTGCGCCGCAAATACACGGTACAAGAAAACTCAAACGTGAAAGACCGAGTCATCAAGATTTGCCATGAGGCATTGAATTGGGATAAGTCCATCTGTCCGTCCGGCACATGGTGCCGACACTCGTTTGCTACTAATCTGCATAATGCCGGAGTGGATATGGATTATATCTCTGAAAGCATGGGGCATTCAACTTCTGATCATGCCATTACTCAAATCTACATTGAGCATTATCCTCTCGATATACAGATGCAAAACAATTCAAAACTGCTAAACTTGGATAACACTTCTGAAAGGGATGCTCTGTTAGCGAAGCTGGCAAGCATGTCCACAGAAGAATTGCTCAAACTATTCAGATAACCTTAATCAGTAATACAATGATAAACTTCATAGAGAGGATAAAATCCTATTCCAAAAGAAAGGATACTGCTGATATGGCTATTCGTGCGTGGAAATCGGCCAATGAGGAAGCGTATGCCAACTTTTGTAAGCGCATAGATGCTGTGGCTAAAGGTAACATATCAGTTATGATGGACATGTATCTGATGATGCGGGATTGCGTACCACCTGAAGCCTTGATGATGTATAACTGGCTCTCTGATTTTGTAAACGGCAAGGATGTGTCAGACATTGCAAACCAACAATGGGCTGGCCAATATACCGAGACCATCGCCAGATGTATCACCAACATGCGTTTGTGGATAGGCATCAATGTGAAAACAGGTACGGTAGAACTGCTCACTTCTCCAAAGTCAGGGCTACTGATGGTTCATTCTGAAACACCTATTGAAATATGGAATCGTCTGCCGCAGGAGTTAAGGTCCTACTTGATTGGGCAATTAGATATGTTCATGAGAAACAGCAAAGGATGTTATCTGTTGAGCAAACTGGAAAGAAAAATGGTTTATCAGTTCTTGACCTATATCTCTCAAATTGTTTTCCTCTTTCATGCAGTATTCATTGGTGGGTTCATGGCTAACCTGTATGACCGTGTAATGGAAAAGAAAGAGGATTTGGCTTATTGTATGTATTATTTCGTGGTATTTGACCACGGTCTTTCACGTATGGCCAAATTACTTAACCGTCTGTTGAACAGTGAAGAGGTTGACCATGGCGATATACTTCTTGTAAAGTCATGCGTTACCCTGCTTGTAAATGGAAGTATAGAGATGGGCGCAGAAACCAAAGCGGATTGGGAAAACACCGTTGAGAAGTGTAACCCAGAAATCTGGAAGGAGGTGATGTTTGCCTTACGAAAAGTAAAAGGCAGGCGAGGCAATAGAAAGGTGATACAATCATTGGATGATATTCTTTTGGGCGACAAGGAACGTATCAAGCTGGGTATCCTTTTGTTTCTTGAAGAGAATACAGAGGACATAAGTCTTGCCTATCTGTTGAAATCATTGGTAAAGTCTGGCAAGATAAAAGCGTCCACAAGATACATGACATTCCACCGTGCCATAGAACAGTTCTCTCAACGACATTACGGGCACGACATTCCACAGAAGCGGTACTGGGAAATCAAAGAACTTACGTTGAACTCACCTCAAAGAGGAAGCAGTTACACCAAAGCAAAACGGATAATAGACCGATGGACGGACTATTTTGCCAATAACGGGTAGTTGGGAAATCCAGCTATCCGTTTTTTACAGCAAACATCTGTTGTAATTCGGTCGGTAAAATTAAGGTATAAATAAACCGACCAACACACAGAGTTTCATACACTACCTTTGCTTGCGAAATCGGTTTCACAGAGTTGAACCGAGGCTTAAAGTATTTAATCATCAAACAAGTAAAGATATGGAAGAAAAACTCAATTTTACCCAACTACTCCAAAAGCCCATCGCCATGATGACGGGTGAGGAGCTTTGCTTTCTCATCACTAAAAGTGTGGAAAGTACAGAAGTGGCCATTCCCCAAGTGGCATCCAAAGGCAACTACTATGGTATAGAGGGTATCGCCCGTGTATTCGGTTGTAGCGTACCCACCGCCAACCGCATTAAGAAAAGCGGTATCATAGATAAAGCTATCACACAGATAGGACGAAAAATCGTAGTGGATGCAGACCTTGCGTTGGCTTTGGCAAAGGAATCAGGTGGCATTCGCATCAAAGAATAGGTGTATGGAAGATGATTGGAAAAAAAATCTGGCAACAGACAGTTACGGAAATCCTGCTCGTTCCATCAGTAATCTCCGGCTTATTTTCACACTGGATGAGAATCTTAGTCAGATAAGGTACGATACCTTCTGTCAGGACGATGTATGTTTCTGCCCTTTGTTCCGCAATGTCAACGGAAACAAGATAGATGAAGAGTCGGCAGGAAAGATACAGGATTATTTGGAAAGGACATACAGAATACGTCTGACGCAGAATAAGGTATTTGAGATATTGAAGACCACTTCTTCTGAACGGAGTTTCAATCCTGTACAGGGATTCATCGCACAAGAGACATGGGACGGACAACCTCGCATAGCCACAACCATCATAGATTATCTTGGAGCGGATGACACTCCGCTTGTTAGGGAACAGACAAAACTTTGGTTCGTGGCGGCTGTAGCAAGAGTATTCAATCCAGGTTGCAAGTTTGACAACGTACTGACCTTGCCCGGTCCCCAAGGTATTGGTAAAAGCACCTTCTTCAAAGCCATCAGTGGGAGATGGTTCAACGATTCATTCTCTTTCGCCAGTGGTGACAAGGAGAAAGTGGAGACCATAACCAACGGTTGGATTATTGAAATCAGTGAGTTGAATGGTTTAAAACGGGCGAATGACGCGGAAGCAGCCAAGGCTTTTCTAAGCCGTTGCAGTGATTATATGCGTCCGGCTTATGGGCATAAGGTGGTGGAGTTCATGCAGCATAATGTTTTTGCTGCGACTACTAATGAAATGAACTTCCTACAAGGAGACAATGGAAACCGCCGATGGTGGATTATCCCTGTCAAAGGCAGCGGTCATGTGTCAGATTGGTTGGATGATTTGCAGTGTTCCGTTCCTCAACTTTGGGCAGAGGCATACGCATATTATCGACAAGGAATGAAACTCTACTTGTCACCGGACATGGAGAATGAGGCCAACGAGGTGCAGATGTAACATTCCAACATTCTTGTTGACCCAATCATGGAGGACATAGAAATGTATCTGGAACGTGAGGTTCCCGTGCAGTATGCAAATTGGATGATTCCGACACGACTGGCTTATCAGAAAGGAGCATACTCAGAACCAAATTCCACAATGACCTCACTCAATATGGTTTGTGCCCGGCAGATTATAGAGGAACTGCCCAATGATTTAGTCAGACGAAATCCGTCCAAATACACTTCGCAATACCTCAACCGCCTGATGTCCATGTTTCCCAATTGGAAACGGAGTGAACAGGAGAAGGTCAAGGGGCTGCATCCAGCCTACTGTGATAAGACGGGACGGACGAAATACCCATGGGTGAGGGTGGACGCTCCAAGTGAAGAGTCCTGCGCAACGCTGCCAAGTGAACTGGAATTACCATTTTAATTTCAAAATAAGGGAAAAGAAAAAACCAATGTCCCCTTGTCCCCCTTTTGCCCTCGAAAAAGAATAAAAACAGGAAGTAAGCAAAATAGAAAATTATAAAAAACGCTTGGGACACGGGACAATATAAACCAACAATATGAGGAAAGAAGAACTTATCAAACAGCTACAAGAATGTGACCCGTTGTTGGCAAATGCGGTCAGCCACATGGTTACGTATGTTCAAGACCGTTATCCCTCCACCTTTCCAAGCAAGGAACAGACCGAGGCGGTGAACAATTACCTACGAAGTGTCCATGCCGATGGAGACGGAAGTATATCAGAACGGAATTGTGAACACCGCCGTATCGCTTCACAGAACATTACCATTGCCGCCATCCGTATATTAGACAGCCGTCAACTTGACAGGCTTCAAGACGTGCTTGACCACATCGCATACGACAAGGAGTATTATGTGCCGGAGAGAGGTTACGGTATGCACCGCTGACTTTCTCTTTTGGCTGCACCATTTATAAACCATCTTCAAAATTGACAGACGATGAAAACAAACTTGAATTATTGTATAGTGCTTTCGTCAGAGCAACTTGCATATCTGGCAGGGAGCAAGTATGGCATTGACCGCATGAAAATTCTGCACCAACTTATCGAAGCGGCAGTGCTGGAAGAAAACGATTATGCCATAAAAGGATTTTCCACAACCTTACAAGTGGGGCAAGCCATCCTTTCGGAAGTGGATTTGTCCAGCAAATTGGGTTATGACAAGAAAACCATATCCCGCGTGTTGGACAAGATGAACCAGTTGAGAATTGTCGCATCTGCGAAAGCAACAGAACAAGTGTCCACACGCTGAAATGTATATCGGCATGGATGGAAAATGGCAATCGCATAGACAACCCTTTTTATGTCCGACTAAAAGACCAACAAGACGAAAAGAAGAACGCACCTGCAATGTCCGATGATACCGTACCCGTTTTGTCAATGGCTCCATTGGAGGATTCGGATAGCTGTATGAAGGAAAACTTACCCAACTCAAATGATTGTAAGCAAATAGAAGCGACGAATGAGGTCTGTGCTTCTGACACTGATTTTTCCTTAGTAGGCAAAGAACCTGTTATATCAGACGAGGGCGAACTGCTTACCCTTTCATCTTTTCCTTCTGTTCCGAATTCTCTACAGCCTGCGAGAGAGGAAGAATCTAACGAGGATGTTTCAGCAGATGGTCAGACATAATCATATTGGATATGGCGGTAGAGCCTATATTTTGTGCGGGGTCTTGCAAGAAGTTCCTATGTCGCACAAATTCGTTACACTCATCCGTACTACATAGGCGTATTCCGGCAGTCGCAAGCTCCCACCCTGCTGTCCCTTTTTAGATTGATGTCTCACCCATAACATAACAAAACATGAAGAAGAAAAAGATTACCAACAAAGATGTTGATGAAGAGAACGACAAGAAAGTTATGAGGCGTACCTTGCGACTTGAAGCCAGAGTAACGGAGCAGGAATACACCCAAGCGAAAGAACTTGCCAAAACCTGCGGTTTGTCCATGAGCAACTATGTGCGCCGCACTGCTTTAGGGCAGCATCCACGGCAACGGTTGTCTGAGCGTGAGGTAGAAGCCTTGTGCAGCCTGACGGATGCAAGAGGCGACCTCATCCGTATTGCGGCTGCCGTGAAATCCATCCAAGCGGATAAACGAGCCATGTATTTCAGTGACACACGCTTTGTGGAACAATGGATGATGACAGCCACGCAACTAATCAACCGCTGGAGCCAGATAGAGAATTATCTTACCGAATAAATTTCCTTACCCGTTATGATAGCAAAAGCCAGTACCATACCGCATGGCGCAAATGCCATAAGATATTCCGTCAATAAAGACAGAGCGGATATAGTCAAAACCAACCTGTTGCCCGATGATATTTCACCGGAAGCGATGTACGGTCGGATGATGCTCGTGCAGAAGATGTTTACCGAGAAAATCAACAAGGGCAGACCTCTTGGCAGAAACGTGATAAGAATTGAAATTTCCCCGTCCGAAAAAGAGAGCCGAAACTGGACAATGGATGACTGGGCTCGTTTGGCAGATGAGTTCATCCGGGTATTCGATTCCATAGACCTTTCCCAAAAGACCAAACGGGCTTCCTCAAAACAAACCAATCTCAAAGGTTCGCAGTACATAGCCGCCCTGCATCGTGATTCTAAAAGTGGCATTCTACACCTGCACATTGATGCCAACCGTGTGGATATGAATGGGAAAATAAATGATAGCCATAAGATTGGTGAGAGGGCAGTCATGGCTGCGAATATCATCAACGAGAGACGTGGCTGGGTGCAGTCTGAAGAAATAGGTATACGGCACAAGCAGGAAATCTCAAACTGTTGTATGGAGATACTTCGTACAATGGACAAATTCAGTTGGCGACAATATGAAATGGAACTGACAAAACGGGGGTACAAAGTACACATACAAGAAAATGATAAGGGAAAAGTTTATGGTTATTCCATCAAACGGGGTAACTCAAATTATAAATCATCCGTGTTGGGTATCGGGAGAAATCTGACTCCATCAAAGATAGAGGCTACTTGGGCAAAACTGCATCAGCAGGAAAGGAAATCCGAGCCAACAAAATCTATTCCTCAACAAACACGGACAGCAGATTTGACTCCTATTTTACTGCCTGTTATAAAGCATTACGATATTGCGACAGACGAATATCACAGCTACCATGTAGAGATACCCGAAGCCGCTGACAATATCATCCGGCAAGATTGTTCTTTGAAGGAAGCTCATCCGTTAGCTAAGATTAAAGAGATACAACACACGGCTCTTTTACTCTTTGCAGGATATATGGATGCTGCTACCAGTATAGCTGTTTCAAGTGGCGGTGGCGGTTCTGACACTGGAGGTTGGGGAAAAGACAAGGACGAGGATGAACTTGAATGGGCACGCCGTTGCGCACGAATGGCAAACAGCATGTGCAAACGCAGGAAAGGGCTGCACAGATAATTCACTTTTTATAAATACAAGAACATGGGTATAGGAAAATCAAGAGGCACATCGCCTATAAATGTCAATGACATGCTGGAGAAGGTTGAAATGAACCAACAAATTGAGTCAGAAAAGCAAGAAATTGATAAACTTCTCGTAGAAATCAGAGAGGCAAAAGAAACGCTGATAAAGTTCAATGAGGATTTGGAGAAAGCTATCGCTGCCGAATGTCACATTGAGGGTGCGCTCAAAGCGGCAGTTGGCAGTTGCGATAATATTGTCAATGACATCTGCAATGCCATTGTGAAAGCTGAACGAGACACGAAATTCAAAACAACAATTACCCCTGACCAACTTGCAAAGCTTAAGCAACTGATAGACCATTCTGTAGAAAGTTGGATTTCGGTATTGGCAAATCACCGTGCCGAACAATCGAAACTTATTACTGAACATGAATCCAACATGCGTAAAATCCTCAGACGGAATGAAGGCGTTTGGTTCTCGGATTTTTGGATGAGAGGCTTGGTGATATTCTTACTCGTTTATACGTTGGGATTAGGGCTGGTTGTATATTATGTAACATACAACTAACAGGGACGGTGTTCCGCCCCTGTTATAGTCTACTTATTGTGGTTTTTGTGTTTATCGGCAAATTGCCAGCAAATGAAATGTGAGCAAAATCGCACTGATACTCAATAATATACATCCGAATAGTTGCTTTTCGGCAAATTGCCGGCAAATGAAATTATGCCTAAGTTTCTGTATACCGAAATCAAGATATAGGATAAGATGCATGCCAATAAATCAGAATTTAGAGGCGATGGCAAAGCAGCTGTACGACTACTGGTTTGTGCAGTTTGACTTTCCAAATGAAGAAGGCAAGCCCTATAAATCAAGCGGTGAGGTAATGGTATATAATGAACGGTTTGGAAGAGAAATCCCGCAAGGGTGGTCAACAATGCCGATATCTGAAATTTTAGATAAGTATCCTACAACAAAACGGTATGAAACAAAGGAATATCTTTCTTGTGGGAAATATCCAATTATAGACCAGGGTGATTCGTATATTGTTGGCTTTACAAATGAAGTTGACCATCTTTTAACACGACATCCTGCGGTTTTGTTTGGCGACCACTCCACAAAGGTCAAATTCTTAGACTTTGATTTTGCACGAGGAGCTGATGGTACCCAAATTTTATATTCCTCAAACGAGGCTGTATCTCAATACTATTTGTATTTGGCAGTAAGCGCATTGCAAATTTCCAATCCAGGGTATTCTCGCCATTTCAAATATCTCAAAGAATTGCCAATTATTATTCCAGATTTGAAAATTGCAAACACATTTAAAAATATTGTCAAGCCATTATTTGAAGAATGGACTAAGAATATATTCTGTAACATAGAACTCACAAAACAGCGTAACGAACTTTTGCCTCTCCTGATGAATGGCCAAGTATCGGTAAATTCTGATTTATCGCTCGGTTAAGTTCTATCTTGCGGTCAATGGAGCGCAATAACTTACCGATGCGTTTTTGCTCAGATAATTCGGGAATCCACACTGTGCAATCCTTGATTTTATCAGGTGAAGTGTGACGAATTTTAGTCTGTTGGGCAGCAGCACTTAGCTGTTGCTTAACGAGGGCGGAGGATATGAGATAAAATGCGAAATCCTTATCTAACAAGTCTTCCTTGCAGATAATCTTTGCTACATCTTGACTTTGTATGTATTTGCCGCTTTCAGGAATAATGGCAGTAGAACCAAGCAAGCCTATTGCCTGTTCTGTCAAAGGGGTAATAATATCTCCCTCTTCCATTAGAAACTCAGATTTGAAGTCTCCGACATAATAAAGATTGTCCTTGGACTTGTTCTCCTTAAAACAGTTGTTCTGATAGTCGAAATTGCCACAAGTCAGACGGATATATTCACCCTCAGTGGCGTAATACTCGCCACTGAGACTTGCACCTCTTGTAACATCAAGGATTTCTCCCAATTTATATTTCGTCAAAATCATAATAATCTATTTTGATTTTTTAGATATGATTTGGCTTCATGTTCAAAGCAATTCAAAAAGTATTCTTGTCCATTTTTTACATCTTCTTTATGCTCTGTAGTCCAATATGGATTTTCTTCAACTTCTTTTTTCATCTTAGCTTTTAGCCATTCTACACCATCGTGCAAGTCTTTTTCGGATATAGAGTAATGATTGCCTAACATTTCATTTATCGCAAATGCAGACAACTGAAAACCACCGTTCGCATTCAATCCCATAGTGGTCATATATTCGGTTATTTTATCATAATCTATCATATTTTTCTTTCAACTTTTATCTTTATTGCCCAATTTTGCTTCTATCTCTTCAATCGTTGGTATTGTTCCATCCACCTTTTCTGGATAGAGTTTAGATAACTCATATTCAGATATTCCTAAAGGAAGATTACTTCCCTCCAATGCGTATTGCGCAAGTAATGAATCCTTTTGACGACAAATGAGCAAACCAATTGTTGGATTGTCTCGTCCTTCTTTTTTAAGGATATGGTTGCATGCAACAACATAACCGCTTAACTGTCCCAAGTCTTGAAAGTCAAACTCGCCGATTTTGACTTCAATTACCACATAACATGACAAATTTATGTTGTAGAAAAGCAAATCTATGAACTTTTCCTTTTGCCCGATTTGAAGCCGATATTCTTTTCCAACGTAGGCGAATCCCGTGCCGAGTTCCAATAAAAATTGCGATATATTGGCCAGCAAAGCATCTTTAAGAATCTGCTCGTTGTAGGGTTTTGTGATTCCTGTAAAGGCAAAATTGTAAGGGTCTTTCGTCAGTTCTTGTGCGAGATCGCTTGCTTCGTCCGGTAATGTTCGGGTGAAGTTTGTTAGTGCCTTGCCTTCTCGTTCATATAACCCTGAGTCCATAAAGTTGAGAAGCACATCACGACTCCAACCCTCTTTCATGGTTTTTTTAACATAAAAGAAAGCCTTTTCAGGTTCAGTTCCATACCTGTCAATCAAATAACGGTGGTGCCCCCAAGGTATGGAAAAAAGCATTTCTTCTAATTGTCCCACAACTTGTGGGACAACTTCAGAGGAATCTTCCGTGACTTGTGGAGCATTTTCATCCTCCAATTGTCCCACAGCTTGTGGGACAACTTTTAGGTATTGGGAATAAAGCAAATAAAATTTCTTTGCATAGTAGATGTTGGTACGTGAAAGTCCTGTTGAGTTTGGGTTCTTGAGTTGCAAATCCACAGAGAGATTTTTAATGACACTCTGTCCCCAACGTTCTTCAACGTGCATTTCTTCTATATCTCGGCCGAGTTCCCAATAATACTTGAGCAGTTCTCGGTTTACTCTTACTGCAGCCTTGGTTTGACTTTGGCGATAACGCACACTAAGGTCTTCTACCCACTGGGTGTAGTCCTTATCTATGATGGTCAATCCTTTACTCATTGTTACCTACATTTGCGTTGAAATGCAAAGCATCCAACTGTTTCATGATTTCTTCTTTCAGCCGATGACTTTCTGCAAATTGCTCGGAAAGCGTTTGTTTGTAATTTGCCATACGAGCATTAAACTCGTCCTCAGTAATATCTACATAATCAATCTTTATGTCGAAATATTGTCCGGCTGAGAGAGAATATCCCTTTTCTTTTATTTCATCGTAAGTAACGGCTACAGAAAAATCCTCCACAGCTTCCTTTCGTTGGAATGTACCGACAATCTTTTCTATCTCTTCGTCATTTAGACGTACTTTCTTTAATCCGTTGGCATCTTTGTATTCCTCACCCAATTTGCTGGCGTCAATCAAGATAACCTTATCTGAGGTTGCAGACTTGTCAAAGAACAGAACACTTACATTCGTACCCGTATTGGCAAACACATTGCTTGGCATGGAAACGCAACCATACACAATTTTTTCATCTACTATCTTGTGAAGTATCTTGTTTTCAATACCACTTTTAGCTGTGATAAATCCTGTCGGGATGACAATCGCACCTTTACCCGTCTTTTTCAGTGAGTTGATAACATGTTGAATGAAGCAAGTATAGATTGCCATTGATTCTTTTTTCTTGGCAGGCACGTTTGGAACTCCTGCCCAGAAACGTGCTGGCATGGCAGCTATCTTTTCTCTTGTATCTGAGAAATCCATTTTGAAGGGTGGATTGCTGACCACGAAATCAAACTGTCGTAACTGTTGCCCATCATCACTCTTATGATAAGGATTGACAAGAGTGTCGCCTTGAATGGCATTATCAAGCGAAGAGACAAGCCCGTTGAGTAACAGATTAAGTTTCAACATCTTATTACTACGTTGAGAAATATCCTGCGAGAAGATAGTACAACGGTCTTCACCAATCTGGTGACTGAGTGCCATAAGAAGTGTACCTGTTCCTGCTGATGGGTCATAACATTCCATACTATGCAGGTCGGCATTGTCTCCCACCAAAAGACGAGCCATAATAGTGGCAATAGCATGAGGGGTATAGTATTCTGCATACTTACCACCTCCGGCTGTATTGTAGTCCTTTATCAGGTACTCAAAGATGCTGGAGAAGAAATCGTAATTTTGTGCAAATACTTCCTCAAAGGAGAAGTTTACGAGTTTATCTACCAAAGCGCGGGCAAAAGGCGCACGTTGTGCTGTGTCGGTCACAAACGGTGTCAAAGCCTCAAACAAAGGAATCTTTGTATTGGCCGTGGTCTGCGTGGAGAATATATCCGCATTTTGCTCCGCAATGTCTGTCATTGTGGAATCAAAGATGGTATCGAAGTCCCCTTTACCTTGCTGGTTCCAAAGATTAGCAATCAGGTGATAGGGTTCGAGCATCGGCACATCTGGAGAAATGGCACTTTGGATAAGCATACGCTCATCATCCGAAAGATTCTCGTATGCCGTTTCCCATTTCACATCCCCTGTCAGTTTCCTGGCAATATCGCTTTTAGCGTTTTTCAGTTCATAGCCAAACTTGTCATTCAGGAATTTATAGAGAAACACCTGAGTGATTATCTTATATTCGTTACCATCGTTACCCATGCCGTAAGACTGGCATGTGGCTTTCAGTCCGTCAATGAGCTTTAATGTTTTTTCTTTTATATCAGACATGATAATTTCTATTTATGCTAAGCCGTATGTGGCATTATATTGGTTGATGTATTGTTGTGAAATTCGTTGCTGGATGAACTTATAATCTTCTGGATTAGGGTCCAAGTTTACAATGCCATTTATGCTTCCACTAATAGCTGCCATTACTGTACGTCCAAAATAAGCATCCTTTTTTAGAATGTTATTGCGGTCATACACTTTACCATCAATATCCTCTTTAATCATATTGAGGACAACCATAATTTCTTCATCAAGCAAAGCAAGTATAGGCTTCCCTCCATGCATTTCTCTTTCTCTGTTCACTTCACGGATGCGCTTGTGTACTCGGGCAAACTTCTCATCCCCTTTATATTTCTTTACCAAAGCATTATTTCGTTTTTGCAAGTCCTGTAAACGGGTTATAATTTCATCCAAAGCCTGAGTCTCTTCGTTGAACTTGGCTATGCTGTCAATCACAAAGCCATGCTCCTTGAAGCGTTCCATAAAAGCATCACGCAGCGACATAAATTCAGGATCGTCTTGGTCGAAGTTCTGGGTAAACGAAGCAATGGTGCGTTGCCATTTCTCTTTCAGCTCCGCTCCGCCTGAAATAAGGCGCATTTCTTCCTGTCCTATTTTAGAGAAGGTGAACTCTATATCCATCATCGCCTCATTAATAAGTGTCTTTGTTTCATCACCTATGCTAAAAGTTTCCTTCTGGTTGATGATGCTGATACGCCTTTGCACTTCGGAAAGCAACTGAGGCAACTTCGTGATTTCAAGTTTGGCGAATTGTTCCTTCATGTCCTCATCGCCGAAAGTACGCACGAGGTTTGCCATATTTTTCGCAGATTCCAAAGCCTGTTTTAGGTCAAGCAGAACAGCCTTGTCTTCTTCCGTGGAAATCTCCGAAGAAAACTCTTCCGCATTATCGTAGGAATAATCGAAGAGGGTCTGGCGTACTTTTTTCATTTGTGCCACAATCTCGTCCTTGTCCTCAATCACTTGAGTGAAAGTGTCTGTGGCATTGCCGTCACCAGTCTCATCCACATCGTTAAAACGATTCAACTCTTGCAGATAAGCCTCGTTTGTTTCTTTGAAGTTACGTTTAATGTCGGCAAAGTCAATGACAAATCCGTAACGCATTCCGGGATATGGACGATTTACACGGGTAATGGCTTGAAGTAGATTATGGTCTTTCAACTTACGACCGAAATACAAACGCTTCAAACGAGGTGCGTCAAAACCAGTCAATAGCATGTTGAAGACAATAAGGATGTCCACGGTCATATTCTTTTTGAAATCCTTGACTATCTGTTTTCTGGTTTCCTTGTCATCTGTGTCGTGGAGAATGATTCCGGCTTTCAGTGGTCTATACTTTGACTTGTAATCCACTTCGGGTTCACCTACCACAAACGTCCCGTCAGGGAGCTTAATCTTGATAGGCTTTGGTTGGTATTTCTGCCACTCCTCTTGGAATACATCATAAAGCCGTCTTGCTTGTTCACTGGTTTCGCAGATGACCATACCGCCTAATGTATCATCTCCTTGTATCTTACGAAACTCTTTCAAGTCCTTCATGATATAGTGAGCCAACTCGTTCACATAGCTGGGGTGCTCTATGATTTCCGATTTGCGGATGTCTTTCTTTTGCACCAATGTGTCCAGCTTGTCGTACACGTCCGAAAGTCGCTCTTTGTAGGATGTTTCTATATCTTCACGAATGATTTTCAGCGTATAACCGTCTGCAATGGACTTGTCATAATAATAGGTATGCAGGTAAGTGCCGAAGACCTTGCAACTTGCACGTTCCTCTTTTAACAACGGAGTACCCGTGAGGGCTATCTTTATTGCATCGGTGTCCGCATCAAAAAGGTTGGCAAGAAAACACCCACCGGGCTTATAGCCACGGTGTGCTTCGTCGAGAATGAAGATACGTTGCAGATTTGTAGCATAATCATTGATGCGTACTTTTTCCTTATCCTCTGCAAAGCGTTGTATATTCACGACTGTAATTTCAGCTTGGCCGCTTGTTCCTTGTTGTGCTTGGTTGCTGCGGAACTGCTCCATCAGTTCCGTCCTTGTGTTAGCAGTTGAAACCACCAGTCCACGGGCTTCAAATTCCTGTGTGGCTTGCTCCAACAAATCAAGGCGGTCAACAATGAAATAGAATTTGGCGACCTTGTTCTGCTTAGAATAGAAGTCGTTGAGAATATAGGTCAGATAATAAGACAAAGCTGTCTTTCCACTACCTTGTGTATGCCAAACAACTCCTGATTTTATTCCCTCGGCAAGTTTCTTACAAATAGCCAATGATGCAAACAATTGCTGGTAACGCATGATATGCTTTTGGTCGGTAGATTCAATCTTACCATCTACTTCTCGCTCCATTCTTACGTATGCTATACCATATTTAATAATATACAGCAAACGTTCTGGAGAACACATAGAAGTCAATATCCTATTAGTGGGTGTATTGACGTCGAGATTAGTTTGATATTCAGGGCTGGTATGGATTACTTGACAGTTGTAATCAGACAGTATTTTCTTTTCCACAGCTTTGTCAATCTCCTTATATGGATAATCATGATGGTATGGAGCAATTTTCTGGCCGCTTGGGTTTTCCTCACGGAAGCAATTGAATGGAGAATAAGTGCGTGCGCCTGTACAATAGAAAGCCCCTTGTATGGGTACGATACCACCCAACGCATCGTATTCCATATTATTACTGAAAATCATCAGTTGGGTTATATTGATGAAGCGACGGAACTTCTTATTCGGGAAACGCTCTTTGTTCATCCGTGCGCTTTCTGCCAGCATACCACCATGATTATTTGGTTTCTTTACTTCTACAAAGCAAAGAGGCAGACCATTTACAAACAGGGTAATGTCTGGTCGGAACTCGTCTTGACCGTTCTTGCAAGTAAACTCTGCTGTAAAATGGAAGGTATTGTTTCCGATATTGTCAAAGTCTATCAGTTTTACAGGAGATACGGCTTTAAGGCGGTTGTAAAAACCACGTCCAAGGTCATCATCATTCAATTCTTTGCGGATGTCTTTCTGTACTTGCATCCATTCACCCTCATGACCAGGGTTCAGCTTTTTGAATTGTTGCTCAAAAACAGGTAAAAGAATATTCGTGTCACCGTCATAGACTGTGCCGTTCTTATCTTCACTCAGCTTACCAAAGTAAGTATATCCTATTCGGGTAAGATGAACCATTGCAGGCATCTGTACCCGAGTCGCTTCAGAAAACTGCTTCATGCCTTTTGAGACAATATATATGATTTATACTCGCGAACTATCAATTCTTTAATATCTACTTCCAACAAATCTGCAATCCTTAGCAAACTGGTTATATCTGGCTGCGATGTGTTTGTACACCATTTTGACACAGTTGATGGATTAACCCCCATTTGTTCTGAAAGCCATTTGCTGGTACGTTTTTTCTCTACTAAAACGAGTTTAATTCTGTTTACGTCTTCCATTATTGCATCTTTTGATTGCAAAAATAATGATTATTTTTCATTTTCGTTATTGTTTGGAAATAAATTTATTAACTTTACACTCGAATATTTAAATCAGATAGGCTATATGAATATTATATTTACTGCCAAAACAATTATTGATGGAAACTTTGCACTGAAAGAGCCAGTACAGATATTATATTGTTTACATAAAATTAGTTTATATCTTGAGGGCGGAATGTACATGTTATCTGTTTCCAAAGAGATTAGTATTGAGCATTCAGATTTAGTCGAATTGTCTAAAAATGGAGAAAACAAATCATTTACCATGAATGTGGACAAATACCTTGACAGTAGGATGCTTGATATATTTCGTAATATAGAAGTTTATGGTGGATTTCAACATGGCATAATGAAAGTCTATTATAATGAATACTTAGACTTATCATGGACAGACAAGGCTAAAAACGAGTTATTGTTTTCTATGAGAAAATCATTAAACAAACAGAAAAAGGTATTAATTACTAGTGACAATTTCTCTAAACTAATGCTTGATAAAACATTTATACCAGAAGCCAAAGTTCCATATAATTTCTTTCGAGAAGCTAATAGCTATCTAGACAAACTAGATTATATTTCTGCTTATATTCATTTTTACATGATTTTAGAATATTGTTTTGCAAAGGGTAAATTTTCTGGAGAGCAAAAACAGAATTTTAAGAAATCTAACATGCTTAAATATGCTGTATTATCGACAATAAGCATGATTAAAGAGCGGAACTATGATTTGTATTTAGAGATTAAACAGGAATGCACCGATAAACACAAAGAACTGAATTTTGATTCTCTTATTGACATAATGTATTGTTATCGCGGAGAGTTGTCACACGCAACGAAAAGAGCTGTTTATGAAGAAAAGCAAGAATTGATAAAACCAATAACACTCTTCATTTCATCTGTTTGCTTTTCTGTTTGTGGCAACATGAAAGTATATTGTGATAAATTTGTTTCGGAAGATACACGAAAACGCAGAGTGAATGATCACATTCAAGAATTAGAAAAGCGACTTGGACTTGAATAACATCAAATTCTACCCAATAACAAATAAAATATCACAGAGATTAACTAATATTCTATTTGTAATAATGTGAAACTCAAACCTTTTGTTTTCGCATTGTTTTCGCAAAACGAAAATCAGCGACTTACGTTTGTGCGTAAGTTGCTGATTTTCATTGTGGACCAGCCTGGGCTTGAACCAGGGACCTCCAGATTATGAGTCTGTTGCTCTAACCAACTGAGCTACAAGTCCGGTGTATCCATCTCTCGGATAGCGGGGGCAAAAGTAGTATTTTCTACTGAAATATGCAAGTGTTTCTGATAAAAATACGGATGACCTTCTATTTTAGAATTTATAAGTACGTTTAGGGTTCTTAGGAAACCAGCCTTTTTTCACCCGATCTTCTTGCTCGAAGATTTCCTTTATCGTCCAAAAAGAAGAAAAAGCAAATACTCCCAAGAGCGAAGCTATCAGGATATTTTCAGTACAAAGTGATGCAATTATACCACCTATACCCAATAATAGGAAAATCCACCAGCATTTAGTACCCCAATAATATTCGGCTTTTACGACTATTGGGTGAAACAGCCCGATAATAAGAAAGGTACAAATGCCAATGACAAGTCCCGAAAGGTGATAATCGTTTAAGAAGCTCATCTTTTTATCTTTTACTTTTCGGGACAAATAGGAATTTCTTTCTTGATGCTCTGTTCCAGTGAAATTAATGTTTCAGTGGCTGTGACACCGGGAATTTCCTGCATTTTGTTGTTCAGCAAATCCATTAAATGTTCGTTGTCGCGGGCATATACTTTAGTCAACATGGTATATGGACCGGTAGTGAAATGACATTCCACAATTTCAGGGATTTTTTGCATTTCGGCAACAACCGCTTTATACATGGAACCTTTTTCCAATTTAATTCCTACATAAGTACATGTCCTATAACCCAAAGACTTGGGGTTTACATGATAGCCGGAGCCAACGATGACACCCAGGTCAATCAGACGCTGTACACGTTGGTGGATGGCAGCGCGTGATACGCCACATTCAGCAGCTACATCCTTAAAAGGAATACGGGCATTTTGAGAAATGATTTCCAAGATTTGCCGGTCGAGATTGTCTATTTTTTCCATAATAGTAAATAAAGTAAAATTCTTGTTGTTATCAAATAGTAAGCAAATATAGGACTTTATTTTAATTTATCTATAAAAAGGAGGGGAAAAAAGGATAAAGTATCAAAGATTGAGTATAAAGTAATAGGGTGGTAAAGTATCATCACCTTACCACCCTATTATTTTATTACTCTATTATTTTCGCTTACTTTTCAATATCCAGTAATTCTATTTCGAATATCAGAGTAGAGAAAGGCTTGATTTGACCGCCGGTTTCTCTTGATCCGTATGCCAGGTCATAAGGGATATAAAGTTCCCATTTAGAACCGACAGGCATCATGGTAAGAGCTTCAGTCCAACCCTTGATAACTTGGTTGGCACGGAAAGTGGCAGGTTCTTTACGTTTGTATGAACTATCGAATTCAGTACCGTCAATCAAAGTACCTTTGTAGTTTACTTTCACCTTGCAGGTATCAGCAGGGATGGCACCTGTACCTTTAGTGATGATTTTGTATTGCAAACCGCTTTCGGTAGTTACAACGCCTTCTTTAGTCTTATTGTCGGCAAGGAATTTTTCACCGGCAGCCTTGTTGTCGGCATATTTCTTTTCAGTAGCTTTTTCTTTGATGGCATCCATCTGAGTCTGCATGAACTGTTGAGCTTCTTCCTTGGTCATGATACCTTTACCGATAACTCCGGCAACAAAACCTGCCAA
Organism: Bacteroides cutis; assembly: GCF_900241005.1. GTDB lineage: Bacteria > Bacteroidota > Bacteroidia > Bacteroidales > Bacteroidaceae > Bacteroides > Bacteroides cutis. The sequence continues at coordinate 308,582 of NZ_OEST01000001.1, read as the reverse complement.
CAGGTTCTCGCGGCTGATAGTCTGTGTGGAGTCACCACCGAAAATTTGCTGATTGAAACCTTCAACCCATTGTTTGCTAACCATCTGGCCTATTTGCAGACCTGTCATGTAAGCTACGTCTTTTTTGTCAATCTTAGTGGCTCCTTCATTGAAACCTTTGATGAATTCTGCCATTTGAGTAGAATCGACGCCTTGTTGTGCCAGGTATTGGTCCAAACCTTCGGTGCGGGCCATGCCGATAGCATAAGATAATGAGTCAACGTCTGTTTTCAAGTCAGCTTTCGGACTTTGTGCAGTACAAGATGCCAAACCGGCAACTACTGCGATAGCCATGATAAATGTTACTTTCTTCATTTTGCTTTAAAATTATTTATTTAATACTTTAAGTAGTTCTACTTCAAATATAAGTGTACTGTGAGGAGGGATCATTTCACCTGCTCCTTGTGCTCCGTAAGCCAGTTCGCTGGGGATATAAAGCTTCCATTTGGCACCTTCGGGCATCAGTTGCAAGGCTTCTACCCATCCCGGAATAACTTGGTTAACACCGAATGTGGCAGGCTGTCCGCGCTTGATAGAGCTATCAAACAGAGTTCCGTCGATAAGCGTACCTTCATAGTGGCATTGTACCTGGTCGGTAGCTTTGGCATAGGTACCTACATTACCTTCATTGATCACTTCGTACTGAAGTCCACTCGGCAGGGTGACGACACCCGGACGTTTCTTGTTTTCTTCAAGGAACTTTTGGCCTGCTTCAATATTGGCGGCATTCATTTTCTGTTCCAGTTCACTGAAGTATTTGTTTACTATATCACGGGCTTCCGTATGGCTGATAGCCGTCTGATTTCCCTCCAATACGTCTTTGATTGCTTGTGCAAAGTCATCTACTGCGATGCCTTTAGCACCCATGCTTAAAAGATTTTGACCTATTCCCAGGCCGATAGCATAACTGAATTTATCCATTTTTACTTAATTAAGAGTCGCAAAAGTAACCTTTTTATTTGAATGATAGGACTTTTCGTCATTTAATTTTTCTTATTTAAGTATCAACTATGTCTATCTTTTGTATTTTTGTAAGAAACAAAATAAAAAATAGGATACGGGATATGAAAAATTTGGTCATTTTATCCGGTGCCGGCATGAGTGCCGAGAGTGGTATCAGTACATTCCGTGATGCGGGAGGTTTGTGGGATAAATATCCGGTAGCTCAGGTAGCCACTCCTGAGGGGTATGCGCGTGATCCGGAACTGGTTATCAATTTTTATAACGAGCGTCGCAAGCAGCTGTTGGAAGTAGAACCTAATGCCGGGCATATTGGAGTTGCCGCACTGGAAAAAGATTTCAACGTGACAGTGGTTACGCAGAATATCGATAATTTGCATGAGCGTGCAGGCAGTCAACGCATCATCCACCTACACGGTGAACTGACGAAAGTTTGTTCCAGCCGTGACCCTTACAACCCTCATTATATAAAGGAGTTGAAACCGGAGGAATATGAAGTAAAGTTGGGTGATAAGGCAGGCGACGGAACACAATTCCGCCCGTTCATCGTTTGGTTTGGAGAGCCGGTGCCCGAAATAGAGCGAGCCATCGGTTATGTGGAGAAAGCGGATATCTTTGTCATTATCGGCACTTCCATGAATGTATATCCGGCTGCCGGACTGTTGAACTACGTGCCTCGCACAGCAGAAGTCTATCTGATTGACCCTAAGCCGGTGGACACGCACACCATGCGTCCGATACATGTCATTCAGAAGGGAGCTTCGGAAGGGGTAAAGGAGTTGGCGATGATACTTGAACATTGAGGTTAATGCCACCGTATTGGCACAGTCTTGCCTCTTTGTTGGCACGGTCGTGCCAATACGGTGGCATAACAGTGCCAATATAGTGGCACTGTTGGGTTATTTAATAACCGCTCTCAGCGCGAACCACGCGTGATGTGCCACGGTACTTATAAGCCCGTAGTGTTTTGACATGATGCAGAACCGTTCTTTGAGAGATGCTTTCCGGTTTTGTGTAGTCATTCCTTCCTCCAGGTAATCGATAAGCGTGAGATGTGTGTTGTGCAGGGTCCGCGCTTTTTTCATGATCTTGATACACCAGTCGAAGTCGGCCGAGAAACGGTACTGCAAGTCGTATGGCTCTACCAGTATACGTTTGGCAAAAAACGCCTGATGGCAGACCAGCATGCCTTGCTTGAAACTTTTCCATGTCAGGACCTCAGGGGAGGAGAGACGGCGCATGCGGATAAAGTGTCCTTCTTTATCGACTAAAGCTGTTTCACCGTACAGAATGTCAGGCAGTCCACCGTTACTGAGAGTATGTACCATTTGTTGCAAAGTGTCGTCTTCGTGAAAACTGTCTCCGGCGTTGAGGAAACAAAGATAATCGCCTGTCGCGTGTTCAATACCCTTGTTCATGGCATCGTACAGCCCTTTGTCCGGTTCGCTTACGACCAGGGAGATACGTTCCTTGTAACGGTTGATGATGGAGAGAGTTCCGTCTGTGGAAGCCCCGTCTATGATGATATACTCTACGCGATGATAGGTCTGGGAGATAACACTTTGAATAGTATCTTCCAGTACCGTTTCTGCGTTGTAGGTCACGGTGATGACACTGAACTTAGGTGTAAGATGGTTATGCATTTCTTCCGGTAACTTTATTATAGAGATCGATATATTTCTTAGCGATGGTACCTTCTGAATAGTGCGTCACGGCTTTCCGGCAAGCCTGTTCCGACAGGCTTGGATAGTCGGGTTCGGTCAGTGTCCAATAAATACCGTTGGCAAAGTCCTCGGACGATTTATATTGTGCCACGTATCCATTGTGGAGATGGTCTATCATTTCAGGAATACCACCCACGTTGAAACCTACACAGGGAATGCCGCAGGCCATAGCCTCCATAATCGTGTTAGGAAGATTGTCTTCTAACGATGGGGTGACGTAGATGTCTACGGCATTGTATATATCTACCAATTGATGTTCATTCTTTAAAAAATCCATTGGATAAACTTTGAATGGCAATAAATTCTCCAACTGTCGGGATTGATTGCCGAAAGCCACGACAGCTAATTGTTCTTTCAGTTCAGGATGTTTCTTGAACAAAAGATGGCAGGACTCTATCAGGTAATTGATCCCTTTTCTTTGATCGGTGATTTTTACCGAGCCGAATAACACGAGCTTGACGTTGTGAGGTAACATATATTTGTCACGAGCCGCGTTTTTATTGTGGGGCTTGAAAAGATTTATATTGATCGGGTTGGGTATACTGATTACTTTATGGTCATGAAATAGCGCACTCTTTTGTGCTAACTCCCCTAACCATCGGCTGCATGTCACGAAATGGATACGATTTTTTTTGTATAACTTTTGTTTTTTGTAGAAAGTACGGTAGGCAAGATCTTTCTTGCCATTGGCGTAAATATATGGACAATTGTGGCACTCTTGTTCATAGTTGGTACATCCGATGCTGTAATGACATATACCCGTACATGGCCACATATCGTGCATCGTCCAAACAACGGGCTTACCTGATGCCAGTATTTTCTCGATATTCTTTAGCGAAAGCATTCCTTGATTTATCCAATGAAGGTGGATCACATCGGCCTGTTGAAACTCGGGCAAAGAGGTGATGTCCGTACCTGTATTGGCTATATCGACAGCAAAAAGGTTATTTTTCTTGAAATGGTTAGCTTTCCAAATTACAATACGTTCCCATACAAATTTCCATACCATACGCCAATTATGTTTTAACTCAACGACGGTAATTTGTTCTGTCTGTTTGTCGCGTACCAGCATTTTAGCTTTGATGCCATTGTTTTTCAGAGCTTCCATAAGACGGCTGGCTGCTATGGCAGGTCCGCCTATTTTTTCTGTAGTATTTATGAGTAGTATTCTCATTATATTACTTTTTTTTGATAACAGTCTTATAAAGGTCGAGATATTGATTGGCAACTACCTTACTGGAGTATTTTTCGAACACATAATTTCTCATACTTTCTTTGGAAAGGGTGTCTTTTCCTTCCGTCATTCCCCATTTGATTCCTTCTGCCAGGCTGTCAGCCGATAGATAGTCTGCTAAGAAGCCATTCTTTTTGTGGTGTATGATGTCCGATTGTCCGCTGTTTCCAAATGAGATCGGGATACAACCACATGCTTGCGCTTCGATAAGTGTCTGTCCGAAAGTCTCGTACAGTGAGGCTGAAACTGTAACGTCTGCCGCAGAATATAGTTGCGAGAGCTTATGAGAACTGTCAATTCTTCCGAAATATGAATAACTGATGGGAATATGGACAAGTACTTTCTGGGGATATTTTATTTTTCCGAATAAGGCCAGATGCAACTCTTCGGATTGGAAATGTTTTTGTTTGATTAATAGATGTATGGCTTTTAATAAGTACTCAAAACCTTTGATGGGGTCATCAATTCTGGCCGCACCAAATAAAATGATGTACTTGTTGGGCAAGAAAAGTTCTTTTCGGGATATCTTTTTATCCAATATTTTAAAATCGGAAAGAGAAAGCACATTCGGAATTACAAGAATATCTTTGTTTCCCAACAAAGCACTCTGTTTGACTTGTGTAGAAAGCCAGTTGCTGACTGCTACAATACTTAAATCATGATTAGAAAAGAGTTTTAATTTTTTTCTGAATACTCTATGTGCTAAATCGTTATTGCCGGGAAAACGCAGAAACCGACAATTCTTACACTCACTTTTAAAGTTTGTACAGTTATGTGCATGATGGCAAATGGCGGTACATTCCCACATGTCATGCATTGTCCAGATGACAGGTTTGCCCGATTTTAGAATTTCCTGGATACTTTTAATGGAGAGTAATCCCTGATTAATCCAGTGCAAATGGATGATGTCCGCTTCTTGAAACGAAGGTAGTTTAGTGATATTAAATCCTGTATTGGCAATGGATACGGTGAATAGATTTTTTCTACTGAATAAGTTGTTAATCCATATAATCAGTCTTTCCCATAAGAAAGTATACCGCTTTTGCCAGTTTTTACCTATTGACATTACCTGAGACAAATCGCTTTCTTTGTGTAGAACAAGCATTTTTGCATCTACATCTACTGTATGAAGCGATTTCATTAAACGTTTGGCGGCAATGGCTGCTCCACCGGTTTGCTCAGATGTGTTTACTAATAGTACTCTCATTTTGGAGAATGTTTGTGCAAAAGTACTGTTTTTGTCGTTTTATATTCTATAAAAACATTTATTTTTTAGTCTGTAATCACTAAACTCTCTATCTTTGCGACATTAAAATCAGCTATTGTAAGACCGGTATATACATTGGGTATCTGGGGTGTGAATAGCTTTAATTGTATATAATTTTATAGCTATGGGAGAAAAAGGACTAAAATGGTTGGAACAATTGTGGCAATGTTTTCTTAGCGTAGTGAAGGTATTGTTGCAATCTAAGTGGAATACTCGCTTGCCATCTTCTTTCAGTAATGCGGATGAGTTATTGATATTGGCTAATGGCCCTTCATTGAACCATACGGTGCAGGAATTCCCGGAATTTGTGAAAGAAAAGACATTGTTGGCAGTGAACTTTTGTGTAACGTCACCTATGTTTGAACAACTTCGCCCTGAACTTTACTTGATAGCAGACCCTTTGTTCTGGATTGTTCCCGAAAAACGGGTGCAATTGTTTCAAACTCTGGCGGAAAAAACTACCTGGCCGATAAATTTGTTTATTCCTGCCCGTGCTTTGAAGAATAAAGAATGGCAACCGATGTTGGCAGGCAATCCCAATATCAATCTTTGTATTTATAACACTACTCCGATTGAGGGTTTTCAAGGTTTTTGCAATTGGGTATTCCGTAAGGGTTGGGGTGTTCCCCGTCCACATAATGTACTGATACCTTCCATCGCGATAGGATTGCGTCTGCCTTTTAAGAAGATATACCTGGCGGGTGCCGATCACTCTTGGTTACCGGAAATCACGGTGACGGACGAGAATGTGGTGCTGATGCATCAGAAACATTTTTACGACCAGAATAAGTCGCAGGCGGCTACCGTGAAGCAGGAAAACTTGAATAGTGCCCGTCTCTATGTTATACTTTATCACATGCACGTGGCTTTTAAATCTTACTTTATACTTGAGGCATATGCCCGGAAGTTGGGAAAAGAGGTGATTAATATTACACCGGGCAGTTATATCGACGCTTTTAAACGAATGAAATTATGAAAGACGGAATAATCATTCAGGCACGTACCGGTTCTACCCGGTTGCATAATAAAATACTGCTCCCTTTTTATGGTGAACAGCGCATTATTGATATCTTGATATCAAATATTAGGCAAGCTTGTCCGGAGAAGACAATCGTACTTGCCACTACCGATCGCCCGCAAGACGATGTGTTGGCGGAAGTTGCACGCCAGGCAAAAGTTTTCTGTTACCGGGGCGACGAAGACGATGTGCTCGACCGCTTTATCCGGGCTGCCGAGACATTTGGTATCGACCGCTTCATCCGTGTTTGTTCGGATAATCCTTTCCTGCGTCCGGACAGTTTCAAGGTATTCTTTAATGAACACGATACTTGTCCGGCAGATTACATTGCATACGGCTTTGCTGACGGCCGTCCCACCATCAAGTCGCATCTGGGTTTGTTTGCCGAGTTGACTACGACCGACGCTTTGCGTCGTGCTGCTGCTGCCACGCAAGAGAAACTCTACATCGAGCACGTCACCATATATCTCTATACACACCCCTCGGAGTTTAGTGTTCGCCTGCTTCCCATGCCCGATGGGCTGGAGGAGCGGCTCGATCTCCGCTTTACCCTCGACACCATGGAAGATTTTACTCTGCTGCAAACGCTTTATGCCACCTTTCATGAGCAGACAGACCATAGTATCCATGCTCTGTTGCAGTTGGTAGAAACGCATCCGGAGTATCGTGTAAAGATGTTGGAGAACATTGCCCGCAATGAAAAATGACATTCCGCGACGTTCTTTTGTGCAATTTCGTTAAGGCTGAATGCCGTTCGTGATGCAACGGAATATTTATCGTAATGGTTGTAAACTATTTTATATAATATGAAGAGTACTTACATTATCGGAGAAATCGGACAAAACCACAATGGTTCGGTCGATATAGCCAAGTTGATTGTTGATTTGGTATCCCGCCCTGTTCGTGAGGAGGTATTCAATATGGAACTGCGTCCGATGGATGCGGTGAAACTGACTAAGCGTGACCTGAATGAGGAGCTGACCGACTCGCAAATGAACCGGCCGTATGTTTCTCCCCACTCTTTCGGACGTACATACGGTGAGCACCGGGCTTTTCTGGAATTGACGGATGAGGAACACTTCGAAGTCTACAAGCATGCCAAGTCTCTGGGATTGGATTTTGTGGAGACTCTTTGTTCTAAGGGCTGTATGTCATTACTGAAACTCTTTACGCCTGATCGGCTGAAAGTGGCAAGCCGTGATCTTACCAACCTTCCTTTGCTGGAAGTAATGGCGGAAACTAAAATACCTATTATCCTTTCTACAGGTATGGCGGGAAAGAAAGAACTGGATGATGCATTGGATGTTATCACCCGTTATCACAGTGATATTTCCATTCTGCATTGTGTGTCACAGTACCCCACTCAGCCCAATAACCTGAACCTGAAAACAATCAGCTATCTGAAGCGGTACTATGGACAGTATGTCATCGGTTTTTCCGATCATACTATCGGCATTGCGGCTCCGGTGGTTGCTGTGGGCATGGGTGCCGAGATCATAGAAAAGCACGTAACTATAGACCGTCGCATGAAGGGTACCGACCAGCAGGGGTCTTTGGGACCGGACGGTGTGAACCGTATGATTCGTGACATCCGCATCGCGGAGCATTGGTTGGGGCAGGAAGAACTGTATGTAGACCCTGCGGTTTCAGCCGCTAAGGTGAAACTGGAACGTTCTATCGCCACTAATAAGGTGTTGTGCCCGGGGGATATGATTACAGAAAATGATATCCATCTGCTCAGTCCCGGAGACGGATTTAAGTGGGCTGACCGTAATAAGGTGATAGGACACCGGGTGCTAAAGGAGATACCCCGTAACGAAATTATTTATCCTTCGTTGATTGAAGAATGAAACTGGCTGCTGTTGTCGTACTCTATCATCCCGGCGAGGATTTAACCGGAAATATCAATAGCTATCTGCCGCAGGTAGACAAATTGCTGTTGTGGGATAATACGCCCGAGGGCGAGAAAAAACAATTGCCTCTGTCGGAAATCTGTCATCCGGAACGTTTGGAATATAGGGGGTGCGGGAGGAATGTAGGTATCGGTATTGCTCTGAATGACGCCGTGGACTATGCCCGTAAGAATGGATTTACCCATCTCTTGACGCTCGATCAGGACAGTTTCTTTCTGGATGGAGAGTTCCGGCGCTACATGACGGCTGTTCGAGGTTATGGAGAAGACGAGCAAACTATCTTTTCTGTGAATTATTTTATCAAGTCGCAACAATCTTCCCTTTATCCGGTGGTGGATACAGTAGATAAAGTATCTTCCGCCATGACTTCCGGTACGATCTATCCGGTCAGCCTGTTTGAGGAATTGGGTACTTTCATGGAAGACTTGTTTGTTTGGGGTATCGATAGTGAGTATTGCTGGCGTGCCGCCCGGAAAGGGGTACCGACCGTTTGCTTCAAGAATATCCTGTTGCAGCACGACTTGGGATATCAGAAGAAGAAACACCGTCTGCTGGGAAAAGAAGTTTTTCCTAATGAGTATCCTCCGGCACGTACCTATTATAATGTGCGGAATGGTATCATTCTTCATAAGCTTTATCCTGAGAGTTTAAATTTGAAGGCTCACTTGCGCTATCATTTATATAAACGGATGGTCTTTGTACTTTTGTACGAGAAGCAAAAGTTTGCCAAATGGAAAGCTCTCTGGGAGGGTTATCGTGATGGAAAACGTGGCAAGCTGGGTGAACGCAGTTGATGGGAATTCTCTATTTTTAATTTTAAATGAATAAGTATGTTACCGAAATTAGTGATTACTGATATTGATGGCGTCTGGACTGATGGTGGAATGTATTATACCGGCGAGGGGGATGTAATGAAACGCTTTTCCGTGAAAGACGGTTGGGGTGTGATTTTCCTGCGTGAGCTGGGAATACCCGTAGCCATTATGACCGGTGAGAATACGCAGATTGTCCAAAAACGTGCCGATAAGTTGAAAATCAAATATTGTTATCTGGGTGTGAAGGACAAGGTGGCTCAGGCTGAAGAATTATGTAACGAACTGGGTATAACCCTGGGAGAAGTTGCTTTTATCGGTGATGATTTGAACGATTTGCCACTGCTTCGTCGGGTTGGTTTCAGCGCTTCGCCCAGTAATACACCCGACTACGTGAAACGTGAAGTGGCTTATGTGACAACTGCACATGGTGGTTATGGGGCTTTCCGGGAGTTTGTGGAGAAACTATTGGCCGACAATGGTATGTTACAGTCGGTTATAGAACGTTGTTTGTCAAAATAGCTTTAATGATTTCTTCTTTTTCGGGTGTGGAGAATGTACAAGGATAGCTTGGCATTCCTTTTACAGCCTTAAGCCCTTTCTGATGATATCTTTGGTCTGCAAGTTTGTTTACCCAACGTAGTAGGGCATATTTTTTGGTAAATTCCATCAGTCTCTTTTTCCATGAAATTCCGGGAGCGTCTTTGGGCATATTACTGATGTTGCATATGAAGGAGATCGCTTCTTCAAGTTTGCTTGTTTCCTGGTCTCTCAATAATTCTCCCACAGCCAACAAGAAACCTTGATATTCTTTTTGATACTCTGGAGAAGTCTTGATGACAGATACTTGTACGGTTTGGTCGGTTGCGGAACCGGATATACGTTCACGTGCACTGTAGAAATAGGGTAATGTGGCGTATTTACCGGATATGAGTGCGGCATGGTTAAAAAACTCTTCTGCCAGAAAAAGGTTGGAAAAACGTAGACTTCCGTCGGTGTTGAAACAGGAGGCATACATCTTCTGAAAAACATCGGTACGTATAACCGAGTATAGGAGGGATGCATACATATTTTTTTCTTGTAATAGTCTCTCACGTGGTGTTTCGTCTGTAATCCGTTTGTCGAAATAACGGATATAACGTGGGTAAAAATGGACTTTCCCTTTCCGAGGGGTGAAGGTCAGGTAATGTCCTTGTGCCGTATTGTAATCAGGATGAGTCTCTAAGAAGGCAACCATTTGCGCAATACCGGTGGGCACTATGAAGTCATCGTCGGCACAGTAAACTACATAGGGGGTATTGATAAACGGAAGTATCTCTTTTATTTTCAACAGGAAGTGTAGTCTGGGACGGTGCAGGTAAGTTACTTTCGGATATTCTGCCGCATAAGGGAATATCCGATCGGACGAGTCGGGAACGAGTATTTTTATATCCGTATGGCGATAATAGTTGAGTAATCGGCGTAAGCGTTCAGGACGGTTGTGTGCAGGGATGATTACGGTAACATTTTGTAGAGTCATTGTTACAAGTTTTTCTTTTTTAATAAATATTGCAGGCTTTCCCGAAAGACGGTGGATCTCAAACTCCACATAAAGAATATATAAAGTGAAGCGGCCAGAATTACCTTTACCGGCAGGGAAATATAGTTATTCTCAATATGGCTTCCTACCCAATAAGTGAAACTCATGGTTACTGCCGACAAGATAACATAGGGACTAATATCCCATAGGATATGCAATAGAGAAATTCCTATATGTTTGTGGGCAAAATATTGCCAGACCAACAACCATAATATATTGATGGAAGTGTAGACTATCAACATTACATTCAACCCGTAAGGATAACTGAACCACACGCATAGTAGTTGGAAGGCTCCCAATGTAATGGTGTTCCACATGTAAATGTTCGGTCGTCCTATACTGTTCATTAGGTTGGAGTAGAGGGTGGAAATGGGCATAAAAGCTCCCCATACACATAAGATCTGCATGATGGGTACACAAGGTAACCATTTGTCGGTAATGGTCAATACAATCAGTTCGCGCGAAATGATAGCGAGTCCTAACATGGCAGGGAAACTGACAAAAGCCGTGAAACGTAATAGTTTCCGGAAAATGTTTTGCAGGCGTTGAACGTCTCCCGAAGCTTCTTTGAATACAGGTTGCCCCACACTGTTTATCATTCCGAAGATGGTGGAGTACCCCATAGTGGTCCATTTGCTTCCTTGTGAATAGTAAGCGGCTTCCTGAATAGTATAAAAACGTCCCAGCAATGCAGAAAATATATTGTTGTTGATATGCGTGAATAAAGATGTAAACAGTTGCTTACTGCTGAATGGAAGTAGTTTCCGTAAAGGAGAGAATTTGAATGAGAAGGTAGGATGCCAAGGAGAGAATATCCAAAGCAATACAGTATTGGTACTGGTATATAATACGGTTTGTATGGCAATTCCCCAATATCCCCATCCGTGATAGGCACAAGTAACCCCTACAATTCCGGAAACGAGAATGGCTGCTATTTGTATTTGACTACGTTCTTTTACCATGAGGTTTCGGAATAAATATGCTGTAGGTGCTGTACCAAAACTTCCGATGAGGAAACTTAAGAACTGGAAGCGTGCCAGCTCGGTAAGTTCGGGAGTATGATAGAAGTCGGCAATGAAAGGAGCGCTTATAAACAGTAACAGATAAAGTGTAATACCGATACTGATATTAAACCAGAAAACGGAATTGTAATCTTGTGGGTTGACTTCCTTTTTGTTGACAAGCGCCAGGATGAAACCGCTTTCCGAGAAAATGCCTGCTGTGGCAGAAAAGATAGTAAGCACAGCCACCATACCATAATCGGTGGTGGATAACAGACGTGCAAGAAATATTCCGAAAACAAGGTTCAACAATTGCATGGCACCGTTGCCTATGCCACCCCAGAATAATCCTTTAGCTGTTTTCTCTTTTAGCGATAAATCACCCATCTTATATTGATCTTTGTGAGATTGCCGGTAAAAGTCAATATTCCTCACCGCATGGGTACGTGCGGTGAGGATAAGTCTTATTTTACTTCACTACCCGGTTTTACTTCTTTCAGCAATGAAGTCACTGCCAATGCGCCATCATAGTTTTCGGCGGAAAGAATCATTCCTTCGCTTACCAGGCCATTCTTGAATTGCCGGGGAGCCAGGTTGGCGATAAACAATACTTGCTTACCTATCAACTCCTCGGGTTTATAGTGCTGGGCAATACCACTCACGATAGTACGATTTTCCAGTCCATCGGCAATCTTGAATTTTAACAACTTCTTCATTTTGGGAACAACTTCGCACTCCAATACGGTACCTACACGGATATCCAGTTTCTCGAACTCTTCAAAAGAGATGGTAGGTTTGATGGGATTTGCCTTGTAGCCGGCTGCTTCATTGGCTTTCTTTGTAGCGAGCAATTTGTCTACCTGTGCTTGAATGACATCATCCTCAATTTTCTCGAACAACAATTCCGGTTCTGCCAGCTTATGTCCGGCGGGAAGTAAATCTGTATGTCCCAGTTCTGCCCAATCAAAATTATCCATATTCAGCATTTTGCGCAGTTTTTCACTACTGAACGGTAAGAACGGTTCAAAAGCAATGGCGAGATTGGCTACTAATTGCAAAGAAATATTCAGAATAGTAGCAACACGCGGCATGTCTGTCTTGGCAAGTTTCCAGGGCTCAGTGTCTGCAAGGTATTTGTTGCCGATACGTGCCAAGTTCATAGCTTCTTTCTGGGCATCGCGGAACTTGAATACGTCTAATAATTTTTCTACTTCAGCTTTTACATCGGCAAATTCTTTAAGAGTTTCCTTATCGTAATCGTTCAGTTCGCCTGCAGCGGGAACCACACTGTCAAAATACTTCTTTGTCAGTTGCAAGGCACGATTCACGAAGTTACCGTATACGGCTACCAATTCATTGTTGTTACGTGCCTGAAAGTCTTTCCAGGTAAAGTCATTGTCCTTCGTCTCCGGAGCGTTGGCAGTGAGCACGTAGCGCAATACATCTTGCTTTCCGGGAAAATCCTGCAAATACTCGTGTAACCATACAGCCCAGTTACGAGAAGTAGAAATCTTATCTCCTTCCAGGTTCAGGAATTCGTTACTCGGTACGTTATCCGGTAGGATATAACTTCCTTCAGCTTTTAACATGGCAGGAAATACAATGCAGTGGAACACGATATTGTCTTTTCCGATGAAATGTACAAGACGGGTTTCAGGGTCTTTCCACCATTTCTCCCAAGAGTCGGGCAGCAGCTCTTTCGTATTGCTGATGTAACCGATAGGTGCATCAAACCATACGTAAAGTACTTTACCTTCAGCACCTTCTACGGGTACAGGAATACCCCAGTCAAGGTCACGGCTAACGGCACGTGGTTGCAAACCCATGTCGAGCCAACTTTTACATTGGCCGTATACATTGGGACGCCATTCCTTATGGTCTTCCAAAATCCATTGGCGTAACCATTCTTCGTGTTTGTCCAGTGGCAGATACCAATGTTTTGTTTCACGCATTACAGGTTCGCTTCCACTGATAGCACTCTTGGGATTAATCAGATCCGTAGGGCTAAGGCTGGTTCCGCATTTCTCACATTGATCACCGTAGGCACCTTCTGCGTGGCAATGAGGACATTCACCGGTAATATATCGGTCGGCAAGGAAAGTTTTTGCTTCCTCATCGTAGTATTGCATGCTGGTCTTTTCAATGAATTCACCTTTGTCGTACAATTTACGGAAGAAATCGGAGGCCGTGTCGTGATGAGTTTTTGAAGTTGTGCGGCTGTATATATCAAATGAAATACCGAAATCTTCGAAAGATTTCTTAATGAGTGTATGATAACGGTTTACTACATCCTGCGGTGTGATACCCTCTTTTTTGGCACGTATAGTGATGGGTACTCCGTGCTCGTCAGACCCTCCAATGAATACAACTTCTTCTTTTTTCAGTCTTAAGTAGCGGACATAGATATCTGCGGGAACATAGACTCCGGCCAAGTGTCCGATATGAACGGGGCCGTTTGCATACGGCAGTGCCGATGTCACGGTGGTACGTTTGAATTTCTTTTCCATTGTGTTATATGTATCTCTTTTGTTATGAACGCTTTTAGGATGTGCAAAGATAACGGTTTTCTGTTAAATACGAATAGTATATATAAACATAAAACGTAGGTTGTCTTCCCGGTGTTTTGTGTCAGTCGTTATTTTTCTTTTCTTGGATGATACTTTTCTAATGAAATGAATTGTTTCTTTTGTTTTATGTATAGAATGATTTTCTTCTGAATTTGTTTTGCGTAGAATGTAAATAATACTTCAGGAAAAACTCTCCTATCTCTTGTATCCACGTATAAAAAATGTATATTTGTGCATTGTATAGTTGAAACATAATATAAACAGATTATGATAACAAACCAATTGTTGCATCCTGCCAGTATTGTGGTAGTGGGGGCGTCCAATAATGTGCATAAGCCGGGAGGTGCTATCTTGAGAAATCTGATGAACGGTGGATATACAGGAGAATTACGTGCTGTCAATCCGAAAGAAACCGAAGTACAAGGTGTAGTGGCGTATGCTGATGTAAAGGATATTCCTGAAACGGATTTGGCGATACTTGCCATTCCGGCGACGTTATGTCCCGGGGCGGTACAGGTACTTGCTGCTGAAAAGCAGGTGCGTGCATTCATCATTCTTTCTGCGGGTTTTGGAGAAGAAACCCATGAGGGTGCACTGTTGGAAAACCGTATTTTGGAGACGGTGAATAAATACGGTGCTTCATTAATAGGACCTAATTGCATCGGATTGATGAATACTTGGCATCATAGTGTGTTCAGCCAGCCTATTCCTAACTTGCATCCGCAAGGCGTTGACCTGATATCCAGTTCCGGTGCGACTGCGGTATTTATTTTGGAGAGTGCGGTTACCAAAGGTTTACAGTTCAATTCCGTCTGGTCTGTAGGTAATGCCAAGCAGATTGGAGTGGAGGATGTGCTGCAATATATGGATGAACATTTTGATACGGAAAGAGATTCTAAAATAAAACTGCTTTATATAGAGAGTATCGGCGATCCGGACAGATTATTGTTCCATGCTTCTTCACTGATAAAAAAAGGATGCAAGATTGCGGCTATCAAGTCTGGTAGCAGTGAAAGTGGAAGTCGGGCAGCATCCTCGCACACAGGTGCCATTGCCAGTCCCGACTCTGCGGTGGAAGCTCTGTTTCGTAAGGCAGGTATTGTGCGTTGCCATTCACGGGAGGAACTGACTACAGTGGGGTGTATTTTCACTTTGCCGGAGCTGAGAGGGAAGAATTTCGCCATTATTACTCATGCGGGAGGGCCGGGTGTGATGCTGACGGATGCCTTGAGTAAGGGTGGATTGAACGTACCGAAGTTGGAAGGCCCGCTTGCCGAAGAGTTGAAAAGTTTACTTTTTCCGGGTGCGGCGGTAGGAAACCCGATAGATATCCTTGCCACGGGGACCCCCGAACATCTGCGCCTTTGTTTGGAATACTGTGAAGAGAAGTTTGACAATGTGGATGCCGTGATGGCTATTTTCGGTACACCCGGGCTGGTCACCATGTTCGAAATGTATGATGTGCTGCACGGAAAGATGCAGACCTGTAAAAAGCCTATTTTCCCTATTCTTCCTTCCATCAACACCGCAGGAGCGGAAGTTGCCGCATTTCTCGCGAAAGGACATGTGAACTTTGCGGATGAGGTGACGTTAGGTACAGCGCTGTCTCGCATCATGAATGTGTCGAGACCAGCGAATAATGAAATTGAACTCTTCGGGGTGGATGTTCCTCGCATACGTCGTATTATTGACTCTATTCCCGAAGACGGTTATATAGAACCTCATCAAGTACAAGCATTGCTTCATTCGGCAGGTATTCCGGTAGTGGAAGAGTTTGTCTCAGCCAATAAGGATGAAGTACTCGCTTTTGCCCGTCGTGCGGGATTTCCTGTGGTGGCGAAAGTTGTAGGACCCGTGCATAAGTCTGATGTGGGCGGTGTGGTACTGAATATAAAGAGTGAGCAGCATCTTGCTTTGGAGTTCGATCGTATGATGCAAATTCCTGAGGTGACAGGTATTATGGTGCAACCCATGCTACGCGGTACGGAGTTGTTTATCGGGGCCAAGTACGAAGAAAAATTCGGTCATGTGGTACTTTGTGGTTTGGGTGGCATTTTTGTCGAAGTGCTGAAAGATGTTTCCTCTGGTCTGGCTCCTTTGTCCTACGAGGAAGCTTATTCCATGATTCATTCTTTGCGTGCTTATAAGATTATCAAAGGTACGCGTGGCCAAAAGGGTGTCAATGAAGATAAGTTTGCCGAAATTATAGTACGCCTCTCTACCTTATTGCGTTTTGCTACGGAAATCAAGGAAATGGATATCAATCCGTTGCTTGCAACGGAGAAGAATGTGATTGCGGTGGATGCACGTATCAGGATAGAGAAATAATAAGTACTTTGTGTATAAAGGATCGGGTATTGGTGGAATTTTTTATCCGGCCCAATCTTCCCTATCCAGGTTTCTATATCCGATGGCTTCCGCCAGATGAGCGGGTTGTATTGATTCGCTGTCTTCAAGGTCGGCAATGGTGCGCGATACCTTTAAGATACGGTCGTATGCACGTGCTGAAAGATTGAAGCGGTTCATGGCGTTTTTTAGTAGCTCAAGACCTTTGTCATCTGGACGGCCATAGCGTGCGAGTAGCTTACTGTTCATTTGTGCATTACAATACACACCCGGAATGTCTGCATATCTTTCGGCCTGAACTTGACGGGCGTGTATCACACGTTTACGGATACTCTCACTCGATTCGCTTGGGCGGGTATCGGACATCTTTTCAAATGGAACCGGTATTACTTCGATTTGAAGGTCGATACGGTCGAGCAAGGGGCCGGAAATTCGGTTCAGGTATTTCTGTACCTGCCCCGGACTACAAACGCAAGCTTTAGTCGGATGATTATAGTATCCGCAAGGACAAGGATTCATAGAAGCAACCAGCGTGAAACTGGCCGGATATTCTACCTTGCATTTAACACGTGAAATTGTAATCTTCCGGTCTTCCAGAGGTTGCCGCAGCACCTCAAGCACATTCCGGTTGAACTCCGGCAATTCGTCCAAAAACAGTACTCCGTTGTGGGCGAGGCTGATTTCACCCGGTTGAGGAAAACTGCCTCCTCCGGTCATGGCTACGGTAGAAATCGTGTGATGTGGGTCGCGGAATGGCCGCTTAGAAATAAGTCCTCCTTCTTTTTCCAGTGTTCCGGCTACTGAATGTATTTTAGTGGTTTCGAGACTTTCACCTAGTGATAATGGTGGTAGTATGGAAGGGAGACGCTTTGCCAGCATAGACTTACCGCTACCCGGTGCCCCAACTAGAAGTATGTTGTGCCCACCTGCAGCCGCTACTTCCAGTGCACGTTTCACGTTTTCCTGTCCTTTCACATCGGCAAAATCCAGCTCAGAAGTGCTTTGGCGGGTATAAAACTCTTCACGTGTATTGACCTGTATTGGTTTAAGCTCCTGTTTCCCATTGAAGAACTCAATCACTTCTTTCAGATTTTCCACTCCATATACTTTCAGGTTGTTTACAACAGCTGCTTCACGCGCATTCTGTTTAGGAATGATGATGCCTTCAAAGCCCAGCTCCCTTGCTTTTATGGCAATTGGCAAAGTACCTTTGATAGGTTGTAGACTACCATCCAGACTCAATTCTCCCATTAGCAGGTACTTCCCCATTTTGTCAGCTTGAATTACTTCATTGGCACCCAGCATGCCGATGGCTAATGGTAGGTCGTATGCAGAACCTTCCTTACGAATATCCGCCGGAGCCATATTGATGACAATATTACTTGTTGGCATCCGGTAGCCATTGACCTGTAATGCTGAAATAATGCGTTGATGACTTTCCTTGACTGCTGAGTCCGGGAGTCCGACGAGATAGAACATACAGCCTCTGGAGCTGTTGACTTCAATGGTGATAAGGGTTGCATCAATACCTTGAACAGCCGCTCCAAAAACTTTGATGAGCACGTGAATTAATGATTAATTATTAGTAATGAAAAGGAGACAATGAAATTAACGTTTTATTTTCTTTTGTTTCCTTTCCGTCTCTTTCTTTTCTCTTTCCTCTATTTCTTTCAGTTTCTTTTCGATAGCCTTTTCGCTCAGGTTTTTTCCTTCAATTCTTCCCGAAGGACTGAGTAATATATTAGCTGGTAAACTCCGAATGGAGAACAACTTGACAGGTTCAGCATTCCAACCGGAGAAATCACAAACTTGCTCCCAGTTCAAGGTATCAGCTTTAATGGCTTTCTGCCATTTCTCTTTGTCTATATCCAGAGAGATTCCCAACAAGGCAAATTTTTTATTTTTCTGTTCCTTTTTATAGATACGCCTGTAAACAGCATTACTGTCCCGACTCAAAGTATCCCATGAAGCCCAGAACTGTATCAATAGATACTGATCCTTAAAATCGGAACGGCTTATAGTTTTTCCTTTATCATTGGGTAAACGGAAATAAGGAGTGGTCTTTCCGACTTCCGACTTCTCTTCTTCTTGAATACGGTTCAGAAGTTCATCAATAAAAGGACGATCTTTTAGTTCGCCTGTCATGTGTTCGATTAACCTTTTAATATGGTTATAATCAGGTTGATGCTTTTGAATGAAATACTTGTCGAGTAAGTAGAGACTTGCTAATGAAGCAAGATGACTATTGATAAAATTTTCTGCCTTTTCTTCCATCACTTTCTGCGATGGTTTACCCAGCTCTTTCAACTCATTTTGGAAAGCTGTCAGTTCCTCGTTAGCGCTATTACCGCTTATTTCCAATATACCGGGCTCGGAGACAGAACCTTTAATGCGTATCTTGTCTCCTTTATCCATAAAGAGCGGATATTGAGAACCGTTGCTGAACAATAGATACGTTTCTACTAAAGTATCCGGAGTAAGAGTGGCGGAAAATTTATCATCTTTGACGAGTAATGTATCCATACGGTCATATAACCTATCTGCACCATAGATATAGAGAGTATCATTTCCTAATCCTTTGATTTCACCGTTCAGGCTGACCGTTTCGGACTTCTTACCGCCACAAGCGGATAATATGATAATGAGGAAATATGCAAGGTAAATATTCTTCATATGGATTTTTCTGCTACTTTGTTGCGAAAATACTTCTTTTTGGTGTGAATAAAAAAAAATGCCCGACATATTTCTATGTCGGGCACTTCTTTTCATCTATATACTTATTATTTGATGATACTCATAAAGTCTGCATTCGTGAAATATTTGGAGAATTCCAAGTCAGAAGCAGCTTTCTTAGCCAAAGTAGAATCTTTAGCAACAGCCTTCTTCAAGTTGTCCATAACCATAGAAGAGTTATTTGTTCTTGCACCTACAACAGCCATCAAATAGTCAGTGTAAGCATCCGGTTTTTCTACATTAGCCAAAGTGTTTTTAGCCTTGTTGTAGTCTTTAGCCAGAATTTGTGCCAAAGCAGCGCTGTTAGTCTTTGTATCACCGAAAGCATTGACAGCTCTGTCGTACTGACCTTGAGCTACGTACAGATTACCCAGTGCTTCGTTCAATTCTTTTGTTCCAGAAGCTTTGCTCAGATAAGATTCAGCAGTTGCTTTGTCACCCTTCTTCAAAGCGATAAGACCCATGTTCATGTTAGCTTCAGGAGAATTCTTGATAGAAAGAGATTTCTTGAAATAACCTTCAGCCTTATCATAATTACCAGCCTGATAAGACAACTTACCTAAATTGTTATAAGCACGGTAATCGTTCGGATAGATTTGAGTAGCTTTGGTAAAGATAGCTTCTTGCTTAGCAGGATCATTAGTCAAAGTAGTAGCATACAGCAATTCTTCGATGTTCAATTGTTTTGCATCGCTGTCAGCCAAAGAAGCGATTTCTTCGTCAGACTTACCAATAACATCATAGTTCAAAGTCAAACGAGAACGACGCAGTTGCGGAAGGATTTCGTCAGCCAAAGTCTTGTAAACAGAAGAAATATTTTTGATTTCAGTTTCTCTTTGTTCAGGATCAGAATACATAGACAGTACACGAAGAATCAATTCTTTATCTTGGATGTTGGATTTGCTAACCAATTCCTGGAACCCTTCCCAGTCTTGTGCAGTATATTTAGTGTCAACTGCAGCCTCAATTTTAGCTTTCTTCAGGTCTTTGTTGATAACTTTAGCTGTATTGTCTTGACGATTTTCGGCCAAACCTGTATTCAACTTAACACCACCATCAGGAGAGGCGTAAGCGGAAATCTCAATGTTGTTGATTTTTTTGTTGGCAGCATCGTTTACATTCTTAACTTCTTCGTTGAAGGATTTTGCTGTTTTCAGCTCACTTGCACGTACGTTAGCTTGTTGGATCAAGAACATGATATTAGCATCATATTTTTCCTTAATAATACGTTGGAATGCATCGTCACCGTTAGCTGGATTGGCAGTACCCAAAGTCTGGCCGATCATTTCAGAAGTAGAGATTACACCATCAGCTATCTTTACAGCAGGAATTGTAATTTCTTTCTTACCAACTTTAGCTTTGAATTCCAAATACAGTTCAGATTTAGCCATTTCAGGAACATAGTCGAAAGAAGTCTTCATTGTGTAGCTACCACCTGTCTTGTAAGAGATAGACTGGTCGTTACCTTCAACTTTTTCACCCTGGAATACAGCAGGCTGACCTTTAGCTTCGCCACCGTCCCATTTCAAAACCGGAGTTACTTCTACTACAGCATTCTTCTTGAAGTACTTTTCAGGGAATTTGCCATTAATGGTAGCGGGAACTTTACCACCTACGGCTTCCAATACTTGAGGAGTCACTGTGAAATAGTCAGAAGACAGTTCACCCATTTTGCTGCTGCATGATGTCAAAACAGCAACAAGTGCCACTAACAAAGGCAGATACAATTTTTTAGTCATTTTAGATATAAATTAATTGTTTGTAATTGAAATTCGTCTATTCACAATTCGCTGCTATAGTCCTATAGATATAGCTTCGCAAAGGTATAAATTCTCTCGTCAATTTGTTAATAATACTGTCATATTTATTATAATTTAATAAAAGCTATGTTCTTTTCTGTATTTTATATTACGCGGGTGATGCTCAATTATTTCACTTCTCAACATATTCCGGTCGATATGAGTGTAGATTTCCGTGGTAGCAATAGATTCATGGCCCAACATACATTGTATAGCACGTAAATTGGCACCTCCTTCCAATAAATGAGTAGCAAAGGAGTGACGGAAAGTATGCGGGCTGATATTTTTGGTAATTCCAGCTTTTTGTGCCAGCTCTTTAATCAGATGAAATACCATAATGCGTGATATGCCGTTGCCCCATCGTGCCAAAAATACATAATCTTCGAAATCTTTTTTTATTTTCCAGTGGCAACGGTCTTTAAACCAATATTTTATTTCTTTGATAGCGCGATGAGAAATAGGAACCAGCCGTTGCTTGCTGCCTTTCCCTTCTACCTTTATGAACCCCTCTTCAAAATAGAGATCGGATATTTTCAGATTGCAGAGCTCCGATACGCGTAAGCCGCAACTGTACAGTGTTTCCAGGATGGCTCGGTTGCGTTGACCTTCATTTTTCTCCATATCGACGGTAGAGATAATCTTGTCGATTTCTTCCACAGTGAGTACTTCCGGTAATTTAAATCCGATTTTGGGTCCTTCAAGTAATTCACTCGGGTCGGTTTCTTGATAATCAGCTATGACAAGAAAGTGAAAGAAAGATTTGATACCCGAAAGAATACGTGCCTGGGAGCGCGGATGAATGCCTATGTCGTGTAGACCAGCAGTAAAACGCTGAAGGTCATCAAGTGTAGTATCGAATATCTTGATATTTTCGCTTTCCAGGAAATCCAGAAGTTTTCTCAAGTCTGTCATGTAAGCATCGAAGGTGTTATCAGAAAGTCCTTTCTCCAACTTCAGATATTGTTTATACTTTCTGATTATCAACGCTCGCTTTTCTTTATCCGTTGATTTTTCTCCTACTTTCATTTCTTTTTCCTACCTTTATACTATCTTTGCACCTTGAAAAATTGTTCTCTGTGGACAAAGGTATAAAAAATTGTGTTATGAGGATACAAATTATTAACGGTCCCAATATAAATCTGTTGGGCAAACGTGAACCTTCCATTTATGGCAGTGTTACTTTTGAAGACTGCCTTGCCGAACTTCGTAAAAAATATGTGGATGTACAAATTGACTATTTCCAGTCCAACATCGAGGGAGAACTGATAGATAAGATACAGCAAGTCGGTTTTGATGTGGACGGCATTATTTTGAATGCAGGTGCTTACACTCATACGTCCATTGCTCTGCAGGATGCTATTCGTTCGGTCACTGCTCCGGTGATTGAGGTGCATATTTCCAATGTACATGCCCGTGAGGTATTTCGTCATGTATCCATGATTGCCAATGCCTGTCAGGGTGTCATTTGCGGTTTCGGGCTGAATTCTTACAGATTAGCTTTGGAAGCGCTGCTGGATAACAAAAAATAAATATAATAAGTAAATAGGTATAAGATTATGTTATTGAAACAAACAAAAATCGTTGCAACGATTTCTGACCAACGTTGCGATGTAGACTTTATACAGAAGTTGTTCGAAGCCGGTATGAATGTGGTGCGCATGAATACAGCGCACGCAGGACGTGAAGGGTTTGAAAAATTGATAGCTAATGTTCGTTCGGTATCCAATCGTATCGCTATCCTGATGGATACGAAAGGTCCTGAGGTGCGTACTACCGTGCTTGCCGAACCGATTCCTTTTAAAGTGGGTGACCGTGTAAAGGTAGTAGGCAATCCCGATCTGCAAACTACTCGTGAATGTATTTCCGTTTCCTATCCTAATTTTGTGAATGATTTGAATGTTGGCGGACAAATCCTTATTGATGATGGTGATTTGGAATTGGCCGTAGTAGATAAGACTCCTGATTATTTGCTTTGTGAGGTTCAGAATGAAGCTACGCTTGGTAACCGTAAGAGTGTCAATGTGCCGGGTGTTCGTATCAATCTGCCTTCCTTGACGGAGAAAGACCGTAATAATATCCTTTATGCCATTGAGAAGGATATTGATTTCATTGCTCATTCTTTTGTTCGCAACAAACAGGATATTCTTGATATCAAGGCAATTCTTGATGAACACAATAGTGATATCCGTATCGTTGCCAAGATTGAGAACCAGGAAGGTGTAGATAATATTGATGAAATTCTTGAGGTAGCCGATGGTGTGATGGTAGCTCGTGGTGATTTGGGTATCGAAGTTCCTCAAGAACGTATTCCGGGTATCCAACGTATGTTGATACGTAAATGTATTCTCGCTAAGAAGCCAGTAATCGTTG
Source organism: Bacteroides cutis (assembly GCF_900241005.1). Taxonomy (GTDB): domain Bacteria; phylum Bacteroidota; class Bacteroidia; order Bacteroidales; family Bacteroidaceae; genus Bacteroides; species Bacteroides cutis. The sequence continues at coordinate 285,220 of NZ_OEST01000001.1, read as the reverse complement.
CCACGCAGATGCTTCATACCATGATATCCAATCCCCGTCCTACCCGTGCTGAGGTGACTGATATTGCCAATGCTATTTATTATCGTACTGATGCCCTTATGTTAAGTGGTGAAACCGCTTATGGTAAGTACCCTGTAGAAGCGGTGCAAACAATGACTAAAGTTGCTGCCCAGGCAGAAAAAGATAAGTTGGCAGATAATGATATACGTATTCCTCTGGATGAGAACAGTAACGATGTAACTGCTTTCCTTGCTAAGCAGGCTGTAAAAGCCACTACTAAGTTGAAAATCCGCGCTATCATTACAGATAGTTATAGTGGACGTACCGCTCGTAACCTGGCTGCGTTTCGTGGAAAATATCCGGTTTTGGCCATCTGTTATAAGGAAAAGACAATGCGCCATCTTGCTTTATCCTATGGTGTGGAAGCTATTTATATGCCGGAACTGGCCAATGGACAAGAATATTATTTTGCCGCTCTTCGCCGTTTGTTGAAGGAAGGACGTTTGCAACCTACCGATATGGTAGGTTACTTGAGTAGCGGAAAAGCAGGTACGCAGACTTCTTTCCTCGAAATCAATGTCGTAGAAGATGCTTTGAAACATGCGACAGAGAGTGTATTGCCTAACAGCAATAGATATTTATAAAATACCGTATTTTGCGAAGTACTTTAATTTAAAAGTAATATCTGACAGTACCTGTCATCCTGAATTTTTGTCGAAGGATCTCCTTTTTCTGTGGAGTTGTCTATCTTCCTGAAAAATGGGATTCTTCGATTTCGTTCAGTATGATAATGTTAAACCCTCAATTCCTATGACGTTAGACGAATATATCCTGGCACACATTGATCAAGAGAGCGATTACTTGAAAGCCCTCTATCGAGATACCCATGTCAAGTTACTTTATCCCCGGATGGCTTCAGGACATTTGCAGGGACGTATGCTCAAGATGTTTGTCCGGATGATATGTCCCCGTCAGATTTTGGAGATAGGTACTTATAGCGGCTATTCCGCTCTTTGTATGGCAGAAGGACTTCCCGAAGGCGGGATGTTGCATACATTCGAAATCAATGACGAACAAGAAGACTTTACTCGTCCTTGGTTGGAGAATTCTGCCTATGCTGATAAAATTAAATTTTATATAGGTGATGCTTTGGAACGTGTTCCGCAGTTGGGAATAACTTTCGACCTTGTTTTTATGGACGGGGATAAGCGTAAATACATTGAATATTATGAGATGGCATTGGCGCATCTTTCAGTAGGCGGTTATATCGTTGCTGATAATACCTTATGGGATGGCCATGTATTGGAAGAGCACCCCCATGCTTCCGATTTGCAAACCATTCGTATTAAAGAATTCAATGATCTGGTAGCAAAAGATAACCGCGTAGAAAAAGTAATTCTTCCCTTACGTGATGGATTGACCATTATCCACAAGATATAAAGGGCTTACTATTTCTTTTCCCGTTGTCTTTTTTCTCACCCTTTTTTCAGCAGTCGTTTGCTGAGATATCTCACCGGATACCATACAGATAGGAAACCTACTGCAATTACTGTCATAAATATCAGTATAATATCCGTTGCGTGTACACTCACCGGATAGGCATCGACCACAAAGCTGCCGCTACCGCCTCCCAATGAGATAAGTCCGAATCGCTCTTGCAGGAAACATAGTAACAATCCGATGATAATACCGATAATAGCTCCGAATAGAGAAATTAATCTCCCTTCAAACAGGAAAATGCGAGAAATCAACTGGTCGTCTGCTCCCAGATTACGTAACGTTTCTACATCTTCACGCTTATCCAGTATCAGCATGGACAACGAACCGATGACGTTGAAACAAGCGATGGCGAGGATGAAAGTCAGGAACAGATAAGAAATAAGTTTCTCAATTTCCATAATACGGAAAACATCAGCTTGTTGTTCATAACGGTTCTGTACAACGAACCGATCACCGAGTATATTTTCCATCTTTTTCTGTACAGCGTCAGTGCTTGTCCCTGGTTTTAGTTTTAACTCAATAGCAGAAACCTCCGTGTCGTAATTGAACAAACGGCGTGCAAAGTTCAGGGAAGTAAGGATGTAACGAGAATCGTATTTTTGTTGATTGACAACAAACACGGCTCCTGGTGAGAATAAATAATCTTGGTTGAAAGCGGCGGAAGGATTGGCTATATTCACCCGTACATTCCGTTTGGGAGCAAACACCTGTAATGGATCAACGAACTGAATGCCTGTACCTAGTTCAGAGACCAGTTCCACACCAAGAAAGCCATAGTCTACAATCGAGTCTTCTAAAATGAATTCACCTGTCCCGTAGAGTAAGCTATCAATAGAAGTCAGTTGCTCAAAGTTGTTTTCTACTCCCTTTATAACTGCCATTGCCTGCCGGTCTTTATATTGAACCATAGCACTCTCTTCCAATGTTTCTGTCCAGACATCTATCTCCGGTAGTGTTCGTATCTGTTGAATACGTGACTCTTGCGGATCGAAAACTTTCCCTTCGCGAATTGTAATTTTCAATTCCGGGTCGAAAGCGGTAAAGAACCCTGCCACCATATCCTGGAACCCGTTGAATACAGATAGAGTACATACCAGTGCCAAAGTAGCCAATGTTACTCCGCATACTGATATACCGGAGATTATATTAATGGCATTGTGCTTCTTTCTAGAAAAGAGGTAGCGACGGGCAATGTAAAATGGCAGGTGCATAATTAATGTTTAATCATTAATCACTAAACATTATTTTAAAAGTTCGTCAATGCGTTCTAAATAATCTAACGAGTCGTCTACAAAAAATTTCAGTTCAGGGATAATGCGTAGTTGGTGGCGTACACGTGTACCCAATTCAAAACGTATGGATTTCATGTTAGCATTGATATTCTTGATGATTTCCTCACTCTTTTCCGACGGGAAAATACTGAGATAGGCACGAGCCACACTCATATCGGGACTAATACGCACGGCACTCACAGAAATTAATACTCCGGGCATAGATTTGGTTTGTAACAAGAAGATGTCACTCAACTCTTTCTGGAGTAAACGGGATATTTTATTTTGACGGGTACTTTCCATATACTTTTCTTTTTATTATTAGAACATAAATAGAACACAAAGGTACTGAAATATATTGTTTTGTCCTCGATTTATATGTTTTTTATATTTTTCCTAACGTTATTAGGTGGCTGAAATTCCTAACGTAATTTTTGCATGTCCGATACAAGTGCGTGTTATTTGATAGACGTGACGTTATGTATGTAAAATAATTGGAAGAGAAAGTTTGTTTTTTATTTAAAATATATTGATATTTGAGGAATATTAAAACTTAATAATAATTACTATGAAGGTAACTACACTTTGGCGTGAAAAAGGCGGGAACATTTTCAACGCAGTCTTGATTATTTCCCTGATGCCCTTGATTGAGGCGATTGTATCACTTTATGATAAGATAGACAACTTAAGCGGTATCGGCTATATGCTGATGAGTGGGAATATCGATGGCAGCATGTTTGGGGCGGACGCTTCGGATGTTGTAGTACCACTGCTTATGGTTTTTGCTTACGTGTTGTATTTTGGTGGTTTGACAGGGTTTGCTAAACTACAGAAGGCTGCCGATGCACATGCGATATTGAATATCCGTAAGGGGGCCGTTTGGGGATTGGTGAGTCAGGTCTTGAAATTTATTCCGGTGTTCGGTTGGTTTTTGGCATTTGTGGCGAGTGTAGTTGCATTCTTTATTATGATTGGTGGTTACGGCAGTTTGAAGCGTTCGTACACTTTTCCCGAAGAAGCCAGTCGAGGAGCGGGGCGCTTGCGTGCGGCTATGATATGGTCGGTTGTGGCCGCTGTATTGGGAATCATTCCGTTAATAGGATTCATTCTTGAAGGTATTATATGTTTTATTCTATTTTTTGTGGTACTCAGTGGATGGTCGAGTATCAAGAATGCAATACCTTTGACGGTGGAGGGACGTACTACCGTTGAGCGTTGGCGTATCAGTGATGCGCCTGGCGGATGGATGATTACGTGTAGCATCATTCTGGCTACAGCGTTCTATGACGTATTCAATGGGTTGGTAGGCCGTTATGCAGGCACTGTTGCGCCTGATGTTCCGATAGGAAAATTATATGATGCCGGCTATATCATAGCTTTTATTATCGGTGGAGTGATGATGTTGATAGCATTTATTGTCATACGGTCAAAGCAGATTGAGAAAAAGGCGGTGTTTACTTTGATGGCAGTTGCCGCCGGAATGTATATGATGGGTTATTTGCTCAATGTCATTCTTTTTTATGCCGGTAGTGAAGGCGATATGCGTGTTTGGATTTATCGTGTGTTTTCTATGTGGGCGGCTCCCCTCTTGTTTATCATTGCTTTTTGTCAATTGAGGAAAAATTGGCAAAATCGTTTTGTAAGAGAAGGAACTACTTATCTTATTGTTTACTATTCATTGATCCTGACTGACTTGGTTTATGGATCACTTCGCTCGTATATTCCGGGTGTGTACTTTGAGGGTTTAGGTGATATTTATACTATTCTTCCCTGGATTTATCTTTATCTTGCTATTATTGGCTGGCGTTCTGTCATTTCGGGTGTCTTTGGTAAAGGTGAAGTTGTTCCCGAAGACGACATTGCTGAGGTCGCTTCGCAGCCGCAACGCCCGTGGATACCGGAGTCGTCGGGGATTGACGAGCAAATATCCGCTAAGCTTGCCAACAAATCAGATGAAGAATTGAAAGAAATTTTAGCGAACAGAGAAGATTATAATGAAAGGTTTGTACAAGCTGTGGAAACTATCCAGCAGAATAGGAAAGAGATGAACAAGCAAGCTATGATACATGATAAAGTAGTGCAGAAGACAGATGATGAGTTAGTTGAAATCATTGCAAATTCTGGTTGTTACAGTGAGGAAATGGTGGATGCTGCTTTGAAAGAGCAGGAAGACCGATATCGGTATAATCGATATACTGAGGAAGACTAAAGAAATCTGTGAAAGGAAGTGCCTGAAAACTTATTTTTTCTCTTGTATGGTGTTATAATTTCAGGTACGGATCACCCGGTTTCGAGGTGCTGCTCTATGCGGTTTTCAAGAAATCCTGGTATTGCTGTGTCCATTTTTGACATTTTGTACTTTCCGTGTCCCGGGAAACGCGTATTTCTACCCGTCGGCAGGCGCAAGCGAAAATATACGGACGAAAATCTGTATCTTGCTCATGGATAGTGAAATACATAAATATAAACAATCCAAATAGACGAAAAACTGCGAGCTGATCGTGCAAAAGTACTCTTTTCACGGGAGAAAAAGGGCGTTTGTGGGAGAAATGTCCGTTTTTCCCGTGAGGGAAGTTAATATCCCTCACGCCGGAAGTTAATATCCCTCACGCCGGAAGTTAATATCCCTCACGCTGGAAGTTAATATCCCTTACGTCGGATGTTAACATCCCTCGTGCGGGAGGCGGGATATTCGGTGAAAATGCCGCATGTTTATGCACCCAATCGCACGCTTCCGGATTTTTCGGGAAGCGGGTGTGTCAGCAAAACGGGCGGTTCGGAGATAAAAAGCATCTGATGGGTGCCGTTTTGAAATCAATTTGACAGATTGATGCGCCAAGCATACAGCTTCAGACATCTCGTCCGGTAAAAAAACGATATCCCCTTGTGTTCTCCGTGATGAATACAGTATCAAAAGGATTTATCAAGTATATCAAACAAATCTCCCTTAAATATCTACGTGCCCCGCTTTAACGCAGCTTTTTAAACCATTTTTCTTTTTCGTGTCATCACTACAAGTACGATTACTCCCATAATCAGGAGTGCGAAGGCTCCATAAGCAATACCTTCCGTTACGTGCAGACTCTTTGGGTCGAAACGCATCTCAATGGTATGTTTGCCGGCAGGAACATACAGGACACGTAAGATGTAATCAGCGCGTGCCAGCTTGGCGGCTTGCCCGTCAATGGTGACTTGCCAACCGTCAGGATAGTAGATCTCGGAGAATACAGCGATGCCGTCTTTGGCATTTTCTGTTTCGTATACCAAACGGTTAGGTTCGTAACTTGTCAGGCGAATGGTGGATAAACTATCTTTATATACTTCTGTTACACCATTCAGTATATCTTTGAAACGGACATCCACTACAGCTGTTTCTGTAGGAAGAATGCTATCCAGAGCTTCTATTTCCTGATTGGCGTTATCAACATATTGTACTTTGTCTACAAACCAGGCATTACCGTAAGCGTACGGATTGAGAATGGGTACGGTTTCTCCCTGCTGTCCGGCAGGGAAAATGAAAAACTTGGTGTTCAGCATATTCAGTATGCGGAACTTAGAAGCATCCACACTGTCCATTTCACCACCTGCAGTGGCTACTTCCTTATATACAGCTTGCATTTCAGGACTGATGTGATGCTCTATCATTTCCTGATAACGGCGTAACTTGGCGGCATGGTAACCACCGACACTTTTATGCCAATAAGAAGTATTATTTTCGTTGAATGTATTGCTGGCAAGGTTCAGTACGCGATAATCTAAAGCTTTATCTTGCAAAATCAACTCGTCTGCTTTTGTCTTGGTGAATGTTTGAGTTTGAGTGGAACGCGGAACGAATTGGCTATCGTTGAGATAACGTTTGTTGATATTCCACATATCACCGATACACAATACGATTATGGCGCTGACGGTAACGGTTTTGTTTAATTTACGGGCGGCATAAAGTCCCAATAATGCGCAGCCGATACCGATAATCAAGAAACTGCGTAAAGCATCGGTGCTGACAAGAGCAGAACGTACTTCCTGTAAATTGGCGAGAATACCCGGTAACTCGTTGGCCGGTATCATTTGTTGGTTTACGGCATTCTGTAACATTTGTGCTTCTTGGGCAGGGACGAAACCTGAACCAAGACTACCGGGTGCCACGGCAAGTAACAAGGCGACACCGGCTGTGAGTGCTATGCTGATACCGATCGCTTTTCTGTTTTTTTTCAATATCTCGGGCTCATCCAATATGCGTTTCAAAGCAAAAATAGCCAATAACGGTATGGTAAATTCCGCTATAACGAGGATGGATGATACAGCGCGGAATTTGTTGTACATCGGAATATAGTCGATGAAAAAGTCCGTTAGCGGCATGAAGTTCTTACCCCAGGCAAGAACAATAGAGAAGAAAGTGGCGCCAATTAAAGCCCATTTTAATGGTCCTTTTACGATGAAACACCCCAATACGAAAAGAAACAGCACGAAAGCGCCTACATAAACGGGACCTGCTGTCATGGGTTGGCTGCCAAAATATTGTGTCAGTTGGCTGTATAAACCGCTATACATGGGATTGGCTTTCTCCATGGCCGTTTCGCTCTGGATAAGTGGGGTAGATGCTCCACCTTTGAAATTGGGGACAAGCAAGGTAAGAGTTTCGTCAATGCCGTAACTCCATTGTGTGATATAATCACGATCCAATCCGCTACTTGTCTGTTTGGCTGCATCGCCGGTTTGTACCAGTTCGCTTTTGCCACGCATGGTTTCTTTACTGTACGTATAGGTATGATAAAGGTTGGAGAGGTTGGCAGCTACACCGATGAGGGCAGCTACAAACAACACTGCACTGGCTTTAAAGAATTCGGGCAATGTCTTGTTACGCCAGGCATCCTCAAAATAGGCTCCCATGATGAACAAGATGACAAATAGAAAATAATAGGACATCTGCACATGGTTGGACATAATTTGCAGGGCAACGAAGATGGCTGTTACGATACCTCCTGCTAATAGCTTACCACGGTAAGCCAATATGATACCCGCTATTGTGGGAGGAATATAAGCAAGGGTAATAAACTTCCAGATATGTCCGGCTGAAATCAGAATAAAGAAGTAGGACGAAAAGGCCCATAGAATACTTCCTAAACCAGCGAGCCATACCGATATACCGAATACACGAAGCAAAATGTAGAATCCTAACATCAGGATGAAGGTCAGATTGACATAGCTGGGCAGGAATAGTTGGTAAACTTTCTGCGTCCATCGCAAAGGCGTACCCGATTCATAAGATGGGGCGATTTGGTACGTCGGCATACCACCGAAAAGAGAGTTTGTCCAACGAGTTTTCTCTCCCGTCTGTTCGTTATACAGGGCGGCTTCTTGTCCCGCACCGGCTCCTGCAGCAGTGTCATGCTGGAACAGAATACGGTCTTCTATATCCGCCGGAAAAAAGTAAGCGAATGAAAGTAGTGCAAATGCCAGGATGGCAATCAAATCAGGAAGAATCTTCTTTATCATCTTGAACTACGTTTTTTATAATGGTTGCAAAGATAGTTTAAACTGGAAGTAATGCAAAATAAGCTCGTCTCTTTTTGATGTCAGTATATGGCTTATCTTATGGAAATATTGTACCTTTGCCTTGCAAATATATATTGAGAAGAATATGACAGTAGGTGTTATCAGTGCAATGGATAGCGAGCACCGCCAGTTGGTGGAGCGTTTACAGAAGAAAGAAGAGTCGGCTTATGGCAATTTGCATTATGTGGACGGAATGCTTGGCAGCAACCGTGTGATACTTACACAATGTGGTATCGGTAAGGTGAATGCTGCAGTAGGAGCCACGGAACTGATACGCCGTTTCACGCCCGATTGTGTGGTCAGTACCGGTGTGGCGGGTGGTATTGATACCTGTCTGGATGTAGCGGATGTGGTTGTAAGTGAACGTCTGGTGTACCATGATGTGTGGTGTGGTGAAGATTATGAATATGGACAGATGGCAGAAATGCCTGCCGTATATGAGGGCTGTGCTTTCCTGCTGAAACATGCTTTATCGCTAAACAGCGTCGAGCAAGGCAGCCGTATCCATAGCGGGTTGATTTGTACTGGTGATCAATTTATTACCAACCGTGTAGGGCTGGATGCTATTAAACGTCGTTTCCCTGATGGGATTGCAGTCGATATGGAATCCACGGCCATTGCGCAGGTTTGTTATCTGTATAACACACCTTTCCTTAGTTTCCGCATCATTAGTGACACGCCGGGGATAGAAGACCATTCGGCGCAATATACCGGTTTCTGGGAGACTATGGCAGAACGTTCGTTCCTTACCACTTGGGCTTTCCTTTCTACGCTGCCTGATAAGTTACAATTATAAATTATAAATCATGAAGAAGATTCCCAGTTTTACTATTGATCACATCCGTTTGTTGCGTGGCATTTATGTATCCCGCAAAGATGAAGTGAACGGAGAAGTTGTTACAACTTTTGATATTCGTATGAAAGAGCCCAACCGTGAACCGGCTTTAGGACAGGGTGCCCTGCATACTATAGAACATCTGGCTGCCACTTATTTGCGTAACGAACCACAATGGCAGGATAAGATTATTTATTGGGGACCTATGGGATGTCTTACCGGTAATTATCTATTGATGAAAGGTGATTTGCAACCGCAAGACATCGTATCTCTGATGCAGGATACTTTCCGTTTTATTGCCGGATATGAGGGTGAAATACCTGGTGCTGCTCCGCAGGACTGTGGAAATTATTTGCTTCACGATTTGCCGATGGCTAAATGGGAATCCGCCAAATATCTGCATGAGATATTGGAGCAGATACGGGAAGAGAATATGCGTTATCCGGAGAAATAAGATGAGGTACGGTACTTTGAAAGCGGTAAATGAAGGGCGGTAGTTAAAACTCTTGTCTTTGGAGGATAAAAGTTGCGAGTTTAAGTTGATGAATATAAATGTTTGTTGTATATTTGTTGTTGGCAATTGCCACTAATACTCAATAAACACCTTAAATGGTTGATTACAATAAGAAAACCAAAGAAGAACTGCTCGAGGTTATCCGGCAATTGGAAGAACGGTTGAATACCCAATCTGTTTCTGAGTCTTCTTGCTCCTATTCTATTCCCGGTCGTTTTCGTGAGGAATATTATCGGGATATTCTCGATACTTTTCCTGATATGATTACTGTTTCTGACTATGATGCTAATTTTATCGAATTAGTATCTGCTCCTCACACCAATCATGTGGAAGGTGTTTCTAATGAAGAGTTGTTGCACTCCAACCTGAAGGATGTGGTACCGGCTGAGGCGTATCATCGGATCCGTGCTAATATGGATGAGGTAATTCGTACCGGAGAAACGCATACGGCACGTCATTCGTTGATGTTTCATGGAAAGATGCGCCACTACGAAAACCGGGTTTGTCCGTTGGGCGATAAGTATTTGCTTTGTATGTGCCGCGATGTGACAGAACTTGTCGAAACAGAGACGGCATTGATTGATGCCCGTACCAAAGCGGAGGAAGCCGACCGTCTGAAATCTGCATTCTTTGCTAATATGAGCCATGAAATTCGTACTCCCCTGAATGCGATCGTCGGTTTCTCCCGACTGGTGATAGGACCCGAACATGAGAGTGAAAAGAAAGAATATTGTGAGATAATAGAGCGTAATTCTGAATTGCTTCTGACTTTGTTTAATGATATTTTGGATCTTTCTTCATTGGAAGCAGGTTCTGTTGTGTTTACTAAAGAGAAAATAAATCTTTATTTGATATGTTTGAAGGAATATGATACCTTCCGGGATAAAGTATCCAAAGGGGTATTGTTGAAACTCGATGAAGTGGATACGGAATTGACTATCCTGGGTGACAGAGGGCATATCGCGCAGATATTAAGTAACCTGTTGAGTAATGCAGTAAAATTTACTTCTTCCGGTGAAGTACATTTTGGTTTTCAGCGTAAGGGCAATGCGGTACAGTTTTATGTCAGGGATTCAGGTATGGGTATTCCGGCTCGTCGTGTTGCAACCATCTTTGAGCGTTTTGGTAAACTGAATAATTTTGCTCAAGGAACAGGTTTGGGGCTGACACTTTGCCGTATGTTGGTGGAGCGTATGGGAGGGCGTATATGGGTACGTTCTGGAGAGGGTTGCGGAACTACATTCTATTTTACGTTACCGATTGGCTAATGAATAATTGATAATGGATAAACAAACTGCACATAACATCGTATAGTCATTGTTCATTTTCCATTATCAATTATTCATTAATTAAATGATTTCTATCCCTTGTTCCTTGCAGAGTTGTAATCCTAAATCTTTCAGTTTGAATTTTTGTATCTTACCGCTACCTGTCATGGGGAACTCTTTAATGAAGAAAATATATTTGGGAATTTTGTAACGTGATATCCTGCCAATACAAAAATCGCGTACGTCCGATTCGTGCATATTTACTCCATCGTGCAGAATGATGAAAGCTCCCACGGCTTCACCGTATTTCTTAGAGGGGATACCTGCAACCTGTACATCTTTCACACCTTCCAGTTGATAGAGGAATTCTTCAATTTCACGTGGATAGATATTCTCACCACCACGGATAATCATATCTTTGATACGTCCTGTGATACGGTAGTTGCCGTCTTCGTCTTTCACGCCTAAATCGCCGGAATGTAGGAAATTATTCTTATCGATGACTTCGGCAGTGGCTTGCGGATTTTTATAATAACCTTTCATGGTGTTGTATCCACGATTACACATCTCGCCTTGTACACCGACCGGACATTCTTCACCGGTTTCCGGATCAATCACTTTTACTTCGGTGTATTCAAAGTCACGACCTACAGTATTGCAGCGTACATCAAACGAGTCGTCAATACGAGTAGCAGTCATGCCCGGAGCTGCTTCGGTGAGTCCGTAAACACTGGTTACTTTCATATACATTTTCTCTTCCACTTGCTTCATTAACTCAACCGGACAGAGAGAACCTGCCATGATACCCGTACGCAAACAAGACATATCGAATAAATCGAACATTGGATGATTGAGCTCGGCAATGAACATAGTGGGTACACCATAGAGGGCGGTACAACGTTCCTTATGAATAGAGGCGAGAACTACCAGCGGATCGAAGCGCTCTACCATGACTTGTGTACAACCGTGTGTAAGGCAATTCATCGTGGCAAGTACTACACCGAAACAGTGAAATAAAGGTACACAGCAACAAAGTTTGTCGTCGGCGGTGAATTTCATGTGCTCACCCGTCAGAAACCCGTTGTTGGTAATATTGTAGTGAGTAAGCATTACGCCTTTGGGAAAACCGGTAGTGCCGGAGGTATATTGCATATTTACTACGTCGTGGCAATCGACCTGGTTTTTAAGTTCGGTCAAACGGTTGTCTTCTACATTGTTCCCCAAAAGCAGAATTTCAGAAGTATTGTACATTCCACGATGTTTCTCCTGTCCCACATAGATCACATTTTTCATATAGGGGAAACGTTCACTTTTCAAGTGTCCGCGCTCGCAGGTTTTCAGCTCCGGTAACATGGTATAAGTCATCTGTACAAAATCACTGTCTTTTTCACCGTTCACGATGCAGAGAGTGTGCATATCCGAATTTTCGCACAGATATTCCAGTTCGGCTTGTTTATAATTGGTATTTACCGTGACATATACAGCGCCTATCTTGGCGCATGCATATAAAAGAGTCAGCCAATCCGGTACATTCGCCGCCCAAATGCCGACATGCGTTCCGCGTTCCACTCCGATAGCGATAAGTCCTTTTGCCATGTCGTCTACCCGTCGGTTGAACTGGTTCCAAGTGAAACGTAAGTTGCGATCGGAGTAAACAATGTATTCTTTGTCAGGTGTAGTTGTTGCCCAATGCTCTAACCATTGTCCGAGCGTTCTTTCGTATAACATGATGCTTTATGATAAGATATAAAGTACAAGATATGAAGTATAAGGCATAAAGTATTACATTGTTGTATATCGTAGTTTATACCTTATACTCACACTTAAATTGGTGTATAGATTACTGCTAATATTTTGGCTGCTTGTCCCTCGTAGGCATGTACATGATGGGGTACGATGGAGTCGTAATAGATACTGTCCCCTTCTTCGAGTAGGTAAGAATTTTTGCCGTAGCTGATTTCCATTGTTCCTTCCATAACCATGATAAATTCTTCACCTTCGTGGGAAGAAAGTACAAAGTCACTATCGTCTGTAGGAGCTACATCAATGATGAACGGTTCCATATGACGATCGGCTTTCGACTTGGAAAGAGAATGATATTCCATGTGTTTACGAGAATGGATAGCATTATTAGAGAAACTGATACTGTCTTTGGCTTCCGACCTGCGACATACCACAGGACCGTTTTCATCCTGGTCGTCCAGGAAGGTTCCGAGACGCACACCAAGTACACGGGCTATTTTGATAAGTGGCGCCAACGACGGAAGGTCGATATTGTTTTCTATACGTTCAATCTGTTCAATGGCTAGCCCTGAACGCTGTGCCAGTTCTTCCATACTGATGGATTGGCTTTCACGGAGTGACTTGATTTTTTCTCCTACGATTTTACTTGTATCCATAATGTTAGTGTTTCAAGCCTGAAAAGTTTCAATTTATAGTTGTTGAACCGCAAAAATAAGATAAACTTTCACTTGATGCAACAATCTGTGGGGAAAAGTTTGATATATCCTTACTTAATCTCTGTTTGTTTTTTTATTCTTCGACATCCATCTCTCCCATGAACGAAATGGCTTGCCGGTTCGTAGGCTGAATGTGGATGCTGGTAGAACCGTTGGGATAAATGGTAAGGTTATATCCGTATTTGTCTTCTTCATTATTGACTTTAAAGTTTATTTGTACTTTCCCTTTTTTGAGATGTTTGGTTTGATATTGGCTGATAGGGGCATTGAAGATTAATCCTTTACCTCCACCGTAAGGGATGTTGTAGGCTTCTCCAAAATAAGGCAGGTAAGAAAATACAGAGTCGTTTCTTACTTCTACGGAATAATTGGAGGTCAAGGAACGGCTTCTGCCTTTCATGGGTAACATGTGATTTACGTTGATTTTGTACTGTTTGGAGTTCACTGCCTCTTTCACTTCGCGTTCAATGAATGCTTTTCTTTCACTTCGGTTTTGGGCTTTGACCGGTTGTATGGCAAGCACACCGATAAACAATAATAGAATAAGTTTACTTGTCTTCATAACTATATCGGTTAGGTTTCTACAAAGATAGAAAATTATGTTTCTCGGTTGTGGACGGATTTATTATTTTTGCATTGAAATAGGATATATTTATAAATGTACCAATGATATACATGGAGACTTCACGTTTATTGTTGCGTGATTGGGAAGAGAAAAATTGATAAACGGGAACAAAAAAGGGAAATATTCTTTTGAATATTTCCCTTTTTAATGGTTTTGCCGCAAGTAGATTACTTACGCAAGCCAAGTTCTTTAACAATAGCACGATATCTGTTGATATCACGGTCTTTCAGGTAAGTCAGCAAAGCGCGACGTTTACCTACCAACATTGTCAAAGCTCTTTCAGTACTATAATCTTTTCTGTTGAGCTTCATGTGCTCAGTCAGATGAGCAATACGGTATGAAAACAAAGCTATCTGGGCCTCAGCTGAGCCAGTATCAGAGTTAGACTTTCCGTATTTGCCGAAGATTTCTTGCTTTTTAGCAGCGTCTAAATACATAATGTTTAATTAAAAAGTTGATATTAATTGTCTCTTTCGAGCGTGCAAAGATAGACATTATCTTTTATATGACAATGATATTCAGCATTTTTTTCTGTCCTATACTATATATCTAATGCAAAATTAGTACCTTTGCAGCCAAATAATAGGTATTATATGCAAAATATTAGAAACATTGCAATTATTGCCCATGTTGACCATGGGAAAACGACTCTTGTAGACAAGATGCTTCTGGCTGGAAATCTGTTCCGTAACAACCAGAGTACAGGTGAATTAATGCTGGATAATAATGATTTGGAACGTGAACGAGGAATAACGATTCTTTCAAAGAACGTTTCCATCAATTATAAAGACACCAAGATTAATATTATTGATACTCCGGGTCACAGCGATTTCGGAGGTGAAGTAGAGCGTGTGCTGAATATGGCAGATGGATGTATCTTGCTTGTGGATGCTTTTGAAGGTCCCATGCCGCAGACACGTTTTGTATTGCAGAAAGCTCTGCAAATCGGTTTGAAACCTATCGTTGTAGTAAATAAGGTGGATAAGCCTAATTGCCGTCCCGAAGAGGTATATGAAATGGTGTTTGACTTGATGTTCAGTTTGGAAGCTACAGAAGAACAATTGGACTTTCCGGTTGTGTACGGTTCGGCTAAAAATAACTGGATGAGTACTGATTGGCAGAAACCGACCGACAATATTTACACTTTGCTGGATTGTATTTTAGAGAATATCCCGGCTCCCGAACAATTGGAAGGTACACCACAAATGTTGGTGACTTCTTTAGACTACTCTTCTTACACGGGGCGTATTGCCGTGGGACGTGTGCATCGTGGAACGTTGAAAGAGGGTATGAATGTTTCTCTGGTTAAGCGTGATGGAAGTATTGTGAAATCAAAAATCAAAGAGTTGCATACCTTCGAAGGTATGGGTCGTGTGAAAGTGCAAGAGGTTTCTTCCGGTGATATTTGTGCATTGGTTGGTATCGAAGGCTTTGAAATCGGTGATACGATTTGTGATTTCGAAAATCCCGAAGCATTGCCGCCTATCGCTATTGATGAGCCTACCATGAGTATGCTTTTCACCATCAACGACTCTCCCTTCTTCGGTAAAGAGGGTAAGTTTGTGACTTCCCGCCACATTCACGATCGTCTGATGAAAGAGTTGGATAAAAATCTTGCTTTGCGTGTCCGCAAGAGTGAGGAAGATGGAAAATGGATCGTTTCCGGTCGTGGTGTGCTCCACTTGTCGGTATTGATTGAGACGATGCGTCGTGAAGGATACGAATTGCAGGTAGGACAACCGCAAGTTATCTTCAAGGAAATTGATGGTGTAAAGAATGAGCCTATTGAAGAATTGACAATCAATGTTCCTGAGGAATATGCCAGCAAGATGATTGATATGGTGACACGCCGCAAAGGTGAAATGGTGAAGATGGAGACCTCAGGCGAGCGTGTAAATCTTGAATTCGATATGCCGTCGCGTGGTATCATTGGTTTGCGTACCAATGTGTTGACCGCTTCTGCCGGTGAGGCTATCATGGCACATCGTTTTAAGGAATACCAACCTTATAAGGGTGAGATTGAACGGCGTACCAATGGTTCCATGATTGCGATGGAGTCGGGTACCGCTTTTGCATATGCCATCGATAAATTGCAAGATCGCGGTAAATTCTTTATCTTCCCACAGGATGAAGTATATGCGGGGCAGGTTGTAGGTGAACATTCCCATGATAACGACCTCGTGATAAACGTAACGAAGTCCAAGAAGCTTACTAATATGCGTGCTTCCGGTTCTGATGAAAAAGCTCGTTTAATTCCCCCGGTACAATTCTCGCTTGAGGAAGCGTTGGAATATATCAAAGAGGATGAATATGTAGAGGTGACGCCGAAGTCCATGCGTATGCGCAAGGTTATTCTGGATGAACTGGAGCGTAAGCGTGCCAACAAGAACTGATAAACTTAGTTGTTATATACAAAAGAGTGCTCTACATGGGTTTTAACTGTGTTTGGAGCACTCTTTTTGTATGTCTTTGATAGAAGGCTTTAGTCTATGAATTTGATTTTTGCGGCATTTCTCGGTTTGGCGGCGGGAGTTTCATCGGGGTAACCAAATGCAATACAGTATAATAGTTGATAACCTTCCGGTATATCAAGTTTCTTCAGATATTCAGCTGCAGCCGGTGAGGTGGTCAGGAAACGTGCGGGCCCTCCCAGGCAACAAGTACCGATACCCATAGACCAAGCGGAGAGAATCATATTCTCACCCAATAATCCGCAATCAATTTGTGACATGTCATAAGATGTATCATTGGCTATAAACACTACTGTAGAGGCATTTCTGAACATGTTCTTGAAATTCGGGTCTTTGGTGGCATTCGGATTTTCTTTCTTGAAGACTTCGGTCACTCCGTTGATAAATTCAGGGTTGTCTACTACGCGAATTTCCCATGACTGCTTGTTTTGTCCGTTGGGAGCATTGATGCCACATTCCAGAATAACCTGCATCGTATCCCGGTTTACCGCTTGCGGTTTATATTTGCGGACACTGCGGCGTGACATAATCGTTTCAATTACTGCGTTTTC
Source organism: Bacteroides cutis (assembly GCF_900241005.1). Classification (GTDB taxonomy): domain Bacteria; phylum Bacteroidota; class Bacteroidia; order Bacteroidales; family Bacteroidaceae; genus Bacteroides; species Bacteroides cutis. The sequence goes on along the minus strand of NZ_OEST01000001.1, from coordinate 268,173 downwards.
TTTACTGTTCTCGGAGGTGGTGACTTCGCTCTCTTTCTGTGCTTGTGTGTTACATCCGAAGCACAACAACAGGCTTGCGCCTAGTAACATAAACTTTAAACTCTTCATAAATTGTACTATATTGAGGTATTTACTTTCCGCAAATCTAATAAAAAAGCGGCTCCCGTAAACGGAAGCCGCCTTAAAAATATGTAATCTACTTCTATTAGAGTTTCGGACCAGCAGCAACCAAAGCCTTACCTGCTTCGTTACCAGTGAACTTAGAGAAGTTCTTAATGAAACGTCCGGCCAAATCTTTGGCTTTTTCTTCCCACTTGCAAGCGCATTCGTAAGTGTCACGAGGATCAAGGATTTTCGGATCAACGTTAGGCAATGCAGTAGGAACTACAAAGTCGAAATACGGGATAACCTTCGTCGGAGCCTTGTCGATAGAACCGTCAAGGATAGCATCGATGATACCACGGGTATCTTTGATGGAGATACGCTTGCCGCTACCGTTCCAACCTGTGTTCACCAAATATGCTTTGGCACCAACCTTGTTCATCTTCTTAACCAGTTCTTCTGCATATTTAGTAGGATGCAAGCTCAAGAAAGCAGCACCGAAACAAGCGGAGAATGTAGGAGTCGGTTCAGTGATACCACGCTCTGTACCGGCCAACTTAGCGGTGAAACCAGACAAGAAGTAGTACTGAGCCTGTTCCGGGTTCAGGATAGATACCGGAGGCAATACACCAAAGGCATCGGCAGACAGGAAGATTACCTGATGAGCGTGAGGACCTTTAGATACGGGCTTAACGATGTTATTGATATGGTAGATAGGATAAGAAACACGAGTATTTTCGGTTACGCTCTTATCGGTGAAGTCAATCTTGCCGTTAGCGTCAACAGTTACGTTCTCCAACAGGGCGTCACGTTTGATCGCATTGTAGATATCAGGTTCGCTGTCTTTGTCAAGGTTGATAACTTTTGCATAGCAACCACCTTCGTAGTTGAATACGCCTTCATCATCCCATCCGTGTTCATCGTCACCGATCAACAGACGTTTCGGGTCGGTAGACAAAGTGGTCTTACCTGTACCGGACAGACCGAAGAAGATAGCAGAGTCGGTACCTTCCATATTGGTGTTGGCAGAACAGTGCATAGAGGCGATGCCACGCAACGGGTTCTTGTAGTTCATGATAGAGAACATACCCTTCTTCATTTCACCACCATACCAAGTATTCAGGATAACTTGTTCGTTAGTCTTCAAGTTGAATACAGTAGCCGTTTCAGAATTCAGACCCAGTTCCTTGTAGTTGTCAACTTTTGCTTTAGAAGCGTTGAATGATACGAAATCAGGTTCTCCGTAGTTGGCAAGTTCTTCGGCGGTCGGGCGGATGAACATGTTAGTTACGAAGTGAGCCTGCCAAGCTACTTCCATGATGAAACGTACTTTCATACGGGTAGCTTCGTTAGCGCCACAGAAAGTATCAACAACGAACAGGCGCTTGCCGCTCAACTGCTTAACAGCTTTTGCCTTCAGGTCAGCCCAAGCTTCTTCAGAGCAAGGTTTGTTGTCGTTTTTGTATTCTTCGGAAGTCCACCATACAGAATCCTTGCTGGCTTCGTTCATTACAAAGAATTTATCTTTAGGAGAACGTCCGGTATAGATACCGGTCATTACGTTCACAGCACCCAGTTCAGTTACTTGACCTTTTTCGAAGCCTTCCAGACCCGGTTTGGTCTCTTCAGCGAACAATACATCATAAGACGGGTTGTGGATAATTTCCTTCACGTCTTTGATACCGTACTTGCTTAAATCTAAATTTGCCATTTTTTTTAAGATTTTAAAATTGGTATTTGGTTTATAATCTCTCTTATTAATCTCTTTTTACCTATTGCCAAGGGGATGAAATCAGTACTCAAAAAGCTCTCTTTTTGTTTACTTTGTAGTAGGTCCCTTGTTTTTCGACTACAAAAGTAATACTTTCTTTGGAAAGAAACATCCGATTAGAGAAATTTTTCTTTAATAAGAAATCTTTTATAAAACCGTAACAATATCTGCAAACTGAACGTTGCAAATTGGGTGAAAATCGTTTACTTTGCAGTCGCTATACTTTGCACATTAACACATTATATATTATGAAGATAATTAACTTTGCCGAGACAAACTCTGTTTTAAATCAATACGTTGCGGAAATTCGGGATGTGGAAGTACAGGGTGATCGTATGCGTTTTCGCCGGAACATAGAACGTATCGGGGAAATTATGGCGTATGAAATGAGTAAGGAACTGAAGTATTCTGCCAAGCAGGTACAAACTCCGTTGGGGATAGCTTCTGTCAGTACTCCTGATGACGATGTGGTGATAGCTACGGTTTTCCGTGCCGGACTACCCTTGCACACAGGATTTTTGAACATGTTCGACCGTGCCGGCAATGCCTTTGTTTCTGCTTACCGCTATTATAAGGATAAAGAGTGCCGCACGGTGGATGTGCATATAGAATACATTGCTACTCCCGATTTGTCGGGAAAGACTTTGTTATTGGTAGACCCCATGCTTGCTACGGGTGAGAGTATGGAACTTGCCTGGAAGGCTTTTCTTACGAAGGGTGTACCAGCCAAATTGCAGATTGCTTGCGTTATAGCCAGTCAGCAAGGAGTAGACCATCTGCAGAGGCTCTTTCCCGGTGATGGCGTAACGTTGTGGTGCGCAGCCATCGATCCCGAGTTGAACGAACGTTCTTATATCGTCCCCGGTTTGGGAGATGCGGGGGATTTGGCATACGGGGATAAGATGTAAAAACGATATGTGGAGAAGGTAAAACAAAAACGGAGGGATAACGCCCCTCCGTTTACAGTCATTTGAGACTGAAGTATCTGTAAATTGACTTTACAAAATATAATATCGGGAAGACGTTGCCAAGTCTTTCAAGAATTATTCTTTATTTGATATTTATCCAATATAACGTATTTTCAAGAACTTCTGCTTTGTTGAAGTCTGTATCACCTACAAGTTCCTTTACTATCGACAATGGGTTTGGATGTCCCCTCTCATTGAAAGAGACTGTCGTTCCTATTAGGGGAAACTGTCGTTCCCATTAGGGGAAACTGTCGTTCCTATTAGGGGAAACCGTCGTTTCCATTAGGGGAAACTGTCGTTCCCTCTTAAAGGAAACTGCCGTTTTTGTTAAGGGAAACAACAAGCCCCTCCGTCTTTACTTGTTGTAGCATGATGGAGGGGCTGATTGTGTGAGATAGATCTATTTATTTCACTTCCCAAGTATCATTAGTCATCAATAACTCTTCAAAGTTGTGATACTTTTTCTTGGAAGCTACTTCTTCGATTTGCTCGTGAACGGCATCGTTATAGGTCGGAGCTTCCACATCACGGATTACACCGAGGGCGATCGGGAAATCGGGCCCCTCCATCAAAGCAAGTTTCAGTTGCAGGGTGTTATCCATACAGTGGGCATCGTGGATGAGGATGTCTTTTTCTGTAATGCCGTTTTCGTCGAGTTTCACCACCTTCAGTCCGAAACCTTCCTGCATCAGGCCATATTCGTTGTTTTCGCCAAAGAGCATCGGTTTGCCATGTTCCAGGTAAATGGCGTTCTTGGCACGATCTTCCTTCTTGGCGACAGAATCATGAGTTCCGTTATTGAAGATAACGCAGTTTTGCAGAATTTCGCACACAGAAGCACCTTTGTGATTGTAGGCCGCTTTCAAAATTTCTACCGTACCGGTTGCATCTGTAGCTACTGCGCGGGCAAAGAAACGGCCGCGTGCGCCGAAACAGAGTTCTGCCGGATGGAACGGATCTTCTACTGTACCGTAAGGAGATGATTTGCTGACAAATCCACGGGGAGAAGTAGGAGAGTATTGTCCCTTCGTCAAACCATAAATGCGGTTGTTTAACAAAATCATGTTTAGGTCGATGTTACGACGTACGGCATGGATAAAGTGGTTGCCTCCGATGGCTAACCCGTCGCCGTCACCGGAGATTTGCCATACCGTCAGATTAGGGTTGGCAACTTTTGCGCCCGTAGAAATGGCAGCGGCACGTCCGTGGATGGTCTGCATCGCATATGTATTCATGTAATAAGGCAAACGGCTGGAACAACCGATACCGGAGATAACGGCTGTTTCCCAAGGAGCTATACCAATCTCTGCCATTGCTTTGTGCAGTGAAGCCAGAAAAAAGTGGTCACCGCAACCCGGACACCAACGAGGTTGTCCTTTCTTGAAATCTTTTGCTGTATATTCGCACATGATGTTTCTTTTTTTATTTATCAGTTATTTCATTGAAAGCTGCTACCAATTCGGCCACTACAAACGGTTGTCCTTTGACCTCGTTGAATTGGTACGGTGTGAAGTTATCTATTTTCATACGCAGATAACCGGCAAATTGTCCGAGGTTCTGTTCGGCAACTACCACTTTCTTATATTTCTTCAATACGGCTTCTGTATTCTTAGGCAGCGGATTGAGGTAGGTGAAGTGTGCGAGGGCAACTTTCTTGCCGGTCTTGATCATTTCTTCCATTGCTGAGTACAAGTGGCCGTAGGTACCGCCAAAACCAACAATCAAGAGGTCGGCATCGTCTATGCAACCTTGTACCTTTACATCGGGTACGGGGATTTTGGCAACTTTCTCAGCACGCAGGTGGCACATCAGGTCGTGGTTATCGGGATCGGTAGAGATGGCGCCGGTATTACTGTCTTTTTCAAGACCACCAAGAATGTGCATATAACCTTCTTGCCCCGGAATAGCCCAATAGCGGACACCTGTTTCCGGGTTACGTTTATACGGAGTATAGTTATCCTTCATTTCTGCAGTAACGTATGGCGGATTGATGGCGGGATAATCTGATAATTTCGGTAATTTCCATGAACCGGAACCGTTGGCTACGAAGCCGTCGGTCAATAATACAACCGGAGTCATGTGCTCCAAGGCTATCTTACTTGCCATGAAAGCTGCATCAAAACATCCGGTGGGTGAAGATGCGGCGATAACGGGCATTGGACTTTCACCGTTCCGCCCGAACAAGGCCTGCAACAAGTCGGTTTGTTCCGATTTGGTGGGTAGACCGGTAGAAGGACCGCCACGTTGTACATCGAGTACCACAAGCGGGAGTTCGGTGATTACAGCAAGATTCATTGCTTCTGATTTCAAGCAAACACCTGGACCGGAAGTGGAAGTCACTGCCAATGCGCCCGCGAAAGCGGCACCGATAGAGGTGGCACAACCGGAAATCTCATCTTCGCACTGTACGGTCATTACACCCAGTGATTTATGTTTGGAAAGCTCGTGCAGTACGTCGGTTGCCGGAGTGATGGGGTAGGAGCCGAGGAACAGTTTCAAACCCGCTTTTTCGGCGGCGGCGATGAAGCCATAGGCGGTTGCCTTGTTACCTGTGATGTCCATGTAACGGCCTGGAACGGCTGTTTTGCTTTCAATCTTATAAGTATTGGCTACAGAAGCGTGGGTGTTGTGTCCGTAGTCATATCCTGCATGAATAACTTTGATATTGGCTTCGGCAATTTCGGGCTTCTTGGCGAATTTCTCGCGGATAAAATCTTCGGCAATTTTCAGGTCGCGATTAAACAGCCAGCAAACCAGACCTACTGCAAACATATTACGGCATTTCAACATGGATTTGTTGTCCATTCCAGTATCTGCAAGACAATCTTTCACCATCTTGGAGATAGGAGCGGCAATAACATCCTGTTTGATAGCCATTTCTTCGATGGGATTATCGGTCTTGAAATTTGCCTTTTCCAAATCTGTTTTTTGGAAAGCGTCCGTATCAATGATGATACATGCGGTAGATTTAGCAAACTTATATTGTGTTTTCAGTGCGGCGGCATTCATTGCTACCAATACGTCGCATTTATCACCCGGAGTATAGACTTTATCTGCACCGATATGTACCTGAAAACCGGATACACCGGTAAGTGAACCTTGCGGGGCACGGATGTCTGCCGGATAATCGGGAAATGTACTGATGTCATTTCCTACCGTAGCCGAAACTGTTGAAAAGATGTTGCCGGCGAGCTGCATACCATCACCGGAGTCTCCGGAGAAGCGGACTACCACTTGCTCCAGTTCTTTAACCATCATGTCGTTTGCCATAACTTACGAATTAGTATTTTGATTAATTTTTAGGACTTACAATTGTTTTTACACAGTCGACAAATTTCGTAAAGTTAATCGGATTAACAAAACTTTTTTCGGAAAATCAGCAGAATACATTATCTTTGTACCCGCATTCTACTGCTATATGCAGAAACTATGCAAAAGGTCTTGTAGTTCAACGGATAGAATAGAAGTTTCCTAAACTTTAGATCCGGGTTCGATTCCCGGCGAGACTACTCTCTATACTTCTCCCATGCAAAGAATTGTAATCAATAAAAAGGTAAAATCCGCTTTATTCTTCTGTTACTGTGAATTCAAGTCAGGTATGGATTATGTCGGGGGGGAATTCTATTTTTTTGTAAACAGATGTTTGAGGATAGGGGATATAAAAAAAGAGTAGGGACTTTCCAGTCTCTACTCTTTTTACTTTATATTATCAGTTTATTATTTCACTTCCTCGGCAACAGGTTCTACTGTTTTCTTGTTTTTCATCAACAAGTATGCGATAGGAGATGCAACGAAGAGTGAAGACAATGTACCGAATACGACACCCAAAATCATAGCGAATGCAAAGCTACGGATAGAATCACCACCAAGGATGAAGATACACAACAACACAATCAAAGTACTCAATGAAGTATTGATGGTACGTGCCAAAGTTGTATTCAGCGAATCGTTGAATAATTGGAACTTGTTACGCTTCGGATATAGGTGGAAGAACTCACGTACACGGTCGAAGATCACCACTTTATCATTGATAGAGTAACCGATAGCTGTCAGGATAGCGCCGATAAAGGTCTGGTCAATTTCCAGAGAGAATGGCATCCAGCCCCAACAGAGTGAGTAAGCACCCAAAATTATAATGGTATCGCAGGCTAATGCTGCAACAGAACCGATACTGTAAGCAATATTACGGAAACGGATCAGAATATAAATACCGATAGCGATCAATGCAAGTACAACAGACCAGATCGCAGATACCTTGATGTCGTCTGCAATACTCGGACCTACCTTTTGTGAACTGATGATACTACCACCTGTGTGGTTTTCGCGGTCGATGAATGTTTCCAACGTAATGTTTTGAGTCAATACGGGTTTCAATGTTTCATACAGATATGCTTCGATTTCGGAGTCTACATTGTTCCCTTCTTCTTCGATACGGTAGTTGGTACTGATACGTACAGTTTTACCGTCTGTACCAATAGCAATAACACTAACGTTTGCGTCACCGAACTTACTTGCGATTAATTCACGGACTTGTTCCGGTTCTACTTTGTTTTCAAATTGTACTTTAAAGTTACGTCCACCGGTAAAATCAATACTTTGGCTTAAACCACGGGTTACGAGTGAACCGATACAAATTATCAGGGCGATACCTGTAATGGTGAACCATAATTTGTTTCTACCCATGAAGTTGAAGTGTACATTTGCCATTAAATTCTTGGAAATACCGGAAGAAAATGTTAGGTTCAACAGCTTATCCTTGTTCATGAAGTGTTCGTAGAACAGACGTGTCATAAACACTGCTGTAAAGAACGAAATCAAGATACCTATAATCAATGTGGTGGCGAAACCACGGATAGGACCTGTACCGAAGTTGAACAGGATGATACCAGTGATGATAGATGTCAAGTTAGAGTCGAAAATGGCAGAGAATGCGTTGGAGTAACCATCTGCCAATGCTTTCTTAACTCCCTTACCTGCGCGTAATTCTTCTTTAGTACGTTCGTAAATCAACACGTTGGCATCTACAGCCATACCAAGTGACAATACCATACCGGCAATACCGGACATGGTTAAAGCTGCCTGGAAGGACGAAAGGATACCCAGTGTGAAGAACAGGTTCAGTACCAAAGCACCGTTGGCTACCATACCCGGAATGAAACCGTACATAGAGCACATGTAAACCATCAACAGGATCAATGCGACAGCAAATGAGATGATACCGGCGTTGATAGACGCTTGTCCCAAAGATGGACCAACGATGTCTTCCTGTACGATATGTGCAGGAGCCGGCATCTTACCGGACTTCAATACGTTTGCCAAGTCTTTTGCTTGTTCGGGAGTGAAATGACCGGTAATTTGTGAATTACCGCCTGTGATTTCCTGATTTACATTAGGTGCGGAATATACATAACCATCCAAAACGATAGCGATTGCTTTACCTACATTCTGCTTGGTAAGTTGTGCCCAGCGGCGTGCGCCGTCTGAATTCATGGACATACTTACAGCAGGTTTACCGTAATGGTCATACTCATCCTTGGCATTTACTACTACATCACCTTCCAACGGAGCGCGCCCGTTACGTTCAGTAGATTTGATAGCATAAAGCTCGAAAGTCTGAGCTTTCGGATCATATTCGTAAGGAGATACCCCCCATTTCAAACGTAAATCCTTCGGTAACTCAGATTGGATTTCCGGCATAGAAAGATATTTGTTGATGTCGGCGGTATCCTTATAATTGGCATATGCTACGACAGGACCTTGTCCGTTCGGGTTAACTTGCATGATAGCCAGCAACGGATGATCTTTCTTGATTTGTGCAAGATTGGCAGTTTGGGCTTTACTTTCACCCTTCAAAGCTGCGGCAAGGCTGTCTGCCGTACTGGTAGTCTGGGCTACGGTAGGAGCTTCGGTTACTATACTATCTGTTGTAATGCTGTCTGATTGAACTGTATTTGCCAATATAGCACGCAACTTGGAGTCGGCTGCTTGTAAATAAGGTGTAACGTCTTTTGCATTGTAAGTTTCCCAGAATTCCAAGTTTGCAGAACCTTGTAATAATTTTCTTACACGTTCAGGCTCCTTGATACCGGGTAGTTCCACCATGATACGGCCCATTTTGTCTTCCAGACTCTGAATATTGGGCTGAACCACACCGAAACGGTCAATACGCGTACGAAGTACGTTGTATGAGTTATCAACAGCTGCCTTTACTTCTTCACGCAGTACTTTTTCAACCACTGCATCTGAAGATTGTTGGGTTACTTTGTCTTTTAATTGTTGGGTTGCGAACAATTCCGAAAGACGTGCCTCAGGAGCAATCTTGTGATACTCTCTGATGAATAATGTGATGACGTCTTCTTGGCTTGTAGTAGCCTGTTTCGCAGCTGTTGCCAGTGCTTTGTTGAATGCTTCGTCTGGTTTGTTATCTGCCAATGCTTTGATAACATCGGGTACAGAAACTTCAAGGATAACGTTCATACCACCCTTCAAGTCCAAACCTAAACTGATCTCCATTTCACGACATTGTTTCAGCGTCCAATTGCCGAACCACACTTTCTCATTTGCCAGAGAGTCAAGATAGTCTTGTTCTATTTTCACATCACCTTTTGCGAACTCTTTTGCCTTGTTTGTGTAATGGCGAGTCACAAAAGAGAAGGAAAGATAGAACACACACACCAGTGTGAGCAATATCGCAAAAACCTTTACAAATCCTTTGTTTTGCATGTTACTTTTAGTTTATTATGATTACTTCTTTATTAATTTCTATTGCATACAAGGCTGCAAATATAGCTTTTTTTTCACAAATCTTACTTCATACCGCGATTTTTTAACATCGGTTCTAATTGGGGTTCAGCGCCTCTGAAATTTTTATAGAGTGTCATCGGATCTTCACTGTCACCTTTCTCCAAAACATTCCGATGGAAAAGCTCGGCTGTGTGTTTATCGAAAATGCCATGTTCCTTGAATGCCTCGAAAGCATCATTATCCAGTACGTTAGCCCATAGATAGCTGTAATAACCTGCTGCATAGCCACCGATGATATGATTAAAATAGGTGGTACGGTAGCGTGGAGCGATTTCAGGAATTAAACCGAGTTTGTCCATAGCTTCTTTTTCGTATGCTACTACATCAAGCTCCTGCGTATCCGTCAGATTATGTAAATTCATGTCGAGAATGGCGGCTGCAAGAAGCTCGGTGGTCATAAAACCTTGGTTGAAAGTTTTTTGATTCAGTATCTTTTCTATGAGACTGTCAGGAATGATTTCACCAGTTTGGTAATGTTTTGCATACATTTTCAACACTTCGGGTTCAGTTGCCCAGTGTTCGTTGATTTGAGAAGGCAATTCGACAAAATCGCGGGCAACATTTGTACCGGAAATCCCTTTGTAATTACATTTGGTCAGTAAGCCATGTAGCCCGTGTCCAAACTCGTGAAACAAAGTTTCTACTTCATCAATAGTTAACAATGAAGGAGTATCGCCTACGGGTTTGGTGAAACTTGCTACATTGCATACCAGCGGGCGTATGTTACCTTGTTGTTCACGATAGTTACTCATCCATGCTCCACCACGTTTACCTGCACGGGGAAAATAGTCTACGTAGAAGATACCCAGTTGACTGCTTTCGGAGTCTTTTACTTCAAACACTTCGACATCGGGATGATAAACGGGCACACCTTCCATCTTGGTGAGGGTAATGCCATAGAGTTTATTGGCTACGGCAAAAGCACCTTCACGAACATTATCCAGTTTAAAATAAGGCTTGATTTCTTCTTCTTTAAGATCATATTTCTCTTTGCGAAGTTTTTCGGTGTAATACCACCAATCCCATGCTTCCAGTTTCTCTCCCTTGCCTTCTTTGTCCATCAGCTTTTGAAGTTCGGTTGCTTCGGCCTTTGCTTTAGGTAGAGCATAATTCCACAAGTTATTTAGGAAATCCATTACTGTTTGGGAATTCTTTGCCATACATTCGTCCAATACAAAGTTGGAATAACAATCATAGCCTAAAAGGTTAGCTTTTTCCAGTCTTAGGGACACAATATTGGTTATCACTTTTTTATTGTCATTTCCATCATTGTTGTTTCCGCGGTTAATATACGCTTTATAGATTTTTTCACGCATGGGGCGGTTGGCAGAATATTGCAGGAAGGGTAACCGGCTGGAATTTTGTAAAGTGAAAAGCCATTTGCCTTCTTGCCCGTCTGTCTTGGCATCGGCAGCCGCTGCCTGACGTACACTTTCAGGTAGACCAACGAGATCTTCTTCTTTCTCGATATAGAGTTTGAAAGCATTGTTTTCATTTAATACATTATTCCCGAAGGTGATACCGAGACTGGAAAGCTGCTTGTTGATTTCGCGTAAACGAGTTTGTTTGTCGGCAGGCAAATTGGCTCCAGAACGTACAAATTTCTTATAAATTTTATTCAGTAGTCGTTCTTGTTCCTTGGTTAATTTTAAACTGTCTTTTTGTAGATATATAGTATTTACTTTCTTGAACAACTCTTGATTTAGTAAAATATTGTCATTATGCTCTGACATTAAAGGTCCCATCTTCATTTCCAAATCTGCTAATCCGTCGTTGGTTTCGGCTTCCGTCATGTTGAAGAAAACACCTGTTACCCTATCGAGCATGGGTGAACTGTTGTCAAAGGCAATAATTACATTTTCAAAGTTTGGAACTTCTGTATTATCGATAATCGCCTGTATATTGGCATTTTGCTCTTCTATACCTTTCAGAAAAGCAGGTTCGTAGTGTTCGAGTTTGATTTTATCAAACGGAGGAACACCATTCGGAGTTTGAAACTCGGTGAAAAACGGATTACTTTCCGTTTGAGTAGTACAGGAGTACATCATACAACTTGCAGCTAAAATTAGAATACTTCTTTTAAACATAAGCATTAAAGTATTAGATATTAAGTAGTTTGTTTATATTTATACTTCTTTATAAATAGAGAAATCACGGTCGTTTGGATATATAACACCATATCGGGTAGTGGTCGGATTCTTTTATGGAGCGATCTACCGTACAATTATAGGATCGAAAGTTCTTACTAATTAATATATTGTCTATTCGAAAATAGAATTTATTCTGATTGTATGAAATACCTAATCCACGTCCTGATTGAGTAAAAGCATCGTTCATGTTTTCTGCGATGACACGATGGGTATATGAAATGGGAGTATCGTTAAAGTCCCCACAAACAATGACGAAAGGATGGCGGGAGGAATTAATTTCTTGTACAATAGTATCAGCTTGTGGGGCACGGATGGCAGAAGCTTCTGCTAATTTGCGAATTAACAGTCGTGCTCCATTTTTTACTTTTTCTTTTTCGGGAGATTTCAATATACCTTCGTAGATATCTTTGTCTGCTTTCGTCAGTTTATTGGACTCCAGATGGTTATTAATAAGGGTTATTGTGTCTTTGTCTAACTTCAATTCGTAAACTACGGAACCGTTGTATTCGCTTGCATATTTCAGTATCCGGGCTGATAGGATAGGATATTTTGAATAGCAGGCTATTTTGTTGGTATATCCATTGGCGCTACCCACTGCGTTGATACGGTGATAGGGGTAATCGGCTAATTCACGTTCAATGTCTTTCTGGGTCAGATAATGGGGAGATTCTACGGTTGCATATTCTTGCAAACAGAGGACATCTGCATTACTTTCTTTCAGATAGGTAAGTATGGCATTTTTGCCGTCCTTTTTGTTGGCCCCATTGAAGCCCATGATGTTATAGGAAAGTAATTTGATACTTCCTTCAGGAAAGTTGTCCGTACGGAAATTGATGGGAAGATAAGTACGTATTTGGGAATAACACAATAAGAAACCTATTAAAGGGAGAAGGGCGGATTTATAACGTTGTATCATCAGCCAAAAAAATAAAAAGCAACCATTAATCAATGCAAAAATAGGGAAAGTCAGTCCAAGACAGGATTGTACCGGATGCGTCACCGGATAAATATACGGGCTATAAGCTGTTAATAGCATGAGCCCTGTAAATAAAGCATTGATCACCAGTATGATAAAAACGACAAAATTACCGAGATGCTTCATTCTTTTTGTGCATGATTAATGGTTGATACTGAGTGATTATCGTTTACTTGCATCAAACAAACTTTTCTTTTCTTCTGTAGTCAGGCTTTCGTATCCTGATTTTTTCAGTTTATCGAGGATACGGTCTATCTCATCGTTTTGGGCTTTTTTACGGGCATTGTAGTCATAATCTTTTCCCCTTTCTGTTCCATAATGAATTTTCATTTTAGGCTTATGGGGGCGGATACTGGATAAAGAAGTGATGGCATCGAGGAATTTATTGATCCAGGATGTAATATCCGTGCCTTTACTCAGGCCGGCAGCAAACCAAAACCCTGCCAACGCCCCTCCCAGATGGGCGATGTGGCCTCCTGCATTACTGGAAGTGATAAAAAGTAAATCGGTACAAATGACAATCAGCGCCAGATATTTCAAGCGGATTGTTCCAAAAAGGAAGAGTTGTATCGGATAGTTAGGCTCACGATAGGCGGTTGCGGTAACAATGGCAAGTACGGAAGCTGACGCACCCAACATGAAAGAATATTCTATCATGGGACGGAAATAAGGGAAAATGTTGTAAGCCACTATATAAAGTACACCTCCACAAATCCCTCCTAGAATATATATACCCCGCAGATGCTTTGTCGAAAAAAAATTCAGAAACAATGCACCGAACCAGTACAACCAAAGCATATTGAAGAGTATATGCATTAATCCGGCGTGCATAAACATATAGGTGAATATAGACCAAGGTTGTATAATGAAACGTGAAAGTGAAGCCGGAAGCTCCATCCATTCGAATACACCTGCCAGGCTCCGGTTAAAAAGTTGCAGTATGACTTCTGTCAATGTAGTAAGGATAAATACTCCGACATTGATATAAATTAACTGTAAATAGATATTTCCTCTACGGAATGTATTTTTCAGATCAGTTATAATAGTTGCCATTTCCTCTACTTTTTTTTCTCCAGTACGTAATTAATATGAAACCGAATATCATACCCCCTAAATGTGCAAAATGTGCTACATTGTCTCCCGCATTGTTGGCAAATCCGGCATACAACTCTATGAGGGCATATCCAATAACAAAGTACTTTGCCTTGATAGGGAAAGGTAATGGGAAGATAAACATCGGTTGGTTGGGGAATAACATCCCGAAACCCAGTAAGATGGCATATACGGCTCCGGAAGCTCCAACAGTAGAACTGTTTAGCGTAAGGTTTAGACTTGCCATGATAGGATCAATGAAGTTCATGTTTTGATGAAGTGCTTTGGTACCTTCTTTCAAAACGGCTTCAACCATTTCGGGAGTCATACCAGCTTCCAGTGTCATGTATCGAATACCTGTTACCACTTCTTGAATAAGCCCTGCCCCTATACCACATACCAAATAATAGAACAGGAAACGTCTTGGACCCCATACCTGCTCAAGGATACGACCAAACATCCATACGGCGAACATGTTAAAAAACAAGTGGGTGAAACTTGCATGCATGAACATATAGGTGATCAGTTGCGCCACGTTGAAATCTTCGGCAAGAAAGAAGTGTAACCCCAGATATTTAGCCAAATCAATGCCATAACTTTGGGCTACAAGTGTACCGAGAAACATCAGCACATTAATAATCAAAAGGTTTTTGGTAACTGTTGGTATACTATTCATAATCTGTATATTCGTTCAACTTGTTTTCGCTTTATTTGGCAAAAGTACGAATAAATTCTGTTCTATAACAGAAAATACAATTCCTATTCCTTTTTTTTCATCTTTTTCCAATCTTTTTTTAATGTTTTTATTTGATATTCAGATTTATTGCTCTATTTTTGTAGGAAGTTGTGATAACGAATTTATCTTTTGTGTAACATATTAATCAATTTGTATTATGAATAAGGCAGAACTTATTAGTGCAATGGCAGCTGAAGCTGGATTGTCAAAGGTTGAATCTAAAAAGGCGTTAGATGCATTTATTGTATCCGTAACAAAGGCTTTGAAAGCAGGTGATAAAGTGTCATTGGTGGGTTTCGGCACTTTTTCAGTAGTTGAAAGAGCAGAACGTACCGGAATCAATCCGGCAACGAAAAAAACTATTCAGATTCCTGCAAAGAAGGTTGCTAAGTTTAAAGCCGGTTCTGAATTGACTATCGAATAAATAGATCATAAATAAAACTAAAAAAGGAAGGGGGCGTATACAACGTCTCCTTTTTTTATGGAATTAAAAATAGTTCGTATCTTTGCAAAGAGAAAATACATTTAAATCATGAATATAGAACAGAAATTGGTAACGTCCGTAATTAACGGACTTAAAGCACTCTACGGACAAGATATTCCTGCCGCTCAAGTGCAGTTGCAGAAAACCAAAAAAGAATTTGAAGGGCATCTCACCTTGGTTGTTTTCCCTTTTCTCCGTATGTCTAGAAAAGGACCGGAACAGACAGCACAAGAGATTGGTGAATATTTACAGGCAAACGAATCTTCGGTTTCGGCATTCAATGTAATCAAGGGATTCTTGAACCTGACCATTGCTTCTTCGGCATGGATTGAGTTGTTGAATAGTGTTCATGCAAATCCTCAGTATGGAATTGTTCCTGTAACGGATCAGTCACCGTTGGTGATGATTGAATATTCTTCTCCCAATACTAATAAACCACTTCATTTGGGGCATGTCCGTAACAATTTATTGGGTAGTGCTTTGGCAAATATTATTGCTGCCAACGGAAATAAGGTAGTAAAAACCAATATTGTGAATGACCGTGGTATTCATATCTGTAAATCTATGTTGGCATGGTTGAAGTATGGAGAGGGTGAGACTCCTGAATCATCTGGTAAAAAGGGGGATCATTTAATTGGTGACTATTATGTGGCTTTTGATAAACATTATAAAGCAGAGGTCAAAGAACTGATGGTTAAATATCAGGATAAGGGTCTGAGTGAAGAGGAAGCTAAGGTAAAAGCGGAAGCGGAATCTCCTTTAATGAAGGAAGCCCGTGAAATGTTGGTGAAATGGGAAGCTAACGATCCTGAAGTTCGTGCTTTGTGGAAGAAAATGAACGATTGGGTATATGCAGGCTTTGATGAAACTTACAAAATGATGGGTGTAACCTTCGATAAGATTTATTACGAATCTAATACTTATCTTGAAGGTAAGGAGAAAGTGATGGAAGGTCTGGAGAAAGGCTTCTTTTATAAAAAAGAAGATGGATCTGTTTGGGCTGATCTTACTGGTGAGGGACTAGATCATAAACTGTTACTTCGTGCTGACGGTACTTCTGTCTATATGACTCAAGATATTGGTACAGCCAAGTTGCGTTTTGCTGATTATCCTATCGACAAAATGATTTATGTAGTAGGTAATGAACAAAATTATCATTTCCAAGTACTTTCTATCTTGCTTGATAAATTGGGTTTTGAGTGGGGTAAAGGATTAGTTCACTTCTCTTACGGTATGGTAGAATTGCCCGAAGGTAAAATGAAAAGTCGTGAGGGTACGGTAGTGGATGCTGATGACCTGATGGCTGAGATGATTGCAACTGCTAAGGAAACTTCAGATGAGTTAGGTAAACTTGATGGTTTAACGAAGGAGGAGGCTGATAACATTGCTCGTATTGTGGGATTGGGCGCTTTGAAATATTTTATTCTGAAAGTGGATGCTCGTAAGAATATGACTTTTAATCCGAAAGAATCCATTGACTTCAACGGCAATACCGGTCCGTTTATTCAATATACCTATGCCCGCATTCAGTCTGTATTGCGTAAGGCAAAAGAGATGGGTATTGTTATTCCTACCCAGATACCGGCAGGTATTGAATTAAGTGAGAAAGAAGAAGGTTTGATACAGATGGTTGCTGATTTTACCGCTATTGTAAAACAAGCTGGTGAAGATTATAGTCCTTCTATCATTGCAAATTATACGTATGATCTCGTGAAAGAATATAACCAGTTCTATCATGATTTTAGTATTTTGCGCGAAGAAAACGAAATAGTAAAAGTTTTCCGTCTTGCTTTATCGGAGAATGTTGCTAAGATAGTGCGTTTAGGAATGGGATTGTTGGGTATTGAAGTACCTGATAGAATGTAATTGTTTGTAATCATTATATAGAAAAGCGGAGTATACATTTTCTTTGTATACTCCGCTTTTCTATATAAAATATCTCTGCTTCTCTTTGTGAAAAATATATTATTCGTGATTGCCTTTTTCATGTTAAATCAGGCGTAAAAACGCCTGATTTATGTTACTCTTCAATAATCACACGGAAACCGACGTTGAAAACACGTTGATAGGGATAGTATCCCTTACGTGAATGTGAAGTGGAGAATTTAGGACGTTCTATATACGAACCACCACGTACTACTTTGTGGTCGGAAGTTTCTTTATTATTCACCTTATAAGGATAGGGTAAATAATCTGAACGTGTCCACTCGGCCACATTTCCGTGCATATTGTATAAACCGAACGGGTTGGCTTCATAAACTTTATCGCCTGTTTGTATGAGTTGTCCGTCATCTACATTCTTTTCCTTCGGCAGGAAAGTATAATACTTATACCAGCTGCTGTTGGGACTCATCGGTTTGGGATCTACGCCTTGTACAGCGAAGAGAAGAGTCGTTTTATCCGCCAGATTTTCTTTTTTACCGAAATCAGTATTTTTGTTTCCATACCAGAAGTCGTCATCACTACCTCCACGACAAGCCCATTCCCATTGTGCTTCAGTGGGCAGAGTAATGTTCAAACCTGTCTTTTTACTCAGCTTTTGGCAGAATTCAACGGCATCGTTGTAACTAACACGGATAACTGGTTGTTGAGGCTCATTTGCCGGGTAACCTTGTACTACATGGTCTTTCCACATCTGATCTACGAAACGACTATCATGATCCGGGAAAATAACATTGAATTGTTCGTTTGTAATTTCTAACTCACCCATCCAGAAAGGTTTGTCTATCTTTACCTTGGCAGTGGGATAAGCATCGGGTTCACCATTGTAACTTCCCATGACAAACTGTCCAGCAGGAATACGGACAAAATTAATTTTGATACCCGGAGCTATTTCTATACTTCGATGTGTTTCGCCGGATTTGGTTTGCATTGTTTTAGCTGTAGCAGCGTCAAACGGCCATCCTTTTACTTTCAGATCTTTTACTTTTACTGCTTTCTCCGGTTCGGGCATTACAGGAGTAATTTCACCTTTACTCTTCAAATAATCAGCATAGTCTTTAATTTCTTTCTTCCAGTCTACACCGGCGCCGTTACCGTATTTGTTTGTCAATTCTATGCGGCGTTCTATCTGGTCATATCCTTTATAAGGAAGTGAAGTCAAGACATTGGCATTGAAGTAACCTTTGTCTGGTGCATTGTAGTCTATCCAATTATATAGTGTCAACCATTCTTTATCGGTTAATTGTACGTTGTAATGTCCTTTTTTTAGCATACGTACCAATTCACTGGTGTTAGGATGATATTCGTATGGCTGGAGTACTACCATATCACCTTCTCCTCCTTGACGATGTACATATGGGTGCAAGTTGAGATAAGAAAGACCGTAGCCTAACTGGTCTTTCTTACCACCACGCAGGTCGAAAGCTTTATTGCCATTGTGGCAGGCGATACAAGCGCGATCCAAAATGGGTTGTATTTCCAAATCAAACGTGAAAGAACGTGAACCACCTTCGGGGGCAGTCAAAGCCACAGGAGCTTTTTGTGAAGCTATCACACGTTTAGGCATCGCAATTTGGTTTTGGTCTTCGTGACAACCAATACATGATACTACTTCACCTGGTTGTCCGGTTACCCAACTACGCATCCATTGAATGGCCACTCCATCTTTGTCCAGTGGTTGAATTGATACAGGAGTATTGGCGGGTACACTGAAGATAGCCGAACCGTCTTCTTCTACGGGAACAGTACCTAGCAGACGTTTAATATCCCAACCGGATTGTATACCATGCCAATTATGGTCAGAACGGGTTTTTACATACGCATATTCGTAAGCGTGAATACGAAGTGATTTCACAGTGCCACGAGGAATTCCTTTCAAACCTTCACCTTCGTAAATATCTTGAATGAAGAATGTAGAATTTTTCTCATTCAATTTTACCCGGTCGGAGATTACTGGTGGAAGCTGTGTTTTTTTTACAAGGATAGGGCTGATAAAACCTTCTCCTTCTGCTTCCATAATGCAGGTTACGTTATCATATACGTCTACCAAGTAAATGCCCCATAGAGATTCTGGAGACAGCTTAGCGGCTACCAGATAGTATTTATCGTTCAGAACGGTGGGTTTGATGAATTGAGGCCATACACCGTCTACCAAACGGTCTTTGATGAGTTCCTTTATAGGACGATTGCGATGAGGAATTTCTTGCACCATACCGGCCACGTTCTTACGCCCTTTGGTGGGATCGAAGATAATCATACGACCAGAACGTGCAACCCCGTGATGACCGGAGATGATACCTACGAAAGCGGAAGCATGATTGGGGAGTGGCTGTATATCAAAAGTACTGTTTGGAAACATAGAACCACTTCCATAGAGAGCTTTGTTTTCTGTTCCATCCGGATTCATGTGCATTACGATACGTGAGTAATAGTGTGTCAAGTCAGTATATTCCCAACGAGTATACATTACACGGCCATTACTCATAACTACCGGGTTCCAATTGGCATCTTGGTCGTATGTGAGACGGCGCAGATTACCTTTTTGGGGGTCATAAAGCACCAGATTACCTACTGCATCGCTTCCGTTTACACAAGGTACACCTTGATAACCGATATTTGAGATCGCTAAAATACGTCCATCCGGCAGGTAAGTACCGTCATAGAATTCCAAGTCCGGTTCTTCATTGTTGATAAGAGGTTTGAAACCACTTCCGTCCAGTTTCACTTCAAATACGTTCCAGCGTTTATCATCGCGTGTTTGAGTAAACATTACACGATCACCATCCCAATGCAAGCGTAAATCTGCGATAGAAGAACCGTTAGTCGGTTTATATACTTGTCGCATCTGTATATCATTGCGCAGGTTACTTAGTTCAATGATTTCTGCATCGAAACCTCCACGACGTGCAGATTCCTGATTACTCCAGTTATTACTTTGCGTACCCAATTCAGGAGTCATTATACGGCGTGCCCTATTACCGATTTTGTAACGTGCTGCTACAATCTTATCACTATCTAGTAGAGGATTACCTAATAAAATAGCTCGGCGATTATTCAAGGCTTTACGGGTGTCAGCTATGGCTTTCTCATCACCATTGTAGATACCGTTAAAACCTTTGGTTGCTAATGAGAGTGTTTCATTGTAAAGTGGTTCATATTTGGCTACATTGAAGTTCTTTTGTTGTTTCATATCATTGTAGGCCAATTTCAAAGCTTCCAGATTGAACCATTGCAACTCTTGTTGTATCAAGTAAATGTTTTGTACCTCTTCCATCAGTGACAGATAGGCTTTTGTACATTCTATACCTTGCTTTTCTTTCTCTATTTGATTCAGTTTCTCAAGATAATAAGTCGATTCGTTCAGTTTACCGATTTGTTTTTTTATGGCATTCTTTTCTATAGAAGTATCACCGGAAATGAGCCATGTTTCTAATCCTCCAAATACATTTGATAGTAGTCCAGCTTCTTTGGGATATTGAGCTTGTAGTTTTTGGGCAATGTCAGAAGGGATGACATTAAGTGCCTGAAAATAGACACTTCCACTCTGTGACTGGTCATCAATACCTACTTCGGCCTCGAAACGTATATATTTCTTGTTGAGGGCATAAACCAGCATACCTTCAGCATGACAGAATACACCGTGCTCAAATTTCTTTCCACCTACTGACAGTGGTTTACCATAGGCATTGATGTTCATACGGGGTTTATCCCATCCAGCCTTACCATATTCGTACTTTACTTGATCCAGCCAAACGGAAGAACCATCAGTGGCAATTAGCCGTGCATTTCCCCATACTGCCTGATCATAGTCCGATCCATCACTACCTCCGGTAGTCACCAGTACTAATTTGTCCATCCCTTTTACATCTACAATAAAAGTTTCCGCATTTTGTTTGCGTTTCATCCATTGTGAGACGATGGGCATACCCGATTTTTTTAACTCTGCTTGTAGTTCTGCCTTTGCTTTTACAGAAGCGTCAAGCCATGTTTCTACTTTTTTAGCACCGGCACCTGAGGCACCGATAGAAGAAAGTAGAAAACAAACTGCCAATAGTTTACTTCTATACTTCATGATAGGTTAACAATTAATATTTATAATTTTTTAGTTCAATATTTATGTTTCAAATATTGAATTAATTTGTTTTCTTTTTGGTATATCGTCTCTTTTTAGCTTTTGGAGCAGCCGGATCATCTTGGATCTTGATTAACTCCAGACAAGACTGTAAACTCAAATCTTGCGGAATGATATCTTTGGGTATTTTATAGTTACTGCCTTTGTAAGCTATATAAGGACCATAACGACCATTTAAAATCTCTAAATCAGGTTCTTCCTCAAACTTTTTAAGATGTTTCTGGGCTTCGGCTTCTTTCTTTTTCAAGATTAACTCGATGGCTTCTTTCAAGGTTATAGCCATCGGATCTATAGTCTTGGGTAATGAGGTGTACATGTTGTTGTTGTAAATATAGGGTCCAAAACGCCCATTACCTACCGTAACTGTTTTACCTTCGTACTCACCCAAAGTACGTGGAAGCTTGAATAGCTCCAGGGCTTCCTCTAAAGTGATGGTCTCGATAGACATATCTTTCTTCAGTTGTGCAAAACGAGGCTTTTCTTCATCACCTGCTGTTCCTATTTGTACAACGGGACCGAATCGTCCGATTTTTACAGAAACTGGTTTCCCACTGGCAGGATCATTACCTAAGATACGTTCACCGGCTTTGTGAGCGTTCTTGGTGGCAAGTGTAGTTTCTACTGACGGATGGAAATCTGTATAGAAATGTTTTAGAATGGTAGTCCATTGTTCTTCTCCCTCAGCTATTTCGTCGAATTGTTTTTCTACATTTGCTGTAAAATTGTAATCAAGGATATTAGGAAAATACTCCATCAGGAAGTCGTTGACTACTGTACCTGTATCGGTTGGTAATAATTTGGATTTTTCTACTCCTGTAATTTCAGTCTGGGTACTGTCAATAATCTGATTATTTTGTAATGTGAGTACATTGTAGGCACGTTCCTGACCCTCTTTTTCACCTTTTACTACATATTCGCGTTGTTGGATAGTTGAAATGGTAGGAGCATATGTAGACGGGCGACCGATCCCTAATTCTTCTAGTTTATGTACAAGGCTTGCTTCCGTGTAACGAGGCGGATGTTGCGTAAAACGTTCGGTAGCCGTGATGTCTTCACGTTGCAACGTTTGTCCTTTTTTAAGAGGAGGTAACAGGCGCGTTTCATCTTCCTGTTCCATATCTTCGTCGTAAGATTCGCGATAAACACGGAGAAAACCGTCGAATTTAACTACTTCACCGGTGGCATTGAATGTATCTGTATCATTACTGATACCAATGGTCACAGTGGTCTTTTCCAATTCCGCATCAGCCATCTGTGAAGCGATGGTACGCTTCCAGATTAGGTCATATAGTTTTTTTTCTTGTGGACTACCTTCTATTTTAGCATTTTCCATATAGGTAGGACGGATAGCTTCATGCGCTTCCTGTGCACCTTTGGTTTTGGTCGCAAAATGACGTGAATATACGTAACGGTTACCCATCATTTTAGTGATAACTTCCTTACTGCTGTTCACTGCAAGTTCCGACAAGTTTACAGAATCAGTACGCATGTAAGTAATCTTTCCTGATTCATACAATCGTTGAGCTACCATCATGGTTTGGGCTACCGTGAACCCTAGTTTACGGGCAGCTTCCTGCTGTAAGGTAGAAGTCGTGAAAGGAGCAGCAGGTCCTTTTTTCAACGGGCGGGTAGAAATATCATTAATGGTGAACGTTGCAGTTTTACAACGTTCTAGAAGCATCTGCGCTTCAACTTTGGTTTTGAGACGGCGGGCTAGTTCGGCTTTCATCTCTACCAACTTACCTTCAGAATCCGGTACAAGGAATATGGCAGTCACACGATAGGAAGCCTCTGTGTGGAAAGCTTGTATTTCTCGTTCCCGTTCTACGATGAGACGTACGGCAACTGATTGTACACGACCTGCCGAAAGGGCAGGTTTTACTTTTTTCCACAATACAGGTGAAAGTTCAAAACCTACGATACGGTCCAGAATGCGGCGTGCCTGTTGGGCATCCACCAGATTGATATCGATATTGCGTGGTTGTTTAATGGCTTTTAGGATAGCTTCTTTAGTAATTTCGTGGAAAACAATACGTTTGGTGTTTTCCGGTTTAAGTTTTAGTACTTCGTATAAATGCCATGCGATAGCTTCTCCCTCTCGGTCCTCATCAGATGCTAACCATACAGTTTCAGCATCTTTGGCTTCGGTTTTCAGTTCTTCTACAACCTTTTTTTTATCTGCCGGGATTTCGTAATGTGGTTTGAAATCTTTATCGACGTCAATACTAAATTCTTTTTTCTTCAAATCACGTATATGACCATAACTGGAAAGGACTTTATAGTCTTTTCCCAGGAATTTCTCAATGGTTTTTGCTTTTGCCGGAGACTCGACAATGACAAGGTTTTTTTGCATAAATTTCTGTTTTATAGTGACTCCTGCCACTCTATTTGCCCGCAAAAGTAGGAAAAAAACCAACTTCTCACCTTATAATATAAGGAGAATTTAGCAAAAATGATTTTTTTTGTTCATATCTTCTTCTATTTTTACGATTAAAACTTAAAGTTTACTCCTCCGAGGAAGTTAATTCCTTCAGTGGGATATCCCCAATAGTATTGATAATTTTTATTTAATAAATTATTGATGCGTATGTAAACAGAAATTCCTTTGAAAAATTCGTAATTTCCTCCTAAATATAGATTACTCACCGAATTGACTTTCCTTTCTTCCATTTTTTCACGATTGATGTACTGATAACCAAAGTTAATTGATGCTACGGATATCGGTTGGAAGTTTATCTCGAATTTTGTTTCAAGGGAGGGCTTGAAAAGCAGACCGCCCTTGTTGATATCTTCATAGTTGATACTCCAATTACGATAAATTCCTGAGGCAGAGAATGAAATGAGATTTTTGTAATCGTAGCTTACTTCTGCACCGGTATATATATTGTGTGTGTTAGCCGTACCCAACAACAGTGCATGGGGGTAATCTTCCGAATTATTGTAAATGGAAAATTGCATTTGCAACAAGTCGTTTTTAAGATTTTGATATCCTCCGTAAAAATTGAGCCACAATCCAGTGACAGGACTTGCCTTGAAGCCGAGAGCAGTATTCAATTGCTCATAAGTGGCTTCCGGCTGCACCATTGTCTGTCCGTAGGGACTGATGGTTTCCATCCGACGAAAATCGTTCAACTGCTTTCCTCCTTTAGCTTGCGCATAGAGTTGGTAACTGTCAGAGAATGTATATTGCACCATTACATCCGGCGAGGCATAGAACTTTTTTCCAAAACCAAAGGAGAAATCTACGTGGACTCCCAGGCGGATTTTCCAATCGTCATTCTTAAAAAGATAGTAAGGAGTCAGATTTAACGAGGTGTAATCTTCAAATAGATTGTTTTTATAAAAAGCATTGTCCATGGCAAATGCTACTCCGATGAACTGTTCTTCCGAGATAGGAGCGCTTGCTTCTGCCAGAGTACGTACAATAGATTCCTTCGTATCCATATAACTCAATTCATGTTGACGGCCATAAAGCAACAGGTTAGTCTCTGCACGAAACTGAACAGGCAGTTCGTCGCCAGTAGATTTTACCCCGAAATGCAGGCTACCGGCAGTAAACTTCTGCTTATTATTAACTGAACCTGGTAGAAAATTAAAATTACTCAGGTCAAAGTTACCGGCTGTATTCATATCCACTTTTTTGAAAGTGTGTGTGTAGTCTATACCTGCATAGGTATGATAATAATAGGCGTTCCATTTTCCAAGATTATCCGGCAGTTCCAGTTTGCCATCCATACCGTTCATGTGTAAAGTCAGATTTAGTCGGTCTCGATCTGAAAATGTAAACAGGTAGTTGGCTCGCATATCTAAATTCCCTTTACTTCCATAGCCCATACGAATGTATCCAGGCAGGACCTTTGTCTGTGCTTCTTTACCTGTATATACTTGCATCACAGTTGTCGGAATTTGCCCCGTAGGTATTAAGGTGATATCATACTCCACTATTTTTTTACTCACAGTGGGTGGCTCAACCTGTGGCAACACGTTTATTTTAGATGCGTCCATAATATCTGGGTTATATTCTTGTTCCACAACGACCGTACGGTTTACCGTAGAGTCTTTGGATTGTTTTTGTGCCTGAGTCTCTAAAGGGAAGGCTAATAAGACTAATCCTCCGAGGATATATTGTATTTTTCTCATAATCATCAAATGTTTGAATTATTTCAACTTTTCCAGCCGTTCGTTAATCATTACTGCAATATCATCATCTGCTTGGTAGTTTTGCTGTAGACTCAATAAATATTGGCGTGCGTCCAGCTTTTTGTCCATTGCTACATACACATCGGACAACAGTATAAAACTACGTGCCAGCCAATAGGCATGTGGGGTACTCTGGTCGATGAAGTTGAGTATCTCTTTTTCAGCCGCAACCAGTTCACCGGCATTGTACAGTTGCTGTGCCAGCAGGTATTTAGCTTCTGCACCATACTGAGTACGGGTGTCTTTTGACAACACTTTCAAGTCGTCCATCGCTTTTTTCACCGCCTTTTGGTTCAGATAGGCTTTGGCACGATAGTACAATGCCTCATTGCTCAGTTCTGGGGTCAGCTTTGCTTCGGCAAGTAAAGCGGTAGCGGCATGTATCACTTCTACGTCATCCTTCAACAGTACGGCACAACGTAGTACCCCGGTAGTCCCCAATTGTCGTCGCTCTGCAGTGGCGGCACGAGCTTGTAACTGTTTGTAATCGGCAAGTGCTTGTCCATATTGCCTGCGATTGAACAATATCTCTCCTCGCATTAACAAAGCTTCTTCGGAATAAGGAGTGTCGGGATATTCAAGTAGCTTCCCGGCGTGTTCCAATATACCTTCTTCATCCTTTTGGTCTTTGTTGATGAGGCATAAGTAATAGTGGGCGTTCAAACTGAATGCACCATTGGGATAACTTTGCAGATAACGGGTGAAACTTGTTTTTGCAGAGGTTATTTCGCCTTTTATGTACACTTTCTCGGCAGCGATGTAGGTCAGTGAATCCTGTTCACTGGGCTCAAAGCGTATCTCTCCCGGCATTTGTGAGGCGAGCGTTGCAAATTCATCCACACGGTTGGCATCTACATAAATTGATTTCAAGTCACGCATGGCAAGACGTGCTTCCTCACTGCCTGGATATTGGGTGATGACATATTTATATGCTTCAATCGCTCGGTCATAGTCATCATTCTGGTAATATAGCAGGCCGATCTCAGTAGCTGCCTTCCGGCTGACGGGGCTTTCGGGATATTTGCTCAGCAATTCGCGGAATGTGGCAATCGCCAGGCTGTTGTTATTACCCTGTACATAAGAACGTCCTTTTTCGTAAAGTGCATTCACTGCATACGGCGAGTTGGGATATTTACTTGCCAAATGGTTCAATAAATTCACTTTTTCGTCATAGTCCTTTTGCAAACCAGCTACCAGCGCCAACTGGTAATAGGAATAATCGCCTGTAGGTGTTCCCAATTTTTCGGCACGGGTATAATATTGCTTGGCTTCATCGAAATGGCGCACGTGCAGGTAACAATCACCGATACGGTTATAGGCATCGGCAAGCAATGTGGAATTTTCGCTTTTCTCCAGTTGTACGAATTTAAGGAAACGGTCTTGTGCAGTGGTATATTCTTTTTTATGGAAAGCAATGTAGGCCAGGTTATAATAGGCCAGCGCAAACATTTCCGTATTTTTTTGAGGGGTGATTACCAGGTAGTCGTTGAAGTTGCGGGCGGCCTCCTGCATACGGCTTAATCGGTAATATGATTCGCCTCGCCAATAAAGAGCGTTTGCTTTGGTCTGAAGGTTATATTGCCCCAATGCAATACTTTGGCTGAAAGATTTGATGGCCTGTTCAAACTGTGTATTGGCGAAAGCCTGTGTGCCGAGTTGGAACAGAATTTTTTGTTTGGCTTCCAGGATAGCTTTGCTGGGATGCGTGATACGCTCGATGGATTTCAAAGCTGCATCATAACTGCGGGTATTCATATACACCTCCACCAGATAATTACTGACTTTGTCGGCATACTGCGAATGAGGGAATTCGTTGAGGAACTTTTCAAAGACCGTAACCGATTCTCCGAAAGCGGAATAAGAGGTCTCGTGTATGCAGAGTGCATAATTATAGGCGGCCTGTTCCTTGACTTTTAAATCGGCATCGGAAATGGCGGCTTGTTCAAATGCCATGCGTGCCTTGTTTTTGTCAGACAATTGAAGATATGCCAGTCCTATATGTAACCAGGCATTCTGTGCCAGAACATCTTTCTCGGTAGTCACTTCACCTAGAATAACAGGCACTTGGGTGTATACTCCGGTCTGATAACATGACATTCCCAGCATGTAAAGTGCATCTCTTCTGTGGATTGTTTCCGTATTGTTTTCAAGATATTTTTCAAAGGCTCTGATGGCTTCATGGTACTTACCGAAATGATAATCAGCTGTACCTTGTATACGATACATTTCTCCTGTGTACGCATGATTTGGGAAAGTTGACAAGTAATTCTGTGCTACGATTCCGGCTTTGTCGTAGTTCTTTTTTATCAAATAAATTTCAGCGATGTAGTAAGGTACCAACGCTTTGTATTTGGAATTGTCCTGTAAAGATAGAAATCCACTGAGGGCATCATCATATCGTTGCTGGGTGTAACGTATGTAAGAAAGGTAATAGGTACAGTCCGTTACATATTTACGGCTGGTATTACGCAGGGTTTTAAACCAGATAGCAGCTTCCTTTACATTATCAGTTTTCAGGTAACAGGTTGCCATACGGTAGGTCATATCATTTCTTTCCTCATTGCCTAACAGATCAAGTCGGGCAGCATTGAACATTGCCAATGCATTGTCATATTTCCCTTCAAAAAAATAGGCGGATGCAATGAGAGCATAAATGCGGTTGGCATGAGGAGTATCGGGATAGTTCTCCAGATAATCGCGAAGATGTTCTATACTTTGCGGGTTTTTCAGCTCATATTCGGCACAAACCAGCATATATTCTGCTTCTTCCCTTTCTCCGGTGGAAGATAAAGGTTTCCCTTTGGCATCCGTTTGTTTTACAAACGCTTGTAACGGGGAAATGGCAGCTGAGTATGCTTTTTGTTGGAACAGAGTTTCTCCTTCCTGATAAAGCCTCTTGGGAGATTCTATTTTATTGTTTGTTTGGGCGGTGGCAAACAGAGATACACAGCAAAGTATCGTACAAAGTATTCGGGAGGTTTTATGTTTCATCTTTTACTATATTGAGTATTTTACAAAAATACAGATTTTGACCGAATTTTGTTTCATTTGTTTATTCTTTTTAAGATATGGGATACCCTATCTCGGAATATGCTTTATGGATGGATAAGATCTTCATTCAGTGCTTTTTCCAATCCTTTACGGATTGAGCCTAGGCCAAATTCCATGGTATTTATCTTTTTCAACGGTATGAAGAAAGCGTCAGCAGCATCGTCCATTGCCTTCAAGTGCAAGGTATCTGTCACCGTGCAGCGGAAAAACATATCCAGTGTATGTACAGGAAAACCTGAATAGATATAAATATTAGGTAATGAAAACAGATAGTTCGCTTTGATAACTTCCATACCTGTTTCTTCTTTCACTTCACGCATCACGCCTTCCTCACCTGTTTCTGCCATATCGATGAAGCCACCGGGAAGATCAAGAGTCCCCTTAGCGGGGTCTTTAGCGCGTCGGCACACTAAAAGTTCGTTCTGTTCATTCAAAATTAGTGCTACCGTGGCAGCCGAAGGATTGAAATAATAAGTGAAGTCGCAGTCGGTACATTGCTTTGATTTTTCATTATGAACCTCGAAATACTTTGAACCACATTTCGGACAATATTGGAATTGAAAAAGAGGATGTTCCATGATTTTTCTGAGTTGAAGTTTTCGTTGGTGGCAAAGATAGAAATAAAGTTGCTCGCTTCTTATTGTTAATTGTTATTTTATTTCTAATATTGCAGTGAGTATTTTAATTATTGACAATCTCTTTATGAGTATATAAGAGAAACACTAATCTTAAATTGAAACCTACATGAGAAAAGTCTTTTTATTTGTTGGGGCTCTGTATTCAGTGTTTTCAGTGATGGCACAGAGGTACGAAACGATTGTAGCGCCTCTGAACGATGAAAAATGGTGGGGAGGACTGGTTGCATTGGGCAGCCGTATGCCTTTTGCCTCGACGACGGAATGGTATGATTTAGGCAAGGTAAATTTAAATAACCAGATTGTTCCGTTGTTATTATCCTCAGAAGGACGTTATGTTTGGAGCGAACAACCTTTTTGTTTCCGATTACAGAATGATACATTGATCCTTCGTTCTGATTATATAGAGCTGAATGCGGTTTCTGCCGGAACAACATTAAAGGATGCTTATCTTGCAGCTTCTGCCGTATATTTCCCGCCTTCAGGAAATATTCCTACAGATCTATTTTTTTCCAAACCACAGTATAATACATGGATTGAGTTGATGTATAATCAGAATCAGGCTGATATAGAGAAATATGCTTGGGATATTTTAACAAATGGTTTTCCTACCGGTATTTTTATGATAGATGATAACTGGCAGAAATATTATGGTAATTTTGAGTTTAAACCTGACAAATTTCCTGATCCGGCAGGAATGATCACCCGCTTGCATGAGCAGGGTTTTAAAGTGATGTTGTGGATATGTCCCTTTGTTTCGCCTGATAGTCCAGAGTTCCGTTTGCTGGCGAAGAAAGGATATCTGGTGAAAAAGAAAAACAATAATTCTCCAGCCATGATTAATTGGTGGAATGGAGTAAGTGCTTGCTATGATATGACAAATCCAGAAGTAGTCTCTTATCTAGAGGGACAATTGCGTGATGTACAAAAAAAGTATGGCGTTGATGGTTTTAAATTTGATGCAGGAGATGTAGTACATTTTACCGGAGAGTATACTTTCCATGATCCGGTGGCTAATGCCTGTACTTTTTCGCAAAAATGGGCAGAGTTGGGACTTAAATTTTCATACAATGAATATCGTACTTCGTTCAAATTGGGAGGTCAGGCGCTGGTACAGCGTTTGGGTGATAAATCTTATTCCTGGAATTCTTCTTCCCTGCTGATACCCGATATGATTGCGGCTGGTTTATTGGGACATGCTTATACTTGTCCCGATATGATTGGTGGAGGAGAGTTCAACTCTTTTTTGAATATTGATACCGGTAATTTTGATCAGGAATTGATTGTGCGTTCCTGTCAGATACATGCGTTGATGCCAATGATGCAGTTTTCGGTAGCCCCTTGGCGTATTCTTGATAAAAAACATCTGGATATCTGTTGTAAGTTTGCCGGATTTCATGAGCAGATGGGAGAGTATATATTGAAAACGGCTGTTCATGCTTCTCAGACAGGAGAACCAATTGTGCGGCATCTGGAATATAGCTTCCCTCATCAAGGGTTTGAGGAGTGTCATGATCAGTTTATGTTAGGAGATAAATATTTAATAGCTCCAATGGTGGTAAAAGGTACTCATAGAAAAGTAAAACTTCCTAAGGGTGTATGGCGGGATGATATGGGGAAAAAAATCCGAGGACCGAAAGTTATAGAAATAGGAGTTCCACTGGAGCGTTTGCCTTATTTTGAACGAATTAAATAATTCTCCATAAAGTGTGGAAGAACGTTCGCTTTCGTATGTTACTATTGTTGTTTTTTGTATTTTTGCCAACCGGATTAGGAGGTATAAATGGGATCATTATCATATCAGAATAGATGATCTGGTTGTCATAAATGTGAACCGTAAAGTTGTTAAAATAGAGAAGTAAAAGTATGGAGAAAATTAAAACTACTTTTATAGGGGTAGGATATCGGGGCATGCAATTGTTGAAATTGTTACGGCATATACCTTTTTTTGAAATTGTTGCAGTTGCTGATCCGGAAATTTCGGATGTAGGTATTCCTGATATCGTTTGTTACAACAACGGGAATGACGATTATCTGAATATGCTTGATGTTCATAAACCTGATTTGGTTTTTGTGACTTCTCCATGGCAATATCATGTAAAACATGCTATGCAGAGTGTAGACAGGGGATGTCATGTTGCTTTGGAAATAAAAGGCGGACTTTATCTCAATGAATATCAGCCGTTGATAGATTTGGCTGAGCAAAGAGGATGTCGTATTTATCCTTTGGAAAATACATTGTTTCTGCGCGAGGTTATGGCTGTTCATGAGATGGTAATTAATGGCATATTTGGAGAAATTGTTTATATGCGTGGAGGATATCGTCATGATTTACGTTCTTTGTTGTTGGATGATGTTGGAAATATCGGTAACCGTGAAAAGACGGAAAGTATTTGGCGAGGTAAATTTTATCAATGTGATAATGGCGATATTTATCCGACACATGGTTTAGCTCCTTTATGTATGATTGCGGGTATCAATCGAACTGATCGGATTAAATTTCTGACTTCTTCTGCTTCCAAGTCTGTAGGTATGTTACAGCGGATTAGGGAACTGGGGGGAGACGAAAAAGTAAGAATAACAATGGGTGATATAGTTTCTACACAGTTGGAAACAGAAAAGGGTGTTCTTGTATTATTGACTCATGACACAACTTTACCTCGTCCTCGTAGTCTGGATTTTGAGGTACAGGGCACAAAAGGCATTTGGCAGGGAGACCGTCGTCAGATTTATATAGAGGGGAATAGTCCCGAGGAAGTTTGGGAAGATGACATCTCCTATATAGACTACTATGAACACAGGTATTGGAGACAGTGGGGAAAAGAAGCTTTACTCCGGGATACTCATCATCAAGGAATGGACTATATTATGCTCAAGGCACTGGAAGAGGGAATAAAGGGAATGTCTTCTTATCCGGCAACTTTACATGACCTTGCTCTTTGGACTTCTATTACTCCTTGGTCTAAAGTATCTATTGCTGAGCATAGAACGATTTGTTGTTTTGGTTCATTGTATGAATTCAATTTATAGATTACAATTGGTCTCAATATAAAAAGGCAACTGTATTTAGCAGTTGCCTTTCATATTATTTTCAGAAAGTATTTATTCCTTTATCTTGGAGGAGCAGTGAACATAATTTCTGCGATACTTGCATTAACACCATTATTACTATTGACTACTGAGACTTTCAAATAACGACCTTTTACAGCTGTTGGCAATAACAGAATTTGTGAGTTGGGATTGGCATTGTTTGGAAATGTTAAACTACCGAATAGACTCCAAGTTATGCCATCGTTACTGATAGAAAATTCTACTTCACGTGTATCCTTGTTCTTTTCCCGTCTTGCCAACTCTACAGAAATGATTTCCTGCTCATGTTGCATGTCCAGGATGATATCGTGTGGACAGGGAGGATTAGCACCTTCACCCTTATATTGAGAATGCCAGAATGTTTTTAGGTTTCCGTCTATCAGAGCGATGGCACGACCATTTGTAGCCCCTTCTCCTTCAAGCTCTTCTGTACTAGCGGTAACTAGCCATCCTGTACGGTCTATGTCTTCATAGAGCACATGATACGTATTGTCCCATTCAGACTTGGAAAGAGTGTAATGAGCCGGGAAATTCCCCTTTTTCGATAGAGAATTGATATCTTCATAAGCATTGATCTCTGGAGTGTAAGCACTGTAATACTCGTATTCACTTCCCATTACGTAGTCTGTGATGATTGTGGTAGTTTCTGCTTCTGGTATTACCACCGTTTTCTTTTCACCATTGATATTGATATAAGAAAGAACTGTTTTTTTACAGCCTTCCTCTGCATTCCATTCGATAGTCACTCCTTTTTCGGGAGTGGCAAGTATGGAGGTAATGATACGTTGTGTCAGGCGAGCTTGATAAAGTGCGCCATAAGATTCACCTTCAACGGTTTCTGTCAGTGATTCTTCACCCGATTTACTTCTCATTTTAAGAGAAAATATGTATTGCCCCTCCGGAATCTCCAATACATGATTCATGTATTCTACAGAACGGTTAACGGGGATTTCTACTGGTGTTTCACAACCGTTCCAGGTAATGACACATGTTTCGATACGTGGGTCAACGTTAAGTTTCCACACTAAGTTTACTTTGTTGAAACCACCTTGAGCATATACGGTGTCGGCATGTCCGATGTAAGTTCGTTCACCCTCGGTAATATATTGTTCGTGAACTTCATAGATATCACCGCAAGCGGTGATGGTAAGTCCTGCTATACAACCGGCTATGTATTTTAAAATATTTTTCATAATAATTATTCGTTAGGTTGTTCTCCATTGATTATCTGCCCCCAAAATGACATCTCTTCAATCTGTCCGATGGTACCACCTGACCAGTTTTCGAGCATGAGAATACGGATATAACGGAAAGAAGGAGCTTCTATTGGTACTTCGTGTTCATCACCACCCAAAATATATTCCTTGTCTTCGTTTGTTACTACAGTGCTGTCAAATCCGGAAGGACGATAGCAGTGTACATCTTCCATAATCAGATTCCAGCCTTCAAAAGTAGGCCATACTTCTCCATTTTCATCCTCTTGACCGGAGTCATATCTCATCCACTCCGTGATTTCGTTACAACCATAGATACTGTAACGCTTTAGGTTGTTATGATTGTAGATAAAAGAAGCGTTGGCTGTACGTTGCCACATTTTGAAACGGCTAAGTTTTACTTCCTGACCTAGGTCAAAAGTTACGCATAACCCTATACCTTTATTACCACCGCAATGGAAACAGTTACTTTCCGTAGTATTCCCGTTCCAAATTCGGTCAATGGTATACGAAGAATTGAGTTCAGTGGCATCTCCTGGCAGATAGTAACCTAGTTTCTTGAAATATTTCTTGCTGATTTCTACTTCTTTCCAAGGTAAATAACCGCCTTCGGGTACTTCTGTGAATTCAGAATAATTATCCCAGCGGTCACGTACACGGAACTTGAAGTTTACCGGATTGGCAGAGTAACCACGTAGTACTCCTTTACCATCTTTGGCGCTTGTATAGAAATTCTCTACAGAAATCCATTCACCCTCTTTCTCTTCAAAAGCTTCAATGATGACATTGGCTTCTGTTTCATTCTCCCAATGTAGTACAACACCACCAAAAGATTCTTCAATCTTAATGGATTCAAAAATGGCTTTCACTGGTGGAATGGTAGGATTGATGGTTACCATTACAGGCTCTGATACATTCTTACTTTTATCTACGGAATTCAATTTTATTTGATATTCTCCTTCCATAAAACCTTCTACCTTTAGGAAGTCGGTAAAAGGAGAAACCATGGTAGTCCGTTCTACGCCGTTTATGGTGTAGGTTGCCATTACATAGAGTAAATCATCATCCAGAGGAGCGATAAAGTGGATGATGGCACCGCCGTTTATGTTTTCTACCGTAATATTGGTGGGAATACCGGGTGCCACGCCATCAGTAGGCTCCATTCCGAGTTTGGTTTCCTCATTACATGCTGTCAGGAGGAACAAACTAAGTAGAATAACCGACAAATGGCTTGTTATTTTTAGTTTATAGTTTATTTTTTTCATATGTTTTTTCATTTAGTTTATGAATAGCAAAAAAGGATTACCAACCGGGGTTTTGAACCAAATTCGGATTGCGTTGAATATCTTGTAACTTAATTGGCCATAAGAAATCTTTATAAGTATATCTAGGCCGGTTGAAGACAACGACTTGTCTATAGTATTGTTCTGCATTTTCGCCGTTTATATTCCAACCCATTACTTGTTGGGGAAGTTCTATTTTCCAACGACGTAGATCCCAGAAACGTTTTCCTTCACCTGCCAATTCGTTCAGACGTTCAGTACGGATAATTTCACGCATTCCGTCACGAGTATTTGGCTTATTGGGATGGGTGGAATATTTAGTCCAAGACTCTTTTACCCCTTCTAGTCCAGCACGTTCACGAACTAAATCAATATATTTAAATACTTCTTCGTTAGGAGTCTCCATAGTCTCGTTCAAAGCTTCAGCGTACATTAGATACAGATCTGCCAAGCGGATGATAGGAAATGGGTAACGTTTAGGACTCCATGCGCTACTTGTCAAGCTAGACTTATAGCTACATACTTTTTTGTTCAGGTATCCTGTAATGGAGTGGTCTTCGGAGTCTAATAAACCGCCACTTTCTTTACGTCTCATCTTATAGTGAGCCAATTCTGCTTGTGTGTCATCCTTGTATCCGGAGGCATATCGAGTACAACGATCGAAGAACAAGGACGCATAGTAGCGAGGCTCACGGTTAAGATTAATGATGCCGGTTGTTTCGTTTTGTGTGAAATAATAGATATTGTTTCCGTCTGCTGGAGTTTGGGTATACTCATAACGCCGGGGATACATTTCTTGCCAAAAAGCACTATTATCTTCCGAGATAGGCACACCATTGGAGGAGTAGAAATTTTCTACCACACTCATGGTAGGGGACAACAGTGCACGGGCTGTATAATAAGCACCTTTATTACTTAATGCTATAGATAAAGTTTGCAGGTCGTTTACGTTTTCCTGTACACTCCCCCAAATAATTTCACGATTGTTTGCCCAGTCATCTTCAGTTACAGAACCACCAATGGTGAGTTGTTGAATCGTAGCATCTGAAATACCACGGATACTTTCAGTGAAATAGTAAAGTTCTGCAGCATTTGCACCGAGTTCTTTGGAAGTTGCTGTTTCAATGGCATCTTTTGCGGCAACAGCAGCCTTTTCCCACTTAGTTGGATCGTATTCTGTTGCAAAGATTTTTACTCCACGGTTGTCTGTCACATCCTTGTATGCAGTATTACCATTAAATAGCGGACTGGCGGCAAGTAACCATAATTGTGCTTTTACGGCCTTGGCAATGGGGCGTGTAATGCGTCCCATTTCTTCGGCGGGAACCATAATATAGTCAGGCAGGTTTTCAAGCGATTCGTCCAGCAAATCGGAAATATACTGTACTACCTGATCTACCGGTTCACGATATAGACGTACATCTTCGGTAGTGGCATCTACCGGTACATTTTTTTCCATGATGGGAATAGGACCATATAATTGGAACAAGAAGAAATGGTAATAAGCTTTTAGGAATTTTACTTCCGAAATCCAACGGTCGCGTTCATAATCATCTACATCCATCGGTTTGTGTATGTTTTCCAAAAAAATGTTACAATCACGTATGCCTTGCCACAAATTGTTACCTCCTTCTGCACCATTCCAATAATCCATTAACGGTTTGTTTATGTTTTGAGAACCACGTCCTATGTCCCAGCAATACTGTTTTACACGGCTTTCAATCATACCTGTTCCTTTGGGAATTAGCCAATGTTCATCACCTGCTAGAAAACCTAAAGAATAGCCTGCATTACCCCATTGAGGAAGATAGCTGTAACAACCATGCAAGTATTTGAAAGAATTAATTCGATTGCTGAATGCATTGTCTATTCCTGGGGTACCTTCAGGCACGATGTCTAAATAGTCACTGCAAGAGGTACCTCCCAGTAACAAAGATATAAACAATGATATAGAAAGTATTATTTTTTTCATATGTAATACAGTTTTTAGAATGTAACTTGAAGACCAAGGTTGAACACGCGTTGTAAGGGGTATTTTAATCCACTACCTCCCATTTCGGTGTCCCAAAGTTTGAAATTGGAAAAACAAAGTAAGTTAGTACCACTCACGTATACACGGAAATTTTGCATATATGCTTTCTTAGTATATTTTTGAGGTAGGGTATAACCTATTTCTGCTGATTTTAAACGTAGGAATGTACCATCGCGCAACCACCAGGTGCTGGACTGATTATTATTATCGATGTCTACGGCAGACAGACGAGGCCATTCTGCATAGGGGTTTGGATTCGTTTCGCTCCAATGATTGTCTGCTATGAACTGTAATAAGGCTTTGTTGCCTTTTTTACCATCAGTTGTTACCGATTTGAACGGAGAAATATCACTTGGGCTAATGAAGAAGGAGGACTGACCTGAACCTTGGAAAAAACAGTTGAAATCAAAGTCTCTATAGCCAAGTGAGAAACCGAAGCCATAGATTATTTCCGGTGTTTTCGGGGCACCGATAGCTACTTTATCGCGGGAATCAATTAAACCATCATTATTGATATCTTTATATTTGATATCACCTGCCATGACAGGTTGTCCGCCGAATGTTTGTTTTGGAGAGTTTTTCACATCTTCTTCATCAATGAATAGACGTTCGGCAATGTAGCCTTCTTGTTGACTTAACTTCCGACCGGTTTTTCTTAACCATGGAGTATCTTCGTAGGCAGGTTCTTCATATTTGGTATATTTACTGGTGGCATAAGTAAAATTACCTCTTACTGTCAACCAAAGATTCTTATTGAAAGAATGGTTATAGTCTATGGAAAATTCCATACCTTCTCCTTGGGCCTCACCGATATTGGCATACGGGATGGTTTTGAAGCCGGCGATACTGGGAATATCGGCACGTTCTTGTAAAATGTTGGTTCTGCGTTCCTTGAAATATTCCGCATTTACTTCTAAGTCGTTAAATAGTGTAGTTTCAAAACCTACATTTAGTTTGTGTGAAACTTCCCATCCGATGGAGGGATTGGCATAACGTTCGATTTTAACGCCACTGTAACCGTTATTGAAACTGGTTCCGAAATTGATACCGCTACCGCTCATACTTACCTGGGACAGATAGAAAAATCGGTCCTTACCGATGTTGTCATTACCTACCAAACCATAAGAACCTTTCAACTTCAGTTTGTTCACAACTTTGGAGATGCCACCGTTTTGCCAAAAGTTTTCATTGGAGACAACCCATCCTAAACCACCTGAGGGGAAGAAACCCCAACGGTGGCTCTTGTCAAAACGCTCTGAACCATTATAACCGAAATTGAATTCGGCTAGATAACGGCTGTCGTAATCATAAGTGAAACGACCTGCTAATCCCATGTTACGTTTAGGTAGTGATTTGATTAATGAACCGGCATTGGCATTCTTTTCTTCACGTACCGTATATACTAACATGGAACTAATGTTATGGCGTTCTTTGAATTTACGATCGTAAGAAAGGGAAGCTTCCATATAAATAGAACTTTCCACGTTTTTACTTCCCGGATCGAATGACAAATAATCTGTACCCTTATCAGGATTTAGATCAGATAAAATGTATTGATCTGTAAACTTGTCATATGTACCTATAGAATACCAAAACGGGTTGTATGAACGGCTGGCGTCGTAAGAAGCCTTACGAGTGGCGTTTCCCATTAAACGGGCTCTTAAACCTTTTGTAATGAAATCAAGGTTTTGTTTTAATTCTAATTGGGCTATGATTGATGTGTTTTCTGATTCCTTGTATCCACGACACATTTCGGCGTATGGGTTTAGGTATTCACCACCTTCGCCATAGTTACCAAAGAGCACGTGCTTTGCATGAATATGGCTGGGCTGATTGTCCGGGAGGAATGTAGCGGGAAATAATACCGGGTTAGCGTTCAGTGTTTGGTTATACATGTCAGAACCACCTTTCAAAGGACCTTGATAAGAGTCAAATGTACCGCTGACACGCACTGCCAAGTCTGTCTTCTTGGTTAATTTAATATTTACGTTAGTACGTACCCCATATTTGTTATTGTTGATGTTATTGTTGAATTTGTTATTCTTATTCTGTCGCATGATACCATTGTCTTTTGCATAGGTAAGCGCAATATAATAACGAGCCACATTACCACCACCACTGATGTTTAAGTTAGCACGTTGATTGGTTGTAGACCTCTTGAATAACATATCTTGCCAATTTACCATCGGATAAACATATGGGTTCTTCCCTTCTTCGCGTGCAGCAATCGCACTTTCCAAATAAGGTAATTGGGCAAATGGGTCTCTGGTGCGTACTGCCTCATTGTGCAACTTCATGAAAGTAAGCGGATCAGCAATATCCACATCTTTGGCAGAACCAGAGAAGGAGTTTTCAATACGGAAAGATAATTTGGCTCTACCCTCCTGCCCTTCCTTGGTTGTTACTAAGATTACACCATTGGCACCGCGTGCACCATAAAGGGCTGTGGCTGTAGCATCCTTCAATACGGAGAAACTGGCGATATCGTCCGGATTTAATCGGGAGAGGTCGGAAGACTCAAGTTCTACATTGTCAATCAAGATCAATGGATTGGCACTACCATCACCAAAAGTTGTGATACCACGAACAAAGAATTCTGCATTATCCTGACCCGGTTCACCACTTCGTTGGTAAGCGATGACTCCCGCTAATTTACCGGCAAATCCAGTGGTAAGATTACTGCTGGTAGTTTTTAGTTCTGCCGGTTTAATGGTAGATACAGATCCTAATACTGATTCTTTTTTCTGTTTGGCAAAAGCAACGACTGTTACCTCTTCCAGTTGGTCTGCCTGATCTTCGAGAGTGATTACGAAATTAGTCTTTTTGTCTACAGAAATAGTTTGTGATTGCATTCCCAAGTATGAGATTTCTAGTTTGTCTGTTTTTTTACATTCAATGCTGAAGCTACCGTCTGTATCTGTAGTCACTCCTCGTGGAGTGCCTATTACTTGAATAGTAGCGCCTGGTAATGGCTCACCGTTGGTATCCAATACTTTACCTGTGACTTTTACTGTTGCTTGTTGAGTAGAAGAAACAGTAGCGTTTTCGTATTTATTATATATACTGTTATTGGTTGCTCGTGACAAGGAAGGTGTCAAGCATAAAGCACCGAATATCGTCATATATAAAAAATATTCCCTATGGGATAGTTTTACCCCATTTTTGATGTTTTTCTTATACATTTGTGTTTAATTAGTGTTAGTAATAACAGGATATTCTTACCTGTTTGATTTGATTTAAGATTTTGAGATCGTGGAATGCCTGCTCTCTCCATAAAAAGGTCATGTTTTCATACTGTGCATCATAAATTTTAAGGTTTAACATAGTTTTAATTCACTCTTAAAGTCCCTGCAGATTGTCACAATGTCGTGAAGGCTGGAGGTGTATTATTTTATTCAGAAATGAATTCGACTATTGAATTGGATGCAAAAATATACAATTATTAATATAAAACAAATAATTATTAAAAGAAAATTAAAAAGTATTAAATTATGGAGGGTTAAATAAAGTAAATAATGTTTATTTGTTTTAAAAATGTAAAGTGCAGTATTAAAGCTTTATAGTTATCATTTTTATGAAATACCCTCCTGTCACCAGATAAATGTAACAGGAGGGTATTGGTGCTTTTTTTAGGGAAAAAAAGTTATATTTTCAGATTATAATATTGAAATAACGAGATTTTTAAAAAGTAAGATACTATTTGAGTGCATGATCCGCTTTGACATCTTCTCCATTCCAAGCTTTCAATCCGGTCCATGGAGTAAAAGAATTACTCCAGAATTCATCGTTGGCAGGTAGTCCTAAAGCTACAAAACCTGACAGACAAAGGTAAGAACTGCCGGTATTGATATATCCTTCGGACATATTTATTTGACTACCTGCAAAACCGATACGCAGCCAGCCTTTATCATCAAAAGTCCGGGGGGCTGCAAATTGTCGTTCGATGACAGCAGATAGTGCACAACGTACCTGAGCTGGTTTTACAGTAGAAGGTAGTTTGTGTAATAATGCAGCTTGAGACAAAGCATGAAATGCACCGACACGGTATACGATAGATCTACCGACAACCGGATAAGCTCCTTCGGGCGAAATTATGCGTTCCAATTGTTCGGCATAACGGGTAAAACGTTTCTCCTGTACAGGCAGGAAATCCGAAACTTCAAGCTGGTGTTTATCCATAATCAACACAACGTCTGTAAGCATGGGGTGAATTACGAAGCTGTTATAATAGTCGGCGTGGTATTGTGGACCGTCACCATATATGGCATCTCCTTTGTACCACTCGTCTCTGAAAGCAAAAACGCCTTGAGTCAGACGTTCTATATCACATTCTCCTGTGAATTCCAGTAAAGCGGCTTCGACCATAGAAGCGAAGAGTAACCAGTTGTTCTGAAAAGGTTTGATATCCCTACTACGTTTGAGTTCGGTAATCATTCTTCTTTGGGTTTTCTCATCCAGTTGTCCCCATACTTGCTTAGGGGCACGTAGAAGTCCTTGTGCCAGGAATGCTGCGTCGACCAAAGGTTGAGAGGGTGTTCCAAAGTCAAGATAATCAGGAGAAGAAGGGTCTACGGCATTTGCTAATCCTTTCAATGCCAGTTTGATGTACTTTTTGCGGAGTTGTCCTTCTTGGCTATCATCGACTCCTAGTTCAAGCCAGGGGGCTATTCCACAGAATGTTCTTCCGACTGCTTCCAGATGTGCCGACCATAGGCGCTTATTGTTCAGGCCTTCTAACGGCATCTTTGCTTTTAGTGTTCCGTCTGCTAAGTTTGATAATACCGGATCTGCAATTTTTATGAGTGTATTCACCCATAATTCGCGTTCCTCTGTTCCACTCGCTGTTTGATTATTGTTCTTGGCATAAACAGCCGATAGCAATCCTGCAAATAATAAAAATAGAAATACTTTCTTCATAATAATATAGTTGTGTGTTATTGGTAATTATGTTAGTCAAAAAATAAACGGTAATTGTTTAATTGTAATGGTTGTGTAATTTGCGGTAAAGATATAACAAATTTGGGAATATTCTGAAGGTATGTCAAAACAGATTTTTCATTATCATTCTGCTCTGGCATACTTTTAATCACAGTTTATATTACTTCAATGAAACTATTATCCTAAGGGATTTTCATTTTGGTCTTCTCTCGGATCGTTACTGCTTCCGCTGTTATTTTCGTTTCCTGAACTTATTTCGTTTCCATTGGTTGAGATACGTGTGATTCCTACATCCTTAATCATTGTTGTCAATCGTTTTCCCGGGGTAAGGGTGATTTTCTGCCGCTAAATATTTTCGGAAGTTACTTCCTTGGCATTTGCAATTTCGTCCCGGACGAATAGTCCCGAAATCGTCTAACTTTACGATAGTTCCTATACTGACGTAGGTACAAAGCGCATCATTAATCCATCCATTACTATCTTTACAACGCCACGAAATGGACAGGTGCTTCAATTACGGATAGGGAAATAGAAAAATTGTAATGGTGATTAGAATAGTAATTATTATTAAGTGAACCAATATCCTTGCTATGATTGAGATTTAAAGCTATGCACCATTTATTCTGTTAACTGTTGTTTTTGATTTTAGATGTGTTAAATTGGGAGAAGAGAGAAAAAAATAAGAACAGATAAGTAGTTTAGCGACTTTTGGAAAGAATTACTTGATTTATTCAATTCCTTGGTATTTATTAGTACCTTTGACTGCAAATAAATTATTATTCTTTTGTTAAACAATTATCTAACAAAATAAATATAGCTGTGTAGTGGAAAAACAACATCTGTCTAACGAATTATTATTTGCAACTCCGATACTTAATATCAACGGATGTATCACCCGGACAGATTATGAGACAATGACCGGACAGACGAAGTATCAAGCTGTGGCCGATTTGAACCGTTATCTTTCGGAAGGATTGATACGCAAATATGGCAGTAGAAAGACAGTGGTATATCTCAAACCTAATATTTCCTGATGGATACTTTTGCTGCTATTGATTTTGAAACAGCCAACGAACAGCGTACCAGTGTATGTAGCGTCGGGGTAATTATAGTACGGAGTGGTGAGATCGTAGACAGTTATTACAGTCTTATTCGTCCTGAACCGGAATACTATACCTATTGGAATACTCGTGTGCATGGATTGACTCTGGCGGATACCGCCCGTTCTCCTATTTTTCCTACTGTATGGAAGGAGATTGCTCCCCGGATTGAGGGATTGACCCTTGTAGCTCATAACAAGGCTTTTGATGAGAGTTGTCTAAAAGCAGTTTTCAGGACTTATAGTATGGATTATCCTGATTATGACTTTTGCTGTACTTTGCTGGCTTCACGGCGTGTCATTAAAGGATTGCCCAATTATCAGCTACATACAGTGGCGGCTTACTGTGGATATCAACTGGAGCGACACCATCATGCGCTGGCTGATGCCGAAGCATGTGCTTGGATAGCAAGACGGGTTTTTCAATAAAAAGTTATCCTTGATTATAAGACCTAAAATGAACTTATTGATTATTTCTTTTTACTTTTGTGAGTAATTAGTAATTCAACTAAACTATAAGTATGAAAAAGAGATCTTTTTATTTAATGTGTGTTTGTTTTTTGTTGGTGAGTTGTGGCGGTAGCCGTGAGAAAAAGGTGGAAGCTGAAGATGCGGCGGAGAAAACAGCTGTAGTTGGAAATGATAAAGACGAACACGGATGTATTACTTCTGCCGGATATACTTGGTGTGAAGTACAGAGAGACTGTATTCGTTTGTGGGAAAAAGGTATTCGTATGACTTCGGTGGCCGATGCGCAGAGGACGTTATTCCTGGTATTCAGTCCAGACTCTACACAAGTGGAGTTGTTCTTCTCGGAAGAAAGTGTTCCAAATGAAATTCTGGATCGTCGTGGTCTTCCTTCCGGTGGATATGCTTGGAATGTAGAAGATGACGATACAAAGAATGTTCATCAGGAGAATGGTGAATGGACTGTCAGCCGGCGGGGTAGAGTTATTTATAAACAAGTTGAATAAATAGAGCCGGATATATGGAAGATTTCAAAGTTTTGACTGAAACGGTTTGTTGCATTGCCCGCGAGACGGGATACTTCCTGAAACAGGAGCGGAAAGGTTTCCGCCGGGAGGCAGTGGAGGAGAAACATGCACATGATTATGTTTCTTATGTGGATAAAGAATCTGAAAGAAAGGTTGTTGCGGCGCTTAAGGCACTACTACCCGAGGCCGGATTTATTGTGGAAGAAGGTTCGGCAGTTTATCGCGACGAACCTTATTGTTGGGTGGTAGACCCGTTGGATGGAACAACGAATTATATTCATGATAATGCACCCTATTGTGTCAGTATTGCCCTGAGAACTGAAAAGGAATTGTTGCTGGGTGTGGTTTATGACCCTTGTCGTGACGAATGTTTTTATGCTTGGCAGGGCGGAGGTGCTTATATGAATGGGGAACGGATGCGGGTGTCGTCAATACAGCGTATAGAAGAAGCTTTTGTAGTGACGGAACTTCCTTATAATTCCGGACAATATGCCCGTACCGGAGAACATTTGATACACGAACTATACGGTAAGGTTGCAGGTATACGTATGACAGGTTCGGCAGCATTGGCTATCTGTTATATAGCAGCGGGGCGTTTTGACGGCTGGCTGGAAGCATTTCTGGGTAAATGGGACTATTCGGCTGCGGCGCTTATCGTATTGGAGGCAGGAGGAAAAGTTACGGATTTTTATGGTAACGACTATTTTATGGACGGTCATCATATTGTGGCAACCAACGGACTGTTGCATCCGATATTTTTAAATCTTATCAAAGAGGTACCTCCATTGGATATGTAAATTGTATTCTTTGTTATGGAAAACGCATTTAAAACTTGGTTTTTGTCTTTTCTTCAACTCTTATTCCCACGTCACTGTGTTGTA
Source organism: Bacteroides cutis (assembly GCF_900241005.1). Lineage (GTDB taxonomy): Bacteria > Bacteroidota > Bacteroidia > Bacteroidales > Bacteroidaceae > Bacteroides > Bacteroides cutis. The sequence goes on along the minus strand of NZ_OEST01000001.1, from coordinate 223,599 downwards.
TGCGGCTCTCCTTTGCAAGAGGGTGAAGAGGCTATTTGTGTACGATGTAATATGGATATGCCACGTACAAACTATCATCATGTGGCAGATAATCCTGTGGAACGTATGTTCTGGGGGAAAATTCCTCTGGGACGTGCCACTTCTTATTTTTTCTATCACAAAGGGAGTGATTTTCGCCGTATTCTGCATCAGTTAAAGTATGGTGGGAGAAAAGATATTGGCGAGGTAATGGGGCGTTTCATGGCAACTGAATTAGCGCTTACGGATTTTTTCTGCGGGATAGATGTTATTCTGCCTGTTCCTTTACATCCACGCAAACAGCGGATGCGTGGATATAATCAGAGTGAATATATTGCCCGGGGAATCTCTTCTGTGACGGGTATTCTTGTAGATACATCTTCCGTAACGCGTAAAAGACATACGGAGACGCAAACTCGCAAATCGGCTTATGAACGATGGGAGAATGTAAATGGTATTTTCTGGCTTCGTTATCCCGATCGTTTTACGGGTAGGCATATTCTTATTGTGGATGATGTTTTGACTACGGGAGCTACCATAACCGCCTGTGCTGATACTTTCCAGGGGATAAACGGTATCCAAATCAGTATATTGACCCTTGCGGTAGCCGATGCCTGATCTTTCAGAAACGGTAACAATTTAAATAAGAGAAGATTGAAAATAAAAAAGGTTCATCATTATGATGAACCTTTTTGCTCTTCCTCTTGGACTTGAACCAAGGACCCTCTGATTAACAGTCAGATGCTCTAACCGACTGAGCTAAGGAAGAATATGCATTCAAGTTTCTTTTGCTCTTCCTCTTGGACTTGAACCAAGGACCCTCTGATTAACAGTCAGATGCTCTAACCGACTGAGCTAAGGAAGAATGTTGTTTTTTCTCAAATGCGCTGCAAAAGTAATAGGATATTTTGAAATATGCAATATCTTTGCAAAAAAAATATCAAGAATGGACAAAATAATAGGATTGGGTAACGCCTTAGTTGACGTGCTGGCAACCCTTGAGAATGATGAAATATTAGCGGAAATGAGGTTACCGAAGGGGAGTATGACTCTAATTGATGAAGATAAACTGTTGAAAATCAATGAGTGTCTTAGCGGGGTGAAGACGCATTTAGCTATCGGAGGGTCTGCCGGGAATGCAATTCGCGCAATGGCACAGCTTGGAGCGGCAACCGGATTTATCGGTAAGGTAGGTGATGATGCTTACGGAAACTTTTATCGGGATAGTCTGTTAAAGCGTGAAACGGAAGCAATTTTACTCCTTTCCGGTACTCTTCCTTCAGGTGTGGCTTCTACTTTTATTTCTCCGGATGGAGAACGTACTTTTGGTACTTATCTGGGAGCAGCCTCTACGTTGAAGGCAGAGGAGTTGTCGCTGGAAATGTTTAAAGGTTACGCTTACTTGTTTATTGAAGGATATTTGGTACAAGACCATGATATGATTCTCCGGGCTATTGAGTTAGCAAAGGAAGCAGGACTGCAAGTTTGCCTGGATATGGCAAGTTACAATATTGTTGCCGAAGACTATGACTTTTTTTCGTTATTGGTAAATAAATATGTGGATATTGTTTTTGCTAATGAGGAGGAGGCAAAGGCATTTACGGGTAAGGAACCGGAAGAAGCATTAGACGTTATAGCCAAAATGTGTAGTATTGCTATTGTAAAGGTGGGAGCCGATGGGTCTTTAGTACGTAAGGGTACTGAAGAAGTACATGTGAAGGCTGTTCCGGTGAAAAAGGTGGTAGACACCACGGGAGCTGGTGATTATTTCGCTGCGGGTTTTCTCTATGGCCTAACGTGCGGATATTCTTTGGAGAAATGCGGAAAGATTGGTTCCATTCTTTCGGGTGAAGTTATCCAGACGATTGGGGCGGAGCTTTCTCCTGCTAAATGGGATAAGATTAAGGAAGAGATAATAATGATAAACTAAGATATATGAAACGTTATTTAAAAATACGTTGGATAGCTGCTTTTCTGTTATTGATAGGAGTTACCTTCTTTTGGGGATTTAAGAGTGGTGATAACCGCAGTTTCCAGATTGCAAAGAATTTGGATATATTCAACTCTATTGTGAAGGAGTTGGATATGTTCTATGTGGATACAATCGATCCTAATAAAACTATCAGGGGGGGAATCGATGCTATGCTTTATTCGCTTGATCCTTATACCGAATATTATCCGGAGGATGACCAGACCGAACTGGAACAAATGTTGAAGAACTCATATGGTGGCATCGGTTCCATCATTCGTTACGATCCTAAGCTGAAACATACAGTTATAGCTGAACCGTATGAAGGTATGCCTGCGGCTAAAGCTGGATTGAAAGCCGGTGATGTCCTGCTGGAGATTGATGGAAAAGACCTTACTGGAAATACTAATGTGGCTGAAATGTTGCGTGGACAGGCTGGTACAGGTTTCAAACTTAAAGTGCAACGTCCCGGGGTAGAAAATCCCTTAATGTTCGATATTGTGCGCCGTTCCGTTCAACTGCCTCTTATCCCTTATTATGATATGTTGGATAATAATATAGGTTACATCAACCTGAGTACGTTCTCCGGTAATCCTTCCAAAGAGTTTAAACAGGCTTTTCTCGACTTGAAGAAGCGTGGTATAACTTCATTGGTAATTGATTTGCGTAACAATGGCGGTGGTTTGCTGGATGAGGCTGTAGAGATTGCTAATTTCTTTTTACCCCGTGGTAAAACGTTGGTAACGACAAAGGGAAAAATCAAGCAGGCTAGTAATACCTATAAAACTTTGCGTGAACCGTTGGATCTTGAAATCCCATTGGTCGTATTAGTGAACAGTGGTACGGCTTCTTCATCAGAAATCCTTGCAGGTTCTTTACAAGATCTTGATCGGGCTGTAATAATCGGTAACCGTACATTTGGAAAGGGGTTAGTTCAGACTACCCGCCCATTGCCATACGGGGGTACGATGAAGCTTACTACTTCCAAATATTATATCCCGAGTGGACGTTGTGTGCAGGCCATTGACTATAAGCATCGAAACGAGGATGGCAGTGTAGGGCGTATTCCTGATAGCCTGACGACTGTATTCCATACCGCAGCTGGACGTGAAGTGCGCGACGGTGGTGGGGTAACCCCGGACATCGTAGTGAAACAGGATAAATTACCGAATATCCTATTCTATCTGGTAAATGATAATTTGATATTCAATTATGCTACCGAATATTGTCTGAAGCATCCTGCAATTCCTGTTCCTCAGGATTTCAAAGTTACGGATGCCGACTATGCCGATTTCAAAGCGATGGTAAAGAAAGCCGATTTCAAATATGACCAGCAGACTGAGAAGATGTTGAAGAGTCTGAAGGAAATGGCCGAATTTGAAGGCTATTTGACGGATGCTTCCGATGAATTCAAAGCTTTGGAGAAGAAACTTTCCCATAATCTGGATCGTGACCTCGATCATTTCTCTAAAGACATTAAAGAAATGATTGCCATAGAAATCATTAAACGTTATTATTATCAACGCGGCAGCATCATTCAGCAGTTGAAGGATGATGATGATTTAAAGGAGGCGGTGAAAGTTCTGGGTGATTTGACGAGGTATAAAAAGATGTTGAGCGTATCGGAAACTAAATAAATAGGATTTAGGCACGGGTTACGCGGATTTCACAGATCTATAGTGCAGCTCTTAATCCGCGAAATCCGTGCCCAATCTTATAACAGCCTTTTAATTCTCAATATTCTTTTATTCCTCATTTTTCAGTATAGTCTCCGTTTGCTTTTATCAGTTCAATCAGTTTTTCTACAGCTTCATCTTCGGGAATATTTTTTTCAATACATTCTTTTTTCTTATAAAGGCTGATTTTACCACGTCCGGCACCTACATATCCATAGTCTGCATCGGCCATCTCGCCGGGACCATTGACGATACAACCCATAATACCGATTTTCAATCCCTTCAAATGGCTTGTTGCCGCTTTGATGCGTGCAATGGTGCTTTCTAAATCGTAAAGTGTACGTCCGCAACCGGGGCAAGAAATATATTCTGTCTTGCTGGTACGGATACGTCCGGCTTGCAGAATTCCGAAAGCAGTGGCGTCCACAACTTTATCACTTATCATCTTATCACCTTTTTTACTTCCTTGATTGAACAAGAAAATGCCATCGCAAACCCCGTCGAAGATAAGAGCCCCCATATCGGCAGCAGCCTTGATTTGTAGGTTCTCCGCTTCATTTTCGGTATAGTGCTGGAAGAAGATAACCGGATTTTTTAATCCCTCGTTCATCAACTGATGTACCAAAGCACGTTGTTCACCCAGCCGGTTGGGATGGTTACTTTGGGAAATCAGTACTACTTCAGGATGAAACTTCAGGCAGGCGATAGCTTCGTCATTCAAGCCCATATAAGTAATGAACAGGAATTTCAACGAAGCATTGCAGCCACTGATAAATGGCAGTTGCTCACTGCTGAATGCAGGCCAAGTATTGACTTTACCTTCCCAAATGTTTGCATCCACGATATATTGCATATCTTCAATGGGCTGTTCCGTTAGTTGATGTCCCACATATACATAGTCCGGCATGAATTGCGGATCAAATTCCATTGTTCCGTCTAGCCGTGCGGCAATGACTACAGGTAAATGTTCTCTACCGATATTGTGTACAGCCACCGTCTTCCTGCGGGTAGGTGATAAGTAATTGAATTCTGGTGCCACTGCTCCCGGAAGATAGGGATGATCATGGCGTTGAGCGATGTAATCGACCAATTTACGGGCAACGGGTATTTCAGCCTCCGGCGCCTCACTCAAAGAAACACGGATGGTGTCACCCAGTCCGTCGGCTAGCAGGGCGCCGATACCCAAGGCTGATTTGATACGTCCGTCTTCACCGTCACCGGCTTCCGTTACGCCAAGGTGCAGTGGAAAATGCATACCCTCTTTCTCCATAATATCAGCCAGCAAGCGTACGGTTTTCACCATCACTACCGTATTGGATGCTTTGATGGAGATAACGACATCAGTAAAGTTTTCCGCAACACAGATACGAAGAAACTCCATACACGATTCTACCATTCCTTCCGGGGTATCGCCATAGCGCGACATGATACGATCGGACAGCGAACCGTGATTAACACCGATACGGATGGCGGTATGGTTTTCCTTACAGATGTTCAGGAATGGAATGAAACGGTCACGAATTTTCTGTAATTCTTGTGCGTATTCTTCATCAGAGTACTCCAGATGTTTGAAAGTACGTGCCGCATCCACGTAGTTTCCCGGATTGATACGTACTTTTTCTGCATAGTGTGCCGCCACATCTGCCACTTTCGGGTTGAAGTGTACATCGGCAACCAATGGTGCCATATAACCGTCTTGGCGCAGGGCGGCATTGATATTCTTCAGGTTCTCGGCTTCCTTTATACCCTGAGTGGTGAGGCGCACATATTCTCCTCCCGCATCAACAATGCGTTTGACCTGTGCCACACAGGCATCTGTATCCTGCGTAAAAGTATTAGTCATACTTTGTATGCGGATAGGATTGGAGCCGCCCATAGGGGTGGCTCCAATATTTACTTCCGATGTTTCACGTCGGGAATAGTTGAATATGTCCATTATCAATTAACTTTATACTCGTACTTTACTTCTTTCAAATCCTCGTTAGCTTTAACAATTTTCTTTTTCAAGCCTTCCTTGTAGGCTGCAAAAGCTTCTGCCAGTTCGGCATTACTCAAAGCCAACATTTGTATGGCAAGGATGGCGGCATTCATCGCGCCGTTGATAGCTACGGTAGCTACAGGAATGCCCGGAGGCATCTGAATGATAGAATAAAGTGCATCTACACCGTCGAGTACGGAACCTTTTATGGGCACACCGATAACCGGTAACGTTGTATTGGCGGCGATTACGCCGGGCAATGCGGCAGCCATTCCGGCGGCAGCGATAATCACTTTGATACCGCGTTGGCGTGCGCCTTTGGCAAATTCTTCCACAGCTTCCGGGGTGCGGTGTGCGGAGAGAGCGTTCATTTCGAACGGTACATGTAAGTCATTAAGCAGTTGTGCAGCCTTTTCCATGACAGGAAGGTCTGAAGTGCTACCCATGATGATACTAACGATCGGAGACATATTGTTTAGTGTTTAAAGATTAGTGTTTAGCACTTGGTACTAAATACTGATTGTTAATAATTAATTATTGATCAAAGCTTTGTATGCTTCTGCATCCATCAAACTGTCAAAGTCTGCATCGGCAGCTGGTTTGATTTTGATAAGCCAGCCTTCACCGTAAGGATCTTTGTTCACCAGTTCGGGTTGGTCTGCAAGAGCTTCATTCTGTTCCAATACTTCTCCGTTCACCGGCAAGAAAAGATCAGAAATGGTTTTTACTACCTCAATGGTACCGAATACTTCGTCGGCAGCCAATGTTTCACCCTCTGTCTGGATGTCGACGAATACGATATCGCCCAGTTGTTCTTGTGCATAGTCGGTGATTCCTACATAAGCTACATCACCTTCCAAGCGGATCCATTCATGTTCTTTAGTGTACTTTACGTCATTTGGGAAATTCATAATTGTTAGTTTTAAGGGGTTAATACTATTTTGAATTTAAAAAATTAAAATTAATGCTGTACCGGAACTGACTCAAAAGAGGAAGATACGGAACATGATATTACTCAACGGATGAAGTACCAATAGGGAGCATATCAGTCCTACGGCAAAACCGCCTGTTACTTCTCCAAGTGTGTGATGCTGTAAAATGATACGTGCGGTTCCCAATATACCCGCAATGAGAATAAACACACACAACCACCAAATGGGGTTGTATCCGAATAAATCACTGAAAGCTACCAATCCGCCGATGACGGCGCCCGCCCCTGCCATGTGTTCACTGAGTTTCCACTTCAAATTCATCACAACACAAATAATCATCATCACGAGAGACGCAAAAATAATACCTGTCATGTACCATGGAATATTCAGCCTATACATCATAAGCAGGCAGAATACATATGAAGTGATAGTCAGGATAAAAGGGACAAACCTCCGTTTCCGTTCTATTAGATCATCAGGGCTGAAACCATTGATCTTACGAAAAAGAAAAATGGTCAAAGTAGGCATAAGGATGGTGAAACAATATACTACTCCCAATACGATGAGTTTGTATTGTATAGGCATAATACGCAAGTACGAAAACAAAAATAAGATAAGAAAAGCCAGGAACGGTATGGAAAACGGCGTGAATAAAGCCGAAATCACTTTGGCTGTCCGAATCAGAGTCTTATCTGCTATAATATGTTGCTCTCCTGTCATTTCCTTGTTCCCTTTATTATGTTAATCACCTTATCGTTTTACCCCTCTATCACTACTTTCTCAATCTTGCCACCGGGATATTTAACTGCTGACGGTATTTTGCCACTGTCCGGCGGGCAATCGGATATCCTTTCTCTTTCAGTATATCGGTGAGTTCATCATCGGTATAAGGCTTTTTCTTGTCCTCATTGTCGATACACTCTTTTAAAATTCTGCGTATTTCGCGTACAGACATCTCCTCGCCGTCTTCCGTGGTATACCCGTCACTGAAAAAGTATTTCAGAGGATAGATACCATAGTTGGTCTGTACATATTTACTGTTACTGACACGCGATATAGTTGAAATGTCAAGCCCGGTACGTTCGGCAACGTCTTTCAATATCATCGGACGGAGCAAAGACTCGTCTCCGTCAAGGAAAAATGGGCGTTGCAAATCTACGATGGCTTGCATGGTAGTCATCAGAGTATTCTGGCGTTGTTTTACGGCATCTATAAAACCTTGGGCTGCATCCATCTTTTGTTTCAGGAACATCATCGCTTCTTTAGACTCTTTGGATTGATTGGCCTTGTTCTTGGTGTGCTCCTCAACCATTTCAGTAAAATCCCGACTCATACGTAGTTCGGGTACGTTACGGTTGTTCAGGCTGATATTTATAGTACCGTCATCATAGGTATCTATGATGAAGTCCGGCACAATCTGTTGCATGTTTTTGCCGATAGTTTCACCCAATGAAGCGCCCGGACGTGGATTTAGTTTACAGATTTCTTTGATGGCCCGTTGGAAGGCGTCTTCTTCCAGATCAAGTTTCTGCTGTATCTTATCCCAATGTTTACGGGTAAACTCCTCATAGCATTCGGAGATAATGGCTTCTTCTATATAAAGCAGTGGATTGGGCGTGAAATGTTGTTGCTCTATTTTACGACGTATCTGGATGAGAAGGCATTCTTGCAAGTCGCGTGCCCCCAACCCGGCAGGGTCGAAATCCTGAATAATTTTTAAAGCTTCTTCCAGTTCCTGCGGAGTAGCTTCAATACCGGCGTAAATAGCCAGCTCGTCGCTGATACTGTCCAGAGATTTTCGTAACAAACCATCGTCATCCAGGGAACCGATCAGATATTCCGTCAGTTCGCGCTGATGTTCGGTAAGATTGCGCTCACCCAGTTGCTCTTTCAGGGTTTCGTAAAAAGAAGTGGCATCGGAGAAAGGTATTTCTTCGGCTTGCTCTCCCTTACTACGGTTGTTTTCCTGTAATTTATAGTCGGGTATGTCATCTTCTGACAGATAATCACTCAGAGAATCATAATCGGTATCTCCTCCATCTTCAGAACCCGCTTCATCATTGGAGGTATCAGCGTATTCGTCACCGGCAGCATCGTCTTTACCTTCTTCCAATGCAGGGTTTTCCAGTAATTCGGCACGCACACGGTCTTCCAACTCGATGGCCGGAAGTTCCAGTAGCTTTACTACCAGAATTTGCTGCGGCGACAACGTTTGTATCTGTTGTTGCGCCTGCGTTTGTATCTGTCGGGAACCTTGTGCCATATTGGGTTTGATTACAAATTATGAATATAAGAAAATTCTTGCTTTAATTCTACCGCAAAAATAGTGAATAGTTCGGGAACGTGAAATCTTCTCTTATTATATTTAACAAGAAAGCAGGTGTATGGTTGCATTTTTGTTATTATCTTTGCCTGTAAACTAAAAAACAAAGCGTTATGTTTGCTAAAGAAACGTATGTGCAGCGTCGGGCCCTGCTGAAGAAAAACATTGGCTCGGGAGTTTTACTGTTCTTGGGTAATGATGAGCAAGGGCTTCATTATGAAGATAATACATTCCGTTATCGCCAGGATTCTACTTTCTTATATTATTTTGGTTTGTCCTTTGCCGGATTGTCGGCCATTATTGATATCGACGAGGATAAGGAAATTATTTTCGGTGATGAACTGACTATCGATCATATAGTCTGGATGGGTACACAACCCACTTTGAAAGAAAAAAGTGAACGCGTGGGGATTAATGAAACCCGGCCTGCCGCCGAAATAGTCAGCTATCTGCATAAAGCGGTACAAAAGGGGCATACGGTTCATTATCTCCCTCCTTATCGTGCCGAACATAAGCTGAAACTGATGGACTGGTTGGGTGTTCCGCCTGTACGCCAGGAAGGTTCCGTTCCGTTTATCCGTGCAGTGGTGGCACAACGCAACTATAAGTCGATGGAAGAGATTGCCGAGATTGAAAAGGCATGTAATGTAACTGCCGATATGCATATTGAAGCAATGAAAGTGCTTCGCCCGGGAATGTACGAATATGAGGTAGTGGCGGCAATGAACTACGTCGCAGAATCTAATAACTGTGAACTTTCCTTTGCTACAATTGCTACAGTAAATGGTCAGACTTTGCATAATCATTATCATGGCAATAAGGTGAAACCGGGAGATTTGTTCCTGATTGATGCCGGTGCGGAAGTTGAATCTGGTTATGCCGGTGATATGTCTTCCACTGTTCCTGCCGATAAAACTTTTACGCCTCGCCAGCGTGCCGTTTACGAAATTCAGAATGCGATGCATCTTGAATCAGTAAAAGCGCTTCGTCCTGGTATTTCTTATATGGATGTTTACGATTTATCTGCCCGTGTCATGGTAGAAGGACTGAAGGAATTGGGCCTGATGAAAGGTAATGCGGAAGATGCTGTTCGTGAGGGTGCGCACGCTTTGTTCTATCCTCACGGCTTGGGACACATGATGGGACTGGATGTGCATGATATGGAAAATCTTGGAGAAATCTGGGTAGGTTATAATGGTCAACCTAAGAGTACGCAGTTTGGTCGTAAAAGCCAGCGCCTTGCTATTCCTTTGGAACCGGGTTTTGTACACACTGTTGAACCGGGCATCTATTTCATCCCTGAATTGATAGACCTGTGGAGAGGTGAAAAGAAATTCACCGATTTCATCAATTATGATAAAGTGGAGGGTTATCGTAACTTTGGCGGTATCCGTAATGAAGAAGATTATCTGATTACCGAAACCGGAGCGCGCCGTTTAGGAAAGAAAATCCCATTGACACCGGAAGAGGTGGAAGCATTGAGGTAATACTGTACAGACTTTTTTAGGATAGTATCTGTGAAGAGGAATGCTCGTTCCCCTTATAGGGAATGTCTGTTTCCATGAGGAGAAACTGTAGTTCCCATGATAGGAAACGCCCGTTTCTATGAAGGGAAACTACAGTTCCCATATAGAGGAATTCCCGTTTCCATACGTAGAAACGGGAATTCCTCTTATGGGAACAATATTATATTGTTTCTCTATCGGTTGCTATATGATTTGTTTCCGGATATTTTATGCGTGTAGTTCCAATATAAACCGTGCACCCTTGGTATAACTACTGTCCAATATCAGGCTACCATTCATCTTGGTTGCAATAAGTGAACAGATGGGCAAACCTAAACCGTCACCCTGCGTCAAGTCTTTTACTTCGGTAAAAGGTTTGAATATGTTTTCACGTTGTTCTTCGGGAATACCGGAACCTGTGTCGCTAATGATGAATTGATGGGTATGTGCTCCGCGTTTTTTGAAGTCCAACCAGATTTTTCCACCGGCAGGAGTATATTCCGCTGCATTTTCCAATAAATGTAATAAAATACGCTCTAAATGTTCCGGGTTGATTTTTACATTCAACTTGGGAGCATTGACTGCAAGGGTTACATCTTCCTGCGTCTTATTCCTGATTTTATCCATAACACTTTCACAGAAAGTCGATATATTCTTTTCCTGCATCTCATAAGGTTCGGATATTGTATTTTCCAATTCGGATAACTCTTGAATATGATTGGAGAAAGTGCGTAGAGCCTGTACACCGGGAAGTTTCGAATCAAGTGTATCCAATGTTGGCTCCATTTGGGTGGAAATGTTTTGAATAAATTGGGTCTTTAACTCGTTATGTTCGTTGGCAATACTGATAGCCTTCTTTTGCTTGCGTGTCAACAAAATGAAGCGCATTAAGATAATGGCGCCTAATACTAAAGCGACGGCAAGAATAATTACTAATACGCATAGTCCAATAATGATATATTGTTTGGAAGAAAGAGAATTGTCCTTTTCCTGAATGGTTACCAAACTTTCATCATATTTGTTTTTCAGCATATTCAGTTCATCCTGGGCTGTGAGAGCCTTTACAGAATCAGTCCATATGATATATTTGTCATAAGTACGTGCTACCAGTCCGGCATTACCTGCTTTACGTGCAATATCAATGAGGGTTTTATAGCATTCGTCTACTTTTGAATAATTCTTTTGTTGCTTGTACTGTTGTATTAGTTTCTTAAACGCGGCATCTCCTTGCGTATTCATACCGAAGGTATAGTAGTAATTGGCTTGAGTGTAGAGCAGATCATTGCTTAAAGAATCGTTGTGTACCGTTTTAGCTGTTTCTTCCAATTTGTTCAGTTGCTCTTTGGCGCGAACCGGATTTTTGGTTTTGATGTACATTTGTAGACGTTCTTTGTTGATACGGAAACGCAATTCGGGAAGTCCTTTCTTTAACTTTAGTTCACCTGTTCCTATTAATTGCTCGGAATTACGCAATAATTCAAAGGCCTCTTTGTAATAATTTTCTCGATGATATAGTGCGCTGGCATTTATACCGCACTCCACTGCCTGATTGTATTTTTCTTGGGCAGCGAATGCATTGTATGCTTGCAAGAAAAGATAACGGGCTTTGATATATTCTTTTTTTGCAAGATTTTCTTGCGCTTGTTTCATTAATTCATCGGCACGGCTTTGTGCATATGCTTGACTAAGAGAGCATAAAATGGCTAAAAAGAGAACGGTTGTTATTTTCTTCATTATGTAATTTCTGTTTGTTTTGTATACAAAGGTAAAAACATTCTTTCTGATTATACAAGAAAGAGGGCTATTTTTAGTATTTAAAGCTACTTCCTCCTAAAAATTCCCTGAGTAATGAGGTCGGAGGAATTTCTTTATCTTGTACGGGTGTAAAGTATTTAATGAACTTCATTAACCGGTAAGCTTCTGCATATTCGGGGCAGTTACGTGGTACGCTGGTGAGAATGGGTTCGGCATGGCAACGAAGTACGGCGAATTCAAATAGTAATGCGGAATTGAACATGACGTCGGCATTCTCCTGATAAGGGAATATCCATTTATCCTCGCCTGAGCGTACACTGGGCCAACGTGAAATCGTTTCTTGGGCAGAATAACCGCGATAATTGAAATCACGAATAATGCGGCGCAACAGACGGTTGTCCGTAGTCGGTATCCAGTTGTGATCGTCCAGTGAAATTGTTGTTAGGGCGGAAACATATATCTTATATTTGTTCTCAGCGGGAATTTGCGGTGTCAGTTCTGGATTTAGGGCATGGATACCCTCTAATATCAGAATAGTATGTTCGTCAATGCGTAATTTATCTCCCTTGTATTCTTTTTTGCCGATGGTGAAATTAAAACGAGGTAATTCTACTTCTTCACCACGGAGCAATGCCTGTAGTTGGTTATTGAACAACTCAAGATCGAGTGCATACAGCGATTCGTAGTCATAATTACCATTTTCGTCTCGTGGAGTTTCTTCACGGTCTACAAAGTAATTATCCAGAGAAATGGGGTATGGACGCAGTCCGTTGGTCATTAATTGTACAGAAAGCCGTTTGCTGAAAGTTGTTTTCCCCGAGGAGGAAGGACCTGATATGAGGACAAGCTTTACACGGTTCCCATTTTCTCCCCGGTGATAAATCTCATCGGCTATCTGGGCTATTTTTTTTTCTTGTAGGGCTTCTGCGACATTGATAAGATCGGTGGCATGTCCTTCTTCGCAAGCCAGGTTAAAATCGCCTACATTACTCAATCCCATAATGTAATTCCAACGTAGATGTTCTTTAAACACATCAAGCATTTTTTCTTGTTTCACCACTTCTTCCAGTACAGTAGGGTTCTCTTTATTGGGAATACGAAGGAGCAGGCCATCGTAATATTTTACGATATCGAACAGGTTGATAAATCCGGTGCTTGGAAGCAGGTTCCCATAATAATAGTCTACGGTATCTCCCAAAGTATAATAATAGGTATATAAGGAACCGGAAGTTTCCAACAATTTTACTTTATCGTTCATGCCCCGTTCACTAAAGACGCGTACAGCCTCGGTAGTGTGGCATTCAATACGGTGAAAAGGGATGTTTTCGGCTATAATTTCCTGCATTCGTTTCTTAATGGCGGTTACATCTTCCAGCTCGATAGGGCGCCCGATGCGCAGGTTGCAGAAATAACCTTTGGATACAGGATGTTCCACAAATAGTTTTCCTTCAGGAAATAGCTCGTTGACGGCCTTGTATAATATAAAACAAAGAGAGCGGACATATGTACGTATACCTGAAGAGTCGCGTATGTCCAAAAATTCTACATCCTTATTATTGTATACCCGGAAATTTAGTCCTTCGGAACGGTTGTTTACTTTGGCACTGACAACCGGATAGGGGAAATTTAGATTAAAACCGTAATAAATATCCAAAAGTGAACTTCCAATAGGGAATTCTTTAGAAATATTATTATTTTTGCAACAAATTTGTAACATGTGTTTCATGATGTCTTTTTTTGAGGTGATTAGCACGTTAAATATAGAGCATAATAACAAATGACACAAAGAAACCCTTTAATTAATTAGAGATGGAATACTCTTTTTATGATTTTTTAAAGTTGCTTGGCTCATTGGCCTTGTTCCTTTACGGAATGAAAATTATGAGCGAAGGACTTCAAAAGTTTGCTGGCGACCGCTTGCGGAAGATATTGACTGCAATGACAACCAACAGAGTGACAGGTGTGTTGACAGGCGTGTTGATTACGGCGTTGATCCAATCTTCTTCGGCTACCACGGTGATGGTGGTGAGTTTTGTGAATGCAGGCCTTCTGACCCTTTCTCAGTCTATCGGCGTAATTATGGGTGCCAATATCGGTACTACTGTCACGGCATGGATTATTTCAGCTTTGGGTTTCAAAGTGGATATTGCTGCTTTTGCCCTTCCACTTCTTGCGTTCGGCATTCCTCTGATGTTTTCTCAGAAGAGTTCGCGTAAGTCTATCGGGGAGTTTATTTTCGGTTTCTCTTTTCTTTTCATGGGACTTTCCCTGTTGCAGGCAAATGCGCCCGATCTGAGACATAATCCTGATATGTTGGCTTTTGTACAGGATTATACGGATATGGGTTATCTGTCTATTTTGTTGTTTGTGGTCATTGGTACGATCCTGACAATGATTGTGCAAGCCTCTGCCGCCACGATGGCCATTACACTTATTATGTGTGCTAATGGCTGGATTAGTTTTGAGTTGGGGGCGGCATTGGTTTTAGGAGAAAATATCGGTACTACCATTACGGCCAACCTTGCGGCATTGACCGGTAATACCCAGGCGCGGCGAGCTGCTTTGGCTCATTTAGTGTTCAATGTGTTTGGTGTGATATGGGTGTTGTGTCTATTCAAGCCTTTTACAGAAGGTGTGTCGTGGCTTATAGACAATATGATGGGTGCTAAGGATCCGGCTGTAGCGGTATCTTTTAAATTATCTGCGTTCCATACTTGTTTTAATATCTGTAATGTGTTGATATTGATTTGGTTCGTGAAACTTATAGAACGTACGGTTTGTGCCATCATTCCTATGAAAGAGCAGGATGAGGAATACCGTTTGCGTTTTATCTCAGGTGGTATGCTTTCTACGGCCGAGCTGTCCATAGTGCAGGCCAGTAAGGAAATCCATCTTTTTGCCGAGCGCACTCACCGTATGTTCAGAATGGTGCAAGATTTGCTGCATACGGAAAAAGATGATGATTTTAATAAGTTGTTCAGTCGTGTAGAGAAGTATGAGAATATAAGTGACAGCATGGAATTGGAAATTGCTAATTATCTAAACCAAGTGTCCGAAGGACGTTTGAGTTCGGAAAGTAAATTGCAGATACGTGCTATGCTTCGTGAAGTGACTGAAATAGAAAGTATTGGTGATAGCTGTTATAATTTGGCACGTACTATTAACCGTAAACGCCAGACCAATCAGGACTTTACGGAAAAGCAATATGAACATGTTCATTTTATGATGAAGTTGACGGATGATGCGCTTGCCCAAATGATTGTGGTAGTGGAACGTACCGAACATCAAAGTATTGACGTGAACAAATCGTTCAACATAGAAAATGAAATCAATAATTACCGTAATCAGTTGAAAAATCAGAATATCCTTGATGTAAATAATAAGGAATATGATTATCAGATGGGTGTTTATTACATGGATATCATTGCGGAATGTGAGAAGCTTGGTGATTACGTAGTAAATGTAGTGGAAGCCAGCTGCGATATAAAAGAAAAGAAAGCGTCTTAAGACGCTTTCTCAAACTCTTCTTTGCCTACTCCGCACAGTGGGCAAACCCAATCATCAGGAATGTCCTCAAAGGCTGTTCCTGGTTCGATACCATTCTCGGGGTCACCCTTTTCCGGGTCATAAACATATTCGCAAACGGTGCAAATGTACTTTTCCATAACGTTCTTTTTTAAGTTCTTTAAGTAAGAACAAATAATTTTGCCTTTTTGTTTTTTGTGTAGGCGGAAAAAGATAACTTTGTTGTCATATTACTTAAAAATATATCTTTATGAAGATGACCGATGAATTATTTCAGGCAATTATGCGGAATATTCATGCTTATGTCTTATTGATAAAACGTGATCTTACCGTGTTTTATACTAATTATTATGACATAACGGGAGCTGTAAAACCTGTAAAGTCACAACGTGTCGGTGATCTGTTGCAATGTACCAATGCTCTGTCTGCTCCCGGTGGATGTGGTACTCATAGTTTATGTAATCATTGTCCTGTGAGGAATGCAATAGAAGATGCTTTTCGTACCAAGCATAATTTTATTGATCTGGATACGGTACTGAATGTCAGGAAAGGTAATGGTGCTGCAGAGGAGTGTAAGGTACATATTTCAGGTGAATATATGTTGATTGAGGGAGAGGAGAGTATGGTAATCACCGTGCATGATATCACTCATCTGAAGCGTGTGGAAACGGAGTTGAATCAGGCTAGAAAAAAGGCAGAAAAAGCCGATAAGTCCAAGTCCGTTTTTCTGGCGAACATGAGTCATGAAATTCGTACTCCATTGAATGCGATTGTCGGTTTCTCTGAACTATTGTCTTCTGCAACTACTGATGAGGAGAAACGGCAATATATGGAAATAGTACGTACCAATAATGAGCTGTTGCAACAATTGATAGCAGATATATTGGATCTCTCTAAGATTGAGGCCGGAACATTGGAATTTGTATTTTCGGACGTAGATATTAATCAGCTTATGTCTGATTTGGAACAACTGTTCCGTATGAGACTGTTTGAACAAGGTATTTCGGTGAAAGTAATTCGCGAAGTATCCTGTGAACAATATTTTATACATACAGATCGTAACAGAATAGCACAAGTCCTCTCTAATTTTATGACAAATGCCATGAAGTTTACTTCACAAGGGAGTATCACGTTGGGATGTAAACCCAACGGAGATGGTCTGTACTTTTATGTGAAAGACACTGGAACCGGTATTGCCAAAGAAAAATTGGGACAAATATTCGACCGCTTTGTGAAATTGGAACGGGAGAAGAAGGGTACAGGTCTCGGGCTTTCCATTTGTCAGACTATTGTTCATAAATTGGGTGGTGAAATAGGGGTAGAGTCTGAAGTGGGTGTAGGTTCCACATTTTGGTTCACATTACCTGGAAATTGAAAGTAAGTCTTAAGCTTGTATTGGGAAAAGGACTGATATCACAAACTTATAAAAAGATTTAATAACTCGCCATATACCGGATTATTATCGTATTTTTGCGTTTCAAAATTAAACCTAAAGACTTGCATGATTGCATCAAAGGATGATTATCGTGTCGGACTAACCGACGAAGAGGTACGGAAGAGCCGTGCTGAGTATGGTGTAAATTTATTGACGCCTCCCAAGCGGCCGTCTTTATGGAGGCTATATCTGGAGAAATTTGAAGATCCGGTAGTAAGAGTGCTGCTGGTTGCTGCGTTTTTCTCCTTGATTATTTCCGTGGTAGAGAACGAATATGCTGAAACCGTAGGTATTATAGCTGCTATTTTGCTTGCTACGGGTATTGGTTTCTTTTTTGAATATGATGCCAATAAAAAATTCGACTTACTCAATGCCGTGAATGAGGAGACGTTGGTAAAGGTTATCCGTAACGGGCATATACAAGAAATTCCACGTAAAGATGTGGTGGTGGGCGATATCGTCGTGCTCGAAACCGGTGAAGAGATTCCTGCCGACGGTGAGCTACTGGAAGCTATCTCTCTGCAAGTCAATGAATCGAACCTGACAGGGGAACCTGTTGTTTCCAAAACCATTGTAGAAGCCGATTTCGATGATGAGGCTACGTATGCTTCCAATCGCGTGTTGCGTGGAACAACTGTGGTTGACGGTCATGGCACCATGTGTGTAGAGTGTGTGGGTGATGCTACGGAAATCGGAAAAGTGGCACGACAGAGTACGGAGCAAAGTACTGAACCTACTCCACTGAATATTCAGCTGACGAAACTTGCCAACCTTATAGGTAAAATTGGTTTCTCTGTAGCGGGACTGGCTTTTGCCATTTTCTTTATAAAGGATGTATTGTTGGTTTATAATTTTAGCTCTCTCCATACTTTTGAAGAATGGTTGCCTGCCTTGAAAGCAACCCTACAATACTTCATGATGGCAGTGACTTTGATAGTGGTGGCTGTTCCGGAGGGCTTGCCGATGAGTGTCACGCTCAGTTTGGCACTGAACATGCGCCGTATGCTCTCTACCAATAATCTGGTACGCAAAATGCATGCCTGTGAAACGATGGGAGCAATCACTGTTATCTGTACGGATAAGACTGGTACATTGACACAAAATCTGATGCAAGTATACGAGCCGAGTTTCTATGGATTGAAAAATAATGGTGAAATTGGTGAAGACGACCTCAGTAACTTAGTAGCGGAGGGTATCAGTGTCAATTCCACTGCCTTCCTTGAAGAAACGGCTCCCGATGAAAAACCCAAGGGGGTAGGAAATCCTACAGAAGTGGCTTTGTTGCTGTGGCTCGACAGTCAGAGACGTAATTACCTTGAACTTCGTGAAAGCGCTAAAATCATAGACCAACTGACTTTCTCTACCGAACGGAAATTCATGGCAACTCTGGTGCAATCTTCTTTTATGGGAAAACGCATACTTTATGTGAAGGGTGCACCGGAGATTGTTTTAAGTAAATGTAAAAATGTCCTTTTAGACGGAAAGCAAGTTGATACGGTGGAATATCGTTCGACGATAGAAACGCAATTGTTGAATTATCAGAATATGGCGATGCGTACACTTGGTTTTGCTTTTAAGATTGTGGATGAGGCGAATACGGAGGACTGCGTAGAACTGATTTCTAAAAATGACTTATCATTTTTGGGTGTAGTTGCCATTAGTGATCCTATCCGTCCGGATGTTCCGGCAGCGGTTGCCAAATGCCAGTCGGCTGGTATTGGGGTGAAGATTGTAACCGGTGACACTCCTGGAACTGCAACTGAAATTGCCCGCCAAATTGGTTTGTGGCAACCGGGGGATATGGAACGTAATCGCATCACTGGTGCGGCGTTTGCCGAACTGACCGATGAAGAAGCGCTCGACCGAGTGATGGATTTGAAAGTAATGTCACGTGCCCGTCCCACTGATAAACAGCGTTTAGTGCAGTTGTTACAACAAAAGGGTGCGGTAGTAGCTGTTACTGGTGATGGTACGAATGATGCTCCTGCATTGAATCACGCCCAGGTGGGGCTCTCTATGGGAACAGGCACTTCCGTTGCCAAGGAAGCGAGTGATATCACTCTGTTGGACGACTCTTTCAACAGTATCGGTACAGCCGTTATGTGGGGACGTTCACTTTACAAGAATATCCAGCGTTTCATTGTATTCCAGTTGACTATTAATTTTGTAGCATTGTTTATCGTGCTGCTTGGTTCGTTAGTCGGTACTGATTTGCCGCTGACCGTTACGCAAATGCTTTGGGTGAACCTGATTATGGATACATTCGCTGCTCTGGCATTAGCTTCTATCCCACCTAGCGAAAGTGTGATGAAAGAGAAACCTCGTAAAAGTACGGATTTCATTATTTCCAGATCTATGAGGAATTATATCCTTTCTATGGGTACCGTATTCCTTATATTACTGATGGGAATGCTATTCTGGTTTAATAATGAGGAAGGTGGTATGACTCCGCAACGCTTGACTATATTCTTTACCTTTTTTGTTATGTTGCAATTCTGGAATCTCTTTAATGCTCGGGTATTTGGAACCTCTGATTCTGCTTTCAAAGGTATCTCCAAGTCATACGGAATGGAACTTGTGATATTTGCTATCTTAGGAGGACAGTTCGTTATCGTACAGTTTGGTGGGGCAGTGTTCCGTACCGTGCCACTTGACTTGACTACCTGGATAATTATCATCGTCTCTACTTCATTGGTATTATGGGTAGGAGAGGCAATTCGTTTCATCCGGCGTTTAACTCAGAAATAAGAAATGAAGAGAAAAGGAATTAAAAACCTTATTATTGATTTAGGCGGTGTATTATTGGATTTAGACCGCCAGCGTTGTCTTGAGAGTTTCCGTAAATTAGGTTTAGCGGATGTGGAACATACGCTGGATTTCTGCCATCAACAGGATTTCTTTCATAGTTATGAGAAAGGTTTGATGACTAGTACCGATTTCAGGAATATTATTCGTGATAAGATTGGGAAGATGATTGATGATGCACGTATAGATGCTGCTTGGAACAGTTTTCTGGTGAGTATACCTACTTATAAGTTGGAACTATTGTTGGAGTTGCGTAAAGATTATGTAGTTTATCTATTGAGCAATACCAATGAAATACATTGGAAATGGGCTTGTAGCCATGCTTTCCCTTATAAGACTTTTCGTGTGGAAGATTATTTTGAACATATATTCCTTTCCTATGAAATGAATATGGCGAAGCCCGATACGGAGATATTCCAAAAAGTGTTGAAAGATGCCGGTTTAGATCCTAAAGAGACTTTTTTTATCGACGATTCTGCTGATAATTGTCGTGTAGCAGAAACATTGGGTATTTCTACTTATATGCCAAAGGCCGGAGAAGATTGGAGCCATTTGTTCAAATGATTTGTTATAATAGGTGAGATGGAGTAGGTGAATATGCAACTAATTGATGAAATATCGGATAAGGTTCTTCAGCCAAGTGTAGCAACTATCGGCTTTTTCGATGGAGTGCATTGTGGTCACCGTTTTTTGATAGAACAGGTGCGTGTGACGGCCGTTTCGCGTGGCTTGGCTTCATCTGTAATTACCTTTCCGGTACATCCTCGTAAAGTGATGCAATCCGATTTTCACCCAGAACTGTTGACTACTTGCGAAGAAAAAATACGTTTGCTGGCTGATACAGGAATAGATTATTGCGTTATGCTTGATTTTACTCCCAGTTTGGCACAACTTTCCGCCCAACAATTCATGGCTGTATTGAAAGAAAAATATGAAATACAAGTTCTTGTTGTGGGGCACGATCATCGTTTCGGACACAATCGTACAGAAGGATTTAATGATTATGTGCGCTATGGCCGTGAGTTAGGGATGGAAGTGCTGTTGGCACATGCATATTTTAATAAAGAGGTTACTGTCAGTTCTTCAGTTATCCGTCACCTTTTATTGGAAGGTAATGTATTGGAAGCTGCAGATTGCTTGGGGTATCATTATTTTCTAGAAGGTACTGTTGTAGGTGGCTATCGTGTGGGGCGTACCATAGGATATCCGACGGCCAACTTACAGGTGGAAAATCCCGATAAATTAGTGCCTGCCGATGGTGTTTATGCGGTATATGTCCATGTTGGCGGACAAAAATATATGGGAATGTTGAGTATTGGTTGTCGTCCCACTCTGAATAATGGTACCGACCGTAGCATTGAAGTGCATATTTTTCACTTTAATGCTGATATTTACAATCAGCCCATGCGTATTTCTTTTGTTCAGCGTACACGTCCCGAACTGAAATTCGATACGATAGAAGAACTTATTGCGCAACTTCGGAAGGATGAGGAAGAAATCGGGAGAATTTTTGCTTGTATTTAATAAGTGTATTTCAGAGATCCGTCTTCAAATCTAATTCATATCTGTAACTATCCACACTGACAGAACATTGTTTGTTCCTCTGATATTCTCTGTCCCTATATAAGGGATTACGTCATCATCAATAAGTTTTTTGCTACTTATTGCCCTGTACTAATTCTTATCCATATTACTGTTTTATTAGTCTTTTATTTCTATTTATGATATGTCAAGATAGACTTTGATTATATATAAAAAACTTGTTATTTATCGATAAGCATATTTTTTTTATTGTTTTTCGATAAATAATTATCGTTTTATTTGGTGGTATCAAAAAAACGTTCTTTCTTTGCATATCGAAAAACGATAAATGATTATCGAATAACAGAAGTAATAACCATTAAAACAATAAGAGTATGAAAACTTTAGTAATGACAACAATCTTTGTGATGACAGCAGTGGTAAACGCATTTAGTGCTAACATTCAGCAGAAATTTGCTTATAACACCATAACGAATGACACACAGCAGGTAGAGACGCAAATGGTATATAAGGTAGAAGAAGGTAAGTATCTGCACAATCATTTGAAGTATAATTTTAAGTACGATGCCAATAATCGTATTCTTCAGAAAGAAGTCTTGAAATGGAATGAAATAGAACAAGTATTTGAACGTTACTATTGCTTGAATTACAATTACTCTCAAGCCGGTGTAGATTTGGAATATGCTTTATGGGACAACAAGACAGGCGCTTATTCCGACGTAAAAGAGAAAGCCGTTTATCTGTTGGAAGGGGAGAATGTGAATTATCTCAGCTATAAATGGAATGAGGCAAAGGGTGACTGGAATTTACTGGTAGAAAATAGTTCTGCCGATGAAGAAGTACGGTTACTGGCAGGGAAATAATAAAATATAAAGGTGAACGCTATGAGACGAGCATTTATGAGTATTACATTATTGATATTGTCACTTTCTATGGTAATGATGATATTGGTAGGAGTTGTAACTGCCGGTTGACGATTTGACAAAAAACGAGTATCTTTGCAAAGATATTAAGAAAAAAGAAACTATGAAAACAGCTATAAAATTAGTCTTACTTTACTTTCTGATGCAGATACTGGCGGCATTGGTTGTTGGACCTTTCAGTATGTTGTACGTATATATCGCCGACGGTGCATTGAATTCGGATAAGGCGGAAGAGATAGGGTTGGCGCCTACCATGTTGTTAGGTTTCGTCTTTATGGGAATTTATCTGTGGCGTAAGAACTATCTGGCCGATGATAAGCGCCTATATTCTCCTCTGACTGCTTCTTATCTGGTGTGGAGTCTGCTTGCCGGGCTTTCTGCTATCTTCCTGATAAGTGCCTTGGCATCCCAACTTTCCTTTTTGCCCGATTGGTTGAACCAGACATTCAGTGTGCTTCAATCCGGTTGGCTGGGTATTGTCTGCATTTCGGTGTTGGGACCTATATTGGAAGAGCTGCTGTTTCGTGGCGCTATTACGAAGGCATTACTCCGGAAGTATAGTCCTGTAAAAGCTATACTGATTTCCGGTCTGATATTCGGACTCTTTCACGTAAATCCGGCTCAGGTAGTGAGTGCGGCCCTCATCGGTTTCTTTCTTGCCTGGCTCTATTATAAGACGCGGAGCCTCGTCCCTTGCATCCTGATACATATCCTGAATAATAGTTTGTCTGTTTATTTAAACCTGAAATATCCGGAGGTAGAAGAACTGTCCGACTTGATGGGGAACACCTCATTTCTTATTTTCCTGTTGGTTTCTGTCCTGTTGCTTTTCTTGTCCTTGAAGAAACTGAATGAATATAAACTTTCTGATATTAACATAAATACAACCACCGAAGTATGAAAAGAAGATTGAATGTCCTTTGTCTGATAGTGTTGCTTGTGCTGAGTTATTCGGTACTCGAAGCCGGTTACTATTTCTTTGTGGGTGCAAAAGCAGGTATAGAGGCGGCGACTGAAAAAGGTGTTTCTCCCATGAAACAGAAGGAACTGATGAATATGAAGTACATTAGTCTGGTGTCTCATAGTTTCACAATGGCGGGAGGTAACATTCTCCCGGATTCGGTTTACAATGAAAAGACCGGTAAATATCTTCCTGCCGTTTATGCTTCTATGGCAGTGAGCATTGACACTCATCCGGCTATGTGGGAGGTAATTACAGAGAAAGCATTAGGTTTCCTGCAAATAGGTTTATCCATTTGGGCTGCCGTGCTGTTTATACGCTTGATAATAGCCATCAATAAGTCCAACATATTCAACTGGAAAAATGTACGCCGTCTGCGCCGTTTGGGATTAGCGTTGATTGTCAGTTTTTGCTGTACGTTCTTTGCGGCATATCTTAGTGTCCTGAGTATTGAAGAGGTGTTCTCACTTCACGGCTACAGTTTGTGCCTTTCGGAGGTTGTCAGCATTACTACCCTTGTATTGGGGTTGTGTTCTCTGATTGTAGGCGAAGTTTTTGCCATCGGGTTGAAGATGAAGGAAGAACAGGACTTAACGATTTAGATTATCATATTAATATCTTATATAAAGTACTATTATGAAAAAAATATTGGGAAAATCAATAAACTCAAAGCAAGAACTTGAATTTATAATGACTTGTCTGGCAATAATATGCGGTTCTTGTCTGTTGATTGGTTTTTTGCGTAACCTGACTTTGAGCTATCAGTTGGGAAAGGACGACACGGATAATTTCATCTGGCAAATTCTTCCGGAAAACATAACGTTGACGGCAATGACGATTTGCAGTGTTCTCATATTCTTGCTATTGCGTAATGTAAAGAAAGGGCAGGTTTTTACAAAATGGAATTCTGATTTGATTATGCTTATCGGGATTGTTACTGAGTGTAACGGACTGGTACAGATGATTATGAGGACATTCATTTCCGGCGGTAGTGGAAATTCAACCTATATGATTTATGTTTTATTGGGGGTATTCATTCTTTTTATTGCCTGTCTGTTTAAGTTAGGCATTCGCATGCAGGAAGAGCAAGATTTAACCGTTTAGTTTAGAGGAGAGTATCATTATGAAGAAAATTAGGATATTGGCCGTATTATTAATCATTGTATTCTTATTTACAAGTTTAAGAAGCGGAATAAAAGGTTTTACCGAGGGTTGGAATGAGGCAGAAGATAGTAGAGAGTTTATTTATCCTACTGTAAGTGTGTCTGTAAAGGCGGATAAAGCATTGGTGACCGACTCAGTGTTTAATAGTGCGATCAAACAAAATGTGCCTTATCGGATTGAAACGTTGGAAACAGAAATAGATGAGTCTGCATGGTGCACGATTTTGTATATGCTGATAGTTCCCATAGGGCTGGTATGTTTGTATGGCATCTATAACTTGGCAAGATTGGTAGTAGCGGTTACCCGTAAAGAAGTATTTATCCGTAAAAATGTAAAACGTATGCGCATCTTTGTCTATACATTGATATTTACAGCAGTACTATTGGAATTGAACCGCTATTGCCAATATTGCGATATCGTTTCTCAAATTCATCTGACCGGTTATGAAATAGAAGCCTATTCACCTAAATATCCTTGGGTTTCTTTTCTGATCTTTGCTCTTTTTACAGAGATATTCGCTGTAGGAGTGAAAATGAAGGAAGAACAGGACTTAACCATTTAACCACTAATTAATGTACCTATGGCTATTATAGTAAACCTTGACATAATGATGGCTCGAAGAAAAATATCTTTGAGTGAACTGGCGGAGAAGATTGACATTACGCCCGCCAACCTTTCCATTCTCAAGACTGGAAAGGCAAAAGCTATCCGCTTCTCCACCTTAGAGGCAATCTGCAAAGAGCTGGATTGCCAGCCGGGGGATATTTTAGAATATCAAGAGGAAGACCCCTCGTCTTCCTAAAAGGGAACTGAGGGATTACTTTTCTTTTGCCTTATACGCCAGTGCATACATCCGCATCTGTTTTACCATTGACAATAAACCATTACTACGGGTAGGAGAGAGATGTTCTTTCAATCCAATCTTATCGATAAAATAAAGGTCAGCATTTAAAATCTCGTCAGGAGTATGTCCTGAAAGAACCTTAATCAGCAGTGATATGATACCTTTCACGATTAAGGCGTCACTTTCCGCTTGAAATATAATTTTCCCGTCCACATCGTCGGCTTGTAGCCATACTCGACTCTGACAACCTTCAATCAAATTTTGTTCCGTTTTATACTTATCGTCAAGCGCTTCCTGTTCATTGCCCAAATCAATCAGAAGTTGATACCGATCCATCCAATCGTCAAAATCATTGAATTCGGCAATCACTTCATCTTGTACTTCATTGATACTCATATTCTATTATTTTTTAGGTTATTGCATAATTTATTGTCTTTATCACTCTGTCACTTCTCCTTATATATCACCTCCATCACCGTCTGTCCCACAGCCTTTAGCGTGTTCCGGTCAATGCCATCCATATTATCCTTCAGAGTATGCCAATTCTCATAAAATCCGGTTTCTTCACTATATTGAATGATGTCTACAGTCGGTATACGTGCATACTTATAGACAAATAAATGATCGTCCGTAACCATAGTTCCTTTTTCTTTTACAAAATAACGTCCATAACCCAGGTCATTTGCCGCATTCCACACTTTGCGGTTAATGTTCTTGGCATATTGTTCAGAATATATTTCGTAAAAGAAAGTGGCATCCTTGGCACCGACCATATCCAGTAAAATACCGAAACGTGCGTTATAATTCTGTACATGAGGATTGCGTGCCCAATATTGTGCACCGAGCGCCCAATATTCCTCTCTATGGTCTCCCTTGTAATCCTGATGCGGTCCATAATCCTCGGCATCTACAAAAATAATGTCGATGCCCAGCTCCGGTTGCTGCTGTTGGATTTGCCGGGCAATTTCGAGTAACACACCTACACCACTTGCACCATCATTCGCACCTAGAATAGGAGTATAACGGTTCTTTGCATCTGGGTCGGCATCTGCCCATGGGCGGCTGTCCCAATGTGAAAAGAGAGCGATCCTCTTTTTGGCTTCCGGTTTATAGGCACCGATGATATTACGTGCCTTCAACATTGTACCGTCGTATGTTATTAAATCTACCTTTTGGTTATAAACTTTTGCACCGAATTGTTCCAATTTTTTCGCTAAATATTCTCCACAAGCCTTATGAGCCTCTGTATTGGGTACACGTGGGCCAAAATCTACTTGAGCCTTTACGTAATGATAAGCACTGTCCGCGTCAAATTGGGGGACATTAACGACTGTTTCGGGCTTTTTCCCCTCACTGTCGGCTGTTGTAGACTTACTGTTATTGCTACATGCCACTACTGCGACAAGCAGTAGCAGGAATAACGGGATGAATGTATAATTCCGTTTCATTCTTCTTTTATATTAAAACTCAATTTTACTTCTTTTCGTCCAACTTCAAGTACCACTTTAGCACCATTAATCAAAGGTATATTCATGTTGACATGTCCTACTGGGAACCCGAAACATACCGGATAATCATATTCTTTCACCAAGTCGGCTAATGCTCCATATAAATCTTTTCCTAACGAATGATTTTCCACATATTCGGTGAATTGCCCGATGATGAGTCCCGAAAGTTTTTCGAGTACACCACCCAGTTTTAGATTGTACATCATACGCTCTACGGCATGAGGACGTTCACCCACATCTTCAATGAAAAGAACGGTGCCTTCCGCCGGAATATCATAAGGTGTACCTCTCAACCCATAGAATACGGACAGATTACCACCTCGTAAAACACCTGTACCTTTACCTTTGTGATTTAATTTATGAACCGGACAAACATAACTGAATTTATCTTCCGAGGTTTCAACTGTTTCTGCCGTTTTCGGTGAAAGATGCCCGAATAGAATATCTTTCAATGCCAACGTGCAGAAATCATCTTCCGCTTCCACCGTCAGATGGCGTGCCATCAACGCATGTAACGAAGCAAATCCGTGCTGTTGAAATACGTTGTGCAAGGCAGTTATATCGCTGAAACCGATGAGCCACTTAGGATATTTGCGAAACTTGCTGAAATCCAGTTTATCTATTAGATGAATAGCTCCGTATCCGCCACGGCTACAAAGAATAGCTTTCGCTTTTTCGTCATCCATTGCATCTTGTAAATCCTCCAGGCGTTGCCGTATGCTACCGGCATACGTCCCGTGCGAACTTCCGGCATGTTTTGCCATGATAACTTCCAATCCCCAGGATTTTAGCCGTTTCTTGGCTCCTTTCAAGAAGGATTTGTCAATCTTGCTGGAAGGGGAAACGATAATTACGCGGTCACCTTCTTGGATATGTGGAGGAAAAATAAGATTGCTCATAAATAACTTGAGTGTATTCAGTGCAAAAATACACAATTCACCACAGATAATGCAGGGTCTCATGGAGTTTTTATTGTTAATCTGCGTTTAGTAACTTCCTTGGTTCTCTGTAAAACTTTGTATCCTCTGCGACGAACTTTCAAAATGATATTAAACATATAAAAAATCATATCCTGTTATCCTTTGTTTTTCGACTATTTTTCGGATATTTGCTAAAAATCTAACGTTATGGAACCAATCCGGAACTTCAGTCAGCTGACTGCCCACCTAAAAACCTTGAATAAGCGGAAACGTATCGTAGTGGTATGTGCTAATGATCCCAATACAGAATATGCTATTGCCCGTTCTTTGGACGAGGGTATTGCGGAATTTCTGATGATTGGCGACTCTGCTGTCTTAAAGAAATATCCCACTTTGAAGAAATATCCCGAGTATGTGCATACCCTGCATATCGAAGATCCTGATGAAGCCGCCCGTGAAGCTGTGCGTATAGTTCGTGAAGGTGGTGCGGACATTCTGATGAAAGGAATTATCAATACCGATAATCTGCTTCATGCCATACTTGACAAAGAAAAAGGATTGCTCCCTAAAGGTAAAATTCTGACTCATCTTGCCGTCATGCAGATACCTACGTATGATAAACTGTTGTTTTTCTCGGATGCGGCAGTTATTCCGCGTCCCACCTTGCAACAACGCATCGAAATGATTTCCTACGCCATCCGTACCTGCCGTCACTTTGGAATAGAACAACCGCGTATTGCGCTCATCCATTGTACCGAAAAAGTAAGCGCCAAGTTTCCCCATTCACTGGATTACGTCAACATCGTAGAGCTTGCCGAAGCGGGCGAGTTTGGAAATGTCATTATCGACGGTCCGTTGGACGTGAAAACAGCCTGCGAAAAAACGAGTGGGGATATCAAAGGAATTGTTTCCCCCATCAACGGAGAAGCGGATGTCCTGATTTTCCCTAACATAGAGTCCGGCAATGCTTTTTATAAAGCTGTCTCTCTATTCTCTCATGCAGATATGGCGGGATTGCTTCAAGGACCTGTTTGCCCTGTCGTATTGCCTTCGCGCAGTGATTCCGGTCTGTCCAAATATTATAGTATCGCTATGGCTTGCCTTACAAGCGGAGGGAAAGAATTATGAAAATACTTGCCATCAATCCCGGTTCCACTTCCACCAAGATTGCCGTTTATGAGGACGAAACTCCCCGTTTGGTAACTAATATCCGGCATTCGGTAGAAGAACTGTCCCAGTTCCCCCGTACTATCGACCAGTTTGAGTTCCGCAGGAATTTAGTCTTGGAAGCATTGGAGGCGAATGGCATTCCTTTTGAATTTGATGCCATCGTAGGGCGGGGAGGTTTGCTGAAACCTATCCCGGGCGGGGTATACGAGGTAAACGATGCTATGCTCGATGATATTGCTCATGCCATGCGCAGCCACGCATGCAACCTGGGATGTCTCATTGCTTCCGAATTGGCAGAACTTCTTCCCGGTTGCCGTGCCTTCATTGCCGATCCCGGTGTAGTGGATGAACTGGACGAGATAGCCCGCATCACAGGTTCTCCCTTGATGCCCCGCATCACTATCTGGCATGCTTTGAACCAACGCGCCATTGCCCGTCGCTATGCTGCCGAGCATCATACCCGTTACGAAGATTTGGATTTGATTATTTGTCATTTGGGAGGCGGCATATCCGTCGGCACTCACCGCCACGGTCGAGCCGTCGACGTTAATAATGCCCTCGACGGTGAAGGCCCTTTTTCGCCGGAGCGTGCCGGTACGCTTCCTGCCGGTCAGTTGATAGACCTTTGTAATTCCGGTCGTTTCACCAGAGATGAATTGAAAAAGCGTATTTCCGGTCGTGCCGGACTGACGGCACATCTGGGTACTACCGATGTCCCTGCCATTATCCGGCGGATTGAGGAGGGGGACGAACATGCCGAACTGGTACTGAATGCCATGATTTACCAGATAGCTCGTAGCATCGGTGCAGCTTCCGTTGTGCTTTACGGCAAGATAGATGCTATTCTCCTGACAGGAGGTATGGCGCATTCCGATTATATCATTTCCCGCCTGAAAGAGCGGATATCTTTCCTTGCTCCGGTTCACGTCTATCCCGGTGAAGATGAATTGGAGGCTCTTGCCTTGAATGCTCTCGGCGCTTTGCGGGGAGAATTGCCCATACAAGTCTATAGATAAAATTTATTTCCCTATAATTTGCAAGATATTCCCACCGTAGTGGGTATTTATTCTCGCTACGGTGAGAATGTGTTCCCGCAGCTTTGAGAATAAATACCCAATGCGGTGGGAATAAATTCTCAAAGCTTTGAGAATAAGTTGCAACTATAATATAAAGAAGGAGCAACGCCCCCCAAGACATTGCTCCTTACAACCTTTTCCCTCGTAAAAACTAATACGGAGAAAACACCACTAATCAAAAAATATACCTTGGTCTAATTAAAAATTATTCTTACCGGCATCCCACCAGAGACGGGTTGCTCCGTTATCTGCACCACCTAACTTGCTAACCAGTGCATCGTACAATGCCTTGTTACCAGTTTTGTAGTCCTGATTGAAGAATACGCGACGTATCATATCATCGGTACTGATTGCATTTTCTCCACCACTGTTGTTAACAACTACCTTAAAGAGTTTCGGGTAACCGGTGCGGCGTTGTTCTGCCCATGCTTCACAACCTTCGGGATAAAGTGCCAACCACTTTTGAGTGATAATTCTTTCCAGTTTAACTTCCGGTTCGGCAGATTCATCCCATTTCGGAGTGATAGCGGTAGTAGGCTGACCATCAAATTTCTTGTCGAAAGCATCTACATAAGGTGCAGGAGTATTTTCGCTTTCCAGATAATCACTGACGCCATTGGCATCCCATTGGGCAAAAGATGTGGTAACACCTTGCTTGTAACAGTTCTCAGCATTTTCTCCAAGGTCAGTTGTATAGCCTCTCAAAGCTGCTTCTGCACGCAGGAACCATACTTCGGCCGCACTCATCACGATAATCTTACTATTAACATTGATAGTAGTTTTTGAATGAGTAAGGTAGCGATTGTCGGCTACGCCTGTTCCTTGGCGTACACCTTTAAATTGGTCCTCGATACTGATTATTTGTTTTACCCCCTCTACTATTTGAGTGATTTTTACATTTTCACCTTCTCCTTCTCTACCATCTTTGGCAGTATTGAAATAAGAGCTGATACGTGGGTCATTATATCCTTTCAAGAATGATTCCAAACTTGCATTCATAAATACTTCATCCCAACCGGCAACACCTCCCAGCGGATTGCGGATACCATATTGACCTACGGTTTCATTAGCAGTTGTTAGTACACCGCCGTTCTCCGGTTTCAAAGCTTCTCTTGCCTGTTCTCTCGCTACCTCAGGTGCTACGTTAGATACACGCATTGCCAGACGCAGGCGGAGTGAATTGGCAAACTTCAACCATTGTGCAGGAGTACGTTTGCCTTCCGGCATCATGAAGTCGGCACTTTCAAAAGAAATTCCACCTTTGTAATCTTTTAATATATTGATGGCTTTTCCTAAGTCCTCGAAGAAACGTGTGTAAACTTCTTCCTGGGATTGAGGAGTTTGTGCGGCTGTACCGAATCCGTCATAAAGGATAGGACCATAATAGTCGCTGACCCGGTGAAGGACGGCTACCTTCAGGATTTTAGTGATGGCATGATATAAAGGCCAATCTTTCTCTGTGTTCAGTTCTTCGGAGTCTGCAATAGAAGGCATTATGTCTCCATAAGTATACGTCCACATGGCGCTTGTCCAACCATTGTTCAAGTTGTAAGTGGAATTGTTGGCATTGAATGAACCGTTCATATCGTGGAAGTATCCACAGAACATATCAGCTTCCAGGTTTTGTATAACCTGATATTGCCAGTCTGTCCCGTTCACTCCAGTTTGATAAATGATACCTTTTTGGATGGTAGAGAAAGGTACAAGGTTCGTTTGATTGTCATATTTTTGTAAATCGTCAGTATAAGCTCCTTTGGTATCATTGAATGCTGAGAAATTATCAGTACAAGATGAAAAGCTCAAGAGTCCGCCAAGAAGCAGTGCGGTAGTATATTTTATCTTATTCATATTATTCAGGTATTTAGAAAGTAAGTTTAATATTGAATCCTATGTTTCTCGTTGAAGGCATACCGAAGGTATCCAAACCTTGGTTATCGTTGCCTACAGACATGGTAGCATCCGGATCAAACGGAGCATCTTTGTAGATGAAGAACAAGTTGCGTGCTACCAATGAAAGGTCTACACCTTTGATGAAGCCGGTCTTTTCAAGCATCTGTTGCGGGAAAGAATAGCCTAATGAGATTTCACGCAAACGGATGTTGGTTCCGTCGTATCTATAGAACTCGGTAGTACCATTACCACGGTCACCTACCATCTGGAAGAACTTCTGTGACATGTCTACCACTTTACCATCTTTGTCAGTACGGTTTGCAATCTTATGACCTTCTAATGTATAGCCACCTGCCATACGGGCTTCACCCGTTACTTTACTAACACCTGCATAGTCTAAACCGGCTTGTGTCAATGAAATTACGTCACCACCTACACGTGCATCAATCAAGAAATAAAGAGAGAAACCTTTGTATGTCAATGTATTGCTCCATCCCAGTGTCCAATCAGGATTAAAGTTACCAATCTTGGTAGCTTTGTCGGTAGTTACCTGTGGAAGACCAGCTTTGTCATTTTCTGAACCGTCTTTATTAGTTTCCGACTCCATCATGATCTGACCGTTTGCATCACGTACAAATACGTTACCGTAGATGTCACCCAATGAACCACCTTCTACAACCATCATCTTGTATGGTATACTTACATCACCAGAAGCGTATTGGAAACTGGGAGTACCACCCAGAGAAACGATCTTGTTCTTATTGGTAGCGAAGTTGAACTGAGTTTTCCAACGGAAGTTGTCATTCATAAGCGGAGTGCCACCTAAAGTAACTTCAAAACCGGTATTACGGATTTTACCTGCGTTAATCCAACGATAAGCACGCTTTTCTGCGGTTGTTTTAACGCGAATCAACTGGTTTTTAGTATCTGTACGATAGAATGTGAAGTCAAAGTCCAAACGGCTGTTCAGGAATTTCCATTCAGTACCGATTTCAATAGAATTACTGATTTCTGGTTTCAAGTCTTCTGCGAAGTAATAATCGATAGGTTTCACAACACCACCTGCTGTAATTGTTTGAGCCGGACTGGTGATACCGATAGGAAGGTCATTACCTACTTGTGCCCAAGAACCGCGCAGTTTACCGAAGCTAACCCATTCCGGCAAGTTCAGAGTCTTGTTGATAATCCAAGAAAGACCTACTGACGGATAGAAGAAACCGGAGTTTTCGCTCTTTGTATTAGCCAGGGTAGAAGACCAGTCGTTACGAGCGGTTACATCCAAGTAGATGCTTTCTTTCCAACCAATCTGTGCAGTTGCGAATACAGACTGTATAGTGCGTCTTTGGTTGGCTATTTCATCGATGAAAGAAGTGCCTGCGCCAGCCAAGTTCATGTTAGGAACTGTAAATACATTTGCCTTGTATAAACCGGACTTACCGGAGTCGAGGCTTAAAGAATTAACGGTGGTAGTGTTGATACTGCTACCGATAGCTGCATTCAGTGACCAGTCGTTCCAGGTTTTGTTGAACATAGCCATAACGTCACCGTAAATCATGAATTCCTGACGGTTCATCTTGATATAACGTCCGTTTTCGTGGGCTACATCAGTAGCTGTACCGGCGTACATTTTCTGTTCATAGTTATCATTGATATAGTCTACATTACCACGTGCCTGAACACTGAACCAATCGTTAACCTTCAAATTAGCGCTCAAAGAAGCCAATGTACGGAAACGCTTGTCAATACTGTTTACTCTGTTTGTCAACCAATAGGGGTTTTGTGTAAATCCGCTGATTTTAGTATACCAGTTCTGAACGGGCATAGATCTGTCTGCATCGAATTTCTCAAAACCATTATTGTCACGATATACACTGAGGTCTTCGCCGCGTGGGAAAACATACAAACCTACCAATGGGTTCATATAATAACCACCTGAACTGGGACGGTCTTTGATTTTCTGGGTCATCAGGTTTACATTGGCATCCAATGTCAAACGGTCGTTGAATAAAGAAGCGGTTTCACGGAAAGTCATGTTATGCTTCTGCAATTTGTTCACTTCAACAATACCTTTGGCGGTGGTATTTGCATAAGAGAAGTATGTTTGCATTTTCTCTTTACCTGCCATTACAGACAATGAGTTGGTAGCAGTTACTCCGTTGCCAAAGTAATCACCTACATTGTCATAAACCTTCATTCCGGCATTTTCCGCACCCCAGCTTGTTTCACCACTGGCACCATATCTGTTCTGATATTCGGGCAGACAGATGGCGTGGTCTACTGTCAGGTTAGAAGAGAATGTAACGCGTTGCATACCGGCTTTACCTTTCTTGGTAGTAATCAAGATAACACCATTGGCAGCTTGTGAACCGTAGAGAGCGGCAGCGGAAGCACCTTTCAAAATGCTCATGCTTTCGATGTCATCGGGATTTAAGTTGGAGATACCATCACCGGAGTCACGGTTGCCTGCATCATTGTTACCACCCATAGCAGAAAATGCTTGTTCGGAAACGCTGTTCAGCATAGGAACACCGTCAATCACGTAAAGAGGTTGGTTGTTACCGTCAGAGTTAGCGGAACGGATACCACGGATAGATACCTTGGCAGAACCACCTAAACCGGAAGAGTTACGAGTGATAGATACACCGGCCGTCTTACCTGCCAATGCGTTAATCATGTTCGGGTCTTTGGCACGAGTCAATTCGTCACCACCTACCTGTTGGGTAGAGTAAGTCAAAGAAGCTTCTTTTTTCTTGATACCCATAGCCGTTACAACTACAGTCTCCAAAGCCAGTGCTTCTTCTTTCATTTGGATATTCAGGGAAGTTTTGCCATTGAGGGCTACGGTAACCGGTTCGTAACCGATATAAGAAATAACTAATGTAGCATTGGAGGGTGTGTTGAGTACAAATTCACCGTCCAGATTGGTGATTACACCATTGGTAGTACCTTTTTCCAAGACATTGGCTCCGATAATCGGTTCACCTTTAGAGTCGGTGACAATACCTTTAACAGTGTTTTTATCTTGTTGAATTCCGGAAATTTTGTCAATGTTTACATCGTTTTCCGTTAAGATAATATTTTTACCTTCCATCACGTATCTGATGTTCGTTCCCGCGAACATTTCATTGAGAAGTTCGGACACAGCTTTATTTTCTGCATTCACGTTTACGGTGCGGCGTACGTCTACGCTTTTCTTGTTGTACACAAACAAATACTCAGTTTGTGCCTCGATTTTAGCAAGTACTTGCCCTACTCTCAGTTGAGAATTGGGGATATTGACTTTTACATTTTGGGAGTAACTATTCCCGCAATAAGCTTGGAAAGTTACAAACAAGAGAAGGAATAGTGTGATCTTCATAGTTCGCAATAATTGCTTAAATTCTAAACTTTTTGGACAAAAAAGTCCATTCAAAGAAATATTTCTCATATCTTTGTCACTGTGTTAAGTTAATAAATTGATTAAGGTCGATTTTTGACTGTTTCGGATCGGGAAGTATGGGGGTACTTTCCGATCTTTTTTATCAAAAAGGGGGAAGTTGGTTTTTGACTGTTTCGTTTATACTTTCATGATATCGGAGGTTTTAAAGGGTTAGTACTAAATTTATAGGTTTTTATTTTTCATATATGACTATCGAATCTTTAGCCTCGTTGATGGTAAACCGGAATGGATGATCTTTGGAGATAGCCCGTAGGATATGTTCAATACCGTCTTGTTCTCTGAACTTACCGGTAAGACCTTCATGATTTAGTAACTTGGGACTGGTTACGGTAATTTTTACATTATAATATTTTTCCAGTTTATCCAGAATGCCACTGAACGGTACATCGTCAAAGCAATACAAACCTTCTTTCCAACGCAAATATTCGTATGAAGGGAGAACCGTTTTTTTTAAATGTCCATCATAGTTGGCAAAGAATTCATTCTTTTGCAAGCGGGTAATCGCCTGATCGTTACATGAAGGATAAATATCTACGATGCCTTCTACCAGAGTGGTTTCAAATTCTTTACTACCGTTATAGGCACAAACGTTGAAGCTGGTTCCTACTACTCTGACTTTATTCATTTCGGTATTTACATAAAAAGGTATGTTTTTATTTTTTGTAACCTCGAAATAAGCTTCACCATCTAAATTTACATTACGGTCTTTGCGACCGAAGTTGCTGGCGTAAGTCAAGGTAGACTTTGAATTCAGCCAAACTCGTGTACCGTCGGCCAGTATGATTTGTGCGCGTTGTCCGGCAGGAACAGTGATAGTTTGGAGTTGTGCTCCTTTATTATATAGATAGTCTATAGTCATAAAATAGCCGGATACGGCTACAATAATCGCTGCGGCGATGCGTACTGTCCAGCGGAATATCGGGATAAGGCGTGTTGTCTTCTTTTTTGTTTCTTGCTTTTCAGAGAACAGGGATATATCGAACAGCATACGTTCTTTCAGGAAGGCTTCGCGATTTTCGTCTGCGGCTTCTACCCAATCCAGAATTTGCTTTTCTTCTTCGATGGAAGTGGTTCCTTTGAAATATTTATATAATAATTCTTGGTTCATCTTTGAAAATGATTTGATTAAAATAAAGAAGTTATTTATCCTCTCTCTGTATATATAACCGACGAGACGAAAATAACCCTATCGGAAAATGAATTTTTTTCAGACTTTTTTTAGAAAAGATGGGAGAGGAGGTGATTTTATAGGAGAATAGATGCGAGATAATCTTTCAGTTCCAGCCGTAGGATACGCAGAGCCTTGGTTATGTTGGCCTCTACTGTTTTTATTGAAATATCCAGTTGTTCGGCAATTTTTTTATTAGGTAGGTTTTGATAACGGCTGAGAATAAAAATCTTCCGACTTTGTTCCGGCATTTCTTGCAGGGCTTTGTGAACGATATGTTGTATTTCAGTATTGAAAATCTGGTCGGGTTCGCAGGCTTTTAAAGTGGAGATACGCAAATCCAGTTCGCGCTGACTGTGGCTGTTGATGTCTTCTTCGGCGCGTAGGCGAATTTGCAGATGTTCCAGATGGTTGAGGGATTTGTTTTTAATGATGGTAAGCATTAATGCGTTCAGATTACTACCTTCTTCCCATCGTTCACGGTTTTCCCATAAAGCAATCATAGACTCCATTAATACATCTTCTGCTTCCGCCCTGTCCCTGAGGTACGAATAAGCAAAAGACAAAAACTTTTCTTGATTTTCTTGAAAAAAATGAGAGAAAAGATTCATAGTATGTAAATCTCCGGGCTTGGACATACTTTAAGGAGTTTTATGCTATTTAAGGTTTCATTTGGCAAAACAACATAATCTTTTTGGAATATGCAAGTAATATAAGTTGTTTTTCTGTACATCTCTTTGATCTAAAGATAAAAAGAAAGCCCGGAGATGTACTGCCGGGCTTTATCTTTTAAAGGAAAAAAGAGGTTTATTGCTTTTCCGGTCTTTCTTGCCTTTCCGGACGAGGAAGTAAAACTTTACGGGAAAGTTTAAACTTGCCTGTCTTAGGATCAATGTCGAGCAACTTCACATCAATTTCGTCGCCTTCCTTGATACCGGCTTCTTCTACAGTTTCCAGACGTTTCCAGTCTATTTCAGAGATATGAAGCAAACCATCTTTACCCGGCAGGAATTCAATGAACGCACCGTAAGGCATGATAGAACGTACTTTACCTTTGTAGACTTCACCTACTTCTGGTACGGCTACGATACCTTTGATAATGCGCATCGCATCATCAATGCATTTCTTATTGGTTCCGGCAATTTCAATTCTACCGATATTGTCAACTTCTTCAATAGTGATGGTTGCACCAGTCTCTTCCTGCATACCTTGAATAATCTTTCCACCCGGGCCGATTACAGCACCGATGAATTCTTTAGGAATAGTCATGGTCTCAATGCGGGGAGCATGTGGCTTCAGGTCGTCATGCGGTTCTGCGATACATTCGGTGATTTTATTCAGGATATATTCGCGACCTTCTTTAGCTTGTAACAATGCTTTTTCCAGAATTTCATATGACAGACCATCTACCTTGATATCCATTTGTGTAGCGGTAATACCGTCTTTTGTACCAGTCACCTTGAAATCCATATCGCCAAGGTGGTCTTCATCACCGAGGATATCGGACAATACGGCATATTTATCTTCACCGGCATTTTTGATTAATCCCATTGCGATACCTGATACCGGCTTCTTTATTTTTACACCCGCATCCATCAGTGCCAATGTACCGGCACATACGGTAGCCATAGAAGAGGAACCGTTTGATTCGAGAATATCGGATACTACACGTACTACGTATGGATAGTCAGCAGGAATTTGTCCTTTCAGTGCCCGCCATGCCAGATGACCGTGACCGATTTCGCGACGTCCTACACCACGCTGTGCCTTAGCTTCCCCCGTAGAGAACGGAGGGAAGTTGTAGTGTAATAAGAAACGTTCTTTCCCGTGTTCCAGTACATCATCGATAATTTTCTCGTCTAACTTGGTACCTAGAGTTACGGTAGACAAAGACTGGGTTTCACCACGTGTGAAGATAGCGGAACCGTGAGGACCTGGCAAGTAACCGATCTCACACCAGATAGGACGGATTTCGGTGGTCTTGCGTCCGTCAAGACGTTTACCTTCGTCCAGGATAGAACGGCGCATAGCTTCTTTCTCAACGTCGTGATAGTAACGGTCGATAAGCGGAGCTTTTTCTTCCAGCTCTTCTTCGCTGAACTGTGCTTTGAATTCCTCACGGATAGCATCGAAAGCATCCATGCGTTCGTGTTTGTTTTTGTTTCCGGAAGCAGCGATAGCATATGCTTTGTCATAGCAAGCATCGTGAACAGCTTTACGGAGTTCTTCGTCGTTTACTTCATGGCAATATTCGCGTTTTACGGTAGAACCAACTTCTTCTGCCAGTTCCATCTGGGCCTTACATTGTATTTTAATTGCCTCGTGAGCAGCCTTCATGGCTTCCAGCAAATCTTTTTCCGATACTTCGTTCATTTCGCCTTCTACCATCATGATGTTTTCATATGTAGCACCAACCATGAGGTCCATGTCGGCTTTTTCCAGCTGATCGAAAGTAGGATTAATAACGAATTTACCATCAATACGTGCTACACGTACTTCAGAGATTGGCCCATTGAAAGGAATATCTGAAACGGCAAGGGCAGCAGAAGCTGCAAGTCCTGCCAATGCATCGGGCATATCGACACCATCTGCTGAGAACAAGATGATGTTTACATATACCTCTGCATGGAAATTGTCGGGGAATAGAGGGCGGAGAGCACGATCAACAAGGCGGCAAGTCAGGATCTCATAATCAGAAGCGCGTCCTTCACGTTTGGTGAAACCACCGGGAAAACGTCCGAATGCTGAAAATTTTTCTTTGTACTCTACCTGTAACGGCATAAAATCTGTTCCGGGAACTGCGTCCTTGGCGGCACAAACAGTAGCTAAAAGCATGGTGTTACCCATACGAAGCATTACAGAACCATCTGCCTGTTTTGCCAGCTTTCCCGTTTCGAGCGTGATGGTTCTGCCATCAGGAAGCTCGATCGTCTTAACAATTGGGTTAATCATAAAAAATGTTTTATATCTATTTTTCTTTCAAAATTCGGGCAAAGATACATATTTTATTTATGCAATGCGGTGGAAATGAGATAAAAAGTTTATAATTAGTCGCTTTTTTCAATTTTCTGAGTGGAAGAAACGGGAAAATGCTTTGACTAAACTTGAAAAGAAGTATATTTGCAAGCGAATTGGACATTGCCTGAAATGTTTTCGTGGAACGAAAATCGGAAGAAATGACCAATTTGTACTTATAAAATACACCGGAAAAATAAAATTGAATGATAATATGAAGAAAATCTTATTTGTAGTACTTGTGGCAATTGTTTTGGGTGCATGTGATTCCGAACCGAAATTCAAAGTGGAAGGTGAAGTGTCGGGTGCTGACGGAAAAATGCTTTATCTGGAAGCTTCTGCTTTAGAAGGTATTGTTCTTTTGGATTCGGTAAAGCTGAAAGATGACGGTTCGTTCTCATTCAAACAAACACGTCCGGAATCTCCGGAATTTTATCGTTTGCGGGTGGATGATAAGGTAATCAATTTCTCTATAGATTCAACGGAAACGGTTCAGTTGAAAGCTCCGTATGCCGATTTTTCTACTGCTTATATTGTTGAGGGATCAGTAAATAGTCTTAAAATGAAAGAGTTGACTTTGAAACAGATGCAACTCCAGACTAAGGTGAATACTTTGCTTCAGAGTATGCAAGCTCATAAGATAGGTGCCGATGTGTTTGAAGATAGTTTGTCTACCTTGTTGAAAAACTATAAAGATGAAGTGAAGATAAACTATATTTTTGCAGCTCCTAATACGGCTGTTGCTTATTTTGCTTTGTTCCAAAAGTTGAATAACTATCTGATTTTTGATCCGTTGAATAATAAGGATGATATTAAGTGCTTTGCTGCCGTGGCAACCAGTTTGAATAATTATTATCCGCATGCCGATCGTTCTAAAAATCTTTATAATATTGTAATAAAAGGAATGCAGAATACGCGTGCTCCGCAACAGAAGGTAGTGGAAATACCTGAAGAAGTGGTGAGTGAAACCGGTATTATCGATATTAACCTACGTGATATGAAGGGGAATATGCGTAAATTGAGTGATTTGAAAGGTAAAGCCGTGATTTTGGATTTCACAATCTATCAGAGCGCAGTTTCCGCTACGCATAATTATATGTTGCGTGACCTGTATGACAAGTATGCAAGCCAAGGATTGGAGATTTACCAGGTTTCTTTGGATGCCGACGAACATTATTGGAAAACGACGGCCGATAATTTGCCGTGGATTTGCGTGCGTGATGCTAATGGAATTTATTCGACTTTTGCGGGTGCATATAATGTGAAGGCTGTTCCGGAACTGTTCCTTATCAATAAGAAAAATGAGTTGAGTGCGCGTGGAGAGACTATTAAAGATTTGGATGCAGCAGTGAAAGCTCTGCTTTAGTGTTATAAATTAGATACTTTTATGTAAAAGTGTTACAAAACAGCATTTTTTGCTTGACACGCATTATTTAAAAGCCTATCTTTGCAAAGGAAATAG
Organism: Bacteroides cutis; assembly: GCF_900241005.1. Lineage (GTDB taxonomy): Bacteria > Bacteroidota > Bacteroidia > Bacteroidales > Bacteroidaceae > Bacteroides > Bacteroides cutis. The sequence goes on along the minus strand of NZ_OEST01000001.1, from coordinate 182,596 downwards.
GAAAGAGGGTTCCAGCATGCTGACCATGTTGGAATTCTTTTTTGTTTATAGTACCATTAAAAACTAATATAAGGAGGAAAAAACTATGGCTTATATGTCGGAAGAAGGCTACAACAAATTGATGGCCGACTTGAAACAACTTGAGACAGTGGAACGCCCTAAGATTGTGGCAGCCATTGCTGAAGCCCGTGATAAGGGCGATTTATCTGAAAATGCGGAATATGATGCTGCAAAAGAGGCTCAAGGTATGCTTGAGATGAAAATCAATAAATTGAAAGCGGTGATTGCCGATGCTAAGATTATTGATGAGTCTAAGTTGAAGACTGACAGTGTGCAGATACTGAACAAAGTGGAACTGAAGAATGTAAAGAATGGTATGAAGATGACTTATACCATTGTGTCGGAAAGTGAAGCTAATCTGAAAGAAGGTAAGATCTCAGTAAATACCCCAATTGCTCAGGGTTTGCTTGGTAAGAAAGTGGGCGATGTTGCTGAAATCAAGGTACCACAAGGTATAATCAATCTAGAAGTAGTAAACATATCATTTTAAAGGTAAGGCAGGTCCGTATGCGGGCTTGCCTTATTTTATATAAACTATATAAGTTATGGCAACAATATTCAGCAAAATTATTGCAGGTGAAATTCCCTGTTATAAGGTAGCGGAGGATGATAAGTTCTTTGCATTCCTTGACATCAACCCGTTAGTGAAAGGCCATACATTGGTCATTCCCAAGCAAGAAGTGGATTATATCTTTGATTTGAGTGACGGAGATTTGGCGGCAATGCATGTTTTTGCCAAAAAAGTGGCGCTCGCCATCGGTAAGGCTTTTCCTTGCAAGAAGGTAGGTGAGGCTGTTTTAGGTTTAGAAGTACCTCATGCTCATATTCATCTGATTCCGATGCAGAATGAAAAAGATATGCTCTTTTCCAATCAGAAGTTGAAACTGACGGATGATGAATTTAAAGCGGTGGCTGAAGCCATCCGTGCTGCACTCTAAACAATTTATTTTCCTCCTTTAGATAAAGAAAAGCGGGAATTGGATATTATCCAATTCCCGCTTTTCTTTATCTTCCACCTTTCAATTTTTTATTATTTTTAAATATACTCATCTCCAAGTTTGATTTGTGTATCATTTACGTATTTACGAATGGAATGCTCTTCATCCTTTTTACAAATCAACAGTACATTATCTGATTCGGCAATTAAATAACCTTCCAAACCATCGATAACGGCAAGCTTGTTTTGAGGAAGTACCACGATATTATCCTTACTATTGTAAATCAGAGATTGGCATTTTAAAGTTACATTACCTTCCCTGTCTTTGGATGAGAGGTCGTAGAGTGATCCCCAGGTTCCTAAGTCAGACCAACCGAAATCACCGAGTGACACATATACATTATCTGCTTTTTCCATAATTCCAAAATCAATGGAGACGTTGGGACATGCAGGAAAGTTCTCATCTATGAATTTCTTTTCTTCCGAGGTACCATACAGATCTTTTCCGGCTACTAATTTGGTTGTAAGTTCTGGGAGTAAAATTTCACAGGCTTTAATAATGCTGTTCACGTTCCACATAAACAAGCCGGAGTTCCAATAAAATTCTCCGCTTTCAACAAAAACCTTTGCCAACTCCAGTTCCGGTTTTTCTGTGAAAGTTTTTACTTTGTAGAAGTTATCACCGGTCTGTTCGGCAATCTGGATATAGCCGTAGCCTGTTTCGGGACGGTTGGGTTTGATACCGAGTGTCAGTAATTTATCCGATTGTGCAACAAAAGACAAGCCTTTCTCGATAGCTGTCAGAAATTCTTCTTCTTTCAAAATGAGATGATCCGAAGGAGCTACCACGATATTGGCATTGGGATTTAATGCGCGAATATGATAGGAAGCCCATGCGATACACGGAGCTGTATTTCTACGTGTAGGTTCTAGTAATATTTGTTCAGATTTTAACTCGGGAAGTTGCTCTTTTACTAAGTCGGCATACAAATCATTTGTGACAACGAGTATATTTTCGGTAGGTATCACTCTATTAAAACGATCGAACGTTTGTTGTAATAATGAACGTCCCGTACCAAAGAAATCCAGGAATTGTTTCGGAAGTGTTTTACGGCTGAATGGCCAGAAACGGCTGCCTATTCCCCCACCCATGATTACACAGAAATTATCCTTATTGGTTATCATATCAATTGTTTTAAAAGTTTCTGCTAATGTACTGCATATTTTACAAACAAGGAATGTTTACCTAATGTTTTCTCACTTTTTTCGCCTTTTTTTGTGAAAAGTATTGCAGGTTTCGAAAAAAGCCGTATCTTTGCACCGCAATTGAGAAATCAATTATGCGCCCAGATGGCGGAATCGGTAGACGCGCTGGTCTCAAACACCAGTGGATTCACTTCCATCCCGGTTCGACCCCGGGTCTGGGTACTGAGGCGGAGAAAGTTGAAAAACTCTCTCCGCTTTTCTTTTCTACTCCTCGTAACTCGTTGGTTTGCTGATAGATTAAATCAAAAACTTTATTGTAAGAATTGGTTCGATATGTTTTTCCGTCAAATTCGATTTTTTCGGGAAACATCGAACTTATTAGCTTAATTTTCACCCCTACAGACGCATTTCTTATATAGCTATCTATATTGTTTATCAGATTGATAGAGTAGTTTAGTTTGGGTTCGATATTGCCACGGTTAGGGTTTTCACGGATCATTATTTTTAGACATCTGTCTTTATATTAGAAACTCTATTATTTATAGGATATTATATCCTATAAATCCACTTTTATCTTTTACGCTTGTAGTATTATGTCTATTATGGTCAACAGTTTTGTGACAATTACCTTCTTATTCATATAAATTTGCATGATATAGATATGAGATTTATAATTGAATATTTTACCTGTTTATAAAGAGTAGTAAGAGTGAATTTCGGTATTTACATGCTTATAAAATATCTTCAGATAAGATATTGCTAGTATTTAATATATTTTCTTACTTTTGTCATTTTCTATATAAGAAACTTTCATTACCGTAAATATTATGCAACACATACAAACCTCTACAACGATTTTCGCAGATACAAAACCGCATTACGACCTTCTTGACGGACTTCGTGGCGTGGCTGCCCTTATGGTTATATGGTACCATATATTCGAAGGTTACGCTTTTGCCGGTGGGGGTATGATTGAAACCTTCAATCACGGATATCTCGCCGTGGATTTTTTCTTTATTCTGTCAGGGTTCGTAATCGGTTATGCATACGATGACCGTTGGGGCAAGAGTCTTACGATGAAAAACTTCTTTCAACGACGTTTGATACGCCTTCATCCTATGGTAGTGATGGGTGCTGTTCTGGGTGCCGTTACGTTCTGTATTCAAGGAAGCATGCAATGGGATGGAACACATGTACCCTTGTCAATGGTGATGTTGTCACTGCTCTGTACGATATTTTTTATTCCTGCAATGCCGGGTGTCGGTTATGAAGTCCGTGGTAATGGTGAAATGTTCCCGTTGAATGGGCCATGCTGGTCACTGTTCTTTGAATATATCGGTAATATTCTTTATGCTTTGTTTATCCGCCGTCTGTCAAATAAGGCGCTGGCTGTACTGACTGGGTTGCTGGGAATAGCATTGGCATTATTTGCTATTTTCAATGTCTCCGGTTATGGAAATATGGGAGTGGGTTGGACATTGGATGTGATAAACTTTACGGGAGGATTGTTGAGAATGCTTTTCCCTTTCTCCATGGGCATGTTGCTGTCACGCAACTTTAAACCTATCAAGTTGAGAGGTGCTTTTTGGATATGTTCCATTATGTTGATAGCTTTATTTTCCGTACCTTATTTGGAAGGTACGGAACCTGTTTGTACAAACGGTATTTACGAAGCTTTTTGTGTCGTCGTAGCTTTTCCTGTTCTTCTTTGGGTAGGGGCGTCAGGAACTACTACTGACAAGAAATCAACCAAGATATGTAAATTCCTGGGAGATATATCTTATCCTATTTATGTGATACATTATCCATTCATGTATTTGTTCTATGCATGGTTAATTAAGAACCAATTCTTTACTTTAGGACAGACTTGGGAGGTTGCTTTATGTGTCTACGCATGGAACATACTCTTGGCATATCTATGTCTGAAAGTGTACGACGAACCGGTACGAAGATATTTGGCTAAACGCTTCTTGAATAAAAAGCATTAGCCAAATAAATTTATATTTCTTTTTGTTCGAAATATCCTTCGTTACTCAATGGTTGGAACATCTATATTTTCGTTTTCCTCTTTCCAGTTGTCAACATTAAAATCACCGGAGGTTTGATCGGAGAAAATATCCCCCAAACTTAAAGTTAAGTTTAATCTTGTATTGGCTGTAAATGGAGAGGTCAATGTTTGCTTGAAACTTTTTACTGCACCATTTTTCAGGATTATCGATAACTGAAACTCTGATTTTCCCGCAGAAGGGAATAACATAACAGTGGCATTACTCATTTGTGTACCATCCGTAGAACGTACTAAAGGAAAGGCAATCGTGCGGGGAGTACCTTGGGCTTTTCCTGTGTAATAGTTTACACCGCTATATATATTGGTGATGCGTACAGCTACGCTATCTATGCTTGAACTCAGTACGCCATTATCCTTATCCTTTACGATAACCTTCAGTCCGGCTACTGCTCTGTTTAGGGAAGCTTTCAGATTTTCGGTACCGATTTTTACAGGTTGTACGGCATATACTAAATCAAATACCGGATAATAAATAGTATCTGTCGATATTTTGACTAAGGTAAGTGCTTGCCGGGACAAGTCTCCTCCGATAGTGAGTGCCGCTTCTCTTACTGCGGGATATGCATAAATAGGTTCTTTGTATTGAGGTGTGCCCCAATAAAGCATATTGTAAGTTCCGGTTGGTAAAGAAATCACCCGGTTGGTGGTATTCTCTAAGATAGCACCGTCTTTCACTTTGTAATATCCGTCGAAGGGTGTCAGTTTTTCGTTGATGTAGTTACCATAATAGATGGAACTGCCGGTTTCACAGGGGGCAACAGTTAGAATACCGGTCAGGGGGCTTTGTCCACTTGTGGTGCTTACACTCATCTCTAATGCAGGGCTGATAAGATGTGGATCGTCCGTTCCATTACAGTTGTTGTCATCGTCCGAGCAGCTTGTAATAAAAGCTGCAACAGTCATAAGTACTATTAATTTCTTCATTATCTGTTAAGTTTCAGGTTATTCTTTTAGAGAACATTTTTTGCTTCAAATAGTTCTCTATCCTAAAAAGAATGTATATTTGCAAGGATAAAACACAATGAGACAACACACAAATCATGAAAAGAAGAATTACTATTGGTTTATTTTTGTTGTGCATATCATGCCTGTGGGCAGTTGCACAAGAAAAGAAGATTGTTAAGATTGCCTGCGTTGGCAACAGTATCACTTTCGGTTCAGGAATTCAAAATCGTTTTCAGAACAGTTATCCAGGGATACTCTCGCAATGGTTGGGAGAGGGGTATGACGTGCGTAACTTTGGATTGAGCGGGCGTGTTTTGCTCAATAAGGGTGACCGTCCTTATATGCACGAGCCCAAGTTTCGGGAATTGTTGGCTTTTGAACCGGACATTGTGACTATTAAGTTAGGTACCAATGATAGTAAACCGTGGAATTGGCGTTACGGAAAAGATTTTAAGGAAAATCTGAATGAAATGTTGGATAAGTTGCAAGAATTGCCTTCGCAACCTAAAGTGTATCTCTGTTTGCCCGTTCCGGCTGTCTCTTCAAAGTTTGGAATAAATGATAGCGTAATCGTTAACGGTATTATACCTGTTATCCGCAATGTTGCAAAGAAAAGACACTTGCAGGTTATTGATCTTTATACGGCAATGAAACCTTATCCCAATTATTATACAGATGGTATTCATCCCAACGAATCGGGAGCGGCAGTAATTGCAGGTGAATTATACCGGATCTTAACGGGTAAAGAACCTTTGGCTTATATTCAACAGCCTTTTCCCGGTAAAAAAAGTAATTGGAACGGTTTCGATCGTTATGACTTTTTTTGTAATAGCAGACAAGCTACAGTCGTAGTTCCACATAAGGCTGCTGAAGGAAATCCGTGGATCTGGCGTCCGGCATTCTTCGGCGCATTCCCGTCGGTAGACAAGGCTTTGTTGGAAAAAGGTTTTCACGTGGCCTATTATGATTTGACACATCTGTATGGCAGTCCCCGTGCTGTACAGTTGGGCAATGACTTCTATAATATAATGTGCCAATTCTATCATCTTTCTCCGAAAGTAACGTTAGAGGGTTTTAGCCGTGGAGGACTGTTTGCATTTAACTGGGCTGTGAAAAATGTGGATAAAGTGGCTTGTATCTATGTGGATGCGCCGGTATGTGATGTATTCAGTTGGCCCGGGCAGGCAAGAAAAGATTTATGGAGTGACCTGTTGAGAGAATGGAATCTTACGGAAGACGCTATGAAAACATTCAACGGTAATCCGATAGATAATCTTGCTCCTTTGGCAAAAGCGCATATTCCGGTAATTGCTGTTTGTGGGGATAGTGATAAGACAGTGCCATATGCTGAAAATATGAAGATTGCAGCCGAGAGATACCGTGCTATGGGGGGGCTTGTCGAGATTATCCTGAAGCCGGGGTGTGACCATCATCCGCACAGCTTGGAAGAACCGGAACCGGTAGTTGACTTCATTGTACGCAATCAATCCGACTATCAAGAGAAACAATCTATCCATCGTCGTGGTAGCCTTGCCAATGCTTACCTAAAGTTTACGAAAGAGAAAAAAGGATGCGTTGCTTTTCTGGGTGGTTCCATTACTGAAATGCGTGGTTGGCGTGATATGATTAAGGAAGATTTGAAACAGCGTTTTCCCGATACCGATTTCAATTTTATTGAAGCAGGTATCTCGTCTACCGGTACTACTCCCCATTCTTTCCGGTTTGAGAACGATGTTTTGCAGAAAGGTATGCCCGATTTACTTTTTGTGGAAGCGGCGGTGAACGATAATACCAACTATTTTAATTATATACAGCAGACACGGGGTATGGAAGGGGTTGTTCGCCATGCACGTGCAGCCAATCCGGATATGGACATCATTATGATGCACTTTATCTACGATCCGTTTATCCCGTTGTTGGATAGGGGTATCCAGCCGGAAGTGATAATGAACCACGAGAGAGTGGCGAATTATTATTATGTTTCTTCCATCAACCTGGCCGAGGAGATAGCTCGTCGTATGCGTGACGGAGAATTTGACTGGAAATATTTTGGTGGTACGCATCCGCATTGGAACGGCCATAAATACTATGCCGCCGCCATAAACCGTCTCTTCGATCTGGAATGGAGCGGTAATGTGGATGAGAAACAGGTACGACCTCATGAAATGCCGGAGAAACCGATCGATCCTTATTCCTATGATAAGGGGAAATTTGTGGATATCCGTTCAGCCAAACAGCTTCGTGGTTGGAAAGTAGTGGATGACTGGACTCCTACCGTTAAGGGAAATACCCGTAAGGGTTTTGTACATGTACCTATGTTAGTTACTGAAACAGCTGGTTCCAGTTTATCCTTTGATTTCGAAGGAAGGGCTGTCGGCATTTTTTGCGCGGCTGGTCCGCAGGCATGTATCCTGGAATATAGTGTGGATGGAGCACCGTTTAAAAAGCTTGATACTTATACCGACTGGAGCCGGAAACTATACATTCCCTGGGTGTATTTATTTGAAACGGAACTTGTACCCGGACATCATAACCTGCGTCTGCGTGTGGCAAAGGGTGATAAAACCGGTTGTCAAATACGTAATTTTGTAGTGAATGAATAATTCTTTATCCCCCTCAGAGCCTATTTGAGGGGGATAAGAAACAAATTATACCTTTTTTAGTAACATTTCAGATACGTTGATTAACTAATCTGTCTCCTTTCCATAACAATATCTCTACCTTTCTTTTTCCTCATTTCATACATTTGTCATGGTTTTATTTCAAGTATTGAAAAAGAACAAAATCTTTGATATTAACCATTAAACAATGTACAATGAGAAAAACATTATTGGAAAAGTGCATAAATCTGCATTTATGCCGTGTTGCATGGATACTTCTGCTCCTGGTACCTGCAATCAGTAGCCTTCAGGCTAATCCTTCTCAAAACAGAACAGTTTCGGGTGTCGTGACGTCTGCCACGGACAATGAGCCGTTGATTGGCGTCAGCGTTCAGGTAAAAGAAGCCGGAACAGGTGCCATAACCGATATTGACGGTAAATACTCGGTGACAGCCCGACAGGGGCAGACACTGGTATTTTCTTATATCGGTTATCAATCTCAGGAAATAAAGGTAGGGACCTCCTCCACTGTTAACGTATCTTTGAAAGAGGATACTGAAATGCTGGACGAAGTCGTGGTAGTGGGTTACGGTGTCCAGAAAAAGAAACTGGTGACGGGAGCTACGGTTCAGGTGAAAGGTGATGATATTGCCAAACTGAATACGACCAATCCTCTTTCGGCTCTGCAAGGACAAACGCCGGGTGTGAACATTGTCTCCACTTCCGGTCAGCCGGGCGCCAATATGAGTGTGACTATCCGTGGTCTGGGTACGGTAGGCAATTCGCAGCCTCTCTACCTCATTGATGGAGTGGGAGGTGATATTTCCACTTTAAATCCCGCCGACATTGAGAGTATCGATGTATTGAAAGATGCCGCTTCGGCAGCTATCTATGGTGCGCAAGCCGCGAATGGCGTGGTACTGGTTACTACGAAGAGTGGTAAGGAAGGTACTTGCAGGATTAGTTACGATGGTTTTGCCGGTTGGCAGACCGTAGCCCGTAAATTCAACATGCTCAATGCGTCAGAGTATATGAGTATCATGGATGAGGCTCGTCTTAATTCGGGTATGTCTCCTGTGGATTGGGCTTCACTCAACTCCATATACGATGCCAATGGTAATATATATGATACCGACTGGATTGACCAGGCTATCAAGGACGGTGGATTGACAACCAGCCACAGCCTTTCGTTCACAGGCGGTTCCAAGACTTCCACTTATGCCATTTCGGGCGGTTATACCGGTCAGGATGGTCTGATAGGAGGTTCGGATGTCTCTTATTATAAAAGATATAACTTCCGTGCCAACTCCGAGCACAAGATGTGGAACGGACTGGTAACCATAGGCGAACATGTAGGTTTTGTCTGGAAAGACACGCGTGGCATGAATACCGGAAACATCTGGAATAATAACCTTCGCAGTGCTTTCTCCGTATCTCCTATTGTCCCTGTTTATGATGCCGATGGCAACTACAATTCTACGGTGAACTCCGATTGGAATGTAAACGACGGCAACCCTTACGGTAACATGATGGTGAATCGCTACAACAACACCAAGAATACTTCGCTCGATGCCAATGTATATATGCAGATCGAACCTATTAAGAACTTAAGGTTCAAGACCGTGTATGGCATTAGCTACGGTACTTCCGAATACCGTGCTTATACACCGAAGTATCAGTTTACTCCACAGACTGCCAACACCGTGAGTAAAGTGAACCAAAATCATGGTCACGGCTTGACGATGGTGTGGACCAATACCCTTGCATATGATTTCGATATTGCTGATGAACATCACATCAATGCCTTGATAGGTAGCGAATTGTCTACTTACGACGGCAGTATCACCGAAGGTTCCAATACAGGCCTTATTCCCGGATTTGACGATTGGGAACATGCCTATCTGGCAAACACCAACGGTACGGAGAACAAGACGGTGAAGGGTGCTCCTTATGATGCCAACCGCAGTATGTCCTATTTCGCTCGTTTGGGCTGGACGTGGAAGGAACGCTATATGTTGAATGCCACCATGCGTGCCGACGGTTCGTCGAAGTTTGCCAGTGGTCATCGCTGGGGATACTTCCCTTCGGTATCTGCCGGATGGACTATCTCCGAAGAGAAGTTTATGGAACCGATGAAATCTTGGTTTGATTTCTTGAAATTGCGTGTGAGTTGGGGGCAGGTAGGTAATGCCAATATCAACTGCTATCAGTATCTTGCTCCTGTGTCTACCTTGAATACCAACTATAATTTTGGTGCTACCGGAGGTCAGGATGGTTGGGTCACAGGTTCTTATACCAGTCGTTTGGCCAATGAGAAAGTGAAGTGGGAAACTTCCGAACAGTATAATGTGGGTATAGATGCCCGTTTTCTGAACGGTCGCCTGGCACTTACTGCCGACGGGTATATCAAGAATACCAAAGACTGGCTGGTACAAGCTCCCGTGTTGGCAACGGCAGGTACCAGTGGTCCCATTATCAACGGTGGCGATGTGCAAAATAAGGGTGTCGAATTGGGACTCTCTTGGAACGACCGGATTGGGAAGGACTTTACCTATAGCGTAGGTGCCAACTTGGCATACAATCACAACGAAGTAGGAAACATCCCCACCGAAGACGGTATCATTCATGGTGCTACCAATCAAATTTACAGCAATTCGGAAGAGTTTTATCGTGCCGAGAACGGTCATGCCATTGGTTACTTCTGGGGTTTCAAGACAGCCGGGGTTTTTCAGAACAATCAAGAGATTAAAGACTGGATTACTGCCGGAAATGGTGTATTCCAAAGTAATGTACAACCCGGTGACGTGAAGTATGTGGATGTAAATCACGATGGCGCTATTGATGCCAAAGATAAAGTGGATCTGGGCAACGGACTTCCCAAATACACATTCGGTCTTAACCTCAGCCTGGGCTATAAAGGTTTCGACCTTAGTCTGAACGCTACCGGTGCCGGCGGTTTCCAGATTGCCCAATCTTACCGCGACCCCAACTCCTCACAATCCAACTACAGCCGTCAGATTTTAAACCGCTGGACGGGTGAAGGCACCAGTAACCGTATCCCCCGTGTGACTTACGGCGATGTGGGCAACTGGCAATTTTCCGACCTCTATTTGCAAGATGGTGACTATATTCGTTTGCAAAACATCACTTTAGGCTACGACTTCAAACGTCTTATCTCCTGGAAAGGCTTGTCGAAGCTACGCCTTTATGTACAAGCTCAAAACCTCTTCACGCTGACCAAGTACGATGGTATGGATCCTGAAATCGGTTCTTTTAATGGTACAGACGGTAACAAACTGAATTCAGACGGTTCCAGTAACCAGACATGGGTATCGGGTGTAGATATGGGTTATTATCCACATCCCCGTACTTTCATCGTGGGACTTAATCTTGCGTTTTAAATCATGAAAAAGAAAAGTAATATGAATACAAAGCATATATTATTAACAAGTGCGCTCGTTGTGTCAGCCTTGGCATTCACCTCATGTGATGACTTCTTTGAAACTTCCTCAAAAAAAGACTTGAACACTGAAACGGCTTACAGCAATCTAGAATCGGCCGAAATGGCTTTGGTGGGCTGCTACGATGGATGGCAACGTACCATTTCCGATGCAGGCATGGGCATGTACCTATTGGCGGAATTTGCATCCGAGCAGGCTTTGGGCGGTCTTGGTTTCTCCGATGACAAAAACAACAACGTGGTTGACCAGTTCAATGCTGGTATCGCTCCTTCGTACAATGACCTCTTTAATGTGGATTGGGTGAACTATTATAAAGCCGTGTTCCGTTGCAACCAGCTTATCTCCCAAGAAGAAAATATCAATTGGGGCGGTGATACCAAAAGTCAAGGACGTGTAATGGGCGAGGCGCGTGCCCTTCGCGGTATCCTTTACTTTGATCTGACCCGTATGTTCGGCGATGTGCCTTTGCTCACGACTCCTTCCGAAGAGAATATTCCCCGTTCGCCCGCAAGTGATGTCTATAAACTCATTTTTGAAGACTTTAAATACGCCATCGAGCATATCCCTGCCGATGCCTATCCTCTGGATAATCGCAACAGTAACGATGGCCGCATCACTAAGTATGCCGTAGAGGCTTTACTGGCCCGTGCCTACCTTTACCATACGGGTTACTACGGTGCCGAACATCCCTCGTGTACCAAAGCGGAAGCTGTGGCTGCCATTAATGATGTGGTGGAAAAAGGCGGTTACGAGTTGGAGAAGAACTATGCCGACTTCTGGATGCCTTCCTGCACTACCGATGCTTCAAGCGGCAGTAACTATGGCTGGAAAACGACTTATGCCGGTAAGTGGTACGATGGTTCTGCCTGGCAGGCCGGACAAGGTAAGCTTTCGCAAGAAATTGTACTCAACCTGAAGATGAATACCACTCACGATTACAATGGCAATGGCGATGGAAATACTTTCTCTGTCTATCTGGGACCGCGTAACAGGAGTGCGGTAAACGTTTGTATTTCCAGTGGTTGGGGCGCTTGTCCGGTGACACCCGCTTTTGTGGAACAGTATAAGAACGACCCCCGCTTCAATGCGTGTGTATGGAGTTGTAAAGATGCCGGCTTCAATGCCGATATTACCGATTCATACGAATATACCGGTTACTACACCCGCAAGTATGCACCTATGTGTTTTGCCGATGGCACACGTCAGGAAGTGGGATTTAAGTTGGGCGAGCAACACCAGAACATCACCTACTATCAAGACTATACCATCATGCGCTATGCCGACGTCTTGCTGATGCACTCCGAGCTCAATGGTGACGCCTGGGGCTTAAATGAAGTTCATCATCGTGTATCTCCCGGTGAAACGTTATCCTACAGCATCGAAAACATCCGTAATGAACGAGCCATTGAACTGGCTTTCGAGGGTGTGCACTATTGGGACTTGATGCGCTATGAAAAAGACGGCGCATACGCCGCACGTGCCATTGCCGCCGCACAGAACGGTGCTAAAGTAATGAGTGGTGGAAACGAGACAACCACTTCATTCTCCGAAAGCAATTTCACCTCAAAGAAAGGTTTGATGCAGATACCTAATACACAAATCACCCTTTCGGGCAATGTGATAACTCAAAATCCGGGTTGGTAACCCCGAAGGTTTTAGATTGAAAAACATTAAAAACAATAAGATATGAAATTAAATCATTATATATATTCGCTCATTGCCGGCTTGGTGCTGATATTGTCGGCATGTTCGCCCGATGAGTACGACATGGGTAATAAAACCTATGTATCCGAGGATTTGGTGGAAGGTCTTGCCTACACTGTGACTATCGAAGGCAACCGGGTACACCTCAAATCGAACATTACAGGCTGCACGCCATTGTGGGTCACTCCCCAGGGACGTTCGCAGGAGAGCGAACTGTCCATCGAATTGCCTTTTGCCGGTTCCTATGAGGTGACTTTCGGTGCGGAGACTCCCGGCGGCGTTGTGTTTGGCGAACCCCATGCCTTCAAATTGGTCCAAAACGACTTCTCGTTACTGGGTGATGAAAAGTGGTTCCTGTTGTCCGATAAGAACTTTAAATCGGGCGATGCGCTTCCCGACGCCGAGACGTTGGCCCAAGGTATTAGCAAGAAATGGTATCCTTGCGATGCCAACTACGGTATCGGCCAGTGTTCGGGGCCTATGGTCTTTGTAGCTCCCTACGACCCTGACGGTGACGGCGCCGGTTTTACCGACAAGGAAAAAGAAGAATCGGTGTATAAGGGAGACTTTATTTTTGGAACAGGTAACTGGAAACCTAATTGGGATCCGGGCTTTCAAAGTTTCATTGTTCTGGAGAATGATCCTTACATGGGGTCGTATATGACTTTTAGCATGGATGCCGCCAGTGGTTGTGTGGCTACGATGTATCGTGGTGAAGCCGGTGATAAAAGCTCGAATACGGGTACAGACATGGTAGGTAAGTTTAATATGAACCTCAGCGAGAAGACTAAACCGACTATTACATTCACCGATTGCTATGCCATGCATCCCCTGAGTTTCGATGCTACTTGTTCCAATTATACGCAGGATATTCAAATTGCAGAACTCACTCCGTATATACTGCAACTGGTAACCAGACGTACCAATTCCGAAGGCAACTGGTATCTCGTATGGAACTTCGTGTCCGAAGAAGTCATCCAGACCCAAGGTGAGTGCATTCCTAAGGAAGAAAGCGGACAGATAGAGAAGGCGGCTCCCGTACTTCCCAAGTTCGATAATCTTCTTACCGACCTTTTCACTACCGAGATCAATGGTGTGACATACGTGGGCAGTCAGATGACATTCAACGTAGATACCGAAGCGCCCTACGACTGGTTGTGGTGGAACGGTTCTCCCAACGCACAGAAATGGGAAAGCGTGACGGGAGGTACATATAATAACTCATGGGCACCTGCTGCCGGTGATGAAGTGGCGGACTTTGAACTTATTTTGAGTAAGGCTTCCGATGGTACTTACAATTACGAAGCAGGTGAAGCCGGTGGCAAGGTAATGATTGCTGATGGTGTAATGACCTTCGACAAAGACATCACTATTCTTACCGCTTCAAGCGATCAGCGCACTGTTACTGTCACAGGCAAGGTATTTACGATACTTGGCGTTGAAGCCGCTGAAAAATTGGTAATCGGTGTTCCCGAATCAGTAGACGAGAACGGAGTGGTGAATTCTTATCTTGTAGCCAACCTGCTCTATAAGAAGATTAGTACCGGTCCGGCGGGTCCCACTGTGGTAGGTATCGATAACTCTCTTTTCGGTCAGGAAGGCATCACTTGGTTGGAAAACGGATGCATTCGTCTTGCTTTCCATCATTATGGTGCGGATGGCAAAGGCCTTTTCAAAGATGCCGCCTCGGTGAAGTTGAAGAAAAACCAGACCATCAGCGTAACCTTTAAGATTAATGGTGGAATAACTTGGACAAGGACTCCGAAGTGCGCACTGATTGACAATAACATCAAGACCACTTGGGAACCCGCCTGTTTCGATCTTGATGACGCTGTAACTGTCAATACTTCAGGTGAAACGACCGTAACTCTGACTAATACCACCGGAGCTACCGTAACCTTTGTCCCTACCTGTCTCGACCTTTCCATCCAATATGCCGATTACGGTGTTGCCGATGTACTGAACGGTGACGGTAATCCCGATTGGAGCACCGTTGGATTAGAGATTGTATCTTGCACCATTCAATAAATAACAGTATAGAAATATGAAAAACAAAATATTATTCGGAATAATGGCTCTCGTCATGAGTGTGTTTGTGACGGGATGCAATGATGAGGACGATTATGCCATCAATAAACAGCCGTTGCTCACCGACAACGCGGTGGTGACAGGCTCATCGGATGTGACTGCCACGTCGGCTACTCTGCATGGAACCGTATCGGGGCTTGAAGGTCAGTCTGTAAATGCTTATGCCACGGGATTTTATTACGGTGATGCAGCCGATGCGCTCACGGAAAGGGTTACCGCTACGGGCGGTGCGGAATTTGCTGCAACGGTAGCGGGCAGTGTAAACCAAACCCTCTATTATCAGGCATACGTTACCCTGCAAGGTAAGGTGACCTATAAGGGTGAAGTGAAAAGCCTTGTCCTTACCAATGCCCGTGCCGTTACCGGTGAGTTCAGTAACGTGGTTGCCAACAAGGCTACTTTGGCGGGTTCACTTGCCGATTTCCCCACAGGTGCGGAGTGCGGTATCATGGTATCGGGAGTGGAAGGTACGGAAAATGTACGTGCCGGCGTGCGCATTGCCGCTGATACCAAGGATAGCTATACAGTCAACGTGGAAGGCTTAGTGCCCAATACTACTTATTATTATGTGGCTTACCTCGACCTGGGTGCCGGGGTGGTGTATGGTGAAGAAAAGTCTTTCACTACCACGGCTCATACGTTCGATCTTGATAACGACTTGGTAGACCTCGGCCTTTCCACCAAATGGGCAAAGTATAACGTAGGTGCCACTTCTGAAACAGAAGTCGGCGGTCTGTTCGGTTTCGGCGATATGACAGGTTTCAAGACCAGTCTCGATCCCGCAGACTATGCTTCCACCGATATTTATAGAACGGTTAATGATATCGCTTACAAGGCCTTTGAGGGAAAAGTAACCATGCCTACCATTGCCGAGTTTGAAGAACTTTTTGCACTTTGTTCCAAGGAGTGGGTTGAGGTGGAAGGTGTTGCCGGATATAAATTCACCGGTCCTAATGGAAACTCAATCTTTATGCCTGCCATAGGTTCTCGTACGAAGGAAACTACTGCCGGCGCTGGTGTGGACGGATGTTATTTCTCTGGTTCAATCAATGTTTCCGATCCTCGTTTTGCCATGAGCTATCATTTCAATAGTGCTATGGCTACCCGTGCTACCACTCCGGTTTATCAAGCTCTCGCCATTCGTCCGGTATCTACGGCCAAGAATGTGAAATTCGACCGTTCGCTGCTTTATGGTAAATGGTATATAGACAATGGTCAGGATGGTGAATTGCATGTATTCCAAGGGCCGTTCACACAGTGGGGCGATACGGACAACTGGAGTACAGTGTCCAACGGACAGCCTAACATTAATCAGCAAATTCATTGGGAAATGGGTGTTGACAACGGTTGGGTTGGTTATACTTATGGCGTTGATTATGGTTACATGGAATTCTTTGAAGACGGAACAGTGAATATACACCGCTTGACCGATGATGGAACAGCTACCGATGAAACCGGTAAATATACCATTGATGAGACAAACAAAGTAATCGACATCGATGTCAATGTTCTTTGTGCTAATGCTTGGGCAGCGGTGAAGAGTGGCAAGTTGAATATTCTGTCTCTGACAAGTGACGGTCTACAGATTGCCCTTCCTAACAATGACGGTTATGCCTATTCTGTCAACTACTATAGTCAACGTAAGGCCGAGGCTGATGCCAAGATACCGGTATCGTTGCTTTGTGTGGATGCTAATTGGGCCGGTACTTGGGGCGAGGTTGTCGCTCGGATATCTCCGGCAGAATTGGCAGGGCAGCACACCTTTAAATATGAAGGTACGTGCAGCGGTGCTATGGTATTTACGCTTGATTTCCAAACTCTGTTAGCAAAGTACCCCAATGCATTCGTGCGCATCGACGAGATGAAGTGTGATGGCAATGCCATTCAATTCAACGCCAACAACTTCTTCTATGGAGATATAGAGAATAATGGTAACTATCGTATCGAATTATTCAATATTTGGGGTAAAGGTGCAGCCGGGGACAAAGTGCTTAACAGCGCTTTCAGTAACTCACAAAATGTAGGTTCTGATCCGGCTTTTAATTTCACTGGTAGTTTGGAGATTACTTATACTATCTTTACTGATGGCAATGGCGCGGGTGTCTATACTCCCAAACTTGCCACCGTGACTGATTGGGGACCTAACAGTGTATGGGATTACAATGAAGGGGCTACCCTGGAGGTACAATACAAGGACTTCCAGTACAGCATTGCCGGTACTAAATCGTTCGATATCAAATATGAGCCTACCGGGCTTGACTACAGTGCTGGTTCCATCATGACTTTTATTGAAGTAGCCGATATCTATGCCTATTTCCCCGGTATGCATGCCACACTGGATAATTTTTACCTTGATGGCTCCGAGATAACATTCGATGCTGCCAAAGTGCTCGATGCTAATGAGGCTCCGAAGTATCGTCTGGAGCTTTGGAACTGTTATGGAGCGACGGGGAAAGCCGGTTGTGCATTTGGTACGCGCGAGGGAGATGTAATCAAGGAACTTGGCTTCAGTAATTCTATGGAACTGAAATTCACATTCCACAATCTGTTTGCTGTTCCCGAATGGTAATTGAGATACTGGTTTGATAAAAAGTCCGGGGTGAACAACACTTCGGACTTTTTTGTGGGGCGATATAACCTCCTATAAAGGGGAAATGGCAGTACTTAACTCAATGCATCCCGTTTCCATGATAGGAAACGATGGTTCCCATTAGAGGAAACCGCCGTTCCCATTAGAGGAAACTGCCGTTTCTATGAAGGGAAACTGCCGTTTCTTGCAAGTGGAAACGGGCGTTTCTATTGTAGGAAACTGTCGTTTCCTACTTATGGGAAACTGCAAACGATTACTTATCAAGATGAAACAAGTATGGAAAGCTGATTGCCATAATGCGGATAGTGCCAGAATAAAGAAGGTTCGGGTTGTTTACCTTCTTTGATGATGGGTATCATGCTCATACACTTTGTGGATGGAATACAGGTTAATCATGGTATTATTATAATTTAAGTTTCTTGTTCGTTGACGCTTTCTTCCTCCTCTTCGGGGGAGTTGGTATCTCCTTTCCGGTAAGCTTGTGGAGTGACGTGGTATCTCTCCTTGAAGCATTTGCTGAAATATTTGGGAACATTGAAACCTACCTGATCGGATATTTCCGCTATATTCAGTTCCATGTTGTTCTTCAGTAAGAATGCCGCACGTCTCAGGCGGAGTGTCATAATGAAATCAGCAGGTGTCTGTCCTGTGATAGCTTTCAATTTGGAGAATAACTTTGTACGGGAAATACTCATCCGAGTTGCCAGCATATCTACATTGAAATTTCCATTCTCCATTTCTTGCTCGATGATCTCCAATATTTTGTCCATGAACTTCTGGTCCATTACATTGTTGGTCAGTATTTGTACGTTTTCTTGTGGCAGTTTACTGAACTTCTCTTGCAACATGATCCGGTTATTTACCAGGTTGTTGCAACGTGACAACAGGATGTTTATGTTGAATGGTTTGGTAATATAATCATCCGCTCCCATTCTCAATCCTTCCAGATTGTGCTCAATGGCAGTTTTAGCTGTCAACAGAACTACAGGTATGTGACAGGTATCAAAGTCGGTTTTTATGGCTTGACAAAGTTCCGTGCCAGACATCTCCGGCATAATGATATCGCTGAGCACGATATTGGGGCTTTCGGATCGTACTTTTTCCAGACCTTCTTTACCATTAGAGGCAGTGATGACAATATAGAATTCTTCGAATATTTTGACCAACATTTCTTTTAGGGAATCATTGTCTTCCACGATAAGGATTTTATATTCGCCTTCTTTTAGTCGGATATCGTTGTTTAAGGTAGCTTGTTCCAATAGTAGGGCTTGCTGGAATTCTGCGTTAAACTCATTAAATTCATTAGAAGTAAATGTATCTTTTGTCTCGCAGATTTGCTCAGATGTGAAATGCTCATTTCCGGTTCTAAGGTGTATGCAGAAGGTAGTTCCTTCTCCCAGTTCACTGGATACTTCAATGCTTCCATGATGCAGTTCGACTATACCTTTAGAGAGCGAAAGACCGATACCCGTACCTACATAGAACAGAGAGTCCAATTGCTCTGTTTGATAGAACCGGGTAAAGATATTGTTGATGTCCTTAGCTGCTATTCCCGAACCATTGTCCGTAACATCGATGAGAACTTCCTGATTCCTTTTTCGGATAGAGATAGAGATTATTCCTCCGGCTTTTGTATGTTTAAAGGCATTGGAGATAAGATTGTTTATTACTTTTTGCATTTGTTTGGTATCGTACCATAGGCTGATATTGTCACTGCTCTTTTCGAAGTTAAACGTAATCTGGCGCTGTACTGCATATTCCTGAAAGAGCAAATAATGCTCATATATAAAATCTACAATATTATGCTCGCTCACTTTAATAGTCATGTAGCCTTGTTCTTGTTTGCGGAAGTCGAGTAACTCTGTGATGAGTTCCCTCAACTGTAAACAGCTTTTGTATACACCCAATATTTTGTTATAAACGTTGGGAGCAAAAGAACGTACTTGCAACAACATTTCCATTTGTCCGATGATGAGTGTAAGCGGAGTGCGGAACTCGTGTGAGATGTTGGTAAAGAAACGTAATTTGGCTTGATTGAGCTTTTCGATATCTTTGGCATGCTTCTTTTCATATTTCAGTGATTCTTGAAGCTGGATGCGGCGGTAGTAGGTACGTATAAGGTAATATACAATACCTATGATACATATAGAATATAACAGGTATGCCCAGATGGTACGATAGAAGGGGGGCAAAATCTCTATTTGTAATCTGCTTGGCGGAACCAGGCTTTCGTTGATATCTTTGGCTTTGACAACTAATGTATATTTGCCGGGGTTCAGGTTGGTATAAGTAATTACATTCTGTTCCAGGCTATTCCATGTATTAGAAAAACCTTCCAGACGGTATATGATTTCGTCTTTGTTGAAAGGTATGTAGTCTGTTGTGGTATACTCGATACTGAATATATTCTGATTGGGTTTAAGAGTTATTTGGGGAGTATAAGTAATGTCTCTGGTCAATATACTGTCTTTATCTCCTACATTGATATCTTTCCCGTTTACGATAAGACGGAATGGATATATGCGGTAAGAACGGGGGGCTTCTTCAAGTTCTTTCTCAAAGAAGGAAATAATTCCGGTAGTTCCTCCGATGAATATTTCTCCTTTTTTGTTTTTATAGAGTGCATTCTCATTAATGCAACTTAGAGGTAATTCTTCGTAATTCTTGAATTTCTTTTGTTGGTAATCTAATATGGAGAACCCTTTATCGGTAGTTACAAGCAATCTGTTGGGCGATAATTCACAGATATTGTAGATGATATTACTTGCCAAGTTGTTTTTACTCATATCGAAGTTCTCGAAATCATCCGTTTCCCTGCGATATAAATCTAGCCCGTTTTCATTGGTGCAGAACCATAACCTGTTTTGACTGTCTTCATAGATAGAGTTGATACTGTTACTACTGATACTATGCTCGTTGGCACTTTTATATTTGTAGATTGAGAATTCTTGAGTATTAAAATTGTAAGCGCAAGCTCCATTGTTATTATTGGTTATCCATAAAATACCTTTATGGTCGAGGGTCAATCCAAAGGTAGATATGGTATTGTTGAGTGCCACTTCGTCATGGAACAACGGCTTACATGTTCCGGTTCCGGGATTGAAGAGTCCGATGCCATTGCTGGTTGCCAATATTAATTGCCCTTGATAGGGTAGGATGTCTTCAATAAGATTGGACGGAATAGATGTTTTATCGCCTTTTTTATGTTTATAATTGGTGAAACGGCCGGTTTTTAAATCCAATTTGTTAAGTCCCTCCAAATGAATACCGGTCCACACCACTTTTTGGAGGGAGTCGTAGTAGATTGTTCTTACATTTCCTCGTGTAAAATTGTTGGGAGTATCTTGGCCTATATACCATTGGTAGGTTTGGGTGACCGGATTATATTTATTAATTCCTCCCTTCTCTGTGCCTATCCATAAATTACCCTCGTCATCTTCGGTCATCCGTTTCACGATAGGAGAGCTGAGTCCTTCTTTTTCCTTTGTAGAAGCCTGGTATTCGCGATAAATTTGTTTCTGTGGATTGAAATAGTTAATTCCTCCGGAATATGTCCCTACCCAAATAGTTCCTTGCAAGTCGCAATACAGTCCCCAGATAGAAGAGTTGCTCAGGCTTTTGCTAATTTCTTTTTTTACGTAACGGGTGAATTTTCCGGTTTGTTTGTCATATTTATTGAGTCCGTTGAAAGTTCCTATCCATATATTTCCTTGTTTGTCTTCACAACATCTGTGTACAAAGTTGGAACTGATGGTAGTAGGATTATCCGCTTCATATAAGAAATTGTTGATTTGTTTACCCTGCATACAGTATACGCCATGTCCGGAATTGGCAGTTATCCAATAACAGCCGGAAGAATCTCTGAAGATGTCGGATATATTTCCTTCTTTGATAGGTTGGGTAAGTTCTTTCTGTGAGTTGAGTATATAAAGTCCTTTAGTAGTCCCTATGAAAACAGAATCATTATATATGTATAACCTCTGAATGACGCTACTGTTTTGAGGCATCTTATAGAACAAGTCGAATTTTGTCCCATCGTACTTAAATATTTGGTTTGAAGTGGCGGCATATAGATATTCAGAAAAGAATTCTGCCCGTATACTTTTTTTTATGATAGGGGTAAATTGGCCTTTTTCGATGTCATAAGCAGAAATACCTCTGTTGGTCATGATGTAAACATGCCCGTTCTGATCTCCTGTGATGTGATAAATATCATTATAAAGGATACTGTTCGGGTTGTCTTTCTCTTTTTGATAGATTTTGAAATTTTTTCCATTATATAAGCTGACTCCATTTCGTGTACCGAACCACATAAATCCTCGCTCATCCTGATAAATGGAGATAATAGAATTGTGTGACAATCCGTCATCAGTAGTTAAATGACGGAAGGATATATTTTGTGCGCTACATGCAAGTATGTGTACAAATAGGAGACAGCAGATTAGAAAGAGTCTGTTTTTCATAAATTTTAGGTTATAGAATCAGCATATTAGGATTTGCAAATATAGTTTTTTTGTCGTGAAGAGAAAATCCCAATTGTTTGTAGTTAAGTAGTTTTTTGTTCTTTTTATATGCCATTTTTGTACATTTTACTTTTCAGGGTCTATTTTGTATATTTAGAATTCTCTTAGTGTATAGATATCACCCCCTTCGTGTTTTTTCATTTTTTATTTTTGTTCGGTAAAGTTAGCAAATTAATGGAGTGTTAATTATTTATGGGAAATGATATTTTAACTCGTACATGTATTGGTCTTTTTCTCTTTTCTATGGTTGCTTGTGGAGGAGTTAAAGGACGAAAAGATTTTGTTTCAACGAACATAGAACATGCTGCAGCTCAATATGGCTTACAGGTAGATGCTCTTGAAAAGAATGATAAAATCTTAATCCCCCGTACGGTAAATGCTAAGGGGGATATGGTGTATGCACATCGTGGTTGGGACTGGACCCTAGGTTTCTTTCCCGGAAGCCTTTGGTATTTATATGATCTCACCGGTAATGAATACTGGCAACAGAAGGCAGAGAAATATACCGAATATTTACATAAAGAACAGTATAATACTTCGCATCATGACATCGGTTTTATTATAGGTTGTAGTTTTCTCAACGGGATGCGTATGGGAAGTAGGGAAGAATATAAACCGGTTGTGGTACAGGCTGCCAAATCCCTATCTACCCGTTTTCGTTCTAATGCAGGTATTATCCAGTCTTGGAATGCGGACAAAGGACGTCCGTTAAAGATGGGATGGAAATGCCCGGTGATTATTGATAATTTGATGAATTTGGAACTTTTATTTGAAGCCACCCGGTTGTCCGGAGATTCTACTTATTATAATATAGCTGTTTCACATGCTGACAAAACGTTGGAAAATCATTTCCGTGAGGACGGAAGTTCGTATCATGTGGTAGACTATAATCCGGAGACAGGTGAAGTACTTAAGCGATGTACGGCACAAGGATATTCCGATGAATCGGCATGGGCGCGGGGGCAGGCTTGGGCTATTTATGGGTATACAATGTGTTATCGGTATACACATAGTCCGGTATACTTGAAACAGGCGAAGAAAGTGTATGAGTTTATATTTACCAACTCGAACCTTCCCGAAGATTTGATACCTTACTGGGATTTCGATGCCCTGAATATTCCTAACGAATTGAGGGATGCATCAGCTGCTACTATTATGGCTTCGGCATTGTACGAATTAAGTGTCTTTTCGAATAATAAGGAATATAAAGAGACTGCGGATAAGATAATGGAAACATTGTCTTCTCCGGCTTACCGTGCCGAAATAGGTAAAAACCACTATTTTCTATTGATGCACTCTGTGGGGAGTTTTCCTGATCGTGCGGAGATGGATGTTCCTTTGAGTTATGCCGACTATTATTATTTAGAAGCTTTAAAACGTAAAAGAGATTTTGGAAAACACTAAATGTACTTAATCATGAGAATGTGTTTTTAACCTTTCTTTATTGTATCGAACTCATAGTTGTTCTGCGCTGACCCCATAATTCCTTCTTGTTTATGGTATTTTACGCAGAGCAACTATGTTCTTTTTATATTGGGGATAGGGAGGTTTTCTGATAGGATGGGATATTATTGTCCGTTTATGGAGCTTTTTTGTACACAAATGCCTTGTTGTGAGTTGTGTATAATATACTACCTTCTTCTGAATGATAGAGGGATTTCAATCTCTAAAATCTATTTAATTTTGTAAACGATTAATAGAACCTTTTTAATAATATATTTTATAATTCTTAAATTTAAAAGAGATGAAAAACTTCTTCTTTCCAATGAAGATACCTCAGAAGCAGGTATGGCTATTGGCGGCGTCTTTGTCGTTTGGGCAAATGGCTTTTCCTATAGGAAATAATGTGTCGGGAGAGGCTTCTGTTGCCAGTTCTATTGTGCAGCAGAATCGCAAAATGGTTACCGGAACAGTGACTGATAGTTACGGACCGGTGATTGGTGCCAGTGTAATTGTAAAGGGAACTACTAATGGAGTTATTACCGATATGGATGGTAACTTTAAACTGGAAGTCCCGGTGGGTGCTACTATCGTTATATCTTATGTAGGATATAAAGATAAGGAGATAAAGTATAATGGTGAATCTACCTTGAAGATCGAACTGAATGAAAATGTTCAGGAGTTGCAGGAAGTACAGGTGATAGCATATGGTGCTACCAAGAAAGTGACAGTAACGGGAGCAATGTCGTCTATTACAGCAAAAGATGTACTGAAAAGCCCGGTATCAAGTATTGGTAATGCATTAGCAGGTAAGATGCCTGGTTTGTCTGCTATTCAGACTTCTGGTCAACCTGGCAGTGATGATCCTACAGTATATGTACGTGGTGTGGGCTCATTGAACGAATCCATGTCTCAGCCTTTGTTTTTGGTAGATGGTGTAGAACGTAGTTTCTTCCAACTCGACCCTAATGAAGTGGAAGATATTACGATATTGAAAGATGCTTCTGCAACAGCTGTATTTGGTGTACGTGGTGCTAATGGTGTTATTTTGGTGACGACTAAACGTGGTCAGGAAGGTAAAGCGAAAGTCAGTTTCTCTACTTCATTTGCTTTGCAGACACCGACTCGTCTGCCTGATTTCGCTAACAGCTATGAATATGCCACAGCATATAATAATGCCCAGCTTCACGACGGATATACCGAAAACGAATTGGCATTCAAGCCGGAAGCCATTGAAGGATTCCGTACTCATAGTAACCCGATAGCTTATCCGGATATGGACTGGATGGACTATTTGGTACGTAATACAGCTTTGCAAACGCAACATAACCTGACTATTTCGGGCGGTTCGCAGAAAATACGTTATTTTGCGTCGCTTGGTGTGTTTACTCAAGACGGACTTTTCAATTGTTATCAAAAAAATTATGATGATAATTACAGCTATAATCGTTATAATTATCGTCTGAATTTGGATGTGGATTTGACAAAAACTACACAATTCCGAGTGAATATAGGTGGACGTGTCAATGATAAGCATACTCCGGGTGTAGATGGTGAATCGGGTTTATCAAATATCGAGACTATTTTTCGTGGTATTTATTGGGCAGTTCCATTTTCTGGTTCAGGTATTGTAGATGGAAAATGGGTATGGGCGGATGCACGTAATATTTCCAATTCTTTTGGTGACATGCGTGATGCCATGTATACTTATTACGGACGTGGTTATGATGTGACTTATGGTAATACATTGAATTTCGACTTTTTACTGGAACAAAAACTCGATTTTATTACTAAAGGTTTAAAGGCTCATGTGAAAGGTGCTTATAACAGTTCCGTATCCTTTACCAAGAAAAGACGTGGAAAGACTCCTCATTACGAGCCGTTGATACAATCCGACGGATCAGTAGTGCTTCGTCGTGTAGATGAAGAAACCGTATTGGGGTATGAGGAAGCTATCGGTCGTGGTAAGGACTGGTATGTGGAGGCTGCTTTGAACTATAAACGTGATTTTGGTAAACATCATGTTTCGGGACTTGTAATGTATAATCAGTCCATCACTTATTATCCTAACGGTCCTTCTGAGTTCTTGTCAATCCCGAGAAGTTATATCGGTTTGGTGGGACGTGCCACGTACGACTATAATACTCGTTATATGTTCGATGTAAATGTGGGTTATAATGGATCGGAAAACTTCGCCCCGGGCAAACGTTTCGGCTTGTTCCCTGCGTTTTCTGTAGGTTGGATAATATCAGAAGAGAGCTTCATGCAACCGGTAAAATCTTTTATGGACTACTTGAAAGTACGTGCTTCTTATGGTATCGTAGGTAATGACCGCGTGAATGACAATTCCCGTTTCCTCTATCTGCCGGACGTATATAATGCTTCCAATGGTGGTTTTTATTTCGGTAGTGGCAGTTCCATCACTACAGGAGCTAACGAAGCAAAAAAAGGAAATCCCAATGTGACTTGGGAAACAGCCGCTAAACAAAACTATGGTATTGATGCTTATTTCTTTAACAGTAAATTGAAAGTAAATTTTGACTACTTCATCGAGCACCGCCGTGACATTCTGACTTCTCGTGGAACTGATCCCGGTTATTTGGCTGTGACGCTTCCTACCGCTAATATTGGTAAGGTTGACAATAAGGGATATGAAATCAACGTAAATTGGAGAGATAATATAAACAAATTGAAATATAATATTGGTTTTAATATCTCACGTACCAAGAACAAGATTGTCTATATGGACGAGGTGACTTATCCGTATGCTTATATGCAACGTACCGGTAAATCTGTTGGTCAATATTTTGGTCGTAAGTTTGCTGGTTACTTCTCCGAGGAGGATGTGGCACGTTATGCTACCGAAGGACATGGAGGTATTCCCGACCACGGCATTACTCCCAAACCCGGCGATGTGATGTATATGGACTTGAATGATGACAAGAAGATAGACCAGAATGATATCACTGCTATTGGTAATACTAATTATCCGCAGTTATCATATGGTATTAATTATGGTATTTCTTATAAAGGATTTGATATCAGCATGACCTGGGCTGGTGCTGCCAAAACTTCGCGTATGTTGGACGACGTTTTCCGTTATCCTTTCGGACAGACTAACCAACGTTCGCTGATGAAATACTTTGTTACCGATACTTGGACACAGAAGGGTGATGCAGCCAAATATCCTGCTATCTCGTTTGTGAACAGAAGTAATAATTACTATGACTCCGATTTGTGGTTACGAGATGCGTCTTACTTACGTTTGAAAAACGTGGAAGTGGGTTACAGTTTCCCAAAGAAGACTTTGGATAAGATGCATTTAGGTAGTTTACGTGTGTATGCTACCGGCTATAATCTGCTTACATTCGATAAATTGGACGTGATAGATCCGGAATCGAAATCTGCTGCAAGAGCCAATTATCCGTTAGTGATGGTTGTCAACTTTGGTTTGAAAGTAGGTTTTTAATTTTAAAAATATAATGATATGAAATCACTTACAAGATATTTTCAAGGATTGATGTTGGGTACTTTATTAGCTACCACAATATCATGCGAGGACTTTGCGCTGGGTGAGAAATTCCTTCAGAAGCCGCCCAGCTCGGATGTCACTATTGATACCATCTTTTCTACGGCGGTATATGCACGTCGGGTATTGTGGAATAGTTATGGTAATTTGCCATATGCTTTTTGGGCAAGCAACAGTTATGGTTTCTCTACCAATATGTGGTTTGGCATTCAAGAAGATTTGACGGATTTGTGTAATTCCGCTTTAACTTGGGATGGTCCTAATAAAGTTTATTACAGTGGTGCTTACAATGCCGGTTCGGAAGAAGCATCCGATGGAGATGGAGGTACTAAATATGGTTTTACCCGGCGTAACAGTTGGAAAAGTATCCGTATGGCTTGGGTGTTTATAGAGAATGTAGACCGTGTACCTGATATGGATGAAGTTGAAAAGTCGCGTTTGAAAGCTGAAGCTAAAATCGTGATTGCTACTCAATATGCCGAAATGCTTCGTCATTTTGGTGGTCTGCCCATTGTAGACCGTGCTATTTCCGCAGAAGACGGTTTGGGATTTCCTGCTCGTGGTACTTTGCAGGAGACGGTGGATTTTATAGTGAAGTTATTGGATGAGGCTATTGCTTGCAAAGAACTTCCTTGGTATGTCACTGAAGATGAATCCGATAACTGGAGTGGTCGCCTGACCCGTGCTTCTGCTATGGGTTTGAAAGTACGTGTACTTTTGTTTGCAGCAAGTCCATTGTTTAATAATGATACGCCCTATTATGTGGGTGAAGCTTCCGAAAAATTGATGACATGGTTTGGGGGATATGATCAAAAGCGTTGGGAAGATGCTGCAAAAGCAGGTGAAGAATTCTTTAAGGCTTTGAATAAGGAAGGTTTTTATGGATTGGTGAAAGCAGGAGAGCCACGTATGGCGTTCCGCGACGCTTATTATACACGAGGCACTACAGAATCATTAATTTCTGTACGTCGCCATTATAAGACTAGTAATATTGGTGGTATCATGCAGAGTGCACGTTGGGGTGCTTGGGGAGTTACCAAGGAATACTTCGATATGTTTCCTATGGCAGATGGAAGTGATTTCGACTGGAATAATCAAGAACATACTAAGAACCCGTTTATGAATCGTGATCCTCGCATGTGTGAAACTATTTTGTTGGATGGTGACAAGTTTGGTAGCGGTGTCGCTGCTATATATCGACAATATTCGAAAGATAAGACCAATTATCCGAAAGGCGAACATTATAATAATAAAAGTGTCAGTCTGGATGATAAAGGTCTTACCACTAACGGTTTAACAGCCCGTAAATTTTTGCTTGATCGTCAAGGAGAATGGAGTGGACGTGTCATTCAATGGCCGTTATTGCGTTTGGCTGAAGTTTACCTCTCGTATGCCGAAGCATTGAATGAATGTAACCGTACTGATGAGGCTTATTCTTACATTAATGCGGTGAGAAATCGTGTTGGTTTAGGTAATTTGAAAACAGGTTTAAGTAAGGAAGAATTCCGTGAAGCGGTACTTCGTGAACGTGCTTGTGAATTTGGTTTTGAGGAAGTTCGTTTCTATGATCTTATTCGCTGGAAGCGTGAGGCAGATTTCACAAAGCATCTGCATGGCATTTATTTCTATAAACATAAGAAAACAGGAGAATATTTGTTTGAATTTCCACAACTGAAAGAAAGAGCTTGGCAGAAAGTCGGTGGCTTTTCTCCGAAGTGGTATCTGAGTGCATTCCCTCCCAAAGAGGTGAACAAAGGTTATGGATTGGTCCAAAATCCGGGTTGGGAATAACATAAATTATTATTGAATAAATCATACTATCCTTATGGAAAAGAGTATAAAGCTAATCATTGCAGGGCTGCTGTGTTCTTCCATTGCGGCGGCTCAGGTAGCAGACAGCATACAACATTACGGACGAGGAATCTCGTTCAACAAAAAGGAAGCGACTATCGCCGGTGGCATGGCAACCGCTGATAAACTGAGCCATCGTACCAGTACGGTAGCTTCCAACGCTTTGTTTGGACTGATTCCCGGTCTTCAGGTTCTACAAAATGGAGGAAATGAGTGGGAAAATGGTACTACACTTTATGTACGTGGTGTCGGTACTACCAGTAATAAGAGTCCGTTAATATTGATTGACGGTTATGAACGTAGTATTGATAATCTTGCTGTGCAGGATATTGAATCTGTCAGTGTATTGAAAGATGCCGCTTCACTGGCACTGTATGGTATACGTGGTGCCAATGGTGTGGTTCTTGTCACTACCAAACGTGGTCATGTGGGGAAACCGGTTATTACTTTTGATTATGAATTTAAGATGGGTACTCCGTACCGTTTACCTAAATTTGTGGATGGCTATACTTATGCACAGGCCATGAATGAAGGTTTGAAGAACGATGGTATTACGACCCCTCGTTATAGCCAACGTGAGTTGGACGCTTTTCGTAATCAGACTTATCCGGAGTTCTATCCTAATGTAGATTGGATGGATGAAGCACTTCGCGATCATAGTTTCGGTAATAATGTGAATTTCTCTCTTCGTGGAGGTGGTGATGTCGTACAGTATTTTACTCAGCTGAATTACCTGAACGACAAAGGTATTTTACAGCCTACCGAAGAGAATGAAGGATATTCTACACAGTTCAAATATTCCAAATTGAACTTTTTGACTAATCTTGATATCAAGTTAGGAAATACCACGAAATTGCAACTTAACATGCGTGGTAATTTTGCGGAAGATAATCGTCCTTATACTACGACCGCTGACATTTTCGATATGTTGTACAAAGTTCCGGCGGGTGCTATGCCTATTAAGACTTCTAATGGCCGATGGGGTGCAACTTCTATTTATGGCAGTAATCCGATAGCAATGATTTCCGATACAGGCTATGAACGTGGACAGACCCGTAACCTCTATGCAGACATCAATTTTGTACAGGATTTAAGTTTCATTACTAAAGGTTTGTCTGCTACTGCACGTTTGGGTTTTGATAATGAAGCACGGTATTGGGAACGTAACCAGCATAAGTATGCAACTGAACAGGCTACTATGGGTTGGGATGGTGAAAAAAACTCTTATAAGAAGTTGACTGAAGAAACAGCTTTGGATTTCAGTAGTAGTATCAAGGATGTAGTTCGTCATCTGACTATCAATGCGCAGGTCAATTATGACCGTACTTGGGGTACTGATCATAAGTTGAACGCTACTGTACTTTATAGTATGGACAAGATGATGAAGCGTGGCCAGAATGCAGGTAGAGCCTTTATGGATATTGTGGGGCATGCTCATTATACCTATAAAAATCGTTATTTGTTGGACTTCTCTTTGACGGGTTCTGCATCCAGTATTCTTGATCCGGATGACCGTTGGGGTGTTTTCCCGTCAATAGGTGCAGGTTGGATTCTTTCAGAAGAAAATGCTTTCAAGGCTGATTGGTTGAATATGTTGAAACTTCGTGCTTCGTATGGTATTGCGGGACGTGCTGACTATGGTGTACAGCTTTTCCGTGGTTCATATAGTGGTGGTGGCAGCTATTATTTCGGTGAAACACCGGCTTCTATCGGTGGTATGAAAGAATCTCGTCTTGCGGTAGATGGGCTGACTTATGAAAAATCACACAAATTGAATGTGGGTATTGATTTCATGGCATGGAACCGCCTTTCTTTATCGGTAGATGGTTATTATGACCATCGTACAGATATTTTAGTAGACGGCGATGGCGCTCTTTCTTCCGTACTGGGTATTGCAGCTCCTGATATAAATAGCGGTATTGTGAATAGTTATGGTGTGGAAGTTGCAGCTAATTGGAATGATAAAATAGGAAATGTTACTTATCAGTTGGGCGGTCAATTCAGTTTCAATCGTAATGAAATTAAAGAGATGAATGAGGTGTATCGTCCGTATGATTATCTGAAACGTACCGGACACTCTGTAAGTCAATATTTTGGTTATGAAGTGGAAGGTATTTACCAAAGTTGGGATGATATTGAAAACCGTGAAGTGAAACAGATATTGGATGAGGTTCGTCCCGGTGACTTGAAATTCAAAGACCAGAATGGTGATAAGGTGATTGACGAGTATGACCAGGTTGCATTGGGTTATAACAATGTATGTCCGGAAATTTATTATGGTTTCAATCTTGGTGCCGAATATAAGGGATTGGGATTTACCGCTTTGTTCCAAGGAATTGCCAATTATAGTCAAATGCTTGATACACGCAGTATTTATCGTCCGTTGGTGAGTAATAATACCGTTTCTCAACATTATTATGATAATCGTTGGACTGAAAGTAATCCCAATGGTAAGTATCCACGTCTCACTTATAATGGTTCCAAGAACAACTATAATACCAATTCTTTATGGGTAGCTGATGCTTCATATCTGAAGTTACGTACGTTGGAGGTGTATTATAATTTGCCACAGAAATGGGTGAATAAGTTGCCTGGTGTGAATTACATGAGGCTGTTCGCTCGTGGACATGATTTATTCAGCATTGACAAAATGGACGGTGTGATAGATCCTGAAATGACAGGTACCGGTCATCCGTTGATGACTCAATATACATTTGGCGTTAATTTACGTTTCTAATAATTTAAGCGAAATGAAACTTATGAAATTAAAACATATAGCATTACTTATGTCGGTCTGCATCTTGGGCGGATGCGACTTCATGGACTGCGATGAGTCAAACGACTACCAAAAGGAAGACATCTTTACAAGCTTTGAACGTTCTAAAAAGATGGTAACCAATATTTACAGTTATTTGCCTCAAGATTTTTGTAATACGGAAGGTGCTATGCAGGATGCGGCTACAGATGATGCCGTACATGTGTACAAATCCTCAGCCATTCATTATTTTGTAAATGGTACTTGGTCGGCTAATAGACTGGTTGATGATGTATGGAGTCAATACTATAAGGCTATTCGTGCAGCTAATCTCTATCTGAAGGAAGCTGACGGACAAACTTTCGAAGATTGGGAAAATGCCGAAAAGTATAAGGATATGATGAAGGAATTCAATAATTTTCCTTATGAAGTACGTTTTCTCCGTGCGTTTTATTATTTTGAATTGATTAAGCGTTATCATGATGTGCCGTTGGTTACTACTGTTCTTACTCAGGACGAGGTGAACAACTTGGAACGTGAGAGTTGTGACAAGGTGGCAGATTTCATCATAAAAGAGCTTACAGAGATTACTGCTGAGGATAAATTACCTATTACCTATACAGAAGGTTTTGCCAGTAAAGATATTGGTCGTATCACCCGGGGAGCTGCCTTGGCATTGAAGTCCAGAGTGACGCTTTATATGGCGAGTCCTCTCTATTCAGGCGATAATGCCGAGAAATGGAAAAAAGCCGCATCCGCTGCTTACGAAATCATTGGTAATGTTTCTGAGTTGGGTTATAAATTGGTGGATGATCTTACTACTCAGTTCCGTAAAGTGAACAATACATGCGCCGAAGTGATATTAGCCCGTGGTGTAGGTGAAACGGGAGATTTTGAAAAAGCAAACTTTCCTATGGGAGTAGAGGGTGGAAAAACCTCTACTTGTCCCACACAGAATTTAGTAGATGCTTTCGAAATGAAGGATGGATCCAAGTTTGATTGGAATAATCCTACTATGGCAGCTAATCCTTACAATAACCGTGATCCGCGTTTGGCAAGAACAGTAGCTTACAATAATATGAATTGGTGTGGCGCTCCTCTTCAGATATGGGAAGGTGGTGCCAATGGACTTCCTTTGACCAATGCTACCACTACAGGATATTATCTATATAAATATCTTAACCCAAATATTAGTTTTGTATCAGGTTCCACTACTACTAAAGCGCAACATAACTGGGTATTGTTCCGTTATGCTGAAATCTTGTTGAATTATGCGGAAGCAATGGTAAATGCTTTTGGAAATCCTGATTATAAGGATGCAGATTATCCAATGACGGCTCGCGAAGCGGTGAATATGGTGCGTGCACGTGGCAAGGTAGAAATGCCTCCTTATCCTGCTGGTATGACAAAAGCTGATTTCATAGAACGTTTGAAGAACGAACGTCGTGTGGAGCTAGCTTTTGAGGGACATCGTTTTTGGGATGTACGTCGTTGGAAGGATTTGGATAAAACTGCTGATATCTATGGTGTAAAAATCATTAAGAATGAAGCTGAGAAATTTGAATATACTAAGTTCCTGATGGAAACCAGAACCATTACAGATAACTTGTATTTCTATCCGATTTCTAATACAGAGAAATATAAAAATCCTAATTTGGGACAGAATCCTGGTTGGTAATAGTTCTTTGAATAGTATAGATAGGTAAGTAAGTTTGTTTTTGGGATATTAAAACAATATGTATGTTACACAGACCTACGCTACTTTTATGGAGCGTAGGGGCTGTGTAATTAGTTTATAGCATACACTTTTGTACAAATACCTCCACCTTTAGTACAAGTCGGGTTAAAAATCTGATTCGTATTCTTTTATAATACATTTTGTGGATATATTTGCAATGTGATGTTTATACCTTAAATAACCAATCAATAATATCAAAGATGAAAAACCAGTATGTAACTTTAGCTTTACTTTGTCCGGTCATCTTTTCAAGTTTACCAATTAGTGCAAAGGATACGAAAGGTAAGGTCGCTGATCGTGAGAAACCCAATGTTATCATTATTTACGCTGATGATTTGGGATATGGTGATTTGCAATGTTATGGTGCAAAAAATGTAGAAACGCCTAATGTCAATCGTCTGGCAACCGAGGGCATCCGTTTTACCAATGCACATGCGGTAGCTGCAACCAGTACTCCCTCACGGTATTCTCTGCTCACGGGAGAATATGCATGGCGTCGTCCGGATACAGATATTGCTGCCGGTAATGCGGGGATGATTATACGTCCCGAACAATATACTATGGCAGATATGTTTAAACATGCCGGATATGTTACTTGCGCCATTGGGAAATGGCATTTGGGGTTAGGAGACAAAACAGCAATGCAAGACTGGAACGCACCGCTCCCAGCCGCTTTAGAAGATTTAGGATTTGATTATCATTATATCATGGCTGCCACTGCCGATCGTGTCCCTTGTGTATTCATAGAGAATGGTAAAGTGGCTAATTATGATCCTGCAGCTCCTATTGAAGTCAGTTATATCCGCAATTTTCCCGGTGAACCGACCGGTAAAAGCCATCCGGAATTACTTTATAATTTGAAACCGAGTCATGGACATGACATGTCCATTGTAAATGGTATCAGTCGTATTGGCTATATGAAGGGGGGTGGTAAAGCTTTATGGAAAGATGAGAACATTGCTGATAGTATTACTACACATGCCATCGATTTTATTCGGTCGCATAAAGATGAACCGTTCTTCATGTATTTTGCTACCAATGATATTCATGTTCCTCGTTTTCCACACGAACGCTTCCGTGGTAAGAGCGGTATGGGATTGCGTGGCGATGCAATCGTGCAGTTTGATTGGGCGGTAGGACAGATTATGGATGTACTGGATAAACTGGGATTAGCGGAAAATACTTTAATTATTTTGTCTAGTGATAATGGACCGGTAGTTGATGACGGTTATGATGATAAGGCAGAAGAATTGTTGAACGGTCATAGTCCTGCTGGACCGTGGAGAGGGAATAAATACAGTGCTTTTGAGGGTGGTACGGCTGTTCCGGTTATTGTCCGCTGGCCTAAACAAATCAGGAAAAATGCAGAGTCGGATGTGTTGATGTCACAGATAGACTGGATGGCTTCTTTGGGGGCTATGATCGATGCACGGATGCCGAAAGGTAGTGCACCGGATAGTGAAAATCGTTTAGGTAATTTGTTGGGTACAGATATGACAGACCGTCCGTGGGTACTGGAATTAGCTGCTAATCATGTATTGTCTGTACGCAATAAAGACTGGAAATATATTGAGCCGAATGATGGACCTGCCATGATTACCTGGGGACCGAAAATAGAAACTGGTAATTTAAGTGTTCCTCAACTTTATGAAATGAATAAAGTGACAGAGAAAGAAAACGTTGCTTCTCAATACCCTGATAAGGTTTTTGAATTACAGAATGTTCTTCGCAGAGTACGTCTAAAGTAAAAGGAATGATGTAAAATAGTCTTTGTTTTAAATTAAAATAGAAATGAAACCAATTTTATACAAACTTATTTGTAGTTTTCCTGTAACTCTTTTTGCAGGAATAGGTACACAGGTCTTTGGACAGGAACAAAGACCGAACTTAGTCTATATTTTTCCTGACCAATATCGGTTGAATGCGTTGAGTATATGGAGTGATCCGGCATATCGTAATGTTCTGAATACGATAGGTGATCCGGTTCATACTCCTAATTTGGATAGACTGGCAAAGCAGAGTGTTATTTTTAATCGGGCGTGTAGTACTTGTCCGTTGAGTAGCCCTCATCGTGCTATGCTGATGACAGGCGCATTCCCGGAGAAGAATGGAGTACCGGGTAATTGCCATGTGAACAACCAAAACGGTATTCCCGATAGCTTGGTTTGTTTTACTGATGTACTTGCGGAAGCTGGCTATGAAACGGCTTATGTGGGAAAAACGCATTGGCATCGTACGGAGGCCTTGTTTGACAAGGAGAATAATTATGTGGGTACAACTGAAGCGCCTGGCGGACATTGTGTGTATCCATACGATACCTATATTCCTGAAGGAAGAGGGCGTAAGAGTAATAAGTACTGGTTTCAGCAATTGAAAGATAATCATTTTAATGCTACTGCTTATTCCAATCGTCCGGAACTGGTGGGTGGAAAGAAAGATGGTGAGTCGTTCCGTTATCGCCGATTTACTCCAGAGGTTGAAGCGGATGTAGTGATAGGTTATCTGCGGAATAAACAAGGACAGCGAGACGCTTCCAAGCCTTTCAGCTTATTCTGGAGTCTGAATCCGCCTCATACTCCTTATCATAGACTTACGGATTGTAAGGAAGAGGTGTTTGATCAATATTATAAAGATTTGAAACCGGAAGAAGTGTTGTTACGTCCTAATGTGAAGTTTGGCGAGGGTACACAAGTGAAAAACTTGGAGCAACTGACATTTCAGGCAAAAATATATTTCTCTTTGGTGAAGAGTGTGGATGATGAGATAGGCCGGGTATTGAAAGTTTTGGATGAAGAAGGATTGACGGATAATACCATCTTGATATTCGCCGCAGATCATGGGGAAATGATGGGTAGCCACGGACGTATGGCGAAGAGTGTGATTTATGATGAATCGTTTTCTATTCCGTTCTTTATACGTTATCCCGGTCAACTGAAACCGGGAGTGAACGATCTGATGTTGGGTGCTACGGATATTATGCCTACTTTGCTGGGGATGATGAACCTTGAAGACAGGCTTCCCGAAACGGTGAAGGGAAAAGATTATTCACAAGGTATTCTTACAGGTAAATATAAAACGGTGAAGAAACCTGTTTCTCAGTTTTTCTATCAGCAGAAGGAGAAAGGTGTACGTACTGACCGCTACTCGTATTTGGTGACAAAGGATGGAAATTATCAACTTTTTGACAATCTGAAGGATCCTTATCAGATGCATTCTTTGAAAATAGAGGAAATTCCGTCGAATCAGGCAAAGTTACTGAAAAAGGAGCTTGGAAACTGGTTGAAGGTATCGGAGGATGGCTGGGCCAAGGAGCGGAAATTTCCGGATAAGATAATTTATTAAATAAATGATACCATGAGAAAATTAATATTATTGATTTTTACACTTTTGTGTGGCGCTTCCACATTTGCTTATACAGAACGTAACTTGCTTCAGAAGCAAGCAGATCTGAACTAC
The DNA here is from genome assembly GCF_900241005.1 of Bacteroides cutis. Classification (GTDB taxonomy): domain Bacteria; phylum Bacteroidota; class Bacteroidia; order Bacteroidales; family Bacteroidaceae; genus Bacteroides; species Bacteroides cutis. The sequence goes on along the minus strand of NZ_OEST01000001.1, from coordinate 145,645 downwards.
TTAAAGGATGTGTTGGTTTTGAATCAACAATGGGTAACATATCCCGATTACTCCGATCGTGATGGTTGGGATGCATTCTTAGGAACGTTTAAAGATGATTATATCCGCCGGGGAGAAAAATTACTCGATTATCAATGGCAGGTAGTGAAGGCCACTGATTATCTCGCTTTTGAACGTACCGGTGATCGCTCGATAATGGAAAAACCTTTTGGAGCAAATAATAATGCCATTGCCAGTCTGTTGATGGCGGAACTTGCAGAAGGAAAAGGAAGATTTATTGATCAGTTAATAAATGGTGTATTCCATACTTGTGAAATGACTTCATGGGCTCCTGCCGCTCATCTCGTTATACAGCCTTCTTCCCGTTCGTTACCTACCTACGATTATCATGTGATTGATCTTGTCTCTGGAGATCTTGGTGGATCATTGTCGTGGGTTTACTATTTTATGCGTGATTCATTCGATAAAGTGAACCCGGAGATCTCACGTCGATTACGCCATGAGTTACAAATCCGTATTCTTGATCCTTACATGAACAATGATTCGTTTTGGTGGATGGCACGTAATTATAAAGGGCGTATGCTTAATAACTGGAATCCTTGGTGTAACAGTAATGTCCTGATGTGTTTTATGCTTCTTGAAAATAATCGAGATACGCTGGCCAAGGCTGTATATTTGACAATGGAATCGGTAGATAAATTCCTGAACTACATCAAGGCCGACGGTGCCTGTGAAGAAGGTCCGTCTTACTGGGGACATGCTGCCGGAAAGACGTTGGATTATTTGGAACTTCTTTCTGATATTACCGGAGGAAAGATTAGTATCTTTCGGGAACCAATGATAAAAAATATGGGTGAGTATATTTCCCGCTCTTATGTGGGAAACGGTTGGGTAGTGAATTTTGCTGATGCTTCAGCCCGTGGTGGTGGCGATGCATATCTTATCTATCGTTTCGGTAAAGACGTAGGAAGTGATGAATTAAAAAGTTTTGCCGCTTTGATGCGTAAATCACCTTCGTTACCTTCGAATGGCAGAGACATTTTCCGTACCTTGGCTTCCATAGCCATTGCCAAAGAATTACAACGGGAGGAAGCTGGTCATGAGAACCGTACTTTCACTTGGTATCCTGAAACTGAGTTTTGTTATCTTTCTACTAAAGAGGGGCTATTCCTTGCAACTAAGGGAGGGCATAATGGCGAAAGCCATAATCATAATGACGTAGGTACTTGCTCGGTATGGTTCAATCAGACCCCGATATTGATAGATGCCGGAGTAGGAACTTATACCCGACAGACATTTAGTGGAGAGCGTTATTCTATTTGGACGATGCAGAGTAATTATCACAACCTGCCTATGATAAACGGAATTCCCCAAAAGAACGGAAAAAACTATAAAGCGACTGGCGTAAAAGCTTCTAAGAATAGTTTCTGCGCTGATATAGCAGCTGCTTATCCCAAGGAAGCAAAAGTAAAAAAGTGGATACGTTCTTACAAAGTAAAAGGTAATCAAGTTCAAATCAATGATGTGTTTGATTTGGAAGAAGCGGTCGCTCCCAACATCATTAATTTCATGACATGGGGAAAAGTAGACAATTCAGAAAAAGGTAAAGTTTATATTCAGGTAAATGATGTGAAAGCCCAATTATTGTATGATGCAAATAAGTTTGAATTGGATGTTGAACCAAAAGAACTGACTGATTTAAAATTGTCGAATGTATGGGGAAAAACTATTTACCGGTTATCATTCAAAGCAAAACAACAATCTGATAAAGGTAACTATACGTTTACGATAAAATAACTACCTTAGATTATTACTAAATAAAAACACTTATGAAAATAAATTTAAAGAAATTATGTGTGTTGGGAAGTCTTCTAGTGGAATTCTCCGGCGTATATGCTCAATCTTTTACATGGATTAGCAGTACAGATAATGATGTTTGGAAAGAGACTAAAACCAAATTACAAGCCAGTAGTCCAAATACGCCTTTATTGTCGGTAAATGGTACTGAGAATATCCAAGTATTCAAGAAGTGGGGAACTTGTTTTAATGAATTAGGCTGGGACGCTCTCAATATGTTACCTCTTGAAGAACAGGATGTAATTTTAAATAATCTGTTTTCTCCGGATGGAGATTTACGTTTTTCCATGGGACGTATTCCAATGAATGCCAACGATTATGCCCGTGACTGGTATAGTTGCGATGAAGTACCTGGTGATTTTCAGTTGAAATATTTCAATATCAATCGTGATAAAACAACACTAATACCTTATATAAAAAGAGTACAACAAGTTAATTCCAATATTACTTTTTGGGCTTCTCCTTGGTCACCTCCTTCGTGGATGAAAGTTAATCATTACTATTCCGTGAGAAGTAATGCTGAAGTAAACCAATTGCCGGCTAAGCATGAGATAGCTCTTTATGAAGGTACTGACAACGTGAATAAGAAGTTTTATCCCAAGCAAGTAGCAGTCAATGATTATTTTATTCAAGATCCCCGCTATTTGCAAGCCTATGCCAATTACTTTTGTAAATTCGTATCTGCTTATCAAGAAGAAGGAGTTACTATTTCCCGCGTGATGTTCCAAAATGAACCGTGGGCCTATTCTATTTATCCGGCTTGTGCATGGACTCCTGAGGGTATTATTCGTTTCAATGTGGAATATTTTGCACCGACCATGAAGAAACATCATCCCAATGTTCAAGTTTATTTGGGGACGCTTAATACAAATCGTATTGAACTGGTGGATAAGGTTCTTTCCGATCCTCGTATGAAAGATACCGTTGAGGGTATCGGTTTTCAATGGTGGGGAGGACAAATTCTTCCTGAAATTCGTAAAAAGTATCCAAATTATAAATATATGCAAACTGAAAACGAATGTGGTTCTGGTACATTTGATTGGAAGGCAGCAGAGCATACTTTTAATTTAATCAATCACTATTTAGGAAATGGTTGTGAGGAATATACTTTTTGGAATGCTATTCTCTGTGATGCAGGAACAAGTGGTTGGGGTTGGAAACAGAATGCATTAATCCGTGTAGACTCGAAGACAGGTTCTGCGATCTACACTCCGGAATATTATGCAGTGAAACATTTTAGCAACAAGGTGGTTGCGGGAACCAAAGTATTGCATTATAAGGAAAAAGGTGAAGATAAACTACCTGTTATTATATTCCTTACACCGGAGAATAAATATTTGGTGGTAGCCGGTAATTTCAATGATGAACCAAAGAGTTTGACTCTGCAATTGGGTGATAAGTATTTAGATGTAACTTTAAAAGCACACTCTTTCAATACGTTTAGTATGAAATAATTTTCTACATTTGTAGACGAATTTTGTTAATACATAATTATCGACAAATAAGGTTTTAAGGGGAAATAAAAAATTAAAGCCTAAAGTAATTAAGAATATTATGAAAAAGAAAGGAGCAATTTTGTTTCAGGGCATCTGTACCCTCCTAATTTTGTTTACCTTTATAGGTAGAACACAAGCACAAATTTACACTGTAGAAAATCGGTATATTGCACGTACACTTCAAGTGTCCGATGGGGTATTGTCTACTAAGGTTCTTTTAAATAAAGAAGCTGGGACTAAATTGCTTCCTATTAATTGTGATGAGTTTCTGTTACATCTAACCTTATTGGACCATACGGAAAAGGTATTGTCCAATAAGGATTTTAAGGTTATTTCGGTTTCTACATATACAAATCCGGTATATTCTCAAAGTAAAGGATATAAATTTCTGTTACAGGATAAGAAAAATAATATATCATTAATTGTTTGTTATGAATTAGCTAAGGAGGATACTTATTGCCGAAAACATATTGAGATTAATTCTGGGCAAGATATAATTTTGAAAAAAATAGATGTAGAGGCTATATCTTTTAAAGATGCTTACCAGAACTATACTCTCAAACAACTTACTGCTAAGGGGCCTTCTCAATGGAAGCCGGGATTGGGACAGCCGGTTTATACTACCCGGACTGCTACTTTCTGGGGAATTGAGTTTCCTGCTTCACGCAATGAGGTAAACAAGCAAAAGGTAACGTGTGGGTATTTGTCAGGAAAATCCATAAAAAAAGGTGAACTTTATATCTCTTACAATAGTGTAGTTGGTGTCAGTGATGATCCACAATTTATGGATGATGCTTTCTACTCTTACATTGACAAAATCAGAAAACGTCCTTTTCGGTTACAAATTCAATATAACAGTTGGTTTGACTATTCTAAAAGGGTGGCTAAAGAAAACTTTATCCGTAGTGTGGCTATTGTCAATGATGAGTTGGTGGTAAAAAGACATTGCCAACCTCTCAATGCTTATATCATTGATGACGGTTGGGAGGATGTTAGTAAGAATGCAGATTGGTCGGACAAAGTATGGACTATCAATGATAAGTTTCAGCCGGACTTCTCCGATTGTTTCCGAGCAGTGAGGCAGAGGAACTCCAAACTGGGTGTATGGTTAAGCCCGGGTTGTCTTTTTGGAGCACAACCCATCATTCCACGGATGAAGGATTTTGGTTACAAAGCGCTTTCTATGGGAATGTCTATGACGGATAAGAAATATATGCAGAAATTGGAAGAACGCATATTAGAGTTGGCAAAAATGGGTATATCTTATTTTAAGTTTGACGGTATATTCGGACATCTCAATATACGTGATTTTGATATCAACGATAATCCATTTCCATCGTCTAATGATGTAAGATTGAATGAGGCGCGCTTCGATGTGCAAAAAGAACAATACCTTGTTGACGGAACCGAACAGCTTATGCAAATATTCAATAAATTGCATGAAGTCAATCCTGAAATATTCATCGCTATAACTAATGGGGCTTATCTCAGTCCTTGGTGGTTACAATATGTTGATATTGTTTGGCTTATCAATGCCGGTGATGCCGCCAAAGGCGATGACCGTACTGGCGAATTGGTTTATCGTGACCGTATCTATCATCAGATATGGGAGGAAGAAAATACGAAATTTCCGATGAACGCTATCTTCAATCATGAACCGAAGAAAACGACATCCAATGAAGAACCTGAGGTTTTCAGAGACTATCTGTTTATGAATTTGAGTCGTGGAACAGGTTTTGTGGAGTTGTATATTAAAACCGACAGCCTTTCTTCTATAGACTGGGATATTTTGGCAGATGGATTGAAATGGGTTCGTCAAGTATATCCAGCTTTTAAACATGTACGTATGCATGGGGGAGTACCGCAAAAAGGGGAAGTATATGGATATACTGCTTGGACTGATAATCGAGGATATCTTTCTATTCATAATCCTTCGGACCGACCACAGATATATCATATAACGTTAGATCGAAAATTGGGTTTAAATCCTCAAAAACGAGGTAAATATCAGGTTAGTTCACCAGTAGTTAATTTGCCTGATAATTTAGCTAAAGAGTATAAGTATGGCGAAACCATTTCTTTGGCTCTTGCTCCGAAAGAGGTAATTCTTCTTGATTTTATACGTTAAACGAAGAAATGTTAAAACATTTTCAAATGAGAAAGATATTCTCTATAGTATGTTTATTTTCTCTTTTATTATCTTTTACAAAGGTTAAGATACAAGATACTGCTATATCTCATCTTTCATCTTATGTCAATCCGTTTGTTGGAGCAACCACGAATACTAAGGATGCTAAAAGTTATCATGGATTAGGAAAAACATTTCCAGGCGTAACGGCACCTTTCGGTATGGTACAAGTAAGCCCAAATACGATTACGGGTGGAGATAACGGAAGTGGATATAGTTATGAGCATACTTCAATAGAAGGGTTTGCTTTCACACAAATGTCTGGTATAGGTTGGTATGGCGATTTGGGTAACTTTTTGGTGATGCCGACAATTGGAAAACTGAAAACCTTTGCTGGAACTTTGGATAATCCGGATGAAGGATATCGTTCTCGTTATGATAAACACAGTGAAGTGGCTTTTGCTGGATATTATTCTGTTGCCCTAACTGATTATGGAATTCATGCGGAAATGACGGCGTTACCCCATAGTGGTATGCTACGTTTCACTTTCCCAAAAAGTAGAGATGCGCATATTCAAATAGACCTGGCGCGGCGTGTCGGTGGAACTTCTGTAAAACAATATGTTGAGGTGGTAAATGACCATACTATAAAGGGTTGGATGAAGTGTCCTCCCGAAGGCGGAGGTTGGGGAAATGGTAACGGTAAAGCAGACTATACGGTGTATTTCTTTGCTGAATTTTCTAAATCTTTCAAATCTCATGGTATCTGGACAGCTGATATACCTGACAGTTGTAATCGGAAACGTGAAGATATAGAAAGTGAAAACTATCGTAATTTAATACGCCAATCCAAAGTTATTCCTTCTGCGATTGTTTATGAAGGAAAGCATATCGGATTCTATGCCGATTTTGATACCCGGAAGGATGAAAAGATTATTCTGAAAAGTGGAATTTCATTTACTTGTATGGAGAATGCGGAAGAAAATCTGTATACAGAAATGAAAGGTTGGGATTTTGATAAAGTATATAGAACCTGTACCGAACTGTGGGATAAAGAATTGGCAAAGATAACTGTCGAAGGAGGTACTGAGGAAGAAAAAGCCATCTTTTATACAGCCTTATATCATACTTTAATCGATCCACGTATTTGCAGTGATGTAAATGGGGAATATTGGGGGGCTGATAATCAAGTTCATCGGACTGAAAGCTTTAATAAGCGTACGATATTCAGTGGTTGGGATGTTTTTCGTAGTCAAATGCCTTTGCAGACTTTGATAAATCCTGCCTTAGTGAATGATTTAATCAACTCATTGGTCGAGATTGGAGAACAAAGTGGAAAGAAATATTTGGAACGTTGGGAGTTTTTGAATGCCTATTCTGGATGTATGATTGGAAATCCGGCAATTTCGGTTCTATGTGATGCCTGTTCTAAGGGCATACATAATTACGATATAGAAAAGGCTTATCAGTATGCTTTGAATACTTCTAAATTGTTTGCTAATAATGAACATGGTTTTACTTCCGATAAAAAGAGTGTATCCAAAACTTTGGAATATGCTTATTCCGACTGGTGTATGGCTCGTTTGGCAGAATGGTTAGATAAAAAGGAAGATAGTGCCTATTTTGATAAACGTGCTCAATCTTATACTACCGTGTTTGATCCTGATTTTGGTTGGTTCCGCCCGCGTGATGTGGATGGTAATTTTATGCCATTGCCCGAAACAGATCGCTTAGATAAATGGTATGGTTATGGTTGTGTAGAAAGTAATGTTTTCCAGCAAGGATGGTTTGTTCCCCATGATGTGCCAGGTTTAGTCTGTTTATTGGGTGGTCGTGATAAGGCTCTGGTTAAATTGAATGAGATGTTTGAGAAGGCTCCTCGTGATTATCTTTGGAATTCCTACTATAACCATGCTAATGAACCAGTACATCACATGCCTTTTTTGTTTAATCATTTAGGGACTCCCTGGCTCACTCAAAAGTGGACGCGTGATATATGTCGGAATGCCTATCATAATTCAGTGAATGGCTTGGTCGGGAATGAGGACGTAGGACAAATGTCCGCGTGGTATGTTCTGGCTGCTGTTGGTATTCATCCGATATGTCCCGGTGATACCCGTTATGAAATAACCAGTCCAGTTTTCAATAAGGTAGATATAAAGTTGGACTCTCGGTATGCTTCCGGTACGCAGTTTACTATAGAGGCAGTCAATAATAGTCCTGAGAATATATATATTCAAAACGCCGTACTCAATGGAAAACCTTATCACAAGTGCTATCTGACACATGATGATATTGTACGAGGAGGAAAATTAATTCTCACAATGGGGGCATGCTCTACTGAGTGGGGACATTAATTATGGCTTAACTTTAAACTTAATATGATGTTAGAATCTTTTGTCTTTAAGCACTTGTCAGTCAGAACTGTATTACTTTCTACTTCTTTCCTGTATGTTTCTTTTGTACAAGCACAGGAAAAGAAGAATGTATTATTTATCATAGTGGACGATTTGCGTCCTGAACTGGGATGCTATGGTAGCGAAGCAGCTATTACACCCTTCATAGATGGATTGGCAGCTCAATCGGTTATTTTTCAGAATGCCTATTGTAATGTGCCTGTCAGTGGAGCTTCCCGTTCTAGTCTGCTTACCGGAGTTTATCCGGATATAACCCAAAAACGTTTTGTGGATGCCGAAACTTGGTCACAAAAAGATTTACCGGGTGTTATTACTCTTCCGCAAGCTTTTAAGAATGCCGGATACTATACAATGTCCGTGGGTAAAGTGTTTCATCACTTTAATGACCGTACAGACAGTTGGAGTGAATTTCCCTGGATTGTAAGTCCTGCCAGTGGAGACTGGGCGCTGTACAACAAGTGGCATGTGTGGAAAAATGAGATTCCTGAAGAAGAACTGCATCCCCAAAGTCATAGAGGTCCCTATTGCGAAGGGGCGGATGTACCCGATAGCTGTTATGAAGACAACAAAATTGCCAGGAAAGCTGTAGCCGAACTGGGCAGATTAAAAGAAAAAAAGCAGCCTTTTTTTCTGGCAGTAGGTTTCCGGAAACCTCATTTACCTTTCATTGCTCCCCAAAAGTATTGGGATTTATATGAACGTGAAGATATAAAGATAGCAGATAACCGTTATCGTTCCGAAAACTTACCGGAACAGGTCCAGAATTCCCGTGAGATTTTTCAGTATACTCATGTTGGTAATACTTCTGATGAGGGTTTCCATCGTGAAGCCCGCCATGCTTATTATGCTTGTGTTAGCTTTATAGATACGCAAATAGGTATTGTACTCAATGAACTAAAACGTTTGAATTTGACAGACAATACCATTGTCGTTCTTTTGGGCGATCATGGTTGGCATTTGGGCGAGCATGATTTTTGGGGTAAACATACTTTGTTTAATCAAGCTACGCATGCTCCTTTCATGGTAAGTTATCCGGGTGGTATGCATGGAAGCAGTAGTAGTATAGTGGAGTTTGTAGATATTTATCCCTCTTTATGCGAAGCTTGTGGCATTTCTCAACCCGGGCATTTGCAAGGTCGAAGTTTTTTGCCTACTTTGAAAGATCCGAAAAAGAAACATCGCGATCATGCCTTTATACAATGGGGAAAAGGGGTAAATTTAGTTACATCGGACTATAGTTATGCGCAGTGGTATGATAGTTCACAGAATATTGTAAGCGAAATGTTATTCGATCATCGGAATGATCCGGAAGAGAATAAGAATGTCGCTGGTGAAAATAAATACTGTAAGTTGATAAAAAAGTTTCAGACTGATATAAAGAAGGAACAAGAAGAAACTCTTCCTTTGAAATAGAAATCTAAAAGATCTTTGATTAAATAAAAAAACACAGATATCATGAAAATTATTAGAACTCATCTGTTGGCAGTAGTTCTTTTTCTGCCTGTGCTTACCTTTGCACAAAATATAATTCCTGAACCGGCACAATATCGTCCGGCAAAAGGACAGTTTACATTGACTCCTGCTGAAAATAAAGCATTTGAAATGCAAAATATTCTTCCTGGAAGAGTCGTGCAACGCATAACATCGAGTTGTACAACCAATACCGATGAGGCTTATCGTTTGGAGATCACTTCCGATTCAGTCTTTATTCAGTCTGCTACTTCTACCGGGGCATTTCGTGCGGAGGAAACTTTAAAACAACTCTTGCGCTCAGGAAAAGGTATTGCGAAGGCTTGTGTCATTAATGATGAACCTCGTTATAGTTGGCGTGGATTTATGCTTGATGAAAGCCGCCATTTCTTTGGAAAAGAGAAAGTCAAACAATTGCTCGATGTTATGTCTTCTCTCCGTCTGAATGTTTTTCATTGGCATCTGACGGATGAGCCGGGTTGGCGTATTGAAATCAAGAAATATCCGTTATTGACGAAGATTGGTGCAAAAGGCAACTGGCACGATCCGGAAGCACCTGCAACTTTCTACACACAGGAAGATATTAGAGAGGTGGTTACCTATGCTGCCGCACGTCATATAATGGTAGTACCGGAATTTGATATGCCCGGACATGCTGCTGCTGTTTGCCGTGCTTATCCAGAGTTATCCGGTGGCGGTGAAGGTCGGTGGAAAGGTTTTACTTTTCATCCCTGTAAAGAAGAAACCTTTCGTTTCATCAGTGACGTGCTGGATGAACTTATCACCTTGTTTCCTTCTCCTTACATTCATATTGGTGGTGATGAAGTACATTTCGGTAATCAGAGTTGGTTTACCGATCCACAGATACAGCAATTTATCAAAGACAAACAATTGTTGAATGAAACTGGGTTAGAGCAATATTTTGTGCGCCGTGTAGCAGATATTGTAGCTTCTAAAGGTAAAATCATGATTGGCTGGGACGAAATTGTAGATGCCGGTGTGTCGCCAGACAAAGCTGTAGTAATGTGGTGGCGTCACGATCGTCGTCATCAATTATTGAAGGCATTGGAGGCGGGCTATCGTGTCATAATGACTCCTCGTCGCCCTATGTATGGCGATTTTGTGCAATATTCCACACACTCAGTTGGACGCTACTGGGACGGATATAATCCGATTGTCGATGTCTTCTCTTTCCCGCAACCGATAGAACATCTGCTTAAAGGATATGAAAAACAAATTATGGGTATGCAATTCTCTCTTTGGACTGAACGTGTTGCTGATGTAAAACGTTTGGACTTTATGGTCTTCCCGCGTCTCATTGCCCTTGCCGAAGCTGCTTGGACACCTGGTGTACGCAAAGATTATAGTCGGTTTATGCGACGATTGCCCTCTTTCCTGCGTTGGCTCGATACCAAAGACATTTACTATTTCGATCCGTTTGCTCCTGAAAGACGGCCGGAACCCACCGCTCCCGAGAAAGAAGATGTGCTGCAGAATGGATGACAATCCTGGGAGGTTTACAGTGAAGACAATAATGAAAAAAGTTATCGGGTATCAGCTGAGTTTGCAGGTAAGCAAATAGATGCCGTGTATGATGATACACCTCAAAATCTGGTACAGGATATCCGCTTCACCCAAAAGGGGCAGACATTATATGTGATTGCCCGTAGCTGGAGAGATAAGGAAGTATTCGTAAAAACTTTGCAAAAGACTAAATATCCTGCGAAAGCGTTGTCTTTATTAGGGTGCGAGTCACGGATACAGTGGAAACAGGATAAGAAGGGCGTGAAGATTACGTTGCCAGAGTCAGTAAGGCAGCAGGACAATACAATTCCGGCTTATGTATTTACGGTGGAATTAGCGAATAATAAATGAGAATATAATAAGAAGAAGTAAAACTTCCTGTTTTGAAGCGAAGAACTCTTTTTCCGTGGAATATCGGGAAAGAATTCTTCGCTTTGTTTTATTGGTTGGGATATCTGTTATTCTTTCACCTTTTCATAATCAAAATACCTGAAGTCGGCAGTTCCCTTTGATGTCGTATCACCCGCCACGGCATACAACCCCAACAAGATACCTGTGAAACCACCTGCTGTTTCTGTACTGATGTAACGGGTATTTATCTTTCCCAATTCTCGGAAGTTTTTTCCGTCTGTGGCATATTCAAAGATATAAAGCTCATTGTTTCCTTTTACACGGAGTTGTACCTCTTTACCTTGAGGAAGAATAATCTCTTTCTCGGTGTGGGTAAGTATATTTAGTTGATAACGTAGGGATACGGCTTGCTTGCCGTCCGGTAGTTGTTTCACAAAGAGGTCGTAATGCGATGGTTCGAACATATAAACGGTGAGTCCGGCTTCATCACCTTCGATAGCTTTCTGTAATTGTACGGAAGTGGTGGCGATGAAGTTGATATCCTCTTGTCGGCGACCTATGAAAGTGGGGCTGTCATCATTGGCATTCAAGCTTACAGGGGTAGCTTTCAGCCGGAGTTTGTCTGAAGTGAACGTGTAGTTCTCAGGATGATAGTTACGGATATATATCCATTCAGGACTTAATTTCCCGTTTTTGAAATTAGTACGTACAGGTTGGGTCGTAAAAGGTTGTTGAGGCAGGGTAGGCACATCCATTTGTAACTTGATTGTTCCATCACCGTTTACTACAGGCCAGGCATTTGTTTCCCAACATACCGGGGCGAGGAAAGTTTCACGTCCCAAAAGATGATGCATACCGCTTTGCGGGCGGAAAGCGAGACATACCATCCACCAACTTCCGTCGGGAGCTTGCACAAGATCGGCATGTCCGGTGCCTTGTATCGGGTTGCTTTGCGCATTTTTGTTGATATGCGTTAGGATGGGATTTGCGGGATTACTGTCGTAAGGGCCTTCGATGTTACGGCTTCGGGCAATGGTGACTTTGTGCCCGTATTCCGTTCCGCCTTCCGATATCAGCAGATAATACCAGCCATCTTTCTTGTAGATATGTGGTCCTTCGGGATGGCGTCCGCCTGTACCGTTCCAGATACGTTTGGATGGCGTCAACTGTTCTCCCGTCATCGGGTTGATCTCACTTAACCAGATGCCTATGTCGGGATTACTGACCAGATAACATTTATCATTCTCAAAATAAAGCGAAGGGTCGATACCTTCTTGTTTCAGCCAGACGGGTTCAGACCATTCGCCATGCGGGTCGGTGGTATGAACAATGAAATTACCTTTATCCGAAACATTGGTGGTAATCATATAGAACATGCCGTCATTATACCGGATAGTGGGGGCATAGATGCCACCCCATGCACTGGCGCCATCAAGTTTTAATTGCGAAGGACGAGTCAGGCAATGTCCTATCTGTTCCCAATGGATGAGATCTTTGCTATGAAACAGCGGTACGCCGGGGAAATATTGAAAACTGCTGTTAACCAAATAGAAATCATCACCTGCACGGCAAACGCTCGGGTCAGGATGAAATCCGGGAATTACAGGGTTTTGAAAACCTTGTTGGCTTTGAGAGAAAACGGATAGGCTGATTACCAGTCCGAGAAATAACATCATCTTTCTCATAATGTACATTGTGTTTTTAATAGTTTATCAGATGAAAGGATAACTTCTTTTCTCACAAATATAGGGCATTTCGGAGGGATTGGCAAGTAGTTTGGTGGAGGTATCCCTTAATAATAACCATTTATCCCATACCGGTAACAAATGATACCCTTCCGGGTAACATATCATCGATCTGGTGTGTGGGTTTTCCGTTACCTTTGCCTTCAGTGAGATTAACCGTTAAAGCATAATACGTAAAAACATGAAGAATATCATTAAAAAGTCCAATGCCTGTCTGACATTTATAGCTTTCTCTTTTTTCTTATTAGTTGCGGCGTGTTCCAGTGACGATGAACAGGTGGAACCGGTAGTTAAAATTCCCGATACAGTATTAAGCTCCGGAATGACTTTTGCCGGAACAGAGGGTATGCAGATATTGAGTATACAAACTAATGTAACATTAGAAGTGACTTCTGATAAGGATTGGTGTACTGTAACCTATAAAAATACAACTGCCCATGGAATTGCTTCCTATCAAGTAAAGTTGGATGCTAATCCTGATGCGACGGAACGCACGGCTTCTATTATGGTAAAAGTGAATGATACAAAGATAGGGACAATCAATGTTGTCCAAGAAGTTGCTCTCTTGGAACCGACACCTGATCCGGAACCAGGTCCACTTCCTGATATCGGGATGAACAGTGATGCTAAGGTATTAGCTGCCAAGATGTATGCTGGTATTAATATAGGTAATACTTTGGAAGTACCCAAAGGTCAAGACTGGGGTAACAATGCAACCGTTTCGGCGGCTTATATCAATGGGTTGAAAAAACTCGGTTTCAATGCAGTCCGCATCCCTTGTGCATGGAGTTCTCATGCAGATGTATCTACTTATCAGATAGATGCGGAATGGCTCGATAAAGTGGCTGAGGCGGTAAATCTTTGTATCTTGAATGACATGTATGCCATTATCAATATCCACTGGGATGGCGGTTGGCTCGAAGATAATATTCTTGGTGGTTACAGTGAAGTAATCAATGCAAAGCAAAAGGCGTTATGGACACAGATTGCCACTAAATTCAAAGAGCATGATGAGCATCTGCTTTTTGCAGGATGTAACGAGCCGGGAATGAATGAAACCAGTAACGGGACAGGGTTTAAAGCGGCTTCCGTAGAGACTATTATGAAATATGAGCAGACATTTGTGGATGCCGTACGTGCCACAGGTGGAAATAACGCATCACGCTGCCTTATTGTGCAAGGACCTGCTACAAGAATATCAGATACTTGTAATGATGGATACGGTTTTTCAATGCCTACAGATGACGTCCCTAATCGCCTGATGCTGGAAGTTCATTTCTACGATCCCTATAATTTCTGTTTGATGGAGAAAGATGAGAGTTGGGGTAAAACATTCTGGTATTGGGGTGAACCGAATCGCGTAAGTGGATCGGAGCATAATCCTATCTGGGGAGAAGAAGAGTATGTGAAAGAGCAGTTCCAACTGCTGAAGATCCACTTTGTAGATAAAGGTTATCCGGTGATTATCGGCGAATACAGTGCGATGAAACGTACGGTCGCCGAAAATCAGGAGAAACATAATCAGAGTCGTGCCTATTGGAATGAGATCATTACTCGTGAAGCGAAAAATCATGGTATTGTGCCTTTTTACTGGGAAACAAATGGAGATATAAACCGTAGTACCGGCAAAGCGAGAGAAGTTTATGCCATTGATGGCATTATGAAAGGAGCTGTTGCGGGTACGTACCCTTATTGATTTGAAGATAATGGTATTAGTTCAATAAAGGTTTCATCATAAGTTATCTAAGGATTATAGATTGTTAATACAGGTTTTTTTTTGATTGGTTCGGGGGGGTATATCCGTGATGGAGGTGCTCCCTCATTTCGTCCCCCGGATAGTAAATATCCGGTATTGAATGATACTAAAAATAACATCATCTCTTGCTTATCCGCCTGCTTTTTGCTTCATTTGCAAGAGAATAGAATTGTTCCTATATCTGATATTATGAAGAGAATACAAATATTCATCCTATGGGTCATGGTGCTGTACTTACCTGTTGCAGCCCACGACTATATGTTCAAACATCTGGAAGTAAAAGACGGACTTTCCAATAATCAGGTTAATTCCATTTACAAAGATTCCAACGGTTTTATGTGGTTTGGTACAGCTTCGGGGCTGAACCGGTATGACGGTTATAGCATTAAAGTCTATCGTAGTAGGCAAGATGATGAGAAGTCCTTGCCGGACAGCTATATAGAGAAAATACAGGAAGATGCGGCAGGAAACCTTTGGTTGGAAACAGGAGCGGGTTATGCCATCTATAACAGTGTTTCGGATGATTTCAACCGTGATGTGGAAACGTGGATGTGGAATATTGGCATTGTGGGAAGACCTACTCTTATTTATATCGATAAGGAGAAAGACTTCTGGATATATGTGATGGGCAAGGGTGTCTATCGGTATAAAATGGGTGATAAGGATGCTGAAATCGTAAAAATAGCTGATAAGAAGTTCCTGTCGACAGAAATTACCGATATCATTGAATGTAGTGAAGGTATCTTGCTGGTTAATGTGAACGGTGTGATAGCTTGTATTGACAATGAGAAACTGGAACCTAAATGGATGAACGAGGATATTGCGGAAGAATGGGGTAATGGCCGGAACATTGTTTTTACTTTTTTCGTGGACCGTAACGAGCGGGTATGGATATACAGTATAGAA
Source organism: Bacteroides cutis (assembly GCF_900241005.1). Taxonomy (GTDB): domain Bacteria; phylum Bacteroidota; class Bacteroidia; order Bacteroidales; family Bacteroidaceae; genus Bacteroides; species Bacteroides cutis. Next base: position 129,995 of record NZ_OEST01000001.1, on the reverse strand, counting down.
GGAATGTGGATTTATAGCCTTTCAGGAAAGGTTTGGGAGTCACGTTCCATCAGAGGAGATACTTACGATGCCGTGCGGGCTTTGGCGCAGGATAAAAACGGACGGATATGGGTGGGACGAGATCAGGATGGCATTGAAGTGATTGATGAGGATGCCGTTCACCTAAAATTGGTGAATGATGCCGGTAATGACCGTACCTTATCCAATAATACGATTACGGCGCTCTATGAAGATGCTTCAGGTACAATGTGGGTGGGTACTTATAAGAAAGGTGTTTCATTCTATAACGAGAGTGCCTTTAAATTCGGTAACGTCAATGTGGGAGACGTCAACTGTGTGGAAGACGGTAAAAATAATATTGTTTGGTTGGGAACCAACGATACGGGGTTGGTGCGTTGGAATATGGAGACGGGAGAGCGGAAAGTCTTTTCGCATATGGCCGATACAAACTCTATTTCCAGTAATGTGGTTGTTTGTCTGTTGCAAGGTAGTGACGGTAAATTATGGATAGGGACCTTTTGGGGTGGATTGAACTGTTACGATGGTAATCGCTTTATTCATTATCGTGCAGGTAAAGGGCATGGAGAAGAAAATACGCTGGTTTATGATAATGTTTGGGCTTTGGCGGAAGATGCCGAAGGCCATATCTGGATTGGTACACTGGGGGGAGGTATACAATGCCTGCACCCTACAACCGGTAATTTTGAAACGTATTATACAGGTAACTCTGATTTGGTATCTGATTATATCTCTTCCATTTGTGTGGGGCGTAATCATACGCTGATTATCGGAACCTCGGCAGGTATGGCTATCATGGATTTGAATACGAGGAAGATAACCAACTTTACGGGAACAAAGTCGGGGAAGGAACGGTTTTCCAATCAGAATATAAGCCAAGTCTATGAAGATAGTCGCGGTCTGCTTTGGGTAGCTACGCGTGAGGGACTCAATGTATATGATCCGAAACAGGATGAAATTTACGAAGTACCTATCAAACCGGATTTTTCTAGACTGTTTATACTGGGGCTTACGGAAGATGATAATAGAAGCATGTGGGTCAGTACGGGTGGGGAACTGATTAATGTCGTACCGTCTGCCGATGCAAAATCGGGACAACTCACTTTCCGCTGTTATACCTATAACGATAAGGACGGACTGCAAAGTTGTGACTTCAATCAACGTTCGCTTAAACGGTTACATACGGGAGAGATTGTGGTAGGTGGTTTGTATGGTTTGAACCGCTTCAATCCCGATAATATCAAGTATAACCATACTTTACCCAAAGTAATGTTTACCGGTTTCCAACTGTTCAATAGAGAGGTGGAGGTAGGTGAAGAATGTGACGGACGGATTATCTTGCCGGGAACATTGAACCATGTTCAAGAAATAATATTGGACTATAAACAGAATGTATTTACGGTTCTGTTTGCCTCGGATAATTATGTATTACCGGACAAGACCCGGTATTTTTATAAACTAGAAGGTTTTAATGAAGACTGGTTGGAGGAAACTGCGAATATGCACCGGGTGACTTATACCAATCTGGCTCCCGGCACTTATACATTGAAAGTAAAGGCTACCAATAGCGATGGGTATGCCGGGACGGAAGAGGCAAGTTTGAAGATTGTGATTTTGCCGCCTTTCTGGATGACTCCATGGGCATACACATGCTATGTCCTTTTATTTATCGGCATAGTATGCCTGTCGCTCTATGCCATACAGCGCAGAGAGCGTAATAAATTCAAAATACGCCAGATGGAACAGGATGCCAAGAAGAACGAGGAAGTCAACCAAATGAAATTCCGTTTCTTTACCAATGTCAGCCACGAATTACGTACACCGTTGACGTTGATTATTTCACCGTTGGAGGGTATTATTAAAGAAACTATGGATGAAAAGCGATTGGAAAAACTAAGACTGATGCACCGTAATGCATTGCGGTTGTTGACTTTGGTAAATCAATTGCTTGACTTTCGTAAAAATGAGATGGCAGGTCTGCATCTAAGCCTTTCGGAAGGGGATGTTGTGGCTTATGTTCGTAATATTTGTAGTTCTTTCCTTATGCTTTCGGAGAAGAAGAACGTACATCTCACTTTCTTTTCTGCCGTAGACTATCTGAATATGGCTTTCGATGAGGATAAGTTGGGAAAAGTGGTAATGAACTTATTGTCCAATGCTTTCAAGTTTACGCCGGAGGGCGGACGTGTGGATGTATCGATTGATGTCCTGAAAGAAACTCCTGAAATGCTGGAAATAAAGGTTTCCGATACGGGTATTGGTATCAGTGATGTAAATAAGGAGCGCATCTTCGAACGTTTCTACCAAATAGAACAGGAGGGAGAACATAATCAGTCGACGGGCAGTGGTATCGGCCTGAGTCTGGTACGTGATTTTGTAACCCTTCATGGAGGTACGGTACGGGTGTTTGATAATGTCGGTACAGGTAGTGTATTTGTTGTGGATATTCCTGTACAACATAAAGAGGTGGTTCAGGATACTAATAGTCTGTCTTCGCTAACTACTGTGTTTTCCGAAACAGAGGAGGGGGTACCTTCGGGACAAATCCGGGAAGATGTTCTGGCGGAGGCCGAAAAAGAAAAACCTTTGGCACTGATTGTGGATGATAACGAAGATCTTATTATCTTTATGAAAGATGCTCTCAGTCTGTATTTCCGTGTGAAATCTGCCGCTAACGGTCGGGAAGCATGGCAAATAATACCGGATTTGATGCCGGATATTATCGTCAGTGATGTGATGATGCCTGAGATGGATGGAAATGAACTTTGTCGTTGGGTGAAGTCGGACAAGCGTACTTCGGGTATTCCGTTCATCTTACTGACAGCTAAACAGGCGGTGGAGGACAAGGTGGAAGGACTGACTATCGGTGCGGATGATTATGTCACGAAGCCATTTAATGTGGAGGTGTTGGTACTGCGTATGCGTAAGCTGATAGATTTAAGTAAGAAAAATAAGTCACGTACTCATATAGAACCGGAACCGAGCGAGATTGTGATTACCTCGTTGGATGAACAATTGGTGGCAAAAGCTATCAAGTATGTAGAAGATAATATATCTCACCCGGACTTATCGGTAGAGATTTTAAGTCGTGAGTTGGGGATGAGTCGTGTTCAACTCTATAAAAAGCTGTTGCAGATTACAGGTAAGACACCTACGGAATTTATACGAATTATCCGGTTAAAGCGGGCGATGCAATTCCTGCGGGAGAGCCAGTTGAATGTATCGGAGATAGCGTATAATGTAGGCTTCAACAACCCCAAGTATTTTACGAAATATTTCAAGGAAGAATTTGGCGTTTTACCCTCTGTTTTTCAGGAAAAGGAAGGTAAATAACAAAAGATACCCATAAAAGAAACATATTGTCTTTTTATAAATCAAAAAAGCCCTTTCGTCTCAACATCGGAAGGGCTTGCTTATTGGGTATATTGTGTACTTTTACGACGGGAAAATAACTTTAAAAACAATAATATGAAATTGGAAAGCACTTTAATTTGTTTACTTGCCGGATGGTTTCTTACGGCATGTGCCGATAGTGGCTATGAGAAAACCGATAAAGGTATAATTGTAGAAGTGAAACAACAACAGTCTACTGATGTGCGGAAAGTGCGTCTGGAAGTAATGGGCGAGAAACTGATTCATGTATCTGCTACTCCGGAAAAGAATTTCTCGAAAGAAAAGAGCCTGATAGTTATTCCTCAGGAAAATGAAGTAGACTTCAACGTAGAAGACCATAACGATGCCGTTACGGTGAAAACCTCGCAGTTATCTGCCACCGTGTCTAAGGTGACGGGAGAGGTCTGTTTTACAGACGCTGACGGAAGTCAGATTTTGGAGGAGGATCGGCTGGGAAGAAGCTTTACTCCAATCGAGGTGGATGGAACGAAAGCATATACGGTTCGTCAGGTATTCCAGTCTGCCGATGATGAAGCATTCTATGGACTGGGACAGCACCAGGCGGATGAGTTCAACTATAAAGGAAAGAACGAGGAACTGTTTCAATATAATACGAAGGTTTCCGTGCCTTTCATTGTTTCCAATAAAAACTATGGTCTGCTGTGGGACAGCTATTCACTTTGCCGTTTCGGTGACCCACGCGACTATTCGCAACTGGGCAGTGTATTCAAACTCTATGATAAAGAAGGAAAAAAGGGTGCCTTGACAGGTACGTATATTCCTTCTTCTCGGAGCGATGCGGAAACTGTGGTACGCAGAGAAGACTCTCTCTACTTTGAACATTTGGATCGTGAGACACATCTGAATAATGTAGTGAATTTACCGGAAGATTTCCCGCTCATGGGGTCACAAGTGACGTATGAAGGCGAGATAGAACCGTCAGAGAGCGGAATATTCCGTTTTATTCTTTACTATGCCGGATATATGAAGGTATATATCAATGATGAATTGGTGGTTCCCGAACGTTGGCGTACAGCCTGGAACCCGAATAGTTATAAATTTGCCGTTAACTTGGAAGCCGGTAAACGGGTTCCTTTGAAAATAGAATGGATCCCCGACGGATATGTGTCTTACTGTGGACTTCGTGTATTGAGTCCGGTTCCGGCCGAAGAACAGAATAAACTGGCGTGGTGGGGCGAAATGCAGAATGAAATAGATTATTACTTTATTTACGGTGATAATATGGATGAGGTCATCAGCGGTTACCGCACCTTAACCGGTAAGTCCCCAATCATGCCGAAATGGGCGATGGGTTATTGGCAAAGTCGTGAACGGTACAAAACGCAGGATGAAGTTTTGGATGCTTTGAAAGAATTCCGCCGGCGGCAGATACCTATTGATAATATCGTACTCGACTGGAGTTATTGGCCGCAGGATGCGTGGGGTAGTCATGAGTTTGATAAAGCCCGTTTCCCGGATCCGAAAGCAATGGTAGATTCTATCCATGCGATGAATGCGCAGATTATGATTTCCGTATGGCCCAAGTTTTATGCAAGTACGGAACATTATAAAGAATTCGACCAAAACGGTTGGATGTATCAGCAGGCTGTCAAGGATAGCATTCGCGACTGGATTGGTCTCGGTTACATCGGTTCTTTCTACGATGCATATGCCGAGGGAGCACGTAAACTTTTTTGGAAACAAATGGAAGAACATCTTTATTCATTGGGTATTGATGCCTGGTGGATGGATGCCAGCGAACCAAATATACGTGACTGTACGGATATTGAATATCGTAAAGACCTTTGCGGCCCTACAGCTCTCGGTCCTTCCGCCCAGTATTTCAATGCATACGCTTTGATGAATGCCGAAGCTATTTATGACGGACAACGCAGTGTGGATAACGATAAACGTGTATTTCTGCTTACCCGTTCGGGGTTCGCAGGATTACAACGTTATTCTACCGCAACTTGGAGTGGAGATATTGCTACCCGTTGGGAAGATATGAAAGCACAGATTTCCGCAGGACTGAACTTTGCAGTCAGCGGCATTCCTTACTGGACAATGGACATCGGTGGCTTTTGTGTAGAAAAACGCTATGAAGACGGGCAACGTGAGTTTAACGAGACCGGTCGCGAAAATGCCGACTATAGGGAGTGGAGAGAATTGAACACACGTTGGTATCAGTTCGGAGCCTTCTGTCCGTTGTATCGTGCCCATGGCCAGTATCCTTATCGTGAAGTTTGGAATATAGCTCCTGAGGGACATCCTTGTTATAATTCTATCGTTTATTACACGAAGTTACGTTATCGTCTGATGTCATATATCTACTCATTGGCAGGTATGACGTACTTTAATGATTATACGATTATGCGCCCGTTGGTGATGGATTTTACTGCTGATGTGAATGTCAATAATATTGGTGACCAGTTCATGTTTGGTCCTGCTATTATGGTAGCTCCGGTTTATGAATATGGAGCACGCAGCCGTGAAATGTATTTCCCTGCCGGTAATGGTTGGTATGATTTCTATTCCGGTAAATACATTGATGGCAGGCAAAGGCTGACGGTGGATGCGCCTTACGAACGTATCCCGCTCTATATACGTGAGGGAGCTATTATTCCTTACGGTCCGGATATGCAATACAATAATGAGAAACCGGCTTCGGAGATTACTTTGTATGTTTACGGAGGCAAGGATGGCTCATTTACCTTGTATGAGGATGAAGGGGTAAATTATAACTATGAGGAAGGAGCATATGCTACCATATCGTTTATATATAATGATGCCGAAGGTGTTTTGACTATCGGTGACCGTACCGGTGAATTTCCAGGTATGCTGAAAGAACGTTCGTTCAATATCGTGAAGGTGGATAAGAACCGATCGCAGCCGTTTGACTTGGATGTGAAAGGTATTGTAGTTAAGTATGACGGTAAGCAGCGAACAGTGAAACTATAATCTCTTCCTGAAGGTGCTGTAGCTCCCGTTTGAGGAAACTATAGATGGCTCGTGAGGGATATTAAGATGTGTCGCGAGGGATCTATAGTTCTGTCACAAGGGAACTATATATCCCTCACGAGGGAACTATAGATATATCACAAAACCTATTTGACTATATCATGAACAGACTTTTAATCATATATCTTTTCTGTCTCGTCTTGTCTCTTGGAGGTGCGTGTACCTCTCCCGGACGAGTGGTGAACGACACCCGGCGCATGGATTTCACCGCTGACTGGACATTCCGTATCGGAGACGATACGGCGGCCATTCATCCCGAATATGACGATACCGGTTGGCGGCATCTGAATTTGCCCCATGACTGGGCGATTGAAGGAGAGTTTTCCAAAGATAATCTTTCGGGAACGGGAGGAGGGGCATTGCCCGGTGGTGTCGGGTGGTATCGCAAAACATTCGTAGCCGATAAAGCGGATGCCGGTATGCGCCTGATAATAGATTTTGATGGAGTTTACATGAATTCTGAGGTATTTATTAATGGACATCCATTGGGCGTTCGTCCCTACGGTTATGTTTCGTTTAGTTATGATATGACTCCCTATATCCGCTGGGGAGAGAAAAATGTGATAGCTGTCCGGGTAGATAATGCGGAACAACCTAACTCTCGTTGGTATTCGGGATGTGGCATTTATCGTAATGTCTGGTTGACAAAGGTAAATCCGGTACACGTGGCGCAATGGGGGACATACGTCACGGCAGAAGAAGTATCTAAAAACAGTGCTCGTTTGGTGATATGTACAAAGTTGCAGTATGATGCCGAGCCGATACCGGATACGATGATCATCAACGATACGATAGTGGCAAGCGGGGATGTGGAAATTCTTCCTATGGCGGAAATCAGATTGATATCCCGTCTGCTCGATGCCGGAGGAGAAGTGGTAGGCGAAACATCTTCCGAACTGAATATTACCGCTACTTATCCGAAAGAGGTGAAACAAGAGCTTGTGATAAAAAAACCGGAATTGTGGAGTGTGGATACTCCCTATCTCTATCAGGTAATGACTCTTGTTGAAGATAAAAGCAGTGGTAAGATACTTGATACTTATTATACGTCTGTCGGTATCCGTACATTCCGTTTTGATGCGCAAAAGGGTTTTATTCTGAATGGTGAGCGGATGAAGATAAACGGTGTCTGTATGCACCACGATCTTGGCTGTTTGGGAGCGGCAGTGAATGTACGTGCTATCGAACGCCAGCTGGAGATACTGAAAGAGATGGGGTGTAACGGTATTCGTTGTTCGCACAATCCGCCTGCACCGGAATTACTCAATCTTTGTGACCGCATGGGTTTCATTGTGATGGATGAAACTTTCGATATGTGGCGCAAGAAAAAGACCTCACACGACTATGCGCGTTATTTCAACGAATGGCATGAGCGCGATCTCACCGACCTTGTGATGCGTGATCGTAATCATCCTTCTATATTTATATGGAGCATTGGAAATGAAGTGTTGGAACAATGGAGTGATGCTAAAGCCGATACGCTCAGCTTGGAAGAGGCCAACTTGATACTGAATTTCGGTCATGATGAGAGTATGTTGGCAAAGGAAGGAGAAATATCCGTCAATTCGTTGTTGACGAAGAAATTGGTGGATAAAGTGAAAGAACTTGATACAACTCGTCCCGTCACGGCAGGTTGTAATGAACCGAACCCTAATAATCATCTGTTTCGTTCGGGGGCATTGGATATCATCGGTTTCAACTATCATGATAATTGGTTTGCGGGAGTTCCTGAGAACTTCCCCGGTAAACCGTTCATTGTGACGGAAAGTGTGTCGGGATTGATGACGAGGGGGTATTACCGGATGCCGAGTGACTCGATGTTTATCTGGCCTCGGCGCTGGGACGAACCTTTTTTCGATACTTCCTTCTCTTGTTCTTCATACGATAACTGCCATGTACCTTGGGGTAACCGGCATGAAGGGACGTTGCATGCAGTGAAAGATAATGGATTTATTAGCGGACAATACGTTTGGACAGGATTCGATTATATTGGAGAACCCACTCCTTATGGTTGGCCTGCCCGTAGCTCATATTTCGGGATTGTAGATTTGGCGGGATTTCCGAAAGATATCTATTATATGTATCAATCGGAATGGAATACCGATAAAACGGTTCTTCATCTCTTTCCGCATTGGAATTGGATACCGGGACAGGAGATTGATCTTTGGGCGTATTATAATCATGCCGACGAGGTGGAGCTTTTTGTGAATGGGCAGTCGCAGGGAACACGTAGTAAGGGGAAGAATAACTTTCATGTGGCGTGGCGTGTGAAGTTCGAGCCGGGTACGATAAAAGCCATTTCACGAATGAATGGAAAGGTAGTGGCTGAGAAAAGTATTCATACGGCGGGAGAACCGGCGCAAATTCGTCTGACTCCTGACCGGTGTACTATTCAAGCCGATGGCCGTGATCTTAGTTTTGTAACGGTAGAGATTATGGATAAAGAGGGCAATCTTTGTCCGAATGCAGAAAATGATGTAATCTTCACTCTCGAAGGTTCAGGTTTCATTGCAGGAGTTGATAATGGTAGCCCGATATCCATGGAGAAATTCAAAGATAATCATCGCAAGGCTTTTTATGGCAAGTGTTTGGTAGTGGTACAGAATAATGGAGAACATGGTGATATAGAACTGACCGCAACAGCAGAAGGACTGAAAGCAGCGGTGACGAAAATAGAAGCGAGATGATAATCTGCTGGAGTTACGTTTACGTTCATAGATGTCCATTTATAAAACTAATATTTTAAAATATGAGTAAGAAAATCTTTACAATCTTATTATTCGTTTTTTCAATGGGAAACTTATCGGCACAATCCCCAGTCTATTTAGATGACACCCAACCAATCGAAACACGTGTAAAGGATGCTCTCGATCGTATGACATTGGAAGAGAAAGTAGCTCTTTGCCATGCGCAAAGTAAATTCAGTAGTGCCGGAGTACCTCGTTTGGGTATTCCGGAATTATGGATGAGCGATGGTCCTCATGGAGTACGTGCAGAAATAAACTGGAACGATTGGGGGTATGCCAAATGGACAAATGACAGTATTACGGCCTTTCCTGCCCTGACTTGTCTCGCGGCTACTTGGAACCCGGCAATGGCAGCCAAGTACGGAAAGGCTATTGGAGAAGAAGCGCGTTATCGTGAGAAAGACGTTCTTCTAGGTCCGGGTGTCAATATCTATCGTACTCCATTGAATGGGCGTAACTTTGAATATATGGGCGAGGATCCCTATTTGGCGAGTGTAATGTGTGTACCGTATATTCGGGAATTACAGAAAAACGGAGTGGCGGCCTGTGTAAAACATTATGCTTTGAATAACCAGGAGTTATGGCGCGGACATATTGATGTGCGTTTGAGTGACCGTGCTTTGCATGAGATTTATCTGCCTGCATTTAAAGCCGCTGTAGAGAAAGGCGGTGCATGGAGTATAATGGGAGCTTATAATAAATTCCGGGGACAGCATGCCTGTCATAATGATTTTCTTCTGAACAAGATATTGAAAGAGGAATGGAATTTTGATGGTGCAGTCATTACCGACTGGGGGGGTGCACATGATACCTTTGAGGCTGCCGTCAATGGACTGGATATAGAAATGGGTTCTTATACCAACGGTCTGACATCGGAAAGTACTTTTACTTATGATGATTATTATCTGGCTCATCCTTATCTCAAGATGTTGAAGGAAGGGTTGGTGAAAGAAACTACCGTAAATGACAAAGCTTCCCGTATCCTTCGCTTGATATTCCGTACGGCAATGAACCGTCAGAAACCATATGGTTCCGTGGCTACGGAAGAACATTATGAGGTAGCCCGCGAGATAGGCAACGAAGGGATTGTATTGTTGAAGAATGCTCCTGTTATGAAAAAAGGTATTCCTCTTTTACCGATTGATGCGGCGAAATATCAAAAAATTCTGGTGGTAGGTGATAATGCAATTCGCCTGCTCAATCAGGGCGGCGGTTCTTCCGAACTGAAAGTGAAAGATATGGTATCTCCGCTGGAAGGCTTGCGTGCTGTTTATGGAGATAAAGTACAGTATGCCAAAGGTTATGTTGCCGGTCGCCCGATGTACGGCCGTACAGATGAAATACCGCGACCTGTAATGGATTCTTTACGTACTGAGGCTGTACGGATGGCGAAGGGTGCGGATCTGGTGATATTGGTAGGTGGATTGAATAAAAATCATTTTCAAGATTGTGAAGGGGGTGACCGGCTGCAATATGGTTTACCTTTCGGACAGAACGAATTGATAGAGGCACTGTTGGAGGTAAACAAGAATATGGTATTGGTTCTCCTTAGTGGAAATGCTGTAGAAATGCCATGGGTAAACAAAGTACCTGCCATCGTACAAGGTTGGTATCTGGGGTCAATGGGTGGCAAGTCTCTGGCCGATGTGCTGAGTGGTGCGGTAAATCCTAGTGGAAAACTCCCATTCTCTTTTCCTGCTAAGTTGACGGATTGCGGTGCACATGCTTTTGATACGTTGAGTTATCCGGGCGACAGTATCCGTGAAGAGTACAAAGAAGATATTCTCGTGGGTTATCGTTGGCACGATACTAAAAGAATTCCTGCTTTGTTCCCTTTTGGGCATGGATTGAGTTATACTACTTTTACATATGGTAAACCGATAGCTTCTGCCAAAACAATGGATTCGGACGGGACATTGACTGTAACTGTTCCCGTAAAAAATACAGGAAACGTTACGGGAAAAGAAGTTGTACAGCTTTATGTGGGTGATGAACAATGTGACGCTTTACGTCCTGTTAAGGAACTGAAACATTTCCGGAAAATTTCTCTTACTCCAGGTGAAGAGAAAGAAATAGTATTTACCATTACACCAGATGATTTGAAGTACTACCGGCCTTTGGTCAATACATGGCAGGCAGATGCCGGAAAGTTTACCCTTTATATCGGTTCTTCTTCTGCTGATATCAGGTGTAAACTGGCTTTTGAAATGCGTCAAATAATATATCCTCTTTAAAAAGTGAATAGGGAAGTGTTTTTTACGTTTTTACGATGATGTTTACTACATTTGTGATAATCAAATCGAGAACTCATGAAAACACTTCTTTTTTCCTTTTTACTTTTGATATCTGTACAACTTGTTGCAACTGAATTACCTGTGGACAGTTGTAATCATCAACTCTATTACGTTACTCCTGCAACGATTTGGGAAGAAACACTTCCCTTGGGTAACGGACGATTGGGTATAATGCCTGATGGCGGTATTCGGCAAGAACATATTGTCTTAAACGAAATATCCCTATGGAGTGGCATGGAAGCGGATTATGGTAATCCGGATGCATCACACAGCCTACCCGCTATTCGGCAATTGCTTTTTGAGGGAAAGAATAAAGAAGCGCAGGAACTGATGTATAATAGTTTCGTACCTAAGAAAGAGGAGACTGATGGCAGATATGGAACTTATCAGGTGTTGGGCGATTTGAATATTGACTTTACCTATAATACTCAATCTCCAACTCTCAATTCCCAATCTGTTGATTATCGTCGTTGGCTTGATCTGCATGATGCGGTAGCATATACCACATTTATGTGCGATGGAGTTAATTATCGTCGTGAGTACTTCGTGTCCCGTGACCATGATGTGATTTTAGTACATCTGACTGCTGATCGTAAGGGTGCTTTGAACTTCTCTGCCAAACTTAGCCGTACAGAACGGTGTACAGTGACCGCCGATGGGAATACCCTTAGGATGAACGGTGCTTTGGAAAGTGGTAAAGCCGGACAAGACGGCATGAAATATTCTGTTGCTATGCGGCTTATTTCTAAAAGTGGGAAACAGGCTGTATCGTCAGAACGGGGAATGACTTTGATTAAAGGAAAAGAAGCTTGGTTAGTCATTTCAGCTACAACCTCTTACGCGGCTGAAGGAACCGATTTCCCTGGAGAACGCTATGTAGAGGTTTGTGATAGCTTGTTGGAGGTAATGGAACCTTTGGTAACCTCTGCCAAACAGTCGCATATTGCTGCCCATCGTACTCTTTATGACCGTGTTTCTTTGACATTACCGGCTACAGAAGACGATGCGTTACCCACCAATGAACGTATACTTCGTTTTGCAGAAAAAGGCTCTCCGGCATTAGCTGCCCTTTATTATAATTATGGTCGGTATCTGCTTATCAGCAGTACCAGGCCCGGCAGTTTGCCACCTAATCTTCAAGGACTTTGGGCAACCGGTGTACAGACACCTTGGAATGGTGATTATCATACTAATATCAATGTTCAGATGAACCATTGGCCGTTGGAGCAGGCAGGACTTTCCGAACTTTATCAGCCTTTGACAACACTTGTTGAACGGCTTATTCCTTCGGGTAAGGAAACGGCACGTATTTTCTATGGGAATAAGGCGACCGGATGGGTATTGCATATGATGACTAATGTCTGGAACTATACCGCTCCGGGTGAACATCCTTCATGGGGAGCGACTAACACTGGTGGTGCATGGCTCTGTGCACATCTTTGGGAACATTATCTTTATAGCAGAGATAAAGAATATTTACGTCGTATCTATCCGATATTGAAAGGTGCTGCCGAGTTTTTCAGTTCCACTACCGTGCAGGAACCCCGACATGGTTGGTTGGTAACGGCACCTACTTCTTCACCGGAGAATGCTTTTTATGTAGATAATGATTCTGTAACAGCTGTCAGTATCTGTATGGGGTCGACTATGGATATACAATTACTTACCGAACTCTATATGAATGTAATTGAAGCTGCATGTTTACTGAATTGTGATGCTGATTATGCAACCCGTCTCCGGGCTGATCTAAAGAATTTCCCTCCCATGCAAATCAGTAAGGGGGGATATTTGCAGGAATGGTTGGAGGATTATAGAGAGCAGGATGTGCACCATCGCCATGTTTCCCATCTTTATGGCTTGCATCCGGGAAATCTGATCACTCCTGATCATACACCTGGTTTGGCTGAGGCTTGTCGCGTGACTTTAAATCGTCGTGGTGATGGAGGTACAGGGTGGAGCCGTGCCTGGAAAATCAATTTTTGGGCACGTTTGGGTGATGGAAACCGTGCCTGGAAATTGTTTAAAAGTTTGCTACATCCGGCTGTTGATGTAAAAACAGGTCGCCATGGTAGTGGAACTTTTCCCAATCTTTTCTGTTCGCACCCACCTTTCCAGATTGACGGGAATTATGGAGGTGCTGCTGGTATCGGAGAAATGTTGCTGCAGAGCCATGAGGGGTTTATCAATCTATTACCCGCTTTGCCTGATAGTTGGAATACGGGTAGTTTCCGGGGGATGCGTGTACGTGGCGGTACTGCTGTTGATTTGGATTGGAAGAATGGACGAACTGTAAAAGCAGTTTTAACTGCTTTTGCTTCGGGGACATTTACCATTAAAATGCCTGTTGGTGTAGAGCGTGCGGAAGTGAAGTACGGCAATAGAATAGAAGTGTATGCACAAAAGAAGTTTGATGTTGAACTGAAAAAGGGCAGAAGGTGTGAGATCCTTTTCTTCTGAGAATTTGTCTTTCGTATTTGAATATTGTATTTTTGTATCGTAAGTTTAATGAATGTTTGATGCAATGATATGAGGAATAGACTTAACATCTTTTTTTTACTATTTTGTCTGCTGGTTACCAATATAAGCCATGCACAGATAAATGAACTACAGCGTTCCACACCCGAGGCGGAAGGTGTTCCTTCACGTGCGGTGATAGCCTTGTTTGATTCTCTGACTGCATTACCCCAAACGGATATACACAGTGTGATAATATTACGTCATGGCAAGGTAATTGCTGAAACTTATCCGGTTCCATTTGCACCGGAATATAGCCATACGATGTATTCTTGCTCCAAGACTTTTGTAGGTGTTGCGATAGGTCTTGCTATTGCGGATAATCGTCTTCGCCTGACCGACCGTGTAGCAACTTTTTTCCCCGAGTCCCTTCCCGATACTGTTTCTGCGAATTTGGCTGCCATGACCGTTCGCGATTTACTTACCATGACTTCGGGAATTACGCCGGACTGGAATATGCGCAATATCTGTACTGACTGGATACGTACTTATCTCGCGAAACCTGTAAAAACTCCGGGTAAACAGTTCGAATATGATTCGATATGTACTTATCTTCTTGCTGCCATTGTGCAGAAAGTAACGGGAATGACTGTACTCGATTACCTGAAATTGAAAATCTTCAATCCGATGCATATTACTGATGTTGCTTGGGAACAAAGTCCTGAAGGTTTCAATACAGGTGGTTGGGGATTGTATATCCAAAGTGAATCTTTGGCAAAATTCGGACTATTGTTACTGAATCATGGTATATGGGAAGGAAAGCAACTTATTCCTGCTTCTTGGGTGGAGCAAATGATGACTCATCAGATAGATATCGGTGGCAATGGTTATGGTTACCACATGTGGCTTTGTGAATATCCCGGTGCAGTGCGTGCCGATGGTGCTTTGGGGCAATATGTTTTGGTTATTCCGGATAAGGATATGGTAGTTGTTATCACTGAATGTACTTTACTAGATGGTCGTACCCAACGTAGATTGGTTTGGAACTGCCTATTACCGGAAGTGGGTGATGAGTCATTGACTCTGGGTAAGGACTATGAATTATTGCAGAAAAAGCAAAGTTCTTATCAGTTGCCGGTAGTTCAGGGTAAAGTCACTTCTTCTGATGCAAGACAATATGCGGGTAAAACTATTGTACTCGAGTCGAATAAATATGGTTGGGAGTCTCTCAATCTTCATTTTAAACGGAAAGAAATAGTGATGGCCATAAAAGAAGAAGAGATTGCGTATGATCTTCTGTTTGGATATAAGCAATGGATGAAAACTGCAATTAACGCATATCCACCTTATTCCATTTCTGCAAAAGAGCATTTTAAAGGTATAGAAGGACCGTTTTGGGTGGCGGGTAGCTATGCCTGGCTATCTGTATCTACTTTATGCTTAAAAGTACATTATGTAAACTGGATAAGTGCACTGGAACTTAGATTCCGTTTTGAGGGAAAACAGGTGTTCCTGAACGTGAAGGAAAATTTTTCTTCAGGAGAAAGTGTGACTATTAAAGGTAGTGTGAACGACTGAATAAATTATTTGTTATTATGAACCGTCTTGTTCTTGCTTTGAAGCGTCCTTTTATTTGGATATACCGTTTTCGTCACCGTTGCGGCTACGGAGTGCATTCTCCTTTTGCTTTTAATCTGATTACTCATGTAATTTATGAAAATACACCTTATTATAAATACAAGGATTTGGTGGTGGCACAGAAGAAATTGGCGTTGGAAAAAGATAAATATTGGAAGTATGAATCCAAGAAAATAAAACAACTCTTGTTCCGCCTTGTCAACTATACACAGCCGGACACAATTGTGGATGTGGGTACACTCTCAGCTTCTGCCCTTTATCTGAAAGCAGGTAAGGAAGGTGCCGATTATACTTCTGCTTCCGAACTTTCTGAGTTGTTCTTGGAAGCCGATGTACCTGTAGACTTTCTCTATCTGCACGATTATCGGTGTCCGGAATTTATGGAAGAGGTATTCCGAATCTGTATGGAACGTACAAGAAACCGGTCTGTATTTGTGATTGAAGGTATCCATTATACTCCGCAGATGAGTGCTTTGTGGAAACGTATGAAACAATATGAACAAATAGGTATTACTTTTGACCTATATGACCTTGGTATTATCTTCTTTGATAAAACTAAAATAAAACAAGACTATGTTGTAAATTTTTAAGGATTGGCTATAAAAATACAGTGATTTGAATAAGAGAAATGAAGAAGTATACTTCTTCATTTTTTTGTTTTGTAAATGAGAATGTTAGAGTACCGTTACTTTGTAGGTAACGGAATATTTTTCGGTGCAAACATAAGTGTTTTCCCATAAATGAGCAAATAATATCGTTGTTATTTTACAAAAAAACAAAAAAGAATTTATTCAATTGTGTCGATTATGCGAATTAGGATGCTTGATTCATAAAAACCTATTAAAATGAAAAAGATAATTTTACAACAAGTTATGACAATTGTCATTAGAGAACTACGTGAAAACGGACAGTGGGGGACAAGTCATATTTATCAGTCGACTTTAAATGCTTTTTCTGCATTTAATAGTTATCAGGAACAACCTATTAATAAAATAACGGTTTCGTTATTGAAACGTTTTGAACTATATCTACGACAGCGAGAATGTAGTTGGAATACGGTTTCTACTTATATGAAAACACTCCGTGCCGTCTACAATCGTGCTGTAGACAGGGGATGGGCTAAGTTTTCACCCAGATTGTTTGAACATGTATATACTGGTACACGTACAGATAGGAAGAAAGCATTGGATGTTTCGGATATTGGTGGGCTGGTACGTGATATGGAAAATAAATTGCTAAAGTCTATGTTAACTTCAAACCAACAAAAGACAGAAGCATTTTTCGTTCTTATGTTTCTGATGCGAGGTTTACCATTTGTTGATTTGGCTTATCTACATAAACAAGATCTACAAGGAAATATTTTGTCTTATCGGAGACAGAAGACAGGACGCTATTTGCGAGTGACTCTTTCGGATGAAGCTATGCAACTAGTTCGTTTGATGGCAAATAAGGATGAGACTTCTCCTTATTTATTCCCTATATTACATAGTGAAGAAGGGACTGAAGCTGCCTATCGTGAATATCAGACAGCACTACGAAGTTTTAATCATCAACTAGCAATATTAGGGAAGAAATGGGGTATAAGGTCTATCAGTAGTTACTCAGCCCGCCATACATGGGCTACAATGGCTTATTATTGCGAAATCCATCCCGGTATCATTTCGGAAGCGATGGGGCATTCTTCTATTACAGTTACTGAGACCTATTTGAAACCGTTTCATGATAAAAAGATAGATGAAGCAAACCAGTTGGTTATCTCTTTTGCAAAAAATAATGGAATGTTAGAGAAATAGTTCCAAATTAATCTCTTCAAGCGGGTAGAACTTTACTTTGTTTCTTCTTTTGCTTTTCGCATGTTTTCCAGAGTACTATCCTTTGGAACAGGATACCTTTTACCTTCAAGTTTATCTTTTAGCTATTGATCCTTCAGCTGATATTATTATCAGAACCATTCTTTTCTTACTATTTCTTTGATTTTGAGTTTCTATTCTCTGCTTTTTGGGGGAATAAACCTCTTATTAATCATTCAAATGGATCATTATCCGTTACCTACAAAGTAACAGAAAAAATATGTATATGTTTAGTAAGTTTTGAAATCGCAAATAATATGTATCTGATTTAAATTAAATGAGTTTTTAATAATATATTATTAATTTAATTGAAACAATTTTTATGAACAAAAAGTATCTCAATGTGATCCTGTTCAGTGCTTTAATGATGGGTACTGCAGGAACATTTACGTCTTGTAAGGACTATGATGATGACATCGCAAATCTGAACGAACGTGTTGATGCCGTAGAAAAGGGACTTGAAGCGTTGAAGAACGACTTTGGTGCTCTTGGGTATGTAAAAGATGTAACATTTGCAAATGGAAAGTTAACAGTTACAAATGCTAGTGGTACTCCGGTTACTTATGATATTCCGGATACCAATACTACTTATTCATTGGATGTTGCTCAGAATGGTAACTCTGTTACGATTACACTGAAAGGTAGTGATGGAACTACTACGACAAAAGAAATCAAGTTTACTGACACAGACACTAAGTTTGATGCTTCGAAGTTGACTTATGATGCAAAAACCGGTGTTATCTCTTACGACGGACAAGCAACCGGTGTTAAAATTACAATTCCTGAACCTGCAAAAGCTACAGTCGTAAAGTATGTTGAAGATGGTATTGTCTTAGGTTGGCAGATTGACGGAACCAAACTGTTGATTAGCGATGCGCTACCTATTACAAGTTTTGAATATATCCCAGAAAAGATATTGGCTGATTGGGGCGAAAGAGTAATTGTTTTTGAGGAAAACTCATATACAGAGAAAGTAATAGCTAAAGATGCTGTAACTAAAGGGAGCAAAACTCTTTATATGCCAAATCAGGCTACTCCTCAATATCATGTAAATCCGTCCAGCGCAACAATTGCTCAATTGGCTGAAGAAGGAAAACCTGAAGTGTTGAAAAAGACCGTTGAACAAGTAACGAGAACTCCGGGTAACTTCATTGAGTGGAAGAAATCTGAGATCAAAGATGGTGTAATGACTGTTACTTTGGAAGCAGATCCGACCTTGTTTGAAAAGGATAAGAACAAATTGGATGAAATTGCTCTCCAATTCACTGCTGCAGAAGCTAAAAATAAGATCACTACTGAATATGTAGGGGTCATCAACAAAACAGCCGAAATCGATTTGGTTTTGACAGATAAGGAAGTAACCGTATTGGATGCTAAAGATGACAAATGCCACTATGCTGATTCAAAAGCTGATGCTATAGCTCAGGCTGCTTTAATTGACGCGTCAAACATGCCACAAATAACCAATCATCATTTGGTACAAAATGTGGTTTATTCTCAAGCTATTGCAGGTATTGATTTGAATGAGCTTGTACATGCATGTGACATCAAGGCTGCTGCAGGTCATAAGTACTTTGATTATGCTGCTCATACTAACTTGACATTGTCGTTCAAGCCTGTTGATTATGAAGTTAATAATACTCCGCAACAACAGTATATGAAACTGGAAGGTACAAATAATGCTACTTTCAAAGCTGTGAACTATGGTGATGTAAATGAAAGCTGTATTGGTAAAGCTCCGATGGTATTGGCTGAGTTGCGTGATTCTCACAATAGCGATGCATTGGTTGCTGCTGCTTATATCAAACTGTTGATTGTTGGTGATGAAGCTGCTGAACCGGAAGAAGACATTACTATTGACGAAACAACTACAGTGGGTATTGGATGTAATAATCCTAAACTTGAATGGACAACAGATGATAGATTCATGAGTACTCAGGTTTATACATTTACATCTAACAGCAACCTGAAAGCATTGAGTAAAGAACAATTCCATACTATTTATACATTTGCGGGCGCTCCTGTTGCTGGATATGATAATAAGGGTGCTTGGACAGTGACAGAAACTATCAATAATGTGGATGGTAAAGCCAACCATGAGGTTAAATTTGTCTTGAATACACAGCCGTTGAGTGCGGGTCAGTACTATGCTTATGGTATTTATCAGAGAACTACAGCCGATGATGATCTGAATAAGGTAGATAACAGCCGTAGTTATCCGATGAACGTGGTTATCAAGTACGTTGTAAATGTAAATGCTGTGAACTTTACTGCAACTTCTGCAGAAAGAGTAAGCAATGCTTGGAACGCAGACAAGACAGCTGCTTCTATCTATTGCCAGACTCCGGGTACAGGTAATACTACACAGATTGTTGGTGATTTGAACGAACTCTTTGACGGTGGTAAGGTTGTATTTACTTATAGTAGTGAGTTTAATGCAACTATGTATCCGAGCTTCGTTAATACTAATATGGACTACAATTTCGTATTCTCTGAAAAGAATAAGAAAGCTGTCCGTGGTACTGTAACTGGCGTTGACGGCACTAAGTATCAATTGGCTTTGAATGCTGCCAAGACTGAATTGCATGCTGTAGATCCTGCTATTGTAAATGTAACTAACGCTGACTTGACTGCTGATAATTTGGTTGCAAGCTTGTCTGGTACAAACAATAAGGATGTTAAGTACGCAAATACAGAGGTGGCTAAGAACTTGCTGAATATTGCTAAACGTGATGCTGGCAGTTTCTATGCTGTAATGGATATTGAATACTTCAATGGATGTGATCAACTTGTTGAGGTTACTAACGGCGAGTTCAACCTTCTCTTCATCCGTCCGGTCAATGTATCTGCTAATGCAGACAAGCATTTCACTGACGGTTTGAACGTAGGTGATCCTGCTAATACTTTGAATTTGGCAGAATTGGTAATCTTCAATGACTGGAGATATGATAATGAGTTGAACAGCTTCGCTAAGCACTTGAATTATTATAAGTACTATGGTGTAACGAAGATTGATTGTCCTGATTTGATGAAGGTTCAGACTAACTGGGGTGGTAAAGGTAAGAGAACTCTTGCAGAAGCATTCGGTGAAGAACAAGCCAAGAAGATCCTGTCTATCAATTCAAAGGTTGCTACTCCTGACGGTACTACTTTACCCGATTATGGAACAATCTCTTATATCAAGACCAGCAAAGCTGAAATTTCAAGCTACGAACTTTACATTCCTTTGACCATCACTTATACGTGGGGTACTATTGTTGAGGAAATTACTGTAACAGTTCAGGAAACAAAATAATTCTTAGATAATACGTACCGGAGTCTTCCGGTACGTATTATCTAAGAATTAGCAAATTGAGTTCTGATAGATTTTATGAATGGAGTTCCTTCTGCGCATAGATCGGGCTTTAAGAATTCAGAACTTTTTGTTTGTTTGCTTTTGAGAAAGAGCACTTTGTGAAAAGTGCTTCTTTCTCCCTTTTCAAACAGAGAGCGAAAATTCCGGAACGAAATTTCTTTGAGTGGAATTACTTCATTTTAAAATTGATTTATGGATAGAAAATTTACTGGTTGACACATAATCCTTGATAAACCAGTTATAGACATCTGTCTGTGAAGATAGGTACATTTTCACAACCGTGAAAATAATAGTGTTGAAGAAGGAGAGTGTGATTGGTACATACTCTCCTTCTTTTTTATTAAAGTTATATATCATAAAAATATTTGATTATGGACATGAAAAAAAGTTTGCTTTTCGTGGCTTGCGGGTTCAGTGCGGTGATTGCTTTTGGACAAAGCGAGTTCCATTCCTTGGATAAAACAAAGGATGATGGTAAAATTGTTTTTAATCCACATTGGCAAATGCAGTTACAGATGGGAGCTGCACATACCATTGGTGAGGCTGGTTTTAAAGACCTGATATCTCCTGCGGCCGCTCTGTCTGCCGGATATCAGTTTACTCCTGTATGGGGATTGCGTGCCGGAGTAAGTGGATGGCAAGCCAGAGGCGCTTGGGTAACCCCTTTCAGTAAGTATAAATTCAATTATCTACAAGGTAATGTAGACGCTACGCTTGACTTGAGTAACCTGTTTTGTGGATATAATTACAAGCGTTTTTTCGACGCTTATTTGTTCTTAGGTATGGGTATCAATGGAGCTTTCAACAATGATGAGGCTGTAGCCATAAATGATGCCGGATGTCATCTGGAATATTTATGGCGTGATAATAAAATAAGCGTTGCGGGTAGAGGAGGTCTCGGTGCGAATTTACGTCTGGCAGAGCGATTATATCTCAATCTGGAAGTAAATGCTAACCTGCTTACGGATAAGTTCAACTCCAAGAAAGCAGGTAATTCTGACTGGCAATTCAATGCTTTAGCGGGATTTACCATTAAATTTGGAAAGACCCATAAAAAGATGACCCCTGTTCGTCGTGAAGAACCTGCCCCTCAACCTCCCGTAGAAACTAAACAGGTAGAAAAACCTGTAGCATTGTCAGAAAATAAAGTGGAGGAGAAAAAGGCGGAACTACAGTCTGTGAGACAGAATATTTTCTTTGCCATCAATTCGGCTGTCATTCGTCCTTCGGAAAAGAGTAAAATTGATGAATTGGTTTCTTTCTTACAAAAGAACGAAAAAACAACAGTCACTATCTGTGGATATGCAGATGCCGCGACAGGAACAGCCACCATCAATGAAAGACTTTCTAAACAACGCGCACAAATCGTAGCGGGTACTTTACAAGCTAAAGGTATTACAGGCGATAGAATAAAAGTTGACTTTAAGGGAGATAAGGAACAACCTTTCCCTGTTGTAGAAGAAAATCGTGTAACAGTCTGCGTTGCAGAGTAAGTAGTATACTGTTTAGGAAGGTTGCCTATTGCGTTGTTTTAGGCTGCACATGCAATGAAATATTGGAATATATTTTTTTAGTACAGGCAACCTTCCTTTCTCAACTTTTCTTCCCTCTTTTTGTTCATTCAGAAAGAATAAGTTACATTTGTGAATAATGTCATAATGAACAAAAGTTTTATGAAAAAAAGCCTTATATATACAAAGACCGGAGATAAAGGTATTACTTCTTTGGTGGGAGGTACACGGGTAGGTAAAACCCATATTCGGTTGGAAGCCTATGGTACGGTGGATGAGCTGAATTCCAATTTAGGACTTCTTGTCACATACCTGTCCGATGAACGTGATCGGAATTTTGTGCAGCAAGTACAGGATAAATTATT
This sequence comes from Bacteroides cutis, assembly GCF_900241005.1. Lineage (GTDB taxonomy): Bacteria > Bacteroidota > Bacteroidia > Bacteroidales > Bacteroidaceae > Bacteroides > Bacteroides cutis. The sequence goes on along the minus strand of NZ_OEST01000001.1, from coordinate 107,352 downwards.
CTCTGTAGGTTCGTATCTTGCCACCGACCGTGAAAAGACCGAACTCCATCAAGCCAGTATTATCAGTTCCGAACTGGTGGAAATCATGGAACATGAAATAGACCGTCTGGATGGAATGTTGCCTCCTTTGTCTTTTTTTGTACTTCCCGGAGGGAGCCGTGGAGCGGCGGTTTGTCATATTTGCCGTACAGTCTGCCGACGTGCAGAACGTCGTATTCTTACGTTAGCCGAACAAGTAGAAATCTCCTCTGAATTATTGGCTTATATCAATCGTTTGTCTGATTATTTATTCGTTCTTTCGCGTAAAATTAACCAAGACGAGAAAAAAGGTGAAATATTTTGGAATAATAGTTGTAAGTGAGAGATTTTATTATACTTTTGCCGAAAAATAGAAGATAGGAATTAATATTCACAATTTTAATACTTAGAGACTATGTATTGGACATTGGAATTAGCATCTAAATTGGAAGATGCTCCTTGGCCGGCAACTAAGGACGAACTGATTGATTATGCCATGCGTTCAGGTGCTCCGCTTGAGGTGATAGAAAATCTGCAAGAGATGGAAGATGAAGGCGAGATTTATGAAAGCATTGAAGATATTTGGCCCGATTATCCAAGCAAAGAAGATTTCTTCTTCAACGAGGAAGAGTATTGATATGCTTTGAACGAAACTTGTTCTTGAATTCAGGAACAAGATGAAAAATAGAAGGAGGTAGTTTGAAGGCCCTTACTATGGCTGGATAACTACTTTTTTTCTTTATATACCCCCCCATAATAGTTATGATAGAAACACAAGTAGAAACGGCACGTCGCTTGCCTTTGTTAAAAGAACGGCATTTGTCCGATGATTGTCGGAACGAGATAAAAGAACTATTGAAAGATACATACGGTTACGAACAGTTTCGTAATTTGGAAATCTATGATGATTTGTTCAAAAACAAGGAGACCTTATACATTTCACAAGGCCAGTTAATTGAAAATGTGATTCGTGAAGTGGAAAAGGCGCAAAATGGTGAGACTACGGTGGATAATATACTGTTGACAGCTCCTACAGGTTCAGGAAAATCATTGCTTTTTCAACTTCCCGCCATCTACTTGGGAAATGAATATAACTTACTGACTATTGTGGTTTCTCCTCTGAAAGCCTTGATTGTAGACCAGGTGGAAAGTTTGCAGGATATAGGCTATAAGCGTGTGGCGTATGCCTCTTCCGATCTTTCACCGGAACAAAAGGCCGATGTATACAGGCAGGTACACGATGGAGAAATTGATTTGTTCTATCTTTCGCCTGAGCTGTTGCTCTCATACGATATCAAGCATTTTGTGGGTGAACGCCGTATCGGGCTGGTTGTAGTGGATGAAGCGCATACAGTGACTACATGGGGTAAAGAATTCCGTGTGGATTATTGGTTTTTGGGACGCTATCTGAACTTGTTGAAACAGAACCTCGGATATAATTTTCCTTTGTTTGCATTGACTGCTACGGCAGTATGGAACCCTAAGGGTGGTAATGATATGGTATTTGAAACCATCCGTTCATTGCAGATGGAACCCTGTGTGCTCTATGTCGGCACGGTGAAACGACGTAATATCGGTTTTGATATCCGTCAACTTACGATGGAAGAAGGTGAAACCTACGATAAAGCGAAACAACGGGCTATAGCGGCGCGTGTAGAGGGCTTTTTGGATGGACATAAAACGTTGCTTTACTATCCTTTTGCCGGGGGTATCGATATGCGGTTGAAAACATGGGTTCGTTCTACCGATTGGCATTTGGTGGCTTCTTACTATGGAAAGAAAGATAAGGAGCAGAAAGCTGCGATTGTCCAAGAGTTTAAAGAAGGCAGCAAACGGATGATTGTAGCAACAAAGGCCTTCGGTATGGGTGTGGATATCAGCGACATTGATCGTGTCTATCATGTGGCTCCTTCCAGTACTTTTGTAGATTATATCCAGGAGATAGGACGTGCCGCCCGTGATTCCGATGTGCAAGGTGTTTCGGCTGCAGATTACCATGAACGTGATTTTTACTATATGAAGCGTCTGCATCAGACGGGGAATATTGCGCAGGAACAGTTGGGACTTATCCTGAAGAAACTTATGGAAGTGCACAAGATGAAAGGTGATAAACCGGAAATGTTGGTTTCTTTGTCCGATTTTGAGTTTGTTGTAAAACTGCCGCGTACCAAGAATAAGCTTGAATATGAAGCCGAATTGGGACAGCTGATCAAGACTGCGCTACTGTGGCTGGAGGAAGACCTTGCACATCGCTACGGGGAATATCTGTTGGAGGTAAGTCCCCAAAATCTGTTGACCGAGGGATACATACAAGATAAGACGGGTGATATCTTTATCCGTGAGTTCTCTGATTATCTGACGAAAATAGAAGGTGAAGAAGGGGTGTACAGGGCACGTTTGGAGAAGATTTGGGAAGAACGTTTCCCGGAACTGGGATATAAGGAATTTAAACAAAAACTGAATAACGGAACTCTATGGGAAGGAGCCCGTGCCGTATCCGTAGGTAAACATGAAGTCTTGCTAAAAGAAGATACGGCAGTTATCCGTCAGCGTATGGATGCCCTTTTCAGTAGCTTGATTGCCATGTTGAAAACTGCCTTGCTGAAGAGTAAAGGCCGTTTTGATGAAGAAGAACTGCGTGCCGTTTTTGCCGAGCATGGCATGGACGTACCGTCTGCCAAACGTTTCATCGGTTCTCTTTTGGAGAGCCGCACGGAAGAAGGACGTAGCGTTAGTTACATTAGCAGTGTGAAGAAGAAAGACTCCAACGAACTTTCTTTTACCGTAACCAAAGGTTTTGATTTGCTTCTTTCACGCTATCAGAAGTTATTTACTCAGCGCATCGTAGGCAGTAAGGGAGATCGGTTGTTGTTCTATTGTACCCCGTTCTCCGATTTGAATATGCTGCTTAACCTGCTTTCCATGCTCGACTGTCTGTCGTTTAGCGTAGAGGGCGGTGGTACGCCTTGCGTACATATCAGTTTCTACAATCCGGAACTTTTACATCAATTGGCCGATTCCGGTGAGTATCATAATCTTATCCTGGATACCAACGAGCAAATATTTGAAGAACAGATTGAACTATTCTCTTTCTTTTTCGGTACTGACCGCCTGACTAATGAGCAACGTTGGGGTTTTGTAGAAGACTACTTTACAGGTATGAATGTGAAAGATCTGAAGAAGAAGTATTCTTGAAGTAATATCCATTTTTAGATTATTTCCTTGTAGGAATGGAATTTATTGAAGGTGAGTCTGCAGGAACTGCCGGAGAATGAGTAATATCCTTTTCCCCATGCATCATATTTCAGATACTACTTTTTCATGCCGCGAGGCTACAGACGGTCTACCAATACACGGTAGCCGTCTGTGGTCTCGGGAGTCTCATATACCCGTCTGATATTAATCTGTGTCATGACCGTTCTTTTAATTCTTTTTCCAGAAGGATGGCACGTGGAAATACGATATTTTTTCCAGATGAATATGTCGGTGTAATGCCGCTTCGAAATCCTTTAGCTGTTTGAGCACGAACCGATAGCTGTTGCAGGCATCTTCTGGGACTTTATATCCGTTAGTCAGCTTCTCGATATGGTAATAACGTTCACCTTCGGTATCATGTTCCGCCATCATTACATCAATAGGAACTTTGATACTTTCCGCATGGAAAGGAGGAATTCTTTTTTTAACTTTTATATTTCCTGCTGAGCAGTGGAACTTTTTGTTCTATCTACAATTCGGGAGCATGGAATGTCTGAAAGATTAGCATTATTTGAGTTAACTTATCCTGTCTTGGTTCTCTATTTTCTGGAAAGCCAGTCTCTCATCTCCGTTGGCGAGGAAGATGATACCACAATATTGAAAGCCATGTTTCTTCAAGATATATTGCAGTATATGATTGTCCCTGTGTGTATCGGCGCGCAAGTTAGGTATTTGTTCATAGCACCATTGCAAACAGGCGGCAGATACCCCTTTACTGTCCTCCGTGCTGGCCAGACGATGAATGACGCCGTATGGTTGTGTATCTTCCACCCATGCCCCGTCATAAATACGTGCGTAGGTAGGGTCGTTTCCTTTGATAAAAGTAAAAGTCCCGGCAATTGTTCCTTCATCAATGCATACGTAACTGTTTCCGCTCTGAATATCTTTCGTAATTAGTTCCACGGAAGGATAATTCCCTGTCCATTGTTTCATATTTCCATCTTTCCTCATGATACGTTTGGCCTGTCCGAAGATGTCCATAAGCGTACTTATTTCTGTAAGTTGCGTCTTTCTGATTGTTATCATGGCTATGTCTTTAAGCAGAATATTGGTTACTCCGTTAATTATTGCCGTAATATCCTTTTCCGGGCATGTATATCGGTTGTGTCAATCCACCTTGGTTATCCAGTTTCCCTTCGCTACGCAGGCGGCGTAGATGGCGCATGGCAGTACTCTTCGGCATTCTACACAAATCTTGAAAATCCGTTCTTCTCAAAAATTGGTGGGTTTTGAAGTACTCCGTCAGTTGCCGGTCAATTTCTTCATTTGACAGGCGTTTGAACTCTAGGCTTCCTTTCAGACATTTCACTTTTAGGATACCGAATTCACTTTTCAATGTCCGGTCTGCACGAAATTTGATAGCTTTCAACTTTACTTTTGCCAACTTTCGTTTGGTGGAAGCGGTCACCGGTTCGGTAGAGGTCAGGCAAGGATAGAAGTAGCCGATCCCGTCCAGATGTACTTGTCTGCCTTCGGCAAGTTCTTTGCCCATGATATGCGAAAGGGCATCAAGCGCTGCAGAGACATCAGTCTCAGTCAGCGAACAACGTTCCTGAATGCGATGGCGTAGTACGTCGGTTCCTACCGAACCGTTCAGTTTGATGCGCGGATGCAGTGTTTTTTCTTCTTCTTTGTTAGCGGGCTTAGGATCCTCGTACCAGTCAAATAGTATTGCCATTGTTTTTGTTTTTTAATAACATGTATTGTTAATGTCAAGTCCTGATACGAAAGGTGTCAGATCCTGTACTTTGTTCTTGTTTCACTTTAGTGAACGATCCTGTTCACTGCAGTGAACAGTTCTGTCCATTGAGGTGAATAGTTCTGTTCACTGTAGTGGAGCGTTCGTGAAGACAAAGCAAAGTTACGATAACCTTAAAGGATAAACAAATAAATTCCTGTCATTTATTCCATTATCCTTACCCTGTTGACCTTCTCCAGCCAGAAGCGGCTACGGTTCCAGTGCAGTGGTTTATATTCGTTGTTATATTTGATGATGTTATTACGGAATATCAGACCGTCCACCGACTTGGCATACAGGATGGGTGCATCGAACGTATCGAATTCGTTCGCTTCGATGAGGATACTGCCTTCCTTGCCACCGTGGAAAAAGAGCTTCTGTCCTTCCAGGTCCGGAATTTCGGGATAGATGGAAATGATGGCGTTGGTGAACTGAAACTGGTTGGTCAGCGCATTGATGAAACGGTTCTTGCGGATGAGTACGTCACGGCAAGCGCCGGTTTCATACCAACCGTTGCAATCGCCGCATAGCAGGATGGCAGCCCCTGAGGTGTGATCAAAGAGATTGTTCTCTACCACTACTTTCTGCGGGGTACTGAAGAGGGTGCCACGGGCACGGTTGTTGCGGATAGTATTTCCACTGAATTCTACTTCGGGAGTCCAGGTGAGATTTTCAATGCCGAAACCTTCCTGTGCGCTGATTGTCGGGTCGATAGCGTCGCGGAAGGTTATCTTGAATTCGCGGGCTCCTGCCACTTGTTTCCGGTCAAAAGGAACGATGGCGGTAATACGGTTGGGACGTCCGGTTATCTCCATGGTTTTGGAACGTACAAACTGGACACTGTCTCCTGCTTCACCCCATTTGAAACCCCATGACTGACTGTGCATGTAGCGGCCTACGAGAGTGTGGTTATCAATTTGTTTCACTACTTTCAGATAAGTACCGTGTACGTTGATAGCATCGTCCATCATTCCTTCGTACAGGCCGTTGCGGGAAATGATTTTTCCTTTGCAGCCCGAGAAGTGAGTGGCGTCTGCTTGCGTGGTGAAATAGCGCGGGTCGTTGTCTCCTTTCAGGCAGATGCCGAAACCTTCAAGTGTAAGGTTGTCGCATAACTGGGCGAGGAGTCCCATGCCTTCGGCATAATGTACTTTTACATTATTAATAAGAGTATTACGGTTTTCGCTGAGGAAGATACCCGGAGTGGGACGGGACCATATACGCATGGCTACTGTAGTACCCGGTATAAGGCGGCTGTCTTTCCAGCGAGGAGCGATGAGAGTGCCGTCTTTGGTGACGGAAACTCCTTTTGTAGAGAAAGACAGGTCGCTGGTATTGTAAACAATGTGACGGGTTTCCTCTTCAAAAGCAATACCGGTAGAAGGTTGCGCAGTCCAGCCATTACCATAGGACTCGAAGATCGAGTCTTTGGTGATACGCCAATTCACCCAGGGAGCAGGTTTGAAGGTGATACCTTTTTCTGCATTGTTTTCCAGTATTTGTATCTGGGTGATGTGCGGGATAGCGAAGTCGATGCTGAAGTCACGCAACGTACAGTTTTCGGAATGGAGCAAAGAGAGCGGCAGCATTCGTCCGTGGAAGATAAATTCGGCACCGTTCCCCTCCAGAGTGAAGTGTTTGAAACCTTCCAATGCAATCCCCACTCTCTTGGGATTGATCTGGTCGTGATTGGAGATGTAGTAGATGCGTTCGGCGGAACCTGTTTCGTGGAAGTTGTATTTTCCTTTGGAAAAACGTAATACGATACTATCTTCGGGAGCGCATTCAGACTGGATATGCTTGATGACTCGTTGCAGGACGGGGCTGGCATTTTTCTTACTGTCGGCTTTCAGTCCCATTCGTGAGAGGTCGTAGATACGCTCGGCGGCGTTTAGGCTGCTCATACTGCCTGCAATGACGAGACAGAGGTATAAGGCTTTCTTGAAGTTCATTTTATTTAATTGATAGTTGATAATTGGGGGACTTGTAATTAGTAACCGGTAATCTTTACGGTCTCTATGCAATCCCCTTCTTTTACAGGGGAATAGAAATTGTGTTGTAAAGTCCAGGGTTCTTCCAGCGAATAGTAATCTATTTCATGGGCGGGGTCATTGTCGGGAAGATTGTTGAGACGGTCGAGCCAGGTTTTCCAACGTAGATAATAGAAATCTTTCAGTAAACCGTTCCATTCCTTGTGGGCATAGTCGTGCAGACCTCCATCATCGGATGCCAGGCGGTTACCCCATGTGGTGATTTGTACACGGGCGTTCCACTCCAGCCAGTCTTTCTCTTCCGGAGTGTGACCCAGGTTGCGGGCTTGTTCTATCCATCGGCCTACCTTGAATTCGGGACGGGTGGCAAGCAGGCGGTCTTGCTGCAAGAGCAGTTCGAGGAAACGGTCGGAAGCCAAGCGAAGCAACGGTTTGTCTCCGGCATCGTATGCCGCTTGGATTACTTTGTAAATCAGACGTCCTTTTTCGGCTACGGCCTGGCGGGTGATGTCAATCAGATCGTATTCAAAATTATTGTTCCCTTTGAACTGTCGGGCTTCTTCCAGAAATAGGCGTGCGGCACGGAGCACGTCGTGGGGATTATAGTAGTCGGACATTTCGGACCAGCTGGAGACCTGATAAACATTCAGAGCGGGGCGGGCACAGAAGATGGATTCATGCGTGCCTTGTTGGGTGGAGCGGGGCGGGCAGTTGTAGACGGAGTTGCCCAGCAATACCCATGCTTCCAATAGCCGGGGGGTACATTTGCCATAGCGGGCGGAAATATATCCTTCCAGCCATTCGTCTTTGGAGAAACCGGAAGGCCGCCAGGGCAGTTCGCAGAGCAGTTCGTACATCACGGGGTTGTTTTCCGAGCCTTCCATGGTCATTCCTATTCCTTTCATTGTACTTCCGAAGGGGCTTTCAACGGCTTTATAGTATTCATCGATGACGTGTTGCATCTTGCCGTGCAAGCCTACATTGCCACCGTAGTTCAGCAGCATGCAATAGAGCCATTGATGGTTGTCGAAACCGTTCTTCCGATACCAGGCGGAGTTGGGGTCGCCCCATTGCGGACGGCTTTCGGAGTAAAGGTCGAGTACAAGCATATCGCCCCGGGGAATGTTCTTTATCATCTGCGCGCGTGGGTTGGCGCCCCATGCCTGTATTACCCAGATGGAATTCCGGCTGTTCTCTTTCATTGCTTGCCAGATGGCTTGTCCGGCTGCATCCAGATTGACACCCGCTACATTGCCTCCTTCGTGAAAGGGATCCATGCTGTAAAAGTCTGCTTTACCATACAGACGGTTCATTTCTTTATAGTACAAAGCGGCTATTTCCTTGAAACGGGTATCAGTAGGTTGCAGGAAAGCAGGACGGTGGTATCCGTTCCATTTACCCGGATTGGCCACGTTCACTCCTAATTTTTCTTTGGCATTGTGTGGAAGCATACCCGAATATCCCGGCAGTACGGGATGGATACCGTACTCTCGCATACGTTTCAATATTTTCTTTTGAAGGGCGATGCGGTCTTCATACCAGGAGTCGGTATTCGGTCCGCCCCATCCTTCGAGATTGTTCATCAGCCACCAGGCCTGGAAGGCGGGACCTGCCACAAACTCGTTTACTTCTTCTTTGGAGTAACCTAACTTTGAGAGTACGTTGCGCCAGACGGCATCCGTTCCTACCAGTGCCAAAGACAGGTTGATACCGTGCAAGGCCATCCAGTCAATCTCTTGTTCCCAACGCTTCCAGTCCCAGAATGCCATGGTATAAGAGAAAGTGCAATAGTTGAAGTCATAGCGGTAGATGGATTTTGTATCGTGTCTTTCTTTATGGAGGACGGGAGGGAGTATGGCGGGAAGTTCGGCAGTCATATTGTTCCAAGAAAGATGGATACCTGCATGGTATTTAAGATACCAGTTCAGCCCTACGGCTATACTGATATAGTTGTTCCCACGGATGACAACTTTTGAGCCTTTTTGATCCAGCTCAAAGAAATCTTTATCTTCGTTGTTGGAGGACGAAAAAGGGGATGTAGCCTGTTCAATGATGAATTTACCGGAAGACCCTGGCGCAATTCTTTCTAACAGCCCCTGTACAGGAGACATGGCAGAGATAATGGGAAGAAGGCAAGACAACAAAATACAAGATATGGATAATCGTTTCATAATCAATTTAGTCTCAGGGTTTATCTATTAATTAAACTATTTTTCCCTTAGGCGAAATGCTTTGAAATATACTTTCTGTTCATCGCCGGAAATGTTGGTTAATTTAATCTTTCGTATTTTCATGTCTGCCACAGCAGCTTTCAGCTGTGTGTTTCTTGCTGCTGATTGCAATTCCACGGTTTGCCATTCATTGCCGTCGGGGCTTATTTCCAGTTTGAAGCGTGAACCGATATTTTCCGTTGTCCCCAAGTCTATAGTGAGAGAGAGCAGCCGACGGGCATAGTCCATGGAGAGGGTGAGTGAACCACCGGCTTGCCAGTTGATGACTTCGTTGGACGGAGAGATATTACCCGCTTTCCCTTTTCGTTGCACCGGGAGCTGAGCCAATTGGCTTACATCACTTTCCAGGGTGTAGGGCGTATAAACGGCTTGTGTATCCAGTTGCGCGTAGTTTTGCTTGTTATAGCGTATCGTGGCGATTTCAAACAGTGCATTGAAAGTAGGCACCAGATACTTGCTGCCGCTTTTTATTCCTGATGGATAAGCGGCATCTGTTTCACTCATCAGGGTTTGTAAGGCTTGTGCATGTGCATGACTTCGGACGAAGATATCCTTCTGTTGTTGCAGGCGCATCATGTTCAGTACTTCCTCGCCGTACTCACCTACGAGTTTAAATTGCGTAAGCCAAGGTTTGATTTCGTTTATCAGCGGACGGTTCTCATCTCCGGAGGCCGTTAGCATATCGGCGGAGGTCACGATTTTCCGGCATTCCTCAGCTACCCGGTTATAGGCCGATTCATCTATTTTTCCATTCTCACGGTAAGTTCTCAGCAATGTGGAAAGTGCGGGTTGGATGTCCGCTGACTCATCACGCCGGAAGCCATGTCCGTTCTTACCCAGGTCGGAATTGTGGGAGGCAAAGATCTTAAGATACTCAGCGTGGAGTGGCATAAGGTCTTTGATGGCATGTTGCCAAGAAACATCGCTGTTATAGCTGTACATATTCCATGTGTAATCGGCTATGCTGTAGAGTGCAATCTTGGAAGCTTCGGCATGTTCCATCGGATTGGAGACGAAAGCAGCCATATCGTCTTTGATGTCGAGTCCGTTTCCGTAGACAGCCCCCAACAAAAGGTGGTCGCGTACATAGTCTGAAACAGGGAAGTTCCACCAGATGTAGGCTTTCCGTTTCAGCAGGGGAGTGATAAATTCCAAGGTCGGTTTATCGATATTAGAAACGACACTGTTACCGGTCCACATGATTTCTATACCTTTGTTCAGTTTCTCACCGAGGGTGGTGAGATAACCGCCTTTTATATTTGCCCATGATTTATTATATTCTGTAGGACACATTATCAGAGGAGCTACATCTTTCTTTACCTTTACAAAATGGTCATCGATATAATTCAGTAATTCAGCCTGTCTATCCGCTTTTGTCCCTTCCCCTGAGATATCGTCAAAGAAAACAGCGAAACCACGTACGCCGAGCTGGTACATGCTTTCGAACTTCTGCAACAAGAGTGAGCGGTCTTCTTCGTTCCATCGAATGTCTTGTCCCGGATGGATGGCCCAATAGAAGATAACATTGTTTTCTTTGGCCTTGTCTACAAGTTGTTTTAATTGTTCGGCTTCTTGAGGAGGATAAGGTTTGCGCCAATTGGGAGTGCTATGGTAAGGGTCGTCCTTAGGACCGTAAAGGTAGACATTCATTTTGTTTCGTCCATAGAAATCAAGTTGACGCATACGGGCTTCCTGGCTCCAAGGTGTGCCATAGAAGCCTTCTACTACACCACGATAGGGGATATCGGGATAATCTGTGATCTCTGCCAAAGGTAATTTGTTGAGAGTGAGCAGTTGGGCAAGCGTTTGGACACCGTAATAGGTCCCCCGTTCGTCGGCTCCGGCAATAATAATGCGGTCTTTTTCTATTTTCAGGTAATAGCCTTCCGGCTTTTGTGGAATATGGCGGTCATATTTCTTGATGATTTTATCTCCCTTTATACCTATATATAGAGAGAATGTAGCATTGGATACTTCACCCGGCATTAATGAATGTAATAATGTCAGAGTAGCCCCGCCATGAAGAGAATTGCCGGATAGTACTTGATATTGTTGGGGAATGTTGATTGAATCATCCTGAGTGATATATGCTTGGGGAAGGGGATGTAATTGAAACTCTTGCGCATGAAGCGTTGTAGTTGCCAACAGACTGGAAATTCCCAGTAATAGTAGTTGTTTTCTCATAATAGATATTTTTAAGGATAGTGAATTATGTTACAAAGATGGAGAAAATAATGAATATTATACAATTATTTTAGAATAAATAAAAAGGCCGCTTCTTCACAGGAGCGACCTTTCTTTAAGTCTAATTTCACCAATAAGAAGTATCCCTACTTCCGGTTTCTTTAGTCATGGGGCTGTGGATTAGGGTTTGTATTCTTTTCGTAGATCTTGAAATCGGCCAAATACAAAGACTCATCCTTGATGCCACTGGTAGGGAATTTTCCATTGAAATCTTCCTCTAGTTTACCACCGTAACTACGATAAATACCGAATTTGTTCCGGATATTGGTTGCACCTTTACGCCACATGTCAATATCTGTAAACTTCTTTTCTACAAGCACTTTACCGTCACTGATACGTACCATCTTGATATAATACGAACCATTGTGCGTATAGTAGATTTCAGATGTGACTTGTATCCATTCATCTTCAAAATCGCTTAATGGCAGGTTGTCAATGATCGTTCCTTTGTTGGTATCTTTATTGTCTCCGTTATGGATGACCTGCACACGCGAGTTCTTACCGTTTGTATCGCTGGCACGAGGAGTAATAGTGATGAGTGGAGAACCATTATTACCTTCCTGCGCCTTCAGCTGATGGATGTGAGTGAAACTTTTGGTGGGACGGAACCCTTTAGGTATCTTGAATTTCCATTCTATTCTTTGCCATTCTTCCCAGTTACCATTCATATGATATTTCCCGTCTCCCGTACGCGATTTCATTTCGTTACGCATACGGTCTTCTATTTTACCGCGGTCACCATCTAATATAATGATGTTGCCATTAGCATCACCTGAGGCATGAGAATTAAACTTGAAGACCCATTGCCCCAGTCCTTTGTCTTCTACCACTTCAATATGTGTATCATCGTTATGATCTTTTCCTCCACCATTGTTGGGATGTTCTGTATATTCGAAATTATATTTCTTCATATATGTATCTACGGCTTGCCATCCGATCAATGAGGCGGCAGCTTGCATTTCTGCTTTCAATTCCCAGGGGACTTCTCCGCTGGTGTTAACTGTAATCTGGGTCGGTGCGGCTTTGACTTCGTCAATGGCTCCATTGGGTAGGTAGACAGTAGTTATTTCTAATTTTCCATTTTCAGGAAATTCCTGCAGTGTTACAGTTCCTGCTTTATCAGATTCAGATGTCACCTCTTTCTGCTCACCGTTTACATTGGTATATTTCAAGATATACCTTACCACATCCTTATAGTTATCTGACCAGCTGAAGTTTAAGATATAATTTGTAGGATTCCACTCAACATTGGTTATAGCGGGATTCTTCAGGCCGGAGATATATTTATTACCATAAACATTGACAGGTGATCCTATCCATTTAGGGGAATTCATCTTTTTATCTTCAGAGTAAGCGACGAAGCTGAAAGTGAGTGTACCCTCTTCTATGTTATCGATGTAGAATTCATTGGACTTTTCTGCTTGTGAAACAGTCATTGCAACCACAGCAGACTTCTTTTCACTTCCTGCAGCCCAAGTTACTTCGCATTGTTTTGCACGTGAGTCAGAATACTTATATTCCACCTTTATCCGTTGATTTCCGGGATATACCTTAATGTCATCGAACTTCTCCAGACTGACTTTTTCTTCCTCTTTCGGGGGAGTGACCGGCTCTTCCGGTTCATTCTTCGAGTCTGAACAAGCTAGTACCAGACATCCGGCAATCCAACCTATTAACAACTTCTTGTACCAGTTTCTCATATACTATCTCCCTTTTTATGGTTATATAAAATATTGTGCAAGGTCTTAAAAAAAGAAGAGTGTCAAAAATTGATAACATTATTCCTTTTGTCTATTTTTTGACACTCTTCAAATTTATTTTACGAGTTTACTAAGGCTTTACTGCAACCGGATTGTCATTGTTCTGGTTTTTCTCAAAGATCCTTATACCGTCCAGATATACAGATTCTGTTTCAATACCGGTAGTCGGGAACATACCTTTAAAGTTATCTTTGATTTTACCTTTGAACCATCGGCGGATACCGAAGTAAGCACGCATATCGATACAGTTCTCACGCCACAATTCAACATTGGTCTTTGAATAATCTACGATAACCTTACCATCGCTGACGCGTTCCATCTTGACTTTCAATGTGCCTTGATAAGAATAAAGAACTTCAATGGTGATATGTACCCATTCATTTCTGAAATCGTCCATATTTAATTTGTCAACCAATTTTGCATTGTTTCCGTTTGCTTTCAAATTACCGTTATGCACAATCTGGAAACATGCATTCTTTCCGTTTTTATCATCTCCATTAGCGTTAAGAGCGATTACGGCATTACCTTTTCTCTCTCCACCATCTTCTTTGGGAATAAGATAGAAAAGATGATTACGTTCATTAATAGGCTTGAAATCTGCCGGTATCTTCATGTACCAATCATAAATCACAGTTTCACCATAGTTACCACAAACATCATGGTTACCGGCACCGCTTTGCGGACTAAACTGATTGACTTGGCGGTCTTGATTGTTACCTGCATCCATGGCATCATCCAAGCACTTGATACTTCCGTCTTCGTTGGCTTCTGCATGTGCTGTAAGTTTAAATACATACTTACCTCTGGCTGCATCGTTCACGAATTCAATATGGCTACCAATATCGCTAGGGCTATTTTTACTTGCATTATTTCCTTCCGGATGTTCAACATAGTCATATTTGAACTGTTTCATGTAAGTATCTGCATCTTGCCAGGTTGTCCATGTAGCAGCCTCTTGGGGTACTGTCATGTTAGCTGTTAGAGCCCAAGGCTTTTCACCTTCTGCTGCTGTACTGAACGGTTTACTGAATGGAGTGATAAACTCATCAATGGCACCTTCTGCAGGAAGATAGACTGTAGCGTATGTGAAGGAACCGAATTCGGGGAAATCAGGTAATACGGCCTTTTTTTCCTTATTTACTTCTGCTCTTACTTCACGTTCTTCACCATTTACGTCAGTATATTTAAGTATATAGGCTACTGCACCTTCATAGTTGCTGGTCCAGTACAGAGTTAGTGCCTGTTCTATCGGACTAAAACTGTAGGAACTAACGTTTGTGTTTAGTAATGTAGATACATAATTGTCTCCATAAACCGTAGCACTAACACTTGTTTTCAATGAGGGATACTCTAAATCTGCTGTACAAGTATTGAAGTCAAAACTGATGGTTGTTTCTTCCAAATTTTCTATAAAGAAAGAATTGGGTGTTTCACCGGTTGTGTTGGTTATATCCACTACTTTAGTTTCTTTACCCATATTCCAGGAGATTTGGCACTTAGCTACTTTAGGGTCAGTTACCCAATAGTCCACACGTACCCGATATCGTCCGGAGAAGATTTTTACAGAATCAAATTTCGCTGAATAAATTGTTTCTCCTTGTTGTAGATATTTGTCATGCAGATCGTTCATGTCCGAACAAGCGACAATGGCCACTCCTGAGAGGACAAACATCAACATCTTAATATACCATTTTTTCATAATGTCTTACTTTTAATTAATTTGGCTTATTCTGCACTCTCTTCGCCGTTTCCCTCGCCGTATCCTTCGGGTTGCCCCCACATTTCCAATTCGGAAATGTGGATCATTTCCGTACCGCCCCAAGTTTCAAGAATATCGAAACGAATGTAACGTACATCTGTAGCAAGTTCTACAGGAAATGTGAATTCTTCACCACCTGGGCCACGTAATTCATCCTCTTGAGAAGCCTGTTCTAAAGGAAGTCCAGAAGGTTTATATGATTCAAAATAACCTAAGAAAATCCATTGGTCATCAGGATTTGTTGCCGTCATAGATACATTTTGGCTCTTCGAACCATATACCTCGAACCGTTTCGGGTTACCATGTTCATAGGCCCAACCATTACCACGTTGGTAAACTTTCATACGGCTCAATGTATATACTTGTCTCATATCAAATGTAAATCGTACGGGGAATGGTTGACCACCTGGAGTATGGAAAAAGTTATTGCTGGCTCCTTTAGCTGCCATATTGATACCATCCCATAGTTTCGTAATAGGATAACTATTTGAATATTGCATATATGGAATATTCGGATCTCCATTCCATTTTTTCCAATATTTGGTTCCATCAATCTTTTCTTCATAAAGAGGGAGGCAATCTTGTGACAATGCGTCTGTTTTATTACCGTATTGATCAGAAATAGTTACAAAAAAAGTAACAGGCTTTGCTTCGAAGCCACGTACAGCTGCCAAACCATCAGCTCCTGAGGAATAGAAATTCTGTACATCTTCCAATACGTCACTCCCTTCAGTAATCGGGGTAGAGACAGAAACGATGATGTCCTTCATTTCCGGATTTTGCCAAGTCAGTTTGGCACCACCAAAGTCACTTGTAACTTTCAAAGTCTCGTATACATCAAAAATCGGTGCACGCTTAGGTGTGAATTTTACGGTTACCGCTTCGGATAAATTTTGACTCTTATCAATGGCATACAATATAGCTGAATGTTCCGTTGCTGAAGCGAAACCCTCCAGGGTGATCTCACGGGCATATCCGGATACCATTACTGACATTTCTTTACCAGTATCTAGTGTATATTTAGCCATTACACCCATTAAATCGGGATCATCGGGAATTGTGTAAGCTAAAGTTACACCACCGCCGAATACTTCTTTTGTAGTGACATTACTTACAGGCCCCGGAGCGATATTGTCAATTGGATATTGTCCGACACTTTCTTCATTGCATGAAGTCATAAAGGCAAGTGCCAAACCTAAAAATAATATATGTTTTTTCATCTTTCTACATTTTAAAATTTTAATAGCCAGGATTCTGAACCAAATTGGGATTGACGTTAATGTCACCCTCTTTGATGGGCCATAAATAATCACGTAAGGAGAAGGATACATTATAAACAGTACGAACCGTATAATAGGATGCATTGTCGGCTCCGTCACAGTTCCATCCTTTGATAGGTTTATTCATTTCTTGCATGATATCATAGCGGTCTACTCGTGAACCACCACTCCAACGTCTCATGTCGTAGTAATAGTGTCCCTCCAAGGCTAACTCAATACAACGTTCCTGATGAATGATATCACGCAGGCCGTTTTTAGTTCTAAATTTATCAGGTTTTGTTGAATATTTTGTCCAACTATCTGCTACACCCTCTAAACCTGCACGTTTACGGATTGGATCAATCCAATTTTCCCAAATATCGGCAGTTGGTTGATCCATAGTTTCATTTAAAGCTTCAGCATATAATAAATAAAGGTCTGCCAAACGCATGTTAGGCCATTGGTAACCAGAAATTGACCATCCGGTTTGGGCTGTATTGAGAGTGGTTTTATAGTTTATCAGCTTTTTAGTGAAATAACCAGTTACTGAATAATACTGTTCACCGCTTCGTCCTGCCGGATTACTTGCCAAATCATCAGGAGTAGACAAACAATGCAGTGTATATTGATAGTTTTCAATACATTCTCCAGAAGGAGCGGTTCCCTGGCTACCTAATCCAAGCCATTTACCACCATTAAATCCCATACTCCCATAAAAACGGGATTCACGATGCATATGTAAATTTGGTACAGTCATACCTGGTTCCATTTCCAGATAGTCTTTTTCAGGAACCGTAGTAGTCATATAGCGATTTTCGTACCAACCGTTTTCGTCCCAGTCTTTATCTTCCTCGATAGGTACTCCATTTTCAGTGTAGAAATTTTCGGCAGTAGCTAAAGTCGGTGTCAACTGTGCTCTTGGATTACGGGCACGAATGGGTAAGGTTATTGCTGGCATAACATAAGTTTGGACATTATTCGTACTGTTTTTAGGATCAGCCCAAATAATTTCCTTATTGTTTTCTTCCTCCGTTATAATCGTAGAAGTTTGTAAGATAAGACGCATCTCCTCCGAAATATTAGGTACGATAGTCAAATCTGGATTATAATCAAACAATTGATGACCTGCTTGATGACAGATATCAACAGCTTCTTTACATGCCTTGGCTGCATCTGCCCAACGTTTTTTTCTTTCTTCCTCTGAACAAGCTGGGAAAAGTTTTACACCACGTGAATCAACAAAATTTTCGTACATTGTATTCTCAGCAAAAAATGGACTGGCAACATGTACCATAATTTTGGCGCGCATAGCTGCAGCAATGGGCAGGGTAATACGTCCGGTTTGGAAGGCGTCGTCGGGGATCAACGGTAATGGAGGTTCCACTATATCCAAGTCTGGATCCTCTACAGCTTCGCCATAAACAGCTTCATTTAATAACTGTATAACATAATCGATACATTCATTTATTGGGGAACGAAATTGGAGTACCGCTTCGGGAGAGGCATCCATTGACAGGTTTTCCTTTTGTAATATGATAGGACCATAATGTTGAATTAATATCCAATGATAATAGGCCTTCAAAAATTTTACTTCAGCTATCCAACGATTGAGTTCAGAGCCGTTTAAATCACGTATTAAGTGAACATTCTCGAGAAAAGTGTTGCATGCTCGAATAGCTTTGTACATATTGTCCCACTGTGCTAGTTTAGGACTGGATACACTATTACCTTCCAAAGTGATTTTTACACCATTCTCACGATTACGGTAATAAGTCGTTACTTCTGTTCCACAAGAACGTCCTATAGAACTTGATTCACTCCCCAAATAGGGTAAATAGGAATAACAGGTAGCTAAATAATTTTCTGCACTGAGTTTGTCACGAAATGCATATTCAATAGTTCCTACCTTCTCAGGAACTACATCCAGATAATTACAGGATGTCACTGTTCCTAATAAAACTAGAATAATCAGATTTTTTATTTTCATAAAGTTTATTGTATTAGAGAGAGAAGTTTATACCTACAGAATGTGTGCGCTGGAGAGGATAGTTAAATCCGTTTCCTGCCAATTCAGGGTCCCACAACTTGAATTTGCTGAAACAAAGCAGGTTAATTCCCGAATAATAAATTCGGATTGAGCTGAAACCGATTTTCTTAAGAAACTTTTTGGGTAGAGTATAACCGAAGTCAATTTGTTTCAGACGGAGGAAAGAACCGTCACGCATAAACCATGTACTACGTTGGCTGTTGTTCTTATTTTCAGCAGTAGAAAGGCGCGGCCAGAAAGCATATGGATCGCGGTTGTTTACAGACCAGTGATCATCGGAGATGACAGTAAGTAATTGGTTTACGGCGACTGTTCCATTGGCACCTCCTGAATTATAGAATGGAGTGATAGCATTATAGTCGAGCCAGAAAGATTCACGGGCCAAACCGTTGAAGAAGAAAGAGAAATCAAAACCTTTCCATCCCATGGAATAACCAAAACCATAGTTTATTTCTGGAGAAGTAGGATATCCGATGGGCACCTGGTCGGCATTGGTAATCTGTCCGTCACCGTTGATATCTTTATATTTAATGTCTCCTGGCTTGTAGTCACCGAATGTTTGCTTGGGTGAATTGGCGATATCAGCTTCATCAATGAACAAGCGTTCGGCTACATATCCCCATGCTTGTTTCACGGATTGCCCGATACGTGAACGCCAAGGGGTACTACTATAGTCGGGTTCTTCATAAACCTTATATTTTCCACGTCCATAGGTAAAGTTCAGACGTCCGGACATCCATAAATCTTTGTTGATGGATTGGTTATAGTCCAAAGAAAGATCTATACCCTGGCTGCGGGCTTCACCTACGTTGGACTTAGGCTTGGCTTCCAAACCTAATGAACTAGGAAGGTTAGCACGTTCCATTAAGATTTTTGAACGGTCATCACGGAAAATATCTACTTGTAATTCTAATTTGTCAAATAATCCTAATTCAACACCTATATTGGTCTTTTTAGAAATTTCCCAAGTTACATTCGGATTAGCATAGCGACTGATGGACACACCATTTGCGCTATGACGGTCATTTAAACTTCCCCAAGTGTATCCCATACCCGAATCTTTCAAATTTACAACAGATAAATAATAAAAGCGATCACCAGAATCACCAATCGCATCATTACCCACTAGACCATAAGTAGCCTTGAATTTTAATTTACTGATCACTTTTTTCAAGTCTGCATTCCAAAACCGTTCGTTAGACATCAAGTAACCCACACCTGCAGAAGGGAAGAACCCCCAACGTTCTTTATCTGCAAAACGCTCCGAACCATTATAACCAAAATTGGCTTCAATAAAATAGCGATCATCATAAGCATAAGTGAAACGTCCGGATAAACTCATATTCCGCTTAGGAAGAGACTTTTGAATATTATCTGTATTAGCTGATGAACTAACTCCTTTGGATTCCAATTTATTATTCATGGTGAATACCATCAAACCACTGACAGCGTGCTTGTCTTTGAAAGTACGGTCGTAATTGACTGCTGCCTCTAAATAGGTGTTGACTTCAACCTCTTTTGTAGAGACATTTGGTGACAAAAAGTCTGTACCATCTTCTGGATTCAAAGCACTCAAAATATATGTGTCACTTAATGCATCGTAACTACCCATTGAAAAATAGAAAGGATCATATTTTCGTTGTACAGTATAGTCAGAACGTCGGTTCGTATTAAACATAAAACGAGCTTTTAAACCTTTTGTGATGAATTTTAAATCTTGGTTTAATTCAACCTGAGCCATCATTAACGAAGTGCTAGTATCTCTATATCCACGCGTCATCTCTGCATAAGGATTTAAGTAATTACCGGTATCATAATTACCATAAAGTAAATATGGAGTTGTTTCATTTATTTTATCTGGTTTATAATAGGGAGGATAAAGCACAGGAGAAGTCTGGGTAATCATCTTGTAAATCTCCTTACCGGTATAGATAGGACCTGAATAATCATCCATAGTTCCATGTAAACGTACTGTTGCTTTTGTGGTTTTAGAAACATTAACATCTACATTGGCACGCAATAAATAACGGTTAAGTTTGATATTATTATTAAAATTGTTTTGTTTAGCAGATTTCAAATTACCCGAATCGCTGGAATAAGTTCCGGCGATGTAATATTTGGCAATATTTGTACCACCCTGAACATTCATGTTGGCGCTATAGTTTACATTGGACTTCTTGAATAATTCATCATACCAATCTACAGCGGGAAATACATTAGGATTTAATCCAGCCATCGTATTGGCTATTTTCTGCTGACTGTGCATCAATCCATTGCCATCATATAAGGATGCTTCATTGTGCATGTTCATATAGGTAATAGGATCTGCCCATTCAGCAGTTTTTGTAGGGGACGAATGAGTTACTACTACACGAGCGGATATTTTTGCTGGTCCTTCAGTACCACCTTTAGTGTTTACCAGAATTACGCCGTTAGCACCACGTGAACCATAAAGTGCTGTAGCCGTTGCATCTTTCATTATGGAGAAACTGGCGATGTCATCTACCTGTAGACGAGAAAGATCGCTGGATGTCATTTCTACACCGTCAATCAAAATCAATGGATCTGTTTTGTAACCGAATGTAGTGACACCACGTACAAAGAAGTCTGCATTATCTGCTCCCGGTTCACCACTACGCTGATAGGAAATTAGACCTGCAACACGTCCAGACAAAGCTGCTGTAAGATTACTTGCAGGTGTTTTCAATTCTGCTGGTTTCACAGTTGAAACAGAAGCCAACACACTTTCTTTCTTCTGTTTGGCAAAAGCAACAATGGTAACTTCATCCAACTCATCCACTTTTTGAGCCATAGTAATAGTCAATGGTTTGGAATTTTTTACTGTGATGATTTGGTCTTCCATACCAATATACGAAATCATTAATTTCGCACCTACTTCTACGTCAATAGAAAAAGTACCATCCACATCGGTAGTAACACCTCGTGGGGTACCTTGAATCACAATTGTAACACCTGGAAGAGGTTCTCCCATTTCATCAATAACCCGTCCTGTAGCTTTGATAGGAGCGGGGACATTTATTTCTGTATTATACAGAGGAGAAGTGTTCGTCGTAACAGTGGCTTGCAATGTCCCTTGAACAATAGTTGCACATATAAGCAAACTACAAAAGCGTTTATACTTTGTGCTTGGAAGAAAAGAATGATAAATATTCTTCATCATTTAATTAGATTTAATTATTATTAGATAAACAAAAGGCCTTTGTGTCCCCAAAGATAAGAGGATAATTACTTATATAATTTTATAAATATTCTCATTTCTTTGTAAAATCGTATCAATTTTAGCTAAAAAATGGATAATGAGACTGTGGAAACAAATTAAGAGATATTATTGATAGGTATTGAGTATCAGATGTTTGTTATAGAAGAATTGTGTCGTAATTCGTGTTAAACCCATATTAATTCTACGATTCTATCATAGGAATGTATTATAAATAGGAAAAGTACAAATTTGGTATAAAGTATGGCTTAATAAAAATTAAATAAAAACTTTGCGGAAAGACAGAGATTCGAACTCTGGGAACGGTTACCCGTTCACCGCATTTCGAGTGCGGCCCGATCGACCACTCCGGCATCTTTCCTTGAAGTGATGTTGCAAAAGTAATAACTTTTATGGTTAGTTGTTCTTGTGAAAATGAACAAATGGGAATGGTGATTGTTCTTTTTAGGAATATTTTACATATATTTGTCCCGAAATTTTAAACATATTGAATTATGAAGAAGATTTTTAGTGTTTTTATGATAGCTATATGCTGTTTGGCGGTAGCTATGCCTGCACAGGCTCAATTAATTAAGTTTGGTGTAAAGGGTGGTGTTAATTTGTCAAAGATTGATTGGGATGGTGGATATAAAGGTAATAAAGATAATGCTACCGGTTTTTTCATCGGTCCGATGGCTGAAGTCACTATTCCTATCGTAGGTTTGGGAGTGGATGGTGCTTTGTTGTTTTCACAAAAAGGAAAAGATGATGGTAAGCAAACAGGTCTTGATATTCCTATTAATTTGAAATATACTATCGGTTTAGGTAGTTTGTTTGGTGTCTATGTGGCTGCCGGTCCTGATTTTTATTTTAATTTTAAGGGGGATAAGAAATACATTGATGAAGCTGTTGAATTGAAAAATAAAAAAGCTCAGGTTGGTATTAATTTAGGTGCTGGTGTGAAGT
Organism: Bacteroides cutis; assembly: GCF_900241005.1. Taxonomy (GTDB): domain Bacteria; phylum Bacteroidota; class Bacteroidia; order Bacteroidales; family Bacteroidaceae; genus Bacteroides; species Bacteroides cutis. The sequence goes on along the minus strand of NZ_OEST01000001.1, from coordinate 84,867 downwards.
TGATTAAACACTTACAGATTGGCTTTAACTATAATATTCCATTTGGTGACTCCTATACTTTGAAAGCTGCAGGAGAAGCTTTAGGGGCTAAGAATAAAACTTGGCAAATCTCTGCTGCTTATATTTTCTAAGTAATTTAAACTATATATTATAGGAATAGCGTTACCGATTAAAATCGGCAACGCTATTTTTTTATTCTCTTTCCTCCTTCTTCTTGAAAAATACTATCTTTGTTGCCACGATGGAGAAGTTTGTTGATGTTATATTACCTTTGCCTTTGCACGGTTGTTTTACTTATTCCTTGTCTGAAGAGATTGCGGAAGAAGTACAGATTGGTTGTCGGGTAGTAGTACCTTTCGGACGAAAGAAGTATTATACGGCAATTGTGCGGAACATACATAATGCCGCTCCCACGGCGTATGAGGTGAAAGAAGTGACTGCCCTGTTGGATGCACATCCTATTTTGCTTGCTGAACAGTTTAAGTTTTGGGAATGGTTGGCTGATTATTATCTTTGTACACAAGGCGATGTGTATAAAGCGGCTTTGCCTTCAGGCTTAAAATTGGAGAGCGAGACGATGGTGGAATATAATCCTGATTTCGAATCGGACATACGGTTACCCGAACGGGAGCAAAAAGTATTAGATCTGCTTTCTGTGGAATCAGAGCAATGCGTCACGAAGTTGGAGAAGGATAGTGGTATTAAGAATATACTTTCCGTAATTAAATCTCTATTGGATAAAGAAGCTATCTTTGTCAAAGAAGAGTTGAAACGTACTTATAAACCCAAGGTTGAAACTCGTGTAAGGTTGACAATTGCTGCTCGAGATGAACAGCGATTGAAAGAGTTGTTTGAAGAGTTGGAGCGTGCACCTAAACAACTTGATTTATTAATGAAGTATATTGAACTTTCTGGAGTTTTAGGAAATCAACCTAAAGAAGTGACGAAAAAAGAGCTTTTGCATCGTGCTTCCGTATCGCCTGCGATATTCAATGGTTTGGTAGATAAAGCGATATTTGAGGTGTATCAACAAGAAATAGGCCGTCTCAATTTGATACAGTCATCCATTTCCCCCCTGCATCCGCTAAATGATCATCAGCAGAGAGCTTACCATGATATCATGGAGGTTTTTCGTGAAAAAAATGTCTGCCTGCTTCATGGAGTAACAGCCAGTGGAAAAACGGAAATCTATATTCATTTGATAGAAGAGATCATCAGTCAAGGTAAGCAAGTGCTGTATTTATTGCCGGAAATAGCCTTAACAACGCAAATCACAGAACGTTTACAACGAGTATTCGGCTCTCGGCTAGGTATCTATCATTCCAAGTTTCCCGATGCAGAACGGGTGGAAATCTGGCAGAAACAACTTTCAAGAAAAGGATATGATATTATTTTAGGGGTCCGTTCGTCTGTATTCCTGCCGTTTCGTAATTTGGGATTGGTGATTGTGGACGAGGAACATGAAAATACATATAAGCAACAAGATCCGGCTCCACGTTATCACGCACGAAATGCGGCTATTGTCTTGGCTGCTATGTATGGTGCCAAAACATTATTGGGTACCGCTACTCCGTCTATTGAAACTTGGCATAATGCCATTTCGGGTAAATATGGACTGGTAGAACTGAAAGAACGCTATAGAGAAATACAATTGCCGGAGATTATTTCAGTAGATATCAAGGAATTGCACCGTAAAAAACGGATGAATGGTCCGTTCTCGCCTTTGTTACTTCAATATATACGTGAAGCTTTAGAGCAGAAAGAGCAAGTTATTTTATTTCAGAACCGTCGTGGTTTTGCCCCTATGATTGAATGCCATACGTGTGGCTGGGTACCCAAATGTAAGAATTGTGATGTGAGTTTAACTTATCATAAAGGTTTAAATCAGTTGACGTGCCACTACTGTGGTTATAGCTATCAAGTACCCCGTGTTTGTCCGGCTTGTGAAGGGGTTGATTTACGTAACCGTGGTTTCGGTACGGAAAAGATAGAGGATGATATCAAGACGTTGTTTCCCGAGGCAACCGTTACCCGTATGGATTTGGATACTACTCGCACGCGCTCGGCATACGAGCGGATCATTGCTGATTTTGAGCAGGGAAAAACCGACATCCTTATTGGAACACAAATGGTATCCAAAGGATTGGATTTTGATCATGTCAGCGTGGTGGGTATCTTAAATGCCGATACAATGTTGAATTATCCTGATTTTCGTGCATATGAACGTGCTTTTCAGCTGATGGCACAAGTGGCCGGGCGTGCAGGACGGAAAAATAAACGAGGTAGAGTAGTATTGCAAACTAAAAATATAGATCATCCTATTATTCCACAGGTAATATTGAATGATTATGAAGGTATGGTTGGCGGGCAACTTGCCGAACGGCAGATGTTTCATTATCCTCCCTATTATCGCTTGATATATGTTTATCTGAAAAATCGTAATGAAACTTTACTTGATTTGATGGCGCAAACCATGGCGAACAAACTTCGTTCTGTTTTTGGAAGTCGTGTGTTAGGACCTGATAAACCACCTGTTGCCCGTGTGCAAACTTTGTTTATCAGAAAAATTATTGTAAAGATTGAAGTAAATGCTCCTATGGTTCGTGCACGCGAATTGTTGATGCAAGTACAAAAAGAAATGATTGCAGAAGACCGCTTTAAGTCCTTGATTGTATATTATGATGTAGATCCGATGTAAGGTATCAAATTTATGATGTAAATATATAGAATTAGTTTATATGAAGAAAATCCTTTTTGTCTGCCTCGGTAATATCTGTCGTTCCTCTTCTGCAGAAGGGGTGATGAAACGTCTGATAGAAGAGGCAGGACGTGAAGATGAATTTATGATTGATTCAGCAGGTATACTTTCTTATCACCAAGGAGAATTACCTGATAGCCGGATGCGTGCTCACGCTGCCCGTCGTGGATATAATCTGATACATCGCTCTCGTCCTGTCCATACTGAAGACTTTTATAACTTTGATCTGATAATCGGTATGGACGACAGGAATATCGATGATCTGAAAGATCGTGCCCCTTCAATTGAAGAATGGAACAAAATACATCGGATGACGGATTACTGCAAAAAATTTACTCATGCCGACCATGTACCCGATCCTTATTATGGAGGTGCCGAAGGTTTCGAGTATGTGCTTGATGTTCTTGAAGATGCCTGCTCTGGTTTATTGGAAAGCTTGGATAAAGAAACTATCGGCTAGTCATCTAATCGGTCTTGATAGAAACGTTTTTTATCGTTGAGACTACAGGTTGCATCTACTCCGACTTGTTGTAGCCGATTGGCTATTTCATTTAGTTTTTTCCGTGATACTCTGCCGATATAGAATAATCGGTAATGGTAGTCCTTGTCCAGTAATTCCATGATATGGGTAAACGTTTGTTCGCGGGCAAAATCAAAATTTACTTTCCGTAAATCCGTATAAAGATAACGGATGCTTCTACCTACGCTGTGTATGACAAGGGCATCATTAGTTAGAGTCAGATAACAGAATCGCGTCATTAGCATACTTATAAAGAAAAGGCTCAGACTGAAAGAAATGATAGCAGGAATAAATCTCCACCATACATTGCCACTCATGGAATAATAGCCCAATATCAGGAACATGAGGAAAAGCACAAAAAAATAGAACATATATAATGAGGGCCGGTGGTAGGTTTTGGTAGGAAACTCTATTACCGTTCGTACTTGCGGAATATAATTATCGAAAGATACTCCCTGAGATATCAAGAAACGTATGACGGAAGAAGGGTGGCGAAAAGGAGAGAGGTAAATGACTTTGTTTTTTCCCTCCTTCAGATGTAGGGTTAATATCCCTGGACCATATTTGTCTTTAAACATGAGGCCGTTTGAAGGGGACACTTGATGATAGCGTTCCATGAAACTGAAACTCTTGATCTGTTGTAGCCCTATCCGTTGGTTTTGGAGCAATTCTTTGGCTCTTTTCTGTTCTTTAGCGGTCACTTCCATAGCTCTTATTTTTTAAGTTCGGGATAACTGATACGAGTATGGTAAATTGTTTTCAGCTTTTCCTTGAATACTGCTTTTATGGTTGCTATGTCCTTGAAAGTAATGGGGCATTCTTTAAAATACCCTTCTTCGACTTGAGAGTCTATAATCTTATCAACAAGGTTACTGATACTTTCCTCTGTATATTCGGGTAGACTGCGTGAGGCTGCTTCCACAGAGTCTGCCATCATTAGGATGGCCTGTTCTTTAGTGGACGGATTGGGTCCCGGATAGGTAAATAATTCTTCATTAGGTTCTTCACCGGAATGTTCATTTTTCCAGGAAATATAGAAATATTTGGTTTTTCCAAGACCGTGGTGGGTTGTGATGAAATCTTTAATCACTTTAGGCAGATTATTTTTTTCGGCTAGTTTTAACCCGTCCGTCACATGGCTGATAACCACCTGGGCACTTTGTTCATAACCAAGGTTCTTATGTGGATTGACACCACCGGATTGATTTTCTGTGAAAAAAACCGGATTTTCCATTTTCCCGATATCATGATATAAAGCGCCGGTACGTACTAATTGGCTTTTGGCACCGATCCGGTTGGCGGCTTCAGCGGCAAGATTAGCCACTTGCATGGAATGTTGGAATGTACCCGGTACGGTTTCCGACATGCGGCGCAACAAGCTGTTGTTGATATTGGACAACTCTACCAGAGTGACATTGGATGTAAAACCGAATGTCTTCTCCACCAGAAAAAGAAGTGGGTATGTAAAAAGCAACAGTACTCCGTTGATGATAAAGTAGGTGTACATACTACCATTGAGTTTCGACAAGTCATTTTCTGTAATCAGTTCGAATGCAAAGTAAACAGTAACATATGTCAATATCACAAGAAATGCTGTACGGAATAGTTGTGAACGTTGTGATAGCTCTCTCAAACTGAAGATTGCAACGAGTCCGGCAGCAAGTTGCAACAAGATAAACTCATGCGGATAGCGCAGGCAGATGGAACAAATCAAAATAGTAACTACCTGGGTAAGAAATGCCGTACGCGAATCAAGGAATACCCGTATGATAATAGGCAACATAGCGTATGGCAAAATGTAAACGTTAAAGATATTGTTTGTCACCATCAGTGCCGTCACCACACAATAGAACATGATGAGTGAGAATAACAGAGATAAACTTCCTTTACGGTTATAATAATCTTTGCGGAATAAGTCCAGATAAAGCATGAAACACAACATGAAGATGCTGACATATAATATTTGCCCCCCCAGCATCAAACGCTTTTGACCAATGGATTCACTGCGTTCAATAGATTCTTTTCGCAGACTTTCTAGAATGTTATATGTCTCCTGGCTTACAATCTCACCCCGGTCAATGATTTTTTGTCCGCTCAACACAATGCCATTTGCCCATGAATAGTTGTCAAGCGCTTCTTTCTTGGCTGTTTCTGTACGTTGCTCATCGTATGTCAGGTTAGGATACAGATATTCGTTGAGTGAACATTGGCGTAGTATATCCGGACGATAATGCAGGGTGTCGGCAGTGAGCAGATAAGTATAGGCACTTTTTACGGAATAAAGTTCATTGATATTTTGTTGGTTGGCGAGCTTATCATTTATTACCATGATGGCTGATGTGCTGTCTTTTTGTAGCTTGGTCAGTTCTTCTGTCGAGAGTATTCCTGCCTGGTATATCTCCGAAAGAATTTTTTCTATATAGTGAATGTAGTCAGTAGAAGGAAGTATTCCCCGTAAATGGGTTTGATAATCAGCCTTCAATTTTTTGAATATATTATTCTCAATATTCTTATTCAACTGGAAATAAGGTTGAAAAGAAGCGAGGATGCTGTCTTGCTCCCGCTTCACAACCTCATCATTTTTATAAATTGGAAAGTCGAAAGTTGCCATCAATTGTCCATATTTCCATGGCTTGTTTATGTCAAACTGGTAATTGAACTTGCCGTCACGAGGTAAGAAATAAACGATAATTGTTACAGTCCCAATAAAAATCAGTACCTTATATAACAAATCTCTGTACGAGAACTTTTTCCTTTTTCCATTGAAATAACCCATATCCGTTGAAATTTTTGCGAAAAGTACAAAAAAAAACAGTAGTATGGAAAAAAAGGTTTAATTTTGCCATCTAATTTATTCATAAGTAAGATAGATTATGACAGAAAGAAGAGTCAGAGTCCGTTTTGCCCCAAGTCCTACGGGGGCGTTGCACATTGGTGGTGTGCGCACTGCTTTATATAATTATCTCTTTGCGCGTCAGCATGGAGGAGATTTAATTTTTCGTATAGAAGATACCGATTCTAATCGGTTTGTACCGGGTGCGGAAGAATATATTCTGGAATCTTTCAAGTGGTTGGGCATTCCTTTTGATGAGGGTGTCGGTTTCGGTGGAGAACATGGACCATATCGTCAGTCGGAACGTCGTGATATATATAAGAAATATGTACAGATATTGCTTGATGCCGGAAAGGCTTACATTGCTTTTGATACTCCGGCAGAACTTGAAGCAAAACGTACGGAAATAGCTAATTTTCAATATGACGCTTCTACCCGTATGCAGATGCGTAATTCGTTGACGTTGCCTAAGGAAGAGGTGGATGCGTTGATTGCCGAAGGTAAGCAATATGTGGTTCGTTTCAAGATTGAGCCAAATGAAGATGTACATGTAAACGATTTAATTCGCGGCGAGGTTGTGATCAACTCTTCTATCCTCGACGATAAAGTCCTTTATAAATCGGCGGACGAGTTGCCTACTTATCATCTGGCAAATATTGTGGACGACCATTTGATGGAAGTTTCTCATGTCATTCGTGGTGAAGAATGGTTGCCTTCCGCTCCGCTCCATGTGTTGTTATATCGGGCTTTTGACTGGGAAGATACTATGCCCGTTTTTGCCCATCTGCCGTTGTTGTTGAAACCAGAGGGTAATGGTAAGCTTAGTAAACGTGATGGTGACCGTCTTGGTTTTCCTGTGTTTCCGTTGGAGTGGCATGATCCTAAAACAGGTGAAGTCTCTTCCGGTTACCGTGAATCGGGTTATTTACCTGAAGCGGTAATCAATTTCCTGGCCCTGTTGGGATGGAATCCTGGTAATGACCAGGAACTTATGTCAGTGGATGAGTTGGTGCAACTCTTCAACCTGAGTCATTGTAGCAAGTCGGGTGCTAAGTTTGATTATAAAAAAGGTGTGTGGTTTAATCATGAATATATCATGATGAAACCGGATGAAGAAATTGCCAGCCTTTTTAAGCCCGTATTGAAAGCTAATGGTATAAATGTGGATCTTTATAGTGACGTGTTCCTTACGAAAGTCGTTTCTCTTGTGAAAGGTCGTGTCAATTTTGTGAAAGAATTATGGGAGCAGACTCGTTTCTTCTTTGTTGCTCCGACTGAGTATGCAGAGAAGGATGTAAAGAAACGTTGGTCTGAGGATACTCCCCGTATTATGGGTGAGTTGATGGAAGTGTTGCGTGGCATTGATGACTTCTCTTCAAAGGCTTCGGAAGACATCGTGATTGGCTGGATTACTGAAATGGGCTATCACATGGGTAATGTGATGAATGCTTTCCGCCTGTCGGTAGTGGGAGAGTGTAAAGGCCCTCACATGTTTGATATTACCGAACTGCTTGGTAAGGAAGATACATTGGCTCGTATACAGCGTGCTGTTGAAACATTGAAATAAATAATCAAGAATGAGGAATTTCCTGTTATACAGTTTTTATTTTTCATTCTTCTTTATTCATTCTTAATTAAGATAGTATGCTTTACGATTTGGCAATAGCAATCTACGATATCCTGGTGCACTTGGCTGCTCCGTTCAGTCGTAAACCCCGCAAGATGATGAAAGGGCATTGGGTGGTTTATGAGCTTCTCCGTCAGCAGTTGGAGAAGGATGTAAGGTACATCTGGTTTCATGCGGCTTCTTTGGGAGAGTTTGAGCAAGGACGTCCGTTGATTGAGAAAATCCGTGCCAGATATCCGGATTACGGTATCTTACTGACATTTTTTTCACCTTCTGGTTATGAGGTTCGTAAGAACTATCGGGGAGCTGATATCGTTTGTTATCTGCCTTTTGACAAGACGAGGAATGTGAAGAAGTTTCTTGATTTGGTAAATCCCTGCATGGCATTTTTTATTAAATACGAGTTTTGGAAAAACTATCTGGATGAGTTGCATAAACGGCGTATTCCGGTGTATAGCGTGTCTTCTATTTTCCGTCGTGGACAGATCTTTTTTAAATGGTATGGCGGTACGTATAGAAATGTGCTACGTAATTTCGATCATCTGTTTGTACAGAATGAGCGTTCCAAACGTTTTTTGTCGAAGATTAATATCAACCGGGTTACGGTGGTGGGTGATACCCGTTTCGATCGTGTGTTGCAGATACGTGAGGAAGCTAAAGACTTGCCGTTGGTAGAACTTTTTAAGAACAATACGATGACTTTCGTTGCAGGGAGTTCCTGGCAACCGGATGAAGATTTGTTTATCGAATATTTCAATCAGCATCCGGAGGTGAAGTTAATCATAGCTCCACATGTGATTGATGAAAATCATTTGGTAGAAATTATCCGGAAACTGAAGCGTACGTACGTACGTTATACCCGTGCCGACGAGAAAAATGTACGTAAAGCCGATTGTTTGATTATAGACTGTTATGGATTACTCTCGTCCATCTATCGCTATGGAGAAATCGCTTACATTGGTGGAGGTTTTGGAGTAGGTATTCACAATACTTTGGAAGCGGCGGTTTATGGAATTCCCGTTATTTTTGGTCCGAAATATCAGAAGTTCCAGGAAGCTGTTCAGTTATTGGAAGCCAAAGGTGGATTTTCTATCAAAGATTATGAGGAATTAAGGGTATTGCTCGACCGTATGCTGACGGATGAAGTTTTCTTGCGTGAAGTAGGTATAAATGCGGGGGCGTATGTAACTGACAATGCTGGAGCAACGGATAAAATATTAAATATGATAAACTTCTGAAAAAGTAATAAGGGTAAAATGATAAAGTGGTAAGGTGATAATATTCTACCACTTTATCATTATATTGTCTTTCTATTTATACCAGTTCGAGTACATCAAGTAATTGTGTGCAATTTTTTGGTTTAATTCCTTGGCTTGTTCCGGATCTACTTTTTTGATAAATTTTGCAGGTACTCCGCCCCAGATACTTCCGGGCTCTATCACTGTATTACTCAAAACTAATGAACCGGCAGCAACAATAGCTCCTTCTCCCACGATGGCATGGTCTAATATGGTGGAGCTCATTCCTATCAGGGCATAGTCTTTGATGGTAGCTCCATGGATGGTTACATTGTGCCCTACCGATACATGGTCTCCTATTTCGATCGTTGACTTCTCGTATAAAGTATGCAGTACGCTTCCATCCTGAATATTCACTCCATTTCCGATACGGATAGAATTGACATCACCACGAAGTACCGTGCTGAACCAAATACTACAATCGCATCCTATTTTCACATCTCCGATGATAACCGCATTATCTGCTAAAAAACAATTTTCTCCAAATTCGGGAGTAAAACCTCTTACTGATTTTATTAGTGCCATTTTTTTTAGATTGATTAATGTTGGATGATTGCTTCACACGCTTCTTTTAACCATTCCTGCTCTTCTTTGTTCAGGTCGGGAGCAAGTTTGTCATAAACCTTTCTGTGATATTCATTCAACCACTCTATTTCTTCTATTGTCAACATCTCTTTGATGATACCTTTTTTACAGATAGGACAGAGGGTAATTGTCTCAAATTTTAGATAATTTCCGAACATACCTTCTCCGGCAGGGATGGTTAATATCAGATTTTCAGTACGTATACCATGGTTACCTGCTTTATACACTCCCGGTTCATTAGATGTAACCATACCTGCTTGCAGGCCAACTGGGTTTTCATTCATACGAATACTTTGAGGCCCTTCGTGCACGTTCAGGAAATGCCCTACACCATGTCCGGTACCATGTAAAAAGTTCATACGGTGTTTCCATATCGGCATGCGAGCCAACACATCTAATTGTGCACCTCTGGTTCCTTCAGGAAATACTGCCATAGCGAGGGCTATATGTCCTTTCAATATCAGGGTATAGTCTATTTTTTCTTCTTCGGTCAATTTGCCTAGCGCAATGGTACGTGTGATATCGGTTGTCCCATCAAGATATTGGGCGCCCGAATCCAGTAGCAGGAAACCTTTAGGCTGTAAGGGAACATCCGTTTCGGGGGTAGCCTCATAATGTACAATAGCCCCATGTTCTTTGTAGCCGACAATAGTATCGAAACTTTCACCCATATAAAGAGGTTGTGCTGCACGGAGTTCATGTAATTTCTTATCTACGCTGATTTCTGTTTCCTTGCCTGTGTGAATAGCTTCTTCCAACCATTTCAGAAACTTTACCAGGGCTACACCATCACGTTGCATAGCCGCATGGATGCCAACAATTTCTTGTTCATTACGAATGGCTTTGAGAAGAGTTACCGGCGAAGCACCTTCGATAATCCGGCAATCCGGACGGACAGCGGAATAAACGGCATAATTTGTTTTGGAAGGATTAAGCAGGAGAGTATCGGCTGACAGACTATTCAGAAAATACTCAATATCTTCGTAGGAGTGAATGGAGACGCCAATCTCTTTTAAGTAGATAGACAATTCCTCAGTCACTTTTTGAGGATGAATGAAGAAATCTACATCGTTACTACTGATCAGTAAATAACTGACAACTACAGGATTGCAATGTACGTCATTACCACGTATATTCAGCGTCCATGCTATTTCGTCCAATGCAGAAATTAATAATGCCTCTGCACCTTTTTTTTTCATTTCTTTACGAATAGCCGTTAGTTTTTCTCCACAACTTTTTCCGGCATACTGGGTTTCGTAAATAAAAGCAGGATCTTCGGGCATGGCAGGTCGGTCTTTCCATATCTTGTTCATAGGATCGTTGATGCATTTTATGATAATCCCATTTGTTTTCAACTCATCCTGCAATTGTTTTGCTGCCTCTGTAGAAAATACTTTTCCGTCAATGCCTACTACCGCACCGGTTCCTAAATATGTTTTTATAAATGTAGAAATGCTGGGCGTTTCGGGCAACATTTCTTTGTATAAATCGATATCCTTGCCTTCCAACTGACGGGCGGCTTGGAGAAAATAACGGGAATCTGTCCATAGCCCTGCCCGCTTGGTAGTAACCACGACTGTACCTGCCGAACCGGTGAAACCTGATATCCATTCTCTTGACTGCCAGTGTGGTGCTACGTATTCACTTAGGTGCGGGTCTGTGCTGGGAATGATAAACGCATCAATACCCTCCTCTTTTAGTAATGTTCGAAGCGCGTCTATACGCTGATTGGTTGTTCGATTCATATCTTCTCTTTTATTATATAAATAAGTATATTTTCTTCTCCAAAGTTACTTACTTTCTTTTAATAACCAGCTATCTCTTATGATTTAAGTGCCTATTTTCATGAATTGTTCTGGTGGATTTCATCCCATAATATACCCATGGCTAAGGAAAATGCAGCTTAATTTTTATCCATTCTATCATGGCGAAGTTTTTGTTCCACCATGGTAGAACGAAACTTTCCCCGCGGTAGAATGAAACTTTCTCCATGGGAGAACGATTTAATATTGGGCACTTTCCCTCTTAACCTATGTAATTGAGCTGTACAAATATGCCTGCCTGTAATGATACTGCTGTAACTGTCAGCAAACAGTCATTTTAGGGTTTCAAGTGTAATATCAATCGTGTATTGTAAATTGCCAAATCGTAAATTAGATAAATTATCATTTTTTTTGCAGAAAGTTTTGTGAATAAAGAAAGTATGTGTAATTTTGCCGCTCAAATTTAATCGTGAGATTTTCAAACCATTAACATTTTAAAAATAAAAAAATGATTGTAGTTCCTGTAAAAGAAGGCGAAAACATTGAAAAAGCGCTGAAGAAATTTAAAAGAAAATTTGAAAAAACCGGTATCGTTAAAGAGTTGAGACGCAGACAGCAGTTTGATAAACCGTCTGTAACTAAAAGACTTAAGAATGAACGTGCCGTTTATGTTCAAAAGCTTCAGCAAGTAGAAGATTAATAATTCGTAAATTCCTTTGAATTATTGAATTCTTTTTCATACATTCGTTGCACGATTTAGATGTAACGATATGTTGTTGATAGATTCTTTCCTTGATTATCTTCTGCGTGAGCGGAATTATTCTGAAGGTACCGTTAGGTATTATCGGTCGGATATCCTTGAATTGCAGAAGTTCGGAGAGGGGATGTTGGGAGATTTAACTCCGTCGGATGTTGATGCTGGGCTTGTTCGTGAATGGATTGCTTCTTTGATGGACAGGGGTTGTGCTTCGAATACGATAAATCGAAAGTTGAGTTCAATCCGGGCATATTATAAGTTTCTCTTGAAGAGGGGGGAGGTTGCGATGGATCCGTTGCGAAAAATAACGGGACCTAAAAAAAAGAAACCGCTTCCTGTATTTCTGAGAGAGGGAGAAATGAATAGATTGCTGGATGATATGGACTTTGGAGAGGGGTTTGAAGGGTGTCGTGACCACATGATTATTGAAATGTTTTATGCCACCGGCATGCGGCTTTCGGAATTGATGGGGTTGGCTGATAAGGATATTGACTTTTCGGCTTCTCTTATCAAGGTGACGGGGAAACGGGACAAACAACGTTTGATACCTTTTGACGAAGAGTTAAAGCGCTCAATGCGAGAATATATCAATATGCGGAATGATGCGGTTCCGGTCAGGGCAGATGTTTTTTTTGTCCGGAAGAGTGGAAAGCAGCTTTGCCGTAGTATCGTTGCAGATATTGTGAAACGAAACCTTTCGAAGGTAGTGACTGTAAAAAAAAGAAGTCCTCACGTGTTGCGGCACACCTTTGCGACGGCTATGCTGAACAATGGTGCCGATTTGAGTTCGATAAAAGAGCTTCTTGGACACGAAAGTTTGGCGACGACGGAAGTTTATACGCATACTACTTTTGAAGAACTTAAAAAAGTGTATAATCAGGCTCATCCTCGAGCCTAAAGAAAAGGAGGTAAGTATGGATGTTAGAATTCAATCGATTCACTTTGATGCATCAGAGCAATTGCAAGCTTTTATTCAAAAAAAGGTTGTTAAATTGGAGAAGTTTTACGACGATATACAGAAAGTAGAGGTGTCATTAAAAGTTGTTAAGCCAGAGACTGCTGAAAATAAAGAAGCCGGAGTGAGGGTGTTTGCTCCTAATGCTGATTTTTATGCGAATAAAGTCTGTGATACGTTTGAAGAAGCGATAGACGTTTGTTTGGAAGCTTTGGAAAAACAGCTGGTTAAATATAAGGAAAAACAACGGAGCAAATAAAAATCCGCTAAAATTTTGCGGGTAAAAAATAAATGCCTAAATTTGCAGCCGTTTCGCTCGCACTAGAACGTTACGGTTGCATTTTTTAAGTCTGCCTCTTTAGCTCAGTTGGCCAGAGCACGTGATTTGTAATCTCGGGGTCGTTGGTTCGAATCCGACAAGAGGCTCAAGAAAAAGTGCGAGTGTGGATTAAGAGACATTCGGTGAAGTTGAAAACCGGTTAGGATAACAAAAATCCTGTAGGGGTTCAGACGGAAGATGAAAGAGCTCTTAATTTAATAGGGGCAAATACCAGAGTGGCCAAATGGGGCAGACTGTAAATCTGCTGGCTTACGCCTTCGGTGGTTCGAATCCATCTTTGCCCACTACTCTTTTTCTGCTGTTATAGCTCAGTGGTAGAGCACTTCCTTGGTAAGGAAGAGGTCCCGGGTTCAAATCCCGGTAACAGCTCATGGATATGTAAAAGCTGATTATTAATCAAATAAATAACAAGTAAAGCTATGGCTAAAGAGAAATTCGAACGTACCAAACCGCACGTAAACATTGGTACAATTGGTCACGTTGACCACGGTAAAACCACGTTGACTGCTGCTATCACTACGGTGTTAGGCAAAAAAGGTTTTTCTGAAGTAAAATCATTCGATCAAATTGACAACGCTCCTGAAGAAAAGGAAAGAGGTATTACTATTAATACTTCCCACGTTGAGTATGAAACTGCTAACCGTCACTATGCTCACGTAGACTGTCCGGGTCATGCCGACTATGTAAAGAACATGGTAACTGGTGCTGCTCAGATGGACGGTGCTATCATTGTAGTTGCTGCAACTGATGGTCCGATGCCCCAGACGCGTGAACATATTTTGCTGGCTCGTCAGGTAAACGTTCCAAGATTGGTCGTTTTCATGAACAAGTGCGATATGGTAGACGATCCCGAAATGTTGGAACTTGTTGAAATGGAAATGCGTGAGTTGCTTTCAGCCTACGAATTCGATGGTGATAATACTCCTTTCATTCAGGGTTCTGCTCTTGGTGCATTGAATGGTGTTGAAAAATGGGAAGAAAAAGTTATGGAATTGATGGATGCTGTTGATAACTGGATTCCATTACCTCCGCGTGATGTTGATAAACCATTCTTGATGCCTGTTGAGGATGTATTCTCTATTACTGGTCGTGGTACTGTAGCAACTGGCCGTATCGAAGCTGGTGTTATCCATGTAGGTGACGAAGTTGAAATCCTTGGTTTGGGTGAAGATAAGAAATCAGTTGTAACTGGTGTTGAAATGTTCCGTAAACTGTTGGATCAGGGTGAAGCTGGTGACAACGTAGGTTTGTTACTTCGTGGTATTGACAAGAACGAAATCAAACGTGGTATGGTTCTTTGTAAACCAGGTCAGATTAAACCTCATTCTAAATTCAAGGCTTCTATTTATGTTTTGAAAAAAGAAGAAGGTGGCCGTCACACTCCGTTCCATAACAAATATCGTCCTCAATTCTATCTGCGTACTATGGACTGTACAGGTGAAATTACTCTTCCGGAAGGAACTGAGATGGTAATGCCGGGCGATAACGTAGAAATCAATGTAGAACTGATCTATCCGGTAGCATTGAACGTAGGTTTGCGTTTCGCCATCCGTGAAGGTGGTCGTACAGTAGGTTCTGGTCAAATTACTGAAATTTTTGACTAATAGCCAGATATCTTATCAGTTCCCAGTAAAAGCTGGGAACTGATTATGTTCAAACGGGAGTAGCTCAGTTGGTAGAGCACCGGTCTCCAAAACCGGGTGTCGGGAGTTCGAGCCTCTCCTCCCGTGCTAATATTTTTGAAATGAAGAAGATTGTAGCTTATTTTAAAGAAACTTACGACGAACTTGTTCATAAAGTATCGTGGCCTACGTATTCTGAACTTACTAACAGTGCAGTAGTTGTTTTATATGCTTCCCTGCTTATTGCATTGGTAGTATTTGCGATGGACTTCTGTTTCCAACATTTAATGGAATTTGTTTATCCACATTAAAAAGTAAGGAGAAATGTCTGAGATTGAAAAGAAGTGGTACGTTTTGCGTGCTATTAGCGGAAAAGAATCTAAGGTAAAGGAATACCTTGAAGCTGACATTAAAAACAGCGACCTTGGCGATTACGTATCTCAGGTATTGATTCCTACCGAAAAAGTATATCAGGTTCGCAATGGTAAAAAAATTGTGAAAGAGAGAAGTTATCTTCCTGGTTACGTTTTGGTGGAGGCTGCTCTGGTGGGTGAAGTAGCTCATCATCTGAGAAATACTCCTAATGTGATTGGTTTCTTAGGTGGATCTGATAAACCCGTTCCTTTGAGACAGTCGGAAGTGAATCGCATACTTGGTACGGTTGACGAATTGCAGGATGCCGGTGAAGAGCTGAATATCCCGTATGTAGTTGGTGAGACCGTAAAGGTGAATTACGGTCCGTTTAGTGGATTTAGTGGTATCATTGAAGAAGTGAACACCGAGAAGAAGAAGCTGAAGGTTATGGTTAAGATATTTGGACGGAAGACTCCGCTCGAATTAGGCTTTATGCAAGTTGAAAAAGAATAGTACAGGTGTTACGCTGTAGTATTCTTCATTAATGTTTATATATAAATCAATTAAAAAATGGCTAAAGAAGTTGCTGGACTAATCAAATTACAGATTAAAGGAGGCGCGGCAAATCCATCACCTCCCGTTGGACCTGCTTTGGGTTCTAAGGGAATTAATATCATGGAGTTTTGCAAGCAATTCAACGCCAGAACCCAAGACAAAGCAGGAAAAGTTCTTCCTGTGATTATTACTTACTACGCAGATAAGTCTTTCGATTTTGTAATCAAGACTCCTCCCGTTGCTATTCAATTACTTGAATTGACTAAGGTAAAGAGTGGTTCTGCTGAGCCTAATCGTAAGAAGGTTGCCGAGATTACTTGGGAACAGGTTCGTACGATTGCTCAGGACAAAATGGTTGACTTGAACTGTTTTACTGTCGAAGCTGCTATGAAAATGGTTGCTGGTACAGCTCGTAGTATGGGTATCGCTGTAAAAGGGGAGTTCCCGGTTAATAACTAATAAACTTCAATTAGAATGAGTAAACTGACAAAAAATCAAAAGTTAGCTGCAGAAAAAATTGAAGCAGGGAAAGCATACTCTCTCAAAGAAGCCGCTACACTGGTAAAAGAGATTTCTTTTACTAAGTTTGATGCTTCTCTGGATATAGACGTACGTTTGGGCGTTGACCCACGTAAGGCTAACCAGATGGTGAGAGGTGTTGTATCACTTCCTCACGGTACTGGTAAAGTTGTACGCGTTTTGGTGCTTTGTACACCGGATGCTGAAGCTGCTGCAAAAGAAGCCGGAGCTGACTATGTTGGTCTTGATGAATATATTGAAAAGATCAAAGGTGGATGGACTGATATTGATGTAATTATCACTATGCCGTCTATTATGGGTAAGATTGGTGCGCTCGGTCGTGTGCTCGGTCCTCGTGGATTGATGCCGAATCCTAAGAGTGGCACTGTAACTATGGATGTTGCTAAAGCTGTAAAAGAAGTAAAACAAGGTAAGATCGACTTTAAAGTTGATAAGAGTGGTATCGTTCATACTTCTATCGGTAAAGTTTCATTTAGTGCTGATCAAATTCGCGATAATGCGAAAGAATTCATCTCTACTTTGAATAAATTGAAACCGACTGCAGCCAAGGGTACATATATTAAGAGTATTTATCTTTCTAGCACGATGAGTGCGGGTATCAAGATTGACCCGAAATCAGTAGAAGAAATCTAATAAAACGGAGTAATAATGAGAAAGGAAGATAAAAGTACGATTATTGAGCAGATTGCTGCTACAGTTAAGGAATTTGGTCACTTCTACTTAGTGGATACTACTGCTATGGACGCAGCTACAACAAGCGCGTTGAGAAGAGAATGCTTCAAGGCTGACATCAAGTTGATGGTAGTTAAGAATACATTACTCCACAAAGCACTGGAAAGCCTTGAAGAAGATTATTCTTTGCTTTATGACTCAATGAAAGGCACTACTGCCGTAATGTTTTGCAACGTTGCAAACGCTCCGGCTAAGTTGCTGAAAGATAAAGCTAAGAACGGTATTCCTGGATTAAAAGCTGCATATGCAGAAGAAAGCTTCTATGTTGGTGCTGACCAGTTGGATGCTCTCGTAAGTATCAAGAGTAAGAATGAAGTTATTGCCGATATTATCGCATTGTTGCAATCTCCGGCTAAGAATGTTATTTCTGCTCTGCAATCAGGTGGTAACACCCTTCACGGAGTTCTCAAGACTCTTGGTGAACGTGCCGAAGCGTAAATTTCGGATAAAAAATTATCAATTTATTTAGTATTTAAACAATTAAAATCATACAAAAATGGCAGATTTGAAAGCTTTTGCAGAACAATTAGTTAACTTGACAGTAAAAGAAGTTAATGAACTTGCAACAATCCTGAAAGAAGAATATGGTATTGAACCTGCTGCTGCAGCTGTTGCTGTTGCTGCTGGTCCTGCAGCCGGTGGTGCTGCTGCCGCAGAAGAGAAATCTTCTTTCGACGTAGTATTGAAGAGCGCTGGTGCAGCTAAACTTCAAGTAGTTAAAGCCGTTAAGGAAGCTTGCGGTCTTGGCTTGAAGGAAGCTAAGGACATGGTAGATGGTGCTCCTAGTGTAGTAAAAGAAGGTTTGGCTAAGGACGAAGCAGAATCATTGAAGAAAACATTGGAAGAAGCTGGAGCTGAAGTTGAACTTAAATAACATTAGCCTGTAAATCAGGTAATTCGGTTAGGAACCCTTCGTGAAAAGGGTTCTTAACCTTTTTGTGTATATATTTAAAATTAAGTTCTACAAATCCATTAACAGATGTCTTCAAATACTGTAAATCAAAGAGTTAATTTTGCTTCGACTAAGAATCCGTTGGAATATCCGGATTTTCTGGAAGTACAATTGAAGTCATTCAAAGACTTTTTACAACTGGACACTCCGCCCGAGAAGCGTAAGAACGAGGGACTGTATAAAGTATTTGCTGAAAACTTCCCCATTGCCGATACAAGAAATAATTTTGTTCTTGAGTTTTTGGACTACTATATTGATCCGCCGCGTTATACTATTGATGAGTGTATAGAGCGAGGGCTTACATATAGCGTGCCTTTAAAGGCTAAATTGAAATTATATTGTACCGACCCCGATCATGAAGATTTTGACACGGTTATTCAGGATGTGTTCCTGGGACCTATCCCATATATGACGGATAAGGCGACATTCGTCATCAATGGTGCAGAGCGTGTTGTTGTGTCACAACTCCATCGTTCGCCAGGTGTATTCTTCGGGCAAAGTGTACATGCCAACGGTACTAAGTTATACTCAGCCCGTATTATTCCTTTCAAGGGATCTTGGATTGAGTTTGCTACTGACATTAATAATGTCATGTATGCTTACATCGATCGTAAAAAGAAACTGCCGGTAACCACATTGCTGAGAGCTATTGGTTTTGAGAATGACAAGGATATTCTTGAAATCTTTAATTTGGCAGAAGACGTGAAGGTAAACAAAACGAACCTCAAGAAAATTGTGGGTCGTAAGTTGGCAGCGCGTGTTTTGAAAACATGGATTGAGGATTTTGTAGACGAAGATACCGGTGAAGTGGTTTCTATTGAACGTAACGAGGTTGTTATCGATCGTGAAACTGTAATTGAACCGGAACATGTCGATATTATTTTAGAGTCAGGTGTTCAGAATATTCTTGTGCATAAGGAAGAACCGAATCAATCTGACTATTCTATTATATATAATACTTTGCAGAAGGATCCGAGTAATTCGGAAAAAGAGGCTGTACTTTATATTTATCGTCAGTTGCGTAATGCAGATCCTGCCGATGATGCCAGTGCACGTGAAGTTATTAACAATCTGTTCTTCTCAGAAAAGAGATATGATTTAGGTGATGTAGGTCGTTATCGTATCAACAAGAAGTTGAATTTGACGACTGATATGGATGTACGTGTCCTTACCAAAGAAGATATTATTGAGATTATTAAATATCTGATTGAGTTAATAAACTCAAAAGCGGATGTTGATGATATCGACCATTTGAGTAATCGTCGTGTACGTACGGTAGGTGAACAGTTATCCAACCAGTTTGCTATTGGTTTGGCACGTATGTCGCGTACTATTCGTGAACGTATGAATGTTCGTGATAATGAGGTGTTTACTCCGATTGATTTGATTAACGCCAAGACGATTTCTTCTGTTATCAATTCTTTCTTCGGAACGAATGCTTTATCACAGTTTATGGATCAGACTAACCCGTTGGCTGAAATTACTCATAAGCGCCGTATGTCTGCCCTTGGCCCTGGTGGTTTGTCACGCGAACGTGCAGGTTTTGAGGTTCGTGATGTGCATTATACTCATTATGGTCGCCTTTGCCCGATTGAGACTCCTGAAGGTCCGAATATTGGTTTGATTTCCTCACTTTGTGTGTTTGCTAAGATTAATGATCTTGGTTTTATTGAAACTCCTTATCGTAAAGTTGCGAATGGTAAAGTAGACCTTTCTGATAATGGTTTGGTTTATTTGACGGCAGAGGAAGAAGAAGAAAAAATTATTGCACAGGGTAATGCGCCTTTGAATGAGGATGGTACTTTTGTTCGTGATAAAGTAAAATCTCGCCAGGATGCAGATTATCCGGTTGTTACTCCGGATGAGGTAGAATTGATGGATGTGTCTCCTCAGCAGATTGCTTCTATCGCAGCTTCTTTGATCCCGTTCTTGGAACATGATGACGCTAATCGTGCATTGATGGGTTCAAACATGATGCGCCAGGCTGTTCCTTTGTTGAAAAGTGAAGCTCCAATTGTAGGTACTGGTATTGAACGCCAGTTGGCGCGCGATTCTCGTACGCAGATTACTGCGGAAGGGGATGGTGTAGTTGATTTTGTAGATGCTACCACAATTCGTATTCTGTATGATCGTACGGAAGAAGAGGAGTTTGTAAGCTTTGAGCCTGCGTTGAAAGAATATAATATTCCTAAATGGCGTCGTACTAACCAGAATATGACCATTGATCTTCGTCCTATTTGTGAGAAAGGCCAACGTGTAACTTTAGGACAAATTTTGACTGAAGGTTATTCAACTGAAGCCGGTGAATTGGCTTTAGGTAAGAATCTTTTGGTTGCTTATATGCCGTGGAAGGGTTATAACTATGAGGACGCTATCGTATTGAACGAACGTGTTGTTCGTGAAGATCTTTTGACTTCTGTACATGTGGAGGAATATTCTTTGGAAGTTCGCGAAACGAAACGTGGTATGGAAGAGTTGACTTCTGATATTCCTAATGTAAGTGAGGAAGCAACAAAAGATCTCGATGAAAATGGAATTGTTCGTGTAGGTGCGCGTATTGAACCGGGTGATATCCTTATTGGTAAGATTACCCCGAAGGGAGAATCTGATCCTTCTCCTGAAGAAAAGTTGCTTCGTGCTATTTTCGGTGACAAAGCAGGTGATGTGAAAGACGCTTCACTGAAAGCTTCTCCTTCTTTGAAAGGGGTTGTTATCGGCAAGCGTTTGTTCTCTCGCGTTATCAAAACTCGTAGTTCTAAGTTGGCTGATAAGGCGTTGTTGCCTAAAATTGACGATGAGTTTGATGGTAAGGTAGCGGACCTGAAAAAGATATTGGTAAATAAGTTACTGAAACTTACTGAAAACTATACATCTGAAGGTGTAAAAGACTATATGGGTGCTGAAGTTATTTCAAAGGGGGCAAAATTCTCTGTGTCTGACTTCAGTGATATGGATTTTACAGCTATTCAGTTAAGTAATTGGACGAAAGATGAACATACCAATGGGTTGATTCGTGCATTGGTAATGAATTTTATCAAGAAATATAAAGAACTTGATGCTGAGCTGAAGCGTAAAAAATTTGCTATAACCATTGGTGATGAGTTACCAGCGGGTATTATACAGATGGCTAAAGTTTATATTGCCAAGAAACGTAAGATTGGTGTTGGTGATAAAATGGCAGGTCGTCATGGAAATAAGGGTATTGTTTCTCGTGTAGTGCGTCAGGAAGATATGCCATTTTTGGCGGATGGTACTCCGGTAGATATTGTATTGAATCCATTGGGTGTGCCTTCACGTATGAATATTGGACAGATATTTGAAGCTGTTCTTGGACGTGCTGGGAAAAAATTGGGTGTAAAGTTTGCTACTCCTATTTTTGACGGCGCTTCTTTGGATGATTTAAATGAATGGACTGATAAAGCTGGTTTGCCTCGTTATGGTAAAACAACTTTGTATGATGGTGGTACAGGTGAAGCATTTGAACAGCAGGCAACGGTGGGTGTAACCTATATGTTGAAACTTGGTCACATGGTTGAAGACAAGATGCATGCGCGTTCCATTGGTCCGTATTCACTTATTACTCAACAACCGTTAGGTGGTAAAGCGCAGTTCGGTGGTCAACGTTTCGGAGAAATGGAGGTTTGGGCACTCGAAGCATTTGGTGCCGCACACATTTTGCAGGAAATTTTGACTATCAAATCTGATGATGTTGTTGGACGTTCTAAAGCTTATGAAGCAATTGTGAAGGGTGAACCGATGCCTACTCCGGGTATTCCTGAATCTTTGAACGTATTGTTGCATGAACTTAGAGGTTTGGGCTTGAGCATCAACCTTGAATAATTTGAAAATTGGGAATTGAGAATTATTGAATAATATTTCTCAATCCTTAATTTCTCAACATCCATTTTTCAATTTTTAATTGTCAATTATCAATTATATAAAAGTATGGCTTTTAGAAAAGATAACAAGATAAAGAGTAATTTCTCGAAAATCTCTATTGGTTTGGCTTCTCCCGAAGAAATCTTAGAGAATTCGAGTGGTGAAGTTTTAAAGCCTGAAACCATCAACTATCGTACATATAAGCCTGAACGTGACGGTTTGTTCTGCGAACGTATTTTCGGTCCTATCAAGGATTATGAATGTCACTGTGGTAAATATAAACGTATCCGTTATAAAGGCATTGTTTGTGACCGTTGTGGTGTGGAAGTGACTGAAAAGAAGGTACGTCGTGAGCGTATGGGACATATTCAGTTGGTTGTTCCAGTAGCACATATTTGGTATTTCCGTTCACTTCCTAATAAAATTGGTTACTTGTTAGGATTGCCTACCAAGAAACTTGATGCTATTATTTATTACGAGCGTTACGTCGTTATTCAGCCGGGTGTGTTGGTTGATGAGGTAGCACAGTTTGATTTGCTCGAAGAAGGAGAATATTTGGATCTTCTGGAGAAGTTGCCGAAAGACAATCAGTTCCTCGAAGATTCTGATCCTAATAAGTTTATAGCCAAAATGGGTGCAGAAGCTATTTATGACTTGCTGTCCCGTTTGGATCTTGATGCTCTGTCATACGAACTGCGTCACCGTGCAGGGAGTGATGCTTCACAGCAACGTAAGAGTGAAGCTTTGAAACGTCTTCAGGTTGTCGAATCGTTCCGTGCATCGCGTGGACGTAATAAACCAGAATGGATGATTGTACGTATTGTACCGGTTATTCCACCGGAACTTCGTCCCTTGGTTCCATTGGATGGTGGACGTTTTGCCACTTCCGACTTGAATGATCTTTATCGTCGTGTTATTATTCGTAATAATCGTTTGAAGAGATTGATTGAGATAAAGGCTCCTGAAGTCATTTTGCGTAATGAAAAACGTATGTTGCAGGAAGCAGTTGATTCATTGTTTGATAACTCGCGTAAGTCTAGTGCGGTAAAAACGGATGCTAATCGTCCGTTGAAATCTCTTTCTGATAGTTTGAAAGGTAAACAAGGACGTTTCCGCCAAAACCTGTTGGGTAAGCGTGTCGACTATTCTGCTCGTTCTGTAATTGTTGTAGGTCCGGAACTGAAGATGGGTGAGTGTGGTATTCCAAAACTGATGGCAGCTGAGTTGTATAAACCGTTTATCATCCGTAAACTTATTGAGCGTGGTATCGTGAAAACGGTAAAGAGCGCCAAGAAGATTGTGGATCGTAAGGAACCTGTTATTTGGGATATTTTGGAGCATGTGATGAAAGGTCATCCGGTATTGTTGAACCGTGCGCCGACTCTTCACCGTCTGGGTATACAGGCGTTCCAACCTAAAATGATTGAAGGTAAGGCTATTCAGCTTCATCCTCTGGCTTGTACGGCATTTAATGCTGACTTCGACGGTGATCAAATGGCTGTTCACTTGCCGTTAAGTAATGAGGCTGTTTTGGAAGCTCAAATGTTGATGTTGCAGTCACACAATATTCTTAACCCTGCTAATGGTGCACCTATTACTGTGCCTGCACAAGATATGGTACTTGGGTTGTATTATATTACCAAGTTGCGTAAGGGTGCAAAAGGGGAAGGTTTGACTTTCTATGGTCCGGAGGAAGCTCTTATTGCTTACAATGAAGGCAAGTGCGATATTCACGCTCCTATTAGTGTCATTGTGAAAGATGTTGACGAGAACGGAAATATTGTGGATAAAATGATGCATGATACTTCTGTAGGCCGTGTTATTGTGAATGAGATAGTTCCGGCAGAAGCAGGTTATATCAATACGATTATATCTAAAAAATCACTTCGTGATATCATTAGCCATGTAATTAAGGTATGTGGTGTTGCTAAGGCGGCAGATTTTCTCGATGGAATTAAGAACCTTGGTTATTATATGGCATTTAAAGGTGGATTGTCGTTCAATTTGGGTGATATTATTATTCCTGAAGAGAAGGAAGCGCTGGTACAGAAGGGATATGAAGAAGTGGAACAGGTTATCAATAACTATAATATGGGTTTCATCACTAACAATGAACGTTACAATCAGGTTATTGATATATGGACACATGTAAATTCTGAGTTGTCTAATATCTTGATGAAAACAATTTCGAGTGATGATCAAGGTTTCAACTCTGTATATATGATGTTGGATTCTGGCGCTCGTGGTTCTAAAGAACAGATCCGTCAGCTTTCTGGTATGCGTGGTTTGATGGCAAAGCCTCAAAAAGCGGGTGCCGAAGGTGGTCAGATTATTGAGAACCCGATTCTTTCTAACTTTAAAGAAGGTTTGTCTGTGTTAGAATATTTTATCTCTACACACGGTGCTCGTAAAGGTTTGGCTGATACTGCATTGAAAACTGCTGATGCCGGATATCTGACTCGTCGTTTGGTTGACGTGTCGCATGATGTGATTATTAATGAAGAAGATTGTGGTACACTCCGTGGATTGGTCTGTACAGCTCTGAAGAATAACGATGAAACTATCGCTACTCTGTATGAACGTATTCTCGGTCGTGTATCTGTACATGATATTGTTCATCCTACGACAGGCGAACTTTTAGTTGCAGGGGGTGAAGAAATCACCGAAGAAATAGCCCAGAAGATTGAGGATTCTCCGATAGAGAGTGTTGAAATCCGTTCTGTATTGACTTGTGAATCCAAGAAAGGAGTTTGTGCTAAATGTTACGGACGTAACTTGGCTACAAGTCGTATGGTTCAAAAGGGTGAAGCTGTAGGCGTTATCGCGGCGCAATCTATTGGTGAGCCGGGTACACAGTTGACGTTGCGTACATTCCATGCTGGTGGTACGGCTGCTAATATTGCTGCTAATGCAAGTATTGTTGCTAAAAATCCTGCTCGTTTAGAATTTGAGGAACTTCGTACTGTAGATGTTATTGATGA
The DNA here is from genome assembly GCF_900241005.1 of Bacteroides cutis. Classification (GTDB taxonomy): domain Bacteria; phylum Bacteroidota; class Bacteroidia; order Bacteroidales; family Bacteroidaceae; genus Bacteroides; species Bacteroides cutis. Next base: position 59,816 of record NZ_OEST01000001.1, on the reverse strand, counting down.
AGCCGGTGAGCCTGCTAAAGTAGTGGTTGGACGTTTGGCCGAAGTACGTTTTGTAGATGTAAACACGGGTATTGTGCTTTCTACACATAATGTTCCTTATGGTTCTACACTTTATGCTGCTGATGGTGAAATGGTAGAAAAGGGTAAGCTTATTGCTCGTTGGGATCCGTTTAATGCAGTTATTATAACTGAAGCTACGGGTAAGATTGAGTTTGAAGGAGTGATTGAAAACGTAACTTATAAAGTAGAATCTGATGAATCAACAGGTTTACGTGAAATCATTATTATTGAGTCTAAGGATAAGACAAAAGTGCCTACTGCACATATCATGACAGAAGATGGAGAGCTTATTCGCACTTATAATTTACCGGTAGGAGGTCATGTAGTAGTAGAAGATGGACAGAAGGTAAAGGCTGGTGAAGTTATCGTAAAAATTCCGCGTGCTGTTGGTAAAGCGGGTGATATTACGGGTGGACTTCCTCGTGTTACTGAATTGTTTGAAGCTCGTAATCCGTCTAATCCTGCTGTTGTTTCTGAAATTGATGGTGAAATAACAATGGGTAAGGTAAAACGTGGTAATCGCGAGATTATTGTAACTTCTAAGACTGGTGAAGTTAAGAAATATCTCGTGCCATTGTCTAAGCAAATCCTTGTACAAGAGAATGATTATGTACGTGCAGGTACTCCGTTGTCGGATGGTGCTATTACTCCTGCCGATATTCTTGCTATTAAAGGTCCTACTGCTGTCCAGGAATATATCGTGAATGAGGTACAAGACGTATACCGTTTGCAAGGTGTGAAGATCAACGATAAACATTTTGAAATTATAGTTCGTCAAATGATGCGTAAGGTTGAGATTGATGAACCGGGTGATACTCGTTTCTTGGAACAACAGGTTGTGGATAAACTGGAGTTCATGGAAGAAAATGATCGTATATGGGGTAAGAAAGTGGTAATAGATGCTGGAGACTCACAAAATCTGCAACCGGGTCAGATTGTAACAGCACGTAAGTTGCGTGATGAAAATTCAATGCTGAAACGTCGTGACTTGAAACCTGTGGAAGTACGTGATGCTGTTCCTGCTACTTCTACTCAAATACTTCAAGGTATTACGCGTGCTGCTTTGCAGACCTCAAGTTTTATGTCTGCTGCTTCCTTCCAGGAAACTACGAAGGTGCTCAATGAAGCTGCTATCAATGGTAAGGTAGATAAGTTGGAAGGTATGAAGGAGAACGTTATTTGCGGTCACTTGATTCCTGCCGGTACCGGTCAACGGGAGTTTGAAAAGATTATTGTTGGCTCCAAAGAGGAATATGATCGTATGCTTGCCAATAAGAAGACTGTTCTTGACTATGCTGTTGATGAGAAGGTTGAAGAATAAATAGTGCTAATACAATCGTTTATTTTATAACTGAAAGAGGGTAGTTCGATGATTTATCGAATTGCCCTCTTTGATTATTTTTGTGATTCATATTAAGAATATTGAACAAGTCTAATAATTATAAGAATGACATACTCTTTTCTGAATAATAATACACTGACTTTTGTAGATTTGAATGAAAAAAGGTATATTTGCTCTTTATATAAATGAATGTAAAGTATGGAAAAACTAGAAAATAATAATGGTCAATTACAAATTGAGTTAAAAGAGGATGTGGCTCAGGGCACATATGTTAATCTTGCTATAATTACACATTCCAGTTCAGAATTTATTCTTGATTTCGTGCGTGTGATGCCTGGTATCCCTAAAGCAGGAGTGAAATCACGTATAGTTTTGGCGCCTGAACATGCTAAACGATTACTTCGTGCACTTGAAGAAAACATTGGTAAATATGAACGTTCTTTTGGTGCTATTCGTATGGTGGATGAACAACCTCTTCCACCATTGCCTAATATCAAGGGTGAAGCATAAAATCAAAAAAAAACTTGTAGTGCATTGATTATTCAAAACTTATTAGTATCTTTGCAGCCCAAAAGTGTATAGTTTTGAATTAATATAAACAATAATATATAAATTAAAAACAATTAAAATGCCTACAATTCAGCAATTAGTAAGAAAAGGACGTGAAGTGTTGGTAGACAAAAGTAAGTCTCCCGCCTTGGATTCATGCCCTCAAAGACGTGGCGTTTGCGTGAGAGTGTATACAACCACTCCGAAAAAACCGAATTCAGCTATGCGTAAAGTAGCTCGTGTACGTTTGACTAACGGTAAAGAGGTGAACTCTTATATTCCGGGAGAAGGTCATAATTTGCAGGAACACTCAATCGTGTTGGTACGTGGTGGCCGTGTAAAAGATCTCCCGGGTGTGCGTTATCATATCGTTCGTGGAACTTTGGATACTGCGGGTGTTGCGGGGCGTACTCAAAGACGTTCTAAATATGGTGCTAAGCGTCCAAAACCAGGACAAACTGCTCCTGCAAAGAAAAAATAATTTGTAGTTGAGTGTAAAAATATAAAAAATTAAAAGTAATAACTTACGTTTTAGTTTGTTGGAAATGCTAAAGGTTGAGTAAATTCTCCGGTGGGGGAGTTGAAGAAGACAGAAGTAACAGCCAAGAACGAAAAACATTATTTTTTCAGACAAATGAGAAAAGCAAAACCTAAAAAACGCGTTATCCTTCCGGATCCTGTGTTTAGTGATGTTAAAGTTTCTAAGTTCGTTAATCATTTGATGTACGATGGAAAGAAGAATACTTCTTATGAGATTTTCTATGCAGCTTTAGAAACGGTGAAGAATAAAATGCAGAATGAAGAAAAATCTGCTCTTGAAATCTGGAAAAAGGCTCTGGATAATGTAACTCCTCAGGTGGAAGTAAAGTCTCGCCGTGTAGGTGGTGCAACGTTTCAAGTTCCGACGGAAATCCGTCCTGATCGTAAAGAATCCATTTCTATGAAGAATTTGATCATCTTCGCTCGTAAGCGTGGTGGTAAATCAATGGCTGATAAATTGGCAGCTGAAATTATGGATGCGTTTAACGAGCAAGGTGGTGCTTACAAACGTAAAGAAGATATGCATAGAATGGCAGAAGCTAACCGTGCATTTGCTCATTTCAGATTCTAATACTGTTAAGAGATAACCAATTGAAGATTAAAAACTTAATGTAAAAGGAATTAGAAAATGGCAAAGAGTGATTTACATTTGACGCGTAATATCGGTATCATGGCTCATATTGATGCCGGCAAAACAACAACTTCTGAACGTATCCTATTTTATACGGGGTTGACCCACAAAATTGGAGAAGTACATGATGGCGCTGCTACAATGGACTGGATGGAGCAAGAACAAGAACGTGGTATTACTATCACTTCTGCTGCTACTACTACTCGTTGGAAATATGCAGGTAATACTTATAAAATCAATCTGATTGATACTCCGGGGCACGTGGACTTCACTGCTGAGGTAGAACGTTCTTTACGTATTCTTGATGGGGCTGTTGCTGCTTATTGTGCAGTAGGTGGTGTTGAACCGCAATCTGAAACGGTTTGGCGTCAAGCTGATAAGTATAATGTACCCCGTATTGCGTACGTTAATAAGATGGACCGCTCTGGTGCAGATTTCTTTGAGGTTGTTCGTCAGATGAAGGATGTCTTGGGTGCTAATCCTTGTCCTATTGTTGTGCCTATTGGTGCTGAAGAGTCTTTTAAGGGCTTGGTTGACCTTATTAAGATGAAAGCAATTTATTGGCATGACGAGACAATGGGGGCTGATTATACGGTAGAAGAAATTCCTGCAAATTTAATTGATGAGGCTACCGAGTGGAGAGATAAAATGCTTGAGAAAGTAGCTGAGTTTGATGATGCTTTAATGGAAAAATATTTCGATGATCCTTCTACTATTACAGAAGAAGAAGTGCTAAGAGCTCTTCGTAATGCAACAGTACAAATGGCTGTTGTTCCGATGTTGTGTGGCTCTTCCTTTAAAAATAAAGGTGTACAGACTTTGCTTGATTATGTTTGTGCATTTTTACCTTCTCCGTTGGATACTGAGAATGTAATTGGAACAAATCCGGAAACAGGTGCAGAAGAAGATCGTAAACCAAGTGAAGATGAAAAAACATCTGCTTTAGCATTTAAGATTGCTACAGACCCTTATGTTGGTCGTTTAACATTCTTTCGTGTATATTCTGGTAAAATTGAGGCAGGCTCTTATATTTATAACTCTCGTTCTGGTAAGAAGGAACGTGTTTCTCGTCTGTTCCAGATGCATTCAAATAAGCAAAATCCCGTTGAGGTGATTGGTGCTGGTGATATTGGTGCTGGTGTCGGTTTTAAGGATATTCATACTGGTGATACATTATGTGATGAAACAGCTCCAATCGTATTGGAATCTATGGACTTCCCGGAACCGGTAATTGGTATTGCTGTGGAACCGAAAACTCAGAAGGATATGGATAAGTTGTCCAATGGTTTGGCTAAATTGGCCGAAGAAGATCCGACGTTTACAGTGAAGACTGATGAACAGACTGGTCAGACTGTTATTTCCGGTATGGGTGAGTTGCACTTGGATATTATTATTGATCGTTTGAAACGTGAGTTTAAAGTTGAATGTAATCAAGGTAAACCTCAAGTTAACTATAAAGAGGCGATTACTAAGACTGTCAACTTGCGTGAGGTTTATAAGAAACAATCGGGTGGGCGTGGTAAGTTTGCAGATATTATTGTAAATATTGGTCCGGTTGATGACGACTTTACTCAAGGTGGTTTGCAGTTTGTTGACGAAGTGAAAGGAGGTAATATTCCTAAAGAATTTATTCCGTCTGTACAGAAGGGTTTCACTACTGCAATGAAGAATGGTGTGTTGGCTGGTTATCCGCTGGATTCACTGAAAGTAACTTTGCTTGATGGCTCTTTCCATCCGGTCGATTCTGACCAGTTGTCTTTTGAAATTTGTGCTATTCAGGCATATAAGAATGCTTGCGCTAAGGCAGGTCCTGTTTTGATGGAGCCTATTATGAAGTTGGAAGTTGTAACTCCGGAAGAAAATATGGGTGATGTTATTGGTGACTTGAACAAGCGTCGTGGACAGGTAGAAGGTATGGAATCTAGTCGTTCTGGTGCCCGTATTGTAAAAGCAATGGTTCCATTGGCAGAAATGTTCGGTTATGTAACTGCTTTGCGTACTATTACTTCAGGTCGTGCTACTTCTTCAATGGTGTATTCTCATCATGCTCAGGTCTCTAACTCTATTGCTAAGGCAGTATTGGAAGAAGTAAAAGGACGTGCTGATTTACTCTAAAATTCTTGAAGCTCGTAAGCTAGCGAATGACTCTTAGCTTACAGGGCTTCATCTTATATAACTATTTAATAATTAGAAACAGTAATGAGTCAGAAAATTAGAATTAAACTGAAATCTTACGACCACAACTTGGTTGACAAGTCGGCTGAGAAGATTGTAAGAACGGTGAAGACAACTGGTGCCATTGTTAGTGGTCCAATTCCTCTTCCTACGCATAAGCGTATCTTTACCGTAAATCGTTCGACTTTCGTTAATAAAAAGTCGCGTGAACAATTTGAACTTTCTTCTTATAAGAGATTGATCGACATCTATAGCTCAACGGCTAAGACAGTAGATGCTCTAATGAAGTTGGAGTTGCCGAGTGGTGTGGAAGTAGAAATCAAAGTGTAAGTATTAAAAATTAAGTGAAATGCCAGGATTATTAGGAAAAAAAATCGGAATGACATCCGTTTTCAGTGCCGAGGGTAAGAATGTACCATGCACTGTTATCGAAGCAGGTCCTTGTGTTGTTACTCAAGTGAAAACTGTAGAAAAGGACGGTTATGAAGCTGTTCAGTTGGGTTTCCAAGAAAAAAAAGAGAAGCACACTACAAAGCCTTTAATGGGGCACTTTAAAAAAGCTGGAGTAACTCCCAAGAAACACTTGGCTGAGTTCAAGGAATTTGAAACAGAGTTGAATCTGGGTGATACTGTTACTGTAGAGATGTTCAACGATGCGACTTTTGTTGATGTTGTAGGTACTTCTAAGGGTAAAGGCTTCCAAGGTGTAGTAAAACGTCATGGTTTCGGTGGTGTAGGTCAGACTACTCATGGTCAGCATAACCGTGCTCGTAAACCGGGTTCTATTGGTGCATGTTCTTATCCAGCAAAAGTGTTCAAGGGAATGCGCATGGGTGGACAATTAGGTGGTGACAGAGTAACTGTTCAAAATTTGCAAGTATTAAAAGTAATCGCGGAACATAATCTGCTTTTGATTAAGGGTTCTGTTCCTGGTTGCAAAGGTTCAATCGTAATAATTGAAAAATAATGGAAGTTAACGTATATAATATTAAAGGTGAAGACACTGGGAGAAAGATTACGTTAAACGAGTCTATCTTCGGAATTGAGCCCAACGACCACGCTATTTACTTGGATGTTAAACAGTTTATGGCTAACCAGCGTCAGGGTACACACAAGTCAAAAGAAAGAAGCGAAATTAGTGGCTCTACTCGTAAAATTGGTCGCCAAAAAGGTGGTGGTGGTGCACGTCGTGGTGACATGAATTCACCAGTACTCGTTGGTGGAGGACGTGTATTTGGTCCGAAACCGAGAGATTACTATTTTAAATTAAACAAGAAAGTGAAAGCTTTGGCTCGTAAGTCAGCTTTGTCATATAAGGCTCAAAACAATGGTATCGTGGTTGTGGAGGACTTCTCTTTTGACGCTCCTAAGACAAAAGATTTCATTGCAATGACAAAAAATCTTAAAGTTTCTGATAAAAAACTGCTTATGATTTTACCTGAAGCAAATAAAAACGTATATTTGTCGGCTCGTAACGTGAAGAGTGCAAACGTGCAGACTATCTCAGGGTTAAATACTTACAGAGTATTAGACGCTGGGGTTGTTGTGTTTGCAGAAAGTGCACTATCTGCTATCGACAATATCTTAATGTAAAAAGGAGGCTTAAATAATGGGAATTATTATTAAACCGTTAGTGACAGAGAAAATGACTGCAATTACTGATAAGGCGAACAATCGTTTCGGCTTTATTGTGCGTCCTGAAGCTAATAAACTGGAAATTAAGAACGAAGTTGAAGCCCTTTACAACGTTACCGTGGTTGATGTGAATACTATTCGTTATGCTGGCAAAAATAAAAGCCGTTATACGAGGGCTGGTATCATCAATGGACGTACTAATGCATATAAGAAAGCTATTGTTACGTTGAAAGAAGGAGATACTATTGATTTTTATAGTAATATTTAAAAAAAATGGCAGTACGTAAATTTAAGCCCACAACACCGGGGCAAAGACATAAAATTATTGGTACTTTCGAAGAAATTACTGCACGAGTACCAGAAAAGTCTCTTGTATTTGGTAAGAAATCTACTGGTGGTCGTAATAATACAGGTAAAATGACCATGCGCTATATTGGTGGTGGCGCTAAGAAGATTATCCGTATCGTAGACTTCAAGAGAAATAAAGATGGTGTGCCTGCAGTAGTTAGAACAATTGAGTATGATCCGAACCGTTCGGCTCGTATCGCTTTATTGTTCTATGCAGATGGAGAAAAAAGATATATTATTGCTCCCAATGGATTGCAAGTTGGTGCGACTTTGATGTCAGGTGAAAATGCTGCTCCAGAGATTGGAAATGCTCTTCCTCTTCAGAATATACCGGTTGGTACTGTAATTCACAATATTGAATTACGTCCGGGACAAGGCGCTGCTTTGGTTCGTTCAGCTGGTAATTTTGCTCAGTTGACTTCAAGAGAAGGTAAATACTGCGTTATTAAATTGCCTTCAGGTGAGGTTCGTCAGATCCTCAGTACTTGTAAAGCTACTATCGGTAGCGTTGGTAACTCAGATCATGGATTGGAAAGTTCAGGTAAGGCTGGACGTTCTCGTTGGTTAGGACGTCGTCCGCGTAACCGTGGTGTTGTTATGAACCCGGTTGACCACCCAATGGGAGGTGGTGAAGGACGTGCTTCAGGAGGACACCCGAGATCTCGTAAGGGATTGTATGCTAAGGGTCTTAAGACAAGAGCTCCGAAGAAACAATCGTCTAAGTATATTATTGAGAGAAGAAAGAAGTAATCTGATTAATTGAGTAAATTATGAGTCGTTCATTAAAAAAAGGTCCGTATATTAACGTTAAGCTTGAGAAAAAAGTGCTTGCCATGAATGAATCAGGTAAGAAAGTAGTAGTTAAGACTTGGGCCAGAGCTTCAATGATTTCGCCCGATTTTGTAGGCCATACCATTGCAGTTCACAATGGAAATAAATTTATTCCTGTATATGTTACCGAAAATATGGTAGGACACAAGTTGGGAGAATTCGCTCCAACTCGTACGTTCAGAGGACATGCTGGTAATAAGAAAAAATAATACAGGATTTATTTGAAATAATAAAGTAATAATATAATGGGAGCAAGAAAAAAAATATCGGCTGAAAAAAGAAAAGAAGCCCTTAAAACCATGTATTTTGCGAAATTGCAAAATGTTCCTACTTCCCCCCGTAAAATGCGTCTCGTGGCTGACATGATTCGTGGGATGGAGGTGAACAGAGCGCTTGGCGTTTTGAAGTTCTCTTCTAAGGAGGCTGCTGCTAGGGTGGAAAAGTTGCTGCGTTCTGCAATTGCTAATTGGGAGCAGAAAAACGAACGTAAAGCAGAAAGTGGTGAATTGTTTGTAACTAAGATTTTTGTTGATGGTGGTGCTACACTCAAAAGAATGAGACCAGCCCCGCAGGGTAGAGGTTACAGAATTCGTAAACGTTCAAATCATGTAACGTTGTTCGTCGGTTCTAAAAGTAATAACGAAGATCAAAATTAAGGTAAATGGGACAAAAAGTTAATCCAATAAGCAACCGTTTAGGAATTATCAGAGGATGGGATTCCAATTGGTATGGTGGAAAGAATTACGGCGACTCTTTGCTGGAAGATAGTAAGATTCGTAAATATTTGAATGCTCGTCTTGCAAAAGCCAGCGTTTCAAGAATTGTAATTGAACGTACACTGAAACTCGTGACTATTACCGTTTGTACAGCACGTCCGGGTATTATTATCGGTAAAGGTGGCCAAGAAGTAGATAAGTTGAAGGAAGAGTTAAAGAAGGTCACAGATAAAGATATCCAGATTAACATCTTCGAAGTTAAAAGACCTGAGTTGGACGCTGTTATCGTGGCTAATAACATCGCTCGTCAGGTGGAAGGTAAAATTGCCTATCGTCGTGCCATCAAGATGGCTATTGCCAATACCATGCGTATGGGTGCGGAAGGTATCAAAATTCAGATTTCAGGACGTTTGAATGGTGCAGAAATGGCTCGTTCTGAAATGTATAAGGAAGGAAGAACTCCGTTGCACACTTTCAGAGCAGACATTGACTATTGTCATGCAGAAGCATTGACAAAAGTTGGTCTTCTCGGTATTAAAGTTTGGATTTGTAGAGGTGAAGTTTATGGTAAGAGGGAGTTGGCTCCAAACTTTACACAAAGCAAGGAAAGTGCTCGTGGAAGCAATAGCGGAAGCAATGGCGGAAAGAACTTCAAAAGAAAGAAAAATAATCGCTAACGAATTTGATTTTTAGGAATTATGTTACAACCGAAAAAGACAAAATTCAGAAGACAACAAAAAGGCCGTCAAAAAGGTAATGCCCAAAGAGGAAACCAGTTGGCTTTCGGATCTTTTGGTATTAAGGCTTTGGAAACAAAATGGATTACAGGCCGTCAGATTGAAGCTGCACGTATTGCAGTGACAAGATATATGCAACGTCAAGGACAGATTTGGATTCGTATTTTCCCGGATAAACCTATTACTAGAAAACCTGCTGATGTACGTATGGGTAAAGGTAAGGGTAGTCCTGAGGGATTTGTTGCTCCTGTTACACCAGGTAGAATTATTATCGAAGCTGAAGGAGTATCTTATGAAATCGCAAAAGAGGCTTTGCGCTTAGCAGCACAGAAGCTTCCTATCACAACTAAGTTTGTGGTGAGACGTGATTATGATATTCAAAATCAAAATGCGTAAGGAGTATGAAAATAGCAGAAATTAAAGAAATGCCTACCAATGATTTGGTGGAAAGAGTAGAAACAGAAGTAGCTAATTACAACCAAATGGTTTTAAATCATTCTATTTCTCCTTTGGATAATCCTGCTCAGATCAAACAATTACGCAGGACTATTGCGCGTATGAAAACAGAATTACGCCAAAGAGAACTTAACAATAAATGATGAGCTTGATGGAAGCAAGAAATTTAAGAAAAGAAAGAACTGGGGTTGTGCTGAGTAACAAAATGGATAAAACCATTACAGTAGCAGCTAAGTTTAAGGAAAAACACCCCATATATGGTAAGTTCGTTAGCAAAACGAAGAAATACCATGCTCATGATGAAAAAAATGAGTGCAATATCGGTGATACTGTACGCATCATGGAAACTCGTCCTTTGAGCAAGACTAAGAGATGGAGATTGGTAGAAATAATTGAAAGAGCTAAGTAATTATGATACAAGTAGAATCCAGACTTACAGTATGTGATAATAGTGGAGCAAAAGAGGCTCTCTGTATTCGCGTTTTGGGTGGTACAGGTCGTCGCTATGCTTCAGTAGGGGACGTGATTGTTGTTTCTGTAAAGAGCGTTATCCCTTCAAGTGATATTAAAAAAGGTGCAGTGTCTAAAGCTTTGATCGTGCGTACTAAGAAAGAAATCCGTCGTGCTGATGGTTCTTATATACGTTTTGATGATAATGCTTGCGTGTTGTTGAATAATGCAGGTGAAATTAGAGGTAGTCGTATTTTCGGTCCGGTAGCTCGTGAGCTTCGTGCTACTAACATGAAAGTTGTGTCACTCGCTCCTGAAGTACTTTAATATTGTAAAAGATTTAAGTAATGAGTAAATTACATATTAAAAAAGGCGATACAGTTTACGTAAATTCTGGTGAAGACAAGGGTAAGACTGGTCGTGTATTGAAGGTTCTTGTGAAGGAAGGACGTGCAATTGTTGAAGGTATCAATATGGTATCTAAGAGCACAAAACCGAATGCAAAGAACCCACAAGGTGGTATTGTGAAGCAAGAAGCTTCTATCCATTTGTCAAATTTGAATCCGGTTGATCCAAAGACTGGTAAAGCAACGCGTGTTGGTAGAAAAGAAAGTGCTGATGGTACTTTAGTGCGTTATTCTAAAAAATCAGGAGAGGAGATTAAGTAATGAGTAATACTGCTAGCCTTAAGAAAGAATATGCAGAGCGTATTGCGCCTGCATTGAAATCACAGTTCCAATATTCTTCTTCAATGCAGATACCCGTACTTAAGAAGATTGTCATCAATCAGGGTTTGGGTATGGCTGTTGCCGATAAGAAGATTATTGAAGTGGCAATTAATGAAATGAGTGCTATTACTGGTCAGAAAGCCGTAGCAACTATTTCCCGTAAGGATATTGCAAACTTTAAGTTGCGCAAAAAAATGCCAATTGGTGTTATGGTAACTTTACGTCGTGAGAGAATGTACGAATTCCTTGAAAAATTAGTTCGTGTGGCTCTGCCTCGTATTCGTGACTTCAAAGGTATTGAAAGTAAGTTCGATGGTAAGGGTAATTATACCCTTGGTATTCAGGAACAAATCATTTTTCCTGAAATTAATATTGATAGTATTACCAGAATTCTCGGAATGAATATTACCTTTGTAACCTCTGCGCAAACAGATGAAGAAGGTTATGCCTTATTGAAAGAATTCGGTTTACCGTTTAAAAACGCTAAAAAAGATTGATAAGTTATGGCAAAGGAATCAATGAAAGCACGTGAAATTAGACGTGCCAAATTAGTAGCCAAATATGCCGAGAAAAGAGCTGCATTGAAGCAAATCGTTAGGACAGGTGATCCTGCTGACGCATTTGAAGCTGCGCAGAAATTGCAGGAACTGCCTAAAAATTCTAATCCGATTCGTATGCACAATCGTTGCAAGTTGACTGGCCGTCCGAAAGGATATATCCGTCAATTCGGTATTTCTAGAATCCAGTTCCGTGAGATGGCCTCTAATGGTCTTATTCCCGGTGTAAAGAAAGCAAGCTGGTAATTTTTAGTTTAAATATTGTCAGGGTAGTCCTGATTAATTTAATTTATTTTTATATGACTGATCCAATAGCAGATTATTTGACGAGGTTGCGGAACGCTATTCAAGCAAAGCACAGAGTTGTGGAAGTTCCGGCTTCAAATTTGAAAAAAGAAATCACTAAGATTCTTTTTGAAAAAGGCTACATCCTTAATTATAAGTTTGTAGAAGATGGTCCTCAAGGTACAATTAAGGTTGCCTTGAAGTATGATCCGGTTAATAAAGTTAACGCAATTAAGAAACTGGAAAGAATTTCTTCTCCGGGTTTGCGTCAATATACCGGTTATAAAGACATGCCGCGAGTTATTAATGGTTTGGGTATTGCTATAATATCTACTTCCAAAGGTGTAATGACCAACAAAGAAGCCGCTGAATTAAAAATTGGTGGTGAAGTTTTGTGTTATGTATATTAATAGGAGGAATTAGCAATGTCAAGAATAGGAAAATTACCCATTAGTATCCCTGCTGGAGTAACAGTTACTCTGAAAGATAATGTGGTTACCGTAAAGGGACCCAAAGGCGAAATGAGCCAATATGTAAATCCTGCTATCAATGTTTCCATTGAGGATGGTCATGTTGTTCTGACTGAGAATGAAAACGAGATGTTGGATAATCCGAAGCAGAAACATGCATTTCACGGTCTCTACCGTTCATTGGTTCACAACATGGTTGTTGGTGTATCTGAAGGATATAAGAAAGAGTTGGAACTTGTCGGTGTAGGTTACCGTGCTGCTAACCAAGGTAATATTGTTGAGTTATCTTTAGGTTATACTCATAATATTTTTATACAGTTGCCGGCTGAGGTAAAAGTTGAAACTAAGTCTGAAAGAAATAAGAACCCTCTTATTATTTTAGAATCTTGTGATAAACAGTTGCTTGGTCAAGTTTGCTCTAAAATACGTTCTTTCCGTAAGCCTGAACCGTATAAGGGTAAGGGTATTAAGTTTGTTGGCGAAGAAATTCGTAGAAAGTCTGGTAAATCAGCCGGTGCTAAATAATTATTTAAATTGATAGTATTATGACAACAAAAATAGAAAGACGGATTAAGATCAAATATAGAGTACGCAATAAAGTTTCAGGTACGACTGAATGTCCGCGTATGAGTGTATTTAGAAGCAATAAGCAAATCTATGTTCAGATTATCGACGATTTGTCTGGTAAGACACTAGCTGCTGCATCTTCTTTAGGTATAACTGAGAGTATGTCGAAGAAAGAGCAGGCTGCTAAGGTAGGTGAACTGATTGCGAAAAAAGCTCAAGAAGCAGGTATTACTACTGTTGTTTTTGACCGTAATGGTTACTTGTATCATGGGAGAGTAAAAGAGGTAGCTGATGCTGCCCGTAACGGTGGACTTAAATTTTAATCATTATGGCAGGACTTAATAATAGAGTTAAGATTACAAACGATATAGAGCTGAAAGACAGATTGGTTGCTATTAATCGTGTGACCAAAGTAACCAAGGGTGGTAGAACTTTTAGTTTCTCTGCTATTGTGGTAGTAGGTAATGAAGAAGGTATCATCGGTTGGGGCCTTGGTAAAGCTGGCGAAGTGACAGCTGCTATTGCTAAAGGTGTTGAATCTGCAAAGAAAAACTTGACTAAAGTGCCTGTTTTGAAGGGTACGGTTCCCCACGAACAGTCTGCTAAATTTGGTGGTGCTGAGGTATTTATCAAGCCGGCTTCTCACGGTACTGGTGTAGTAGCAGGTGGTGCAATGCGTGCTGTGCTTGAAAGTGTTGGTGTAACAGATGTTTTGGCAAAGTCAAAAGGTTCTTCCAACCCGCATAACTTGGTAAAAGCTACTATTCTTGCATTAAGTGAAATGCGTGATGCTCGTATGGTTGCTCAGAACAGAGGAATTAGTATGGAAAAAGTATTTAGAGGATAAGGAGGAAGAATATGTCGACTATTAAGATTAAACAAGTTAAAAGTAGAATTGGGGCTCCTGCAGATCAGAAGAGAACTCTTGATGCACTGGGACTCCATAAGTTGAATCGTGTGGTTGAACACGAATGTACTCCTTCAATTCTTGGAATGGTGGATAAGGTTAAACACTTGGTTACCATTGTTAAGTAATTATTTGTTGAATATAAAACGAATTACAATATGAACTTAAGTAATTTAAAACCTGCAGAGGGATCTACTAAAACAAGAAAAAGAATCGGACGTGGTCCGGGTTCTGGCTTGGGAGGTACTTCTACTAGAGGTCATAAGGGAGCTAAATCAAGATCTGGATACTCTAAGAAGATAGGTTTTGAAGGTGGTCAGATGCCTCTTCAACGTCGTGTTCCTAAGTTTGGCTTTAAAAACATTAATCGTGTAGAGTATAAAGCTATCAACTTGGATACAATTCAGAAATTGGCAGAAGCTAAGAATTTACAAACTGTAGGTATTAATGATTTCATTGAAGCCGGTTTCATTTCTTCCAGCCAGTTGGTAAAAGTATTAGGTAACGGAACTTTGACTGCTAAGTTGGATGTACAAGCACATGCATTTTCTAAGACTGCTGTTGCTGCCATCGAAGCTGCTGGTGGACAAGTAGTAAAACTCTGATACAATGAGAAAAGCTATTGAAACATTAAAGAATATATGGAAAATTGAGGATCTGAGACAACGGATCCTCATTACCATATTGTTTGTGGCAATTTACCGTTTTGGTTCGTATGTTGTTTTGCCGGGAATTAACCCGTCGATGTTAACACAATTGCATCAACAAACAAGCGAGGGTCTTTTAGCTTTGTTAAACATGTTTTCTGGAGGAGCATTCTCTAATGCATCTATTTTTGCATTGGGTATTATGCCTTATATCTCTGCTTCCATTGTGATTCAGTTGCTAGGTATTGCGGTACCGTATTTTCAGAAACTGCAACGCGAAGGTGAAAGTGGTAGAAGAAAAATGAATCAGTATACTCGTTATTTGACTATTATTATTTTGCTGGTTCAAGCTCCTTCTTATTTGCTCAATCTTAAAATGCAGGCTGGTCCTTCTTTAAATGCTTCATTAGATTGGACTCTGTTTATGCTTACTTCTACCATTATTTTGGCTGCAGGAAGTATGTTTATTTTGTGGCTTGGTGAGAGAATTACAGATAAAGGAATCGGTAACGGTATTTCATTGATCATCATGATTGGTATTATTGCCCGTCTGCCTCAGTCTTTGTTTCAAGAATTAATTTCTCGTATGACAGATAAAACAGGTGGTTTAGTGATGTTTTTGATTGAACTTGTTGTTTTATTGATTGTCATTGCATTTGCTATTCTTTTAGTTCAAGGAACTAGAAAAATACCAGTTCAGTATGCAAAAAAGATTGTAGGTAATAAGCAATATGGCGGTGCTAGACAATATATCCCTTTGAAGGTAAATGCTGCTAACGTGATGCCTATTATTTTTGCTCAGGCAATCATGTTTATTCCTATTACTCTTATTGGATTCTCTAATGTAAATAATGTAAGCGGTTTCGTACATGCATTAACTGATCATACAAGTTTTTGGTATAATTTGATTTTTGCAGTGTTGATTATATTGTTTACGTATTTCTATACTGCAATTACCATTAATCCGACTCAGATGGCTGAGGATATGAAGAGAAATAATGGTTTTATTCCAGGTATCAAACCGGGAAAGAAAACAGCTGAGTATATTGATGAGATTATGTCTCGTATTACTTTGCCTGGTTCTTTCTTTTTGGCTTTGGTTGCTATTATGCCTGCATTTGCTGGTATATTTGGTGTGAAAGCTGAGTTTGCTCAGTTCTTCGGTGGTACATCTTTGTTAATTCTTGTAGGTGTAGTTCTTGATACTCTCCAGCAGGTTGAAAGTCATTTGTTGATGAGACATTATGATGGTTTATTGAAATCTGGACGTATTAAAGGACGTAGTGGCAGTGTAGCTGCATATTAATCATTTTGAAGAATGATATTTCTTAAAACTGAGGATGAAATAGAACTGCTCCGCAAGAGTAATTTGCTTGTTGGAAAAACACTGGCTGAAGTCGCTAAAATATTAAAGCCGGGAGTAACAACAAAAGAGCTTGATAGGGTAGCAGAGGAGTTCATTAGAGATAATGGTGCTGTTCCTACTTTCAAAGGTTTTCCGAGTCAATGCGGTGATCCATTTCCTGCTTCAATCTGTACATCTGTAAATGATCAGGTTGTACATGGAATTCCGAGTGATGATGTAGTACTTAAAGAAGGTGATGTTGTGTCTGTTGATTGTGGTACTTACATGAATGGTTTTTGTGGTGATTCTGCTTATACGTTTTGTGTAGGTGAAGTTGATGAGGAAGTTCGTAAATTATTGAAAGTTACTAAAGAAGCATTATATATAGGAATACAGAATGCTGTTCAAGGTAAGCGGGTGGGGGATATCGGATATTCGATACAGCAACACTGCGAGTCTAATTCTTATGGTGTAGTGCGTGAGTTTGTCGGTCATGGAATTGGTATGGAAATGCATGAGGATCCACAAGTTCCTAATTATGGTAAACGTGGTTATGGAACGATGTTAAAAAAAGGTTTATGTATTGCTATTGAGCCAATGATTACTTTAGGTAGCCGACAGATAGTAATGGAGCGTGATGGATGGACAGTAAGAACCAAGGATCGGAAATGTGCTGCTCATTTTGAGCATACGATAGCGGTCGGAAATGGAGATGCTGAAATTTTATCATCTTTCAAATTCATTGAGGAAGTATTAGGAGATAAAGCAATTTAAGAGTTTAATATGGCAAAGCAATCTGCAATAGAACAAGATGGAGTTATAGTTGAAGCATTGTCTAATGCAATGTTTCGTGTTGAATTAGAAAACGGACATGAGATTACTGCGCATATTTCCGGTAAGATGCGAATGCATTATATCAAAATCCTGCCGGGTGATAAGGTAAGAGTCGAAATGTCTCCTTACGATTTATCGAAAGGAAGAATTGTATTTAGATATAAATAAAATAAGATATGAAAGTAAGAGCATCCTTAAAGAAACGTACGCCAGAGTGTAAGATCGTTAGACGTAATGGCCGTTTGTATGTTATTAACAAGAAAAATCCTAAGTATAAACAACGTCAAGGATAATATTATTATTTTTGCAAGAAAAATAATTTAGTATATGGCTATAAGAATAGTTGGTGTCGATTTACCTCAAAATAAAAGAGGTGAAGTTGCGTTGACCTATGTATATGGAATAGGTCGTAGTAGTTCAGCAAAAATTTTGGATAAAGCGGGTGTTGATAAGGACCTGAAAGTGAAAGACTGGACGGATGATCAGGCTGCCAAGATTCGTGAGATCATTGGTGCAGAGTATAAAGTTGAAGGTGATCTTCGTTCTGAAGTTCAATTGAACATTAAGCGTTTAATGGATATCGGTTGTTACCGTGGTGTACGTCATCGTATTGGTCTTCCTGTGAGAGGACAGAGCACAAAAAATAACGCTCGTACTCGTAAAGGTAGAAAGAAAACCGTTGCTAATAAGAAAAAAGCTACTAAATAATAATTGTTGATATGGCAAAAAAAACAGTTGCAGCAAAAAAGAGAAATGTAAAGGTAGATGCTAATGGACAGTTACATGTTCATTCATCTTTCAACAACATTATTGTTTCTCTGGCAAATAGTGAAGGTCAGATTATTTCATGGTCTTCTGCTGGAAAGATGGGATTTAGAGGTTCTAAGAAGAATACTCCTTATGCAGCACAGATGGCTGCGCAAGATTGTGCTAAGATAGCATATGATCTTGGATTGAGAAAGGTAAAAGCATATGTGAAAGGTCCGGGTAATGGGCGTGAATCTGCTATTAGAACTATCCATGGTGCAGGTATTGAAGTTACGGAGATTGTTGATGTAACTCCGCTTCCGCATAATGGTTGTCGTCCTCCGAAAAGACGTAGAGTTTAAGATTTACCTTTAATAAAAATGACACTTGATTTTGTTATTGGATTGTATATTCTTCTCTGCAATCGCGGCTGCAACAAATTGAGTTCATGAATAAACAATTAAATATTTAAAAGAAATGGCTAGATATACTGGACCAAAATCAAGAATAGCCCGTAAATTCGGTGAAGGAATCTTTGGAGCAGACAAGGTATTGTCAAAGAAGAATTACCCTCCTGGTCAACACGGAAATTCAAGAAAGAGAAAAACTTCTGAATATGGTGTTCAACTTCGTGAGAAACAGAAAGCCAAATACACCTATGGAGTTTTGGAAAAACAATTCCGCAACTTGTTTGAGAAGGCTGAAACCGCTAAAGGTATTACCGGTGAAATTCTTCTTCAATTGTTAGAAGGTCGTCTTGACAATATAGTATTCCGTTTGGGTATTGCTCCGACTCGTGCAGCTGCTCGTCAGTTGGTTAGTCATAAGCATATTACTGTAGATGGTGAAGTTGTAAATATACCTTCATATGCAGTAAAACCAGGGCAGGTGATTGGTGTTCGTGAAAGATCTAAATCTTTGGAAGTTATCGCTAATTCACTGGCGGGATTTAATCACAGCAAGTATCCTTGGTTGGAATGGGATGATAATGCAAAAGTAGGTAAGTTGTTGCATATACCTGAAAGAGCAGACATTCCTGAAAACATTAAAGAGCATTTGATTGTAGAATTGTATTCTAAATAATAATTAATTTCATGGCGATATTAGCATTTCAAAAACCTGATAAAGTATTAATGTTGGAAGCGGATTCAAAATTCGGAAAATTCGAATTTCGTCCGTTGGAGCCTGGTTTCGGTATTACCGTAGGTAATGCATTGCGCCGCATCCTGCTTTCTTCATTGGAAGGTTTTGCCATTACCACTATTAAGATAGACGGTGTTGAGCATGAATTCTCCAGTGTTCAGGGAGTTAAAGAGGATGTTACTAACATTATCTTGAATCTGAAACAAGTGAGATTCAAGCAAGTAGTTGAAGAATTCGAGAGCGAAAAAGTAAGTATTACAATCGAGAATTCAAGTGAATTTAAAGCAGGTGACATAGGTAAGTATTTAACTGGATTTGAAGTGTTAAATCCTGAATTAGTTATTTGTCATTTAGATTCAAAGGCAACTATGCAGATAGATATTACGATCAACAAAGGTCGTGGTTATGTTCCTGCTGACGAAAACCGCGAATATTGCACTGACGTGAACGTAATTCCTATCGATTCTATTTATACTCCGATACGTAATGTGAAGTATCAGGTAGAAAACTTCCGTGTAGAACAGAAGACTGACTATGAAAAATTGGTACTTGAGATTACTACGGACGGTTCCATTCATCCGAAAGAAGCTCTGAAAGAGGCTGCAAAAATTCTGATTTATCATTTCATGCTCTTCTCTGATGAGAAGATTACGTTAGAAAGTAACGATGTTGACGGCAATGAAGAATTTGATGAAGAAGTATTGCACATGCGTCAATTGTTGAAGACTAAGCTTGTTGATATGGATCTTTCGGTTCGTGCCCTTAACTGTTTGAAGGCTGCCGATGTAGAAACTTTGGGCGACTTGGTACAGTTCAACAAGACGGATCTGCTGAAATTCAGAAACTTCGGAAAGAAATCGCTTACCGAGCTTGATGATTTGCTGGAAAGTCTGAATCTGTCGTTTGGAACTGATATTTCTAAATATAAATTAGATAAAGAATAAAAAATGAGACATAATAAAAAATTCAACCATTTAGGTCGTACTGCCTCTCATAGAAACGCTATGTTGGCTAATATGGCGTGTTCTCTGATTAAGCACAAAAGAATCACTACGACTGTTGCAAAGGCCAAAGCTTTGAAGAAGTTTGTTGAGCCTTTGATTACAAAAGCTAAAGATGATACGACAAATTCTCGCCGTGTTGTATTTAGCAATTTGCAAGACAAGTATGCTGTAACTGAGTTGTTTAAAGAAATCTCTGTGAAGATTGCTGATCGTCCAGGTGGTTACACTCGTATCATTAAGACAGGTAATCGTTTAGGTGATAATGCAGAAATGTGCTTTATTGAACTTGTTGATTATAACGAAAACATGGCTAAGGAAAAAGTTGCTAAGAAAGCTACTCGTACCCGTCGTTCAAAGAAAGCTACTGCTGAAGTTACTCCTGCTGTAGAAACTGCTACTCCGGTTGCTGAAGTTCCTGCTACAGAAGAAACTAAAGCAGAATAATTTCAACTATTCTTTTTATATATAGAAAGCTGTCCCAGCGATTGGGACGGCTTTTTTTATTTCCTTTGTATCTTTCTCTTTCATACCTTATTATTGGGATTTAGCATATTTCATTCAACAAATATTAAAAGATGTATGCGTTAAACAAATCTATCGGTTAAACCGTTATATTTGCATATTGTTATGGCTAGATATATAAAGTTTATAGGATTTCTGGTGCTTGCATTGGCCTTATGGCAGACAGCGAGTGATACGTTTATCGGGAGTGAATCGATAAATGGAAAAAAATCTGTAGATATTCAAGCTATAACTGGT
The DNA here is from genome assembly GCF_900241005.1 of Bacteroides cutis. Classification (GTDB taxonomy): domain Bacteria; phylum Bacteroidota; class Bacteroidia; order Bacteroidales; family Bacteroidaceae; genus Bacteroides; species Bacteroides cutis. The sequence continues at coordinate 39,353 of NZ_OEST01000001.1, read as the reverse complement.
AGTCCCCAGCAAGAAGCTACATGTTTTACCACCCCTCAATTGCCTTATTTACCCGATGCAGAATTGGCAGGTGTCAATGGAGGATATACGCAGTTAGTGACCTCGTCCCGTATTCAGCGTACCATTGCTACAGAGTATGTTTTTTCTTTAAAAGATTGGATAGACAAAATAGCCCAGTATGAGGCTGTTCTGTCATTACATCGGGAGAAACTTTTTGATTCTACAGCTTATTATCGTTATCAACCTGTGTGTGAGTATTATATATTCACATTGAGACGTATTCTCATTTAGTGATTTTATTGAACTAAAACTTTATTTCTTCTGTGCAGGTTAAATATATTCTGCAAGAAGGAAAGATCTATTTTTTTATTTCAACAAATCATTAAAACAAATTATTATGGCAACTCAAACTGTTGACGCAACACTTTTTGCGTCTGAACATCCCGATATTGTAAAGCGTACAAGTGTTTCTGGCCTTATCCTTTCAGTAGCAATGCTGTTAGTAGGTATTTTGATCTTTGCATCCATCTTTGAGATGAGTGATAAATCTTCCACAGTCAGTATGGCATTAATGGTACTGGGTACGGCATTAGTTTTATTAGGTGTTTTCCGTTTGTTCTGGAAATCCAAAGAAATTGTATATCTTCCTACTGGGAGTGTAGCAAAAGAACATAGCCTTTTCTTTGACTTGAAATATATGAACCAGTTGACAGAAATGATTGAACACGGAAAGTTGGACTGTGAATCTAGTGTGAAAGGTGATGCAAGTGGAAACATACGTATGGATGTGATGCTTTCTCAAGATAATAAGTTTGCCGCCGTACAGTTATTCCAATTTGTGCCGTATACATACACACCGATAACATCCGTGCGCTATTTTACAGATAATGAGGCTGCGGCAGTATCTGCATTTTTGTTAAGATGTAAGAATATGTAAATTTACGAGGACGATTAAAGCACGTTTTTAGTAAAGATTGGGGATTAGTCGGTGACGGCAATCCCCATTTTTTTCATTAGAAAGCATGCATTCATATTTTGAGCGATACCCGGCCGGAGCTGATAAGAAAATGTTAACTCATTATCTGTTATATCCGCTTCGAAACGATAATTGCGGATATTCTTGGGAAATAAGTCAATGAGTGTACCCAATAACAAGTCATGTGTGGCAATGATACCATTGGCCTGTAACGCCATGAACTGTTTGATAAGAGCAAACGATCCTTTCTGTTTATCCATTGAATTAGTTCCCTTCAGAATTTCATCAAGAATGATAAACAATTCCTCATCTGCCTGTAATTTATCAATGATAAGTTTCAAACGTTTAAGTTCCGCAAAGAAATACGACTCGTTATCGTTTAGAGAATCGCTGGTGCGTAAACTGGTGATAAGTCGTGCTGGGTAGACCTCCATATTTAGCGCGCAGACAGGCATCCCGATACAGGCGAGCAGATAATTAATGCCCACAGTACGCAGATACGTACTTTTTCCGGCCATATTTGCTCCCGTAATAATAATAAAGAATGGTCGTTTCTCCATATCGATATCATTACGGACACAGCGGTCGCGATGCATCAGCGGGTGTCCTAAAGCTTTTGCGCGAAAACGAAATCCCTTTTCTTTCAGTATTGTCGGATAAATATAATCAGGATGATTATATGCGAAAGTAGCTAGGGAATTGAGTGCATCCATTTGTCCGATAGCAGTAAGCCAGCGGGGTAATTCGCCTGCATACTGTTCCTTCCAAGTCTCGATACGCATTATTTGTTGCAACTCCCATAAGAACAGACCATTAAGAATGATATACATAAAGACATTGTTTCGTTGGTCCAATTCATTCATCAACTTGCTTAGTTGGCTGATAGAGTGCGACGCCTTTCTTCTTTCACCACCTATTTTTTCTTTTATGTCCTTCAGTAATGTACATTGCATCGGTTGTTCTTCCATTAGTCGCAGCAATTCCGCATACGTTCCCAAAATTTGTAGTTTCTTGCCATATACAGCCTGCATCTTAGTAATTTTTCCTGTGAAGCCGAAGCTGGCAATCACAAATATCATCCAGATAACTCCCCATAATGATGCAGGCAGTATACCGGCAATCACTAAACTTATACATAACACATTTATTCCCGCAATCACTTTGGGTAACACTCGTAGAAAACGTTTTTTACGGAAAACACTTGGACTTGCTGCCCATTCTTTCAGTTCCATTTTATCAGCTACTTTCCCTTTATGCAGCAAACCTAGAATGCGGAAACGTTGGCGGAACTTCAGTTCCGGCGTTAATTCCCGTACAGCCTCTTGTCTTTGTAATATCTCCTCTTTCCTCTCCAGATGTTTTCCCAACCATTCTGCCAGTAACTCTTTCCCCAACTCCGTACATGTGCGGTTGATATATTGAAACATCGAATGTGGACCAAAAATATCCAGATCGTATGTATATAGATGCGCAGGTTCTATGAACTCTTTACCGTCGTCGAAGGCAGAAGTGTCATAATTCAGCGCAGCCAGCTCCTGCCGGTTGATTTCAACCTTCTTCTCTAGATAATCTTTTTTATAGAACAGGCGGTTGTGATATTTTATCAACAGAATAAACGGCAACAGCGTTACGAGCACAATGACTACCACTGTCATCCAGCCGTCCGACCGGAAGTAGATAATTCCCACTATACCGGCAATGAACAACAGCAACCGCAACGTACCGATACGATATATCTGCTGTTGTGTCTTATTTAGCTCTTGTTGGCCTCTTTCCGCGATACTGCGGTATGTATGGCTGACTTCCTCGATACTACCCTTCATTGTCTTCTGTCTTTTTTTATATACGAAGACAAAGATAAGATAAATATGCGACATCCCGCTTTCTCTTAAGGATAGAATGAACTGAGATAGGGTATAAAGTAAGATGCTGTTATTACCCAAAGATATGCATTCTGCGGAAAAGTTATATCTCGGCACGCGAGATATACATCTTGGCATTGAAGATGACCATCTCGGCACGCGAGATACACATCCCGGCATGCGAGATATAACTTATTCACAAGTTGGACACTTTTTCTTCCCCAATAGAAATTGTTTCGTTCTCTGACTGTGTCTTCCTCTTGCCTTATATCTTCCACTCTCGTCCGCAACAATATTTTTTCACCCTGTATTGATAGATTTTTTTCCTGTATACTTGCCGAATAACAATAAATAATGTACCTTTCGCTCAATAAAGTAAAGTTTCAAAAAGAAAGGATAGCGATATGAAAAGGCGTTGGTTGTTCGTGATTTTTGCATTATTGGCTTTGCCATGTGCGGCACAGCAGATAATGTATGCCAACTTGAAAGAACTGGTAGAAGACTGCGGTGACACAGTGTCCATTCTGAAGGTAGAGAAGCGCGCCAAAAATCAGATTTATTTGATGGGTGGTGCTGATTATCGCATTACGGCAGATGAGAATTCCGGGCTCTGCCGGTATCTGAAATCCCGTTGTTATGCCGTTCGGATAGACACGGCACTGTATGTCAATTGTCGTAAGATGCGTTATAAGCGTTTCCGTTTCGGACATTGGTATGCTCCTGCCATGTGGGTGGGCGATAAGATCTATTTTTGTGCACAACCTGTGGGACAGGTTGCAACAAGTACCGCCACGCCACCTGATGCCGCGAAGCTCGGTGGAGACGTGGGAAATGCCATCAATGCTTCCGGACTGGTTCATGCACGTGTTTATTATGAACTTAACCCCGAAACCGGACGTGCTGAGTTTGTAGGAAGAGACAAGATGATGAAATTGCTGGACGATACTCCTGCTTTGCAGCAAGCATTTTCAAAAGAAACCAGTGAATCGGCGGAGGTCATCGGAAAGTATTTGCGACAATTAACAGCCAAGTCCACCCATTCCGGTAAATGAATGACGTTATGGTCATCCGGATGTGTTAGGAATGAGTTTTGACTAAATGATAAATAATCCCGGTATTCTATTGCGAATATCGGGATTTATTTTTATATTGCGGCAGATACAGGCTATCGCATGTTGACAAATTGTAACCGTTTATACCGATATACTATGGAGATTACTTTGAGTAAGACTTTGCCCGCTTACCCTACTTTTATAGAAGGTATCCGCCGGGCGCCCGACCGTGGTTACACCCTGACCCCAGCGCAAACTGCTACAGCGTTGAAGAATGCCCTGCGTTATGTTCCTAAAGAACTGCATGAAACCCTTGCTCCCGAGTTCATGGAAGAACTTCGTACGCGTGGACGGATTTACGCTTATCGTTATCGTCCGCAAGGCGACCTTAAAGCGAAACCGATTGATGAATATGAGGGAAAATGCATTGAGGGAAGAGCCTTTCAAGTGATGATAGACAATAATTTGTGTTTCGACGTAGCCCTTTATCCGTACGAGCTGGTGACGTACGGTGAGACGGGACAGGTTTGCCAGAACTGGATGCAATACCGTCTTATCAAGCAATATCTTGAAGTCTTGACACAGGAACAGACATTGGTCATTGAAAGCGGACATCCGTTGGGGTTGTTCAAGTCCAAGCCCGAAGCACCACGTGTCATTATAACCAATGCGCTGATGGTAGGTCTTTACGACAACCAGCAAGACTGGCATACCGCCATGCAGATGGGTGTTGCCAATTATGGACAAATGACTGCTGGGGGATGGATGTATATCGGTCCGCAAGGTATCGTTCATGGTACGTTCAATACCCTTCTCAATGCCGGAAGACTGAAACTGGGTATCCCGCAGGATGGAGATTTGCGCGGGCGTCTTTTTGTATCCTCCGGTTTGGGGGGCATGAGTGGTGCACAACCCAAGGCTGCGGAAATGGCGGGAGCTGCCGCCATCATTGCAGAGGTAGATGTTTCGCGTATTGAAACCCGTCGTCGGCAGGGATGGGTGGGACATGTTACAGGGGCGCTTTCAGAAGCTTTTTTACTGGCGCAGAATGCTATGAGTGACCGTCGGCCGATTTCTATCGCCTATCATGGTAATGTGGTGGATTTACTGGAATATGCTGTCGGTAAGAATATATCCATCGATTTACTGTCCGACCAAACTTCTTGCCATGCGGTATACGATGGCGGTTATTGCCCTGTGGGGGTGACATTTGAACAACGTACACAGATGCTGCACGAAAATCCGGTAGAGTTTCGTGGTAAAGTGGATGTTACGCTGAAGCGCCATTTTCTTGCGATAAAAGCATTGGTAGATCGTGGTACCTATTTCTTTGACTACGGAAACTCTTTCATGAAAGCTGTTTACGATGCAGGTGTATCGGAGATTGCGCGTGAAGGTAATGATAAGGACGGATTTATTTTTCCCAGCTATGTGGAGGATATCATGGGACCGGAACTTTTTGATTACGGTTACGGGCCTTTCCGTTGGGTGTGTCTCAGCGGTAAACACGAAGATTTGGTGAAGACTGACCATGCGGCTATGGAATGTATCGATCGGGCACGTCGCGGACAAGATTTGGATAATTATAATTGGATTAGGGATGCGGAGAAAAACAACCTTGTAGTAGGTACACAAGCGCGTATCTTATATCAGGATGCTGAAGGACGCATGCGGATAGCGTTGCGTTTCAATGAAATGGTGCGTAACGGAGAGGTCGGCCCGATTATGCTGGGACGAGACCATCATGATGTCAGCGGTACGGATTCTCCGTTCCGGGAGACTTCCAATATCAAAGATGGCAGTAATGTGATGGCTGATATGGCGGTACAGTGCTTTGCCGGAAACTGTGCACGTGGCATGAGCCTGGTTGCATTGCACAATGGCGGTGGGGTCGGCGTCGGAAAAGCTATCAATGGCGGTTTTGGTATGGTGTGTGACGGTTCGGAACGGGTGGATGAGATACTCCGTTCGGCTATGATTTGGGATGTGATGGGCGGTGTGGCACGTCGTTCCTGGGCACGGAACGAACATGCCATGGAGACAAGTGAGGAATTTAACCGTACACATGCAAATGGGTATCATATTACGATGCCATATGTGGCGGATGAGGAACTGATAAAGAAATGCATAACCCAAAGGTCGTAAGGTGTTGATGTGGCAGGGTGATAGTGTAATCTAACAAAAATATAACAATCATGAATAAAATCGTAGAATGTGTCCCCAATTTCAGCGAAGGGCGCAATTTGCAGAAAATCGACCGGATAGTGGCTCCTTTCAGGGGCAGGCAAGGGGTAAAACTATTGGATTATAGTAACGACGAAGACCATAACCGATTAGTTGTCACTGTGGTAGGCGAGCCTGAACCGCTTCGGGATGCCGTACTCGAGGCTATCGGCGTAGCAGTGCGCTTTATCGACCTGAATGTACATCAGGGACAGCATCCCCGGATGGGGGCGGTAGATGTGGTTCCATTTATACCCATCAAGAATACGACGATGGAAGAAGCTATTGCACTTTCCAAAGAAGTGGGAGAGGAAGTGGCGAAACGATATAATCTTCCTGTTTTTCTTTATGAGAGATCTGCGTCGGCGTCTCATCGGGAGAATCTTGCGGCTGTCCGTAAGGGAGAGTTTGAGGGAATGGCAGAAAAGATTAAACTACCCGAATGGAAACCTGACTTCGGACCGGCCGAAAGACATCCCACCGCTGGAACAGTAGCTATCGGTGCACGTATGCCGCTGGTGGCATATAACATTAATCTCAACACTCCGAGCCTGGAGATTGCGCATGATATTGCCAAGAAAATCCGATATATTGGTGGCGGACTCCGCTACTGCAAGGCAATGGGAGTGGAACTGAAAGACAGGGGTATCACCCAAGTATCTATTAACATGACCGACTATACCCGTACTGCTCTTTACCGTGCTTTTGAAATGGTACGTATTGAAGCCCGTCGTTACGGTGTCAGCATTGTAGGTAGCGAAATTATCGGGCTTGTTCCGATGGAGGCATTGATCGATACGGCATCCTATTACCTCGGATTGGAAAACTTTTCGATGCAGCAGGTATTGGAAGCAAGGATTATGGAAGAATAGACGAACTGCAAAATACGTATAAATGAAAGAAAACCTGATAATATTCAATACCCGTGTTGTAACGCCTATCGGTTTTTCGGCCCGGAGGGGAACAGAAATGTCGGAATTGCTGATACAGGACAATGCTACGGTAGAGGTAACCGACGGTATCATTACATACGTCGGGCCCAATAGAGGAGAGAAACGCGATGGTTATTACCGGCGCTACTGGCATTACAACGCCCGTGGCAAATGTTTATTGCCGGGTTTTGTCGATTCGCATACACATTTTGTATTTGGCGGTGAACGTGCCGAGGAATTTTCATGGCGCCTGAAAGGTGAGAGTTATATGTCGATTATGGAACGGGGTGGCGGTATTGTGAGTACGGTGAAAGCTACTCGTGACAGTAATTTCATCCAGTTGCGTGGAAAGGCGGAAGGTTTTATTAAACAGATGTCTGCAATGGGGATTACTACCGTAGAAGGTAAAAGCGGGTACGGACTGGATAGGGAAACGGAACTTCTGCAACTCCGTGTGATGCGTAGTTTGAATAACGATGAGCACAAACGGATAGATATCGTTTCTACTTTTCTTGGGGCACATGCCGTGCCCCAAGAATATAGTGGACGGACTGACGAGTATCTCGATTTCATTATTCGTGAGGTGATGCCTGGTGTCGTTCAAAATAATTTGGCGGAATTTTGCGACGTCTTCTGCGAACAAGGTGTATTTTCCATCGGGCAGTCCCGTCGTCTTCTGCTTGCCGCTCGTGAGATGGGATTGAAATTGAAACTTCATGCTGATGAAATCGTTCCCTTGGGAGGTGCCGGATTGGCTGCTGAACTTTCCGCTGTCTCTGCCGACCATCTGTTGCACGTTTCCGACGGTGATATCCGTGCAATGGCAGACAAGGGGGTTGTGGCAACTTTACTTCCTCTGACTGCTTTCGCACTAAAAGAATCATATGCCCGTGCACGGGAGATGATTGATGCAGGATGTGCTGTGGCACTTGCTACTGATTTAAATCCGGGCAGTTGTTTCTCCGGTTCCATTCCGTTGACTTTTGCGTTGGCATGTATCTATATGAAGATGAGTATTGAAGAAGCTATTACTGCTCTTACCCTGAACGGTGCTGCTGCTTTAAGCCGTGCTGATAGTATCGGTAGTATTGAAGTAGGGAAGAAAGGTGATTTTGTAGTGCTGAATACGGATAATTATCATTTCCTGCCTTATTACGTTGGTATGAATTGTGTAAGTACAACGATAAAGGAAGGGGTACTTTATACAACATCGTGATATTATTTCTCAATCCTTTGAAAGAGAAGGGGGGTAATTGGGTGTTTTGATAGGATATCAGAAAGTATAAACAAAAGTATCTTCATTTTTCTTTTGGGGAGATGAGGAAGTAAATTTGAAAGCATATGTTAGTAGATTTAACTGTAAAAGATTTCTTGGATAAAGTAGCGGGTAGTGACCCTGTTCCAGGTGGTGGAAGTGTCGCTGCATTGAATGGTGCTATTGCTTCTGCCTTGGCAGCGATGGTCGCAAGTCTTACTATTGGAAAGAAAGGTTATGAAACTCATGAAGAACTGATGCGGCATATCTTCGATATTGCAGTACAGTCAAAAAATGTATTTGTAGAAGATATCGACCGGGATTCTGAAGCGTACGACAGTGTATTTGCCTGCTTCAAGATGCCTAAAGCCAGTGATGAGGAAAAGGCAGCCCGCAGTACTGCTATCCAGGAAGCTACCAAGTTTGCCGCTCTTATACCTATGCAGGTAGCCCGGAATGCCTATGAGCTGATGAATATCATTATGGATGTAGCTCGTTTGGGAAATAGGAATGCTGTGACAGATGCTTGTGTAGCCATGATGGCTGCCCGTTCTGCTGTGCTTGGTGCATTGATGAATGTACGCATCAATCTTGCTTCACTGAAGGATAAGGAGTTTGTGTCCAAGTTGCAAAACGAAGCTGATGCTCTGGAACAACATGCCTGTGAGAAAGAAAAAGAATTGTTGGACGAAATCAATCTGGAACTCAAAGTATGAACAATGTCTACTATGTAGGTTCGGGCGAACTTACCTTCGACCTTATCGAACGTATTATCAACGAAAACCTGAAGCTGGAGTTGGCTCCCGAAGCTAAACTGCGCATACAGAAATGCCGTGATTATCTGGATAAGAAAATTGCTTCCTCAAAAGAACCGCTTTATGGGATTACTACTGGTTTCGGATCTTTATGCAGTAAAAGTATTTCATCGGATGAACTGGGCACTTTACAGGAAAATCTAATCAAAAGCCATGCTTGCAGTGTGGGTGAGGAAATTCGTCCCGTCATTATTAAATTGATGATGTTGCTCAAGGCGCATGCCCTTTCGTTGGGACATAGCGGTGTACAGGTTATTACGGTGCAACGTATCCTCGACTTTTTTAATAACGATGTGATGCCTATCGTTTATGACCGTGGTTCACTGGGAGCCTCGGGCGATCTTGCTCCCCTTGCCAATCTTTTTCTTCCTCTTATCGGTGTAGGTGATGTGTATTATAAAGGGAAGAAACGCGAAGCTATCAGTGTACTGGATGAATTCGGTTGGGAACCTGTCAAATTGATGAGTAAAGAGGGACTTGCCTTGCTGAACGGCACACAGTTTATGAGTGCCAATGGTGTGTTTGCTATCCTTAAAGCTTTTCGCCTTTCTAAGAAGGCCGACTTGATAGCTGCTCTTTCTTTGGAAGCTTTTGATGGGCGTATTGACCCTTTTATGGATTGTATCCAGCAGATACGCCCCCATAAAGGACAGATTGAAACAGGAGATAATTTTCGTAAACTGTTGGTAGACAGTGAGATTATAACGCGTTCTGGCAAGCATGTACAAGACCCGTATTCTTTCCGCTGCATTCCTCAAGTACATGGCGCAACGAAAGATGCAATCCGTTATGTTTCTTCTGTTTTACTTACAGAGATTAATTCAGTGACGGATAATCCTACTATTTTTCCCGAAGAAGACCGTATTATTTCCGGTGGGAACTTTCATGGACAACCGCTCGCTATTTCGTATGATTTTTTGGGAATTGCGCTTGCTGAACTGGGTAATATCTCTGAGCGTCGGATTGCACAGCTCATTATGGGGTTGCGCGGTTTACCCGAGTTTCTGGTTGCCAATCCTGGTCTAAATTCGGGTTTTATGATTCCACAGTATGCTGCCGCGTCAATGGTGAGCCAGAATAAAATGTATTGTTATGCTGCTAGCAGTGACTCTATCGTTTCCAGTAACGGACAGGAAGACCATGTCAGCATGGGAGCTAATGCTGCCACAAAACTTTATCGTATCATGGACAATTTGGAACATATTCTTGCCATTGAGTTGATGAATGCAGCGCAGGGTATTGATTTTCGCCGTCCACTGAAGACTTCTCCGGTATTAGAACGTTTTTTGTACGAATATCGTAAGGAAGTACCGTTTGTGAAAGATGATATTGTGATGTATAAAGAAATCCATAAAACCGTAGCTTTTCTTAACCGAACGAAATTCGACTATTAATATTTTACTTGATAGAATAGACAAGGCACGAATTCATCCTTATAAGTAAAGGTATGAATTCGTGTCTTTTTAGTTTTTTCCAAAGAATACTTAGGAGAATACTGCATGAAACTATGTTAAAGTCCTGTTATCCTTTATCAATAAATAACCTTTGCAGCACTTCTGTTTTGTTCATTTATAAACTAAAAAATGTGGCTCTTCCTGAAAAACACTTAAACTTCTGATGATATATAATGACTTTGTGATAATTTATTGTTTATCAGCGTGATATAATTTTAATGTGAAACTCTTGATGTAGTCCTAAATGGAAGTTGAGAAAGTTTTGATGTAGTTTTATAATACTTATTATATTATAATAAGCATATATTTGCATATTCAAATGCATAAAAAATAGTTAAATCTATGCATTGTGAAGATGAATTTTTATTAAACATAAATTAACCGACATGAAAAACACCCTCTTACCTCCCCATCCCTCGTAGCTTTCTATTTAGGGAATATACATTCGTATATAATGATTTACTCTGATTATAACTCATTGAAGAAATGAGGAACATATAACAATTGAGTAAACAAAAACATTCAAAATAAAATGCAACATTTTAATTTAAAAGAAAGATAATGAAAGATGTGAAACAAGAATTGCGAAAAATCCCTTACCTGTTTCTGTTAATGTTATTTTCGTGCCTGAATTTGCAGGCGCAAGGATTACAGGTCCGGGGAGTGGTTGTCGATTCCAATGGAGAGAGTATTATTGGTGCTTCTGTCGTATTGAAAGGCAACAATTCTGTAGGTACCATTTCTGATATCGACGGTAATTTTGTCTTAACTGTCCCTAAAGAAAATTCTGTTTTGGTGGTATCGTTCATCGGCATGAAGTCGAAAGAAATTAAAGCGAACTCTAAAGGTATTATTCGTATTGTACTGGAAGATGACTCCCAACAACTGGAAGAAGTGGTAGTAGTGGGTTATGGTCAGCAAAAGAAAGCTAGTGTGGTAGGAGCTATTACTCAGACCACAGGTAAGGTACTGGAGCGTGCAGCCGGTATCACAGATATAGGCTCGGCTTTGACCGGTAATCTGCCGGGTGTTATCACAGCACAAGACAACGGTATGCCGGGTGATGAAGAGCCTAAAATTACAATCCGCGGTGCCAGCTCTTGGAACAGCAGTGATCCACTGGTGTTGGTAGATGGTGTGGAACGTCCTATGAGCAGTGTAGATATGGCTTCTGTAGAAACATTGTCTGTACTGAAGGATGCTTCTGCTACAGCTGTTTACGGAGTGAAAGGTGCTAATGGCGTTATCTTGATTACCACTAAGCGTGGAGCGGAAGGTAAAGCAAAAATCAATGTATCTGCTAATGCGGTACTTAAAACACCTTCTCGTATACCTAATAAATTGGACTCTTACGACGCTTATATGGCTCGTAATATGGTCATTGAACATGAATTGAATTTAAATCCTGACTCATGGAATGATATCCGTTCACAGGATTTTATTGATAATTTCCGTAATCAAACTACTGTGGAACAACGTGAACGGTATCCGAATGTTGATTGGAAGAATGCATTGTTCAAAGATTTTGCCATGTCTTACAATGCTAACATGAATATTAGTGGTGGTACTAAGTTCGTAAAATATTTTGCTTCCATTGACTATGTACATGAGGGTGACTTGTTCCGTGAGTTCGAAACAGGACGTGGTTATGATAACGGATATGGTTACAATCGTATCAATATGCGTAGTAATCTGGACTTCAACATCACTAAAACTACTCTTTTCAAGGTGAGTGTGGCAGGTTCCAGCGGTCAGAACGAGCGTCCTTTTTATTATAGTAGTGCTACCAGTGGTACAGCTACTAAACAGGCAGGTGCATGGGCAGGTGTATACCGTACACCCCCTGATATCTTTCTTCCACGTTACAGTGATGGTTCGTTGGGGTTCTATCCCTCTGACATCAATATGTACAACTCCATCGACTTGATTGCAACCGGTGGTGCAGCACAGCATACTACCACGCGTATTACTACCGATTTTGTGTTGGAACAGAAGTTGGATTTCATTACCAAGGGGCTGAAAATCAGAGGTATGATTGCTTGGGATAATACATTTGTAGAAAATGACCGTGGTATCGAAGAACCTCAATCCAACAATGGCTCGAATCAACGTCGTAAATATATTGATCCTGATACAGGACTTGTAACTTATCAGTTCCCGTTCGACAGTAATAATCAATTTGATATGTATCCTATTCTGGACTGGGAAACCAAAGGTGGTACAGTGGCTAATGGCTCTACTCAACGTAATTTGAACTATCAGTTACAGTTGAACTGGGCACGTGATTTCAACAAACACAGTGTTACGGCAATGGGGTTGTTCAGTCGTCAGGAAACTGCCAAAGGTAGTGAAATCCCTCACTATCGTGAAGACTGGGCTTTCCGTACAACTTATGATTGGGCCGGCCGTTATTTTGTAGAATACAACGGTGCTTACAATGGTTCGGAGAAATTTAGCAAGGATAACCGTTTTGCTTTCTTTAATTCGGGTGCCATTGGCTGGATGATTAGTGAAGAACCGTTCATGGCTTTCTTACGTGACAAGAAAATCTTGGATATGATGAAAATCAGGGCTTCTTATGGTGAAATAGGTGACGATAACGTGAGTGGTCGCTGGCTTTTTCAGGATCAGTGGGCTTATAATAAAAGTTGGCAGACCTATATGGATCCTTCAAAACGTGGTGGAAAGAGTCCTTATAGTTGGTATAGGGAGAGTGTCGTAGGAAACGAAGATGTACACTGGGAAAAGGTGAAGAAATTGAACTTCGGTATCGACTATGCCTTGTTCGAAGGCTTGTTTGCCGGTAGTGTGGAAGTATTCCGTGACAAACGGTCAGATATTCTTATCGGGGGTAGTAGCCGTTCGGTTCCTTCATATTACGGACAAAAACCTGCTACTGTCAATAAGGGTAAAGTGAATACCCGTGGTTATGAGCTTGAACTACGTTTCAATAAAAAATTCAAGAATGAAATGCGTGTGTGGGCTAACCTAAGCATGACTCATTCGGAAAATGAAGTGATTGTGAAGGATGATAAACCGCTCTTGCCAAGTTATCGTAAAGATGCCGGTTTCTCCATGGGACAAGGACGTTATTACATTGATAAAGGTTTTATCGGTTCGTATGATGAATTGTATGGTAGCCCTAAGCATGAGGCGAATAACGACAGCCGTATTCCCGGTGATTATTATATTGTGGACTTTGATGGAAATGGTATAATTGACCAGGACGACCAGGCTCCTTACGGTTATTCCGGTACTCCACAAAATACTTATAATGCAACTGTGGGCTTTGAATGGAAAGGTTTTAGCTGTTTTGCCCAGTTCTACGGTGTGACTAATGTAAACCGTACTGTAAGTCTTGATTGCTTTACCAACCGTTATAATGTAGTGTTTGATACTGGTAGTTGGTGGTCAGAAACGGGGGATGCAGCTGATTTTGTTACTCCTCGTTGGCTTTCTTCAAAAGTAGCGGCTTATAATGGTACGCAATATGTATACGATGCATCTTTTATCCGTTTGAAGAATGTGGAAGTTTCATATACTTTTAAAAATACTTTGACACGTCAATTGGGTATTTCCGGTCTACGGGTTTTCATAAGTGGAAATAACTTGTGGATGTGGTCGCGTATGCCGGATGACCGTGAAGGTAACTTCTCTGGTGCTGGTGCCAACTATGGAGCTTATCCTATTATGAAGCGTGTGAATTTGGGTGTAAAATTCTCATTATAAACAATGATTGCTATGAATGTTAAAAAAATATTAGATAATTCGTTATGTGGCTTACTACTTGTCTGCTCATCGGTTTCCTTTGGTGGATGTACCGATTATCTGGACAGGGAAGTAGATGCCATTGTGTCGAGTGATGATGCATTTAAGAATTTCTTCAACTTCCAAGGATATATAGAAGAAATGTACAATGCTATTCCCGACAAGCAAAAAGCCAATTCCGGGCCGAGTGAATATAACTTGGGCGATGATGAGATACAGAATGTGAGTTATGGAGAAGGTCGCCTTACCAACCAATTCGATTTGGGTAATTTCAAAGCTTGGTCAACAGATGGTAAAACTTGGCTTTGGAATTCGAAAGCAGATCCGACGAAACTCGATGGGCATAATAAATCTCGTATGCAAGCTTTGTGGCAGAATGCCTGGTATTGTATTCGTAAAGCTAATCTTGCTTTGGAGAATATGGATAAACTGGTTGATGCTACACAAGAGGAACGTAACCTGATAGAAGGACAGCTTTATTTTTTCCGCGCTTGGTGGCATGAGGAATTGATGCAGTGGGTAGGAGGACTACCTTATGTAGACAGAACTTTCTCTGCCAGTGAAGAGCTTACTATGCCTCGTCTCTCTTATCAAGAGTGTGCTGATCGTTGTGCCGAAGACTTTCGTCGGGCTGCCGACTTGTTGCCTATTGATTGGGATGATACAGAAGCGGGTAAAAACACTTTAGGCAAGAATGGCCTCCGTATCAATAAGATTGCCGCATTGGGCTATTTAGGTAAGGTATACCTTTGGGCTGCCAGTCCATTGATGGTACATGGCGCTCAGCTGGGTGGTTCAAAAACTTATGATTACGATAAGGAATATGCCAAGAAGGCTGCAGAGGCTTTTGGGGAGCTATTGGCGCTTGTGGAAGATGGAAAGACACAATATGCATTGGTTGAATTTAAATTCGATAATATTTATGATCATGCCAAATCGAAATCTGCTACCACTTGCTATACCGATCTCTTTTATACACTTCAGCAAGGCTGGAAACAACCTGGTTCTACTGAAGCTATTTTCAGAGGTGCGATGACAAGTAATAATACCAGCTTGTGGGGATTTGTTACACAATACGGGCCAAAGATGAATGGCTTGGGAGTAAGAGGTAATAACATTAAAATGGCTACAGCCAATTATATGAACTTTTATGGTATGGCAAATGGACTTCCATTGACTGACGACGCTTCCAAATTTGATCCTGAACATCCTTTCAAAGGACGTGATCCTCGTTTCTATCACGATGTGTTGTTTGATGGTGTTAAGTATTTGAATAAGGCACTTGAAAAGGGACATGCCGATTATGATTTCAGATATTGCACCCTCTCTTCTGGAGGTAAAATGAGAGATGTGGTAGAGGGAAGCCGTACCGGTTACTTTATCCATAAATTGGTACCGCATACTGCCAACAAGCATGACCTTGCTTATACGGATGCTCAGGCTTTCCAAAGTTATGTAGCTTATATGCGTCTGGCAGATATTTATCTGATGTATGCAGAGGCAGGTGCAGCTATCAGCGGCGCATCCTATAAATCCACGAATTTCAGTAAAACTGCCGAGGAAGCTATCAATGTACTGCGTGATCGTTGTGGAGCAGGCCATGTCGCAGCTACATATGTAGGTGATCAGCGTAAATTTATGGATGAGGTACGTCGTGAACGTGCTGTAGAACTGGCTTTTGAAGGTTTCCGCTTTAATGATTTACAACGTTGGCTGCTTCTCACGGAATATCCTTATAATGTGAAAACTTCGCAGGAGTTCGACCGTGTGGAGACTGACACTTATTATGAGAAAAATGACCCCGCAAATGCACGTGTGGCAAACTGGGATGAGAAAACCATTTTGAAGCGGATTTATGGGACCAAGCACTATTGGCTTCCGTTGCCTGACAAAGATGTATATCTCTATCCTGAGTTTGGACAAAATCCGGGTTGGTAACAGGAAGATTAACAACTAAAACGATTTAAAATGAAACATATACAGAAAAAACTTCTTTTGCTTGCCTTGGCTTCGATGTCGGTTTGGACTTCTGCTTCTGCGCAAAGCGCGAAAGAATTGATGGATTCATTATCGATATCCGGCGAACAAACGCAGGTAGCTTACCGTAAGGTGGCTTCCAAAGATATGTTAGGTGGCGTGTCTACTGTGAATGTCGAGGAACTGATGAAGAAGAATTACTATACCAGCACCCTGAACAATATGCAGGGTTATGTGGGTGGTTGGAACGGTAGTCTGCTTTGGGGACTCGATGAATATTTGGCTCTAGTGGATGGTACACCCCGTAGCCTTGATACTGTGAAGCCTGACGAAATAGAGAGTATTACTTTCCTGAAAGGTGCACAAGCCGTAGTTCTTTATGGCAGTCGGGCAGCCAAAGGTGCTGTATTGGTAACCACTAAAAGAGGTAAAATTTCTCCTCTTACGATAGATGTCAGGGCAAATACCGGTTGGGAGGTAGCGAAAGCTTATCCTGAATATCTAGGTTCTGCTGAATACATGACACTTTATAATGAGGCACTCAAAAATGATGGTCTGGATCCGAAATACGGTGCAGATGAGATTTATTATTCGAGCACCGGTCGAAATCCTTATCGTTATCCTAATGTTGACTTTTATTCATCCGATTTTATTCAGAAAGCTTATAATCGTTCGGATGTTACTGCGGAAATTTCTGCCGGAAGTGATCGTGCCCGTTTCTATGCCAATATCAGTTACTATAATGTGGGTGATCAGATGAATTTTGGTCAGGGTAAGTATAATCGTAACGATCGTTTC
Source organism: Bacteroides cutis (assembly GCF_900241005.1). GTDB lineage: Bacteria > Bacteroidota > Bacteroidia > Bacteroidales > Bacteroidaceae > Bacteroides > Bacteroides cutis. The sequence goes on along the minus strand of NZ_OEST01000001.1, from coordinate 22,241 downwards.
AGCGTACGTGGTAATGTAGACGTGAATTTAAGCAAAACGGTGTCGGCGTATGTGAATTCCAATGTTTCTTTCTACAACTCAAAAGGTACAGTAGGTGGTAATTATTGGAGCTTGGCTTCTACATTCCGTCCCAACCGGGTGGCTCCTCTGATTCCGCTCAGCATGATTGATCCTAATGCTTCTGCTGTATGGGAACTACTGAAGACATCGAATAATATCATCGATGGCCAGTATTTTCTCGCGGGTACGCAAAATGATTTGACCAATGTGTTTGCCGATTATTATGCTGCCGGTAAGAGTAGTTCAACCAAGCGTAATCTACAGTTTGATGCAGGTGTCAACATTGATTTGGGCAAAGTATTGCAAGGACTTTCTTTCCATGCGCAGTACTCTATGGATTATGCCACATCATATACTACGAAGTATGATAACAAGTATGCTACATTTATCCCGGTTTGGGGGAATTTTAATGGGTACGATATGATTGTGGATCTGACAAAGAGCGATACCAATGATGAAAAAACCGGTAAGCAGAATATCAGTGGCAGTAATTCTGACCGTACAATTTCGATGAATGCGCATTTGGATTATAACCGTGTTTTCGGTAATGCTCATCAGTTGGATGCAATGTTGTTGGTAAGTGGTTTTCAACAGACGTTTGCCGGGGAATATCATCGAACGTGTAATGCAAATATTGGTCTGCAGGCATCATATAATTACAAGCATAAGTATTATGCCGAATTCAGTGGCTCGCTTATCCATTCTGCCAGATTGGCCGAAGGACATCGTAATGCTTTTTCTCCTTCGTTTACTTTGGGATGGAATTTGGCTGAAGAGGATTTTCTGAAAGGATCTGCATTCGATGAGTTGATGGTTAGTGCCAGTGGAAGTATCTTGAATACGGATATGGGAATTGATTATTACATGTATAAAGGTGGTTACGACATGGAAGGTTCCAGTTGGGGATGGTATGATGGTGGAAGCCTGAAGACATCCAGATCGTTGCGCGGTGCCAATGAAGATCTTACATTCTTGAAGCGTAAGGAACTTTCGGCTAACATTAGAGCCTCTTTGTGGAAAAAAATGATTACAGCGGATGCTTCTTTCTTTGTGAACTCCATGGAAGGCGCTATTATAAGTTCTGGTAATCTTTTTCCGAGCTATTTCGACTATTCGGATACACAGACTTTCTTGCCTTACATCAATTACAATAATGATCGCAGAATGGGATTTGACTTTTCGTTGAACTATAATACACGTTTTGGTGAAGTAGATTTCTCTGCTGGTATTAATGGTACTTATTACGCTACTAAAGCAACCAAGCGTGATGATAGTAACTACGAGAACGTTTATCAGTATCGTCAAGGTAAAGCTATTAGTTCTATTTGGGGATACGAGTGTCTGGGCTTTTTCAATAATGAGGCTGAAATAGCTGGTGCCCCCTCACAGACTGCATTGGGGGGTGGTATTCCCAAACCTGGTGATTTGAGATATAAAGACCAGAATGGTGATAATATTATTGATTCAAAAGACCAAGTGGCATTGGGACAATTTAATTCTCCTTTTACAATGGGTATCAATTTGACTGCCAAATACAGAAACTTTACTTTATTTGTGTTGGGAACAGGTAATATAGGTGGTCAGAACCTTAAGAAAAGTAGTTATTACTGGGTTTCAGGAGAAGATAAATACTCTAAGGTAGTACGTGGACGTTGGACAGAAGAAACAGCGGCAACAGCTACTTATCCTCGTCTGACTACAGGTAATGGTAATAACAATTTTACCAATTCTGATTTCTGGATGTATAAGAACAATCGTTTTGACCTTGCCAAGGTACAGCTTACATACGATTTCCCGACAAGTATGTTACGTGGAAAATTAGTGAACTCCCTTTCTGTGTACGTAAGTGGTGCCAATCTGCTAACTATCTCAAAGGAACGTGAGCATTTTGAAACCAATGTAGGTTCTGCACCTCAGACTCGTTTTTATAATCTGGGTGTGAAAGCGACTTTCTAAATTCAAAACAAAAGAAATAAAGATATGAAAAAAGTACTGATAAAACTTCTGTTTTGCATGCCGTTGCTCACTTCTTGCGAAGACATGTTTAAACCGGAATTGGAAAACATATACGATGAGGGATATATGCATCATCAACCCGCTTTTGCGCAGAGTATTTTGGGACAGTCTTATGCCTTATTACCCTATACCACAGCACCGCAAAGTGATTTGGCTACAGATGATGCTGTATCCAATGATATCAATAACAGTTATTTGAAGATGGCTACAGGAGGTTGGGCTTCCAACAATGACCCGTTATCACGGTGGAAAAAGCATTTTTATGCTATTCAAAATATCAACCTGGTATTGGAAAACTGTGATCAGATAACTTGGGCGGAGGACAAGTCTGCCAATACTATGTTTAATATGCACTTTAAAGGTGAATGCTATGCCATGCGTGCATTACACACTTTTTTCTTGCTTCAAACTCATGCGGGGCGTACTAACGATGGTCAGTTGCTGGGAATACCTTTACATTTGGAATCAGAGAATGCAGGTTCTGACTTTAATCGTCCTCGTGATACTTACCAAAAGTGTGTGGAACAAATTTTAGCTGATATCAACCGGGCTATTGAACTGCTTCCTTTAGATTTTGGTGATGTGTCTTCTGTGGAGGAAATTCCTGCAAAATATGTTCAAGCAGGAGCTACCGCTGAAAGTTACAATCGTGCTTTCGGCCGTCACATGAGAGGTAGAATAAGTAGCCGGATTGTTGAAGCTGTACGTGCTCAGTTGTTGTTGATGTCTGCCAGTCCAGCCTTTAGTGATGGTTCTGGTGTTACTTGGCAAGATGCTGCTGACAACGCGGCAATTGTATTAGACCGCATAGGAGGGGTTACCGGTATGGATTCCAAGGGCTGGACCTGGTATACCAATGTGGATGAAATTAGCAACCTTGCTGCCGGTGAAAATCCAAAGGAAATTCTTTGGCGGGGTAAAGTGGGCGATAACAATTCACGTGAGACGGATAATTATCCTCCTTCAATCTATGGTAAAGGACGTGTAAACCCTACCCAAAATTTGGTTAATGCATTCCCGATGGCAAACGGTTATCCTATTACTGATGTACAAGGACATTTTGATTCCAACCAACCTTATGAAAATCGTGATCCTAGACTGAAAACATACATTCTTGTGAATGGTGAGAAACAGGGTGTGAAAAATAATGTGATTATTACTGGAACTTATGGTACAAATTTGGATAGATTGAATGGCGAAAACGGAAAATCTACCCGTACAGGTTACTATCTGCGTAAACAATTGCGTTCTGATTTAGATCTTACGCCCAATAAAACAAGTACACAAAGACATTATACAGCCTACATCCGCTATACGGAGATATTTCTTGCCTATGCTGAGGCAGCTAATGAAGCTTGGGGACCTACCGGAAAAGGGACACATAGTTATTCTGCCTATGATGTGATAAAAGCTATTCGTACACGTGCGGGAGTAGGCGTTTATAATGGTGATCCTTATTTGGAAAGTGTAAAAGGCAATAAGGATAAGATGCGTGAGTTAATTCATAACGAGCGCCGGTTGGAACTTTGCTTTGAGAATTTCCGTTTCTGGGATTTGCGCCGTTGGAAAGTGAATCTTGATGAACTGAACGAGACTGCAACAGGTATGGAAATAAGGAAGGTCCCTGAAGACGGTTCTTTGCTTTATTTACCGCTTGATGTGGAAATTCGTAATTATAAGGATTATATGTATTACGGTCCTATTCCTTATAGCGAGACTCAAAAGTTTGGTAACTTACAACAAAATGCAGGTTGGTAATTCTATTCTTGAATTTAAAAATAATGAATGATATGAAACTATTCAAATTATTGTCGATATTATCTATTGGAGGATTGGCTGCAACACTTACGTCCTGTAAAAATGCGGATATTTCTTTTCCTGATTACGAAGGCGGGGTGTCAGTCTATTTCCCTTATCAATATCCGGTGCGTACCATTGTACTGGGCGAGGATACTTATGATACCACGCTCGATAACCTGCATAAATGCAAGATTTTTGCTACTATGGGTGGAGCCTACAATGGTCGTGACATAAAGTTAGAGATAGCGGTAGACAACACTTTGTGCGACAATCTTTATTTTGAGGATGGTTCGGAGGTAATGCCTATGCCGGAAGGACACTACTCGCTGGCAAGTAATAACATCTTTTTTAACGGAGGGTTTCAAGGTGGTGTGGAAGTACAGTTGAGTGATGCATTCTTTGCTGATCCGGCTGCGTTGAAAAATACTTATGTGATACCTCTCGTGATAAAAAAACAGACAGGGGCTGACCGTATCCTTTCCGGTAAACCTATTATTGAAGGTGATACCCCTCAGCGTCCTAATTCTGCATATTGGGATATAAAACCCATGGACTATGTACTTTATTGTGTGAAATATATCAATCCTTATCATGCTTACTATCTTCGTAGAGGTATAGATGTCGTTACAGAAAATGGGGTGACTACTACAGAAGTACGCCATAAACAAAGTGTGGAAGAAGATGAGATTTGTTCTACTACTACCAAAACTTTGAATTCTGTGATTTTCCCGTTAACCACTAAGTATACCGATGAGAATGGAACTCCAAAGAACCTGAAATGTGATTTGCTTCTTACTTTCAATGAAAAGGGAGAATGTACTATCACGTCTGATACGGAAGGTGTTACAGCCACTGGAACAGGAAAGTATTTAAAGAAATCGGAGATAAAGGCATGGGGGAATAAAGACCGTGACGGACTCTATATGGATTATCGGGTAGATTTTGGTGTAAAACAGCTTCAAACTAAAGATACTTTGGTATGGCAGAGACGGGGTGTGAAACCGGAAGAATTTACACCTAAATATGTAGAATGATTCAACAGTGAAAGATATGAAAAATTATAAATCTATTTTATTCACAATTTCTGCACTTGCGATGTTAACCGCTTGCGCGGAGAATAACCTTGCCGATTTCAAAGTGGAAAAACCGGAGGATATAGCGAAATACGAATATCTCAACGAATACTCTACTTTGAATGTTTATATGGAAGGTAGCGCAAATCAGACTTTCAAGTTAGGAGCTGCCGTTAATGCTGCAGATTTTATTAATGGAGGGCAGAATTATAGTCTGGTGAGTTCTAACTTCAATGAAATAACTCCCAAAGATGCGATGTGGTACTCAGCTTGTGTACAAAGCAATGGTAATATAGACTTCCAAAACGTGAAGAAACTGTTGGCTGCGGCACAGAAAACCAATACATTTGTTTATGGAGGTGCTCTTTGCAGTCATAAGAAACAGAATAATGATTATTTGAATGGTTTGTTGGCAGACAAACCGTTACCTGAAGAAAATGCTATCAGATCTCGTGCTTCGGGAATGAAGAAAGTATATCTGGTGAATACTGACTTTGAAAATGGACTTACGGTACAAGGTGGTAAATGGAGTGCTTGGGGGGATGCGATAAAAAATCATGGAAATTATTGGAAAGTTGTGTCTGGTGAAGGATACAATGCTTCCAAAGGTTATAAGATTGAAGTAGGTAGCGGTTATGCAGCTTCTAAAGGCCAGACCGTGGTTGAGTTCTCTCCGGAAATTGCAGCGGTGGAGAATACTACTTATTATCTTACCATGAGAGTAAAGGCTAGTCGTAAATGTTCCATTACTTCAGAATTCAGAGCGAAAGGTAGTTCTGCTGCCATCGGTAAGTTTCCCTCTATTGACGTTACTACAGAATGGAAACAAATTACAGTATCTTGTCCAAGCGTATCTGGTAATATCTATCGTTTTTATCTGAATGTTGGTACTGTTGGGGGAACTATTTGGTTCGATGATCTTTCTGTTTACTACGAAATTCCTACCGGAATACCTCAGACTCCCGAAGAGAAGGCTGATACACTGACTTGGGCGATGGACAACTGGTTGAACGGAATGATGGAAGCTTGTGGTGGAACGGTTACAAACTGGAATGTACTGGATGAGCCGTTGGCAACGGTAGATGCAAACGGTGACGGGTATTATGACCTTTGCTCGGCATCCAATGGTGATGCGGAAACATATTTCTACTGGGGAGATTACCTGGGCGAAAATTATCCGCGTCTGGTAGTGGAACTGGCTCGTAAGTATAGTTCTGCGGACTTGAAACTTTATGTGAACGAAACGAATTTGATAACTGATATTGATAAGTTGAAAAGTTTGGTTCATTGGATAGGACAGTGGGAAAATGATGGGAAAACAGTAATTGACGGTATAGCCACAACTATGCACCTGTCATTTATTACCGATGAGACTGAGCAGAGTAAACAAGAAGAAAATATTAAAAAGGCATTTATTCAACTGGCTGCTACCGGAAAACTGATACGTATTTCTGGACTCGATATGAATATTATAAATGAATCGGGAATGGAAATATCAACTATTGATTTGACGTTTGAACAAGAACAGAAAATGGCTGATTTCTATACGTTTGTTCTTTCTGCTTATGCAGAATTGATTCCTGCTGCGCAGCAGGGAGGTATCACTCAATGGACGATAGCTGACAGTAACAATGTTCCCAATGGTCTATGGTCTGATGATTATATTCGTAAACCTGCTTATGCGGGATTTGCTGAAGGATTGAAAACCATTAGTGGTCGTTAATCTTTTCTGTTGATTATTAGAGGATGTACTGAATGGTTTTCCGGTTTTGGTACATCCTCTTTTTATTTTTAAACAGGTGACTTAGGGGTAAATTCCTGAATTACAATTAATAAATATTGTTACTTATGAATAATATTCTACCAAAGATAAGACGTTGGAATATAGGCTTTTTCCTTTTGGAGTATGTGTTGGCGTTTTTTATATCTGTGGCATTATTTGCCTGTTCTGATGACAGTAAAGAGGGTATTTCTTTACAATTGAGTGAGGCAAAATTATTTTTTACTCCAACAACTTCGTCGCAGGAGGTGGGTGTAACTTCTTCTGAGAGCTGGACTTGTAAGGTGACTACCGGCTCCGATTGGTGTAGCTGTGAAAATATGGGCACTGTGGCCAAAATAACAGTAAAAACGAATGATACAGGTAAAAAGCGTTTGGCCAAAATTGTTATTTCCTGTGGTACCCAGAAAGCAGAGTTGGAGGTGGAACAAGAAAGTGTGGAGCCGGAACTTGAAGTGTCTGCCAAGGCTTTGTCATTTAAAGCGGCAAGTAGTGTACAAGAAATAAAAGTGACCACTAATGTGGAGTGGCGGGCTGAAGTGATTACTTCTATGACTGATTGGGTAACTTGCGAGGTCAAGGAGGGGACGGATAATATACTTTTAGTAACTGTGAATACTAACCTTACAACTCGCAGGCGCGTGGCTATGCTTCGTGTTATAGCTGCTGGACTGAATGAAGAAATTACTGTTTCGCAGGATTTCTCTTCCCCTTCTGTCATTTATCCGCAAGTTGAAACCAACTTCGATATTGCATTATTGGAGGATGTTTATGGTACTACTTTACCAGATTTCAGCCATGTAGGTTATATGGGTAGTGAACTTGATATACCTGATGTCCCCGTGAGAAAGATACTGACTTCTCCAGGAGAAGATGAGGATGCTACTACAATGATACAACAGGCAATTGACGAAGTGGCAACTATGCCATTGAACGGAAAAGTTCGTGGCGCTATTCTGTTAAAGAGCGGAACTTACAAAATACAGAATGAGTTGCATATAAATACTGATGGTATAGTGCTTCGTGGTGAGGGGCAAGGTGATAATGGTACAAAATTGATTGCAGCCGGTGTGAAAGGTGGAGAGTCTGCCCATCATAGACTCATAAAGATTGCCGGTGAAGGTAACTTAACTCCTTCTAAACCTTCTACATATAATATCAAAGATGACTATGTGCCCGTAGGGCGTTTTTGGGTGACTGTAAATAATGCATCGGATTTTCATGAGGGTGATCATGTTACGGTGTTTCGTCCGGGGACTGATAATTGGATTCATGATTTGAAGATGGATCAGATATATAAACCTGGTGATACAGCGGGAGTCAACTGGACGGCTTCGGGTTATAACCTTGATTATGAACGTGTAGTTACTCAGATTATCGGAGACACTCTTCATCTTGATAATCCTATTTTGATGGCTATGGAGACTAAATATGGCGGTGGTGCAATATACAAGTCAAGCTTCTTGGGGCGAATTAGTCATTGTGGAATAGAGAATATGCAGATTGTCAGTGAGTTTGATGAAACAAAGAAGGACGGTAGCGGTTATTATAACGATGAAAATCATAGTTGGACAGCTATTGATATAACCAAGGCTGAACATAGTTGGATACGTAATGTGACTTCACGTTATTTTGCATATGGGTTGGCGGAAATAAGAAGTAAATCTCTTTTTATTACAGTAAAAGACTGTAAGTGTCTTGACGGTGTGGCAAAACGTGAAGGTGGACGACTTTACTCTTTCTTAATAGCTGATGCTTCAGCTTGTCTGGTACGTGATTGTGAGACGTCTCATGGTCGTCACGATTGTGTGACAGGTTCAAAAGGAGTAGGACCTAATGTATTTGTGAATGTAAAGATACGTAATTCACATGCTGATGCTGGTCCTCATCAGCGCTGGAATGTAGGAACACTTTATGACAATATTGACAGTGATGGTGACATCCTGGTACAAGATCGTGGAAATTGGGGTACAGGGCACGGATGGGCTGGTGCCAACCAGTACCTATGGAACTGTACGGCCAAGAGGATTTGTGTTCAGTCTCCTTGGGTTTCTGCCAAGAATTATAGTATTGGAAGTAAAGGTACAAAAAGTAGTGGTACACATAATAATGCCGACCGTCCGAATGGCGAATGGATCGAACAAGGTAAGACTGTATCTCCTGTATCACTTTTTGAAGCGCAGTTAGATTTACGTATCAAGAATGGCCGATTATATCATTTGCAAGGTAACTAATTTTTTAACAAATATAAAAAACAGCGGAACATTTCTTTGTTGAATGTTCCGCTGTTTTATTGTTGCATACTTGACTTTTAGTTTCAATCGGTATCTTCCCAATAAATCTGCTATAAATATAATATTTATTAATCGTTTAACAAAAGAAAGAAAACTTAATTGAGTAATTTAGTTTTCTTTCTATATTTGCTCCGTTTTATTCTGATAATGAATAAAAAGAGTTTTAAACTAAGAAAGGAAGAAGATGGGCGAAAACACAAAGCATCCGGTATTCCGTCCGGAACTTAGAGAGCGGATCATTGAGACAGCAGTTGAGGCATTTACTATACATGGTATTAAAAGTATCACGATGGATGATATCGCAAATTCATTGGGCATTTCTAAACGTACTCTTTATGAGGTTTTCTCAGATAAGGAAACATTGTTGGAAGAGTGTATTTTGAGAGGGCAGAAAGAGGCGGATGAATTTGTTAAGGAAGTATTGGCCACTGCTGAGAATGTATTGGAAGTTTTATTGAAGTGCTATCTGCGTAGTATTGAAAAGTTTCATGCTACGAACAAAAAATTTTTTGAAGATATTAAGAAATATCCTAAAGCTTATGAATTATTAAGAAGTCGTAGCGATCAGGATTCAGAAGAAACGATACAGTTTTTTAAAGACGGTGTGAAACAAGGTATCTTTCGTGCTGATGTGAACTTTGCTATTGTCAACTTGCTGGTTAGAGAACAGATTGATTTACTGATGAATACAGATATTTGCAAGAGGTATTCCTTTCTGGAAGTTTATGAATCCATAATGTTTACTTATTTACGGGGAATTTCGACGGAGAAGGGGGCTCAAGAGTTGGAAGCCTTTATCCAAGAGTATCGCAAAAAACAGTAACGGGAAAACGAGAGATAGAAAAAATAGAGAAACGGTTAATTATTAAAAGAAGATGCAGAAAATTTTTGTGGGCAAGAGGTTGGCATTGGTTACCGCTATATTATTGGTGGGTGGCCATGTACAGGCACAGGAAGTAAAAGACACTTTAACCCTGAATCTTGATAGAGCCTTGGAAATTGCCTTGAGTGACAATCCTACCATCAAAGTAGCGGAGGAGGAGATTGCTTTGAAAAAAGTAAGCCATAAAGAAACCTGGCAGAATTTGTTGCCAGAGGCAAGTATTTCGGGGACGATGAATTATACAATTACGGCTCCTCAGTTTAGTATCGGTGACGAAACTATCAAAATGGGTAAAGATAAATCGAATACTGCAAGTGGAGCATTGAATGTCAGTTTACCGATTTTTGCACCAGCTGTATATCGGGCTATGTCGATGACAAAAACTGATCTTGAGCTTGCTGTTGAAAAATCGCGTGCTTCCAAACAAGATTTGGTAAATCAAGTGACAAAAGCTTATTATCAGTTGATGTTGACACAAGACTCTTACGGAGTGTTACAAAAAAGTTATAATCTAGCAGAGGAAAATTTTAATATTGTGAATGCAAAGTATCAGCAAGGTGTAGTGAGCGAATTTGATAAGATTAGTGCTGAGGTACAAATGCGCAGTATAAAGCCTAATGTGATATCTGCTGCCAATGCAGTGACCTTATCCAAACTACAGTTAAGAGTTTTGATGGGTATTACTGTTGATGTGGATATTAAAATAGACGATAGTTTGGCAAGTTATGAAACTGTAGTTTTTGCCAATCAGCTGGAAAACTCAGGACACGAAGGTTTGATAAATAATACGACTATGAAACAATTGGAGTTGAGTATGAAGACTCTTCAGCAGAATATCAAATCTTTGCGTACTAACTTTATACCTACACTGGCTATGAGTTATTCTTATCAGTATCAATCTATGAATAACGATAGTTGGAATATTTTCAATTATAATTGGGCAGGGAGTTCTTCATTGGTGTTTAGCCTGAGTGTCCCTTTATATAAAGCAAGTAATTTCACAAAGTTGAAGTCCAATCGCATCCAGATGCGCCAGTTGGATCAGAATCGTATTGATACCGAACGAAAATTGAATATGCAAATTACAAGTTATCAGGATAATATGGCGGCCAGTTCTGAGCAAGTATCCAGTAATAAAGAGAATGTGAGACAAGCTGAAAAAGCGGTTCAGATTGCTGGTAAACGCTACGAAGTAGGTAAGGGAACAGTACTTGAGTTGAATACGTCACAGGTACAACTTACTGAGGCTGAATTAACTTACAACCAATCTATTTACGACTATCTGGTGGCTAAGGCCGATCTTGACCAGGTTTTGGGAAGAGATTATGTAATCAAAAAATAGAAATGAAAAAGTATAATGATATGAAGAAAAATATTCAATTGATTGCCCTGCTTGCAGTTGCACTGTTGGGCGCTTGTAGTGGAGATAAAGATAAAACTACCGCTGAAAAAGTGGATGAAAAGCCACGGGTGAAGCTTGCTGAGGTGAAAGCCCGTCCGGTAGAGCAAATTCAAGAGTACACGGCTACTGTGGAAGCTGAAGTAAGAAACAATATTGCTCCTTCGTCTCCAGTACGTATTGATCGTATTTTGGTAGAAGTGGGTGATCGTGTATCTAAAGGTCAAAAACTGGTAAGTATGGATGAAGCTAGCCTGAAACAAACAAAATTTCAGTTAGACAATCAAAAAATTGAATTTAAACGTATGGATGAATTATATAAAGTGGGCGGTACTTCTAAATCTGAATGGGATGCGGCGAAAATGGCTTTGGATATAAAGGAAACAGCTTACAAAAATTTGCTTGAGAATACATCTTTACTCAGCCCGATAAATGGAGTGGTAACGGCACGTAACTATGATAATGGCGATATGTATAGTGGTGGGGAACCTGTTCTGGTAGTGGAACAAATCACTCCGGTTAAGCTGCTAATCAATGTATCGGAGACATATTTTACTCGTGTAAAGAAAGGTTCTTCTGTATCCGTGAAATTAGATGTATATGGTGATGAACCGTTTGAAGGTATCATCAGCTTAATTTATCCTACTATTGATCCGAATACTCGTACTTTCCCTGTAGAAATAAAATTATCCAACAAAGACCAGCGTGTACGTCCCGGTATGTTTGCCCGTGCTACACTTAACTTTGGAACGAAAGACAATGTAGTTGTACCCGATTTGGCTATTGTGAAGCAGGCTGGTTCTGGCGATCGTTATGTATACGTGTATAATGAGGGTAAGGTCTCCTATAATAAAGTAGAACTGGGACGCCGTATGGGTACAGAATACGAATTGATTTCTGGTGTGTCTGATAATTCACAAGTTGTCATTGCTGGACAGACGAAGTTGGCTAACGGTATGGAGGTAGAAGTAGAAAAATAATTTAATTGTAAATTAAAAGATGAGTTTATACGAAGGTGCGGTTAAGAAACCGATTATGACCTCGCTCTGCTTTCTTGCAGTAGTGATATTTGGACTATTCTCTTTATCCAAATTACCTATCGATTTGTATCCGGATATCGATACAAATACGATTATGGTGATGACGGCTTATCCAGGAGCAAGTGCTTCGGATATTGAGAATAATGTGACCCGTCCATTGGAGAATGTACTGAACGCTGTCAGTAATTTGAAGCATATCACTTCTCGTTCTTCGGAGAATATGTCTCTGATTACGCTGGAGTTTGAGTTCGGAAACGATATTGACGTGTTGACAAACGATGTACGTGATAAACTGGATATGGTAAGTTCTGAATTGCCTGATGATGTGGAAAATCCTATCATTTTCAAGTTTAGTACAGATATGATTCCCATCGTACTGTTATCTGTACAGGCTAACGAAAGCCAGTCGGCACTTTATAAAATTCTGGATGACCGCGTGGTAAACCCTTTGGCACGTATTCCTGGTGTAGGTACAGTGTCTATCAGTGGTGCGCCACAACGTGAAATTCAGGTCTACTGTGATCCTTATAAACTGGAAGCGTATAATTTGAGTATCGAAACTATCAGTTCTATCATTGGAGCGGAAAATAAGAATATCCCAGGTGGTAATTTCGATATCGGTAATGAAACTTATTCATTGCGTGTGGAAGGTGAGTTTGATGACTCTCGTCAGTTGGATAATGTTGTAGTGGGTACTCACAATGGCGCTACAGTGTATCTACGTGATGTTGCCAAAGTGGTAGATACCGTAGAGGAACGTGCGCAGGAGACTTATAATAATGGTGTGCAAGGTGCCATGATTGTTGTTCAAAAACAGTCTGGTGCCAATTCTGTAGAGATCTCCAAAAAAGTGCAACAAGCGCTTCCTCGTTTGCAAAAGAATTTGCCGAGTGATGTGAAGTTGGGCATTATTGTAGATACATCCGATAATATCTTGAATACCATAGATAGTTTGACGGAGACGGTAATGTACGCTTTGTTGTTCGTGGTTATTGTGGTGTTCCTCTTTTTGGGGCGTTGGCGTGCCACATTGATTATCTGTATTACGATTCCACTTTCCTTGATTGCTTCATTCATTTATTTGGCTATCTCGGGAAATACGATTAACATCATTTCGCTTTCATCACTTTCTATTGCTATAGGTATGGTGGTGGACGATGCTATTGTGGTACTAGAGAATGTCACTACGCATATTGAACGTGGTTCCGATCCCAAGCAAGCTGCTGTTCATGGAACGAATGAGGTGGCTATTTCTGTAGTTGCGTCTACATTGACCATGATTGCCGTATTCTTTCCATTGACTATGGTTAGTGGTATGTCAGGCGTGTTGTTTAAGCAGTTAGGTTGGATGATGTGTGCCATTATGTTTATCTCTACAGTAGCAGCATTATCTTTGACTCCGATGCTTTGTTCACAGTTGCTTCGTCTACAGAAGACACAGTCGCGTGCATTCAAGACATTCTTCGGACCGATTGAACGCGTATTGGACGGGTTGGATAACTGGTATGCCCGTATGCTGAATTGGGCAGTTCGTCATCGTAAGGTAGTGCTCATCGGTTGTGTGCTATTCTTTATTCTGAGTTTGTTTTGCGCCAAAACAATTGGTACGGAGTTCTTTCCAGCACAAGATAATGCTCGTATTGCAGTACAATTGGAGTTACCTATCGGAACCCGTAAAGAAGTAGCACAGCAACTTTCGGAAAAGTTGACTAATCAGTGGCTGGAGAAATATAAGGGAGTTATGAAGATATGTAATTATACTGTAGGCCAGGCTGATTCGGATAATACGTGGGCATCTATGCAGGATAACGGTTCTCATATTATTTCTTTCAATATCAGTTTAGTCGATCCAGGTGATCGTGATATCACTTTGGAGAAAGTTTGTGATGAGATGCGTGAAGATTTGAAAGCCTATCCGGAATTTAGCAAGGCGCAGGTTATTCTTGGTGGTAGCAATACAGGTATGTCAGCTCAAGCTTCTGCCGACTTTGAAGTCTATGGTTACAGTATGGCAGAAACTGACAGTGTTGCCGCTAAACTGAAACGCGAGTTGTTCAAAGTGAAAGGTGTATCTGAAGTAAATATTAGCCGTAGTGATTATCAGCCGGAGTATCAGGTCGATTTTGATCGTGAGAAGTTGGCTTTGCACGGATTAAACTTGTCTACTGCAGCTACTTATCTGCGTAATCGTATTAACGGTGCGACGGCATCGAAATATCGTGAAGATGGTGATGAATACGATATCAAGGTTCGTTATGCTCCCGAGTTTCGTACCAGTTTGGAGGCTATTGAGAATATTCTTGTTTATAATAACAAGGGAGAAGGTGTTCGAATTAAAGATCTTGGAACGGTAGTTGAACGTTTTGCGCCACCTACTATTGAACGTAAAGATCGTGAACGTATAGTTACGGTATCTGCTGTAATTTCTGGTGCTCCATTAGGTGATGTCGTTAATGCGGGTAATGACATCATAGACAGAATGGAAATTCCATCGGATATTACTATTCAGGTAGCTGGTTCGTTTGAAGACCAACAAGATTCGTTCCGTGATTTGGGAACATTGGGTATATTGATTATCATCCTTGTGTTTATTGTAATGGCAGCCCAGTTCGAATCGTTGACTTATCCGTTTATTCTGATCCTTTCTGTTCCGTTTGCAATGAGTGGTGTGTTGATGGCGTTGTTTATTACCAATACCACATTGAGTGTAATGAGCTTATTGGGCAGTATCATGTTGATTGGTATTGTAGTGAAGAACGGTATTGTACTTATCGACTATACCATCCTTTGCCGTGAGCGTGGGCAGTCAGTACTGAATGCCGTTGTCACAGCAGGTAAGAGCCGTCTCCGTCCGGTATTAATGACGACAATGACAACTATTCTCGGTATGATTCCGATGGCAATCAGTACTGGACAAGGTGCTGAAATGTGGAGCCCGATGGCGATTGCTGTAATCGGTGGTCTGACGGTTTCTACCATTCTTACTTTGATTTACGTTCCAACGATGTACTGTATCTTTGGTGGCGTCGGCATCAAGCGTCAACGCCGTAAAATGCAGAAACAACTGAATGTTTATTTTAAAAAACAAAAGAAGGGATAAAAAATGATAGTTGATAAGTTAATTATCGACTATCAATTATCAACTATCAATAAAATAATTATGAAATCTGTATTAATCACATTCGACCAGGCGTACTACGAACGCATTATCGCAACTCTCGACAGACTGAATTGTCGTGGTTTCACTTATTGGGAGCAAGTACGCGGACGCGGTTCTAAGACCGGAGAACCTCATTATGGAAGTCATGCATGGCCTTCCATGTGTTCTGCCATCCTTACGATGGTAGAAGATGAAAGGGTAGCCCCGTTGCTGGAAGTTCTGCACAACATGGATAAGCAGACCGAGCAATTAGGGCTTCGAGCATTCGTTTGGAATATTGAAAAGACTATTTAAGAACTTTATTCATTAAATAGAGGTAATCCCCGGAGGAAATATCTTTCCTTTCCGGGGATTATTTTATTCTCTGTGATGAAAAAATCATATCTTTGCGCCTTGATTAGTTATGGAAAAGAATGTATTGAAATATACGGGTTTGTTGATGTGCATCGTGGTGGTTGCACTTTTGTTGATGTACATTTTGCCAGGAATCACAATAGGTGGTCGTGTGTTGAGGCGTGTGGATATACTTGCTGATGTGCGCCCTTTATTACAATCGGCGAGTGAGCCGGACAGCCTGTTACCACTGCCGCCTAAGGTAAAACCGGCTTTTGTAGATACCTGCCGTTCTGGAATGACCTGCATTGAGGATTATAGCGATTCCACGATGCGTGGTATGACACCTTTCTATCGGGCGCTGGATGAATTGTCTCAGAAGTCTCGTCTAGTGCGTATTGCTTATTTTGGCGATTCTTTCATTGAAGCCGATATTCTTACTGCCGATTTGCGCGAAATGTTACAGAAACGTTATGGAGGTTGTGGAGTAGGTTTCGTGACGATTACTTCCATGACCAGTAGTTTCAGACCTACGGTACGACACAGTTTTGGCGATTGGCAGAGTCATTCCATCATGGACTCTGTTTTCTTTGACCGCAACAAACAGGGAATTTCAGGGCATTATTTCATTCCTCATGCTGGTGCGTATGTCGAACTTCGGGGACAAAAAAATTATGCTTCTCGTCTGGATACCTGTGACCATGCTTCTATTTTCTTTTATAATAAAGGAGAAGTAACTCTCTCGGTCAGTGTTAATCGGGAAAGTAAGTATACTGAAATGTTTCCGGTTACAGGAGAATTACAGCAGATGGATGTAAAAGGACATATCGGTTCCGTATGCTGGACAGTGGAAAATGCCGATTCTACGTTGTTCTATGGTTTGGCTATGGATGGCACTCAAGGCATCATTGTAGATAACTTTTCATTGCGTGGTAGTTCCGGCTTGTCCCTACGTTCTGTCCCTATATGGATGATGCGCGAGTTTAACGAACAGCGTCCTTACGATCTAATAATTCTTCAGTATGGACTTAATGTCGCTACTGAACGAGGGCGTAATTACGATCGGTATAGTGATGGTATGGCTATGGCCATCACCCGTCTTAAAGAAGCTTTTCCACAGGCGGGTATTTTGGTTGTCAGTGTGGGAGACCGTGATTATAAGACCGAGGAGGGAGATTTGCGGACTATGCCTGGTATTAAGAATTTGGTTCGCTATCAGCAAAATCTGGCGGCCGAGAGTGGTGTTGCTTTCTGGAATATGTTCGAAGCAATGGGAGGTGAGGGTAGTATGGCAAAAATGGTGCATGCCAAGCCATCCATGGCAAATTATGATTATACGCATATTAACTTTCGGGGTGGAAAATATCTTGCGGGTTTACTTTATGAAGCATTGATATACGGTAAAGAAAAATACGATAGGAGACGTGCTTATGAAACGGAACCATAGGGGAAATTTGCAGTTGGACGATTTACGATTTATGATTTGTTGCACAGTGCTTGTGCTGTTTTCGAGTTTGCAGCAACTTCGTGCACAAGATGAGCTGCCGAGTTGCCCTCTGTTGGACAAAGTTATGGTAGGTTGCGACACCCTTTTTTGTTACTCACAGCGTACGGATACAATATCACTCCCTTTTATCGCGTTACCTAAAGTTTTTGCGCAACTTGGAAATAATGAGTTGATAGACAGTGTAGGTATCCTCAAACCCTTTTGGGAAAAATTACGTTTGCTCCATTTAGGGGTATCTGTCGATTCTCTCCATATTGTCCATATGGGAGATAGTCATATCCGTGGACATATCTTTCCTCGAACTACCGGTGTACGTTTACAAGAGACTTTTGGTAAGATTTCGTATACGGATGTGGGTATCAACGGTGCCTTTTGTACTACATTTACTCGTTCTGACCGTATAGCGGAAATTGCTGCCCTGCATCCCGACCTTTTGATCCTTTCATTTGGAACTAACGAAAGTCATAATCGCCGTTATAGCTCTCTGTTGCATTATCGACAAATGGATGAGTTAGTACGTATGCTTCGAGACAGTCTGCCCGATGTTCCGATAGTGATGACGACTCCTCCGGGCTCATATGAGAGTTTTCGTCAGCGCCGTCGTCGTACTTATAAGATAAATTCACGTGCAGCCGTTGCCGTACAGACTATCTGTCGTTTTGCTGATGCTAACGGGATTGCTGTGTGGGATATGTATAATGTCTTCGGCGGTTCACGTCGTGCCTGTCTGAACTGGCAAGAAGCCGGATTGATGCGCCCCGATCACGTGCACTATATGCCCGATGGTTATCGTTTGCAGGGTGAAATGTTCTATTGTGCTTTCTTGAAATCATATAACGACTATTGTCAATGAATGGACTAAATATTGATCTTATCCGTTTGCGTGATGTTTTCGTGTACGACCCGCAAGCGCCGATGATATTCAGTAGCGGCATTTTCCTGTGGCTGTTTGCTGCTTTCATTCTGTTCTATCTGTTTTTGCAGCGTCGCACTACTGCCCGTTTGATGTTCGTGACGTTGTTCTCCTATTATTTCTATTATAAAAGTAGTGGAACTTATTTCTTCTTGCTTGCCTTTGTCACGGTATCCGACTTCCTCATCGCCCGTATGATGGAGCGTGCCACCGTCCGCTGGCAACGCAAAACATGGGTGGTAGTTAGTTTGTTACTGAACTTAGGGTTGTTATGCTATTTTAAATATACAAATTTCCTTTTGGACTTTTTCGCATCCTTGACGGGGGACACGTTTATCGCTATGGATATCTTCCTTCCTGTAGGTATTTCATTCTTCACCTTCCAGTCGTTGAGTTATACAATTGATGTGTATCGAAAGGAAATTAAGCCACTTACAAATCTATTAGACTATGCTTTTTATGTTTCTTTCTTTCCGCAGCTGGTGGCGGGTCCCATTGTCCGTGCACGTGACTTTATTCCGCAAATCCGCCGTCCGTTGTTTGTTTCCAATGAAATGTTCGGGCGAGGTATCTTTCTTATTGTCAGTGGACTTTTCAAGAAAACGATTATTTCAGATTATATCAGTATTAATTTTGTAGAGCGTATTTTTGATAACCCTACGCTCTATTCGGGTGTGGAAAATCTGATGGGAGTTTATGGTTATGCCTTGCAAATCTATTGTGATTTCTCCGGATATAGTGATATGGCGATAGGTATAGCGCTATTGCTGGGATTTCATTTCAATATGAATTTCGATTCACCTTATAAGTCAGCATCCATTACGGAATTTTGGCGTCGTTGGCATATCTCTTTATCCAGTTGGTTACGTGATTATCTGTATGTCTCCTTGGGTGGTAATCGTAAAGGTAAAATTCGCCAGTATGCCAATCTCATTATTACCATGTTTTTAGGTGGTTTGTGGCATGGCGCTTCCTGGAACTTTGTCCTTTGGGGGATGTTTCACGGAATAGCATTGGCTTTACACAAATTTTGGATGGGACTCATCGGGAGAAAGAAAGGAGAACGTAGTCATGGTATCCGACGTTTCTTCGGTATACTTATTACTTTCCATTTTGTCTGCTTTTGCTGGATATTTTTCCGTAATGCTCAATTCTCGACTTCGTTGGATATGCTGGAACAGATATT
Organism: Bacteroides cutis; assembly: GCF_900241005.1. GTDB lineage: Bacteria > Bacteroidota > Bacteroidia > Bacteroidales > Bacteroidaceae > Bacteroides > Bacteroides cutis. The sequence goes on along the minus strand of NZ_OEST01000001.1, from coordinate 2,797 downwards.
CACAACTTTCCGTCCGCAACTTTTCCCGCAACTGATATCTGGTTATAGGGAAGTATTCGTGTTGATGGGATTGGGATATTTCCTGCATTTTTTGCCTGATAGTTGGGAACAGACCTGTTGCAAAGTAGTTATCCGGCTCCCTCTTTTTGGAAAAGCGTTGTTGATTATCGGCATGATATATTTGATTATCCAGATGAAGAGCTCGGAGATACAGCCATTCATTTACTTTCAATTCTAATTAAGGAAGTGGAAACTGCCTTTCATCTGCCCATCACGTTGGGAGGTACGATAAGTTGGATTAATATTGCCAGAAATATGATTATCAATCCCAGAAAGTTTCTTTTTTCAGCTCTAGGGGTATTGATACAACTTTTATTAATAAAGGTCTGAACATGATGTAACTGAAGATTACCAAAACGGAGTAGGAAGAAACTAAGTATTTTTCCCAGTAAACTCTACTCAACATCGGTAGTGAGGTTAACAACGCTCTTACTTAGGTATAGACGATCCATGGAAAAATAGAACTGTGTACCGGACAGATTAATTCCTAGGAAAACGTAGTTTATAGTATATAACTCTTGATACAACATGGTACATTGACTTATCAGGAGATCTTCACTGCGCGGCAATTCTTGCTTTCTGTTCAACTGACACAGATAATTAACTACTTTGTAAGATACAAGGTATTATCAATTCACATCAGGCGTTTGACAGTGGTAGAGAATAGATATTCGCTCGTTTTTATTCACTCTTTATATCTTTGATTTCTTCTTTTCAAGAAATTTCCAGAGGTGAAGAGTCCTTTTTTAGGGGTGATTATATTGTTTCTGTAGTGTTTGAACTCTTCTGTGTACATTTTGGGAGAAAGTTTACTGAATTTATTTTTCAAGTCTTCGTGTTTTTTTATGACTTGCACTATTGGTTTTCCTTTGATATCTTTTTCTTATCGGACTGTTTCTTGTTGAAATTAGAAGTAGTCAGGAGGATAGATACTTCTTCTGTGAATGCGTAAAACTCTTAAGTATAGATGTTTCAGTATTATTTCTTTGCAATTATGATTAACGGGTAAAGGGTAGAAAAGTGGACAGATTATTAGAATTTTCATCCATAGTATGATATAAACATTATCTGGATATGAATGTATGAATACGGCTCCTCACATCTTTACATCTAACCCAAGAAAGTTATTCTATTTACCGAAATTGTCTGGCTCCCAACCGTAATTCCGATCTACTAAAATAATATTTTTAGATAATTCTTGTCTTTGCTGGATATTTAAGGATAATATTGGTCCAGATTACAGGTCGTTTACCTATTTCTTTGACAAGATCATATATTACTTTAACGTAATCAACAAATAAGTGCGACTTGTTTACTTTTGTTTATTGTTGATATATATCAAAATAGAAAATCTTTTTTACTTTTTGTCAATATAAAGATTAATCTATACATTTGTAAGATTGAAAACTCTTTATTGAGAACTATAATTGTATGAAAACAAAATTATTATTCTGTTTTATAGTTGCCTGTTTTTCATTTTTCTTGGCTCTTTCCGCTCAGCAGAAAATAAAAGTTTCCATTCTTGGAGATTCTTATTCAACTTTTTATGGTTATGTCACCCCTGAAACCAATCGCTGTTGGTATGGAGTGCCCGAAGAGAAAAAAGAAAATGATGTAAAGAGAGTGGAAGAAACTTGGTGGACGCTTTTTTTACGTAGTAACGGTTGGCAATTGGAACGTAACAATTCTTATTCAGGCGCTACCATTTGTAATACAGGCTATAGGAAAGTAGATTCTTCTGATTGTTCCTTTATAACTCGCATGAATAATTTGGGTAGTCCTGATGTAATCTTTGTCTTCGGGGGTACAAATGATAGTTGGGCAGGTGTACCAATTGGTGAGTATCAGTATAATAATTGGGTGAAAGCCGATTTGTATAATTTTCGTCCTGCATTTTGTTATTTGCTAGATTTTCTCATTAATGAATATCCTAATGCAAAGATTTATAATATTACAAACACTGAACTATCTGAAGAGATAACTAACTCTATGATTGAGATTTGTTGCCATTACGGAGTTACAAATATTTGTTTACATGATATTAGTAAACAATGGGGACACCCCTCTGTTTCGGGAATGAGAAGTATCAGTGAACAAATAAATGTTTATGTTATTGGTAAAAATCCGTCCTACTCTCACGAGCAAGACGGAAAAACGACAAAAATTGAATAGACTTTTAGAGTCTTCCAAATATGTTATCTATTAATAATACTTAAAAAGACACCAAAGCGAAGGAAATAAAAGCCCTCGGCTTGTTAGTAGGAAACCACTCGCATACTAACATAAAATGCGATATAGTGCACAGCCGAGGGCCAAAGCCTTCTGTTGCACTATATCGCATTTGCTGTATGTGAGTGGTTGCGCAAAAGTAATAATTTTTATTTGATTGTAGAAAAAGTAGCTGTTTATTTCATTTGTTTCCTTTTATTTTTCCGAAAATGATCGTAGTAATGTTATGGTGAATATAAATTTGCCTTTCTTTATATCACTTTCTCGCCTTTTTTTCTTTTTCTTTCCGTTCCTGTTTTTTCTTTTTCTCTTTCTCCGCTCGTGCGTATATATAATAATGTGTTTTCTTTCCGTGTTTTTTCCTCTTCCCTTTGGAAATATGTTTTATAACATCCTTATTTTTCAGCATGTTACAGAAAAGTTTCATTTTTTTTTAAAAAAAAGAGTCATATATATTTGCGTGTTATTATCAAATGCCCTACTTTTGCATCCGCTTTCGGGAACGAGA
>NZ_OEST01000004.1 GCF_900241005.1 Bacteroides cutis | reverse complement strand
GCTGAAATCGTATGGAAACGAATGCCAAAGAGCAGAAAAATGACAGGGTTCTTACACCGCTTCTGCCAGAATGTCAAACCATCGCCGCTCTCGTTCCCGAAAGCGGATGCAAAAGTAGGGCATTTGATAATAACACGCAAATATATATGACTCTTTTTTTAAAAAAAAATGAAACTTTTTGCTAATACGCTGACTGATAAGGATGTTATAAAACACATCTTTCAAGAAAAGAAGAACAAAGACAAAGACAGAGCACATTATGTATATACGCACGCGCGAAGAAAGCGTACATATGTTCACAGTAACGAGGAAAAATACCGGAAAAAGTGCCGCTTTTATAAATAAGCCGGATTAGGCGGCGGCAGTTCCTGCAAAATAGTAGCAGCATCAAAACACGGACAGTCTTTAATCCATTCTTCCGGCTCTATCTCTCCGTTATGGTTTGCATCCGGGCTCAAGTCACGATGACCGCAAACACGGCTACCGGGATAATCCCGTAACAGCAACATGACAAGTACCCGCAAAGAATGTTTCTGAAAATCAGTACGGGTATCCGCAGAGCGGCCGTGGGTATCCAATCCCCCTTCGTAGCAGATGCCGATACTATGGGCATTATAGCCCCTGGCATGAGCGCCGGCTTGTCCCACCGGACGCAAACTCTTTATATCTCCGTTCTTGCGGATATAAAAATGGTAACCTGCGCCGGAGAAACCCCGGCGCAGGTGGTCTGTAGTCAAATCATGTTCCGTATAACAACGGTCCGAACGGGTGGCGGAACAGTGGATGACGATAAGATTGATAAATCTCATTTTGATTAAACATTAATTATTAGGTATTAAATATTAATTGGCTGCGCTCATGCCGCATGGAATTAATATTTTATAATTAATATCTGATATTTAAGATCGAATATCTGATATTTAAGATTTAATATCTGATATTTAATTTTAAGCCGGCATAGCATTAGCGCCAAGAGCGCCCAAGACTGCCGAAGCTACTGCGATTACGATTTTCAGGAGTTTATCCCACCAAGATGATTTTGTTGCCATGATGATTAAATATTACGCACCCTCCGCCTCCTAAAAGGGGCGGAGAATACTCTGTTAATAAATAAGTTGAATGGGGAACGAGGGGTTTAGCCAAGCGGATTTTCGTTTTGATCTTCTCCGCTACCACTGCCGGAACCGCCCTGGTTACCGTCCGAACCGCTACCGCCATTTCCGTTCTCTCCGTCCAAGGCTGCCTGAATGTCGAGGAACTCGATTTTATCACCGGCACGGGTGGAAGCCAGATTGGGTTTGACACTGCTCGAAGCACGGAAATTGATCTTGACGCTCCTGATGTTCTTTGCCGAGCAATCCTTTACCTCGTCCACACCGGAAGAACGGGCGGAAAGGCTGAATACGCCGAACTCCTGGATATTTACGGAATGCCCGTTGTAAAGAGACGTGCGCATGGTTTCCACGAAATTAGTCAACACACTCTTGATGTCGCCGTAAGACAATGAACTTTTCTCTTTCATCTCATAAGCGATGCTGTCAAGAGTGACCGTCTGTCCCATAGTGACGAGACGGGGATGAAAGGTAACTGCGGAATCTTTGTCTTTGGGGTCTTTCCGGTAACCCACTTTTTTGAATGGTACTGCCATGATTAATTGATAATTAAGAATTAAAATAAAAAAAAATCGGGCTGCGCAGCCACGGAAAAGGGAGATATTCAGAAATCAAAAATTCAAAATTCAAAATTCAAAATTCAGAAATCAGAAATAAGAAATAAGAAATAAGAACTTATGATTTGTAATTCTCTCGTTTCGTACAACAAAGATACAATCTCCCACCCCACCGTTTTGTCGCACTTTGCTCTCCATGTACATATATGATAGTATCTTGTATTTCAAACAATTATAATACACGCTTCGCTTTCCTGTCCATCCATTTTTTTGTACCTTTGAAGTATAGGTAACACGGATAATCAACTCAAAAAACTTAAAAAAGAAAATGGAAAATCATTGCATAGAAGAACCTTTCATGATCCGTTCTTACGGAAAAGCAGAACTGGCACACCTGTACAATCCCGATATGCCCATCGTAGCCGCCATGCGGAAGATGCGCTACTGGATACGACGGAATCCGGCATTGTACAAAGCCATGTATCAGGCGGGAGAGGCGAAAGGAGACCATAGATATACACGTCGGCAGGTGAGGCTGATTGCAGAAGTATTGGGAGAGCCGTAATAACATTAAAATCAAGAAAATAATATAAAAAAACCGAGCTTTCTTTTGTATTATCAAATAACATACCTAGATTTACATACACAATTTGGTACGTATTATATGTAATACCGGAATATATACCGAGTTTTTATGTATCTTTGCCCCAAATAAAAAATATATTTGAATATGAACACTTTAGAGTTGGAAGCTTACAAAGCCGAATTAGCAAGAGAAGTGTTGAACACTAACGATCCGGATGTGCTCGATACAATAAAAGATATCATGCGAAAAAGTGGAAATAATGAGAACCCTTGCCGTATGAGCATAAAAGAAGCCCAAAAGCAGTTGCAAGACTCTGAAAGACGATTTGAAAAAGGAGAATATATTAGAGAAGAGGATATGGAAGATTTCTATAATGCGTTGCAATAATGACTATACAGTACGACATTGAAGCTCAACGTCAAATTGGCGAAATCTTTTAATACGGAAAAAAGAAGTTCGGTATTCTTACTGCTTTAAGATTCAAGGAAGGAATTAGAAAAAAGATCAGTATGTTGAAAGACAATCCTCTCATTGGAAGTATTGAGTGGGAACTTACTGATGAAGAACATGAATACAGATTTCTTTTAGTGAAACCCTACAAAATAATATACTCTGTTAAAGGTGATATTATAAGGATTCATTTGTTTTGGCATACGCATCGTGACCCTGACATTTTAAGAAATTACCCTATCGGAGTTTGTGAAGACGTAGCTCCTTACGGAAAAGAATAATCTTTCAATTATCCCTATATAGCAAATCCCGTTTGATATACATCATACGGGATTTACTATATAGGCAAAACCTATTTCCATACCTGTCAAAACACAATGGCAGATACTTATCATCTCACCATCTTCCCCCCTATCACTCTTTAAACCTCCTCTCCACCTCCTCCGCCTGAAACTCCACCACCTCATATTCCGTACCGCCCTGTGCATTCACCCTCGTAGCGAAGCCGTACTTCTCCAAAGCCTGCACAAGCTCCTGCTGCGTCTGGCGGTTCACCTGAACCTTACCGAAGATGGTAAGATGGGTAAGGATGGCCGAAGCAGGCATCCACTTCACGTTCGTATCCCCTGCCAGGGCACGGCGGAAGAAGACGAAAAGGTTCTCCTCCACAGGGTCCTTCAAACGGTGAAGCTCGTTATGCAGGTTAAGCCCGTCTATCTCGTCGCCCTCGTACCAGTAACGGTAACCGCTGTCCAACAGAGCCATCGCCTGCGAGTAGACGCCGCAGTAATCCACCGGTTTACGGTAATCCACCGACAGCACCGATGAGGGCAGGAAACGCCGGTTACCGTCGATGTCCTGCAAGCAACGCCGCTTGTTGGTACTGGCGATGAAGGAGGCATGGCGGATAAAGCAGAAAGCCTGTGTGTCGTATACCTTACGCTGGATGATGCTGTCCTGGGTGATGATACGTTTCAACCCCGCAAGGTCACCGGCCTTTACGCCCTGGAACTCCTCCATATTGATGAGATAACGCGTGGAGAGCAGCAGCATGTCGTCCTTGTTGTCGGGGTTAATCATGCCCGTATGGTAGTATTCGTTCCACAAGGGAGGCAACAGGCGGCTTATCCAGGTGCTTTTGCCCTTGCCCTGTCCGCCAAAGAGTATCAAGACCAGCTGGTTCACTTTCTTCTCCCTCAAGGCGCAAGCCACCGACCCCACCAGCCAGCGGCGGAAGCTCTCGCGCCAGAATTCCCGGTCTTCGGTAAGGACGGTGTCGGCAAGCTCGCCGATGTAATCCCTCGTACCGTCCCAGGCGGGGAGGTTCAGCAGGTAATCCTCGAAAGGATTGAAGCAGGAGGCGTAATCGGAATCGACAATGGCTTTCAAGGTGTTCAGGGAACAGTTGACACCGTCCGTAAGCAGGTTGACGTAGATGGAGTTCAGGTCTTTGGCGCGCAGGGGGCGGAAGACGGGGGAAGATGTTTCGGCAGCTACCTCCGTGTCACCTCCCTGAGTAATTTCCGCAAACTCCAGCCTGTCCAGTATCACATTCCGGCGGAAGCGGTAACGGCAGGAAAGGAAATCCATGATACGGCTGACAACAGGCACTTTCTCCTCTTTGGCTTTCACGGCAGCCTGTGTCTTGCTGACGTAACGGTAAGCGTTACGGATGGCGCTTGCCACATCCAGGTCATCCTGTTGAAAGTCGCGTACGGCAAATGCTATGGCAACCTCTTCGGGGATATCCTTACGGAAACAACGGTTACCCAGCACAAAGAGGAAGTTGTCACGGTTGCCCTCCCGGAACTTCTCCGAACGGCGGGTAGTGGAAAGAGCTTTCTTATATTCCAACGCGTGCCAGGGGGAAGTTTCAAGTGGCAGGGTGGGGTTGAAGGGCTTTTCACTTACCACCTTCTTTTCACTTACCACCTTCGTCCCTATTTCTTCTATCTCTCCCAGCAGTTCCGTATTGAAGTATGCCTGCACATCGAAAGAAGCGAAGAAGCCACGCCCGATGTCCTTGCCGCTGACATCAACCTCTACACCCGTTACCTGCTCTATGTGCAGACGGGCAGCCTCGTACATCAACGAATGGTGTTTCTCCAGTTCGGAATAAGTGATGACGGGAACAGAGAAAGCAGTCTGGCGCAGGCGGCGGGCGTACTCCGTGCGCAGGTACAGGAAGATTTTAAAGCCGTGGCGCTTCGGGGTGAGGAAGAAAGCCAGCACGTCGGGATCAGACGCGAGGGCTTGACGCACACCCTCTATCCGGCCGTCCTCCAAGTCGTCCACGTCGATGGTGATCACGGGGTTGTAACGTATCAGCGAGTGGGACTGGCGCACCGTGTGGTAATTGCCCGTCAGCGTGAAGAAAGGCAACTGCTTCTTGATGGCGTTGGCTTTGGCGAGGTCGCCCAGCCGCAACTGCTCCTCCACCTTATGCACTGCAGGGAAGTAAGTGCCGCCACGGATATTAGAGAGTAAAGTACTTAGGTTGGTTTCGCCTGCAACGGCGGAGAAGCCGCGGTAAGCGGTAATGGAAATGTCTATCATCCTATCAATGTTTTAATCTGCCTTATTGGCGGGCACAAAGGTGGGGACTTGCTTCCGCATACGAAAATAGCCCTTTCCGGGGGGAAAAGGCTATCAAAACACTAATGCCGGTTACCGGGCAATACCGGTCGGCATATTGTTCTATCGGTTTTTGGGAAACAACCGCGAGAGCAGGTTATAAAGTTCTGTCTCAAGGGCTTTCTCTTTCATGGCGGTGCTGCGGTCGCGGCTTTTCTCCACGAAGCAGCAGGCGGTGAGGATACGTGCCCATTGGCGCACCTCATGCTTGATGTTGATGTCTTCGCGGGGATGCTCCTGATGGTAATGGATTTGCCGGACGATGGCTTCCAGCAAGAGCGGTTTGCCCTTGTCAATGTGCACCTTATCGGCAGTGAGCAGTTCGATACTTCCGGCAATTTCGGCCAGGTCAAGATTACTGTCTTTGGAGACAAGCTGCCAACGGCGGCTTTCTAAGACATCCACTTTTTTAAAATAGTAGTTTCCATACTTTTTTTACAATTTCGTTTAACATTAAAGCCAATTAATTAATATGGGAACGCGAAATTAAACATTAATTAGCAGACGGAGAAAAAAAGGGAAAATACTGTCTGCAATAATTCAAAAATCCCCATATGTCAGAGGAGGGTATACCCCCTCTTAAAATAACGGGGATTTTTCAGATAAAAAAGAAAAGAGAATACGCGCACATGCACGCATATACGTGCGTACTATATATACGGAGAGTTGAGATTGTCAGAAAAGAAGAAGATAGAGGGAGAGATGTACATTTTTAATGAATGACTGTGTGACAAACCGAAAAATCTTGCGACAAATAGGATAAATGTCAACCTAATTATTTATCTTTGTTAGCTTAAAAAAGTTAGCAACTAAAAACAATAAGACAATGAAAGATTTTCTGAAATTTACGCTTGCCACCGTAACGGGTATCATTGTATCGGGCGTCGTGCTGTTCTTCATCAGCATTCTGGTGTTCTTTGGTATAGCGTCTTCCTCAGAGTCGGAAACACAAGTCCGCAAGAACTCCATTATGATGTTGGAACTGAACGGTGCTCTGGTTGAACGCAGCCAGGAGAACCCGTTTGATTTCCTCTTGGGTGAAGAAAACACCACTTACGGACTGGACGACATCCTTTCTTCCATCAAGAAGGCAAAAGAGAATGAAGATATCAAAGGTATTTATATACAAGCAAGCTGGCTGGGCACAGGATTTGCCTCACTGGAAGAAATCCGCAACGCATTGAAAGATTTCAAGGAGTCCGGCAAGTTCATCGTGGCATACGGTGATAATTATTCGCAGGGACTTTACTATCTGGCAAGCGTGGCAGACAAAGTATTGCTAAATCCACAAGGTATGGTCGAATGGAAAGGTTTGGCATCTACTCCGATGTTCCTCAAAGATTTATTGGCTAAAATCGGTGTAGAGATGCAAGTATTCAAGGTGGGTACATACAAATCTGCCGTAGAACCGTTTATTGCTACAGAAATGAGCCCTGCCAATCGCGAACAGGTCAATGTGTATCTTTCTTCTATCTGGGGACAGTTGACCAGTGATGTAGCCGCTTCCCGTAAAATGTCTGCCGACTCACTGAATGCTGTTGCAGACCGTATGCTGGCTTTCTATCCCGCAGAGGAGAGTGTGCAATATGGATTGGTTGATACCTTAATGTATAAGAATGATGTACGCAACTATCTGAAAACAATGGTAGGTGTCGACAAGGACGACCGTATGCCTGTACTGGGATTGAAGGATATGGTGAACGTGAAGAAGAACGTTCCCAAGGACAAGAGCGGAAACGTGATTGCCGTATATTATGCTTACGGAGAAATTGACGGTGGCAGTTCTTCGGCTACCAGTGAAGAAGGTATCAATTCTAAAAAGGTAATCAGAGACTTGCGCAAGTTACAAGAGGACGAAGATGTGAAAGCCGTGGTACTGCGCGTGAATTCTCCGGGTGGCAGCGCCTACGGTTCGGAACAAATCTGGTATGCGATAAGCGAATTAAAGAAAGAGAAACCGGTAATCGTGTCTATGGGTGACTATGCCGCATCGGGCGGTTACTACATTTCCTGTAATGCGGATACGATTGTCGCCGATCCCACCACACTGACCGGCTCTATCGGCATCTTCGGCATGTTCCCCAATGCCAAAGGGTTGGCCGACAAAATCGGTGTGAGCTTCGATGTAGTGAAGACTAACCAATATGCTGACTTCGGCATGCTGGCACGTCCGATGAACGACGGTGAAAAAGGTTTGGTGCAAATGTATGTAAACCGGGGATATGACCTCTTCCTGACTCGTTGTTCCGATGGCCGCGGTATCAGCAAGGAAGAACTGGATAAGATTGCACAAGGTCGTGTCTGGACAGGCAGCACAGCAAAAGAGTTGGGACTGGTGGATGAGCTGGGCGGTTTGGACAAGGCATTGGAGATTGCTGTTGCAAAGGCAAAAGTAGATGCCTATACCGTTATGAACTATCCGAAGAAGGAAAGCTTCTTTGAAAGCCTGATGAATACAAATCCGGGGAACTATATCAAAGCTCGCATGCTGAAAGGCACAATGGGTGAGATATACCAGCAATTCGGTGCTTTGGAGAACTTTGACAAAGCAGACCGGATACAGGCACGTATACCGTTTGAACTGAATATCCAATAAAAGAAAGGTAAATTACGCAAACAAACATCGGATAAGCGTTATTCATCAATAGTACAAAATTCATATTGCTTGCGTAATTCGTGTAATTTGTGTTCTAATTTTTATTATGACGGCTAAGAATCAAGGGTCTGTTTAAATGGAGGACAACTTTATCAAAATACACTATGAGTTATACCCCCTCTCGTGGCTCTACGGGTTGGGGGTATGCTTGCGAAACAAACTCTTTGATTGGGGCTGGCTCCGGTCAAAGAGTTTTGACGTTCCTGTGATATGTGTGGGAAACCTCGCTGTGGGAGGAACGGGCAAGACACCGCATACGGAGTATCTGATAAAGTTACTGCTTCGGGAGAAACTGCACGTAGCCACGTTGAGCCGGGGTTACAAGCGGAAAAGCAAAGGGTATGTACTGGCTGCCGGTGACAGCAACGTGCGGGAAATAGGCGATGAGCCGTATCAAATCAAGAACAAATTTCCCGGAATACGGGTAGCGGTGGACGAGGACCGTTGCCACGGCATCGGGCAGTTACTGAAACTGGATGATCCGCCCGTAGACGTAGTTTTGCTGGATGATGCTTTTCAACACCGCTATGTGAAAGCGGGGCTGAATATCCTGCTGACCGATTACCACCGGTTGCTGTGCGAAGATGCCCTGCTCCCTGCAGGAAGGCTGCGCGAACCGGCAAGCGGGAAGAACCGGGCACAAATCGTCATCGTAACCAAATGCCCGGAAACCATCAAGCCGATAGATTTCAACATCATCGCCAAACGCTTGCGTCTGTTTCCGTATCAACAGCTGTATTTCTCGCGTTTCCGTTACGGAACATTGACACCGTTATTCCCGGAAAAGACGGATAACCGCCGGGAAGGATTTTCTTCTCTTTCAAGAGACGAGCAGGTATTGCTGGTAACGGGTATCGCATCGCCTGCGCCGTTGGTACAAGAGGTGAAGTCGCATACTCCGCACGTCACACTGCTGGCATTCGACGACCACCACGATTTCAGCCCGAAAGACTTGCAGATGGTTGAGGAACAGTTCTTGCAGTGGGACGAGAAGAAGCGGCTGATTATCACGACCGAAAAGGACGCGGCACGGCTGTTGCATCACCCTGCCCTGAGCGAAGCGCTGAAACCGTATATTTACGTGCTTCCCATCGAGATTGAGTTTTTACAAAATCAACAACATATATTTAACCAAAACATTATTGGCTATGTTAGAAAAGATTCAAGAAACAGCAGCTTACCTGAAAAGTAAGATGCACACGCAACCCGAGACAGCAATTATCCTCGGAACCGGACTTGGCAGCCTTGCCGGAGAAATCACCGAGAAGTATGAAATAAAGTATGAAGATATCCCGAACTTCCCCGTATCTACCGTAGAGGGACACAGCGGCAAGCTGATTTTCGGCAAGCTGGGCAACAAGGACATCATGGCGATGCAGGGACGCTTCCACTACTACGAGGGATATTCCATGAAGGAAGTTACATTCCCGGTACGTGTGATGCGCGAGTTGGGCATCAAGACGCTGTTCGTTTCCAATGCCAGTGGCGGCACGAACCCGGCTTTTGAGATCGGAGACTTGATAATTATCACCGACCACATCAACTACTTCCCGGAACATCCGCTACGTGGCAAGAACATTCCTTACGGGCCGCGTTTCCCGGACATGAGCGAGGCGTATGACAAGGAACTGATCCGCAAAGCTGACGAGATTGCCGCGGAAAAGGGTATCAAGGTGCAGCATGGCATATATATAGGTACGCAAGGCCCTACGTTTGAGACTCCGGCGGAATACAAGATGTTCCGCATTCTGGGAGCCGATGCAGTGGGCATGTCTACCGTTCCCGAAGTGATTGTCGCGAACCATTGCGGAATTAAAGTGTTTGGTGTATCTGTCATCACCGACCTCGGCGTGGAAGGCAAGATTGTGGAAGTCTCCCACGAAGAGGTACAGAAAGCCGCGGATGCGGCTCAGCCGAGAATGACGGAGATTATGAGGGAGTTGATTAATAGAGCGTAAAGAATGAGAACAGAAATAGCAACCCTCGGTGAGTTCGGCCTTATCCGCCACCTCACCGAAGGTATCGAACTAAAGAATAAATCCAGCCAATACGGCGTCGGCGATGATGCCGCCGTCCTCTCCTATCCTGCGGACAAAGAGGTGCTTGTCACCACCGACCTGCTGTTGGAAGGTGTACACTTCGACCTGACGTATGTACCCCTCAAGCACTTGGGTTACAAGTCGGCGGTAGTCAACTTCTCCGACATCTATGCCATGAACGGAACTCCCCGGCAAATCACCGTTTCGTTGGGGTTATCCAAACGTTTCAGCGTAGAGGACATGGACGAACTGTATGCCGGTATCCGGTTGGCGTGCGAGGAGTACGGAGTGGATATTGTGGGCGGAGACACTTCTTCGTCTTATACGGGACTTACCCTCAGCATCACTTGCATCGGAGAGGCTGAAAAAGGCAAGGTAGTGTATCGCAACGGTGCCAAAGAGACTGACCTTATCTGCGTGTCCGGTGATTTGGGTGCTGCCTACATGGGGCTGCAACTCCTGGAACGTGAAAAGGCCGTCCTCAAAGGTGGCGACAAAGACCTGCAACCCGACTTTGCCGGAAAAGAATATCTCCTGGAACGTCAACTGAAACCGGAAGCCCGTCGTGACATAATCCAGAAACTTGCAGAGGAGGGCATTCAGCCTACTTCCATGATGGATGTATCGGATGGCCTTTCTTCTGAACTACTGCACATCTGCAAGCAAAGCAAGGTAGGCTGCCGTGTCTACGAGGAGCATATCCCCATCGACTACCAAACGGCTGTCATGGCAGAGGAATTCAACATGAACCTGACAACTTGTGCCCTCAACGGTGGCGAGGATTACGAACTTCTGTTCACCGTCCCCATTGCCGACCATGAGAAGGTATCCGAAGTGGAAGGTGTCAAGCTGATAGGTCATATCACCAAACCGGAACTGGGCTGTGCCCTGATTACCCGCGACGGGCAGGAATTTGAACTGAAAGCGCAAGGCTGGAACCCGTTACAGGAAGAATCCGCTACCGGAGAGAAATCCGAGGAAACCGGACAGGACTCATGAACAGACCCGGTCGCTAAAACGGATAAGTCTGAAAAGAATACCGAAAAAAGCAGATAAAGTTTCAACCTCTGTCTGTTTTTTACATCTGCAGAAACTGAAAAAACAAAGACAAATAGACTTTTTCAGTATTTTTTCTAAAAACATAAACGCTGATATTTAGCTACATAGCCATTTATCAGCGTTTTTTATTTCAAAAGCTATTGCACAGTCCAAAACTTTCACTACCTTTGCAACCGCAAAAGAGATAGAAATGGTGTCATAGCTCAGTTGGTAGAGCAAAGGACTGAAAATCCTTGTGTCCCCGGTTCGATTCCTGGTGACACCACTTGAAAGAAATAATGTAATCCCTGAATTTCATTGAAGTTCAGGGATTTTTTCTTTTCCAAGAGTAGGCAAAATTAGTGGGATTGAAGCAAACTATACGTCCTTATTCAAGGGACTGTTTTTAAAAGCCCGAAATGTTCCACTGTGAGGTATTTACTTCATTATTTTACAGCACGTTGCACTATTTTACATAACAGGGTTCCCTGTTCGATTTCCTAACTTTGTATCATTAAAAATCGAGCCATACTCCTCATAAGGAAGTAAATTACTCTTTTGCTGCAAATAGAATATAGGTAATAAAACATTTATCAAACAAATAACTACCTTTGTAGCACAATTACAGATATTTATGTTGAATACTGAAAACATACAAGCGCTCATTGATAGCGGAGAAGGCTATAATGTAGAGTTCAAAGTTCGTGTTCCCTCTAAAGTTCGTGAACTGACAGAGGAAATTTGCGCTTTCGCCAATGCTGACGGAGGATATTTGCTTATCGGCGTAGATGATAACGGACAGATTATTGGTACAGGTTTGGAAAATGACAAACGTTCAGCCATTCAAGGCTCTATCAGTGAAATATCTCCGGCTCTCCATTGTGATATGTATGCGGTAAATATCGAGGATAAGACAGTTTGGGTAATTAATGTTCCGTCAGGTAAAGATAAACCTTATATATTTTCCGGTTCTATCTTTGTGCGTGAGGGAGCAAACTCACAGAAACTTCGTACTGTCGAAGAAATGCGTAGCTTCTTTCAGGAATGCAACAAAATATTTTTTGATGCCATTCCCTGTTCATGGTTCAATATCTACACTGATGCAGATGAACAAGCAATAAAAGACTTCCGCACAGAAGCAAGATTAAGACCATCGACTGCCGACAAACAGATATTTGAGAATTTGGAACTGTTTACGGATAAAGGAATAGCCAAGAACGGTGCAGCCATGTTTTTTGGGAAACAACCTGAACGAAAATTTCCACACGCAGTAACAAGATGTGTCCTTTTCAAAGGAACAACCAAAGTATATATCATAGATGATAAAACCTTTGGCGGTCCACTATACCAACAATATTTGCAGGCTATGGCATGGCTGGAAAGTAAACTGCAAGTAGCTTATAAAATTGAGGGGGCAGGACCAAGAGAAGAAATTTGGGAAATTCCTCTTACTGTGTTCAAAGAAGCCATTATTAACGCTCTCTCACATCGTGATTATTACGAACAGGGAGCAACCATTACAATAGAAATGTTTGATGACCGGGTAGAGGTTTCTAATCCCGGAAGGCTTTTGCCTATCGTAGCTAAAGATTTCGGGCACAAGAGTATGACACGTAACCCGTTAATCTTTGGATTATTTACCCGCATGCATTTGGTGGAAAGAGTAGCATCCGGTATTCCTCGTATGCAGGAAGCGATGCGAGAAGCCAATCTGCCCGAACCGGAATTTCATACAGAAGGAATGTTTACGGTAGTGTTTAAAAGGGCTATCAGTATCAAACATGATACTGTAAATGATACTGTAAATGATACTGTAAACTCAAAAGAACAAGAAGTACTAAATATCATCAAGCAATATCCGGGACTTAATTCGTCCAAGATAGCGGGACTGATAGGTAAAAGTGTTCCGACTGCTAAACGCTACTTAAACTCTTTGGTTAGATTAAAATTGATAGAGTTTAGAGGAGCACAGAAAACAGGTGGATATTTTATATGCGAATCCTATGAATAAACTTGAAGAACAAATTATAATATGTAGAGAATCCTTATACTTTAGGAGAAGTAATAGCAACACTTGCATATATAGATGAGAATATATATGAACATGATAGCATTTGGGTAAATATTCATCCTATTATCATTCAATCTTCTCAAAAACTTTTTAATGATACCCATTATGCCGAATCTGTTGAAGCTGCATTTTTAGAAATTAACGTTAGGGTAAAAGAACTTATCTTTCGGCATTGCCTATCTCTTCCCTATGTAGAACACATAGCCGTAAAAGTCCTTATACTTATTATATAAGTGCATTTCGTGCCGTTGATTGGCAATAAAATCCTCTGCCGTCTTATTCCCGGCATACTTCTTCAAAAACAGTTCCTGCACCTCCACTTGCGGTTGATAGAAATGTTCCGTCCAGCAGTTCTCCGGCAAAATGAATGTGGAGACGGGGAGGTAACCTGCCTTTTGCATTTGCGCCACTTTATTCGGAATGGTATTGATCTCAGGATACGCATCCATCCAGAAGTCATTGATTTCGGCAGGACGCTCATCGGTGAACCACGACACCTCCGTAACCGCAACATAACCGCCCTTCTTCAAAAACTTCCTCCATTCATTCAGTCCGCGTTCAAACCCGATGTTGTAGATTGCCCCTTCAGACCAGATAAGATCCAGTTCCCCTTCCTGAAACGGAAGCTGATCCATAGAACCGACCACGCCCCTCACTCTACCTTGCAGATTGCGTTGCCCGGCATTACGGTTAAAAAGACGGATGAACTCAGGAAACAAATCAAGTCCTGTGATTTGTCCCGGGGCATTTTCCGCCAGAACCATTGTCTGCCCACCGGTACCACAGCCCATGTCAGCAATACGCGCTGTATCTGTAAGGCCGTCTATAAAGCTCAGTGCCTTCAGCGTCACTTCGGGACTGCCCGGACCTTGACGTTCCACAGTCGAAAAATATTCACAGATCAAATCAAAGTCGAACTCATGTATCGATGTATTTTCGTTACCCATATTGTTTTAAGTTTAATAATTTGACATTCCGCACCACTCTAATAAGTTTGCCTTTACGTTACCCCACTGAAAATGAGGTTGAACAAGAGCCACTTTCAGAATGGCAACTTCCTGAGCTCGCAATGGCGAAATAAATGTCAACAGACAAATACCTATTATATATAAGAATTTACTCATAGCTTCAATTCTTTTGTATACTCCTGCGTTCCAATATATCCGTCATATGTTCCAATGCCCAACCCACTAAAGATTCAATATGAGGCATCAGGCTATATCCTGTCTCAGTAAGAGTATATTCCACACGTGGGGGGACTTCAGCATAGACTCTCCTGGCAATAAGCCCATCCGTCTCCAAAGAACGGAGCGTGACCGTAAGCATACGTTGTGAAATGTCACCGATTGTTTTCTGAATATCACAGAAACGCATCGTACCATTTGTTTTTAGGGTAACCATGATAAGCATTGTCCACTTATCACCCAACCTACTCAGAACATCCCTTATGGGACAAGCATCCGCATGATGAAAGTTTTCCATTTTTTAACTTTTACTAATTTACTGAACTTCAACAATGGTTACATTGTTGTAAGTATCTAACATTCAAGTGCGTTATTGTTATTACACAATCTGATCAATAACTTTGCACCACAAAAGTAATAAACTTACTGAAAATAACTATTGTTTCACTTAATAATAAAGATTATGGCAAAAAAAGTTGCAGTATTAGCAGTAAATCCTGTCAACGGATTTGGTTTATTCCAGTATCTGGAAGCGTTTTTTGAGAATGGTATTTCTTATAGAGTTTTTGCAGTAGCAGATGATAAGGAAATCAAAACAAACTCCGGCATTACCCTAATAGCCGATGATGTAGTGGCAAACCTGAAAGGACATGAAGATGAATATGATGCACTTGTGTTCTCTTGCGGCGACGCTGTCCCCGTATTTCAACAAAATGCCAACAAACCATATAACCTTACAATGTTGGAAATCATCAAGACATTCGGCAAGAAAGGTAAAATCATGATCGGGCATTGCGCTGCCGCCATGATATTTGATTTTACAGGTATTACCAAAGGTAAGAAAGTAGCCGTTCACCCGCTGGCAAAACCGGCTATACAGAATGGAGAAGCAACCGACAACTCTTCGGAAATTGACGGAAACTTCTACACGGCACAGGAAGAAAACCATATATGGACAATGATGCCGAAAGTAATTGCCGCATTGAAAGTATAACCGATACAAGGAAGTTCTATGGCAACTCAAATGGCAGATCAATCATAGGACTTCCTTTTTTACTCACAAAACTATATACTCTTCAAGATTATTCGTACATTTGTCGCATCATACCCTATCCCGTTTATCCCGCTGCCAAACAACGCGAAATCTCCCAGACAAGGATCATCCGGAAAAATTTCTGCCAAAGCGGAAGTTATGTTCCGCGCATTCTTCAAAGAATACGTTTCCGTATCGGTAAGCCCCAACAGATAGGCCACCCGGCATACATGGGTATCCAAAGGAATTACCAACTCCCGGCAGTCGAACTTCTTCCAAAGTCCGAAATCGACTACGGAATTCTGACGTATCATCCACCGCAGGAACATGTTGAGCTTCTTTTGCGGACTTTTGGCGGAAACTTCCAGAAAACCACATAGTTTCTCCATAGGCGTACCGGAGTAATTCAGCAAAGCATCTTCCATATAGTCGAAACGGGAATAAGCATCATGTAAACGAGCAAAATAGGTGTAAAAGTCGGCATGGGAAAGCATACGGTAAAAACTGCTTCGGTCGGTCGGCAGAAAATCTTCTTTCCAACGGCAAGACAATACATATTGATAAGGCGAAGTCCCCATCAAGTCATGCAGTTCCTCCGCTTTCTTCAAAATCTGTTTACGATTACCAAAACTCATGATGGCAGTAAGCAAACCGCTAATCTCAATATCTTGTTTCTTTGTATATCGATGTGGAAACTGTATCGGATCTCCTTGTATGAAATCAATACAGTGGAACTGCTTCGCCCATGCCAGAAGGCGCAATTTCGTTTCTTCGGTCATCTGGAAAAATTACGTTTTTATTTAAAATGCAAAGATATCGAATTTATAGTAACATCGAACAAGTCCCCCGTTCCTTTTCCCCCTATTTTTGTATCGTGAAAAAGCGAATAGAAAGACAGAGATTTATATCCCTGTAGGGTAATAAAATTCAATTTCATTGGTGTATACTGTAGAAATAATGTATTTTTGTAGGTCTCAAAGAAAACCACTTAAATAATAAAAGACAAATGAAAAAAGAAGTATTATTTTTACTCTTAAACGAATATGCCGATTGGGAAGGCGCCTACCTTGCCAGCACTCTGAATGCAGGAGTGATGCCGGATAGCGAAGTGAAATATATAACTAAAGTCGTTGCCCCCACATTAGAGCCGGTATGTTCCATCGGTGGTTTTCGTACCCTGCCCGATTACAGTTTTCAAACGATGCCGACAAATTATGCGGCACTGATATTAATAGGTGGTATGCAATGGAATTCGCCCGAAGCGGAACAAGCAGTTCCATTAGTGGAAGACGCCCTGAAACATGGGAAAATTGTTGGAGCCATCTGTAATGGGGTTTCTTTCATGGCCAAACATGGTTTTCTCAACGAAGTAAGACATACAGGAAACACTGTTCAGCAATTAAAGCTCTGGGGTGGAGAGAACTACACCAATGAAGCCGGTTATGAAGAGAAACAAGCTGCCAGTGATAAAAATATAGTTACCGCCAACGGAACAGGGCAGCTGGAATTCTGTCGCGAACTACTTTTGTTGTTGAAAGCTGACACACCAGAAAAAATCCATGCGACTTATGACTTTTATAAAAATGGATTGGTGAGATAATCGTTCCTCCTTCCGTTGAAGGCCGGAGTATCGCTTCCGCACTCGTAAAACGGACTTATGAATATGCGGCAGAACAGAATGCCCCCAATAATTCTGTTCTGCCATCTGCCATTAATCTATTCATTGATACTCATCTTTAATCAAGACTTACCCCATACTCTTCAATCGTCGTCATATCCATCTCAGTATATGTTCCTTTAGTCTTGATATGCTGGACATCTTTTATAAAGGATTCAACATGAGTCAGGAAATTCTGAAACTTTTTCATTTCCTCAGGATGTCCTTCTACGGTAGGCAAACGTTTGGCAATATCCAACTGAATAACCAGTTTTGCCAGTTTCATATCAAGATGAGCTGTATCGGGGATAGGTTTACGAATGCAAAGAGCCAGAATACTATGCATTGTGGCAGCCATTCGTTTCATAGAAAGTAGTTGCTCTTTCATCGGATTGTCATTCAGTAATACCTTTTGTGCCTCATCAGCAAAAGGAGAAAGGATATCGGTGATGTTCTCTTTGTATTCAGACATTTCCACACTCAGCTGATAATTGGTGGACAATAATTTGTCAGCTGCCATCTTATTGTCCGATTTCAGATATGAAATATACATATCAAAAGTTGAATAAAACTGTCTTCTGGCCTGAAACAACTGAAAATAATTCTGTTTCAAGTTACTCCGTGTTTCTTCATTGAAATAAGGACCCGGATTTACAACAAATGCAGAATCTTTCTGAGAGAAAGCGGGAGGAGCTATGGCAGTCAAGGCAGGTGCTTTTCCACTCTGTTCCATGTATCCCAATACTGCATTTACATCTTTTTCTACCACTACATTTTTCAATAAAGCCAGAGAAGTATTATAATATGTCATCACCTGGTTGGCCTGTTCTACCTCCCTTGGAGTATAGTTTACCACCGTTCTTTTCTGAGTACCGCCACAAGAGGCCAACGTGAAGATCATTATAATTCCCCCCACAAACATTAAATTTTTTCGCATAAGGTTTCCTTTCATTATTTATAAGTGTATATCGCTCCTGCAAACGTTTTTATTCACTAATTTTGCACGATGTAATGTGAAAGAAACAAACGATCAAAATAGATAGTTCTGAAACATCATCAAAAAATCAATATAAATGATACAAAATAGCCCTATAAAAGGATATATATACGCTGCTCTCTCTTCCTCCACATTCGGGTTGGCTCCATTCTTTACTTTATCTTTATTAGCTACAGGATTCTCTTCGTTCGAAGTATTGACCTACCGTTGGGGGATTGCCTCCCTTGCATTGGCTGTATTCGGATTAATGTTGAAAGAACCCTTCCGCATCAGCCCCCAAGATTGGGGGACCGTTTTCTTGCTCAGTCTGTTGCGGGCAGCCACTTCCTTTAGTCTGGTAATAGCCTACCAGTATATCGCCAGCGGCGTAGCATCTACCATTCACTTTATGTATCCTCTTGCGGTAGCGGTTGCCATGATGTGTGTTTTCGGAGAAAGGAAATCATTTACAGTACTATTTGCCGTATCCATTTCTCTGATAGGTGCCGGGTTATTATCATCGGGAGAAATCAATTCTGGAGGAGAGAACCGGATAACAGGTATGATTGCCGCCATTTCATCCGTATTCTTTTATGGAGGATATATTATAGGAATACGCAAAAGCCGTGCCGCCCATATCCCGTCCACGGCATTTACCTGCTACGTCATGGCATTAGGAGCACTGTTTTTCATCATTGGAGGTATGTTCACAGGAGGTATCCGACTTGTAACCGACGGATATACCTGGCTGAATATCCTCGGACTGGCATTGCCCGCTACAGCCATCTCCAACATCACGTTAGTAAAAGCCATCAAACACATCGGCCCTACACTGACATCCATCTTTGGAGCATTGGAACCTCTTACCGCTGTAGCTATCGGATACAGCATATTCCATGAGAAATTCACATTGGCCGGTGCCATCGGTATCGCATTGATTTTGGCTGCAGTAACAGTAGTAGTCATGTACGAGAAGAAAGCGCATGATTAGATTGGCCTTCTACTTTTATTGGGTCTTTTTATAATCTGCGATAAAGCCTTCCATCATCCATTTTGCCAAAGCCTGGCGATTGGAGCTGATTACAAAACGACGCTGGTCGAAAGTATTCTGGATATTGCCCAACTCCACAAAAACAGCCGTAGGAGAAGAATTCAACAGGACATACAGATTTCGAGGACTGACAGTTCCTTCAAATCCTCGATTAGGTTGATGTTTATCGTATTTTGATTCAAAAGTTTTTTTCATTATAACCGCCAACTTCTTTCCTAAAACACTTTTGGGTGCATGATAAAAGAACACATCCGTCTGATGGCTCTTACTACGGCTATCCACATGCAAGAAGATAGCACGGCAATACTTGTATATTTTCCGGTCCTGTCTATAAAACTCATTGATCTTGGCACACCGTTGTTGTAGTCGCGCTACCTGATTTAAAGGAATGGCAGCCCCCATACAAGTTTCACGTTTACTGTTGGAAAGATAACGGTCGTCACGGATACCGTCTTTCGCATCCTGAATGATAATACGGACTTCAGCACCTTCCTGCATCAAATTCCGTGCAAGACGCAAAGCTACATCATACGCATATTCATCCTCATGTAATTCTACCTTGCCTATCTTGCCTATAGCCCCGGGATCGGGTCCGCCGTGACCACTGACTACATAAAAACAGGTTCCCTGCAAACGGTTGGAAGTAACCTCTACATTGGCAAGTTCTTTCCCGAACAGAGGTTCTTTGACCGATCTTTTTTTACCGGTAGAAGAGACATTGGCTGTTTTTCCATTCCTCAATGGTGGCAAAATATACTTCATTCCCAATCGTAGTTCCTCTTTTCCCCGCAGACGCTTCTGGTTCAGACGCAGAAATTCTTTATAGTAAACTTTGCCCGTACGGTTATTACGTTCGAGGAAAGCCGAAATACCTTCACCCGCTTTCGGACTATCCCGTTCTTCCTGGGCAAAGAGAGAGAGGAAACTAAAAATGAGAAAAGAAAAGATGAATAATATTCGCATCATAATGTATTCGCAGTATTTTTTCCTTATCGCGGACAAATTTACATTATTTTCCTTACTTTTGCGACGATAAATACATTAATAGATAATAAACTCTAAAAATAGATAGCATTATGGCAAAACAATTTAAGCCTGAGACCTTGTGCGTACAAGCCGGATGGACTCCTAAAAAGGGTGAGCCCCGTGTACTCCCCATCTATCAAAGTACAACCTTCAAATATGATACCAGCGAACAGATGGCACGCTTGTTCGACCTTGAAGACAGTGGCTATTTCTACACTCGCCTGCAAAACCCTACGAATGATGCCGTTGCTGCCAAGATAGCCGCCCTCGAGGGGGGGGTAGCCGCTATGTTAACCTCCAGTGGACAAGCAGCAAATTTCTATGCTATATTTAACATTTGCCAAGCAGGTGATCATTTCGTTTGTTCATCTACCATCTATGGTGGAACATTCAACCTTTTCGGAGTAACCTTGAAGAAACTGGGTATCGATGTCACTTTCGTCAACCCGGACTCACCGGAGGAAGAAATCTCCTCCGCTTTCCGTCCAAATACCAAAGCACTGTTCGGCGAAACGATTTCCAACCCGACACTGGAAGTACTCGACATCGAAAAATTTGCCCGCATCGCCCACGATCATGGTGTACCTTTGATTGTAGACAACACCTTCCCCACCCCTATCAATTGCCGCCCATTTGAATGGGGAGCTGACATTATAGTACACTCTACAACTAAATATATGGACGGACATGCTACCAGTGTAGGTGGTGCCATAGTAGATAGCGGTAACTTTGATTGGGATGCACATGCTGATAAATTCCCCGGATTGTGCACACCGGATGAATCTTACCACGGATTGACTTATACAAAAGCTTTCGGTAAAATGGCTTATATTACCAAAGCTACCGCCCAGTTGATGCGTGACCTCGGCAGCATCCAGTCGCCCCAGAATGCATTTTTGCTAAACCTCGGTCTGGAAACCCTTCACCTACGCATGCCTCAACACTGCAAAAATGCCCAAGCTGTTGCCGAATATCTTTCCAAAAACGATAAAGTAGCTTGGGTAAACTATTGTGGCCTGCCCGGAAACAAATACTACGAACTGGCACAGAAGTATATGCCAAACGGCTCTTGTGGCGTTATTTCTTTCGGTCTGAAAGGCGGACGCGAAGTATCCATCAAATTTATGGACTCATTGAAACTGGCTGCTATCGTAACCCACGTTGCCGATGCCCGTACTTGTGTGCTGCATCCTGCCAGCCATACGCACCGCCAATTGACAGACGAGCAACTGATGGAAGCAGGCGTACGTCCTGACCTGATTCGTTTCTCCGTAGGTATAGAAAATGCGGATGATATCATTGCAGATATCGAACAGGCGCTGAATGCGTAAACAGATAAACAAAAAGAGAGAGATGAGCTTACTACATTTTCTAATCATAGTAAGCTCTTTCTATTTTCCGCTACATCAATATTATTCTTGCTGACCATAACGGATTTTATTTTATCCCCCTATTCTCCAATGTTATTTTTGAAGTAAAAAAGGAACAGATTTCCCCTGCTTTTTCCATTAAAAGTAAAAATTTGATTAATCGACAAACAATACTAAAAGAGTACTTCAAAGAAGGTTATCTTTCTTCGTCTTCCGAAGTACAATTGAACTTTTCTGAAGATATGAATCCTATCCTATTATATTATTCTTATAAACATTAAGTCAATGTGGCAATTCTAAAAAAACAATGGAAGAGAACTGACGTGCAGCACTCTCCCATTGTTTCCAAACGATTGGTTGTTTTATAATTATTATACCTCCCCCCAGGTAATTGCTATTGTTCCTTAAAAGTTATCGGCAGACTTTCTTTGCCCAAATAAAATGTCTTCGCTTTGATAACTGATGCGTCACATTTCACCGGTTCCACCCATAATGTAGATTGGGCAGTCGGTTCTGTCCCGTCAGTAGTATAACGTATTTCCGCCCCCTCAATGGCTACATTGGCATATAGATTGCCGTCTTTCATCAACAGTCCCGGTTGGGGCAAACGGAAATTAATACCGTTCTTTACCCAATAAGGCATCTCAGCCTTACTGATTTTCTCATAATAAAGTGCCAAAGCCTGATTGAAAACTTGCTGTTCTTCTGTACCGGAAAGAAATTCCCATATCGGATGGGCATTCCACCCGCGTTCTGCCAGCCCCATCAATTTTGGGAAAAGAAGATATTCCACACCTTCGAAGTTGCGGATGGTTTCGGCAAAGAGTTGCCCCTGTACACCGATTATATTCTGCTTGCCAATCTCAGTCAAAACAGTTTTTCCCTTTTCAGCTTCATCCAAATCAATAGGATTACCTGCCTTATTCACACGCAGCGAACGGTAAATGCTATAAGGAAGCATAGAGAAGGAAACAGATTCATCCACATAACCTCCCCAGTCAAGTCCGCGCTCGTCGGGATGGCCGTTATACGCCATATCCATATAGAAATTACCTACGTTACAAAGGATAACCGGATAACCGTTATTGGCGGTCTGATAAACCACTTCATCAGAACCCGGAACGGTGTTCCAACAATACACCCCTTCGGTCTGTTGCCGCAACTGCCGGTGAGCTTCTTCCGTATGCCCCAAAGCAACTTCCTGCCAACCACTGATTTTCAAGCCATTCTTCTGCATGATACTCGCCATCTGCGTGATGAAATACTCTGACAGGTCGTGGGCTTTCGTCATACCTTTCTCTTTCATCAACTTCCGGCATTTGGGAGACCCCATCCATACACCATGAGGCACTTCATCGCCACCCAGATGTATGGTAGTCAACGGAACACCCGCCTCTTTGTACATGGCATTGATTTCCTGAATTACTTTTTCCATAAAACGGTAGGTAGAAGGCAACGCAACATTGATGACATTATCTGTATAGTATTGAACGGACTCGTAACGGGAAGTATCTTCCGGTTCACTCAACATATACTCGGCCGCCTTTTCAGGATTAGTCCCGATATATTTATTATAACGGGCTTTCATAGAAACGATAGCCGCACGGGCATGTCCCGGAGATTCGATTTCCGGTATTACGCGTACATGCCTTTCTGCTGCATATTTCAGCAGGTCGATAAATTCTTCACGGGTATAATATCCATTACCGGGAGTCTTCGCCTCAGGATCATATCCACCATCATAGCCCGGATAAAGACATTGGCTCTCGTTTGTGGTATGCCCCCGGCGACTTCCCACTGTAGTCAGTTCCTCCAGACCGGGAATTTCCAGGCGCCACCCTTCGTCATCGGAAAAGTGAAAATGCAATGCATTCATCTTATAGGAAGCAAAAGCGTCAATCAGCTTCTTCATGTTTTCCGGTGTAGTATAGTCACGGGCTATGTCTATCATCTGCCCGCGATACGGCAAGTCAGGATAATCCTGTATTCTTACTCCCTCCAACACATACGGGGCCTGCTTACCTTTCAGCATAGAGAGCAAGGTTTGAGTACCGTTGAAAATTCCATGAGGAGTAGCAGCACCAATCCTTAACCGGCCATCACCTATACTTATAGTATAATATTCATCGTTTATGGCTTCTTCCTTATCAGCAAGAGTCTCTAAGACAATCGTCACGCGAGCGTTGTCTACCACCTCCAGTCCATAGCCGGGGAGTTTTTCTTTCAACAGTTTTGCTTCACCCGAAAATTCTTCAGGAAATTCTATCCCTACCTGGCCATCCAATGTAACACGGCCATAGGCTGACACCGCTTTCTTTACCGAAGGCAAGACATCCGATTGCTTCAAAGCAGGTGCATCAACCAGACGAAGGTTGGTTTGATATATCTTAGCAGCATCCGGATAACCGGGAAGCGATTCAGGAGAAGGCAATGGAAGCGCATTCATCTCCACCGGAAAAGGTTTGCCCTCCTTGCCGTCGATGATTGCCACCCAATAAGTACCTTCAGGAGCATGCGAACTTCTGTCCAACTTATAAGTACACCGAAAAGTGATACGCATAGAATCACCCGGAGCCAAAGAGGTAAAGTTCTCTGTGGGAGACATTTTGAAGAAGTTACCATTCACCACCTCAATCTTTACCGCCGGATTTTTTTCTTGCTTAACGCCACGGGGAAGCTGTGAATAATAAATGGCCCAGTCCTCGGGCAGAGGGTCATCAGAGACATTCTTGAGCACAAAAGTGTTCTCATAATATCCAGGTTCAATACCATTCGCACCCATTTCCCAGGTTAGAGCAACCGGTGCTTTCTGTTCGTTACCAGTCTTGCACCCTGAAAATAGTGCCATTACAAATAGTCCAGCTAAAGGAAATTTCAAAAATCTCATGTTAATCATGTGTTAAATTAATAAACGGGGGTTAATATATTGTTATACGATGTCAAAAATAAGCATTTTTAGCTTATCTGATGATAATTCTAATAGAAATTAGTTGTGACGAGCTACAATTTAGAACAATTATCCCTACATTTGCAGCAAAATCATAACTAATTTAACATTTTTACCATGGCTAAGATAACCAAAGAAGCTGCTTTGCTCTATCATTCGCAAGGCAAACCTGGAAAAATAGAAGTAGTGCCCACCAAACCCTACAGTACACAAACCGATCTTTCGCTTGCCTACTCTCCCGGCGTTGCAGAACCGTGTCTTGAAATTGAGAAAAACCCGCAAGACGCGTATAAATATACAGCTAAAGGTAATCTTGTGGCTGTAATCTCCAATGGCACAGCCGTACTCGGTCTGGGCGATATAGGCGCCCTCAGCGGTAAGCCGGTTATGGAAGGAAAAGGCTTGCTGTTCAAGATTTATGCCGGCATCGACGTATTCGATATCGAAGTAAACGAAAAAGACCCTGACAAGTTTATTGAGGCCGTCAAAGCCATCGCTCCTACTTTTGGTGGTATCAACCTGGAAGACATCAAGGCTCCCGAATGTTTTGAAATAGAACGTCGTCTGAAGGAAGAACTTGATATCCCCGTGATGCACGACGACCAGCATGGTACAGCCATCATTTCCAGTGCCGGACTGCTGAATGCCCTGGATGTGGCAGGCAAGAAGATCGAGAATGTAAAAATCGTAGTAAACGGCGCAGGTGCCTCTGCCACTTCATGTACCAAATTATACGAATCTCTCGGTGCACGCCGTGAAAACATCCTGATGCTGGACAGTAAAGGGGTTATCACCAGCGACCGTGAGAACCTGACCGAACAAAAGCGTTATTTTGCCACCGACCGCCGTGATGTGCATACACTTGCCGAAGCCATCAAAGGTGCCGATGTATTCCTGGGACTTTCCAAAGGTAATGTATTGACACAAGACATGGTACGCAGCATGGCCGACCATCCTATTGTATTCGCCCTTGCCAATCCTACCCCTGAAATCTCTTATGAAGATGCCATGGCAGCGCGTCCGGATGTATTGATGTCCACCGGCCGTTCCGACTATCCGAACCAGATAAACAATGTAATCGGTTTCCCCTATATCTTCCGCGGTGCACTTGACACACAAGCCAAGGCCATCAACGAAGAAATGAAAATCGCCGCAGTACATGCCATCGCCAACCTCGCCAAACAGCCTGTACCCGATGTAGTGAACGAGGCTTATCATGTAAACAACTTCTCTTTCGGCCCCGAATATTTCATTCCGAAACCGGTTGATCCGCGTCTCATCACGGAGGTGTCTTGTGCCGTAGCACGCGCAGCCATGGAAAGCGGTGTAGCCCGTAAAAACATAGAAGACTGGGATGCTTACAAACTGCAACTGCGTGAATTGATGGGGTATGAAAGCAAACTGACCCGTCAACTCTACGATACAGCCCGCCGTAATCCGCAACGTGTGGTGTTTGCCGAGGGAATCCATCCCAACATGCTGAAAGCCGCTGTCGAAGCCAAGGCCGAGGGAATTTGCCATCCCATTATATTAGGAAATGACGAAGCCATCGAAAAACTGGCAAAGGAACTCGACCTGAGTCTTGAAGGCATTGAAATCGTGAACCTGCGCCACCCCGACGAAGCGGGACGTCGCGAACGCTATGCACGTATCCTTTCCGAGAAGCGTGCCCGTGAAGGCGTTACTTACGAAGAAGCCAACGACAAGATGTTCGAACGCAATTACTTCGGTATGATGATGGTAGAAACCGGTGAAGCCGACGCTTTCATCACCGGACTCTATACCAAATACAGTAATACCATCAAGGTAGCCAAAGAAGTGATCGGTATCCGTCCGGAATACAAGCACTTCGGTACAATGCACATCCTTAACTCTAAAAAAGGTACTTTCTTCCTTGCCGATACGCTTATCAACCGTCATCCCGATGCAGCAACCTTGATTGACATTGCCAAACTATCCGAACACACGGTACGTTTCTTCAACCACACGCCGGTAATGGCAATGCTGAGCTACTCCAACTTCGGTGCCGATAAAGAAGGAAGTCCGGTAAGCGTACATGAAGCTGTTGACTATATGCAACAAAATTACCCTGAACTTGCCATTGACGGCGAAATGCAGGTGAATTTTGCCATGAGCCGCGAAATGCGCGACGCCAAATATCCCTTCACCCGACTGAAAGGCAAAGATGTGAATACGCTTATTTTCCCCAATCTGAGTTCAGCCAACTCTGCCTACAAACTGTTACAGGCAATGAATACGGATGCCGAACTGATTGGTCCTATCCAAATGGGATTGAACAAGCCTATTCACTTTACCGATTTCGAAAGCTCTGTACGCGATATCGTAAACATCACCGCAGTGGCAGTTATCGACGCCATTGTCGACAAAAAGAAAGCCGGTAAATGAAAAGGCCATTATCAAAATCTCAAATAGTTTGCATTACGCTCCTTTGGGCAGCACTTTGTTATATCGTTCTGACAACAGCCGAACGAATTGACGGTCCAATCATACTAACGCTTGTCATTTCGGCTGCATTAGTATTTATTCCGGTAATAAAGTCACTCAAAAGAGGATAAATAATATCTTTTTATTCCTTTTTGCGGGATAAAACAATATTTTTGTTGTTTTATCCCGCATTTTATTTATAAATTGTTTGTTTGTATCATTTTTATGTTTACTTTTGCAACCGCAATAAAAGATAATGTGACAGTGTGCAAATATGCAAATGCGCCAATACCCCTTGTGGTATGAAACAACCGATGTAATCATAACACAACAATCAGCACATCAACATATTGGCATATTAAAGCAATAAGCAACCAATAAAAGAAATAGATTATGAATGCAGCTAAGGTATTAGAAGATCTGAAAAGACGGTTCCCCAATGAACCGGAGTATCATCAAGCAGTAGAAGAAGTACTTTCTACTATCGAAGAAGAGTACAACAAACATCCGGAATTTGACAAAGCCAATCTGATTGAACGCCTTTGTATCCCCGATCGTGTTTACCAATTCCGTGTTACTTGGGTGGACGATAAAGGTAACGTACAAACCAACATGGGTTACCGTGTACAACACAACAACGCCATTGGCCCATATAAAGGCGGTATCCGTTTCCATGCTTCCGTAAACTTGAGTATCTTGAAATTCCTTGCATTTGAGCAAACATTCAAGAATTCACTGACTACCCTTCCTATGGGTGGCGGTAAAGGTGGTTCCGACTTCTCTCCGCGTGGTAAATCAAATGCTGAGGTTATGCGTTTCGTTCAGGCTTTCATGCTGGAGCTGTGGCGTCATATCGGTCCTGAAACGGACGTTCCGGCCGGTGATATCGGTGTAGGTGGCCGTGAAGTAGGCTTCATGTTCGGTATGTACAAAAAACTGACTCATGAGTTTACCGGAACATTCACAGGTAAAGGCCGTGAATTCGGTGGTTCACTGATTCGTCCGGAAGCTACCGGTTACGGTAACATCTACTTCCTGCTGGAAATGCTGAAAACCAAAGGTACCGATCTCAAAGGCAAGACTTGCCTGATTTCCGGTTCCGGTAATGTAGCTCAATATACTGCTGAAAAAGTATTGGAAATGGGCGGTAAAGTTTTGACGATGTCCGATTCCGACGGATATATATACGACCCCGCAGGTATCGACCGTGAGAAACTGGATTACATCATGGAGTTAAAGAACCTCTATCGTGGACGTATCCGTGAATATGCCGAACAATATCCGGGTGTCAAGTATGTAGAAGGCGCACGCCCCTGGGGTGAAAAAGCAGATATCGCTCTGCCGTCTGCAACTCAGAATGAAATCAACGGTGACGATGCCAAGAAATTAGTTGCCAACGGTGTGATAGCAGTATCCGAAGGTGCAAACATGCCTTCTACCCCCGAAGCTATCCGCGTATTCCAGGAAGCTCAAATCTTGTATGCTCCGGGCAAGGCAGCCAATGCGGGTGGTGTATCCGTATCCGGTTTGGAAATGACTCAGAACTCTATCAAACTGGGCTGGAGCTCTGAAGAGGTAGACGAAAAGCTGAAAAGCATTATGAAGAATATCCACGCAGCTTGCGTACAATATGGTACGGAAGCCAATGGTTATGTAAATTATGTGAAGGGTGCCAATGTTGCCGGATTTATGAAGGTAGCGAAAGCCATGATGGCACAAGGAATTGTATAAGCCATAGAATACCATTATAACAAAGAAGAAGGCGGAGAACTCGTAAGGGTTCTTCGCCTTCTTCCGTTACCAACGCATATAAAGCATCAGACATGATTTTACTTATATAAGTCCGTTTCCATGTACAGATACTTCCGTTCCCCTTCATAGAAACGCTCGTTCCCATTAAAGGGAACGGCAGTTTCTACTAAAGGGAACGGGCGTTTCTATCAGAGGAAACGGGCGTTCCCTACCCACGGGAACCACAAGCTGCTATATATCAATAACTTTCCTCTTAATGACAGAGTGGTTAATCGTACCAATTATAACCGTCTACATATTCATCAAAATAATCATCCAACTGCAAGCCCAGCTCTTTGGCCTGACGGATGATGAATTCCTGGTCGGCAGGTTTAATCAGATACTCACCCTTGCGTGCGAGGTAGTAGTTCTTTCGCCCGAAATGCGCAATAAGACGTAAACGGAATGTACCTGCCACACGGACAGTCAACAATTCTGCAACATGGGTAAATCCTTTGGCATATCTGACAGTAGTGTCCGGACAGTAATATTCACATCTTCCTTTCATTGCCGCAAGTCTTTGAGGAGTCAAAGTCGGCAGAAACGGGTAATTCACGGGAGCATGCTTCAAAGCTATACGGCGCAGACAAGTAGAGGCTTGGGGACAATCGGCAGATGCACATACCCCAAAATTGTAGGGTACCTGCGAGTAATCAAATTTTTCCATTTTTATATCAAAATATTTTGGTTAGTTCCTCATAAACGGCAGGATGAAGGAAGTAGCGTATATCTTTTCCTTCTTCCAAGGCGTGGCGGATAAAAGTAGAACTAATCTCGAAGGTGGGGGAAGCTGCCAATTTTATGTTTTGCGGCAAAGATACGACATCTACGGGATAACCGGGACGGGGATAGATAAGAATAGGATTTTCGGTAAGAATACGCTCCGATTCTTTCCATTGAGAGAAAAGGTTCCAGTTATCAGAGCCGATTATTAAATAAAAAGTATATTCGGGATAAGCTTGTTTCAAGCTATCCAACGTATGGACAGTGTAAGAAGGCCGCGGCAAACGAAACTCGAAATCGGAAGCCCGGAATTTCGGATAACCTGCAACGGCAAGCTGCACCAACTTCAAACGAAGCTCATCGTCCATCAAGAGAGTTTCCTCTTTCAGCGGGTTGTGCGGGGTCACCATAAACCACACCTCATCCAAGCCCTCATATTCACAAAGATAATTGGCAAGGGCTAAATGTCCGATATGTACCGGGTTGAATGAACCGCTGAAAATTCCGATATTCAAAGCTATTATAATTAAATTTTCTTTCCTCTCAGACGTTTCCAGCAAGCCCCGGCATTGGTAGCAGTAAGAAACATAACCGGCAACATGGCTACAGCAGTGGCATATTCCTTGTAATGAAGGCCTCCGTTGTTTCTCATAAGTCCAAGAATTGGGTAATTACTTTCAAAGCTTCGGCTTCAGCCGTTTCCAAGTCATCGTTCACAATCACTTTGTCAAACTTTGGAGCAAAGCCAAGCTCGTATTCAGCTTTCGCGATACGGCTTTCAATGACATCGGGAGCATCCGTGCCACGACCGACCAGCCGCTTACGCAATTCTTCTACCGACGGTGGTTGAATAAATACGGACAAGGCACGTCCACCATAGAATTTCTTGATATTACAACCGCCTACGACATCTACGTCGAAAACCACATTCTGCCCATCGGCCAACTGCTTTTCTACTTGCGCCTTCAACGTTCCGTAAAAACGATCCTGATAGACCTCTTCATATTCAAGGAACTCGTCATTGGCGATGCGACGACGAAATTCCTCGGGAGTAAGAAAGAAATATTCCACTCCGTCCCGTTCTGCCCCGCGTGGCGGACGGCTGGTGGCTGATATCGAGAAAGCAAGATTCAAGTTCTGCGCCAACAGATAATTGATGATCGTCGATTTGCCCGAACCGGAAGGAGCTGAAAAGATAATAAGCTTTGCCATCTATGCATTTACGATTTATTCCCTACGGTCATGACACATCTTTTATCTTTGACACATAGGTACGTTGACTATTTTTCACAATGTGATATTACATTACGTTCAAGACTTGTTCCTTGATTTGTTCCAGCTCGTCTTTCATCTGTACGACAATTTTCTGCATCTCGGCATGGTTGGACTTACTACCCAGCGTATTAATCTCACGTCCCATTTCCTGTGCGATGAACCCCAGCTTCTTACCTTGCCCGTTACCACTTTCCAGAGTACTGATGAAATACTTCAGATGATTGGCAAGGCGTTGCTTCTCCTCATTGACATCCAGTTTCTCAATGTAATAAATAAGTTCCTGCTCCAAGCGGTTCTTATCATAATCCACACTCAAGGTCTTTTCCAAGGCATCGGTGATACGTTCTTTGATTTTAACAACACGTTCTTTCTCGTAAGGAGATACCGCTTCGAGCAGATGAGCTATATTGGTTATTTTCTCACGGAATTTCTTTTCCAAAGCAGCCCCTTCCTGTTTGCGGAAGTCCACCAAATGGTTGATAGCTTCACAGACGGCAGTATGTACAATCGCCCACTCTTCGTCACTCAACTCCTGCGCTTCGTTCTTCGTCATCACATCCGGTAGCCGAAGTAAAGTAGCAAACCAATCGCCCGGTTCGGGAATGCCGGCCGACGCGGAAATCTCTTTAATTCTTCTATAGTAAGACTCTACAATCTCTTGGTTGATGGGAGTAGCAAGCTGGTCGGCATCCTTTTTCTCTATCCACAGGCTGAAATCTACCTTGCCGCGTTCCAGTACTTTGGATATTTCATTACGGATCTCCATTTCCTTCTCGCGATAAAGCGGAGCGATACGAGTGGATAAATCCATTGCTTTACTGTTGAGCGATTTTATCTCAACATTGATTTTCTTATCGGACAGTTCGGCAGTAGCTTTGCCATAGCCCGTCATTGATTGTATCATAATGCTTCTTAAGTTTTGCGCAAATTTACGTGATTATTTTAATTAGTGAAAATAATCACGTAAATTTGTCAGCTGATTAATATAACAAGGATAGAAACTATGTCATGTATCTTGCATATTGAAACGTCTACCTCGGCTTGCTCCGTTGCCGTGAGCGAAGATGGACAAAACATTTTTAAGAAAGAAGACCTGAAGGGGCCTTCACACGCTGTGCAGCTGGGAGTTTTTGTAGACGAGGCATTGTCGTTTGCCGACAGCCATGCCCTGCCTCTGGACGCTGTAGCCGTGAGTTGCGGACCGGGGTCTTATACAGGACTGCGCATCGGCGTATCTATGGCGAAAGGTATCTGTTACGGTCGTAACCTGCCACTTATCGGCTTGCCTACCTTGAAGGTACAATGTGTGCCGGTGCTGCTTTATCACGAAGAGTTGCCCGACGACGCACTGTTGTGTCCCATGATTGACGCCCGCCGTATGGAAGTATACGCCGCTATCTATGACCGTGCATTGAACACGGTTCGGGACATAGCCGCCGATATAGTAGACGAGAACTCTTACATCGAGTTTTTGGATAAACAGCCGGTTTACTTCTTCGGTGACGGTGCCTCCAAATGCAAGGAAAAGATTACGCATCCCAATGCGCACTTCATCGATAATATCCGTCCGCTTGCCGGCATGATGTTTCCGCTGGCAGAGAAAGCGATAGCGGAAAAGGATTTCAAAGATGTAGCTTATTTTGAACCGTTCTATCTGAAAGAATTCGTAGCAAGTAAACCGAAAAAGCTCCTGTAAGACTTATTTCAAGAATTATCAAATGTCAATTATCAATAAAAAAGATGCAATATAATACTCAGCAAAAACGGATGCCTTTGCCGGAATACGGCCGCAGCATCCAGAATATGGTAGACCATGCGTTGTCCATCGAAAATCGTGCGGAACGCCAACGTTGCGCAAACACGATCATCAACATTATGGGGAACATGTTTCCCCACTTGCGGGATGTACCGGATTTCAAACATAAATTGTGGGATCATCTTGCCATCATGTCCGGCTTCAAACTGGATATTGATTATCCGTACGAAGTTATCCGTAAGGACAATCTCGGGACAAAACCGGAAAACATTCCTTATCCCAGTACTAAAATACGCTACCGCCATTACGGCCGCACCTTGGAAGTGTTGATTAAGAAAGCTGTCGACTTCCCCGAAGGAGAAGAAAAACAAAATCTGACAGCACTAATCTGCAATCACATGAAGAAGGATTACATGGCTTGGAACAAAGATACCGTAGACGACCGTAAAATAGCGGACGATCTTGCCGAACTGTCTGACAATAAACTGCAAATGACAGACAGCATTGTTCGCCTGATGGCAGAACGGATTGATATGAACTATCGTCCCAAAATGAATAACCAGAACAACAGGAACAATAACAATAGGAATAATAAAAGGAAGTACTAAAATCACAAATCTAATATCATGGCATCATTTGTAATCGAAGGGGGACACAGACTTTCCGGTGACATCTATCCCCAAGGAGCAAAGAACGAAGTTTTGCAGATTATCTGCGCTACGCTGCTTACGGCCGAGGAGGTGACTGTGCACAATATCCCGGATATTCTGGACGTGAACAACCTTATCCAATTGATGCGGGATATGGGAGTAAGTGTATCCAAGAAAGACATTGGTACCTATAGTTTCCAAGCTGCCGACATAGACCCGGACTATTTGGAAAGCGATTCGTTCCTGAAAAAATGTTCCAGCTTGCGTGGTTCTGTCATGCTGGTGGGACCAATGGTAGCACGTTTTGGAAAGGCGATGATATCCAAACCGGGTGGAGACAAGATAGGCCGCCGCCGTCTGGATACGCACTTTATCGGTATCCAGAATTTGGGTGCGGACTTTACCTACAACGACAAACGGGAAATCTTCGAAATATCCGCCCGGCAGTTGCAAGGTACTTACATGCTACTGGATGAAGCATCTGTGACAGGAACTGCCAATATCATCATGGCAGCTGTACTGGCAAAGGGTAAAACCACCATTTACAATGCTGCTTGTGAGCCTTACGTACAGCAGCTGTGTAGAATGTTGAACCGGATGGGTGCCAAAATAGAAGGAATAGCCTCCAATTTACTCACAATCGAGGGAGTCGAAGAACTACACGGTACCGAACATACTATTCTGCCGGATATGATCGAGGTAGGAAGTTTCATCGGTATGGCAGCCATGACACAAAGCGAACTGACTATCAAGAATGTTTCGCACGAAAACCTGGGTATCATTCCCGACAGTTTCCGTCGCCTCGGTATCAAAATGGAGCAGCGGGGAGATGATATTTATGTACCTGCACAGGAAACTTATCAGATAGAGTCCTTTATAGACGGTTCTATCATGACAATTGCAGACGCCCCCTGGCCGGGACTGACACCGGACTTATTGAGTGTAATGCTGGTAGTGGCCACGCAAGCCAAAGGCAGCGTACTTATCCATCAGAAAATGTTTGAAAGCCGCCTGTTCTTTGTCGACAAACTGATAGATATGGGAGCACAGATTATTCTGTGTGACCCACACCGTGCGGTAGTCATCGGTCACGACCATGGTTTCAAACTACGCGGTGGGAATATGACCTCACCGGATATCCGTGCAGGTATTGCGCTGCTGATAGCCGCGATGAGCGCGGAAGGCAGCAGCCGGATACATAACATTGAGCAAATAGACCGGGGATATCAAAATATCGAAGGACGCTTGAACGCGATTGGGGCGAGAATTACAAGAATATAAGGAATGATACGGAGAGAAGAAGTATATAAGATCGGTGTATTCAACAAGCCGCATGGTATTCATGGAGAGTTGTCATTCACATTTACGGACGATATCTTCGATCGGGTAGAAGCGGAATACCTTATTTGCCTGTTGGACGGAATCTTGGTGCCTTTCTTTTTGGAGGACTATCGTTTCCGTTCGGACACTACAGCTCTTGTCAAACTGGAAGGGGTAAATACGGCTGAACGTGCCCGCATGTTTACCAATGTAGAGGTTTATTTCCCTACTAAACATGCCGGAGAAGTGGAGCCGGCTGAATTGAGCTGGGATTTTTTCGTAGGTTTCCGCATGGAAGAGGTGCACCATGGTAAACTTGGTGAAGTGATAGAAGTAGATACATCTACTATCAACACGCTGTTCGTAGTGGATTATAAAGGAGAAGAATTACTAATTCCTGCACAAGAAGAGCTTATTGTAGATATCGACCAAAAGCATAAAGTAATTACAGTGGATTTGCCGGAAGGAATGCTGGCACCGGATGAGACGGAAGAGGTATGAAAAAGAAACGAAGAAAAGTATTTTGGAGTAACATCAAGTTCAAATACAGACTGACAATTACGAACGAGAATACCCTTGAGGATATCATCACGTTACGTGTGTCCAAGCTGAATGGACTTTCTGTACTGCTATCCGTGTTGTTCGTATTGTTTCTGATCGCTTCGCTGATCGTAGCTTTTACTCCGCTACGCAACTATCTGCCGGGATATATGAACAGCGAAATCCGTGCACAGGTGGTGGAAAATGCGTTAAGAGTGGATTCGTTGCAACAATTGGTGGATAGGCAGAACCTTTACATCATGAATATCCAGGATATTTTTCAGGGTAAGATAAAAGCCGATACCGTGCAGTCGATAGATTCACTGACTAATATACGGAAAGACTCTTTGATGGAACGCACACAACGGGAAGCTGACTTCCGTAAACAATATGAAGATACGGAAAAATATAACCTGACAAGTATTGCAGACCGTCCCGCCGTTGACGGACTTATTTTCTACCGTCCCACCCGTGGTATGATTTCATCTCCTTTCAATGCCGAGAAGAAACATTTCGGTACGGATATCGCGGCAAATCCGGGTGAAAGCGTGTTGGCAACTTTGGATGGAACCGTTATCCTGAGTACCTATACGGCCGAAACCGGTTATTTGATAGAGGTACAGCACAATCAAGATTTTGTATCTGTATACAAACATTGCGGTTCACTCCTGAAACGGGAAGGAGACAGCGTGAAGGGCGGTGAGGTCATCGCTTTAGTAGGAAACACCGGACAGCTAACTACCGGTCCACACCTTCATTTTGAATTGTGGCATAAGGGAAGGGCGGTAAATCCGGAACTTTATATTGTGTTTTAGATTATGAAGAAACAAATTGCCATACTCGGTTCTACCGGTTCCATCGGTACGCAAGCGCTACAGGTCATTGAGGAACATCCCGACCGGTATGAAGCGTATGTGCTGACTGCCAACAACCGGGTAGACGATCTCATTGCTCAGGCACGCAAGTTCAAGCCTGAAGTAGTGGTGATAGCCAACGAATCGAAATACCGGCAACTGAAAGAAGCGCTTGCCGATTTGCCCATCAAAGTGTATGCCGGCGAAGAGGCTCTCTGTCAGATTGTGGCGGAAACTCCTATCGATATGGTATTGACTGCCATGGTGGGTTATGCCGGACTGAAACCGACCATGAACGCCATCCGTGCACGCAAGGCAATTGCCCTTGCCAATAAAGAAACGTTGGTGGTTGCCGGAGAATTAATCAATGATTTGGCACGTTTCAGCGGTACGCCTATCCTGCCTGTCGATTCCGAACATTCCGCAGTATTTCAATGTTTAGCAGGAGAGACAGGCAACCCGATAGAAAAAGTCATATTAACGGCTTCCGGTGGTCCGTTCCGCACTTATACAATAGAACAACTGGCAACCGTTACGAAAACGCAGGCGTTGAAACACCCGAATTGGGATATGGGAGCTAAAATCACCATTGACTCTGCCTCCATGATGAATAAGGGTTTTGAGGTCATTGAAGCCAAATGGCTGTTCGGTGTGCGGCCAGACCAAATAGAAGTAGCAGTACATCCGCAATCGGTTATCCACTCCATGGTACAGTTTGAGGACGGTGCCGTAAAAGCGCAGTTGGGAATGCCGGATATGCGGTTACCCATTCAGTATGCATTCTCCTATCCAGAGCGATTGAAAGCTTCTTTCCCGCGTCTGGACTTCAAACTGTGCACGGAACTCACTTTTGAACAACCCGATACGACCCGTTTCCGTAATCTGGCACTGGCCTACGAGGCCCTGCATCAGGCAGGAAACATGCCTTGTATTGTGAATGCCGCCAATGAAGTGGTAGTCAATGCTTTCCTGAAGGATAAGATTTCATTCTTGGGGATGAGTGACGTGATAGAAAAAACGATGGCACGTATATCTTTCATACAGAAACCTACTTATGAAGATTATGTGGCTACGGATGCGGAAGCCAGACGGATAGCGGAAGAATTGATCAAGCAGTGATAAAATAATAACGTTATAAAGTATAATAGAGTGATAGATAAATAAGACTACATGTCTTAAATAGTAAATAGTAATTTGTAATTTGTAAATAACTAGATGGAAACATTCTTAATTCGTGCCCTGCAACTCATCATGAGCCTTTCGTTGCTCGTTATCGTCCATGAGGGAGGGCATTTTCTCTTCGCCCGCCTGTTCAAAACCCGGGTAGAAAAATTTTGCTTATTTTTTGATCCATGGTTTACCCTGTTCAAGTTCAAGCCTAAAAACAGTGAAACAGAATATGGCATAGGTTGGTTGCCTTTGGGCGGCTATGTCAAAATAGCCGGTATGATAGACGAATCTATGGATACCGAGCAGATGAAACAACCCATGAAACCGTGGGAGTTCCGCGCCAAACCGGCATGGCAACGATTGCTGATCATGGTGGGCGGTGTATTGTTCAACTTCCTGCTGGCATTGTTCATTTATGCTATGATACTTTTCACCTGGGGTGACCAATATGTCCCGGTACAGAAAGCCCCGCTGGGTATGGACTTCAACGAAACGGCGAAAGCCATCGGTTTTCGTGACGGTGACGTATTGATTTCTGCCGATGGTGTACCTTTCGAGCGTTATGGAGGCGATATGCTGACCAGTATTGTTGATGCCCGCCAAGTAACGGTATTACGCAACGGACAAGAAACATCGGTTTATATCCCCGAAGATATGATGGAAAGGTTACTGGCAGACAGTGTACGCTTTGCCGATTTCCGCTATCCATTTGTAATAGACAGTATAGCACCCGGTTCTCCGGCAGCCCTTGCAGGATTGCAACCCGGCGACAGCATCACACAACTGGATGGACGCATCATATCTTATACGGACTTTGAAGAAGACAAGGCCCAACGCCGGAAAACAGCTGATGCTTCACACGATATCTTGTTGACATACGCACGCAACGGTATAACCGATACGTTGACAATGACTACCGATTCTGTTTATAATATGGGAGTATTTGCACGTACACAAACCAGCAAGCTGCTTCCGGTCATTAAGAAAGAATACAGTTTCCTCGCTTCTCTGCCTGCCGGTGCCACTCTCGGAGTGAACACATTGAAAGGTTATGTCAGCCAGATGAAGTATCTGTTCTCGAAAGAGGGAGCCAAGCAGCTGGGAGGTTTCGGTACTATCGGCAGCATTTTCCCCGCAACTTGGGATTGGCATCAATTCTGGTACATGACAGCTTTCCTTTCCATCATTCTCGCCTTTATGAACATTCTGCCAATTCCGGCACTGGATGGTGGCCATGTGCTGTTCCTGATATATGAAATTGTGGCTCGCCGCAAACCCAGTGACAAATTCATGGAGCGTGCACAGATGGTAGGTATGTTCCTACTGTTTGGTTTGTTGATATGGGCGAACTTCAATGATATACTGAGGTTCCTTTTCTAGAAACGAAGAAGACGAGAATATGTAACTACGAAGTGAACACCGCGTAGTTACGGAACACAAAATGCGTAGTTACGGAATTTTATCCGCGCAACTACGCATTTTTTATTCTGTAATGAAGGGTGTGTTCTTCTCCCTTATACCAAATGTCCTATCCACTCTTCACGGTCACCCGGCAGGAGATCGATCACCGGGATTTCTACCATTGTATAGCAACCCGGCTGCTGACGCATGGCGGCACGAGCCACACATACCAGCACTTGTGCGGTAAGCGCGGGATTGTTGATACGCATATTGAATTCAAAAAGTTGATTTTGTGTCTTACCGGATACACCTTTGCGTGTCAGGTTCACGCCGTGTCCCATATCAAGCAAGGCATCCACACTGGGAACAAGTTTCACATGCGTTTCATC
Organism: Bacteroides cutis; assembly: GCF_900241005.1. Lineage (GTDB taxonomy): Bacteria > Bacteroidota > Bacteroidia > Bacteroidales > Bacteroidaceae > Bacteroides > Bacteroides cutis. Next base: position 401,149 of record NZ_OEST01000004.1, on the reverse strand, counting down.
ATTCACAAAGTAAGGATCAGCCTTGATGGCAGCGGCCACTTTGTCAAACTCATAACCGTCTTTCAGTTCGATGTAAACCATACGACGGTGGATACCTGTCCCGGTAGGAATGGTCATGGAAAGAGCCGCCTTCACTCCTTCGACAGCTTTCACGGCAACGGTATGCCCCATACTCATGCCCGGACCGAAATTGGTATAAGTGATACCTTTAGGAGCAATTGCTTCCAGTAGAGTGCGGACGATAGAATCGCTCCCCGGATCCCAGCCGGCGGAAATAACAGATACGGTATTATATTTCTTTGCTTCAGCATCCAATGTACGACGCAAATCCTTGATACCGGTATGAATATCAAAGCTATCTACAGTATGAATGCCCAATGCGAGTATTTCCTTTGCATATTTCTCGACGCTACGGGTAGGTGTACAAAGAATTGCCACATCTACGGCTTCCAATTCCTTAATATCTTTAACGACAGGATAATCGCTCAATTCGGCAGGACGGTTTTCAGCACCTGCACGACGTACTACACCGGCTATTTCAAAGTCGGGAGCAGCTTGTAAAGCTTCGAGTACAAAATGTCCGATATTGCCATAACCTATGATGGCAGCTCTTACTTTTTTCATTCTTTTATCGATTTTAATTATCAACTTTCTAGTTTATCGGCACAAAAGTAAGCATTTTAATTCACTTTCGCCACAGAGTAGCACAGAGTTTCACAGAGTTTTTTCTTTTTTTAGTGAGTGATAGTTCAATAATAATGCTTACATTCGCCAGCAGAAAGTAACAAAGTAGTAAAGTGAAAGTATGATAGAATATATCAAAGGCGGAATTGCTGAACTGAGTCCGGCTACCGCGATTATAGATTGTAACGGATTGGGATATGCCGTCAATATTTCCCTGAATACTTATGCTGCTATACAAGGGAAAAAAGATTGTAAACTGTATATTTACGAAGCCATACGTGAAGATGCCTATATTCTTTATGGTTTTGTAGATAAACAAGAACGTGAGTTGTTCTTATTACTGATTTCCGTATCAGGTATCGGTGGTAATACAGCACGAATGATTTTATCGGCATTATCACCTTCTGAATTAATAAATGTCATCAGTACTGAAAATGTCACTTTATTAAAAACGGTGAAAGGTATCGGACTGAAAACGGCACAACGCATCATTGTTGATTTAAAAGACAAGATAAAAACCGGAGGCATGTCGGCCGACGGTGTAACAATGGGCAATATGACCTCCCTTGCCAATGCACAAGTACAAGAAGAGGCCATATCAGCCCTCACCATGCTGGGCTTTGCACAAGCACCATCACAGAAAGTGGTATTGAGTATATTGAAAGAAGAGCCCAATGCCCCGGTAGAGCAAGTCATCAAACTGGCGTTAAAAAGACTTTAGGTTTTTATTTGATATAAATTTAATGAAATATTAACCGGAAGAAACGATGAGAATAGTCCCTATACAAATGAAACAATGGCTAAGGATGAATAAACGTAGCCAGGTTTTGCCATCCGATTTGTGGTACTTAAATTTTGCCATAAGACTTTTGCCTATTATAAAGGCATCGGGCTTATTTATCACAGACAAAGAACAAGTTGGAGCAGCCTTATCGCTCTGCTTATACTTTCAAGATGCAATTGCCCAGAAAGGCGGTTGGAAATCTTTCTCGGATGCATATTATGCTTTATATAAAACACATCTGCCTTTCTATTCATTATCCGATGAATATGTCGCAGATGAAATAAATACAGAAGATATTGCGTTCGTATTATGGACTTTGAAGTCCCATCCTGTGCTCCGGAAAGGCGGATCGTATACTATCCACAATCCTTTTGATAATAAATTAACAGAGTTGAGCAGCTCGGTATACAAACTGATGGATGAGACTTTTGAAGAAGCTCCCATCTGTGAAATTCCATCCTCCATCATGTGGGTTATGGAACCAAATCTTTTAGAAATTCCTGTCACTCCGTTGCCTGAAATAACTCCGGGAACAAAACTGAAAAGAGATGTGGAACATTGTTTGGAATATAATGACGGGAAACCGTTACTGTATTTTGCGACCTATCAGGACTTATGTAAGTTCTTCGTGAATGTATTGAAATGGGAAAACAAGCCTTCTTCCCTCCTTCCCGATTTGAAAGGAAACAGCGAGTTCATAGTTTATGCCAATGCTAAAGGAATATTAGTGGCTCCTAATGTTGCCGCCTATTTCTGTGAACCTCATAACCCCCTGTATGATGCTGAACGTACAAAAGTTAATGGTTATGAGCTTTTCTGCCGTCCGGGTTTATGTCCGATCGATTTATTAAAATATGGAATGATGAAGAATGTTTTGCCGGAAGTACAATTTGCTTATACGAATGGGAAAGAAGTATTACATAAAAATTGGGACTTCATTGCCCGTTATTATTTAGATGAATACTATGAGGGACTCTAAAAAAAAACAAATACCTACCCAACGAACAGGTAAAGCAAAACCTACGGGAAAAAGAATTGGTAAATCAAAACCAGCCAAAGCGAATAACCAGTTGAACAGGAGAGTGAAATAAATGAAAATTCAGGGGCGTTACGTCCCTGAATTTTCATTTATAGTCTCATTCCTCACAACTCTACAATCTCCTCTTTACACAGCGTCAGTTTCTCCAGTCCCGTAGCTGTTACAGCCCACGAGTTTTCAATGCCGACAGGACCTATACCCGGCAATACGATCTTCGGTTCTAAAGCAAATACCATACCAGGTTCGAGTTCCTGCTTCATTCGGGGAGCCAATACCGGCATCTCATTAATTTCCAATCCGATGCCATGACCAATGAATTTAGCTTTCTGCCCTACTCCCATAAAATAGTCTGCAAATCCGGCTTTATCTACGATCTTAATGGCTGTATTATAAAGGTCTTCACAAACAATGCCCGGTTTTGCCATTTCTACAACTGCATTCTGTATTTCCAAACAAGTCTGATGAGCAACATACGCTTTTTCCGGTAATTTACCAATGGAGAACACACGGCTCATATCACCCATATATCCGTAAAAGTTTCCTCCCATATCTACCATTATACTTTGTCCGGCTTGTAACAAAGTACCATTTACACCACCCGGAAGTGACGGATCCAGCCCCTCACCTCCCAAGGCAAAGTCGTAAGGGGAAGGTACAGCCGCATTATCACCCGCCAAAAGACTTCCCATGAATATTTCCATACTTTGACCGAACACACGAAAAATGCCCAAGCACCCTTCCAGGCGCATCAACCTTTCAATCTCAATAGATAATTGGCGATCAGTCATTCCAGGCTGATAAACAGAAGGTATCTGCTCGTAGGCTTGGGTATGGGCAGCTCCCGAACGACGCAACATCTCAATTTCCATGTCAGTCTTCACCGTTCTTGCCTGACGGATAAGAACAGTGCCACAGGATACTATCTCTGTCTCCGGAAAACAAGCAGCAAGACGATTGTACTCGGTAAATGAAAGTTCATCTCCTTCCAACATCAGTTTAGTCGGGAGCGAGAGTCCACATTCCTTCAAAAGTTCGGGAAGTTGTTCGGGTTTACGGATAGCATGGATATGTTCACCTTCAATATTATTGGGCCGTTTAATGAATAAACGTGCCGGTGCATTCAATGGCAGGTATAAATAACCGCTGACAACGCGTCCATACGTATAGATTAAATTTACATTGCAAGTAATAAGAGCGGCATCAATCTCTTGCTGAGCCATGAGGACACGTATTTTATCGCGTCTCTGTTTCAATTCTGGTTGTAACATCTCTGTTTTATTATTAATAATCGAGATACAAAGGTACAACCTTTTTGATAAAAAATAAAGACGGAAGAATTAAAAAAAGTACTGCCCATACCTTCACAGACGCGGGCAGCACAAACCACAAATACAAATACAACTAAACAAAGTTTCTTTTAGATAATTCCCTGACCCATCATCGCGTGAGCAACCTTCATGAAACCGGCAATGTTAGCCCCCTTCACATAGTTGATGTAACCGTCAGGTTCCGTTCCATATTTCACACACTGGGCATGAATACCGTGCATAATGGCATGAAGTTTCTCGTCCACTTCGACCGCACTCCAACTGAGATGCATGGCATTCTGTGACATTTCCAAACCAGAAGTTGCTACACCCCCTGCATTTACAGCTTTACCCGGTGCATACATTATCTTGTTCTCAATAAAGAGGTCGATAGCCTCAGGAGTACATCCCATGTTAGAGATCTCGCCTACACATTTCACTTTATGACTAATTAATTGACGGGCATCTTCGCCATTCAATTCATTTTGTGTAGCACATGGTAATGCTATATCGGCAGAAATCTCCCACGGACGTTTGCCGGAAACAAATGTGGAACCGGGGAACTTATCAGCATACGGAGCCACGATATCGTTACCAGAAGAACGAAGTTCCAACATATAATCTATCTTTTCACCACTGATGCCATTCGGATCATAAATGTAACCGTCGGGACCGGATATCGTAACCACTTTAGCACCTAATTCTGTAGCTTTGGTTGCAGCACCCCACGCTACATTTCCAAAACCGGAAATGGCAACGGTCATACCTTTAATATCCAAACCTTTTGTCTGTAACATTTGATTAACGAAGTACAATCCACCGAAACCAGTTGCTTCAGGACGAATCAATGAACCACCAAATTCCAAGCCTTTACCAGTAAAAGTACCTGTAAATTCACGGGTCAACTTTTTATACATACCAAACATATAACCTACTTCACGGCCACCTACACCGATATCACCGGCAGGGACATCCATATCAGGACCGAGATGACGCCATAATTCCAACATAAAAGCCTGACAGAAACGCATAATCTCCGCATCGCTCTTACCACGTGGGGAGAAATCGGAACCACCTTTACCGCCACCCATAGGAAGGGTAGTAAGAGCATTCTTAAAGGTTTGTTCAAAACCTAAGAACTTCAGAATAGAAAGATTTACCGAAGCATGGAAACGTATACCGCCTTTATATGGACCAATGGCGTTATTGAACTGTACACGATAACCCAAATTCGTCTGTACCTCACCCTTATCGTCTACCCACGTAACACGGAAAGTAAAAATACGATCAGGTTCTACCAACCGTTCTATAATCTTAGCTTTCTCGAACTCAGGATGTTGATTGTATATATCTTCGATGGAAAGAAGTACTTCCTTTACGGCTTGAAGATATTCAGACTCGCCGGGATGCTTTGCCTCTAAAGAGGCCATGATACGTTCGATATTCATAATATTACGTTTTAAAGGTTATTACCTTATTGGCTTAAAGTTATCCGAGCAAAATGTCAACGAATAACACTGCAAATATAATAAAACTTTTCAATAAACCTACATTTACAGCCAATATTTTGATTGAATAACAATAAAATGTCAAATCATTAAGATTACAGGAGCAGAATAGAACGAAGATAATGAAATAATTTATAAGAAAATAAACTGGTTAAAAAAATATCATCATAAGGTTTATATTCCATCAAATCGGTCTGTTTTGACGTTTTTTAGAACATTTATGGCAATTATCAAACCTTATTCTGATAAATATTGGTTATCCTTGCATCAGCGACAAAAGGCTAATATGAGATGAATAATATGAAAAAGACATTATTAATTCTATATCTGCTATCAGTAAGTAATACCTTTTTACTCGGACAACTCCGTTTAACTCAAGATAGCTGTTTGGAAAAACAGATACTGGAAAGTGGATTGATACATCAGCCCTTACCTTTGAATACTGAAAACTCTTTTGAAACCAATGGATGGAAAAAAGAAATATTACAGAGTGTTCCCCTCGTATCTTCCGGAAGTCTAAAACTTCAAATTCCAACTTATACGGGTAAAAGAGCTGTCGGTTCACCTTCAGATCCAGACTATGCCACCTATGGTAACGGTAGTGTTTCCTATTATCTAAATGGAGCCAATCTGGAAAAATATAACCGGATTGCATTCTCTATTTATCCTGATTGTGACGGTACACGTGTCGTTAATATGAACCTAACCTTTGTAAACGCTAATACACCTGTCAAAAGGGGGTATAATCAGCCTTCCGGTTCTCACTTAATTAACCTCGTGAACAAGAAATGGAATCAATGTTTCCTCGAGATTGATGAATACCAACGCGATAAAGTAATGGAAATCAGCTTTAGTACAGCTTCAAAAGGAAAAGACCGTACCACGGGTGATTCGGCCATTTATTATATTGATAGTCTGCAATTGCAAACAGTGAAAAATCCCGAAAAAGTGAGCGGTTGGATACCTGCTGATGGAAAAATCATATATTCTACCACAGGATATCCAATTAATCATCGTAAAACCGCTATTGTCAACACAAACTACCCTCTATATAACAGTAAGCATTTTCAATTGTTAAACTCAAGAAACAGGCAGATTGTCTATGAAGGCGAAATTAAGGATATACAAACGAGTATCGGTGAATTCGGATATATAGACTTTACTCCTTTTAATCATTCCGGAATGTACCAATTAAAGGTAGGTGATACAATAACCCCCGCTTTCCGCATTGGAGAACGTATCTGGGAAAATTCACAATGGAAAGTACTGAACTTTATTTTCTGCCAGCGGTGTGGATATCCTGTACCGGGTAAACACGCTACTTGCCACATCGACTTGATGTCCAAGCACAATGGGCGCAGAATTTCATACGCAGGAGGATGGCACGATGCAGGTGATTTATCACAACAAACACTTCAAACAGGAGACGTTACATTCTCCCTACTTGAAGCATACAATAAACTGAAAGATAAAAATCCTGCCCTTGCCGCCCGTTTGCGGGAAGAGGCCGAATGGGGTCTGGAATTTATTCTGAAAAATCGTTATGGTGATGGTTATCGCGCCAGTAGTATGGGACTTCTTATTTGGCAAGATGGTATATTCAATACTTTGGACGACATTTCTTCGGTACGTGTACAGAACATGGCATTCGACAATTTTTTGTATGCCGGATATGAAGCTTATGCTTCTATGACCCTGAGTCAAGATCCGATGCTACAGGAATATCTGCAAAAAGTTGCTGAAGAGGATTTTATGTTTGCTATGAATAAATTCAAAAAAGATGGCTTTGATAAATTTATCCAACCATACGAACACAGTTATAACACTTCCGAAAGTCAATATATGGCTACCATATCGTGGACAGCCAGTCAACTTTACAAATTGACGAGCAAACGTTATTATGCAGATATTGCAGCTGAATATATCCGATATACCCTGGATTGCCAACGTACAGAACCGTTGGAAGATAAAGACAATACGCGAGGTTTCTTCTATCGCAATAAGTCAAAAAAATCTATCGTACATTATATACATCAATCACGCGAGCAAATTTATATGCAAGCAATGGTATTGTTGTGTGAAACGCAAAAAGGACATCCGGATTATCATAAATGGACCAACTCCATACAGCTTTATGGTGAGTATCTGAAAGGCTTGATGAAATATACCTATCCATACGGAATGATACCAAGCGGGGTATATCATGCTGAAGAATACAAAGACTCAACCGGCTTTTATGCTCTTCACCTTTTTCCACCCCCCCATGCAAAAGAACTTTATACAGAACAACTAAATCGTGGAATAAAGTTAGACAAAGAACATTATATTAAACGTTTCCCTATTTGGTTCAACATTTTCAATGGTAATACCGCCGTACATCTTTCTACCGGAAAGTCCGCAGCAATCTGTGGCAATTTTCTAAATGATAAAGAACTACTAAATATCGGTCTTGAACAATTATATTGGACTGTAGGCAAAAATCCATTTGGACAATCACTTATCTATGGAGAAGGGCATAATTACCCACAAATGAACAGTTTCTCTTCCGGAGAAATGACAGGAGAAATGCCGGTCGGTATCCGGACCTTGGGTAATGGGGATATTCCTTATTGGCCACAAACCAACAATGCCTGTTACAAAGAGGTTTGGGTTACATCTGCCGGTAAGTGGTTGTCTCTTATCGCTGAATATTAAATGAATTATTAATTAAAAAATAGAATACTATGAAAATCATCAAAATCTGTCTTATTCTGTTATTTACAATATGTACATTATTTGTAAATGCACAAGTGCCTCAAGGTTATCCTGCCAACTATGCGCGCTTTCCACGCTTCAAAGCACTAATTTATTACACCAATCATGCAGAAGAAGCACATGTGCAATTTTCTCTGCAATCTATAGAATTTTTCAAGAAATTGAATTATGGTGAAGGATTCAAACTTGACATTACAACTGACTTATCCGAATATCCTTATGAAAAACTGAAAGAATATAGTGTTGTGATAATGTTAGACGGATATCCTATGGGGAAATCGGAAAGAGAAACATTTGAGAAATATATGGAGAATGGCGGTGGTTGGGTAGGCTTCCATGCCGCTGCCTATAATGACAAAAATACAAATTGGCCTTGGTTCGTTAAGTTTCTCGGTGGCGGAGTGTTTTATTGTAACAACTGGCCCCCTCAACCCGTATTGGTTGAAGTTGATAATACAGAACACCCTGTCACCAAAAACTTACCAACCTCATTTGTCGCTCCTGCAAGTGAATGGTACCAATGGAATCCCAGTCCAAGAGAAAATAAGGATGTAGAAGTTTTACTTTCTATTTCTCCCCGAAATTATCCGTTAGGTATCAAAGATGTAGTGAACTTTGGTGATTTCCCCATTGTATGGACCAACAAGAATTACAGAATGATTTACCTGAACATGGGACATGGCGATGAAGAATTTATTGACGCAACCCAAAACTTATTGCTCGTAAATGCCTTCCGATGGGTGGTAAGTACTGACAAGAATGGTGATCCTTTCCTTAAATAACAAATAATATGATGAAGTTTATAAAAACAATACTACTAGTATGTGGTATTTTGACAATCGTAACACTCCAAGCCAAAGAGGTTGAAATCAAAAACGGTAATATAGTTCTTGATTTCAGTTCAAAAGTTTCCCAAACTTCTTCTGGAAAATATATCGTTAAAAGGGCAATCGGAAGATTTGGTGAATATACAATAATCGGGAAAACCTCTTCAACAACCTTTATAGATAAAAAAGTAAAAGAAAACCCATACAGCTATTATTATCAGATAATAGACGATGCAGGCAACCTGTTAGCCCTAATGGGTATGGATATTGAACTCTTCGGCGAAAATGTACATATATATAATGATATGGACGATAAACAAAGTATAGGAAATGATGTCAACGGTATTCACGAAGCAATGTTTGGTAAGGAATTCAGTCCCGACCGTTACGCTCTTCTATTCAAACCCGGAAACTATCAAGAAGCCGGATTACTGAAAATACCTTTCTACGTGCACCTTGCCGGACTAGGTAGAACTCCATACGAAGTCGAGATTTATAATGTACACACTCCGCCTCATTTACGGAACGGAAACGGTACTTGCACTTTTTGGCGTTCCATGGAAAATATGGCAGTCATAGGTCCGGAAACGTATGATGAAGAACAAACATTCAAATGGGCTGTCTCGCAAGCGGCTCCTATCCGTCGTGTTTATTCCCAACGTATTGTACGTAATCAATGGGAAAACGGTTGGGTAAGTGGTGGTTTCACTGCTGATTGCTATTTTGATGCAGCTGCCGGTTCCAAGAACCAGCAACAATGGTATACTCGTAACTCTTATTTGAACAAAGGACGTGGAAAATTTGAAGAAATTAAGTATAACTATTGCTTCCAAGGTGTTGAACTAGGTTCTGAAGTAGATAAAGATACCTATAAAAATAATTGGGACAAAGGTGGAAATGTAACTTTCATTCCAACAACCCCAATCATTCGTGAAAAGCCTTTTCTTTTTATAGATACAGACGGTAGATATAAAGTCTTCCGTCCTGCTCTAAGGCGAGATTGCCTAGGTGTATCTTACAGTCGAACCGACATGGGTAAAGGAGATATTATTGACTTGTTGGACTCTTTCTATGTAGTAAAACCCGGAGTCTCCGCAACAGAAATGAATCGGCAACTTAAAAACAAAAAACATCTGCTCATTACTCCTGGCATGTATGAACTTTCCGAACCATTACATGTCATCCATCCCAATACAATCATACTCGGTATCGGATGGGCAACATTGATTCCCGGAGCAGAAAATTCAGACACAGCAATCCGGATAAACAATGTAGACGGAGTAAGCGTCGCTTCTATCTTGTTCGATGCTCACTATACTTCAAACACCTTGATTCAAATCGGTAATAAAGAGGAGTTTGACAGGCACATAGAAAACCCTACTTTGCTTGCCGACTTATTTTTCAGAATTGGAGGTTTCCGTCCAGCTAAAGTACACGTTGACCATACAGTAGAAATCAATAGTAATGATGTTATCGGTGACCATTTTTGGATATGGAGAGCTGATCATGGCGTTCATGGTAGTGTAGGATGGGAAATTAATACAGCCAAGAATGGTTTAGTAGTCAATGGTAACCATGTCACGATCTATGGGTTATTCAACGAGCACTTCCAAGAATATCAAACCTATTGGACGGGAGAATATGGTCGAACCTATTTCTATCAATGCGAAACACCGTACGACGCTCCTTCACAGAAACATTATATGAGTGAGAATAATACCCGTCCTGGATATGCGGCTTATAAGGTGGCTGATAGTGTCAATATACACGAGGGTACAGCTTTTGGGATTTATGACGTTCTCCATCGCGACATCATGATAGAAAATTCGGTAGAAGTACCTGATAAAATAGGGATAAAGATGTACCATATCTGTAATAATACACTTTCCGGTGGAGGTTTAAAAGGGTTCAACTACATATTGAACGGCATCGGGAAAAGTACCTACAATACTTATCATGACAATAGGGTTTATATTAATGAATTTAAAGGAAACAAATAAAGACCAATAGCATCTATATATATTCTTTCATTGTGTTTTTATAGCTATTTTTTCTAAAGTACCTTACTATCCCAACAAAGTAAGGTACTTTTTTTAGTTCATGAGGTTTAAAGTTCATCCGAAAAAGGTTTAATTTTCATCTTTTTTTATATTCATAAACGAAAATCAAACCCTTTATAACAGATATTCAACTTCCCTTCACATTTTTTTCAAGAATATTGCAATCATATATAATATAACAAAGAAATACTATGAATATCACAATATTCTCTTCAATGCCAAGTCAATAGGTTCAATATATTATGATGTTATTAGAACTAATTTTTGTTTCACTTAAATTTAACTACAATGATTAAAAAAGTTTTTTTTGTACTTCTGTCTTGTATGCTACTCAGCCCGCATCTCTCGACATTAGCACAGACACAAGTTGTTAGAGGACTTGTAGTGGATGTAGACGGAACTCCGTTGCCGGGTGTCAATGTCTATGCCAAAGGAAAAGAAAGTAAAGGCGTCATCACCAATATTGATGGAAAGTATGCCGTATCCGGTCTTGCAGCTAATGACTCCATTTTCTTTACTTATATTGGCTACAAAACACAAACGTTCCGTGTTGGCAACAAATCAACATTAGATGTCATCATGGAAGAATCTGCAACCGAACTGGAAGAGACTGTTATCGTGGCTTTCCAGAAACAGAAAAAAGAAAGTGTTATCGGTGCTATCCAGACCGTTACTCCCAAAGACTTGAAGGTACCACAATCTAATTTAACAACCGCTCTTGCCGGTCGTGTTGCAGGCTTGATTTCCTATCAACGTTCTGGCGAACCCGGTCGGGATAATGCAGAATTCTTTGTTCGTGGTGTTACCACCAATGGTTATGCAAGTTCTCCACTTATCCTAATTGATGGCCTGGAAGTATCCTCTGAAGACTTGGCACGTTTGGAACCAGAAAATATTGCCAGCTTTTCAATTATGAAAGATGCGACTGCAACAGCTTTGTACGGTGCACGTGGTGCCAATGGCGTAATCTTAGTAACCACCAAATCCGGTCAGAAAGGTAAAATCAGAATTACAGCCCGTGTAGAAACATCTATATCCACTCCTACCAAAATACAAGAATATCTAGATGGTGTATCTTACATGGAATTATATAATATAGCAGAACGTGCACGTAACCCGGAAGCTACCCCTACTTATTCTAAAGAAAAAATAGAAAATACTCGTTTAGGAAATAATCCGATGTACTATCCCAATGTAGATTGGTATGGTGAGTTGTTCAAAGATCAAGCTATCAATACTAAAGCCACTGTAACAGCATCTGGTGGTGGTGAAGTTGCCCAGTACTATCTTTCTGTAGCTTATACCAATGAAAACGGTTTGATGAAAGTTGATAAGCTTAATAATTTTAACAACAATATCAGTATCAATCGTTATAATATTCGAGCCAATATTGATGTCAACTTGACTAAAACGACAAAAGGTTCCGTAAAGGTATACTCTTTACTTGAACGCTACAACGGTCCATCAGCTGAAACTAGTAGTATCTTTGATGCCATCATGCGTGCTAATCCAGTCAATTTTGCCAAGACCTATGACAAGAGTATTGACAAAAGTTATTATTATGCCAACCATATCTTGTTTGGAAATACCGGTCAGGCTCAGTATCCCAACCCCTATGCTCAGCTTGTATCTGGTTACAAAGATCGTTTCACCTCCAATACTAACGCACAGTTCCAATTGGAACAAGATTTAAAAATGATTACGGAGGGTTTGAAACTACGCGGTTTAGCTTCATTCCAATCTTATGGACAAAACACAAACACTCGTACCATGACACCCTTCTACTATGGCTTATCAGCATCTACTACAGAATTGGGGACTCAATATTCATTAACCCAACTGACTGAAGGTTCTGAAACATTAGGAGATCCGGCCTCCACGAGTACAGCAACCAGTAGTTTTTATTTTGAAGCAGCTTTACAATACAATCGAATATTCGGTGAAAAACATGATATCGGCGCCCTATTAGTTGGCCAGATGAAAGAATCACTGAATACTATTAGTAATGACAATGCTTATGCAACTTTACCCTCTCGCAATTTAGGCCTTTCCGGTCGTTTAACTTATGGATATGATGGCCGTTATTTCATTGAGGGTAATTTCGGTTATAACGGTTCTGAGAAGTTCGCCATTAAACATCGTTTCGGTTTCTTCCCTTCTGTCGGTTTAGGTTGGATTGTTTCTAATGAAAAATTCTATCCGTCAAGTTTCAAGAAAATTATTCCAACCCTTAAATTCAAAGGAAGTTATGGATTGGTCGGTAACGATGCAATCTCTGCAGCATCTGACCGTTTTTTCTATCTTTCAGATGTTAACACAAACAATGGTGATTATGGTTATGCTTTCGGTTCTGATTTTGGAAATGGATATAATGGATATTCAATAAACCGATATGCTAATGCAGAAATCGGTTGGGAAATAGCAAAAAAAGCCAACTATGGTATTGAAATAAATCTGCTGGATATCTTTAATGTCCAATTTGAGTACTTTACCGAGAGACGTAGCGATATTTATCAAACTCGCGAATCAGTTCCATATACTACAGGTACAACGGCAGCTATTAAGGGGAATATCGGTAAAGCAAAATCACATGGTATAGACACCTCAGTAGACCTAAACTGGAGTATAAATAAAGACTGGTGGATTTCCGGTCGTTTTAATTACACTTGGGCTACCAGTGAATATGTAGAAGGTGGTGACATTAAATATCAAGAACCCTGGAGAAACAAAACCGGTTACTCTCTAAATCAAAAATGGGGATACGTTGCCGAACGTCTGTTTATCGACAAAGAAGACATTCGTAACTCTCCTGTTCAATTTGACGCAAAATTATCAGACAGTCCATATGTAGAGGCATCGGACGACGTAATGCCAGGTGATATCAAATATGTAGACATCAATAAAGATGGTAAGATTGATGAAAAAGATCAAGTTGCCATAGGTTTTCCTGATACTCCGGAAATCATCTATGGTTTCGGTATCTCTACCGGTTATAAAATTTTTGATTTTTCTTTCTTTTTTCAAGGATCAGCACGTTCATCATTTTTCATAGACCCGAGTAGCATCGAACCATTCACCAATTATCGTAATGCACTCCAAATTGTAGCTGATGACTATTGGTCAGAATCCAATCCCAATCCTAATGCTTTTTGGCCTCGTTTATCAACCCGTTCCATCGCTAATAATAATAAAACTTCCACATGGTGGTTACGTGACGGTTCTTTCTTACGCCTAAAGACTCTTGAATTCGGTATTTCCATACCAGAAAAGACTATTCGCAAATGGGGACTAAACCAAGCTCGTCTTTTCTTCTCAGGAAACAATCTGCTTTGTTTCAGTAAATTCAAAATGTGGGATCCCGAAATGGGAGGATACGGTATCGGTTATCCGACACAACGTATTTATAATGTCGGCATAAATGTTTCATTTTAAAGATATGCATAAGTAATATGAAAAAATTAATAAAATATACATTCATCTCATTGCTAGCTATTATGAGCAGTGGATGTGCGGATTACCTGGATGTGGTTCCAGATAAAACACAGGAAATATCCTTACTTTTTGATCGTAAAGAATCGGCTTATCGGGCACTTGCCACCTGTTACCATTACATTCCAGTTTATGACAACACCTATGGTATGATCGGTGCATCCGATGAAATGATCATGAATCTTGATCGTGTAACTCCAGGTAAACAAGTTGTTCTTGGACAATTAAATGCAGATTATCCAGTCTTAGGGTATTGGAATGACGCTGTAGATAACTGGAAAGCTTTATCTCCTGCTGATAAATCATTTTTCGTCCCTATTCGTATCTGCAATGAATTCCTAGAAAATATCCAGCGTGTACCGGATATGACACAAAGTGAAATCAGTCGTTGGAGCGCAGAAGTAAAATTCTTAAAAGCCTACTATCATTTCATGTTATTCTCCCAATATGGTCCTATACCCTTGATTAAAGAAAATATCCCTATTGATGCAGAAGGTGAAGCAGCCATGCCGAAACGTCAGCCGGTAGATGATGTGGTAAATTATATCGTTTCGCTATTAGATGAAAGCATCGAAGCATTACCTACTAAAGTTACAAGTGCTACAGAATTGGGACGTATCGACCAAGTGATAGCTAAAGGTCTTAAAGCCAAAGTATTATTATATGCTGCCAGCCCTCTGTTCAATAATAATCCGATGTATGCTGGTTTTACCGATAAAGATGGTGTCAAGCTATTTCCATCAGGTGATACACAAGCAGAGCATCAAAAATGGGTAAATGCTGCCACAGCATTAAAAGAAGCCATTGATGCCGCAGAAGGAACAGGTAGTAAACTATATAAATATACAGATAGCTACCCGGAATATGATACAGAATACATAAAAAGTGATCCAGACCGGCTACCTTATATGTATAACTATCAATATATGATGGTAGATAAGTGGAATGAAGAATTAATATGGGGACTTTCACGGATATCAAATAAAGGAGCATACGGCAGTCAGGATTGGCATTATATACAACGTTCCGTAAATTTCAAACATAAAGACGAATCAAGTACCGGTGATGCATGGCAATGGTTTAGTCCTTCCATGAACGCAGCAGAGTTTTTCTATACCAAGAACGGTCTTCCAATGGATGAGGATCCTGACTTCGATTATGATAACCGTTATGAACTCACCACTATTACCGATGCGGATGCCGACGTAGCAATCCCCGGTGAACAAACAGTGAAAATACATATGAATCGTGAACCACGTTTCTATGCTTCTATCGGTTTCGACCGCTCCAGAGTACGAGGATATGGTCAAATTTATGACTTAAAATTCCGTTTTAAGGAAAGTAATGGACGGCCCAAAGAAAATGACATTGATTTCAGTCTAGGTTATTTTTTGAGAAAAGTAGTTCATCCAGACAGCAAGGGAACTAATTCCAGTTACGTTCTTTACGCATGGCCCATTATTCGTTTGGGGGAACTTTATTTAAGTTATGCAGAAGCCTTAAATGAAGCTTACGGAACAGAAAAGCAGAGTGATATATTATTCTATCTGAATGAAATACGCAGACGTTCTGGAGTTCCAGATATCGAGGAGGCATGGGCTAAAGCTAAAAAACACCCTGATTACTATAAAACTCAGGAAGGTATGCGTGAAATTATTCATCAGGAACGTACTATTGAGTTATCATTCGAAGGCTATCGTAACGATGATGTGCGCCGTTGGTTAAAGGGAGATATATTCAACTCAGTTATCAGAACATGGAATGCCAACTCGAGTACCGCCGAAGGTTTTTATCAAATACAAGAACTGAAAAACATGCTTCATGTATTTACCCAACGTAATTATCTCTGGCCTATCGCCACTAAAGAATTGGTGAACAATACAAACCTGGTACAAAACCCCGGATATTAAAAATGATTTATTAAAATAATATGAATATGAAAATAGATTATTTAAAACGATTAACTTTATTCTTGCCAGTACTGTTACTTTGCTTGGCAAGTTGTAAAGATGATGATAACATCTCAAGTTTAGGAGCTGTGACAAACATAAACTGGACACCTATCAGCGGTGGAGCAATCATTACTTTTACAGCTCCAAACAGTAATGAACTTCTCTATGTGAAAGCAGCCTATACCAATTCGTTAGGCAAAGACGTCTTCAATGTAGTAAGTATTTATGATAATAAAATTGAAATCAGTGGATTGGCAGACGAAGCGAAAGAATATCCGGTAGCTATATCCGCAATCGATAAAGAAGGAAAAGAATCTCCGGTAGAAACAATCAAAATAAAACCTGGACGATCATATATTAACATTATCAATGACAATCTTCAAATTATTGAGATTGTAGGAGGTGTAGAGTTACGATGGACCAATCCTTCTGGTGAAGATAATGGTGCCGGCGGAAAAGCTGTATACATAACGCTGAATTATACGGATGGTGACGATATAAAAACACGTTATCTGAGTTCAGCTAAAGAAACAGCCAAAGTCAAAGTTCGTGGCATTACCCCAGGTGTCCATAAATTCAGTTTTACTGTAGAAGACATGATGGGAAATAAAACAACCGAGTCGTCCCAAATAGAATATGATATCAAGGAAGAAGTAACCATTCCCAAATATATAGATGATGAAAACGGTTACAGAACCTATATTTGGACATTGGTTGACGACCAAACTACACTGAAAGAAAAATGGGAAAATACGAACAGAGCTATTTTTGACGGTGTAATAGACAATAAGGATATAAAGGAGGTAATTACTGACGCATCCGGTTCCTATGACCAAAGTTATGCGGGAACAGAAAAAGGCGAATATGGAAACTCTTGGCCATGGGATACAGACCAAATGGATATTGTTATCGACTTACACCAAACAATTAATATCTCCCGTATCAGAGCATGGCAACGTGCCCATTGGTATGGTTGGAGTAATTATGCCCAACATTGGTCTACAGATGGTACAAGTAAGGATTATTTTTACTATGAACCTGAAAATCTTAAATCATTCAAAGTTTTTGGTTCAATGAATACACAAGAATGGTTCTTGATACAAGATTGCGATATCGCGACAAATACTGACCAAGGGCCACTTCCTGTTCGTGAAAACAGAACAGTATATTCATTTGAACAAAAAGCCGACTGGACGACATGGATGCCCAACCAAGCTTCATACGACGCAGCATTGGAAGGACATTTATGGGAACTGGATACTATGTCACCGGAAGTACGTTATATAAGGATACGATTTACGTCTAATTGGGATACCAGTAAAGGTAGTTGTTCCGGACTCTCAGAAATCACATTTTATGGTGGTATTATCGAAGAAGAATTAGATTAAAAGGAGGAACATTATGAAAAAAGTTATATATTTTATATTATGCTCTTTTACAGTATTAATCAACATATCTTGCGAAGGTATGGACGAGAACTATAAAGACTATCGGGATGAACATCCCACTTATTCACCAGCAGTGACCGAGGTAAATGCCATATCACCGGAAGCGGGTTCATTAACACTCACTTGGACTTTTCCAAAAACAGATCGTATAAAATCTGTAGAGATTGTTTATAAAGAATCAAGTACGAAGTCCGAAAGTGTAGAAGTCGGTATGAAAACAGAGTATACTCTCAGTGGATTATTACTGCAAAGTTATACTTTTGAAATATATACCATTGATATATATGGTAATCGTTCCATACCTATTATCAAAAACTATACTCCCATCCCTGGGCGTGAAGGATAAGTAACAGTTAGTTTGACACTAAATCTGAAGAGTGTGTCCGGTATAAAACCGGACTCACTCTTGTTTTCATTTTATTAGAACCCTTATCTATCATGAAACACATTCCTTTTATACTGATCTATTATTGGTCGTTTTTTATAATTTCAGCATGTTCCAACAGCCATAGCAATACTATTGAGAAATCAATGGAATATCCGAAGATTTTCCCTGACTACACCTTTGTGACCATTCCTGCAAATATTGCTCCCTTAAATTTCCGGGTAGAAAAGGCTAATAATATCAAAGTTGAATTTACAACTCTCAATGGGACTCCATTGTTAACTGTATCAGGGGGAAAAAGACTTAATATTCCAGAGAAGAAGTGGAAACAACTAATGAATAATCAAATAGGTAATACACTTTGCGTTACCGTTTCTATCTGGAGTCCCCAATATCCGCAGGGTATCATTTACAAACCTTTTGAAATAAATATCAGTAATGACCTCATCGACCCATACATTGTTTACCGTCTGATTGACCCCGGCTACGAGCCATGGAATCACATGGGAATTTATCAACGTGAGCTGTCATCCTTCAAAGAGAAAACCATAGTAGACAATCATAAGAACACATTGAAATGCTTTAACTGTCACTCTTCTTGCAAAAATTCGTCTGATATGTTTCTTTTCCATGAACGTGGAAAAGAAGGGGGAACTATTATCGTAAAGAATGGAATAGTTCAAAAAATAGACCTAAGTAAAATGGGAAAGCACCAACATGGTGTCTATCCAGCTTGGCATCCCAATGGAAGATGGATACTATTCTCGTCCAACATGACCTTGCAATCATTCTATAATAGAGGGAAAAAAGCCATAGAAGTATATGACAGTAGTTCTGATTTACTACTTTATGATTCAGAAAAGCAGCAGGTTCTGACAGATACACGTTTTAACCAATCAAATAATTGGGAAACCTTTCCCACATGGAGTCCTGACGGAAAAACACTTTATTTCTGTTCAGCAATCCCGGAAGAAAATATTCCTGTAAAATGTACCAACGTGAAATATGCTATTTTATGTGTTAATTTCTCAGCGGATAACGGGACATTTGGACAACAAATTGATACACTATACAATCCGAAAAAACGCCATGGCAGTGCATCTCATCCACGCGTTTCGGCAGACGGACGTTATCTGCTTTATTCGGAAGCAGCTTATGGTACTTTCCCCATATGGCATTCGGAAGCAGATCTTAAAATTATAGATTTAAAAGAAAATAAAGAATTAAATACCAATATTCTGAATAGTCCGGAAGCTGAAAGTTTTCATTCCTGGTCATCCAACGGACGATGGATTCTCTTTACCAGCCGCCGAATGGACGGAAGACATACACGGTTATATATCGCACATTTCAGTAAAAATGGACAAATAGGAAAGCCATTCCTACTTCCACAAAAAAATCCGGAAGACAACTGGACACGTATACAGTCATATAATGTCCCTGACTTTGTAAAAGGTGAGATTAAATTTAAGTATAATTACTAACATTATGAAAAAGATTATTCTATTCCGGTTACTTTTGGCTGGTATCCTATTCGGGCTCTGGTATATTTGTTATCCTCATACAATCCAACATCTCGAAGAAACCACTTTCTATGCTAATATTCCCGACTATTTCTATAAATATCATTCATTACCTACAGATTTTATCAAAATAATCGGTAACTATATCGCACAATTCTATCAATACCACTGGGTAGGTGCAATTCTACAAACGATCTTCGTTCTATTCGTTTTAGCAGCTTGTGATATAATATTTTATCGGTTATTAGGTAACCGAAAATGGCTTTGGATATCCTTTATTCCATCTTATATATTTGCCATACAGCAAACAGAGAAAGTAGGTATTGAGTTTTCCATAACATGGGTTATCATTATTTGGATATTGGCTATAATCAGCCTATTGATACGAAAAGTTCCTATTATTACTCATATCCCCCAAACAGATAATAAATACCTATTAAAGATTTGTGAATATTCTGTTCCCATCATCTGTATATTATTAGTTATACACAATTTGTTGTATAACCCCAATCGCCTATACTTTGAAAAGATGCAACGGATAGAGCACGCCGCTGTCAACCATCAATGGGATGTAATACTAAAAGAAATTCCCAATGACATACAGCCAATAAGAGAAGTACAGTTCCGCTATTTCCTGTTAGCACTTAGCGAAAAAGAACTATTGGGCGAATACCTGTTTCACTTTCCAATAAGAAATGAAAAAGATTTTTTATTTGATACACAAGGTTCTGTCCCATATCGTTTCAATTCTCTATTTTATTGGAATTTAGGATTACCTAATGAGGCGATACGATTCGCTTTTCAAGAAAATCAGGCTGGAGTTTCCGGTGACATGACTTTTGCAGCCACACGGCGCTTGGTAGACTGGTACATGCAAAAAGGAGACATTAGACAAGCCAAATTCTATCTAAATATACTTTCACATAGCACTTGTCACAAAAAATTTATCAGAACTCGTAATATCTTTCTACAACAGACTACCCAACCGGATATACCACACAGAGTATTTTTTATCAATGCCAAATTATCAGTAACAGCACTCTATTTATTAGAATTAGACTGTACAGATCAACGTGCACTTAACTATCTGCTCTGTTGTTTATTATTAGAAAAAGAACTGGATTCTTTCTATAGTATGTTCCGAACTTATTGGTCTGAAGAAAAGGCTATTCCTACTCACTATGCAGAAGCCCTACTAATGCTTTCCGACAAATATCCTGAAATTTTAAGCCACTATGACATCAGTAGACAAAAGCAAACCGAATACAAAGAATATTCAGAATTACTTCAAAAAGGTTCATCCGGTCTCCAAACAATAAATATGAAATATCGTAATACATTTTGGAGATATATGTTATTCAACCAACAAAACTATTAACAAATAATAAATAGAAGCGTGGATTACTCAACCGGAAATGAGAATATAAACTTCCGGAAGAGTAACCCACAAAATTTACATCAGAAAAAGATAGCTAAATCTAATTATTACTTATCCAATACCCATTGTATCGCATTATGGAACATTTGGGTGAAAGCTTCTGTCTGATATAACTTCGAGCTATGTCCTATTTGGAAATAAACATTCCGTGCTTTCTTATACGGATTTATCCAAATTATAGGATGATCACCCATTTTTATATCAGAAGCCGGTTGGTAACTGTATTCATCCACATGTGCCAAGACATGCACATTGGGACGTGGACTTTTATCATAGGTGTACCATTCATCATCAGGAATTACAAATGTATCGGGTATCCCTTGCATCACCGGATGTTGCGGATCTTCTACCACAGCTACACCATCGGCAAGCGGTGCTATATAGCTTTTGAAACGGATACCACCCATAAAATTCGAGAACCATTGCCATAAGGGATATCCATCAAACTCTCCCAACAAAGTAGCATGATGAAAACCAATCCAGCCACCATAACCTTTATCAATATAATTAATGAAAGCCTCTTGAGCCTCGTTACTCCAAGTATAAGGCGGGAAGTCGAGTTGAATGATCAAATGGAATTGCTTGAGATATTCTTCTGTTATCGGTTTTGTATTATTGATTTCCGTTACTTCAAAGTTCAACTTCTCACTTTCTTCATTGAGCCATTGTAAACCAGCATCCGTAAAGCCTTCATGTTGTCCACCGCGTTCTGTCAGCACCAATACCCGACGAGTAGCAATCTTTCCTTTCTTATATTGAATTAAACTTTCATAGAGCGTACGGCTCATATCCCCTTGAAAATTATCACCTGCATAGTCCCAATACATACCTCCCAGTAAGTTATTATCCAATACATATTGACATTTGATTGCAAGCGAACGGGGATTTTCAAAACCAAAAACAAGAGTACCCTTCTCATCAGCCAAATATGGAACTTTTGCCACTTCATCCCATTCTTGAGTAAATCGCTTATCCGAAGTATCTATCTTATTAAAATCCTGAAAATTAGGATATTTTTTTCCACCACGGCCATAGAAAGGTATCCCCATCACCAATTTGGAAGCAGGAATACCTGCTGTTAGATGAGCCTCAACTGCTTTGGAAGCAGTCATCCATCCACTGTTGTCCGAGGAATAAAGAGCAGCATGGTGTTTGGGAGCAGTTCCCATATCATAAGACATGATATTAACAAAATCGATATAGGGCAAAATTGCTTTAAAATCAATATATTCAGCCGAAGCCACTGTAGCAAGAGTAAGTAATTTTTTCTTACCGATAGCTTTCCGGATATCACGCATCAAGAAAGTAAAGTTCTTGGTATCATCCGGTGAAGAAGAAATATCAGCGGCAGAACTAGTAGGATATTCCCAGTCAATATCTATACCATCCAACCCATACTCTTTTACTACACGTTGGCAATCTTTAGCAAAAGATTTACGATAATTTTCATCAGCTGCCATCTCACTAAAACGGCCACTTCCCCAACCACCGATAGACAACATGACTTTCAATTCCGGCTTCTGTTTTTTTAATTCAACGATCCGACGCAAACGTGTTTCATTGGCTATCCCTACACCGTTAAATGTCTCACTAACGTGTCCAAAAGCATAATTAATATGTGTCATGTATTCAGGATTCGGTATAACCTGACTCCAAGAAGTTACATAAGCCACAATAACTTTTTCACTCAAGATACTTTTGGTCTGCGCACTGCCGTATGAAACAAATATTGCCAATACAGCCATCATGATAATTTTCAGTTTCTTCATAAGTATAATTTTATTTAATCAGCAAATTGACGAATACGTGAACCTATCAAAGCATAATACAACATAAACATTTCTCCCAAAAGAACAATAAGCCAGGACCATCTCCAACTACCCAAAATGTCTGCCAATACTCCTTGTAACAAGGGTAATATAGCTCCGCCCACTACTCCAATCATAAATACTCCGGAAGCAATCGATGTATATTTCCCCAAATGAGCTACGGACAGAGTAAAAATTGCCCCCCACATAATTGAATGGAACAATCCAACGGCTGTAAGCAACCAGGGATTATTAAACAAAATGGCCAGTAAAGCAAATACTCCCGCTACTATCGTTGTAACCGTCAATTGTACACGAGGAGAAATTTTACTCAACGAACTACCCACCAAACGCCCTACAAGCATACCACTCCAATACAAAGTAGCCATTAATGCAGGAGAGGCATAATTCATTTCAATAGCATAAAGATTGATATTGGCACCTATACATACCTCCACTCCTACATAAAAAAAGATAGCGCAAACCCCAAAAGTCAAATGTTTGAAAGACCAGATGCTTTTTTCGAGTTTTTCACCTTTTTCTACACGCGTCCCTTGTATATCGGGTAAAGATAACTTTATCAATAGAAATACAATCAAAGAAATGACTACCATTAACACTAAAAACGGCATCATTAATTGATTAATTTGGATATCTTCCATTGCTAAACCGCCAAATACAACACCCGTCACAAAATAAGGAGCAAGTGTAGTACCCACGGAGTTGGCGGAGCCACCTATAGCCAGGCGTTGAATGGATTGAGTTCCCTTTACGTGGCATGCAGTAAGATAAGGATTAATGACTACTTGCAAAATAGTGGCAGATGCACCTACCACAAAAGAACCTGCCAAGAAAATCAGAAAACCGATAGGTATCACATTCCCACTTACTCCCCAGTTGACATCCGGGTAGTGAACCGTGAAATAGGAAGAAACAAAAAAAAGTCCCAAGCCTGTTATCATCACCAATAATCCACGAATCAGGGTTCCCTTATAACCATATTTACTAATCCAGGATGAACCGATACCGCCACAAACGGGATAAGCCAAAAACCAGGAAAAAGTAATCAAGGTAGCGAAAGTATTTTTCAACCCTCCGACTTCGGCAAGGAATGTTGCTTTCAACGGACCTTGAAACTGCGTATTGGCAGTGGTCAAAAAACCTACTATCAAGAATAGGAATACCATTGTGATGAATGGTCCTATGTGATTTACCTGTTTTTCTTGTTGTGTCATAAAACCATAGTATTAAATAAATGAACCGAATTATCTATTGGTTAGCGCCGCAGCCGAAGTATCATCCAACAAAAACTCGCAATTAGGATGCAGCTGAAGGACAGATGCCGGAACATCAATAGTTACCGGTCCTTCAAGCATCTTCTTTACAATCTCTGCCTTATTCTCTCCTTTAGCTACTAATACGATCTTACGAGCCTGCATAATATTCTTTATTCCCAATGTTACTCCTCCTAACCGCATTTCGAGTGATGAATTAGTCTCTCGTCGAATACGTTCTTCCAGACGATTGTCCATCTGGGTAACCCATGTTTCACTTTCAAAAGGTGACTGGGGTTGATTAAATCCTAAATGTCCGTTTTCCCCTAACCCCAAAATCAGCAAATCAATTCCCCCGCGTTTTTCTATTTCGAGCTGGAAGTTTTTACAAGCTTTCACAAAGTCATCTGCTTGAGTAGGTAACATTAAGAAGTTTTCTTCTTTGATGTGTAATGTATCTATCAATTCTGTTTTTAGCATAGTATAACAAGCACCCACATACTCACGCGGAACATTTGTTACTTCATCCAATCCAAAGAAGGTTACACCTGAAACATCAAACGGATATTGGATATATATTTCTCCGACAAGTCTATGAAGATTGCCCGTAGTACGCCCTGTTGAAAGTCCGATAACGCAATTATACTTATTCAATACCTCACCGATAATACGCCAAGCTGCAATACAATCAAATTCTCTCTCGTTTTTGGCAACAGTTATTTTCATAATAGAAGAAGAAGTTACATATTCATAGCTACAGCACCTGCACCCAATAAGCCTATAAAATCAGGATTCAATTTTGTAATGACAACTCCGTTACTGACAAACCGCATTGTAGTAGAATTTAGTTGTTCCAGAATTTTGGAATGTATATAGCCATCGGCTACCACACCACCTCCCAGCACAATAGTATCCGGATCGGTCATACGTACCAAATTCATTATCAAGTTAGCTAAAGCTGCCGAACCGTTCTCTACCAGTTTTTCGCACAGAGGATCGCCTTTCTGACTTAATGCAAAAATCTCGCTGACGGGAATTCTTTCTCCTCTGTCTGCCGGAATATGTAGATTAGTTTCATACTCCTCACACAGAAGCCGGGCGCAACGGTCAAAACCAATTCCCGAAGCTATTGCCTCAACACAGTCCATACGTCCACAAGTACATTTAACACCAACATTCACACCAACGCGTACATGCCCTACTTCCCCTGCATTAAAATGACTTCCACGTATCTGCCTACCATTAATTACCGTACCGACTGCAATACCAGTACCGACATTCATATAAATAAAATTCTTGGATATTTGTCCAAATCCCCAGACACGTTCGGCTCTTGTTGCACTCTTTACGTCATTATCTATATGGCATGGCATACCATATAAATCTGACAGTTCTTTAGCCAATACTATCGGCTGTGTCCTACTCGGATCAATCTGTAACCAGACACCTTCATCCGGGTCTACCCTACCAATTAATCCTACACCCATTGCCAACGGTTTCTGGTCATACCAACCAACCGTTTTAATGTAATCATCAAGTGATGTCTTTATGATTTCCAATGCAGCCTGTTGATTAAAAAAACCGGAATCATACTTCTTATATTTCAAGATGTTTCCACGGTTATCTATTTCACCTATCAACAATTTAGTACCGCCCAAATCAAGGCCCAAATACGTTTCCATTTTTGTTCTATGCTTTATGTAATATTTCTTTCGACAATATTACGCACTTATAGAGAAACGAGGGTTCATTTTTTAACAAAAAAGGTTTGTTAACCGTCCGAACAAGTTTGAATATAGTTATTATTACTTTAAATTTTACTTGGACTAATACCAAACTGTTTTTTAAAGCAAGTACTGAAGTATTTGGGATCTGAAAATCCCACCATAGAAGAAACCTCTCCAATAGCGTATTTTCGCGAAAGTAATAGCTCCTTCGCTTTGTTCAAACGTACAATACGGATAAAATCGTTAGGTCCTTGCCCGGTCAATGTCTTTATTTTGTTGTAAACGGAAGTACGGCTCATACCTAGCATCCTACAAAAGTCATTGATAGAAAGTTCCGAATTTGCTAGTTCCGTATTAACAACCTCCATCACCTTATCTAAAAATTCTTTATCAAGCTGAGTGGTATAGGCGGTCTCTTCAATAACAGTATCCATAGAAAGAACAGTTTCACGAAGATGTTGTCTACTTTGGAGGATATTTCTTAAACGAACTTTCAAAACAGATAAATCAAAAGGCTTGATAATATAATCCGTTGCACCAGCTTCCAGCCCCAGAATAATATTTTCGCGTTCATTGAGTGCCGTTAATAAAATGATAGGAATATGGCTCGTATCGACAGAAGATTTCAACATCCGACAGAGTTCATCACCTTGCAATACTGGCATTACAATGTCTGAAATAATAATATCCGGATTCATCTCTTTTGCCATTTCCAACCCCTGCCCACCATCCATAGCCATAACAACTTTATATTCTGATGACAGACTGTCTGTGAGATATTCGCGCATATCTTTATCGTCTTCTATCAAGAGTAGAACGTCTTTATCCGCACAATCCACTTTTTGCGGCGTATCTACTCTGGATGTTGTTTTCATGCCGTTCTCTACTGTCTCAACGACTATTACCTCTGCTGATTTAATTTTTTGCGGAAAGGTTACCACAAAAGTGGTTCCAACACCTTCCACACTATCAAATGATATTGTCCCATGATGTTGCTGTACCAGCCGACGAGTAATCATCAACCCGATACCGACTCCGGTTTCCTGAGAGTTAACAACATTTTTTGCCCGATAATACTCGTGGAAAATATTATTCTGTTCATCTTGCGGAATACCAATACCTGTATCCCTTACTTCAATAGACCACTTTTTGGAGGCCTTCTTCACCGTAATACCAATTGTTCCTTTTTCCGTATACTTCAAAGCATTAGAAAGCAGATTGTCGATAATGTGATCCATCTTTTCTCTGTCAAGCCAAATCAAGGGCATATCTGCTTCAACTTCCAGCTGTAAATCAATTTCCTTTTGCCGGGCTGCTATCCGAAAACCAGATATCTTTTCTTCCATATATACCTTGATATCCACTAAGACTACTTTCAAAGAGCCAGGATATTTTTCCGTTCTCTGCAAATCCAGCAGCTGAGTTATCATGGTGAATAACTTTTCTACATTCCGTGCCGCTACCGCAACTTTCTTCTTACTTACATCCGACAAATCAGATTGCATCTCCAGCTCGCTCAATGGAGCTTTAATCAGACTGATAGGAGTACGTATATCATGGGCTATACTAATAAAAGAGTCTATCCGTTCTTTAATCCTGTCCTCATTTACCTTATGTTTCCTAAATTGAATTAGTAAATATATAAAGGCAGAAAAGGAAATAGCATACAACAATAAAGCCCACCCAGTAATCCAATAGGGTGGATTTATCACTATGTCAAGATCACGTTTACCTAAAAGTTGTCCCGTATACTTGTCGAAAGCCCGTAACCGAAATACATATTTACCAGGAGAAAGATCCATGTAATTTACGCTCTGCACAGAATTTGTACCTTTCCACTCATCAATAAAATTTTCCAACATATATTCATATCTTATTTTATGAGAAGCCATAAAATTAATAGCCGAAAAAGAAATAGAGAAAGAGTTTTGTACATACTTAAGTCTGATGTTCTGTGTATCGTTAATATTCTTTTCCAATGGAGATCCCATACCTGCCTTTACCGATTGATACAACAATTTGAAATCCGTAAATATCAGGTTGACCGTATTATTCTGCTCCAAATTAAAAGAAGGGGTAAAGAGTAAAGCTCCCTCCGCAGTACCAAATGCAAGATTTCCGTCACTTAATTTTAAGGCAGAGTTGGGATTATAATATCCCCAGCTTATATCCAGAAAGTCGTTAGCACTGATAATGATATTTTGGGTTAAATCCATACAATAAAGTTCTTTTTCCGTATTGAACCAAATACGGCCTTCATTATCCTCCAATAAACTATTGATTGAATTGGAAGCAAGCCCATCACTGGTTGTATAAGATTTTGCCTGTTCGGTATCTGGATTAAACCTTATCAAACCGTCTCCATCCGTTCCCATCCATATATCCCCTGTTGATGACTGTAAAAGGCAACGGACGGGAAAACGTAGAGTGATATTACCAAATTCGTGATGCCACTGTGTTTTTCCTGTTGATTTATCAAAAAAAGCAAGTCCATTACAACCGGCAAGCATCAACGAACTTCCATCTCCGACAGGTTTTATATCTCCGATACAATCAATCGGATAATAAGTATATGCATCTGTCCGTATGTTATATCGGGTGAAATCCCCCTCAATACCGCCTAACCAGATATTATCGCCTTCCGCATACATCGCATAGATATAATCTGTAGCTATCCCTTTATCTCCAGATTTATCCTTTTTACCCATCTGCCGTATCCGCCCCGTCTTTTTCTGAACGCAATACACACCTATACCATACCCACCTATCCAAATATTTCCTCTTCTATCTTCACATAGAGTTAAAACCACTTTAGCACCATGTCCCCTACCATTCAGAAAATGTGTCCATTTTCCTTGTTTGGGTTGATACAAACTGACACCATTGTTCGTACCATACCAATAATCACCTTCCGAATCCTGTAATATAACGTTTGTATGATTGGCGATTAATGAATTAGAATTATTTTGTTCATGTTTCATCCACTTCACATCTGGTATATCCGGATCCAAATAGCTGATACCATTGGTAGAAGTACTTATCCATATTCTATTATACTCATCTACACAAATATCTGAAACCGTATTACCATTCAAGCTTCTTTCATTATCTTCATCCGTCACATAGTGTTCTATAAGTTCTCCCGTAACGATATTGATACGGAAAACTCCTGCTCCATCGGCACCAACTAATAAAGTATTATCTTTAGTCTGGGCAAATGCACGAATAGGAACATGTGGAATAATGTCCTTGAAAGATTTTACCTTACCCGTTATCAGGTTTACAGAAAACATTCCATCGGAAAAAGTTCCGATAAACAAATTCAGCCCGGATGTATACAAGGATTCAAAATGTACCCCAACCAGAGAAGGAAAAACTTCTTCTGAAAAAGTACAGTTCGGTTCATCCAGTTTCAGTTTATAAAGATGCGTATTCGTCCCTGCAAAAAAAACTGAATTATCTCTTTGAACAAGACAATAAACCGTTTTTCCTTTCAGTCCCGCCAATGTTAAACCTTCCTCTTCATTCCAGGAATAAATCCCCGATGATGTACAAATCCACAAATGATTATTATCATCGAACAAGATGTTATGTAAAGTTAAACCGGACAAAGAAGAAAACAAATCAATATGCAGTCCGAAAGAGTCGGTACGTTTATCGTAAGTATAGATTTTTCCACTTTTCAATGCAATCCAAAGAGTTCCATTTTTATCACAACACATCACGGTTGATGATAAAATATGATCTTTGGAATCACTTGTTCCTTCAAGTTTATAGTGTCGTATTTCATTTCCATCATAACGGTCTACCCCCATATGAGTATACGCCCATATAAATCCAACAGAGTCTTTAGCAATTTGAAAAACCTGTCTGCTACTTAATCCTTCTTTCACATTCAGGGATCGAAATGTACCGGCAAACAAATTTGCGCAAACAAAAATAAATACGAATATGATGAATATATGTTTTTTCATGTTGCAATATTACGTACAAATATCAAAAAAACGGTTGAAAAAACATCTAAATAGGTTTGATTTCTATTACTTTTGTCCTTCGAACTAATAAACCGTAAGGAAACATGCTCAGTAAGTATAAATTAAACCAACTTTATTTCAAAGATACACAGTTTGCCAATCTTATGACAAGACGTATCTTCAATGTCCTCCTGATAGCCAACCCATATGACGCCTTCATGCTGGAAGATGATGGACGTATCGATGAAAAAATATTTAATGAATACACTTCCCTTTCTCTACGTTATCCACCACGTTTTACACAGGTATCTACTTACGAAGAAGCTTTAAAGCAACTATCTTCCATATCTTTCGATCTCATTATCTGTATGCCAGGTACAGGAGATAACGAAGGGTTCGATATAGCGAGAAACATTAAAAACCAGTACGAACATATTCCGATGGTAATACTGACTCCTTTCAGTCATGGTATCACCAAACGCATCGCCAATGAAGACTTGAGTCCTTTTGAATATGTTTTCTGCTGGTTGGGAAATACGGATTTATTAGTTTCTATCATTAAACTGATAGAAGATAAGATGAATTTGGAGCATGACGTTAATGAAGTAGGCGTACAACTCATATTGTTAGTAGAGGATGGCATCCGGTTCTATTCCTCCATCTTACCTAACCTCTATAAATTCGTATTGAAACAGAGCCAAGAGTTTTCTACCGAAGCACTGAATGCTCACCAACGTACGTTGCGTATGAGAGGTCGCCCCAAAATTGTTCTCGCCCGTACATACGAAGAAGCTATTAATATCTACGAAAAATATAAGAACAATATATTAGGAGTTATTACCGATGTCCGCTTTCCCCGAGTAGAACGTGGAGAGAAAGACGGACTGGCAGGTATAAAGCTTTGTGCCGCCATACGGAAAGAAGATCCGTTCGTTCCACTCATTATTCAATCTTCCGAATCGGACAACGTGGCATATGCTGCCAAATACGATGCAGCCTTTATTGACAAGAACTCCAAGAAGATGGATGTAGACTTACGTCGCATCGTATCAGATAATTTCGGTTTCGGTGATTTCATTTTCCGTAACCCAGACACACTGGAAGAAATAGCACGAGTAAAGAACCTAAAAGAGTTACAAAATATCCTCTTTGCCGTACCGGCAGAATCATTCCTTTACCACATCAGTCGCAATCATGTCAGCCGTTGGCTTTATTCGCGCGCCATGTTCCCCGTTGCAGAGTTCTTGAAACCTATCACTTGGAACAGTCTTCAGGATGTAGACGCTCACCGCCGGATTATATTCGAGGCAATTGTGAAATATCGTAAAATGAAAAATCAGGGAGTGGTAGCCGTCTTTAAACGTGACCGCTTCGACCGCTACTCCAATTTTGCCCGTATCGGTGACGGTTCATTGGGCGGTAAAGGACGTGGTCTGGCATTTATTGACAACATGGTGAAACATCATCCCGAATTTGAAGAGTTCGAGAATGCACGGGTAGCCATACCCAAAACCGTCGTACTCTGTACGGATGTCTTCGACGAGTTTATGGACACCAACAACCTATACCAGGTTGCACTTTCTGATGCTGACGACGATGTAATCTTGCGTTATTTCCTTAAAGCTAAACTACCTGATCGCCTAGTCGAAGATTTCTTTACATTCTTCGATGTTGTGAAGTCTCCTATCGCTATCCGTTCGTCTTCACTCTTGGAAGACTCTCACTATCAACCCTTTGCAGGTATCTACAATACTTATATGATTCCTTATCTGGATGACAAGTACGAAATGCTCCGTATGCTTAGCGATGCCATCAAAGGTGTGTATGCCTCGGTTTATTACCGTGATTCGAAGGCTTATATGCAGGCTACGAGCAATGTCATCGATCAGGAAAAAATGGCTGTAATCTTGCAGGAAGTAGTCGGTAATCAATATGGTGACCGTTACTACCCTTCCATGTCGGGTGTGGCGCGTTCGCTCAATTATTATCCTATCGGTGATGAAAAGGCAGAAGAAGGTATTGTCAATCTCGCTCTCGGATTAGGAAAATACATTGTAGACGGAGGAATGACGTTACGTTTCTCTCCCTATCATCCCCATCAGGTATTGCAAACCAGTGAGATGGAAATCGCATTAAAAGAGACGCAGACCCGCTTCTATGCACTCGACCTGCGTAATGCCGGTCACGATTTCTCCATCGACGACGGTTTTAACCTACTCAAGCTTCATGTAAAAGAAGCCGAAAAAGATGGTTCGTTGAACTATATAGCATCTACCTACGATCCATACGACCAAATTATCCGCGATGGCTTGTATCCCGGCGGGCGTAAAGTTATCACCTTTGCCAATATTTTACAACATGATGTTTTCCCCTTACCGCGTATACTGCAATTAGCTTTGAAATATGGTCAACAGGAAATGCGCCGTCCCGTAGAAATAGAATTTGCCGCTACCATGAGCCGCGAAAAGGACAAAACAGGAACTTTCTATCTATTGCAGATCCGCCCCATCGTAGATACTAAAGAGATGCTTGATGAAGACCTCACCACCATCTCCGAAGAAAAGCTTTTGCTACGTTCCAATAATTCCCTGGGGCATGGTATCATGAACGATATTCAAGATGTGATTTATGTAAAAACAGATGATTATAGCGCTTCCCATAACCAGGAAATTGCCTGGGAAATAGAAAAGTTAAACCAGCAGTTCTTGAGTGAGGGCAAAAATTACGTGCTGATAGGCCCGGGACGCTGGGGTAGTAGCGATACCTGGCTCGGCATCCCTGTGAAATGGCCACATATCAGTGCCGCCCGTATTATTGTGGAGGCTGGCCTGACGAATTATCGAGTTGACCCCAGTCAGGGTACACATTTCTTTCAAAACCTGACTTCATTCGGGGTAGGCTATTTCACCATCAATGCTTTTATGAATGACGGTATATACAATCAGGAATTCTTGAATGCACAACCGGCTGTATATGAAAGTAAATACTTGCGCCATGTTCACTTTGAGCATCCGGTAATTGCTAAAATGGACGGTAAAAAGAAACAAGGAGTGGTACTGCTACCTGAATTCTAAGCGTTTAATAATTAAGAATAAGCCAAAAGCAAAATAATCAACTTTTCTTTTTTTGTTAGAAATGGGACAAAGTATGTCCCATTTTTCATTTACCCCTGTAAAATAGCGATATAAAAGGAGCTATTATTGGACTAAAACCGTATCTTTACATCCGGTTTCAAAATATAACAGGTAAAAAATATAATTAAGTATTGTCAATGGGTAAAAAATACACAACTATTCTTACCCTGTTTGTAGCGATATGTTTTTCGTTATCCGGATGCAGTAAAGATAACGATGAGACTGCGGCAACGGGAAAAGGAACGCTCAGTATCAAACTGACGGCTGACAACAGTACACAGGATGTAACCACACGTACAGAAGAAACTTTACCAGAAGTAGGTGATTTTGCTGTATCCATATTAAAAGGAAATGATATACAGTATTCTTGGGAGAAATTCAGTCAATATCCTGACGAAGTTTTATTCCCAATAGGTCAATATACTTTAAAAGCTTCGTACGGGCAACTCCATAATGAAGGATTTAATATGCCTTATTTTGTAGGTACTAAAGAATTTTCAATTGAAGATGAGAAAGAAACAGATGTAGAAGTGACCTGCTATCTTGCCAATGTCAAAATTTCAACAACCTATACAGAAGCCTTCAAAAAATATTTTTCTGATTATTATGTTGAAGCTAACTCCGAAGGAAATTCAGCTATTAGGTTCACTAAAGACGAAAGTCGTTCCTGCTATTTTAAGCCCGGCAAACTCACACTCATGCTCAATGTAACCAAACGTGATGGTGGTTCTCAATCGACTTATCAGGCCATTGTGATAGATAATGCTCTTCCACAACATCACTACCAATTCAATTTTGATGTAAATGCCGGTAGTTCTACTATCAATATAACATTTACAGACCGGACGGAACAAGTAACATCTACAATTGACGTTTCAGATGGAACAATGCGTACTGAGCCACCTTTCTTCATTCTTCACGGATTTACCAGTAATGAAACATTAGAGATCAAAGAAGGAAAAACAACAGACCACCCCATTTCAGTATATCTGAATGCCCGTGCCGGTATCGAAGAGTGTATATTAAGTACCTCATCCGCTTCTCTTATCTCACAAGGATGGCCAGCGGATATTGATTTGGCCAATTTAACGACAGATAAGCTACAACTATTACAATCATTTGGTTTACAAATGAAAGGACTTGGAACAAATAAAGACAAGATCGCAACCATCGATTTTACCAACGTCATCCCTCATTTGGAATATGATAATGGAACTCCCAGTGTTTTTAAACTCATAGCAAAAGACAAATTGAAGAAAGTAAATGCATCAGATGTAATATTAAAAATAAACAGCCTTAGTAACCAATTCGCAGTAGCTACTCCAGGGACACTCAAAAAAGGAGCTACTTCCATAGACCTACAAGTTACTTTAGACGGAGATCCTAAAACTATCAAAACCAGTTATATTATGTATGGTGCTTCACAAGATTTAGAATGTGGGGTCATTTCTACCGAAGGCATTACACATCAAATTCGTGTCACATTCCCAGTAGCATTGACATCATCTACACAAATGACAGTTACCTGCGGACGAAAAGAAAATACATTTACTATATCTGTAAATTAATAGAACTAACATTAATATGAGAAAATTAGAATATATATCGGCAATCTTTTTAATGTGCCTATTTACATTAACTTCCTGTGAACGCGAACAATTCTCAGAAAAAGACAACAGTAAAACCGAAACAATTGCAGAAGGTCAGCTTAATTTATCATCTTTAAAGCTGACTGTAGATGTTAACGCCAATACCCGGTCAGTAGACACAAAAGACTATATTATCCGTATTTACAGTCGTGATAACGCCAACAAGCTTGTACAAGAGTGGAAATACAGTGAAATGCCGGAGATATTTTCACTGAAAGTCGGTAACTATACTGCCGCAGCCTTTTCACATGATGTGCTCCCGGCCGAGTTTGAAAACCCGTACTATTATGGAAAGGAAGATTTTGAGATTACAGAAAACCAGATTACCAATATCAATACTCTACAATGTGTATTACGCAGTATCATGGTTACTGTGGAATATGACGAAAAATTATCAGAACTTTTAGGTGATGATGTAAAAGCCAATGTAACGTCGGGCGAAGGCTCGCTCGATTTTGTAAAAGATGAAAAGCGTGCCGGCTACTATCAAGCAATCAGCGAGAATGCCAATATGCTCACTACCCGACTGACTGGGACAATAGAGGGTGAAAATGTGGATATCTCTAAAGGTTTTCCA
Source organism: Bacteroides cutis (assembly GCF_900241005.1). Taxonomy (GTDB): domain Bacteria; phylum Bacteroidota; class Bacteroidia; order Bacteroidales; family Bacteroidaceae; genus Bacteroides; species Bacteroides cutis. The sequence goes on along the minus strand of NZ_OEST01000004.1, from coordinate 365,808 downwards.
CAGGTAAAAGCCGGTTCTCACAAAATCATCAAATACACATTAAAAGACATTGATGAAAGTGGTAATACTGAAGGTGGCAATGCAAATATCAGTATTCGTATAGATGTTACCTGTACAACCATTGAGCAAGATATTATAGTCGATCCGGATGAGGACGTGATTCCTGATGAGCCTGATACACCGGACGTACCCGACGATCCAACCGGCGAACAACCCACTATCAAAGGAGATGGATTTAATATATCTAAAGCTATCGTATTACCCGAAACAACAAACGTCAATAATCCATATCCGGTTGTAGTGAATATCGCAGCCAGCAATGGCATCGCCAATTTGAAGGTTACCATCGATTCTGACGTATTAGACGAAGAAGCTTTGGCGGATGTTAATTTAAAGAAGAATTTCGATTTGGCTTATCCTGAAGAATTGGCAGAGGCTTTAACCGGTTTAGGTTTCCCTGTAGGTGAAAATGTTATAGGTAAAACAGAATTGGTATTCAGTATTACCAAATTTACCGGACTACTGACGATGTTAAATCCTGGTACACATAACTTTGTTATTACTGTCGTAGACACCAAAAATAATAAAACGACTGAAACTTTAACACTTATTTGGAGCAATTAATATCCATGAAACGAAATATATACCACATATCAGTTTTATTACTTTTCGTTCTCATAGCCATCAGTTGCAGGGAAGACGAATTGAATGAAAATGGTTTACTCAGATTGAATATCGGAGTAAAAGATAAAGTAACTACCGTTACCCGTAATTTATCAGACGAGACTCTGAAAGCCCTTAAAGAAAATTGTAAAATCCGCATATACAGTGGCAAAGGCCTGATACGTAAATACAGCGGAATGGGAGAAATACCTGAAGAAGTACAGCTCGCCACAGGTGACTACAGTATAAAAGTGGCAGCCGGTGATTCTGTAGCAGCTTCCTTTGATAAGATATTCTACCGTGGAGAAGAAACTTTTAATATCTTAGCCGGACAAACCACTTCTGTAGATGTAGAATGTCATATTGCCAATACTTTAGTAAAAGTTGAATTCGGGAAAAGTCTTACCCAAGCATTTCAAAGTTACGAAGTACAAATAGCTTCAGCAAAAGGTAGTCTAACATTCACCCCTGATAATGAAGATGCTATCGGTTACTATATGATGCCCACAGACAATAGCCAGTTGACATGGACATTTAAAGCAACCACTCTTAGCGGTAATAACTATACCCGTTCAAACACATTAGACGTTTTACCCACAACACGCTACGATTTAATCTTCGGATACGAAGAGAATAGTGACAGTTATGTTGATGGTGGAGCCTCTCTTACATTAGATGTAAATACGGAACCGTTGGAAACAACTACTGTTGAGGTTCCTGTTTACAGACGTCCCAGTATAAGTGGAGATGGTTTTACGCTGGAAGATGAACAATTTATAGAACTGAATAAAGGAACAGCCAAAGCATTCTGGATAGCAACCTCTTCCATACTGACCAAAGCCTTGATAACCTGCGATCAGTTCAAGAATATGGGACTGCCTGTCAATTCCTTTGATATTGTGTCAATGAGTAAGGAGGACAAAGAGTTCTTTGCCACTAATTACGGAGTCACCATTAACTCAAAATACAATGTAAATACAGGACAAGGTAATGCTAAAATAACATTCTCTGATGCACTCATGGCAAAGATATCACAGGCCGAAGGAGTCTATGACATCTATATCAGTGCCACAGATGACAATAAACTACAACGTACCTCCTTGCTTCGTTTCATCGTATCAGATGCAACAGTAATTACCACCAATGTAGCAGAAGAAGATGTCTGGGCTACCAAATCTACTTTGCGTGCTACATTGGCAAAAGAAACGACAGAGGCACTTGCTTTCAAATATCGTATCAAAGGTACTAAAAACGAATTAACCGTTCCGGCTCAAAGGGTGAATAATTCCAAACAACTTTATGCAAATATCACCGGATTAGCCCCCAGAACAACTTATGAATATTGGGCAATGGCAGGTTCCGCTGCCTCAACAATAATCAGCCAATTTACAACAGAATCTACTACACAATTAGAAAACTCCAGTTTTGAGTATTGGACCGACGGTACGCCTATGTTAGTTTATGGTTCCGGACAGTCTATGTGGTGGGATAGTGGAAACCATGGCTCGTCAACCGCCAATATAAATATCACAACTTACAGTGAACAATATAAGCATAGTGGTAACTTTTCTGCCAAACTGGAGTCCAAGAAAGCCGGCCTGATGGGGGTATATCAATTCGCAGCAGGCAATCTGTTCGCCGGGAAATATGTAAAAACAGTAATGGACGGTGTCAGAGGTAACGGAACATTGGGTTGGGGACGTCCTTTCACCTCCCGCCCTGTAGCTTTAAAAGGTTATATCCGTTATGAACCTAAAGCGGTTGATATGACAAATAACTGTAGCTATATCAACGAAGGTGATATGGATAAGGGACAAATATATATAGCACTTGGCAACTGGGTTGGAGAAACCGCTAACGGGGAAACATGGCCCGTTATCATTAAGACTAATTTCAAGAATGGTAATAATGCCCAACTCTTTGATTCCAATGACACCCACATCATTGCTTATGGTGAAAAAACTTGGGATGCTGCTACTGAAGGTGATGGTATGATTGAATTCAGGATACCTATTGAATATCGTAGTACAGACACTAAACCTACCAGCATTATATTAGTTGCATCCTCCAGTAAATATGGAGATTATTTTACCGGTGGTATAGGCAGTACTATGTGGCTTGATGATCTTGAATTAGTATACGAATAACCGGATATTCGCGTGAAAAAAATTATATACATATGTATTTTGCTGTCAGTGCTTTCTTTAATAAAAGTACAAGCGCAAGAATTTAAACGAGCTATCGAGTTGAAAACTTTTGTTCCCAAAGGACAATGGATTGTAGGAAATTCTATCTCCTATTCGGAACACAATGAGAGTAATTATAATTTTCTCATTATAGAAGGTATCAATTCAGACGGGTATACCTTCAAGGTAAGTCCGATGCTCTGTTATGCGTTTAAGGATAATCTGGCAGCCGGAGGCCGCTTCAGCTATGGGCGCACACTGACCAAGCTGAGTGGAGTAAGCATCAATGTGGACGAAGATAACCAATTCGACCTGGATGACATGTATCAACTGAAACATTCGTACGCCGCCATGGCAATGATGCGTAGTTACATCAGCCTGGGAAACAGCAAACGTTTCGGATTATACTGCGACATACAGATGCAGATGGGTGGTAGCCAGTCCAAAGTAGTCAGTGGTTCCGGCGAAGATGTTACAGGAACCTTTGCTACCTCTACAGACATCAATATAGGGGTAGCACCGGGAATGGTTGCTTTCATCAATAACTATACAGCGGTAGAGGTCAGTGTAGGTGTTTTGGGATTTGACTTCAGCAAAACCCGGCAAACGACTAACCAGGTTTATGTGGGCGAACGTTCTTTAAACTCTGCGAATTTTCGCATTAACCTATTTTCCATAGGCTTAGGCATCGCTTTTTATTTGTAATAAAGATGAAGATACGAACGATATTAACATATATATTCTGCTGCATGACAAGTATCGGTTTCGCACAGAGTCAATTGAGCGATACACTCCGCAGCAAAGACGGACGCGATTCGCTTATCCGCGAAACAATACTTATACATGATACAGTTTATGTACAAGCTCCCAAAGTGACAACAAAACCGGAAGACATGATTCGCACCAAAGCCATTGGACGTTACGACCGTGGTATTATCAATTATCGCTTCATTCCGAAAGGTAAATGGATCGGCGGTGCAACGGCATCTTACGTTGACTTTGATAGCGAAGACAGTCGTTTGTTGTTCTCTTTACTGAAAGACTTTGATTGTCATGCCCGTACAGTTTCGGTTAAACCTTTCATTGGTTATGCCTTACGAAACAACATCGTTATCGGTGCTAAATTAGGTTATAACCATACTATTGCCCAGCTGGACAACTTGGCTCTGAACATGGATGATCTTGATTTCTCCCTGAAAGACATACGTTATACGGAAGATACTTATAGTATCGGTCTGTTTCATCGTTCTTATGTAGGATTAGATGCCGGCAGACGTTTCGGTTTGTTCAATGAAACTACTCTTTCATTCAATACAGGTAGTACTCGCTTCTCCCGTGGCAAAGAAAATGGAGAAACAGATGCTACGGAAGCCGAAAACGCATTCAAAAGTACCGAAACAACCTTGTATGAACTTCATATAGGTATCAATCCGGGAATTGCCGTATTTATTATGCAAAACGTATCGGCAGAAATGTCTTTCGGAGTAATTGGTTTTAAGTATAACAGCGAAACACAAAAGAACAATTTGGGAGAAACCGGTAAGCGTCGTAACAGCGGTGCCAATTTCAAAATCAATTTGTTCAATATCAATATAGGTATCACCCTTTGTTTATAATATAAAAGTATGGATAAAAAAGTGTATATGCAAGTCCGTTTAGGATGTTTCTTGATTATGGCTGCTCTGTTTAGCGCTTGTATCGAGAATGATGTGCCCTATCCGTACATCAAACTGTTTGTCACTGCGACCGAAGTGGACGGACAAATAGGAAGTGCCGTCATTTCAAATGATGATCGGACAGTAACCGTTAATCTGGAAGATACCGTAAACATGAAAAAAGTACACGTCAAGAGTATTACGGTAACAGAAGGAGGACGTTGTAGCCTGCCCAACGATACAATTATAGACCTTAGCAATCCTTATCCGATGACGCTTTCACTATATCAGGATTATCAATGGACTTTGAAAGCCAATCAAACCATAGAACGTCGCTTTACCGTAGAAAATCAGGTAGGTACCGCAGTCTTCAATGAGACAGAACATTTTGCCTCGGTCAATATCAGTACTAAAGGTAATTTGAAAACAATCAAACTGACCGATCTAAAATTAGGTCCTACCGGTTCCACTGTCAACATGAGTAGTGGCATTCCCTATCTGGAATGGGAGCAACATGGCAACTATGCCAAAGCCAATGTAGTGGTAAACTTCCGTGATTTCATCGTAATGGAAGAATGGACACTCTATGTATTCCAGGTAGAGACTAATGTAGTCACCAAGTCGGCAGATGGTTGGGTAAATGTAGCGTGGCTCTACGGCGAGGGACAAGAAAACGCAGATAACGGTTTCGAGCTGAAAGAGAAAGATGCTGATGAATGGCAAAAAGTAGACATCTCGTATATTACCGCCAATGGCGGTAGTTTCACGGCATGTGTTCCACATCTGAAAGCAAATACCGCCTATACATGCCGAGCCTACTCCGGTGAAGACAAAGGTGAGGAAGTGGAATTTACTACCGGTACAGCAATCGAATTGCCTAACGGGTCATTCGATGAATGGCATAAGACGGGTAAAGTATGGAATCCTTGGACAGAAAGCGGTACACAAATCTGGGATAGCGGGAATGATGGTGCTACCACTTTGGGAGAAAGCATTACCATACCTACAAGCGATACATGGAGTGGCGCGCCAATGGGTGGGCAAGCAGCACAATTAAGTTCTAAATTCGTAGGCTTAGGCAGTGTAGGAAAGTTTGCTGCCGGAAACTTATTTATCGGTGAATACATACGTACAGACGGTACAAACGGTATTTTAGGTTTTGGCAAAGAATTTACGGCTCGTCCCACTAAGCTTAAAGGTTATTACAAATATACCACGGCCCCCATCACTTATCTGCCGTCAAAATCGAATACCGCCGACTATAACCGTTTTCTTCCTTATCAAAATAAACCGGATACATGTTCGGTATACATAGCATTGGGTGATTGGGAAAATCCGGTAGAAATCAGGACTAATCCCAGAGACCGTAAATTGTTTGACAAAAATGATCCGCATGTCATCGCTTATGCAGAGTTCAACAGTGGTACAACGGTCAGCAGCTATACTCCGTTAGAGTTAAATTTAAAATATAATTCAACCAGCCGTATCCCTACCTACCTTATTGTGGTATGTTCAGCCAGTAAATATGGTGATTATTTCACGGGAGCAGCAGGAGCTACATTAATAATAGATGAATTTAGTTTGGAATATGATTATTAGAAGTATGAAAGTTTCACGTTATATCTTGACTATTCTCGTTGTACTGGCAGCACTCACTGCTTGTCAGACAGACGACTCCTCTTCTATCATAGGTAAGGGAAAAGGAAGAGTGGTTTTAGGAGGCGTAGACATAGAAATAGAGGCAACAACCCGTGCATATTCTATTCCTACACCAAGTATCAATGATATGATAATTGAAATCATTGATCCTGATAACTTTGTGATTGAAAGTGGACACATGGATCATTACGCTAACGGAGTCGATCTTTTTGTCGCTACTTACACTCTCCGTGCTTACTACGGAAATAAGCAACAAATGGGAAACAGTCCTTATTTTGAAGGAACAGCAACCTTTTCTATCCGTGAGGGAGAAACAACTAAATTAGGAACCATTATCGCAACTATGGCAAATGCCATTATAACCCCCAATATACCCACAGATATTATTGATCACTTTACCGGTGTACCTAAATTCTATGTTTCATACGGAGAACAAAGAGAAGAAGTCACAAACGGACAATCTTTATATGTATTGCCCGGGAAATATACATTAACGCTGGAAGGAAAAAACAAAGCAGGAATTGAAATCAAAAAAACAATTACTGAATTGGATGCTATGGCACAAAAGATATATAATATTAATTGTAATTTGACGTTACCGACATTGACATTGCCAAATCAACAGGCAGGAGCATGGGCTAAACGACTTTATATAACTCCTGCTATAGCAACAGATGAGAAGGGAAACAAAATAGATACACCTCAAGGTATAACTTATGAACTAATGTTAGCAACTTCTTCAGACTGGAGTTCAGCCGAAAAAATTAAAGATTACGAAAATAAAGGAGATATCATATTTACAAATCTTTCCCCAAATACCAAATATAAAGTAAGGGCACAATTAAGTGAAGAAATTACAACCAATTCAATAGAAATTACAACAGAGAATATTATTAATATTCCTAATGGAAATTTGGATGAGTATTCAATTATCACAGGAAAAGACAATGATAATTGGGGAGGAGATTCTTGGGGAAAGAATGGGTGTGGAGCTATTTATGAATTTTATTCAAATAATAATTCTAATAATAGTCCTTGGAGAACTAACAATGAAACTAAATGTCCTAAAAATTATGGATATATCTACAGTTGGAGTTCACGCTCTGGGACACGTCCTGACACCGATTCCAAATCTAATAATTGTGCTAGAATAATGACAAGCGGATACGGAATTACCGGAGTATCACTAAACGCCCCAGACAATCCTAAATATAGTGCCATAGGACGTCTCTACACTGATAAAGTTAGTTGTACTTCAAGACCTAGTATATTAGCTTTCTATTATAAATATATTCCAACGGAAAACGATAAACCAGTTCTTAAAATAAATATATACAATGGAAATACATTAATAGGAAAAGCCGAATTGACATCCCCATCCTATTATACAGAATATCAGAAAGAGAAAAGTAAGTTGAAAATAGTATATGATGATTTTAGAACTCAAGCAACACATTATGAAATAATATTTGAATCAGGAACCAATACTAGTGTTTCCAAGTACCATAGTGATAAAAATGGAGTAATGCCCATGTTTATAGGTAGTCAACTATTTATAGACGAAGTTGAACTTATTTATGAATAACCCATACAATCATATAACAATGAAAAAATATTTATCCTTCATCGTACTATCCATTCTTTTAGCGGCATGCAGCAATAATGATGTTCCTGCATTCACAGAGTATGGATACATTAATCTCAACATAGGTACTAACCCTGAAATATCTGTAGCTACGACCCGTACAGAAACGATATATCCGGAAGCAGATGATTCCTATCTGATAACAATTAAAAGTGGGGATATTATTAATCTGAATAAAAAAACTTATGGACTCATTAAATCAACTCCTCTACGATTTATAGAAGGCACCTATACCATTATAGCAGAAAGCTGTATAAGTGATGATGCAGAGACGGCTAATAACCGTTGGGGGAAAGCCCGCTATTACGGAGTCCAAGACGTTAATGTCGTTGTTTCACAGACAACAGATGTAAATATTGTATGTAAAATGCAAAATGCAAAAGTGAATGTGCTATACGATGAAACATTCAAGAACATTTTTGGTAAAGACCCAGAAAATCCTTATAGTGTAACTATTTACCGGGAAGGCAAGCAAAGCCGTAGTTTAGAATTTAAAGAGAATGCAACTTTTGATACTCAATCGGCATATTTCAATATATTGGAAGGCGCAAGTAATAAGCTTATTTATGTCGTTAAAGGTACTTACAATGGAAAAACGGTGGAGAAAGAGGGAGAAATAAACTCTCTTGAACCCCAGAAATGGATAAAGTTAACCATTAAGGCTACTCAAACCGGTAAGATAGAATTGGGAGTACAAGTAGACTCATCGGTCACTGAAGAAAATAATGATTTTGATGTAAATCCTTACGCTTAACAATTTCCCACATTAAAATGCAGGATTACAAAATATTTTAAAGAAAAACCACTATATATTTGACATCGCCTTTCCAATACAGTATATTTGTATCCTGAATTTATAGATACTTCAATTTTAAATTAGCAAAAACGGAGGAGCATTGCTTCTCCGTTTTTGTTTTCTCCCTGTTCCTGTCTGTTTGGAATGACGCACATTTGCAGGGCAAACGACGCAGTTTTACTTCCCAAATGCCACATTAAATAGGCAAAACACCCGTAGTTTGCGATAAAAATGCCTGAAGATCCGTCGATTAACCTTGATGTTTAGGGAGCTAAAGTACATGGTTACGGATGTAATGTTCAACATTAGCAGATAGTACGTTTAGAGCAGGCAAACCGGATGCTACGGAAACAAAAACGGAAAGTTTGAATTTTCCGTTCGTTAATCTTACATAAATCTGCTCTTGACAAATTTCGGTTCATTTATCCAGATAATGATACTATTCATCTAATCTTTTCAGTGTAATCACCACCACCTCGCTTGGTGCAAACAAACGAATATTTTTATTGGAAGTACCAATACCGTTGGTAATAATAATCGGTGTACCTTTTGAATTATATTTCAGTCCCGTAAGGAAACGTTGTCCATAACGGGAAGGAATAATAGGGGCATATAGACCGAATAATGTAACTTGCCCTCCATGCGTATGTCCGGCAAGTACCAGATCTGTGTTGGTAATGGAAACCTCTTCCGCATAATCGGGAGTATGTGTCAGCAGAATGACAAAATCATCAGGGGACAGAGAGAGTGTAGGCGACTGGCCATTCTGTTCAAGATTAAACGGATCACGTATACCGGCTATTAAAATCTTCGCACTATCCCGCTTCAACGTATCGACTTTATGCTCCAGCAAATGAATATTCTGACGCTCCATTTCTTTCACAATATCCTCATAGCAAGCTTCATAATCATTATTGCCTAAAACGGCATATGTGCCCAAAGATGTTTTTATTGCACCCAATGCAGCAATAGCAGCAGGTACATACTCGCATCCTTCATGTAAATCGCCACCAATGAGCAGGGCATCGGCATGCAAATCATTGAGTAAGCGGGTAACATCTTTCAGTCCTTTTTCTTTCAACAAACTCCGGTAATGCAAGTCGGAAACAAATACCAAACGACAACCATCAAAAGCTGCAGGAACATCGCGATGGGAAAATTCATATTCCTTGACACGCTTCACATTCTTATAACCGGACGCAGAAGATGCCGATATTTTTACGGAATACTCACCGGGAAGTGGTGAAGTGAAGTTACGGGTAGACTGGCAGGAAGACAAAAGCCATGCAGCCAACAGAGACAAATATAAAAACTTCTTCATCTGATATATTAATTCTTTATCATAGCCGTAGACAAAGATAGGCAAATTCAGTATCTTTGCGAACAGACTCTAGTAAAAAAATGAAATCAACATGAAAGAGATAAAGCCTAACTCACTCCACGCCTGGCTACTTGCAGCACGTCCCAAAACATTAACAGGAGCCATTATTCCTGTATTAATAGGTTCTTCTTTGGCATTTGCCGACGGAGGTTTTGAAATAGCCTTAGCATTATTGTGCGTCTTGTTTGCCTGCGGCATGCAGATTGCAGCCAATTTTATTAACGATCTCTATGATTATCTGAAAGGTAGTGATCGGGAAGACCGGTTGGGACCAGAGCGTGCCTGTGCCCAAGGCTGGATTACCCCCAGGGCCATGAGGTGGGGAATAGGAAGTACGCTTGTATTTTCTTGCCTGATGGGATGTGCCATATTACATGAATGTTGGGAACAACTGCCTCATGGCGGTTGGGAATTAATACTCTTGGGAGTACTATGTGTTGTATTCGCATTTTTATATACCACTATCCTTTCCTACCGTGGATGGGGAGATCTACTAGTCTTGATCTTTTTCGGTTTCATATCCGTGGGCGGAACATATTATGTGCAAACACATATCCTCACTACAGATGTATGGATAGCTTCACTTATTTGCGGATTGGTGATAGACACACTTCTGGTTGTAAACAACTACCGGGATCGGGAGCAAGATGCACTTAGCGGCAAACAGACATTGATTGTACGCTTCGGAGAACCTTTCGGGCGCTATCTATATTTGGGCTTGGGCGTAGTTGCCACACTTCTCTGCCTATGGTTTGTCTATAGCGGAAAAATGAATCCATTTGCCTTTATAGGAGCACCCTGCATCTATCTTTACTTGCACATACTCACCTGGCGGAAAATGGTTACAATAAGAAGCGGTAAAAAATTAAACAGCATATTAGGCGAAACATCGCGTAATATGCTGTTCTTTGGTCTATTATTAACGATAGTATTGGTTGGTTGATTCTTATCGCTTTCCGTACATCTTTTCGTAGTATTTCTGATAATCACCGCTGGTCACTTCTTCTACCCAGTCCTGATTATTCAGATACCATTCAATGGTCTTTACAATACCTACTTCAAACTTCGTTTCGGGGAACCACCCTAAAGCTTTTGTTATCTTTGCCGGATCGATAGCATAACGTTGATCATGCCCTAAACGATCTTTCACAAACGTAATCAGGTCTTCATTGATCCAACTGATATCAATCTGTCCATCGGTTCCTTTGACTTTCTTTTTCAGAACTTCACGGTACTTGGGTTCTTCTTCCATCAGACGACGGATAGTAGCAATCGTAAGTTTCACAATCTCCAAGTTGGTCTTTTCATTATGACCGCCTACATTATAAACTTCCCCCTCTACTCCCTGACGCACAACAAGGTCGATGGCCTTGCAATGATCTTCCACATACAACCAGTCGCGTACATTACTTCCGTCACCATAAACGGGCAACTTCTTTCCTTCAAGAATGTTCTTTATAATCAATGGGATCAGCTTTTCCGGGAAGTGATAAGGGCCATAATTATTAGAACAACGGGTGATAGTCACCGGCATCTTGTAGGTGTCGTGATAAGCCATCACCACCATATCGGCACTTGTCTTTGAAGCGCTATATGGACTATGTGGACAAAGCGGGGTTTGTTCCGTAAAGTATCCCTCGGCACCCAACGAACCATATACTTCATCGGTAGATACCTGATGATAACGAACGCCCTTACGCCAGGTAGGATAACCATACTCATCCTTTCCCGTCACCCATGCACGACGAGCTGCATCAAGCAAATTTTGAGTACCCAAAATATTAGTTTGCAAGAAAAGTTGCGGATTTTCGATACTGCGGTCTACATGGCTCTCAGCAGCAAAATTCACTACATAATCAAATTTATATTTAGCAAACAGTTCATCGGCAAGCATACGGTCACAGATATCACCTTTGACAAAAATGCAACGATCGTCATCTATATCTTTAGCGATAGTTCCCAAATTTCCCGCGTATGTCAGGGCATCCAATATCACCACTTTTATATCATCATGTTTCGCCAGGATATATTTTATATAATTGGCTCCGATAAATCCGGCAGCACCGGTTACGAGATAAGTCTTCATACAATTACAAATTATAAATTACTAATTACAAATTATCCACCATCAATCATCAAGCAATTAACGGTGAGAATCGGCGAGTTCCATCAGGTATTTGCCATATTCGGTTTTACCCAGTTGCTCACCGAGGTGATAAAGCTGGTCGGCATCTATCCAACCCTTGCGCCATGCAATCTCTTCTATACAGCTGACACGGAAACCTTGACGGTTCTGTATGGTAGCCACAAAGTTACTTGCTTCAAGCAGACTGTCACAGTTACCCGTATCAAGCCATGCAAAACCACGTCCAAAAAGTTCTACTTTCAATGTACCTTCATTTAGATAAAGGCGGTTGAGATCGGTAATTTCATATTCACCACGTGCCGAAGGTTTTAGAGCAGCGGCTTTAGCTGTTACTGTAGAGTCGTAGAAATAAAGACCGGGAACGGCATAATTACTTTTGGGTTGAACCGGTTTCTCTTCAAGAGAAATAGCTTTACCATCGGCATCAAATTCCACCACACCGTATGCACGAGGATCCTTTACGTAATATCCAAAGATGCAGGCACCTTTTTCAATGGATGCGGCACGCTTCAGCATGGCCGAAAAGCCTTGACCATAGAACATATTGTCACCCAGGATAAGGCATCCCGGCTCACCATTCAAAAACTCTGCACCCAAGACGAAAGCCTGTGCCAGCCCGTTAGGCTTCTCCTGTATTTTGTAAGAAAAAGCCATTCCGAGTTCTTCACCTGTACCCAGTAATTCGCGGAACATAGGCAAATCGCGCGGAGTGGAGATTATCAACACCTCACGTATTCCGGCCAACATCAATGTGGAAAGAGGATAATAGATCATCGGTTTGTCGTAGACAGGCATTATCTGCTTGGATATAGCCTTCGACAATGGATAGAGACGAGTGGCACTGCCACCGGCAAGAATAATTCCTTTCATATTTCAGTTCTTTTTGGTGTTACATCAAATGGAGAATAAAATAAGAAGGAGGACAACGCCCCACGGCTCTCGTTGCTATTCAGGGTACAAAGTTCGATAAAAATCGCAAAATTACAAAATATACAATGATAATTTATTCTTTCAGGAATAGTAAACTCCTAAAAAGCAAAAGCCTTATCCGGCAAGCTCTATCACTTCCAAGTCCTTAAACACTCCATTATCCACCACAAAGCGAACCATGGTACGCACTTTATGAAAGCCAGAAATACCGGCTGCTCCGGGATTGATATGTAACAGATTGAGAGTCTTGTCATATTTCACTTTCAGGATATGAGAGTGTCCACTGACAAACAGTTTGGGTGGATGTACCAGAATACTGCCTTGTATAGAAGGGTCGTATTTACCGGGATATCCACCGATATGCTTCATCAATACTTCCGCTCCGTCTACCGTAAAACGTAATACCTGCGGATAGAGCCGACGGATATCCTGCCCGTCTATATTGCCATAAACTGCACGAAAGGGACGGAATTCCGCCAATTTCCGGGCAACTTCCAGCGAACCTATATCACCGGCGTGCCATATCTCATCACACGTTTCAAAGTATTGAAGATATTTCTCATCCCAATAGGCATGCGTATCCGATAGTAAACCAACTTTTGTCATCTTTCTGTTGTTTATTAACACAAAGGTAATTATATTTGGAAAAAATACAGGAAAAGCAATGGGAATTTAGACGTGTAACACTGGCAAATTATCATTTTTCTTTTCTTTAAACTGATATTTTATGGAACACAGATATTTCAAACGTGACATCAGCTGGTTATCATTCAACTACCGGGTGTTGCTGGAAGCTGAAGACGACACATTACCGCTATATGAACGCATCAACTTTATTTCCATATACTCATCTAATCTGGAAGAGTTCTATAAGATACGTGTTGCAGACCATAAAGCGATAGCAACCGGTGCTGCGCATAGTGATGAAGAAAGTGTACAGTCTGCCATTGAACTGGTGGGAGAAATCAATGAAGAAGTAAACCGCCAGTTAGAAGAACGTATCCGCATCTATGAAGAAAAGATACTGCCTGCGCTACGGGAACACCATATTATATTTTATCAAGGTCGTAATGTAGAACCGTTTCACAAAGATTTTCTACATCGTTTCTTTAGAGAAGAGATTTTCCCCTACCTGTCTCCCGTTCCCGTCAGTAAAGACAAAATAATCTCATTCCTCAGAGATAACCGGCTTTATCTTGCCGTACGCTTATATTTAAAAGGTGTACCACTGAATTCCCCTAACCGCACGCAATATTTCGTAATGAAACTCCCCTACAGCAAGGTACCCCGTTTCATAGAACTACCCAAAGTGGGAAAGAATTATTATCTTATGTTCATAGAAGATATAATCAAAGCAAACATCGGTACTATCTTTCCTGGTTATGAAGTGGACAGCAGTTATTGTATCAAGATTTCGCGTGATGCAGATATCCTGATTGACGACACTGCCAATACTTCTGAAATCATAGAGCAGGTAAAGACCAAAGTAAAGAAACGCAAGATTGGTGCAGTCTGCCGTTTTGTGTACGACCGTGCCATGCCGGATGATTTTCTCGATTTCTTGGTAGATGCTTTTCGCATCAACCGCCAAGAGCTGGTACCCGGTGACAAACATCTGAATATGGAGGATCTACGACATCTCCCCAACCCCAATCAAACCGTACGTCCTATACGAAAGCCTCAACCCATGAGATTAACTTGTCTGGATGAACGGGAATCTATATTCCGGTATGTGGAAAAAAAAGATTTATTACTGCATTATCCATACCATTCTTTCGAACATTTTATACATTTTTTATATGAAGCCGTTCACGAACCTACCGTACGTGAAATCATGGTAACTCAATATCGTGTTGCAGAAAACTCTGCAGTTATCAACACATTGATAGCTGCTGCCCAAAATGGTAAGAAAGTTACCGTTTTCGTTGAACTGAAAGCCCGCTTCGATGAAGAGAATAATCTGGCAACCGCTGAAATGATGAAAGCGGCAGGTATCAATATCATCTTCAGCATACCGGGATTAAAAGTACATGCCAAGGTGGCTCTCATACTCCGCCGTGATAAACAGGGGCACAAACTACCCAGCTACGCATATATCAGCACGGGTAATTTTAATGAAAAGACTGCAACATTATATGCAGACAGTGGATTGTTCACCTGTAATCCGATACTTGTCAACGATCTGCATAACCTGTTCCGTACTTTGCAAGGCAAGGAAAATCCTGTGTTCCACCGCCTACTGGTGGCTCGCTTCAACTTGATACCGGAGTTGAACCGTCTCATCGAACACGAAATAAACTTGGCTAAGAGTGGAAAACAAGGACGAATTATCCTAAAAATGAATGCTTTGCAAGACCCCACCATGATAGACAGGCTTTATGAGGCATCGCAAGCCGGAGTAAAGATTGACCTCATTGTGCGAGGAATCTGCTGCTTGATACCGGAACAAAAATATAGCCGTAATATCCGCGTCACTCGTATTGTAGACACTTTTCTGGAACATGCCCGAATATGGTATTTCGGAAATGGCGGTAAACCCAAACTTTTTCTCGGTTCACCGGACTGGATGCGTCGCAATCTTTACCGCCGTATCGAGGCCGTAACCCCGATACTGGATCCAGACTTGAAACGCGAACTGGCAGATATGCTCGCCATCCAACTGGCAGACAAACGTAAAGCATGTTTTGTAGATGCCAATCTACAAAACCGCTGGAAATCAACACGCCCACAAAAGGAAAAGATACGTGCGCAGTATACTTTCTATGAGTACTTAAAAGATAGATTGTAACACTTCTGTAACATATATGACATTTCTCTGCAACACGAAAACTGTTCCTTTGCAGCCAGAAATAAAATACATATTTATGGAAACTATCTACCTTTGTATTGTCATCTTCCTGTTCATCCTTGCCGTGTTTGATCTCGTAGTGGGTGTCAGTAATGATGCAGTCAATTTTCTCCAATCGGCTGTAGGAGCAAAAGCAGCATCTTTCAAGACCATATTGTTCATAGCAGGTATCGGTGTTTTTATCGGAGCTTCCCTCTCTAATGGCATGATGGATATAGCCCGGCATGGTATCTATCAACCTGAACATTTCTATTTTGCCGAAATCATGTGTATCTTGCTTGCCGTGATGTTGACGGATGTAGTGCTACTGGATGTATTCAATACGATGGGTATGCCTACCTCTACTACCGTTTCTATGGTATTCGAACTTCTGGGAGGAACATTTGCATTGGCGCTTATAAAAGTATACGACAGTGATACACTGGGACTTGGAGACCTTATCAACACAGACAAGGCATTGTCTGTAATCATGGCAATTTTTGTATCTGTAGCAATCGCCTTCTTCTTCGGTATGGTGGTACAATGGCTGGCGCGCGTGGTGTTCACTTTTAACTATAAAAAGAAGATGAAATATAGTATTGCCATTTTCGGAGGTATCGCCGCTACATCTATCATTTATTTTATGTTGATAAAGGGGCTGAAAGACAGTTCGTTCATGACTCCTGAAAATAAACAGTGGATACAAGATAATACATTTTTACTTATCGGCTGTTTCTTCGTATTCTTCACCCTACTGATGCAAATACTACACTGGCTAAAAATCAATGTATTCAAAGTAGTGGTACTGATGGGTACATTTGCTCTTGCTCTGGCTTTTGCAGGTAACGACTTGGTTAATTTCATCGGTGTACCTCTCGCCGGATATTCCTCTTTCGTAGATTATACCGCGAACGGAACAAGTGTTGGTGACGATGGATTTCTTATGACCTCCTTGCTTGGCCCTGCCAAAACACCTTGGTATTTCCTTATCGGTGCCGGTGCCATTATGGTATATTCACTTTGTACTTCCAAGAAAGCTCACAATGTTATCAAAACATCCGTTGACCTTTCTCGTCAGGACGAAGGTGAAGAAAACTTCGGTAGTACTCCTATAGCACGTACCTTAGTACGTTTCAGTATGACTTTTGCCAACGGGCTCTCCAAAATAATGCCCGAACGTAGTAAACGCTGGATTGAAACCCGTTTCCAAAAAGATGAAGCCATCATTGCCGACGGAGCCGCTTTCGACTTAGTCCGTGCATCTGTCAATCTGGTGCTCGCCGGTCTACTCATTGCATTGGGCACTTCCCTGAAACTCCCTCTCTCTACCACCTACGTTACCTTCATGGTAGCCATGGGTACCTCTCTTGCCGACCGTGCTTGGGGACGCGATTCTGCTGTGTTCCGCATCACCGGCGTATTAAGTGTTATAGGCGGATGGTTTATTACTGCCGGCGCTGCATTCACCATCTGTTTCTTCGTAGCAATGATTATATATTTCGGCGGTTCCATCGCTATTGTAGGTCTTATCGGCCTGGCAGTATTCATGCTGATCCGCAGTCAAGTGATGTACAAGAAACGTAAAGCGAGAGAAAAAGGGAACGAGACCATTAAACAGTTGATGCAAAGCACGAATAATACTGAAATCCTTGAACTCCTGCGCAAACACACCCGTGAGGAGTTGGGTAAAATACTTGAATTTACAGAAGATAACTTTGAACGTACCGTTACTGCCTTCTTGCACGAAAATTTACGTGGACTACGCCGCACGATGGGTTCAATCAAATTTGAAAAACAGCTGATCAAACAGATGAAGCGTACCGGTACACTTGCCATGTGTCGTCTAGACAACAATACAGTTCTGGAAAAAGGCCTTTATTTCTATCAGGGCAATGACTTTGCCAGTGAATTGGTATATAGCGTAGGACGTCTGTGCGAACCATGTCTGGAGCATATAGATAATAACTTCAAACCATTGGATATTATTCAGAAAGGTGAATTTGCCGACGTCACGGAAGATATTATTTATCTGCTACAAGTCTGCCGCCATAAGCTGGGAAACAATGACTACGAGCATCTTGAAGAAGATATCCGCAAAGCCAATGACCTGAACGGACAACTTGCCCATCTGAAACGTGAAGAACTACAACGCATTCAGACCCAATCGGGCAGCATCAAAGTAAGTATGGTTTATCTGACAATGATACAAGAAGCCCAGAATGTAGTGACTTACACAATTAATCTGATGAAAGTGAGCAGGAAGTTCCAGGCCGAAGACTAATTCCCATTTTCTCTGCCCGTTGCACCATAAATGCACGGGCAGCTTCGTATTCATTCGGGATGACTCCATCCAAAATAGCATCTTTTATGGCACTTTTCAGTGCACCCACTTGCTGACAAGGAGGCAGATTGAAAGTCTTCATGATCTCCTCTCCACTGACAGGGGGTTGAAAATTACGAATACGATCACGTTCTTCCAGATCTTTCAGTTTTTGGCGAACCAACTGGAAATTATTCAGAAAACGTTGTTTGCGTTCCATATTCTTGGAAGTGATATCCGCCTCACACAAAGTCATAAGGTCGTCAATATTGTCTCCAGCCTCAAAAAGCAAGCGGCGAACGGCAGAATCAGTAACCACATCATCCGCTATGACAATGGGGCGCATATGAAGACTTACCAGCTTTTGCACATATTTCATCTTTTCATTCATCGGTAACTTCATTCTCCGGAAGATTTCCGGTATCATTTTTTCACCGATGAAGTTGTGGTTATGGAATGTCCAACCTGCACGAGGTTCCCAACGTTTAGTTACAGGTTTTGCAATATCGTGCAATAATGCCGCCCAGCGTAACCAAAGATTATCAGTCTTCTTACTAATGTTATCCAACACTTCCAACGTATGGTAAAAATTATCCTTATGTGCTCGTCCATTGCGGGTCTCTACCCCTTGTAGAGCTACCAATTCGGGAAAAATAAGTTCCAGCAGTCCGGAACGATCAAGATCAATAAATCCCTTGGAAGGTATGGGAGAGAGTAATATTTTATTCAACTCATCTGAAATGCGTTCTTTGGATATAATGGAAATACGCTCTTTATTGCGACACAAAGAATCGAATGTAGTATCGTCAATATAAAAACCGAGCTGAGTGGCAAAACGGATACAACGCATCATCCGTAATGGATCGTCACTAAACGTGATATCCGGATCGAGCGGCGTACGGATAGTCTTTTCTTTCAAATCCTCCATTCCACCAAACGGATCTACCAGCTCACCGTAACGGGCTTGATTGAGACAGACAGCCAAAGCGTTGATAGTAAAATCTCGACGATTTTGGTCATCTTCCAGCGTACCGTCTTCCACAATCGGTTTCCGCGAATCGTGTGTGTACGATTCTTTACGGGCACCTACAAACTCCACTTCCGTACCATGGTATTTCAGTTGTGCCGTACCGAAATTCTTGAAAACCGAGAGATGAGCACCACGCCCCAAGCACTTGCCTAAAGCTTCCGCCATCGCGATACCACTGCCCACCACAACCACATCTATATCTTTGGAAGGACGTTGCAGGAAAATGTCGCGTACATAACCACCAACCACATAGCATTCCAACCCCAAATTATCCGCAGTTTCGGATATCCGCCTGAATATGTCATCATTAAAACGTTGCTTCAATTCTTCTGCCGTCAGTTCAATCATAATAAATTCTTTTATAAAGCGGGTACAAAGATACGGATATTATTTCTAATTTTGCTCCCACTAACACCAAGAACAAAAATTATGAAAAAAGCAGTTATCCTTGCGTGCCTCTGCTGCACGCTTTCTTCTTGTAGTAATGTAGAGAAAAAAGCAAGTGAGAAGCTACAGATTGCCCGGGCAGCTTACGAACGTGGCGATTATAGTGAAGCAAAGATACAAATTGACAGTATAAAAATCCTTTATCCCAAAGCTTTCAAAACCCGCCATGAAGGGATAGGCCTTATGCAACAGGTAGAACTGAAAGAACAAGAGAATAGTTTGGTTTATCTTGACAGCATGCTCCGTGAAAAACAAAAGGAACTGGATGACATCAAAGATAACTTTATTTTCGAAAAAGATGTCGAATATCAGAAAGTAGGTAATTACCTACATCCTTCCCAAGTGATAGAGAAGAACCTACATCGTTCTTTCCTTCGTTTCCTAGTAGATGAAAATGGTAGGATGAGTATGACTTCTATTTATTGTGGTCCCCATAACATCCATCATGTGGCAGTAAAAGTAACTACCCCCGATGGCAGTTTTGCCGAAACACCTGCCTCTAAAGACAGTTATGAAACCACAGATCTCGGAGAAAAGATTGAAAAAGCCGATTACAAATTAGGCGAAGATGGCAATGTCATCGGGTTTATCTGTCTGAATAAAGATAAAAATATCCGAGTCAACTATTTGGGCGAACGTTCCTATGCCACTACCCTTACCCCTAACGACCGCAAAGCCGCTGCCGATGTTTACGAATTGGCAAAGATACTTTCTTCTATCACAGAAATAAAGAAGAATATAGACGAAGCTAACCTGAAGATTGAATTCGTAAAACGGAAAATGCAGGAAAGAGAGAATAAGAAAGAAAAATAGAAATATAAAACTACGGCTATATAACCCAAACGTCTTGCCACCATATTGGCACAACTTTGCCACCATATTGGCAAAGTTGTGCCAATATGGTGGCAAGATTGTGCCAATGCAGTGGCAATGCAAGTTTTCTTTTACTCAGAAAGTGCCCTACCAACAAAATACGGATGTGCAAACGGTTTATCCGGAATCAAAGTAGAGACGGAACGTGTCTGCGTCCTATGCTGCAAATCGTAAATAACGAATTCCTCATAAGTCGCTTCCTTTCCCATACCGACTTTCATGACTCTATCATATATAGATTTACGGGAGGGTGCATTAAAACCTTGGATATTGCTACGCATCATGCTTTCTTCGGTTGAACGATAAACACCTTTTATAAAGGTACATGCTCCCTCGAAGATACCCAAATTATCTGACACATAGCGTTCATCCGCCAGGAATTTACTCCAAAGTACCTCAGTACGATTCTCTGTAAAATCTACATTCTGTGCCCATCCTAAAACTTGTAATCGCTGGATATCCTTTACTTTATTTTCTGAAATCGCACCTTGTTCTTTATAGCCATATTCATCTTCCAGTTTAGCGAATCCATGCCCTACAGCTTCATGCACAAGTACTTGTCTGAACTTCTCACTCTCCAGATTTTCTATAACCGGGCAATAGGCTATCGCAAACTCAACCACTTTATTGGTGTTATCCACATATCCGAAATAAGTAGTACCAGCATAAACCAGAGTATTAAGAATGACAACGACCAAGGTTTCCTGTAAATCCACTCCTTCTACACATCGTGCATATTTCATTATTTTATGTTCATCACCATCATAAATTTCGGTAGTACCCCCACCTCTCAATTTACAACCAAAAGCGGTTTCATATCCGTTTCCAAAGTTATTATTCTTTGAAACTGCCGTTACGGTATATACATTGAAATAATCCCGGAGTGACCTGATCGGTTCTTCCGTAAAAATATTTTCAAGCGTCTTTTCCATAACCTTGCTATAGGTACCATCAGCAATCTCCTTATCAATAAAACCGTCCCCCATAAGGACAATAGGAATACCATTCCCTTTAGTAGCCGTCTGCAAAACACGGACTGTTTTATCAGCAGAATAATCGACAGATTGTTCCGAGGACACTCCCTTTTGGTTTATAGTGGCAATAGCTAATATTTTTTTACCCGCATCTGTCTCCTTTACAAAATAAATATAAGCAGTACGGGAAGCAACTTCCATATTCGGTAGAACTTTCAATCTTATCATCAATAAGGAAGCAGTACGGGTTTCTCCCCTTTGCACCAACCAATCGTCCCTCTTATTAGTATAAACCGCAAATTCATCTGCAGCTACATTCGTTGAAAAGCGAATGTCCAAAGCACCTCCCTCTGCCTCCAGATTATAAGTGCTTTGCTCAAGCGTTACGGCATTACTTTGTTGTAAAGTTATATTTTGGGTCAAACTTCCTGAAGTGAGAGTGATGGTTGCCGTACGAGGTTCAGTAGTAATGTTTTCGGTCTTGGCGGTGACTACTAAATCAAAAGTTCCACCTTCCCCCGCAGAAGGAGATATCGTAAACCAGTCTTCGGCAGAGTTTGCCTGCCACTCACGTGAACTCGTAAAATGAATGGTAGCTTGCGATTTTGCCTCATAAGCTATTGTTATATCTTTGGTAGTTTGTATTAAGAAGTTGGGTTCTATCTGATTATCGGAGCAAGACGCCATGAAAAACAAGCCTAAGAAAAACAAAAGGAAGGTGTTTGTCTTCATATCGAACAAAATATTATATTAGAAGGTATTACATTAAATAGTACAAAGATAAAACTAATAAAGCTCTATCCCCAAAATATATTCGATAAACTGATATAAGGACGGGCGAAGATAGCTTATCAATGCTTATATATAAACCAACGGGGCAGTTCTTCATATTGAGAGCCACCCCGTTGGCCTATTTCTACACGAAGTGAATTACCACTTTATTTCCGGCAAATATTTACTGAGACAATTACGTAAAGCACTTAGAGTGATAGGTTTCACCAGCACCTCCGAAGCACCGCATTGTATCGCATTTTCACGATCGGAAGCAAATGCGTATGCAGTCTGCATTATAATAGGAAGCTCCTTATCTTCTTCACGTATTATTAAAGTAGCGTCCAGACCATTCATTATAGGCATCTTTATATCCATAAGAATAGCAGCCGCTTTCTCACGATTTTCTCGAAACAGTTTTACCATATCTTCGCCATTCATAGCCCACAATATATCGCACCTCTTACCGATAATAGCTTTTATTAATTTAAAATTACTATCATCATCTTCCGCAACCAAAATGAGCGGACGGTAATCTTCTGATTGTTTTTCGATTTCCATGAGACTTATTTGTTATTGTTTGTACGAGACAAAGATATAAAAAATAATATTATTATATTATCTTTGCATCTTATTTTAAAATATATATAATGATTTCAGTAGACGGACTCGCCGTTGAATTTGGCGGCACCACCTTATTTAGTGATATATCCTTTGTTATCAACGAAAAAGACCGCATCGCCCTGATGGGGAAAAATGGTGCAGGAAAAAGTACTTTATTGAAAATTCTTGCAGGTGTAAGGCAACCCACCCGTGGTAAAATATCGGTTCCCAAAGAAAGTGTCATTGCTTACCTGCCACAACATCTAATGACAGAAGACGGACGAACTGTTTTTCAGGAAACTGCACAGGCCTTTGCCCACCTGCACGAAATGGAAGCAGAAATAAACCGCCTTAACAAAGAACTGGAAACTCGTACGGATTATGAGAGTGACAGTTACATGGAACTAATTGAAAATGTTTCGGCACTCAGTGAAAAATTCTATGCCATTGACTCCACCAACTATGAGGAAGATGTTGAAAAAGCATTACTCGGACTCGGGTTTAACCGTGAGGACTTTAATCGCCAGACCAGTGATTTCAGCGGTGGATGGCGCATGCGTATCGAGCTTGCCAAGTTGCTGCTACAGAAACCGGATGTCCTGTTGCTGGATGAACCGACCAACCATCTTGACATCGAATCTATCCAATGGCTGGAGGATTTCCTTATCAATAACGGAAAAGCAGTTATTGTCATCAGCCATGACCGCAAATTCGTAGACAATATTACAACCCGTACCATTGAAGTAACCATGGGACGGATTTATGACTACAAGGTAAACTACTCCAAATATCTGGAACTGCGTAAAGAACGGCGTGAACAACAAAAAAAAGCTTACGACGAACAACAAAAGTTCATTGCTGACACCAAAGAGTTCATTGAACGTTTCAAAGGTACTTACTCCAAAACCTTGCAGGTGCAAAGCCGCGTAAAAATGCTGGAGAAACTGGAACTGCTGGAGGTGGATGAGGAAGATACTTCGGCTTTACGTCTGAAATTTCCACCGTCACCACGTTCAGGCAACTATCCCGTTATCATGGATGGCGTCGGAAAAATGTATGGCGATCATGTTGTGTTCAAGAACGCTTCCCTAACCATAGAAAGGGGCGATAAAGTGGCTTTTGTAGGGAAAAACGGTGAGGGTAAATCGACTTTGGTAAAATGTATCATGAAAGAAATAGAACATGACGGGACGCTTACCATCGGGCATAACGTACAGATAGGTTATTTCGCCCAAAACCAGGCTTCACTATTGGACGAGAACCTTACTGTATTCCAAACGATTGATGACGTTGCCAAAGGAGAAATACGAAACAAGATACGCGATTTACTGGGCGCTTTCATGTTTGGCGGTCCCGAAGAATCCATGAAGAAAGTGAAAGTACTTTCGGGTGGAGAACGCACACGACTCGCCATGATAAAGTTGTTGTTGGAACCGGTAAACCTGCTGATTTTGGATGAACCCACCAATCACCTTGACATGAAGACCAAAGATATCCTGAAACAAGCGTTACTGGATTTTGACGGAACATTGATCGTAGTGAGCCATGACCGTGACTTTTTGGACGGATTGGTAACAAAGGTTTATGAATTCGGTAATAAACGAGTAACCGAACATCTGTGTGGAATCTATGAATTTCTCGAAAAGAAGAAAATGGATTCACTTAGAGAGTTAGAACGGTAAACGTTCATTAACTCTCCCTACGCAACAAATGTTTCATTCTCATTGTTTCATTTTCTAATCTTTTAATTATAAAGGAAATGAAACAATACGATGCAATTATCATAGGATTTGGCAAAGGCGGTAAACTGCTAGCTGCCGAACTCGCCGGACGCAATTGGAAAGTGGCCATCATTGAACGTTCTCCGAAAATGTACGGAGGAACCTGTGTAAATGTGGGGTGTATTCCTACCAAAACCCTGATACACGAAGCCAGGCATACCGAACGACTGTATCAGAACGACTTTGAAAATCAGTCCAAGCAATATAAACTTGCCGTAAGGCGAAAAGACAAACTCGTCTCTTATCTGCGTGAGATGAACTTCGTCAGTGTAAAGACCAATTCCAACATCACACTATACAATGGTACAGCTACTTTTGTATCGGACAATGTCGTGAAAATCGTTTCACCGCAAGAAAAAGAAATTCTGCTTAAAGGCAAGGAGATCTTTATCAATACAGGCTCTATTCCCATCCTGCCCGATGTCGGAGGAATCAACGAAAGCAAGCATATCTATACTAGCGAGACTTTACTACAGGAAAGTAAACTTCCGGCACGTCTTCTCATTCTGGGTGCAGGCGCCATCGGATTGGAGTTCGCTACGATATATGCAAGCTTCGGCAGTAAGGTGATATTATTGGAAGCCGGCAACCGCTTCATACCCAACACCGACCGGGACATTGCCGAATCCATGTTAGACTCCCTGAAACGAAAACATATTGAAGTACGCCTGAATGTACATTCCCAATCTGTTTTCGACACAGCAGACGGAATAACGTTGACCTATACAAACGGTTCTGATGGCACTCCCTACTTTGTGGAAGGGGACGCTTTGCTCCTTGCAACCGGACGAAGACCGAGGACAGACGAATTGGATCTTCACGCCGCCGGTATTCAGACCGACGCACGAGGAGCTATCATCGTGAATGAACAACTTCATACCACCTCTCCACATATATGGGCATTGGGTGACGTCAGGGGAGGAGCACTGTTCGACTATCTGTCTATTGATGATTATCGCATCATCAGTAACCAACTGTTCGGTGACAAAAAGCGACGTACTGATGACCGTTCACCGGTTCCTTTCGCCATTTTCACAGATCCTCCATTGGCACATGTAGGAATTACAGAAGAAGAGGCGGTTAAACACGGATATTCTATCCAAGTCTCTAGGTTACCAGCAGCGCTTATTCCACGTACACGCACGTTGCAAAGCATAGACGGTATGATGAAAGCCGTCATTGACACGCATACCGGGTGTATTTTAGGATGTACATTGTTGTGTGTGGATGCTCCGGAAGTCATCAATATGGTAACGATGGCTATGAAAACAGGGCAGTCTTACAGTTTTCTGCGTGACTTTATCTTTACGCATCCCAGTGTGAGCGAAGGATTAAACAGCTTATTCAAGGCTTTTTAGCATATTGCATTTGGTAATTAGCTTTATAACCTCTATCTTTGTCTCCCATCAAAGATAGAAGGATGAAAAAGAAACGGTACATTACTTATTTCCTGCTTTTCATCAGCATGATTATGCTGGCAGTACCGGTTATTCCTCATCATCACCACGACAACGGTATGATTTGTATGAAAAACGACATTCCTAGTGAGGGGTGTTGTCATCATCAGGGCTCTTGCAGTGAGCATTGTTGCTGTGATACAGGTTGTATGACGACTCATTTTTTCCAGCAAACTCCCAATTCGGACAATAGTGTTGCGCATCCCGACTTCGTATGGGTCACTACTTTATTTTTCGAACCTATCCTCAAACTACTTTCCTTACCTGAAGAAGCCGGGACAGGGTATAAATTTGTCTACATAGAGTCTCTTCACGGCACGTTTATTACACGTGCTTCGGGGCTTCGTGCACCTCCGTGTGTTCTTGCTTAACCACTGCCAGTGTATTGCCGAAAATCATTTTCTCAATCGGCATATAAAAACTATGCAACCGAGTTGTATACGTCATTCTCTAATTTTGCATTCAAATTGAAGTAAGAACAAAAACTATCAACATGAAAAGATATATCTTTTGGGGAGTCATAGGGTTATTCCTATTAGGCTCTTGTAACAATAAATCCGCAGACGGACATCAGCATACAACTGAAGAACACGATCATGCAGGACATGACCATGAAAGCGAAGGACATGACCACGAAAATGAAGGACATGAAAATCATGACCATAACAATGAAGCCATAGCCGGACATAGTGACGAAATAATTCTTCCACCCGCCAAAGCGCAAGCTGCCGGAGTGGAAACCAGCATTATTGAACCAGGCACTTTCCATCAAGTCATCAAGACCAGTGGACAGGTGTTGGTTGCACAAGGTGATGAAAGTGTTGCCGTAGCTACCGTAGCAGGTATCGTTTCTTTCAGTGGAAAAGTTATTGAAGGTATAAGTATAAATAAAGGTACGCCACTGATAATTCTATCTTCCAAGAATATGGCAGATGGTGATCCGGTACAAAAGGCACGTATCGCCTACGAAGTAGCTAAGAAGGAATACGAACGTATGAAAACACTTGTTCCTAATAAAATTGTATCGGAGAAAGATTTTGCCCAAGCCGAACAGGCTTACGAAAATGCCCGTATCAGCTATGAAGCTGTTGCTAAAAATCACTCCGCCAACGGACAGGTTATTCCCTCTCCTATCAGTGGTTATATAAAAAGCCTGTTGGTGAAAGAAGGAGATTATGTCACCGTAGGACAGCCGCTGGTCAGCATCACCCAAAATCGCAAATTGTTCCTCCGTGCCGATGTATCGGAAAAGTATTATCCTTCTTTACGTACAATCAGCTCCGCCAATTTCTGCACACCTTATAATAATAAAGTATATACTTTGAAAGGGCTGAACGGGCGACTGCTCTCATATGGAAAGACAACGGGTGATAATGGTTACTACATTCCCGTTACTTTTGAGTTCGACAACAAAGGAGACATTATTCCGGGCTCGTTTGTAGAAATATTTCTACTTTCTTCTCCAATGGAAAATGTAATTGCACTTCCCCATACAGCCCTAACTGAAGAACAAGGCAGTTTCTTCGTTTATCTACAATTGGATGAAGAGGGGTATAAAAAACAACTCGTCACTCTGGGTGCCGACAATGGAGAAAGCGTACAAATTCTTTCCGGTATAAAAGCCGGTGACAAAGTGGTTATTAAAGGAGCCTATCAAGTAAAACTGGCCGGAGCTACAAATGCAATACCGGCTCATAGTCATGAACACTAATTAATTAATGTGCTAATGTACCTATACTAATTTGTCTGTGGCAGATCAATAAACAATCAGTATAACCAATTAGTATATCTATACATTAGCATATCAGCACATTAATCATTATGTTAAACAAAATTATACATTTTTCCCTCCACAACCGCATTTTGGTGTTGGTAGCATCTGTGCTGTTGTTGATTGGTGGTACTTACACTGCCATACATACGGAAGTAGATGTGTTCCCCGATCTGAATGCTCCAACGGTAGTTATCATGACCGAGGCCAATGGTATGGCAGCCGAAGAGGTGGAACAACTGGTTACTTTCCCCGTAGAAACCGCTGTAAATGGCGCAACAGGTGTACGTCGTGTACGCTCCTCTTCAACAAACGGTTTTTCCGTAGTTTGGGTAGAATTTGATTGGGATACGGATATCTATCTGGCGCGCCAAATTGTCAGCGAAAAATTAGCAATTGTCAATGAAGCATTGCCTGCCAATGTGGGTAACCCTACGCTCGGGCCACAATCATCCATTCTAGGTGAAATGTTGATCATCGGGCTGACGGCAGATTCTACCTCTATGCTCGATTTACGTACTATTGCCGACTGGACAATTCGTCCGAGATTACTTTCTACTGGAGGAGTAGCACAAGTTTCTGTACTGGGTGGAGACATCAAAGAGTATCAGATACAACTTGACCCAGAACGAATGCGTCATTACGGTGTCAGCTTAACAGAAGTAATGAACGCCACCCGTGAAATGAATTTGAATGCTAATGGTGGGGTACTTTATGAATATGGGAACGAATATATTGTGCGTGGGGTACTCTCTACCGACCGTGTAGACCAACTTGCAAAAGCCGTTATAAAAGTGCAAGATAATACAACTTCCCAACTTCCAACGTACAATTCTCCTGTCCTGTTAGAAGATATTGCAGACGTACATATCGGTGCCAAGTTACCTAAACTTGGCACTGCCTCGGAACGCGGCAAGCCTGCTGTATTGATGACGGTGACCAAACAGCCAGCAACGAGTACATTGGAGTTGACTAACAAATTGGAGGCTTCATTGAAGGATTTGCAGAAAAACCTTCCGGCAGATGTAAAAGTATCTACCGATATCTTTCGCCAAAGTCGTTTTATAGAAAGTTCCATTGGTAATGTACAGAAATCCCTCTTTGAAGGTGGTATTTTTGTCGTTATCGTTCTGTTCCTGTTTCTCGCCAATGTACGGACAACTATTATATCACTAGTGACATTGCCCCTATCCTTGATAGCATCAATTCTAGCTCTTCACTATATGGGATTCACTATCAACACGATGAGTCTTGGAGGTATGGCAATCGCCATCGGTTCACTGGTAGACGACGCTATTGTGGATGTGGAAAACGTTTATAAACGATTACGAGAAAACCGATTGAAATCTGTCGAAGAACGATTGACTATACTCGATGTGGTATTTAACGCTTCCAAAGAAGTACGTATGCCTATTCTAAACTCTACACTGATTATCGTAGTAAGTTTTGTACCCCTGTTCTTCCTGAGTGGTATGGAAGGCCGAATGTTAGTACCGCTGGGAATTGCTTTCATCGTGGCATTGGCAGCTTCCACTATTGTGGCATTGACAGTTACGCCAGTACTTTGTTCCTATTTACTAGGCAAAGAAAAAATCAAAGAGAAGAAGAATTCCACAGGTGACTCCGCCGTAGCACATAAAATGAAAGAATGGTACTCTATTGCACTGACTTTCGTACTGGAACATAAAAAAAGTGTATTGGGAAGTACAATCGGCCTATTTATCGTGGCATTGATTTGTTTCTTTACATTAGGTCGTTCCTTCTTACCTCCTTTCAATGAGGGATCGTTCACCATCAACATTTCCTCTCTACCAGGCATCTCGTTAGAAGAAAGTGACAAGATGGGACATCGTGCCGAAGAATTGTTACTCTCTATCCCCGAGATACAAACTGTGGCCCGCAAAACGGGACGTGCCGAACTGGACGAACATGCCCTGGGCGTAAATGTCTCTGAAATTGAAGCGCCATTTGAGTTGAAAGACCGATCACGTAGTGAGCTCATTGCTGATGTACGTACCAAATTGGGGACTATTGTAGGCGCCAATGTGGAAATAGGGCAACCTATCAGCCATCGTATTGATGCCATGTTATCCGGGACAAAAGCTAATATTGCCATCAAACTGTTTGGAGACGATCTTAATCGGATGTTCTCTATAGGTAATCAGATAAAGGATGCCATTCAAGGTATTCCCGGTATTGCCGACTTAAATGTAGAACAACAAATCGAAAGACCGCAGCTCATCATTTCGCCCAAACGGGAAATACTTGCCAAATACGGTATTTCATTACCGGAGTTTTCAGAATTTGTCAATGTTTGTCTGGCAGGAGAGGCCATATCGCAGGTTTATGAAAAAGGAAAAAGCTTCGACCTTACCATACGTGTCAAGGATGATCTTCGCGATAAAATGGAGAAAATACGCAACATGATGATTGACACCAACGACGGACAAAAGGTTCCATTAAACTACGTAGCCGAAATTCGTTCGGCTATGGGTCCCAATACTATCAGCCGGGAAAATGTAAAACGTAAGATCGTTATCTCTGCCAATGTTGCCGACCGTGACTTGCGCAGTGTAGTAAATGACATACAAGACCAAATAGACCGGGAAATCAAACTGCCGGAAGGCTATCACATCGAATATGGTGGTCAGTTTGAAAGCGAACAGGCAGCAAGTCGTACGTTAGCATTGACTTCATTCATGTCTATCGTAGTTATCTTCCTGCTGCTCTACCATGAGTTCCGCAGTATGAAAGAGAGTGCAATCATTCTCATCAATCTACCTTTGGCACTGATTGGTGGTGTATTTGCCTTGCTCATTACAACAGGTGAAGTCAGTATTCCTGCCATCATTGGTTTTATCTCTCTGTTTGGTATCGCTACCCGAAACGGAATGTTGCTCATCAGCCATTATAACCATTTGCAGCAGGAAGAAGGCTATAATGTTTATGACAGTGTTATCCAGGGTTCACTGGATCGTCTGAACCCGATTTTAATGACGGCTCTTTCCAGTGCTCTTGCATTAATTCCGCTAGCTTTGAGTGGCGATCTGCCCGGTAATGAAATACAAAGTCCTATGGCAAAGGTTATTTTGGGTGGACTCTTAACATCCACGTTCTTGAACGGTTTCATTATTCCGATTGTCTATTTGATGATACATAAAAAGAAATGATAATTAAAACAATGAATAAACGAATACTTATATTTAGTGCCACTATTTTCACTTGTGCATGGATAAACGCACAAGAAAGTAGTATTAACGATGTGCTTCATCAGATTGAAGCAAACAACAAAGAGTTACAAGCCAATGCACAATTGATTTCTTCTCAGAAACTGGAGAATAAAACAGAGAATAACCTGCCCGACCCCACCCTCTCGTATGCCCATCTTTGGGATTCTAAGAACAGTGGTGAAACAGTAGGTGAATTGGTTGTTTCGCAGAGTTTCGACTTTCCTACGCTGTATGTAACACGTGGCAAGATGAACCGTCTCAAGACTGGATCTCTCGATGCACAATCAACCGCTTTCCGTCAACAGATACTGTTGCAAGCCAAAGAGATATGTCTTGATATCATTATGCTACAACGTCAACAGGCATTACTTGACAAGCGACTGAAAAATGCAGAGGACTTGTCCGCCATGTACGCCAAACGCCTGTCTACCGGAGATGCCAATACTCTTGAAAACAATAAAATCAATCTGGAACTACTGAATGTACGCACAGAATCGAGAATGAACCTCACAGCTTTGAATAATAAGTTGAAGGAGTTGACAGCCTTAAACGGAAACCAACCGCTCGGTGCCAATGTCGATGCTTTAAGGTTGACAGAATATCCGGTTGCCCCTCTCCCCAAAAACTTCAAGCAAGTATGCGATGAGTTATTGGCTGCAGACGCTTCACTGCAATCTCTTAACGGAGAAAGTGCTGTTGCCCGCAAACAGATTTCTGCCAGTAAACAAGGTTGGCTACCAAAACTGGAACTCGGTTACCGCCGCAACACCGAATCTGGCCATCCATTGAACGGTTTAGTGGTCGGTTTCTCTTTCCCTATATTCGAAAATAGGAATAAGGTTAAAATAGCCAAAGCTCAGGCCATGAATATCGATTATCAGAAAGAGAGTGCTGCCGTACTTGCCAACTCGACATTGTGGCAACTATATGAAGAGGCACAAAGTCTACATGCTTCCATAGAAGAATACGAACGTACTTTCCAACAACAGCAAGATCTTTCATTACTGAAACAAGCCCTTATAGGAGGACAAATCAGCATGATAGAGTATTTCGTCGAAGTGTCTGTGGTTTATCAAAGTAAGACAAACCTCTTACAACTGGAAAACCAATATCAAAAGGCGATGGCACGAATGTATAAGAGTAAGCTGTGAAATAGTGATTAATTAATCATTCATTATGATTTTCACCGTTTCCGGTAAATATCCACTACGAATTCTCCATTCTTGAGGATAAAGATTATTGGCACGATTACCAATATTCTTGACAAAACCGATGGGTATCTTCTTATAAGTAAGTAATACTATTCCACGTGAGGCTGTATCCGAAAGGACAACAGCCTCTTTACGTAAATAAGTAATAGCTTGTTCGTATGTAACTTCCTCACACGGAAAAGCATCCGGTCTCAAAGCCAGACTCACAGAAAGCGCATGATCCGGTATCCAATCTTTACCTTTGAGTTCTGCAAGCTTAACCCCTGCCTGTACAATACGTAGTGATGTTTGCAAGGTGGATAACTCCGTAAAATAGGTATTAGGAAAAGCACTAACAGAGTTTACATTCACCATAAATTCATAATTATCAGGCATAAATAACCATTTACGAAGTACCAAGAGTTGCTCCTTGGATATTCCTGGGGTTTTCACTCCTTTCCTCTGTGGTTTACGACCTTTTGAAGATACTAAAGTCTTTACGAATGCAGAATTTAAGTCTTCTATTGTAGAACTCGTATCCGATTTGCGAAGAACAGCCAGAAAGAAACCTTCGCCTTTCGTCATATACGGCAGAAAACGATAAACAGGAAAATTTTCATCCGGTAAAAGATTTCCCATGATGTTCCAATCTTCTGGGACAATAAGCGGAAGTATCTCTGCATCAAATTCATCACGTATCCAACGAATATTTTCTTCGTTTTCTTTCGTATTATATGTACAAGTACTATATATCAGAAGTCCTCCCGGTTTCAGACAAGGCCAAATATCTGAAATGATACGTCGCTGACGTTGCCAACAAACTTCTACATTCTCAGAGCTCCATTCACTCACGGCAACTGGATCTTTACGAAACATACCTTCACCAGAACAGGGTACATCCGTCAATATGACATCAAAAAAATCTTCCAATAATGAAAAATCAGCAGGATCATTATTAGTCACTATTACTCCGGGATACCCCCACTTCGCCAAGTTCTCTGCCAATATCTGCGAACGATTACGCATTACTTCGTTGGCTACGAGCAGACTCCCTTCAGGCAATATGCTACAAACATGCGTTGACTTACCCCCGGGAGCTGCACAAAGGTCAAGCATCACCACGGGATCTTCACCAACATATTGGTTCAAAGCCTGTTCCACAAACATAGACGAAGCCTCTTGTACATAATAGCACCCGGCATGAAACATAGGATCGAAGGTAAATGTCAATCGACCTTGAAGATAGAAACCGGACGTACACCAGGGAACACGGTTTAACTGATCATTAATAGCTTTTTCACTGTCAATTTTCAACTTATTCAACCGTATACTGACAGGCTGTTCCTGTCCCAAAACAGTTTCCAATTTGGCATAATCTTCATCGCCCAAAAGAGCACATGTATAGTCGGTAAAAGAAGTGGGTAGTTCCATTTTTTGCTATTTATTGGCACAAATATCAAAAAAATATCGTCACTTTGCAACTTTATTAAACCTTGAATACGTCTAACCCATACAGAAACAATAATAAAATAAACCTATATGATTATGAAACGTATCATTTTTGTATTAATGACTGCCATGTTACTCTGTACACTGGCACAAGGAAAAAACAGAATTATTACTGAAAACGATAGCCTGGGAAACAAAAAAAGAGTAATCGAACTATGTGATACCACTGTCAATGGAAAAGCAGTAACAGATACGCTCAGCGTAATGACTTATGAGAATAGTAGCAGTAGCAACAACGAATATGAGCACTATAGCCGTGCTTACCAATTCGGATGGGATTTGGGACAGGACACAAAAGAAGCCGTAATCGCCATTACAGCCATTGTCTTTATTTTTGGCTTTCCACTGATTATCGTATTTATCGTATTCTTCTTCCGTTATAAAAACCGTAAAGCCAAATATCGCCTAGCAGAACAGGCATTAGCCAACGGACAACAACTGCCAGAGAACTTCTTCAAGGGAGTAGAAACAACAGATATACGCAGTAAAGGTATCAATAATATTTTTGTAGGTATCGGCCTTTTCATCTTCCTTTGGGCCATCACTGGAGAATTTGGTATTGGCTGTATTGGTTTGCTCATTATGTTCACTGGATTTGGGCAAATAGTCATTTACTACACACAACAAAAAAGTCGAAAAGAAAAGGACTCTACACCTATAGAGAAAGATGAAAGGAGATGAGTCAACTCAATGACATATCGTTAGTCACACAGGTCGTGGTGTTCCATAACACCAGGGCCTTCGACCAGTTGGTCAGAAAATACCAATCGCCTGTACGACGTTTTTTCTTACATCTGACCTGTGGCGACAGCGAATTGAGCGATGACTTGGCACAAGATACATTTATCAAAGCCTACACCAATTTAGTCTCATTCAAAAACCTGTCTAGCTTTTCAACCTGGCTCTACCGTATTGCTTATAATGTATTTTATGATTATCTTCGCACTCAGAAGGAGACTGACGACCTGGATACTAACCGGGTAGACGCTCAATGCGGTACGCAGCAAAAGGACATAGGTCAGTATATGGATATTTATCGCGCACTGGCTATTCTAAAGGAAATGGAACGAACCTGTATCACCCTCTTTTACATGGAAGATCAAAGTATCGAGAAGATATCAGGTATCACCGGATGTCCGGTAGGAACGGTAAAAAGCCACCTCTCGCGGGCAAAAGAAAAAATGGCCAACTATTTAAAACAAAATGGTTATGATGGAAAATAATGATAAACTTATAGAACAATTCTTTGCCAAAAACCGACAAGAAATAGTAGATAATGGTTTTACCCGTAGTGTTATGCGTCGCTTGCCCGACCATACACACAGAATTTCACAAATATGGGTGACTTTTTGTTTCACACTAGCTTTGGTATTATTCCTCGTTTTAGACGGTATGCAACTGATATTAGACACTTTACGGGAAACATTCATTGCTGCAACAGAAAGTGGTGCCACACAACTTGATCCCAAATCTCTGTTGATTGCGGGAGCCGTACTACTTTATTTCATCTATCGCAAGATTTGTTCTCTTGCCTAACCTAACGCTCTTTATTTAAGAGATATTCAAATTTATATTCCAATAACTAATTAGCCTTTATCTCATTAAATGGAGGTAAAGGCTAATTTTTTCCAGACAAACAAGCATTTTTCATCGATATATTGTATATTTGCAAGCTCGTAAAACTAAAAAAGACAATAAAGTTTTGAGACAAGTACTATTCATCATATTATTCGTTTTTTCTTTCGGAAGTATCCGCGCCCAAGTTACAAGTGATTCACTCGTCATGCATTATATGCAGGATATAGGAATACCTTTGACCTATAATAATAAGGTTGAATTACTGATGACCGGTCGTGATAAGTTCGTTGATCTGTTTGAAACTATACGTCATGCCCGCCATCATATTCATCTGGAATATTTCAATTTCCGTAACGACTCTATTGCCAATGCATTGTTCGACCTGTTGGCTGAAAAGGTGAAGGAAGGTGTAACGGTACGTGCCATGTTTGATGCCTTTGGAAACTGGTCCAATAATCAACCTCTGAGAAACTATCATCTGAAATCCATACGGGACCGAGGTATAGAAATTGTGAAGTTTGACCCTATTACTTTTCCATATATTAATCATGCTATACACCGTGACCATCGTAAAATAGTTGTTATTGACGGGAAAATAGGTTATACAGGTGGAATGAATATCGCTGATTACTATATCAACGGTCTACCTAAGATAGGCAATTGGCACGATATCCACATGCACATCGAAGGGGATGCCGTACGATATTTACAAGGTATTTTCCTCACGATGTGGAATCGTGAAACGGGTCAGCATGTGGGTGGACCGGCTTATTTTCCCAATATACCTCAGTTTCCCGACAGTATAGCCGAAGAAATTGCGATCGTAGACCGTACTCCGCGTGAAACACCTCGTTCTATCAGCCATGCATACACCATCTCCATCGAAGCCGCACAAAAAAATATCCAAATAGTAAATCCATACTTTTTACCAACCAAGTCTATTCGCAAAGCTATTAAAAAGGCGCTGAAGAAAGGTACGGAAGTGGAAATTATGATACCTGCCGTGTCGGATATCCCCTTTACTCCTGAAGCTTCTTTTTATGCAGTACATAAATTGATGAAACGTGGAGCAAAAATTTATCTGTTCAACGGAGGTTTCCATCACTCTAAAGTAATGATGGTAGACAGTACTTTCTGCACTGTAGGTACAGCCAATCTAAACAGTCGGAGTTTACGGTATGATTACGAAACAAATGCTTTCATATTTGATCCGACCACTACTCATCAACTGAATAATATGTTTATGAATGATAAGCAGAATAGTACTCTCCTTACCCCTGAAGTCTGGAAAAAACGGTCGGCATGGAAGAAATTCGTTGGTTGGTTCGGTAATTTATTGACTCCTTTC
Source organism: Bacteroides cutis (assembly GCF_900241005.1). Classification (GTDB taxonomy): domain Bacteria; phylum Bacteroidota; class Bacteroidia; order Bacteroidales; family Bacteroidaceae; genus Bacteroides; species Bacteroides cutis. Next base: position 329,038 of record NZ_OEST01000004.1, on the reverse strand, counting down.
CTCTAATTGGAGTTCTTCTTCTAATTTTTAATTTTTAATTTTTAATTTTTAATTTCCCTAGAAGTTGGCTACCTTTGGCGAAGCTTTTAATTTGTAATCTAATGAAACAATATTTAAATTTGCTCAATCGGGTGCTGACTGAAGGTACAGAGAAGAGTGATCGTACCGGAACCGGTACAATCAGTGTATTCGGCCATCAGATGAGGTTTAATATGGACGAGGGATTTCCTTGTCTTACTACCAAAAAACTTCACTTAAAATCCATCATCCATGAATTACTATGGTTTTTGCAAGGAGATACCAATGTTAAATATCTTCAAGATAATGGGGTACGCATCTGGAATGAATGGGCGGATGAGAATGGAGAGTTAGGGCATATTTATGGTTATCAATGGCGTTCTTGGCCTGATTATAAAGGGAATTCAATCGACCAAATCAGTGAAGCTGTTGAAACGATCAAGCATAATCCGGATTCGCGTCGTATCATCGTAAGTGCTTGGAATGTAGGAGACTTGAATAACATGAATTTGCCTCCGTGCCATGCTTTTTTTCAGTTTTATGTGGCAAACGGAAAGCTTAGTCTACAACTTTACCAACGTAGTGCTGATATATTTCTAGGGGTACCGTTCAATATTGCATCATATGCCCTGTTACTTCAAATGATGGCACAAGTGACAGGATTGAAAGCTGGAGATTTTATTCATACTTTAGGAGATGCACATATTTATTTAAATCACTTGGAACAAGTCAAACTTCAGTTGAGCCGTGCCCCTAGACCACTTCCTCAAATGAAAATCAATCCGGATATAAAAAACATCTTCGACTTTAAATATGACGACTTTGAACTAGTGAATTACGACCCATATCCTCACATAGCAGGAAAAGTATCAGTATAATTCAATTTAGACTATAAACAAATAGCATGATTAGTATTATTGCCGCAGTAGATAGAAATAGAGGTATCGGTTATCAAAACAAACTGTTATTCTGGCTCCCCAATGACTTGAAACGTTTCAAAGCCCTCACCACCGGAAATACCATTATCATGGGAAGAAAAACTTTCGAATCGTTGCCTAAAGGTGCTTTACCCAATCGACGGAATATAGTATTATCTTCTCATTCGGACATTTATTATCCTGGAGCTGAAGTATTTTCTTCTTTAAAAGAAGCCTTAAAGAGCTGTAAAGAAGATGAGCATATATATATTATAGGTGGAGCCAGTGTTTATCAGCAGGCACTTCCATTGGCTGATATGCTTTGCCTCACAGAAGTAGATGCAGAAGCTCCTCATGTAGACGCTTACTTTCCAGAAGTGAATTCCAAAATATGGCAAGAAAAAAGCAGAGAATTCCATCCGATAGATGACAAACATCCCTGCCCTTATGCATTTGTTGACTATTTTCGTCGATAAAAATTATTCATCATCTTCTCCCACTAATATAGGCATCTGGCGTTTAATGGCTTCGTGAAAAGAGATCAACGTCTCTGTACGTGACAATCCCAACGGTTGTAATTTATCATGGATAATACTCAACAAATGATGATTGTTTCGTGCATAAAGTTTGATGAACATATCATATTTACCGGTTGTAAAATGACATTCCACTATTTCGGGAATAGCTTCCAACGCTTTCGTCACAGCATCAAAAGTAGCAGGATCTTTTAAATAAATACCAATATAAGCACATGTTTCATATCCAATCTTTTCCGGGTCAAGAATATATTCCGAACCTTTTAATATTCCTAGATTGGTGAGTTTCTGGATACGTTGATGAATAGCCGCTCCAGAAACATTACAAGCTCTTGCCACTTCCAAAAAGGGAATTCGTGCATTATCAGCGATGAGTTTAAGTATCTGCTCGTCTAAAGTATCCAATTGATGATGTCCCATTTCAAATCTTATAGTTAATAAATGATGTATAAAAATCGTATTCCTGTACGACAATGTGCAAAGTTAGCCATTTTTTTACAGATAAAAATACGGTTTATAACTTTTCTTGCTAAATTTGTGAAAGATTAAATAACAAATGAATATGAAAAAATACACTCTGATTTTATTGTGTCTTTGGATAACAGTCTCAGGCTATGCGCAATTTTTTAATGACTACTTCTCGGGAAAAACTCTCCGCGTAGATTATATCTTTAATGGTAATTTCTCTAAACAGAATATTTGTTTGGACGGTTTGTCAGTTCTTCCATCATGGGCGGGAAGAAAACATCATCTGTCAGAGTTACCCCTACAAGGTAACGGGCAGATTACCGTGCGCGATATTGCCAGTAACAATATTATATACAAAACTTCATTTTCCTCTTTATTTCAAGAATGGTTAGAGACTGATGAAGCAAAGAAGGTTACGAAAGGATTTGAGAATACTTTCCTACTTCCCTTCCCTCTTAAACCTATAGAAGTAGAAATAACACTAATTGACCCTCACGGGAATGTATATGCCAGTATGAAACATACTGTTAATCCAAATGACATCCTGATACAGCGAAAAGGAAATACCCACATCACTCCCCACAAATATCTGTTACAAAACGGAAAACTGGATAAATGCATTGATGTAGCCATCCTTGCCGAAGGATATACATCTGATGAAATGGAAATATTTTATCAGGATGCAACAATAGCCTGTGAGAGTTTATTCTCTCATGAACCTTTCAAATCAATGAAAAAACGTTTCAACATCGTAGCAGTAGCCAGTTCTTCACAAGACAGCGGAGTAAGTGTACCACGACTTGGTGACTGGAAACACACAGCAGTTAGTTCACATTTCAGTACTTTTTATTCAGACCGGTATCTGACAACAACCCATGTAAAATCCATTCATGATGCATTGGCTGGAATACCTTACGAACATATTATCATCCTTGCCAATACAGAAGAGTATGGTGGTGGTGGTATTTATAACTCATACACTCTTACTACAGCCCATCATTCTAAATTCCGTCCGGTAGTTGTACATGAGTTCGGACACAGCTTTGGAGGACTTGCTGACGAATATTTCTATGATAATGATGTAATGACAGATACTTACCCGCTGGATGTTGAACCATGGGAACAAAATATAAGTACCCGTATAAATTTCACCTCCAAATGGGAAGATATGCTTGCTAAAGAAACACCCATACCTACACCAACAGAAGAGAGTAAGAAATATCCTGTAGGTGTATATGAAGGTGGTGGTTATTCAGCCAAAGGTATTTATCGCCCAGCTAATAATTGTCGTATGCGTACCAACGAATATCCCGCATTTTGTCCCGTATGTCAACGTGCCCTTCGACGGATTATCGAGTTTTATACAGAATAAAATAATAGTGTATCAGTATAAAATAATAATACTAACTAAAATAAATAATTTATGATTAAATTTCAACGTATCACCACCGCTGATATAAATTTGTATACCTATATGGAACAGTTGATAACCATTTCTTTCCCATCTGATGAATATCGTGCTTTAGATGAAATGAAAAAGTATACAGATACTAAACCGCATTTCTACAATAATATCATTTTTCATAATGAAATACCTATTGGTTTTATCACCTACTGGGATTTTGAAGAATTCTATTATGTAGAACATTTTGCTATTGATCCGTCACAACGAAACGGTGGATACGGAAAAAATGTACTACATCATTTATGTCAACTATTAAATCATCCTATTGTATTGGAAGTAGAAGTTCCCGAAGAAGAAATGGCAAAACGGCGCATCAACTTTTACAAACGTCATGGCTTTACACTATGGGAAAGACCCTATTTCCAACCACCTTATAAGCCCGGAGATAACTATCTCTCGATGTTATTAATGGCTTATGGAGAATTGGACAGTGAAAAAGATTTCAATACTATAAAAGAAAAACTTTACAAAGAAGTATATAATGTGAAGTAAAGATACAAGTAATACTCTAATAGTAGCACTTAATGATTTGACTATTGTCAATAAAACAATAAAGGCTACCTGTCTATTAACAGGTAGCCTTTATTATATAGTCAAACCAACTCTTACTGACGCGGTTGCGCAGAATAGTTAATCTTCAATGCATAAGCTTTACGAAGAGCCTCTTTGATATCTGTAACGATACCCATTTTCGTGTCTTGATCAACTTTCAAAGATACAGTCATTTGCGGCTGATCCTCTTCTTTCATACTGGCACGTTCACCAATAATGTAATCCTGGATTGCAGCAACTTCTGCATAGCTATCATTTAACTGGATACGACTTTCGTTACCTAATTTCTTACGGAATTCGGCAGTAGGCTTTCCTACATAGATAAACGTAACCAAAGACTTCTTTTCAAGTTTTTCCAACTCAGTAGCTTGCGGAACCTTAAACTCAACCTTTAATGTTACCTCACGCATGGTTGTTACAATCATGAAGAAGAACAACAAGGTGAAGATAAGGTCAGGCAGAGAAGAAGTGTTCAACGCCGGCATTTCTTTCTTACCAGTCTTATTAAATTTTCCCATTACTTCTTTTCTCCGTACTTTTTAGGTTCTGCCTCAGAAATCTTCTGAGGATAAATATCACGAATTGCTTTTTGTTGATCTTCGTTCAAATCAGCATAATTCTTTTGCCATTTTTCTTGAGCAAGCTCGTCACGCAACTCATTATAAGCTGCAACCAACTCATTCTGCACAGAAATATATGCTTTATAAGAAGAACCACGGTCACAACGCAAAGAAACTACATGCTTTTCCGTAATCATCATGTTGCCAAAGAAAGGAATATCTTTTGCATATTTCTCAGGCTTAGTTTCATCATTATACGGATTGGCAATAAATTCTTTTGCTTTTGCACGCAATTGATCTACACTGATATAATCGTTTCCACACATTAACTGGTCGTTCATATTCAGGAAAACTTGCAATACGTTGCGTTCTTTCAATTTTACATCGTCATTATCCTTTTGTTCTTGCTCCGGTGGTGGTGGCAAACGTCTTGCCAAACCACGGTCAGTATCCATAGACGTTGTAATCAAAAAGAAGATCAACAACAAGAAAGCAATATCTGCCGTAGAACTTGAGTTAATATCAGGAACTTTTCTTTTTCCTTTTGCCATTGTAATTACTCTTTTAACTGAGTTTCCTCAATTGGTTATGATAATTTCTTCTTAATACTACTAAAAATCATTGAAAGCACTGTTGCAGCCAACAAAATATAGATAGTATAAAGGAACATATCAGTAATCTTCAACCAGAAAGGAACATTATCTGAGCCTTCATATCCTGGGATGTTGAGAGGTTCACCACTACCCATTGCCCAAGCAATAATAACAACTACAGCTAAAATAATTACACCGATCAAAGATTTCAAAGCCTTTCCAGGATTATCCTTCAACGCTGTTCCAAATTGGAACAGAAAAGCAGCCAATGTAGCAATTACAGCCAAACCGAACAAACCATACATCAAGTAAATCAAGGCATCGGTCTGAGCAGGCTGCCACATTTCTGAGTCAACGCTCATCAGTACTGAATCGCCCTGAGCATCTCCACCAAAGTAGAACATACCCAGTACTACCAAGATGGCAGCAAACATTACGTACAGTACATAATATGATACTTTATATGATAACTTAGCCATTTCTATTATTTTTTGTATTTCAAGTTATATTTGATAACCATATCCAACAATGAGATAGAAGAATCTTCCATTTCACTAGTCAAAGCTTCAATCTTAGACAGAATGTAGTTATAGAATACCTGGAGGATCAAAGCAACAATCAAACCGAAAATAGTTGTAATCAAGGCAACCTTCATACCACCAGCAACAACCGTCGGAGAGATATCACCTACTTGTTGGATCTTATCAAATGCCTGCACCATACCGATTACAGTACCCAAGAACCCTAATGACGGAGCCATTGCGATAAACAGTGTGATCCAAGAACAACCTTTTTCCAAATAACCAGCTTGAACACCACCATAAGAAACAACAGACTTTTCTACGACATCAATACCTTGGTCAATTCTCATCAAACCTTGATAATAGATAGATGCAATAGGACCTCTTGTATTACGTGCGATGTCTTTAGCAGCTTCAACGTCACCTTTTTCCAAAGCAGCTTCGATAGCAGCCATAAATTTCTTAGTATTAATTTCAGCCAAGCTCAAATAAATGATACGTTCGATGCAGAATGCAAGGCCGATAACCAATGCAATAGCAACTAAACTCATGAAAGAAGCAGTACCTTCAATAAACTTTGTTTTAATTTCTTTGTGAATACCACCTTCTTCAACTTCTACAGCAGCAGGAGCTTCATCAGCAGGAGCTGCCTGAGCTGCAGGAGCAGCTTGTTCTGTTTGTTCAGCTGCAGGAGCATCTTGAGCCTGAGCAAGTTGAGTTGAGCCAAATGTTAAGACTCCCATCACAGCAACAATTGCAAATAACTTTTTCATTGTGTGTCTAATTTTTAAGATTAATTAATTAAATTACTTATTATATTTATTTGTTGTTTTTTCTTATTTCAATCCATGCGGAGAGACGGGGATTCGAACCCCGGATACCCTTTAGGAGTATACACGCTTTCCAGGCGTGCCTCTTCAACCACTCGAGCATCTCTCCAGTACACGCTTTCCCTGAAATCGGGTGCAAATTACAAAAAAAATGCGAACTGCAAGCGTTTTCAGCTACAAATGTATTCTTTTTTTTGTTCTTCCGTAGCATTCTCCAGTTTTTATCTTGAATAAAATCTCAAAATTAATAAACTTTAAAATCTTCAATACCTTATTTGAGCATTGCAAACACTTTTAATGCATTATTAGAAGTGATCCATCCTACTTCCTCAGGCACTTTATGATAGATTTCAGCAACTTTTATCAAAGTATCTTTCACGTTTGCGCTCTCATTTCGTTTACCCCTATTGGGAACAGGAGTCAGATAGGGAGAATCTGTTTCCAATACTACACGTTCCAAAGGAATACTTTGCAAAACTTCCGGTAAGGTTGACTTTTTAAAAGTCACCACTCCATTAATTCCGACATAAAAACCTGGAAAATCAAGAATACGTACAGCTTCTTCAATAGTTCCCGTAAAACTATGAAAAATTCCTCTTAAGGGAGTTGTTTTATAAGGCTCCAATACCCTATATATATAATCAAAGGCCTCCCGACAATGAATAACTATCGGCAAATCATACTTCAAAGCCCATTCAACCTGTTGTTCAAAAACAATCAATTGTTCTTCCAAAAAAGTTCGATCCCAATAAAGATCTATCCCAATTTCACCAATTGCCACATACTCATTTGGCATTGTTAAATATTCCGCCACAAAATCCAGCTCTTTCCTATAATCCGCATTTACCGAAGTAGGATGTAACCCTATCATAGGAAAACAATAACCTTTATACTCGGAACAAACGCGTAGCATAGATTCAATTGTGCTACTATCTATATTGGGCATAAATATATGGGTAACCCCTGCCACACGTGCACGTTTAATAACTTGTGGCAAATCCTCTGAAAATTCTTCCAAAAAAAGATGGGAATGTGAATCCACTAATCTCATACTTCAACTTCTTCTATCTGTTTCTCACCAGTACGATAATAGTATATCACCCCATAATCACGACATAAATCCAATCGCTTCTTATTCGGGAAAACGTCCTCAAATTTCTTTTCTACCTGATTCCATATGTTCAAAATCAGACTATCTGCATCAGCTCGCATCGACGAAAGAACTTCCAGGCTACGCGCTGTTGAAGCCTGCAAATTTTTCTGCCGTTCATAACTTTCCATGAAAATATCATAATGTACCCTCACTTTGGCAATAGTCGGATTATAAATAGGAATTCCCCCCTGAGAAATTCGCAGACTTTCACCGTTTATAATTTTCCGTCCCCATTCTGCAAGAGAAGTTTCAGTCGATAAATCAGGCACATTATTATTTTTTAAATCCAATCCGTAGTACTCCTTGTGAGAAGTACGCACTTCCGAACGAATAACAGCTAAATTCAGTACTTGTATAAAATGGGAAAGATACAACCGGGCAGTTTTCACATTAGCCTGGTGTTTCCGTCCGGCTTTTGATTGCCGTTCAAAACATTCGGCATAATAAGACTGTGCCGCTTCAAATTTAATCAGAAAATTACGGGCATCTGTCAGTGTTTTTAAAGATACAGCCAAATCATATACATTATATATATCACCTTTCACGACTACAGCTTTCAATGCACGTATTCTCGCTTGGTCTGTATTTGGTAATCTTCTATAAGGCATTTTTTAATAAGTTAGGAAGATCATACCTCACGGTACATCAATTTTTTCATCAATTCTTTAAATTCCTTTTTCTTTTCATCAGCGATTCTCACAGCAGCAAGACTTTCTATAGCCTTTACACAATATTCAGCCATCTTTTCTTCGCAGATTTTTTTCACCCCTATTTGATTATACAATTCCGTTACAGTAGCGACCTTCTCAGTAGCATCGAACGAAACAGTATTTATCCAATAATTCAATCGGTGCTTCTGTTCCTCGTCAGCATGTTCCAAGGCTTTAATCAACAAATAGGTCTTTTTATTACAAAGTATATCACCACCTATATTTTTTCCAAAAACAGCAGTATTTCCATACACATCTAATAAGTCGTCTTTCAGCTGAAAAGCAATTCCTAGATTTACGCCAAAGTCATACAAATTCTTAGCATCTTCAGAAGGAGCTCCTGCCAAAATTGCACCGATCTTCAAACTTGCAGCCAAAAGAACTGAAGTCTTCAAACGAATCATCTCAAGATACTCCTTATCCTCTACATCGTTCCGCTGTTCAAAATCCATATCTAGTTGCTGCCCCTCACAAATCTCCAATGCTGTCAAACTAAATAGATTGATTACCTCCTTCAAATATTCAACTGGGCATTGCGCCATAAATTGATATGCCAATACCAACATTGCATCTCCCGAAAGAATAGCACTATTGTCATTCCATATTTTATGTACCGTTGCCTTACCTCTCCGCTTATCAGCACGATCCATCAAATCATCATGTAACAATGTATAATTGTGGTAAACCTCAATCCCCGTTGCCGGTGAAAGAATACGAGTCACATCATCCTTATAAAGATTATAAGCCATCAACATCAATACCGGACGAATTCTTTTGCCGCCAATGGATAATACATAAGTAATCGGATCATACAATCCCTGTGGAGTACGTGTAAACTGCAAACCTGCAATATGAGTATTTATTTTCTCGAGAAGCTCGGAAGATGTAAACATAAGTTATAAAATTAGAGGAATAACAAGGAATGAAAAGAGGCTGCTTTTCAGCAGCCTCTCCACTTTATAGATATCTTATTACTGCAATCTAAACATTACAGGCACCGTATATTTAACACGTACGGGTTTACCGCGTTGCATACCTGGTTTCCACTTAGGCATTGCACTAATCACACGAATAGCTTCTTTATCCAAATAAGGATCAACACCTCTCAATACTTTAGCATCAACAATACTACCATCCTTGTTAACAACGAACTGTACAGTTACGCGACCTTGAGTTCCGTTTTCCTGAGCAATAGTAGGATATTTGATATTTTTACTCAAGTACTGCATCAAACCAGCCATACCTCCATTAGGAAATTCGGGCATATTTTCTACAACCTCGAAAATAGTTTGTTCTTCCGGTTCTTCTTCTTCAACAGCGACCGGGACATATTTAATTTCTACGGCCTGATTTGTTTCCTCAGAAGTGGCAATAGTAGTTTCTTCCACATCAGCATCATCATCTACGATTGTCAGAGTTTCAGCAATCGGAGGTGCTACAGGAGGCGGAGGAGTAGCCTGTTCAGGTTGTTCTGTAATAGGAATAATTTCCTCTTCAAATACGAGGTCACTGATTGCCTGACTCGTATCAATCTTGATGTCACGCTTAGTCCATTCGAACGCGATGAACATGAATGCCAGCACGATTACATAACCGACGAGCATCCAAGTTGACTTCTTGTTCTCCAAGTCTGCTTTAGGTGTCTTTTTAATTTCCATAATTTATAATATAATTTTAGTGTTTCTCATTGGGACAAATATAGCACTTTTCCCACGATTGTTTTTGCTTAGATGTGTTTTTTTACACAATAAGCAATACATTTTCGTTTTTTTAATTCTTCAAAAGCGTATACATGCTTTTATGCCACAAATGTAACGAGATATTTTAAAAATACCGTATCTTTGGCAAGAATTTTAAATGAATTATTGAAAAATCCTCTATAGAGAGAGCTAATTCATAAAATTAAAGTATAAAATCATTTCAAATGAAAAAGATAACAATTGCAATCGATGGTTTTTCCTCATGTGGGAAAAGTACTATGGCAAAAGACCTTGCACGTGAAATTGGATACATATATATAGATAGTGGTGCTATGTATCGTGCAGTTACCTTATATAGCATAGAAAATAGCATTTTCCAGAATGATAAAATTGATACAAAAAGACTAGAGAAACACATCAACGATATTCATATTTCTTTCCATCTGAATTCGGAGACAGGACGTCCAGACACCTATCTTAATGGAAAAAATGTAGAAAACAAAATTCGTACAATGGACGTTTCTTCTCATGTAAGTTCTATTGCCGCTTTGAGTTTTGTACGTGAAGCGATGGTAGCGCAACAACAGGAAATGGGTAAGGCCAAAGGCATCGTAATGGACGGCCGCGATATCGGTACTACTGTCTTCCCAGATGCAGAACTGAAAATCTTTGTAACTGCTTCTCCTGAAATACGTGCACAGCGCCGATATGATGAATTGAAGGCTAAAGGAGAAGATACTAGTTTTGATGAAATTCTGGAGAATGTAAAACAACGTGATTATATCGACCAAAATCGGAAAGTAAGTCCGCTCCGCAAAGCAGATGACGCACTGTTACTTGACAATAGCTATATGACTATTTCCCAACAAAAAGAATGGTTGTCAGAACAATTCAACAAAGTGTGTAAAGCATAATGCCGGAAAAAGCTATACCTAATTTGAGCTCTTATTTATTATCTATAAATCAACAACTAGAAAAATGATAAAAGTAGAAATAGATGAAGGTTCAGGCTTCTGTTTCGGAGTAGTCACTGCGATAAATAAAGCTGAAGAAGAACTGGCCAAAGATGGTACATTATATTGCTTGGGAGATATTGTACACAATAGCCGAGAGGTAGAACGTCTAAAAGAAATGGGGCTTATCACCATCAACCATGACGAATTCAATCATCTACATGATGTTAAAGTACTATTACGTGCTCATGGTGAACCACCTGAAACTTATGACATTGCCCGTCGTAATAACATTGAAATCATCGATGCAACTTGTCCTGTTGTACTCCGTCTGCAAAAAAAAATCAAACAGGAGTATACACAGGAAAGCAATGAAGATAAGCAAATCGTGATATATGGGAAAAACGGTCACGCTGAAGTACTAGGATTGGTAGGACAAACTACTGGTAAAGCGATAGTCATTGAAAAGCTAGAAGAAGCCAAGAAATTGGACTTCAGCAAAAGTATCCGTCTTTATTCACAAACGACTAAATCTCTGGAAGAATTTCAAAAAATCGTTGAATATATTAAAGAGCATATTTCACCGAATGTCACTTTTGAATATTACGACACAATCTGTCGGCAAGTAGCCAATCGCATTCCGAATATCCGCAAATTTGCTGCTTCGCACGACCTGATATTTTTCGTTAGTGGTAAAAAGAGTTCTAACGGGAAAATCCTGTTCCACGAATGCCAATCAGTCAATCCAAATTCTCATTTTATAGACAGTGCCGAAGAAATTGATAACAATCTGCTTATGGGAGCAGCTTCCATCGGCATATGTGGAGCAACCTCCACGCCCAAGTGGTTAATGGAGGAAATATTCAAGGCAATCAAATCACGCCTTTAAGCCAAAATGTCATCCTTTTGGAACAGCAAATTAACGTAATTTATTAGTCATGGCCTTAGCTTTTTGCTATCTTTGCGCCAATTATTAACATAAAAAAGATTGTTATGGGAACAGTTAAGTGCATCGGTATCTTGACATCCGGAGGTGATGCTCCGGGAATGAACGCTGCCATCCGCGCAGTGACGCGTGCAGCTATTTACAACGGACTACAAGTGAAAGGTATATATAGAGGTTACAAAGGTCTAGTGACCGGTGAAATTAAAGAATTTAAAAGCCAAAACGTAAGTAATATTATCCAATTAGGTGGTACTATTCTGAAAACAGCCCGCTGTAAAGAGTTTAAAACTCCCGAAGGTCGTCAGATAGCATACGATAATATGAAGAAAGAAGGAATAGATGCTCTAGTGGTCATTGGTGGTGACGGCTCTCTATCGGGTGCACGTATTTTTGCACAAGAATTTGATGTTCCTTGTATCGGTCTACCAGGAACTATCGACAACGATCTTTATGGTACAGATACTACAATAGGTTATGATACGGCATTAAATACAATTCTGGATGCCGTAGATAAAATCCGTGATACGGCAACCTCTCACGAACGTTTGTTTTTTGTGGAAGTAATGGGTCGTGATGCCGGATTCCTCGCTTTGAACGGTGCCATAGCTTCCGGCGCAGAGGCAGCTATCATTCCGGAATTTAGTACAGAAGTCGACCAATTGGAAGAATTCATTAAAAATGGTTTCCGCAAATCAAAGAACAGTAGTATAGTACTCGTTGCTGAAAGTGAACTGACAGGTGGTGCTATGCACTATGCAGAACGTGTAAAGAACGAATATCCTGAATATGATGTACGCGTAACCATCCTTGGTCACTTGCAACGTGGAGGAAGTCCTACTGCTCACGACCGAATTCTCGCCAGCCGTATGGGGGCTGCCGCTATTGATGCCATCATGGAAGGACAGCGCAATGTTATGATCGGTATTGAACATGACGAGGTTGTTTACGTTCCTTTTACCAAAGCAATCAAAAATGACAAGCCCATTAAGAAAGATTTAGTAAATGTATTGAGAGAACTCTCAATCTAATTCATATACTATACATTATACGGACCCGACAGATTATAACTACCATCATCTGTACCAGTCCGTATAATTATAATAAATTTCTTATAGCCATTTTTTTACTATCCTTTCGGTTTCATTCCACAACTGGCGCATTTGCACATGCTGCATATATTTTTCTGATATTTTTTTGGGATGACAACTCACATTTAGGGTTCCTGTCCGTTTCCCGGTCTCTTCATCCAGCAATAGACTGATAGCAGTTGCCGCCCCTTGTCTGGGAGTCCGTATAAAAGGACGGAAAAAAATATCAGTCAACGGGTCAAACCACATATGCATCGTTATGATGTTAGTGGAAACTATTCCCGGATCCGCAGCATTGACTATTATCCCCTTGTCTTTCACCCGATTTGCCAAATCAATAGTAAATAATGTCAAAGCCAGCTTCGTATTACTATAAATAGGTATACGCCAGAAACTACCTTTTTTCCCATGTAGAAAGAAATCGGGAAAGTCAATCTTACCAATAGCATAAGTACAGGAAACCATATTCACGATCCGACTCCCCTCACCCATCAACGGCAACAATTTACGAGTCAATAAATAAGGTCCTACATAGTTTACGCCTACTGTTTGTTCCAGTCCATCCTCAGTAATACGACGTTCTGTTTCCATAGTACCGGCATTATTCATCAGCAGACTCAACGGCTCTCTCCGTTCTAATATTTCATTTGCAAAAGAAGAAACGGAAGAAAGTGAAGCAAGATTTATCTCTTTTACCTCAATACACGAGTTTCCCGTTTCACGTATCAGTAATTGTCTCTTAGGTTCAGCTGCCTGCAAACTTCGGCAAGCCATAATGATCCGGTAACCAGCTATGGCCACGGCACGAGTAATTTCCATACCCATTCCTCCATCTGCTCCGGTTATAATCGCAAGTTTCACCTTTTTAATTGATAATTGATAATTAACAATGAGTTATCAGCCTTTCGCTTCTATTCTCTCTATTTCCTTCTTAAGACAGGCAGGAAGTTTCTCATTCAGATGTTGATGACAGGCCATCTCAATAGAATACATCCGTGCAATACAATAATTGCTGTGCCTGCAATTACAACGCGCATTTTCCTCTTCGCGCATACGATTGACAAATCCCGGTTCATTAAGCAACGCGCGCCCCATTTGTACTGCCTCAAAGCCGTCATCCAACACCTCATCTATCTTGTCACGGGATACCAGACCACCTACATAAATCAAAGGCATCTTCAACTCCGCACGGAACTTCAAGGCATCTTCCAAGAAATAAGCTTCCTTAAATGGCACGGCAGGTATCATCCATTTACCTACCATACGTACTCCATACTTCAACCACCAGCAAGTCATATAATGCGTCATACTACGAATAGGCATCTCCCCCCGCATCACATACATTGGTGCTTTACTGACAAAACCTCCACTCAATACCAGCGCATGAACACCCGATTGCTCCAGACGCTTTGCCACCTGCATAGTTTCATCAATTTCCATCCCTCCACGGAAACCATCACGCATATTCATCTTTACCAATATCGCCATGTCATTACCTGCAGCTTTCATCACCTCTTCCATCACCATATCCATGAAGCGCATGCGATTTTCCAATGAACCACCGAACTCATCTTTCCGATGATTGGTGGCAGGTGAAAGAAACTGGCTGATAAGATATCCATGTCCGGCATGAATTTCTACAGAATTAAAACCAGCTTCACGTGCCAGATTTACCGAACGACCATACGCACGCGCCATTTCAGGTAGTTCATCCGCACGTAGTCCACGCACAAACGTTGGAGAATAAAGATTGAAACCACCGCTAGCTCCCACCGGTGTACAACCACATATACTTTTGTGAGACATATTACCACAATGTCCCAACTGAATACCTGCTGCCGCTCCCTCCGCATGAATGGCATCAGTCAGCCTGCGAAGCCCAGGAACAATCTCAGGACGCATCCATAACTGACGATCAAAAGAAAGTCCACTTTGTGTAACAGCAGCATAGGCAACAGTAGTCATGCCAATACCACCTGCCGCCACCGAACGATGATAATTAAGCAACATATCAGACGGAACATTACCCGGGCACATACTCTCAAAGGCAGCCGAACGAATAGTACGATTACGCAAAGTCAATGGTCCGAAAGTAACAGGTGTAAATAACTTTGAGCTTTTCATTATTCCTTATTTTTTAATATATAAAGGGTATAATACGTTTTCTTTTCCCTACAGCCTCATTACCAAACTCTTCACGGTAATGTTTATAAATAGCATCAGCACGAGGTACCAAATTGGCGAATGTCCACCACACAAAAACCCATGCAGCCGGAGAAGCAACCAATATTGCAAACCCTATCCATTCTATCAACTCACCCAAATAATTGGCGGAAGTGACATATCGATAAAGTCCTTTACCCGGAAGGTAATGTTTTGTATCACCGGGTTTACGCAGATGACGTATCACATAATCGGAATGTAGATTTATTCCCATTCCTATAAAAAACAGCAAAAGCCCTCCAATAGCCCATGGAGAAAGGAAATAATACCAACCATCCCCATACAGTTTACTTATCGGGAAATAGAATATTCCACCAGCTTGCATAATCCCATTCAGAAGATTGAATACAATCCCCATCGCCATGATAGCAATCGGCATACGAGACTTTCCTTTTAATAGCAATGGAAAAATAAAAGAACGTTGAAAATAATGAAGCAGAAATAATAACAGGAAAATAAATTGTGGTATCGTCACCCCTATCCCGCTATATATCCAAAGAGCCGACATCACAAAAAAGACCGGAGCTTCCATCAATACCCAAGCCAATTTATTATTAATAGATGCTCCCCACGAAGCTGTTCGAAATATCCCATACCCCGCTTTTATAAAATAGAGTGCAATAAAGACAAAAAGAGCTATCACACTCATTACCCATAAAAAGGCCTGAAAATCTCCCCGGCTCATATTCTTTCATTTAAATACAGCAAATATAGAAAAAACTTACAATACTCAAATCGTTTTCCAAAGATTATTAAAACATTTTTCATCTTATCTGGGAAGAAAATATCCAAAGAAAAGGGATACTTCCGGTTTATTAAACCTGGTAGCATCCCCTATAAGCTCCATTATTTTACTTCAAACGACTAACGTTTGTTAATAGGTACATATATCGTATCTTCTAGTATATTCTTATAAGCCGGACGAATGATACGTTTACCTTCAAAATTCAGTTCTTCGTTACGATGGGCACACCAACCGACAATACGTGCCATGGCAAACAGTGGAGTAAATATTTCCTGTGGTAATCCAATCATCTCGTACACAAAACCCGAATAGAAATCAATATTACTTGAAACCGTTTTCCCGTTATTCTTGATACGGCCGAAAGTAGAGATAGCACGTTCTTCCAGTAACTCAAGGAATGCAAACTCTCGTTCTTTACCTTTTTCACGAGCCAAGTCACGAGCTAATTCTTTCAGCAGAACGGCACGCGGATCAGAAATAGTATACACTGCGTGACCGATACCATAAATCAATCCAGTCTTGTTGTAAACTTCTTTATTCAGCATACGGGTAAAGTAAGTATCAATTTCATCCACATTCGTCCAATCCTGAATATTCTCTTGTAAATGATGGAACATATCAGCTACCTGAATATTAGCACCACCATGAAGCGGACCTTTCAAAGAACCGATCCCTGCAGCAATGGCCGAATAGGTATCTGTCCCTGTAGAAGATGTGACACGTACGGTGAAAGTTGAATTATTACCGCCACCATGTTCAGCTTGAAGTACCAGTAGCAAATCGAGAGTACGAGCATCCAACTCTGTATAATCTTTTTTCAACATATATAGGAAGTTCTCGGCAATAGACAGTTTTTCCTGCGGATGACGGATATGCAAAGAACGACCATGAGTGGCATGGCGAAGCATGTTATAGGCATATGCAATAATAGTAGGGAACTGCGATATCAGTTCGATACTTTGTCGCATCAGATTATCACGGGAAGTATCATCAGCCTGCGGATCAAAACGATACATCTCTAGTACGCTACGTGCCAAGATATTCATAATATTGTTTCCTTCCAGCTCAATGATATTCATCTTTGTCTTTTGTTCCAACGGCATATTGTCGTTGATGAGTTCACAGAAAGAGTTCAACTCTTCCTTATCAGGTAACCTACCTGAAAGCAACAGATATGCCACTTCTTCAAAACCAAAACGTTTTTCTTTAATAACCGCATGTGCCAGATCTTCCAAATCATAACCACGATAAAACAGTTTTCCAGGAATAGGCTTCAAGCCTCCTCCGGGAATACGTTCGTATCCTACCACATTGCCAATCTTGGTCAGACCGACCAATACACCGGTTCCATCTTCGTTACGCAATCCACGTTTCACGTCAAACTTCTTGAACAGTTCGTTTTCAATTCGGGTGGCTTCTTTCAAGTCCTCCGAAAGTTTATAAATCAAATACTCCTTCTTCATGACATTATTCAGTTTTCATATATCGTAAATCATACATCATTCTTTCTCTCTTTCAATTCTTTCCACAACCTCCCGTGTAAAGTTCGACGTAGACATAGATACACCACCAGGCATGAAACGGGCAAGGTCGGCAGTGGCACGTCCTTCCATAAAACTCTTTTCCAAAGCCTTTTCTATCAGGGAGGCAGACTTTTTCCAACCAAAATATTCAAGCATCATCACGGCAGAAAGAATGATGGAACATGGATTTACAATATCTTTTCCCGCTATATCAGGAGCAGTACCATGAGTAGCTTCAAAGATAGCGTGTCCTGTTTTGTAGTTGATATTAGCCCCGGGAGCAATACCGATACCTCCTACCATAGCCGCCAATTGATCGGAAATGTAATCACCGTTCAAATTTAAGGTAGCGACAACGGAATATTTTTCGGGAACCAACAGCGTATTTTGCAGGAAAGCATCAGCAATACAATCTTTGATAAGCAAACGTCCCTCAGTTATCTCCTTACCGAACTCACGTTCTGCCAATTCATACCCCCACTTCTTGAAACCACCTTCGGTGAATTTCATAATGTTTCCCTTGTGTACCAACGTCACTGACGGCAGATGATTGTCGAGTGCGTACCGACATGCCGCACGTACCAGCCGTTCCGTCCCTTCTTTAGAAACAGGTTTCACACCGAATGAGGCTGTTTCGGGGAAACGTACTTTTGTCACTCCCATTTCATCATGCAAAAAATGGTAGAACTTCTCTGCTTCAGGCGTTCCGGCTTCCCACTCGATACCGGAATAGATATCTTCGGTGTTTTCACGAAATACGTACATATTCACTTTCTGTGGCTCCTTCACCGGAGAAATCACTCCTTTGTACCAACGTATGGGACGCAGGCAAACGTATAGATCTAGTGTCTGGCGTAACATTACGTTCAAAGAACGAATACCACCACCTACAGGAGTTGTCAACGGACCTTTGATACCCACTTTATATTTACGGAAAGCCTCCAACGTCTCGTCTGGCAACCACGTCCCCATTTCACGGAACGCACGTTCACCTGCCAAGACTTCTTTCCACTCGATACCACGTCCGTCACCATAAGCTCTCCTGATGGCGGCATTCACTATAGCTTGCATGGAAGGGGTTACCTCAGTTCCCACTCCATCGCCCATTATAAAAGGTACGGTTATTTTTTCCATTTTCTATCGTGCGTTTAATGCAGAACCGGCGCGGAACCAGTTTATCTGCTGTTCGTTATAAGTATGTTGTACCTCAAAATCCTCCTTAGTTCCGTCTTCATGGTAAAGAACAACTTTCAGATTACGTCCCGGAGCAAAATCCCTCAAACCAATAACGGAAAGTAAATCATGCTCCTGAATTTTATCGTAATCGGCTTTGTCAACAAAAGTCAGTGCCAACATACCTTGTTTCTTCAAGTTCGTTTCGTGGATGCGGGCAAAACTCTTTGCGAGAATAACGCGCACATTAAGGAAACGCGGCTCCATGGCAGCATGTTCACGGCTGGAACCTTCACCATAGTTTTCTTCGGCAACGACAATGGAGGGTATTCCTTCCGATTTATACAATTTAGCCGTACCCGAAACAGTTTCGTAAGCATTGGTAGAACGATTCCAAATCTTGTTGGTTTCACCATTGAAAGCATTGACAGCCCCCATCAACATATTATCGGAAATATTTTCCAAATGTCCACGAAACCGAAGCCACGGACCTGCCATTGATATATGATCGGTAGTACATTTGCCTTGTACTTTAATCAGTAAAGGCATATTCAGCAAGTCAGTACCGTCCCATGCAGGAAAAGAAGCCAACAATTGCAAACGCTGTGAATGCGGGTCTACCACAATATTTTTTCTTCCACTACTTGGTGCTATATATCCTTCGCTACCGGCTGCAAATCCTTGTGACGGCAGTTCTTCGCCAACTGGTTCAGAAAGTTTCACCCTCATACCGTCATTGTTTATCAGCATATCCTTCAACGGGTTGAAACACAAGTCACCGGCAATGGTCAATGCCATTGTCAGCTCCGGGGATGCAACAAAAGCATAGGTATTTGGATTACCGTCTGCCCGTTTGGCAAAATTACGATTGAAAGAGGTTACGATGGAATTCTTACGGGTAGGATTATCTGTTTCACGTTTCCACTGTCCGATGCAAGGTCCACAGGCATTTGCCATAATCGTTGCTCCTATTTTTTCGAAAACATCAATCATTCCATCACGTTCGGCCGTAGTACGAATTCGTTCAGAACCAGGATTGACAATCAAGGGAACAGCTACGTGCAAGCGTTTTTCCTGTACTTGGCGCGCCAAAGAAACGGCACGACTTAAATCCTGATAAGAAGAATTGGTGCAGGAACCTATCAGTCCGACTTCCACTTTACGAGGATAACCGTTTTTCAAGACCTTTTCTGCAAATTCAGAAACAGGAGTCGCCGCATCAGGGGTAAAAGGTCCATTGATATAGGGTTCTAAAGTAGAAAGATCGATATCAATTATACGATCGTAATACTTCTCAGGACAATCGGTCACTTCTTCATCTGCACAAAGGTCGACTGCTACAGAAGCAGCCAGTTCGGCTACTTCTTCACGTCCGGTAGCTTTCAGATAGGCCGCCATACGCTCGTCAAAAGGAAAGAGTGAAGTAGTAGCACCGACTTCAGCGCCCATATTGCATATCGTGGCCTTGCCAGTGGCAGATAATGAAGTTGTTCCGGAACCAAAATATTCAATAATGGCATTTGTTCCACCTTTTACCGTAAGGATACCTGCTAATTTCAAAATTACATCTTTCGGAGCTGCCCATCCGTTCAGTTTGCCGGTGAGACGTACACCTATCAGGTGAGGCATTTTCAGTTCCCATTCCATACCGGTCATTACATCCACGGCATCGGCACCTCCTACCCCAATGGCCACCATACCCAATCCACCAGCATTAGGAGTATGAGAGTCTGTACCAACCATCATACCACCCGGAAAAGCATAGTTTTCCAAAACAACCTGATGAATAATACCTGCACCGGGCTGCCAGAATCCAATACCATAGCATGAAGACACATCTCGAAGAAAGTTATACACTTCTTCATTGGTCTTTGTGGCTGTAGCTATATCTTCCCTGGCGCCTTTATAAGCTTGAATTAAATGGTCACAGTGTACAGTAGAAGGCACTGCAACTTCGTCGCGACCAGCATTCATAAACTGTAATAAAGCCATTTGTGCGGTTGCATCCTGCATTGCTACACGATCAGGACGGAAGGTAACATAATCTTCTCCACGCTTATAATTCTTTACTTCATCCGTATTATACAAATGAGCATACAAAATCTTCTCCGCCAGCGTCAACGGGCGTTTCAAAACAGCTCGGGCTTGTCTTATTTTCCCTGCATAAGCAGCATAAAACGCCTTTAGCATTGTCAAATCATACACCATAACCACTTGTTTTTAAATTTTCAATATTGTAAAGATTACAAATTAATATTATAAACAAATAAAAAGAGGTAAATGTTTAACAAAATAAAACTTTTCTTCTGTTGAAGAGAGAGAATGATTACCTTTGTAAGAAATTTAATGATAATTTAGGGGCATAGTACCCCAGCAAATTCCCATTTATAATATCTCAAGATATGACCAACAAAATACAGTCTCCCATCATACACCTCCAGCAGCACCAGTTCTTGCTACGTATGGAATACGAATACGAGAAAGAGGAGTTTAAACGGCAGACCGAAAATATGGGTGTTGCCCGGAAAGTGAAACGTGGACTTTGCTGGTATCCTATTTCTTCTGGACGAAGTTACTACAATTCACTCAATCAGTTGGTAATAGAAATTACACATTCGGAAGAGACTGACATAGAACACAATTTTGAATTCGGGCGTCCCGTCGTTTTTTTCCGTCAATCCGTCGACGGAAAAATCACCTATATGAATTTTATTGCTACTGTCAGTTATGCCGATGAAACTCGTATGGTAGTAGTAATGCCCAGTGCAGGATCCATCATGGAAGTGCAGCAAGCAGAGAATTTGGGTGTACAACTCTATTTTGACGAGACCTCCTATCATACCATGTTCGAAGCGTTGGAAGATGTGCTTCGCGCCAAAGGAAATCGATTGGCAGAATTACGGGATATTTTATTAGGAACATTGAAGGCCGGTTTCCGTGAACTCTATCCTGTACGCTTCCCATGGTTAAATTCAAATCAGGAAACAACAGTCAACAAAGTACTATGTGCCCGTGACGTAGCCGTCGTACACGGTCCTCCGGGAACCGGAAAAACTACCACCCTTGTAGAGGCCATTTACGAAACCTTACATCGAGAGCCACAAGTGATGGTCTGCGCTCAAAGTAATACTGCAGTCGATTGGATATCTGAGAAACTGATAGATAGAGGCGTTAATGTGCTACGTATAGGTAATCCTACACGCGTCAATGATAAAATGCTTTCATTCACTTACGAGCGGCGTTTTGAAAGTCATCCCCTCTACACAGAATTATGGAGTATCCGTAAAAGTTTGCGTGAAATGGGAGGACATGCCCGCCGAGGTAGTTATGAAGAACGGGAAGGAGTACGTAATCGGATGAGCCGCCTTCGCGACCGTGCTACGGCATTGGAAATTCAAATCAATGCTGATCTGTTTGACAGTGCCCATGTCATCGCCTCAACCCTTGTCAGTAGTAATCATCGCCTACTGAATGGACAACATTTCGGTACCTTGTTTATTGATGAAGCCGCTCAAGCTTTGGAAGCTGCCTGCTGGATAGCCATCCGTAAAGCCGACCGAGTAATATTGGCAGGAGATCATTGCCAACTTCCTCCTACTATAAAATGTTATGAAGCCGCCCGTAGTGGATTGGAACGTACATTAATGGAAAAAGTAGTTGCCAATAAACCTGCTGTCGTTTCTTTATTAAAAGTACAATATCGGATGCACGAAGACATCATGCGTTTCTCTTCCGACTGGTTCTACAATGGTGAACTCCAGGCTGCGCCAGAAATACGTCATCGGGGTATATTGGATTGGGATACGTCCATCAGTTGGATTGATACATCGGAGATGGATTTCAAAGAAGAGTTTGTTGGTGAAACGTTTGGACGTATCAACAAAGAAGAAGCCAAGTTGCTACTACAAGAATTGGAAACCTATATCAAGCGGATAGGTGGTGACCGTATTCTGGATGAACGAATTGATTTCGGAATAATCTCCCCCTATAAAGCACAGGTACAATATCTCCGGAATAAAATTAAAACAAGTTCTGCCCTCCGTCCTTACCGCAATCTATTCACCGTAAATACCGTCGATGGTTTTCAAGGACAAGAGCGTGATATTATTTTCATCAGTCTGGTAAGAGCAAACGAAGATGGCCAAATCGGATTTCTGAATGATCTGCGCCGAATGAATGTAGCTATAACAAGAGCACGAATGAAACTGGTGATATTAGGAGAAGCAACAACATTGAGCTATCATGTTTTTTATAAGAAATTGATAGAATATATAAAAAAAACTTCCCTATAATACTATTTACAGGGAAGTTTTTCTCATCTGTTCTATCCTATATAACAAGAATTAGTTATTTTCCGGACGGAGTTTACGAACGGTAACAGCAGTCTGCCACATCTCACTTTCGCGCAATGCTTTCAGTTCTTCGTTCAGTTTCTCACGATAATCAGGCTGAGAATTACTATCGATAGAAATCTGAGCTTCATTACCACTCTTCACACTTGCATACAATTTCTGAACAACCGGTTTGATAGCATCGTGGAACGGAGTCATCCAATCCAGAGCACCACGTTGAGCAGTAGTCGAACAGTTGGCATACATCCAGTCCATGCCATTCTTAGCAAACAAAGGCATCAAAGACTGAGTCAGTTCTTCAACTGTTTCATTGAATGCTTCAGAAGGGGTATGACCATTTTCACGCAGCACCTCATATTGAGCCAACAGTAATCCTTGAATGGCACCCATCAAAGAGCCACGTTCACCGGTAAGGTCAGAAGTAGCTTCACGAACGAAAGTTGTTTCAAACATATAACCAGAACCGATACCGATACCCAGTGCCAGAGTTCTGTCTAATGCCTTACCGGTAGCATCCTGATAGATTGCGTATGAAGAATTCAAGCCACGACCTTCAAGGAACATGGTGCGGAGAGAAGTGCCCGATCCTTTAGGAGCCACCATAATAACATCAATATCTTTTTGAGGAACAACACCTGTACGGTCACTCCAAGTAATAGCGAAACCATGCGAGAAGTAAAGAGCCTTTCCGGGAGTCAAATAAGGTTTGATAGTCGGCCATACAGACATTACAGCTGCATCAGACAACAAACACATAATAATAGTACCTTTCTGACAAGCTTCTTCAATACCGAACAGAGTTTCACCCGGTACCCATCCGTCAGCCACCGCTTTGTCAAAAGTTTTACCTTGACGCTGTCCAACAATTACATTGAAGCCATTGTCACGCAAATTGCAAGCCTGACCAGGCCCCTGCACACCGTAACCGATAACTGCGATTGTTTCATCTTTCAAAATCTCACGTGCTTTTTCCAAAGGAAATTCTTCGCGGGTTATTACATTTTCCATAACACCACCAAAATTCAATTGTGCCATTTTTTGTTTAATTTTTATTTGTGGCTTACGCCAACTGATTGATTAATATATTTATTTCTCTGTAAATATCACTTTCGAACGACATACCACCTCTCCGGCATTCTTTTTCACCTCTATTTCATACACACCGTTACCAACATCATCCTTATAGAAAGTGAGCACATCGCCATAGTAACTCTCTGCCACGTATGCCATCTCGAAACGGCGTATCCTGCTCTTTTTATAAAATTCTATCGGGAACAGGTCAAGGATATGCTCAATATAACGAATACTGTTTACATGCCCGTTGATATCGATATCACTATATTTAGCTTCCAAAATGGTAGAGGGTTCCGTAGCCGTCACCTTAATACGCGAAGGCTTTTCTATGGGGCAAGACTCGTCACAGACATAGTCTACGATACTACCACCATGTAGCGCCAGCAAATCGGCAGGTTTACGAGTATTCATACTGATCATTGCCCATACCGAGCGCGCATAACCAATCTTCTTACCATCCTTATCGATAATTGCAAAGTTACGATCCGTAAAAAGACGATATACATTCTCTACCCAAGTCTGAATGGAAAAGTCTTCATACTGATAAGGCATTTCATCCAATTCAATAGCCAGACGAGACAAAACCCACGTATAATTATCTTCATTCAACGTAGCGATACCAAAGCCACGGTCACTGGCATGAAATCCAGCACAATTCAACAAATGGTTACCAAGCACACCCATGGTCAAACGCCCGGTAAAATCCACATGAAACGGTTCCGCCACAAATTTATATGTACCTATTTTATTATTCTCACTCATTATTCTTGTTGTTCTTTACTTTGACGATATTTCGCTTCACGGTCTGCCAGATATTCATTTACCCGCTCAAAACAACTGGTTGTAATAGCTATCCGACCGGAACGCACAAATTGGAGCACACAATCCAAAGTTCTCAACTCTTCATATAAGTTGGTAATTTCCTCACTCATACCATTCTTTTCCACTATGGAAAACACGGAATTCACCTCTACAATCCGGGCATTATACTTGCGTATTACCTTAGAAACCTCCGGCTTTTCTTCAAGTGTAGGCGTAGTTATTTTATAAAGCGCAATTTCATGCTGATAGATTTCATCATCCGTAAAGTAGTGAGCCTGCAGTACATCTATCTTTTTACTGATTTGCTTTGTCACCTTTTCGATAGTATCTTTATCTGTCCACGCGGTAATGGTATATTTATGTACTCCTTTAATGGAAGATGCCGAAACATTCAAGCTTTCTATATTTATCTGGCGACGGGTGAATACAGCCGTCACTTGATTCAGCAAACCGGCGAAATTCTCCGAATGAACGATAATTGTATATAATGTTTTGTTCATTTCTCTAATTACTAATTACAAGTTACTAATTACAAGGCTGCTGTTTACGATTACAAACTTTCAAGTTCTCCAAAGTGTCACTTATCCGTAATTTGTAATTATCTCAGCACTCCAACAACATCTGATTAACCGAACCTCCCGGAGGAGTCATTGGCAACACATTACCTTCTTCTTCTACACAAGCCTCCAAAAGGAAAGGACCATCTGTTGCAATCATTTCATTAATAGCCTGTTCCAACTCTTCACGATTGAATACCCGGCGTGCCGGAATATCGTATGCAGATGCTATTTTCATATAATCAGGATTCTGCATCGGCGTAAACGAATAACGACGATTGAAGAACATGGCTTGCCACTGACGAACGTTACCCAAGAAGTTATTGTTCAGCAAAATCATCTTAACCGGAGCTTTTTGTTCCATCACCGTACCCAGTTCCTGTAAATTCATCTGTAAACCACCATCTCCCATAAATACACACACCATACGGTCGGGGCTTCCAAAAGTAGCACCGATAGCGGCAGGAAGGCCAAACCCCATAGTACCCAATCCGCCGGAAGTAACGATACTACGTTCCTTGCTATATTTAAAATAACGTGCAGACATCATCTGATTTTGACCGACATCAGTCACCAAGATAGCTTCATTATTTGTAGCCTCACTCACTGCACGTACCACTTCACCCATATTCAGCGCATCACCTACCGGATGGAGCTCCGGACGGATTACCTTCTCCTCCTCCACCTCCTCATATGGAATAAAGCTATCCAGCCATTCCTTATGTTCCGCAGGTTTCAAAAGCCTAGTAACAGCCGCCAAGGTTTCCTTACAGTCACCCAATACGGCAACATTTGTCTTTACATTCTTATCTATTTCCGCAGGATCGATATCAAAATGAATAACCTTTGCCTGTTTGGCATATGTATCCAGCTTACCTGTGACACGGTCATCAAAACGCATACCCACAGCTATCAGGACATCACACTTATTGGTATTAATATTCGGTCCCAAATTACCATGCATACCCAACATACCCTTATTTAATGGATGTTCCGTCGGCAATGCCGAAAGTCCCAACAAGGTACAACCGGCTGGCATTCCAGCTTTCTCAATAAAAGTACGAAGTTCTTGCTGCGCATTTCCCAACTCAACACCTTGTCCAACCAACACCAGCGGACGTTCGGCCGCATTAATCAATTCGGCAGCTTCCCGTATCGCTTCCGGTTCCATTTCTGGAACAGGCAGATAACTACGGACATAATCTACTTTTGTCGGTAGATACTCAGTTTTTTCTACCTGAGCATTCTTGGCAAAGTCCAATACAACCGGACCGGGACGACCGCTATTCGCGATATAAAATGCACGAGCCACCGCCCAAGCCACATCTTCGGCACGACGGATTTGATAACTCCACTTAGTAATAGGCTGTGTAATACCTACTAAATCCACCTCTTGAAAAGCATCCGTACCCAGAAAATTGGTTCCCACTTGACCGGCAATAACGACTATCGGAGTACTGTCAATCATGGCATCTGCAATACCTGTTACAGTATTAGTAGCGCCCGGGCCACTGGTAACCAAGCATACCCCCACTTCACCGGATACACGTGCAAAGCCCTGTGCGGCATGGGTAGCTCCCTGTTCATGGCGAACCAGAATATGATTTAAATTCTTTCTGTGATCATATAAAGCATCGAATACCGGCATAATACTACCACCCGGATAACCGAAAATGGTTTTTACTCCCTGATATTCCAAGGAGCGCATCAATGCCTCTGCGCCTGTTATTAAGTTTTCCATATCTATATTTACGATTTGACTATTTACGATTGAAACTCGTTTTTATATATTCATTAGTCAATCAACCTTACTGCCCCCTTATCTGCCGAACTCACCATGCTGGCGTATGCTTTCAGTGCTTTCGATACTTCCCGATCACGTGTTACCGGCGTCATAGGACGTGCAGCAAGTTCTTCATCCGTCAGTTTTACATTGATAGAACGGTTAGGTATATCGATTTCGATAATGTCACCATCCTGAATTTTACCAATATTCCCCCCGGCTGCCGCTTCAGGAGAAATATGTCCGATACTCAGACCGGAAGTACCACCACTGAAACGTCCATCAGTAATCAATGCACATTCCTTGCCTAAATGACGGGACTTGATATAAGAGGTAGGATAAAGCATTTCTTGCATGCCCGGACCACCTTTGGGTCCCTCATTGGTAATGACGACTACATCACCACTGACGACCTTTCCTCCCAATATCCCCTCACAAGCCGCTTCTTGCGAATCAAAGACTTTAGCCGGGCCGGTGAATTTCCAAATGTTTTCGTCCACACCTGCCGTCTTCACAACACAACCATCTTGAGCGATGTTACCTTTCAAAACGGCCAACCCGCCATCCTTACTGTATGCGTGTTCCAAATCGCGAATACAACCTTCGGCACGGTCAGTATCCAATTCCTTATAAACTGCATCTTGTGAACCCAGTTCCAGATTGAATTTTCCACCGGGTGCACTGGAGTATTTCCTAATCGCTTTTTTACAAACATTCGGACTGGTAATGCAATATTGATCAATCACCTCAGCCAACGTCATTCCATCTACGCGCCCTACGCTCGTATCTACCAAACCGGCTTTAGCCAGTTCCGCCATAATGGCAACGATACCCCCGGCACGATTCACATCCTGTACATGATATTTCTGGGTATTCGGCGCTACTTTGCACAAACAGGGAGTCTTGCGGGACAACTTGTCAATATCATCCATATTGAAATCTGCTTCGGCTTCATGAGCCACTGCCAATAGATGAAGTACCGTATTGGTAGAACCTCCCATGGCGATATCCAATGTCATGGCATTCAAGAAGGCCTGACGGGTAGCGATACTGCGGGGCAATACACTTTCGTCCCCCTCATCATAATATTTATAGGCATTTTCTACGATTAACTTAGCGGCATCCTTGAACAGTTTCTTACGATTTTCATGGGTAGCTACAATCGTACCGTTACCGGGCAAAGCCAACCCGATTGCCTCGTTCAGGCAGTTCATCGAATTAGCCGTAAACATACCGGAACAACATCCACAAGTAGGGCAAGCGTGTTGCTCAATCTTGGCAACCTCTTTATCGCTCACGCTTTCATCGGCCGATTTAATCATGGCGTCAATCAAATCCAGATGTCGCCCATTCCATTCACCGGCCTCCATCGGGCCACCGGAAACAAATACAGTAGGAATATTCAACCGCATGGCAGCCATCAGCATCCCCGGAGTAATCTTATCGCAGTTACTGATACAAACCATCGCATCCGCTTTATGCGCATTCACCATATATTCCACGCTATCTGCAATGATATCACGTGAAGGCAGCGAATACAACATGCCGTCATGTCCCATAGCGATACCGTCATCAATGGCAATGGTGTTGAATTCAGCGGCAAAGCATCCCAATTTTTCTATCTCCTCCTTTACAAACTGACCTATTTCATGCAGATGTACATGACCGGGAACAAATTGTGTAAACGAGTTAACTATTGCGATGATGGGTTTGCCCACCTGTTCTTTCTTCATACCATTGGCTGTCCACAATGCACGAGCCCCTGCCATACGGCGACCTTGTGTGCTGAACGAACTGCGTAACTGATGTTTCATCTTATCTATCTCCTTTTAATGAAAAAAGCCTCCCTCACAAGTGAGAAAGGCTTAATAAATATCTTATAACGTACATATACATACATAACCTCTCTCACGCTCTTGATGCCACGACCACGACGCGAATAATATGCAAGACTGCCAGGTTAATAGATGTATGTAAATTCATAACTTATAATATCTTTAAAATTCTTCGTTGTTATTCCGCTTAATTGTGCTGCAAAGGTAAATGCTTTTTTATAAACTCCAAACAAATTGAAGAAAAAAATAAGAAAAACATGAATAATCGTAAGGAAACAGAGTCTTTAAATCTTATTTTATCACCAATAGATCTATTTTCTGTGCTCAAATATAACTTACTTACATTTTTTATTATACACCCTCTGATTAACGACAAATTGCCCTTATCTTTGCTTGAAAGTAAAGATAAAGCTGTACTCCAACATAAAAAAATAAGCCCGCATATTTTATTCTGCATTCAAATTGCACTATCTTTGTCACTCCTTTCTATATTAAAAGGAAGAAGTTTGATAATTAATAAAGAACAAGAATTAATGGAAACAGTAGAAAACAAGTACATCACCGTAGCATATAAGCTGTACTCAATCGAAGACGGAGAAAGAGATTTTGAGGAAGAAGCATCCGCAGACCATCCCTTCCAGTTCATTTCCGGTTTGGGTTTAACTTTGGAAGCTTTCGAGAACCAAGTAAAAGATTTGAAGCCGGGTGATAAATTCGATTTCACAATTCCGGCTGACGAAGCATACGGAGCATACGATGACGAACACGTTATAGATCTCCCCAAAGACATTTTCGTTGTTGAAGGTAAATTCGATGACGAACGCGTAATTGAAGGAGCAGTTATTCCTTTGATGACCGCTGAAGGACAACGCATCAACGGAAGTGTAGTAGAAGTCAAGGAAGACGTAGTTGTAATGGACATGAATCATCCTTTAGCAGGTTGTGACCTGAACTTTACCGGTGAGGTCGTTGAAAGCCGTCCGGCTACCAACGAAGAACTGGCAGAAGTTGCCCGTATGATGAGTGGGGGTGGTTGTAGTTGCGGTTGTGATGACTGTGGCGGAGGATGTGGTGACCACGATCATGGATGTGGTGAAGGATGCTGCCATTAAGAAATTGAGAATTAAAAAATAAGAGCTGCGCAATGTTCGAATAATAATTAACTTAAACAGCGCAGCTCTTATTTTTTAATTCTCAATTTTCTAATTTTTCCCCGTCATTATTTCCAGCACCAGTCTATCAGTCTCATTCATTCCTTTTGAACCAATCTTGGTCAGATTACGAATGCTCTGGTCCACATCCTCATCAATGATACCTTCTACAGAAGTAACACAACGGTTCTCCATCGCCATAATAGCAGAAAGGACAGCAGTAGCCACCCCCGTAGTCACTTTCAAAGCACAACTCGGTTTGGCACCGTCACAAATCATTCCGGTAAGATTGGCAATCATATTCTGAACGGCAAAAGCCACTTGCTCATACGTACCGCCCATCAGCCAGGTAATACCACAACTGGAACCGGTGGCAGCTACCACACAACCACACAAAGCAGACAGACGTCCCAAACTTTGCTTGATATAAATTACCGTCAGATGACTCAACATCAACGCACGAATTAATTCTTCCTCTGATTTTTCATTTTCTTCAGCATAAACCAGTACTGGTAATGTAGCAGATATCCCCTGGTTACCACTTCCCGAATTACTCATAACGGGTATCATGGCACCTGCCATACGGGCATCACACGCTCCTGATGTATAAGACAAAATATGAGAGAACACACTGTCCCCCATCACTTTATGTTCATATGTGCCACGCAACATCTTTCCCAGCCCATGTCCAAAATCCCCTTCAAACGAACGTTCGGCAGCCGCTTTATTCAAACGGGCGGTCTCCAAAATAAAACTGATCTCCTCTAAAGGAGCCGTCATGGCAAAATCATAAACTTTACGCAAGTTTAAATCTACAGTCTGTTCCTCCTTTCCTCCGTTATTTGTATTTTGCTTATTCAACAGAATATCATTATTCCGGGCTATATATATAAAATTAGTATGTCCCCCGGCTATAATAGCGGTAGCTTTATCCTTTCCCGTCTCGCAACATACCTCAATATAAAGTTTCTCCTCGACATTCTCCTTTAAAGATATGTGTATACGCTTTTCATCCATAAAGCGCTTTCCCTCTTTTACCGCATCCGGCGTGCTGTCTCTCAATACTTCCAGTTGATACTCGGATTTACCGATCAACGCCCCCAAAGCCACTGCAATAGGCAACCCTATCATTCCCGTACCGGGTATCCCTACCCCCATAGCATTCTTCAGGATATTAGCACTCAGCAAAACATTTACCTTTTCCGGTTTCATACCCAATGTTTCAGCAGCTTTTGCCACACAAAGAGCCACCGCAATGGGCTCGGTACACCCGATTGCCGGAATAACCTCGCATTTTACCAACTCTATTATTCGCTTTCTTTCGGTTTCTGTCATCACTTCTTCAGGTTTTTATCATGCAAAAATAGCAAAAAGGATTGGAGAAATACTTTAATTACAAAAAAGAAACCTAACTTTGTCGGCAAAATTTCGTTTTCATAAAGTTGTAAAGACTTTAATTAGCAAACAGTTATTAACTAAACAGAAAAGTATGAGACTTAAAAATCTGATAGCCTATCTCTTTTTAGGCTTCGTAGCGGTATCATGTATTCAAGATGAAGCCCCAAATGCGGAAGCAGATATAGAAAGCTGTACAGTTCCGGGTGATGTGTTGAACCGTGACCCTATTGTTGGAAATGAGCAAATTGTTTTACCCTTAAAAAAAGGAGCGGATATTACAAAACTTGCTCCCGAATTTACGCTAACAGAAGGTGCAACCATCGAACCCGCAAGTGGAACTGTACGTGACTTTACCAACCCACAGAAATATACAGTTACTTCACAAGATAAAAACTGGAAGAAAGTATATGAAGTAAGCGCTATATTTTCCGGTATTCCAACTTCTTACCATTTTGAAGAGACAATTCCGTATAAAAATAAAAATGGAGAAACCATATACTACAACTTCAGGGAAACAGATGCTATAGGTAATTATCTGAATTGGACTAACGCCAACGAGGGTTTCGATTATACAGGTGTAAAGGCTGAACCGAATGATTATCCAACCAGTCCCGCTCCTAATGGAGTAAAAGGGAATTGCGTAAAACTAACAACAAAAAGTACAGGTGATTTAGGTGCTAAACTCAAAATGTACATTGCTGCCGGAAACTTATTTACCGGTAGTTTCAAGATTGTTATTCCAGAGGTAGTAAAAGCGACTAAATTTGGTGTTCCTTTCACTCATATTCCAACTTCACTCAAAGGTTACTATAAATATAAAGCCGGAACAGAATTCACTGTAGACGGAAAACCGGTTTCCGATAGAAAAGATATTTGCGACATTTACGGTGTATTCTATGAAACGGACGACTACGTAAAAACGCTGGATGGAACAAACATATTTACAAGCCCAAAAATCATTTCTATTGCACGTATCAACAATGCAAAAGAAACCGATCAATGGACAGAATTTAATATTCCATTCATCACACAACCAGGTAAGACTGTAGATCTTCAAAAGTTGGATGATGGAAAATATAATTTGGCTATTGTATTCTCCTCAAGTATAAAAGGAGATTTATTTGAAGGAGCAGTCGGTAGTACTTTATATATCGACGAAGTAGAATTGAGTTATACAGACAATGTAAACGGATAAATATGAAAAGATATATATTACTTTTTTGCTTGGCATTTATCGGCACAGTAGTAAAACTACAGGCACAAGAAGATCGCAATCATGGAATTATCTGGTCTGCCCTACATGGGTTGGAATATGAAGTCAGAGCAGGTATTAATGTAGGTGGCGCCACTCCCTTACCTTTACCTGAAGAAATCAGAGCTTTAACAGGATATAGCCCCAATGTCAATCTGGCACTTGAAGGACAAATTACAAAATGGCTCGGTAAACAAAAGAAATGGGGTATGATACTGGGGCTTCGACTTGAGAATAAAGGAATGGAAGCCAATGCACGTGTTAAAAATTATGGGATGGAAATCATTGGTGATGGTGGTGAACGACTTTCAGGAAATTGGACAGGAAAAGTAAAAACAAAATTCAGAGCTTCTTATTTTTCTATACCAGTATTGGCTGCTTACCAACTTAGCAAACGCGTAAAACTTAGTGCCGGTCCTTATATCTCATTTAAAACAAGCGGTGATTTCAATGGTTATGTTTCCGAAGGATATTTAAGAAAAGGTGACCCCACAGGAACCAAAGTTGAATTTAAAGATGAGAATACTGCTCCTTATGATTTCTCGGAAGATCTGCGTACATTCCAATGGGGTGTACAAGTAGGAGTTAATTGGAAAGCGTTCAAACGCCTTACTGTACATGGAGACATTGTTTGGGGATTGAATAACATCTTTAAGAAAGATTTCAAAACAATTTCATTCAATATGTATCCTATTTATCTGAATGCAGGGTTTGGATATGCATTCTAAATGTTTAGAATATTCTATCTGGATTTGATTAATAACGTAATAAAAAAAGTCCCGCTTATAATTAGTCGGGACTTTTTATTCCATAGATTATAAGTAATATCTACAATAATTCCCCTTACGCATGCAATTGAACCGCATCGCGTAAGGGAAATTTCTTAAATCATGTCTTGCAAGATATTTACTCTACAGCCAAATATTTCACATACAAGCTACTCAAATCAGCTCCCATAAATTGATCTCCCCATTTACTCGGAGTACAAACAATAGCCAATTTATATTTTTTAGAAGCATCATAAGAACCATTTCCAATTTCCTCAAACGGCACAGTCACTTCTACATAATCATTTTTAGCTGTTCCATCAGCCAATGCAGCTCTCAAAATAACTTTCTCGGATGTATTGATGTTAGTACCATCCAAAGTCTCGCTGTAATCACTTACTTCATATAGATAAGCAGCAATAGAGCACTCATCTACCTTACCTTCAACAACTTTGGCTACATTCTTTTTATTTTCTTCTACACTTTGATATACAGTTTCACCCGGAGTATATTTATACTTAAACTTAAAGTTTACAGGTTTCGCATTTTTATAAGGGACACCAAACTTGGTACTCTTCAGTGTATTCTTCGTATCTATTTCAAAGTCTCCTGAAAACAACGTCCCTGATGTTATGGCAGGTATCAGAGTAGGATTAGCCCCTGCCTTATTCAGAGTCTTAAAGGTGGTGATACGGGCAGAACCATCTTCAGCCTTAGTAACCGGAGCACCCGGAGCCGGCAAGTTAATTCCCATCCAAGGCAAAAGTTCGGCTGCCCCGTTTGACGAAGTCAATCCCTTCGGATTTCCATCTACCCATTCTTTCATATCAAAAGTAAAATTCACAAGCCAGCGCTCCACATAAATTGTATAGTCTTTCGAAACATTAGGGTCTTCCGCCAACATGTGATATTGAATGTAGTCATCCTTGCTCTTTAATACGGAGAAATCAATCGGTTTCTTACCATCCACCTGATCTTGAGACAAATATACATCTTCCTGACCGTCTCTATGTAACAAAATGTATCCTACGGTACCATTATCGCTAATCTTGTATTTAGGGGTCAAAAGTAAATCTTGATCGGGAGTGTCTCCCCAAACTTTTAACGTTAATGAACCTGACGCCGTCTCTTGCCCCATAATTACATTACTCGTAATAGTCATTTCTTCCATACTTACAGTCTGACTTTCAACTACATTTACCCCCTTGAAAGCGACCTTTACTTTCAACATACCCAACGCATCAATATCCAGTGCCAACGTCATATCGTCACCAATAATGGCACCTTTCAAATTAGCAGTCACTTCACCTATGGGGTCTTGTAATTTAATTTTTCTGCCTTTTGCTTCAAAACCATATACATCGCCTCTCTTCACTACAGGAATAGTATCTACATTGATATCACCCAACGCTATATCCTCAAAAGCAAAGTTTTTAATGTGCAATTTTACCATTGCAGTATCTCTCTTTTCCATTTTATAAGAATATGGTTTCTCAATATATACACGCTGCACCATGCTTACAGGATTAGGAATGTTGGAAACATCAATGTTCATATCACCTCTATATACCTTCTTATAAAAGGAAGTCACATTCACTATATCACCCTCAATCTCGGTCAAAGTAACATCAGCCGTCAATACTTTTTCATCAACCGTACCTTCAACCTTCACATTATATCCGGAAACATCATCTGACATCTCACCGGATAATTTACTAATATACATACTTCTGGTTTCTGCGGCAAAAGTTGCATTAGGAATTTTAAATTCTTCAACACCCGGAACAATATTACTCAGAATAATAGTTACTTTATCAGTACTTTCACCTTTAGCAAGTTCAATCTTAGCACCTTCAGTAGTTTCTGCTCCACTAACTGTCAGTTTCAAATCATCTCCTGAATATTCCGCTACAATATCTTCAACAGTAGGTGGAACTTCCGGTTTTTCATCATCGCTACAAGCAATGAACAGACTCATTGAACAGATCAATGCAAACAAATAAAACAATTTTTTTTTCATATAAATACTTGTTTAGTTAATAGAATACTCCTATATAAGAAGCAGTTTATTTTCTCTTTTTATACAAAGGCGCAAAGTAACACTTTTTACATAACCTTCACAAGGTCTTTTCTATAAAAAGGATGTTCTTTTTTTAATATCACAATAAATTCCCAGACTATATATCCTGAGTTACTATACAAACTAATTCTATTCATATCCAGCAAAAAGACACATAAGTTCAAGTAAAACCTACTTCAAGCCCTTCAAAAACTTTCGTTTTTACAATATAAACTATAAACAAAAGCTTCATTTACAATTTACTTAGCATGATGGGAAACTTTTTTCTTTCACAAGAAATATATTTTCCCTATAACTGACAGATATTTTTTATATCCCCCAAAAAGGAAAAAGAGAGATTTATTATCATTTTTGCAACGTTTTACAAAATTAATTGTTACCTTTAATGAGTCAAAAGCCTTTTATCCAGGTTATATTGGCACATTAACTTCATATATAAACCCTTAAAGCAATTGATATGTTCAACTCATTCGGCAATATTCTCCGCCTTACAAGTTTTGGAGAATCACACGGTAAAGGTATCGGAGGTGTAATAGATGGATTTCCGGCAGGTATTACCATTGATATGGATTTTGTACAAGCAGAACTCGATCGCCGTCGTCCCGGACAATCGCGTATCACTACCTCGCGTAAAGAATCTGACAAAGTAGAATTCCTTTCGGGTATATTCGAAGGGAAATCTACAGGTTGTCCCATTGGTTTCATCGTATGGAACGAAAACCAACACTCCAATGATTATAACAATTTGAAGGAAATTTATCGTCCCTCTCATGCCGACTATACTTATAAGGTGAAATACGGCATTCGCGATCATCGGGGAGGCGGACGTTCTTCTGCCCGTGAAACAATCTCTCGCGTGGTGGCAGGCGCATTGGCCAAAATTGCGTTAAAACAACTGGGCATACAAATCACCGCATATACGTCGCAGGTAGGCCCCATCAAATTAGAAAATAACTATACAGCGTATGATCTCGACTTAATTGAGACTAACCCGGTGCGTTGTCCCGACCCGGAAAAGGCAAAAGAAATGGAAGAACTCATCTTCAAGATAAAAGGGGAAGGCGATACTATCGGCGGTGTAGTGACATGTGTTGTCAAAGGATGCCCTATCGGTTTGGGACAACCGATTTACGGTAAACTTCAGTCCGCCCTTGCCGCCGGTATGCTCAGTATCAACGCAGCAAAAGCATTCGAATATGGCGAGGGGTTCAAAGGTCTGAAGATGAAAGGTTCGGAACAAAACGACGTATTCTATAATAATAACGGACGTATTGAAACACTTACCAACCATTCCGGAGGTATTCAAGGAGGCATCAGCAACGGACAGGACATTTATTTCCGCGTAGCCTTTAAACCGGTGGCAACGGTACTGATGGAACAACATACCGTGAATATGGATGGCATAGACACTACTCTCAAGGCACGCGGACGCCATGATCCATGCGTTTTACCCCGTGCTGTGCCTATTGTGGAAGCTATGACGGCGATGACGCTACTTGATTATTATTTGATAGACCGCACCACACAACTGTAACCTTATGGAAATAAAGAAATATATATCCGAGAACGAGCCTAAGATGCTGGAAGAGTTGTTCAGTCTTATCCGTATTCCCAGTATCAGTGCAAAACCCGAACATCATGACGATATGCTGGCATGCGCGGAACGTTGGGCGCAATTGTTGCTGGAAGCAGGAGCGGATGAGGCCCTCGTGATGCCGTCGGCAGGAAATCCGATCGTATTCGGACAAAAGATGATAGACCCGGAAGCTAAAACGGTATTGATATATGCACATTATGACGTAATGCCTGCCGAACCTTTGGAACTTTGGAAGAGTAACCCCTTTGAACCGGAGATACGCGACGGACATATCTGGGCACGCGGTGCAGATGATGACAAAGGACAATCGTTTATACAGGTAAAGGCTTTTGAGTATCTGGTAAAGAATAGCCTGCTGACTCACAATGTAAAATTCATATTTGAAGGAGAAGAAGAAATCGGTTCACCCAGTCTGGAAGGTTTCTGCAAAGAACATAAAGAGCTGCTGAAAGCAGACGTCATACTGGTTTCGGATACCAGTATGCTGGGCGCAGACCTGCCTTCACTGACCACCGGACTGCGGGGATTGGCCTATTGGGAAATAGAAGTTACCGGTCCGAACCGTGACCTGCACTCTGGACATTTCGGTGGTGCGGTGGCCAATCCGATCAATGTGCTTTGCCAAATGATAAGTAAAGTGACAGATGCCGATGGACGTATCACCGTTCCCGGTTTCTATGATGACGTGGAAGAGGTTCCGCAGGCAGAACGGGAAATGATTGCACACATCCCCTTCGACGAAGATAAATACAAAAAGGCAATCGGTGTGAAGTCTCTTTTTGGAGAAAAGGGATACAGTACGCTGGAGCGTAACAGTTGCCGTCCGTCTTTCGATGTTTGCGGCATCTGGGGCGGATATACGGGTGAAGGTTCAAAGACGGTACTCCCGTCAAAGGCATACGCCAAGGTATCGTGCCGGTTGGTTCCTCATCAGGATCATCACAAAATATCACAGTTATTTGCAGATTATATCATGAGTATTGCCCCTGATACCGTTCAGGTAAAAGTAACGCCGATGCACGGTGGGCAGGGATATGTATGTCCTATTACATTGCCCGCCTATCAGGCTGCCGAAAAGGGATTTACCAAAGCATTCGGAAAGAAACCGCTGGCGGTACGCCGTGGAGGAAGCATTCCCATCATCTCTACGTTTGAGCAAGTATTGGGTATCAAAACGGTATTGATGGGATTTGGACTGGAGTCAAACGCCATTCACTCGCCCAACGAAAATATTCCGTTGGATATTATGAGAAAAGGCATTGAAGCAGTTGTAGAGTTTCATCTGAATTACTAAAATGAAAGTTTCTTAAGTATGGAAGATCCCAATGAATCTTGGAAAGTGATTTCCAGTGAATATCTGCATAAAACACCGTGGCTCACGGTGCGCAAGGATCATGTAGTATTGCCGAACGGTAATCACATCCCTTCTTATTATATATTGGAGTATCCCGACTGGGTGAATACGATAGCCATCACACGGGAAGGCAAATTTGTCTTCATCCGCCAATACCGGCATGGTATCCGTGAAACGTCATACGAACTATGTGCGGGAGTCTGCGAAAAGGAAGATGCTTCTCCGTTAGTCTCCGCCCAACGGGAACTATTGGAAGAAACGGGCTACGGGAACGGAGAGTGGCAGGAATTTATGCAAATCTCTCCCAATCCGGGTACCCACACCAATATAACCCATTGTTTCCTGGCTACCGATGTGGAGAAAATTGCGGAGCAACACCTTGAAGATACGGAAAGCCTGACTGTACACCTGCTTACCCTCGCAGAAGTAAAGAAGTTATTACAGAATGGGGAAGTAAGGCAAGCGTTAATGGCGGCGCCACTTTGGAAATATATTTACTTAAATGCTTTACGGTAGGTACAACCGTTTTTCCATTCGGAACAACCGTAGGCTGTTTTACCTTTGATAATAGTACCTTTTCCACAGAGTGGGCAAGGCTGACCGACTAAAACATCTTGCAGAACAACAGATGGAGACGGCGTTTCGCTTTGCGTTTGCGCCGTTTTCTTTTCGGCAGTTGTTTTCCGAGGAGCTCTTTTCTTCGGTTCTTTTTTAGGTTTGTCGCCATCAGCAACCTTCACAGTAGTCGCCTTCGAGCCTTTTTCCGGGGCGGGCGCCTGTATGGTGATATGACGGTTGCTATTATCAGAGAGCACACTCATCACTACATCCGTAACCATCTGCTTCAGCTCTTCCAAGAATTGCCCGGCATTGTAAGTACATTTTTCTATCTCACGCAGTTTCTTTTCCCAGATACCCGTCAGTTCAGCGGACTTCAAGAGTTCTTCGTGGATAATTTGTACCAGTTCCACCCCCGTAGGAGTTGCTACCAAGTTCTTTTTCTCCTTACGGATATAGTTACGCTTGAACAGTGTTTCTATAATGGCGGCACGTGTGGAAGGGCGGCCGATGCCGTTCTCTTTCAGCGCGTCACGCAGTTCGTCGTTATCTACCAATTTACCTGCCGTTTCCATGGCACGCAGCAAAGTCGCCTCGGTATAAGGACGGGGCGGTTGCGTCCACTTTTCATACAAATCGGGAATATGCGGACCACTTTCGCCTACTACGAAAGCCGGAAGTACATTTTCTTCTTCTCCAATCTTTTCTTCTTTCTCTTCCTGAGATTGTGCCGACGGAGTGCCAAATACAACCCGCCACCCCGGGTCTAATATCTGCTTGCCGGTTACTTTAAATTCTATTCCTTCTACCTCACCCAATACGGTAGTCGTGGCAAACAGACAATCGGGATAGAATACGGCTATAAAACGACGGGCTATCAGGTCGAACACACGGCGTTCCATATCCGTCAAATTCTGCGGATGCTGTCCGGTGGGTATAATAGCGTGGTGATCGGTGACTTTGGAGTTATCGAAAACTTTCTTCGACTTGGGTAATGTAGTACCCGCTAATGAAGCCGTAAGAGTTTCATAATCGCGCAATCCTTTCAAGATGCCGGGACATTTGGGATAGATATCGTCACTCAGATAAGTGGTATCTACACGCGGATAAGTAGCCACCTTCTTTTCATATAATGACTGAATGGTTTTCAGCGTCTCGTCGGCAGAAAAGGCGAACTTCTTATTACATTCCACCTGCAAGGAAGTCAAGTCGAAAAGGCGAAGCGGAGCTTCCTTACCGTTTTTCTTGGTGACGTTGGTTATGGTAAAAGGGGAATTCTTGATTTGTTCGAGCAAAGACATCCCACGTTCTCTGTCCGCAATCGGTTCGATACCCCGGTTTTCCTCTTCCTTTTTGGCTTTGGCAGCAGAGGGACTCTCTTTTTGCTTCTCGGCTTCCAGTATCAGTTCTTCTTCGCTTTTCTTGAGAATGGCAGAAAAAGTAGTGTCGCGATAGACTGTTTTCAATTCCCAATATTGCTTGGGAACGAAGTTTTGTATTTCCAGTTGGCGATTTACGATGAGTGCCAATGTAGGTGTCTGTACACGCCCGATGGACAGTACCTGCCTGTTTTGCCCGTACTTCATTGTATAAAGACGGGTGGCATTCATTCCCAACAACCAGTCGCCGATGGCACGAGACAAACCCGCTTCATACAACGGTTGGAAATCGGAAGCGTCGCGCAACTTGGCAAATCCTTCCCGGATGGCTTCTTCCGTCAATGAAGAAATCCACAGACGTTTCACCGGGCAACGCGCCCCAGCTTTCTGCATCACCCAGCGTTGTATCAATTCCCCCTCTTGCCCGGCATCACCGCAGTTTATAATCATGTCGGCATGCCGCATGAGGTTCTCTATCACACTGAACTGACGCTCGTAAGTGGGATTACTGATGAGCTTAATGCCGAAACGAGGGGGGATCATAGGTAAACTCCCAAGACTCCACGACTTCCAGTTGGGTGTATATTCATGTGGTTCTTTGAGCGTACAAAGGTGACCGAATGTCCAGGTTACCTGGTATCCGTTTCCTTCGATGTATCCATCCTTCTTATCTCTCGCTCCAAGTACATCGGCTATATCACGCGCCACAGAGGGCTTTTCGGCAATACAAACTATCATTTGCTTTTTGTTGTTTTGAATGGCAAAGGTACAAAAAAGGGGGGAAAGGCAAGGAAACTTGTACAAAATTGACATTTAAATAAACATTTGGCATAGAGAAAACAGGGGAAAAGGAGTAATTTTGCCAAAGATGGAAAATGATAAATTTCAAACTAATAATATGGTAAAACAAATTTCAATGAAGCATTTGGCATGTTTTTCACTGCTATGCTCTTCTGCGGCCTCTGCCGCCGACCGTCCTAACATTATCTATATCTTCACCGACCAACACACAGCCAAAGCCATGAGTTGTGCAGGCAATCCGGATTTACACACCCCCAATCTTGACAAACTTGCCGCTGCCGGTGTGATGTTTACGAACGCTTATTGTACTTCCCCACTCAGTGGTCCTTCCCGTGGGGCAATGTTTACAGGGCATTATCCCAGTACTGCGGGGTTATCTGTAAACGGGGCAGCGATGCCTGATTCATTAAGGACACAAACACTGGGAACATTGGTAAAGAATGCCGGATACGAATGTGCCTACGGTGGCAAGTGGCATGTACCCGAACTCGATATTCCCGACAAACAATATGGTTTCGACAATATCTATAAACATAGTGATGACGGACTTGCCGAAGCTTGTGTAGAATTTCTTTCCCGCAAACACAACAAGCCTTTCTTCCTGGTGGCTTCTTACGACAATCCGCATAATGTCTGCGAATATGCACGCAGCCAAAATCTGCCTTATGGAAATATCGATACACCTGAAATACGTAATTGTCCGGGACTGCCCGCCAATTTTGCCAAGAACCCGTATGATGCCGATATCATTGAAAATGAAAGGGCCAATAATTTCAATGTCTATCCTACCGCTACTTTCACGCCGGAAGACTGGCGTATGTATCGCTACACTTACTACCGTCTGGTGGAAAAGGTGGACCGTGAAATAGGCAAGATTGTCGATGCCATTGACAAGAACAATCTTTGGAAAAATACGATTGTAATCTTTTCCAGTGATCACGGTGATGGTACCGGTGCCCACCGATGGAACCAGAAGTCGGCTTTGTATGAGGAAGTAATCAATATTCCTCTTATCATAACTTTACCCGGCAAGAAACATGCAGGCAAACAATTACCTCAACTTATCAGCAACGGGATTGATTTCTTCGCTACCATCTGCGACTGGGCAGGTGCCAAGATGCCACAAGGTGCTGTCGGCAAGTCTTTCCGTAAAGTTGTAGAAGAAGGAAATCCACAAAGTCCGCATCAGGACTATGTTATCACAGAGACCTGTTTCGATGGCAGCAAGACGAGAGGCTGGGCAGTACGTAGCGAACGATATAAATATGTCCTTTACGACAAAGGCAGACATCGTGAACAACTTTTCGACATGCAGAACGACCGGGGTGAAATGAGAAACCTCATGATGGAAAACGCTTACGAGGAAGTGGCACAAAAACATCGTGACATTCTGGAAAAATGGATGAATACTTATAAAATCCGGCCGACACGTCCGAAGTTACATGATGTTCCCGGAAAGATACTTCCCAAATAGTTAATTAC
This sequence comes from Bacteroides cutis, assembly GCF_900241005.1. Lineage (GTDB taxonomy): Bacteria > Bacteroidota > Bacteroidia > Bacteroidales > Bacteroidaceae > Bacteroides > Bacteroides cutis. Next base: position 286,122 of record NZ_OEST01000004.1, on the reverse strand, counting down.
TCAACAATGTATAAAGAAGAGAGATAACTTAACCAGTAATATTCTACTTTATCAATGACAGCCCAGGCAAATTCCCCCTACGAATGTCTGTAGCTGTCATTGTTGTTTATACCCACAAACTTCATACAGGATTGAAAGACAAAGATACAAAACTGAAAGTTAAATCTAACAGTACGGAATATCCCCAAAACACGATAGAAAGGAGAAAAGGACAAAAAAGTTTAATTTAGCAACAGGAAAAAGTTCAAAATAATACTATAAACTCCATATGAAAAACATTCGGAAGGAAGTTATCGGCGTCAACATCACTCTGAAAGGTAGCACCGATATCGGTATCATCACCAACATTGATGGGAAATACACCTTAATGATGTCCTTCCTGTATCCATGGGAGGGCACTCCGGTTTCCATATAGAGAAACGTCGGTTCCCATATAGAGAAACGCCCGTTCCCATGTAGAGAAACGGCAGTTCCCGCAAAAGGAAACGCGGGTTTCCATAGGGAGAAACAGCCGTTTCCTCCCATAGGAAACAAAATACTCCCGTTATATTATACAAAATCAAAGGCATTGGGCGCATCCACTTGGAAAGAAACCACGTATAAATAAACTTGACGGACAAGGCAGTCGATGGTTGAATGAAATATATTGTCACAAAAACAGGCTGGGACTATTCCGATCCCAAACATTCTACAATGCGGGATGCTTCGGCTACCGCTATCATGGCATCAGCTCTGATGGAGCTCAGTACTTAATCTGGCAAAAAACGGGAACACACAAGAACTTCATCCTGATGCATGCCACCGGAAACTTCCTTAGAAGCAGTGAGCTGGACGGATCACTCTCGTATGCCGACTATTATTTCATGGAAGGGTTACTGCGATACTTGAAGATTATCAACAAACAGAAGTTATACCAACTTCAATGTAAAGGAATAAATCTCCATTTTCATGCCATAACTTAATGATAAGTGGAGATTTATTCCCTATCTTTGTCCAACAACCACTATCAGTCATCAAATATGGTAAGATATCTTATATGCCTTATAGTAAACCTATTGTTATTACCTACTTATGCGCAGAGACCGGAACGTATCAGTTTCACCCACCTTGGCGTAAACGAAGGATTGTCACAAAACACAATATTCGACATCACCCAGGACAAACAGGGAAATATGTGGTTTGCTACTTACGACGGACTCAATAAATTTGATGGTTACGACTTCACTGTTTATCAACATGACGAGCAAAATCCACATAGTATAGGAAACGATGTTATCCGTACCTGTATCGTCGATTCACAAGGCAGATTATGGATAGGAACCGGAAAAGGCCTTTCTCTCTATGATACAGAAAAAGATCACTTCCATAATTTCTACTATCAGAAAGAAGGCAAAAAACTGCCGATATCCTCTATCGTAGAAATCAACGAAAAACGGTTGCTTCTTTTCTCGAGTAAAGAAGAAGGATTACTATTATTTGACACTGAGACACAACAATTCAACGATACTCCGCTACATGCTTCCCTCACATCTATCAAACCTTCAAGTATCAACAGGCAGGGAGACGACATTTATATAGGTAGCTTCAACGGCGCATTCGTCTATTCAATCTCACAGAAAACACTGATAAATATCATGCCTCAAATATTGGCAGGCAAACATATCCGTCCCATTTTAAAAGAGTCTCCTACCAAACTATGGGTGGGTACAGAAGGAGATGGCCTATTCCTTATTAACCCTCAGACTCATGATGTTGTCAATTTTTCCCATACTCCGGGAGAAAAAGGCGGTATCAGCTCAAACTATATCCGGGCACTTACCCTCGACTCTGAAAATAAACTGTGGGTAGGCACTATCAACTCACTGAATATTTATAATGAAAAAGATCATTCTTTTCAAAGTTATACCAGCGACTTATCGATAAGCGGTAGTTTGTCACAAACCTCTATACGGAATATCTTCATGGACTCACAGGGAGGTATGTGGTTGGGAACTTATTTCGGTGGCATAAATTATTATCATCCTTTAAAAAACCGTTTTCATAATATCCAATTCAAGACAAATGAGAATTCTTTAAACAATAGTATCGTAAACTGTATAACAGAAGAAAAAGGAAAAGGCATTTGGATAGGAACAAATAATGGTGGTTTAAATTATTATGATAAGTACACCAAATGTTTCACCTATTATACAATGAAAGACGGACTTGAATCCAATGATATCAAGGCACTCTATGTAGACGAAAAGAACAATTTAGTGTATATAGGTACACATACCGGCGGTCTTAGTATTCTACACCGCAATACAGGACGGATAGAAACACTGAATAACCGTGAAATTAAAAATATCTATGCCATTAAACCTACTCTGGACGGTGAACTGTGGTTAAGTGGTTTGAACATTCTATTGCGTTTCAATCCCCAAAACAAGATATTCACTCGTATTGAGAAGCAAGCAGACGGTCAGCCAATGACACCCGAACGAATTATGACGATATTGCGCGATAGTAAAAATCGTTTATGGTTGGGAGGTGAAAAAGGATTGGCTGTACATCAGGAAAAGAATAATGAATTGACAGCTTCTCCGGTATTACCCGCAAAATACTCCTTGAATAATAAATACGTTAACTGCATATATGAAGCGCACAATGGTATCTTCTGGATAGGAACACGTAGCGGACTTTACCGTTTTGATGAAGATAAGAAAGAAGTAAAACAATACACCACACGTCACGGACTCCCCAACAACGTGATACATGCCATTCTTGAGGACTCCTTCGGTAAACTTTGGATAAGTACCAACAAAGGACTCAGTTGCATGCAACCGGTAACGGAAAAATTCAGAAACTATATCGCTTCTGATGGCTTGCCAAGCAATCAGTTTATGGAAAATGCCGGTTACCAAACCAAAGACGGACAAATGTATTTCGGAGGTATCAACGGCATCACGACTTTCTATCCCGAACAGATGGTGGATAATCCATATATTCCACCGGTAATCATCACACATTTGCGGCTCTTCAACAAGACCGTTCAACCAGGTGACGAAACAGGAATACTGAAAAAAAACATCAGTGAAACGCACAGCATTACTTTGAGCGCCGGACAATCCATGTTCTCGCTGGACTTCGTAGTATCCAACTATATCTCAGGCGATCACAACACATTTGCATATATGCTGAAAGGCTATGACAAAGAATGGTACTACTCAAGTACGCTACGTACAGTATCCTACTCAAACCTCCCACAAGGTACTTATCTATTTTTGGTGAAAGCAGCCAACAGCGACGGCAAATGGAATGAAGTTCCTACCGAATTGGAAATCATTGTCCTACCCGTATGGTATAAAACATGGTGGGCAATCTTAGTGTTTACCATCGCATTCATTGCTATCACGATTTTCATCTTCCGTTACTTCTGGTTACGAAAAAGTATGGAAGCACAGTTACAAATGGAACGAGTGGACAAAGAACGGCTGAAAGAGGTGAACGAAATGAAGTTGCGTTTCTTCATTAACATTTCCCATGAACTACGAACCCCGCTGACTTTAATTCTAGCTCCTCTACAAGAGGTACTGGACAACGTTAGTGACCGCTGGATACACAAGCAACTGGAACACGTACAACGGAATACCACTCACCTGCTACATTTGGTAAATCAATTAATGGACTACCGACGTGCGGAGTTGGGAGTATTCGGACTTAAAGTAAAATCCAATTTCATCCACAAAGTCATTGAAAAAGATTTCTTATTCTACGACCGATTGGCCCAACGCAAAGGAATTACTTATAACTTTCATTCTAATGTAGAAGGAAGAAAAGTACTTTGCGATCCCAATTACTTGGAACTTATTGTGAATAATCTGCTTTCCAACGCCTTCAAATATACCGACGAGGGACAAAGTGTCACTGTCACTTTGAAAGAAGAGGATAATCAGTTAATACTCCAAGTAAAAGATACAGGTAACGGAATACCCATTGACAAGCAGGGAAAAATATTCGAACGTTTCTATCAAGTAGACAATGAGCATATCGGCAGTGGCATCGGTCTGTCGCTGGTACAACGTCTTGTAGAACTACATCATGGACATATCGAACTGGAAAGCCAAGAAGGTGCAGGAAGTACATTCACCATCTATCTGCCAACCAAAGAGTCTGCCTATAAACCCGAAGAAAGAGCTACAGAACAAGAGTTGAAAGAAGACCAACCTAACTACACAACTAATAATCAAGCTATGTATGTAGTCGATACGGAAATTGCTAAAGAAGAAGTTGAAACCACTGTGGACAATGAACATGAAAAAGAGCACATATTGATCGTAGAAGACAATACGGAAATCCGGCAATACCTGTGTGATGAACTCAGCAAAACCTACCACGTACTGAAAGCCGGGAATGGCGAGGAGGCATTCAGTATATTAAAAGAGCAAAAAATTGACCTGATACTAACCGATGTAATGATGCCCGTCATGAATGGTCTGCAATTATGCAAACAAATCAAGCAGAACCTGCGTACTTGTCATATTCCTGTTATCATCCTTTCTGCTAAGACCGAGATAAAGGAACAACTGGAAGGACTACAGGTAGGTGCAGATGACTACATTCCGAAACCATTCTCCATGGCGGTAATCACAGCAAAAATCAGAAACCTGTTCCGTACACGTTATCGTGCCATCGAACACTATTCCAAGTCACTGGATATCGAACCGAAAAAGATTGCGCTCAATTCCATGGATGAGGAACTACTTAAAAAAGCGGTAGAAATTATGGAGAAACATTTGGATGATGTAGAATTCTCCACTGATGAATTTGCCCGTGAAATGTGCATGAGCCGCTCCAATCTACACTTGAAATTGAAAGCTCTGACAGGAGAATCGACGAATGAATTTATCCGGAAGATGCGTTTTAACAAGGCAAGTAAACTACTGAAAGAGGGACGATACACCGTAGCGGAAATCAGTACAATGGTAGGATTTAATACACCTTCTTACTTCGCTACAAGTTTCAAAAAATACTTTGGCTGTTTACCATCAGAGTATACCAAAGGGAAAGAGATCAAGTAAATATACATAATTAAAACTATATTCAACAGAAGTGAAACAATGGTAAACTTGTTCCACTTTTTATTCAACATCAGCCTCTGTAAAAAAGGATTTTGTATCATTATCTTTACAGTAACTAAAACAGATACATCATACAAATCTAATAATTCATTAAACAAAAAGGCTGACATTTATGAATAAAACAACTTTTTTACTAGTAATTTTCACGCTCTCGTTTGTCTCCATCCATGCAAATGACCTAAAAAGCGTACATGAGTTTGTGCGTAAGACTCCCTTTCCGCAAGAAGAACATACCCTTTTCATCAATCCTACTCCTCTCATCGTACCCAAAAATATGAGAGAAGCTGACTTCTTACAATTCAACCTCTCGCCGAACAAAGACTTTACTGGTGAGGATACCATACTTTCCGAACCCTTAGCATGGTATATGTTCAATCCACATCGCAAACTAAAGCCCGGGGTGTGGTACTGGCGTTTCCGTTCAGTCAGCAATGACGGCACACAAATGGCATGGAGCAAGACTTATCAATTCACGGTAGATAAAAATACTCCTGTCTTCGTGACTCCTACGTTAGACAAGTTCATGAATAACATCCCTAAAACACACAACCGCATCTACTGCTTTCTACAAGACCAATTGCCAGAAGCACGCCGCCATTTTCGCCAACATCCCGAATATGATGAGGTAGTTGCCGAATCGCGCGATGCGTTGTCTATGGACTTCCGCAACGACACGAAAATTTACAGACAAGTCGGTCAACTGTACAAAAACACCGATAAACTACTCACAGCCTATCAGCTCTTCCAACGCGACCTCTATGCCGATAAGATGGTACAGAATGTGCGTTGTATCCTCAATGCCGATATGGATAAGAAGGTTCTCGCCAACGATTTCAATGCCGGAGACATGGCTTATGTCATGGCCTGTACTTACGAAACTTGCTATGAGCGCTTCACCCCCGACGAACGTCTGAAGATTGAGAAAATCATCCTATACATTCTCTACAAACACATGAACGGAATGATAGGCATACCGGAAAACTTTCTCTATGAAGAACACTTCTGGCAGTTCAGTATCCGCCATTTCCTTCAAGCCGCCATTGTTCTCTATGAGAAATATCCCCAAGCCAAGACCTACGTGAAATATTTCTATGAATTGTGGACTGCCCGTGCCCCGGCATCCGGTTTCAACCGTGATGGTAACTGGCACAATGGAACCTGTTACTTCAGCGCCAATGCCATTACACATTATTATGTACCTGCCCTTTTCTCATATATCACCGGATTTGACTTCTTCCAACACCCTTGGTATAAAAATGCCGGCATGGGATTACTTTACACTTGGCAACCAGGATCCATGAGCGCCGGTTTCGGTGACGGACACGAACAGACTAATCCTAAACCTTTACGCATACGTAGTGCATTTGCCGACCTTTTGGCTCGTATCACAGGTGACCCATATGCCGCCTGGTATTCTTCTGTAAACCAAGGGTATATTCGTGAGGACGAAACACGCCTTTACCGTATGGTACTAAACAAACCGCGCCCCCGGAACAGTGAACTACCCGCCGATGCTCCCAAAGCCATCTGGTTTAAAGATACCGGTGAATTGATTGCCAATTCCGACCTGAAAAATCTCAAGAATAATTTGTCACTGAGTTTCCGCTCCAGTACTTTCGGCTCCGGCAATCATACCCACTCCAATCAAAATGCTTTCAACCTGCATTATCGTGGCAAGGCGGTTTATCGTTCCATAGGCTTCTACTCCAATTATTCAGACAAGCACAACTTGCTGAATTATCGTAACACGCGTGGACACAACACACTGATGATAGATGGTATAGGCCAGGCATTCTCCCCCCAAGCTTACGGCAAAATCACCCATGCATTCAATGGTAAACATATTGCATACGCCTTGGGAGACGCTTCAAATGCCTATCGTGATACCAGTGATGTACATATGTGGCACAAAAAGATTTCACAGCAGGGGCTCTGTCAGTCGCGTGAAAATGGTTTTGGTGCCACTCCTTTAAAGAACTTCAAACGACACATCCTTTTCCTTTATCCCGATATCATAGTGATTTATGATGATCTGGAAGCCTCGAAAGCTGTAACATGGAACTGGCTGCTTCACAGTCCTGTGAAGTTCGATATCGATGGCAACAAACTTACCACCCTCAACCAGAAAGAGTATTTCTGTGCCGTAGCAGAGATTTTTAGTAACACACCCTGCACCATCGAACAGACAGATAAATATGTTGCAGATTTTGATACTACGCATGCCCAACGCGGTGAGGATTTCAGTAAAGAATGGTCACTTACCGCTAACTTTAAAAATACCAAAGCCAACCGTATTCTAACCATTATCCATGTACATAATGCAGACAAACATCCTATCAACATTGTACGTCTTGAAGGAAACAAATTCCAGATTGGCAGCTGGGTGGTCGAAGCAGAACTGAATGTCCGACATACCGCCCGGTTACAAATCAGCAATGAAAACAATGCCACTCTTTTCAGTTATGGAAGGAAAGAAATAGAAGCCGATGGAAAAAGATTTATCTGTCATGACAAAGAGACTCCCATACTATATGACCAATTTGAGGATAAATGGGAAATGAGATAAACTTTCATTTTATATATGAATCCCCTTACCCCACAAAGGAGTAGGGGGATTTAACTATTTTCCGGCGTTTAATCATCTCTCAATGAAATCCGGTTCGCCACTTATCTGTTTCACCAAAAGCTCCACTTTCTGTACTTCAACCTTAGGACCACATACCAGTAATGATACGCCTCCCTCAGCACCATCTACACCTCCTCTGGCAGTAACAAATACATCCACATCGGCAAACTCCTTTACAGCTTCTATCTCGGTGTAAATATTCCCCTCTGTCACATTCAACTTCACTGTATTATTCCGTTCGGCATGGCTACCGTTCGTTATCTTCTGAATATCGAAAAGGTCTTGCGTTGTACTCTTTTCCAAACCTACGGGACATATCCAGCGTCCTTGTCCTTTGTCAGTGTAACGACGCAAGCGAGCCACAGTACCTCCATCGGGCGCACCCGTACATACAGCAGCCTGACGTTTGGCATAGTTCACCATATTGGCGCCTTTGAATATAATGTCCTGGGGGGTCATCTTGGCAAGCGCATCCGCATAGCTCATTTCCATTATCTTTCCTTTGACCAGTATAATCTCGGAACAGCGTTTCATCCCTTTCTGAAAATCTTCTTTAGAACTGGGATAGATCCGCCCGGTAACAAAACTGCCACGTGGAGCATCAAACCCGGCAAGTTCTTCAGCAATATAGGTATTGGTAGTCCCCAAAGTAATGATAATCATTCCATTCTCCAAACGTTCACGTATATCCTTATTGGCAGCGATACCTTTGGCAATAAGGCGTTTGCCCTCACTCACAGTGAGACGAACAGTTGAAATATATTCATAATTTTTCTGCGAAAGAGTATCCATAGCCTCTTCTTCGCCCACTTGTTTCGCTCCTTTGTTCACCGGTATACAACCACCCATCAGTAGCAAAACAGTAACCAGGATTAAATACTTTGTTTTCATCATTTTTTATTAAATTAATATATAAATACTCATATCCAATTATCATCCCGAAGTATATTTTATACCTCAGACCCTTTTTCCACAAGAATGAGAATACTTCTTTATAAAGAAGAGAGCTCGAATTACTCCATGTTCCCTATATCTCCAATTCGGGTACTTGGTCTCTCAATCTCACCGTTCTCTTTCCGTCGGACACAACTGTTTCACCACCATCTTTATAAGTGATACTCGCTTCATTGCCCTTGCCCGTATTTCGCACCTCAAATGACGGAACACCTTGGATCGATACATTCGCTTGGATATTCCAATCATCCACCTGCCAACTGCCGTTCTTCAAAAGGCGGGGAGCGAATTCAGCTTCTTCGACGCCATCCTTGGCATGAGTATAGACAATGGTAGCAAAGCGATAGACTACCTGTTTGTCTGAAGTAGCCGTGAAGTGCCAGTGATTAGGATATTTCTTGAAGTTACCATCAGCATCGGCACGTAACCAATTCACCGGCTCCACGAAGAAACGGCTAGTGGTGTCGGTCTTCAGCTCGCCCGGTGCATAAATATAAGCATCGGACTGTCCGTGTTTACTGACTGCCCGCACATGTACATAGTCTTTTGCCTTATCCATTTCCATTGGATTGGTGATGGTGTGAAGCAAGTAACTCCAAGTCACAGGTTCGGAAGCTTCCAGTTCATCATATATGAAAGTATAACCGCTACTACCCAGAGTAATGATGTGACGTCGGAAAGTCTTCAATCCCGTTTCGTCCCATCCATTTTCGGGAGAATAATCCACATCATTCTGTTCACCGCGCTTCAGCCATAGGGGAGAGATAACCTTACCATAAGCATTAGACGCATCACCTAACACATAACTGATTTTATCGCTTACATAATAACGCGGTATCCAGCCATATCCCTCTGTTCCAATACGTTGTCCCATACCGTTCACCAATATACTGTTGTGGGCACGTGTGGCACGATGGCAATAAACGCTATGACGATCAACAAAGCTAATATGACGTCCGCTACTGTAAAAGAGAGGTTCTCCTGCCCAGAAGGTATTGAAAGCATTCTGGTTGGCGATGGCATGTGAAGTACTTCCATAAGGACTACTACGGAAACTGAACATGGCGCTGTTAGGAGTATTACTCAGGTCAGTAGAGAAAGAAGCTAACCCGGTTTGTGGAAATATACATCCCATAGGCATATCCTTCAGTCCCATACCGGAGGGTAGAGGCTTATGACACTGCATACGGAACCAAGCAAGTCCACCTGCCTTGGATATGCAATATTGTTGAAGTATTTCAGGCTGTTTAGCCCTGATGATACGTACGTAATCCGCTGCGTATGAGTTCCCCGTCAACTTTGCTATGGCATCGGCATAACTCACCCTAGGACCACTGGGTGTCAATACATTCTGGTGCGAACTACCGTTTCCCCCCGACTTGGAAAAAGGCGGTTGCTGATAGATAACGTAGTTAACGCTACCTTGATACCAAGGATCATCGAAGAAGTTAAAACCAGTGAGACGGGTATAGAGATAGGGTACTTCAACCAGCGTACGGATGTTGACATGAAAGTAAGAGTCTCCATTATGCCAGCCACCGTCCTTGTTCAATCCGGGGAAACGTGCCACCCACACATTATAACAATAATCTACCCATTCAGATGCTTCGGGCAGTTCACCATAAACACTGAAAGCAGCCATGGTAAATATACGTAAAGTCATCTGCCACACATGGTTGTCTGCGATATGATTTTCCAGGTTATTCTGATAGTGCTGATACATTTCACTACCATACTTCTGTATGCAGTTCAACAAATCACGGCGAAGCTTCTCATCCAGCCGATCATAGAAAACATCGTATGCCTGCGAAGCGATGGAGAGTAATGTAGCATCATTAAAGTCACCCACTACTTTTTCACTATCGCCCCAAGTAATGATTTTCATTACGCGTTTTATGGCTTCATCAGCATAATGCTCATCTTTAGTGAGTAGATAGGCACGGATCAAAATGTCAGTATTGGACTCTTCTGCGTCAATGATACGCCGACTCTCACGAGTGAGCATAGCCTCGCGCTGTTTCTCATTTTTCAATCCTTTTGCAAGATGAGTATTGATATCATCCACCGATTTCATGGGAACAACAAGTATTTTACAGGCACGACTCATAAAGGATTTACGGTCGTCAGTACCTTCACTACGTTTTCTGATACTCTCCCATTCATTCCTGTCAAGTACTACCCGGGGATGGTATTGTGGTATCTTGGCTTGCAGGATCTTTAATGACGGCGGACAAAACGTTTCAGGATTATCCTTCACCGTGAAACATAGAATTTCGCTCCAGTCCGTTTTTCCTTCAGTAATATAGCCATATTGCCAATACCATTTACCGGGGGTTAGGTTTTCGTCGGGATTGAAGAAAGGCCAACGTGTTTCTGTTTCGATGATATCACCAGCAAATGATGGAGATTTCGCATAACGTAATCTATAACGGATCCCCCCTTTTTCCCTATCAGATAAATCTTTAGGTAAAGGCCACTGAAAGGATACCTTACGGTCAGACACTATCGCATTGTTCAGCGGTAAAGAGGTTTTACGCATTTCGTGCATCAGGTTTTGTTCGGTCAACCGGATGGTCGCCTTCTCTTTGGTTTGTGCCGATGTATCCGGCATACTAATTACAAAGAGAAACATCATTAGAAATAAGATTTTGCTCATAAATGTATTTCTTAAATTAGAGAATAATAACTTTGTTTCCGTTTATACAAAAATACCCACTTTTATCCACCCCATTCATCGTCTATGTATTTTTTACTGAAGAAATCATTCACAAACCTATCAATATTGTATTATTCATTTTTAAAATGGTCTATATCCAGTCCTATAAAAGACTACTTCAACAATATTAAAAGTATATTCCACATGATTGAAAGTCTTTTGTAATCTACTGACAATGCTCCAAACATTCCTGTTACTGTTCTTCGACCGGATACGCTATTTTTGTTCCATCACTTTTTATATTGGAATTCTTTAAAATATAATAACATGAAACAACTGAGTGTATTCTTAATGGTCCTTTGCCTGACAGTAGCCGACATTTGCGCGGGAAACATTTCGCGTATCCACGAGAATGAACGTGAAACGCCATTTCCGCAAGAAGAACATACCTTGTACATCAACCCGTCCCCTCTACTTGTTCCACAAAGTATGAAGCAATCGGACTTCCTGCAATTCAACCTGTCTCGAAGCAAGGACTTCCCGGGCGGCAGTTCCATCCTGTCGGCTCCTGCCCCGTGGTGCATGTTCAATCCCCATCGGATATTGGAAAACGGAACTTGGTACTGGCGTGTACGTTCCGTCAGCAAGTCCGGTGAAGCGATGCCCTGGAGCGAAACCTACCGTTTCAATGTGACCGATACCATTCCCCAGTTTGTAACTCCTCCTTTCAGCGTTTTCCTGAATAATATACCCAAAGAATATCCCCGCATTTATTGCTTCCTCAATGGTAATCTTGAGAATGCCCGTAAGGAAGTACGACAGCATCCCGAGTTCGAGAATATGATAAATGACTCGCGTACCGCACTCAGTACGAACTATGCCAACGATACCAAACCCTATAGGCAAATCACCCGGATAAGCGAATATTGTGACAACCTGAATACAGCCTACCAAATGTTGCAATTGGATGTATATGCCAATAAAATGGTAGAAAACGTACGTTGCCTGTTGGCTGTAGAACCTGATACCAAAGTCATCAACAATGATTTCAATGCAGGTGAATTGATTTATACATTGGCCTGCACATACGAGAATTGCTATGACCGGTTTAAACCGGAAGAACGTAAACAGATAGAAAATATCATCATGAATGTGTTGGCACGATACTACCAAGGACGTATGTTGGGGCACGAGGAAACTCACCTCTTCGACAATCATTTCTGGCAGTTCGCTTTCCGCCACTTTATGCAGGCTGCCCTGGTGATGTATGACAAATATCCGCTTGCCAAAGAATATCTGGAATACAGTTATGAACTCTGGACCGCCCGTGCACCGGCTTCCGGCTTTAACCGTGACGGCATCTGGCACAACGGTACCAGCTATTTCAGTGCCAATGCCGTAACCCTGGCATACGTTCCCAGTTTGTTCAGCTATCTTACAAAGACCGATTTCATGCAACACCCTTGGTATAAAAATGTCGGTCTTGCCATGCTATACAGCTGGCAACCAGAATCACTCAGTGCCGGTTTTGGCGACGGACACGAAAAGAACAATGGCAAGCCTTTGCGCATCCGCAGTGCTTTTGCCGACTTTCTGGCACGTAACACGGGCGACCCGTATGCCACCTGGTATTCAAATATCAATGACCGTTACAAAACCGAAACAGAAACCCGCCTATATCGTATGGCGAGCGGGAAACAGCGTCCTCAATGTACAGAAGTACCCGACAGTCTGCCCAAAGCTGTATGGTTCAAAGATTGTGGCGAGATGATTGCCAATAGTAATTTAAAAGATTATAAACACAACATCAGTTTGAGTTTCCGTTCCAGCCCTTTCGGTTCGGGTAGCCATACGCACTCCAACCAGAATGCTTTCAACCTGCATTATGGAGGGAAAGCCATCTATCATGCAGTAGGACATTACATGAACTTCTCCGATCCGCACAATTTATTGTCTTATCGTAACACACGCGCCCACAACACATTGCTGATTGACGGCATAGGACAACCTTTCACAACGCGCGCCTACGGAAACATACTACGCATGTTCAACGGCGAACATATTTCATACGCCTTAGGAGACGCTTCCAATGCATATTGTGGCATCAGCGAGTACCCCATGTGGCAGAAGAATTTCGCTAATCATAACCTAAAACAATCGCGCGAGAATGGTTTCGGAGAAACTCCTCTAAGGAAATATCTCCGTCATATCTTCTTGTTACATCCCAATATCGTGGTTATCTATGACGAACTGGAAGCCGATAAGGCTGTCAATTGGGATTGGTTATTACACAGCCCCGTTAAGTTTGATATTGATGTATCAACCGCTACGCTGACTACTAAAGACAAAACCAACCGGTATAAGTCTGTTGCCCGTTTGTTCAGCGAACAAAAATGCATGATAACCCAAACGGATAAATTTGCGGCTCCCCCCAACCAAAAGAATGCCGTGCGTGGTGAAGACTTTACTGCTCCCTGGTCTTTAACCGCCAGTTTCGGTCCCGGAAAGAAAAACCGTATCCTGACTATCATACAAATAGAGGCCGATGGAAATAACGCTGTCGAGATATTCCACTCCGACGGGAACAATTTCCAATGTGGTGATTGGGCAATCAATGCCGAACTGGACACTAAACGCCCAGCAAGCCTATTTATTCACAACGACAAGTCGCAAGCCACTTTTAGCTATGGAAAAGCAAAGCCGGTCATCAACGGCAAAGTATATGAATGTAAAGACAAGTATGCATCCATCCTATACGACCGCTTCAATGACAAATGGGAAACAAAAGAGATGAAAGACAAGTAAAGAATGCTCCCAATACATATCGATTAAAAATTAGAATCAAACTACTTTATGACAAGCAACATCATACATCGTATTTTATCAGGAAGTATCTTTATATTATTTCCTTTCATAATACAGGCTCAGATCATTTTAAAGAACTGGACTATAGAAGACCATTCCGGAAAAATGCAGATACTCGTATCCAAGGATACCCTGGAGATAAGCACCCCCAAAGGCCTTACCATGTGGTATAACCAAAGGTTGACAGGCGACTATGAAATTAGTTATCATGTTAAAATGCCGATGCAGGGTAGCCAGTACGACCGTCTCAGCGACTTAAACTGTTTTTGGGGTGCCAACGACCCCGAAAATCCCGGTAACCTCTTTGCACGCAGCGGATGGAGAAATGGAATTTTCCAGCATTATAAAACACTGACTCTGTTCTATGTGGGCTATGGCGGAAATCACAACTCTACCACCCGCTTCCGCAGATACTTCGGCAGTACGGCTAAAACCGATGACACATTGTCACGGCCCGTCATCAAGGAGTACACAGACAAGGCACATCTGTTATTACCCGACCAATGGTATCATATCCAAATCCGCGTAGAAAAAGGAATTACCTCCTATCGTATTAATGGGGAAGAGCTGTTCCGGCTCTCTATAAAAGAACGTGAGGGAGATGGACATTTCGGATTGCGCCTTCTGGAAAACCATGTGTTGTTCGCAGGCTTTCAGATTAACAAAATTCACTAAAATATTTAATGGCATGAAAAGAAACTCCCCACGGCAAGAAATATTTTGACTATACCGAAATTATTATGCAGATTATTATTATCTGTAGGCAATGAAAAGATATTTGGATTTAAAGGACTAAGTTATCGCAAAGTAAAAGTTCAAGTTTCACATATAAACATAAAAAAAGGAGTACCGCCGTACTCCAACCTTTTGTTAACCTTAAATCTAATACTATGAAAAACACATTACAAAGATATAGACTTCTGTCATATCTGCAAAATATCCAAGAAAAAAAGCATGTTATATAACACAGATTAATAAAAAGGGACGGAATTGCAAAAGTATTCCGTCCCTTTTTAACATTTCACTTCATTGTTTATTCTTCATCCAACAGGATTTCAAGAATTTGGCAAGCAGCTTTCGCAACCGGAGTACCGGGTCCGAAGATAGCAGCCACACCGGCTTTATAAAGGAAGTCATAATCTTGTGCGGGAATTACACCACCGGCAATCACAACAATGTCCTCACGTCCCAACTTCTTGAGTTCTTCAATTATCTGCGGAACCAAAGTCTTATGTCCGGCAGCCAGTGAAGAAACACCCACTACATGAACATCGTTTTCTACCGCCTCACGAGCAGCCTCGGCAGGAGTCTGGAACAATGGTCCCATATCTACGTCGAAGCCACAGTCGGCATACCCGGTCGCTACAACTTTGGCGCCACGGTCGTGACCGTCCTGACCCATTTTGGCAACCATGATACGGGGCTGACGTCCCTCTTTCTTCGCAAACTTATCAGCGAGTTCACAAGCTCTGTGGAAATCGCTGTCGTTCTTACTTTCTGATGAATACACGCCTGATATAGTTCTAATTACAGCTTTATAACGTCCTACAACTTTTTCGCAAGCATACGAGATCTCTCCCAAAGTAGCGCGAACACGGGCAGCTTCCACTGCCAATTCCAACAAATTGCCTTCCTTCGTTTCTACACATTTGGTGATAGCTTCCAGTGCTTTCTGAACGGCAGCCTCGTCACGACCTTCTTTCAAAGTCTTCAAATTGGCAATCTGCTCTTGGCGAACAGCCGTATTATCAATTTCAAGAATATCAATCGGAGCCTCTTTTTCCAAACGATACTTGTTTACACCTACAATAGTCTGTGAGCCACTGTCGATACGAGCCTGCGTACGTGCGGCAGCCTCTTCGATACGCATCTTAGGAATACCGGTTTCGATAGCTTTAGCCATACCACCCAGTTTTTCTATTTCCTGAATAAGTTCCCAAGCCTTATGAGCAAGCTCGTTGGTAAGAGTTTCTACATAATAAGAACCACCCCATGGGTCAACGTTCTTGCAGATGTAAGTTTCTTCCTGGATATAAATCTGAGTATTACGCGCGATACGTGCAGAGAAGTCGGTCGGCAACGCAATAGCCTCGTCCAGCGCATTGGTATGCAACGACTGGGTATGGCCTAATGCCGCAGCCATAGCCTCAATACAAGTACGCCCCACATTATTGAACGGATCTTGTTCGGTCAGTGACCAACCGGAAGTCTGGGAGTGCGTACGCAATGCCAATGACTTCGGATTTTTCGGGTTGAACTGCTTCACAATCTTAGCCCACAACATACGTGCAGCACGCATCTTGGCTATTTCCATGAAGTGATTGGTACCGATAGCCCAGAAAAATGACAGACGCGGTGCAAAAGCATCGATATCTATCCCGGCGGCAACACCTGCACGGAGGTATTCCAAACCGTCGGCCAAGGTATAAGCCAACTCAATATCTGCCGTGGCACCTGCTTCTTGCATATGGTAGCCCGAAATAGAAATAGAGTTGAACTTAGGCATCTTCTGGGAAGTATACTCAAAGATATCAGAGATAATCTTCATTGAGAATGCAGGCGGATAAATATACGTATTACGCACCATGAATTCCTTCAAGATATCATTCTGGATAGTACCTGCCATCTCCTCCAGTTTGGCACCTTGCTCCAGACCGGCATTGATATAGAAAGCCATAATCGGGAGCACCGCACCGTTCATTGTCATGGATACGGACATCTTGTTCAAAGGAATACCGTCGAAAAGCACTTTCATGTTCTCCAACGAACAGATCGATACACCGGCTTTACCTACATCGCCCACTACACGTTCGTGATCGGGGTCGTAGCCACGGTGAGTAGCCAAGTCGAATGCCACCGACAAGCCTTTCTGTCCGGAAGCCAAGTTACGGCGATAGAAAGCATTGGATTCTTCAGCGGTAGAGAAACCGGCATATTGACGGATTGTCCAAGGACGCAAAGTGTACATCACAGAATAAGGGCCACGCAGATAAGGAGGAATACCGGCAGCATAGTCAAGGTGTTCCATTCCCTCAAGGTCTTCTTTTGTATAAACAGGCTTCACTTCGATGTGTTCCGGAGTTTTCCAGTCGGCTTTCACACCGTTAGCCTTCTGCCACTCAGCACCATTAGCAGGTTTGAATGCAGCATATATATCTAAATTTTTAAAATCTTTTCTCATCTTAGTTTACGATTTATTCCCTACGGTCATGACCATCTATCTTTCACACATAGGTACGTTGATGATTTACGATTGAAGCTACTTACTTCAAAAGTTTAGCGTTGAATTCTTTTAATGTCTCCAATACATTTACCCGTACATGGATAAAATTCTCGATTCCGGCAGCTTTCAATTCATCCATGCAGGCAGGAGCACCGGCAACAATGAACATGGCACGGCCATTCAGAGCCTTGAAAGCAGGAACAGCATATTCAGCATATTCATCATCACTCGAGCACAATACCACAATATCAGCCTTGGCAGCCATCGCGGCCTCTACTCCCTCTTCTACTGTAGAGAAACCGAGGTTATCAATCACCTCATAGCCTGCACAGGCCAGGAAGTTACAAGAATACTGTGCACGCGCCTGACGCATAGCCAGATTACCGATTGTCAGCATAAATGCCTTCGGACGTTTACCCGAAGCCTCCGTTTCGAGACGCAACGCTTCAAACTCACTGGCGGCACGGTCAAAGCTCAATGTCGGGACATCTTTTTCGCAAGCATCATGTCCACCACAGCAGCAAGTGGCCGCAACCGGTTTCTTATCACCGGCCATCTCATTGAAGTTCGGGAACTGGTTGGTGCCCAGCAACACTTCCTTACGTTTGGCAACAGCTGCATGACGAGCTGCATTACTTTCGTTCACGGCAGCCTGAACCTTGCCATTCTTTACGCAAGCATAGAAGCCACCCTCTTCCTCTACACCGAGGAATAATTCCCAAGCCTGTTTAGCGATGGATACAGTCAGGTTCTCAATATAGTAAGAACCGGCAGCCGGGTCAATCACCTTGTCGAAGTGAGACTCTTCCTTCAACAGCAATTGCTGGTTACGGGCCAATCTTTCAGAAAAATCATCAGGCGCAGCGTAAGTTTTGTCAAACGGAACAACCGTCATGGAGTCAACGCCTGCCAGAGCGGCACTCATGGCTTCAGTCTGAGTACGCAGCAAATTCACGTGCGCATCAAACAGGGTCAGGTTGAACGTAGAAGTCTCCGCATGTATTCTCATCTTGGCAGCACAACGGCACTCGTTGTTGGCACCCTTATTTTCACAATCGCGCAAACATTCGGGATTGTATGAAGCTACAATATTTGCCCACAACATACGCGCAGCGCGGAACTTGGCTATTTCAAGGAAATAATTGGAGCTGATGCCGAAATTAAATTTAATTTTTTTAGCCACCATGGCAGCAGGAAGTCCGGCATCAGTCAACTGATTCATATATTCATTACCCCAAGCCAACGCATAACCCAACTCCTGAAAAATATACGAACCGGCATTATTCAGCGTCAGAGCATTCACATTCAGCACACGGTATTTGGGAAGAACAGCGGTAGCTTCAATCAAAGCCTTGGCAGTAGCCACCATATCCCCTTTCTCCTTACCCTTAGCCAACATCTTGTTGAAGTAATCGTAGTTGATGGATCCCTGCAACTTGGTGAGGTCATAGTCTTTCTTCTGGAAATAAGCCACAAGAAGTCCGGCCAATTCCACTACATGTCCTTGGCAAGTAGAGAAGTTCAGTTCAACACATTCGGCACAGATATCTTTCAACAATGTTTCAATGTACTCCGCACTCAGTTCTTTAGCCTTTACGTGGAAAGAAAGCGAATCGACCCCCTTGTTCAGGATATCCAACGCCTTGGCATTAGCTTCCTTAGGGCATCCCACCTTAATTTCCTGACGAACCAACCATTCATTGTTGTTTTTCTTGGTACCCCTAAGGTAAGGGAATTCACCGGGAAGCGCATCGGTCGTTTTAAGTCCTTCAAGATCTTCCATCCGGTAGAAAGGTTTCACCTTAAATCCTTCGTTCGTCTTCCAAACGAGCTTCTTCTCAAAGTCTGCGCCTTTCAAGTCTGCGGTAACTTTTTCCATCCACTTCTCGGTGGAAACGGGTGAAAAGTCTGAGAAGAGTTTTTCTTTACTGTCTGCCATAGTTTATTTAAAATTATAAATAGATGAATAGTATTTCATAATGTCATCAAGAGACTTGCAAATATACTGAAATACTTAAAACAAAAAGTTTTTTTAGTGAAAATTGCACTTGCCCGTGACTCCGTGATTATTCAGAAGCGGAACATTTCATTATCATGTATTTATTTTTGCAAAGCCTGTATAGCAAAAAGTAGCATAAACCCTTTGCCACCTCCCCTTTATTAAGTAATTTTGCGCAAAATTTAAGAACGACATATAATAAGGTACTATGAACTGGTTAGAAAGTTTGCTATGGGACCCCACATCTGTCGCCCACATTGTCTGTCTGTATGCATTCGTCATCTCTGTGGGTGTGTTGTTGGGTAAGATTAAGATTTTCGGGGTATCGCTGGGAGTTACGTTTGTGCTCTTTGCCGGTATCCTAATGGGACATTTCGGTTTCACGGGAGAAACACATATTCTGCACTTCATCCGCGAATTTGGTTTGATTTTATTTGTATTCTGTATCGGTCTGCAAGTCGGCCCGTCATTTTTCTCTTCTTTCAAGAAAGGGGGCATGACGTTGAATATGCTTGCGGTAGGCATCGTAGTGTTGAATATAGCTGTGGCGCTGGGTATCTATTTCATTGCCAACGGCAGACTGGAACTGCCGATGACAATCGGTATCCTTTATGGTGCCGTCACCAATACTCCGGGTCTCGGTGCTGCCCAGGAAGCCCTGAATCAGCTTAACTATACCGGAGATCCCATTGCGTTGGGTTACGCCTGCGCTTATCCACTCGGTGTTGTCGGCATCATCGGTTCCATTATCGCCATCCGCTATATCTTCCGCATCAACTTCGCTAAAGAAGAGGAAGATCTCAACAAGCAGGACAATGACATGAAGCACAAGCCGCACATGCTGCACCTTGAAGTGCGCAACGAATCCATCGACGGCAAGAAACTTCTCCAGATAAAAGACTTTCTGGGTCGTCCTTTCGTATGTTCCCGTATCCGCCACAACGGTCACGTAAGCATACCCAACCAAGATACCGTTTTCCATATCGGCGACCAGCTTTTCATCGTTTGTTCCGAAGAAGATGCCGAAGCCGTAACCGCTTTCATCGGTAAAGAGATCCAAGTGGACTGGGAAAAGCAAGACACCCCGATGGTATCGCGCCGCATCCTGGTCACCAAGACAGATATCAACGGCAAGAAACTGGGTAGCATGCACTTCCGCAGCCTTTACGGAGTAAACGTAACCCGCATCAACCGTTCAGGTATGGATTTGTTCGCCGACCCCAACCTCGTTCTCCAAGTAGGCGACCGTGTAATGGTAGTAGGTCAGCAAGATGCTGTGGAGCGTGTGGCAAGCGTACTGGGTAACCAATTGAAGCGTCTGGACACTCCGAACATCGTGACCATCTTCGTAGGTATCTTCCTCGGAATTCTTTTAGGCAGCCTTCCCTTCGCCTTCCCCGGCATGCCGACCCCTGTAAAACTAGGTTTGGCAGGTGGTCCGTTGGTAGTAGCCATCCTGATAGGACGTTTCGGACATAAACTACATCTGGTCACCTATACCACCATGAGTGCCAACCTGATGTTGCGCGAAATCGGTATCGTACTCTTCCTTGCCAGTGTTGGCATCGAAGCGGGCGAACACTTCGTTCAGACGGTAGTAGACGGAGACGGTCTGTTATACGTCGGCTACGGTTTCCTGATTACTGTCATCCCTCTGCTTATTATCGGTATCATCGCCCGTCTCTATTGCAAAGTCAACTATTTCACCCTTATGGGTTTGATAGCCGGTAGTAATACCGATCCCCCCGCATTGGCATACTCCAACCAAGTATCAGGCAACGACGCTCCGTCGGTAGGTTATTCTACAGTGTATCCTCTGACGATGTTCCTGCGTATCCTGACGGGACAGATGATATTGCTGACGATGATGTAAGGTGAAATTTTAAACAAGATAAAAGATGCAAGAGGACTTTGGAAACAGAGTCCTCTTTTTTGCATATATAAAATCCCATTGTGAATTCCAAGAGAGAAATCATTTAAATATAAAATCGAGAAATACTTGCATTCAACAGAACAATAAAGAGATCTATAGAAAAAAGCAGCCGGAACAAATTCCTCAAGAACCGTTCCGGCTGCCGCCTAAAACAAAGTAACCGCTGTTACCTGTCGTTTATTCCTTTATCTCATTCCGTGCAAGAGCATTTCTCCTCATGGGCATCCTCCCTATGCATATCTTTCCTCATGCGCACCACCGTGGGCGCTCCCAGTTCCTCCCTCTCCACCACTTCGAGCCATCCACTTTGTTCCAGTTCAAAGAGAGCGGGATATACCCGCAGCTTATCGGCACCGGAGTATTGCATAATATCATCTACAGAAACGGTAGAACCGGAAAAACCGTTGATATAATCAACGTTTAAAAAACGATATAGCATATTGGATATCAAAATATTATATTCCTTCTACATTTTTCAGCCTCTCTTAAAAAAGCTAATCAATAGGTTCCTTTTTATCAACTAACAAAGCAATTGGAAAGAATGATAATAATAGGTACTAAACAAAAAAGAGCTGAATAAAATTCAGCTCTAAAAAATCCATATCTCTGCAACGAAAATACTAAAGAAGTTACAAATCCAATTTTCTTTTTACAAATTCTTCAATATATCCTACCGTTCCACCAATCCCCAGCGCAGACGAATCTACACACAGATGATAGGTTGCGGCGGCTCCCCATGTTTTGAAACTATAATAATTATAGTATTCCGAGCGTTTTTTATCTGCCTTGCGAATCATTTCTTCCGCCGTACTTTCTGAAACAGAATGCAAACGGCACAAACGAATTATACGGTCTTCAGTGGTGGAAGAAATAAATACATTGACACAACGTGGATGATCCCTCAAAATATAATCGGCGCAACGACCTACAAACAGGCAAGACTTTTCGGCAGCCAACCGGCGTATCACATCGCTCTGCACTTTAAACAATGCATCGTTGCTAAGACAATTCGTTGCCGGCATGGCTCCATCACTGATAAACGGAAATCTCATACCAAACAGACCGCCTATAATTCCTTGTGAAGCCTTTTCATCGGCCTTCTCAAAGAACTCACGACAAAGGCCGCTCTCTTCTGAAGCAAGGTTGATTAACTCCTTATCATAAAAGTCTATACCCAGACGGGCAGCAAGCTTCTCACCTATTTCACGTCCGCCACTTCCTAACTGACGGCCTATATTTACTACGAATTTACTATCCATACGCTCGTTTATCTATCTGTTAGTGGATAGCAAATATAAATATTATATCTCAAAGCTTGGTAAGAAGTCAACCAATTTCTTTTCTACTTTTTTCCCATTCACATGATCTATTATAGTCGTGACGCCTTTATTGGTATCATAGTTAAAGTCCAGTGAAACATTTTTATGGTCATTCCGTATACGCAGATAAGGTGTACTATCTCCTGCCAGATTGCACTCTATCACCCAACCGTCTGCAAGAATAGAGTTTCCGTCACGCGTCACGATGATATCGGGACGATTATTTCCATGTACATCTATCACGTTCAGGAAACATGTCCGTGTACAGGGGGTAGTAGTTGCCGTGAAATGATAATGATTATCCATGGATTTACCCAGACGGTTCTTCCAATCTACAGCGGCCACAAAGAAAGTATCCGTCTGTGCATAAGTCATCTCCTGAGAAGAGAACAGATGAGCCACTGATATGCCATCGGCTTTGTTTTTACCCAAAATACGAAGTCCTCCTTCTTCTCCGGTAATTTCCATAGGAAGTTCCACCGTATGCAATAAGTAATTCCACTTTACAGGTTCTTTAGCGGCCAATTCATCATAAACGACAAAAAGACCGGAACGTCCCAACTGGACGATGTGGCGACGGAAGAAGTCCAATTTATTTTCGTCCCAGCCCATCTCCGGTGTATATCGGGTACCGGACAAGCGTCCACGTTCCAGCCACAAAGGAGAAACCACTTCTCCGTATGCGTTAGAAGCATCCCCTACTACATAAGAGAGTTCCTCGCCTTCATAATAACGAGGGATCCATCCGTAACCTTCCGTACCTATTTTTTGTCCCATACCATTGACCAAGATAGAATTGTGAGCACGCGTATTTCTATAGGCGTACATACAATGGTCGTCGGTAAATCCGGTACGGTGCCCGCTACTATAGAAAATAGCCTTGCCGCCATAAAAAGTGTTGAAAGCATTTTGATTGGCCAAAGCATGGGAAGTGGATCCGTATGCACTGCTACGGAAAGACAACATCGCGTTATCGGCATGATGGCCGATATCGGTATTCATCAGAGCCGTACCCGTTTCATTGAACACTTTACATCCGGGAAGGTCGGACAGATGAACCGTATAAGCAGGACGTTTTTTCCGGGTGGTGCAACGATACCAGGCTAAATCCGCCGGTTTTATCTCAAAAGCTCTTGAGAAGGCATCGGGATCTTCCTGTAAGATTTCGTACACATAAGCTGCCGCCCACGGATTGTTACATTCACGGGCAATGGCGTCGGCATATCCCACACGGCCTCCATTGGGAGAGAGCTGCTTTTCGTGAGAGTTTCCATGCCCACCCGATTTGGAAAACGGGGGTTGTTGATAAATGACATACAAAGCATTGTTATTGTACCATGGGTCCGCAAAAAAATCGAAACCGGATATGCGTGAGAAAAAGGCGGGTACTTCTATCAACGTACGGATATTCACGTGAAAATATGCATCACCGTTGTGCCATGCACCATCCTTATTCAGCCCCGGCAGGCGCGAAATCCATTCATTATAACAATAATCGGTCCACGTAGATGCTTCGGGCAGTTCACCGACAGTAGCGAAAGCAGCCATTGTGAGGATGCGGAAAGTCATCTGCCAGACATGATTGTCCGCGATACGGTTTTCCAGATGGTTGACGTACTCATTAAAGAACTTATCGCCGATGTTGCGGATATTTTCCTGCAAAAGTAGTTTTTCTTTGGGGGTGAGCAGATTGTAATAGCCATCGTATGCGGAAGTGCTCATAGACAACAAAGTGGACAGGTTGAAGTCTCCGGCAAAATATTTACTTTTTTGCCAGGAAAGAATTTCACTCAGGCGCTTGATACCTTCTTTGTAATACTTCTCGTCTTTGGTCAGAAGATATGCACGGACCAGAGCTTCTACGTTGGCTTCTTCGCGGTCCACAATTTTGCGGCTTTCACGAATAAGGGCAGACTTACGCTGAACGATGTTAGTCAGGGTGACAACAGTAGTAGTATCAATCTCTTCCTGAAGATGCTTCAAGGGATGGGCTATACAATGGGAAGCTTTGGCTATGTAAGCTTTCGCTTCGGGATTGTTCTTGTTTCGTGCTATGATACCATCCCAATCATCGGCATCAAGAAGTACGCGCGGATGGCGGGGAGAATATATGGAGAGAACTTTATCCAAAGCAGGCGGATTAAATTCCGTAGTATTCTCATCTATCTCAAACTGATAGACGGGTGACCATTCTTCCGTCCCCGCAGGAGTGACGTATGCATGTTGCCAATACCACCTTCCCTGAGCCAAAGTTTGGAAGGGATTGAAGAAAGCCCAGGCACGCTCTCCTGTGATGACATCTTTACTGAAATTCTTATCTTGTGAAATACGGATACGATAAAGCACTTTGGGCTTTTCATCCACTTTGCCGGGAACACCATCCAGAACAGCGCCCAAATGGGGAAACTTATCCGGCCACATGAAACGTGGCGGGTTCATTGCAACACGTGCGCCATCCATGGGAGAAGGAGTCTCACGGACTTCGTGCATCAAAGTCTCATTGGTAACCTTGATTATTGCGGGTTGCTCCGAACTACCACAAGCCCAAAGCAAACAGATTACAGGAAGACAGAATAATAGCTTTTTCATAAGTATATTGTAATTTATACTATAATCAGACAGTGGTGACTACTTATTTTCGGAAAGTAAACAGTTCTTTCAGGCTAACCGTTTTATTGTTTACCAAAGGATGTGCCCAAAAGCCGATAAACGTAATATATCCCATAAATACCAATACCAGCAACATACCTACACGCAATGAAGTGGCATCCGAAAGCAGACTGATGAATAAAGGGCCACAAGCTCCACCCACGATTGCCGAGCAAAGAACTCCGGCAAAGGAACCATGATTTTGAGTCACCGTATTCAGAGCCAAGGAGAATACGATGGAATACATCATAGAAATACAGAAACCGATTGCGGGGAAAGCCCATATCGCTATTTCAGCGGTACCGAAAAGTGCCAGGAGAAGCAATATCATGGAGAGTATTCCTGAAATCTGCAATAAGCGCTTACTATCTATCAGTTTCAGCAAGAACATGCCAAAGAGACAACCGATGGTCATAGCCCCCCAGAAGTAGCTGATGCTTTGTGCACCGACAGTTTTAGGATCGATGCCATGATATTGTTCGAGGAAAGTACTCATAAAGATGGAAACACCTTGCTCCGTACTGACGTAGCAGAAAATACCCAGAAAGAAAAGCCATACATATTTCTGCCTGAACAGGGTTTTATAAGAAGAGGAAGAACCGCTGCGTTCATCTTCTTTCAACTCGATGCGCGGGAAACGAACCAACGCCACAACTACCAGCATGATGAGCAACAGCAACGTGAATACCCAATAAAGGGAAACCCACGGAAGAGTGGCCGGAGTGACCTTTGCCAGAATATCGAGCAACAGATTTTGTCCCGATTCATAAACTCCCGGTGCCAGTGCACGTATCAACCAAGTATAGACCAAAGGACTGACAAAAGACGCTACCCCGAACATAAACTGGGCCAACTCGGCTATAAACGCATAGTTTTCCTCGCCACCGACAGCACGTTGCAAGGGATTGAGCACTGTCTGCAACATCGCCATTCCCAGACCGATGATGAAAGAAGACAGTAGTAACATGAGATAGAACGGGAAGCAGGCAAACAGAATAGTACCGATGAAAGGCATGAGGAAGCCAGTGAACAAAACCGATTTCTCTCCGTATTTATCTATCAGAATTCCTGCCGGTATGGACATGATGGCATACGCCAGAAAGAATGAAGTCGGGATAAATCCGGCCATTGCCAGGTCTTTCAGCTCAAAATTATGGATGATATCAGGGATGAGCGGTCCCAAAATATTAGTAATAAATGAAATAGTAAACCAGAACATCATTATCAATGCCAGCATACCCCATTTCTTGTTATTTTTCATTGTATTTTTAGTTTATAAAATTAACGATGCCGCCCCGATAAAACCGGCCTTGTTCCCTAATTCGGCTGTCACGATTTCGGTGTTCAAAGCACAATCCGGTATGGTATTTTCTTTGACAACCTGCCTTATTTTCTCCAAATAGAAGGTACCCGATTCAGCAACTCCTCCACCGACTACTATCTTTTGCGGACTAAAGATGTTGATAAACCCGGCAATACCTCTTCCCAGGTAGTAGAAATGCTCGTTCATGCAATCTACAGCCAAAGGGAAAGCCTCGTGATACAAACGGACAATCAGTTCACCGTCTATTTCCACATCGAACTTTAATCCACGTTCGGTTGCCAATGCGGTGAAACGTCTTACCAAAGCTGCAGTCGAAGCATAATGTTCCAAACACCCTACTGCTCCACAAGCACATCGCTCACCATTTGCAATCAAAGGGACATGCCCCAGTTCCGTGCCACGATTGGCATATCCGTTGAAAAGTTTTCCATCAATAATTACGGCACCGCCGATACCGGTACCCACAGTGAGGAAGACGACGTGCGTACAACCTCTTCCAGCACCATATTTCGTCTCTCCCAACCCCATCAGGTTGGCATCATTCCCTACAATGACCGGCAAGCCCGTTTGTTCTTCGAGTAAAGAGGCAACGTCAATATTCTCCCAACCCACTATATTCTCGGCACCACCCAGTACAACGCGGTTTGTTTCGTCCACAATACCCGGCGTACCGAGCCCGATGCCTTTTATCGCCCAATCTCGTTTTCCAGCCTCATCCTTTACAATGGTAGCTGCCTTCACCAGTTGCCTTATCACTTCCGCCGACGAGACAGAAGCAAAAGAGGGTAATCTCCCCTCAAAGGAAGAAAACCCCGCTTTATCTACCAAAGCATATTTTATGGATGTACCGCCAAGATCAATACCTATAGCATATTCCATAGTACAATGTATTTATGAAGCATATTATACTCTCTCTACCCATATAGGAGAACTCCATGCCCATTGCTGGTCGCGCTGACGAACTCTGACGTAGTAATAATCGGTATCTCTTTCGGGTTCTTTGTCTTCCAGATAATGTTCAACCGTGAAGCAACTTTCGGGCATGGCACGGTTAAAGAGAATAGCTTCACTGAGCCATCCTATCATGAAATGAGAACGTGACCCTTCCAACAGTTCGCCCAAAGAGTGCTCAAACCTCTTACCGTTGAACTCTGCCGTAATCACGCCGTCCTTGGGCATGGTAACATCCAGGATAACAGCTTGCATGGCAGGCGTAGTGGTATTCGGGTTCTTGGAACTGTACATATCCAATTCTGTCTCTTTACCGCTTACGGATAAGATACGATTGACCTTCGTTTCAAATTCACTTTCTCCAGGCTGGGGAGAAGTGAAGGCGGCTCCGCGGAAACAGGGTATCACCTCATTGATTTGCCCTTTATCAATAGACAGTTTACCTTGCCAATGTACATACTTTTCTTCACGGTTCCAACCAAATTCCACTTTCACTTTACAACGTACCGTGTCTCCTTCGGGAGTCTCGGGCAACAAAGGACCGCTTAAACGGGCAATGCACTTACGGTTCTTGACGATGTCGATATAGTCGATACAACTATTTCCTTCAACGTTGAGATAAATACGGCGGCTGTTCCCACGTACCACATCGCCGGGGAAAGCGTCGTTCAAACGGAAGTCAATGTTAATCTTGTCACCAGTGGCACAACATACGTGACGGTTCTTCATAGCGTCCCATATCTTATCGCGCGTCAAAGATTCTGCCAGGATACCGATACGCCCGTCACCATAGCTGCCCGGATATCCGGCATGCTGGTCGGTAGAACCCATGATACCGAATTTCTTCCCTTGTTCTAAACCACACTGAATGGTTCCTTCCCATTGACGGGGACCCATATCATGCAAATAATTATAATCACCTTGGTCGCTCTCTGCAAGCCCATGTCGGGAATACATCTCAACAAAGGGGGTTTGTTCTCCTTCCGTAAAGAAATTCCAGTTATATCCACGGTAACCCGTCTGGTATCCCATGTGGTGCGGAGTAATGAAAACTTTATGCCCACGCGCCTTCTGCTTCCAGTCTTCAATGGAAGTACATTCCACCAGAGGAGCATCCAAATCATAATTCAGCGCTACATGGTCGCCATGCTCCATACTATGAGCTTCATAACCGATAAAGGTAAGAAATTCTCCTTCCTTGTTGTATTCATTGGTCATTGCCACATACTTCTCGTATCCACCTTCACGCAGACGTTTGAAGGCTCCGGTATGATATTCAATCACCCACTTCAACCGCGGGTCATCCGCTCCCGGAATATCGGGCCACATGGCATGTGGAGTTACGGAAACAAAGTCGAGCTGCGCCTTGGCCGCTTCAAAAGCAGAACGCATGTCACCATGTCCGTAGGTTATGTTACAGTGGTTGTGCAGGTCTCCCCAGAAATATTTCAGATTACTGGCCGACGGCATCACTTTTTTACCGGAAGCATTTCCCATCTGGCATGCAGACAACAAGCTACCGGAAGCAGCCAGTCCTAAAAAAGACCAGCCTGTGTTTTTTAAAAAACTTCTTCTATCCATAGTATTTTCAAGATTATCTATTTTTCATAAAACGCCTATCACCTTTAAACAATTCTTTCACTTTCTCGTCAGGGTCATCGTCTTTATATTCTTTCTGTGTCTCCTTTAAAAGTGACATCAACTCGGCTTGTTTATCGGCATATTCAGCTTTTCCAAATACATTGTTCAATTCACCGGGATCGTTCTTCATATCGTACATTTCCCATTCATCCACATCATTATAGAAGTGGATTAGTTTGAAATCTGCCGTACGAATGCCGTAATGCCTCTTCACCGAATGTTCAGCCGGATACTCATAATAATGGTAATAAGCAGCCTTACGCCAATTTTCGGGTACTTTTCCGGCATTGGTCAAAATCGGCTTCAAGGATTTACCTTGCATCCCCAAGTTGCCCTCTGCATCTGTAGAGTTCAACTCTACGCCCGCAAAGTCGAGGATTGTAGGAGCAAAGTCCACGTTCATGGCAATGGCACTTGAAGTAGTTCCCGCCTTTATCGCCTTGGGATAACGGATAATCAACGGCATGCGCTGACATTCCTCATACATAAAGCGTTTATCGAACCATCCATGTTCGCCCAGGAAGAAACCTTGGTCGGAAGTATAAATGATAATTGTATTATCCAATTCTCCCGTTTTCTCCAGATAATTAAGCAGGCGGCCGATGTTCTCATCTACTGCTACGACGGTAGCTAAATAATCACGCATATATTGTTGGTATTTCCAACTAATCAGCTCTTTACCTTTCAGATCACCTTTACGATACTCGGAGATACGCTGGGCATATACAGAATCCCATTTTTCCTGCACATCGGCAGGCATACGTCTATAAACCTGCGATAGACGGTTGGTGGTATCTTTCAACAGCTCTTCACGAGTCATCAGTTTCAGGTCCCAATCGTTGGTCAAAGTATGTTCAATGGACATATCCTGTTCCTTGGCAGCCGAGCCTCTACCCTCGTAATTGTCGAAAAGAGTGGCCGGCTCGGGGAAAACCGTATTATTGAACATTCCCAGATGGCGGGGAGCCGGCATCCAGTTACGATGAGGAGCTTTCTGATGATACATCATGCAGAAAGGTTTATCCTTATCCCTATGTTCCAGATATTCAATGGCTTTATCGGTAATGATATCTGTTGCATAACCTTTCTCCACTACCTGTTTTCCGTTCTCATTGAAATCGGGGTCATAATAGTCTCCCTGTTCGTGCTGACCGGTCAGGATACACCAGTAATCAAAGCCTTGAGGTTCTGTTATCAGATGCCATTTACCGATGATGGAGGTCTGGTAACCGGCTGACTGCAACAGTTTTGGGAACGTTTGCTGACTGCCGTCGAAAGTACTGGCATTGTCTGTAAATCCATTAATATGGCTGAACTTCCCTGTCAGAATACAAGCTCTTGACGGACCGGATAATGCATTGACAGCATAACAATTATCCATACGGATACCTTCGTTGGCTATTCTGTCCATGTTTGGGGTCTGCAGCAAACGACCGCCGTAACAAGACATTGCCTGAGTAGTATGGTCATCCGTCATCATAAAGATGATATTCGGACGTTTTACCTCTTCCTTGGCCTTACCCGAACTACAGGCTGACACGCTGATGGCGGTAAGAGGTAAAAATAAATATGACAATCGATTCATAATCATAAATTTTTCTTATAAATGAAACTCCAATTGGCGTTTCTTGCCGTTAACGGATACCTCTACTTTCACAGCCTTCTCATCGAAAGTCTTATTCAAGAACTTAGCTTTGAATGTGGGTAAGAGAGACGAGTCTTTCGTTGGATAAATAACGGTTATGTAACGTACAGGCTCCGAACTGTTCTTATTCACATCAAATGAAACGGAAGTGCGAGGCACACGTTGGCGGTAGGCGATGGAACGCCATCCTTCTTTTTGCCGTGCAGAAATTTTCTTCTCAGAGAAACATTGCAGCTTTACATTGCTCGCACCTTCGTAGGAAGAAGTCAGGATATTGTTTTTCCCGTCTACATTGACAGTACCTTCACATAAATTATAGTTCAGATTGACAGTACCCTTGGCATCACCTACGGCTTCGTCGACAATGACAAAATAGGATTGGTCTACAAAAAAGACAGAACGTCTATGTTTCAGCCCGGCATAATGTGGATTTTCCGTTACCAAAATCTGCACATCACCTTCGGGTTTCCAAAGCTTGGTGACAGACTCGGTAGTTTGCAAATCCTTCTCGTCCAGTGTCAAGGTGTTGTGAACGGCAGTACTACGGAACCAGTTACGTAGTTTCATCACTTCACTGTCACCGGCATATACGTAAGAGCCACTATCCGGAAACAGGTTACGTCCATTGAACCACAATTCAAATGTTCCGTTATCGGGTTGACAATGCCATTCGCCTTTAGGACCGGCTTTCACTACCATCACCGTGGCATCTTGTTTCCATCCGTTTCTGAAAGTGAAGAAACCGGACTTCAAGGCACCATGAGAAAGATAAGGTAACGGAGTACCTTCACGACCTTCTGTCGCATAATAACGTATCCACTCGCAATCAGGGAAAATCAAAAGCCATTCTTTATAATTCTGGATTTCGGCGGAACGGTCACCCAACTTGGCGTCACTGAAACAAGGATTACTGTAATCGGGGAAACAGATACCAGAGTAGAACTCAATCATCTTTTTTATCGTATTGATATACTCAGCGGGGAACTCTTGGCGAAAACCGTTGACATCTGCCATACGCAGAGCTTTACAGAAAATATTGATAGCAGCCAAATGATAATGGGGATCGAGTTCATACTGACCACCATCGGGATAGACCTGTTTTTTTACTTCACGATTCAGAATGCCGATTCCACTCTCTCTCCATCCCGCAGCTTCTTTAAATTCCGGAAAGAACGCACCGGCATATACCATACGTTGCGCTTCAAAGAGTAAATGATTTCCCTGATCTGAATAGTTTGCCAGGATATGCAATGCATGGCGATGATAATTAACCAGAAATTCAGTCAGGAACTCCGGAGTAAAGGCTTGTGCCTTAATAAACAAAAGGAACTGTGAGGTCTGGTCTTGCAAACGGTTGCTCACCTCCAACGGGCGCCACGCAAAACGTACATTTTCAGCATTACCTTTTACTTCACCGGCACTTACAAGTTCATATTCTTCTTTCTCTACTTGTGTCAAAGGGTTCTTCTTAACCCAGTCTATATATTGTAATACCCATTCTTTTGCATACTTTTCGTCGCCCGAGAGCCTATATGCTTTTCCCATCGGAGTAAACCACTTATGGCGATGCAACTGCCAACGAAGTTCATTATCTCGAACCGGCCAATATTGCCAATTGATATCTTTTCCATAATTGAAAGATGGCTGATAGCCATAGTGTACAAAAAACGTATGCTCCAAGGCATCATCCGCCCACTTCTGTTCGGTTTTGGAGATTTTGAGGTTCTTCAAGTCCAGATCGGGATGTACAATTCCCGTACGGTTCCGGTAATAGTCCAGCAAAGCCTGAGCCGCTTCATTCCATTGCTGTTGGCCACAGGCTGCTTTCACCTTCTCCAAGCCCGGATAATCCAGGTTCAACAGGTCGAAAGCTTCTTTCCTGAGTTGCTGCGCTTCTGTACATACGGCAATCATCAGGAACATGATACCCAAAATATACTTTATCGTTTTCATGGTATATAAATTTAGATTAGAGAGATTTATAATCAAGACCTTTTACCTGCATATAACGGACTAACGCCTCCAGATAATAATAATCAGCATAATTAATAGGAGTATCAATCTCAGAGCCATTAGGCAGTGATCCGGTAGAGTGCATCAGGATAAATCCCTGGTTACTACCGGATTTAGCCAGATACGCATCGGAAGAAAGGCTCTTGAGAAGTTTCTCGGCATAGTCCAAATAAACTTGTCCGTCTTCTACCAACGTGCTGAGTTCTATCAATGCAGAAGCTGTGATAGAAGCGGCAGAAGCATCCCGAGGTGTCTGGGGCGTGTCCGGTGCATCATAATCCCACAAAGGAACGGCATCTTCGGTTTTTACACGTGTCATAATCAGATTGGCAATGTCCTTAGCTTGTTGTAAGAAAACTTCATCTTTTGATTCACGGTAACAAGAAGTATATCCGTATACTCCCCAAGCCTGGCCACGTGCCCATGAAGAATCGTCATTCTTTCCCTGATGTGTGCATTTCAGTTCTACGGTTCCGTCATTGTTGTAACTTACCACATGATAAGAAGAATGGTCTTCTCTGAAATGGTTCTTCAGAGTAGTATCGGCATGTTTCAATGCGATTTCTTTATACTCAGGATTGTTTGTGAGGTTACTAACGTAGAACAACAAATCTAAGTTCATCATATTGTCTATGATTACCGGGAAGTTCCATTTTCCAAAATCCCAGGAACGGATGCAACCAATCTGCGGGTCAAAACGCTCACACAAATTATCGGCTGTTTGTATCAATGCCTGACGAACGCTGTCTGCCGGACACAACCGATAGGCGTTGCCATAACTGCAATTCATCATAAAGCCAATGTCATGCGTACCTTTGTACTCTCTCACCGGATAAAGATAGTTTGTAAACTTAATAGCGTCTTTTTTCAAATCCTCATCACCCGTTATCTGGTAAGCATACCACAGGTTACCGGGGAAAAATCCACTGGTCCAATCATAGACGGAGGAACAATAACGGCGGGTACCTATTACATCCTTCACTGGTTTCACCCGCAAAGAGTCCTTAAAAGTTGCAGGATCTCTTTGCAACTGGCTGCAAAGAAAGTCCATATCATACCCTGTCCAAATGGAGCGAGGCAATAAAAGAGAATCACCTACATCAGTTACCGTTCCCTTCAGTTGTTCTGCCGATACATCTATCGCATTTTTCAACCAAGTATAATCTTCCTTAGACTGGGTAGAAGTACAACTATAGAAACTCTGCAACGTAGTAATTGCGCAACAAAACAATAAAATTTTCTTCATATCAATACATTTGTTTCTTGTAATACATGTTTATCTGCAAATCTACAGAGAAGCCCTGTCTTTCATTGACAATAATATCCAAAAAATCTCACAAAAACAGTGGAATAATATCACTTCTGTTGAATTTTACATAACATTCATCCAATTTCAATAAAATATTCCTTCTATAAAAGAGAAAGAGAGGAAGTAAATATTACCTCATTACCTCCTCTCCATCAAAATTACTTTTTACTCAGGACTATTCATATCCCGGATTATTTTTGCCTTCCAAAAGTGGATTACTTTGTAACTCTGACAATGGAATAGGGAATAGTTCGTGTTTACCCGTTTCAAAATTCTTATAAGCAGGATAAGGCTGGTTTGCTACTTTATTCACACTGGTGGCGTTTCCCATCAACACCAATGCCTCTTTCAAAATACCCCAACGAAGAAGGTCATACTTACGCTGCCCTTCGAAAGCCAGTTCAAAAGCACGTTCCCAATATAAAGCAGTACGGAATTTACCGGCCTCATCTGCATCCGAGATAAATGGAAGATCCAATACTTTCGGGGCCTTCATCAGACTGGCATAATTGGCAGAAGTAATGGGGGTAGCATTCGCACGAGTACGTACACTATTTAATAACTTCCAAGCTTCAGGAGTATTATCGGTTTCATTATAAGCTTCGGCAGCCATCAAAACAACATCAGCATAACGCAACGCACAGAAATTAACATCGGTATTATTAGGATTTTTAAAACCTAACGGCATCCATTCACGACGCCATTTACCTGGATACCAATCCTTGCCATTCTTATTTTGAGTCAATACGTGACTGTAAGAATTAGCATTCCACTTATATTGATAGGTACAAACCATCACATCTCTACGGACATCTTTATCTTCAAAGAAATTTTTCCACTCAGGTACCACACGGAAAAAAGCGTTAGCACGTCCCATATAGCTTCCTGTTTCTGTAGACTTAATACCCGGGGCAGCTACCAACGGTCCATTATAAGTACCCCATGTACCACCACCCTCATTGTTGCCATCAGGTGTAAAAAATGCTATCTCAAACAAACTCTCCTGATTGTTCAGCGTACCTTTAGAGAAACCTTTGAAAAGCTCCAAATATCCATCTTTATAGAAATCATGGTATTTCTTGGCTTGAAAAGCTTCCCATTCATCAATAACCGCTTCAAAATACTCTTTACGTTTTGCATCATCCGGACGGGTCAATTTACCATCCATCTGCAAACTATAACCGGCACGTTGTAAATAAACACGCATCAACAATGCACGGGCAGCTCCTTGAGATGCTCTTTCGGGAGAAGAAGAACCGTCGGCCCATTCCAGGTTATTCTTTGCAAAGTTTAAATCATTGATAATTTCGTCATAGATAACTTCACGGCTTACACGAGGCTGAAAAGCGTCTTCACGACCAGAAGTGTAAGTTGTCTTATATGGAACGTCTCCCCAATACTTAACAAGGTCAAACGCAAGGAAAGCACGCAGAAAATGCGCTTCGGCTACCATAGCAACCAGTTTCTTATTGTCTTTGTATCCTGCCATGTTTTCAATGCCATGTATGGCATAGCTGGCCCTGTCGATACCTTGATACTTGAGTTCCCATAAAGATTGTATCCATGTATTGGTATTCTTCACCATATAATGAGCTATATCGCGGCGTGTATTGTCTGTTCCGGTACCATTAATATAATATGTATCATCCGAAGCCGGCATTGCCATTTCATCTTGTCCATAATGTGCCGGTTTGGCAAATGAATTATAAATGCCATAGATAGCCATTTGCGCATTTCCCTCGGAAGTGAAGAAGTCTTCTTCCTTGTAAGAAGAATCAGGCTTTTCCGTCAACAAATCATCACAGGAAACAAATCCTAAAACGAACAAAGCGCTCAATATATATATAAATTTATATTTTCTCATTGCTGTATAATTTTAAATTGGAATTAGAATGTCAAGTTAATACCGAATACATAAGAGTGACTGCGAGGATAAGCGCCGAAGTCAACACCCGGAGTCAAACTGTTACCCATAGTAGATACTTCAGGATCATAACCGGAGTATTTTGTCCATGTCCAAAGATTGTTTGCCGTAGCATACAGACGTAATGAATTAATTCCTGCTTTGGTGAGCCACTTGCGCGGGAATGTGTATCCTAATGTTATATTGCTCAACTTCAGGTATGAACCATCTTCTACAGCCCATGAATGGATGTAAGTATCACCAATCTCCATATCATAATATGCAGCTACGGATTTACCTCTGTTCAATGCAGCCAATTCAGTAGGATCAGTAACGACTTGTCCTTGTGAATTAACGGTCATCCAGCGTTTATCACTTCCGCAAACTGCCAATACATTCTGATTTTTAGAACCACTCTTGGTATTGGTCAATTTTGTGGCATTAAATACATCGTTACCATAACTATAAGTAAGGAATATACTTAAATCAAAGTTTTTGTAATTGAATGTATTATTGATACCGCCATAGAACTTAGGATTAGCATTACCAATAACCTTTTTATCATCTTCCGTGATAAGTGGAGTACCATCCTTGTCTACTACTGCATTTCCATCAAGATTTGCAAATTTCCACATACCGGGTTTTACAGCCGAACGGTTGCCACTGTAGGGAACACCTTTCTTAAGTAAATAGGTATTGGTTGCTGCATCAAAATCAAAATCTTCTACCTGGTATAAACCCTGAGTAACATAACCATACATCTGTCCCATAGATTGCCCTACAGCTACAATATGTGTATTTTGATTATATCCGAAACTGGCCTCCCATAACTGTACAGACTCACCGGTCAGCTCTTTTACTGTATTCTTATTGTGTGAGAAAGTTACATTTGTATTCCATGTAAAATCTTTTGTCTGAATGTTTACAGAGTTGATTGACAAATCAATACCTACGTTTTCTGTAGCACCTGCATTCACAACCATGCTCTTATGACCGGATGAGTATGGTAACTTGGCATTCAACAGAAGATTACTGCTTCGGTTAATATAGAACTCGGGAGAGATTGTTAAACGTTGGTTGAAGAAACCCAAGTCAAGGCCCATATTGAATGTCTTATTGGCTTCCCATTTCAAATTAGGATTGGGGATCTGGCTAAATGCATAACCAGGAGTTGTACTATCACCGTTTGGAGCCGTTACGGAAGACAAAATTGCCAGACTGTTGTAGCTACCGATACGATTATTACCAGCCATACCATAGCCTATACGGAATTTCAGATCGGAGAAAATATTTAAATTCTTAATAAATTCTTCTTCTCCAATACGCCATGCAGCAGAGACGGCAGGGAAATACCCCCATTTATTATTCTTACCAAACTTAGAAGAACCATCGGCACGGAATGAAGCCGTAAACAAATACTTGTCAGCAAAACCATAATTAACACGTCCAAAGAAAGAAAGGAGTTTATCATCATAATTTTGACTGGATGTCGGAGTCCCCGGTAAACCTAAAGACAAATCTCCCAAACCAATTTCATCATTGGGGAAATTAGTAGCCGAAGCTTTGAAAGCACGTGTCCAACGATTGACAAATTCCTGTCCTGCCATCACCGTTAAATTGTGCTTGGCTTTTTCCAAATTATAGCTCAATACATTTGAAATTTGGAAACTACCACCTTCTGTATTCTGGATACTACCATTAATATTAGTACGTTTGGCTGTAATAGATTTATCGCCATAGAAAATTTCATTACGACGAGTATAATAATTCATACCGGTACTGTTACGGAAACTCAAACCTTTAAGTATTTTATAATTAAACCCTCCATTTGCCTGGAATGTACGATACTCTTTATTGTTTGTCTCTTCTGCGGCGGACAATAAAGGATTTTGCATAACGTTACCAGAATCATCAGCCAAAAGCGGGTCTTCATCTGATTCAACAAGAGTACGATCATCTCCCGTGATACCGATAGTAGGACGATATTGCAAAATATGCTGTAACTTATTGAAACGGTCGCCATTCTCTGAAGTACCCATACCAAATACTTTTCTTTGGTCGAAAGTAATGCGAGCATTGATAGAGAGACGCTCATTGGTATCATGACTCAAACTCATGGAGATGTTGTGCTTGTTATTACCACTGTATACCATGGCACCTTCATCTTTAAAATAAGAGTAAGCAGCGTTATATTTCAGTTTATCGGTACCACCAGCCACACTGACACGATAATTTTGTGTAAGTGCCGTACGTCCCAAAGCTTCTTCTTGCCAATCAATGCCGGCACGATTAGCATAATTGGCAGCAATATCGCCAAACTTACCATAACGTTCCTCAAACTTGGCTATATCTTTTTCCAGATCTTGAGAAAGCCCTACAGTACGTTCATAGTCCAGTAATACAAATTCTTGTGGAGAAAGTACATCCAGTTTTCTGGCAATCTTCTTAAACCCTACATAACTATCAAACGAAACAGTCATCTTTTGTCCCTTTTTGGCACCACTCTTTGTAGTAATAACAACAACCCCGTTTGCACCACGTGCACCATAGATTGCGGTAGAAGATGCATCCTTCAAGATATCGATTGTCTCAATCTCAGCAGGGTCAAGACTACTCATACCGTCTTCACTGGGAAATCCATCAATGATGTAAAGAGGTTCATTACTTTGAGTAATGGAGATACCACCACGTACACGAATAGAAATGGATGAACCCGGAGCACCTTCACTCTGAGTAACCTGTACGCCAGCAACACGTCCGGCCAATGCTTGCGAAATATCAGAAGTCGGAACTTTCAGCAATTCATCACTTTTGACCGACACAACGGAACCTGTCAAATCTTTACGGGAAACTGTACCGTAACCGATAACAACTACTTCATCCAATACTTTGGCATCAACCTGCAACGTTACATTAACAACTTTCTGACCATTGACCTTCACCTCTTTAGTAGTCATTCCCACATACGAGAACACCAATACATCTTTAGAAGCGTCATTCACTTTTAAAGTATAGTTACCTTCTATATCGGTTACCGTTCCAACACCGGCGGCACCTTTAACAGTAACGCTACCTCCAATTACCTCATATCCTTCGCTGTCAACGACCTTACCGGTAACAGTCTGACTTTGCGCGTATGTGACCATACTTACAAGAGCAAAGAAAAAGATCAAAAACAATTCTTTTAAACTGTGCATAATAATTAAATCTAAGTTAACATTAATATAGTTTTATCTCGACCACAAATGTATCACCGACAATCAACACAATATGAAAATATTGTTTTAATTCCCCCTACTTTTCCTCAGCTCTCATGCAAATATTGTTTATGCGACCCTAATTTCGTGTAAAAGTCACAACAAACACTTTTAAAAGGCGGTTTTAGACACTTCAGAGACCTATTCAACCAATAAAACATATCTCGGAAAGTATCATTTTTCAAACAAAAAAATAGGATGATAATAAAGGAATATCGGATATCCAAACATTCCTCATTATCACCCTAAGAAACAAATGACTTATATTATTTTACGTATTCAATTTCTATCAATATTCGGTTGTATCAATTCTATTTCAGAAAATCGGCACGCATCGGAGCAAAACAGTCGATAAGAACACCCGGTTCCAAGCAAACACAACCATGCAAAACGTCCGGTTCCATGTAAATGCCATCACCAGCCTCAACTATTTTTTTCTCTCCCCCTACCGTAAATTCAAACTTACCGCTCGCAACGTATGTAGTTTGTGTATGATAATGTTTATGAGGAGTTCCAATAGCCCCTTTCTCAAATTTAACCTTCACTAACATCACTTGGCCGTCATAACCCATAATTTGCCTGGTAACACCTTCACCAGCAGGTTCCCATGTTTTATCTTTTTCATAGATAAAAGTAGTACTTCTTGTTTTTTTAACTGGTTCATCAGGAGTGACATTACTCGTAACCTGCGATGCATATAAAGTAGTTATCATAAGGAGTGACATTCCACATATACATACACACTTCTTCCATACATTCATTTCCATAATCAAATAAGTTTTTAGTCGTTTAAATTATATTGTTCTGATAATGTTGCAAATTTATAAATAGTAATCTGTTTATAAGTCTTTCCGGGCAATAAAACTGTAGAGGGGAACTGCTGTTTATTGGGAGAATCAGGGAAATGCTGCATTTCAAGACAAAATCCATAATATTTTCCATATATTTTATTTCCATGTCCAGTAAGATAGTCCATATTTGAATTCGGGATGTAGAACTGCATCCCGGGTTCTGTAGTATAGGCTTCCAATACCCTACCCGACTCAGGGTCAATCACCGTTGCCACCAATTCCAAGGAATCAAGTGACTTATCAAGTTTATAATTCACATCATATCCCTTTCCCGACTGTTTTACCCTATTTTCAACATTTCGTAGCGAAGTAAAGTCATATTCTGTTCCGGCAATCGGCATGAACTCTCCTGTCGGAATGCCATCAGTATCTACCGGAGTGATAAAATCCGCCTTTATCTTATAAAGATGATTGAGTACAGCTCCTCTACAACCGGTCAAATTAAAATAGCTATGGTTGGTAAGATTGACAACCGTAGGTTTATCCGTAGAAGCCGTATAATCAAGAATAATTTCATTTTGATTGGTCAGCTTATATGCCACTAAAAGATTTAACACTCCGGGAAAACCTCCTTCCAAATCAGCACTTTGATACTTAAAAATAACAGCAGCCGTATCTTTTACTGTATAAAAAGTATCTATCTCAAATACCTGACGATTAAATCCTTGCGTTCCTCCGTGAATGGAGTGTTCCTTATTGTTCTTCTCCAAATGATAAGTCTGATTATTCAGGTGAAATTCCGCATTGCTTATTCGATTGGCATATCTTCCGATTGTAGCACCGAATTTAGGGTGTTTACCTAAATAATTTCTCAGACTATCAAATCCTAAAACTACCGGTTCGAAATGTCCGTCTTTATCAGGGGCAGAAACATAAGTCAATGAAGCAGCATAATTAGTTACTTTAACAACCATACCATTTGCATTCGTTAGCTTGAACAGTTCGATGATTTTATCTCCATCTTGGATGTTTTTTTCTTTAGATACAGAGAGCCCTGCTATCAGGGGTTGCATACACGAAACAAATAAAAACAGAACTGTTGTTAAAAGTAAAATGATACGTGTTTTCATGCGAAAATAAATATTATTTCTTTCCATACTCTGTGGGTAGGCAACCCATATACTTTTTAAAACGTGCCGCAAAATAAGAAGGGGTATTATAGCCTACCATAAAGCTGATTTCGGAAACCGTATACTTCCCTTCCTTCAGCAATTGACAAGCCCGGTTGAAGCGTATTTTATGGATGAAATCAATAGCCGACTTACCGGTAATCGCTTTCAATTTCAGATGGAGACTAGAACGGCTCATATTCATTTCACGCGCAAACAACTCTGTAGAAAATTCCACATTATCCATATTTTTTTCAACAACCGCTATGGCTTTCCGTAATAATTCCTCATCCATCGTATTATTGGTAAGTTTCTCCGGTTCGACTTCCGTCATATTAGAATAACGTTCAAATATCCGATAACGTGTACGTAACATATTCAATATCTTAGCTTTCAACACAGTCATCGAGAATGGTTTGGAAATATAATCATCAGCACCGACCTGTAATCCTTCCAATTGATACTTCATATCTGCTTTAGCAGACAACATATAAACAGGAATATGACATGTGCGCAGATTTTGTTTCACCCACTTACATAATTTGACACCATCCATCACAGGCATCATCACATCTGTAACAATCAAATCCACATCTTCATCTTTCAAGAGATCTAATGCCTTTTGTCCATTCTCTGTTTCTAACATGTTAAACTGATCGGACAAACCATTTACCAGATATTGCCGCAATTCTTCATTATCCTCCACAATCAGAATGGTTCCACGTTTACTACCTTCTTCAACGGTTTCATCAATATCCAACTCTTTCTTTTCTTCATCGCCGATATAGATATCATGCGCATTAGTGGAATACACACGTTGCTCTTCCACATCTCCTTCTCTACTAAGCAGTTCCTCCTGTGTATAAACCGATTTATCCTGAGGTAAATAAACGGTGAAGGTGGAACCCTTGCCCACTTCACTTTGCAATGTAATCCGTCCATGATGAAGTTCTACTAAGCGTTGTACCAAAGACAAACCTATTCCACTCCCTTCACGTCCATTTTCTACCTGATAGAAACGTTCAAAAATCTTCTCCTGCTTTTCTTTGGGAATGCCTATACCCGTATCTGCTACCTGTAACACAAGTTGGTTTTCTTCTTTATAAAGTTTTACCGTAATACTTTCACCCACTTCTGTATATTTAAAAGCATTTGAAAGTAAGTTATTCACTATCAAATCCAAATAGTTTTCATCAAACAATACATTTTCATCCTGCAATTCCGTGTAAAAATTATAATCTATATCTTTCCGCTTTGACAGATTGTCATAGTTCATAAAGCAATTCATCACCCTTTTATAAGCATTGGCACATACCGGTCTAAGTTCAAAAATGCCCAATTCCGCACGTCGATAGTCCATCAACTGATTGACTAAGTGTAACAAACGATTTGTATTTCGTTGGATATAAAGTAGCTGTTCATGTTCCCAATGCCCTTTAATACGACCAAGCAGTTCCTGTAAAGGTGCAACAATCAACGTCAGCGGAGTTCGTAACTCATGCGATATATTAACATAAAAACGAATTCTCATCTGGCTGATTTCTTCTTGTTTCTCTTTATCCATCCGTTCCATAGCTATCTCAGCCTGCATACTCTTACGTAACCAGAAAAAACGTACAACACCAAATATCAATAGAGCAGCAGATAAGGCAAACAAAGTTATAGCCCACCACGTACGATACCAAACAGGTAGAATACGGATATGAAGAGTAGTAGGTTCTTCATTCCATTTTCCATCATTATTTGCCGCTTTTATATAAAAGGTATAATCTCCTGCCGGTAGATTGGAATATGAAACCGGGCTTATGTCACTTTGTTTGTACCACACATCATTATATCCATCCAGTTTATAAGCAAAGGTATTATGCCTACCTGCAATATAATTAGACACAACAAACGATATAGCAAAAGAATTTTGGGAAGATGTCAACGTAATATGGTCTACATATTCAACACTTTCTTTCAGGATACCGGTCTCATCATCGGGCAGTACTTCTTTATTAAAGACAAACAACTTATTGATAACAGGTTTGGGAGCGTAAGGATTGTCAATCAAGGTCTCGGGACGGAAAGAAGTAATGCCATTGACACCACCAAACAACATATAACCATTATCTTTACGACAATAAGAACCTGCATTGAACTGATTACTCTGCAAACCATCCAAAATCGTAAAATTACGGAATTTTCCATTTTCGGGGTTCAAACAACTCAGTCCCAAGTTTGTACTTATCCACAACCTGCCGTAAGCGTCTTCCAGAATTCCATAAATAACATTACTCGGTAAACCATTGTTTGTGGTATATTGCTGCAACTCTCCGCTCCTTTCCTTCAAAGCAAAAAGTCCGTTGCGAGTTCCAACCCATATAGTTCCTGATGAAGATTCGTAAAAACAATTCACAAAAGCCTGCCTCAAAACCGAAATGATATTATATTCTTTGTTAGCCAACAAAGAACCACCAACTTGATTATAGACAGAAATCCCCCTTTCTCCTCCTATCCAAATACGTTTCTTCGAATCACGGAATAGAAGACGATTGTATTGTTGGAGTTTCTCTCCATTCTTATCTTTATCTATAATTGTAAAATTTTGCTTATTTATATCAAAGTGTAACAAATATTCCAATGAAGCCACCCAAAGTCCTC
The DNA here is from genome assembly GCF_900241005.1 of Bacteroides cutis. Classification (GTDB taxonomy): domain Bacteria; phylum Bacteroidota; class Bacteroidia; order Bacteroidales; family Bacteroidaceae; genus Bacteroides; species Bacteroides cutis. The sequence goes on along the minus strand of NZ_OEST01000004.1, from coordinate 242,129 downwards.
CATTTTCATCCGAAAGGATAGAATAAATGTTATTACTCGGTATATTACTGTTTCTCCGATTATAATATTCAACGTATCCCGACTTTCTGTGCAATACCATCATTCCTCCTGCATGTGCTCCTACATATACCTTATCATGCGCTTCATCTACATATACAGTTTTAATGTCCTTAAAAGGAGTATCCATCATCATCGGAGTGGAATTAAACAAATAATTCTTATACTGCTTCGAAACATTATCATAATAGTTCAGTCCTCCGTCACTTGTCCCAATCCACAAATTATGTTCGTTATCCTCTACAATGCAACTGACCACATTATCACTCAGGGAGTTTAAAAAAGGTACATGCTTGATACGTTGAAAACGGTTACACAAAGGATGATAATAATTCAAACCACCCCAGTAAGTACCCAACCACATGCCTCCCTGCGAGTCTTTGAATATACAGCGCACGGAATTCTGTGACAAACTACCTTCCTGTATTTCAGAATTTCTTATAGACGTAAAGCGATCAGTTCCTTCTTTATAAATATTCAGGCCGCTATAAGTTCCTACCCACAAACGGTTTTCCGTATCCAGTTCCAGTGACCGCACATAGTTTGAGTTCAGGCCGGATTTTCCATCTTCATACCGATAATTTTTTAGTTCTTTAGAATTGGTATCATACAAATACAAGCCATTTCCTTCCGTTGCCATCCATATTCTGCTGAACATCTGGCACAAAATAGAATGTACCCTTATCCCTTCGGGCATACTTACCAACTTTTTCAATGTATTCCCTGTGAGAGAGTAAGTATACACTCCATCTTCAGCACCGATATAAACACAATCACCCTGACGTACTAAAGCAGTAGGTTTTAACAAATGTAACGAAGAGGATAACGTATCACTCAGAAAACATTCTCTTTCCACATCAAAAATCAAAATGCCCTCCATTGTACCCAGCATTAACAAATCCTGTTTTATTGGAACAATACTGGTAATAGCCACGTTCTGTCCATTTTTTTTATAGTAATAGTTAGAAAAAGCATCTTTACGACGATTATAAAGAGACAAACCTTCGCGTGTTCCTACCCAAATCCGGTCAACATCATCGACTGCAATACAACGTGAGATATCACTGGCAATGCTATTGGAATTCATATACTGATGACGATAGACCGTAAAGTTATAACCATCATACTTATTCAGCCCATCATACGTAGCAAACCATAAATTTCCTTCTTTATCTTGATTAATTGCAAATATAGTACTATGCGATAATCCTTCCTCCAGACCAATATGAGTAAAATGGATATCTTCCGAAGTATTAGCATTTAACATCATAGGAAATAATCCAACTAATAGTACTAACAAAAATTGAAATATTTTCATAATCGTAATCTATTATGAAGCAAATAAACAAAATATATTAATAGAAATAGATATTTATCAGAACTTTCTTATCTTCACTATCGGGGAGAATACGTAAAGGTACAAAAGAAAAACCGGGAACGGGATTAAATATACGCCCATCATCATCGGTTGGTCCTACTTCAACAGTTCCCGCTTCACATTTTACATTCAGCACACCATTATTTCTATTAATACGCATCGCCTTTGAGCTTATCTCTACTGTTTCAACTGGCGATGCTATAATTGGCAATACCAAATAAGCCCTATCAGGACAATGTCGCACACAGATTCGAACCCCTTGTTCCGAATAGACATAATTCACCACTACAGGTACTTCTCCTCCTGATGGAGATTTTTGACTAATATCCACCAAATGAGTATTCACTTGAAAACAATAATTATTCTTATCTATATGGCAAACAATGTCCGTGTTTAAATCATCCAGATTAGTATATACATTTCCATCCTCAATCAACTCTATACGAGGAGTACCTCCCATCAGATATTTCCGAGTACTACCCTGCATATTAGGAGCCTCTATCAACTGATATTTATTCATTGTCGCAGCAAAGACAGGACCTGCCTCCGCATGCCATAACAAGGCAAGAGCTCCCCCTATGGGATGTGTTCCTTTCGTCTTATATTCAGCATCATATCCGGTAAACGTGGCACGCCAAGATCCCTGTGCGATCAACCATGTACGGATATCCTGAAAACACTTTACCCCATAAGGTACATCACGAGGAAGTTCTTTGGAAGTAACCATATCCACCGGAGCCTGTTCCAGAAAAGACGCCAAAGCTTTGGCATGTCCGAAAGTATGGTGTATACAGGGCGGAATACCTGAAACACGATAGTGCATGCCACCATAAAGTAATCCATCGTAAGTGGCTTTCTTCAATAATCCGATATTCCGGCGGATAGCCTCCACGTATTCAGGATGATGAGTAGCCAGCGAATAATACCCTCCCATAAAACCATCGCTTGTACGCCCACCCCAATAAGTCCATTTAAAACTACGGGTTCCCCAGCTATTATCCCAAGCGCCATCAGGTAACATAAATTCCAGATGAGTACTCATGGAGCGTTCAATAAGCGACAGCAATTCGGTATCTTTTGCCATCTTGGCATAATACGCCATGTTGGGCAAGGTTTCCTCCACGTTATAAAGCAAATCTACAGGCAGGCAACCATTCTTCGTTTTAGTCCGTACATTAGGACCTTCACCGAAAACAAAGTATTCATGTTCCGTGAAATAACCTTTCAAATCAGTGGCAATCTCCCGGGCTTGTGCCTTGAAACCGGAACGATTGCACATTTCTCCAATGGCATACAATGCATAAGTGGCGGAAGCGGAATAGTTCACATTCATATTCCTCATTCCCTCCCGTTTGCGGCTGTAGATAAAAGGATTATTCATGATAAACTCACCGGCCTCCGCCAACCGCTGTTTCCAATGATTCCGGGTAGAGTCATCCAGTAAATGCCCATGATAATGCAAAGCTTCATAGAGGGCGATAGCTGCGAATACGGTCGTACCGTTCCAGTCCGAAACATGTACATCATTCATCCAAGAACCATCTGGGTAATGTACATTTTCCATCCACGCCATCAGACTTTTAGCAGCATGTAAATATTTATCATTACCCGTTTTGTCCGCCAAATACATCAGAGGAAGTACAGCATCGCCAATGCGCCCATGTATACGAGCACATGCCGGACACAAAATACCTCCATCCAATGCAGAGTGTAAATTTACGCACTGATAAGTCAACAGCGTATCTATCCACTCAGTCAATAGTTTCTCAGCTTCACCACGCAGAGAATTATCCAATGATTGATTGTTTATGTCCTGTATCTGGGCAGGCAAGGATATAGCATATAACAGTAATATTACGAAGAACGTGGTTTTCATTTTTTCTATGTTAGATTTCAAATCAAAAATACGCCTTTATCCCCATATTATCGCCCTATTTTATTTATATCCTGCGTACTTATGTCTACGTGAGACCCTAATATTGTTCAATCCTTACTAATTTTGTCGAAACATTACCTCCGAAAACAATATTGGTAGACTTTTGAACATAAAAAAGCAAATATTCGGCACAAACACCCTATTTTAGCAAAAGAAAATAATCATACATTAACATTTAATATTATGAAACACTTACCATTACTAGTATGTACTGCCACTTGCGGATTTTACTCCGCACAAGCAGCAACTACAGACAAAAAAGATGAAAAGCCCAACATTCTCTGGCTAACCTTTGAAGACACCAGTGCGTACGAATTCGGTTGTTACGGTAACAAAGACGTACATACTCCCAATACCGACAGTCTGGCAACTCAAGGTATACAGTTTATGAATGCATGGTCTGTAGCCCCGCAAAGTTCGGCAGCCCGTTCTTCTCTCATCACCGGATGCTATTCCACTACCTATGGAATGGATATCCATCCTGTGCCCTACGATACTCCTGCCGACATCTTCTTTCCACAGAAGTTACGCGAAGCTGGTTATTATTGCACAAACAACAGCAAGACACATTATAACTCCACCACCGATAATAAAATCTGCTGGGACGAATGTACGCCTAAAGCTTCTTATAACAGCCCTAAACGTGGCAAAACCCAACCTTTTTTTGCCGTATTCAATACCGTGACCTCACACATGGGACGTATCCGCACCTTCCACACCGACGGACGCAGAGACTATACCAAAGAAGGTATTTATCCTGAATTGCTCACGCTACCTTCTTATGTTCCCGACCTGCCCGAAGTACGTTCCGACTATGCCGGTCATTTGGAAGCCGTACAAGATGTAGATACCTGGTTGGGGTTCTATCTAAAAGATTTGAAGGACAAAGGACTAGATGACAATACTATTATATTTTTCTTCAGTGATCACGGCGGTTGTGTGCCACGCGGTAAAGGCTATTTGTACGAAAGCGGCTTGAATGTTCCCCTCATAGTCTACTTCCCTCCCAAATGGCGACATCTAACAGACAGGACCTCCGGTAAAGATTTCAACTTAGTCAATTTTACCGATTTAGGTCCAACCGTACTCAGCCTTGCAGGAATAAAACCTCCTAAACATATGCAAGGTAAAGCGCTTTTCGGCCAATTCGCAAACAAAGAAAAACGCAAAATGCAGTTTGCATTAGCCGCCAACCAACTGCACCACTTTATGCCTGTACGTGCCGTCACCGACGGACACTTCAAGTACATCCGCAGTTACATCCCTTATCGCCAGTTTGCCTTGCGCAACTATTACCAATGGGGTATGCCCTCTAATAAAGCATGGGACAAACTCGTATTGGAAGGCCACAACACCAATCCCGACTGGGAATTGACATTCAAAGCGCATCCGGCAGAAATGCTGTTCGACCTCGAAAAAGACCCAGGTGAACTATACGATCTATCCACCTCTCCCGAACACGCAGATATATTGGTAAAGATGCGCAAAGGTTTGTCAGACCATATACGTTCCACCCAAGACCTAGGTTTCTTCCTTCCGAATTCCCGCACAGGGCATATCCTTTATGAAACTGTACGCAAAGAGAAATATCCGTTGGAAGAACTATATACACTTGTAGAAACTGCAGGAACAGCAACCCCTGCCGTCCTCCCGATATTGGAGAAAGCCATTACCAGCCCTCATCCCGATATGAGATTTTGGGGAGTAGCAGGTTATGCCCAACTTGCCAGAGAAAAGCAAATTACCACTTGTCCGCAAGCTCTGTTAGCGCTTCTTTATGATAACAATCCTTACATCGCTTCCGAAGCAGCATATGCCGTTTCTTATCTAAATAAAATGCAGGAAGGTATTTCCCGCCTGATTACTCCCGTAAAGGAAGAAGACAGGAAAATAGGGTATTCTCTATTGGAATGTCTATCTTTAGATCCTGCCATGCGTGATTATATCCGTCCGTTCTTACCTCAACTGAAAGAAGCCGCAGAAACCTTGCCACGTATTCAGAATGAAGACGCCGGCCTTATGGCACGTGGTATCCTCGTAAATATAGGGGAACTGGACATTAAAAACCTGCATGGGCCCGAAGCTTATGAAAAAGGCTTGAAACTAAATTACGGACGTAGACCGATGGTACCGTTACCTTAGTGAACACAAAAATTTCATGCACCTAAAAAAGGGAGAATAAGGCTGTTTGTTCGTATATTCATAGTTCCCATTTAACAGATGTCTCCATACTCCGGTCCTGATTAACGATTTATTAATTGATAACAATACATAAATATCAAAAAGAATGAAAGCAACAATATTAATCACCTTTTGCCTCTTGCCTGCAACAGTTACATGTCACGCTCAATCCGGCAAATCAGTTCCCCTGACGGCACGCGTCAACGTTCAAGCCGACTCGGCGCGTACAAATCAAATTATCGATGGCCGTTGGGTAGCAGTCGGCACAAATAAGCCGCATACTCTCCAATTGGATTATACCCGTTTGTTTCAGGGTAAACCATCCTATCGTTTTGAGTTGAAAGAGGAAGACAACACCTTGGAAGGCTACGCTAAGGGAGAGACCAAAGGGCGTGCCGAACTCTGTTACTGTTACGCCACAGCAAATGATTTCCGTGACCATCAGGCAGACGAATATCCCAACGCCCAAAAAACGAAGACCGTATACCATTACGGGAAAGGCAGTTGCCCACAAGGTTCATCCATGAGCTACACTTTCTCAGTTTACATACCTCGTACATTAGACAAAGATGTATCCACCATCTTCGCCCAATGGCACGGCATGCCAAGCCGTACATTGGTTTCCGACCCGTCGGGCAAGGTAATGCGACTGAGCGTAAAAGAATTCCTCAAACTGGAGAAACGAATGATTTTCAAGAAGAATATCGCACACGAGAAGATAATCAAAGTCAACGCGAAAGGTGATACTTTGTACAAAGCGGGGAAACCGAATGGCTGGCTGGTGGAACAAGGCGGATATCCTCCGCTCGCTTTCGGCTTCTCACAAGGATACTTTTACATCAAAGCCAACTCGGACCGGAAATGGTTGAGTGACAAGACCGACCGTTGCAATGCCAATCCTGGCAATACGGCCATCATGCAATCTGTCAGTTCACGATATAAAGTTTCCACAATTGCCTATAAGATGCCTTTCGAAAGTTTTCCTAAGGATTGCTGGATAACTTTTGAGGTGAATATTAACTGGACAAGCTATGGCAAAGAAGCGGAAACAATCCTCAAACCGGGTCGTCTGGATGTTACCATGACTTATCCCGAAAAAGGTAAAGAAACCAAGAAACACATCGTCGACAACGAAGAAATACTGATAGGCCGTAATGACGAAGAAGGTTATTATTTTAAATTCGGCATATACCGTGTAGGAAATAGCACAATCCCGGTTTGCTACAACCTGGCAGGCTATGAGGAACATGCACTTTCCAACTAAGCCTTCTCTCTGAACATACGGAACTGCCAAATCAGCATCGCCGCAGCTATCAGACTCGCGATAAGGTCGGACACCGGCATACTGTACCACACCCCCGCCGTACCATAAAAGCGAGGAAGAATGAGCAGACAAGGAAGCAATATCATCATCTGGCGGGTAAGGGAAAGAAAGATCGCCTTACCCGCCATTCCTATACTTTGGAAGAAATTCGCCGTCACCATCTGGAAACCGATAATCGGGAAAAACATCACTACAATCCGCAATCCCCTTGCCGAAATATCAACCAGTTCCCGGTCTGACGTAAAAATGCCCACCACCAAATCCGGCATCAGCATCCCCACGAAAAAACCGAATGTAGTCACCCCCGTAGCATAGATTATCGTTAGTTTCAACACCCGATTCACGCGGTCATACCGCTTCGCCCCGAAATTATATCCGGCGATAGGTTGCATCCCTTGATTCAACCCCATCACAATCATCACGACGATAAACACCAGCCGGTTCACGATACCGAAAGCCCCGATAGCCAAGTCTCCGCCATATTCTTTCAATCCCTGGTTAATGAGGATAACGATAAAACATGCTGCCAGGTTCATCAGGAAAGGAGACATGCCTATGGCGAGCGTATCGGATACGATCTTGCGTCTCAGGCGGAAGATACCGCGATGGAAATGCAGCAGTTCGTCCTTGTTGCCGAACAACTTAAGCTGCCAAAGCAACGAGACGATTTGCGCTACAATGGTAGCAATCGCCGCCCCACGAATGCCCCAGCCCAAACCGTATATAAACAAGGGATCCAACAATGTATTGATAACCACGGTAGCTATCGTGGCATACATAGCCTCCTGCGGATGCCCCGAGGAACGCAGCACGGCATTCAGTCCTAAATACAGATGCGTCACGACATTCCCCAGGAGGATAATCTGCATATAGTCCCGGGCATAGCCTATCGTCTGGTCGCTACCGCCGAAAAAGTAGAGAATAGGGTCAAGGAAAGCCATCACCACAACCGTGAAGGCAACGCCTAAAAGAATATTCAGGACAACGACATTGCCCAATACCCGCTGCGCCGTGTCATAATCCTTCTGTCCCAGCTTCACCGAAATCAACGTGGAAGCACCCACGCCCACCAGCGACCCGAAAGCGGCGGCAAGGTTCATCAACGGAAAAGTCAACGCCAATCCGGAGATTGCCATTGTTCCCACACCATGACCGATGAAGATACTATCCACCATATTATATAAGGAAGAAGCCGTCATGGCGATAATTGCCGGTATGGCATATTGCATCAACAGCTTACCTATACTTTCCGTACCCAACGCTGTGGGCGTCTTTTGTCCTGTCATACTAATACCTTTATGCTTTAAGAGGGTGCAAAAGTACTCAAATTCCGGAAGGCAAGCAAGCAAATCCTCGAACATTGACTTTAAACTCCCTACAAACATGACAAAGGAATGTTTCATCTTACCGGTAAAGAGCTATAAACCTTGATTTAATCTTCATCTCGCGTGCCGAGATATACATCTCAGCACGCGAGATAGCCATCCGAGCAGCCAAGATGTATATCTTAGCAGCTAAGATGAAGTTTATCCTTTACTTTAGACAGCTTTATAGTAAGGATTGGATAAGTTTAAGCCTTACATAAGACAGCCTCATTACCAATACCTGCGCCGTCAACAACTATCCCCCAGCGAACTGCCACTGACTACAATGCCACAAACCGCTTTGTTCGCTTTATTTAAGCAAAAGGTTCGCATTTCTGAAAAATGTTTCGTATTTTTGTACCCAAATTGAGTTGAATAATAACGATATGAACGTTTTAGAACTAAGTGAACAGGAAATCATTCGCCGTAACAGCATGAATGAACTTCGCGCGATGGGTATCGAACCTTATCCCGCAGCAGAGTATGTAACCAACGCTTTCTCTACCGATATTAAAGCCGAATTCAAAGACGACGCAGAACCGCGCCAAGTGTCCGTAGCCGGACGTATGATGAGCCGCCGTGTCATGGGTAAAGCATCTTTTATCGAATTACAGGACTCCAAAGGACGTATCCAGGTATATATCACCCGTGATGATATCTGTCCGGACGAAAACAAAGAAATGTACAACACTGTGTTCAAACGTTTGCTAGACCTGGGCGACTTCATCGGCATCGAGGGTTTTGTATTCCGTACCCAGATGGGCGAAATCAGTATCCACGCCAAGAAGTTGACCGTACTCTCCAAGAGTATCAAGCCGTTGCCTATTGTAAAATACAAGGATGGTGTGGCTTACGACTCCTTTGAAGACCCCGAGCTACGTTATCGCCAACGCTATGTAGACCTCATTGTGAACGAAGGTGTAAAAGACACCTTCCTAAAGCGTGCCACCGTCATCAAGACTATGCGTGCCGTACTGGACGAGGCCGGATATACCGAAGTAGAAACTCCTATCCTGCAATCCATCCCCGGTGGAGCGAGCGCACGTCCGTTCATCACCCATCACAACTCGCTGGATATAGATCTCTACCTGCGTATCGCTACGGAGCTTTATCTGAAACGATTGATTGTAGGCGGCTTCGAAGGTGTATATGAAATCGGAAAGAACTTCCGCAACGAGGGAATGGACAAGAACCATAACCCCGAATTTACTTGTATGGAGCTCTACGTACAATATAAAGATTACAATTGGATGATGAGTTTCACCGAAAAATTGCTGGAGCGTATCTGTATCGCCGTAAATGGTTGTACGGAAACCACCATCGACGGAAAAACAATCAGTTTCAAAGCTCCTTATCGCCGTTTGCCCATTCTGGAAGCCATTCAGGAAAAGACGGGTTACGACCTCAATGGTAAGGACGAAGACGAAATACGCCAGATATGCCGTGAGCTGAAAATGGAGATTGATGATACTATGGGTAAGGGTAAGTTGATTGACGAAATTTTCGGTGAATTCTGCGAAGGTACGTTCATACAACCGACTTTCATCACCGACTATCCTGTAGAAATGAGTCCGCTGACCAAGATGCACCGCAGTAAACCGGGACTGACCGAACGTTTCGAACTGATGGTGAACGGTAAAGAATTGGCAAATGCCTATAGCGAGTTGAACGATCCCATCGACCAGGAAGAGCGTTTCAAAGATCAGTTGAAACTGAGCGAAAAGGGAGATGATGAAGCAATGTTCATCGACCAGGACTTCCTGAAAGCACTGCAATATGGTATGCCTCCTACATCCGGTATCGGTATCGGTATCGACCGTTTGACAATGTTGATGACCGGACAGTCATTCATCCAGGAAGTGTTGTTCTTCCCCCAAATGCGTCCCGAGAAAGTAGTTCCGAAAGATGCGCCTGCCAAGTTTATGGAATTGGGCATTCCCGAAGAATGGGTAGCCGTTATTCAGAAAGCGGGATATAATCTCGTCGGCGACATGAAAGATGTGAACCCGCAGAAATTGCATATGGACATCTGTGGTATCAACAAAAAGTATAAACTGGAGTTGGCAAACCCGACCGTGAATGAAGTTGCTGACTGGGTCAGCAAAATCAAGAATTAAAGAATTAAAAATTAAATAAGTAAGATTAAAGATTGAAAGAGGGAGAGGTGCTCCTTTCCCTCTTTTAATTTTTAATTTTTAATTATTAATTTCGATATGAAACTACCCGGTAAGATAGCCATCATGGGCGGAGGAAGTTGGGCAACAGCCATTGCCAAAATGGTGTTGGCACAACAAGACACCATAAACTGGTATATGCGACGCGATGACCGCATTGCCGATTTCAAACGCCTTGGGCACAATCCTGCCTACCTGACGGGCGTAAAATTTGATACGAAGCGCATCAACTTCAATTCCAACATCAATGATGTGGTGAAAGAATCGGATACGCTTATCTTCGTCACTCCCTCTCCCTATCTGAAATCCCACTTGAAGAAACTCAAAACAAAGATTAAGGATAAGTTCATCATCACCGCCATCAAGGGTATCGTTCCCGATGACAATGTGATTGTCTCGGAATACTTCAGGAAAGAATATGGCGTACCTTCCGAAAATATAGCCGTACTGGCAGGTCCTTGCCATGCAGAGGAAGTGGCGTTGGAACGCCTTTCTTACTTGACAATCGCTTGTCCGGATACCGATAAAGCCTGTACCTTTGCCCGTCGTCTGGCAAGTTCGTTCATCAAGACATCCGTCAGCAATGATGTTGCCGGTATAGAATATGGTTCTGTGTTGAAAAATGTATATGCCATTGCAGCCGGCATTTGCAGCGGTCTGAAATATGGTGATAACTTTCAGGCTGTATTGATGTCTAACGCTATACAGGAAATGAACCGCTTTCTTCAAACAGTGCATCCGTTGAACCGAAACATCAACGATTCTGTTTATCTAGGTGACATGCTGGTAACAGGATATTCCAATTTTAGCCGTAACCGTACGTTCGGTACGATGATCGGTAAAGGTTACTCTGTGAAAAGCGCGCAGATTGAAATGGAAATGATAGCGGAAGGTTACTATGGTACGAAATGTATCAAGGAAATCAACAAGCACCATCATGTCAATATGCCGATACTGGATGCTGTATACAATATATTGTATGAACGCATCTCACCAATGATTGAGATTAAGTTACTGACCGACTCGTTCCGGTAACCCGGTAAGCCGAAAGGACGAAATACTGAATTTAAAACCTAGAATATTATGATTAGTTTGAACATTGAAAAGACTTTAGGATTTATTTCCAAAGAGAATGTTTTCGCTTATGAGACACAGGTTAAGGCTGCTCAGGAAGCATTAGAGAATGGTACAGGTAAAGGTAATGACTTCTTAGGCTGGTTGCATCTTCCTTCTTCCATCACCAAGGAGCATCTGGACGACCTGAAAACTACCGCACAAGTTCTGCGTGACAATTGCGAAGTGATAGTCGTTGCCGGTATCGGCGGAAGTTATCTCGGTGCACGCGCCGTTATCGAGGCTTTATCAAACAGTTTCACTTGGTTGCAGGAGAAGAAAACAGCTCCTGTTATCCTATATGCAGGACACAATATAGGTGAAGATTATCTGTACGAACTCACAGAATTCCTGAAAGACAAGAAATTCGGTGTTATCAATATCTCCAAATCAGGAACTACTACTGAAACCGCTTTGGCTTTCCGCTTGCTAAAGAAGCAATGTGAGGATCAACGCGGCAAGGATATGGCAAAGAAAGTAATCGTTGCCATCACAGACGCCCAAAAGGGCGCTGCCCGCGTAACGGCTGACAATGAAGGTTATAAATCATTCATCATCCCCGACAATGTAGGCGGCCGTTTCTCTGTATTGACTCCGGTAGGTTTGTTGCCGATCGCAGTGGCAGGTTTCGACATCGAAAAACTGGTGGCCGGTGCAGTGACTATGGAAAAAGCTTGCGGCGCTGATGTTCCGTTTGCAGAAAATCCGGCTGCGATCTATGCTGCTACCCGTAACGAACTTTACAAGAGTGGTAAGAAGATTGAAATTCTTGTAAACTTCAATCCTAAATTGCACTATGTAAGTGAATGGTGGAAACAGCTTTATGGAGAATCGGAAGGTAAAGAAAACAAGGGTATCTTCCCTGCTGCCGTAGATTTCTCTACTGACTTGCACTCTATGGGACAATGGATTCAGGAAGGTGAACGTACTATCTATGAAACCGTTATCTCAGTAGAAAGCACCCGGCATAAATTGCAAGTGCCCAGTGATGAAGCCAACCTGGATGGTCTGAACTTCCTTGCCGGCAAGCGTGTGGATGAAGTAAACAAAATGGCCGAATTGGGAACACAGTTGGCTCATGTGGACGGTGGTGTACCCAACATGCGTATCGTTATCCCTGCACTAAACGAAGAAAGTATCGGCGGTTTGCTATATTTCTTTGAAAAAGCTTGCGGTATCAGCGGTTACATCCTGGGTGTCAACCCGTTCAACCAACCGGGTGTAGAGGCTTACAAGAAGAATATGTTTGCATTGCTGAACAAACCGGGATACGAAGAAGAATCCAAGGCTATTCAAGCAAGACTATAATACGTCCTTTCAAGGCGCGGATTACGCGAATTACATGGAAACCAGTGAAGTAATCACTTCTCTAAATCTGTGAAATCCGTGTTATCCGCGCTTTTTCTGTATTTTTGTAAGGTATAAAATAACAGGTATTTATGTTCGAGAAATCTATCGCCCGTTATCTGGAAAAGTACGGGTATTCCAATATCCAGTTAAAAGCAGTTCTTTTTGACATGGACGGCGTACTGTTCAACTCTATGCCTTATCATGCTGACGCATGGCACAAAGTGATGGAGCGCCATGGCCTGCACTTGAGCCGTGAAGAAGCTTATATGCACGAAGGACGAACCGGAGCCGCTACCATCAATATTGTCTATCAACGTCAGTATGGCAAAGACGCTACTCCCGAAATGATAGAAAGCATTTATGCTGAGAAAAGTGCCGAGTTCAACAAAAATCCCGATCCGGAACGTATGCCGGGTGCTTGGGAGGTATTACAAAAGGTAAAGGAGGCAGGTATCATTCCCGTTTTGGTAACCGGGTCGGGACAACATTCCTTGCTCGACCGCTTAGCCCATAATTTTCCCGGTATATTTGTACGTGAACGCATGGTGACCGCTTTCGACGTGAAATATGGCAAACCTCATCCGGAACCCTACCTGATGGGACTGGAGAAAGCCGGAGTAAAAGCCAATGAAGCCATCGTTGTAGAAAACGCTCCCATTGGGGTACAAGCCGGAACGGCAGCGGGTATATTTACTGTTGCAGTCAATACAGGACCAATGAACGGACAAGTGTTACTGGATGCCGGAGCCGACCTGCTTTTCCCATCTATGCAGGCATTTTGCGATAACTGGGAGGAACTGATAAAAGAAAAGAATGGTTTCAAGCTATGAAACGGATATCATCGTATTACCGGCATTGATTATATCTAAATCTTAATTAAACATAGGCATATTACTATGATTATACAAAGAAAGGGGAAAAGGGTATTTATGGCAGAAAACAAAAAGTCCTTATAAGATAACACTCATAAGGACTTCTTATTCGATTGTGACCCGGGTGGGACTCAAACCCACGACCTTCAGAACCGGAATCTGACGCTCTATTCACTAAGCTACCAGGCCTAAATGCGGGGACAAAAGTATAAAAAATCTCTGCATATTCCTAACGTTCTTTCGTTTTTTCTATTTACTTCCCGTTCCTATCCTCATTATTATTTTGCAAATACCCAGAGAGAATATTGATACATTTTGCTCTTTTTTTGATTAAAACCAAAGCAAGTATTAATATTATTCCTATCTTTGCCGAACAATTTAATAGAAGATATATATAATAAACCTATGAGCTATCTGATAAAACCCGAAGGATATAAACCTTTATTAGACTTAAAACAAACAGAATTAGGTATTAAACAGATAAAAGAGTTCTTCCAGTTGAACCTTTCTTCCGAACTTCGCCTGCGTCGTGTCACCGCACCCCTCTTTGTATTGAAGGGCATGGGTATCAACGACGATCTCAATGGAGTGGAACGTGCCGTTTCTTTTCCTATTAAAGATCTGGGCGACGCGCAGGCGGAAGTAGTACACTCTCTTGCCAAATGGAAACGTTTAACGCTTGCTGAATATCACATCGAACCGGGTTATGGAATTTATACGGATATGAATGCTATCCGTGCAGATGAAGAGCTGGGAAATCTACATTCTCTCTATGTAGATCAATGGGACTGGGAACGTGTTATCACTGTCGAAGACCGTAATGTGGAGTTCCTTAAAGAAATCGTTACGCGCATTTATGCCGCTATGGTACGTACAGAATATATGGTATATGAAATGTACCCACAAATCAAACCTTGCCTGCCTCCAAAGCTACACTTTATCCATGCAGAAGAGTTACGCCAACTCTATCCCGAATTAGAACCGAAATGTCGTGAGCATGCCATTTGCAAAAAATATGGCGCTGTTTTCATTATTGGTATCGGTTGTAAACTAAGTGACGGCAAGAAACATGATGGACGTGCTCCGGACTATGATGACTACACTACCCCCGGACTGAATGATTTGCCCGGACTGAACGGCGACTTATTATTATGGGATCATGTGTTACAACGTAGTATAGAGCTTTCTTCGATGGGTATCCGCGTAGACAAGGAAGCCTTGCAACGTCAGCTCAAACAGGAAGGAGAAGAGAAACGGCTGGAACTCTATTTCCACAGACGCCTGATGAGTGATACACTCCCACTCTCTATCGGTGGCGGTATCGGACAGTCTCGTCTCTGTATGTTCTATCTGCGCAAGGCGCACATCGGAGAAATACAGGCAAGCATATGGCCAGAAGATATGCGTAAAGAATGTAAGATGCATGATATACACTTGATTTAATCATTTCACCATAGAGTATACAGAGTTCCACAGAGTTTAAAAGAAAATAAGCAAAACTCTGTGGGACTCTTGTGTTCTATAGTAAGAAATTTGTATCTTAGCATCCGAAACTACTAACAACTACGATTATGAATGTTCAGATAGAAGAAAGCTGGAAAGTGCGTTTACAACCCGAGTTCGATAAAGATTATTTTCGTATGCTAACAGAGTTTGTACGTACCGAATATCAACATGGTCCTATATATCCTCCGGGAAAATTAATATTCAACGCTTTCAACTTATGTCCCTTCGATAAAGTAAAAGTTGTGATTATCGGTCAAGATCCTTATCATGGTCCCGGACAAGCGCATGGACTTTGTTTTTCAGTAAACGACGGTGTTCCTTTCCCTCCTTCTTTAGTCAACATCTTCAAAGAAATTAAAGAGGATATAGGTACAGATGCACCGGTTACCGGCAATCTGACTCGTTGGGCAGAACAAGGTGTATTACTACTTAATGCTACACTTACCGTACGTGCCCATCAGGCCGGTTCACATCAAAACCGTGGTTGGGAAACATTCACAGATGCCGCTATCCGCATACTGGCAGAACAAAAAGAGCATCTCGTCTTTATTCTTTGGGGGGCTTATGCACAACGCAAGGGAGCGTTTATCGACCGTAATAAGCATTTAGTGCTGACTTCTGCACATCCTTCTCCCCTTTCGGCCTATAATGGGTTCTTTGGGAACAAGCATTTCAGCAAAACAAATGAATACTTAAAGTCACACGGAGAAACGGAAATTATTTGGTAAGAACATCTCTCAGCATAAACCTCAACTTCCATCACCTAATACCACTGAATATTACTTTGTGTCTGACTTCTCTGCTCCCACTTCAAGTCTTGCAGAATGCTGGCATTAGCACGAATAGTAAAGTTGTAGTATTTCCACTGTCCGAAAGGAGAAAGACTGGCAGACATACTGAAACAATGTAAGTCACGAGTAATATTAAAAGAGGTTTGTACAATCTTCTTGGCCTCAAAATCATAACCGGAATTGAAACTGATGGCCCATTTATTGGAAATCTTAATATTACCGGAAGCACTCAGATTATGAGTATAACGATAAGGATAACGCATCGTTTTCCGATTGATAGGTTTTGAGGTATCTTCAGAAATATTGAAGTTATAATTCAAGTTCAAAGACCAAGGCATTTTGAATACTTGATATCCATCGGCATCCACAGCAGCTTTTTCCACCTTCTTCTTAGGTATGCCACTCTCAGTACTTTCTTCATCACCTTCTTCGGGATCCGAATTTTCATCACCTTTTTTGCCTGCGTCATCCTCTTTTACTCCATGTAACTTATCCATCCATTTTTTCCAGGTATCGTTGTTAAACGTATAACTGAAAGAAGAACCATATCCTTGGAAAATACCGAAACGCCCGTAAGACCACTCTGTACGATTGTTAGGTACTACATTACCATTCTTATCGAAAGCATAACCATACGTTTTAAATGAAGAACTCATACTGAAAGTATAACTTTTGGAAAGTTTCAAACGCAAATTCAGATTAAGGTCACTCCACGGACGCGTTGCTGCAGCCATGTTATAACTTATGCTTGCACCCAATTCATCAATCAAGCTGACTTTCTTGATAGAGTCATTCTTATCCTTATACTTCATTTCCAAGTTATTGGAAATACTGAAACTGATATTTCCCTGCTTTCCACGCCCCGGTACACCAAACATCTGCCCGGCATACGGTGAATAAGTCACAGTATCACGCCTCCCGTCGGCATACGTCTTGATATAAGAATCGTAGTAACCATAACGGGATGAACCAAAGTCCGGCGCTGCACTGATACTTATCGAGGGAGTAATGACATGGCGAATTTGTATTTCTTTCTTAGGAAGAAACAATGGTTTATACATACCATATATCTTGGTATTAATGCCCAAACTGGCATTATAATTATATACACGATGGAAACCGTAAATCGTATCAGTATTCACCTCTTGTCCACCGGTACCAGCTTCATTCGGTTCCCAGTCTTTCATAACTTTACGCGTATACCAACGTTCTGTATAGCTGACCGAGGGTGTGACATTGAAGTATTTGAACAAAGTAAAAGTAGCGCTAATAGGAATTTCATGCTTCATCCCATTTTCCCAGTCTTTTATCAAATTAGATTTGAACAACAGGTTATCTTTGGTTTTGATACTGTTTGAAAGACGCCCGCTGTATCGAACAGATATCTTCTCATACCATTTTTCATCTCCCACAGCCCGTTTCCTCTTAAACGGGAAAATAGTGCTCAATGTGATATTCAAGTCAGGCAATGTCATGTTTACAGAAGAATCTTTCATAGTCTGAGCTATATTGGTTGTTGCAGCAATAGTCAAATGCTGGTCAGGGAAAGTGCGAGAATAACTGATACTTGACGTCTTCGTATTCTGGGACATAGCATTCGAATTGTACATATTACCGATATTGGTACGCTCATAACTACTCGTCGCAAAGTTCACACTGGCAGAAAAAGTTGAGTTAGGACTTGCCTTAGGATCTTGACGATGAGACCATACAATTTTAAAATCCTTGGCAACCGAATAATCCGGCAAACCTTTATCTCCCGTCTTCGTCACCTGGTAGCTTGCCTGCAATAAACCAGAGTACTTATATCTTTTCACGTAGTTGGACTCCATATTCAATGCCCAAGAACCTTTGGTAAAAATATCCGCACGCAACTTCAAGTCCATCTTATCACTGATGGCAAAGTAATATCCACCATCTGTCAAACCAAAACCACGGCTGGAGTCATCCATATAAGTAGGCATCAGAAAGCCGGAGGAATAGCTACTTGAAAACGGGAAAAAGAAAAATGGTACCGCAAGTGGCAAAGGAACATCTTCCACCACCAGATAGGCAGGTCCCGTCACCACATTCTTTTTCGGACGTACTTTGGCATATGTCATCTGCATATAAAAATGAGGATGTTCGTGGTGATCACAGGTGGTATATCGGCCACTCTTCATGTAAAGCTCATCATTAGTACCTTTTTTGGCATTATTACCGGTAACATATCCTTCGCCTTGCTGGCTGACAACATTACTGATAATGCCTTTCTTACTCTTGAAATTATACCGGATAGTATTCGTTTCATAAGGAGTCTCTCCATCTTTAAAAACCGGAGTACCTTGGGCTACACCCAAAGAATCTTCTACACCATGAGCATACACCGTACTACTATCCATATTCATGGTAATGACATCAGCAGCCAATTCTATCTGCTGATAATTAACCTTACCCTGCCCGTATAAATGTGCATATCCACCTTGAGCAAAGACGATAGAATCATTGGCTTCGTATGTAACAGGAGCATCCAGTGGTTGTTTCTTCTTCTCGGGAACCGCTACAGAATCTACTTCCAAAGAATCTGTTTGTGAAATCCCATTTACCCTCGAACGAGCACGCATAGACTTCTTCCCCACTAAATCACTTCGTAAGGTATCAGCCTGCAGATTCTCCGGAGGTACAATTCCACCCCGGCGACGCTGGGAAACTGCCTCACCGGAAAGAAAGAGTAAGACGAATAGTAGTATGAATGATATGAATGTATTTGCTTTCAATGGCGTCATTAACTAATAGTTTACGCTTGAAGGGGCAAAAGTACGTATTTTATACGGTATAATCTCCCTTTTTAAAGAAATTTAGATTGCTACAAGAACTGTTCGCACCAATGGTCGAAACGTTGCAATCCTGCTTCACCATACCGTTCGAGACTCCTACGTGCCTTTTCTACACTCTTTTCATACTCCAGACGCGTTTTAGAATAGAATTTATCTGCAAAACAAATAACTTGTTCCTCCAAGCTTACCGGAAGCATATCACGGTGTGGCACAGGAAGTTCTTGTGCAAGGATTTCATCTAATGAAAGTCCAGCTCCTGTATGTCTTTCACAAACCAAAGCATGGCGAGGATAACCTTCAGAACGCACTAAATCGGCTCCCAAATAGCCATGACAGATATAAGGTTTATCACCGAAACAATAAATACCATCGGCATCCGTCAGGAAAATCCCTACGTCATGCAATATGGCCGCTTCGTACAGGAAATCCTTGTCTAACAACAATTCCGGATGCTGATCGGCAATCCACAGAGCTTTGTCTGCCACCGAACGGCTATGAGTCAGCAATATATGTTTCAGTTCATTCGCCTCCGGATAATATTTATCAATCAATTCTAGCGGGTTCATTTTATTTCTCACTGAATTTATAAATCAATATTTTATCACGTAAATCACAACTGCGATAAGGAGTAGTGTAAACCTCCTCCAGTCGATACTCATCTGAATATTTCTTCAAAAATTCCTCCTTAGTCCACTTAGAAAGCATTACATATCCTGTACCGGAAAGACCAGGAACGAAATCCCTCATCCGGTCGTTCAAATAGTAATTAGTACAATAAAAACGGATGAGTGGGGGAGTATACGAATACATAAATCCATCCTGTACATATGTATTTACTTGTTCGGCCAGACGTTTGTCCGACTTCGTAGCCAGCACCGTAGGCTGATAAACGCCATCTAAAGAAACAAACAGACACAAAATGCACCCGGCTATACTGTACAGTAAAGAACGTGTATCCGCCCGCTTTACCAACGCTATCAATGTGCAGATGCCCGCTATTGCCGGTAATGCCACAATCAACCATTTAGAAAAGGGTAAATCCACATTTTCCAATGCATGCATAAATCCAATGTTCTCGGCAGCATGTTTACCCGTACCCCAAACACTATCAGGAATTAGCCCGAAACGCACTATAATAAATGTTACCGTAAGTAACAAAGCCAATGAAGCAAAAATATAGGCAGAAATCTTAAAAACTTTTGCTTTGCGCTGTACCAATGCCAAAAAATATTCAGCAATCAGCATTGCCATAAACGGATAGATAGGCAACAGATATACGCTACGCTTACTCTTCGGAATACAATAAAAGATAAAAATGAACAAGATAACCACCCATGTAAACAAATGAAGAGGAGACTGGGAGCGAAATTTAGTCCAAGCTTTATTAAAACGTTCACTCCACGAAGAACCTTCCGGTAAAAAACGCATTTCTTTCCATTTCAAACCAAAAAGAGAAATCAACAAGACTAAAGTCCACGGTATCCACCCCCAAATGATAGTCACAAAATTATACCACAACGGATTTTCATGGGAAGCGTATGACATCTTACGGAAGAAGCGTCCAGTATTCTCTTCCATCATCAGATTTATGAATGACTCTCCACCCTGCTGATAGGCAGCCCAGAACCATATTCCCAACGGAACGAGTGAAAGTAATCCGATGCCCAACAAAGAGAAAAAGGTCTTACCGAACGAACGCCCACGCAACAATTGATAGATGCCGATACCCACACATGGAAAAATAGAACCGACCGGACCTTTTGTCAAAGTGGCACATGCCATTAGCAACACTGCCAACCAAGGTATCTCCTTAGAGCCTTTTTCATCCCAACGGAAAAGTAGACACAAAGCAATCACAATAAAGGAGACTTGTACCATATCAAGTCGACAAGCTACTGCAGCCCGATGCACTTCAAAGGAAGACAAAAGAAGAATAGAAGTCAAGAATGCCGTTTTTATATTCTTTCGCTTAGCTACAAAAGAAAAAAATACCAACTGCATAGCCAGAAAAGCCAGCGCCGACGGCATACGGGATGAGAATTCTGTCACTCCTCCCATGATGGAAGATACAACTGCAATCGCCCAGTAAAGAAAAGGAGGTTTATAAGCTATTTCGACCCCATAATTTACCGGAAGTATCCAGTTACCACTCTTCAACATCGTATAAGCTACTATCGCTTCACGCGGCTCTCCTTTAGAATAAAAAATGGTTTCTCCCAGAAAGGGAACTATTACAAGCACACTGAGCAGTGCTATGAACCAGAACGCCTTCTTTTTGTCTGACATACTTTTCTTTTTTTACGTTTTCAAGGAACAAAAGTACTAATTATTCTGCAACAATACCTAACTTTGTTGCCGTAATCATATTACAAAACTATTACAACTATAAATCAGAAGATGAAGCAACTGAAACAATTACCGGAGTTTATACGTTTCGCCTTAGTAGGGATTCTGGCAACAGCTTTGCATTACGGACTTTATTTCCTATTACAACGGATCATCAATGTCAACATTGCTTATACGCTCGGTTATGCATTCAGTTTCACCGTTAATTTCTATTTGACCGCCTACTTCACATTCTATAAAAAGCCTTCCTGGGGAAAATTACTCGGATTCGGTGGAGCACATCTGATAAATTACCTCCTACATATGGGATTATTGAACTTCTTTTTATGGATGGGGCTTTCCAAGCCATTCGCCCCTATCCCGGTATTCGCCATCGCCATTCCCGTCAACTTTTTACTGGTACGCTTTGTCTTCAAACAAAAGGCGTTATAATAACCCACTGCGTATACCGCTCCATCATCGTATCCTTACCTTCTTTATCTTTCATCGGTAATTCATGTTTTTCAAATAATAATGCCATATACTTCCGTAAAAGTAATATATTTGCGAAGTATTTAATCATACTCTTGTGTGAAATGAAGAAAGTAACCCTATTAATTCCGGTATACAATGAAGAAGCAATGCTACCTGCTCTCTACAAACGTTTGATAGAACTTATCAATCGGAACAATACGTACGAGTGGGAGATTTTATTCATTAATGACGGTAGCAGTGACGGAACTCTTGAAAGTATCCGCCAACTTCGACAGACTGATAAAAGGGTGAATTACGTAAACCTCTCACGTAACTTTGGTAAAGAAATTGCCATGTTGGCTGGTTTTGACTATACCACGGGAGATTGTTGTGTAGTGATGGACGCCGACTTGCAAGATCCTCCCGAACTCGTAGACCAAATGTTGACATATTGGGAAGAAGGATACGACGATATTTATGCCAAACGTCGTAATCGCGGAGAAGAAAGTTGGTTACGCCGGCGATTATCTTTAGCATTCTATAAAATATTGCAGAAGATGAGCCGTATAGATATACTACCCAATGTAGGAGATTTCCGCTTACTTGACCGTCGATGCGTATTGACACTTCGCCGTTTACGTGAACAAGAACGCTATACCAAAGGGTTGTTCTGTTGGATTGGTTACAAGAAGAAAAGTATAGAATTCGATCGTGGAGATCGCCTTGCCGGACATTCTTCGTGGAGCTTTTTTAAACTGCTGAACTTGGCAATTGAAGGTATCACTTCCTCCTCTACCGCTCCACTGCGTATCGCCACCATTTGTGGAGTATTATTCTCCATCTCCAGTTTTATCTATGCTATCTACTTTCTGATAAAAACGATTGTTTATGGTGACCAGGCAGCTGGTTTCCCTACTCTGATTGTAGTAATTCTCTTCTTAGGTGGCATTCAATTATTCTCCCTTGGAGTGATAGGCGAATACATCGGACGTATCTTTAAAGAAACGAAAAGAAGACCTACTTATATTGCCTCCGATTATAACGAAAAAAAATTGGGATATGATGAATAAAATACGTATACAACGTTATCACTCTCCCTGCGGAGATTTAATGCTTGGTTCTTTTGAAGATAAACTTTGTTTATGCGACTGGGCGACAGAAAAGCACAGAGATATAGTAGATATAAGATTGAGGAAAATGCTACAAACTGGTTATGAAGAAAGTTCATCGTCTGTCATTGAAGAAACCCGTAGACAATTGGACGAATATTTCGAAGGAAAACGAACCACGTTTAATCTCCCATTGCTTTTTGCTGGTACGGAATTTCAAAAAAATGTCTGGTATGAGTTGTTGAAAATACCATACGCCACCACCATATCATATAGCGAATTAGCAAAGCGTTTGAATATTCCTCGCGCTGTTCGTGCCGTTGCTAACGCCAATGGAGCAAATGGAATTTCTATTATTGTACCTTGCCACCGTGTCATTGGCAGCAATCATTCACTTACAGGTTATGCCGGTGGGCTCGACGCAAAAAAGAAGCTGTTAGAGTTGGAGTCTCCCATAAAGACGTTATTTTAATTTTATCATAGTTTATCTCCTTACATCACTATACATTTCACTTTTTCTCCTTTTCTTCCACAACTGATAACTATTGATGATGTTTTGCCACAATACATACGACCCAGGCCCTACGGAAGAAAGCGGATTGAGATAGGTATAGGCCATCCAGATGGCAAGTACCGTATTTTTCTGCCCCAACGCCTGCCCACCACTGATGCGTTCTTTGTAATGTCCGCCTATTTTTTTCCCTAAATAAAACTGAATACAACAAGCGACCAAGCCTGCCAAAGCAATCAGTACTTCTACAAAAACCGGAGCTTCGCTATTCATCAATGAACGTACCGTTTGCCCTGAAACAATGGCAAGTGCCACTCCCCACAAATAAAAAGCAGCATCATGAAAACCCAATAAGAAATGATGCACTTTAGGTAAAAACACACGTAAAAACCAGGCCAAGAAAAAAGGAAACAGTAAAAGTGGAAACACTTTGCTCAAAATTTTCAGAAATGCCACCCAAAAAGTGATTTCCGCATGCGGTTCTACCAAAGGAAACACTAATGGAACTGATATAGCCGCCAATAGATTGGATAACAATGTATATGTAGTGAGACTTGCTGCACTGCCACCTAACTTACCAGTGATAACGGCCGCCGCTGTAGCTGTTGGACAGATAAGACAAACCATCGCTCCCTCAAACACCTCCCGGTAGACTTCTTCCATCGGACAAAGTATCAATATACTTGCTACCACAAGACACGAAACAGATTGAAACAACAATAACCAACCATGCCACGACTTTGGCTTCAACTCATGCACTTCCACCTTGCAGAACGTAAGTAAGAGTTGGGCAAAAATCAAAGCCGGAGTCAAGATGGCAACCAAAACATTTACATAAGGCTTAACCGGTGCCAAAAAAGAAATTCTTGCAAAAAAGAAATATACCAAAGTGCCGGCCATCATTGCCAACGGCAATGTCCAGTTCTTCAAAAAACGAAGAATCATATTTATCTATTTTTAAATTAGCCGCAGCAAAGTTACTGATATTCTCAATAAATCAGATAAAGCCAAGACTAAATCTACCGAAAAGAACACAATGAGAACAAAACTTAAAGGCAAAGTATGAGTTTTCTATAAATTTCTACTACATTTGCAGCAATATTATTTATGAAACTATACAGACGATACATATTATATACAAGTATTTGCTTGGGGCTGCTCACTTCTTTTTTCTGTGCCGGCAGTGCCGAAGCAAAAAATTTTGTTGTCGTCATTGATGCGGGGCATGGGGGGCATGACCCTGGAGCCATTGGTAAAATCTCCAAAGAAAAAAATATCAATTTGAATGTTGCCTTGAAATTCGGTAAACTAATTCAGAAGAATTGCGGGGATGTGAAAGTAATCTATACCCGCACACGAGATGTATTCATCCCTTTGGATCGCCGCGCCGAAATAGCCAACAACGCAAAAGCAGATTTATTCATCTCTATTCACACAAATGCTTTGGCAAACAACCGAACTGCCAAAGGGGCATCTACCTGGACATTAGGTCTTGCCAAGTCTGACGCTAACCTTGAAGTGGCAAAACGTGAGAATTCCGTAATCCTTTACGAAAGTGACTACAAGATAAGATATGCAGGTTTCAATCCAAACTCTGCCGAGTCCTACATCATTTTCGAATTCATGCAGGATAAATATATGTCACAAAGTGTACATTTGGCATCACTCGTACAAAAGCAATTCCGACATAGTTGTAACCGCATAGACCGAGGTGTACATCAAGCAGGATTTTTGGTGTTAAAGGCCAGTGCCATGCCCAGTATATTGGTAGAATTGGGATTTATCTCAACCCCTGAAGAGGAACGCTATCTAAACAGTGAAACCGGTACGACAACTCTTGCCAACGGAATTTTTCGTGCTTTCCTCACCTACAAGCGAGAACAAGAAATACGGCTAAATGGAAGCAGTAAGACCATTCTACCGGAAGATATACCGGAAGCAATAGAGGAAACAGTAGCTTCCGCCGATACAAAAGTAAAAAATAAGGTTCCCCAATCAAAGGTAAACCCTGTATCGCCATCTCCTCAACAAGTAGAAAAAGCCGTTGTCAATCAAACAGAACGTACAGGTATCGTGTTTAAGATACAAATACTCACTTCCTCACGCCCTATAGCAAAAAACGATAAAAGACTGAAAGGACTGAAGAATGTGGATTATTATAAAGAAGGAGGACTATATAAATACACTTATGGTACATCGCCCGATTATAATAAAGTAGTGCGTACTAAACGTACCATTGCAGCTCAATTTAAGGATGCATTCATCATAGCCTTTAAAGATGGTCAGAAAACAAACGTCAATGCTGCCATCAACGAATTCAAAAAGAAAAAAAATAAATAATAAAGATACATCATGAAGTATATCACAAAAGAGGTCAGAATAGGAATTGCGGGTATAGCCGCCCTATGCATATTGGTATATGGTATCAATTACCTGAAAGGTATCAATATGTTCAAACCGTCCAGCTATTTCTACGTAAAGTTCCATAATGTCAATGGACTTACCAAATCTAGTCCGGTATTTGCAGATGGTTTTCGTGTAGGTATCGTACGCGATTTATATTATGACTATACCCAACCTGGTAAAGTAGTTGCCGAGATAGATGTTGATCCGGATTTACGTATTCCTAAAGGAAGTACGGCAGAGCTCATGGCTGAAATGCTCGGCGGTGTCAAGATGAATTTGCTCCTCGCCAACAATCCACGCGAGAAATATCAGATAGGAGATACCATTCCCGGAGTACTTAATAATGGAATGATGGAAAAAGTAGCTACTATGATGCCACAAATAGAAAAGATGCTACCCAAATTGGATTCTATATTAGGATCACTGAATGCAGTATTGTCCGATCCTGCTATCCCTGCAACACTTCACAATGTGCAAGATTTGACAGCAAGTATGACCGCTACCAGCCGTCAACTACAAACATTGATGGGCAAAGATATTCCGCAACTCACGGGAAAGCTCAATACTATCGGGGACAACTTTATACTCATTTCCAATAACTTAAAAGAGATTGATTATGCAGCCGCCATGCAGAAAGTAGACTCTACATTGGCTAATGTAAAAATGATTACAGATAAGTTAAACCAGAAGAATAATACAATTGGATTATTATTCAATGACCCCTCACTTTACAATAACCTAAATGCCACAACTGCAAATGCAGCAAGTCTATTGGAAGATTTGAAATCACATCCGAAACGATATGTCCATTTCTCTTTGTTTGGTAAAAAAGATAAGTAGTCAAATCCGATTATATAGATTTTGTCTAAATAACAAAGGAAATTTAAGTTTGGAAAGAAAAGTCCCTAACAAGTCTATATAGAGAATAAAAACAAGGCTTTCAGGGATGGCTGTTTATAAGAGAGGCACGAACTAATTTACCACCTACGTAGCTGATTTAAAAGGCATTACACAAATGCAATAGCCCCCTGTGAGGGGCTATTTTTATATCTACTTATAAGTCATTGAAAGTAAAGTAATTATTGCTTTTACTAATTACGCAAGAAAAAAGTAATTTGTTTTTTTCAAATAAGATTGCCAATTTTGCATGCGTAGAAGTTTTGCTTAATTAATAAATGTATTTATAGCCGTTATGAGTGAACAGGATCATGTCGGGTTGTGGAATCGGTGTCTCGAAATTATTAGAGACAATGTTCCAGAGCAGACATATAAAACTTGGTTTCTCCCCATTATTCCATTAAAATATGAGGACAAAACATTGGTTGTACAAGTGCCCAGCCAGTTTTTTTATGAATTTCTAGAGGACAAATTTGTCGACTTGTTGCGTAAGACACTTTACAAGGTAATCGGTGAGGGAACAAAGTTGATGTATAATGTAATGGTAGATAAAAGTTCGCGGAAAACCGTTGATCTGGAATCTACCCAGCGGACTATTATTCCACAAAAACAAGTATTGGATAAACAAATCCCTCAAATTCCTGTTCCGGATTTGGATCCACACTTGAACCCTGAATACAATTTTGAAACATTTATTGAAGGCTATAGCAATAAGTTATCTCGTAGTGTTGCAGAAGCAGTTGCACTCAATCCGGCAAAAACGATTTTTAATCCGCTATTCCTGTATGGCGCATCCGGTGTAGGTAAAACTCACCTTGCCAATGCTATTGGTACTAAAATCAAGGAATTATATCCCGATAAGCGGGTTTTATATGTATCTGCCCACCTGTTTCAGGTACAATATACAGATTCTGTACGTAACAACACGACTAATGACTTCATTAACTTCTACCAAACAATTGATGTTTTAATTATTGATGATATTCAAGAATTTGCAGGGGTCACCAAGACACAAAATACATTCTTCCATATCTTCAATCATTTACACCAGAACGGGAAACAACTCATCCTGACTTCTGACCGTGCTCCTGTTTTGTTGCAAGGTATGGAAGAACGACTGATTACCCGCTTTAAATGGGGAATGGTGGCAGAACTGGAAAAACCGACCGTAGAATTGCGTAAAAATATCCTCCGCAACAAGATACATCGTGATGGTTTACAGTTCCCTCCTGAAGTTATCGATTATATCGCAGAGAACGTGGGTAATAGTGTACGCGATCTGGAAGGTATCGTAATTTCCATTATGGCACACTCTACCATTTATAATAAAGAAATTGATCTGGAACTAGCACAACGTATCGTTCGTAAGGTAGTGAACTGTGAAAGTAAATCCGTGACAATTGACGATATCATCAATACGGTATGTAAGCATTTCGGGCTGGAAACGGCAGCCATACATACCAAATCCAGAAAGCGCGAGGTAGTACAAGCCCGGCAAATCGCCATGTTCCTCGCTAAAAATCATACGGATTTCTCCACAGCAAAAATCGGAACATTAATTGGAAATAAAGACCATGCCACCGTATTGCATGCCTGCAAAACAATAAAGGAACTGAAAGAAGTCGATAAATCTTTCCGTGCGGAGATTGACGAAATTCAGGCAACGCTGAAAAAACAGGGTTAAAACCCCTGCTTTTTCATCACCTGCCAAAGGTTTTCAGACATCGCCTCACTATCTTTCTTTGTATAGCGTACATCTGTAAACACTTGAGCTAAAGTCTCCTTATTATTTTCCGCTACAAACTGTTTATTCTCCGGCAATGATTCTTTGTATGCATAAAGACGATCAATATCCGCTGAAGTATAGTCATGATAAGTTTCTTCGTGTACAATAGCCTCCAATGGCAGACGATCTACTTGTGCGGGAATTTCCTCAGGCCAACCCACAGTCACCGTAGTAATCGGGAAAACCAACTCTGGTAGTTCCAAAGCTTCAATAATCATCTGAGGATTATAAGTGGTAGTACCTAAATAACAAATCCCCAGTCCCTTCTCTTCCGCTGCCACACAAAATGTCTGAGCTACCAGCAACGCATCCACCGAACCGGTTACAAACCACTCAAAATTATTATACCCCGGTTCTGCTTTTCTCTGCTCACACCATTTACTGAAACGGCGCAAATCAATACAAAAAGTTAAAACAACCGGAGCGGCCTGTACCATAGGCTGGTTAAAATGAGCCGGTGCCAACTTCGCCTTACGTTCTGAGTCACGAGTTACAATTACACTATAAACCTGCATGTTTCCGACCGTAGAAGCACGGAAAGAGGTTTCAAGCAAATCATTTAACAAATCAGCAGAAATATCTTTCTGTTGATATTTACGTATTGTCCTTCTTTGTTTTAAGCTTTCCATTCTTTCTTTTTTCTGCAAATATATAAAAAGAATCACAATATGCTATTTCGTATACCTATTTATATTCAGTGCGATTTCCTAAAAAGTTCAAGAAGTTACTGTTACAAATAAACCATTCATTTTCTTTTTGGAAAACTTTTCATCTATTCAAATATAATAAAATCCTATAAATCAAAAGAATAACAAACCAAAACAGAAAACTTTCATTCTATCAACAAAAAAATCTATTTTTATTTTGCTATAACAAAAAACATTCATAGATTTGCAAATACATCTGTTAACAATAAGTATGACTTCTACACTTTTACTTATTTTCAATTAAATCTAAGATTTACAGCATCGTGGAAAAGAAAAATTATTCTTATGACGAAGCCTACGAAGAATCTTTACGATACTTCCAAGGCGACGAGTTGGCTGCAAGGGTTTGGGTAAACAAATATGCAGTCAAAGATTCTTTCGGAAATATTTACGAAAAGTCTCCGGAAGATATGCATTGGAGAATAGCCAATGAAGTAGCCCGTATCGAGGCCAAATATCCTAACGCATTAAGTCCTGAAGAACTTTTCGGATTGTTCGACCACTTCAAATACATCGTCCCGCAAGGAAGCCCGATGACAGGAATTGGTAACAACTATCAAGTAGCTTCTCTTTCCAATTGCTTCGTGATTGGTGTAGACGGTGAAGCAGATTCCTACGGTGCAATCTTTAAAGTTGATGAAGAACAGGTTCAACTTATGAAACGTCGTGGAGGCGTCGGTCATGATTTATCACATATCCGCCCGAAAGGTTCTCCGGTAAAGAACTCCGCATTAACTTCAACCGGTCTGGTTCCATTTATGGAGCGTTATTCCAACTCAACACGTGAAGTAGCTCAAGACGGACGTCGTGGTGCACTAATGTTGAGCGTATCCATCAAGCATCCGGATTCGGAAGCATTCATCGATGCCAAGATGACAGAAGGAAAGGTTACCGGAGCTAATGTTTCAGTGAAATTGGACGATGCTTTTATGCAGGCAGCCATTGACGGCAAACCTTATACTCAGCAATATCCTATCGAATCAAGCAATCCTTCTTTCCAAAAAGAAATCAACGCCACCGATTTATGGAAGAAGATCGTACACAATGCGTGGAAATCCGCCGAACCGGGTGTACTTTTCTGGGATACTATCCTGAAAGAATCCGTGCCCGATTGCTATGCCGATTTGGGATACCGTACCGTATCTACCAACCCCTGTGGTGAAATCCCGTTGTGTCCCTACGACTCCTGCCGTCTGTTGGCTATCAATCTTTATTCGTATGTAGTCAATCCATTCAAACCGGACGCATATTTCGATTTTGAACTGTTCCAGAAGCATGTGACGTTAGCTCAACGTATCATGGATGATATCATTGATCTGGAACTGGAAAAGATCGAGCGTATTATGGCCAAGATCAATGCAGACCCGGAAAACGAAGACGTGAAACATACAGAAAGCGTTTTGTGGCAAAAGATATACAAGAAGAGCGGTCAAGGCCGTCGTACCGGTGTAGGTATCACTGCCGAAGGAGATATGCTTGCCGCATTAGGTTTACGTTATGGTACTGAAGAAGCAACCGAATTCTCAGAGAAAGTACACAAGACAGTAGCCCTGAATGCTTACCGTTCCTCCGTAGAAATGGCAAAAGAACGTGGAGCATTCGAAATATACGATTCCGAACGTGAAAAGAACAATCCCTTCATTAACCGCCTGCGTGAAGCCGATCCTCAACTGTACGAAGACATGAAGAAATACGGACGCCGTAATATTGCTTGTCTCACCATTGCACCCACAGGTACAACCAGCTTGATGACACAAACTACTTCCGGTATCGAACCTGTATTCCTGCCTGTGTACAAACGTCGCCGTAAAGTAAATCCGAATGATTCCAACGTACACATCGACTTTGTAGATGAAACAGGAGATGCGTTCGAAGAATACATCGTTTTCCATCCCAAGTTTGTTACCTGGATGGAAGCTCAAGGATACAACCCCGCCAAACGCTATACCCAAGAGGAAATAGACGAGTTGGTAGCAAAATCACCATATTATAAGGCAACCTCCAACGACGTGGACTGGCTGATGAAAGTAAAGATGCAAGGACGTATCCAGAAATGGGTAGACCACTCCATCAGTGTAACCATCAACCTGCCGAACGACGTGGACGAGGATTTAGTGAACCGTTTATATGTTGAAGCATGGAAGTCCGGTTGTAAAGGTTGTACGGTATACCGTGACGGTTCCCGTTCGGGTGTGCTCATCTCTACCAAGAGCGACAAGAAAGAAGGACTTCCTCCCTGCAAACCACCTACGGTTGTGGAAACCCGCCCGGCAGTGCTCGACGCAGATGTAGTCCGCTTCCAGAACAACAAAGAGAAATGGGTCGCATTCGTCGGTTTGTTGGATGGACATCCATACGAAATCTTCACCGGTCTTCAGGACGACGACGAAGGTATCATCCTGCCGAAGAACGTTTCATCAGGACATATCATCAAAAAAGTCGATGAAAGCGGCAATAAACGCTATGACTTCCAATTCGAGAACAAACGAGGATACAAGGTTACCATCGAAGGTCTTTCCGAGAAGTTCAACAAAGAATATTGGAACTATGCCAAACTAATTTCCGGTGTATTGCGTTACCGCATGCCTATTGAGCAGGTTATCAAGTTGGTAGGTTCTTTGCAGTTAGACAGTGAGAACATCAATACCTGGAAAAACGGTGTGGAACGCGCACTGAAAAAATATGTTCAGGACGGAACGGAAGCCAAAGGAAAGAAATGTCCGAATTGCGGCAACGAAACATTAGTTTATCAAGAAGGATGCCTCATCTGCAAAACGTGTGGAGCATCACGTTGCGGATAGGCTCAGGCCAAACACAAACGTTTGCATAGGAATTTAAATGACTTAGATAACGATAGCTGTATGATTATGAGGATAATTTTCTATACTTGCATAATCATTACAGCTATTGTCATTTCTAAATCTAATATATATGATACTATTATTTAATATCGAGTACCGAACCAATTGGGGAGAAGAAGTAAGAGTGTTAGGCTCAATCCCCGAACTTGGTAACGAGCAGCCCGAACAAGCCCTACCCTTACAAACGGTAGACGGCATCCATTGGACTGCAGAAGTGGACATCAAGATACCAGAAAACGGTATTGTCCAGTACAGTTATCACATTTATCGCGACGGCAAAACTTTAAGAACCGAATGGAACAGCCTTCCACGTACCCTCTATGTATCTGGGACATCAAAGAAACTCTATAAAATAGAAGATTGCTGGAAAAATCTACCGGAACAGCAATATTTCTATTCTTCTGCTTTCACAGAATCCCTATTGGCCCATCGAGAACGCAGCACTGCCCCCAAAGGTCATAAAAAGGGTTTACTGATAAAAGCATATGCGCCTTGCATCGACAGCGATCATTGCCTGGGCATTTGTGGTAATCAGCCTATTTTCGGGAACTGGGATGCAAATAAAGCCGTACTGATGAGCGATATCAACTTCCCCGAATGGCAGGTAGAAGTCGATGCCGGTAAAATCAATTTCCCGTTGGAATACAAATTTATCCTTTATAATAAGAAAGAACGTCGTGCCGTTGCTTGGGAAAACAATCCCAACCGCTACATGGCCGATCCGCAAATCGGCATTAACGAGACTCTCGCCATTGGCGACCGTTATGTATATTTCAACCTTCCAGCCTGGAAAGGTGCCGGCGTAGCTGTGCCGGTCTTTTCCCTTCGTTCAGATAAAAGCTTCGGCGTAGGCGACTTCGGTGATTTAAAACGGATGATAGACTGGGCCGTGAGTACCCGGCAGAAAGCCGTACAAATTCTGCCCATCAACGACACCACCATGACGCACACATGGGCAGATTCTTATCCTTACAACAGCATATCCATCTATGCATTCCATCCGATGTATACTGATTTGAAACAATTGGGTACACTAAAGGACAAAAAGATGATGGCCGAATTCAATAAACGGCAGAAAGAGCTGAATGCCTTGCCCACCGTAGACTACGAAGCTGTCAACAAAACAAAATGGGAATATTTCCATCTCATCTTCAAGCAAGAAGGAGAAAAAGTATTGGCATCCAAAGCCTTCCTCGACTTCTTCGCATCCAACAAAGAGTGGTTACAGCCATACGCGGTGTTCAGCTATCTGCGCGACGCCTACAAAACGCCGAACTTCCGCGAATGGCCTAAGTTCAACACCTATAATGTAAATGAGATTGAAAAGCTGTGTCAGCCCGATTCAGCCGATTATCCCCATATCGCCATTTACTATTACATCCAGTTCAACTTGCATTTGCAGTTGCTTGCCGCCACCGAACATGCACGCGCCAACGGTGTGGTATTAAAGGGAGACATCCCCATCGGTATCAGCCGCAACAGTGTAGAAGCCTGGGCAGAACCTTATTATTTCAACCTGAACGGACAGGCGGGTGCGCCACCCGATGACTTCTCCGTGAGCGGACAAAACTGGGGTTTCCCCACTTACAACTGGGACGTAATGGAAAAAGACGGTTATTCCTGGTGGATGAAGCGCTTCCGCAAGATGTCTGAATATTTCGATGCCTATCGTATCGATCATATCCTCGGTTTCTTCCGCATTTGGGAAATTCCGATGAATGCCGTACACGGACTTTTGGGACAATTCGTACCTGCCCTGCCCATGACTCGCGAAGAAATAGAAAGCTACGGGCTTTCATTCCGCGAAGAATTCCTGAAACCTTATATTCACGAATACTTCCTCGGACAGATATTCGGTCCTCACACCGACCACGTAAAACAGACTTTCATTGAGCCTACCGATACTTGGGAAATTTACCGCATGCGTCCTGAGTTTGACACTCAACGTAAAGTTGAAGCCTATTTTGCAGGAAAAACGGACGAAGACAGTATCTGGATCCGCGACGGACTGTATGCATTAATCAGCGATGTATTATTTGTTCCCGACCGGGAAGATCCTAATAAATATCACCCGCGTATCGGCGTACAGCACGATTATATTTACCGTGCACTGAACGATTGGGAAAAGGCGGCATTCAACCGTCTCTACGACCAATACTATTATCACCGTCACAATGAGTTTTGGCGGATACAAGCCATGAATAAGTTGCCGCAACTCACCCAATCTACCCGCATGTTGGTATGTGGTGAAGACTTGGGTATGATACCCGACTGTGTGGCATGGGTAATGAACGACCTTCGTATCCTTTCCCTCGAAATCCAACGTATGCCGAAAGATTCCGCACAGGAGTTCGGGCACCCGGATTGGTATCCGTACCGTTCTGTATGTACCATATCCACGCACGACATGTCTACCCTGCGCGGTTGGTGGGAAGAAGATTTCCAACAAACGCAACGATACTACAACAACATGCTGGGACATTATGGAGCTGCACCGGCAGTAGCAACACCCGAGCTTTGTGAAGAGGTAGTACGCAGTCACCTTTACAGTAACTCCATTCTCGCCATCCTCTCTCTGCAAGACTGGATGTCAATGGACGGTAAATGGCGTAATCCCCATGTACAGGAAGAGCGTATTAACGTGCCCGCCAATCCACGCCATTACTGGCGCTACCGCATGCATCTGACGCTGGAGCAGTTGATGAAAGCCGAAAGCCTGAATGAGAAAATCAAGGAACTGATTGCACAGACAGGAAGATAAACGATATAAGACTGAAAATAAACGTATGAAATTGGTGGAAACCTCAATATTTCCCACCAATTTCATACGTTTTCTATCTAAAAAAAGCGCAAGCCCTGCTCCTCTTCGATAAAGAGATTTCCCACATCAAGTAACTTGCTAACCCCCAAAAATATATCTGGGGAACACGAATTACACATATGCCCTTGGAAATAACAGAACAGATACAGGAAACATCCGTAAAACACTATTTTTCAACCAGATGCAAATAAATCATGACGCCACTTATTCTCCGAAAATAGATTTCATGGTCAATAAGAAATACAGTTTTGAGATTAGAGATAAAAACAAAACCTCACAGTAGTTGGCAGGAGTGGAAAACGGCTACTTGGTATTAGATAATATTGAAACCGGATTTAGGAATGAAATTCCACCTTGGTTATTTGGACTGACATATTAGTGCGCAAGATAACTTTCATAAAAAAAGTTTCCCCGCATTTCACAACGCAGGGAAAGCAAACAAACAAAAACCATGTGCTCCGGACATAACGGAACGCTTCCCTTATCCGGAAAGCACAGGCCACATTATCTCCCTCGTAAGAGGGGGATATTCTTAGGCTTC
The DNA here is from genome assembly GCF_900241005.1 of Bacteroides cutis. GTDB lineage: Bacteria > Bacteroidota > Bacteroidia > Bacteroidales > Bacteroidaceae > Bacteroides > Bacteroides cutis. The sequence continues at coordinate 206,829 of NZ_OEST01000004.1, read as the reverse complement.
TTAGTTCGTTTTTACTACTTGATAGTTATACTTATACTCTCCAACGGTTTGGTCAATACTTTGGAATTCATAACCGCTTTCCAAAGGAGCAGACTGGTCACTAAAGTAACCGCCGGTAGTTTTCACCGTTCCGTTTCCACTCACTACATAAATATTTTTACCAGTCGGACTATAAAAGTAGCCGCCGGAAATCGAGGTGTTACCGTGTTCATTATACAAGGCGTAATACTGCCCTTCACAATAAATCGAGCCACCGGTAATATTTACCTGAGCGCCACCGACAGACTGTATCGCTTCAATCTTACCGCCATTTACAGTGAGCTTGGCACCGGAACCTGCCGCTATTAAAGCATATCCCGACTTAATGCCACCGCATTTCACGATGCCGTCATTAATCGTCATATCGGCACTGCCGGTATTCATCAATGTAAATCCGGGAGCATCGAAAGTTCCGGAGTTAATAGTACAGTTTCCCTGATTATAAATAGCCACCCCGTTAGCATCAGTAGCGCTTGTAGCAGTGAAATTACCGTTTTCAATAATCAATGTCGCTTTGGTTTCATTCATAAACAGATAATCGGTTGCCGTCATGGAGCCTTCACCTTTTATAGTAAGTTTATTCTTATTATAGATTTGTTGTTTTCCTACGGTAAGCACTGCACCCTTGTTCAGTGTCAGTGTAGTTTCTGTAGTTATGTCTATTTCTTGGCTCGAGTCACTATTCTTGGTGAGATCTACTTTGCGATAAATGATAACATCCCCTCCAGTTCTGAGCTGGTCTGCCACACGTTTCACTTCTATCCATCGGTCCATCACCTCGCCGTTGACCACCAACTTGACAGAGTAAGATTTACCCGTATTGTAGTCTCCTGCCCACCAACCTATATAGTCGTTTGTCCGGTCACAGGTCGGTATGCCACTAAGCTGCTTATCCACCTGATTATTCCGCAATGTGACGCTGTAACTATCATATATATCAGTATCTGAAACGTTTACCACATTACCGATAAATGCATGGCAATAAGCCTGCTCCATAATATGGATCCGATCAGGCTCTGTAGAGTTGTATACATCATTTATGACAATACCGCTTACGCTATTATTCTCAATAAGTACATTCCGGTTGGCAGACTGCAAATAACCGATGAAACCTCCCATCTGATAGGCCTCTTCTTTGCTATCAAGTTTACCGAGCGTAGCAGTCGATACGGAACATCCACGTATAGTCAAGTCTTTACTACTATAGTTTACAAAACCTACCAGCCCGCCAATCTTCTGTTCACTGGATACCGTAGCATTCTTTATATGGCAGTTTTCCACCAATCCGGCATCCATACGTCCTACCAGCACTCCACCACGTAAACACTTCACCGTTGCCCCATTAATAATGAGGTTCTTCACGGTACCGTTGAGCGTATAGAACAGACCTCCGTAATCTTTTTTCGTTGCCGTAACATTGTCGATATAAAGGTTGCTGATGGTATGATTACCGCCGTCAAACTCTTCAAAATTAGTTTCTCCGGCACTGATTGATTTGAGTTCCGCCTCTATCGGTACCCAAAGATTACTGTAGCTGCCATTGAGGTCTATATCGGCTGCCAGTACAATCTTTCGGCATTTCTTTTGGGTAACTAAGTTGCCTGCCGCTTTGAGTTGCGCAGCAGTAGAGACACTGTAAACAGCGACATAACCGCCTCCGGCTTCAAAAGTGATATTGTCGACTGTTCCATAGATTTCTACATTACCCTTCTTAACGGTCAAAGTACCCACTGTAACACCTTCACCCACAATCAACGTATTATCTGCTGTAGTGGCTTCAACGTTTGTGTAAGTTTCTCCGTTCAAGGTAACAGTAGATTGTTCAGCGTTAATAATTATCTTGCTGGCAGAAGGGGCTGTAATATTCAATGCTTTAGGAACATTGCTATTCCCACCTGTTTCTGATGAATAACTAATAGTAATATCCTGTTCAGTCGCAGGTAACGTAATGGATACCGCTACATCTTCCTGATCATATTTAGGCAATGAAATAGTTGCCGCCGCAGTCGGGGGTGTCGTAACAACCACGTTGGTATTGGTTTTCAAAGCTTCGGCAACCTCATCTACGGTCGCTACCTCTTTCACTGTCTCGTTCAAAGCAGGAGACGAGAATGCAGGAGTTACCGTTACTTTTAATTTACTTGCAGCCGTCAATAAATTACCTGTTACATTCGTTTGGTAGTTCCGTTGAACAGGAATATTATTCAAATCTTTGGTGGTAATTTGATTTCCGGCAGCATTGTTTACGGTAAGTGTCATATTTACCAAGTGCTGTGGAGCAGTCGCCTCAGGTGTAACCTGTGTAATCGGGATAATCGGTGCAAAAAGATAGTCTACGGTCAGATTACCGTTAGCATCTACCACATCAGCCGCATTTTCATAAGTTACTGCCGACGTTTCACCAAGCAAGTCACCCGTAGCGGCATTAAATCCGGTATAAAGGTTCTTGAATGACAACTTAGCCGTAGTCGGGATTAAATCGTCCCTCAACGCGTAATCCGCAGGAATCGAGCCCAAGTCTTCCGTCTTGATATTCAACTGCCCGAACGGACGAGTCAGTGTCACGCTTTCAGAGAAAGCATTAGTCACCAACTTCTCCAGATTGGCAAAGAAAGCATCACGGGTATCGTCCTTACTGCTTCCGTTATAGTCGCCTATCATGGATATATTACGGAGATCAGCAGTGGCGTAATGCAAATCAGTCTTGATAGCATCGCCTTCCGTAGACGCAACATGGTCTGCCCAAAATACGAACTTATAAGTCTGTGAGGTAACCAGACGGACATCAAATTGGGCAGTCAAGCCGCTTATAGCGCCTACCTCCCGACTGTAAAGTTCATCATTCAGATAGATTTCCATAATACAACGGTTCACCGTAGTTCCGTCACCCGTAGCACGGGTGACAACAGCACTGCCGTCATCCGGCAATTGCACACTGAAAGAGGCGGCCACTTCACCGTTTCTTCCACCATTCGCCAGCTCGTCACTCTGACAAGCCGTGAACGCCAGCAGGATAAAACCTGCTACCAATGAGAAATACTTCTTCATGTTAGTTTTGTTTGAAATGAGACATACATTTATTTTGTTTGAATAAGAAATCAAGGAATCACAACGTTAATCTCCCCGTCAAAACCGGGGTCGATACCGATGCCGGGAGCAAACTCACGGGTAAGGAACGCATCGCGCACCGTAGTTATCTTGTTCCGCTTAACGGGTACTTCCACCCCGGTGACACGGTTCACCTCCTGTCCCTCCTCGTTGTAAATAATCATCTCCAACGTGACGGCGGATTCTTCACCGTTCACCAGCACATAGTCGAATGCCAGACAGGCTTCATTATCGGAAACAGTTACAGGGGTAGACGTGAACTTTATGTCCGTAACCGCCAGATTTGGACGGTTGGAACTGACGTTGAAGCCCGCAGGGAAATAGCCGGTGTAGAGCACTTGCAACGTAAAATCTTCGATGGTTTCACTCCGTGAGTTTTTTGCCTGTTCCAGCTTATCCATGTACTTGATGACATCGGTAGTAATCAGTTCTATCTTCGCCAACGGACGTTCCAGTTGCATCTCTTCGCGATGTTCGGCTTCCAGCCGGCAATGATAAGGCGTAAGGTCGAGGCTCATTTGCCCGCAGAATACATCCTTATAGTCGGTTCCGCCGACATAATCGCCCTTCAACTTGATGGCGGAGAAATCGGAAGTGGTATAAAAACAGTCGTCCGTGTTACCCGCCGGTACAAAGTCACGCCAGACTACCACCCGGTAATTACGCGCATGGAGCTCACATTCCAGCGCCACTTCGCCTGCATTGCCTTCGGGATAAATAAGCCGGCGGCGGAATTGCAAACTTTGGTCGAACTTATCATCGGCATAAACTTCCACGGTGTAGCGTACTTCGTATCCGCGCGAATCCGCAGTACGGGTAGAGAAATCGGGAATATCAAACGGTGTCATGTCCGCACCGGGTAACAAGATGATTTTGGTATGTACGGTGGTTGGGTCTACTCCACCGTCTTCCGGCAGTTCGCGTACTCCGCATCCCCCCAACAGGATTATGGAGAGCAAGCCACAGATAGGAAGAAATAGTTTCTTCATCGCCGACCTCCTTTCCAATCAATACGGTAACCCACTGATATGCCCACATGGTCGATACCGAAAAAGTTCTCGTGGCGGGTATCGACATAGGCACCGTTGGGGATATTGAAGAAACGGTCATAATTGAGAGATGCATACCCCACTCCCAGCGAAAACTCCAGACACCAACGTTGTTTCTTGTCGAGTGGAAGACGATAGCCGGCAGCGAGTCCCACATTGAGCAAAGGTGCACCCGTATCACTATTCTGATAACGATATGTACTACTCTTGAGGGCATAGTTATAAGAAGCTACGCCGATGTGTACACCGGTAAAGAGCCCGTCCACTTGCCTGAACCAGTAACGCACTTCGGGCTGCACACAGAAAATACGGAACTTGCGGGCAGAAGTAAAATAATCGGCAGGAGAATAATAAAAAGGTAAAAGGACAGAGAACGCAGGCGATATATCATACTCCGCCGCTACATTTATAACCGCCATTCCCCACGCCACCGCATTCGTCTTCAGTAGCAGCGAATGGCTATTGCGTCCGATGCGCGAATCAGGACTAAATGTCCATTTAACATGGTGCAGAGTGTCTTCCCCATTCCCCCCTTTCGCACACACATCATTCGGAGTTACGAAAAGCGCACACAATAGAATCATCAACATTCTAACTTGCATATACGTCTTATAAACTTCCACCTGCGCAGGCAGACCGGAAGCATGCGTCCTCCAAACTCCGAAAAGGACCGGTTAAGAAACAGAAACGTGGAGCTGCGTGCTGTTTCTAAATGGAGGCCCTAGGAATAGCCTTTTAACGAAAACAGACAGCAGTCCCACGCTATAAACGTGAGAATCCACTGTGCTGTCCTTCGTTAAATAATGAAAATTTCCTAGGTTTCCATTTAGAGGACAAAGCACAACGCTTCTAACTATATTTTATTAAAAAAAAATCAAGTCCCAGTCGCCACCGAACTTTATGAATGGATGTATTCCAAACACCTCACAAAGTTATGAAAATATAATTAGAAAGAAAATTCTCACGCATTTTTTTACACAAGATGTAGAAATAGCGCCTTGAACTTTGTAGAACAAAGATTTTATCTATATGTTTGTACACATTACAGTTATCAAAATATAATGATTAGCTATATATTCTTAAATCAGATACATTTCTTCGCCCACCATGGCGTGGGCGAACAAGAAACTACGGTAGGCAATGAGTTCATTGTCGACCTACGGTTGAGAGTAAACATTGAATGTGCCATGCAGACTGATGACGTGGCAGATACCGTCAGCTATGCTGATGTATACGAGGCAATAAAAGCGGAAATGATAATTCCGTCCAAATTACTGGAGCATGTATGCGGACGCATTGTGTCCCGATTATTTCGGGAATTTCCGCAAATAGAAAACATAGAATTGAGGTTGTCTAAACGAAATCCGCCCATGGGAGCGGATATTGAAGCGGCAGGGGTAGAAATCAACGTGGAAAAAGCATAACAAGGACAGGCTGTGCCAATATAGTGGCATTAGAGAGACACTACATTGGCATTAATCTAAGGTAAGTTATTTCTTCCGCTTCCGTTTCTTGGCCGACTCAACCGCTTCTGCTACAACCTGTTTATTGGCAAAACGCTGAGTGTAGTTGGTATAATCAGGAATGGTACGCTCATAAGTGGGGTCTACGAACAGCGGACTTGAAATGATGTGGTCTGCCGTACTACGGTTGCAACAGAAAACAATGTTTTCTACACCGGCAAGGCGGGTCAGGGCTTTGACATCCGTATCATGAGGCTGCAAAGTCATCGGGTCGGTAAAGAAGAAAAGGTAATCTATCTCGCCGTCTACGATACGTGACCCCATCTGCTGGTCACCGCCCAACGGTCCGGATTTCAGTATGGTAAAGTCCCATTCCACATCGGGATGTTTCTCTTTCAAGGCTTCCAGAATGAGGGTTCCCGTAGTACCCGTACAATAGAATTTGTGTCCCATCAAGAGTTCCGAATTCCAAAGTACCCATTCTATAAGGTCTTTCTTCATGGCATCGTGAGCCACCAAACCAATCTTTCTAACTAACTTTTCCATAATTCACAGCTTTTAAGAGTAAACAATCCGGAAAGAATAACAGTTCTTATAATTGAGAAAAGAATTTCTTCCCATGTAAATAAAACTGCGCCAAGATACTGTTTTTTGTCCGTTCGGGAATAACAGACAGACAAGTTTTTTTGAGATTTTCCTCACGAGCCGCTGTAAACGAAGAACGGAGAGAGTGATAGGCATGCCGGGCACGAAATACAGCCAAGGCATTGGATATCTGCCCTTTCAAGACGAAACTGAGTGCGGCAACATAATCGAGTACAGCACGTACACGCATCACGGAAGCCAGTTCCGTTTGAGGCAGATTTTTATAAAGCATTACAAGGTTATTGCGGAAATTGAGGAACGTTTTCTGCGGATTTTCTTTTTTAAGGGTGGCACCACCTACATGGTACACCACGCTCTGTGGAATGCAGACCAATAAACGTCCTCGGGCACGAAGGCGCCAGCATAAATCAATCTCCTCCATGTGGGCAAAGAAGCGCCCATCCAGTCCTCCGACATCCCAATAGTCTTTCAACCGGATAAACAATGCCGCACCTGTAGCCCAAAACACCGGAATAACAGTATCATACTGTCCTTTATCCACCTCTACTTCACCCATAATCCGCCCACGGCAAAAGGGGTAGCCATAGCGGTCGATAAATCCTCCGGCGGCACCGGCATATTCAAGAAATTCCTTCCACCGCCAGCTGCGTATCTTGGGTTGGCAGGCGGCAACTTCGGGATGGACATCCATATAGGCCGCAAGAGGAGTAAGCCAATGTTCGGTTACTTCCACATCGGAATTCAGCAAAACCACGTATTCGGCAGACACTTGTTGCAAGGCAAGGTTATATCCGTCGGCAAATCCCCGGTTTTCTTCTAATATAATAAGATGTACGGTGGGGAACTCTTTGCGGAGCGTCTCAACAGATGTATCGGTAGAGCCGTTATCTGCCACGTATACCACTGCGCCATCCGTTTCAGAACAACGAATAACGGAAGGGAGAAACGAACGAAGCATTTCACAACCATTCCAGTTTAATATGACTACAGCTATCTTATCCATGCTGCATCACATCTTCACGTTTCAGTTTCCAGCGCTTATGCGACCAGAACCAATAAGGAGGGTCTCTGTGAATAGTTTGCTCCAGACGACGGGCAAAAAGTTCGGTAATCTCCCCGTCAGCAGTCTGTTTGGGAGTTTCGGTCAATAAATCGAAAGAAACCTCGCAATATCCCCTGCCCGTCTTGCACAATTCGGCATAAAACACGGGAAAGTTCATCATCTTGGCAATACGCTCGGCACCATCCATGAAAACGGTGTCCTGATTGAGGAAGATAGTCCAATGATGGGCTTCATTGGGGATGGGAGACTGGTCTGTTATCAACCCCAACGCCATTCGCTTATTTTCACGCCGCAACTTTATCACTTCACGAGCCGTAGAATGTTTCGGAATGTTATAACCGCCAAAACGAGAGCGGATCAGTTTGAACATTTCATCCATATACTTATTATGCAGGGGTTTGTATACTTGTCCGGCAATATCCTCCGGCTTCATGATGGCTCCCATTCCTATCAACCATTCAAAGTTGGCATAATGGGGAATCATCACTACAATGCCTCCATACCTGTCTATCATGGAAAGGTAGGCTTCCGTATTCTTGTAGTTCATCCTGCGGTGTAATTCATCGAAAGACATACGCAGCATTTTGACTTCCTCCAACATGTAGTCGCATATATAGTGGTAGAAGCGACGTTCTATATTAAGCAACTCAGCATCCGTTTTCTCAGGAAAAGAGTTCCTCAAGTTTGTACGTATCACCCGCTTGCGATAACGGATTATATATCGCATCAGGAAGTAAAATCCATCTGAAAGAGCATAAAGCATACGGAAAGGCAGTAGCGCCAAAAGCCACATACCTGCATAAGTCAGCCAATAGATTACTTTCGATTTCACTTTATCAATTACTAATTACCAGTTATAAATTATTCTATCACTCCTGAGAGGGCGGTACCGTCTTCATTAAAATCACCCAGACGTACGGATATTACCTGATTATCCAACGCATCATCATGGGGCACTTCCACCCGGATATAGTTCGAAGTGAAGCCATGCATCGGAGTTCCGGGCTTGGAACGTTCAAGCAAGACAGACATGGTCTGCCCGATGTGACGGGCATAGAAAGCATGCGTCTTCTCTTCCGATAATTGCAACAATCGCTGGCTGCGACGGTGCTTGTCTTCGGGAGAAACGACATGATCTATTTTCAGAGCTTGTGTACCGGGACGTTCGGAATAACTGAATACATGGAGTTGCGTCACATCCAGCCCCTTGATAAACTCGTAAGCCTGCTCAAAATATTCGTCCGTTTCACCGCGCGTGCCTACAATGACGTCCACGCCTATAAATGCATCGGGCATCACTTCCTTCACCTTCTTCACTTTCGACGCGAATAATTTCGTATCATATCGACGGCGCATCAGTTGTAGCACTTCGTCGCTGCCGGACTGCAACGGAATATGGAAGTGAGGCATAAAACGCCTGGAGCGGGCTACGTATTCTATAATCTCATCCGTCAGCAAATTCGGTTCGATGGAGGAGATGCGATAACGCTCGATACCTTCTACTTCGTCCAAAGCTTTCACCAAATCGAAAAAGGACTCTCCGGTCGTTTTCCCGAAATCACCGATATTGACACCGGTCAGCACGATCTCTTTTCCACCTTCCGCTGCAGCCTGGCGGGCTTGCTCTACCATAGAAGCAATGCTGCCGTTACGGCTTTGGCCACGGGCAAAGGGGATTGTACAATAAGAACAATAATAATCGCATCCGTCTTGCACCTTCAAGAAAAAACGGGTACGATCGCCGCGCGAACAGGAAGGAGCAAACGAACGGATATCTTTCAGAGCCGAAGTGTAGGCTTCCCCGTTTTCATGTTTCCGGAGATTACCGAGATATTGAAGCAGATCTTTTTTCTGCTCGGCACCAAGCACTACGTCCACTCCTTCTATCTTTGCTACCGTATCGGGCTTCAACTGGGCATAGCAGCCTGTCACCACCACGAAAGCATCCGGATGCTGCTTCACCAGCCGATGAATGGCTTGGCGGCACTTCTTATCCGCCACTTCCGTCACCGAACAGGTGTTCACCACACAAATATCAGCCTTTTCTCCCTTACGTGCTGTACGTACCCCGGCTTCCCGCAAAATCTTACCGATAGTAGAGGTTTCGGAAAAGTTCAATTTGCAACCCAACGTATAATAAACCGCTGTCTTATCTTGAAATATATTGGTATCTATCATGAGCATCTTCACATTTCAGGTGCAAATATATACATTATTAATCTATTTTTCCTACTTTTGCACACTCAACTAATATTTGTGCAATGATACAAGAGAACTTTATCAAACTATATGAGCATAGTTTCCGTGAGAATTGGGACCTTCCCTGCTACACTGATTATGGGGAAGATGAGAGTTATACCTACGGGCAAGTGGCACAGGAAATTGCCAAATTGCACTTGTTGTTCAAGCATTGCAGCCTTCGCCGGGGGGATAAGATTTCCATCATCGGCAAGAACAATGCCCGTTGGTGCATTGCTTATATGGCAACGATTACATACGGAGGTATCGTAGTTCCTATCCTGCAAGACTTTAACCCGAACGATGTTCATCACATCGTGAACCACTCCGAGTCGACTTTCCTCTTCACCAGCGACGCCATCTGGGAACATTTGGAAGAAGAACGGCTGACAGGACTGCGGGGAGTTTTCTCGCTGACCGATTTCCGCTGTTTATATCAGCGTGACGGTGAAACGATCCAGCGTTTCCTTAAGCATCTGGATAATGAAATGCAAGAAACTTACCCCAAAGGATTTCACCGGGAAGATGTTGTATATACCGACTTGTCGAATGACAAGATTATGTTGCTGAATTATACCTCCGGTACCACAGGTTTCAGTAAAGGCGTCATGCTTACAGGAAACAACCTCGCGGGTAACGTCACCTTCGGAATACGTACACACTTGCTGGAGAAAGGAGACAAAGTACTGTCATTCCTTCCGTTGGCTCATGCATACGGCTGCGCATTCGATTTCCTGACCGCAACTGCCGTAGGTACGCACGTCACTCTTTTAGGAAAAGTCCCTTCTCCCAAAATCTTGATGAAAGCTTTTGAGGAAGTAAAACCTAACCTGATTATTACTGTACCTCTTGTCATTGAAAAGATATACAAAAATGTTATTCAGCCTATCATTAATAAGAAACCTATGAAATGGGCACTCAGCATTCCGTTACTCGACGGACAGATTTACGGACAAATCCGCAAAAAACTGGTAGATGCTTTGGGTGGGCGTTTCAAGGAGGTAATCATTGGCGGTGCTGCCATGAACCCAGAAGTGGAAGAATTTTTTCATCGTATTAAGTTTCCTTTCACCATCGGCTACGGAATGACAGAATGTGCGCCACTCATCAGTTATGCACCGTGGAATGAGTTTGTACCGACTTCTTCAGGACGTGTGCTCGACATCATGGAAGCACGTATCTATAAAGAAAATCCGGAAGCTCTTCTCGGAGAAATCCAGGTACGTGGTGAAAACGTTATGGCCGGTTATTACAAAAACCCGGAAGCTACCAAAGAAGTGTTTACCGAAGATGGCTGGCTACGGACCGGTGACTTGGGTACATTGGATGAAAATAATAATCTGTTCATCCGTGGACGCAGTAAGACCATGATCCTCAGTTCAAGCGGTCAAAACATCTTCCCCGAAGAAATCGAAGCGCGCCTCAATAATATGCCTTTCATTCTGGAAAGTCTGGTGATTGAACGCAACAAAAGACTAGTCGCTCTGGTCTATGCTGATTACGAATCTCTGGATTCGCTGGGATTGAACCAGCCGGAAAATTTAAAAACCATTATGGACGAAAACCTGAAGAACCTGAATAATAGTGTTGCCGCTTACGAAAAAGTGAGCCAAATTCAACTCTACCCCACTGAATTTGAGAAAACACCTAAGAAAAGCATTAAAAGATACTTATATAATAGTATAGCAGAAGATTAATATGTTATTAAACATGCCAAATGCTATAGAAACAGCCTGAGCTCCAAAAAAAATATAAAAAAAGTTGGGGTTTAGAGAACAACGTATTTAAAAAGTACATACCTTTGCAACGTTTTAATAAAGCAATTGATTGTATTACGTTTTAAAAGTAAAGAAAATGAAAAAATTAGTTTTGATGGCAGTAGCTATCGTAGCAGTATCTTTCGCATCTTGTGGCAACAAAGCAGCTAACGCAGAACAAGCAGCTGCAGATTCTATCCGTATCGCTGATTCAATCGCAGCTGTAGAAGCAGCAGCAGCTGAAGCAGCAGCCGCAGCAGCAGCTGATACTGTAGCAGTAGATAGCGCAGCCGTTGTAGCTGAATAATTTCAGTACAACACTAGAGAGAATTGAAAGTCTGACGTGTATAAGCACGGACAGACTTTTTTTATGCTTTTTCTCCTCTTTTTCATTCCTCAATTGTTAAGTCTTGGTCTTATTTCACAAAAAAGAGTATTATATGTAGATAAATAGAGAAGTATAGTAGTAATACCAAATAAAAGTCGTTCCTTTGTATCAACAAAACAATAAGAGGTTTATTACGATCTGCTTTTCATTATGTTTCTACTCGATTAACCACATTGAGAATTTTCATTTCTGACTACGACTTCCTAAGATCCCCCTTTATTGAATTATTAATTTTTTATTTTTGTATTTTATGAATATGTACATTGGAAACCTTAGCTACAACGTTAGGGAATCAGATTTGAGACAAGTAATGGAAGAGTATGGAACAGTAGAATCAGTAAAACTGATTATGGACCGCAATACAAATAGATCAAAAGGTTTTGCCTTCGTAGACATGCCTGAAGCATCTGAAGCTCAACAAGCAATCAACAAATTGAACGGAGCAGAATATGTAGGTCGTCAAATGGTAGTGAAAGAAGCATTACCAAGAAGCTAAAAAGAACTCACTGACCGACAATAAGGTAAAGGACATATCCCAACGGATATGTCCTTTTTTTATTGATATCTCTACACATTTTTAACACCTTCTTCATGAGAGCTTCTAAAAAAAATCCCCCATACAAAAAAAGCCCGGTTCCATAAAACCGGGCTTTCTTATATATTATAAAGTTTTTTATGCTTCTTCAGCAACTACTTCAAAAGGAATTTCTACAGAAACCTCCTTGTGCAACTTAACAATAGCCTTATAGTTACCTACTTCTTTCACTGCGTCTTTAACAACAATAATCTTACGATCGATGTTATGACCCAATTTAGCCAACTCTTCAGCAATCTGGATATTACTTACAGAACCGAAAATAGTACCAGTGGAACTAACTTTAGTAGCAATCTTCAATGATACACCTCCCAGCTTGGCAGCCAGTTCTTCAGCATCTTTTCTAATTTTTTCCAGCTTGTGAGCGCGTTGTTTCAGCTCTTCAGCCAACATTTTCTTTGCAGCCGGTGAAGCGATGACAGCTTTACCAGTCGGGATGAGGTAGTTACGACCGTAACCAGACTTTACTGTTACAATGTCGTTCTTATAACCCAAGTTTACGATGTCTTCTTTCAATATAATTTCCATACTTTCCTCCTCCTATTATTTCATCATGTCAGTTACATAGGGCAACAATGCCAAGTGGCGTGCTCTCTTCACAGCTTGAGCCACACGACGCTGGAACTTCAAAGAAGTACCGGTGATACGACGCGGAAGGATTTTACCTTGCTCATTCAAGAATTTCTTCAAGAATTCAGGATCTTTATAGTCAATGTACTTAATACCACTTTTTTTGAAACGGCAGTATTTTTTCTTCTTAACATCTACTGAGGGCGGAGTTAAATATCTGATTTCTGATTGAACTTGTTGTGCCATGATTAATCCTCCTTTTTAGTTGATTTAACACTTCTTCTTTTTGCAGCATATTCTGCAGCGTATTTATCCTGCTTGAAAGTCAAGAAACGGATAACGCGCTCATCACGACGGAAGTTAACTTCCAACTTTTCAATGACAGTAGGATCTGCATTGAACTCAATCAGCTGATAGAAACCGGTCGACTTCTTCTGGATAGGATATGCCAGCTTCTTCAGTCCCCAGTTTTCTTCATTTACAATCTCAGCACCTTCAGCAGTAAGGATGCCTTTGAATTTCTCTACCGCTTCCTTCATCTGAACATCAGATAAAACGGGAGTTAAAATGAAAACGGTTTCGTATTGATTCATACTCGTTTAATTAAAAAATAAATTATTCGTTTAAAAAATGCGGTGCAAAGGTAGGGATTTTATTTTGAACTACAAACATTTAATGTTTTTTTATGTCCAGAGGTAGGATTTATCACAGAAGTAGCTTACCTTTGCAAAGTTGTTTAAACAATAATTTCATGATAGAGCAATTCAATTTTGATATTCGATTGATTTTTGCCATACTAAATGGTAAAGTATCCGCTGCAATTAACCGTAAGTTATCCCGTAACTTTCGGCAAAATGGTCTAGAAATCACACCAGAACAATGGACTGTCCTCATTTTCTTATGGGAAAAAGATGGAGTGACACAACAAGAGTTGTGTAATGCAACTTTCAAAGATAAGCCCAGCATGACTCGCCTTATTGACAATATGGAACGTCAGCATCTGGTCGTACGTATTTCTGACAAGAAAGATCGCCGTACCAATCTTATCCACCTCACCAAAGATGGAAAAGAATTGGAAGAACGTGCACGCGTCATTGCTAATCAAACTTTAAAAGAAGCTTTACACGATATCACCATCGAAGAACTCAGCGTGAGTCAGGAAGTATTGAGGAAGATATTTTTCAATACCAAAGACTAATATCCAGTGATAAACAATTAATGATAAATGATTAACAGTACAAGTAGTTTCCATGGTATAAATGAACTCCAATATACTATTTTTCACTCCTTATTCTTCATTCTTCATTAAAATATAGTTTTTTTGCAAAAATAATTTCGCTTGTTAAAGAATTATGCTTTTCTTTGTGACAAGAATACAAGAAAATAATAATCTAATTAAAATACACACACATGAAAGGCTTATTAAAAAATCTGGGATTGATATTGATCTTGGTAGGAGCTGTAATTTTGGTTGCATGTTCTTTCACAGGTAATGTTAACAACAATACCATCTTGGGCACTTCAGCTGTTTTGGTTGTTGTAGGATTGATTTCTTACATTGCCATCAACAAGAGAATTGCTGATTGATATCAAAAAGAAGAAAATAAAAAAGACGGTTGCATTGCAACCGTCTTTTTTATTTTAGTTCCTCACAGAAAACCTGCTTTATCAAGCCTCAGCTTCCGGAGTAATCAATTTATACCCTTTACCGTGAATGTTGATGATTTCGATAGAATCGTCTTCCTTCAGATGTTTACGTAATTTAGTGATATACACGTCCATACTACGGGCATTGAAATAGTTATCATCAATCCAGATTGTTTTCAGTGCAAAGTCACGTTGCAGAATTTCATTGGCATGTGCACAAAGCAAACCCAGCAATTCAGATTCTTTGGTAGTCAACTTTGTCTGCTTTTCGGAAGTAGACAATATCTGCTTCTGAGTATCAAACGTAAACTTACCAATCTTATAAATATTACTTTCTTTGTTCTTCTTGCCGCGAACACGTCTCAAAATAGCTTCAATTCTGAAAGTCAGTTCTTCCATACTGAACGGTTTGGTGATATAATCATCCGCACCGATTTTGAAACCTTCCAGAATATCTTCCTTCAAAGTTTTAGCAGTCAAGAAGATAATAGGAATTTCAGCGTTAGCTGCACGAACTTCCTGCGCCAACGTAAAACCATCCTTCTTAGGCATCATTACGTCAAACACGCACAAGTCGTATTTATTCTTCAGGAAAGCTTTGTAGCCGGCTTCTCCATCAGGGAACAACTCAGCAGCATAACCTTTTGCCTGTAAATATTCTCTTAAAAGCATGCCAAGATTTTCGTCATCTTCGCATAATAAAATACGCAGTTTCTCATCCATATCAATCAATTTTTTAATAAAGGTAATGCAATTATAAATTTAGTTCCCACATTCAGTTCGCTTTCCGCCCGGATGGTTCCCTTATGATCCTGAATAATCTTTCTCACATAAGCCAACCCAAGCCCGAAACCTTTAACATCGTGCAGATTACCTGTATGCACGCGGTAGAACTTATCAAATATTTTTTTCAAATTTTCTTTCTTAACACCTATACCGTTGTCTTGCACGGAAATCATCAACTTACCCGATTCATTCCAAGTCTTTACCATCAACTGCAAATCAACATCCGGCCTTTTATACTTCACCGCATTATCCATGAGATTGAAAATCACATTTGTAATGTGCATTTCGTCTGCAAAGATAATCGGGTCTGTCGCTTTCAAGTCCGACTCTATCTTTCCGTTATAACGCTCCACTTTCAGAGCAAACGTATTGATAACCCCGGTAATCAATTCATTGGCATCCAGCTCCTTCATCTTCAATGTAGCCTTCTGCCGGTCGAACATTGACATCTGAAGTACTTTTTCTACCTGAAACCTCAACCGCTTCGTTTCATCATTAATGACACCCGATATATGCTGGAACATTGCCGGCGACTTACCCACTGCCGGGTCTTTCAACATCTGCGCCGCTAACGAAATGGTTGATATCGGCGTCTTGAACTCATGCGTCATATTGTTGATGAAGTCATTTTTCATCTCCGTCAGTTTCTTCTGACGGAACACAATATAAATCGTGAAAATGAACGTTATCAACAGGACAAAGGTAAATATCATCGAAGGTATCATAAAACTGACCGAATCGAAGATATAGTCCCTTTTACCCGGGAAATGTATTTTGACGATACTCATGCGTGCCGGAGGGTCATTCAGGAATAGAGGTTGAGAATAAGAACTTTCGCTTCCTTCATCACTATAATCAGAACAGCGATACACTTCTCTTCCGTTCCGGTCTATCACCTTGAAATGATACTTCAAGTCAACACCGTTATCAATCAGTCCCGATCCAAGATACTGGTCAAGGTTTTTAAAATTAACCCGTTCCTCTATCGGTCTGTCACTGGCATTATAAACCATCTGCCACGCTACCTCATCCAATAAAGCCCGTTGATACAGATAGCGGTTTTTAATAGCATCTATCATCGAGCGTGAAGTCTGAGGTATAGTCTTTGTACCATGCTTACGTGAAATCATCGCCCGGGGCAATTCCGAAGGTTTATTGGTAAATGTCTTCAACTCGATAGCCGAATATAAAGAACCATCCGGTGAAGTTACCGTAAACCGCTGCGTCTGTATAGCTCCTTGTCCTTGCGAACTCTGTTCCCACGCCTTTTTCTCTGCCTCGGAGATATCTTCCCTTAACCAACGGTCAACCTCCGCAGACTCTACATCCTTTGAAGCAGCCATTAAGGCACGCTTCACGGCCTCATCAAACTGTTCGTTCCGCATCTTCACCATTTCCTCTATATAACTGACTTGCAAATACAACAGACTGAGGAAAGAAAGACCCATCACGACACCCAAAATCCATATTGTCGACTTTTTCATAGTCACAAAATTAACACTCCCTAATTAACACTCCTAACAAATTAACCTGATTTAACCGGCTATTCTCGTTAATTAACCGTAGGTGTTTTTTTAAGTTGCATTATGAACATTATAACAAAAAAAGACACCTTTGGTTTGCAAATTTAATAAAAAATTAAACATTAACATTCACATTTCCTGATATTCCTAATCAGTGTTAATAAAAAAAAGAAGCAAGCAGTCGGGTAGTTGTCTCTCAACTACTCAACCGCTGTGCTTCTTCCTAATAGTTATTAACAGAAAGACTTATTCTTCTGTCTGTTTAGCCTCAAATTCCTTAATCAGCTTGTCTTGTACGTCACTTGGCACAAGTTCATAGCTGGCAAACTTCATTATAAACGAAGCACGTCCACCGGTCAATGAACTCAAAGCGGTAGAGTAAGAAGACATTTCCTTCAAAGGTACTTTAGCAACCAGTTTTTCATAACCGGCCTCACTGCTCATACCCATAATCATGGCGCGGCGTCCCTGCAAATCACCCATCACGTCACCCATCTTATCAGAAGGTACAAATACCTCTACATCATAAATCGGTTCCAAAATCTTCGGTCCGGCATTCTTAAATGCTTCACTAAACGCATTACGCCCTGCCAACATGAAGGAAATTTCATTGGAATCTACCGGGTGCATCTTACCGTCGTATACGATAACACGTACATCACGCGCATACGAACCGGTCAACGGACCTTGCTCCATACGAGACATAATACCTTTCAAAATAGCCGGCATGAAGCGTGCGTCGATAGAACCACCTACGATACTATTGACAAATACCAACTTGCCACCCCACTCCAATGAAACTTCTTCGGTACCTTTCACGTTCATCTTAAATTCCTGACCGTTGAACTTATACGTTTCCGGCATCGGCATTCCTTCATAATACGGTTCTACAATCAAATGGACTTCACCGAACTGACCGGCACCACCCGATTGCTTTTTATGACGATAATCTGCACGTGCAGCCTTTGTAATGGTCTCACGATACGGTATTCTCGGTTCCTCAAACTTAATTTGTAGCTTTTCATTATTTTCCAAACGCCATTTCAACGTACGTAAATGAAACTCACCTTGACCGTGAACAATCGTTTGCCGCAACTCTTTGGACTGGTCGATAACCCAAGTCGGATCCTCTTCACGCATACGGTTCAAGATGGCCATCATCTTTTCCGTATCGGCTTCATTCACCGGTTTAATGGCACGTGAATATTTAGAATTCGGATATTTGATGAAGTTGAAACGGTTCTCAGTACCCTTTCCATTCAAGGTATTACCGGTATGTACATCTTTCAACTTCACGGTACAACCGATATCACCCGCCAACATTTCTTCTACCTTAATACGGTTGGCACCGGCACAAGCATAAATCTGGGCGATACGTTCTTTGGAACCACGGTCGGCATTCGTAAAGTCGTCACCTTCGTGCACCTTGCCGCTCATCACCTTGAAATACTGCACGTCACCAATATGCGGTTCTACAGCCGTTTTGAAAAAATACAGGGAAGTCGGGCCATTCGGATCCGGTTTCACCACTTCACCACGTGTATTATGTACAGGAGGCATTTCGTCTACAAACGGAACCACATTACCCAAGAATTCCATCAAACGGCGCACGCCCATGTCCTTACCTGCACAAACACAGAATACCGGAAACATACCACGGCTTGCCAACCCCTTACGGATACCCTCGCGCATTTCATCTTCAGTCAGAGAATCTTGTTCAAAGAATTTCTCCATCAAACCCTCATCATGTTCGGCGGCAGCTTCCACCAACGCCTTATGCATTTCGGTGGCTTTCTCCATTTCTTCAGCGGGAATATCTTCAATGGTGGGTGCACCGCCTTCGGGTCCCCACGAATATTTTTTCATCAGAAGTACATCAATCAGAGAATTGAAGTTCGGTCCGGTAGCCAACGGATATTGCACCGGCACCACCTTTGAACCATAGATAGACGTTAGTTGTTCCAACACCATATCATAGTCGCACTTCTCGTTGTCGAGCTGGTTCACCAGGAAAATAACCGGTTTACCCAACTTCTCTGTATAGCGGAAATGATTTTGAGTACCTACCTCCGGGCCATATTGCCCATTCAGCAATAGAATAGCCGTATCGGTTACGTTGAGCGCAGTCATTGCAGCTCCCACAAAGTCATCACTTCCCGGGCAGTCAATGATATTCAGCTTCTTACCGTTCCACTCCACATGATAAACGGTGGAAAACACAGAATAACCATATTCCTGCTCCACCGGAAAGTAATCGCTGACCGTGTTCTTGGCAGTAATCCTGCCGCGACGTTTTATAATACCACTCTCAAAGAGCAGCGCTTCCGTGAGAGTGGTTTTACCCGAGCCATCATTGCCAAGAAGGGCAATATTCTTAATTTCATTCGTCTGATATACTTTCATGATATATAAGATTTAAAGTGAATACTCAGCATGCTTCCGTATGCCATTATTTTTGTGAGCCGCAAATTAGAAATTAATCAAAAGAAAAGCAATTAATCAGCCGTGTTACTAAACAATGTTATTCAACACATCAATCAAAAGTAACGGACACTACACAAACAATCAACCAGTTTCCCTCTTTTCCCTATAAGGGAAACATGATAATCAAATGGGAGTTTAGGAGTGTCCCCCCCTAAACTCCCATTCATATATTACTTATATAATATAATAAGGTGTAAAAAAGAATGCCTCATTCAAACTACACTCGCAGCACACCGTCCTGATATCTGCCCTACCCAAATTGGCAAGACCCATTTCGGTAACAATTCCCATTTTAAGGAAATACAAAATTCATACAATTGTTTGTACTACTTGCAAATAGATATGACTTTCATTCAGTATATATACCCTTCAAATTGCCCGTTAATATAAAAATTGTTCAATGTATATAAGAAAAGTACTTTTTATAGTCAAGAAAATTTGTTTTTATAAATAATAAGTTATAATTTTAGATTGTGAATTTATATTCTTAACTTGCAAATATAAATTCTTAGGCTGAGAACTTATATTCGCAAGTTAAGAATAAAGATTTTCATTAATCAAACAGAAATTTAGAACAGTAAAGACAGAAGTTTGTCTTGTATAAGAAAAAAGTTTTGTCTTTATACAGAACATACACTATATTATATATGGCCGAATATGAAATGCAGGAGATGAACCTGCCAAACAAAGAAGGAAAACGCGTGCTTTATCCGCGCCTGGTTCAACGCGGACAGATTACAACGGAAGACATTGCAAAGAAAATAGCCCAGAAATCGACCTTCAGCAAGGGTGAAATACTGGGATTGCTGGGCGAGGTAGCTGATGAAATGGCATACCAGATGGGTGAAGGAAGATCAGTAAAACTGGAACAGATAGGAACCTTCGTTGCTTCTCTTTGCCTGCGTGACGGTAAAGAGCGGGAAACAGGCGAGGAAAAAGGAACCAGACGAAACGCACGGAGTATCGTCGTGGGAGACATCAAATTTCGCCCCGACAAAACTCTACTGGAAGAAACAAACCGGAATTGTGACCTGGAACGTTCGCAACATAAATTCCACCGTTCATCCCAACACTATACGCCCGGACAAAGGCTGGAGCGGGCTAAAAATTATTTGGCGAAACATCCGTATATGACGGTCGGCGACTACAGCGAAATTACCGGGCTGAGGAAGACTGCGGCTTCACTGGAACTGCGGCAATGGGCCGAATTACCGGACAGTGGTATCGGCAGATCCGGACGAGGTACACACAAAGTATATATCAGTAAGGAGGAATAAACAAAAAACCCGTTCCCTCTCTTCAAGGGAACGGGGAAGAAAAATGACACTTCCAGTTTATCAGAGTGGACTTTACTCTATCTCTATACTGTGCCGCACCGGTTTCAAGATAAATGTAAACTCATAATCTCCGTAAGGAAGTTGATATTCGGGGCGGGCAATACGTCCCCAACTATTCTCACAACCTAAACCGGCTTGTACTTTGTCTATGCAGAGATTTGTCAAATCGGCTTCTTCCACTTCGGGCGAATGACCTTGCTGCTTGCTCCAACCTTCGTCCAAAGACTCAATCGTATAGTGCAAAGCCGAAGCGGAGAAAGGAGCGGCGGCAATAATTTCGATACCATTACCGGCCCGGTTCAACATCTTCCACCAACGAATGTCAGTCTTTGTCCCGTTTTCTTGCGGACGGATATACGAATAGAACTGCTCGGATACACTCTGACGATAAATACCAAGATCAGTGCAATGGTTACGATCGATATAATTCTCTACCGGACCACGGCCATAGTACTCGATTGTCTCAAAGCTACGGGGCATCGGCATCTGCAAACCGAAACGGAACATATTGGATACCTTGGCATTCTTATCAGCCGTCAGCTTCTGGGTAACTTTGATGGCACCGACATTATTGACAATATAAGTCAAGTTCAGCTTGGCAGAAACTCCGGGCATTTCGTATGCCGCTTCTACGATGACTTGCTTGTTCTCGGTACGTTGATCGAATGAGACCAGTTTGATTTCGGGGTTCTTCCAGGCTACATACTTACGTTGCAGGTTGGCACCGAAATCATTATCGGTAGGAGCACGCCAGAAGTTGGGGGTCAAGGCAGAACCGTCTTTTATCATATCCAACCCGGCTACTTCGTATTTAGTCAGATAACCGCTATGCTTGTTGAACTCCACACGGAACACGTCACCGGAAACAATCAGATAGTTCGCGTCATTCTCTTGCACAACGGGCGCAATGACCTCGAGATTGCTCAGTTCGCAATTCGGCAAATCCATGGAAGGTGTCTTATAGGAGTTCAACGTCAACTGGTCTTTAGCTACAACATGACCGGCGGGAAGCAAACCTTCGCGGTTCTTCAGTTTATAGGAAACGTTGAGCAACCACTCGGTACATTGGCAGGTCTTGCCTAAGTCCAGTTTGAGCTTAACAGTTTGTTGAGGAGCCACATTCAAATTATCCACGCGACCGCTACGGACGGCCTTTCCACCTTTCAGCACTTCCCATTCCAGATAATAGGCAGAAAGGTCACGGAAAAAGTTCTCATTGAAAACGTTGATTTCTCCATTCCGGATATCAGCAGGAGTAGTCCAGATATTCTGATAGTAGTAGCCGACCTCATACATGTGCGGATTGGGTACACGGTCGGGACTGATAAGTCCGTTGTTACAGAAGTTAATATCACTGGCGTCAAAACGGTTGAAGTCGCCGCCATAGGCATAAATCATCTTGCCATTTTTACCGGTCCAGCGCACGGACTGGTCTACAAAGTCCCAAATAAATCCTCCCTGATATTTAGGATACTTGCGGATCAGGTCCCAATACTCTTTGAAACCACCTTGAGAGTTACCCATGGCATGGGCATATTCGCATTGTATCAGGGGCTTAGTCATGGAATCATCTTCACAATACTTCCGGCAAGCATCATAAGTATAGTACATCGGGCAAAAGATATCGGTCTTGCCATTCTTTCCAGCCCGTTCGTATTGCACCGCACGGCTCGGGTCTTCCGATTTCACCCAATCATAGGCAGCCTCAAAGTTAGAACCATATCCTGCTTCGTTACCTAATGACCAGAAGATGATACTGGGATGATTGAAACCACGTTGTACATTACGTTGGTTACGTTCCAGATGAGCTTTCCGATAATCCGCACGTTTGGCAAGGGTTTCTTCACCATAACCCATTCCGTGAGACTCGACATTTGCTTCGGCTACGACATAGATACCATAACGATCGCAGAGGTCATACCAGAGGTTATCATCGGGATAGTGGCAAGTGCGCACCGCGTTCAGATTGAATTGCTTCATAATCTGGATATCCTGAATCATACGTTCGGGAGAAACGACGTAACCACCGTCAGGATCCATCTCATGGCGATCGGCCCCCTTAAAGAGTACCGGTTGGCCGTTTACCAATATCTGAGAGTTCTTCAGTTCTATCTTGCGGAAACCTACCTTGACGGGAATTACTTCATTCCCCCCCTGCAATGTGGCACGTAAAGTATAGAGGTAAGGAGTCTCGGCTGTCCACTTTTGTGGATTTTCCACATTCATCAGGAGCGTACCGCTACCTTTGGCGATTTCAGTGGCTACTTGTTTACCGGTAGCATCCAATAATTCAAGCTTGACATTACCACTGCCTTTCAAATCCAACTTCACACTCAACGAGCCATTTTTATAGTCTGCATCCAAATCGGGAGTGACACGGATATCCTGAATACGTTTCTTATCACGGGCATACAGATAGCAGTCACGTCCTACCCCGCTATAGCGAAAGAAGTCCTGGTCCTCCAGATAAGTACCGTCACACCAACGGAATACCTGAAAAGCGACCAAATTCTTTTGCCCCGGCTTCAAGTAAGGAGTAAGGTCAAATTCAGCTTCCAGCTTACTGTCTTCACTATAACCTACGTACTTACCGTTTACCCACAGGTACATATTAGAGGTAACCGAACCGAAGTGTGCAATGATATCTTTACCTTTCCAGTTGGCCGGTACTGTGATTTCACGGCGATAGGAGCCGACATGATTGTTTACAACAGGTACCTGAGGCGGGTTATTTTTATATTGACTCCGCCAGGCATACCCCACATTCACATAGATAGGATCGCCGAAACCGTTCAGTTCCCAAACGCCGGGAACAGGAAAATCAGTCCAACCTTTATCGTTAAATCCAACTTTCCAGAAGTCGACGGGACGTGCATCGGCATCTTTCACCCAATTGAATTTCCAAGTTCCGTTCAAGGTCATGAAGTTGGACGATTGTTCTTTTACTCCTTTATCAGCAGCATCAGTAGATTCATAGGCAAAATAATTGGTATGCATCGGAGCACGGTTTACGGCATTGACTTCCGGATCAATCCATTCGCTGAAGGACTGGGCATTCACAGTCAGAGCCATTGCCGCAAACAGTCCGGTAATGAGATGTTTTTTCATGATATCTATAATATAAGTTTAAATTAGTCAAGGTGTACAATCATTACACCGCCCACAAAGATAGAAGGAATAAAAAAGACTAAGGTGAATTATAGTTCAAAAATGGGTGCACATCTGTTCACTACCTGCATATAAACTCGTTTTTATGTAAAATACGAGCAAAGACAAGCCAACATTCAACTCAAGGGAAAAAATAATTGTATATTTGCCCCCCAATCAATCTAAGCTTATGGCAGGTATCTATATCCATATCCCTTTCTGCAAAACACGTTGCATCTATTGTGATTTCTACTCCACTACCCGTAGCGACCTGAAAGAGCGCTATATCCGTGCTTTGTGCCGGGAGTTGAGAATACGCAAGGATTATCTGGAAGGAGCAACTATCGAAACCATTTACTTCGGGGGCGGTACACCTTCACAACTCGATGAAGAGGACTTCCGGCAGGTGTTTGCTACTATCGAAGAGGTTTACGGCATGGAACATTGCAAGGAAATTACTCTCGAGGCCAACCCGGATGACTTGACAGAAGAATATGTAACCCGGTTACACCGTCTCCCCTTCAACCGTATCAGTATGGGAATACAAACCTTCGATGATGTAACTTTGAAATTACTGAACCGCCGCCATAACGCCATGCAAGCCATTGAAGCCGTAGACCGTTGCCGCCGTGCCGGATTTGAAAATATCAGTATCGACCTCATCTACGGATTGCCGGGCGAAACGGATGAACGTTGGGAACGTGACTTGAAGCAAGCGGTCAGTCTCAATGTGGAGCATATTTCCGCCTATCATCTGACGTATGAGGAAGGGACACGTATCTATGAATTACTGCAAGCCCACCGTATCCGGGAAGTGGATGAAGAAAGCAGTGTACGCTTTTTTTCTGTCCTGATAGATACTCTTGACGCTGCCGGATATGAGCATTATGAGATATCCAACTTCTGCCGACCGGGCAAATATTCCCGTCATAACACTTCTTATTGGAAAGGTATTCCTTATCTGGGTTGCGGTCCGGCGGCACACTCATTCAACACTCATACCCGTGAGTGGAATGTGGCGTCTTTGGAAGAATATATGCAGGGTATAGAAACAGACCGGCGGAAGTTTGAAACGGAATACCAGGACAAGACGACTTGCTACAATGAGTGTATCATGACTTGCATCCGTACCCTATGGGGGATATCTTTGAAATATATAGAAATGGAGTTCGGCACAGAGATGTGGAAATACTGCATGGATATGGCAACTCCTTATCTGGAAAGCGGGAAACTGAAAATACAAGATAATCATCTTTGCCTGACGCGTGAAGGGATTTTTATTTCGGACGGTATTATAAGCGACCTGATGTTCATCGAAGAATAAGACTGTTTATAAAGAAACGAGATAATATAGCATGACATGACCGAACAAGAAGTCAGACGATACCTCCGTCAAATGAAGGATGAAGACTCGCAGCGAGCCTTCCGGGAGTTCTATGACCTGACATACGACCGGTTGTTCCGTATTGCTTTCTACTACGTGAAACATGAAGAATGGGCACAGGAGATTGTTCTGGATGTCTTTATACGACTTTGGGAACAGCGTAGCACGCTGACGGAAGTACGTAATATTGAAGATTATTGCTTTATCCTCGTAAAGAATGCATCCCTGAACTATCTGGAAAAGGAAACCCGGCATGCCACTGTATCCGCCGACCAATTGCCCGAACCTGCCGTACAGGCAGACTCACCGGAAGACACCCTTATCAGTGAAGAACTTTTCGCACGTTATGTCAAAGCCCTCGACCGATTGCCGGAACGTTGCAGGGAGGTATTTATCCGCATACGGGAGGAAAAACAAAGTTATGCTCAAGTTGCGGAAGAACTGAGTATCAGTACAAAAACGGTAGATGCACAACTGCAAAAAGCTATCACACGACTGAAGGAGATGCTGCTGAATGCGGAGTGATATAGATGAAAAAAAAATGCAATTTTGAGTAGGGAGTTTTTCCAAAGTGCCTGTCTTTACTTATGAAAAACAAAAAACCTATAAAATGAAGATAAGTAACAAGGACTTTGACAAGGTATTAAACAAGTTGGTTACCTCTACTCGCTCACCCCGTGGACATTTTTCGGCAGAAAGCAGCTGGAATTTATTGGAGACGAAAATACTTGCCCGCAAAAAGAGAAGAATATTCTGGTTGCGGATGACGAGTAGCGCAGCAGTAGTATTGCTGTGTCTGGCAAGTTGGGCAGCCTACCACGCCCTGAACCCTGAACCGGCAAAACCCGAACCGATAAAACAACAGGCCAGTCCGGCAAAACCCGAACATCGTAAAGGAATTATTTATTTTCAACAGCAACCTTTACAGGAAATTGTGCGTCAATTATCTGAAATCTTCCACAAAGAGATTATCATTAATGACGACGACCTATGTAACTATCGCATGACGGGTACTTTCGACACCGACGAAGAACTGACCGAAATCCTCGATTTACTGAAAGGAGCCGCAGGCAACTTTGACTATACAGAGACAAACAATACTATTATCATTACTAAACCTAACTAAACACAATGAATCAATCTTTTTTCTATTCATGCCACCACATCAGAGTCTTACTACTGATGTGCGTGGTTCTCTTAAACATCACATCCGTTCACGGACAAAATAAAGAAGTCCGTTTAAGCCTGAACATACGCAACGCGACTTTGGAAAGTCTGATAAAACAGCTGGAAAACGCCACAGGCTTCTCTTTTGTCTATGGAGAGGAAGTCAAACTATCCCACCGCATTAATATGAAGGTGGAAAAACAAACCATCAGCGAAATATTGCAATGTGCCTTTGAAAACGAACCTATCAAGTTTGAAATTTCCGGAAAGCATATCCTGCTCTATAAACGGCCTCTGCCGCAGAAACCCGTTAGCCGTAAGTTCACTATCAGCGGATACGTAACAGACGGGGCGTCTTCGGAGACGCTGATTGGTGCCAATATCCTTGAGAGTCGTCGTTCCACGGGAACTGCCACCAATCCTTTCGGTTTCTATACGCTTACTTTACCGGAGGGTGAAACTGAATTGACGTTTTCTTATCTGGGTTATGAAACTCGGAACAGCCGTTTTGAACTGAAAAAAGACACTTTACTCAACGTCAGCCTGAACAGTAATAACCAGCTGGCAGAAGTGGTGGTACTTTCAGACAAACAAGAAGTGGGTATCCAAAGCACTGCCATGGGAGCACACGAAATTCCGATGGCACAAGTCAAACACACACCCGCCATCTTGGGTGAAGCAGATCTGCTAAAGACAGTACAACTGATGCCCGGTGTACAGGCAGGCATGGAGGGATTTTCCGGATTGTATGTACGTGGCGGAGGATCTGACCAGAACCTTATATTACTGGATGGTATTCCGGTATACAATGCCGACCATTTCTTAGGAGTATTCTCTATCTTTACACCCGAAGCCGTGAAAAAAGTCACGCTATTCAAAAGTTCCTTTCCGGCACGGTACGGCGGACGACTTTCATCCATTGTGGATGTACGTACCAATGATGGAGATATGAACCGGTATCACGGTACATTGAGTATTGGTACACTGACTGATAAGTTACATTTTGAGGGGCCTATCATCAAAAACCGCACTTCTTTCAGTATTAGTGCACGCGCTACCCACACCGCTTTCTTGAATAACCTTATTAAGAATAAAGATGGTGACGATACCGAATTTTATAACTATTACTTTTATGACATCAATGCCAAAGTAAATCATAAGTTCAATGACCGAAGTCGTATATTCCTGAACTTCTACAAAGGCAAAGATCACTTTCATTTTAAATTCAAAGAGAATTACAGTTACAACACACAACAACCTGAATATTATTCTGGAAGTAGCTATAGTGACAAAAACCAATTGAACTGGGGCAATACTGTAGTATCCGGACGCTGGAACTATGTATTCAACAATAAACTTTTCAGTAATACATCTGTGGCCTATAACAGCTATCAAATGAACTTAAGAAGCGAGGCAGAAGAATGGCGTTTCCAAAACAGTCAAAATTACTATTCTTATCAATACGGAGCAGATTACCGTTCCGGTATCCGCGACTGGAGTTTTCGTATGGATTTTGACTATACCCCACTCCCACAGCATCATATTAAGTTTGGTGCCGAATATCTCTACCATACCTTTAGCCCCGAAACTACTACATCAAAAATCAGAGAAACCGGACAGAATAAAATAGAGCAAGATACAGTATATAGCAGCAATCCCAACAACAGACTTCGCGGGCACGAAGTTTCTTTCTATGCGGAAGATAACTTTGACATCGGCAGTAACCTCAGCCTGAATACCGGAATACGCTTGTCGTTGTTTCATACACAGGGCAAGAACTATTTATCAGCCCAACCGCGTTTTTCAGCCCGTTACCGTATGGGACAGGGATATTCCATCAAAGCCGCTTACTCGTGTATGGCACAATATGTACACCTGCTTTCGTCTACTCCTCTCTCTATGCCAACAGACTTATGGGTACCTATCACAAAAAATATCCGTCCCATGTACTCTAACCAATATTCCATCGGCGGATATTATGAAGGTATCCCCGGATGGGAATTTTCACTGGAGGGTTATTATAAACAGATGCGTAACGTACTGGAATATCAGGACGGTACTAGTTTTTTCGGAACTTCCACCCACTGGGAAGAAAAAGTAGAAGTGGGTAAAGGCCGTTCTTTCGGTTTGGAGTTCATGATTCAAAAGACGGCAGGTCGTACTACCGGATGGATGGCTTATACGCTTGCCAAAAGCGACCGCCAGTTTGAAAACGGTACGATCAACAATGGTAAACGTTTTCCTTATAAGTACGACCGCCGCCATAATATCAGCCTTTGCGTCAACCATAAATTCAGTAACCGCATAGACATAGGAGCCTCTTGGATATTTTATACAGGTGGAACGATCACCATACCCGAACGGGAAACAGTCATTATCAAACCGGACGGTAGTATGGAAGAAACTTCTTACATTTCTTCCCGAAACAACTATCGCCTGCCGGCAAGCCATCGACTGAATTTCGGAGTAAACTTCAACAAAAAAACAAAACACGGTATGCGAACGTGGAATATCAGCATTTACAATGTTTACAATGCTATGAATCCAAACCTGGTCTATACCAAACGCGACAATGGCAATTTCTATTATGGCAATAATAACAACGGAATGTTTATTACCGGTCAGGAAAATAAAAGAAAAACCGTCATAAAGAAAATGACGTTACTGCCTTGTATCCCGTCCTTTACCTATACTTACAGATTTTAAAAGATATAAAACATGAAAACAAGAATGATGAAACCCAGCCTACACCTTATTATATATATAACATTTCTTCTCCTATTATCCGCTTGTGAAAATGAAATTCCCTACGATACGGCACAGAAAGAGCCTCAACTGATTATGAATGCTTTAATAAATGCCGGACGAACGGATAATTTGGTCTATCTGCACCTGAGTGAAGGTACCGGCGTGGGACGCGTGAGTGAAGGTACTCTTTCTCTTTACGTAAACGGACAACTGAAAGAAACACCGGAAGCTTTATCACCGTCAGAATCAATCGGTGGACTGGAAAACAACTATCCTGAGGAAATGAAAGAACAAATACTCCAAAGTATTAAATTTAAAGTATTCCGCCTGACCACTATTTTACATCCCGGTGACAATGTTCGCCTGGAAAGTACTGCTGAAAATGGGAAGTATCATGTTTCAGCAGAAGTTACTGTACCTCAACCCGTAGATAAAATACAGGTAGACACTTGTCTTGCTTATGTCAAAGAATATAATGGCCTGAAACCTTATCGACAATTCAAAGTAACTTTAAAAGACCGTTCCAATGAAAAGAACTATTATCGGCTGAATATTGTAAATGACTTTAGTTTCCGATGTCAACCTATCAACGATACTTTCCCGGACGTTATCATCACCAAACAATATACGGATCTTATCAACCGGGATGATGTGATTTTAACCGACGGACATCCCACTAATAGCGATGATGAAAACAATGAGCTCTTTCCGAATATCAAAAACAAATACAATATTTTCACTGATAACCGTTTCAGTAATTCTAATGTTACACTAAAGGTCTATACCCAGCGTTATGAAAATATCCTTCCGGATGAAATCTTTAATCAAATATACCGTACAGGGAGTATTTCCATACAAATACTTAGTATTACCGAAGCCGAATATCGTTATCTGAAAGCTCTGAATTGTCTGAATTCCGATGATTATGATGATATATTAATGGAACCCATCAGTATCCCCTCCAATGTAAAAGGCGGATTAGGATTCGTGGGTATTTGCTCAGAGAGTACAACGACAATTCAGTTTCCGGAAACAGCAATATACCATCGCTACACAGAGTAATGCACCCCCTCATACTTCACATTTACTTTTTGACACACATACACTATATCATAATATCACTAAATAATACTTAACCCCAAGAACACTGATTTTTTATCACAAAACCAACTATAAAACGAACATTTTCACATCGTATAATTGACATACATCAAAAAATGAAGGTATCATATGCATTTTCTTCTTCATTCATTTTTATGCTATAAAACACATTTCTATATTTGCATAGGTAAAAAGAAAAAGCTAAGCGCTTAGAGCTGTTTTCAATAGGTATTAGTTTAGATTAGTTTTTAGGTATAACAATTAAAAAAGTAGGTATTATGAAAAGATTAGGATTAACATTAGTAGCAGCAGTCTGCCTGACTGTTACAACATTCGCAGCAGGAAATCAGCCTACAACTGCAAAATGGGAAGGTAACATCAACGTATCAAAGTTGAGTAAATATTTGAATTTGTCTGATGACCAACACAAAGAAGTGGCTAATATATGTGAATATTTCAGCGAACAGATGTCTCGTGCCACAAATTCAAAAAAAAATCAGGAGAAGTTGCTTCGCAACGCGATATATGGTAATTTGAAATTAATGAAAAAAACTTTGAATGAAAAGCAATATGCTGATTATGCTAAAGTTTTGAACATTACATTGCTGAATAAAGGTATCCGGGTGGAATAACATCCGCCACTGATAACGTGCAAATACGTTTAATTACAAAATAAAAGGCGTTGAACAATGAGTTCAACGCCTTTCCTTTATGTCAACACCGTAACCATACGATGTTAACTCCCTAACCAGTTATGCTTCTACTTTCACAAGCAAAAACGATCTTGCAATTTTTTCTTATATTTTTTAGAAACAATTAATTCCGTTACTTTATCGAAAGGAGGATACAGGACACAATTATTATCCTTAATAAGCATCAGATAATCAATATTAATAATGTAGGATTGATGTATCTGTACAAATCCGGATGAATACTGAACGATTTGTTCTGCCGTCATTCCCCGACGCAATGTCAACGGTGGCTGATTATTCAAAATCACTTCCCATTGTTTACGGTCGGAGCAATAACGAAAGAAACCAATCTCAGCCGGTCGAAGTGCACGCATATCGTTGGTCGGTGTAAATACGATAAAAGTCTGTCCGGCTTGAACCGATATTCCGGTAGATAAAGACTTTTTCTGTCCTGTCTCAACCTGTTTCACGAAACGTGCAAGAATTTCCCTTAAATCCAGTTCCTCAAAAGGCTTCAACAAATAATCGAATGCAGCTTCCCGAATAGCTTGAATCATATATTTATCATAAGCCGTATAAAATACAACCCGCATATTCCAAGCAATACTGTCGCGCATTTCCTGTAAGAGTTCCAATCCTGTCATATCAGGCATCTCCACATCCAGGAACAGCAAATCAGGTTGCACCTTAGTTATGAGTTTCTTCCCCTGCTTTCCGTTCCGTGCAGTTCCCGACACAGAAAAGCGGTTATCTTTTCTCAACTCGAAACTTAAATTCTCGAGAGATACCTCATCATCATCCACTATAGCAACCTTGTATTTATCCATATCACCCATTTTCCTTGGCGAATATAAAGATTATATCGCTTATATGCAAAGCTGGAAATGAGCATTTACGAACTATACCGTCTAAACCCAGGCTATTCTTCCGAAAAATAGAACTAAACAGCCTTTCTTAAATTTCATAATTATATTTATCAGGGAGTAAAAAAACAATCTCACAGCCGATTTCACCACCAGGCAAAGAAATATTGTGTATGGAAACATCAATTGACTCTTTATTTTTCATATTCAATATCTGAACAGTCTGCATAATCACTTTCATCCCCGTACCAGTTCCTCTATTTCGACTGCCGGGACGGTAGCCGCCACCATTATCTGTAACTTTGATACAGATACCATTTTCCCGACGATGAATGGAAATCCAAAGATTACGCTCTCCTTCCTTATCACGCAAAGCATGTTTCACTGCATTTTCTACCGGAATTTGTATCAACATGGAAGGAAGCAGGACTTGTTCAGAATGTACATCTTCCCCAATCTCTATTATCAAATGAAAATCAGCTCCTAAAGAACGACGTTCCAAGTCAATATACGTTTTCACAAAATCAAGTTCTTCTGCCAACGTAACACATAATTGTTCCGCCAGTTCCAGATTACGACGCATCAACTTCACCAAGGCCGCCAATTCTCGCTGTTCGTTTTCTTTCCGGCTTACTATTTCCTGATTGAGTACATTGAAGATGAAATGGGGAGACAACCGATTACGTATATTCTCCAAACGAAGCGAAGAAACAATACGGCGGTTTTTTGCAAGTATCAAAGCACGTTTCTTTCTGTTATACAGGTAAATGAAAACAGCAACCAACAGTGCAACAATGGCTACAGCAAGTATCACAAAACGAGTCTGTCTCAATACCAAGACTTCATTTTCCTTCTTTTGAAACAGGACTTTGTGTGCCATCAAAGTAGAATCCTGTTGATAACGTAAAGTCAGATCTGCCGTATGCATCCTTACACGCTCATTACGGATAGAATCATCAAGGCGATTATTCTCTTTCAGGTATTTATATGCTTGCTTATAATTGCCAGTCTCTTCAAAGAAGAGTTCTAAATTTTTATTCCGGATATGCAGCATATCCGGATCAACATCGGTTGGAATGCCACTCTTCATCAATAGTCTGCGAGCTTTAGAAAAGTCATGACGCTTCAACGCCAGTTCTATATTTTGTGTATCGATGTAATAAAGTGCAGTCGTCACTCCCAACTCTTTGAAAAAAGGTTCACATCTATCAAGATAAATAGCAGCAGAATCTGTTTCATCCAGTTTCAAGAAACAGTCACTTAAATTCAAGTAAGTCAAATTAAGCGCCCAAAGCATATCCGGATAATCTTCTACAAGATCCAGCACTTTCCTGAAATATTTTATGGCAGTGATATAGTCTCCTCTATAATAATAAGAATTTCCTCTATTGTTCAAATAAAAGTGTTTTTCGTCAGGTAACATATCATCATAACTTGCAGCAGCAAGATTATAATACCGATCGCACTGCTCATAATCGCGCAGTGTCATATAACCTTGCGCCAACCCGTAGTAAATAGGATATTTCTTTTCAGGAGGTAAATTCAGAGAGTCACACAACAGCAAAGCTTTCCGATACCAAAATGCTCCGACATCCAACTTACCCTGACGATTATTGGCATCGGCCAAGTTCATCAGAATATCCGGTATAAATCCCGTTTTCTTACCTTGTAATCGTAATTCATAAGCTTTCCGGAAACAGTTCTCAGCCGAATCCATATACCCTCTCCTACCATAAATATTCCCCTCCATATTAATATATTCCGATTGCAAATCGGCTAATTGAGGAGAGAAAGGCTGTGTCTTCACATAATCTTTCAATTGGCGTATCAGAATTTGTGCAGAATCAAGCTCAGAAGTAGCCAGGTAAGTTTTCAAGACTATAGCCAGATAATTATGGCGTACTAAAGTATCCCTCACTTCCTCCATCCGCTGAAATGCCTGAGTCCTCATCCATCGGGGAGCAGTGGCTATAGAATCAACATTCAAACGAAAAAAGGTCTCAAAAGCCTGCATTTCCGACACATTACCCCGTTTTGGGGAGAATGTACAAGCACTCCAAATAAAAAGGAATATACCTAAACTTACATAAAGCAGGGCAGCCTTCTTTCGATTCACACACATATTCTATAGAGCTTTCGTTACTTTATAGTAACCATTGTTGCCCCAAACCCATATTCCTGAAAAGATGCATCTTGTGTTCTACAGGTAGAATATTTACGCTTCAATTCATCTAAAAGAGCTTTGCGGAGTACACCATCCCCTTTACCATGTATAAAGACAAGACGTTGTTCACGCTTATTCTTATATTGCTTCATCACCTCACGAAATTTATCCAACTGATAATTCAGGATTTCACTGTTACTCATTCCGTGAGTATCATCGAGCAGCTCCCCGATATGCAAATCAATCTCAATGATTTCATTTTTACCTCCGCGCTTAATAATTGTCTGCGGTTTAGCCGGAACGTCTACCACTTTTTTCTGTATTAGGACATCTTGCAGTTCTTCGGCAGACACATAGACTTGTTTAACAGGAAGATCGTTCCTGACAATATCGTATATCAACGCCGGAGTTTCAAAGAAGTCCGAACTTTGGAAAGTATGCAATTTATAAAACTTCACGGTATCAATACGTATTTCTACGTTAATGGCAGGCTTCATGGCAAAGGAACGGTTATCCTTGAAAGCCACCAATTGTACGGCTACACGCTCACGATCATTCAATTCCGACTTCTCAAATTCTTCCAATAAAAGCTTAGTGTTCGGTTCTATCAGACCATAGGAACGGGCTGTCCACGATTTACCTTCAGCACCGAGATAGGTATAATACATATAGTAATTACTGTCATTTACAAGATAGGTTTCGAAAGGAGTGGTACTTACAGCCTTTATATCTTCGGGAACGAAAGCAAGAAAAACATTCAACACATCACCACCTTTCATTTCCGGTTGACGATACACAGAGATTTGAGGCTTCGGCAAACATTCGATCTGCGACTCTGAAGAATGAGATACCGATAACACAGCGGCTTTCTTGGCTGTTTCAGAAGCCTTCCGTGGCAATTGTTGTTCTTCTTTTTTCTTATTGGCAGCAGCCTTGGCGGCAGGAGTAGGAATATTATAGTCATCAGTTTCAATCACCACACATTCGTGTATAGGCATCGGAATATCGAAACCATCCTGATCTTCTACCAATACGATATTTTTCCCCTGAAATCCTGTTACCACACCTCCTCCTACTTCACTGAGGAAACGCACTTTATCTCCTATTTTCATCTTTTTATTCGCGATTTAATAATTTACTATTTTACTATTGAAAGTACTAAAGTCACAACTGCTGCACAAAGATACGGTAACTCAATAAAAAAAGATAGAAAAAGACGATAAATATCTGTACCTTTGCAGCCTGTAAAAAGAAATAAAGAAATGAAAGAAGATCCGAAACATATCCGAATCAGAGAATTCAACTATCCACTTCCGGATGAACGCATAGCCAAATTTCCCTTACCGGAGCGAGACCAATCAAAATTATTGTTATATCGGCATGGTGAAGTTTCAGAAGATAAATTCACTTCGCTACCTGAATATCTTCCATCCAACAGTTTGATGATATTTAATAACACAAAGGTTATCCAGGCACGTTTGCACTTCCGCAAAGAAACTGGCGCATTGATTGAGGTATTCTGCCTAGAACCGATACAGCCCAACGACTATGCCCTCAATTTCCAACAAACGGAACATGCCGCATGGCTCTGCATGATAGGTAATCTGAAGAAATGGAAAGAAGGTATCCTAAAACGGGAAATGATTGTAAAAGGAAAGTCGCTTACATTGATCGCTGAACGTGGAAAATGCCATGGAACCAGCCATTGGATAGATTTTCGTTGGGATAATCCTGGAGTTACCTTTGCAGATATTCTTGAAGTATTCGGAGAATTACCTATCCCCCCCTATCTGAATAGAGAAACGCAGGAAAGTGATAAAGAGACATACCAGACTGTTTATTCCAAAATAAAAGGTTCTGTAGCTGCTCCTACCGCCGGATTGCATTTTACTCCACGCGTACTGGATGCATTGCGTAATAAAGGAGTCGATTTGGAGGAACTAACTCTCCATGTAGGTGCAGGAACATTTAAGCCTGTCAAGAGTGAAGAAATAGAAGGACATGAAATGCATACGGAATATATTTCCGTTTCGCGTGCCACGCTAGAGAAATTGATTGCTCATGAGGGTAAAGCAATTGCAGTGGGAACTACTTCCGTTCGTACACTAGAAAGTCTTTATCATATCGGCATTTCTCTGCTAAAAAAGCCTGATGCTACAGAAAATGAACTACACGTAAAACAATGGCAACCCTATGAAATGACTCCCGAAGAAGATAAAACATCTGTTGTTGAAGCTTTACAAGCCATCGTAGATTATCTTGACCGTCATGGAATGGAAACTTTGCATACCAGTACCCAGATTATCATAGCTCCGGGATATGATTATAGAATAGTAAAAGCAATGATCACCAACTTCCATCAACCTCAAAGTACGTTATTACTACTTGTATCTGCTTTTGTGGAAGGTAACTGGAGAAAAATTTATGACTATGCACTCAGTCATGATTTTCGTTTTCTAAGTTATGGAGATTCTTCATTATTAATACCTTAACCTTATGAACTACGACAACAATCAAGAAATGTTCCCCCTTGTCGACGAACAAGGTAATATCATAGGTGCAGCAACTCGCGGTGAATGCCACAACGGTAGTAAACTGCTGCATCCAGTCATTCATCTTCACGTTTTCAATTCCAAAGGCGAACTTTATCTACAAAAGCGTCCACTTTGGAAAGAGATACAACCGGGAAAATGGGACACATCCGTGGGTGGACATATAGATCTCGGTGAGAGTGTGGAAATAGCGCTAAAACGGGAAGTACAGGAAGAATTAGGTATCACGGATTTCACTCCTGAAGCCATTACGAACTATGTTTTTGAGTCTGTCCGTGAAAAAGAACTTGTATTTGTACACAAGACTGTGTATGATGGTGAAATACATCCCAGTGATGAACTGGATGGCGGACGTTTCTGGAGTATTGAAGAAATTAAGAAAAATATCGGGAAAGGAGTATTTACCCCGAATTTCGAAGGAGAAATAGAACGAGTGA
Organism: Bacteroides cutis; assembly: GCF_900241005.1. Taxonomy (GTDB): domain Bacteria; phylum Bacteroidota; class Bacteroidia; order Bacteroidales; family Bacteroidaceae; genus Bacteroides; species Bacteroides cutis. Next base: position 169,921 of record NZ_OEST01000004.1, on the reverse strand, counting down.
AACTATTCTAATCAATGTATCAACACGATTAGTTAATCTCAATGATAACTGAAAATAGTAATGGCGATAATCTTCCGATTATCGCCATTACTATTTTCAGTTATCATTGAGATCTTCTTATTTCGCCAAGTCTTCAATCACCTTCATAATCTGCTGACCGATTTCTTCGGCAGCTTCCGGTGTAGCGGCTTCGCTATAAACACGAATAATCGGCTCTGTATTACTCTTACGCAAATGAACCCATTTATCAGGGAAGTCAATCTTAACACCATCAATGTCATTGATTTCTTCCTTCTTATAGAGTTCCTTCACTTTAGCCAAAATGGCATCTACGTCAGTATCCGGAGTCAAATCCACACGGTTCTTTGCCATGAAATAAGACGGATAAGAAGCACGTAGTTCACTTACCTTCTTTCCTTCATGTGCCAAGTGGCTCAAGAACAAAGCAATACCAACCAAAGCGTCACGACCGTAATGACTGGCAGGATAGATAACACCACCATTCCCCTCACCACCGATAACAGCACCTACCTGTTTCATTTTAGTAGTTACATTTACTTCACCTACAGCAGAAGCCGAATATTCCTGACCGTACTTGCGGGTTACGTCACGCAAAGCACGTGTAGAACTCAAGTTAGAGACCGTATTACCCGGAGTGTGTTTCAGCACATAGTCGGCAACGGTTACCAATGTATATTCTTCACCATACATCTTACCGTCCTCACAAATCATAGCTAAACGGTCTACATCCGGATCGACCACGAAAGCGACATCCGCTTTTCCACCTTTCATCAGGTTCATAATGTCACCCAAGTTCTTTTCCAACGGTTCGGGATTGTGCTGGAAGTTACCGGTTGGTTCACAATATAGCTTTTCTACATACTGAACACCCAATTGTTCGAGCAACTGTGGGAGAATGATACCACCTACAGAATTTACACAGTCAATGGCAACACGGAAATTTGCCCTTTTGATGGCTTCTACATCTACCAAGTCAAGAGCTAATACACTGTCAATATGCTTTTGATTGTATGTCAAGTCCTTACGATAAGAGCCGAGTTTGTCGACTTCGGCATATTCAAATTCTTCAGCTTCAGCAATACGAAGTACTTCATTACCTTCTGCCGCATTCAGGAATTCACCCTTTTCGTTCAGAAGTTTCAAAGCATTCCATTGTTTCGGGTTGTGAGAAGCAGTCAGGATAATACCACCGCTGGCACCCTCCATCGTTACGGCCAATTCTGTAGTCGGAGTAGATGCCAGATCAATGTCTACCACATCCCATCCCATACCCATCAAGGTACCTACTACTACATTCTTCACCATTTCACCTGAGATACGCGCATCGCGACCTACTATAATTTTGTTATTTTTTACAGTGCATGTTTTACGGATAAGGGTAGCATACGCAGATGTAAACTTCACAATGTCGAGAGGATTTAATCCTTCGCCCGCACCACCGCCGATTGTTCCACGGATTCCAGAGATAGATTTGATTAGAGTCATAGGTTAATATTTTAAATTGTTTGGTTAGTTCCAGATTTGATATTTCTGAATATCATAATAATAAGGGTAAACATATTGTATAGCAGTCTGGTGTCCCATTTTTGACGGAACTATTAATCTGACATGTGCACCATTACGTACATAAGTTAATGGCACGAGCCAACCGGCAGGAACAGACGAACCATAATACGCAAGCATGTATCCTTGCAAGAAAAGTCCCGCTATAGAAGAAGTAGTCACAGTATATCTGAAAGCGTCCACCGTTTCTGTAGCATTCAGATTGGATAAAGTAGTATCTTTATCAAGAATACTATATTCCATAAAGCGCACTAATACTTCATCATTGCTCTTTACCGTATCATACTTGTTCACATAGTCATCAGTATCAGGATAACCCTTAGACACTATATTCATATACACACCGCTAACAAGTTGAACAAATTCATTTTCCTTGGTAGTAGAATCTTGCGCATAGAAATCAGATTGAGAAATAACTGTAAAATTATTTTTTCTGATAAAATCTTCGATGCCTTTTTTTTCATCTTCCAGCATCTCTGCATAGGTCTTTGTATCATCGCAGGCTTGAAAGCCAAAACTAAATGCCAATAAAGACAAAAGGAATAAAGTAAGTTTCTTCATTTCTGTTATTTAGTAATTTCGTACAAAAGTATTTGATTTTCTTGTAAGTTAAAAGCTACGGCTCGAAAGTTCGTATCTTTTAACCTTTACAACTAAACTTTTTTTATCCTTTCGCATTAAGCAATGGCTTAAACTTTTCTAATGCTTGTTCCAAAACTTTCTTCGCTTCTTCCATGGTTCCAAAAAATTCGCCACCGGACGCATTCAGGTGTCCACCACCATTAAAAAACTCTGCAGCCAACTTATTACAAGGGAACTTACCTACCGAACGCAAAGAAACCTTGATCATCGGCTTCTCTGTATCTTCACGCAGAAAACAAGAAAAAACAACATTTTTGATACTCAAAGGTATATTTACAAACCCCTCACTATCACCACGAATATAGTCGAACCGGCTTTGCTCTTTCTTCGTCAAAGATATCAATGCAGCACGATAATCCGGATATACCGTCATCTGTGACAACACATATCCCATCAATCGTAAACGGCTTTCTGAATAGGTATTGTAGACTTTTCGGTAAATTTCATCTTTATCTATCCCTTTGGAAAGCAGCTCACTGATTATAAAATAAATTTCACGATTATTGGAATTATAAGTAAAACCACCAGTATCGGTCATCATACCTGTGTAAATACATTCAGCTCCTTCTTTTGTGATATCGCTGAAATACCCCATCCTACATATCAAGCGGAATATAAGTTCGGATGTAGAAGATATCTCTGGATGGGAAATAATAATTCTACTGAAATCTTCTGGATTCAAATGATGGTCTACCAATATCTTTCTTGCCGGAGAAGCAAGCACGGCATCTGCCATAGCGTCGATACGATGAATTGCGTTGAAGTCGAGGCAACAAATAACATCGGCTTCCGCAATCAGTTTATCCGCAAATTCTTTATAATGATCGTAAAGAAGGATATCCTTACTACCGGGCATCCACTTCAGAAAATCAGGAAATGCATTGGGAACAATAATATTCACATCCTTATCCTGTGTATTCAGGAAATGCCATAATCCCAAAGAGGAACCTATCGCATCACCGTCGGGAGCGACATGTGACACAATGACTATTTTCTCTGCACGTTCCATCCATTTGGCAAAATGATCTATCTTTGATTGTTCTATTACTTTAGTTAACATATAATTGATTTACAATTTATTCCCTACGGTCATGACATATCTTTTATCTTTAACACATAGGTACGTTGATGATTTACGACTAAACGATTGGTATAACTCCGTTCATCCATAACAATTGAGCAGACAAAAGTACAAAAAGTTTATGATTTATAATAATATACGGATAGAACCTTTTTTTGAAAGAGAAAGATAGGAGATACCTAAACGAATGCAGTCGTTGATAATTTTTTCTTGATAAAAATCAGACAAAGAAGAATCAAGTACCACAGTTCCTATTGTAAACAAGGAAGTAAGTTCCTTAATATCACCTTTATATCCTTTCAAAACATAAAGATAATCAATAGATATCGGTACATCTGCCTGTTTATTATGCCAACGACCATCTGCTAATAAACAGATATGTTTACCACCATAAGAAACAATCTGATTATGAACAGAAATCTCAGCCGTAGAGAAATCTCCTGCCACCAACACAGGTTGTTTCAAACGTAAATGATTCCAATGAGGAGAAAGAGTGCGTTGCAAACGCGTAATATTCGGCAAACTATCTGTACATACTAACCAAGAATTAGCATTATCCGCCAAACAATGTATAACCGGACATCCGTGAACATTGTAAAATTCAAGGCTTCGCCGGGGAACGTATGACAGAAATGTAAAAGTATGATAGAAGCCCCCCAACATTATGACAAATAAAGCAATATACGTATTTTTGACCGTATGACGTGTAAGGGCACGATATCCCAGTATGAAACATAGATAGAAGAAAAATACTTCCCACACATCTATCCATATATTATCAATAGAAGCAAAAGGAAGCTGTTCTATCCTATGAAGCACCACATTCTGAATGTGTATTAACGTATCCAATGCCACTGCCACTCCTTGCTGTAAAAAAGGAAAAGGTATAAGAATCCAGAGAAGTAACGCAGTATACATAATAATCGTAACCATCGGAATTACCCATAAATTTGTCAACAAAAAATAAATAGAAAAACGAGAAAAATACAGCATAACTAAAGGAGCAGTACCTATCTGGGCAGTAATAGACACTGTCACCAGTCCCCATACTTTTCTCAGGAAGTAGTTCTTTATTGTGAATAAACCATACATTTTTGATTGAAAAAGTAAAATCGTCGCAACAGCCGCAAAAGAAAGTCGAAAACCAATATCAAACAGCCAAACCGGATTTACCAATAACATTAAAAATGCTGTTACAGCCAATGTATTCATCGTCAAAGGATTCTCCGTTTGTAGTTTAGAAATAACTAAAAGCGAACACATTATCACCGAACGAACCACAGAAGAAGACAAACCTGTAAAAAAAGCAAAACTCCATAAAAGAAGAATTATCACTAAAAGCATAACAGGCTTTAAATAATTCCACCTTTGCCACAATGGTGACAGTATAAAGAGAAACAATACATACAAAAATCCGACATGTAACCCTGAAAGAGCCAATACATGACTGGCACCAGTAACTGAATATGTCTCTACAATATCTTCACTCAGTTCATCTTTATCTCCTACCGTAAGTGCAGAAAGGATAGCTAACTCGTCCCCTTTCAACCCTAATTTCCGATAAAGAGCAATCACTCTCTTTCTGTAATCTAAAGCTATCTGTCTGAAAGAATGAGATTCATCATAACCTATTATTTTCCAATGTCCGGTAGCCACATAAGCAGTTCCACTAATTCCTTTACGAACCAGATAACGAGCATAATCAAATTCATCAGGATTTCCATTATTAACAGGAGGATTCAGACGGGTATATATCAGTAATTCATTCCCTCTACACAAAGCATAAGTAACAGAATCTTTCGGGAAATATAACAAGAAAACATTCTTTGCAGTCGCATGAAGAAATGTATCTTTTTGCACTTCCCCATTAAGGACACCACGAAATAAAATACTACTTTCTTTAATTTCCGGTTCTCCATCAAGAGTAACCCGATAAACAGAAGCTTCGTTTGAAAAGGTATATTCTGTTTTCTTCACTTGTTGACCAGCCAAAGTAGCTCCTAAACCAAACAGAAAAATAAAAACCGTTCCTCCGTACAGTCTATGGAATGAATAACGATAGGAAATGAACAAAATTCCCAGCAAGAACAATAAGCCTGACATCCATACACCAACAGAAAGTACATAAGGAAATGCTTCCCCATATACAATTCCACCAGCCAACGGCATCAAAAGTCGAAGGTAAGGATACCGTTGTAAACCGTTTATTGACAATAAAGTCTCTTAGACATTTTTCAAAGCACGGATAGCCTCTTCCGGATCACGGGCGGAGAATATCGCATTACCTGCTACCAGCGCATCAGCACCAGCTTCTACTAAGCAAGCTCCTGTTTCCAAATTAACACCTCCGTCTACTTCTATCAAAGCTTGCGAACCGGTTAGTGTTATCAATTCACGCAACTCACGTACCTTCTCAACGGTATGTTTTATGAATTTCTGACCACCAAAGCCAGGATTAACTCCCATCAGCAATACCATATACACATCATTAATAATATCTTTCAACATTGCCACAGGTGTAGCCGGATTTATCGTTACCGCCGGCTGCATTCCCGCTTCGCGTATCTGTTGTATCACCCGGTGCAGATGTGGACAAGCTTCATAGTGCACATTCATGATATGGGCGCCCAATGCTTTCACTTCCGGTATAAACTTTTCAGGTTGTACAATCATCAGATGTACATCCAAAGGCTTTTCCGAAAGCTTTGCTACATATTTCAATACAGGAAAACCGAAAGAGATATTCGGGACAAAAACACCATCCATAATATCGATGTGTACCCAATCAGCTTCACTGCTGTTAATCATTTCAATGTCATTTGCCAGATATGCAAAATTGGCAGAAAGGATAGAAGGTGATATAATAGTTTTCATAACAGTTATAATGTAAAGGTTATATGAAAGTATAACATATAAATATCCAGAAAAGATTTCATATGAGCAATGTTCATCGCAATTTATATTCTTCCGTCAGATGAAAGCCGCGCAACAGTTCATCCGTTTTCAACCGCTTTTTACCAGGAAGTTGAAGAGAATGAATTTCTATCATTCCGTCCATGGTAGCTACACGAATATAAGTCTTACCATCCGTCAAGAGTGTTCCGGGTTCCAATTGATGGGACTGAAAGATTTTTTCCGTTTCAAAAATTTTCAAGACCACTACTGCTCCGTCCGGCTGTACCAATTCAGTCCAAGCTGCAGGATATGGAGACAAGCCACGAATGAAATCATATATACGTTTAACAGATTGGTTCCAATCAATACGACAGGTATCTTTAAAAATTTTCGGTGCAAGGCGCAATTCACCTACCTGAACCATTTTTTCCTGCGGAATACTCTCAACCGTACCGGCAAGAATGGCATCCACGGTTTCCGTCACCAAACGTCCTCCCAACATCATCAACTTATCATGTACAATACCCACATTGTCCGTATCCCCAATAGGAACTCGCACTTGCTGGATAACCTCACCCGTATCAATTTCATGTTTTAAGAAGAAAGTAGTAATACCGGTTTCCTTATCGCCATTGATAACTGCCCAATTGATGGGAGCAGCCCCCCGATATTGCGGCAACAAAGAAGCGTGCAGGTTGAATGTGCCCAAACGAGGCATATTCCAAACAACCTCCGGTAACATACGAAAAGCAACTACAATTTGCAAATCAGCTTTCCACGCACGCAATTCCTCCACAAATGTCTCATCTTTTAACTTTTCCGGTTGAAGCAACGGCAGACGATGTTCGAGTGCATATTGTTTCACGGGAGAATATTGGATTTTATGTCCACGTCCCGCAGGTTTATCCGGCATTGTAATCACACCTACTACATTATATCCACCTTGTATCAGGCAACGAAGGGGTTCTACCGCAAAATCAGGAGTACCCATATATACTATTCGCAAATCTTCTTTTTTCATAACCATTTTCAATCTTCCGAAAAATGTACCAGCACCTGACGGTACGAATTAAATATCTTTGATTTAGAGACAAAGCCCAGATACTTTCCTTCACAATCTACCACAGGCAAATTCCACGCCTTGGTATCATCAAAAGTACGCATCACTTGCTCCATACTATCCGTATCAAATAAACGCGCAGGCGCCGAAGTCATCAGTTTGCCCACCGTAAAGCGATGATACAATTCTTGCCGGAACATAATATTACGTATATCATCCAGCAATACGATACCAATCAGCTTACCTATATTGTCTGTTACTGGGAATATATTACGATGTGATGCAGAAATCGCCTTTACCAATTCACTCAAATCCATTTCAGGATGTACTACGACAAAATCCTTTTCTACCACATTCTCTACTTTCATCAAAGTCAACACAGCTTTGTCCTTATGATGAGTCAACAGTTCTCCTTTCTTTGCCAAACGCATGGAATAAATACTATGTGGCTCAAACACGATGATAGTCAGATAAGCGCTGACGGAAACAATCATCAGCGGCAGGAACAAATCATATCCACCCGTCAACTCGGCTATGAGGAATACACCCGTCAGCGGAGCGTGCATCACGCCGCTCATCACTCCCGCCATGCCCATCAATGCAAAATTCTTCTCCGGCAAAAAAGGAGATATCTCAAACTCATTGCTGAAATGCGAGAATACAAATCCGGCGATACATCCCAGATACAGAGAAGGCGCAAAGATACCGCCGCAACCGCCACCACCATTTGTAGCGCTCGACGCGAATACTTTAAAAAGGATAATCAGCATCAGGTAAAGCAGCAACAACTGCCCGTTCCCATAGAAGAAGGAGTTGTTCATCACAGTATCCCACTGAGCATTGCTCGTACCGTTCAGCAACAATTCTATCGTATCGTAACCTTCACCGTAGAGTGGCGGAAAAAGGAAAATCAAGATACTCAGCATAGCGCCACCCACCAGCAACTTCTTGTAAGGCACTTTCAGCCTGCCGAATACTCCCTCAACCGAGTTCATTGCGCGCGTAAAATAGAGCGAAACCAGCCCGCAGAATATACCCAGCATAATAACATAAGGGATACGTTCCAATTCAAAAGCCTGGTCGAGGTGGAATTTAAACATCGCTTCCGTTCCCGTCATAATGTACGAAACGGTTGCCGCCGTTACCGCCGAAATCAACAGAGGCAATAAAGAAGACATAGTAAGGTCAATCATCAGCACTTCCAACGTAAACACCAGTCCCGCAATCGGTGCTTTGAAGATGCCCGCCACCGCACCGGCGGCGCCACAACCCACCAACAGCATCAGTGTGCGGTGTTCCATCTTGAACATGCTTCCCAAATTGGAACCGATAGCCGAACCCGTCAGCACAATCGGCGCTTCCGCTCCTACCGAACCACCAAAACCAATGGTGATGGAACTAGCTATGATAGACGACCAGGTATTATGCCTTTTAATGCGTCCCTGCCTGCGTGATATGGCATAAAGAATTTTTGTGACTCCATGACTGATATCGTCCTTCACCACATAACGTACAAACAGTCCCGCCAGAAAGATACCTACCACCGGATAAACCAAATACAAGTAATTTGCCTCTGTAGCATTAAAATTATCCGTCAGGAAATTCTGTATCCAATGTATCAGAACCTTCAAAATCAGTGCAGCCAACGCTGTAAAGATGCCAACCAAGAAGCTGAGGAGCAAAATAAACCTTTTTTCCTTCACATTCTTTTCGCGCCAGATGATGAAGCGCTGTAACCAACTAATTTTTTCTCCTGCCATTTTCTTTTTATTCTCGGATTATTTTAATGACACCACCTTTATCTAATTTAATAATACTGGACGGTTTCGGATGTCCCATTTCCTCCTGACGAACTCCTACAATATAATCTACCGCAGACTTTATGTCTTCACTTATCTCACTGAAATTAGCGGGTGAAGGTTGACCACTGATATTAGCCGAAGTAGACACTATCGCTTTACGGAACTGTTGACAAAGTCTTTTCGAGAATTCTTCATCCGTCACCCGAATACCTACACTGCCATCCTCAGCAACCAAATTAGAGGCCAGATGACGTGCTCCTGAATAAATTATAGTTAACGGCTTATCTGCCAGTTCAATCAAATCCCATGCTATTTCCGGTACATCCCGAACATAGAAATCGACCTTTACGGCAGAATCTACCAACACCAGCATCGCCTTGCTATCGGAACGTTGCTTTATCTCATACACACGCCGCACCGCATCTTCGTTGGTAGCGTCACAACCTATACCCCAGATGGTATCCGTAGGGTACAAAATTATTCCACCCTCATTCATCACTTGGCAGGCTTTTTTAATGTCTTCTATCATTTCTTGATGTATAAAAACAGTGATTAACACGCAAAATTAGTAATTTTGCACCGATAATAGAAAAGTTTAAGAGAAAACAATGGAAGAAATTCAATTTAACCACACCTTGCCTATACAACTACGCTTTAACGATGTTGATAAATTCGGGCATGTCAACAATACGGTCTATTTCTCTTTTTATGATTTAGGTAAAACAGAATATTTTGCTTCCGTATGTCCTCACGTCGATTGGCAAAAAGACGGGATTGTCGTTGTCCACATTGAGGCAGATTTTCTTGCACAGATTTATGGTTCAGACCACATCGCTGTACAAACTGCCGTCACAAAGATAGGAACCAAAAGTTTTCACCTTGCCCAGCGTGTTATCGATACAGAAACACGTGAAGTGAAATGTACCTGTACTTCTATTATGGTGACATACGACCTCAACAAGCATATATCCAAACCGCTAACGGAAGAATGGATTGAAGCTATCTGCAAGTACGAAGGAAAAGATTTGAGAAAAAAGAAATATTAAAAAATCTTGCAATATATTTGGTTACTTGTTTCTATACAAACAGATGATAGACACGCAAGTAAATCTAGATAATATAAATTTCACTATCATTATGTTTCTATCTATGCTGATTTGCGCCAGTATCTTCCAAACTTTCATCTATCTGGATAGTGCAGGCAGTATTATCGGGAAATCTGTCTTCATGATAGTTTCCTGCGCTTTGGCAATGGTTATAGGCGCTGTAGCAAGCGTTGTCATTATATGCCTTTAATACTTTATCTCATTTTGATGATTTTGGGTAAAGCAGCTTTCAGCAGTACGTCATCTTCCGGCAGTTCTTCCTCATCGAACGAAGAAACCGAACGAATAACGACTACTGATGAAAATGGTTTTGAACGCGAATTAAAAGACCAAGGATTTGGTAGCTATCGTGATGACCATGGACGACAATGGAAAGATAATTATGACGGTACTGTCAGTCGTGATGATTAATACACCAATAATAGCATTTGAATAGCAAGCACCTACTTGATACGATTTTGTTTGCGATACTCAACCGGCACACAACCTTTATATTGCTTGAATTGCCGTGCCAGATTTTTAGAATCAGGAAGCCCGACTTGCACGGCAATTTCGGCAATAGGAGCATCGCTTGCCAGTAGTAATTGCGAAAAGCGCTCCATACGGAGGTCAAAGACATATTGGTAAATAGATTTTCCCGTAGCTTCGCGGAAGCGCATTTCAAGCAAGCGGCGGGAAAGAGGAACTTGCTTCACCACATCCTCCACTCCGATTTTATTTGCCAAATTCTGATGAACGAACCGCAGCACAGTAAGAATAGACGGATTATCGGTCGCATAAATATCTGTGGAGAGGCGGTTTACGATAGTGACCGGATGGATGATTACATCTTCATAAGTTGTAGTACTGTCATGAATCAAGGCATCAATCAGCCGGGCAGCTTCATATCCACCTTTTTGTATATTCAGGCTGACACTGGACAAAGGCGGCTCTGAAAGGCTACAGACAATATCATCATTATCAACCCCTAATACGGCAATCTCCTCCGGAATATGAATGCCCAATATCCGGCAGACCTCCATGATACGATTGGCTTGCGTATCATCGCACGCCATTAAAGCAACCGGATGCGGAAGAGATTTTATCCAATTTGCCAAAGGCTCCGACTCGTAGTACCACAAATTTTCTAAAGGCTGTTTGCGATAATCGTAGAAATTACCGCCAAAACCTTTCTCAATAATTCGTTCACGGAAACCCGTGCAACGTTCTTCCGACCAAACCACATTCCGATAACCATAGAAAGCAAAATTACGGAAACCTTTTTGGAGGAAGAAATCAGCCGCCATACGTCCGGTCTGTTTGTATTCACTGGTAATATTAGGAATGGAAGTGAAACGCGATTTGAAGTCCTGCGCCAAAGCAACTATACCGTTTTGACGAAAAACCCACACATCGTCATCGTCATTGAACTGGGCAATGATAGCATCCGCCTCCCATTTTTTTGCCCACTTCAGTACGCTTTCCAGACCGTAAGTTTCTTTATAAGAAGGGGGCATCCGGCATACCACCCAAGGTTCGCGACCTTTGGAGTACTCCAGGATGCCCCTCAATAAGTTGTGAGCAAAAGCTTCCGTAAAATCAGTCAATAATATCAGCCTAACCATACGGAGTGCAAGGTAGGCACTTATTTCATCTTTTGCAAGCCAAGTTCCAGATTTTTCTCTGCTACATTCCAGCCGGAAACACTCAGAATGACAGGAGCAGAGACTCTTACAGACCGCGGAATGGAACATTTTACCGTTCTTGTTTCACCCGGAGCCAAAGAAAGATAATTATCTTCCCAAAATACCGGAGTAATCAATTCTCCCTGCGCATCCTTCAAAGAAAGACGGATAAAGAAGGCCACAGCAGCAGGAGCATTTTCCAATTTCACCTCTACCCACGTACTGTCACCCTTTTGCTTCAAAGCGGCATCCGCCTTGCATTCGGCTTGCGGCATCGAAGCTAACTTGGTAAAATCGGCAGGTTTCGTAATCGGAGACTGGTACCAGGTGGATTTGGCCCAATCGTACACATCATCGGTAGCGGAAAGGCAATAGAAGTTATCAGTCAGCAGCTTGCCCTGATTGTCCGTCAACTGTAACATAAGGAAAGCATTATCACCGGGAACAGGAACTTTGAATATCTCAACCGGCTCGTAAGGCAATACTTCCAAGTCTTTTTCTTCCTCTGCCAACAACTTACCGTTCAAATCATAAACAGCCATTTTCCCTTTCAGATGTTGAGGTTCCACACCTTCATTGACTGCAAAGACGGCTTTCTTGCCATAATCATACATCAACTGTTGCGTCCGGTTTGCTTTCTTCACGGAATAGTAGGCAGCAGTAGGCACCAGATAATGGTCGTACAGTTGCCAGTAGAAAGAAGGCCAGGCAGAATTAAGCATCCACTGCACGATACCCGTTGTACGGGGCACGTTAACACGGAAAGCTTCAAACATGGCACGTGTGCCCTCATAATTCAATAAATCGGCTTTACGAAGGTAATCGTTCAGGTCTTTGGCTTCGCCATAACGGGCGGTGATATTCTCCGTCAGCACATCCAGATTATTCATAGCGGTGGTAGATGCCGTACAATGATAATTCCATACATCATTCAGCGGCCAGAGTTTATCTTCGGGTATCATCTTGCGAATAGACTCGATAACAGGAAGTTGCGCGCCGATACCGGTTTCGGTATTAAAGCCGAAAGCACCGCCGGGAGCTTCTGAGGCATACCAATAATTAGGCGCTACATACTCATAAGGACCTGCCATCTTCGTACCGCTCGGACCGCTAATCTCACTCGTCATTTCTTTGGCGGCAGTGATATAAGGGCGGTCGTCTATCTCGTCAAGACATGCCTTGTAGCGTCTTTCAAGTTCGGGACGCGGCATTACGTCACTGCCCACAAACCAGGCGATGATACTGGGATGATTGCGCAACCACAATACCTGGTCGTTCAGTGAACGGGCTATCAGGTCCATGTCGTGCTCGGTCTTGATACCGCCGTATTCGTCGCAAGGCGAACCGAGGTAACTGTCCCATTCCCAATGACAGCTCCAGCCAACGAGTACCAACAGTCCGTAGCGGTCGCAAAGGTCATAAACATTCTGCGAAGTACCCCAGATATTCTCAAAACGGATGGAATTCAGGTTCATATCACAAACGTATTGCACTTGGGTTTCATTGCTTTCCGGAGTGTCGCGAAGAAAAATATCATCTGTCCATCCGGCACTCCGGACAAGAACTTTTTTACCATTCAAGAGGAAGCCGCGAGCATTCTCTTCCGTAAGATAATCTTTTATCTCGCGAACCCCGAAATCAACTGTCTCCCGATCTGAAACCTTGTTGTTTACCACAAACTGCAAATCCAATTTATACATTTCGGGATTTCCCATATTGTGACACCACCAAAGACGAGGTTTTTTCAGATATAAAACATCCGTTTGTTCCGATGTTACTTTTACAACGTACGTTTCATTAGCAGCCAATGACACTGGAATACAGAAAGTTTTTCCTTCTAATTCACCTTTCAGCTCACCACTAACTGCCTTGTCAGACTGATTTGTTAATTCAGTTTCCACTGTTAGCCAAGCCTCATCTAATGTTTCTGTATTCACTTTTGAATGTACTACAGAATGTTCCATAGCAACTTCATTACTGGTAACCAACCGTACTTCTCGGAAAATACCCATATTTTCATCCGCAGGACGTGGATTCCAATCTACAAAACCTATATTCGGTTCTCCAGGCCGGGCACGATACACTTCAATTGCCAAAACATTTTTTTTCTGAACATCATCGGTTACATCCAGTTTAAAACGGCGAAAAGGGCCATACAAAGAACCGCGATTTACTATCTGCCTGCCATTCAACCAAACATTTGCTGCATAACTAATTCCATCGAACATCAACGCAACATGTTGTCCTTCTTCAAGATGAGGAATTTCAAAATCTTTCCGATACCACCAAGTAGTATCAAAAAGAGATTTATCTATATTTTTATAATTTCCACCCTCCAAAACATCGGAATACACACCATTATCGGTCAACACTCCCATTACAGTAGAAGGTACTACTGCATCATACCAACCCTTTACCTCAGCTTCGGGCATAGAGAGTTGCTCTCCCAACAAAGTAGTTTTAGCAGAAGATTGTACTTTCCAATCATCAGAGAGTAACAGGTCATCCGCCAATAAACCTTGTTTTTGGCAAGATACCAGAGCCATTCCAATACAGCCACACAAAATCAACGATCTCATCAAGTTAGTTTTCATGGTTTCTATTTTTTATGTATTAATGTTTATATCATCGCGTTATTCACCAAAGCAGAAGCTCCCAACAATGCAACGTCTTTTATCTGCGAAACAATAATCTTTATCCGTTTCACCGTTTCCATATATGGAAACGTAGATATCGTTTTCCACATAGAAGTTTCATAAAAAGTAAAAGCCGACGCTATACTTCCTCCTATGATAATGGCTTCAGGATCGTAAGTAAACAATATAGCCTTCATCAATTCTCCCAAATGAGAACCAAACTCTTTCCATATCTCCAACGCATGTACATCACCAGCCGTAGCCTTCGCAGCCACTTCCTTTCCGGTAGTATTATAATAGCGTACAAAAAAAGCACTACTACAATAATGTTCAAAGTCATGGATTAAATAAGGTAATGAGCCTATTTCTCCGGCTCCCGTATTTTGTCCTCCGTACAGTTTGTCATTAATGATGATACCTGTACCTACTCCTGTTCCGAGAGTTACACCTACCACATTATGATAGGGCTGTCCCTCGCCAAATTGTTTCACTCCTAAAGAAAAACAGTTAGAATCATTATTGATGTATACTGGTATCGAAAAGCGTTTTTCAAGTAAACCTTTTAAAGGTACTTCCTTCCACGAAGGAATATTCATCACGTTATACACAATACCTTCTTTAACATCTACCACCGAAGGTACCCCCACACCAATTCCCTTTACTTCGGGACACATCATACGATCAACCAAACTTTCCAGACAAAGCAGTACGTCTTGTTCAATAGCCTGGGAGGGACATGGAACTATTTCTTTCTTGATGATAACCCCATCTTTTACCAAACCGGCCCTTATATTAGTTCCACCTAAATCAATGCCTATCTCCATTTTCTTAATTAATTTCAGAAGAAGTCCAGTAGAAGAATATCAAGGGGGATTTCTTCCACTTACACTTGCTTCCTTATTGCATTAAAGTTAATAATTATTATGGAGACAAAAATAAGTGTTCATTTACTTTTTCCATGCTCTTTTCGCGCAATATAATCTTCATTTTACGCAAAGCTAAGAACTATGAAAATCAAACACGAGAAGAATCAAAAAGGCATAAATAAGATTCTTTATTAAATTTCCGGGAAAAATGCCACATGACATTTATAAACTCATCCGGCAGTCTTTTTATAACCTCCTGTTTTATCCCTATAAGAATATTCTTATAGTAGGCTTCTGATATTCCACCAGTAATGGCTCCCATTGTATCCGCATCCCCTCCCAAAGATATTGCCAAACGAATGGCATCCTCGAAATCCGTACTTTCCAAGAATGCAATTATAGCTTCCTTGGCAACTTGAATCCATACGATAAGTTGGACGTATTTCATCACATGTCTTACTAAAGTTATAGCCAAAGGTCGTTTAATATATTCATTATTTTCGAAGTCATTGATTGTTAGATACAAATACATGGTTCACTTTGCAAAGTTGCTAAAAAGAAATATGAAAGCCAAAAGTAAGTTTCAGGAAATCAATGTAAACTGCAAATGATTATCCATACTATGATTTCCGTCAAAGGTAAAACCCTCCCACGAAAAAGCTTTCAGGTCTTCGGGACGCTCTATCCGATTCTTAATAATATAACGTAGCATTTCACCACGGCACATTTTAGTATATACAACAATCGTTTTTAATTTACCACCTTTCCATATCTGGAACTCAGGTGTAATGACACGTACTTCCGACTCTACATGCTTCCAATCGAACAAGCCTTTCATCTCGCTACTTGCCAAATTGATGAGTATACCACCTTGTTTTTTGATGGTTGTAATAAAAAGGTCTGTCAATAACAGTTTCCAATAATCAAACATGGAGTCACCACCTTTCTCCGACAAACGCACATCCCCTTCAAGACGATAAGGTTTAATGCCATCCAGAGGACAAAGTAATCCGTACAGAAAAGAGGTAATACGAAGATGTTCCTGAGCATATAGGAAATCATCTACTGTAAAATCTTCCAGCATAATGTGTTTATATACAATCCCCGTGTAGGCACAGATAGCAGGCATAGGGCGATTAGTTTCAGAACAGAAATCATGAAACCGAAACCAATTCTCAGTAGCAATCTTGGTATTCACCCGCAATAGTTTTTCCAGCTCTCCAACCGAATATTGTGACATTTCCAATACATTACTCACAGCCTCCGTTTCAAAGAATGGAACAGTAACTTTGGGCACGGTTAAGGTGTAACGTGATGCCATCGTCTTAGCACAAGAGATAAAAGTCAACATAATTAGTCCTCGCTTTAATAACTTCAAAAGTTGCCTACTTATTTAGACAATACAAAAATAAGATGATTTTATTATAGAATATACGACGTTATGAATATTTTCTATAGAATTCACCTCCGTTTCAAGAGTTTTTCATACCTTTACAGCTTGTTGGAGAAAAGTACGCATTAAGATAGCAGAAAGCTCCCCTTCTCCAACGTTCTGAGATAGAAAAAAGAAAAATAATATATAAAATGACTCACAAATGGAATTATCTACCCATTACATCCGAACAAGCAGAAGCTAGCCAACAACTAGCCCAAGAATTGGGGATTAGCCCGATACTTAGTAGACTGCTGATAGAGCGGGGAATAACAACAGCAGCAGCTGTCAAGAAGTTCTTCCGCCCGCAATTGCCGGATTTATACGACCCATTCCTAATGAAGGACATGGACGTAGCTGTAGAACGCCTGAACAAGGCGATGGGAAAGAAAGAGCGCATTCTGATTTATGGAGATTATGACGTAGATGGTACCACAGCCGTAGCACTAGTCTACAAGTTTATTCAACAGTTCTATTCGAACATAGATTATTACATTCCCGATCGCTACAACGAAGGGTACGGAGTTTCTGTTAAAGGTGTAGATTATGCTTCTGAAACAGGTGTAGGATTGATTATTGTATTGGATTGTGGTATCAAAGCCATAGATGAGATTACATATGCAAAAGAAAAAGGTATAGATTTCATCATCTGTGACCATCATGTACCCGATGAAGTACTGCCGCCTGCCGTAGCCATCCTGAATGCTAAACGCGAGGATAATACTTATCCCTACGAACATCTTTCAGGTTGTGGTGTCGGTTTCAAATTCATGCAGGCATTTGCCATCAGCAATGGTATTGAGTTTCATCATTTAATTCCGCTGTTAGACCTTTGTGCTGTCAGTATTGCTTCGGATATTGTACCTATCATGGGAGAAAACCGTATCTTGGCTTATCATGGTTTGAAACAACTGAACAGTAACCCCAGTGTAGGTCTGAAAGCCATCATCGACGTTTGCGGATTGGCTGAAAAGGATATTACCGTCAGTGATATCGTATTCAAAATAGGTCCGCGTATCAATGCTTCCGGACGTATACAGAATGGGAAAGAAGCTGTAGACCTGCTGACTGAGAAAGATTTTTCCCTTGCTTTGGAAAAGGCCAGCCAAATAAACCAATACAATGAAACCCGTAAAGACCTTGACAAAACCATGACTGAAGAAGCTAATCGGATTGTAGAGGAATTAGATGGACTAGCAGACCGTCGTTCCATTGTTCTGTATAACGAAGACTGGCATAAAGGTGTCATTGGTATCGTCGCTTCCCGTCTGACAGAGGTATATTATCGCCCTGCCGTTGTATTGACGCGGACGGATAATATGGCGACGGGGTCTGCCCGTTCGGTTTCTGGTTTCGATGTATACAAAGCTATCGAATATTGCCGTGATCTTCTGGAAAACTTCGGAGGACATACCTATGCAGCAGGTCTTTCCATGAAAGTGGAGAATGTAACCGCTTTTACCGAGCGCTTTGAAGAATTCGTCTCACAACATATCCTACCCGAACAAACCAGTGCAGTTATTGATATTAATGCCGAAATCGACTTTAGAGATATCACTCCTAAGTTCTGTAACGACTTGAAGAAATTTAATCCGTTCGGTCCCGACAATACGAAGCCGGTATTTTGTACGCATAACGTATATGATTACGGTACAAGTAAGGTTGTGGGACGCGATCAGGAGCATATTAAACTAGAACTTGTAGACAACAAATCGAACAATGTTATGAACGGTATCGCCTTTGGACAAAGTTCGCATGTACGTTTCATCAAAACGAAACGTTCATTCGACATCTGTTATACAATTGAAGAAAATACTCATAAGCGAGGCGAAGTACAGTTACAAATCGAGGACATAAAGCCAAACTAAAAAGGTAGTAGGAGTGATAAAGTGATAGGATGATATTACTTTATCAGCCTATCATTTTATCACTCTACCCCTATCACTTCATATTATGTATCAGGAGATATTAAAGCAATATTGGGGTTATAATACCTTCCGCGGCATTCAGGAAGACATCATAAATAGTATTGGTGAGGGTAAAGACACTTTAGGGCTGATGCCTACAGGAGGTGGGAAGTCTATTACATTCCAAGTTCCTGCACTTGACAAGAAAGGGTTGTGTCTTGTCATCACCCCTCTGATTGCACTAATGAAAGATCAGGTGCAGAACCTAAAAAAACGGGGCATCAAGGCGCTTGCCATCTATTCGGGCATGAGCCGCCAAGAAATTATCGTTACCCTTGAAAACTGTATTTTCGGCAATTACAAATTCCTTTACATCTCTCCTGAACGGCTGGATACCGAAATCTTTCGCACCAAATTGCAGAAGATGAATATCAATATGATTACAGTGGACGAAAGTCATTGTATCTCACAGTGGGGATACGACTTCCGTCCCGCTTACCTGAAAATAGCCGAAATTCGTGAACTTTTGCCAAATGTACCCATACTTGCGCTAACTGCTACCGCAACACCAGAAGTGGTTAAAGATATCCAAACACGTCTCAATTTCCGAGAGGAGAATGTATTCCGTATGAGTTTTGAGCGGCAAAACCTTGCCTATATCGTACGCAACACGGAAAACAAGACTGGAGAATTATTACATATCCTACACAAAATACCCGGTAGTGCTATTGTATATGTACGTAACCGCCGCCGTACCAAGGAAATCACCGAATTACTGAACAACGAGAGTATCACCGCCGACTTTTATCATGCCGGTCTGGATGATACAACGAAAGACATCCGACAACATCGGTGGCAATCGGGCGAAAGTCGTGTCATGGTAGCCACTAATGCCTTTGGTATGGGAATAGACAAACCGGATGTACGTATCGTCATCCACATGGATTTACCGGATTCCATAGAGGCATACTTCCAGGAAGCGGGGCGCGCAGGACGTGACGGACAAAAAGCTTACGCCGTGGTACTTTTTACTAAATCGGATAAAACGACCCTACACAAACGAATTCCCGATACCTTCCCTGAAAAAGAATACATCAGAGAAGTATACGAACATCTACAATATTATTATCAGATGGCGATGGGTGATGGACAGGGGTGTATACGCGAATTCAACATCGAGGATTTCTGCCGGAAATTCAAATATTTCCCTGTACCAGTGGATAGTGCACTGAAAATACTAACCCAGGCTGGTTATCTGGAATATACCGACGAGCAAGATAATGCCTCACGGCTCCTTTTCACCATCCGTAGGGAAGAACTTTACAAACTACGGGAACTGGGTGACGACATGGATATGCTTATCCAAACCATACTACGTTCTTATACAGGTGTGTTTACCGATTATACTTTTATCAATGAAGATTCGATTGCCGTGCGTACGGGACTTACCCGCCGCCAAATATACGAACAGTTGATACGCCTTGCCAAGTTACACATCGTCAGTTACATTCCACATAAAAAGACACCTTATATAATATATACACGCGAACGAGTGGAAACAAAATATATTAATATTCCGCCCTCCGTATATGAAAAACGTAAAGAACGCTACGAAATGCGTATCGGAGCTATGTTAGACTATGTGACCAATGATACCGTATGTCGCAGCCGCATGCTATTACGCTACTTTGGCGAGAAAAATGAACATCAATGTGGACTGTGCGATACTTGTATTAAACTCCGTAACAAGAAAAAAAGTATTTCAGACAAACTTTCTGAGAAAGAAATTTCCAAAAGTATCTACCTGATACTGAGTGAACAACCCATGACGCCTGCTACCCTTTTAGAAAATTTACTAATAGATAAGGAACTTTTGACTAAAACAATTCATCAACTACTGAATGAAGGAAAAATTATTGCAGTCAATGGAATGCTGCAAATCAAAAAATAATTCATTACTTTTGTTGCTGAAATATGAAGTTACTTTTTTTTCACTTTTTAATCTTTAATTCTTAAATAACGAAATATGGGATTTTTTAAATCTTTTTTCTCCAGTAAACCAATTACTCCGGAAGAGGAAAAACAGAAAAACATTCAGAAGCACTTTGAAATATTCAAATACGATGGTATGCGTGCACAACGCATGGGACGTACGGATTATGCGATCCAATGCTTTACGGAAGCACTTGCTTTGCAGGAAGATTTTGAAACGATGGGTTACCTGGCACAAGTTTATATACAAACTGGTGCACTCGACGAGGCACACAAACTACTGGAGCGTATGACCGAAATAGAACCGGAACATACCTCAACTTTTCTAACCCTTGCCAATGTTTACTATATGCAAGAAGACTATCCGGCAATGGCCGAAACAGCTAAAAAAGCTATTGCCATTGAAGAAGGTAATGCCATGGCACACTATCTGCTGGGAAAAGCAGATAATGGTCAAAATGACGATATCATGTGTATCGCCCATCTGACAAAAGCCATTGTGCTGAAAGATGACTTCATCGAAGCCCGCTTGTTACGCGCAGAAGCTTTGATAAAAATGCATCAATACAAAGAAGCTATGGAAGATATTGAAGCCATCCTAGCTCAGGATGCTGATGACGAAAGTGCCTTGTTACTTCGCGGAAAAATAAAAGAGGCTATCGGTACAGAAAAAGATGCCGAAACTGATTACCGATATGTAACTGAACTGAATCCTTTCAACGAACAGGCTTTCCTCTATTTAGGACAACTCTACATTGTACAAAAGAAACTAAATGAAGCCATCGAACTGTTCGATGAAGCCATTGAACTAAATCCTAACTTCGCTCAAGCTTATCATGAACGTGGACGTGCCAAACTACTGAACGGTGACAAAGACGGTTCCGTTGAAGATATGAAAAAAGGATTGGAACTAAATCCCAAAGAAATACAGGAATTTAACGGACAATACGGTAATCAACCGAGTGAAAATACAACAAATATACTTGGCTTATAATCAACATATAATCTGTTATCATGAAACGTTATCTACTATTATTCGTCCTCTTACTGGTATTTGCAGCAGGTAAAGCACAACAGAAAAAAATAAATATTCTTTCTTATAATGTGCACAATTGCATCGGAATGGATAATAAACGCGACTATCAGCGTATTGCTGATGTTATTCTCAAAGTATCTCCCGATGTAGTAGCACTTCTGGAATTAGATAGTGTAACCCAGCGAAACAACAGAGTATTTGCACTGGAAAAACTCAAAGAATATACTAAGATGCACGGTATTTATGCGTCTGCTATTCCTTTTCAAGGTGGAAGTTACGGTATCGGTATCCTTTCCAAAGAAGTTCCTTTAAATCATAAAGTTATTCCTATGCCCGGACGTGAAGAAGAACGTACCATGATTGTTGCCGAATTTAAAGATTATATATTCTGCGCCACTCATCAATCGTTAACACCAGAAGATCAACTGATCTCTATTCCGATCATTCTAAAAGTACTGGAAGACATCAGTAAGCCTGTTTTTCTTGCAGGTGACATGAATTCATTGCCTACAGACAAGCCTCAACAAGAGTTAGGTAAACACTTTATTACTCTGAATGATATCAATATTCAGACATATCCGGCTAATTTACCCGATTCAACCCTTGATTACATTTATCTTGACCGCAAAAACGAGAACCGTTTTAAAGTAATCAAACGAAAAGTTATCAATGAGCCCGTAGCATCTGATCATCGTCCTGTACAGATTATTGTGGCACCCTATTGATTGCAAAAAGGAAGTTTGAGACTGTGAAAACAATATTTGATACAAAACTAACAATATTCTTGAGGTAAAAGGCATAATTTTGAGTATTCAAAATTAAATGATTTGCCATGACACATACACTTTTATCTGAATTAATAGCTACCTCTGTATTAACAATTCCTCAAATTTTATTTTCCGCGAACACCGGACAAAACCATCATACCCCCCAAGATAAACCAAATGTACTTTTTTTGTTCGTAGATGACATGACCTACGACGGATTGGATATTCTCGGTAACGATGAAATTATCTCTCCCAATCTGGACAAGTTGATATCAAATGGAGTCCGTTTCTCCAATGCATATATAATGGGTGGATGGAATGGTGCTATCAGTATTGCCAGCCGTTCACAGTTAATAACCGGCCGTTACATTTGGAACACCTATAAGGCCGAAAGTAAGAAATATGAAACGGAATTTGCCAATGGGGAAATGTGGCCTCAAGTCATGAAACAAGCAGGTTATAAAACTTTTCAAACTGGAAAATGGCACATGAAATTCATTACTGCGCATCAGTTGTTTGATAAGAGTGTAAAAGTACGAGGGGGAATGCCTAAAGATACGAAAGATGCCTACAATCGTCCGACAAACAAAGAAGATAACGCCTGGCTTCCCTGGGACAAATCAAAAGGTGGATATTGGAGTGAAGGAAAGCATTGGAGTGAAATATTGGCCGATGAAACAATAGCATATATGAATGAAAATAAAAACTCCAAAGAACCTTTATTCATGTTTTGCGCTTTTAATGCTCCGCATGATCCTCGGCAAGCTCCCAAAGAATATGTAAATATGTATGACGTGGACAAAGTTTCTGTCCCGCAAAATTTTCTGCCAGAACATCCTTTCGGAGAAGCGATGAAATCCGGAAGAACCTTACGAGATGAACGTCTTGCTCCGTTTCCCCGTACCCATTACTCCGTACAAAAACATCGTCAGGAATATTATGCATTGATTACACACATGGACGCTCAGGTAGGAAGAATTTTAGAGGCTCTGAAAAAGAACGGCATGGACAAAAATACTCTGATTGTTTTTGCAGCAGATAACGGTTTGTCCGTGGGACATCATGGCTTAATTGGGAAACAAAGTATGTATGATCACAGCGTAAAAGTACCTTTAGCGTTTTGCGGTTTGGGATTGCCTAAAGGAGAGGTACGCAATCAGTTAGTCTATCTGCAAGACCTCGTACCTACCGTTTATGATTTGGTAGGCATCCCAAAGCCTGATCATCTGGATTTTATTTCTCAGGTCAGTGTATTAAAAAACACTAAAGCTTCTTCTCAGCGTAAAGCCGTTTATTCTGCCTATTTGCAAAAAGCTCAACGTATGGTGACAGACGGACATTATAAACTATTCTTTATTCCGGCAGCCAAAAAGGTTTATCTCTTTGATTTGGAGAAAGATCCGCAAGAAACACAAGACCTTTTTGGTTTACCTCAATACAAAAAGATAGTTAAAAAGTTATGTGCCGAATATCTAAAATTATCGGAAGAGAGCGGAGATACATTTAATATAGCAGCCACATACCCTGAATTATTCCTATAACGTAATAAAATACTTATTTATCTGTTACACAAACCTTCTTCACGGAAACACAAAACTATTATTTACAATGAAAAAGTCATCTTATTTCAGTTTACTGTCTATTCCTATGTGTATAGGGCAGTATTTACAGGCACAAACTACTGGACAAATAAAAGTTACTCTCCAGCAAAGGCCTAATATTGTCTTTATTCTTGCAGACGATATGGGTTATGGGGATGTTTCCGCCTTCAATGAGAATTCCCATATCCAGACAAACAACATTGACCAAATGGCAGCCAATGGGGTAATCTTTACCGATGCACACTCTTGTTCTTCAGTCAGTACTCCTACCCGCTATGGTATCATAACAGGACGTTATAACTGGCGTTCCAAACTAAAAAGCGGTGTATTGTACGGTTACTCCCGTCCCATTATCCCTACCACACGTAGTACCATTGCAACAATGCTGAAATCCAACGGATATACCACTGCATGCATAGGTAAATGGCATCTGGGTTGGAACTGGGGAACAAAAGCCGGACATGAAAAACCGGATGCAGATGCGCTGGCAGATGAGGATGTAGATTATACAAAACCTATCAGCAACGGACCTGTCGATTTGGGATTTGATTATTTCTATGGTTTTTGTGGTTCACTGGATATGGCGCCATACGTTTACGTTGAAAACAACCAACCTACCGCCACCCAGATAGGTACAGTTCCCGCAGGAAAGAAACCCGGTTTCTGGCGGGGCGGAGCAATCGGTAATGATTTCACACACCAGGATTGCTTACCAAATCTCACCAACAGAGCCATAAAATACATTGACGAACATGCATACGGTAAACAGCCTTTCTTTCTCTACTTACCACTCCCTGCACCCCATACTCCTATCCTTCCTGATAAAAAATTCAAAGGGAAAACCGGACTGGGAGATTATGGCGATTTTGTATTGATGGTGGATGATGTAGTCGGACAGGTTCGCGAGGCACTTCGCCGTAATGGTATCGATTCGAATACTTTGTTAGTTTTTACTACAGATAACGGTTGTTCTCCAGCCGGAGGTATTCCTGAGATGGCCGCCAAAGGCCATCATGCCAACTACATCTGGCGAGGTATGAAAGCTGATCTTTTCGATGGTGGGCATCGCGTTCCTACTATCGTAGAGTGGAATAATGTGGCAAGTAAAGGAAAATGTACTCAAACCATATGTTTGAATGACTTTTACGCCACTTTTGCCGCCTTGAACGGATACAAGCTGAAAGATAACGAAGCAGAAGACAGTTACAATATCCTTCCACTCATTCAAAATCCCTGTTACCCTCAAATAATTCGTGAAGCCACCGTACATCATTCCATCCGTGGACAATTTGCCATCCGTAAGGGCGATTGGAAATTATTATGCTCTCCCAGTTCCGGCGGGTGGAGTTTTCCCAAACCGGGAGTTGACAAAGACGTAATAGCCAACCTTCCCCCTATACAACTCTTCAATATGAAAGACGATCCGATCGAAAGCAAGAACGTATATCGTGAATATCCCGAAATCGTAAAAGAGCTGAAACAATTGCTACAGAAATATATTCGGGAAGGAAGAAGTACTCCAGGAAGCAATCAAACAAACGATGCCGTAAATAAGTGGGAACAAATAAAAGGCATCATGCAAGACGATTAAACTATTGCCATAAATTCAGTTTTAAAAATGTATTCATAAAAAAAGTTCATTTTTTATTTGCATATAAAAGAAAAGTATTACTTTTGTCGCGTAATTTAAAAACAAAAGAATAATAAGAATGAAATCATTTACTTATGCATATTACTTCTTTTTTTACTTTTACTTTAGCCAGAAAGTAGAGCGGGAGTTTGTATGTATCAAGTGACAGTGATGCTTAAGAACAGAATAGAGAACTAAGTAATATATAAAGTCCCGCTCCATTGTATGGAAGCGGGATTTTTTTTATAGCATAAACAAAGAAAACAAATAGTGAAAGGATGAAAAAAGTAGCCATTCAAGGAATATTAGGTTCGTATCACGACATCGCCGCACACAAGTACTTCGAAGGAGAAGAAATAGAATTAATCTGTTGTGCTAATTTTGAAGATGTATTTACCACTGTCAAAAAGGACAGTCAGACCATTGGTATGCTGGCGATAGAAAATACGATCGCAGGTAGTTTGCTACACAACAATGAGCTGCTACGCCAAAGCGGCACACAGATTGTAGGTGAATATAAATTACGCATTTCACATAGTTTCGTTTGCTTGCCCGAAGAAGACTGGGACGACATCACAGAAGTAAACTCCCATCCCATAGCCTTAATGCAGTGCCGCGAGTTTCTGGGACAACATCCACGTATCAAAGTGGTTGAAGGAGAAGACACAGCCCTCAGTGCCGAGATTATCAAGAAAGAGAACTTGAAAGGACATGCCGCTATCTGTTCCAAAGTTGCTGCCGAACGTTATGGAATGAAAGTGCTGCAAGAAGGTATTGAAACCAATAAACATAATTTCACCCGTTTTCTAGTGGTAGCGGATCCTTGGCAAGTGGACGAACTGAATCGTCACCGCACTAAGGATGTCAACAAGGCTAGTATAGTATTCACTCTGCCACATACAGAAGGTAGTTTGTCGCAAGTATTGTCCATCCTGTCATTCTATCGTATTAACCTGACGAAGATACAATCACTACCCATCATTGGACGAGAATGGGAATATCAGTTTTATGTAGATATAGTTTTCGACAATGTACTAAGATATAAACAATCTATTGCGGCTATCACTCCGCTCACCAAAGAACTTAAAATATTAGGAGAATACGAAGATGGAAAATCAAATATCTAAAATAAAACCTGCCGACCGACTGGTAAACGTAAGTGAATACTATTTTTCAAAGAAACTGAAAGAAGTTGCGCAGATGAATGCCGAAGGAAAGGATATTATCAGCCTGGGTATCGGTAGTCCCGATATGCCTCCTTCTGAAAAAACCATAGAAACACTATGCAAAGAAGCCCGAAATCCCGATGGTCATGGTTACATGCCTTATATAGGTATCCCAGAACTGCGTCGCAGCTTTGCCAGATGGTACAAGAAGTGGTATGATGTAGACCTGAACCCCAACACAGAAATCCAGCCACTTATCGGTTCCAAGGAAGGTATCCTGCATGTCACACTGGCCTTTGTCAATCCGGGAGAGCAAGTATTAGTTCCCAATC
The DNA here is from genome assembly GCF_900241005.1 of Bacteroides cutis. Lineage (GTDB taxonomy): Bacteria > Bacteroidota > Bacteroidia > Bacteroidales > Bacteroidaceae > Bacteroides > Bacteroides cutis. The sequence continues at coordinate 142,722 of NZ_OEST01000004.1, read as the reverse complement.
CCGGTTATCCAACCTACACTTCCCTCAGTAAGATACTCGGTGCAGAAGTGGTGAACTATAATCTAAAAGAGGAAAACGGCTGGATACCCGACTTTGAAGAACTGGAAAAGATGGATATGAGTCGTGTGAAACTGATGTGGACCAACTATCCTAATATGCCGACAGGAGCAAATGCCACACCGGAGCTTTATGAAAAACTGGTAGACTTTGCCCACCGCAAAAACATCGTCATCGTCAATGATAATCCGTACAGTTTTATCCTGAACGAACATCCCATCAGTATCCTCAATGTACCGGGAGCTAAAGACTGTTGCATCGAATTCAATTCCATGAGTAAAAGTCACAATATGCCAGGATGGCGTATCGGCATGCTTGCCTCGAACGCAGATTTCGTACAATGGATATTAAAAGTGAAAAGTAATATCGACAGCGGAATGTTCCGTGCCATGCAACTGGCTGCCGCTATTGCCCTCGAAGCCGGACAAGATTGGTACGATGACAATAATAAGAACTATCGTAACCGTCGTCGGCTTGCCGGAAAGATTATGCACGAACTGGGATGTACATACGATGAAAATCAAGTCGGCATGTTCCTTTGGGGAAAAATACCCGATAGTTGTGAAGACGTAGAAGAACTCACCGAAAAGGTTTTACATGAAGCGCGTGTGTTCATTACTCCGGGATTTATCTTCGGAAGTAACGGAAAACGGTTTATCCGTATTTCACTTTGCTGTAAGGACCACAAACTAACAGAAGCATTGAAACGTATTAAAGAGATGAGGTAATATTTTTATAAAAGTTTTTCTAGGAAACAGAAATTATTTTACTGAAATATTACCGAAAAGTTACTAAAAGCCAGAGAAAAATTTAGTACAAAATTCAGCAAGACTAGTAAATCCTAAAACCGGCTTCAGAAGAGTATTTCGGAGAGTATTAAGAAGGATAAGAAGTATATATACAATAATAGACAAATTAAACAAAGATAAAGAATATGGAACTCGAATTAGAATCAATTTTATTACCGGGCATTGAGGACAAGCGTCCTATGGTTATTGCAGGTCCGTGTAGTGCAGAGACAGAAGAACAAGTTATGAGTACAGCTAAACAGCTGTCTGAGAAAGGTATGAAAATATTTCGTGCAGGTATTTGGAAACCACGTACCAAACCAGGTGGCTTCGAAGGTATTGGCGTAGAAGGACTTGCCTGGTTGAAAGAAGTAAAGAAAGAAACTGGCATGTATGTTTCTACGGAAGTAGCTACCGCAAAACACGTGTATGAGTGCCTGAAAGCCGGAATAGATATTCTATGGGTAGGTGCCCGTACCACTGCTAATCCTTTTGCCGTACAGGAAATAGCTGATGCATTGAAAGGAGTAGATATCCCAGTTTTGGTAAAGAACCCAGTAAATCCTGACCTTGAATTGTGGATCGGTGCCTTGGAACGTATCAATAATGCCGGTCTGAAACGTCTTGGCGCTATACACCGTGGTTTCAGTAGCTACGACAAGAAGCTATACCGTAACTTGCCACAATGGCATATTCCTATCGAACTACGTCGTCGAATTCCGAACCTTCCTATTATCTGTGATCCGAGCCACATCGGTGGAAAACGTGAATTAGTCGCCCCACTTTGCCAGCAGGCAATGGATTTGGGCTTCAACGGTTTAATCATCGAAAGTCACTGTAATCCAGATTGTGCATGGAGTGATGCGGCACAACAAGTGACACCGGATGTACTGGATTACATTCTTAACCTACTCGTTATCCGTAAGGAGACGCAGAGTACTGAAAACCTCAGTGAATTACGTAAGCAGATTGATGAATGCGATAACAATCTCATCCAGGAATTGGCAAAACGTATGCGAATTGCCCGTGAAATCGGCACTTACAAGAAAGAGCATGACATGACTATCCTGCAAACAGGACGTTACAATGAAATTCTCGAAAAACGCGGTTCACAAGGTTCACTCTGTGGTATGGATGCGGAATTTATCAAAAAAGTATTTGAAGCTATACACGAAGAAAGCGTGAGGCAACAAATGGAAATAATCAATAAGTGATAAGGTGATAAAATGATAGAGTGATATTACTCTATCACATTACCATACAATCACACTATCACTTCATAAAATCAAATATATGCGAATATTAATACTTGGAGCCGGAAAAATGGGCTCTTTCTTTACAGACATTCTGAGTTTTCAACACGAAACGGCTGTGTTTGACGTAAACCCGCATCAGTTACGATTTGTTTATAACACTTACCGCCTCACTACTTTGGATGAAATCAAAGAGTTCGAACCGGAACTAGTTATCAATGCCGTGACGGTAAAGTATACGCTGGATGCATTTCGCCAAGTCCTGCCTGTATTACCTAAAGATTGTATCATCAGCGATATCGCTTCGGTGAAGACAGGGCTGAAGAGTTTCTACGAAAAAAGCGGCTTCCGTTATGTGTCAACACACCCTATGTTCGGACCAACCTTTGCCAGTCTCAGCAATCTGAATACAGAAAATGCCATTATCATCAGTGAAGGCGATCATTTGGGTAAGATCTTTTTCAAAGATCTTTACCAAACGATGAAACTCAATATTTTTGAATACACCTTTGATGAACATGACGAAACTGTAGCCTATTCTCTGTCCATTCCTTTTGTTTCTACCTTCGTTTTCGCGGCAGTGATGAAACATCAGGAAGCACCAGGTACCACCTTCAAAAAACACATGGCAATTGCCAAAGGATTACTTAGTGAAGATGATTACCTGCTTCAAGAGATATTATTCAATCCACGTACACCCTCACAAGTAGCAAATATACGTACCGAGTTAAAGAACCTTCTTGAAATTATTGAAAACAAAGATGCGGAAGGAATGAAAAAGTATCTGACGAAAATCAGAGAAAAGATTAAATGATAATTTAATGAAGAATTAAATTCCCATTTATCGTAACCCTTTTTTGCACGACCTAATTTTATCTATAACTTTGTACGCAGATTATGATAGACCAACCAACCATAGACCGAATAATTGATGCAGCACAAATAGTGGATGTAGTATCAGATTTTGTTACTCTGCGGAAACGCGGAGTAAATTATGTTGGTTTATGTCCTTTTCATGACGATAAAACACCGTCATTCTATGTATCTCCCGCCAAAGGACTTTGTAAATGCTTTGCTTGTGGAAAGGGGGGAAATGCTGTACATTTCATCATGGAACATGAACAGATGTCCTACCCTGAAGCTTTAAAATACCTCGCCAAGAAATATGGTATCGAAATCAAAGAAAGAGAACTTTCCAATGAAGAAAAACTGGTACAGAGCGAAAGAGAAAGTTTGTTCATAGTCAACAATTTTGCCAGAGATTATTTCCAGAATATCTTGCGTAATCATGTGGATGGTCGCAGTATTGGTATGGCCTATTTCCGTAGCCGTGGTTTCCGGGATGATATTATCGAGAAATTTCAGTTGGGATATTGTACCGAAAGCCATGATGCCATGGCACAGGAGGCTTTAAAGAAAGGATATAAAAAAGAATTTCTCATCAAGACCGGACTTTGTTACGAAACGGACGACCATCGCCTGCGAGACCGCTTTTGGGGACGTGTCATTTTTCCAGTACATACATTGTCAGGTAAGGTAGTAGCTTTTGGCGGTCGTGTTCTTGTCAGTGCCACCAAGGGTGTAAAGGTGAAATATGTCAATTCGCCCGAGTCGGAAATCTATCATAAAAGCAATGAACTATACGGTATCTATTTTGCTAAACAAGCCATTGTAAAACAAGACCGCTGTTTCCTGGTGGAAGGCTATACAGACGTTATCTCCATGCACCAATCCGGCATAGAGAATGTGGTAGCTTCTTCGGGAACAGCACTGACACCGGGACAAATCCGACTAATTCATCGTTTCACCAACAATATGACTGTACTATACGACGGTGACGCCGCTGGTATCAAAGCGTCTATCCGTGGTATTGATATGTTGTTGGAGGAAGGGATGAATATTAAAGTCTGCCTTCTACCTGACGGAGACGACCCAGACTCTTTTGCACGTAAACATAACGCAACGGAGTTTCAAAATTTTATTCAGGAACATGAAACGGATTTTATCCGCTTCAAAACTAACTTGTTACTGGAAGATGCAGGTAAAGATCCAATTAAGCGTGCCGAATTAATCAGCAATCTGGTACAGAGTATTTCAGTTATTCCAGAAGCTATTGTACGTGATGTATACATCAAGGAATGCGCCCAATTACTACATGTTGAAGACAGACTTCTTGTTTCGGAAGTAGCCAAACGCCGCGAGACGCAGGCAGAAAGGCGTGCAGAACAGGCAGAACGGGAACGTAGGTCGACCAATACCACAAGACCTAATACAAAAACGATACAAATGCCAGACGCTGATGGTAATGTTCCACCTGTTACCACCGACAACACTCAGTTACCTCCTGGGGATTTAACCAGATATGAAGATGGTTCTTCTCTCCCACCGGAAGACGTATACGTTTCCTTTATCCCACAAGAGGGTAAGGAAGGACAGGAATTTTATAAATATGAACGACTGATACTCCAAATGATTGTACGTTACGGGGAAAAAATAATGTGCAATGTAACCAATGAAAAAGGACAAGAAATACCCGTCAGTGTGATAGAATATGTCATTAATGATTTAAAGGAAGACGATTTGGCCTTTCACAATCCGTTGCACAGACAAATATTGACAGAAGCCGCTTCACACATACATGACGAAGGTTTTACTGCTGAACGGTACTTTCTGGCACATCCGGATAACTCTATCAGTAAACTGAGCGTGGAACTTATCAGTAACCGTTATCAACTCAGTAAGTATCATTCCAAGAGCCAGAAAGTTGTAACTGATGAAGAACGTTTGTATGAGTTAGTTCCGATATTGATGATTAACTTTAAGTACGCCATTGTCAGTGAGGAATTGAGACACATGATGTTTGCCCTACAAGACCCATCCATTGCCAATGACGAAGAAAAATGCAATGATATCATGAAACGTTACAGTGAAATGCGGGAAGTACAAAGTATCATGGCAAAGCGTTTGGGAGACCGTGTAGTACTGCCCTAAACCGATATTTAGACATTACTAATATTGTTTTATACAAAAGTATCATTGTCTTGTATTTTAATTAGGAAGAAAAACACAAAATAAAAGGATACGATGCATATTCCACACTAATTTTGTTATCAGATAAATGTGACAAGATAAACTTTAGTTTATAACCTATGGAATACATCAGAAAAAAACTATTTATAGTAATCCTCATCATTGGTGGATTTCACTTGCAAGCACAAAGTTACTATAATTTTGAAAACGATGATGATTTACAAAACTGGAACATCAATAAAGGTACTCTATCCATAACTTCAGTCAAACAGAAACTCGGCAAGAAGTCATTGCACATAAAAGGACAACCGGGTACAATAATTACTATCGAACAGGCACGAGGACTCCCAAAAGCTAGCCGAAGTAATCAAGGTGGTATTACAACCTGGATATACAATGACAATCCTATCAAACAATATCTCATATTCAGTTTCACAGACCAAGAAGGAAAGGAAATATGCCGTCTGCCCTTCTCACTTCATTTCAAAGGCTGGAGATGTTTGTGGGCACAATTCACAGAGGATATGGATAAAGAAAAAGGAGAGATTATTTCAAAAGTCAACATACTGTTCCCAGAAGATAAACAAATCGGAAACATTTACTTGGATTATTTGGAATTCACGCCAAAAGTGCCTTGGCAGAAAATGTCAGACGCACAATACTGTGTGAACCGTACCGATTTCAGCCTGATACCGGATTTTCTAAATTATAGAAATACTTCTCCATACGTACCCACAACTATTAAAGCTAACAAAGAAGATATTGCTACCATCGAACAGCGACTGACCGATTGGTATTTGGGAAGTTCCGAAACACTTCAACATCCGTGGATAGAAAACCGACGGCTGAAAGAACAAGAATTTATAAAAACAGGTGTAACAGCCGGAAAAGAGATATGTATCGCTTATGACACACAACAAACACCTATCGGTAAACCGCTGTATCCGATGGCTTTTCCTACTTATATAGACAAAGAAGATATAACAAAATTCAGAGATATCAACGAGAAAATCCTGCTCCCATTGGCTTTAGACTACAAAATAAATGGTGATACAAAAAGCTTAAAGAAAGCACTTTATATTTACGATTATTTCTACGACCAAGGATGGGCAGATGGTAGTGGCTTGGGAACTCTCTGCTTCGAGAAACTTAGAAGTTCCGGCTATTTCCATTCCTTTTACTTACTGAAAGATAAATTAAATAAGAAGCAATTGGAACGGGAATTAAACACTTTACAGTGGTTCACCCTTTTCGGTATCTGTTATCAGGAACCGGAACACACGGGAGAAGTTGCTGACAACTTACGTGCATTGGCTCTACCTAAGCTAATTTACGCTTTATCATTGACCGATTCTAAAAAAAGAGAAATAGCTATGACCGCTTTTCGCAATTACATGAATAACGCCTTGAGTATAGCTCCCGGATTTTTTGGAACCATCAAAGCGGATTTTTCCGGCTATCATCATCGTGGTCCGTATTTCAGCGCCTACTATCCGCATGCACTCTATGCAGGGGCATTAGTGACATATCTATTGCATGATACCCCATATGCACTCTCTGAAAAGACAATGAACAATCTAAAGCAGGCTTTACTAGCCTTCCGTTTTTTCTGCGCAAACTTAGACTGTCCAGCAGGAACAGTAGGACGTTTTCCGAATAACCAACAAATCCTTGAAACCCTTCTGCCAGCTTTCGCATACGTTGCTCTATCTTATCCTACTCCCGACCGGAACTTAATAGCCGCATTTAAGAAAATAACAGAAGATGCCACCAACAAACAAGCTATCGACACTTATATCAATACCGTTAATTCTAATCTGACTTATACAAGCAGTATCGGAGAAGCAGAGCTTATGGCCAAACTTTCCACAATGAATATCGCTTCAGAAGAAACTCCTACAGGAGCCTTATTTATGCCTTATTCCGGCTTAATGGTGATTAAAAATTCTGATTTTCATTTCAATATGAAAGGTTTCAGCAAATATGTATGGGATTTTGAATCTTCAAGCTCGGAAAATTTAAAAGGGCGATATCTCTCCTACGGACAAATTGAATATTTCGACTTTAAGAACGGGCACCGTTCATTCAATCCCCGAGAAAAAGCTTTCAACTGGAACCATATTCCGGGAACAACCGTCAAGGTACTCCCCGATTCCCTCTTGACGGATAAAGGAGGTGCAAGTAGTGGACACCGAAACTTTTCGGACGAAACATTCCTGGCAGGCATAAAAGGAGGTCGGAATAATGCTTTATTCTCTTTCCGTATGCACGATATCACTTATGATAAATCTCTACGAGCAAATAAATCGGTTTTTGTATTCGATGATGTATTATTATGTCTCGGTTCGGATATCGCTTGCAATGACCTTAATCATCCGGTAGCCACCACTTTGTTCCAAGCAATCATGCCTGTTCGGAAGTTCAAGAAACAAGAGAAAATACTGAATGACTCAACCTTACTGTATGCTGTACAAAAAGGGAATATAAAGATTATGCAGAACACTCCGTTTACGACCGCTTATCTGGATCATTCCACAAATCCTGTATCCGACAGCTACTTGTACTATATTCTGCCATTGAAAGAGAAAAGACGGGCGCAAGAACTTCTTTCTGAGAGAAGCCCCATCCGCATCATTAAACAGAATAATGATGCACACATTGTCATACATCAGGAAAAAAGAACAATTTTTGCAGCTTTGTTCAATCCTCAAGAAACGTACGAAAATCTCTTGGTGAAACAGGTCAATATCCCACTAGCCTATATTCTTGAAGAGAACACAGAAAAGAACCTGACTCTATCTATCTGCGAACCTGATATGCGTAGAACTTCTCACGAGCACATGGGACTACTGACCGAAAAAGATGTGATAGAGCAAGAAAAACCTTTCAATACGACTCTTATACTGAAGGGTGTTTATACGGCTTACTGCCCCGGAAAAAATGTAGTGGTGTTACCTGATACTAAAAACAATGAAACCCAAATAACCATTTCAACCGTTCGCGGTGAGAATTATGACATCCAATTACAAAAGAAATAAAAGTGTAAACAATCACTCATACTTATTAAAAACAATACGCAACATGAAAAAAAGCATTCTGTTTATGACGAGTTTTATCTTCATACTTTCCTTTGCCATCCAGGCACAGGAAAAGAATGAAGTGATATGGGAGAAAATAGATGATGTCACCATCCCTGTTCCTCCAAAGGTACACCCTAGATTGTATCTACTCTCATCCGACCTGCCGGAGTTAAGACAGAGGATGAACAATTCGCAAATAAAGAAAACCCTGGAAACCATGAAAAAACTGGGGAAAGACCGTACACCCGAAGAAGAAGCCAAGGCTCCGGCAAAAGATGGCTTCCGCTATTATGCAGAAATGCGTGGAGTAACGACACGTGTACAATTACAGGCCCTCGACTATCTAGTATATGGTGATAAGAAACAGGCTCGAAAAGCCATTACTGCAATGCTGGATACTTTACAGAATACCAACTATGGCAAGAAAGGAGATTTGTCCCGAGCTAGTGGTTCTATGTTGATGTGTGGTGCTATGGTATATGACTGGTGTTACGACCAAATGAAAGAAAAAGAAAAGAAAGACTATATAAAATCATTCATACGTATAGCCAAAACCATGGAATGTGGCTATCCTCCACACAACAATGAACCGATTGCAGGTCATTCCTCTGAATGGATGATTATGCGTGACATGCTTTCTGCCGGGATTGCCATCTATGACGAATATCCTGATATGTACAACTATGTCATCAAGATGTTCTATAAAGATTATATTCCTGTACGCAATTATGTTTATTCAGGACATAATTATCATCAAGGAACAAGTTATGCAAACGTACGTTTCAGTAATGACCTTATAGCTCAATGGATATTGTCACGCATGGGAGTAGATAAGGTGTTCAATCCCGCACAACAATTTGTATTATACGACTTCTTGTATAGAAGACGTCCAGACGGACAAGTGATGCCTGCAGGTGATACCAACCCAAACCGAAGATACAGTCCTTCGTATGGACTGCCCGCTATGCTTGCCTACAGTTTCTATAAAGATGGTTATCTGGCTTACGAATACGAGCGCAAGCCCAAAGTAGACAATCATTGCCTTATTTTTGACATCCTTTGGAGAGACCTCACCGTAGAGTCTAAATCACCTGAAGACCTACCATTGACACGTTATTCCGGCACTCCTTTCGGATGGATGATAGCCCGTACAGGATGGGGAACAAACAGTGTAATAGCAGAAATGAAAATCAACGAGCATTTCGTGGGTAATCACCAACATCTGGATGGGGGAACTTTCCAGTTATACTATAAAGGGCCTTTGGCCATTGATGCCGGTGCTTATCAGGGAAGTTCGGGAGGATATAACAGTCCGCACAACAAGAATTTCTTTAAACGTACCATTGCACACAACTCGTTGTTAGTCTACAATCCTGATGAAAAGTTTGCCTGCTGGAACTACGGTGGAGCAGACAAGACGGAATTCGCGACCAATGATGGTGGCCAACGTATGCCGGGCGACCGATGGGAAACTTGTCGTTCATTCAAAGATTTGTTAAGTAAAGATTATACCACAGGACAAGTATTAGCACACGGAATGGGTAAGAACACTCAAGCTCCGGACTATTCTTATCTGAAAGGCGACATCACACAGGCATATACAAACAAAGTCAAAGAAGCGAAACGTTCTTTCGTTTTCCTAAACCTTAAATCGTCCCAAGTACCTGCTGCCCTCATTGTATTTGACAAAGTAGTATCTTCCAATCCCAAATTCAAAAAATTCTGGTTGTTACATAGTATTGAAGAACCAAACATCGAAGGTAATCGTTTCATCGTGAAACGTACCAAGAATGGTGATACTGGTATGTTACAAAATCAGGTATTACTACCCGAAGCGAACAATACACATATTGAAAAGGTAGGCGGACCAGGAAAAGAATTCTGGGTATTCGGTACCAATTACCCCAATGATGCGCAACCCGGGCGACCCGACGATGCCAACGAACGTGGTGCATGGCGCATAGAAGTATCACCTGTTATACCTGCTACAGAAAACTACTTCTTGAACGTAATGCAAGTAGCTGACAACAACTGCCAGCAAATGAACGAAGTGAAACGAATTGATGCGAAACGTATTATAGGTGTACAAATTGCCAACCGTGTAGTTACCTTTAGTAAAAATGGCGAACCTGTTTCCGGAAAATTCGATATAACTATAAATGGCAATCAAACCATGCAGTTTGTTCTTACTGACCTCGTTTCGGGAACCTGGCAAATAAAAAAAGACGGAAAAGTATATATATCTGCTATGGAAGTTCGTTCAGACGACGGTATCCTCAACTTTGAAGGTACAGCAGGGCATTATGAGTTTCTCAGATAATCATTATATCCGTTTATGTTATTGATATAATAAAAGTAATACTTTCAAAAAGAAGTGAACTCCGAAAGTTTAATAAAACATTTTTGGGGTTCACTTCTTTTTGAAACATTCTCTGAGAAGTCAGAAAACAGTCTTATATACCAAACTTATTCTTTATAAAACTTGTTATTAATGAAAAACAAGTTTGTATGAAACAAAAATTATTCATTGTATTATCGATAGCTGTTCTATTTGTTTATTCTTCTCAGGTAAATGCCTGTACAGGAATTACTTTGAAAAGTAAAGACGGTTCTACCATCGTAGCACGTACCATAGAATGGGGAGGAAGTAACTTGAACAGTCAATATGTCATTGTCCCACGTGGATATAGTGAACAATCTTATGTTCCTAACGGAACAGATGGTATGTTTTTCACTGCTCGATACGGATATGCCGGACTGGCGGTTGAACAAAAAGAATTCGTTGCAGAAGGATTGAATGAAGTGGGGCTTTCAGCTGGTTTATTCTATTTTCCAGACTATGGCAAATACGAAAATTATGATGTGACTTTAAAAGATAAAAGTATAGCAGATCTACAATTGGTAGCATGGATATTGGGACTATGCAAAACAGTAGAGGAAGTAAAAGAAGCTGTATTAAAAGTACATATAGTCCATATCGATCCACGGGCTTCAACCGTACATTGGAGATTTACAGATACCTCCGGAAAACAACTTGTACTTGAAATTATTGATGGAAAACCTCATTTTTATGAAAACATATTAGGAGTACTTACCAATTCACCAGGGTTCGAATGGCAGATTACAAATCTAAACAACTACGTTAATCTCTATCCTGGGACAGCACCTGTACAACAACTGGATAATATCAAATTATCTTCATTCGGTGCAGGAAGTGGATTTTTAGGCATTCCTGGTGACGTGACTCCTCCTTCACGTTTTGTACGTGCTGCTTTTTATCAATCTACCGCTCCGCAACAAGAGACATCCCAAGAAACCGTATTTCAATGTTTCCAGATATTGAACAACTTTGATATTCCAATTGGTATAGAATTTACCTCCGGAAAAATCCCTGTAAACATACCAAGTGCCACGCAGTGGACTTCGGCCACAGATATGAAAAATCAAATCATATACTACCGTACGATGTATAATAACTTGATCAGAAGTATTGACTTGCGTACAATTGATTTTTCAAGAATCAGTTATCAAGCCGCACCACTGGACAAAACAAAGAAACAAAACATAGAAATAATAAAAGTAAAGTAAAATCCAGGTATATCCTTAATTCCACCATAATTACGAATTATGCCTTATCAGGTTCATAAACTCCTCACGTGTCTTTGCCTGATTAAATGCTCCAGTAAAATCAGATGTTGTGGTAATAGAATTTTGTTTTTCAACACCACGCATCTGCATACACATATGTTTAGCCTCTACAACAACCATTACGCCCAAGGGATTTAGAGTTTCCTGAATACATTCTTTTATCTGTAGCGTCATACGTTCCTGTACCTGCAGACGATGAGAAAAGATATCCACTACACGAGCAATTTTACTTAAACCGGTAATATAACCATTAGGAATATAGGCGACATGAGCTTTTCCATAAAACGGAAGCATGTGGTGTTCGCAAAGTGAGAAGAAATCAATGTCTTTCACTATGACCATCTGGCTATATTCTTCCTGGAACTTAGCAGAGCGAAGTACCTCATGTGGATCCATAGTATATCCTCTGGTCAGTGACAACATGGCTTTTGCTACCCGTTCCGGCGTTTTCAATAATCCCTCGCGCCCGGGATTTTCACCTAATAAAGCAAGAATACGATGATAATGTTCTTTTAATTCATCCAATGAAGGAGATATAATTTCTTCTTTTCCTAACATGAGGGAGGTTGATTACTTATTACAAATTAGACTTTGAATATTAAAGCGGAATATTAATTTGGTCTTTCACTATAGATACTTCTTTGAAAACGCCAGTTGCACGCAATTGACGCATCATAGCATCAGCTTCTTCTATACTGCGAAAATCACCTGCACGACACAGCCAACGAGGTGGAGCAAAAGATGTATAGACCGTCAGATCAGGAAAGTATTCCTTAATACGGGTAGCAACAGAATAGGCTTCATTTTTAGCTTGACGTGTATTATTACCGGCATATACTTGCACACGATAACCCGAACTCTTAATCACTTTACGATCCTCAGAACCGCCGGGAATATACTCTGAACCAATCAATGCCTCAATACGGGCATCTTGATGAATAGTCACTTTACCTTGTCCCGATACATTACGCTCCAGACTTTTCACAATGTTATTCTGTGCAACAGAAAAACTTGCAAAAACAAAGCAGGCAATTAAAAATAAACCAAGCTTCTTCATAAATTGATAATTGATAGTGGATAATCGAATTTAAAAATGAATAGAGCGATAATTGACAACTGATTACTCAATTATCAATTATCAACTCCTCATTATCCATTAATTAATTGAATGCATCAATGATACCCTTGAAATCAGCAACTTTCAAAGCAGCACCACCAATCAAGCCACCGTCAACATCCGGATTAGCAAACAGTTCTTTTGCATTGGAAGCCTTACAACTACCACCATAAAGGATAGAACAATTTTCAGCAACTTCTTTTCCATACTTTTCAGCAACAAGTGAACGAATGAACGCATGAATTTCTTGCGCCTGAGCAGCTGAAGCAGTTTTACCTGTACCAATAGCCCAAACAGGTTCGTAAGCCAAAATGATCTTAGAGAAATCTTCTACAGACAGAGAGAATACAGATGCCAACTGAGCAGCAACGACTTCGTTTTGCTTGTTAGCCTCACGTTCTTCCAAAACCTCACCGATACAGAAGATCGGAGTCAAACCATTAGCCAAAGCCAATTTAACTTTCTCTGCCAAGATTTCTACTGTCTCGTGATAATAAGCACGGCGTTCCGAGTGACCGAGAATTACATACTTAGCACCTGTAGAAGCAACCATCGCGGCAGAAACTTCACCCGTATAAGCTCCAACCTCCTTGTCTGCACAGTTTTCTGCACCTACACCAATCTTAGCTGCATCTACTAACGGAGTTACAGATGCCAGGTGGATAAACGGAGTACAGATGATAACATCACAGTTCGGTTTTTCATTCGCCAATGTTTCATTTAGTTCTTTTGCAAGAGCAATACCCTCCTGGAGGGTTTTGTTCATTTTCCAGTTTCCTGCAACAATGTTCTTTCTCATTTTGTTTTTTATTTATTAAAAGGGTTAATATTACTTTATCACCTTATCACTTTTTATATTTCTTTTCCATTCACGGCGTTTTATTACCAGTATATCCACACAGATAACCATCGTTAAAGGAACAATAAACCACAACAATACATATCCGATGGTATGCCAATCATTTTCCAGTTTCTGTTGTCCTAATTCTATCTTATCAAGGCTATCAGTCAATACATACTCATCAGGCAAACGGGTATCACTCCATTTATTTAATATGACACCATCTTTTATCAATAATAATCCAGGGTTGGAACGGATAATTGTTTTTAACGTAATATCATCCATTTGGCAGAAAGGATATTCAGCACCGGTCTTCTCACGCCAAGAATCAATTTCATCTTCAGGTGAAGATGTCAAAGCATAAAAACCATATCCATGCTCTACACTATAATCATAGATTTCATTAATAAGATCGATATTACTGTCATCCGCTTCTTCAATACGATGGGCAACCAACAAGAAAGTGTATCCTTTATCCAGCAACACACTATCCGTTATATCTTCTCCCGTTTCCAGACTCATCATGGAAAAATCGTGGATAGGCGGTTCATAACCTTTCTCTTTCAAGATAGTACGCGTTTCTACAAAAGTCCATGTACTGTCCGGATAGTTTTCCAATGTAAACTTCTGCTTCTTCCCCTCTTTCTCCAAGATAAAATAACTTTCAAAAACACTAGGCTTAGCCCCTTTTGGTATCTCCATGGATGATTGAATATCAGTTCCTATCTTATAGGGACGAAAATCCAATATCGGCAAATATTGCAAACAATAAAAAGAGAGTGTAAAGACAAAAAGAAAAGTATACATAGAAACCATCCACTCCATCTTCATTGTTATAAAACGAACAATTTGTTCTCGTCCTCTGAAAATAGATATGGCAGCAATCAACAATATAATATTTTTGCCGAAAGTCTGCCAATTTGTCAATACCCAAACATCACCAAAACATCCACAATCGGATACTGGATTTGCTAACGCCAAATATAGCGTCAATGGAGTCATTACACACATCAAGAGAAGAGCCAGAGTAGAAGCTATCTTTCTGCGTATACCAAAGAACAAAAAAATACCGACACAAAATTCTATCGCCGATAGAATGATAGCAATAAGTAACGGCAAATATTTCGGAAACCAAGAAATAACACCAAAAGCCGTCAGATAGTCTTGTATCTTATAAAAAGAACCTAACGGGTCAACTGCTTTCACAAATCCGGAGAAAATAAACAACACTCCCAAGATAAAGCGGCATATATTCACCCAGACCTTCCAAATAATATGTTTCTTATCAGTCTCCAAACTCAATCTTTATCAAACCGAATACGGAATAATTAATCATATCCATGTAGTTGGCATCTACACCTTCTGAGACTAAAGTCTGTCCCGACAAACTTTCAATCTGCTTTGTACGATAGATTTTCATCAATATCAGATCTGTATAAGAGCTGACACGCATACTACGCCAAGCCTCATCATAATCATGATTTTTTGCAAGCATCAAGTCCAAAGAGGTCTTGGCATATTTGTCATATAATAACTTGGCTTCTTCATTTGTAATATCAGCAGATTCAGCATAACCAAGTTCTAATTGTATCAAACCAATAATCCCATAATTAACAATAGCAATGAACTCCGAACGAATACCTTCGTCCACCAACGTCACACCCTTGGTTTCAATACTTCTGATTCGGTTGGCTTTAATGAATATCTGATCGGTTACGGATGCCGGGCGAAGAATGCGCCATGCAGGACCGTAATCATGAAGTTTCTTAGAGAACAAGTCACGACATACAGCGATGACATGTTCAAATTGTTGCTTGGTATCTTTCATATCCTTACAAATAGACTGCAAAGGTATGAATAATTAAAGAAAAAAGAAAAGGGGGCACTCTAAATTATATTAAAGTCCCCCTACTTATAGAGATTGTTTACGTTTTAAGAAATCTGTTTTATGAACAACGCAATACTTGTCCCGGACGCAAAATTGTTTTACGCGTTATACGGTTCAATTTGCAAAGTTTGTCAATACTTGTTCCCTGACGGATAGCAATACGCCCCAAAGTATCACCTTTCTTTACCTTGTAGAACAACCCTTCACCCGAAGCCATGCTACGCGCCGTACTAGAACTACCTTTGGTTTTATGGAAAGTATAACTATCGGCAACTATATCTTGCTTTTCAAAATCGAACATTAATGCAGGATTGATAGGAATTCCCAGAAAACGGGTTTCAAAGTGAAGATGCGAACCGGTAGAACGTCCGGTATTACCTCCTAATGCTATCGGTTCCCCGGCCTTAACCAACTGATTGATTTCAACCAATTGCTTCGACAAGTGACCATAAACAGTTTCCAATCCATTATCATGGCGAATAACAACATATTTACCGTATCCACGACGACCTTGATTTTTAACGATACGAACCTTACCGTCAAAAGCCGCACGAATTGTATCTCCGACATAAACCTTTACATCCAGACCATAGTGCGCTCTTCTTCTGCGAGGACGATAGCCGAATACATCAGTAATACGATTATGTTCAGTGGGCATGTGGAAACCGGTCAAATCAAACGTATAACTTTCGGGGACAATAGCATTACCGTAAGCCTGTACAAGTTCGTTGTTCCAGCTCGGATACAAATCCAATCCCGGATACAAAGACTGCTCTACACGTATCTGTTTCTGTAAAGCCAATGAGTCTACACTTTTAAGTTTTCTGTCGATGGGAGCTTGACGGGCAATCAAGTCTTGCGAGAAAGAGTTCAAGCTGACCATTGCCATTGTTGCTAATAAAACTGTTTTAATCCAATTAAAATTCATCTGTTTCGCCATTCATTTTGATATCCGCATCGAGATATCCAAATTTATTTTTCAAAAATTCTCCCAAAGGTAACATTTCTCTCCCAAAAACAGTGTCTATCATTAACGATTTTTTAACGAGCAAGTAAAGAATTAGAGCACAAATATTACCTTAATCCCTTATAAATAGGGAGAATGCACACTAATATGTTTTACAACATAAAATGTAAATAAAGCGTATGTTTAACCGTTTTTTAGCTGATAGCCGCCCAATTAACGTTTGTTTTTCGCAATGCTTTCAACTGTCGCCACAAGATTTCATTTTCCGGGAGCGTTCCATTAGGATCCTCATCGACAACTGCCTGCGCTATGCCGCGAACATATTGTAATAATTGTCCGTCACGAGCAATATCGGCTATCTTCAAATCAAACGCAATACCACTCTGCTGTGTTCCTTCCAAATCACCTGGACCACGTAATTTCAAATCAGCCTCGGCTATTTCGAAACCATCATTGGTACGCACCATTATTTCCAAACGTTTTCGGGTATCTTCCGCCAGCTTATACCCTGTCACCAAAATACAATAAGACTGCTCCGCACCACGTCCTACCCGGCCACGAAGCTGATGGAGCTGAGATAGGCCGAAACGCTCCGCATTCTCTATAATCATCACCGAGGCATTGGGAACATTTACTCCTACTTCGATGACCGTAGTTGCCACCATAATCTGTGCTTCTCCTGAAACAAACAATTGCATTTGGGCATCTTTCTCAGCAGGTTTCATCTTTCCATGAACCTTGCAAACCTTACAATCCGGAAATTCTTCACAAATATGCAGATAGCCTTCTTCCAAATTTTTCAAGTCAATCTTCTCACTTTCCTTTATCAACGGATAAACAATATAAACCTGTCTGCCCTCCGCTATTTGTTTGCGCACAGAGTTATACAGACTCTCCCGCCGATTATCAAACTGATGTATCGTAGCAATCGGTTTTCTGCCCGGCGGCAATTCATCAATGACTGATACATCCAAATCGCCGTACAGCGTCATAGCCAATGTCCGAGGAATGGGAGTAGCCGTCATTACCAATACATGAGGCGGTTGCACATTCTTAGTCCACAGGCGAGCACGTTGAGCCACACCAAAACGGTGCTGTTCATCAATCACCACTAAACCCAATGAAGCAAAATTTACGGTATCTTCTATTACGGCATGTGTACCTATCAGAATTCGAACGTCTCCAGTCAACAATCCGGAAAGAATCGCCTCCCTATGTTTTCCTTTAATAGAACCAGTCAACAACTCTACTCGAATATCCATTCCATAAAGTAGTTCGCGAATGGTTTCGTAATGTTGATTCGCCAATATCTCAGTAGGAGCCATCATACATGCCTGATATCCGTTATCAAGAGCAATCAGCATACTCATCAATGCAACTAATGTTTTTCCACTACCTACGTCTCCCTGCAACAAACGGTTCATCTGTTTACCCGACCCCAAATCCCAACGTATTTCTTTCAAAACACGTTTTTGGGCACTAGTCAGCTCAAAAGGAAGATTGCAAGAATAAAATGTATTGAAAACCTCTCCCACTTTTTCAAAGATAAAACCACTATATTTTCGTTGCCGGTCTTTAGCATAACGGAGAATATTCAATTGAACATAAAAAAGTTCTTCAAACTTCAATCTATATTGCGCTTTACGCAACATATCAGGATTAGTAGGAAAATGAATATTTATCAGAGCATCTGTGAGTGAAATTAAATGATGTTCTGTCAGAATAGCAGGAGAAAGGGTTTCAGGCAACGGTTCTTGCAACTGCTGCACAATATTCTTCATCATCTTCTCAATCGCATGGGAATTGAGAGAACTCCGTTTCATTTTCTCCGTTGTATTATAATAAGGTTGCAACCCCATAGACGACAGTTTCAGTTCCGAAGCGGGATCAATATCAGGATGCGCAATATTAATTCTCCCGTTAAAGACAGAAGGCTTGCCAAATACTATATACTCCTGATGTACCTTATATTTTCCTATCAGATATTTTATTCCCTGAAACCATATCAAGTCTACCACTCCAGTTCCATCCGAGAAATGGGCAATCAAACGCCGCTGGCGTCCTTCGCCTGCCGTTTCAAAACCTAGAATTTCCCCTTTCAGTTGTATATAGGGCATTGTACCGTCAATCTCCAGAATATAATAAATACGGCTGCGGTCTACATATTTATAAGGAAAATAATACAATAAATCATGGAAAGAACAGATATTCAATTCCTTATTGAGTACCGAAGCACGCTGCGGTCCGACACCCGACAAATATTTTATGTCACGCGTAGCTAAATCAAACATGAATCCAAGAGAGCAGCAGCTATTTTTAAATCGAAAGGAGTGGTTATTTTAATATTCTCACGATTACCGGCAGTCAGGAAAACAGGAACTCCCAAAGCTTCCACGACCGAGGCATCATCCGTGAAGCGAGGAGAATAGGGTTGTTCGTATGCACGCTTCAACAGCTCTGCATCAAAAACCTGGGGTGTCTGCACTAATTTATACTCATCACGACTGACGGTTCGACTTTTATCGGCATCCAGATGACGTACAGTTTCTACTATATCTGTCACAGGAATCACCGCTTGCTTTTCTATTGCCAATGCATAACAACGGGTAATCACCTCCCGGGCAACGAACGGTCGTACCCCATCATGCACACCAACCAAACCGGGTGTCTTTACCAGTTTCAACCCGCTTTTTACCGAATGGAAGCGTGTCCTCCCCCCATCTGCAATGCTATGGGGCAATAAAAAATGATGCTTCCGGCACAATTCAGACCAATACGCCTGCTGACTGCACGGAAGCACCAGTATAATTTGTATCTCCGGATTACAGGTATAAAAAGCTTCTATCGTACGCATTAATACAGGTTTTCCTCCTATCGGGAGGAACTGTTTGGGGAGCTCTCCTCCCATGCGCAAACCTTTTCCACCGGCAACTATCAGAGCATACTCCATTTTATACACACATTGCTTCTTTCAACTCCTGCACTTTTTCTTTACCTTGCAACAACTCCACCACGGCTAGAGCAAATTCCATAGCAGCCCCCGGCCCTTTACCGGTAATGATATTACCATCTCTTTCCACAAGTGCTCCGGTACATTCCGCACCTTCCAGATATTGTTCAAATCCCGGATAACAAGTTGCCTTCTTACCCTTCAACAATCCCAACTTGCCAAGTACCATGGGGGCGGCACAAATCGCAGCAATCGGTTTCTTTTCTTCGGCAAAACGCAAAACAAGTCTACGCAGTTCATCACATTTTTCTAAAGTAGCAGCCCCCGGCATACCACCCGGAAGCAATACCAGCTCCGCATCAAAGAAATCGCAATTCACCACGTTCCTATCACAAAGCACCGGTACATCATGAGCTCCTGTCACTATTTCATCAGGGGTTACTGTCACCATTTCCACATTCAAGCCTGCACGTCTCATGACATCAACAGAAGTGAAAGCTTCAATTTCCTCAAATCCATCTGCAAAAAATACATAGACTGTACCCATAATTATTCCTCCTCTTATTTTAAATTAAAATAATATGTTATCGTTCCCGTCTGATTGTTCAAACCACTCACTACATTAAAACGCGCTTTTTTTGCAGCATCTTCCGCAGCTTTCCTCAAAGCGGGATTTACGGTATTGGTTTGCCGGTTTATACTTGTTGCAATTACCTGTCCCGCAGGATTTACGGTGATAGTAACCACAACCCTGCCTTCATCCTGCACATTATACACCGGTCGTGGTAAACCGCCTTCACCTATAGAACGTCCACCCAGATTAAATGTTCCATAACCTCCGACTCCTGAAGTAGAACCACTATCTGAGTTACCTGTAGGGCTACCCTGTATACCGGTTCCTTCCGTATTACCTTTACTACCCATCTGCGCACCTTTTCCAAAAGCGCCTGCAACACGTTTACGGGTAGCCTCTTCAGCCGCTTTCCGTTCTTGTTCGGCCTTTTCTTCGGCAAGTCTCCGAGTCTCCTTGGCTTCCTCAGCAGCCGTTTTTTCTGGTTTCTTCACCTCTTTTTTCTTCTCCTCAGCTTTCGGTTTTATGGCAACGGTTTCTTCATCTTCCTGCGTAATCATATTTTGTTCCATCGTCTCCTGCACCTCAGGGGCAACTTCTTCAGGCATCACATCAACTTTTACTAAAGAAGGGTCAGCACTGCCCAACGCATCAGGCACCTCTCCCAACATCACAGGAACGCCACCCTCTTCAGATTGTTCGGGCAACGTAAATCCAACCAAAATCAAAAGGGCAATAAAAGCGACATGCACCAATAGCGCACCCACCATTCCTATATATTTTCCTTTCTTCTTCTGATCCATTATTTTCCCTCCGGCGGACGGGTAGCCAACACCATTTTGAAATGATTTTCATTGGCTATATTCAATACTTTAACGATTTCTCTATAAGGCACCGCCTCATCAGCATACAGCGCCACATACATTTCCGGTTCTTTCTCCGCACACGACTGCAAGAAAGGAGTCAATTCATCCAGCGTCAACGACTGTTCCTTGTCATTACCGAATGCAGCATAGAAATTCAGATCTTTATCAATAATAACTCTAGTCAGCGGCTTGGCAGAGGTTTGCTGTTTACCCTGCGGAAGCAATACCTTTATAGCATTGGGTGATACAACCGTAGACGTAATCATAAAGAAAATCAATAGCAGGAAAATAACATCCGTCATGGATGCCATACTGAAATTAGGCGATATTTTAGCTCTCCGTTTTAACATGGTTCGTTCAATAAATCCATGAATACCATTGTCTTAGCTTCCATTTTATTCACTACGCCATCCACCAAAGTTACCAAGTAATTGTAGGCAAACATAGCGATGATCCCCACTATCAAACCACCTACCGTAGTAATCATGGCTTCATAAATACCACCGGAAAGCAAAGTGATATCAATATTATTACCGGCATTCGCCATTTCGTAGAAAGCGCGCACCATACCCGTCACAGTTCCGAGAAATCCAATCATCGGAGCACCTCCCGAAATGGTAGCCATAATCGTCAGCCCCTTCTCCAGTTTTGCCACCTCAATGTTACCTACATTTTCAATGGCAGCCTGCACATCATTTACCGGACGCCCCAAACGACTGATACCTTTTTCAATCATACGGGCCGAAGGTGTATTAACACTACGGCAATAAGCAATAGCCGCCTTTATTTCTCCACCCAAGATATAATCCTTAATTTTATCCATAAACATCGGATCTTCCTTACCTGCCTTACGAATTACATAATTTCGTTCAAACAGGATGTAGAAACAGACAACGGACAACAGCCCGAGAACAATCATAATCCATCCACCTTTAATGGCCATACTCCACAAATTCATTTCGTCGGGAGTCCCAACAGGAGTAAGCACCGGATTGCCACCGGCAATCGAATCGGTCAAAGCCGAAGCCGCTTGAAACAATAACACCATATTCATCATCAGCGAAGACAATTTTTATATTCTTGAATAGTACGTTCCAATCCCAAATACAGAGCATCACTGATCAACGCATGACCGATAGAAACTTCATCCAACCATGGAATGTTCTGATAGAAATAGTTCAAATTTACCAAACTCAGGTCATGACCTGCATTCAAACCCAAGCCTAAACTACGGGCAACCTTCGCAGCTTCCACAAAAGGAGCTACCGCAGCTTCTTTGCCTTGGAGGTAAGCAGTAGCGTATGGTTCGGTATAGAGTTCCACACGATCGGCACCAGCCTTCGCGGCATACTCTATCATTTCCGCATCGGTTGATACGAAAACAGAAGTACGGATACCCGCATTATTAAATTCATCCAGAACCTCTGCCAAGAAACTTTGATTGGTTTTTGTATCCCATCCGGCATTTGAAGTCAATTGTGCAGGAGTATCCGGAACCAACGTAACTTGATGCGGTTTTACTTTCAGAACCAAGTCGATAAATTCCGGTGCGGGATACCCCTCTATGTTAAACTCCGTACGTAGCAACGGACGCAAATCATAAACATCGCTTTTACGAATGTGCCGTTCATCAGGGCGCGGATGTACCGTTATACCATCAGCACCAAAACTTTCACAATCCAACGCTACCTTAACCACATTCGGGACATCGCCCCCACGTGCATTCCTCAACGTTGCTACCTTATTAATATTTACACTTAATCTAGTCATAATTCGGTCTATAGTTTGGGGCAAAAGTACAAATAATAGCGATATGTTGGCAGCATTCTGAGAAAAAAATAGCATCTTTGCGCATCACAATAACAGAATTCACTATGAAATTTGCCATATTTGGAAATACTTATCAAGCCAAAAAATCATCCCATGCCGAAAACTTGTTCCGCTTGTTGGAACAACACAAGGCACAGCTCTGCGTGTGCCGTGAATTCTATCAATTCCTGACTTCGGATTTACACCTCAACATTCCCCCTGCCGAATTGTTTGATGGTGATGACTTCTGTGCCGACATGGTTATCAGTATAGGCGGAGACGGTACTTTTTTGAAAGCAGCCAGTCGTGTAGGTAAGAAAAACATTCCCATTCTCGGTATCAATACAGGTCGTCTGGGGTTTCTGGCTGATATCTCTCCCGAAGAAATGGAAGAGACTTTTGACGAAATTTATAACAACCACTATAAGGTAGAAGAACGCAGCGTGCTGCAACTGAAATGCGATGATGAAAACCTGATGAAGTCGCCATACGCACTCAATGAAATTGCCGTTTTGAAACGTGACAGTTCATCCATGATTAGTATCCATACCGCCATCAACGGCGCACATCTCACAACCTACCAGGCCGACGGTCTGGTAATTGCCACTCCTACTGGTTCCACCGCTTATTCGCTTAGCGTAGGCGGTCCTGTTATTGTACCACACAGTAAGACCATTGCCATCACTCCCGTTGCGCCTCATAGTCTGAATGTGCGTCCCATCGTCATCTGTGATGATTGGGAAATCACTCTTGACGTGGAGAGCCGCAGCCATAACTTCCTGGTAGCCATCGACGGTCGTAGTGAAACATGTAAGGAAACCACCCGTCTGAATATTTCACGGGCAGATTACAGTATAAAGGTTATTAAACGTTTCAACCATATATTCTTCGATACGCTTCGTAATAAAATGATGTGGGGTGCAGATGTGAGATAACCCCAGCCCGGACTATCGCTCCAAGATTCGTTAACCTTTAAATACTACTTTATGAAAAAGAACTTCTTCACTGGAAATCTCCGAAGTATACTCTACTTTTGGAGTTTGACACTTGCGCTGAATATTTTTGCATAAGACAATTTGTCTGCATTATTACCTTACCCCAACCACATCGAACAACGGGAAGGCACTTTCTCCATATCGGCAAACGAACAGATTGTTATCAATTCCGACGAACTGATATTTGCAGCCAACGAATTGCAATATATCTGCAACCAATGGTTCAGTATCGAACTACCAACCGGGGAGAGCGGAAAAATCAGGCTGATACTCAATGAATAATTTGACGGGAAAGAACACTTTGCCGATAAAGTGGCACAACCGTGCCAATAAGGTGGCACAACTTTGCCACAACATTGGCACGGTTGTGCCACCTTATTGGCAACACTTAATTCTATAACAACAATGGGGCTGTCCTTTATCGGACAGCCCCATAAACAGTTTTTCAGTCATCTATATATACGGATCACCTGAAAATCCCTTTTATTTTTTCTTCGGCAACTGTTGCAGTAAACAATCTACCGCTGTTTTCAGTTGGGTATCATTTCCCGTTATGGCATCTTCTGGTGTATTATATACCAGTATATCAGGTTGCAAAGTGTGATTTTCCAGATAATTTCCTTGCATATCCATACAACCTACTTGAGGAATACCGAATACGATGCTAGAGTCAATCTGGCGCTCCCACCAAACGGCAGTCATGGTTCCAGCAACAGGAGTACCTACCAACTTGCCGATTTCCAATGCCTTGTACACAAAAGGAGTGCCGTGTGCATTACTATAATTATCTTCACAAACCAGCATACAGGAAGGTTTTAACCATTTATTGAACGGATCACTGCCGATATACTGCCCGCGCGGTACAAAACGCTGATACTCTTTTCCGCTAAGTAAAGTAACGACATCGTCATGGAGCCATCCGCCACCATTATGACGTACGTCTACCACAACCGCTTCTTTATTGCGGTAACGTCCCAAAAGTTCGGAATAGATTTTCCTGAAGCTCGGACTGTCCATACCTTTGATATGAACATAACCGACGCGTCCACCGGAAAGTTCTTCCACCTTCTTACGGCAAGTTTCTACCCAACGTTTATAAAGGAGTTCATTCTGTGCACCATAGGAAATAGGTTTGATAGTTTCTTCAAAGCGTTTCTTTGTATCGGGATTATAAACAGAAAGAATGACTTTACGATTGACCTTTCCTTCCAATAACGGGAAATAATCAGCACCTGCTTTTATAGCAACACCATCTATTTTCTCAATGATACAACCTGGAACAACATCTGTTTTTTTCCTCGTCAAAGGACTTTGGGCTATAATCTCTTTAATTTTCAATCCCTCACCGCTATAAGCGTCATCATAGAATACTCCCAAAGCGGCTGTGGGCAATGCGTCTCCCCAAGCGGAATAGCGTGCCCCCGTATGGGAAGCGTTCAGCTCACCCAACATTTCACTCAACATCTCAGCAAAGTCATAGTTATTATTGATATATGGCAAAAAACGCTTATAGCTTTCTTTAAATCCGTTCCAATCGGTACCATGCAGGCTTTCCACATAGAACTTGTCATCCACCTGCCGCCATACATGATCAAAAATATACTCACGTTCATCATACGGACGATACTCAAAGAATGCCTCAAATCCTATCTGGGTAGTTTTTCCACCACCGATTTCTATTTTTTTCATTCCCCCACCACTGCAAAGATAGATGTTTTTTCCTTCTTTGTCAGGCTGTAAGGCGCCACCGCCTACACCCTTCAGGAATATACTCGTAGTATTTTCTTTCAAGTCATGTTTCCAAAGGTCAAAACCTCCTTCGAAAGCAGCCAGATAGTAAAGGGCGTCACCTTTTGGAGTAAGCAGGGCATCACCCATATGTGAAGAATTGACAGTGAGACGTACTATACGGTCAAAACGGTTCTCCAAATCGAGTTTCAACGGTTCTGCTTTCTTGTCCTTTTCGGTATCATCTTTTTTTCCGGACTCTTGTTTATCTCCTTTTTTCTTGGTTTCCTTTTTGTCTTTTTTATCCTTTTCTTCCTTCTTAACTTTCTCGGCTTCTTCCAACAATGCCAAATCTTCCTTATTCATAAGGAAACGGTCGTAGGCATCAGCATCGAAGAACATGATGTAAGTATCGAACTCCGCTCCCCAACTACCATGGCTACGGTATCCGGCACGGTCACTTCTCCATATCATGGCCTTTCCACCCAATACCCACTTGGCACGACCGTCGGTATATCCGCTCTCGGTGAGGTTTACCATTTCGCCTTTTCCATCGGCATGCAGAAGAACGACATCCTTATTGTTCCATCCCCCAACACCGATGAAGTCCGCAAGAATCCATTTGCCGTCCGGACTCCATTGATACCATTGGTCACCGTCAGAATAGGAATACTGATATTTGGCATCCATCACGGTACGCACCGCTTTACTCTTCAGATTAATAATACGGATAGCGGTACGGTTTTCCAAAAAAGCGACTTCCTTTCCATCCGGACTATATTGTGGTTGGAAAGAAGTCAGTTTTGAATTAGTCAATCTTTCTTCCTTCAAATCCGTGGCATATGCAAAAAGTTTCTCCTCTTTACGCACAATGGTAGAGGTATAGAGTTGCCAAAGCCCGTTTCGTTCAGAAGCATAAACCAGAGAACGACCATCGGGAGCAAAGTCGATATCCCGTTCTTGGCAAGGAGTATTTGTAATCTGCTTAGTAGTTTTATAATCTACAGAAGTTACATAGACATCACCACGCAAAATGAAAGCAACTTCTTTTCCACCTGGAGAAACCGCCATTTCCGTAGCTCCATAATTTCTAATCTGGCGGATAAGATCTTTATCGGTTTTATCGGAAACAATATTCACATTCACTTTCTGCGGTTTTCTACCAACTGTCATCGTATAGATTTCTCCATCATAACCATAGCAAAGCCTACCGTCGTTTGCCATACTGAGGAAACGAACCGGTTGCTTGGTGTGATAAGTGACTTGTATAGCTGACGAAGTACCGGAAACACGTTGATAAACATTGAACGTTCCGTTCTCTTCACTCAAATAATAAAATGACTTGCCGTCGGCAGCCCATACGGGCTCGCGGTCTTCGCCCTCAAAAGTGGTTTGCCGCTGATAGAGCGGCTTCTTACCCGGAGTGTACATCCATACGTCACGCGCAATAGGTGATTTTTGGTGTTTACGCCAATAATCTTCATAACCTTTTTTATCCTGATAGAGTATCACACCATCTTTGTTGACAGAAATGTGCTCCATCGGTATGGACGAAAACAGGACAGGACGCCCTCCTTTCGTCGAGACCTGATATATTTGTTTGAACTGTCCGTTGGAAGGGAAAGTAATGCTCTCGGCAGCAGGCATGATGTCTGCAGAAAACAAAACGTGACCGGTATCGCTGAAAGCAACAGGTGTTTCACTTCCGGAATGGGTCGTCAACCGACAGGGTTCTCCCCCGTCCTTGGAAACAAGAAAAACATCCAGACTTCCCATACGATCGGATGCAAAAGCAATCTGCTTACTATCAGGACTCCATACCGGTGCTGTATCGTATGCCGGATTGGTAGTAATTTGCAGCGCTCGTCCGCCTGTGGTAGGGACGGTATAAATATCACCTTTATAAGTGAAAGCAATAGTAGTTCCATCAGGAGCAATGGCACAATTACGCAGCCAAAGTGGAGATTCTTGCGCATAAGTAGTAACAGTAAAAAAAAGAGCAGCAATAGATAATTGTATTTTCCTCATATTAATTTGATTTCGGTTTTCTTTTATAACAAGATAATGAAAAAACCTCACGACTTTCTATAAAGAAAGGTTCGTGAGGTCTACTTATTTTTCCAAGTTACCCTCAATTAGAGAGCACCTACTTCTTTCAATGCAGCATTTGTCTTATGAACGGCAGCGGCGCTGGCAGCAAATTTAGCTTTTTCATCAGCGGTCAGTTCCAATTCAACAATTTTCTCGATACCATTCTTACCAAGAATTACAGGTACACCGATACAGATATCTGATTCACCGTATTCCCCTTCCAAATATACAGAGCAAGGAATCATCTTCCTTTGGTTGTGAATGATAGATTCTACTACATATGCACCAGCAGCACCCGGAGCATACCAAGCAGATGTACCCAACAACTTAGTCAGAGTAGCCCCTCCCACCATAGTAGAAGCTACTACTTCGTTCAGTTTCTCTTCACCTAACAATGTGCTTACTGGTTGACCTTTGTAAGTAGCTAAACGAGCCAACGGAATCATAGTAGTATCACCATGACCACCAATAACTATACCTTCCACTTCGTTGGCGTTGCAGCCCAAAGCCTGAGACAAGAAATATTTGAAACGGGAGCTATCCAAAGCACCACCCATACCGATGATGCGATTCTTAGGAACACCCAAAGATTTCAGTGACAAATAAGTCATAGTATCCATCGGGTTAGAAATAACTACAAGAATAGCATTGGGAGAATATTTCAAAATGTTCTGCGCAACCGATTTAACGATACCTGCATTTACACCAATTAATTCTTCACGAGTCATACCCGGCTTACGGGGAATACCTGAAGTAATAACAACAACATCGGAGTTAGCAGTCTTTTCATAATCGTTGGTACAACCTACAATAGTGGTGTCGAAGCCCAACAGTTGAGCAGTCTGCATCATATCCATTGCTTTACCTTCCGAAACGCCTTCTTTCACATCCAGCATTACCACTTCGTCAGCCACTTCATTAAAGGCCAACACATTAGCGCATGTAGCACCTACGTTACCTGCACCTACTACGGTTACTTTTGACATAATTTCTAAAGTTTTTTTGTTTAATAAGTGTTCTTTTAAAGATGCTACAAAAGTACAACGACATTCCTAATTAAAGAAATTTTTCCGTAATAATTTTAGTTAAATGCACATTTAGTTACTGATTAGTGATTAATGATTAATGATTAATGATTAATTTTGCCAACGATTAGGATGGTGACCAATTATCTCCCATCATTAATTATTAAACATTAATCATTAAAAAAGATGGCGACTAATAAAAATACGCTCCAAATTGTTGTCGGGAGTCTTTTGATACTATTATTGATAGTAGTAACTGTACTATTTGTTTTCGAGAAACAGTCCAAGAATGAACTCGTTCAGGAATTCGAGTTAGAAAAGGAAGACTTGGAAAATCAATATACAGACTTTGCAAAACAATATGATGAATTGAAACTAACCGTTTCCAATGACTCTCTTTCCGCACTACTGGAACAAGAACAGTTGAAGACACAACGCTTGCTGGAAGAGTTGCGTACAGTAAAAAGCAGTAATGCAACCGAAATACGCCGCCTAAAAAAAGAATTGGCAACGTTACGTAAGGTTATGATTGGTTATATCAACCAGATAGACTCTCTGAGCCGCCTGACCACTCACCAAAAAGAAGTTATCGCAGACGTTACGCGGAAGTATAATGACGCTTCCCGGCAAATCAACAATCTTTCCGAAGAGAAAAACACCTTAAATAAGAAGGTAACTCTTGCCGCCCAATTAGATGCAACGAATATCAATATTCAAGCTATCAACAAGCGGGGCAAGATTGCCAAGAAGGTGAAAGATATCGTGAAATTCAAAATCAACTTTACCATCGTAAAGAATATTACTGCAGAAACCGGTGAACGCACGCTTTATATCCGTATCACAAAGCCCGATAACGATGTATTGACCAAAAGCGCTTCCAACACTTTCCAATACGAAAACCGGCATTTGGTATATTCCATTAAGAAATACATTGAATATAACGGTGAAGAACAAGATGTTACAGTCTATTGGGATGTAGAAGAATATCTATATGCAGGTGTCTACCGTGCAGATATTTTTGCCGATGGAACGCTTATCGGATCACAATCATTCAATTTAGATTAAAAAAGGTCTAAATTATTTTGCAATATCATTGAAAGCCTATACATTTGCATCGTTGTTTATGCAATTATTGTTGCTATACCAATAACAATTTTATCACCTTATTATAATGTATAGACCCAATGAAAAAGTTCTTCTGTTTCATCTGGTTGACTTGCCTGACGCTTCCCATGGTCGCACAGGAGGTTTTGAGTTTGGATAGTTGCCGTGCATTGGCAATTGCCAACAACAAAGAATTGTTGATTAGCCAGGAAAAAATCAATGCGGCACACTATCAGAAAAAAGCGGCATTCACCAATTATCTGCCCAATATTTCTGCATCGGGCGGATATATGCGTAATCAGAAAGAATTTTCTTTACTGAGCGATGCACAAAAAAGTGCACTCGGTTCTGTGGGGACACAGGTCGGTGGTGCTTTACAAAATGGTATCCAAGAAATGTTGACCCAACATCCTGAATTGATACAAAATCCTCAACTCATGGCAATCCTCCAGTCATTAGGAAGTACAGATATCGCTACGCCGCTCAATGGTTTGGGGCAATCTCTCGTTGATGCTTTTCGTACAGACACGCGCAATATATATACTGGAGCATTGACCCTGACACAACCTTTGTATATGGGTGGTAAAATACGGGCTTACAACAAAATCACCAAATATGCAGAGGAACTGGCACAGCAACAGCATAACACCGGTATACAGGAAGTCATTTTGAGTACAGACCAGGCATACTGGCAAGTGGTATCCCTCGCCAGCAAAAAAAAGTTGGCGGAAGGTTACCTCGAATTATTACAAAAGTTGGAAAGTGATATCGACAAGATGATTGTTGAGGGAGTAGCCACCAAAGCCGACGGCTTATCTGTCAAGGTAAAGGTGAATGAGGCTGAAATGACTTTGACTAAAGTTAACGATGGTTTGAGCCTTGCCAAAATGTTGCTTTGCCAACTGTGCGGACTTGATCTTAGTTCTTCCATTACGCTGGCTGATGAAAAGAAAAATGACTTGGGCATTGTTCCGGTAGTAGAAAAAAATATTGATATCAATAATGTTTATGCTACCCGCCCGGAAGTACGCAGTCTGAAACTTGCTACTCAAATTTACAAGCAGAAAGTCAACGTTACCCGTGCGGAATTTCTTCCGTCCGTTGCTTTGATAGGCAACTATATGGTAACCAATCCCTCCGTCTTCAACAGCTTTGAAAAGAAATTCAAAGGAATGTGGAATGTAGGCGTCATGGTTTCCCTTCCTATCTGGCATTGGGGTGAAGGTATTTATAAAGTAAAAGCCGCTAAATCGGAAGCGCGTATCACGCAATACCAATTGGACAATGCCAAAGAAAAGATAGAATTACAAGTTAACCAATCTGCTTTCAAAGTGAACGAAGCTGCCAAAACGCTCATCATGGCCGAAAAAAATCTGGAGAAAGCCAATGAGAACCTACGCTATGCTACCCTTGGATTTGAAGAGGGGGTAATACCGGCAAGCAATGTGCTTGAAGCGCATACTGCCTGGCTTTCTGCTCAATCGGAAAAGATAGATGCACAGATTGATGTGAAGTTGACGGAAATCTATCTGAAGAAGGCTACAGGGAATTTACAATTCGACAATTTACGATCAGGCGATTAATAAACGTCAGTTAATCGTGAGTTGGAAATTGTAAATAGTAAATCAACGTAGTTTCAATCGGAGCTATATATTCATAAAGAATGAAGTGATTTTTGAACGAAGCGAAATTGTAAATTGTAAAATCGTAAATAAAATGTTGGATACAAAATCACAAAACAGTAACATGCTACTGGCATTTCTCACACTGACGGGAGTGATTGCCATAGTTGCTCTTGTGGGCTTCTTCATGCTCCGCAAAGGGCCGGAGATTGTACAGGGACAAGCAGAAGTAACGGAGTATCGCGTATCAAGCAAAGTACCGGGACGTATTCTGGAATTTCGAGTGAAAGAAGGGCAGAATGTGCAAGCTGGAGATACCCTTGCCATTCTGGAGGCACCCGATGTGCAAGCCAAGCTTGAACAGGCACGTGCCGCCGAAGCTGCCGCACAGGCACAGAATGAAAAAGCTCTGAAAGGTGTCCGTCGGGAACAGATACAGGCTGCCTACGAAATGTGGCAGAAAGCACAGGCAGGACTTGTCATTGCAGAAAAATCTTATAAACGGATAAGAAATTTGCACGATCAAGGAGTGATGTCTGCACAAAAACTGGATGAAGTTACTGCCCAACGTGATGCAGCCATAGCTACCGAAAAAGCAGCTAAAGCACAATATAACATGGCCAAGAACGGTGCCGAACGTGAAGACAAAGCCGCCGCTGCCGCATTGGTGGAACGTGCTAAAGGAGTTGTTGCTGAAGTAGCATCGTATATCAAGGAAACTTACTTGATAGCACAAACCGCCGGAGAGGTATCCGAGATATTCCCCAAAGTAGGTGAATTGGTTGGGACAGGCGCCCCCATCATGAATATTGCTACATTGGATGATATATGGGTAACTTTCAATGTACGCGAAGATTTGTTGCAAGGACTAGGCATGGATACTGAATTTGAAGCATTCATCCCCGCCCTCGACAAGAGCATACGCTTGAAGGTATATTATATGAAAGACCTCGGCACATACGCTGCCTGGAAAGCAACTAAAACGACCGGGCAGTTCGACCTAAAAACATTTGAGGTAAAAGCTTCCCCGCTGGAAAAAATAGAGGGATTAAGACCGGGAATGAGTGTGATTTTGAAAAAGTGATAAAGTAGCAAAGTGGTAAAGTGGTAATGGAAAGAGATAAAAAACATATAGCCTTATGGAACGTGGCGAAACGTGAATGCCGCCGTCTCGTCTCCCGCCCACTCTACCTGTTCTGTATGGTTATTGCACCATTGTTCTGTTATATATTCTTCACTACACTTATGGACTCCGGTCTACCTACCGATATGCCTGTAGGTGTGGTAGATCAGGATATGACATCTACCACCCGCCAACTGGTGCGCAACCTGGACGCTTTTGAGCAGACAGCCGTCATAGCTCATTATCCTAATGTCAACGATGCACGTACCGCCATGCAACGAGGAGAAATCTACGGTTTTTTCTATATCCCCCAAGGTACTACCGCCCAAGTACAGGCACAACGCCAACCTAAGGTTTCTTTTTATACCAACAACACCTTGCTTATTGCCGGTTCACTCTTGTTTAAGGATATGAAGATGATGAGCGAGTTGGCATCAGGAGCAGCTGCACGCACCGCTTTGTACGCCAAAGGCGCCACCGAAGACCAAGCTATGGCATTTCTCCAACCCATCGTCATAGATACACACCCACTCAACAACCCGTGGTTGAATTATTCTGTATATCTGTGCAACACCTTTGCCCCCGGTGTGTTAATGTTACTTATTTTTATGATTACAGTTTACTCCATCGGTGTAGAGATTAAGCATCGTAGCGCCCGCGAGTGGCTGCGCATGGGTAACAATTCCATCTGGATTTCCCTTGCCGGAAAGTTGTTACCGCATACAGCGATATTCTTTTTAATGGGTATATTATATAATGTATATTTATATGGATATCTGCATTTCCCCTGCAACAGTGGCATCCTTCCGATGTTACTTGCTACGCTTTGCCTGGTATTGGCATCGCAAGGCATGGGCGTATTGATGATTGGTACTTTGCCTACCTTGAGATTGGGACTTAGTTTTGCCTCACTCTGGGGAGTACTTTCTTTTTCGATGTGCGGACTGTCATTCCCTGCCATGGCGATGCACCCCGTACTGCAAGGATTGGCAAATCTGTTCCCGTTGCGTCATTATTTCCTCATCTATGTAGACCAAGCACTCAATGGTTACCCGATGATTTACTCATGGGTGAACTATGTAGCTTTACTTATATTCATGATGCTTCCATTCCTTATAGCTCATCGGCTGAAAGAAGCATTAATTTACTATAAATACGTACCGTAATGAAGCATCTGACGTTCAAACAGAAAGTTGTTCAAGGTATCTATGATATGTTCTATATCTGGAAACAGGAATTTCGTACGACCTTTCGTGACCAGGGTGTGCTTATCTTCTTTGTACTTGTCCCTATAGTGTATCCGTTGATATACGCATTTATCTATACCAACGAAACCATCCGTGAAGTACCTGCTGTGGTAGTGGACAACTCACGTAGTGCATTAAGCCGCGAATACCTGCGAAAAGTGGATGCCAGTCCCGAAGTGAATATCGTGACTTATTGCGCCGACATGGAGGAAGCCAGACTGATGCTGAAAGATCGGAAGGCGTATGGCATCATCTATATTCCGACTCATTTTAGTGACGATATAGCGCGTGGTAAGCAGACTCAGGTCAGTCTTTTCTGTGATATGAGCGGATTGCTTTACTATAAAGCTTTACTGAACACTAATACAAACGTATCTTTAGAGATGAATGCGGATATCAAGATTGAACGTGCCGGAAACACTACCGACCGCCAGGATGAGATAACTGCCTATCCGATAGAATATGAGGATGTCACGCTATTCAATCCTACCAATGGCTTTGCCGCTTTCCTGATACCTGCCGTACTGGTATTGATTATCCAGCAAACTTTACTGTTGGGTATCGGATTGTCTGTAGGAACCGCCCGTGAACATAACCGTTTCAAAGATTTAGTACCTATCAACCGACATTACAACGGTACTCTACGAATTGTAATGGGAAAAGGCCTGAGCTACTTCATGGTATATTCACTTGTGGCAGTATACATCTTATGTGTAGTACCTCGCCTATTCAGCCTCAACCAAATACCTATCCCCGGAGTGCTGACTTTATTTACCTTACCCTATTTGGGTGCTTGTATTTTCTTTGCAATGACGGCCTCCATCGCCATCCGTAACCGGGAAACGTGTATGTTGTTATTTGTATTTACATCCGTACCTTTGCTTTTCCTTTCCGGTATTTCATGGCCAGAGACAGCCATGCCCGCATTCTGGAGATATTTTTCATATATCTTCCCTTCGACATTCGGAATCAACGGATATGTACGCATTAACAGTATGGGGACTACACTCAATGAAGTAGCTTTCGAATATCAAGCCTTGTGGCTACAAACAGGTTTCTATTTCATTACAACCTGTCTGGTTTATCGATGGCAGATACTCCGAAGCAGAAAACACGTGATTGAAGAGTATAAAAAATACAAAAGCGAAGAAAAAGCCGTTTCACTGTAAGTTCCTTTTTGATTTTGCATCAATTAACGTTGAAAGAAGCATGTTCATACGAAACTTTCGTACTTTTGAGAAAAAATCAAAATAGTATGAGACAAACACTTTCAATTATCATCGGCTTGTTGTTATGCTGTACTCTCCAAGCCAAAAACAGGGTTATAGAGCAACCCCCGTTCTGCGTAAGAAACAACACTTCTATCGAAGTTAGTAAGATTGTATTGAGCGACACCGCTACTATTCTTCATATTTATGCCAATTATCGGCCTAAATACTGGATAAAAATAGCTTCGAGCAGTTATTTGAAAGACAATAATGGAGAAACTTATCTCTTGCGTTCAGGGATAGGTATCACACCGGACAAAGAATTCTGGATGCCAGAATCGGGCGAAGCTGAATTTCAGTTGGTATTTCCTCCCTTACCTGATACAATTACCAGCATTGATTTCACGGAAGGCGAAAAGGTAGACAACGGATACAGTATTTGGGGTATACAACTTAAAGGTAAGAAGTTACCAACATTGGTATTACCCAAGAATGCGGTAGTACACAAAATCGACAAAAATCTCGGACTACCCGAACCTGTCATCCAATATGGGAAAGGAACTTTAAAAGGTAAGTTGCTGGAGTATCATACCGGAATGTTCTCACGTCCTATAAACATAATGTTGTTTGAAAGCGTCAAAGGAGATGTATCCCAAGTACCATTGACTATAGATGCTGAAGGCAACTTTAATCAGGAGATTATTTTAGCAGCAACCACTCAATGTAATATGTATCTGCCCGGTAGTAATAATAAGCTCGTATTCTTTATGGAACCCGGCAAGGAAACCGAAGTATACATCAACCTACGTGAACTTTCGCGCCAACAGTCCAAATTCCACAAACTGGAGAAAAACCGTGATAAGCTATTTTATATTAACGGTCCATTGGCTGCCACAGCACAAGAAATGAGTGAAAAGGTATATACTCCTGACCTACGGGAACTGAATTTCCGTAATTTAAAGGCTATAAACG
This sequence comes from Bacteroides cutis, assembly GCF_900241005.1. Classification (GTDB taxonomy): domain Bacteria; phylum Bacteroidota; class Bacteroidia; order Bacteroidales; family Bacteroidaceae; genus Bacteroides; species Bacteroides cutis. The sequence goes on along the minus strand of NZ_OEST01000004.1, from coordinate 106,742 downwards.
GTATGAGTTTCACCGATTTTAAAGCATACACTCTACAACAAGTGGATAGCATTCAGCGGAAAACAGACAATTTACCTGTAAGTAAAGCCACTCACGAGTTACTGAGTATCAACAATAAAATGTCTATAGTAGCTGCACTACGAGGTGCTGCAAGTACAATGACTTCTGCTGCCATAGCCTCCGGAAACATTAAACGCGAAGAAGCAGAAATTTTTTTTCAGGAACTTATGAAGAAATATCCGGCAGACTATCTTGCAAACATCGACATAAACTATTTGAATGAACCGCAATCTATTTTGGCGGATATGTATTACTATCTGGTTATAATCTATTCTCGCGATATTGAAAAAATCGCCAAAGAATGCGGAACAGACAAAGGCATTTTCTTCGATGTAGCCCAAGTAACTCCCCTCTACCGTAAAATCAAAGAGTATAACCCTCTCACAGAAGAAGATAAAATAAGTATTTCCGCTTTACCACAAACTTATCAGGAAATGTTGACTGTAGCCAATGACAAACTGCTCGCCAAAATCGAAGCCAACAAGAAAAAGACCGGATTTACCATAAACGAAGCAGGTGAAGTGAGTAATGAAGATTTGTTTGCTTCTATCATCAGCAAGTTCAGAGGTAAAGTTCTTCTGGTAGATTTCTGGGCCACCTGGTGCGGTCCATGCCGTATGGCAAATAAAGCGATGATTCCCATGAAAGAGGAATTGAAAGACAAGGATATTGTTTACCTGTATATCACCGGCGAAACTTCCCCATTAGGAACATGGAACAATATGATTACTGACATCCACGGCGAACACTACCGCCTGACACAAACCCAATGGGACTATCTGAGCAAGAGTTTTGAGGTAAGAGGTGTGCCCACTTACCTGATTGTTGACCGTGAAGGAAACATCAAATACAAGCAAACAGGTTTTCCAGGAGTTGAAACAATGAAAAAAGAATTACTGAAAATAGTCAAATGATTGGAATTAATAAACAACTCATATTCTACGCTTTCTTATGCATTCTTCCATTAACGGGGAATGCACAAGAAGGTTCCAAAGAATATCTGAAAGAAGTACTTGCCAATTTAAATAAGATAAAATCGGCAATTTATCTCTGCCAATCCGAAAATTGGCAACCGGGAGATACACTTCCACTCTCTGTCTATCAAATACTTTGTCAGGAGATCGACAACCCAGAAGACACAACAGTAGGTTGTGTATATACATATGGCAATCCGGTACAATCTGGACAGATAGAGTTTGCATACGACGGTAATCAAAAGTTTGATTTCTTCCACGAGAATAAAGGGGTAATCGTAGACGATTTTACATTCAGACCTCTACCCTTCCGGCTTGTGAACCCTCCCTTTTTCAATTTCTGTAAAAATATACTAATATATACATTTAATACTACAGATCATATCCGATATGAACTGAAAGAAAAAAAAGATTACTACTATTTCAAGTTGACGATTGATGAAGAAGAACAAGTAGAGTTTTTTGGAAAGGCTTATCATATTCCTCCCCCCCCCCTTCTATGTTGACCCGCTTTCTATTTATGAACTTTGGATAAGTAAAAGTAATAACCTACCCTATAAACTCCGGCGATACATGTCGCATGACATTTCAGTCAAAGAATGTATAGAAGCAGAATTCAACACATTTTCTTTGAAAGATTTTGACGTAATGAAGTATATACCCAAAGATTACGAAATAAGAACAGTTGAAGAGAATAAGAATCAAAGTAAGGAAAAAATAAAGCAAGGTGATTTAACGGGAAAACCTGCACCGACATGGACATTGAACAATCCGGACTGCCAACCCGTATCACTGGACGATTTTAAAAGTGAAGTTCTTATCATTTGTTTTACAGGCATAGGTTGTGGACCTTGTCAAGCGGCAGTTCCTTTCTTGAAAGAAATAAAGACTCATTATTATGATGAGAAAGTAGATATTGTGGCTATTGAGAGCTGGAGCCGTCGAGAAAGTGCCGTCAAGGCTTATGCTGAAAGAAAGCAATTAAATTATACCATACTGACTGCCACTGATCAAATTATTCAAGATTATCAAACCGGTGGTAGCGCTCCCCAATTTTTTATACTGGATAAACAACGGATCATCCGGAAAACAATCAAAGGCTATGGAGGAGACCGGACTAATAAAGAAATCATAAGCACTATCGCTACATTGCTTGAGACAAAATAAAAAACAAGAAAAAAAAGGCTGAGCTCCAAAAAGTCTTTTGGGTTCAGCCTTTTTCTATTTATTTAAGTCTCGACTGCTTGTTACTTCTCAAGCATCCGTTTATTACTTCTTTGCTTCCTGTGCCCATTCCTTAGCACCTTGTTCCTTCAGTTTAGCAGTAAATGCTTTTGCCTTCTCCATGGAAGCTGCTTCATCTTCAGGACTTGCATATGCATGCTTATAGCCTTTCACTACATTCCATTCACCACGAGTAAAATCAGGGAATGCAACAGCAGCACAATTATTATCCATAGAAAGTTCACCAAGTTCAGCCAAGCAACACCATTCAGCCAAATCGTATACATCCATATCCAAAGGCAAACCGTTTTGCAAACAATACACCAAACGGCTATCCATGATGAAGTCCATACCACCATGACCTCCTACTTCTTTAGCCATTTCACCATATTTCTTTAAAATAGGATGTTGATATTTCGCTACCAAAGCTTCCATATCAGCCTTAGACATAAAGCTATGTGAATTCAAATCATCCACCTTAGGTTCTACTCCCGAAGCTGACATCTGATCAGCGTCCAAAGCATATCCTTGAATAGGATACTTGTTAGCAAACCCCTTGCTACCAGTCAACTGATACAAACGATTATAAGGTTGAGGAGTCATTACATTATGTTGAATTTCAATAACCTTACCATTAGCAGTACGGATCAAAGTAGTAGTATGATCACCATTACGGAAATTATTACAAGCAGTATCTGCTCTTTCTTCTACCAAAGCCTTACCTACTACAGATTTAGTATCCATTGCTACCAAAGTCTGCATACGGTCGCCACGGTGAATATCCAAAGCTTGTGCCACAGGACCAAGACCGTGAGTAGCATATACATCTCCACGATGTCTCATATTGAAGTCCAGACGCCAGCCTAATTTATCATTCTCACCATTCTTCCAATAATGATCCCAAAACGGACTCAGATTATGAATATAAGCTCCTTGCGCACGGATAACTTCACCGAATACACCTTGTTGTGCCATGTTCAAAGTATTCATTTCGAACCAGTCATAACAACAGTTTTCAAGGATCATACAGTGTTTACGGGTCTTTTCGCTCATGTTAACCAAATCCCAACACTCTTTGAGGTTCATGGCAGAAGGAACTTCAATAGCCACATTCTTACCATTTTCCATAGCACACATAGCTACCGGGAAGTGATGTAACCAATCTGTAGCAATATAAACTAAATCTATATCGTCACGCTTACACAACTCTTCATATCCTTTTTCGCCTGAATAAACAGCAGCCTTAGGAAGAGATGCCTTTTCCAAAAATTTCTGGCATCTTTCAGCACGAGCTTGTTCATAGTCACAAAGAGCAACAATCTGAGTTCCGGGGATATGAGTGAAACGTTCCACTGCTCCAGGGCCACGCATACCAAGACCAACAAATCCCACACGGACAACTTCCATTTTCGGAAGAGCCATTCCGATTACACTTTTTTGATCAGCAGGACGTTCAGGAGTCTGGACTACAATTGTTCCTTTGTCCCAAGTCCACTGAGTACCCTTGTCGTTTGTTTGCACAGTAGAGGTCTGAGCAGAACATGCGCACAGAGTAATGACGCACATACCTAACAGCAATGACTTAATACTTTTCATGCTTTTTTAAATTTAAAGTTAGAAATAAAATTAATAATAAAACTATTCATATTCAAAAGAGTATTACCAACCGGCGTGTTCCTTTTTGTTTTCAAAGGAATCCGTCTCCCGTTTGTGTTCCTCATTGTATACCCACTCTATTTCATCCGTATACTCCTTACCTTGATAAGAAACGGTTGTTTTCAGAATATTCTTCCCCTGGTTCAAAATTACTTTATCAAATATATAATGCACATCCGTATAACCTTTACGCACGCCAGTCAATTCTTTTCCATTGAGATAAACCGTAGGTGTACCAATATTGGAATACACTGTTACAGAGGTTTCCTTCTTCTCACGATTTACATTACGACGTTGTGTTAGATAAAGTACAGGGTCTTTACTCCAGTTCGCTTTGTACCAAAAATAAGAGTCTTTCTTTATTTTGCGGTCAAAGGTAACTAATCCTTTTAAATTTCGTGCAGGAACTCCCCCTCTTTCCCACATTGGAACTGCAAAATCGAACGTATTCCACAAATATGAGGCAATAATATAGGGATGTTGGGCTATAATACTCCATTGATATTCGTGCGTTTTAGTCTGGAAAGTTTCCGGATAGAACGGTTTTCCCCAGTTCAGCGCATCACCCAGATATTCTGTTTGATGCTCAATGTTTGCATCTGCACCATATTCCGTCAGCATCAGTTTTTGCCACGGATAGTCTTTCTCCATTTTTTCCACCCAAGGCTTGATGTCCTGAATTTTCTTCTCATACCAACCAAAATATCGATTCATCCCCTGTACATCGGTATTTTGATTAACCGGATGGTCAGCATGTCCATATCCATTAACCGATACCGTATAACGGTCAGGATCTTCCGTTTTGCAAAGGTCATGGAGAGACTGCGTCAAAGCGGCAGTATAGCCATGAGGATGATATACCTCGTTATGAGTACCCCAAATATAAATAGAAGGATGGTTAAAACTTTGTCTCACCAATTCACGCATTTGCTGATGGGCATTCTCCCATTCTTGTCCCGACACACGATTTACAAAAGGAATTTCCGCCCAAATAATCAAGCCCAACGTATCACAACGTGAGTAAAGATACTCTGACTGTTGATAATGAGCAAAACGTACAGTAGTGGCACCTACATCCATAATAGTTGCCAAATCAAAATCGTGGTTCTCATTCTTCAAAGCGCTACCAAGCCCCCACCAATCCTGATGGCGAGTGACGCCATACATCGGATATTTTTTACCATTTAGGAAGAAACCTTTTCCAGCTACTATCTCATAGTTACGTAACCCCAACGGCTGTACCACTTCATCGATCACCCGGTCATTCTGCAACAAACGCGATACCACCTTATACAGATAAGGATCTTCACGCCCCTGCCACAAATGCGGATTACTCATTTTAAATGTAGAGAAATAGGCCTGCATACCTTGCGGAGTCAATTCAAAAGCTTGTTTATGTGTTTTCACCAGCTTTCCTTTGGCATCATAAATAGTATTTTCCAATATTAACGGAACAGGAACCAATGCAGCATTGTCCAACTTAACCTTCACCGTCACCTCAGCAGATTTCCTTGAAACATTCTTCTGGGTTATATATACACCGCTGGAAGCATAATCAGTAACCGCAATATTACAAGGTTCAGTCACTATCAGCCACACAGGACGATAAATACCACCATAAACACCGAACAGACTATGATTGACCGGGATCACATCGGGACGTGCAGTGTTATCGGCTTTTACAATGATTTCATTCTCTTGGCCAAACTTCACCTGCCCCCCAATTTCGCATACAAAAGCCGAATAGCCACCCTTATGTGTACCTACCAGATAACCATTGACATAAACTTCTGAACAAGAGCCTACACCTTCAAAACGCAAGAAAACACGTTTCCCCTTCATGTCCTCGGGAAACAGATACTTTTTACGATAGTAGGCTTCACCTGCATAGAAGGCATTTGTTCGTATCTGCATATCTTTAGCATTCCAGGTATGGGGAATTTGTACCTTCTCCCATTTACTTTCCCATTGACGGGTAGCTTGCATAGTTTCTTTACTAAACGGTCCTTTCTTGAACTCCCAACCGTTATTAAAAGTTGTCACTTCACGTGCAGAAATGTTTGTACTACCTGATAACAAACAAACAATCAGACAAATCCAATAAATAACTCTCATAGTATTGTCAGTTTACCATTTTATAAATCTGGCAGCCTGCCAGCAAGAATGCACCCACTCCATAAACTTCCGTCATATCACGCGTCACTTTACGTGGATCTGCGCCAATAGGCTGTACATATCCCAGTTTGCCATCCGGTTCTACCGCATCGACCAATGCATTCCATCCTTTCTGAATGACGGGAAGGAATGTTGCTTTATCCAATAATCCCTCATTCACTCCGTACGCAAGTGCATAGACAATAAAACCTGTCGCACTGGTTTCCGGAGAAGGATAAGATACAGGATCAAGCAAACTGGCATGCCAATATCCATCCGGACTTTGCAAACCTGCAACACGGGTAGCCAAAGAGACAAACAGATTTTTATAAAACTCACGGGAAGGTTCATTTTCAGGAAGTACTTGCAAAATCTCCGACAATCCACCAAGTACCCAGCCGTTACCACGTCCCCAGAATACCTTCTTACCATTTGCTTCCTTCTTACCAAAATAGCGGCGGTCGCGATAGAACAATTGTTCTTCTTTATCGTATAAATACTCGTAAGTAGCTTTATATTCTTTGTTCAAGAAATCCAGATACTTTTTATCTTTGGTCAACGCATACAGTTTAGCATACACAGGGGGAGCCATAAACAATGCATCACACCAAGACCAGCGATCCAAAGTTTCCAATTTACTATAGTCCAGTTCCAAAGTTGTTTCAGCGGGATTTTCTACTACCCAGTTGGCGCGAGCCATCACAGGGGCTACCATCTTCTTATTGCCATATTTAATATAAAGGTCTATAAAAGGCTGTCCAACGGCAATAAAATCAGCATGATACATCCACTTTCCTACTTGAAAATGGTTACGTTGCCCTATCTTGAGCAACCACTTGTAATACGAATTATCATTATCTTCCTTCTCGGTGAGCTCAGCCCAATCTACCATGCCCATATACAGAGCGGCATGTGTCCAATCCAAATCGTCGTGTTCTGCACCTTTGTTAGGATTTGCGATTTGCCAGTCGGCAACGCGTTTCATTATTGCTTTTACCTCAGGTTTGCTAAAGTTTTGTTGTGCAAAAGCCCAAGCTGTAACCAAAAGGAAAAGAATCAGTAAAAAATTTTTCTTCATTATTATTATAATTACTTTAAGGTTAGTAATAGTTTCATCTCTGAACAAAGAACCCCAAATTAAGGAATTACCCTCATCTAATCAATCTTTTTTATATATTTTTTAGAATTAAGTCAGGGCATCTTTGTATTTATTCCCCTTATCTGCCTTTTCCGTTACTTTGAGTTTGACAACAAACGGCTCTCCGGGTTTCTGTGAGGGCAGGGAAACATTGTACTCGTTATTGGTAGTCTCTGCGACTTCCAACTCCCTGCCACCATCCATCATGATAGCATTCAGAAGCTGTAGTCCCTTCGTAGTTCGCACAACCAGTTTGCCTGAATAAGGAACATTGAATACAATCATATAGATTTCATCACCTTTACGGGTATAGTACCCCCAATCTTGTTTGGGTAGACCGGAATAACCGCAACCATAGATACTTTCACCATATTTCTTCATCCAGCTACCGACAGTTTCTGCCAATTCTTTCTCTTCCGGGCGGAAATCACCATCAGCTTGTGGCCCGAAGTTCACAACCATGTTTCCTCCCATAGATACTGCATGCACAATACGTTCCAGTACTTCCAAAGGAGTCTTGACATAACTTATGGACCAATCTTTATGATATCCCCACTGATTTTCGGGAATCGTCATACAAGCTTCCCAGTCCCAGCGAGTCACTTTCAAATCTTTCACCGGATCAGGTAAACGACGTTCGTAGGCCGACTCGTAATCTCCCATCAGATGTCCATTACTATCAAAGTGACGTTGACCATAATCATCGGCACGCAAACGGCTATTAATAGTAACACCAGGAAGCATTTCCTTCAACATTCGTTCCACATGGGCCGTCCACCAACCATTTTTCTTGATACTGGTATCCCAAGTACCATCGAACCAAAAGTCCTTTACTGTCGGATAACGGATAGCAAGTTCTTTCAACTGGTTATCGGTAAATGTGAGGAAACGATTGAAAGCTACACTGTCCTCCTCAGACCTTATATCATAACGATAATCAGGATTACTCCAGTCCATTACCGAGAAATAGAAATGTACATCTATCCCTTCATCATTATAAGCCTTTACCAGTTCACCTAATATATCTTTCTTATATGGAGTCTGTGCCACTGTGTATTGACTATATTTACTTGGCCATAGGCAAAATCCTTCGTGATGTTTCGTTGTAATTTTCACATACTTCACTCCCATTTTCTTTGCCATCTTAGCCCACTCTTTGGCATTAAATTTTGTCGGGTTCCACTGATCCATCAGTTTCAACCATTCATCTGCCGGAACTTTCGCCCATGCCTTCAACCATTCGGCAGCTCCGGAATATATCTTTCCATTCCACTCTCCACCGGGAATGGCATAGAGCCCCCAATGGATAAATGCTCCGAAACGGTTATCACGGAATTTCCGCATAGCTGCATCCTGACGTTTCCCAAGACGTTCAGCTCCATACCTCAAAGGAATTTCCAGATCAGCAGGTAATACCTGAGACTGTTTCTGAGCAACAACCCCTGTTGCACAAAGAGTCAAAAAAAAGAAAATACTCAAGAATTTGTTTTTCATGTTCAATATAAAAATTAATCCATAGCTACTTTTTTGATGATGCAAAGATAGTTACCTATAAAAATATTTAGTGGGTACTTTTATCCGTTATTACCTACACAAATCATCCGAACTTTACTCATAAATCATTTTCTAATAGTAAAATCAAGAAATTTGCATAGAATTCACACTTAAAATAACTATAAAATACAAATCTGTAGAGGTACAAATCACTAAAGATTTGAAATATATAAAGAAGGATATTCTTATTTAAACCATTTTATATTAATTAACTCACTGCACAATGTTTAATTACGAATATTTCGTAACTTTGTATTGGATTTAATTAAATACTTTATTCCATGGAAAAGTTAACATTACAAGAAGAAGAGGCAATGATTTACATTTGGGAACTGGGCAGTTGCTTCGTTAAAGACATTGTTGCCAAATATCCCAAGCCGACCCCGCCCTACACCACCGTAGCATCTATTGTGAAAAACTTGGAACGAAAACAATATGTCAGTTCCACACGTGTAGGAAATACATATCAATATACACCTGCTATTCGTGAAAGTGAATATAAACGAACTTTCATGAGTGGATTCGTGCGTAACTACTTTGAAAACTCTTATAAAGAGATGGTTTCTTTTTTCGCCAAAGAGCAAAAGGTTTCAACCAACGACCTGAAAGATATTATAGATATGATTGAAAAAGGAAAAGAATAAAGATTGATATACTATGTTAGCCTATTTTCTAAAAGTCAATGTAGCGATAGCGTTATTCTATGCGTTTTATCGGCTGTTCTTCTATAAAGATACATTCTTTGGATGGCGTAGAATGGCATTACTATGTTTCTTTGTACTCTCAGCTGCTGTACCTTTACTGAATATACAAACATGGATTGTTGCTCAGGAGCCTATGGTAGCCATAGCTGATCTTTACGCCAATACAGTCTTACCGGAATTTACAATCGCTCCCGAAATAGGTATCAACTGGACAAGTACAATGCTGAACAGTATCAGTATTCTCTATTGGGGAGGGGTAGGAATTCTGTTTATACATTTTCTCTCGCAGTTGATAGGTATTATCCGTCTGTCATGTCAATGCCGTACTTTGAAAATAGGAAATATAAATGTACATTTGTTACCCAACGCACAAGGACCATTCTCTTTCTTCCAATGGATTTTTATTAATCCCAGTATACATAACGAACAAGAATTGGACGAGATATTAACCCATGAATTTACACATGCTTCGCAATGGCATTCCTTGGATATCATTGTCAGCGAAATAGCTTGTATTTTATGTTGGTTCAACCCGTTTGCCTGGCTCATGAAACGGGAAATCCGTACTAATCTGGAATATATGGCAGATGCCAGTGTATTGGCAAACGGTTACGATTCCAAAGCCTACCAGTATCATCTGTTAGGCCTCTCACATCATAAGGCTGCAGCAACTATCTATAATAATTTCAATGTTTTACCATTAAAAAAGCGCATTAAAATGATGAATAAGAAAAGAACCAGAGAAATAGGAAGAACCAAGTATCTAATGTTTCTTCCTTTAGCAGCTTTACTTATGATTATCAGTAACATCGAAGCTGTGGCACGTACCACTAAAGAAATCGCCCTGGAAGTCATAGAAGCAGTAGATACCCCAATCGCAAAGTCCACTGTAGCAACAGAAACACTGGACATTCAGTCAGCGGAACTTTCCCTCACGATTACCAATCCTAAAGATACTATTATCCCAACCCCCGAAGATGTAGTCTTTGAAGTAGTGGAGGTGATGCCGGAATTTCCCAACGGAGGCATGCCGGGACTTATGAAGTACTTGGGTAAAAACGTCAAGTATCCGATAGAGGCCCATGCCAACAATATAGAAGGTAGAGTAGTCGTTCACTTTATTGTCAATAAAGACGGAAGTATTAGTAATGTCGGCTTGACCCGCAGTGTAGACCCTCTTCTGGACAAAGAAGCTATTCGCGTAATCAGTTCCATGCCTAAATGGAAACCGGGCATGCAACGTGGCAAGGCTGTACGAGTAAAATATACGGTACCCGTTATGTTCAGACTGCAGGGACCAAAGAACGCAGAACCATATCAAGCAGTAGTCGGAACAGCTAAAGACGGAAATCTGGAAGAAGTAGTTGCCGTAGCTAAAGCTACTACCCCTATCTCCAGAACTGAAGGAAAGGTATATGAAAAGGTAGAAAATATGCCAGAGTTTCCAGGTGGCGTACAAGGATTAATGCAATATATTTCCAGTAACTTGAAATATCCGGCAGCCGCTCAGAAAGCCGGAGTACAAGGGAAAGTCATAGTATCAATGATTGTAGACAAAGAAGGGAATATCACTGATCCTAAGATTATAAAAGGAATAACTCCGTTATTGGATGCCGAAGCTATCAGAATAATCAGTGACATGCCTCAATGGAAACCCGGAACCGACAAAGGGGAAAAAGTGAATGTACAATATACAATCCCATTGGTGTTCAAGTTACAATAGAAGAAAAATAAAGTGACAGGATGGTAGCCAACCGTATGATATCTATTTAATCATACCAAAGAGGATACTACCATCCTATCACTTTATCCATATCATCCTATTATTTATGCACTTCTACAATCCGTGTAGGAGCCATTTCTATATTACGGCGATCTACTTGACGAACCACTGCAGCAGCCAATTGCAAGAAAGCACGTCCTGTCACAGTATTCTCATCAAGTGCAACAGGAGTACCTTTATCTCCTCCTTCACAAATACTTTGAACAATAGGTATCTGTCCTAATAAAGGCACATTCAAATTTTCCGCCAACTGTTTACATCCTTCCTTTCCAAAAAGATAATATTTATTTTCAGGCAATTCAGCCGGTGTAAACCAAGCCATATTTTCTACTAAACCAAGTATAGGAACATTCACTTTATCATTGGTATACATATCCACACCCTTACGTGCATCTGCCAAAGCAACTTGTTGTGGAGTACTCACAATGACAGCCCCGGTTATGGCAAGAGTTTGCAATAAAGTAAGATGAATATCACTGGTACCCGGAGGCGTATCCAAAATAAAGTAATCCAGTTCTCCCCAATCCGCATCACCAACCAACTGCTTCAGAGCATTACTCGCCATGCCGCCACGCCACAGGGTAGCTTGTTCCGGATTTACAAAAAAGCCGATGGACAGCAATTTAATACCATATTTCTCAATTGGGACAATAAGATCACGACCGCCAACATTTTCAGCATATGGTTTGGCATCTTCCACCTGAAACATTTTCGGTACGGAAGGGCCAAAAATATCGGCATCAAGCAATCCCACTTTATAACCCAACTTTGCCAACGACACAGCCAGGTTGGCAGCCACAGTAGATTTTCCCACTCCACCTTTACCAGAAGACACAGCAATTACATTCTTCACCTGCGGCAATAACTTACCCACCTCAGGGCGTGCAGCCTGACGGCTTTCCGTAGTAATTTCTACTTCTACTTCTGGAGAGACATAAGTATGTATAGCCGTCTCAGCAGCCTTTATCATAGACTTCATAAACGGATCAGTCGGCTTCTCGAATGTCAGTGAGAAACTGACTTTCATTCCATCAATACGCATATTATCAGCAACCATCTCCGCTTCAACGAGATTTCTTCCGTTACCGGGATAACGCACCGTTGCCAGTGCATCAAGAATTAATTTCGGATATAATGTCATGATATTTATTTACAATTTAATAATTTACGATTTAAATTAGTTCTATTTGCTGGTTTTCAACCCGCTACGTTTACTACGGTTATAACTGCGATACTCATCTAATTCTATTTCCACATCAGGTTCCTGCAAATTTCCTGATTGTGGCAGCATGAACTTGATATACTTAATATTCAAACCACGATCCAACCATTGTTGTTCGTAATAAGTGCGGATACCAAGAATATCGTCCACCAAATCAGAATGATAAAGATCATCGGTAATGAACTCCAACGGTAACTGATTTTTTTCAATCATGTGCCTGGTATAAGTAAACATAAAATTACTATCTGTTTTCAGATGAACCAAACCGTTATCTTTCAGAAATCTACGGTATCGCTCCATAAAATAAGTCGAAGTGAGCCGCTTGGTAGCCTTCTTCATTTGCGGATCAGAAAAAGTAAGCCATATTTCGCTGACCTCACCGGATGCAAAAAAGCGATCAATGATTTCAATATTCGTACGCAAGAAAGCGACATTCTTCATACCCGCTTCCAAAGACTCCGTGGCTCCTGTCCACATACGGGCACCTTTAATATCTACACCGATAAAATTCTTATCCGGAAACATACGCCCCAAACCTACAGTATATTCTCCACGACCGCAACCAAGCTCCAATACAATCGGATTGTCATTTTTGAAGAACTGCTTATTCCAGTTTCCCTTCATCTCAAACGGCACATCATCCACTACAGAATACGGATATTCAAAAACGTGCGGATAACCTGCCATATCGGCAAACTTCTCTAATTTATTTTTTCCCATCTATATACGTTGAAATATAAAGCAACTACATTTAGGCACGGATTACACGGATTTCACAGAATATAATCCGTGTTTTCCGCACAATCCGTGCCTAACTAAAGTATAAACTGCTGATTATTATTCTACGATAGTCACCCAACCGTGTGTATCAGGCTCATCACCGTACTGAATAGCACGCAATTTGTTATATAGTTTCGTGCAGACAGGTCCCGGCTTACCATCCTTAGCAATAACGTAAGACTTACCATTTTCCACATCATCAATACGTTCAATCGGGCTGATTACAGCTGCCGTACCACAAGCACCGGCTTCTTCAAATGTCAACAACTCCTCTTCTGGAACCGGACGGCGTTCAACTTTCATACCCATATCTTCTGCCAACTGCATCAAACTCTTATTGGTGATAGACGGTAAGATAGAAGTAGATTTTGGAGTAATATAGGTATTATCCTTGATACCGAAGAAATTGGCTGCACCACATTCATCAATATATTTCTTTTCCTTAGCATCCAGATAAAACTCACAAGCATAACCCAAATCATGTGCTTTCTTGTTGGCACGCAGACTGGCAGCATAGTTACCACCTACCTTATAAATACCTGTACCCAATGGTGCCGCACGATCATATTCGCGGATGATAACATACGGATTAGTTGAAAAGCCACCTTTAAAGTAAGGACCCACCGGAGTCACAAATACTACAAACAGATACTCACTGGCAGGATGTACACCTACTTGAGCACCGGTACCCACCAGTAATGGACGGATATATAAGGATGCACCAGATTCGTATGGCGGAATAAAACGTTCGTTCAACTTAACCACCTTCAAAATAGCCTCTCTGAAACGTTCGGTAGGAAGTTCAGCCATCAGGATACCGCGACAAGTAGACTGCAAACGTGCCGCATTCTCTTCCAGACGGAAGATACGCACCTTACCGTCTTTTCCACGGAAAGCCTTCAAACCTTCAAATGCCTCTTGACCATAATGCAAACAAGTGGCTGCCATGTGCATCGGAATAGTTTCCTCACTGCAAACTTCCAATTCCCCCCACTGTCCATTACGATTATAAATTCTCACATTGTAATCTGTCTTCATATATCCGAATGGCAGATTAGCCCAATCAAGTTCTTTCATATCTCAAAGTATTAGTTACTTCATTACGTACAATTTGCAACAAAAATAGCTTTTATTCTTCACATTCTTGCTTCTCCGACAGTAATTTTTCAATTTCACGGTCGGCTTTAGTCAATTTATCACTGCAAAACGCAATAATCTCATTCGCTTCTTTTATCTTTTCCGCAAGTATGTCAATCTCCAACTCATTGTTGTCTATTTGATTGACAATCTTCTCCAAACGCTCCATGGCTTGGGAATAAGTCTCTTTTTTCTTTGTAACCGGCATAGGAATATTTATAATTTACGATTTACGATTGAAGTTAGTTCACCTTGATAAAGACGGGTGGTTATCTCATCCCCTTCGTTCAACCAAGAAGCATCTTTCACTATTTTCCCATCTTTCAAAGTGATACTGTAACCGCGAGCCAGCTGCTTCTCCGGTGCAGCATCGGCAATCCGCTGATGTAACAACTCCAAACGATGACGATGACGGGATAAAGAGGAGAACACGGCTTGTGAAATATCTTTCTTCGTCGTGAGCAAGGTGAGTTTCGCACCGGATATCTGCCGATAGGCAACAGAGGGTATACGGTTCTTATAATTTACAAGTTTACGATGTTCCTGCGACAGCAAGTTCCGGACACTTTCCTGCAAACGGCCTGCAAGTAACTCCAGTCCGTCGGCAGCGGCGTTCATGCAGTCGATCAAATACTCGGCGGCAGCGGTAGGAGTTTTAACACGAGTATGCGCCACAGAATCAAGTACTGTGTCATCCCGTTCATGCCCTATACCGGTAATGATAGGTAGAGGAAATTGTGCACAGGCAGCAGCAAGCAGATAAGTATCAAAACCCGAAAGGTCGGATGTGGCTCCCCCTCCCCGGATGATAACCACTACATCAAATTCCGGCAAACGGACATTCACTTTGTCGAGAGCTGCCAATACGGAGTCTTCTACCCGGTCACCCTGCATCAAAGCAGGAAACAACTCTGTATAGAAATAAAATCTCCGTGAATTGTTTTGCAATTGATGACAAAAGTCGCCATACCCAGCTGCAGTAGGTGAAGAGATGATAGCGACACGTTGGGGTAAACGAGGCATATCCAACTCCTTATTCAGCGTCAGCACCCCTTCTTCCTCCAACTGTTTCAATATCTCCCTGCGACGCTTTGCCATATCACCCAATGTATAAGTAGGGTCAATATCCTGTACCGTAAGACTATATCCGTAAAGTTCATGGAAACTAACCGTCACTTGTACCAATACTTTGATACCCGAGACAAAGGCTTGTCCCGTAGCCTCTTCAAAATAGGGCTTCAGCAGACGATACACATTCGCCCAGATCGTACCGCGCGCTTTTGCTATCAGGTTGTTACTACGAGGATCTTTCTGAATGAATTCCAGATAACAATGCCCCGTACTGTTAGTACGCACATCACTTAACTCTGCCTGTACCCAGAATTCGTCGGGCAGGCACTGCTCTATGCTGCGGCGCACTAAGGCATTCAAATCATATAAAGAGATTGCTTCTGTCATTTATTACTATTATATGCCTTCCACATATCCGGTATCCCGTATCCATAAATATTATCCGGAAAATCAGCCCGGTCGCCCGACCGGCGTACCAGTTCAATCACCTCTTTGGCCGTAAGTTCAGGACGTGCTTGCCACAGACAAGTCACCATTCCGCACATAATAGGTGAAGAAAATGAAGTCCCGTTCGCCTTTCCTTGAGTTCCATCCGTACGCATCACGTCGGAACCTTCACCAACGGCCACCACATCGGGTTTTATCCGGTTATCCGCTGTATTACCGATAGATGAGAAGGGAGCAAGAAGCGCATTCTTATTAACAGCACCTACCGTCAACACATTATCGGCATCCCCCGGAGGGGTAATCTTCTTCCAAGACCCCATGCCCGAATTACCCGCACTGCACACCAGTATCATCCCTTTATCTGCAATACGGGAAGCCTGACGAGACATCAATGCATGGCGCCCATCCAAATCGCGGTATTTATAATCTTTCGACTTGTCATCAAAAGTATAATATCCCAAAGAAGTATTCAGTACATCAGCTCCCACACTGTCTGCAAATTCCACAGCCGCCGCCCAATAATCCTGCTCCACCAGATGTTCCGTATATTCGTCTTCACTACGAAGCAACCAGAAAGATGCTTCCGGAGCCGTACCTGTCATCACATCCGGTTGGTTCATTCCGATACAGGAAAGCACCATCATGCCGTGACTACTTTCCGCAAAAATATCTGCTTGAGGATTAACAAAGTCTTTCACACCCAATATACAGATATTCTGCATAGCCGTTATCTTATCCGTATTGTGAAAACCGGCATCAATAACAGCAATCGTCATGCCTTGCCCCTTAAATCCGGCTGCATGTAACTTGTCACCATTACTCAATTTTATCTGTTCGATAGCCGGACCATATATACTATCGGGATGTATTTTCGGTATATTTATTACCGAGTCACGCATAGTTGCCATGGTCGGAAGACCGGCTTTCGGAGCTGTCCATACCTTTTCAACAGTGAGGACAAAAGGTAATGCGGCAATACGGTCTATCAATGTAGAGTCATTACAGGATACCGTTACAAAGTTCTCCCATTTTCCCGTAACCACAATATTCACTCCCTGCCGACGTATTTCATCAATATATTGGCGACACACCGGAAGATCGGTAGAATCTATCGCCAAATGTTGTTTCTGACGACGGGTTATCGCCTTTTCCGAAAGAAATGCCTCCGGATGTTCCAGCGAATAGGTAGTGACAGCTTTATCTTTCAAGCTGATACGATATTTCAAAGAGTCTTGTTGTGCCGATGCGCCTGTCGCAAGTAAAGCAAAGATCGCAACAGCAATTAAATTCTTCATCATCTGTTTCGTTATCTTTATGTTTAAATTATATTTTAAAGATACATTCCAATACCCCTTTGGGAAGCAATAAACGAACCTCCCACTACCCTTCTGCCTATATAAAACACAGCAGACTGCCCCGGAGCAATAGCAGACGCTTCCTCTAGAAAATGCACCAACAACCGTCCATCTTCCAGGCGTTTCACTGTGCACGGAATAGGTTTGCTGCGATAACGTATTCTCACCGTCAAATCCCGGCTCTCAAATACTTCCGCTTCATCTGTCAGCTTTTCCTGTTCCGCCAACATATACTCCGTCTTCAACTGCTCTGCATCCCCTAACATAACGGTATTCTTCTGCGGATTAATCTTCAATACGTATGCCGGTTTACCAAGCGCAATCTCCAGCCCCTTCCGTTGTCCGACAGTATAATAAGGGAAGCCCTTATGTTCGCCCAATTTCACCCCTTCGGCATTAACAAACCATCCCGGACCCACTTCCTTATCCATTTCAGGAGAATACATCTTCAGAAAATCACGATAATCTCCTTTAATAAAGCAAACTTCCATACTCTCGCCTTCTTCCGCTTTCAGTACATAACCCTTCTTGCGGAGATACTCACGTACCTGCAATTTTGTGTAAGCCCCCAGCGGAAATATACAACGTTTCAATACATCCTGTTCCAATCTCCACAGGAAATAAGACTGATCCTTTTTATCATCGTCTCCGGCAAGAATATAAATCTTGCCATTCCGTATTTCCAGACGGGTATAATGTCCGGTAGCGATATATCTGCAGTCCAGCTTATCCGCCCATTCCGTCAGGATACGGAATTTAAACAAAGGATTGCACATCACACAAGGGTTCGGTGTTCTCCCCTGCCTATATTCATCAATAAAATTCTGAACAATCACTTTCCGGAATTCTTCCCTTTCATCAGCCACGTAGTGTTCAATCCCCATATTTCCGGCAAGTTGACGCGCCTCCACCGGCTCGTCTCCCCATACCCACATGGTGAGTCCTACTATCTCATAGCCTTGTTCTTTCAGCATCAAGCAAGTAGCAGTACTGTCTATACCGCCACTCATGCCAACCAATACTCGCTTTTCGGGTCTGTTCATTCCTCGGATATTCATTAAATGTTCATTACTCAACTGCAAAAGTACACGATTTCAAGGAGAAGAAACAAAAAAGGTTACCTTTTTTATATGCCTTCGCAACGTAGAACATAAATACTGGGATTGAATGTAGTATCACAACACTATTCAAAACAGTAAATACAAGTATCGATATAGAGTGGCAACCATTTAATTATCAACGTCGTAAAGTTTCCATAGGTAGGGAACGATCGTTTCCTCCTATAGAAACGGTAGTTTCCCCTTAATAGAAATTGCCGTTTCTCTATATGGGAACGACAGTTTCTCTATATGGGAACGACGGTTTCCTTTAAAGGGAACGGAAATAACTCACTGGAGAAACAAGGTAACAAGCGATTGTATCTTATATTTGATGTAATTATGTAAACATCAAGTGTTGTATAACGCCGAAAATCACTACCTTTGCAATCCTGAACGCTAAATTCATTGACACCATGATATCTGTAGAAGGACTGAAAGTAGAATTTAATGCCACCCCTCTATTCGAAGACGTTTCATACGTTATAAATAAGAAAGACCGTATAGCTCTCGTCGGCAAGAATGGTGCCGGCAAGTCTACCATGCTCAAGATATTGGCAGGCATCCAACAGCCCACTTCCGGCGTTGTTGCCGTTCCCCGCGAATGTACCATCGGATATTTACCCCAGGTGATGATACTCAGCGACGAGCGTACTGTGATGCAGGAGGCAGAACTTGCCTTTGAGCATATTTTTGAGATGCAAGCCGACATAGAGCGTATGAATCAACAACTCGCCGAACGTACCGACTATGACAGCGAAGATTATCAGAAACTGATCGACCGCTTCACCCACGAGAATGAACGTTTCTTGATGATGGGCGGTACAAACTATCATGCAGAGATAGAACGTACTCTCCAAGGACTGGGTTTCAGTCGGGAAGACTTTAACCGTGCCACGAGCGAATTTTCCGGTGGATGGCGCATGCGTATCGAGCTTGCCAAATTGTTGCTCCGTCGCCCGGATGTATTATTACTCGATGAGCCTACAAACCACCTCGACATAGAAAGCATCCAGTGGTTGGAGAATTTCCTTTCTACCCGTGCCAACGCAGTGGTACTCGTCAGCCATGACCGTGCTTTCCTGAACAACGTCACCACTCGTACCATTGAGATTACCTGTGGACGTATCTATGATTATAAGGTAAAGTACGACGAGTTTGTAAAGCTCCGTAAAGAACGCCGCGAACAGCAGCTCCGCGCTTACGAAAATCAGCAGAAACAGATACAGGATACCGAAGATTTCATTGAACGTTTCCGTTACAAAGCCACCAAGGCGGTACAGGTACAGAGCCGCATCAAACAACTCGAAAAAATAGAACGTATCGAAGTGGACGAGGAAGATAACTCTTCTTTACGATTGAAATTTGTTTGCAGTAGCCGCAGTGGCAATTATCCCGTTATCTGCGAGGATGTGGGCAAGGCATACGGAGAACATGTCATCTTCCACGATGTCAACCTCACAATTAACCGGGGCGAAAAGATTGCCTTTGTCGGAAAGAACGGTGAGGGAAAGTCCACACTCGTGAAGTGTATCATGGACGAAGTTACGGACTATACCGGAAAACTCACATTGGGACATAATGTACAGATCGGATATTTCGCCCAAAATCAGGCGCAACTACTGGATGAAAATCTGACCGTATTCGATACGATTGACCGTGTGGCGGTAGGGGATATCCGCCTCAAAATCCGTGATATCCTCGGTGCTTTCATGTTTGGCGGTGAAGCTTCGGACAAGAAGGTAAAAGTGCTCTCCGGTGGAGAGCGTACCCGTCTTGCCATGATAAAGTTGTTGCTGGAACCGGTGAACTTCCTTATTCTCGACGAACCGACCAATCATTTGGATATGCGTTCCAAAGATGTGTTGAAGGAAGCCATCCGTGATTTTGACGGTACGGTGATAATTGTCAGCCACGACCGTGATTTTCTGGACGGTCTTGCGACTAAAGTGTATGAATTTGGTGGAGGATTAGTAAAAGAGCATCTCGGTGGTATCTATGATTTCCTGCAAAAGAAGCAGATAGAGAACTTGAATGAGTTACAGAAATCTCCTTCACTGTCCACTTCACCTTCCGGTGGGAAAGCGGCATCGGGCAATAGTTCCGAAACGGAAACAACGCAACCATCTGCTGCAAAACTCTCTTATGAGGAACAAAAGGAACTCAACAAAAAACTTAAGAAACTGGAACGCCGTGTGGCGGACTGTGAAGCGGAGATAGAACAGACCGAAGCGGCCATCGCCATCCTTGAAACGAAAATAGCTACACCGGAAGGTGCTTCGGATAGAACGCTTTATGAACAACACCAGAAGCTGAAAGACCAACTGGACCGTGTAATGGAGGAATGGGACGCAGCTTCCAGTGAATTAGAGAATACCCCTCGACTCTCTTAGAGAAGCAAGAGGAGTATTCCCATAAAACGAATTACTAACTATTCTTCGTGCCCTTAGAGGAACGAAGGGGTAAATTTTATAAGTATGAGAGCATTTCATTTTTTACCTATCGCAGCATTCTGCCTGATGGCAGGAGCTTGCAACACAGGCAAGAAGCAAGCCGAACTTACAGCCGGTATCCAACTTGCCAATCTTGACACAACGGCTCTGCCGGGAACAGACTTCTACCAGTACGCTTGTGGCGGTTGGATGAAGAATAATCCGATACCTGCCGAGTACTCACAGTATGGTTCATTCACCATCCTTGCGGAAAATAACCGTAAGCAAATTCAGGGACTTATCGAAGAATTAGCTGCCACTCAGCACGAAAGCGGTAGTGTGGCACAGAAAATAGGTGACCTGTACAAAATTGTGATGGATAGCGTGAAACTGAACAAGGACGGTGTGACTCCTATCCAACCGGAACTCGAGCAGTTGGCTGCCTTGAAAGACAAAAAAGAACTTTATGCATTGCTGGGCGAAATGCAGAAAAAGGGTATCGTTGCCTACAATGTGATATATGTAGGTGCCGATGAGATGAATAGTAGCATGAATGCTGTACAGTCCTATCAGACAGGCTTGAGCATGGGCGAGCGTGAATATTACCTGGAAAACGATGAAACGACCGCTAAAATCCGTGATGCTTTCCGTAACCATGTACAAAAGATGTACCAACTGGCAGGCTTTGATGAAGCGACCGCCAAGAAAGGTATGGAGATAGTGATGGATGTGGAAACCCGTCTTGCCAAAGCTTTCCGTTCTCGAACGGAATTGCGTAACCCGCATGCCAACTACAATAAGATGACCCTCGAAGAATTGAAGAAGAATTATCCGACTTTCGACTGGGACGCTTATCTGTCTGCTTTGGGCTTGAAGGATGTGGAAGAAATCATCATAGGCCAGCCTGCCTCCCTGAAAGCCGCTGCCGAAATTCTGGATACCCTGCCCATCGAGCAACAAAGTCTCTATCTGCAATGGAAGTTGATTGATGCTGCCGCAAGTACATTGAACGACGCCATGGCTGAGCAAAACTTTGACTTTTACAGCCGTACCATGAGTGGTACACAGGAAATGCAACCTCGCTGGAAGAGAGCGGTAAGCACCGTAAGCTCTGCCCTGGGTGAAGCGGTAGGTCAGATGTATGTAGAAAAATACTTCCCCGCTGCTGCCAAAGAGCGTATGGTGACTTTAGTAAAGAACTTGCAGGAAAGTTTGGGAGAACGTATCCAAAACCTTGAATGGATGGGTGACTCTACAAAGGTAAAAGCTTTAGAAAAGCTGGCCACTTTCCATGTAAAAATCGGGTATCCCGACAAGTGGAAAGATTATTCTACTTTGGAAATCAAGGATGATTCTTACTGGGCAAACATGGAACGTGCCAACGAGTGGAATCATGCCGAAATGATAGCTAAAGCCGGTAAACCGGTGGATAAAGACGAATGGTTGATGACTCCGCAAACCGTAAACGCTTATTACAACCCGACCACTAATGAAATCTGTTTCCCTGCCGGCATCCTGCAATATCCGTTCTTCGATATGAATGCGGATGATGCTTTCAACTATGGTGCTATCGGCGTGGTAATCGGCCATGAGATGACTCACGGTTTCGACGATCAAGGTCGCCAATACGACAAGGACGGTAACCTGAAAGATTGGTGGACTGCCGAAGACTCCAAACGTTTCGACGAACGTGCACAGGTCATGGTGAATGTATTCGACAGCATTGAAGTAGCTCCGGATGTATATGGTAATGGACGCATGACTTTGGGTGAGAATATCGCCGACCATGGTGGCTTGCAGGTTTCTTTCCAAGCATTCAAGAAAGCTACAGCAGCCAATCCGCTTCCCGTAATGGACGGTTTCACTCCTGAGCAACGCTTCTTCCTGGCTTATGCAGGTGTATGGGGCAACAATATCCGCCCTGAAGAAGTATTGAACCGTACCAAGAGTGATGTGCATTCATTGGGTAAGTGGCGCGTAGATGGTGCTTTGCCACAAATCGGTGCATGGTACGAAGCTTTCAATATTACAGAGAGTGATCCGATGTTTGTACCGGTAGAAAAACGTGTTTCTATCTGGTAAACGAATGAGGTTATATCCGGAAAATCCCTTTCCGGATATAACCTATTCTCATTTCAAATAGTCTGTAACGGCAAAGTTATGGTGAAGCAACTCCCCTTGCCTTCCTTGGAAACCGCGTTTATCTTTCCGTGGAAACGTTCGACGATGGTGCGGCAAATGGCAAGCCCCAAGCCTGTGCCCTGTACAAAAGCATCTCCTTTAAAGAAGCGTTCAAAAATATGGGAGAGTACTTCTCCGGACATGCCCGTTCCTGTGTCCCTCACGTAGATTTCCACCTTTCCATCATCCAGCAGGTTGCATCCCAAGGAGATAGAGCCTTTCTGGGTGAACTTCACAGCATTGTTTATCAAGTTATTAACCACTTGCCCCAGGCGTGCCGGGTCCGTATATATCGAGATGTCCCGCTCCGGCAGTTCCAGAAGCATCTTCACTCCTTCCCGCATATTCATTTCCTGCGCCTTGGCTATCTCGGACAGGATGGCACAAAGCGAATCCTCCCTAAACATTCATCCAGTACCTATCCGCCTCGGAAGACCTGCAACTACAGATTGTGGTTTTCTCCCAGAAGCTCATCCAGGAAACCAGGATGGGCAAGGAGATGATTGACAAGTTCCACCTCCTCGGCAAGTACTATGTGCTCCCGCTGTCCAAGATTACCTTTCCGCTCTATGAGGAAATGTTCGCACTTCTGGCACATCTCTACCGGCAAGCCGGGCATCTGTTGAGCCAACCCATCTTGCAGACATTGCTCACTCTGATTGTACAGGGAACCTGCGAGCTCTGTCCGGAACAAGCCGCCATCAAAGAGGTTCCCGGCAGCAGGCATTTCCAGCAATACCGGCGCTTCATCCGGTTGGTGCACGCCTTCTATCCGCAGCAGCACCAAGTGGCGTTCTATGCCGGGGAGATGAATATCAAGTCCGCCGCCCTGTGCCGGCTGGTGAAGAAAGAGTCAGAACAGACGGCGATGGAGATTATCAACAATGCCCTCATCATGGATGCCAAGACGCAACTGTACACCTGCGAAGCTCCGGTAAAGGACATTGCGCTAAGCCTGGGGTTCAATAATGCGGCGTTCTTCAACAAGTTCTTCAAGAAGCATGTGGGGATGACGCCGCAGATGTTCCGAAAGTGGAAGGAATAAGAAGAAACGCATCCCGCATCAACTTTCCCCCCTCTCCCGTTGTTACTATCCTAAACCTAACAAATATCGGTATGAAAACTTTTTTTATAACCCTAATCCTTACAATTATGGTAACAACTGTACAAGCCCAGCAAAAGAGTTTCTATGACTTCACAGTAAAAACCATCGACGGCAAAGACCTGCCGCTCTCCACGTTCAAGGGGAAGAAGGTTCTGGTGGTGAACGTTGCCTCCAAATGCGGTTTCACACCACAGTATGCCAAGCTTGAAGAACTTTACAAAACCTACGGGAAAAACAATTTCGTAGTTATCGGCTTCCCCGCCAACAACTTCCTGCACCAGGAACCGGGCAGCAATGAAGAAATCAAGGCATTCTGCACCACCAACTACGGCGTCACCTTCCCCATGATGGCAAAGATTTCAGTAAAGGGAAAAGACGTGGCGCCCTTGTACCAATGGCTCACGCAGAAGAGTGAGAATGGGGTGGAGGACGCCAAAGTGGGATGGAACTTCCATAAGTTCCTGATTGACGAAAACGGGAAATGGGTGGCTTCCTACGGCTCTACCACCGACCCGATGTCCGAGGAAATCGTCGGTTGGATTACGAAATAGCCTCGCGCTTCATCAGCCGGCGTATCGCCTTATAGGTGGGGTGGATGGCATTCTGCGGACGCACCTTGCTTTCGTTCACCAGGAACAGGAGCAGGCAGAATAATCCTAACAGCGTGAGCCACCCGAATATCTCTTTCATCGACACCATGAGAGCCTGTTGCTGCACGGCGCCGTAGAGTTGCCCCAAGGGAAGACGCGAGGCAAGGGGGTTGACGTGGTCGAGGTTTGCACCGAGGAGCATGGCATTGCGTTTCAGCGTGAACTTCAGCAGTTCGGTCAGCACAGCCGCACCCAGTACCCCACCGAAGGTTGCGCTAACAAACGCCTGCACGCCTACTGCCTGGAAGAAGTGCTCGAACGGCACACGGGACAGGGCGGTAAGGAAACAAATCGCAATAATGACATAGCCGAAGCCGCGCAGGAAGATGGGCAGCACCAGTGTCGACTTGGGCAGATTGTAGTCGATAGTGAAATAGAATATCGCCAGATAGCCCACGATAGCGGAAAAAGCAATGACCGTCATCACTTTATAGCTCCACTTGCGCAAGGCGAACGTCCGCCAGGTGAACAGCGCCCCCGTCACGATGCCGAGCAGTACCACCCAATTCAGTGAAACCGTGTTCAGCGAATCGTACCCCAAGACACCTTCCAGATAGATGTGTTCCAGCAGGTGCGAGGGGGACAGCAGGAAATCTATCAGTATATAAAGAAGGAAGGGCAGCCACACCATGCGGTAGCCGAATGTCCGGAGCGCAATGAACGGATGGCGGATGAAGGATGCCCGCCAGATGTTGAGCAGCAGCATCGCCAGTCCCGCAAGCGTGGCCATGCGGATGCAGTCGGACTCGAACCAGTCGTAATGGTTGCCGTAAAGACAGACAAAGACGATACATAGCAACGTCAGTCCCCACAGCAACGCGCCCAGCCAGTCGATACCGTAGAGCGGCAAGCGGCGCAGCACGCGGATATTACGGAAAAGCAGCATGACAAGCAGCATCACGAAGCCCAGCAGCCCGATGATGAACCAATGCATATACTCCCACTTCGAGAAGTAGGAAACGTAAATCGTGGCAAGCCCCGAAAGCTGTATACAACTGTTCACCAACAGGTAGATGAAGCAGAAGAAGATGGAAAGGTCGCGCTTCGGGGTGAGCCAGAGCTGTATCGTGGAGTTGCATTCAAAGGTAGCCCACATGCGGAAGAAGCCCGAAATGAAGCTGACTCCCACAAGCAGGGGCACGCAATCCGTATGGACGCAAACCAGATTACAGACGATGAGCGCCGTGCAGCAGGTGAGGAACGCCACCTTCGAGGTGAACTGGAACTTGAGCCGGAACATGACGGCAAACGTCAGCGCCATGCCAGCCATTGAGGCGTAGCCCGCCATCATGATATCCTCCTGCATCAATGCCAGCGAGCCCACCATCTCGCCCGCCGCCGCCATATAGACGCCGCCGGACAGTTGGAAGATGATGACCATGAAGATGATGATCCACGGCTTCCACCGCTCCGGGACGAAGCTGCGGATAGCGGGGATGGAAAAAGGTCCTGTTTCGTGCATGGGATTAATAGTTTACTTCACATTCTACGTTCATACCGGCGCAGAGGCGGCTCATGTCTTCGGGGCGATTGTCCGGCGCAAACTCGATGCGGACGGGGATACGCTGTTCTATCTTTACGAAGTTTCCGGCGGAGTTGTCCTGCGGAAGCAGGGAGAAACTGGCACCCGTGGCACGCGACAGTGACTTCACCACTCCACGGAAGGTTACGCCGGGAATGGCATCGACTTCTATCTCGACCGGATTCCCTTCCTTGATATTCGCGGTCTGCGTCTCCTTGTAGTTGGCGATAATCCAACGGTCGTTGGCATCGACCACATCGACAATGGTTTGTCCGGGCTGTATCAACTGCCCTTCCTGGATGTTCTTGCGTCCGGTGGTTCCGTCGCAAGGGGCAAGGATGACGGTATAGGACAGGTTCAGCTTCGCCAAGGCAAGGGCTGCCTCGGCAAGTTGTATGCCGGCTACGGTCTGGTCGAGGCGCTGCGTCTGCTCCTGCTTCACGAGCGTGGTGGATTGCTTCTGGCGCAGCAGCACTTCATAGCGTGCTTTCAGCGCATCATAGTTCGTCTTCACCCCGTCGTATTGCTGTCGGGTGACGGCTTCCTGCTCAAAAAGGTTCTTGTAGCGGTTGTACTCGCGCTCGGCATTCTCCATACGGATGCGGGCTTCCTGGATGGTGGCATCGGATACGGAGATATTGTTCTGCGTAGTGTTTATCGTGGTCGTCATGGCCGACTTGCCGGACAAGGCGTTCTGATAGTCCGCCTCTGCCTGTGCCAGACGGAAACGGTATTCGGTATCTTCTATCAGAGCCAAGGTATCGCCCTTGCGCACCGTCTGGTTCTCTGCAAAGCGGATTTCCTTGATAAAGCCCTGTACGCGGGAGTTCACGGGGACGATGAGTTGCTTCACTTGTGCGTTGTCGGTGAACTCCACATTGCCCAGGTGGATGAAACGGGAACTTACCCAACAGATGCCTGCCAGGATAAGGAGGATTACTACGATGTTGTAGATTAACTTTTTAGTCTTGTGCTTCATTGCTATTTATTTTTCATCCCCCCCAGACCCCCTAAAGGGGAAGGGGGATAGTGTTACTTAATATATTTTGTTATTGGAGTATCCCCCTTCAGAGGACCCGAGGGGTCATAAACTTCCCACCGCCTTCTTCAACTTGAAGTAATTAAACAGAATATTAATCCGTGCGTTCGCCACCTGCAACTCCGCGCTCAGTTTGGAGTTGCTGGCATCGAGCATATCCGTAATCAGCGCCAGTTCGTGCAGATAGCGATTGCGGATGATATCATAATTCTGGTTGGCCAGTTCGAGGCTCTTTATCTGTGTGTCGTAAATGGTGAAGGCTTCACCGAAGCGGATATATGCAGCCTTGATATCGGTCTGCACGTTCTCTTGCAGCAGATTTTTGCTCTCCACGGCACGCTGTGTGGCAATCTTCGCCTTGCGGATGTTCTTGCCGGACTGATAGATGGAGGCGATATTGAACTTCACCCCTACCCCGAGGTACCAATAATTCAAGTTCTTGTTGATGGGCGGCACTTCAATGGTAATCGGACCATCAAGCAGGTTTGCGGCAAACAAGGCGACGGACGGCAGACGTTCGGACTTCGCCAGTTTCTCGCCCTGCCGGGATTGTCGGATGCCCAGTTCCGCTTGCTTCAAGGCAGGGAGCCAGTCGGCAGCCATATTCTGCCATTCCGTTTCGGGGAAGACGGGAGGAAGTTTATCAAGGAGGCAGGTGTCAATGCCAATGACCGTCTCCTGCGGCAACCCCACAATGGTGACAAGCTGGTTGTTGATGATAATCCGGCTGTTCTCAATCTGCGTCAGCGCCAGTTCCAGGGACTTCAGTTGCAATTCATAGCGGGTGATATCGTTCTTCAAGGCAAGACCTTCCCGTTCCTTTGCCGTGATATCGGCCAGCAGGCGCCTGGTCTGTTCGATATTCTGCTGATAGACTTCCGCCTGGTTGCGCAGCTTGTACAGCTCCAGATAGTTACCCACCAGGAGGAAGCGGATGTCCTGCCGGTTCTTGTCCTTATCCAACTGCGCTACTTGTTGGCGGAGTTTTGCCAATGTGATGTTGCTCGTGATAGCTCCGCCAGCATACAGCACTTGCGAGGCTTCGATAGCTAAGTTATTCCCGAAGTGCGGCATAGGGGCATTTACGCCGCCGGAAAAGTCACGGTCGATGATGCAGGCATCGCCCAGATAACTGGCGGAAAGTGACACGTCAATCGAAGGGAGCAGGGCATTCTTCGCCACCTTTATCGCTTGGGCGGCTTCCTGTTCTGCCAAATCAAAAGTCCGGATACTACGGCTGTTCCTATCAGCCAGTTCGAACATCCTCTCTATACTCAAAACACAGTTCGAAGGGGTTTGAGCCGAAATACAAATGTCACTGCCCATTCCTAAAAAAAGGAATAGGACTTTGAATGTTTTAGTCATACCAATACCTATATAATGTTCTTATTGTAACGAAAACCGGCGACAAAGTTCGACAAAAGGCCTTATTCCTTGAAATTCCAAATTACACAAAATTGGTTTTATTTGTACCAATTCGCAGTTTTTGAGTACCTTTGCACGGAAATAAACAAGAATAAAAAGGAAGGATTGAATCATGAAGCGTACCGTTCATATCAAAAGTATTAACGACTTTGTGCAGGGATATACAGAAATCATGCGCAGGAAAATCAACTGCTTTGAATTGGACGCCAACGGTATCCGGCAACATCTGTCTTCTCCGGTATTCTTCAAAGCATCCGTCTGCATATTGGTTTTATCTGGAACATCCCGTGCAAATATCAACCACAAGCCTCATCCGGTTGCCACCCATACAATACTTGTCCTTTCAGCCTCGCACCTGTTCAACTTCGAGAACTGGAGTCCCGATTTCAGCTGTCTTTGCCTCATGGTCAGCAAGGATTTTATGGAGGAAATGGACTCTACCGATATGATTTACAAACGAATCAGATATGGCGTAAAGCTATACAACGACCCCATACTCATGATGAGCAATCCGGATTTCTCTCTTCTGTCTACACGATTATCCACCATCAACCGGGCAATCGGCAACACCACCCACCGACACTACAAGGAGGTGATACTAAATACGCTATTCGCCTTCTATCTCGACTTGAGCGACATCATTGATCGGCAGGTTATCCAAAACGACGACGTCAACCTGACCCGCCAAGAGGGAATTATCCGCTCTTTTATCGAACTATTGGTACAGCACTATCACAGGGAACATAAAGTAGATTTCTACGCGTCACGCCTCAACCTCTCACCCCACTACCTTACGTTAATAGTGAAACGCGTCACAGGACAGAGTGCCAGTGACTTTATCTTTGAAATGCTCTTCAGCGAAGCGCGCAACCTGCTTACCTGCTCCAAACTGTCCGTGCAGGAAATAGCCAGTGCCCTGAACTTTGCCGACCAGTCCTCTTTTGGTAAGTTCTTCAAACGCCGGGCGGGAATGTCACCGATAGATTACCGGAATGCCGGACCGGCATAAACCATGACATGACAAACAGTCCGTAGCTCACCATCGTCATGTAAGTTAACTTCAGTTGCAATGGGAATTCGGTTCCAGTACCGAAAGGAGTAGCGGAACTACATGCTATTGATTATAATCTGGCATAATAAACTGTTCATATATTACTACTGGACGCAACTTCCCCCCCTTTAATCTTGATGCAGAACGACTGTTAATAAAAAACCTGCGCAGAAACTGCGCAGGCAAAATATTTATCTTCACCACACACCACCGTAGCAGGAGCATGTGAAACGATTATACAGCTTTAGAAAAGTTTAGCAGGATATTCTCCGGCATCCACCAACGCCTGGATTTTATCGACCACACTTTGACGATCTTCAGGATAAGTTACACCGAACCACTTACTGTTCGTATCAAGAACTTCCACTGTGGCAGTACCATCGTTAATCAACTTATCAACCATCAATGGAATAAAGAATTCACTCTTGAGATTTTCCATATTCTTCGGGTCACTGAGGAATGTCTTAAAAAATTCCTGACTGTAAGCGAAATAGTCGGGAGTAAAGCCCCAGAAGTTCATGCTGACCGGAGTAGTGTCAGGAGTAGATGTCCACTCACCGTTATCATCAATATACTTCACCTCTCCATCCATACGTTGAATTTTGGTACGTTCTACAACAGAGGTCAAGAGATTATTGGCATCTGTTCCACAAAGGCCACGAGATACAGTACCGCTCTCACTCAATGTATTTCCAATACGGAAACCTACCATAGAATATACATTCTTTGAACCTTCGGGAAGTGCGGAAAGGAATTTACCCATTACCTGAAAAGAATCACGGCCATAGAAATCATCGCAGTTGATAACGGCAAACGGTTCTTTAATTACATCAGCCCCCATCATTACAGCATGGTTGGTTCCCCAAGGTTTGGTACGGTCTGCCGGACAAGTAAAACCTTCAGGGAGAGCATCCAACCCTTGGAACACCATTTCACACGGAATATGACCTTCGTATTTAGAAATAATCTTATCACGGAAATCTTGTTCAAAATCTTTACGGATCACAAAAACGAGCTTACCGAATCCGGCATTGATCGCATCGTAAATGGAATAATCCATAATAGTTTCACCGTTAGGACCCAGACCGTCCAACTGTTTCAAGCCACCATAACGGCTACCCATACCGGCAGCCAATAAGAATAAAGTTGGTTTCATATTAGTTATTATTTAAAAAGGTTAGTTCATCATAGTTGATTACGTTGGCAAATGTACAAAAATTAAAATCAGAAGAAGGGAATTTTAGTTCATTCTTTGCTACAATCGTACAAAAATAGATATTATCACTTCCACTTTTAACCCATCAGAACGGATAACCGATAGCGAAGTGTAGCGCCAAGCTATCCTTGAACTTTGGAATATTGTAATATCCCGACTTACCGGTATCATACGGATCATGCAGACCGATACCTAAATCCAGACGGAAAACGAGAAAATCCAAATCATATCGTAATCCCGTACCCGTGCCCAGAGCTATCTGTTTCGGGAAATTCTTTAGAGTCAGTTCACCACCGGGCCGCGCTTCATCCTTACGCATCAGCCAGACATTGCCCGCATCCAGGAATACCGCTCCATGCAGGTCACCGAGAATACGGAAACGATATTCTATATTGGCCTCCATGCGGATATCACCCACATGGTTAATAAAGGAATACTTACTCTCTTTATCCGGCACATATCCACCGGGACCTACACTACGCGCCGAGAACGCACGAATACTATTGGCACCTCCGATATAGAACTGCTCGGTATAAGGGGCAGCCAACGCATTTCCATACGACCATATCACCCCACCCGCAATACGGGAAGCTATCATTTGGTTCTTGTCAATCTTATAATGATAACGGAACTCACTGTTCAACTTCAGGAATTGCGCAAAAGGTACCCCCATCAATTTTTTATCTCTCTCGCTGAAAGGTTTACCGAATATACGATAAATACATGAAGTCAGATTACCTGCCGAAGCAAGCGTAGTCTGCCACCAGATAGGATTACGCACTTTACGCAAAGAGGCATTGTCATATGTATAAGTATACTCCATGGCAGGAATAAACTGATTACGCAAACTTACATAGAGCGCAGGATTATCATCCTGTAACTCCTTAAAAGCCTCGGTTGGATTACGTAGTACATTGAAAGTCAGCTTAAAGGGTGTAAAGCTATGTTTACTCGTAGGCTTCGGCTGAAAATCGTATGTAGCATTTCCACCGAACGCCAGTAATTTATAATACTTTGCACGGTTCAACTGGTCGACATACAACTTGAAGGTCGTAGTAGCCGGGAAGTCATACTCCTTATCTCCAAAACGGGGAAAGACGACACGAGGGAACATCAATGAGGTAGAAAGTCCCAACTCATAGCTGTTCATCAAAGAAGAACGGTCTTTACCCGTCTGCCACTCATACGAACCGTCCAGTTTTACATTCCACGACTCACCACCTCCAAAGACATTGTTCTTGGTTACAGTAAACGAAGCTCCCGGTCCAGTCTGATTATTACTTTTCATCGTCACGTTGAAGTCCAGTTCGGCATCGTATGGCTTATCCAGTGCAGCACGGATATTCAAATCGAGCGTATCGGAAGCGAAAGTCGTGTCGCGCGGTGTATATTGCATTTCAAGATAACGGAAGATACCTACATTGGCTAAACGTTCCTGTACACGGGTCTGGCGATACAGACTATATAAATGTTCCATGGAACGGCGGCGAGACATACCTGTACTATCCTGTACCTGGCGTTTCGACCGATAAGCCTGATAATCCAGCCAACGGTAGAGCATATTGGGACGGACACGCAACTTATCATGATAGTAAATGCGCAGTCCCTTATAATCCAAACTGTCATTAGGTTCTTGTCCCTGCTTTCCATAAAGATAAAAAGCCCTGTTACCTACATAAAACGGTTTTTCCGCCACAGCAGGCATACCAGCAACGGGTACCATCCGCATAGTGACATGACCGCCCGGCACCATAGTGGTATCAGCCTGATAAGTCAGGTAATCGGGACGGAAATAATAACAACCTACGTTACGCAACAATGTACTGATACGAGTACGTTCACCATCCAAATCCGTCACGTTAAACTGTTCCCCCGGACTGATAAGCGAACGGCGCCGGCTCATCTCCATGATACGCAGGGTACGCTCTGTAAAACCGCGATAATAGACGGTATCAATAAAATAAGGGTTTCGCATATCTACCGTATATTGCAGCTTCGCTTTCAATGAATCCTTTGGATCGATAAAGGTCTTATAACTCACGGTTCCATTAAAGTAACCGTAATCACGCAACAAGTTTGTAGCCGCCTTCTCACGGATATCGGGGTTCACTGTCGACATGAGTACCGGCTTGGCAGCAAAACGGTTGAATATCCATTTACCGAAACCTTTCTTGTATTTCACAAAACCGTTATACACCCACAATCCGAGAGGGAATGGATAACGTATGGTCGAACTACCCAGTAAAGCGTTGTTCGGTGCTGTAGCCAACGCAGCTTCCACTTCCTCCATAGCCGTTTCACCTACCGGCGTCTCACTGCGGTTTTCCACTATCATCGGTTTCTGCCCGATATAAAGTATTTCTCCTTCCGGCAGATGCTTGGTAGTGGAACAACCTGCCAGAAATATCAATCCTATAATATATAGTATCAGTCGTTTCATATCGTTTTTTCGCTTTATCACTCTGTCACCTTATCACTTTTCATCTTCCGCCACCGTCACCTTATTACTCTTCTTTTTCCTGAAGATGAAAAGTTCTCCCAAACGATCCGTCTTACGGCGTAGCACAATACCCACACCCGTCTCGGTAATTTCCCCGTCGAGCACACTTTCGTAATTCTTGTTGTGGAACACACGTACATAGCGAGTACCTGAAGCATCCAGCCTGTATTCCAATGAAATATTATCAATGAACGATTCGGCATCGTTCGTGGCATTGGCACCCGTAGACACTTTACCACCGATAACTATTTGTACACGATCATTGAACAGGCGTTGCGAATAGCGGAAACTATAATCGGTCTGTTTGTCGCCCGTTTCGGCAGAAGTACGGTCTTCCACCCCCATCGTGAAGTTGGCATTCACACTCTCCAGAGCAGACCCTGCCAAAGAGTTAATCTGGCTTTGCAGTACACTATTCAGCGCACTACCCATACTCAGGCCACCACCTTTCACGCCACTGTTCAGATAAATTCCCGTAGCCAGCATAGCAATAGCCTGCTTACTACGCTCTTCGGCTCCCATCGCCTGCAACTCATTTTCAATGGTAGCATCGTCCGGAGCAGCGATATCGAATACCAGTTCAGGCGCTTCCAGACGATTTTTGATGGCAATGGACACATCAAAGTTCACCATGCGCGATCCTCCGTCTCCATCAGACACAGAAGAACGCATGCGTTCCGTCGCTTTCAGGTTAATCGTAGGATTCATCGGATTACCCCGCCAATCTACATAACTGCCACTATTAATCTGGAACTCCTTCAAAGGGATGATAGGCAATGAATACTTCATGACACCTCCCGAAAGCGTATAGCGCCCGGTAAGGCTCAAGTCTCCCTGTGGAGTATATTGCATATTCAGGTCACCGCCACCCTCCAGTTCCACAAACTTGCTCCGGTCGGGACTAAGGTCGGCACGCAAACGTACGGCATTGTCTATATGTACGGACATAATCATATCCATACCTCCCAAGGACATGGCAGGAGTATCATCAGCATGTACCGATGTAGTATCCGTGAAAGAAGTAAAAGTTACCAGTCCGCTTAAACGGTCTTCCACTGTCAACGGAGAGTCCGTCAAGACATATGTCACATCCGTATTACCCAGTAAGTTCATGTTTCCACGCATATTCAGGGCATCCAGCGGACCACGTATCGCAGCGTTCAAGTCTACAAAGACCTTACCGTAAATCAGACTTTCACGCGTACGCGGTGCATCAAGCAAAGTATAGTTTTCCGCCAGTAGTTTCAAGTTCGCCGTGGGGCGTTCCATATTACGGAAATCGATCTTACCGTCAATCGTGAACGGATTTTTACTGGTAGTATAAATAGCAAACTTATCAAATACCAGTTGATTATCCTTGACACGAACCGGACGGTTGTCGAATAAATAGCGGGCTCCTGCCTGACGGGCATACACAGATACGCTATCGAATGTTATATCACCGTTCACCACCGGTTTTTCCAACGGTCCGTAGATGTACATCCCGCCATCGATATCTCCCGAAAGCGAAACCATCTGGTCGGGAATAAAGGCATTGGCTATTCGCATCGGGAAGTGTTCAAAGTTAGTGGTAACTTCCAGTGTATCCTTACCATTGGTTTGTGTCAGTATACCATCGGCGGTCATCACTTCCTGGTTATCAAAGCTAAAATAAGTATTCAGATAATGCGCTCCCTTATCACCGGGCAACCAGGTAGCACCCAATCCGATGTCCCCGATAGGCTGGCGCTCATACGTCAGTTTCTCTACATTGGCTTCGGTAGATACCTGCAAGGAAGTAGCCGTCTGTATATATTGGGCTTCCACCGTAAACAATCCTGTCAAGCGAGGCATATAGGGCAATACATCACTCAACTCTCCCAGTTGCAAGCGGCTCAGCTCCACATTCATATTCTGCAAAGAGATGCTATCGTTCTTATCGGACTGCATCCGGAAACACAATCCGTTGTCGCTATCCATATCCACATTGGCATAAACCCGCATATTCTTATGTAGATATATCCAGTTGCTGTTGTCTACAAAATGGAACTTACGGAAAGCGATAATAGGTTCGGCAGGCGTCAAGCTGAGCAACACACCGTTGCCCTGTCCATTCCCTTCGGTCAATGGGCGGGCATTGACTCCGAAAAGTACACCGGTCTCCCCCTGTCCGTCTACATAATTCACGGTCAACTCGGCATCTTCACTGCGGATTTCTCCTGTGAGCGTACTGCGAAATACAAATTGCGGATTTTTCGGTCCATTAATCACCCCCCCTTGCAAAGCCATACGAGTGGTGTCTTGCTTGATAGCCAAGAAAACAGTATCAAGTTGCAGCGAGTCCATACGCAAACCGTGAATAGCAGTCCGTCCATTGATACCTCTCGTCGGGGTAGATCCAAAGCGGAGCGTGAAATCATTGAATGAAATGTCTTTAGTCTTCAAAAAATAACTCACCGGATTTTGCTGCTTTGCCGTCAACTGCATACCTGCCGATGGAAGCACACGACGCAAGGCGGCATGATCAAGCCGTTTCTCGTCCCACTGTTTCATCAGTATGGTTACAAACTCATCCGATTGTTCCAGTAACTTCTTCAGAGTACTACGAGCACGGAATTGAAAATCCATATCACCTGCATCCATCTTCAACTTAATGGAATCATGACGTGCCTCCGCCCCCAGACGAAAACCGAACGGATGTTCCAAAGGTTTCGGTGCTATGCCCAGTTTATGCAAATTCAGGTTTTCTACATTCATGTCCAGCTTACCATCCATGTACTTTCTGTCAAGACGCATATCTGCATCCGTCTGCATTTTCAACAGGACATTATCACTCGTTAAATGTATCGTTGCCACAGAAGCCTTTAATCCGGCAGTCAAATCTACGCCCGATACGTTCCAACGGGCATATTGCAGTTCATCAAGCTTGGCTTTCAGGTCTGCAAACGTCCGGCGGGAAGTTATATCTACCCCCTGCCCTTTGGCAGCGATATTTGCCGAAAGTGTATAAATAGAATCTTTGGGCAGGAAATTATGAAGTTGCAAGGAATTGATATTGAGATTGGCATGATAAGCTTCGGTAGACAAATGGTAGGCGGCATCCAAATCCAGAGAGCCTTCACCCTCCTTTATCTTCAAAAGAGCTTTGCATTGCGAGCCTTCCACTCCCAAACGTGCCACCAGCCTCATACTGTCCGGCACCACGATAGAACCGTCAGGAGTCAGCCCCGTCAGTCCGGTAAGGAAATTCAGATCTTGCGTCTGCATTTCCAAGTCCAGTGAGCCACTACGTGTCAGACTATCCGTCAGGTTCCAAAACTCGCCACCACCTTTCAATGAGAAAGCGCCGGGTAGATCGGCCGAAATACGGGATATCTGCATCTGCTTCAGGTTTCCTTCCGTACCGGCACGAATTACCAACGGACGGAAAGGATAGGCATCTTTAAAAGTTTCGGGTAGTCCACCGGCAAAGAGCATTACGTCCTGTTTGCCAATATTGGCATTGAAACGTGCAGTCAAACGTCCGGTTGTGGGTATATCCACCAATTTCCAATAGGTCTGCGCAGTCAAGTCCATGTCACTGTGAGGAGTTTTGAGTTGCAGATAAGGAACACGTATAATGGTTGAATCGGCAAATAGACGTCCGGTCAATGAGGTTACGGTCAACCCGGAACGGTCGTACATGGAAAATTCCCGAATGACAGCATTCATGTTACGTCCGTAAGTCATCACAGAGTCTATACCGATACGGATATCCCGCAATGCAATGTGCGAGGCATCAAAGCCTTCGGCAGGAACAGCCGTGCCCGAATCGTAATTGACAGTAGAACCTGAAAGCGTAAACTTTCTCCACCCATAGAATTGACGTTTGAGGTCGGCATTCGCATCTTCAATATTCGCATTTCCAATATGAGCCGCCAAAGCCATGGAGTCAAGCGGCATCTGTAAATCTACTGAAACATTCTTCAACTTTAAGTTATGCAGGGCTATCCGCCAGTTCATGGCGGTTTCAGTGGTATCCTTCGGAGTTTCGGTAGTATCGGCAAGCATCACTTGCATGTGGGTATCACTTAGTTCCACACTATTCAATACAGCATCTTCGTTTTTCAAATCGACACCATGGCTCTCAAGGAAGAAACGTCCAAGTGTACCTTTAATATGCATACCTTCCAACAGGGTGGAAGAATTAACGGCAACTTGTTGCAGAGTAACGTCATCGATCTCTACCCTTCCTTTCAATAAAGGCCATGCTTGTACACGTACATTCAGTCTTTCCAGACTCAGTAACGTATCGGGATGTTGCACATCCACCGCACTGTCTGCCCGCTGTACCACCTGTACGCCTCTTACAAGCAAGTTCAAAGGGAAACGAAGATCTATACGCTCTACGGAAATATTCATACCCGTAGCATCGGATGCTATTGCCGTGGCCTGTTTCCGTATAAAATTCTGTACGGGAGGCACGTAAAGCAATATCATCAATATTACAAACAGGATAATAGGAGTGAGCAACACCCAAAGTGCTCCCTTTAACCATTTTCTTCTCATTGGAACGTTAAACTGTCATCTATTAAAAGTTGTACAAAGTAAACAATTTATTTCGACATAAAGTTCCTAAAGAATAAAAATACTGTGATATCGGATGGACGATACTACATCCGGCGGCGGAACATACGTATTTCTTAAATACAACACCATTGTTTCTTCACATTAACCTCGCAGTTCTCTCTGTTTATTCCCTTATGTTTGTTGTGTTAATGTTCTATATTTATAAAGGGACCACGACCGTGAATCGATATGTTCACATCTGTAGACAGATCGATCCACAATAGTGAACAGATCGATCCACTATTGTGGATCGATCATAAATATAGGACATTAACACAACGAACCTAAAGAGTTAACCAAAGAAATCAACAGGGTCAACAAAAGAAATGCAAGGGACTACCGCCATTAGACATCGGATAAAAAAGAAAGCGTGCCGAAATAGAAATACTTTTATTATTCTATTTCGACACGCCTTCTGCGTATCTAAACCAGCCGGCTGATTACATCGGCACTATCGTAAATCCCCATTTATATTCCCGGTTGGCAGGAATCAAATATTGAGGATCGGGTTTTGCCCCCCAACTGTCATATCCACCGAGCCCCATCTGCTTCATATCAACACAGACTTCGACGAAATCCCTGGGAGTGATATCATTGATATGCGTTTGGCGTGGCTTGATGTTTTTAGCGGTCGAGATATCATGTTTCAGTTCTTCCGCATTGCGGTTGTTCCACTGGTAATCTCTGTTTACGGCATTCTCACTGTCGAAGTCTTCAACAGAATTGCGCAAGGCATTGAACCCTACCGTGTTATCGGCATAAATAGTAAGCCCCTTACCGCTCTTCTTACCTACAGACAACCAGCGGGTATCGGTATGATGGCCGTTTTCCTGCGGACGTACATACGGGAAATACATCTGATCTGCCGTATTCTTGTAAAGATCTACAGTGACACCGGAATTGCGGTCAATATAATTCTCCTCAGGACCACGTCCGAAGTAAGTAACCTGGTTCATTTCTGCCGGCAGGCGGAAACGGATACCGATACGGGGGACAACCAAGTCAGAAGATGTCTTATGCATGTCTTCATTGCCCGGAGTGTAAGTAGCGGTTACCGCTGCTTCCGAAGCTTCTGTTTTAGCAGCTTCAAGACCGGTAGGAGTAAACGTATAATCAGCTTTCACTACTCCGGAAGGATGGATGCGATAAGTCACGATGTAGTGATTGCCGGCAGGCAAAGCGTACTTAACTGTCAGCACGGCATCTTTATCATCCTTTCTGACATCAGCTTCCGCCACCTTGAAGTCTTTACTCGACTCTTTCCAGATTTGCAAGCGCTTGGGTGCCTGATTACCATAATCGTTATCAGTCGGTGCACGCCAAAAATTAGGCTGAAGACCAAAACCATCCTTGAAGTACTCCGTGCCGTTCACTTTATAAGAAGTAACCATCCCGGTAGCCTTATTAAACACAAATTGTACTTTGGAGGAGT
Organism: Bacteroides cutis; assembly: GCF_900241005.1. Taxonomy (GTDB): domain Bacteria; phylum Bacteroidota; class Bacteroidia; order Bacteroidales; family Bacteroidaceae; genus Bacteroides; species Bacteroides cutis. Next base: position 67,246 of record NZ_OEST01000004.1, on the reverse strand, counting down.
TAACTTCCAAAAGATTATCTTTATCGCTGCAATTCAAAGCGGCACCCTCAACTTTGTAGGTACGTGCCAAAGGTTCTATGGGCAGACGGAACTGCTCTTTCGCAATCTCATAGCCTACAGGTATAAGCGCTTCCGGCTCGGTAGTCGTCACCCTGAATTCAACAAAATACTCGGTCCCAACTTTGGGCTTCAATCCACTGACATTTACATTCAGTGTTTTACTTCCCTGTGGCTCGATATCCAAAGAGATTTTACCGCCACGGATAGTTTTGGCATTCTCTTTCACCTCGTAATGTATCTGATATTTCTTCAGGTTCGTAAAATAGAAACGGTTCTTAACGGTAAACTTACCATTCATCAGATCGTCAGCTTCAAAAGCAATGTTCTGATGCGCATATTTCACTTCGTTGTAACCTGGATGCGGGGTACGGTCGGGACCAACAACCCCATTGCAAAGGAAGTTACCGTCGCTCGGCATATTTTTTCCGAAGTCCCCTCCATAAGCCCAATAAGGACGACCGTTTTCATCTTTCACTGCAATACCCTGATCTACCCAATCCCAGATATATCCGCCTTGCAGGTTGGGATATTTGTAAATTGCTTTCCACTGATCCCAAAGGCTACCGGTGGAATTACCCATAGCATGTGCATATTCAGACGGAACCACCGGACGGTCGCTACCCTTCTTACCAATGCTTTCCAACCAGCCGGCCGACGGATATTGCGGAACATACATATCGGAGTTCCACTCCCATTGCGCACGCTCGTAATTTACCGGACGGTTCATAATGTCCTTATCCGCATTTTTCACCCATAAATAAGTCTGGTAGAAGTTATAACCGTTTCCGGCTTCATTGCCCAACGACCAAAAAGTAACGGAAGGATAGTTCTTATTACGTTCAAACATATTAGTGGTGCGATATATATGGGGTTTCAGCCATTCGGGATTGTTGCCCAACGAACCACCCTTACGCAAATCATAGTACATACCATGACTTTCAATATTAGCCTCATCATAAACATACAAACCGTATTCATCGCAAAGCTCGTAAAAACGACGGTCTTGCGGATAGTGACACAAACGGACCGTATTGATATTGGCACGTTTCATCAATTCAAAGTCTTTACGCATCAAGTCTTCGGTCATATAATGTCCCGTTTCCGGATTGTGCTCATGGATATTAACCCCTTTCAGCTTCAACGGTTGCCCGTTAATCAAAAGGACAACATAGTTCTTTCCATTTGCCGATTTTTGGTCTATTTCCTTAATCTCTATCCGACGGAAACCTACATTATAAGGCACTACTTCATTAACTTTTCCATCTTCTCTGACAGTCATCACCAGTTTGTAGAGATTGGGAGCTTCTGAAGTCCAGGTCTGTACATCCGGCAACTGCTGGTCAAAGTTCACCGTTTCCTTTTTACCCGATTGAACGGCAACATTCTTTTCTGCCGTAGCAACAACTTTACCCGAACGGTCAATCAGCTCATAGCCAACAGTCAGCTCCGCATTATTATTCTTGTGGTTCTTCAGGTCAATAGCCAAACGGAAAATACCATTCTTGTAGCTGTCATCCAAAGTAGAAGTTACCCGAAAGTCGTTTATAGATGCTTTGGGTTGAGAATAAAGAAATACATCACGCTCGATACCACTCATGCGCCAGAAGTCCTGGCACTCCAGATAGGAACCGGTACTCCAGCGGAAAATCTTCAGAGTAAGCACGTTCTCACCCGGTTGCAGATATGGGTTGATTAAGTACTCTGCCGGATTTTTGGAATCCTCGTTATAGCCTACCTCTTTCCCATTGACATATACGTAGCAACCGGATTTAGCTCCGGCAATATGCAAATAAACATCACGTCCGTCCCAATCAGCAGGCACAGTAAAGTTTCTGCGGTAAACACCTACCGGAGTTTGTTCCGGCAATAAAGGAGGTTGTGGCTTATAAGGCATAAACTCATAGCCATGGTTGGTATAAATGGCAGTTCCAAACCCTTGTACTTCCCAGTTTCCCGGTACTTTAATGTCGTGCCAGCCAGAAGTACTTACCGAAGGATCGGTAATGTTCGCAGGAAGGTCTTTGTAACCATCTACAAAATAGAATTTCCAGGTTCCGTTCAATAATTGGTAGTACGGGCTGTTCTCAAACCGCCCAGTCATTGCCTGAGAACGGTCTGCATAGGTCATAAAAGAAGTACGAGGATATTCAGTATTTACTGAAGTGGTCTGAATGTCCTTCCAGTAGGGCAATTCACTGTTTTCCGCCGATACCTTCTGAGAGATACCCATCGTAGTTGCCACACAGAGCAGGCAACTCACTAAGCTTGCGGGAATGTCCAAAAATCTGTTTCTCATAAAAATCTATACTATTGGTTATTAGAATATTTAAACGAACGGGATGGAACTCTTCCGTAACCTCTCACCAGAATAGAATCCCGGGTTATCTCTACAATGGAATAGGCATTCTGATTCTCCGTTTCAACCATTCCTTCCTGCGTAATCATAGGAATACCCTTATAGTAACCAAATGCTCCGGCATGATGATGTCCCGAGATAACGGCCTTTACGCATGAATAACGGGATATGGTTTCCAGTATTTCCACATTGTTCAAAGCCGTAAATTCACTGAACGGATAAAAAGGATGATGTGAAAACAGCAGCACGTTATTCTTATTCCCTTCACACTCTGCCAGCAGGTGATCCAGCCATTCCATCTGTTTACGGCTGGCACCTCCGTTCCACCTATAACCTTGTTTTCCTCCTGTCTGTTTTATCTTATCCAGCATTTCGGTCAACTCTTGTTCTTTCTCTGTTCCATTCACATTAGCGTAAGCAGCAACTTCATTGGTATTCAGCATAATGAAAACCCAGTTTCCTTTCTTAAACCAATAATATTCAGAAGGCATGTCCAATTGCCGATAAAGCACGGAATTATCAGTTACTTCTTTATAGTCGTGATTCCCCGTAATGTGATAAACCTCATTATTCAAGCGACAAAGATAAGATTTTATTATATTCAAATCATTATTCTTTCTATCAATTATATCGCCCAAATTGATAGTGAACTGTACATTTTCTTTATTGAAACAATTTATACAAGTATCAAGCTTCTGTAACGCCTCTCTATAAAACCGCATATTCTCTGAAGGACAATCCGCATATTGCGTATCGGCAAATATGCCGAATTTTAAGATCGGCGTGTCATCTCGTACCGATGTACAACTCCACAGTAAACTTATACATATAAACAATCCAAAAATATTCCTCATGATACTTTATTACTTAATATATATTCAAGAAAAGTTACAATAACCCCGTGTTGCAGACTCAAATTACGGAAATTTCCGGCATTTGCCAGAAACATAGAGAACAGGAGAAGAAATAAAAAGAGTATTTTATGTTTCATCAGCATTCTTTTTTATACAGATGCAAAAATACGAAAAAAGAATATCGTTTTAATATAAAAGAAATGTATATTATAAGTCTTGAAAGGAATTCTACAACATGTGTAACAAAAATGAAACATATATGACATAAAATTCTAATACCTGCTTCCGACCTTTGCGTCCTAAATTTACCGACAACAACAAATTATGAGAAAAAGCACATGGATACTGCTCATCGCTCTGCTGCCACTCGCTGCGGAAGCCCAAAGTTCCTACAACAACGAGGATGGAAAGAAAATCGAAAAAGGGAAATTGGAAAATAAAGATTACTGGCCGGAAATACACGGAACAATCCGTTCCAAGTACGAATACCAAACTACCATGAAGGCCGGACGCTTCGAAGTGCGCAACGCCCGTATCAGCGTAACAGGAAATGTACTGCCGATTGTAGCCTACAAAGCCGAGATTGACCTTTCGGACGAAGGGAATATCAAAATGCTGGATGCATACACAAGATTATTCCCTGTCAAAGGTATGACAGTTACCGCTGGACAGATGCGCGTACCTTTTACTATCGATGCTCATCGCTCCCCGCATCAACAATATTTTGCCAACCGTTCATTTATTGCCAAGCAAGTGGGTAATGTACGCGATGTGGGAGTTACTTTAGGATATACTTTTCCTACCGATATACCTATCACCGTAGAAGGTGGACTTTATAACGGTTCGGGACTAACCAATCAAAAGGAATGGCATAAGGAAGTGAACTATTCCGCCAAAGCGCAATTTTTTCCCGTTAAAGGGTTGAACCTTACCATGAGTGTACAGAGTATTCAACCGCAAGAGGTACGTGTACAATCCTACGACATCGGAGCTTACTATGAGTTCGGTCATTTCCACGTTGAAGGCGAGTATCTTTATAAACAATATTCCGATAATGCATTCAGAGATGTACAGGCAGTAAATACTTTTATCAATTACGATTTGCCGTTGAAGAAGGTGTTCAATAAAATGTCTTTCTTGCTTCGTTATGATATGATGACAGATCAAAGTGATGCAAAAACCACCGATAAAGAAACCGGCGCATTAATCGTCACAGATTATAAACGTCAACGGTTGACAGGCGGAATTACATTCAGTCTCAGTAAAGCATTCTGTACTGACTTACGATTGAATTATGAGAAATATTTTTATGCTAAAAACAGCATTGCCAAGGAGTCTGAAAGAGACAAAGTGGTGGTAGAGTTGATGATGAGATTTTGATTTTTTAAATATATTCAATCTGTCAAAATCATATTGGCATTTGTACATACTGGGAAAATACCCCCAAATAAAAACAGGCAGCAGAAAGTGCCACGTAAACTTGGTGGATTGGAACAGATTTCCTATATTTGGTATATATAAACCGAGGTATGGCAAATCCGATTCTTCCAGGTATATCCATTGTCGAGCAAGAGTTGTTGTATCAAAAGTTAAATGAATACAACCTTAAAAAGGCCTCTTTCAAAGAGGCGGGTGCCTATCTTGTGGTATTACCCCGACCTGAACGGCCCAAATACTCACTTTGGATTTATTTTCCTTTACACGGACGGCAATCCATATTCTATATCTTCGACCTCAGTGTAGATATACACGAAACATTGCGAATGGCAAGCAGTCTATGTTACTATTCTTCACGTCCACTATTGTTAGTAGAGTATAATGCCAAACGAATGCAAAACAAAGGAGATGATATAATCTCTTTTGGGAAATATCATGGACACTACCTCCATGAGATTATGCAGATTGACCCGTCCTACCTATCATGGATAGCCTTCAAGTTTACTCCACGAATTCCCAAACAGGAACGTTTTGCAGAAATCGCTAAAATATATTATTCAGTGTATCTCGACATTCTACAACGGCAAACCCAAAAACCTGTTTCCAGTCGTTTCCTGGGCAAGGAGGGAGAAAAAGTGGAAAATTTGACCCTGACTGTTCTTAGCGTACGGCTAGAGGACGATCCATATAAAACACAAGTCAAGGGAACAATTCCCTATTTCTACGTACGACAAATATTGAAATTGAAAGATGTTTCCGGGAATATCGTCACTTTACGGATAAATGCACATACAGCCAGTCAAAAGTCGTGCCAGCTACCTGCCGTCGAGCATGCCTATCAAGCGGGAGATACGATACATATAACTTCTGCGCGAATTGCACGCACGTATGTAGTAGGAAACATCAAGTACACTCGCTTGAATTATGTTAAGTTCTAACCGCAGTAACATTAAGAGACCAACAGTATCAATGTACAAATAAGGCTTTATGACAAGAAACCATATTTGTACATTGATGTAGCCTTCTTTCTTAAGACAGAAGTAAAAAGTTTTATTCGGTAACCAAAGGACGTTTACGCCAATCGTCTTTTATGTAAGTATCCGGATATACAGTTTTATCTTTAATCTCGCCACCTTTCAAACGAATCCATGTCTGAAATGTGCGGGCACCTTCTTTCATCAGGATAACACGGGCACCATTGGACAGATGATTATACACTGTATTACCACCTGTATAACGTCCGTATGCAAGAAGTATACCATGCCACATGACAGAATAATCATTATCATGATCATGCCCGACAAAAGTAGCCATAACATCACCGGATTCTTTCATGGCAGTAAACATACCGGTGTTCAATGCCGGAGCACAGGCTTTCTCCATACGTGTACCTATCAGGGTAGCGTTTTCGTCGGAAGCGGCCCGATTATATTCGGGTAAGGGGATATGGAAAAATGCCAAAGCAGGCAGAGGTTTTCCACCGTTCTTTGCCGTATAAGCAGCACTATGATTACGATACCAGTTTATCTGGTCGAAGGTCAGCCAATCATATCCCTTCACATCAGGTTGTTTGGAATAAGAGTGAGAGTCCAGACAATAAAGCAAAGCAGCGTCTTTTGTACCGTCGGATGACCTCACGGCAAACAGATAGTCAGGAGATATTGTTGTTCCACGATCAGGCTGAATATTAAACGGTATGGAACGAATGATATCATAAAGTTCGGCACGCGTCATACCCTGCTCGTCATCATGATTACCAAAAGTTACCACAAAAGGTATCTTACGATCGGAAACACAGGTAAGCACCGAACGCATTCCCTTATCGGCAGGTGCGGCATAAATCACATCGCCGGTAAAAACGACCAAATCGGGATGTTCGGCATCAAGTACTTCATTGATACGTTTCAAGGCAATATCCGAGGCCGGATTACCATATTTGAAGTGTACATCCGTAAACTGAACGATTTTAAATTCCCCGTTCTTATTAAACTTTAAAGGGAGAACTTGTGCCCGACAGAACAAGACAGAAAGGAATATCAGACAAAGGGTTAAAGAGATTTTTTTCATTTCGGTTTTAAAGATTGATTATTGATCGATTTATTATTCTTTTTGAATCAGTACAGTGGCATACGCAGAAATACCTTCTTCCCTTCCCGTAAAGCCCAACTTTTCCGTAGTAGTCGCTTTAATAGAGATATCATCCGCATCAATTCCCATAACAACAGACAATGTATGCTGCATATCGGGAATATGGGCTTTTAACTTAGGACGTTCGACACAGATGGTAGCGTCAACATTACCGACAGAATAACCTTTTGTTTGAATTAACTTCACGGTCTTTTTCAGTAGAATTTTGCTGTCGATATTCTTAAACTCACCTGCAGTATCGGGAAAATGATAACCTATATCACGCATATTAGCCGCACCAAGCAGAGCATCACAAATAGCATGTATCAATACATCGGCATCTGAATGTCCCAATAATCCCTTATCATGTTCCAGATGAATACCACCCAACCACAATTCCCGGTCTTCCACCAGCCGATGCACATCAAAACCAAAGCCTACACGTATTTTCATATCTTCTAAATAGATGTAAATAGTTAATCACCCCATAAAATCTCAGCGGATATAAAAATCGAGCAATTTTTCTTCTCCGATATATCCCTGCAAATGTTGGCCTACACTGACAGGCCCTACTCCTACTGGAGTTCCGGTAAATAATAAATCCCCTATTTTCAATGTCATAAAACGGCTGACGTAAGCGATGATATCATCCACCTTGAAAAGCATGTCTGCAGTATTTCCATATTGAACCTTTTTCCCATCAATATCCAAATGAAAATCCAACCGCTGCAAGTCTCCACCAACTTGTTCCAATGGAATAAACTTACCAAGAGCCGCTGAATTATCAAAACTTTTACAAAGTTCCCATGGGTTCCCAGATTCTCGGAACTGACGCTGTAAATCCCTTGCCGTAAAATCAATACCTACCGTAACGGCATCATAATATCGATACGCAAAACGAGGAGCGATATTCTTACCCAAACGACAGATGCGTACTACTACCTCTGTCTCATAATGAACCTCATTGGAAAAATCGGGAATAAAAAAAGGCTTACCATCTTTTAGGATAGCCGAATCGGGCTTCATAAAAATAACAGGCTCTTTATTTACTTGAGTATGCCCCAATTCTTTATTATGTTGGGCATAATTCATCCCTACAGCAATAATCTTCATTACTTGATTTCGTTAAAGTTCAAACGATTAAACATTACCGCCAAATGAGCGTATAGAGAAGTATTCTGTACTACAATATTTTCCGGCACACGGATACGGAATGGAGTAAAGTTCCAGACAGCTTTAATACCACCGGCCACCATTGTGTCCGTAATTTTCTGTGCAATCTCGATAGGTACTGTCAAAACACCGATATTGACGTCGTATTCACGCATCTTCTTCTCAAATTCATTGGAATGGAAGATAGGTATACCGTTCAATGTAGTACCTACTAAATCGGGATTTACATCGAACGCCGCCACAATCTCCAAACCGAAATGGCTCAACCCGGAGTCACGCAACAATGCCCCTCCCAAGCTTCCTACTCCGAAGAGAAAAGCTTTGTGTATGTTGGTAAACCCGAGAAAATCCTCCAATACAGCAATCAATGTATCCACTTCATACCCCACACGTGTACGGCCTGAGATATTGACATACGACAAATCTTTGGCTATCTGAGAAGCATCTATATTGATCTCTTTAGAAATCTGGGTAGAGGAAACGAAACGTTCACCCTTTTGTTTCAGCAACTTAACATTAGACAAATACCATGGCAACCTGCGCAAAGTAGGCTCCGGCACTTTCATGCTTTCCTTATGTTGAATTGCTTGGTTCGCTGTCATTTTCTTCATCTATTTAGGTTACGGACTGACAAAAATACGTTTTTTTCTTATAAAAAAGGATGAGACATAAGAAAGTTAACATAATTTCCACAAAAGTGTTAGTCTAAAATGTTACTTTTGATTTCGATAAATTAAATGAATATGAAAAATAACGATTGGAAAGAACGGTTAAATGTAGTTTATTCTACCAACCCGAACTATAATTATGAGATGGACGATGACGAGGAACAGACAACCCTCCAACCTTCACAACAACGTCTGCGAGTACAATTAGATCGTAAGAACCGTGGAGGTAAAGTCGTAACTCTCGTAACAGGATTTGTAGGGACAGAAGATGATTTAAAAGAGTTGGGTAAATTGTTGAAAAACAAATGCGGTGTAGGCGGAAGCGCCAAAAATGGAGAAATCATTGTACAGGGAGACTTCAAACAGAAAGTACTGGAACTACTGAAAAAAGAAGGTTTTACACAAACCAAACCGGTGGGATAGATATATCTACAAATACATTTCTTGTTTCGGCTAAAATAACAACAAATATGTGTTGAAACTATAATCTCCTGTCATAGTTCCAACACATATTTATCTTCTCAATAAGTAGTCCTAATCTTCAATAATCACGCGGAAACCTACATTAAATATACGCTGATAAGGCAAGAAACCTTTACGCGAATAAGAAGTCGAGAATTTGGGTCTTTCTATAAACGAACCTCCTCTCACAACTTTATATTCTGCATTTTTCTCCTCATTCTTCACATTATAAGGATAGGGCACATAATTAGAACGCGTCCATTCTCCTACATTACCATGCATATTATACAACCCAAACGGATTAGCTTCATACTGCTTACCCCCAACCTGTACCAGATTTCCATCATCTACACCTTCTTCCTTCGGAAGGAAAGTATAATGTTTGTACATCGCATGGGTAGGCGACATCGGCTTGGGATCCACACCCGCTACAGCAAACAATAACGTAGTCTTATCTGCCAAATTCTCTTTCTTACCAAAATCCGTATGCATATCTCCATACCAAAAATCCGTATTGCTTCCAGCCCTACATGCCCATTCCCATTGAGCTTCAGTAGGAAGTGTCACATGCAGTCCTATCTTTTCACTCAATTTCTTACAAAAATTCATAGCATCCTGATAGCTGACCCGAATAACCGGTTGTTCCGGTTTATTAGCCGGATATCCCTGTACTACATGGTCTTTCCATTGCTGATCAATGAAACGGCTATCATGTTCAGGATAAAAAACCTTGTATTGCTCATTGGTTGTTTCTAATTCAGCCATCCAGAAAGACTTCTCAATATTCACTTTTGCTGTCGGATATGTATCTGATGGTCCGTCATAACTTCCCATTACAAATTGTCCGGCTGGAATGCGTACAAACGTCATACTGATTCCAGGAGCAATTTCCACAACCTTACGTTGTTCTCCCTCAGCAATCTGCTTACCTTGTGCAGTAACCGCGTCGAAAGGCCATCCTTTAACTTTCAGTTCTTTTACTTTTCTTTCTTGTTCTTCAATAGGCACGACAGGCTGAACTTCTCCCTTACTCTTCAAGTAAGATGCATAATCCGCCAATTCTTTCTTCCAGTCTACACTACTTCCATTCGCATATTTATCTGTAAGTTCTATCCGGCGCTTATACTCATCAAAACCTTTGTAAGGAGTTTTATTCAAAGACTTCACGTCAAAGTACCCTTTATCAGGAGCATTATAGTCAATCCAATTATACAAAGTGCGCCATTCCTTGTCTGTCAATTCCACATTATGGTGTCCTCGTTTCAACATACGAACCAATTCACTGGTATTCGGGTGATATTCATAAGGTTGCAATACAACCATATCTCCTTCTCCACCCTGACGGTGAATGTAAGGATGGAAATTCAAATAGGATGTACCATATCCGAATTTATCTTTCTTTCCCCCTCGTAAGTCAAAGGCTTTTTCACCATTATGACAAGCAATACAAGCCCGATCAAGAATAGGTTGAATTTCCAGATCGAAAGTGAACGAACGAACTCCTCCTTCAGGGGGAGTAATGACATCGGGGTCTTTCTGAGAAGCAATCACTCGCTTGGGAATAGCAATCTGGTTCTGGTCTTCATGACAACCAATACAAGAAACCACCTCTCCCGGCTGAGCAGTTACCCAGCTACGCATCCACTGAATAGCTACACCGTCCTTATCTATAGGCTGTATAGACAACGGTGTATTTGCCGGTACCTTAAAAATGGCCGAACCATCCTTCTCAACAGGGACAGTACCCAATAAACGTTTGATATCCCATCCAGACTGGATACCATGCCAATTATGATCCGACTTAGCCGATACATACGCATATTCATAAGCATGCAAACGAAGTTCCTTTACTGTACCGCGAGGAATATCTTTCAAACCCTCACCTTCGTAGATATCTTGAATGAAAAAGGTTGCTTCTTTCTGATCCATCTTCACTCGGTCGGGAATAATAGGCGGCACCGTTACTTTATGTACTAATGCCGGACTAATGAAACCTTCTCCTTCTGCTTCAAAAACACAAGTCACATTATCAAATATATCTACCAAATAAATACCCCACAGCGCTTCCGGCGACAATTTAGCAGCCACCAAGAAATATTTATCACTCAACACAGTAGGCTTGATAAACTGCGGCCATACACCATCTACCAAACGGTCTTTGATTTCCTCCTTGATAGGACGATTACGATAAGGTATCTCCTGCACCATCCCCGCCACGTTCTTACGCCCTTTAGTCGGATCAAAAACAATCATTCTACCCGAACGAGCTATCCCATGATGCCCCGAAATGATACCGACGAAAGCCGAACCGGTACCCGGTATAGGCTGTACATCGAACGTACTATTAGGAAACATAGAACCACTACCGTAAAGAGCCTTGTTTTCTGTTCCATCAGGATTCATGTGCATCACAATTCGAGAATAATAATGTGTCAAGTCCGTATATTCCCACCGTGTATACATTACCCGTCCATTGTTCATGATCACCGGATTCCAATTTCCATCCTGGTCAAAGGTCAGACGACGTAAATTATGATCTTTAGGATCGTAAATCACCATGTTTCCTACCGGATTGCTTCCGCTCAGACAAGGTACACGTTGATAACCTATATTGGAGGTAGCGATAATTCGTCCATCAGGCAAATAAGTCCCATCATAAAATTCCAAGTCCGGCTCTTCATTCTCAATCAATGGATGAAAACCTGTTCCATCCAATTGAACTTCAAAGATATTCCAACGTCGATCGTTACAGAGCTGCGTAAACATCATCCGGTTACCATCCCAATGCAGACGCAGGTCAGAAATAGGCGAATCGAGCTTTGGCTTATAAACCTCACGCACATTCACCTCTCCCCGCAAATTCGACAATTCTACAATCGAAGCATTGAAACCACTACGCCCCGCCGACCCCTGATTAGACCAGTTATTGTTCTGGGTACCCAACTTAGGAGCCATCGCATTACGTGCACTCTTCCCTAAAATATAACGAGCAGCCACAATCTTATCTGCATCCAACAACGGATTACCCAACAAAATTTGACGTTTCAATTCCAATGCCTTAACCGCATCTGCCAAAGCTTGTGCTTCACCCTGATAGATACCCTTAAATCCTTTTCCGGCTAATCGTTGCAGTTCTTGCCACATCGGTTCATACTTCTCCGCAAGATAATTACGGTTCTTCTTCATGTCATCGAAAGCAAGTTTTACTGCATCCGTATTCAACCATACCAGCTGCGATTGTATATCCAATACATTGTCTACTTCATCACGCAATGTCATCACTGCTTTCAGTAGTTTTACGCTGTCCGCTTCAGTCTCTATCTGAGAAAAACGACTCTGATAATAAGCTGGATCACTCAACCGGGAAATCCGGTCATTCAGCACCTTTTTTTCATAAGAAATGCCCGAAGAAGCCGCACTGCGTCCTGCCTTCACTTGCCCTGTCGCAAAAGTAGAAAAAGACAACAGCACTAAACTCAATAATAAAAATACTTTATTCATAGAATTACTTATTAGATAAAGACAAAATATCACCAACAATCATCCGATATTCTATCTGAGGTAACATTCATTTATCGTTCTCATATAAAACCGATTGTAAAGATACGAACGAAAAAGGATGAGGGACTTGCAGTATTATATATATTATTGTAATTTTTGTATCACTTTTATATCCTGATATAAAAACATACAATAATATATATAATACTGCAAGTTTTTTATTATTTCCCAAAAAAACTATCAATCAACAGTAGGAAGAAAATATCTATAGAAATCTATAAACGAAAGAGAAGTAAAGGTGAAATGATATATATAAAAAAACGGTCGCTACGGATATTCCGTGCAACCGTTTCCATATTTAATTGGAAAGAATTATTCAGCGCGCAAAGTGAAACGCTTGAAATCCACTACCTTCAATTCAGGATCAGCTTCCTTCAACACTTCCCTTACAGTCTTCTTACCATCCATAATATCTTCTTGGTTCAGCAAGCAAACTTCCTTCAAGAACTTGCCCAAACGACCGTTAGCAATGTTCTGTATCATTTGTTCAGGCAAATGCGCAGCCTTTTCAGCAGAAACTGTAGCAATGATTTCTTTTGCTTTAGCTACATCTTCAGCAGTAATCCAACCTTTAGACATGTTGCTTTCCATATGATCTTCGCTATCTACATGAGCTGGGTTGATACCTGCCTTCTTCAGAGCAGCCTCAACAGCCTTCTGTACTTGCTCTGCTTTAGTCTTTTCAATAGCCACTTCGATTTCTTTCTGCTTTATTTCTTCAGAAACTCCATCTTCATCAATTGCAATCGGGTTCATGGCGGCAATCTGCATAGCTATCTGTTTAGCCAATTGTTCATCAACTTCTTTGTTGAAAGCAACAATAGTACAAAGACCGTTTCTGTTCATGTGATTGTAAACAACAGTACTTGCACCTTCTACAGTCATATAACCGTCAAGTTCCATTTTTTCACCAGTAATACCGCTACGATCTACTACTGCATCTTGTACAGTACCTTTACCCATCGGCAACGCTTTCACCTCATCCAATGTTTTACACTTGTTGGCTACAGCCAAATCAAGAATATCTTGAGTCAATTTTATGAAATCAGCATTCTGAGCTACGAAGTCAGTTTCACACTTCAGAGCAATGATAACGGCAAAGTCACCAGTAGTTTTAGCCAAAACACAACCTTCAGAAGCTTCACGGTCTGAGCGCTTAGCAGCAACAGCCTGTCCCTTCTTACGGATAATCTCCATTGCCTTGTCAAAATCGCCTTCTGCATCGTTCAATGCATTCTTGCAATCCATCATACCAGCACCGGTCATTTTACGGAGCTTGGTTATATCAGCCATACTTACAGCCATAATATCTTTATATTTTAATTGTTAATAATATCTTTATAAAACAATTGAGAGCTGAGAATAGAGAATTGAGAATTGCTGTAAAGTAACTCTCAACTTTCAATTCTCAACTCTCAACTATATAATTAAGCCTCTTCGTCTTCCTTCATGAAAGCAGCAGCCTTAGCAGCATTGATTGCTTCCTCATCGGATTTGTCGAGTCTTGCCTTTGTAGCTTTCTTCTTGCCTTTGTTAGCAGGAGCCTCACCGGCAGCTTCCATATCTACCTTTTCAGCTTTACGCTCTTCCAAACCTTCCTGCATAGCAGCGCAACAAGCATCAAGGATAACTTCTACTGACTTAGTTGCATCATCATTTGCCGGAATTACGAAATCAATATTTGAAGGATCAGAGTTAGTATCAACTATACCGAATACAGGGATACCCAAACGATTAGCTTCGCGAACAGCGATATTTTCCTTCATTACGTCAACTACGAACAGAGCAGACGGCAAACGAGTCAGGTCAGCAATAGAGCCCAAAGTCTTGTCTAACTTTGCACGTTGACGAGAGATCTGAAGAATTTCTCTTTTAGAAAGGTTTGAATAAGTACCATCATTAGTCAACTTATCGATAGTAGCCATCTTCTTTACAGCCTTACGGATTGTCGGAAAATTAGTCAACATACCACCTGGCCAGCGCTCGATTACATAAGGCATATTTACAGATGAAGCCTTATCGGCAACCACCTGCTTAGCTTGTTTTTTAGTAGCAACAAACAGGACTTTCTTTCCTGATTTAGCGATTTGCTTCAAAGCTTCAGCAGCTTCGTCAATTTTAGCAACCGTCTTGTTGAGGTCAATGATATGAATACCATTGCGCTCCATGAAAATATAAGGAGCCATTGAAGGGTTCCACTTTCTTTTTAAATGCCCGAAGTGACAACCGGCTTCCAATAATGTATCAAAATTTGTTCTTGACATTTTGTTTTAATCTTTAAATCGTTTACTTTCTTTTTTGTTTTTTCTAAACCAACCGCCGGGTAGCCTATCCAGATGAAGAGTCCCGGTAGTTTAGATACTAAACGCTTTTTCAGTTGAGAGTTGAGAGGTGAAAGTCGAGAATTAAGCAACTTGTCCGCCCCAACCGTTCTCCAACTCTTAACGTTTACTGAACTGGAATCTACGACGTGCTTTCGGCTGTCCCGGTTTCTTACGTTCAACAGAACGCGGATCACGAGTCATAAAGCCTTCAGCGCGGAGAGCAGCCTTGTCTTCAGCATTGATTTTTACCAATGCACGAGCGATTGCCAAACGCAATGCCTGAGACTGACCGGTGAAACCACCACCGCAGAGATTAACTTTGATGTCGTACTTTTCAGCAACACCCAGCTTGTTCAACGGTTGTTTTACCACATATTGAAGAATGCTTGATGGAAAGTACTCTGCGAGGTCTCTCTTGTTAATAGTAATCTTTCCAGTACCTTCGCTTACGAAAATACGTGCAATTGCACTTTTACGTCTGCCTAATGCATTTACTACTTCCATTATCTCTTATTTAAGTGCGTTAATATCAATCATTTTCGGGTTTTGAGCTGCATGTTTGTGCTCACCACCTGCATAAACGTACATATTGCCCAGCAATTGAGCGCCCAGTTTATTCTTAGGCAGCATACCCTTTACTACTTTTCTCAGCAACTTGTCATCACCGTTCGGTTTTGCCTGCAAACGAGCAGGAGTGATTTCTCTCTGACCGCCGGGATAACCTGTATATGACAGATATACCTTGTCATTCCATTTGTTACCGGTTAATTTTACTTTGTCGGCATTGATAATGATTACATTATCGCCACAATCTACGTGAGGAGTAAAGTTTGGTTTATACTTTCCTCTCAACAGTTTCGCAACTTTTGCGCCCAGACGGCCTAACACTTGGTCTGTAGCGTCAACAATGACCCATTCTTTAGTCACTGTAGCCTTGTTTGCAGAAATGGTCTTGTAACTTAAAGTATCCACTCTTAATTGTTTTTTAAAATGTTACTACTAAAATATTTTCTTCACCACAAGTTATTCACCCCGGACAAAGGAAGATTAACTCGCTATGAATTAAATGCTTATCCTTTTGAGATAATAATCGGCTTGCAAAGGTACAGATTTTCTGATAACTGGCAAACGTTTTCTTCTTTTTTTTAGATAGCCAGCCGGACGATAAGTACTGTTATTCAGGGCAAAGCGAAGAAGCATCTCCCGACATGACTTATATTCGCACATATCAGAAGAGCAATTTCTTCGCTTTGCCCTGCCCCTACCACTTAACCGGCAAGGGTAAATCTGTCACAAACAAATCATCTGACAATATCTTCCGGAAACTTAGAAGGCATATTGACCCGTTTCCATGTCTCATGGAACCAAGTATTCAGCTCATTGCCATTCAAATCTTTGGAAATAAAGTACTTCAAATACATCAGCCCACCTTCACCCATTTCAAATTCAAGTACATTATCTTTATTATCAAGCATAGGCAGATGGATGTTTTTTTCGATGCTTTCTTTATAGGAGTTGTCCGATATTTGTTGATATGTACCGTATCCGGTAACGATCGCATCCGATCCGGGACGTATCGTAAAATTCACAATTCGTCCGTCATCACTCAACACTTTAAATGTATTACTCGGCTTCAATGTTCCCGGGACATCGGGGATCTCAGATACATAATGACACAACTGCCAGATACCTTCCAAATGGGCAGGTTTAAAAGCAGACTTACCCTGCGCCTTGAGATTTGTTACCGCAAACAGCATCGCTGCCAGCATGGTAAAGAAATAAATTCTTTTCATATTCGTATGATATTGGTTAACGTCACGTCATTCCTATTGAGACAAATATAAAGAATTATTTCGAGAAAATAACAATTCAAAGCATAAAAAAGTCCGCATAACTTAAAGTTTATGCGGACTCTTCAATCTATACTCCGTTAATTCATCCTAATTGTTAGAAATCAGCATTGCGAGGCGTACGCGGGAAAGGTATCACATCACGGATATTTGTCATTCCGGTAACAAACAACAGCAAACGTTCAAAACCCAAACCAAATCCGGAATGAGGACAAGTACCGAACTTACGCGTATCGAGATACCACCACATATCTTTCATTGGAATATGGAGTTCATCAATACGGGTCATCAGCTTGTTATAGTCCGCTTCACGTTCGGAACCGCCGATAATCTCACCGATTTTCGGGAAAAGAACATCCATAGCACGTACTGTCTTACCGTCTTCATTCTGTTTCATATAGAAAGCCTTGATTTCCTTTGGATAATCAGTCAGAATAACCGGACGTTTAAAATGTTCTTCTACCAGATAACGTTCGTGCTCAGACGCCAAGTCTACTCCCCAATATACCGGGAACTCAAACTTATGCCCTTTGGCTATAGCTTCCTCCAGAATTTTGATACCTTCCGTGTAGGGCAGACGAACAAAACTTTCCTTCAATACACCTTGCAGACGTTCTATCAACCCCTTATCGAACATATCGTTAAGGAACTTTACGTCATCGGCACAGTTATCAAGAGCCCACTGCACACAATACTTGATAAACTCTTCCGCCAAGTCCATGTTATCGACAATATCATTAAAGGCCACTTCCGGCTCAACCATCCAGAACTCAGCCAAGTGGCGGGGAGTATTGGAGTTTTCCGCACGGAATGTAGGTCCAAATGTATAGATAGCCCCCAATGAAGTCGCAGCGAGTTCACCTTCCAACTGACCGGAAACTGTAAGACTGGCCTGCTTACCGAAGAAGTCATCATCATAAACGATAGAACCATTTTCGTCTTTCTTCAAGTCATACAAGTTCATTGTAGTTACCTGAAACATTTGTCCGGCACCCTCACAGTCAGAAGCCGTGATGATAGGTGTATGAAAGTAGAAAAATCCTTTTTCGTGAAAAAACTTATGAATGGCAATGGCCATATTGTGCCGAATACGGAACACTGCACCGAACGTATTTGTACGCGGACGCAAATGAGCTATCTCACGAAGGAATTCCATAGAATGGCCTTTCTTCTGCAATGGATAGGTATTATCACAGGTTCCCAGAAGTTCAATATCACAAGCCTGTATTTCAGCTTTCTGACCAGAGCCCACAGATTCCGTCAACATACCGTTCACGCTCAAACAAGCACCGGTAGTAATATCTTTCAGCATATCCTCATTGAAGTTTGCCAAATCCACCACAACCTGCACATTATTTATTGTAGAACCGTCATTCAGCGCGATAAAGTTTACTTGTTTACTACCTCTGCGGGTACGAACCCAACCTTTCACATTGACCATGGCGCCAAAATCTTCGCGCTTCAACAAGTCAACAATTTTTGTTCTACTAATCTTTTCCATAAAAACAGTTTTAAATAACTTATTTATATTACTCAAAAGAGCCCATACGCAGGAAGTTTACCTCCTGTTCCGTCAAATAACGCCACTCACCGCGACGTAATCCTTTCTTTGTCAATCCGGCAAAGAACACCCGGTCCAGTTTTACAACCTTGTATCCCAACGATTCAAAAATACGACGTACGATACGATTCTTTCCTGAATGAATTTCAATGCCTACATCATCTTTCTTAAAATCATCAGTATAACTGATGGCATCCGCATGAATTTCACCGTCATCTAACTGGATACCGGCAGCAATCTGCTCCATATCAGCCTTTGTAAGGTTTTTATCCAGATGCACGTGATAGATTTTCTTTTTCAGGAACTTAGGATGAGTCAATTTAGAAGCCAAATCACCATCATTTGTAAGCAACAGTACACCTGTTGTATTGCGGTCAAGACGCCCCACCGGATAAATGCGTTCATCACAAGCGCCTTTCACCAAATCCATAACCGTACGACGAGCTTGAGGATCATCGGAAGTAGTTACCGTATCTTTCGGTTTATTCAGTAAAACATAAATCTTACGTTCAATACTGACCACCTGATCATGAAACTTCACCTCATCAGAACGTTTTATTTTAGTTCCCAACTCCGTCACAACTTCACCGTTTACAGAAACCACACCAGCCGTGATAAATTCATCAGCTTCGCGACGTGAACAAACGCCTGCATTTGCCAAGAATTTATTCAAACGAATCGGTTCGTTCGGATCGGTAAATTGTTCTTTATATTCAATTTGTTTTTTCTTACTATACTTGGCATTGGGGTCGTAATCACCCGTACGGCGAATTGGCCGGCTATAACTATCTTTGTTACCATACCCACTTGGCCTGCCGCCACCATTCGAGTTAAAACGCGGGCGATAAGGACGATCACCACCTTCGCTGTTATAACGCGGACGATAAGGACGGTCACCACCGGTATTACCATAGGAAGGACGTTGAGGACGGTCACTGCCTTCACTGTTATAACGCGGACGGTAAGGACGGTCACTATTACCATAAGAAGGACGTTGAGGACGGTCGCCACCTTCGCTGTTATAACGCGGACGGTAAGGACGGTCACTATTACCATAAGAAGGACGTTGAGGACGGTCACCACTTTCGCTGTTATAACGCGGGCGGTAAGGACGGTCACTATTACCATAAGAAGGACGTTGAGGACGGTCGCCACCTTCACTGTTATAACGCGGGCGGTAAGGACGGTCACTATTACCATACGAACGTTCACTATTATAAGGACGCTGAGGACGGTCGCCATTTTCCGCGTTAGGATTAAACCTCGGACGATAAGAGCGATCGCCGTTTTCACGATTATAAGACGGACGGCTATAGCCACCTTCTCTATTAAACTGGTTACCATCACGGCCGGCACCTGAGTTCTCCTCTGAGGAAGAAGCATCACGCCAAGTTTCATTTTCTGTATTCATTGTTTTATTCGAATAAAATTAAACCTACTGGCCTCACGGCCATTTTTTTGTTTCTCTTATACCTTTTTAATATGTTTATTATAAACAACCACCGGATAAAAAAGTTGATATTTCCTCAACCCGGCATTCATATCTGCTTAAATTCCCGTATATGTATGGGGAGTGATAACTCTCAGTTCTTGCTTTATTTCTTCACTTACATTCAAGCCATCAATAAATTCCTTGATAGACGCTTCCGTAATAGCCTGATTAGTACGGGTCAATGCTTTCAAAGCTTCGTATGGATGCGGATAAGCCTCACGGCGCAATATAGTCTGAATAGCCTCAGCCACAACACTCCAACAATTATCCAAATCACGATAAATCACTGTTTCATTCAACAACAGTTTACGCAAACCCTTCAACGAACTTTGGATAGCGATTATAATATGACCGAAGGGAGTACCGATATTACGCAATACGGTAGAATCGGTCAAGTCACGTTGCAAACGAGATACGGGAAGCTTTACAGCCAAATGTTCCAAAATGGCATTTGCCATGCCTAAGTTACCTTCTGCATTTTCAAAATCAATCGGATTAACCTTATGAGGCATTGCACTGGAGCCCACTTCACCGGCCTTAATCTTCTGCTTGAAATATTCCATAGATATATATTGCCAGAAGTCACGGTTCATATCTATCATTATTGTATTGATACGCTTCATTGCATCAAAAACAGCCGAAAGATTATCATAATTGGATATCTGGGTCGTATATTCTTCACGTTCCAATCCAAGCTTCCCTGAAACAAACTTATTACCAAAAGCTTTCCAATCATATTCCGGATAAGCTACATGATGCGCATTATAGTTGCCGGTAGCTCCACCAAATTTAGCTGTCAACGGACAAGCTTTCAAAGTAGCCAACTGACGTTCCAGACGATAAACAAACACCATTATTTCTTTCCCCAAACGAGTAGGAGAAGCCGGTTGTCCGTGCGTTTTGGCAAGCATCGGGATACCAGCCCATTCTTCCGCATAAGAACGAAGTTGAGCTATCAACTCTTCTATCTGAGGATAGTAAACCTGTTCCAACGCGTCTTTCACAGACAAAGGGATAGAGGTATTATTAATATCTTGTGAAGTCAATCCGAAGTGGATAAATTCTTTGTAGTCATCCATTCCGCCCAACTTATCAAATTCTTCTTTCAGGAAATATTCCACAGCCTTCACATCGTGATTGGTCACGCTTTCAATCTTTTTAATGCGCCCGGCGTCAGTTTCAGAGAAATTACGGTAAATATTTCTCAAAGTCTCAAATACACTCTTATCCACCCCTTTCAGCTGAGGCAAAGGCAACTCACACAAGGTTATGAAATATTCCACTTCAACCTGTACACGGTATTTTATCAGTGCAAATTCAGAGAAATAGGCAGCCAAAGCATCTGTCTTACCTCTGTATCGGCCGTCAATCGGAGAGATTGCGGTAAGTAAATCAAGTTCCATACATCGTATTTATGATAATTATCGAGGTGCAAAATTACGGCTTTTTTCTGAGTAATAAGGTATAAAGAAGAAAAGAATTTAAGAAAAGGACATTAATGGATAAAAAAAATAGCCTCACAATCACTTGCAAGACCATCCGTCATTAAAAACATTGAAATTTAGTGGGCGTTGACGGATTCGAACCGCCGACCCTCTGCTTGTAAGGCAGATGCTCTGAACCAGCTGAGCTAAACGCCCTTTTGATTTACGAAAGTGTGGATTACGTGTGGGCGTTGACGGATTCGAACCGCCGACCCTCTGCTTGTAAGGCAGATGCTCTGAACCAGCTGAGCTAAACGCCCGTACACTTTCGTTTCAAAAGCGATGCAAAGGTACAGCTTATTTTGACATTACCAAAACTTTTGCATTATATTTTGCAATAAAAAAATCACGTCACATTCAGCACTATTGAATTTCAAGCATTTAGCACATTCACTTTTTCACTTCGTTTTTCCGGATCACTCTTGCTGGATTACCAACAGCCACGCTATCGGATGGAATATCTTTCGTCACCACACTGCCCGCACCAATAATACAGCGATCCCCAATCGTCACTCCGGGACAAAGGATAACCCCTCCGCCAATCCAGCAATCTTCTCCCACCGTCACCGGATAGGCATATTCTTTTTCTGTACGCCGTTCTACATAATCAACCGGATGATGCGGTGTATAAATTTGTACACACGGACCAATCAGGGTATGAGCGCCAATCGTTATATAACCACCATCCAGAAAGGTACAATTGGCATTAACAAAAACATACTCACCCAAACGGATACCATCACCATGGTCGCAATGGAAAGGCGGACAAATAATAGAAGTTGCGGGAATACCCGGCACCAACTCCTCCAGCAAGTTCCGATAATCCTCATCATACGTACTCATTGTACGCATTTTGGCAAGCAACCGCTTGGCATGTTTAAATTTCACCTGTATTTCCGGCATTGACATATCCGCCAACTGCGAACTCCGCATTTTCTCCACTTCATTCATTTTGTTCTCTTTTTTAATTGATGAGACAAATATAGCGATAAAGCCAAAGACAACAAAAAACGGGAAACCGTAATCGGCTTCCCGCTTTCACAACCGTTTTCGGCAAGTAAAGGCTTATTTATATTCTTGCCAACTCTTAATCTGAATATCTTCCATCTTCATTTCACAGAATGCTTCGATGAAAGCACCTGCCAGACGCGCATTTGTAATCAATGGAATATTATGATCAATGGCACCGCGACGGATCTTGTAACCGTTAGTCAACTCGCGTTTAGAGTGATTTTTCGGTATATTTATAATCAAGTCAAACTTGTGTTCAGCAATCATTTTCATTACATTATTCTCTGCATCCGGGCGTTCATCCGGCCAGTAAACCGGTTCCGTAGTCACCCCATGCGCATTGAGGAATGCAGCCGTACCCGCCGTTGCATAAATCTTATACCCTTTAGCAAAAAGCATACGGCTGGCATCCAACAAATCCACTTTAGATTTCATAGCACCGGAAGAGAACATAACCCCCTTCTGAGGGATTTTAAACCCGGTAGCAATCATAGCGCTCATCAATGCTTCAGAGAAGTCGTCACCGATACAACCTACTTCACCTGTAGAGGACATATCTACACCCAGTACAGGGTCTGCTTTATGCAAACGGGAGAATGAGAACTGAGAAGCCTTTACACCAATCCAATCGATATCGAACGCCGACTTGTCGGGTCGCGCATATGGAGCATCCAGCATGATACGGGTAGCAGTTTCGATAAAATTACGCTTCAGTACTTTAGAAACAAACGGGAAACTACGTGAAGCGCGGAGATTACACTCAATAACTTTCACCTCATTGTTACGGGCCAGGAACTGAATATTGAAAGGACCGGAAATATTGAGTTCTTTTGCAATCTGGCGGCTGATCTTCTTGATACGGCGAGCGGTAGCAAAGTAAATTTTCTGCGCCGGGAACACCAATGTAGCGTCACCAGAGTGTACACCGGCAAACTCTACATGCTCCGAAATAGCATATTCCACCACTTCGCCATTCTGAGCCACGGCATCAAACTCTATTTCCTTCGTATTCTGCAAGAACTGAGATACAACTACCGGATATTCCTTAGATACCTCAGCAGCCATTTTCAGGAAGCTTTCCAGTTCTTCTTCGTCATAGCATACGTTCATTGCGGCTCCAGAGAGTACATACGACGGACGGACCAATACAGGATAACCTACTTTCTCTACGAAACCTTTCACGTCTTCCAAGCTCGTCAGTTCCTGCCAAGCCGGCTGGTCGATACCCAGTTGATCAAGCATAGCAGAGAATTTGTTGCGGTTCTCGGCACGGTCAATAGAAATTGGAGAAGTACCCAATACAGGAACCGACTGGCGATGAAGCTTCATAGCCAAATTGTTGGGTATCTGTCCGCCCACGGATACGATAACACCGCGTGGCTGTTCCAAATCAATAACATCAAGTACACGCTCAAAAGAAAGTTCATCGAAGTACAGACGGTCACACATATCATAGTCAGTAGAAACCGTTTCGGGATTGTAGTTAATCATTATTGATTTGTACCCCAGTTTGCGTGCCGTCTGGATAGCATTCACCGAGCACCAGTCAAATTCTACGGAAGAACCGATGCGGTAAGCACCCGAACCAAGTACAACCACCGATTTCTCATTCTTGTAATAATTCACGTCATACCCTTGAACAGCATATGTCATATACAGGTAGTTCGTCAATTCAGGATGCTCGGAAGCAACGGTATTAATGCGTTTTACCGCCGGAAGGATTCCCAACTCTTTACGGCGTGCACGCACCATCAGGTTTTCTTTTTCCATATTGCCTTGAGGGTTCAATACGAAACGGGCAATTTGGAAATCAGAGAAACCGAACACTTTTGCTTCACGTAACACGTCAGCCGGAATATCTTCCACCTTATTATATTGGGAAAGTTTGAACTTATAATCAACAATGTTTTTCAACTTGCCAAGGAACCACGGGTCAATCTTAGTCAATTCATGGATACGGTCGATGGAATACCCCTTTTCCATAGCCTCAGCGATAGCGAATACACGCAAATCGGTAGGATGAGACAACTCATAATCAAGATCGCTGAATTCCAAATCATCATTACCCACAAAACCATGCATACCTTGTCCGATCATACGGAGACCTTTCTGGATGATTTCCTCGAATGTACGTCCGATAGACATAATTTCACCGACAGACTTCATACTGGACCCAATCTCACGGCTCACACCCACAAATTTCGTCAAATCCCAACGAGGTATCTTACAAATCAGATAATCCAATTGCGGAGCTACGTATGCAGAATTCGGAGTACCCATTTCACCGATTTGGTCAAGCGTATACCCCAACGCGATCTTAGCGGCAACGAATGCCAACGGATAACCGGTAGCCTTGGAAGCCAACGCAGAAGAACGAGACAAACGGGCATTCACCTCAATCACACGATAGTCGTTGGTTTCAGCATTGAATGCATACTGAATGTTACATTCACCTACGATGCCGAGGTGACGGATGCACTTTGTAGAAAGTTCCTGAAGCATCTTCACCTGCTCATCAGTCAAAGAGCAAGTAGGAGCCACTACGATAGACTCACCCGTATGGATACCCAGCGGATCGAAGTTTTCCATACTTGCCACCGTAAAGCAATGGTCATTGGCATCACGGATAACTTCAAACTCTATTTCTTTCCATCCCTTCAGAGATTCTTCTACCAGAATTTGTTTAGAGAAAGCAAAAGAACTTTCAGCCAGCTTCAGGAATTCAGTCTCATCGGCACAAATACCGCTACCCAGGCCACCCAATGCATAGGCCGAACGTACCATCACCGGATAACCGATTTTACGCGCGGCGGCGATAGCATCTTCCATACTCTCCACAGCCTGGCTGATAGGGGTTTTCATCTGTATCTCATCGAGTTTCTTCACAAAGAGATCACGGTCTTCCGTATACATGATAGCTTCCACTGAGGTGCCCAGCACACGTACTCCATATTTCTGAAGAATACCGTTCGTATAAAGTTCCGCACCACAGTTCAATGCTGTTTGTCCGCCAAAAGCCAACAAAATACCGTCCGGTTGCTCTTTCTTGATAATTTCCTCTACGAAATAAGGAGTGACCGGCAGGAAGTAAACCTTGTCGGCAATGCCCTCTGATGTCTGAATTGTAGCAATATTCGGATTTACCAATACCGAACTTATACCTTCTTCACGCAATGCCTTCAACGCTTGTGACCCGGAATAGTCAAATTCCCCAGCCTGTCCGATTTTGAGCGCTCCTGAGCCCAAAACAAGTACTTTCTTTAAATTCTTTTCCATATTCTCTTTTGTTATCTATATAAGTTCATCCCATACGTTCCGGCAAAAAAAAATGCGTTACCCGAAAGAGGTCTAACGCATTACCAAAGAACTAAAAATATCATTTTCGGAAAAAGAAAAACCGACGGCTAACGAATGAAACTCATTCGAGCGGAGGTTGTATTCACTTCTCATTTCCTGCGATTGCATAGTTATCTTTAAAATTTGTGCAAAGTAACGACTTATTTCAATAAGATGCAAATATTCCGAAAAAAAACGTTGTCAAGGGCGAAGTACAAATCATAAACCTTTTTCCTCTTCTTACTCGCTCTCCGTTTCTTGAACATACTACCCAAGAACATAATCATTCTCCAGAAAGTTACCTTTGCCGGTACATAAAGTTAGAACGAAAGCTTCATTCCTTAAAAGGAAGACTTCATTTTAAGTTTACGTCACAACAGCCGCGACTTTATAATAAATGTATCTGCACACTATGAGCCTGTTTAAATTTTCTTCAATAATATTTTTTATAGGGACAGTAGATATTTAATGGGAGATATACTTGATAAGTTCTTTTGATACTGTATTCATCACAGAGAAATCAGTTGTCAAATTGATTTCAAAAAGACGCTCATCAGGCGTTTTCTGTCTCCAAACTGCCCATTTTACTGACACGCCCGCTTTCCAAGAAGTCCAAAAGCGTGTGATTTAGCGCATAAATATGCGACGTTTTTACCGAATATATACCGGTTGCACACTTCCCGCACGAGGGATATTAACTTCCCACACGAGAGATATTAACTTCCCGCGAGAGAGATATCAACTTCCGACGTGAGGGATGTTAACTTCCCTCATGGAAAAAATGGACATTTCTCCTGCAAATGCTCCTTTTCTCCCGTGAAAAGAGCGTTTCTGGATGGGTAACCCACTGTTTTCCGTCTATTTGGATTATACATATTTCTGTATTTCGCTATTCATGAGGAAGATACGGATTTTCGTTCGCAAATTTCCGCTTGCGTCTGCCAACGGGTGGAAATACGCGATCCTCGGGTTTCGGAAAGTACAAAGTGTCAAAAAACGGGTACAAGCATATCTGGAAGAACATCCTTGCCTCACCGTCTACAACTATCGCCAACTGACGGGAGTACTGTAAACTGCTGTTACCACAGAGCTGCATCAGTGAAAAAAAATGCCCGAAAGTAACATCACAAGTAGCAGAAAAGGAACCATAAGGCATATGTGAAAAGTGAGATTTTAGGCTAAAACCGAACCTTTTCTAAATATTTCTAATTAATAAACACTATATTTGCAGCCAAACTACCATTCTGTATCTATAATGGTTTAGAACAAAGTATATAATAAAAGAATAACAAATATGGCAAAAGAAAAAATCATCCTTACGGGCGACCGCCCCACAGGACGCCTGCACATCGGACATTATGTAGGCTCGCTAAGACGCAGGGTGGAGTTGCAGAATTCCGGACTGTTTGATAAGACGTTTGTATTCATCGCTGATGCGCAAGCACTGACGGACAACATGGAAAATCCGGAAAAGGTGCGCCAGAATGTTATCGAGGTAGCCTTGGATTATCTGGCTTGTGGCCTGGATCCGACAAAGAGCACCATTTTCATCCAATCCCAGATACCGGAACTTTGTGAACTCACATTCTACTATATGGATTTGGTTACCGTCAGCCGTTTGCAACGTAACCCCACTGTGAAAACAGAAATCCAGATGCGTAACTTTGAGACAAGCATTCCGGTAGGATTTTTCACCTATCCTATTAGTCAGGCCGCAGATATCACCGCATTCAAGGCTACAACCGTTCCTGTAGGTGAAGATCAGGAACCAATGATTGAGCAAGCCCGCGAGATAGTACGCCGTTTCAACTTTATTTATGGAGACACCTTAGTAGAACCGGAAATTCTTTTACCGGATAATGCCGCCTGCCTGCGTCTGCCGGGTACTGACGGAAAAGCCAAAATGAGTAAATCGTTGGGAAACTGTATCTATCTTTCCGACTCAGCCGACGAGGTGCAGAAGAAAGTGAAGAGTATGTATACCGACCCCGACCACTTGCGCGTGCAAGACCCGGGCAAAATTGAAGGTAATACCGTATTTACTTATCTGGATGCTTTTTGCCGTCCCGAGCACTTTGAACGTTACTTGCCCGATTACCCTTCGCTGGAAGAACTGAAAGCGCACTATCAACGTGGCGGTTTAGGTGATATGAAAGTAAAAGGGTTCCTCAATTCTATCATGCAGGAAACTCTAGAACCTATCCGTAATCGCCGCAAAGAATTCGAGAAGGATATTCCGGCCATTTATGACATGTTGAAAAAAGGTTGCGAAACAGCACGTGAGGCTGCTGCCAGAACATTGGATGAAGTGCGCCGTGCTATGAAAATAAACTACTTTGACGATGAAGAGTTAATTTCAGAACAGGTGAAGAGATTTAATGGAGAAGGAGCATAAATACTCCTGGAATTCTCATCCGACAATATTTTAAAAAAGCTGTATCCCAATAATACACGGATGTTATAAAAAATATACATCCGTGTAAATTATTAAATTTACTACTCCTATAAAAGGAAAAAGTGAATAATTATATATAAATAAAAAAAAGGAACAGATCCGAATGAAAGTATCCCACAGTAACCAATCTATAGAGGAACACAATGAGGAAGTATTGAAATACCTATTCGATACTTACTTTACCCGATTGTGCCAATTCATGTATACCTATTGGGATAACAAACAGGAGATCGAAGAAGAAGTTATGGACATATATGTCCATCTATGGCAGCATCCCGAAAAAATCAAACCAGATTTATCCATCAAAGCTTATTTGTTCCAATCCGCACGTAATAAATGCCTCAAGCTTATACGCGACAAAAAAGAAATACTTTCACTTGACGGACTCGAAGAAAACATAAACACGGACGAACCGACATCGCTTGAAATGCAAGAGCTCAATGAACTTATTCAAAAAGCAATCCTCGCTATTCCAGCCAACTCCCGTGAAATTTTCCTAAAAAGCAGGAACGACAATCTCACCAATCAGGAAATAGCTGAAAAAATGAATATTTCTTTGAAAACAGTAGAAAAACACATTTCCCGTTCGCTGAAGATAGTAAGAGAAATCATAGGTGACCAATACATTTTTTTTATTTTCTTGTAAAAAATCCATTTTTACCGTAGGGTTAAAACTGTTTTTAGGGTTACACTAGTAAAAGACCTTAAAAAAACAGTTAAAATGAGAAAAGAAATACCTTGGAATTTAATCATCGCCAAACTTGAACGCACTATCAACTCCGATGATGACCAATTACTGGCAGAATGGTTGTCCGACAGTAAAAATCTTCAAGCCTATGAAGAAATAGCCATCTTATGGAACAAGGTACAAGAGCGAGCAGACGGTTATACTCCACAGCCGGCTCACTATTGGAATCAGATCGCCAAGCAACTTAATCTACCTTCAGTAAGAAAAGAACGGAAAAGACTTCACTCTATTCGAAACATCTATAAAGTTGCAGCATGTATTGCCGTACTGTTGGTTTCCTCACTTTCATTCTATTTCGGAACAACCTGGGATTTTACAAGTAAGACATCGCAACAATGCTATACCAATGTCAACGGGAAGTCACAAGTCACTTTACCTGACGGCAGTATTGTCTGGCTACACTCCAACACCACTTTGGCATATAATACTGATTTCCAGAAAAACAACCGCATAGTCAACCTGAAAGGTGAGGCCTACTTTGAAGTAGCCAAAGATAAGCATAAACGTTTCATTGTACACACAGATGGAATTGACGTTGCCGTATACGGAACCAAGTTCAATATCTCCTCCCACCCGAAAAACGCAGAGACTTCTGTTAGTCTTTTAGAAGGTTCCGTAGCCTTTACTACTGCAAACAATCCGCAAGAAAGTTTCTTAAATCCCGGTGAAGTAGCTGTGTATAATAAAGAAAGCCACCAAGTATCAATCACCCGGGAAGATGTAGACATGAATGCGGCATGGGCCACTCCCACCGTACAATTCTCCAATCGTTCACTGGGGAAAATATGTACCGTTTTATCCGACAGATTTGACGTCACCATACGTATAGCACCAGAACTAGCAGACAAGTACTTATACACTTTCACCCTACACGATGAGAATATTTTTGAGATACTGGAACTTATTGCAAGTATCCATCCGATAAAATACACATTTAACAATGATGGCACAATCGATATTATTCAATAAAATCATTAACCTTTAATACAAACGCCTATGTAGAAACTTGAAAATTAATGTAAACAATTAAAAATGTAGAGAATTTATATGGATAAAAAACCAAAAATATCTAATTAACTTATGAAATACAAAAAACTTTATTTATTAATTATTACATGTTTCTTTTCCCTAGGTGTAATCGCCCAAAGCGGTTCGGAAAAGATCACCTTATCTTTCAAAAACATACCTTTAAAAGAAGCCATGGGAAAGATAGAACAGGCTTCCGGATATACGTTCTTTTATGATGCAACAGAAACAAATACAGAACAACCCGTTAGTCTGACAGCCAAGAATGAAGAAATTCGTCTGGCATTACGCAGAATGTTTGAACCTACCGATCTCACATTCAAGTTCTCGAAAAAGCAGATCGTACTAACTGTCAAAGAAATCAATAGTAACCAAAAAGGAGCAGCCAAAACCATTACCGGTCTTGTCACCGACGAGCAAGGAGAACCGGTCATCGGTGCTACAGTAACTGTAAAAGGTACCATAAATGGTGTACTAACTGATAT
The DNA here is from genome assembly GCF_900241005.1 of Bacteroides cutis. Lineage (GTDB taxonomy): Bacteria > Bacteroidota > Bacteroidia > Bacteroidales > Bacteroidaceae > Bacteroides > Bacteroides cutis. The sequence continues at coordinate 36,776 of NZ_OEST01000004.1, read as the reverse complement.
TGACGGTAAATATAGTATCCAGACCCATGAAGGAGAAATACTGGAATTCCGCTATATCGGCTATAACAGTATAGAACAAAAAGTAAAAGATAAAAACACAATTAACGTGGCAATGTCCGAATCCAATGTCAACTTGGATGATGTGGTAATCGTAGGATACGGTTCTCAGAAAAAGGAGAGTGTAACATCCTCAGTAAACACAATAAAACCTGCCGAAATAGCAATTCCGACCCGCAGTTTGTCCAACATGATCGGTGGTCAGATTGCCGGTGTGATTTCCATCCAAGTATCGGGTGAACCAGGTAATGACGATGCCAGTTTCTGGATTCGTGGACAAAGTTCTTATGCCGGTGGCACAAGTCCGTTAGTATTGGTAGACGGTGTTCCCCGTGCCATGAATGATCTGGATACGGATGAAATTGAAACTTTTACCGTTTTGAAAGATGCCGCCGCCACCGCTGTATATGGTTCTGAAGGAGCCAATGGTGTTGTGTTGATTACTACCAAACGCGGACGTGCTCAAAAGACAGTGGTTTCTTTCAATGCACAATATAGCATTGCTACTCCTACCCGCATGCCTGAACTTATGAACTCCTGGGATTATCTCTCGCTGTGGAATGAAGCATCCTGGAATGACGCCGGAAATCCCGACTGGACAAACTATATGCAAAATAATGCTCCTTATTCGGCAGAAGTATTGGATATGTATCGTAATGGAACAGACCGTGATTTGTACCCCAACTCCATCTGGACCGACTTATTAGCGGACAACACACACAACCAACGATATACAATCAACTTCCGGGGAGGTTCTGAAAAGACGAGATTTTTTGTTTCAGGAGCCTTCTATGACGAGAAAGGTATCTTTAAGTCCAACCCTATAGACGATTATGATGCCAACATTGGTGTGAAACGTTATAATCTGCGTTCCAATGTGGATATGGATATCACACGAACTACCAAATTGTCTGTTGATATGAGTGGACAGTACCGCACAAAAAACAACCCGGGCAGTTCTTCAGAGTCCATATTCAAACATATTGTGGTATTCCCTACCCACCTTATCCCGATGACATGGTCAGACGGTACAGCATCTGCCGTTACCGGTGAATCCGATGGACGTTATAATCCGTATAACCTATTGAACTACTCTGGTTACACCAAACAGTGGTCAGCCGCTTTACAAAGTAAAGTCACCCTGAAACAGGAACTCGATTTTATTACTAAAGGTTTGTCTGCACAAGGAAGTATCAGTTTCGATGCAGATTTCACCTCCACCATGAAACGTTCTCTGACCCCGGAAAAATGGTTTGTCAATGGCAGGGATGAAGAAGGGAAGCTGATTAAACAAAAAGTGGCAGACGGAAGCCCACTTGGCGAAGCTACCGTCAATGGCAGTAGTGGTACAAAGAAAATTTATCTTGAAGCACAATTGAACTATGCCCGTACCTTTGCCCAAAAACATGCCGTTACAGGTACTTTCGTATATAATCAGAAAGAGACTCAGTATCAAGGTTCTAGAAAATCAGACGGAACTCAGGATGTAGGTGGTTTAAAATTACTTCCTTACCGCAAACAAAACTACGTTGTACGCGGTACATATACCTTTGATAGCCGTTATGTATTGGAGGCCAGTTTTGGCGCTACCGGTAGCGAAAACTTTGCATCCGGTCACCGTTGGGGAATTTTCCCTGCAGTGGGAGCTGCATGGAATGTACATGCAGAGAAATTCATGCAAAAAGATAACATACTCAATATCATTAACAAGTTACGTATCAGAGCTTCTTACGGTCTGACCGGTAACGACAATATTGGTAGCAGCAGCCGCTTCATGTACAGAGAATCTTATACAGACAGCGGGAACTCATATCTTGGTTTGACGGGGCCAGGCGGTAGTGTCACCAACAATTATGGAAAAGTATACGAAAATCTTTTTGCATCTCCTTCACTGACTTGGGAGATAGAGAAAAAAGCCAATTTCGGTATTGACTTGGGATTATTCCGTGGACGTGTAGATATCACAGCCGATTACTTCAACAATCGTCGTGAAGACATTCTAATTCAACGTGTCACTGTTCCTACCTCAACAGGTTTCCGTAACAATCCGTGGCAGAACTTCGGTATCACCACCAACAAAGGTTTTGATGCCAGTATTGTAATAAAACATAATATCGGTGACTGGACTCTGTCCGCCAGAGGTAATATGACCTATGCTGTAAATAAAATTGTAGAAAAAGATGAGATTCCACAGCAGTACCCATGGTTGGCACAGACTGGAACTTCAATCGGAACCAATAAAATTCTAATAGCCGACGGACTCTATACCAACCAAGACTTCATTATTACCCAAAAAGCCGATGGAAGTTATAGCTACAAATTAAAAAATGGAATTCCAGCTACCGATGTCAATAAGGTACTACCAGGTGACATCAAGTACAAAGACTTGAATAATGACGGAAAAATTGATGAGATGGACGAGACCTATTACAGTGGCATACATCCCAATAACCCGCAAATCGTCTACGGTTTCGGTCTCAATGTACAATACAAAGGTATTTATGCAGGCGTATTTTTCCAGGGAGCAGGCAGACGTTCGGTGAACCTGAAAGCCAATGACAGTTATTTCATGCCGTTCCATCAGGGAGTTTCGCAGACATCCGCACGTGCGGAAGCTGCCGACCACTGGAGTGCCAACGATCCGAACAATATGAATGTATTATATCCGAGATTACATACTGCCAAGAATGATAATAATGAAAGAAACAGTACCTGGTGGTATCGTAGCGGGAATTATCTACGCCTGAAAAATGTGGAACTTGGTTACCAATTCGATAAAAGACTCATCCAAAAATGGAAAATGCAGAATTTACGTGTCTACGTTCAAGGCAGTAATCTCGCCTTATTATTTGATGACATCAAATTATGGGATCCTGAAGTAGGAAACAGTGGTTCAAGATATCCTATCAGCGCAACATGGACCGTGGGTCTGGATGTAACCTTTTAATTAACCTTCAAATTAAACAATGAATATGAATATCAGAAAAACTATTTATACAATAGCGGTTGCCTCCATAGCAAGCGTTTTCTCCTCTTGCTCCGATTTTCTGGATGTCTCCAAAGAGTTATCCAAAGACTTAAACAAGGAAGAGGTATTCTCCAACTATACTTATTTGAAACAATGGTATGGCGAATTATACTCTACTGTACCCCGATATTCGGAAACAGGTCTGGATATTGTCAATAATTCGGGTGAATTTCCTAATATATGGGCCATATATTCGGGTGAATTGATTTGCGCGCATCCCAATGTACTACAACATGGACAAAATACATTTACCACACAAGTAGGTTATCATCGTTGGGCGTCTTGCTACAAAGAAATCCGTCAAGCCATGATTTATCTAGAAAATGCACCAGCCACAATGGGTGATCCCAGTGACCGTGACGGATACAGATCTGAAGAAGATATGCGCCGTATGAAAGCAGACGTAATCTACCTGATGGCGTATAACTATTTCCTGTTGTTTGAGATGTATGGTCCCGTACCCATCGTACAGACAATTGCCGATCCCGAAAGCGCCGATCTTGATCTTCCGCGTGCATCGGTAAAAGAAACGGTAGAGTACATTGACGGTCTGTTGGAACAAATTATTGAAGGTGAATACAGCGACGTGCTCCCCGACAACTATAAGCAAGGTAACAGTTATAACTATACCGAGATGTTACGTCCTACTAAAGCTGCCGCATTGGCATTGAGAGCACGCTTGTGGGTATATGCAGCTTCTCCACTCTTCAATGGCGGTTATCCAGAAGCTCTATTGGTGACAGACAAAAGTGGTAAACAACTATTCGAACCCGAAGACCGCAGTAGATGGCAAACAGCCAAAACACATCTGGAAGCATTACTGAATTTTGCCGATTCTCACGGAATGGGTTTATATAAATACTTAAATCCAGACGGAACAGAAGATCCTCACATGTCTGTATATTATTTGTTCCAGGAGCTCAATGACGAAATTCTATGGGCTAATCCTACCAATGATTATAGTGCTATAGGAAGCAGAATGGAGCCACGTACTGCTCCCTGGTCTTTGGGTTATGCCAGTACTATTGGTGGTAATGTAGGTCCTTATCAAGAATTGGTAGATATGTTCTTCACCAAGGACGGTCTGACTATTGAAGACGGTTTAAATAATGGAAGTTATAAGGAAACTGGTTTCAGTGACATCCAAAATCCTTGTACCAACATTGAGATTGATACGAAGGTGACTAAAAAACATGTAGACAAGCATATCTTCAATATGTATGCCAATCGTGAGCCACGTTTCTACTCCAACATTACATACGAAGGAAAGAGTTGGCACATCCAACCTTCAAGCTATCCTGACTGGGGAGCCTACTTCAGCGTCGCTTCAAAATCTTCTTATAAAGGAGATGATACAAATGCACGCACAGGCTATTTACTCTATAAATTCAATAATCGTGATATTATGAAGAACAATGGTAACAAAACCAGTTGGGGACGTCCGTGGATTTACTTCCGTCTGGCAGATTTCTACCTTTATTATGCGGAAGTATTGAATGAAATAGACCCGAGTAACAGTAATATCATTAAATATTTGGACATGGTTCGTGAACGTGCCGGTATTCCAGGTTATCGTGAAATGAATGATAACGGAACTAAAACAGGAATTATTGGTAACCAAAATGCGCAACGTGAAGCAATTTATCAAGAACGCATTGTCGAAATGTTTGCCGAAGGTAACTATTATTTTGATATGCACCGTTGGATGAGAGCTGGGTGGTCTAAAGACGAAAATACCGGACGATGGATCAAGGACAATGAAGATAAAGCTATTATCCGTACCGGTATGAATATAAATGAGATTACAGTTACAGCATTCAAGGAAAGTGCCAATAAACAAGCCAAGACTTTCCGGGAGGCAGACGGTCCCGGTACATACTACAACCGTATCGTTATAGACCGTTTCCCATGGAAGAAAGCAATGTTACTATATCCTGTACCTTATAATGAAATGCAGAAAAGTAAGTTAATGGTACAAAATCCTTTGTGGAATTAATCATAGTACGAATATGTAAAGGCAGGAACAGAAACTCTTTTCTTTGTCTGCTCTTGCCTTTACTTTTTGAAACACAATTCTTTTAAATCTTAAATCTCTATATCTTAAACAGATATTGATCAATTCTACAAAGAATAACAGAAACATGAATAATATGAATAAATATACCATAAGAAGTAAATGGAGCTATACAAAGTTCTTTTTATGGATACTACTTTATATATTTCCTCTTATGGCGTGTAGCGATGACAACGGTGAGGTGTTTCCTGAGAACTGGATAAATATATCTACCGAGCCTCTGAGCTTCTCTTTTGAGGGAGGAACGGAAAGTCGTGATGCTATACTCGGTACAGGATTGGATGCCGCCAAGGTAACCTCTACTCTTTCCCAGCAAGGGAAGGACTGGATTACAGTTAACCTTGAAAATGGTAAACTAAAAATTCTATGTGAACGTTCATGGAATAACAAACCGAGAAATACAATATTGACTTTAACGTATGACGATAATCATAAGTGTAATCTTCCCATTTCGCAAGAAGCTGCACCCAGTTCAGCAGATCAGACTATCAAAATAATCGGTGCAATAGCAGATTCTGAAGAAACAGACAAAAAAGACGAAACGACCCAAAACCCGTTGACTCTAAAAATGTCTTATGATGGTAATAAAAACACTTACTTCAATTCTAAATTTGGAGCTGTCAATTATCCGTTCCACATCACCTACGAATTGGAAACCGGGCATACTCTAGATTATATTGTCTATACGCCACGGCAAACCTACAATTACTGGGGAGCGTTCGATAAGTTCTCTGTAGAAATATCTACTGTCGACAAACCGGATGATTTCACCTCTATAGGCAGTTATGAGCGTGGCGACGGAGTGTTTACTCCATTCACGATTACACTGGCAAACGGTATCAAACAGGTAAAGAAAGTTCGATTTGTTATCACCAAAGCCTATCAGGACCGGGTTAGTTGCGCTGAAATGGAGTTTTTTGAAGCCAGTAACAATAAATTTGACGGTTCTTCTATCTTCGCAGATAAGATGGGTCTGCAACTTAAGGAAGGGCTAACTGAAAACAATATTAAACAACTGCCCAACAAGTATCTGAAAGAGTTAGGGCTTGCCCTATTAAAAGGAGAGTACGACACGTCTTATCGCTCAGCCAGTTATCGTCCTTATCAGAAACCGGATATCATGGCAACTAAAAATAAGACGAACAAATACAGTTTGCGTGATAACCCTACAGGCATCTATGCAAAGGCAGGCGAAACCCTACCTATATTTGTGGGAGAGATTTATGAAGGCGGAAAAATATCGATGTTGATCCAAGACTTGAACGGTGGTTATTCCAACAGTAAGACTTATGAGCTTAAAGAAGGATATAACGAAATAACGGTAGAAATTGGCGGTCTCATTTATATCCTGAACCATGTGGAAGACGATATTCCATTATTGGCAGATCAAGCTTCAGAAGCCCAAAAGCAAATTATCAAGGCAAAGACCGTGCAAGTACATTTCGGGGCAGGGAAGGTAAACGGCTACTTCGATATTCAGAAGAATACGGAAAACGACTGGAAAAATATCCTCAATAAAGCTCAATATCAAGATATAGATATATTAGGCAAATACTCACACATTACGTGGAAAGTAGAAGACTTCAGAGCTGCGAATACAGAAATTACCAAAACGGTGGCGAACACAGATCGGCTGGTTGAGCTGGAATGGGATTTCATGGGACTATTCAAATATCATAAGGAGTTCAACAACCGTATGCACCTCTGTATTGACTATAAAGCAACAAGCCCCAATGCCAGTGATTACCGTACCGTATATAGTGTGGGAAACTCCAACAGCTATGCCGAAATATTCTGTAATCCGGCACGGTTTGGAGTACGTTGTTGGGGACCTGCACATGAAGTAGGGCATTGTAATCAAACACGTCCGGGTTTGAAATGGGCTGGTATGACTGAAGTGACCAACAACATCATGTCTACATATGTACGTTGGGAATTGACAGGAACCTCCTATCTTATCGAAGAGAATAATGGTAACGGTTTTTATAAAAGTGCAATTACTCTATTCAAAGATAACAAGACCCCTCATTGTGTTGGTTATTCGGATGATACCTATAACCATTGTTATGAGAAACTGGTTCCCTTCTGGCAATTGAAACTATATATGATTGATGCATTAGGACAAAAAGACTTCTATCGGGACTTGTATGAATACTATCGTGGTGAAAATTCCCTTGCTACTGATGCAGAAAGCATGACTCATGGTGTCTATCAGCTGGATTTTGTACGACAAGTATGTAGAATGGCCCGAATTGACTTTACCGGCTATTTCAAGGATATGGGCTTCCTCACTGCGGTAAGCACGAAACTGAAAGATTATGGAGAAAAACAATTCACAATCACGCAAGCACAGATTGATGCCCTGATTGCAGAAATCAAAGCCCAAAACTATCCCAAGAAAGCTCCCGCCGATTTATATCTGATAACAGATAATAACTGGGAATCTTATAAGAACAAATAACAGAATTAGAAAAATAAAGTTATAACTATTAAGTTTAAAAATTATGAATAAGAAATATGCAATGAACGTAACTACAACTATGTTACTGTTACTTTTTATGTGTTTTTCCATTACAGGATGTAACGATGACGATAAAGATGTTACTGTACCCGACAACTGGGTGACTGTACCCTCTGATCCTTTGACTATCGGCTACAGGGGGGGTGATCTATCTTGTGACTATACACTAGCTCCAGGATTGGATGCTTCAATCGTATATGTTGTCAGCCATGAATTATGGGCTTCCGGATATATTGATTATGATCAAGAAAAAAAACTAAATGTTTTAAAAATTGAAGTCGAAGAATCGGAACTTATAGAAGAAAGAGAAGCAAAATTCACTTTATGCTACGATGACAAGCATCAAACAGAGATCAGTGTAATACAAGCACCTGCACCTCCTACAATGGTAACTGAAATCATTACCGACAATATCCCCGTAAGTATCCGTATGAATGAAACACTCAACTTGAATGAGTACACTTCCGTACTGCCATCCAATGCAAGTTATAAGACATTACGATTTACAGTAGCAGAAGGTAGTGAGAAAATAATATCCATCAGCGCAGATGGCATATTGAGTTGTAAGACCGGTGGTAATGCTACGATCAATATAACGACAACGGATGGCAGTAATGTAACCACTACCGCTACAATTACCATAGAAAACAATATCCTATTCGATCGTAAAGATTGGAAGGTGTCTACATCAGCAAATTATACATTATCCACTGGAGGAACATTAAATTATATAGGTGATTATAACAACAATCTACCCGGACAAACCGGAGAACCGGAAGCTATGTTCGACGGTAACAGTAAAACATATTTCGCAATACTAAAAGCCGAAAAATCGAGCTTTGCTCCAAATGCCGGTAAATACAAAGGTGTCACTTTTAGTCAAACCCCCGGTGGTTCTTTGTATTTCATAGTGGATATGAAAGAGCAACAAAAGTTTAATTATTTCTATATCGGACACAGAAGCGACAATACAACTTCCGGCTTAAGAGTTTCTAAAGTAAAAATTCATGGTAGTAATGACGGTAGTACGTTCACCCAAATAGATAATGAGATAACTCTTAATAAGACGCAGAACATTAATTATCCTATCACTACAAGTACATATAGATATGTCAAAATTGAATATTCTGCCTGGGAATCGGCAAGTAGTACCTTACAAATTGCAGAATTCAATTTAGGAATGAATTATGCTTTAGAATAATTTTTTTATTAAAAAATGACTGATTGTACTTTTAGAGATAAATAAGAAATACATGTTTCCTTAGTTTATATCGGTAAAAGTCTAAACTCAAAATCCCCCAAGAGTGAGATTTCTCAAACTCTTGGGGGATTTTTTTATATAGACTAATTATTTTAATTAGCGGATTTTACTAATACCACACGATTTAAAATAGGTTGTCCAAACTTGTCTACACCGCCACCGGCAGCTACTTTCAGACGGTCAGCAGAAATACCATAATCCTTCACCAATACGTTCACTACAGCTTGTGCACGTTTCAAACTCAATTCCTGATTGAATGTCGGAGTACCTGTTGCAGAGTCAGCATAACCGTTTACTGTATAAGTTGCATTCGGGAATTCCTTCATCTGTTTTGCCAGATAAGAAATGTTCATAACTTCACGTGGAGTTATTTCGGCAGAACCTATATTGAAGAATACAGTACGCGGTGCAATATCCGGATCAGTAACAACAACTTCCGTTTCAGAAACCTCTACCGGCCTGTTTTCAGCAGCAGTTAAAGCCGACTTCAATTGTTGGTTTGCAGCAGCCATATTAGCAATTTCTTGTTGCATTGCAGCCAACTCCACAGCAGAAACCAATTGTGGTGTCGGACGGTTAAAACCACGTTTCGGGAAGTGGTAAGTCAACCCAAGAGTTGCACTAAATACACCGTCATAACCACGCTTTCCGGCAACTGTTCCATCAAATTTATCCTCTACTCCCATCGCACTCAGTTCGAGATTAATATCTATCGCATTCGAAATACGGAAGCGATTGATAATACCGGCGTTTATCGCCAAGGCTTCGCGATGAGGCTTTGTATAATTATGAGTGATACCAGCACCTAAGTAAGGAATAATCTCATATACACGATACTGATTATAACCACCGAAAAGTGCGTTCAAGTTAAACATTACATCACCATGGAAATTCATGTAATCAAAACGTTGTTTGTAGGAACCATTACTACGCTGAGTCCCTCTTACATAATCAGCTGAAGGATCCATTGTGAAACCTTTTACCTGAAGACCACTATATTGCAAACGCAGTCCTAAACCAGGAGTAAACCATTTACCAACGGAAACATTCATCGTCGGACTGATGCGCTTACCAAAACTGCCTAATTGTTGGTCATTATCTCCATACATAACCGAGGCACCTCCCCCGATAGAGAAAAACCAATTACTCCAGAATGGATTGGTGATTACTTGATATTTATCCTGCAATTGGATAACGTCAATTTGTTCTACAACAACAGGCTTTTGTTGCGCCATAGCAACAGAAGATACGCCGGCTAAAGCCAGCAACATTAGAATCTTTTTCATATACCTCAAATAGTTAAGTGGTTAATTAAATTCTTTATCATTCAATCTGATTAATTAACACCATCGAAACTAAAAGGTTTTAGAAAAAGAGTTTTTTTTTATGATTTCTCTTATTTTGAGAATAGCTTTTCGATTTCTTCTTCTTTGATTGTAGCGAGAACCGTACGTCCATCGGGTGTATAGTTAGGAGTGGCACAAGCAAAAAGATTATCCACCAAATTGGACATTTCATCATTGTTCAATACTTGTCCGTAAACAATAGCAGCCGCACGTGCCAAAGTCAATGCAAGAATAGTTTGTATCTCTTCTTTTACATCATTACCTTTTTCCATAGCTGTATGTACCATATTACGAACAAGCTCCACCGGGTTTAGACCTTCAATTCCCGAAGGAATACCATTAATGGCATAACTTCCCCCACCCAATGGGCTTAGATCGAACCCTACTGCCGCCAAATCATCGAAAAGGCTTTCGAGCACAGCTGCTTCCGAAACCGGCAATTGAACTATTTCAGGGAATAACACCCCTTGGGAAAACCCTTGTTTTTGGCGTATCTGGTTCATATAACGATCGAATAACACCCGAATATGTGCACGATGTTGGTCTATTAACATTAAACCGGATTTAACAGACGTAAGTATAAAACGGCCTTTGAATTGTAAATGCTGTGCTCCTTTTTCTACAGTAGATGCTTCACCGGCATACAGTAAAGAAACGGGTTGAGGAATTATCTCCACCGGTCTTTCTGCAAGAGGGGTTTCTTCAAGATCAAACGATGCCTCCATAGGCTCGTTCATTTTACTGGCTTTCTCCAGGCCAGAATATAATCCTTCCCATTCCACATTCTGTCGAGAGTAACCTCCTCCATATGCTGACGCAGAAGAGGTTTTAAAAGGATTAAAATCCGTATTATAGTGTACTTTAGGAGGTTCTATCGGACGACTTTGTTCAAATGCAGGAATATCCGGCATACCTTCCGTATCAAAATCAATGGAAGGTACAGCATTGAACTTCCCTAATGATTCCTTAACTGCCGCTGAAACGATCTGCCAAATGGCTTGCTCATTCTCAAACTTGATTTCAGTCTTTGTGGGATGAATGTTTACATCTATATTAGCAGGGTCTACATCAAAATAAATAAAGTAGGAAATTTGCTCACCGGCAGGTATCAACTGTTCATATGCATCCATCACAGCTTTATGAAAATAAGGATGACGCATATAGCGACCATTCACAAAGAAATATTGATGTGCTCCCTTCTTACGAGCAGTTTCCGGTTTAGCGACAAAACCGGAAACCTTAACCATCGTTGTATCTACCTCAACAGACAGCAGTTGCTGGTTCAGTTTCTTTCCGAAGATAGCAAGAATACGCTGACGCAAAGGCATGACGGGAAGATTGAATAATTCCGTATCGTTGCTATACAAATAAAAAGCAACATCAGGATGTACCAGAGCAATACGTTCAAACTCCATAAGAATATTACTCAACTCCGTTGAATTAGCTTTCAGGAATTTTCGACGTGCCGGGATATTAAAAAACAAATTTCTGATAGAGAAATTACTACCTTTCGGACAAGAAACCGCTTCCTGGCTCTCCACTTTTGAACCGGCTATTACTAATCGTGTCCCTAATTCCTCATCGGCTATACGAGTTTTCAACTCTACTTCCGCCACAGCAGCGATAGACGCCAATGCTTCCCCACGAAATCCCATCGTACGTAAGGCAAACAAATCCGAGGCCTCACGAATTTTGGATGTGGCATGACGTTCAAAAGAGAGACGAGCATCAGTCTCAGACATCCCTTTACCATCATCTATCACCTGAATACAGGTCTTTCCCGCATCAGTTATTAATACATGTATTTCTTGTGCTTCGGCATCAATCGCATTTTCTACCAATTCTTTAATAACAGATGCCGGACGCTGAATAACCTCTCCGGCAGCAATTTGATTAGCAACCGAATCGGGCAGCAAATGAATGATATCGCTCATAATTAAGTTAAAATATAAGATATAAGATATGGGAACTTAGAGAAGTCCGCTCGCGATAGCATACCATAGATATCCTAATAAGGCTATGATAACCAAAATAACACCCAAGTGTACAGGCTTACGTCCACTTTCCTTGCGACGTTTCAAATGAGTGGTACCCTCAACGAACTTTCCTCGGATATCTTCCGGAGAAAACTCTTTCTCTGGTATCATACCCAATTCACGCTTAGCATCTTCTTCCATCTTTGCCAACTTCTCTTTTCGCTCATCCACATAAATGTATGAATGATTAAAGCCACGAGGCTTCCGCATTGTAAACATTCCCATAGCATTACTTTTTAGTTCGTTTAATATGCATGTCTCTTGGCGAAGAGACAGGTTTCCTATCACTTTTCTGCAAAGTTTCACCTGCTTTTTTACCCCGCCACTCAAAGATATCCTCTTTATTGAGCGGACGAATATAGTCGAACCACACAAAAGAAGGCAGTTTCATTTTATCTGCCGGTATCTGATCCATAGGATATAAAATGCCATTAGACTTACCGATGAGGGCAGCTTCCTCCATTTTACGATCTTTGAGATAAATACGCAAAAAGCTGCCTTCAGCATAGTTCATACCAATCATTGTAGAATCTTTTTCTTCCGGATAGAATATGATAAGAACATTACCATTTACATCCACACGACGCATCTCACCTGCTATAAAGTAGGCCTTCATTTCCTTACCAGTAACTTGATTATAGTGTATAGAGTCTTTTTGCTCTACTGCCAAAGCCTGATTAATAATATGAGCCCAATCAATGGTACTGTCGTTCATATAAACTTTAATTTCTTCACCAAGCAATTGTTGCGCACCATGCCAAATAACCGGATCGGTGTACATCGTCATGCAGGAATCTTGGGAATTATACACCAAAGAATCACAAACAGCCTGTACATCTGTACGATAGGCACGAACTTTATGATAAACCCGCATCTCACGGTACATAGAATCCGTATTCAAATGATAAGTAACCAACCGCAATGTATCTCCATGCATAAAAAGGCTGTCACCTTGAGAATAATCAATAGCAACAGCACGCTGAGTTGCCAAAGCATTGCCAGTAAGTTCATTGTAGAAACAATAATTACCAGTAAGCATATTTTTGTTCACCGTATCGTTCATCTGCACATTATTGAAAGCTTCACCATAACCCAGATTACGGTCATAGAAAAGGCTGTCACCTGTGAGTTTCTTACCTTCATTGGTCAACACGGAACGGTCTAAAAGTTCAGCTTGTTCTGTAATGGTATTGTATATTCCACGTTCCGAGTAAATATGATTCTTGTCACTAACAATATCCGAAGGACCAAGGATAGTAGCTATTTTAGAAGCTGTATTATACTTCAATGTATCCGAAGTCAAAACAAACTTGGGATTTACCAACTTTACGTCATGGTTGAATACTGATAATTTAGTTGCCGGACTATATTCACCCCATTCTGAAGTCAATACATTCTCTTCATCTGTAAGCGTACCACCATCAAAGTAGTATCCCAAATTGTAAAGACGATCATAATTCAAACTATCGGTAGTAAGTTCAGTATTACGATTAATCATACGTACATTCTCACGCAACATGGCCAACTGAGACATACCATCATAATACAGGTAATCACCATATATGAACAAGGTGTCTCCCTGCTCCATACGTACATTACCAAACGCCTCGACAGAATTGATTTTCTCATAAATCAATGCACTATCACAAAACATATACATGCTGTCATGCTTCAACCTAACCGCCCCGATAAGCACTTGTACATCTGGACGAAACTGTTTGTCTGCCCGCGCTTCGTCGGCATAGAGCAAATCAACACGCGTTTTTTTCTTTTCAGGCTCTTTTTTCTTGTCCTGTGCGCTCAACAAGCACACACAGAACAAGTATAAAACAGAAAATATCAGTCTTTTATCCATCCTGGATATTTGAATGTACAGTTTCTCCAATTCTCATTGATACGGACATAAGTATGCTTCTGTTTCTCACGTATCCATTTATCCAACATTTCATCACGGCGTTTTTCCAATACGATATTTTTCAGATTTTGATAATCTTCAGAAATGGTAGCCTTATGACCGTTGGTACGACTTTTAAGTTTCACAATAACGCACTCTTCCTTTCCCGTCTTCTGCGGTATCATCACGAAAGCTTCAGAAATCTCACCCACTTTCATCTTATCTACCATTTTAGCTATTTCAGGGGGAAGCTCCTGCATTTCAAATCTAGAAGTATTGGTATTAGGATTAGGCAACAAGCCATGATTATTGCGTGTATCCTTATCCTGTGAAAGCACAGATGCAGCTTCTTCAAAAGTAAACTTGCCATTACGGATATCATCAGCAATGGAATCCAAACGAGCCTTACCAGCCTCTAATGCTTCCTCCGGTATATGCGGTTTCAGCAAAATGTGACGGGTCTTAATGCGGTCTCCCCGTTTCTCTATCAACTGAATAATATGAAAACCGTATTCAGACTCAACAATCTTAGACACTTTATTAGGGTCTTGCAAGTTGAAAGCAACATTTGCATAAGCCGGATCGAGCATACCACGTCCGGAGAACTCAATTTCACCACCATGCATGGCAGACCCACGGTCTTCTGAATAAAGACGTGCTAATGTAGAGAAACTAGTTTCTCCCTTGTTGATACGGTCGGTATATTCACGCAGACGTCTCTTTACATCTTCTATCTCCTCTAAAGGGACTTTCGGTTGCTGAGTGATAATCTGTACTTCAACCTGAGTAGGAATGTAAGGGATACTATCCTGTGGCAAATCTTTAAAGTAACGGCGTACCTCGGCCGGAGTCACTTTAATTTCCCCTACAAGTTTCTGTTGCATCTTTTGTACTTTCAACCCTTCACGAGCATTCTCGCGCAAAGTTTCACGTATCTGGCTGGAAGTTTTGTTAAAGTATTCTTCCATCTTCTCGCGCGAACCGATATTGGCAATATACATATTTGTCATGTAGTCCACACGCTGAATAACCTCACTTTCGGAAACTTCAATACTATCGAGTGCAGCCTGATGCAGATACAATTTCTGTACCGCTATTTCCTCCGGTATCACACAATAGGGATCACGATCAAATTTACGTCCTTCATACAAAGCGCTCATACGCGCCTCTTCTACTTCAGACTTCAAGATAGCCTCATCACCTACTACCCAAACTACCTCGTCAATCACGTTGTCTTGTCCATAAACGGTAGTACCGGCTAACAGTGTCAAGGCAAATAAAACTACAAACTTAAAGTTCATACACTTTCTCATTCTTGGTGTCTTATACTAATAATATTTAATTTCATTTTTCTTCTCCGCCCGTTGATACAAGTCGTTCTTTACCTGTTGCATAAATTCCACTTGTTTCATATTCAGCAGCATATCCTTCACTTGCGCACGTGCAAATTCAAACGGTTCCTGTTCTCCTATCCGACGAAAATCACTCACATTCAGAAAATAATAGAAGGCTGTATCTTTCAATTCTACATGGCGGTTTTTATCCAAATATTTTTCGGTATCGGCAGCTTTCAACGGCATCAAGTCAAGCACGTCGGCCATCGGCACCCATTTATCATAAAAATATTCATACTTCACAGCATTCTGCAAACTATATTTCTCCAAATGTTCCACCGCCTCACGATTTTCAGTCTTATACCAACGCCGTACATTACCCAACTGAGGAGCCGTCAACGGAACTTTGATGAATAATCCCTTCATTAACGGACGTTCTACCTTGAAAAGCACATGATTCTTAGTATAATAATCAATCAGTTCCTGTTCGGATATCTCCCCGGAAAGAGTTTGATGTATCAATGCCTGTTGATAAGTATGCATAATCAAAGCCTTACGATAATTTTCCACCAACTTGTCTATCTCACCATTATTAGGGATATTACTCCGTGCTTTTTCGTAGAGCAGAACATCTTCCACCCAATTACGGATGTAATGTTCGGCAAACAACAGGCTGTCGTCCGTCGTCAATCCATCAGGAAGTACCGATTGTAAGTCTTCTCGATAAAGAAAATTACCGTCCAACTCCACCAAAGGTGTCCGTCCCTCGTGGTCATGTTGTTCCTTGCATGCAACACAAAGAAGAAGAATTAAAAGCCCAATGCAGGTTGTTCGCATTATCTACTGATATTTACTATATTTTAAGGTACGAAGATAGTGCTTTAATTGGTTGCATCAGTGATTATTAACGGTTTTTAAAACCTCTTGGTTAATTTCAACCTTAGCATTAGTACGTAATCGGTTCATCCACTGCCCCTCTAGATAGTTATGATAATCGGCAATAAGGACTTTACGTACCTCCTGATAATCTTCCGGCCCTTTTACTTTTTTACCTAACACAGCAGTAAAAGGGAATGACATTACAGGAGTAGCATCCTCCTTTTTAAACACTAAATCGTCAACATAGATATTATCACCCATAGTAAATACCCCTTGTTCCAATTGTATCTGAGGTTGAGAGCCAGCATTAAAAGTTAACCGAATAGCATCTTTCCACTCATTCTCTGGCAAATGTTTCAGAAATTTACGGGCTTGCTTAGCAATACGTTTAGTGGTACAATGCAATACAATACCTTTGTAACGGGGTTCTTTCCATTGATAGTTAGAACGATGTTTATTAAAATACGCCTGTAAACCGTACTCATCAGTCAAAGCACGTCGTTCAATTTCTTGTTCAGTAATTCTATCTAATAAAAGATTATCCCGATATTCCAATACCTGATAACACAAATTCGGATATTTCTGTTCCAAACGCGAGTTTTCATAATCTAAAACAGATTTCATAATAAAACCTTCCAGTTGCTTACGTACTCCTGCCGGATAGGTCATGGCAAAATGAGAAAATTCCTTACCTGTATATTTTTTCCCATTGAGAGTAAACAAAGTCCGGACAGTAGATCCTTGGGTTATCAGTTCATCGATACTAAATTTATCAGGAGTATAACGGTATTCCTTTTTCAACTTTTCCACAAAAGCCCTTGTACCTTTATCTATATTATAATGGTGTGTCCTCCTCCGGATAATTTCATCTTTGACAGTTTCAAACGAAGGTATTTCTTTCCGTCCAAGTACCTTTACAATATGAATACCCTGAGGAGTATAAAAAGGACGTGATATCTCACCGACTTTTAAACTGAATACGGTATCTTCAAACTCTATCGGCATCTGTAACCAACTCATCCAGAATGTCTGCTTTTCATCGGAAAACTTATCCATACAATTTTTAAAAGCCATATCCGTATTATTTTTTTGCAGGAATTTATAAACAGAATCTATCTGCATCTCGGTTTCACGAAGAGTGATACTAGTTACATTCTGAGGAAGATACTTAAAAATATGTGCCACATGTACCTGACCAGCACGGTGATTGTCCTTCATTTTATCATACAAGTAACGGGCTTCTTTCTCCGTGACCTCCCTATCGGTGAGATACGATTTAATCAATTGTAGACGATATTCTTCAAGTTCTTTCTTAAACAACGCCACAGTATCCAAACCAGCATCTTCAGCTGCCCGGACTTTCAACTTGAAGTCCACGAACAAATTGACATATTTATCTAGCGTTTTCTTCTCTAAATCAGAACCTGACTTATTTTTATTATAAAAATACTCAAACTCTGAACGTAGTACATCTTTCCCGTCGATACGTATCATTACCGGATCTTGCTGCGCAACTATAGTACTTACCAGCAATAGAAGTATGATTGTCAAATTTGTTCTTACCATAATTTTTTTGTCTGAAAACAAAAGAATGCCCGAAAAGCATAATACACTCCCCGGGCATTTATCTCATGTCTACAAAATATGTTTATTCCGGACGGCTGTAGTTCGGGGCTTCACTCGTAATCGCTACATCGTGCGGATGACTTTCCAGCACACCAGCATTGGTAATACGAGTAAACTTGGCGTTATGCAACTGCTCGATATTGGCAGCACCACAATAGCCCATACCTGCACGCAGACCACCTACCAACTGATAGATAACTTCATACAAAGTACCTTTATAAGGTACACGTGCAGCAATACCTTCCGGAACTAACTTCTTTACATCACTTGTTCCACTTTGGAAGTAACGATCTTTTGATCCATTCTCCATTGCTTCCAAAGACCCCATACCACGATAAGATTTAAACTTACGACCGTTAAAAATAATTGTATCACCCGGAGACTCTTCTGTTCCGGCAACTAACGAACCAATCATTACGCTGTAACCACCAGCAGCCAAAGCTTTCACCACATCACCGGAATAACGCAAACCACCGTCAGCAATCAGAGGAATGCCTGTACCTTTCAATGCTTTGGCTACATCATACACGGCAGACAACTGGGGTACACCAACACCGGCAACCACACGAGTCGTACAAATAGATCCTGGACCGATACCCACTTTTACACCATCAGCTCCAGCCTCTACCAAAGCTTTGGCAGCTTCTCCAGTAGCAATATTACCTACGACAATATCAATACCTGGAAAACGTTTTTTGGCTTCCTTCAATTTTTCAATTACATAAACAGAATGTCCGTGAGCCGTATCAATAACAATTGCATCTGCACCTGCATCGACCAAAGCCTGCATACGATCAAGCGTATCAACCGTTACACCGACACCGGCAGCAACACGCAGACGACCTTTACTGTCTTTACATGCCATCGGTTTATCTTTTGCTTTAGTAATATCCTTATAAGTAATCAATCCTACCAATTTATTATCCTTATCTACTACCGGTAATTTTTCAATCCGGTGTTCTTGCAGAATTTGAGAAACAGCCTCCATATCTGTAGTAGGATTGGTAGTAATTATGTTCTCCTTAGTCATTACCTCATCAATACGCTTATTCATATCTTTCTCAAAACGCAGATCACGATTGGTAACAATACCCACCAAATATTTTTCATCATCCACCACTGGGATACCACCAATCTTATACTCAGCCATCAAAGCCAAAGCATCAGCTACCGTGGAACCTCTCTTGATAGTTACCGGATCATAAATCATACCATTTTCAGCACGTTTCACAATAGCAACCTGACGCGCCTGCTCTTCAATAGACATATTTTTATGAATAACGCCGATACCACCTTCACGAGCAATGGCAATAGCCATCTTTGCTTCGGTAACCGTATCCATAGCGGCTGTTACAAACGGGACTTTTAACTCAATGTTTCGTGAAAACTTTGTCGTGAGCTCGACAGTTTTGGGAAGTACTTCAGAATAAGCAGGGATTAACAAAACATCATCGTAAGTCAATCCATCCATTACAATCTTATCAGCAATAAATGACATAGGGCTATGCGTTTAAAAATTATTGCGTGCAAATATACGTTTTTTATTCCATTCCGTATATTTACACGCAATATTTTTTCTTTTTTTAAATCACCGAACTATAATCAATTCGCCATTTCAGAAATGAATTTAATACGTACCAAACGTACCTCTTCTTCCGCAAAATCATCACCCAATTCATCCAATGCATCATCAATCTTATCCGTAGTAGATTCTTTAAAATAATCATATATATCCAACATATGGTCCTCGTCCATGATTTCATCTAAAAAATAATCGATATTCAACTTCGTACCAGAATAAACGATGGCTTCAATTTCATCCAGCAATTCGCTGAACTCAATACCTTTAGACAATGCAATATCGTCCAACGCGACCTTACGGTCAATAGCCTGGATAATAGAAACTTTCAATTTAGATTTATTGGCAACCGTACGGACACGCAAATCCTCAGGACGTTCAATCTCATTTTCCTCACAATGGCGCTTAATCAATTTACAGAACTCTTCACCATAACGTTTTGCCTTACCAGCTCCAACCCCTGGAATATTCTGCAACTCATCCAAAGTCACTGGATAAATAGTAGCCATCGCTTCCAAAGAAGGATCCTGAAAAATCACATACGGTGGTACTTCCAACTTCTTAGATAGTTTTTTACGCAAATCTTTCAACATAGAGTAAAGTGCCGGATCTACCGCACAAGCACCACTACCACGTGCCGGAGCTTCTTCTTCTGTCTCCTCAAAATCATTATCTTCCGTTATCTTGAAAGATCTCGGATGTCTAAGAAACTTTTTACCTTCTTCCGTAACCTTGAGTAAACCGTAGTTCTCCACATCTTTACTTAAATAGCCTGCAATCAGTGCCTGACGGATAACAGCATTCCAAGTTTTGTCTTCTTCTCCCATACCAGAACCGAACACTTCAAGATCTTCGTGCAGATGAGCCTGCACCTCTGAAGTTTCTTTTCCTTGTATGATATCTATAATATAATCTGCTTTAAAATTCTCTTTCACCGCAATAATCGCTTCTATCACGGTACATAATAATTCCTGAGCCTCCACTTGTTTTTTCGGATTTAAACAGTTATCACAATTACCACAATTATCCTCCGTATATTCTTCACCGAAATAGTGCAACAACGTCTTCCGACGACAAACGGACGATTCGGCATACGCAGCGGTTTCCAGCAGAAGCTGCTTGCCTATTTCCTGTTCTGCAACAGGTTTACCCTGCATAAACTTTTCCAGTTTCTGCAAGTCTTTATTCGTATAGAAAGTAATACACTGTCCTTCTCCCCCATCTCTTCCGGCACGTCCGGTTTCCTGATAATATCCTTCCAAACTCTTAGGAATATCATAATGAATTACATAACGCACATCAGGCTTGTCAATACCCATACCAAAAGCAATAGTAGCCACAATCACATCAATTTTTTCCATCAGAAAATCGTCTTGATTTTGTGTTCGTGTGGCCGAATCCATTCCTGCATGATAAGCACGAGCATTAATACCGTTTGCCTGTAAGATTTCAGCAAGTTCTTCTACTTTCTTCCGACTCAGGCAATAAACGATACCCGACTTTTCCGGATTGTTCTTGATAAACTTAATGATATCCTTATCTACGTTTGCAGTCTTAGGACGTACCTCATAATAGAGGTTCGGACGGTTGAACGACGACTTGAACACCTGTGCCTCCACCATACCCAGATTTTTCTGGATATCATGTTGCACTTTCGGAGTGGCAGTCGCAGTCAACGCAATCAACGGGGCTTTCCCAATTTCATTGATAATAGGGCGGATACGACGATATTCAGGACGAAAATCATGTCCCCATTCTGAGATACAGTGAGCTTCGTCTACGGCATAAAAAGAGATCTTTACCGTTTTTAGAAACTCCACGTTTTCGTCTTTCGTCAGTGATTCGGGCGCTACATACAGTAGCTTTGTCTTACCAGCAAGAATGTCAGACTTCACCTGATCTATCGCACCTTTATTAAGGGAAGAATTGATAAAATGAGCTATTCCATCTTCTTCACTAAAGTTACGCATCGCGTCGACCTGATTTTTCATCAAAGCTATCAACGGAGAGATCACAATGCCCGTACCTTCCATTAATAAAGAAGGCAACTGGTAACACAGAGACTTTCCACCACCGGTAGGCATTAACACAAACGTATCATTACCTTCCAACAGATTCTGTATGATTGCTTCCTGATTTCCTTTAAAAGTGTCGAACCCGAAGTATTTCTTCAGCTGGTCTGTCAAATTAATCTTCTTCCCTGCCATGATTCATTAGGTTGTTTATAGAGTTACCAATTATACTACTTGTATTTCAAGAACTCTAACAAAGTTATAAACAACTTCTTAAATTTCAAGCATAATCTACCGAATATTTTTCAATAAAAAGTAAAAAAGTCGGCTTTAGTTTGCATTACCTTTTGATTTTAAGCGCTTTGAAGCCTTGCCAAGTTCGCTTTTTCCAACTGGCGTTTGGCATAATCAAGCGTTACGACAAAGCTATCTTTCTGTTCAGAAGGGATTTCAAACATCGCATCCATCATAATGGTCTCCACAATAGAGCGCAATCCGCGAGCTCCCAACTTATATTCAACAGCTTTATCTACAATGTACTCAAACACAGCATCATCAAAAGCGAGTTCTACTCCGTCCATTTCAAACAACTTGATATATTGTTTGACAATAGAATTCTTCGGTTCTGTAAGAATAGATCGCAATGCAGTACGATCTAACGGATTTAGATAAGTCAACACTGGCAGACGACCGATAATTTCGGGTATCAAGCCAAAGGACTTCAAATCCTGTGGGGCAATATATTGCATCAGGTTGTTCTTATCAATAGTAGCCGTATTACGGACAGCGCTATACCCCACCACATGAGTATTTAACCGTTGCGCAATCTTCTTCTCGATACCATCGAATGCTCCGCCACAGATAAACAATATATTCTTAGTATTCACCGGAATCATTTTCTGATCGGGATGTTTACGCCCCCCCTGAGGCGGAACATTTACAACCGAACCTTCCAACAATTTAAGCAATCCTTGTTGTACACCTTCACCGCTTACATCACGAGTAATCGAAGGATTATCACCTTTACGTGCAATCTTATCGATTTCATCAATGAACACGATACCTTGTTCTGCCTCAGGTACATTATAATCAGCCACTTGCAGAAGACGCGTCAGAATACTTTCAATATCCTCACCCACATAACCGGCTTCCGTCAAAACCGTTGCATCCACAATAGTGAAAGGCACATGAAGCAACTTAGCAATAGTACGCGCCAACAACGTTTTCCCGGTTCCGGTACTTCCTACCATAACAATATTGGACTTTTCTATTTCCACATCATCCCCACCGTCTTTTTGCAACAGACGCTTATAATGGTTGTATACGGATACAGCCAAAAAACGTTTAGCATCATCCTGTCCGATAACATACTGGTCGAGAAAGTTCTTAATCTCTACGGGCTTAGGAAGTTCCTCCAGATTTAGTTTTGCAGCACCACTTTTTTTGTCACCCAAAGCTTCCTGAGTAATCTCGTATGCCTGTGTAGCACAACTATCACAGATGTAACCGTTCATTCCCGTTATCAGGAAACCTACTTCATCTTCCGAACGTCCGCAGAAACTACATCTGTTTTTATTTCGTTTAGAGTCTGCCATATTTATTTTTTAATCAACACTTCGTCTACCATACCATACTCTTTGGCTTCCTGTGCAGTCATCCAATAATCGCGGTCGGAATCGGCCCATACTTTATCAAACGAAGTATGAGAATGGTCAGCAATGATAGCATAAAGTTCTTTCTTCAATTTTTGAATTTCACGCGCAGTAATTTCAATATCCGAAGCTTGCCCTTGAGCACCTCCCATCGGTTGATGTATCATGACACGGGAGTGCGTCAAGGCAGAACGCTTACCTTCTGCGCCTGCTACGAGAAGTACAGCTGCCATACTGGCTGCCATACCGGTACAGATAGTTGCCACATCACTGCTGATAAACTGCATAGTATCATAAATACCCAATCCGGCATATACCGAGCCACCTGGAGAGTTAATATAAATAGAAATATCTTTACCGGGATCGGCAGAATCCAGATACAGCAACTGCGCCTGCAATGTATTGGCAGTATAGTCGTCAATCTGAGTACCTAGAAAAATGATACGATCCATCATCAGACGGGAGAAGACGTCCAGTTGAGTTACATTGAGCTGACGTTCTTCTAGGATATAGGGATTTAAATACCCAGCCTGTGATTTAATCACATCATCCAACACCAAGCTGTTCATACCTAAATGCTTGGTAGCGTATTTTCTAAAATCATCCATTTTCTTTCTGTTTTTGGGTTATATAATAAGGTACAAAGAAACAAAAAAGAACACAGAGACACAAAAAAACACAGAGTTATAGTTTGTCAAACTCTGTGTTTCTTTATAAAAACCGGCCATTTTCTGGTAATGTCTTATTCAAACATCTTATTAAACTCTTCTGCTGAAACTGTTTTGTTGTTCAACTTCACCTGAGACTTCAATGCAGCAGCCAATTTGGTTTCAACCACACGATTCACCAGACCTTCAACGCTTTCTTTTTTCTTCAACATTTCTTTTGAATAATTCTCAAGAATTTCTTCAGGTACACTCAACATACCATATTGCGCAAACTGTGCACGGGTAGCTTCCTTAGCCATATTTGCGATGTCTTCTTGCTCAACCTTGATATCATTAGCTTTCACCAGTTGTTCTTTAATCAAGTGCCAAGTCAGTTCCTCAATGCTCTTTGCATAGTTATCTTCTACAAACTTCTCATCCTTATCTGGATTGTTCAAACGCATAATACGTTTCAACAACACATCCGGAAATTCCAAAGTACCAATTTTTTCCATCAACATCTTGCGAACATCGATCAAGAACTTATAGTCTGAATCTGCTACAAACTGAGCGGCAACCACCTCTTTTACTTTTGTACGGAATTCTTCTTCGCTCTTCACTACCTCTTTACCAAACACCTGATCGAAGATTTCCTGATTCAGTTCGCCTTCCACGAAACGAGTGATTTCTTCTACCTGATAGCTGAAGTTAGACTTCATTTCAGTGGCAGCTTCCTTTTCAATCTTCAACAGAGAAGCAAGTTCAGCAGCATTACCGTCCCACGCAGCATAAGGATTGAATACAAGAACATCATTTACTTTTGCATTAGCAAAAATAGCCTTTTGTTCATCGTTCTTCATGTAAGACGGCATCATAACGGCAGCTTCTACCTGAATACCGCCTTCTTTTGTATTACCTTCTTCATCCAGCTCGGCAAGCAAACCTTTCATCATGTCGTTACCTTCGAAAGTTTCTACTTTTTCATATTTTCCATTACGTTGAGTATAAGCTTTTACTTGGTTGTTCACCATTTCTTCCGTTACATCAATCGTATAGTAATCTACTTCATCCTTTGCATCCACTTCAACTTTGAATTCAGGAGACAAAGCGATATCAAACAAGAATTCGAACTCTTCCATTGTATCAAAGTCGATTTCCTTTTGCTTTTCTTCGTTAGGCAAAGGCTCACCAAGGATATTCACCTTATTATCTTGAATATACTTATACACAGCTTCCGAAAGAACTTTATTCACCTCTTCAGCCAATACTGACTTACCATACATTTTCTTTACTAAACTCATCGGCACCATACCTGGGCGGAAACCCGGTACCTGAGCTTTCTGACGGAAATGCTTCAACGACTTATCTACCTTTTCTTGATAATCTGCTTTCTCAAGCTTTACAGTAAGCAATGCACTTACTTTGTCAATGTTTTGCAATGAAACGTTCATTCTGACAATTATTTATTTGATTTATACTTTATTTCAATCTCAAATGAGCGTGCAAAATTAGCGTTAATCTTTCAATTATCAAAAAAACACAGACAATTATTTCCTGTCTCCTCTTTCTTCATTTCCTATTCCGTTCTGTTTCTACAAAGGATATCATCTGTTCCCGCACAGGGTAACAAAACACCCAAGTTTGGCACATCCGATACCTTACCAAGAAATGTTATGTACCCTACTAAGGTACGATAGATACCAAATGAGGGGTTTTTAGGCACACATATACATCTATCACTCAACCGCTTAGCAACAAATGAAAATCCAGTATTTATAACGGCTCAAATATCACATATATCGCAAATCAGTACAGTCCACAATTCATATATCTGGTAAGCTACCGATACTCATTGAAATGGAAAGAAAATTGAAAATAATTGAGGAAAAATATTGTATATCCGAAATTAATGTGTTCCTTTGTCGCGGAATGACGACACATTAGTTTCTCGATTTCTATTACATAGTTTTTACTTCAGTTAAAAAACGCTTTTGTAAACTCTCTGTCGATGTAATCTTTTTATTATTAAGTCGTCTTTCCAAAGAGAGTTTTATTTATTTCATTTATTTACATTTTTCATTATGAACATTTATGTTGGAAACCTTAACTACCGTGTTAAGGAAAGTGACCTGCAAAAGGCCATGGAAGATTACGGTACAGTAACTTCTGTAAAATTTATCAATGACCGCGCAACCGGACGTTTCAGAGGTATCGCATTCGTAGAAATGGAAGACAGCGTTGCTGCTGCCAAAGCTATCGCAGAACTAGATGGCGCTGAATTCTTCGGTCGCCAGATGGTAGTAAAAGAAGCCAGACCTCCGAAATATTAATCATATAGATAAAGGAGAAAAAGGAAGACCGCTTATAGCGGTCTTTTTTATGTCATAAAATCTTTACGACGAAGCACAAAACTGTTACTCAAATATTTTTCACGAACTATTTTGTTCTCAGCCAACTCTTCAGGGGTACCCTGAAATAGGATTTTGCCTTCAAACAAAAGATAGGCACGATCGGTGATACTCAGTGTTTCCTGCACATTGTGGTCGGTAATGAGAATGCCAATATTACGATCTTTCAACTTCCACACGATCTGCTGGATATCTTCCACTGCAATCGGGTCTACGCCTGCAAACGGTTCATCAAGCATAATAAACTTTGGGTCGATGGCAAGACAACGTGCAATCTCGGTACGACGACGTTCACCGCCTGACAATTGATTACCTTTATTCTTACGCACCTTCTGCAAACGAAATTCTGCGATTAAACTTTCCAATTTTTCCTTCTGATATTCCAAGGGTTTATCGGTCATTTCAAGAACAGAAGCAATATTATCTTCCACACTCATCTGACGGAATACAGATGCTTCCTGTGCCAAATAGCCTATACCTGTCTGCGCACGTTTATACACGGGGTATTTCGTGATATCCAAATCATCCAGAAAGATCCGCCCTTCATTGGGAGTAATCAATCCAACGGTCATATAAAACGAAGTAGTCTTACCGGCACCGTTTGGTCCAAGTAAACCAACAATTTCACCTTGCTTTACATTTATAGAGACATGACTCACGACCGTACGCTTTCCGTACTTCTTAACCAAGTCTTCCGTGCGGAGCACCATTTTACTTTCTTCTTCCATATCGCTATATCACCACAGATTTATACAGATTAAAACCAATCCGGCAGTTAATTGTTTCCCACTATAGATTACATTACCGTGCACCAATAATATGAAACTTCACAAAGAAATCTGTGCTAAACTGCGTAATCTGTGGTGAAACTGGCGCAAATGTAGCAAAAATAAGCCGAAATAATGTACATTTGCAGACAAATACTTATGAGTCATGATTAAAGCACTTAGAACAGTAGGAAGATATATCATGCTGATGGGACGAGTATTTGCCCGTCCCGAACGTATGCGTATGTTCTTTCGTCAGTATATCAACGAAATGGAACAACTCGGTGTGAACTCTATCGGCATTGTACTGCTGATATCGTTTTTCATTGGAGCCGTTATCACTATTCAAATAAAATTAAACATTGAAAGTCCTTTTATGCCACGTTGGACGGTGGGATATGTCACTCGGGAAATCATGTTGTTAGAGTTCTCCTCTTCCATCATGTGTTTAATATTGGCAGGAAAGGTCGGTTCAAATATCGCTTCCGAGTTAGGAACCATGCGAGTGACCCAACAGATCGATGCCCTTGAAATCATGGGGGTCAATTCTGCCAATTATCTGATATTACCTAAGATTACAGCAATGGTAACCACTATCCCGCTGATGGTGACATTCAGTATATTTGCCGGAATTATCGGTGCATTTTGTACCTGCTGGTTTGGAGGAATCATGTCAGCAGTTGATCTGGAATACGGCTTGCAATATATGTTTGTAGAATGGTTCATTTGGTGTGGTATCATCAAATCCTTATTCTTCGCCTTCATCATTGCCAGTGTATCAGCTTTCTTTGGTTATACTGTTGAAGGAGGTTCCATTGAGGTAGGTAAGGCTTCTACAGATTCTGTAGTATGTAGCAGTGTATTGATTTTATTTGCCGACTTAATATTGACTCAGTTATTGATGGGGTAAATTAAATAGTAAATCGTAAATAACAAGATGATAGAACTAAAGGGACTTTGCAAGTCATTTGAAAGGAAAGAGGTACTGAAGGATATCAATGCCATATTTGAAAATGGTAAAACCAACCTTATTATTGGTCAGAGCGGTTCAGGTAAAACTGTCTTGATGAAATGTATCGTAGGGCTGCTTATACCTGAAAAGGGGGAGTTACTGTATGACAACCGTAACTTTCTGCTGATGGACAAAAAGGAAAAGAAAGCGTTACGCCGCGAAATGGGAATGATTTTCCAAAGTGCAGCCCTCTTTGATTCCATGACAGTGCTCGATAATGTTATGTTCCCTTTGAATATGTTCAGTAATGACACGTTGCGCGATCGTACCCAGCGTGCCATGTTTTGCCTGGAACGTGTTAATCTGATTGAGGCCAAAGATAAATTCCCTGGCGAAATCAGTGGTGGTATGCAGAAGCGTGTAGCTATCGCCCGAGCCATCGCATTAAACCCCCAATACTTGTTTTGTGACGAACCGAACTCTGGTCTGGATCCCAAAACCTCGCTTGTCATTGATGAGCTTATTCAAGATATTACTCGTGAATATAATATGACAACTCTTATTAATACCCACGATATGAACTCCGTAATGGGTATCGGAGAGAAAATCATCTATATTTACGAGGGGCATAAAGAATGGGAAGGGAGTAAAGATGATATCTTCACTTCTAGCAACGAACGTTTAAATAGCTTTATTTTCGCTTCAGATCTTTTCCGTAAAGTCAAAGAGGTTGAAATACAAAACATTGAAGGATAACCAGAAAGTCATTCGATATTTATATTGATAAAAAAGATATCCGGAACAATGTTCCGGATATCTCATTCTCATAAAACCAGTTAATAGAATTGACTTATATCATCACGATATACTTTACGTTGTACTCAAACACTCATTATCAAGGGGATAAGCTACAACTTCAATCTCGGAGCAAAGTTAAGTAAAACAGTTCAATAAAAAATCACGGAAAACCGTGATATAAGGTTTCCAATAGTTATCTCAGTATAAGCCATCCCCGTTCTACAGCCTTGATTACCATATCTATAGCATTTCTTGCCCCAAATTTACTAATCAATCTTTTACGAAAAGTTTCTACTGTATTTTCTGAAATTGCAAGTAATGCAGCAATTTCATGAGTACTAAATCCTTTAGCTACCGCTTGTAACACATCGAGTTCACGTTTTGTAGGGACGTCTTTAGGTTGTGAATGCATCAAAGAATAACGTAGTTTTTGACAAATAGATTCAAAACGGGGGCATGTATAAGTTTCTCCTTTCAGCACACAATGTATAGCATTCAATAATTCGGAAGAGGCAGAAGTTTTCAAAATAACCGCATTCACTCCACTACGGATTAATCGATTGATAATCCATATTTCCTCATGCATGGTATTTATAATAATGCGTGCTTGCTCATTCACTTCACGAATTTGCGTTATAAGGTCGAACCCCGACACATCCGGTATACTCACATCTAAAAGATAGATATCATAATCACGTTGAGATATCAGTTCGATCGCTTGTTTGCCTGAAGTAACGGCATCGGCTATCAAAACCTCAGGTATTTTATTGACAATCCTACAAATACCATCCAATATCAGGCTGTGGTCGTCAACCACCAACATTTTGGCTTTCGCATTCTTTTCCATAGCACTTTTAAATCCTGACAGTTACTTCTATATTCGTACCTTTACACGATACAGAGTTTAATTCCACTTTTGCTTCTATTGTTTCGGCACGTTGCAATATAGTACGCAATCCAATACCTTTTACTTTCTTATACATATCAAAACCTTTTCCATCATCACCAATGAACACAGAAAGTTTGTTTTCCTCCAAAGTCAGTATCACTTGGATGATCGAAGCATCAGCATACTTTACAGCATTACTCACAGCTTCTTGCACTATACGGTAAAATTCAAATCCAATCTTCTGTGGAACCAAGTTCCAGTTTACATTTTCAGTAGAACGATATACGATCTGTGTACAATCCGGAAGAGTTAAATGTTGTACATAATCGGCAAGCATTTCATCAATAGTGGCATATTGGAATACTGGTGGCATCAATTCATGTGAAATATTTCGCAGACGTTCACGGGTTTCTTCCAACAAATCAATCTGCTTATTCATCTTTGTATCACCATCCGTGAGCGAACGGATATTTATTTCAAGCGCAAGTAAATTATTACAAATATCGTCATGTAATTCCGTAGCCATTCGTTCGCGCTCACTTTCCAAGCCATCAATATACTTTCGTGATAAACGTTGCTCCGTCTCTTGCTGTAAAGCAAGAAATTGACGTTCTTTTTCTCCTGCAGTCTGTGCCAATTTTGAAAGATGTGCTTTCTGCCTTTGCCGAGTATAAAGAAGTACCAAAAGGAATATAAGGAGAGTGGAAATCGTTGTTCCATAGACTACACGACGGTGTAACTGCACAGCTTCTTGTTCCAATTCTTTCTGACGTAAGCGTATGATTTCCAATTCTTTCTCCTTAGTTTTGTACCTTACTGAGAAATCAGATAAACGATCTACATATTTCTCCTGATAATTTAAATCACACAGTGCATAAGCCTTTTGAAGACAGGTATATGCCTTCCGATCCTCATGAATGGCAGCGTAACATGCCGCAAGACGTACGTAATGTTCACTATCTTTCACATCCCGATATCCTTTCTCCAACATGTCCGTTATCCGTAGGTAGTATTTTATAGCCTCGACATATTGCTGTTGATCTTGCAATATTGGTGCCTTTACCCGATAATAACGATAACGCTCTACATCCGTTTTAAGCTCGGATGATAATTTTTCCAACAGGTTCAAATATTCCACTGCGGCATTCAAATTACCACCACGACGATATGCATCTGTCAGGTACACATAAGCTTCACAAAGGCGACGTTTGTTATTCACCTCGATCAAAAGAGGAATAGCTTTTTTCACCATAACAATACCTTCTTCCCGTAAGCTCTCAATATTACACAGAATAGCCCCCAAATTGATATAGCAGACTCCTTCCATTTGCGGATTTTTCATCTTTAAAGCATACTCCAGTGCTTTTTTGGAAAAAGGAATTGCCTCGGCCGGACGATCCCAATCGGAGTATGCTGTGGCTATATTTCCATAAATAAAAGCGGCTGTTCTGAAATTCTTTTGTGCTTCACATAATCTAATAGCTTCCTCAAAATTTGAAATACATAGTTCCAGATGTTTTTTACGACGATAAAGTGTACCTAGCTGATTCAGATTTTCAATCAACATTGCTGTATCTTTATCAGCAACTGAACGTTCCTTAGCCTTTTCCGTATAAATCAATGCTGAATCGGTTTCACCTTCATACAGATAAGAACTGGCATAATTTGTCAACATAGTACGGTAATGTTCTGCCAGTTTCGGACTTTCTTTAGAAACTGCCATACCTTTCTTTAAATAGTAACGTGCAGAATCATAACGTGCATCAACATTGTAATAATATCCCATATCCGAGCATAATTCGGTAATATAGCTATTATTCTTCATACGTTCAGCCAAGGATAATGCTTTATTTTTTAATGCGTAGCCACCTACGAAATCTCCCTTCATAAAGCACGCTTCACTATTCCATGAATAATATTCTATAAAGCACTCCACATTTTTTGTACGAACACCTATTTGTCGAATACTATCTGCATACAAGGCAAGTAACTCCGGCTTCTCCTCCCGCAGATAAAGATAACGGCAAACAGCAGAATAACCTGCTATATTTTTTTGTAAAGTGGCTTTCCGACACAGTGTTAACAAATCTTCGGCTTCATTCGCCCCCAGATTATTCACTGGCAAAAATAACAGAAGTAGTATACACAAGATACCGAATAATCTCATCTTTTGTAAGTATTAGTGTCAAGACAAAAATACCGATAATATTAATACTAACCTATATTTTTTTAAATATTATCCAATATCACATAAAAAAAGGCTGATTTATTTTAAAATCAGTCCTTTTTATCTTATCAAGTCACAATCTTACTTCTGACGGATATAAATATTTATTGGCGTACCAGTCAAATTCCATTTTTCACGCATTTTGTTTTCAAGAAAACGTTTATAAGGCTCTTTGATATATTGCGGAAGATTAGCAAAATATACAAAAGAAGGCACCTGTGTATTAGGTAATTGTGTGACATACTTAATTTTAATATATTTGCCTTTGATTGCAGGAGGCGGATATGCTTCAATAAGCGGTAACATTTCTTCGTTCAGACGAGCTGTAGATATACGAGTCATACGATTTTCATATACGGTACGTGCTTCTTCCAAAACTTTCAAGATACGTTGTTTCGTCAAAGCTGAAGCAAAAATAATCGGGAAATCCACAAAAGGAGCAAAACGGTTACGAATAGCATCCTCAAAAGTCTTCATCACTTTTGTTGTTTTATCTTCCACAAGATCCCACTTATTAACCACTACCACCAATCCCTTGGCATTCTTTTGAATAAGAGAAAAGATATTCAAATCCTGACTTTCGATACCACGTGTAGCATCCAGCATCAGAATACAAACATCTGAATTTTCAATGGAGCGAATTGAACGAATCACAGAATAGTATTCCAAGTCCTCATTTACCTTGTTCTTCTTACGGATACCGGCCGTATCCACTAAATAAAAGTCAAACCCAAACTTATTATAGCGCGTATAAATAGAGTCACGAGTTGTTCCGGCAATCTCTGTTACGATATTACGTTCTTCACCGATAAAAGCATTCACAATTGAAGACTTTCCAGCATTGGGACGTCCTACTACTGCAAAACGAGGAATATCTTCATCCAGTATCTCATCAGATTCCTTTTTAAACTTACTCACAATAAGATCCATCATATCTCCTGTACCACTACCAGTCATGGCAGAGACACAATACGGATCCCCCAAACCCAGACTATAGAATTCAGGAGCATTATATTGCAACTCATTATTATCAGTCTTATTGGCAATCAGCAAAACCGGTTTCTTAGTACGGCGCAAGATAGAAGCCACTTGCAAATCAAGATCTGTTACTCCGTTTATCACATCCACAACAAACAGGATTACATCTGCTTCGTCCACAGCCATCAAAACCTGCTTACGAATTTCCTCTTCAAAAATATCATCAGAGTTTACTACCCAACCGCCAGTATCTACCAGTGAAAATTCACGTCCCAGCCACTCGGATTTACCATATTGACGATCACGTGTTGTGCCCGCCTCTTCATTTACAATTGCCTGTCTTGTCTTAGTCAGACGATTAAATAATGTAGACTTACCCACATTGGGGCGTCCTACGATTGCAACTAAATTTCCCATAGTTCCTACTCTTTTTTGCGACTGTCACAGTCGTTTTAATATTAGTCCAGTTGATAACCAAAACTCCGCAACTCCTTATCTGAATTACGCCAATCCTTATCAACTTTCACATACGTTTCCAAGAAAATTGTCTTCCCGAAAAACCTCTCCAAATCACGACGCGCCTCAGTAGCCACTTTCTTCAAAGCTTTACCCTGTTTACCAATGATAATACCTTTTTGCGAATCGCGCTCTACATATATCACAGCATTAATATATATTTTTTTTTCTTCCTCTTTAAATTGTTCTACCACAACTTCTACTGAATAGGGTATTTCCTTGTCATAGTACAACAGAATTTTTTCACGAATGATTTCGTTCACAAAAAAACGTGCTGGCTTGTCTGTCCACTGATCCTTGTTAAAGTAAGGCGGCGAATCGGGCAATAACTCCTTCACCCGTTTCATTACATAATCTACATTGAATTTCGTTGCTGCAGAAATAGGAATAATCTCCGCTTTCGGCAACAAGGCTTTCCACGCCTCTACCAGCTCCACCAACTTCTCTTGAGTAGTCAAATCTATTTTATTGATAAGTAATAACACCGGAACATCCATCTGTCCTACTTTCTCCACAAAATCATTATGTTTATCAGGGGTCTCAACTACATCCGTCACATAAAGCAACACATCCGCATCCGTCAAAGCTGAAGTAGAAAAATTCAGCATAGACTCCTGCAACTTATAGTTAGGCTTCAGTACACCCGGAGTATCCGAAAATACAATTTGTATATCATCCGTATTATAAATTCCCATAATACGATGACGAGTAGTTTGTGCCTTAAAAGTAGCGATAGAGATGCGTTCACCTACTAGCACATTCATCAATGTAGATTTACCTACATTAGGATTTCCCACGATATTGACAAAGCCTGCTTTATGCGTCATAATCATTGTATATTTGAATTGAGACAAAAAAACGCATCGAATCGAAATAGGATGCGTTTTTTATATTTTTATGATCTAATCAAGAAAGTAACCCATAATTTACAATTCATAATTAAACCATTACTGTTTCTTTCCATCGTATCCCCACTTCACGTAAACGGCTCCCCACGTAAACCCAGCTCCAAATGCCGTAAAGATAAGATTATCACCTTTCCTCAATTTTTCTTCAAAATCCCAGATACAAAGTGGAAGAGTACCAGCACTTGTATTACCGTAGCGATCAATATTAATCAGCACCTTTTCATGAGGAACTTCCAAACGATGTGCCACAGCATCAATAATACGAAGATTTGCCTGATGGGGAATTACCCAATCAATAGTATCTTTTGTCAGACTATTTTTTTCAGCAATTGCTGCACTTACATCAGACATATTGGATACTGCATATTTAAATACTGTACGACCTTCTTGATAAAGATAGTGCATATGATTGTCTATCGTAAAATAAGAAGGGGGGCAAACCGAACCACCTGCTTTCAAATGCAGAAAAGGCAAACCTTTACCATCAGTTCTCAAGATAGCATCCATAACACCTACATCTTCTATTGTCGGTTCCATCATGAAAGCCGCTGCACCATCACCAAAAATAGGACAAGTAGCACGGTCTGTATAATTCACGATGGATGACATTTTATCTGCACCTACAATAATAACCTTCTTATACCTTCCCGAACGAATGAAATTCGCAGCTGTCTCCATGAGGAAAAGAAATCCACAACAAGCAGCAGACAAATCATAAGCAAAAGCATTTTTTAGTCCGAGTTTATCACATAAGATAGATGCGATAGATGGGAATTGATAATCAGGAGTAGAGGTAGCGACAACCACTAAATCAATGTCGTCCGGATTAGAACCAGTACGCTGCATTAACTGCTTTGCAGCTTTACGCGCCATATACGAAGTACCCAACCCTTCTTCATTCAGGATATGTCTTTCCTTAACTCCAATACGAGTCATAATCCATTCATCGTTAGTATCCACCATTTTTGATATCTCATCATTTGTCAAGATATAATCTGGTACATAACCACCGACTCCTGTAATTACTGCATTTATTTTTTCCATTAATCTTGTTTGCTTATAAAAACACTTAAACAACGGCAGTCTAAAAAGGTTTGCTCTTTCAATCTACAAATCTTTTCAGACGCCCGATATTCAAGTATAAATTTTAGTCAAACTGCTAATTAAACAGCAGCTTCTTTCTCAACTGCCAGCTTACCACGATAGTAACCACATGCACCACATACAGTGTGATATACATGCCATTCACCGCAATTCGGGCAAATAGCCAATGTAGGAGCGACTGCTTTGTCATGAGTTCTTCTCTTTGCAGTTCTTGTTTTTGACTGTCTTCTCTTAGGATGTGCCATTTTCTTTAATCTTTAATTGTTATCTAATATTTTCTTTAATTCGTCCCAACGCGGATCTACCGCTATTTCTGTATCTTCATTAGCAATCTCACTTTCCCCATCTTCCTGAACAAAAGTATCATCTTCCATTTCATCATCCGGTGTAACACGCATATGTTTATTTAACTTACTACTCATTGCTTTATTACACTTACCAGGAGCATGTACATGCTTCATTGGAATCGCCAAAGCTATAAACTCATACATGAACCATGCTACGTTAATTTCTCCTTCGTCCTCTGGAATAACGACGAGGTTATCACCCTCTTCTGCATATTCATGACCGAACTTCACCAACAGTTTATCAGTAGAAGTAATCTGTTGCTCCATATCATCCAAACAACGATCACATGGAACCCATACCATACCGTCTGTTTGAAAGTTCAATTCGAAAGCACGAGATGTTTTCTTTACAACCAACAGAATATTGACTTTACCTTTTTGTACTTCCGGTCCATCAATATTAGCAAAAAAAAGGTTATCTAAAACAAACTCATATTTACAAGAGTCAGCTTGCATACCTTTCAAATCGATTTTGTATTTATCAAACTTTCCCAAAGCTTCTTTTGTTTATTCGGGCGACAAAGATACAAATAATTATCCTCATTATGTAGTATTTAGGACAAAATATTCACTTTTTTATATTCATACTACTATAGATCACACCTATACCCCCAATAAATTCCTTATGTTTTTCCTTCCCGGCCAGAGAGTACGGTATTTAGAGCAAATTCCCACTAACGTTCCCAACGCCACTTTCCATTTTCTATCTTCCCTTTTCCACCAGTATGCGGAGGAGGGGGATGGCGGGCAAGGGACGGACAAGACAAAAAAAGCCCCCACATCTTTCGACATGGAGGCTTTCCTCTAAGACGGCGACTACCTACTCTCCCACTGTTACGCAGTACCATCGGCGTGACCGGGCTTAACTTCTCTGTTCGGAATGGGAAGAGGTGGAACCCCGGTGCTATAGTCACCTGAATAAGGCAGACATGATGT
>NZ_OEST01000005.1 GCF_900241005.1 Bacteroides cutis | reverse complement strand
GATTTCTATCTCTTGCAATACTATTTGCAAAAGTATAAAATCAAATCCCGGAAAAATTTTATTCGCGTAATGCATTAATATAAACTAATTTAAATCATGTCTGAGAAAATTTCTTTGGACAGTAGTGATATGGAAAAAGTATATACGATTATCAGCAGGGGACGATGCTTTTCCTCGCCCCCGGTCAGGTAATGGGATCTGAAGATGACGGGCAGCTGCACCAGCCCGAAGGATGGGTTGTTGCATTTCATCCCGAATTTCTGCGAGGTACACCATTGGCGCATATAATGAAAGATTATTCATATTTTTCTTACAATGCCAACGAAGCCCTGCACCTTTCCAAACAAGAAAGACGGACGGTTATAGAATGTATGGAAAAAATTCGCATTGAGCTGCAGTATCCTATCGACAAGCACAGCCGTTCGCTCATCGTGGATAACATCAAGCTGCTGCTTGATTATTGCATCCGCTTCTACGACCGTCAGTTCATCACCCGCGACAATGCCAATCACGACCTGTTAGCGCGTTTCGAGGACCTTCTGGATGAGTATTTCGCCTCTGATGCCCCTGCAAGGCATGGAGGGATGCCGACTGTGCAATATTGTGCATACAAACTTTGTCTTTCCCCGAATTATTTCAGTGACCTGATGAAAAAAGAAACGGGAATGCCTGCCCTGAAACACATCCAGCAGAAAATGCTCGATGTCGCTAAAGAGCGGGTATTCAATACGGCGAAGTCCATAAGTGAAATATCCTATGAACTTGGATTTCCATATCCGCAACACTTCAGCCGTTGGTTCAAGAAAATGGCCGGGTGTACGCCCAATGAATACAGAACCGCAAATTAGCTTTATTTTTTATTTTGTGAATGACTGACCAGTAAAACACCGGATATGACAAGTATGGCCGAAACCGGTTCATCCCAGCTAAAAATGTCCTGCCCGATTAAAATGGCAACGACAGAAGCTATAATAGGCTGTAGGTTGATGTAAATGCTGGCAGTGGTGGGCTGTATCCCCTTGAGAGCGACGGGATATAGCAGATTGTTGAGAACAGTTGCCAGCAACAATACGAATACAAGCTGGAGTAATGGTTGCCAACAGAACGCGGACTGATAAAGCGGTTGCACGTACAATTCATTTATACTGAACGGCAGCATGGACAATGCTGCAAATAGGAACATCCATTTTTGAAGTGTGACAGGAGAGTATTTTATCGCCACTCTTCGGATGATAATCAGATAAAATCCGAGCATAACTGTATTGACGATGGCGAAAACAATGCCAAGTATATGATTTTCAACGGATGCGGCAATATCCATTTGTGAAATCAAGACCCATGCTCCTGCAATTCCCAACAGAACACCTGTCAACTTCCGCCGGTTGATAGCTTCTTTTAAAAACAATACGGAAAAGAGCATAACTACGATTGGATTTAAGGCGACAATAAGTGCGAAGTGAACTGGTGTCGTATAATTAAGTCCCCACGCAAAGGAAAGATAAGTACAAGCAACACCGGAAATACCGCCCAAAGCAATCACCATCAAGTCTTTGGCATTGACCTTTTCTCTCCTGAAAACAAGCCCGATCGTCCAAAATATCAGCGTGGCGAATAAAACACGAGAGGAGGCAAGCCCAATCGGTGTCATCCACTCTGCCAGGAGCGATTTACCGACAGGTACATTCAAACCACAAATAATTTGTGTCGAAAGCATGGCGATATGTCCGTTCAACCCTTTGTTCACATGGATTTATCTGTTTGATAGAGAGTGCAAAGATACGACTTTATTTTCATAAACTCCCGTCGAAACTGCGGTAAAAGACTGAAAGGATTTTATTGTTGTTTCCGTAAAAATGGTTGTATCAACCGGGCTGTCCTCAAGGAAATATTCGCAGATATACTGTCCGAAAAACAGGTTCGGGAGTTTATCTCCAAAACGGAAGATGCAGGTATTATACAAAAAAAGGGGGACTGGTAAATGTACCCGTTATATAAAAAACACCTGATTTCCCTTCTTTTATGTAGGGCCGCAAGAAGCTGATTTTGAACTATAAGATTTTCACAATAGATAGGAAACGCCGAAACGTCCGCAATAATCACGGAATCATTGCAGGCGTTTTTTAGTTCCCTCATATCGGAATCTGGCTTTCTATTTAGTTTCCCGTTTGTTCAGCACGTCCTTTATCATTTCTTTTACCTCCATTCCCACATTCACGAAATTCCGATAAAGAATGCGTTCCTGTTCCTCCCTCGACTTGAACGTGTGGAACTTCAGTAACGGTACATACGCCGCTTCCCCCTTCTTGATTTCCTTCATGTCGAAATCCGTTTTGCAGAAGAACTTCGAGGTCTTAAACTCCTCCGCTTCCTGTACGTTCATTGAGCCGCCTATACCGGTTTTTGTTTGGATGAAGTCCTGAGCCGTCTGGCCATATATCCAACCTATCTGCCTTTGTATTGAAAAGTACCCATATCAGCAGGATTTTGCTCTCTATTACTTAATGATGTTGTTCTATTTTTGCAGCCTGTAAATCAACGATATGTAATAAATGGATTATATCGACAAAATATTTAAGACAGTATCAATTAAGGATAGCCGACGGATTATTGAACTTTATTTTCAGGAGCTGTATTGTTTTGCGCCACTTTCCAACAAAGCCCTCTCTCAAAAATTACTCTTGCCGGTACCTATCGTGACCGCCATAAAGAACGAAGGTATCAGGCTGGGCATATTGGAACAATGCAGCGGAGGCGTAGGGCTTACTCATAACGGAAAGGAGTATGTGGAACAAGCTCTTGGATTCAAGGGGATTGACCTCTGCCTGTATCGCCGACTGGCGGAAAGCGAACAGGCAAGGGACGCATACGCTGACGCGCTGAGTAAAAAATACCGTGCGGCATTCGACGAACGCCCCGTAGCGGATGTAGCACTGGACCAAGCCCAATGTACCGTACAGACAGCATTCCGCAGGGCTTTGCTCTGCTTGGCAAACGGCACATTGACAGGCAGACAAATCGTATGCATGGGCGATGATGATTTTGTCAGCCTTGCCATCGGGTTTCTGCTGAAAGAACTTTATCCCGGTCCAAGCATCTGCCCGACACACATCCATGTACTTGAGATGGACGGTCGTTATATCGAGTGTCTGGAGCGGCTGGCCGGACGGTTCGCCCTGCCGATAAGTTGTGAACGGGTGGATTTGAGGATGCCTCTGCCTCCGCATTTGTGCGGGCGTTTCGACTGCCTGTTCACCGATCCGCCTTATACGCAAGAGGGAGCTTCCTTGTTCCTGTCACGTGCCATTAGCGTACTGAAAGAAGAGTCCGGATTGAGAATCTTTTTCTCGTTCGGGAACAAGTCGGCAACGGAGGTTTACTTTCTGCAAAAATGTTTCCAACTGCACGGACTGGCCATCAAAGAGATGTTCACCCGGTTCAATGAATACATGGGCGCATCTCTTTTGGGCAACAAAGGACAGCTCTTTGTCCTGGAAACGACAGAACGTACACGCGCCTTGTTTCCTCTCGAAAAACGAGGGCGCGATGACATCTACACCGCAGACCGCAATCTCCGGCAAAACCGTTACCGCTGCCGGCAATGCGGCAAAGTCTATGCCGTGGGGAAAGAGGCGGAATATCAGACCATCAGGGAGTTGAAAAAACAAGGCTGCAATGTATGCGGAGCTACGGTTTTCGACAGACTGCACAAAAACGGGAATACGGATAAAAAGCAATACCTTCCCTTAGGGCATCACATCCTTGCAGACTTCTACAACTGCGACCCGGAAAAACTGGACGATGTGGAACAGATTCGCACATTCATGCACGAAGCGGCAGTAAGTGCCGGAGCGACCATAGTACAGGAAAACTTTCACAAATACGCCCCAGTGGGTGTGAGCGGTGTGGTGGTCATCCAAGAATCCCACTTGACCATACACACGTGGCCGGAGTGTGGTTATGCCGCTGTCGATTTGTTCACATGCGGCACCAATGTCCGTCCGTGGACTGCTTTCGACTATTTGCAGGAGCGGCTCGGATGTGCGAAAGTGGAATACAGCGATTTGATACGGGGAGCCTATGAGCGGCTAAGCCTGTTGCGGTATTCGGAAACGGAACAGCCTGCCGTGCGGCGGAAAAAGCGGCAAAGGTACGACGCGTCTTCGAAATGGAACAGACGGGCCAGGTCTTTGACGGACTGTTCTGTGTTGTCCAAATAGCGTTTGAGTTCCGTTACGACAAACAGGTCAATGATTTCCTTCGGAGTCCGCTGTTCTATTTTGCAGGTTATCTTATAAAGGTAATCGGTCGTGATGCAAAGCCTGTCCGCATAATATCGTACATCTCTTTTTACATGGAAATTCTTAGCCAGCAGTGACATGAACTTGCCGAACAGCACCCTTGACTGATCCTTTTGATAACACTTGCCCAAGTCGGGAAACATCGGCTTGAACACAATATCTAAAGCCAGAAAAACATTGTAAATGCAATTTTGCAGGATGTTTTTCCGGCTTTCTTCATCACCGTTCTCCATCGCCCATATCATCTGCTTGAACACTCCGTCTGCCAATGAGTATTGTGCTTCCGAAAGTCGGCAGACCGGATATTCATACAGTCCGTCCCAAAATGCGGGGGAAGTCATTTTGTAGAAAATCTCCCCTGTCAGTTCCAATGACAAGGATATATATTCTGCCGTGAATGAAGGAGAAACACACAGCGGTGCAAATAAGGTGTCCGAAAACAACACAAGCAAATCACCTTTGCGGAATGTCCGTTTTCGTGTATTGGTGGTTACGACAGCCCGGCCTTCAACGCATAACAGCATGGTACACCCGTTTGCCACGAAAGGCAGTTTACCTGACAAGTCACGCAGGCTTGTTCTTCCGTGTTTGTATTGTTCGCCATGCGAGAGAGCAAAACTTTGTATGCCGGACGTTATCATAACAATTTCCTTTCCATCGTTACATGGGTTGGCTCGAAGCAATGCTTTTTATACAAAGAGCGCATCGGTACGTTCCCGGCATGAACCTTGCCGACAATATAAGCCGCCTTGCACTCTCTCGCATATTCTATGCTTTTTTCAAACAGGTCGTCTACAATTTGCATTCCTCGAATGCACTCATCCGCATAAATGGACTTGAAGTTGGCATAAACCTCTCCGGTCAGGCTGTTCTGCTTTTTCTCCATCCATACCCAGCCCACAATTTTACCGGATTCCGTGTCTTCTATCACGATCATTCCGCGTCGGTCTTTTGCTTTGGCTAATTTCTTGCAGTGGAACTCGAGGTCAGTAATAGCCTTTTCTCCGAATGAGATTTCAGAAATTTCAATTTCAAATTTTGCCACCGCTTCAAAGTCTTCCTCTTTTATTTCTCGCATATTGTACATGATTCCAAATATTGTTTTTCCGTTAACACCAATCTGTCCGGCATGATGCCCATAAAAACTTATCCCTTCTTCGGAAATAAGAAGGTCTGTAGCTTTTCCAATCCCGCCTTGTGCTTTTGAGGATTGCTCTTTTTCAGCTTGGCAATGTTCTGTAATTTCCATTTTACGGACGGATAGCGGCTTAAATCTCCGGCACAGCATTTTTCCCAATCGGGTTCGCCGTTTTCAAATGACAGAAGAAATTCCCGGTCTGTTTCGGTCAGGCTGTCGTTTACCTGCTGAATGAGGTTATGCCTTGCCTCTTCATAATCCGAATAAGTGAATGGAGTATCGGACATTCCCTCAAACTGCTTTTCCAGTGCTTCCGTCTGGTCGATGGCGTTCGGCTGCAAAGATTCGATGACAGGCTTGTCGCTCCCCAACAGGCAAAGCATGAAGCCGTTCTTGACATCATGAAACGACGCCATTTCCATATACTTGCAATCGAACAGGTCCCGTGGGTGTTGGCGGCTTAATGCCGCTGCAATTTTGCCCCCGTAAAGCTGCGAATAAGAAACTGTACGTGCTTTACAGGTCATATTGAACTCCGTTTCAGCCCGTTCGCACAGTTTCCTGTCCTCTGTCTCTCCGATGATACCCCGCTTTGTCCCGTTCACTTCGATTTTGACGGTCGCACCGTCCAAAGTACATTGTAATTTCCAGACATCATGCTTGTGGATCACTTTTATGCCCGGTATGGATTTTTCTATGTAGCTTTTCAAAGTTCGCAGATGGTTGTTGATTGCGTCCAGACTCTCGGCCCTTTCCTTTACGGGAATATAGGTGAGGTCTATATCGACTGAATAGCGAGGCATGTTTTTATGAAACAGGTTGATAGCCGTACCTCCATGCACAGCAAAATCTTTGATGCGGTACACGGACGGCATAATGCGTATCAACAATGCCACCTGTTTTTTATAGATGTCATTCATATTCGTTCAGTTCTTTAGGTACGGTTATTTTGTATTTGGAGATATAAATCCCGTTTTTTGACAGTTGCAATTTGGAGGTTCCCAGTCCTATTTTGGATGTATCAAGTGCCTCGAACCAATAGTGTCCCGCTTTTTCTGCCATATAAAGGAACATACGCTTTACTTTAAGGTTCTTGGTCGTTTCGAGCAGTTGCTGTAGCATTTCGGGACGCAGCGTTGTCAGTTGTTCCATCATATAGAACAAGTCCATATAGGAATATTGTTGCGGTGCAAGCAACAGACATTCCAAGAATGCCTGTTCAGGTGTAGAAACCAGCAGATCCACTTCGTATTTCACAATCGTTGCGGTCTGCGGTTCTGAAAAGGTATCG
Organism: Bacteroides cutis; assembly: GCF_900241005.1. Classification (GTDB taxonomy): domain Bacteria; phylum Bacteroidota; class Bacteroidia; order Bacteroidales; family Bacteroidaceae; genus Bacteroides; species Bacteroides cutis. The sequence goes on along the minus strand of NZ_OEST01000005.1, from coordinate 355,134 downwards.
GTGGAAAACGGTTTTATCACCCTGTCGAAAACATCGTGGCGTATCCATTCCGGAACACGCTGTTTGCCGTGTGCCACCATCAGCAACGGTTTCCCCATAGGCACATAGTGGTTGAAGCCGAACAGTTCCAATGCAGAATGAGCTGCGACACGGAACGTCTTGCCCAATTGCCTGTTGTAGCAGGACAATGCGGCGTATGCCGACAGGCTGTCTCCCGTTCGGTACATGACTCCCTTTGACAGCATCTCAAGCCAGCCGGATTCCCGGTATCTTTTTATCAACTGGTCGGAATAACCGTTCCTTTTCAGCCATTCGGAGAATAACAATCCTTTGGGAGTGGCGGAAAGCAGCAGTTGGTTTATTTTGCTTTTTTGTTCTATATCCACAGTATATGATTTGTTTTCTTTTTCAACTGCAAAGGTAGCATTATTTTCCGTTCCAAAGGTCTTGAAAGTTGATTTTGTTTCGGTATAATATACTTTTTGTGTAGTATTGAATACCAAAACCAACTCCACAGGATTTTCCAAGATACCGGAAACGCCAAAACGCCTGCAATAATCGCGGAATCATTGCAGGCATTTTTTTTACTTTCCCTCATATCGGAAACAGGTTTCTTATTTCGCCCCTCGTTTGTTCTGCACGTCCTTTATCATTTCTTTCACCTCCATTCCCACATTCACAAAATTCCGGTAAAGAATGCGTTCCCGTTCCTCTCTCGACTTGAACGTGTAGAACTTCGGCAGCGGTACATACGCCGCTTCCTCCTTCTTGATTTCCTTCATGTCGAAATCCGTCTTGCAGAAGAACTTCGAGGTCTTGAACTCCTCCGCTTCCTGCACGTTCATCGAGCCGCCTATGCCGGTTTTTGTTTGGATGAAGTCCCGTGCCGTCTGGCCGCAGATCCAGCCCGTCGGCATATCCGAGATTTTCGAGGCGGGTACGAGGCTGTCCATATTTTCGTTCAGATTGATGGAAGTCTTGTCCCGGTCTATCGTGACACCCTTCTTGATTTGCACCACCTTGCCGAAGATGTCGCTCGACAACCATTCCAGCGTTTCCTTGGCACGGGCCGAACCGCTCACCACGTTACCCACCGTCGTGATGATTTTCTGCATACCCACTTTCCCGTAATCCGCTTCGAGCTGCGGCAGTTCTTGGAAGCCGAGCGTCACGCTCACCTTGTTGCTTCGTGCCGTGCCGATCAGGCGGTCTATCTTGTGGAAGTACAGCGTCGGCAGCTCGTCCACGATAATGCTCACGGGGACATTTTTGCCCTGTCCCGTATTCACACGGGTAACGAGGCGGTTCAGGATAAGGGCGTTCAACGCTCCGATAATGCTTTCCATTTCCGGATCGTTCGCTATCAGCAGGTAGCTCGGATTCTTCGGGTCGCTCACTTTCAGGTCGAAGTCATCACCGTCACGGTGGAATATCCAGTAACTCTCTTTGGTCGCCAGACGAGAGGTATAGACGCGCAATGTACCGATCATACCTTCCAACTGTTCCATCGCGCGATTTTTCAAAGCGGTCTGGAACGGACCGAGCAGCGGGGCAACCTCGTTGTCGGTCTCCAGTACCTCGAAGATGGTCTGGTAACTCTCGTTCAGGAACGACAGGATATGCGGCATATCCGAATACTTGCCTAACCAGTAGGCAGGTTCAACGATTTCCCCGCCCTCTTTGGCGCGTACCACACCCGTCGGTTTCCAGAATTTCGTCTCCGGGTCCTGCCGTTTTTCAGCGTACAATTTGTTTCCTTTGGCATCGTAAGGCTCGCGTTCATAGTTCACGAAAAAGTAGATGCAGGCGGCGAGGAAGTTCACAGCCGAAGTCTGGAAAAACTGGTCGCTGCCGCCGCCTCCCTCTTTCTTGCCTTTTTGCAGGGATTCCAGCAGCGTTTCCGCCGTTTCGCTCGCCGCAGCGAGGTTGTTGATGTATTTTGCCTGAATTGGATTTACCCGGCGGCTGTACTCCACGTCCACGAAGTTAATCATATTGAATTGGCAGCCTTGGGGCAACTTTCCGAGCTTCTGGTTTTTCTTGTAGTGGTAGTACAGTTTCGTGGCCAGCGTCGGGAACTTGTAGTCATAGACCACCATCGCGAACCCCTTGGCCGAGTGCTGTCGGATAAACGGCTCGATGATACTGAATGTCTTGCCCGACCCCGGTGTTCCGACTACCCATGTTCCACGAAAACAGTTGGTTATATTGGTCCAGCCTTTACGGAACTTGCCCTTGTAGTAATATCGCATGGGGATATTCACGCTGTACGGAGTCTCTATCAGTTCCTCGCATTGCTCGAAACTTTCATTCTCGAAATTGAAACGATCCTTCATCAGTCCCTCTTTGAGGAACTTGGAGATGTTATCCAGTGCGACATGCACGAGGATAACCCCCGTGAGCGATACCGCCATATAGAGAATAATGTTCAGCGGCAGCGTGTAGAACCGCGTCTCCATCGGATGACCGAACAGCCATACGGACAGCACTAACAGGGCAAAGCCGCTCACGAGCGGGTACAAGACCTGCCGCCGGGCGTTGAATTCCAAATGTTTCTTGGCTCTGGTGCCGATACAGGTAATGCAGATCAGCAGCACCGTGGCGACCTTGCTGTACACGAGGTTGCCGTCGTTATAGATGGCCCACCGTTTGATACGTCCGTGAATGTCGCAGAGTATGCCGCCCCAGTGGTCCAGCATGGCCGGGTCGATGGCATACTCGAAAAACTCCATCAGTACGGAGACATACACCACCGCACGGAATATCCGGTAAAATCCCTGTAATTCCTTGCTCTCTTCCATTGCTATGTCAATTCTTTTTAATACCCCAGAGGACGTGGATGTGAGGCCATTGCATACGGTTATCAGCGGAAAGCTGGCAGACATGGGAAACTGCATATAGAGGTTTAAGCCCGTCATATATTGCAGAAGCCCGTACTTCCGCTGTAAACTTCTCAAGGAAAATCCGGACGGCATTGTCAGAGCCATAAGTCATGAAATCAATGAAATCTTCAATCAATTCTTCATTGACATAGCAGAGCTGACCTTGGAAAATATCATGGTAACGGCTGATACGGCCGTTCCATTCTGCCCGGATTTCTTCCCTGCGATTCTTTACGGAGGGAAACCTCTTGTAGCAGTCTATTCCATCGTCGAGGAATATGAAATTACCGGAAACGTCCTCTTGTTTAGGACATTTGCATCTTAACAGATACCCGAAGAATCCTTTGTCCGGATGTACTATATCCACATACTGTGGTGCTTGAAAATCTTTAATTCCGTTCATAATCATAAATTCAGTTGTTGATGGTTATAATGGGACGCACTTTATGCGCCTGTGTCTTGGGCGTTTCCTGCATGGTTCCGCTGGCTGTCGAGTAGAGCCATGCTTTGACTGTCTGCTGTCCTTCCACCTCCGTCGATGTCCAATACCAGCACTCGTCGGCCTCGGTCGGCAGCGGGTCGCCGCCGCATTTCTCGATAATCGGATTGATGACGGTCTGTGCCGAATACAGCAGACGCATCTGTGCCACCGAGGGGATATAGGCGCTCTGTCCGTATTTCCACAAGGCAAAAACGGCTTCAGCCATCGGCGAGGCCGTTTCTTCCGTATCGTACAGGGCGAACGTGTTCTCATTCCCGTCGTATGCAGCAATGTCCGCCGACGTACCCTGCTCGACACCGAGGCTGTCGGCAAAAGCCTTCGGCGTCATGTCCCACAGATAGACGGCATAGCCGTTTCCTTCCGTTTCCCCGTCCGAATAGGTATGGAAGACGACGGCAATCGCCTGTTTCCCGGAATTTTCATACTCGCTGTACGGCACGGCCTTGCCGTCCACGCAGAGGACATGTCCGGGACGTACCGTCTTGTCGGGTTCTTCTATATGTGCGTCGCAGGCAGCCAATGCCCCGGTTATGAGGAGAACCGGCACTACCTGGCACGTTTTTCTGATAGTGTTCTGTTTCATCTTTCCCTTATTTTATAGGTAGTTTAATACCGAGGGCAACTCCTGTACGCAGCACATCGGCCCCCTTTATCATCACGTCTCCCTTGACTTGCCAGTATAGCGTCCAGCCCGCCCGCAACACATAGTTGTGCTCGTAGCCGAAATGCAGCCCGACAAGGAACTTCCTCGTATCGCTTCCGCCCGAAGCCCCGATACGGAGGCTTCCGTAATGGTTGCGTCCCCTCGTGACGCAGGGTTTGTAAGCCACGCCGAAGCCGTAGGTACGGTAATTCTGCCAGAAAGATTTCGGGCATACATGCTTGCAGGATTCGCACTCTGCCCATTGCAGGTAGCCGTTGGCAAAGAACTCCCACGCATGGCGGTAGTTCATCTCGTGTTCGTAGGCCAGCGTCACGTCCAGCCCGTTCTTGTACAGCAGCCCCGCTCCGAGCGAAAGGCGGCCGCTGCCCCGTTGTGCATTCGCGCCGACGGCGAGGCACATGCAGGCAATCGTCAGGATAATCGTCTTTCTCATTGTCATTCCTCCTCCAGCAATGCCGTGCTGAACGAATCGGCCGACAGCACGTCCTCATAGTCGATATTCAGGCTGATAGCACGCCCGCTGATTTGTTTCTCCGTCATCTCGATGGTCAGTACCTTGTCGTTCGGGAACGTCATTTTCCTGACCACGACCACATTCCGGTAGCCGTGCCGGAACGTCTTGCCCGTCTCCAGCACCAGTTCCGGGACCAGTTCGATGACTTGCGCATTAGTCGCTTTGGTCAGTTTCTTGTCCGCCAGCTTCACCCGTATCTCGTCAATGTCGAAACGTATGTTCGTCCGGTTCTCTATTGAGAAGTCGATGAAGAAATACTCTCCCACGGTGTAGATGTTGTTCAACCGCATGGTCATGCGGTGTGCCTTGGTGGCGACGTTGCGGATCTTCGCGGGCGAGTTCCAGATACGCCGGGCGAAGCGTGTCATCTCCACGGTGGACATCGAGACCGCCGGGTTGTGGTAGGCGTTTCGTTCCTGCAACTGGATTTCCTTGTCAGTTACCGCCTCCCGCACCCGTGTGGTGTAGAGCAGTGCATACTGCGTGCGGTAGCGTTCCGTTACGATGGTCACTATGGCCAGCACCTCGCCGTCCTCGTGTCCGCCCTCTTTCGGTTTCAGGCGGACGATGTTATCTATCGGCTGGTCACCGACAACCTTATCGGTGGAGATGTCCACGAAGCGTACCGGTTCCGAGGCCGTGATGACCGTCGTTACCTGTTCATTTACCGTAAGTTGTTCCATCTCCTCGTAGGTTCGTTGTGCCTGTACATTCGGCGTTCCCAGCAGTCCTGCCGCCAGAAGAAATGCCGTTACGATTCCTTTTTTGTCCATGTCATTGATTTATTGATTTTGTTTTTCTTCCCTTATCTCTTTTTCCTCTTGTGCTTTGTTCCTGCATTCCAGTTCCTCCTGAATCCGCCGTTCGGCAATCTCGCAGTACACCTGTTCGATTTCAAATCCGATGTAGTGTCGTCCCGTGCGGATAGCGGCCACGGCGGTTGTGCCTGACCCGATACAGTTGTCCAGTACAACATCGCCTTCGTCGGTGTAGGTCCGTATCAGGTACTCCATCAACGCCACGGGCTTTTGTGTCGGGTGGTAGAACGCGCCTTTCTTGTGTTCCTTCGGCATGAAGATGACCGAGGTCGGATATTTGTCATCGGCTATGCGTACCGGTGAGAGTTTCATCGTTCCGTAACAACGGTTGGTAAATCCCTCCGTTTTACGCCTCCCGTGATTTCTCCGTTCCGGAGGACACGGTGTCATCTGCGGATGATAGACCGGCTGTTTTTTATAGAATACCAGAATATCCTCGTGCTGCCGGAGCGGCATACGTTTGGCATTGAGATGTCCCGTCACCCGATCTTTCTGCCACACGAGGTTGTACCGCCATAGCCGGGGTTGCGACAGCATGAGCCATGCGGAGAAAAGCCCCTGTCCGAACAGGATAATGGGGCTGTCCGGCTTGGTAATCCGCCGGTATTGCTCCCACAAGGCTGCGAACGGTATCTGGCGGTCCCAGTTCACCGACGGATTGCTGCGATTTAACACCCCGTAAGGCAGGTCGGCGATTATGGCGTCCACGCTACTATCCGCTATCTGTTTCATGCCCTCCATGCAGTCCATAAGGTAAATGCGATCCGTCTCTATCATATTGCGTCTGTTTTCAGTTCTACAATTTGTCGGGCGCTCATCCAGGTACAGCGTTCCGTCCGGGTTTTCCGGATTTCACACTCCCAGAGGGTATTCTTCTCCACATGTTTGAAATTGACCGCACCGTCTCTCGGCCCGTAAAAACCGGTATGCTTCTGGAAGGCGAATAAGGCAATCCTCCGCCCGTCTTCTGCCTGAAAGTTGCATATCAGGGCGAATCGTACCCCTTTGTGCCACCATTCGGTACTTACGAGCTTCCCAACGAATGTTTCGGGCTTATCGGGAGCGATGTAGTCCTCGTAATAGAAGCCGTCCGTTCCCTTATGAAGTTTTGATATGTCTGATTCCATTGTCACTGCCCTTTTAGTTCCTGTTTTCCCGTCCGTTCACCAGATACACAAACGTCCCGTATTTCAGCTTCACCTTGTTTTTCTTGATAGCCTTGCTGATGGCGTTACTCGTTTTCTGGTAGGCATTGTTCACCGCCTGCATACCCCATTGGGCGAGGCTGTTACCGTATCCGCTGGTATTCATGTTCATGCTGCCCGACATGGCACTGCTCGCCACATCCTTGCTTGTCTCGCGGAACTGGCTGATGGGTACGTAAAGTCCTTCCAGCCCGTCCGTATCGTAGATTGACAAGCTGACCTTGACCAGTTCGTCCTCCACCAATATGCTGTTGATGCTTCCTTTTACACGTCCGGAAGAGAAACCGCTGACTGTGGCATACAGGTAAGTACCACGCCTGACCACGCTCTCGTTGATTTCGATGTCGTCCAGCAGGCGCAGCCGCACACGCGAGCCGTCCACGGCCTTGATGTTCTCGTCGATGATCGCCTTGATGAGTTTCGGTTCCCGAGCGTCTTTCGCCAGTGTGTTGAAGTAGTCCGAAGCCGTCTTTACCTTCTTCACCACCTCGCTTGCCTTGTCCGTCTCCGCAGGAGCTTTGACCGAACGGCTTTCCTCGTCGATGGTTCCCTTGGCCTGCGTCATCGTGTCCGGCGGAGCCGCCGTTGCGGTGCTGTCCGTTTCGGACGGCATGACCTCCCGTTGTCCTCTCAACCTCGCTTCGGCGAGTGCTTTTTCCAGTTCTGCGAGAGCCTCCTGTTCCCGCCTCTTGGCATCGGCCGCTTCCGCTGCCAGATCATTTTCCTTTTCCTGCCGGTCAAGCAGGGCGATGTCCTCTTCGGTGTACTGCGATTCATATTCCTCTTGGTTATTGTCCGGTTCGTCCCGCTCGATGTTGTCCACAGCGGAATAATCTTGTATCTTGCCCCATGATTTGGCCATGTTCTCATACTTGCTGCCGATACCGTCGCCACCCTTGATTTGGGCGTCCGGCAATTCGGGATTCAGGAACTCGGTCGTCTGGAGTGTCTTATCCTGTACCTCGACCTTCTCGGTATGGAACAGGTCGAAAAAGAAGTACGACGTGCCGAGAAGGGGAATATAGAGGATAGCCGGAAGCATATACTTTGGCTGCCTGAAATTAATTCTCTTGAAGATATTGTTCATTGTTTCCCTTTAATTGAGTTGCACATACTTGCTTATAGTTCTCTCAAACGGCATATTCATAAGCCTGCCGTTCTATTCCGGCCTTTCCGTACCACTTTCCTTCGTATCGAATCTTCGTACATGCGGTACGGAAAGCATCTTATGCCGTTCCCGGAGCACGGAATCCTGCATCTCCGTGGCCGTCCGGCGGGTCGGATGATGGCGGTACACCACCGTCAGGCGGTAAATATTCCATGTCAGCCCGCAGATGGCGAAGCCAAATACGATGACGAGAAACAGCGTCCGGTGCATGTTGGCGAAGCCCTGCACCTTGGCCGCAGCCTTGTCGATGCGTGTTGCCTTGGCGAAACGCCGTCCGGCATCTATGTCACGCTCGTAGCGTTCCTTGTATTTCGGGTCGTTCCTGTCCGGCATTTTTTCACCGAACAGCATACGTCTGAATCCTTTGATATTCATAGGGCTGATGGTGTTAATAGTTGCTTTTCGTCTTTTGCTCGATGTCCTTGTTCAGCAGTGTGCGCCAGTTCACGATGAGCAGCCCGTGCGGGTTGTTCTCCGTCCGGGGTACACGCTTGAGCTGTCCCGCCGTAACCAGTTCGCGCATCAGGATATTGCTGCGCCGTTCGATACGCTGCCGTCCGTAGTAGGTAAACTCCATCTTCTCCTTGTTGAAGGCGATACTGTCGCAGAAAATCGAAAAGACGGCGCTCGTTCCCAAGATGTTCGAGTAGAAACCTTTTTCCTTGAGCGTGTTGTACTGTGCCAAGCCCGTTTCGTCCACTAAGTACATCGCTTTCTCCATCGTGTAGCGGATGTACTTGTCGTCAGGGGCAAGCGTGAAAAAGTAGTGGTGGAACATCTCTACATGGCTCTTGGCTTCCACGTCGAGCGTTTCCTCCATCGTCGTGCGGCGTACCAGTATGGGCACGTTGCCGTCCAGCACATACACCTTCTTTTGAGCGTCCGTAACCATCATGCGGGCCGTCCAGATACTCGACATGCTGATGATGACGCACCCCACGAGAAAGGCGGTGCAGATAATTCCGACCAGTTTGATTTTGTTCTCTAAATTCTTGATGACCATTTTGTTTGAATATTTATCGTTACTTTGTTATCTCATTACCGTACCCATTGCGCCCGTCGCCGTCATTTTGGCCTGCTGCGCCACGCCCTCACCGAAGTTTCGGGTCGAGAACGCCGTATCGCCCTCCGGTATCATCCATGCCGCAAGGTCGGGAACGAGGTTCAGGCATTTCAGGGCCACGATGCTTGCCGCCATCAGGTAGCCGGCGGAGAAGAAGCTGTTTTGCAGGTAAGCCGCCATCGTCTGCTCGCTCGCCGTGATTGCCGTCAGGTTCTCCACCTGTATGCACAGCACGATGTCGAACAGCAGCAGCACGTAGAAGCCCACGAAGTAGAGCATCGCCCCGTAGAAATGCACCGTCAGATACCTCGTGAGCCACTTCGCCCACGCACCTTCCCATTTGGGCAGGAGCGAGAACGCCCACTGTATAGGGCCGAAGATGGTGAGCATTCCCAAAAGAATTTGCTGACAATAGATGGTAGCCCACCAACCGATTCTGAATACTACAAGGGCTATCAGCATGATGATTTTGTCAATCCCCACGATTACCCCCGAAGTCAGCGAGGTGAACCACAGCTTCGCCGCATCCTTCTCCATGTTCGTTACCTCGTCCACACCTGTCTGTTCCATCGTTGCCTCGATAAGGTTTGGGTCCGACGTACCCGTATGGGCGACATCGGCCTGTGCCTGCAGGGCAGTGTACATCGTGTCGCGCACGTAAATCAACTCCTGCACTTCCTCGAACTTGTCCGAGATTTGCGAGGCTTCGGCCTCGTACAGGTCATGTGTGTACGAACCGACGCAGTTCGGGATATAGGAGAGGAAATCTAAAAAGCACCAGTTGCTCCCGCTGTTTGCCATGCCCGTGTCTGCCGGAGGATACCACCAGCAGAGGATAAGCGACACGGCCAGCGGTCTGAAGAGCTTCATCACGTCCAAAGGCTCGTGCTTGACCATCATTTTGTACGCCATGCCTGCCGCCATGATGATGGCGAATAGGGCGGCCAGTGCCATGCACATTTGAAGAATCCACCAGAAGGGACCTTGCGAGCCGGTAAAGGTCGCATCGGTCAGAAACTCGTTGGTCTGAAAAATCACGTCGTCGATTTCCTCTTCCAAGAGGTCGATACCGAAATCCGAAAGAATATTTCCGTCTGCCATACGTTGTGTGTTTTTAGTTCTTTCTGTTTACCGTCTCGTCTCCGTCTCCCGTATCAGTTTCGCCGCCCGATTGCGCCCCTCGCACGGCGGAACGCGATTCGTTCCACCGGCCCATCGCCTCGCGGACGATACCGCCCTTGTCCAGTCTCCGGTCGGCGGTTGCATTCAGCAGCCCGTTCGCAACCGTGGCGTTCTGTCTTCGGGCAAGGTAGCCGACCAGAATCTCGTTCTGCCGTACCACGTCCTCGTAGATTCGCAGGTACTCTTTCTTCCGTTGTGCGTTGGGCATGTAGGCGTCCTTCGTAGCGTCAATGGCGCACTGGTAGACGTGGTAGTATTCCGTCCACCGCTCCCTGTCGTCCGTTGTGCCCCCGGCAAGGGGGATGCGGTCGATGTTGCGCTGAAGCCGTTCCATTTGAGCGTTTATCTTATCGCCCTCGGCCAGCCACGCGAGGTCAATCTGCCGGTCGGCTACATTCAGTGCCTCGATTTCGGCCCGCTTGACCAGTGCCGAGTCGATGGCTTCCGCCTCGTCTGTCTGGTTGTACAGGTTCACACCCGCCAGCGTGCGGAACGACAGTTTGTTCTTGCTTGCCGCCGACTTCTTGTACTTGTTGTGCAGCAGCGTGTAATAAAGTTCGGGCGACAGAGCGCCCGTACCGGTTTCCATAACCGTAATCTGGTTCTGTTTCGGCGAGTCATGGTTGTAAGTAACCGACTGCGCCTTGACACCGCTCGTTGCAACTGCTGCAACCGCCATGAGTAAGAGAGTTCTGTTCATATTAATTTCCGGTTATTCATTATTTTACAGTTATTTATATCGTATAGTCATACTTTTTTTGAGCTTCCTTTACTGTCATAAATATTGGTATTCATTCCTGACTCGTTTCTCTCCTTGCGAGAAATATGTCTCGTCTTTTTCAATGCAAATACATTTTCTATTCGTATAGATACAGGCAATTGCGGTGCTCATGCTCCCCGAAGCAAAATCAAGGACAGTATCTCCTTCCTTTGTGTATGTTTTTATCAGATACTCCAATAATGCAATCGGCTTTTGGTTGACATGAATCGTTTTGCCTTCCGATTCCGCTGTTTTGAAGTATATCACACTTCGTGGATATCTTGTCCCTTTGTTTTCATGCCTGAATGTAGGATTGGGTACATTGTTTATCCCTGTCCAATTGCTTCCTCTCTTCGTGCGGTTCCCGTAAGGCTCGCCTTCCTCCATGATTGGATAATAAGGGGTTCTGCCTTTGCCAAAGACACTTATTAGCTCATGTGCTTTTAGAGGTTGTTTTTTAGCGAGAAGAAAATTGCTTGCTTTTGACTTTTCCCAAACCCAGTCATATTTAAATTCATCTAAATTGCCGCAGCGTAGAAAGCTGCTGAACGGTTCGCTGCCAAATAAGACCGTAGGTGCATTTTCTTTCCTGACTCTCCTGATCTCTTTCCACATTTCCGGGAATGGTATTATTTTATCCCACTGTGAAGCTGTAATTCCAAAAGGGGGATCGCATAAAACCAAATCAATGCTTGATTCCGGAAGAAAAGGCATCACTTCAAGACAATCGGCCTTATATAACGTAATGTCTTTTGCAAAAACAATCTTTTCCATTGCATCAATCTGAATGTCTTTTTATCCCTTGGTATAATCCCAATAGGCTTGTTTGTACTAAAAATTCTTTCTCTGTTTTTATTTCCCGATGTCGATGGCATGGAAGTCAAACTCTAACCTGTAGATAGTTTGCCTTCTTTCCCTTTTATCGTTCGTTAATAATCCAGCCGTCCCGCTTTGCGCCATCGTCCGAAAGCCCCGTCGATAATCTCCTTGACCTTGGGACGGTAAATCTTCGCTTTCCAGTAACCGATGCGCACCTGTATGTACCGCCACGTCTCGATATACGCCCGGTTCAGGTGCCGCTCGATGTCGTCCAGCGACGTGTTCACCGCTTCCAGCACCATCAGCAGGTCGGAGGTCGAACATTCTGCCGCCCCTGTGGCATACAGCACGAGGTCACTGACCGATTTGTAAAGCTGTTTCCCGTCATCGGCGATGTCCCGTATTGCCTTTTCGTTGATGGCCAGTATCACGGCATCGCCGGGGTCGATGCGCCCCCGTTTCACGATTCTATCGTTGAAGTCCTCCAGCAGTCTCTTGTAATCGCCGATACGGTCGCTGACCGCCGTATAGGTGCTTTTCACGTTCAGCACCGTCCGCAAGGACTGGTACATCACGTCGATGACGTCGAAGGCACGGGTGTAGCGGTCCAAGTCCACATTCAGTTCCTTGTACTCGCCGACCTCTTTGCGGCTGTACTCGTGCAGCAGCTTGTTGCTGTATTCCAGCGTACTGCGGGCCAGCAGCAGGCTGCGTTGCTTCTTGTGGTCGTTGATGTAGGCTTCTACCGACACGATGTCGAACGTCCATTGCGCCTTGGCAATGCCGGGCAGGAGAGCCAGCAGCACGACTGCCATCAGCAGGGCACGTTTCATGGCCGCACCTCCTTTCCGCTGCCTTTGCCGTTCCTGCCGTTTCCGCTCCGCAGGTTCCGCGCATTCTCCACCCAGCGTTCGTGGCATTCCTCCACGAGCGTCAGCCTGCGTCCCTCGTCCATATCCAATTCGGGCAGCACGTCCTTCAGCACGTCGATGATGCTCCGTTTGTAGTGCATCATCTTCTCCAGTGACACGAGGTCGGCATATATCATCGTAATCCGGGAATCCACTTCCCGTGCGATTTCGAGCCGGTCGCTTGACCACAGCAGATGGTACACCTCCCCGGTCGGAGTCTCTTCCAATGGTGGGGTACGGGCATATTCCGTCGTGATCTTGCACGAAGGATGCTCTCGTGCAATCTCCGCAATACGGTCGTTCACCAGTTTCGTTTTCTCCGCGTCCGACAGGTTAGGGTCGAGCGTCAGCACGTCGGCCACATACGTGTCGGTGTATTCCGTGGTCAGTTCCCAACTGATCTGCACGATGGCACGGTGTATCTTGATACCGAGGAAATATTTCGGTTTGCGGGCTATCGAGACCGTCGCCTTGAACGTGATGACCCCGTTGATGTTCGGCATGGTCGCCTTACGGACATAGGTGTAGCCGTTCCACGCCCCGCCGTCCTGCCACGACAGGCTGTAAGCCGTCTTGCAGTCCTGCATGATGGCCGGTATGCGGTAATAGTCGTCTGTTGCCACATCGTTATCGCCCGCCGCCTCGGTTTTCGCGTCGGTGTATTCCCGTTGTTTCTTCTGCCATTCGGACAGCTCGCTTTTCAGGCGGTCTATCTGTGTCTTGTTCGCGTTGTACTGCTGCCGGTACACCGCCGCATCTTCCACGCTTGCCTCGGCGATTTTTTTCAGCAGGTCGGCATTCTCGCTCTCCAACGCGTTGATTTGCGACTGGATGGCGGCTACCTGATTCTCTGCCTCCTGCAGCATGGCGTCCAGCTCGGACAAGTCCAGTTCGTTCTCCGTAACCGTGGTCTGCATGGCACACTCCTTTGAATGGGCGTTCAGGGATTTGCCGCACGTTCGGCACTTGTACTGCGTCGTGCCCTGACCGAGCGTAGCCCCGTCCGAACAGGTTACACTGATGGTCACGCTCTCGCAGCCTTGCAATTTCGCGGCGTCCGTCGCCTGATAATAGTTCCGCGCGTCAGAAGCTATATAATAGGTATAACCTTCCTCGTTGTCGTTGAACTCCGAGAGTCGGGCGTTAAGCCCGGCTTTGAACGTGTTCAGGTCCATCGAGTAGGAATCGAACACCTCTTCATAGACGACCTCTTCCCGGTTCCAGCTTTTCTTCACATGGATTTCGTAGGCGTATGCCTTCTTCGTCTGTTTGCCGCCCCGGCTGATGATATAGCCGTTCTGCCAGTAGTTGATACTATAGGTATAGCCGTCATTCTGGTTGTTGAGCTGCTGTACCCGGCTTCTCGACCAACCGGCGTACCGTTCCGAATTGGCGAGCGCCTGCTCCCGTTGCGAGGCATTGGGATAAAAGTCGGGATCGGTTGTCTCGAAACGCGTCCATTCGCCGCCGTTCAGTATGCTGTTATCGTCCGTCGGCGGGTAGTAGTCGCACAAGGCGATACTCCCTTGCTCACGCCGGGCGATATACCACCGTTGCGTGTAGTAGTTTCCCGCCGTCTCGTCCAGATAGTCCGTCATCCAGGAGGTAAGGTCGTAGTTGCTGAAATCGAACAGTCCCGCCACGTTGTCCTCACCGCCCACCATGTCAATCAGCAGGCCGCCGAGGTCATGCTCCGCCTGCTCGAAGAGCGCACCGTAATGGTCATACAGGTCGATGACCTTGCTGACCCTGCCGCCCATCAGCTCATGGAACGAACTGGTTTGCAACAGGGCGTCACCAATGTTCCCGATACCTGCCGAGGCGAGACCGACACCCATGTTGTAGAGGTTGTCGATGTCGTGTTGCAGGTTCTCCTTGGTGAAATTGCCCGGCACGCTGGCGATGTCGTCCAGCATGTGCTGCCAGTCGATGTCGCCTATCTCCGAGAGTTTCAACAGAGGGGCGATGTTCCGGTTGATTTCCAGAAACACGATGTCCGAAAAGCCCAACGTGCTGTTCGTCACTACACTCTCGAACTGCATACACAGGCTTTTCGTTTCGTCGCAGATTTTCATCAGGTAGCTGCCCCAGTAGATAGCCGTTTGCGGTGAGCGGAGCATCAGTTTCGCCACCACCCATATCTTGGGTATGATCTTCTCCGAGACCATGCGGTAAATGCGGCGGTAGTAGTAGTTCTCCGTACTGCTGTTCCAGATACCGAGGTCGGAAAAGGCTTTATGCTCCAAGAACTTGGAGGCAAAAATCCCCGCCGTGGCCACTTCCGCCGCATTGTAGTGCTTGAGTATGTCATCGACCTGCTCCCGGTAATAGCTTTCCGCCACGGCTTCCGTACCGAAAGCGGTAGCCATTGCCGCCACGGTACGCGCATCGTAGTTCACGCTGTAATACTGCGCGTGGATGTGCTGTACGACAACGAGCGACAGGAGCATAAGGATAAGTGACAGCCGTTTCATCATGGATTCCTCCCCGGTTAAAAACAGCCCCCGTCAACGGCGCGTCATGCCTCTTAGTGCACGTATCAGTTCGTCGGCCTCATATACGGCGGAATTTGCCACCAGACGGTGGTGTATGAATACCTCCTTGGCTATCTCGTACCTGCGTTGTTCCCACTTCGCCTCTTCTTCCTCGTCCTGCACGGAATTTCCGATACCGGCGTATTCGTCCAGTTCCTTACCGGGCATTCCCAACCGGAGATTGTACCTTTCCAGAACATCCTCTATTTCCTCGATGCTTTTTCTTCCCATGTCGCGTACCCTTACCAAGTCCTTTCCGGGCCATTGGCACAAATCCCGGATGGTTTTGATGTCGAACTCACGGAATATCCGTTGGATACGGGCTTCATATTTGCTCCCGAACTCAAGTGTCTTCACACTTTGGCTGATGTCTATCTTTTCCATTTTCTGTAATTGATGATTTGATTGTTATTGTTTTACATGAAGGTTCAATATCCGCCCGGCCTCGTTGACCTTTTGGGCGAACGGCAGGGATTTTCCGATACCGCTGGCGTTCCAATCCCGACAGTACGCCTCGATAGCTTCCTGATGGCTGCACCGCAATTCCCGCTTGTAGAGTTTCAGGGCTTCTTTCTCCGCCCGCTCGGTGGTGTAGGTCATGTAACACTCTCTTGGTTCTTCCACGCCGTACACGCCGCTGGTCGTCCCCCGGCGGATGAACACCTCTCGGAAGAAGCTGCGCCCTTCCTTGTTTTCCAGCCGGTTGATGGTGAATATCTTTTTGCAGTCCACGTCGGTAAGTCCGAGAATAGCCTTGATTTCATCGAACCGCTCGCGGAACTTGCTCTGGTCAAGCAGCATCACCACGTCGGAGTTGTTGATGATGGCTTCCTTGACGATAGGGCTGCCGATGATGTCCTGTATCTCCTGCGTCACCACGCCGACCGAGGCCCAGAACTTACGGGCCGTCTTGTACATAAACTTGATGTATTCGGCCATGAGCGGGCTGGCAATGGCCTTCCACGCTTCCTCTATGACCAGGACTTTGCGGTTCTTCTTGATACGCATCTTCTGTAAGAATACATCCATGATAATCAGTGTGACAAGAGGGAACAGGAGAGGATCATCCTTTATACTGTCAATTTCGAAGACGATGAACGTCTCATCGAACAATGAACTGTCCATGTTCTCGTTCAGCGTCTTTTCATGATTGCCGCCCCGATAGAAGTCCTTCATCATGTAACGGTACGTCGATATGTCGATGCCCGAAATATGGTTTTCGGCACAGATGTCGGGGATGCGCTGCACGGAAAATTCATAGAACGAGTTGAACGACAGCTCTTCCACTTTCAACTCCTTACGGCGGCGTTCCATCTCGTCGATCATGCGCTCGATACGCCCGGTCCGCTCTCCTTCGTCCTCGTCCTGCTTCTCGGCATGGTTACGGTCGTCGATGAGCAGCCCCTTACGCAAATCCTCCCGTTGCAGGGGTGTGAAGCCGTCGAACCCATTGAAATAAGTGTCGTAATACTCCGTGATGACCTGTTCTATCAGGCGGTCCTCTGTCTTTGTGACCGTACCCTGCGAGCCTTTCCAGATGAGCAGCACGAGGTTTTTCAGGAAGCCCGTCTTCTCCACATTCATTTCCGCCCGATTGATGCGGAATGGGTTCATCGTAATCGGTCTTTCCTCGGTATAGGAAATGTACTTGCCGCCGAGGTATTCGCAAAGTCCCTCGTAGCTGTTACCCGTATCGACCATCACCACGTCCGTTCCTTGCTCGTACAACTGGCGCACGACAGAGTTCATGTGGAAGCTCTTGCCGCTGCCCGAAGGACCGAGACAGAAAAAGTTCGAGTTGTCCGTCAGCTTGTTTTTCCCCTCCTTTCCCGTGATGTCGATAGCCACCGGCACGCCTTGGCGGTCTGTGTAGTAGATTTTCAGCGGTGTCTCCTCGCTGTGCTGTATGTGCTCCTTATACATCAGACACATCGCCGCGTCACCCAGCGTCAGGAAGCGGTCATAGTCCTCGTTCATGCCGTAACAGTTACCCGGAAACGAGTTCACGAACAGTTCCAGTTGGTTGTACGCCCTTTTGGAAATATGGATACCCATACGTCCGAAAGCATTCTCCAAGTGGTTCGTGCATTTTTGCAGGTCCGTATCGGCCGGTACGGCGACGATCAGGTTGAAATGGGTGTACACGAGCTGCTTGCTTTCCCGCGCGATGACCTCCTGCACCCGCTTGATGTCCTCCACGGCCATCTGGTTGCTCGGATTGGGAATACTGGCGTGCCGGTTCTTCTTTTTGTCCAGCAGGGCCAGTTCCCTTTTCTGGTTGGGCAGGAAGACAATCTGGTTATAGACGACCGTCTCCGCATTCGGAATGTTGTCGATGGCAGCCAGCAGGTCCACGGGCATATCCGTGTTATTGACCTCTATATTGGTGTAAGGCCGTATCAGTGAGGGCAGTGCGGCACAGTCCACATCGACAAGGCTATATACCTTGCAGCGTTTGTCGCCCATCGAGACCGTTTCGTCGTCCGCCTTGAAGTTGGTCATCGACACGATCCGCTCCTTGAAGTTCATGGCGAAATAGCGGTCCACGTATTCGCTCGCTTCGGCTTTGTTCAGGAACCTGGCCTGTACCCCGGCATCGTGCAGCTGGTCATGCACTTTGCGTATCTTGACCAGAAAGTCGCGCCACTTCTTGTTGTCGAACGAGAACAGGCGGCTCTTCTTCGCCTCCTGCGTGATGGTCAGGTAACACAAGCTGTCCGTATAGTTACGCCCCTTGAAGTAACGGAAGTAGGCCGATGAGAGGAACTCGTGTTTGTCCCCCGTCTCGTTCTCGAACTGTTTCCGGATGAAGATGTCCTGTTTGTGCAGGGCATATCCTTCGCCGAGCGTCTGCGCGAGGGCGGTGAAAAGGTGCGTGAACTCGTAGTAGCTGTCGATGTTCGCACAGTATTTCTGCACGGGATTCTCTATTTTCAGGATGGCTGAATATTCGCCCGTCTTGGTGTACAGCACGCCCACGCCGTTCGTATCTTCCACAGAAAAATAGATGTCCTGAAAGATACGCTTACGCTTGCCTCCGGTACCGAACGCATAGACCGACAGGGCCATGCCGGCACACAAGGCGATAAAAAGTAGAATGATGTACAAGGTCATTTCAAAATACAATAAAAAAGGCCGGTCCACCCGGATTTCAGGCGGCCGGCCCGCGTTCAACATTCAACAAGACCACACGTTGCCCGTGATGGTTTTTCTTTTCTTCTCACAGTTTCTTCGAGTGGGCGTAGATATACACTCCGCGACCGTCTTTCTTGGTATGCAGCCCTTTCCGCTGTTTGAGCATGATAAGCGCAATACCCGTCGAGACGACCGCAACCAGCACGACCAGTCCGGCCACGAAACCCACGAGGCAGTAGGCGATGATAAATCCGACGATGGCTCCGCCGGCAACGCCCGCCGCCCAGTAGATGTAGCGTCCCTGAATACCCATGAACTCCAAAGGCCGTTGCAGGCCCTTGAACAGCGGGTAGTCGGGATAGCGTTCGTCCTTGCCTTTCATCGTGCGGGAGGGTTATGCGCCGATACCGAAGAACATCGGAAGTGCTTGTGCGGCAGCGATTAAGAAAATACATGCGCCAACGATCATCATAATCTTTTTCTTCACGTCCTGTTCCTCGTTGTTCATGGCGATGTACACCGAGATAGCGCCTACGATAGCCACTACACCGGCAATGGCGTAACACAGTTTGACCATGACGGGGACGTACTTGGCGATTTCCTCCGTCACGGTCGCCAGTGCGGTCGTACCGGCGGAGTAATCGCCTGCGGAGTTTTGGGCCATGACGGCCGTCGTGCCACACAGCAACATCAGTGTGAGCATCTGTACCTTTTTAGCAGAAAACATTCTTTTCATTTGTCTTTTTGTTTTTTGAAACATGATTATTTATTTTAGGGTAAGTATTGCAGTTCTTTCGAATCGTTATGGCGGCACCTCATTCCTGCATCCCGTTTCTATATGCGATAGCCGAAAAAGGCAGGAAAGACAAGGAAGGCACCGATCAGGAACAGGCACGCGCCCACAAGCGTTACGACGGACTTGGTAATACCGTCCTCGCCCGTGTTCATCTTTACGTAAATCTGGAATCCGGACACAATCACACAAATCCCGGCGATGGCACAACAGAGAGCTTGGACGTAGAACATCATCGTTACCACGTAGTCGTGCATCGTCGCCAGCGCATCCGCCCCCCAACTGTAATTCACGCTGCCACTTTTCGCCAGAGCCGAACAGGGGATGATGGAACAAAGCGCACATAGTATCTTCTTCGTTTTCGACATCTTACAGCTTATCTTTGACCGGTCTCCATTTCAGGCTGGGACGGTTGTCCAAGCGTCCTTTGGAAATCATTGCCTTATACATCTCTTCGTCGGTAAAGCCGTCGGACAGGTAGGGTGCGACCTTTTCCATCTGTGCCTCTGCCTTGGCTTTCAGCCGTTCGAGCCGATCCTTGGCTGTTCCATCTTTTTTCCCGGTGTCGCCGTTTTGGGCGGCAGGCGAAGCGGCAGGTACAGTCTCCGTGCCGTATGTTTCATTTCCGATTTTGAACCCGGTCTCGTTCTCCGAAACCTCGACACTCTCTTCCGTGGAATCCATCGGACCGAGGTCGAAAACTTCCTCGTCAGTCTTCTCCGTTCCCTTCTTTCCATACAGGTCACGGATGATATTGACCGCGAAATAGACGATGTACAGCACCGTCAGTACAAGGGCGAATATAAAGTATGAACCCATCTGTTTTTAAGTATGAAATTAAACTTTAATTGAACTTTGAAAGTACGGTTGCAAAGAAAAATATTATATTTGATGTAACAAAAACTCTTTATATCAAACAGTATTTTATTACATAGAAATAAGTTTGAAACACTAAAATTGAACTTTAATTTCATACTTTGAGGTATCGAAGCAGAAAAATCGGGCATAAAAAAAGCCCTCCGGGAGGAGAGCTTTCAAGGGAAAGGGTAACGATGATGCCTTACCGTTTCTTTCCGCGTAGGTAATCGTTCAGGTCCTTGTATTCGCGATAACGGGGTGCTTCGTTGCGTACACGCCCGCCATACATGCCGGCGATGGTCTCTTCCGTTTTCTGCCCTGCGAGATCATTGTCGAGATAACAGTGGATTTCCTCGTACACCTGCAAGTGTTCCAATGCTTTTTTCAGGTTGTTCACCGAGTTCATCACGAGGTAATCACAAGGTGCGTCGATGCAGACCGTATCATCACCCGCCTGTTTCAGCGTCAGGTAAGAGAGAAAATCCATGAAGCCCTCGAACACGCAAACACGGTTCTGTGTTTCACCATGAGATTGCCTGATGACAGAGATGTCCTTACACCGGATACAGCCCTTATAATAAGGATTGCGCACCTCGTACCCGCCCGCCGCGTTGCCGAAGGCAAGAGC
Source organism: Bacteroides cutis (assembly GCF_900241005.1). GTDB lineage: Bacteria > Bacteroidota > Bacteroidia > Bacteroidales > Bacteroidaceae > Bacteroides > Bacteroides cutis. The sequence goes on along the minus strand of NZ_OEST01000005.1, from coordinate 334,698 downwards.
GAAGTAGCGCCGTTTACGTAATTCATAATGGACCTCCCGGCAGAACATGCGGCCGATGTCCCCGTCGATTCCACGGGAATGAAGGTACGAGAGTAGCGCATGGTGCTGCAACGGCACGACGAGCACGTCCTTCATGTCAGCTTCGACGGGACGGGGTGTTGTCCCCGGAATCCGCACTCTTTGTATCGGGGCAGCATTTTCATGTCTCCCGATACAGGCAAGCACTTCGCTCACGCTGTTCGTCCGGTACAGGTATTTGCCCAGTTCCACAAGGTCGCCGCCCGTCGCTGCGCCAAAGTCATACCATTCGTTGAGCCGGTCGTTGACCTTGAACGACGGAGTGCGTTCATCGCGCAGCGGTGACAGATACCAGTATTGTTTTGATATCACACTCTGGGGATGGTAGCCGAGACTGGCGAGATAGTCCACGATACGCAGTTGTTTTGCTTCCGCTATGGTCATGTCATTTTCTTTTCACTTGTTTTCAAAAAACAGTTTACTTTGGTTTTTCTCCTATATATACCCGGACCAAAGTAAACTAAATTATTTTTCACCTTCCGCTTCCTCGCATTCTTCGTCGAAAAGCAGGGCTTCGGTCGGGGTCACATCGTAATAAAAGAGCTTGTCCCGTTTGACGATCAGCTTCAGGTTTTCCGTCAGGTATTGCAGCAGTTTTATCATGACGCTGCGTCCCCGTTTGAACCCGATAGCCTCATAGGAAGCCATGAGGGCCTGCAGCACGTTCTCGAAACCTTTGATGGGCCTGTCCCCGAAAGCGGCGGAAAGTGCCTCCCGGTGCTGTTCGATGGACAAATCCATGAAGCTGCTCCGGGCTTTCGGTCTTACACTGCCGTCAAACGAATAGTTATCCACCATGACCGGCAACCCTTCGTCATCAACGGAAAAGGCGAACGGTTTGAACTCCTTCTCGCGGATATGCAGCGCATGAACTTCACTGATAACGGGATTCTCCGCACTTTTGGTGATGACCAGCACCGTTTCCGCCTTATTGCTCATTTCCGTACCGATATGCCCGCGCACATTGTTGTCGCCCTTGTTCAGGTGTAGCACACAATGGATGTGCAGGTCGTATTTCGACGACCACTCCATCATCTTGTTGATGACCTCCACCGATTCGCTGGTGCTGTTGATGTCGAGCATCAGGTCGCGGATGCCGTCTATGATGACCAGCCCATACCCCTTGTTCTGACGCAGGGCATAGTCGATAACCCCGATACGGACGGCAGGAGTGTATTCCCGCAGGCAAATGAAATCGAGATTCTCGTTGTCCGTCGTGGTGGGCAGCCCCGCCAGGCGGAGAATGCGTTCCAACACGTTGTGGCAATGGAAACGGCTCTGTTCAGTGTCCACGTACAGAATCCTGCGTTTGCCTTCGGGCAGGTGCGCCCGATAGTTCAAGACCTGCCGGCCCGCCAGCGACGCGGCGACGATGGCCGAGACGTTGAACGTCTTTTTCGCCTTCGCCTTACCCGTCGAAGCGCTGAAATTACCGAGCGTCGCTATGGTGGAGTTGTCAATCCATATAATCTGGGGCGGAGTCTCGTAGGTGTCCGTGGCCTTTATTTGCGATGCCGTGAGGATATCCGACAGGCGGTTCTCGTCCAGCTCCGCCCACGAGTTACGGTCAGTTCTTTTTTCGTTTTCCATAGCGCTTCTGGTTAAAGAACGGTTGGGTTGCGGACACTTCCGTCGCCATACGCATGGCATCGTCCACCGTAGGTTCGTAGTTTTGCAAGAGCCACGCGTCCAGCTCTTCCTTCGCAAAGTAGAGCATCTTGCCGCGAGGCTTGTAGTGCGGGATTTCCTTGTTCGATGTGAGTTTGTACAACATACTTTCGGACACGCCGATATACATGCACGCCTCTTGAAAAGTGAAGACCTTCTTGGTCGTGTAAATGGTATTTTCCAGCAAAGCCACACGCTCCAACAGACCTTCCACCGGTTCCAACTTCTTGAGAACCGCTTCTATGGCGGTCAGCCGTTCGCTCAACCGCTCCATGAATGTTGTTCTGTTTTGCATAAAATACATGTTAAAATTAGACAATGGAGAGTTACCTCCGTTATGCAGCGCGCTAACGGAGGTCAAAGTTATGTGATGTGAACCGGACAGCCGGAAATACCGGCGTGATACTATGCACGTATCACGGCAATTGTCACTGTTTTATCTTTCACATACTTGGCTTTTTGGCACTTCGTGTTATATTTTCAGTCGGCTGACGGCTTTTCGTATGCCGAGGTTTGCCGATGTAATGTTGTTCCTCGCCGCAGACAGGGCGGACGAGAGGCTTGAAGCGGTAACGTATCTTGTGCCGTCTTTGGACAACAGGAACCGCCCCTTGTCGAGAACCGACTGCCAGTGAGGCAGGATGAAGGTGTTTTCGAGCAACGCGTCGAACAGGACCGCCACATGGCGGATATTGTTCACACGTATGCAGAAGCCCTTCTTGCAGGCAAAAAGCGCTTCCATGTCCTCGATGCGGAGTGTGGAAACGCAAAACAGATGATAAGCGTTGGCGCAAGCCACAATACCTGTCATCTGTTCACGGGAAAAATTACAACCGAAGGAGAGAGGTGGATCGTTTCTGGAATCTTCTATACGTGAAGAGCCGAACCATACTCCGGCAATGTCGTACTTTCGTTTCAAGGCCATGCACTCCTCGAAAGAAAATGTTTCTGCGGTAAAGAGGCTTTTGACGAGACTTGTGCAATCGATCAACAGCCCTCTGATGATATGGATGTTCATTTCATGGCAATTCCTGCAAACCGCACTGTTGCAGTCGATGTACCGGTGACTGTTTATAAAGTCATCCACATAGCGGCCATACCGTTTGCCGCCTGCCATGACGTCTTGAAGATAAAGCTCCCTCGCTTCGGAGAGCAATTCGTAAAATTCTTCCGCTACATCCTGTTCCGTAGCGAAGTGGTGCAGATGTGGTCTCCCTTCAAAAAAAGAGAGGACCTGTTGTTTTGTCCTTTCATGTCGAATTGTTTTTATGGGTTTATACTTATTATAATAGTGGCATTACTTCGACTATTTGAAAAGTCGGAGAAAAGCCGGAAATATTTACCTGTAAATTGAATTTGACATGTATAACTACATCAGTCGAATAGCCCGTTGACCAAATTGACTGCTTCGTCTTTTTTCTGGTTGATGATTTTGGCGTACACCTGTGTCATTCTCACGGAGGTATGACCAAGCAGCTTCGATACGGTATAGAGATCCGCACCGAGCGTCAGCATCATGGTCGCGAATGTGTGCCGGGCCGTGTGAAAAGTAAAACGCTTGGTGATTCCGGCCGCTTCGGCCCACGGCTTGAGATACTGGTTGATGTTTGAAGGCAAGCTGAACACATGGTCATCCGCCGCCTTGTCCTCACGCTCCGGCATCCACTTCAACGCCTCGTTGGAGAGTGGCAGGTAAATCGGTTCTTTGGTCTTCTGCATAGCCACCGCCAGACGGTATTGGCCGTTATCGACAAAGACATTCTTCCATTTCAGGCCGACAATATCGCTGATACGCAGTCCGCAGAAGCAGGAAAACAGATAGGCGTTTTTAACCCTCCCATCCTGTACCGGAGTGGCAATCAACGCCCGTACCTCTTCGATGGTCATATAGGACCGCACGCTCTCCGGCATTTTGGGCTTCTCCGATTTTTCCATTTCATTAAACGGATTTCTCAACAACCGTTTAGCCCGGACGGCAGCGTTCAGGGCACCGTTGAATATCTGATAATAGGTATTGCGTGTAGATGCTGCTATCGGCTTTCCTTTAGGGCGGAAGGTCGTCAGCATGTAGTCGATATAGCCTTGGCAAAAAGCGAGGTCAACCCGATCCAACAAAAACCTTTCCCCTGCATATTCTTTCAGGATATGGGTAACGGCCTTGATTTGACCGATGCCTTTCTTGTCGCGTTTCTCTTGGTACTCCAAATAGGTTTGCATCCAGTCCAGCAGATAAACCTTATCTGTATGGTTCACGATACCGGCTTCGCCGCTGGTCAGTTCGATAATGCGTTTCGACTTGATGGCATTCGCAGCGGCCATTGTTATTTCATTCTGCCGACGGGTATTGTTGTCCGTTCCCGGGATAAGATACAGCTTCAGGTACTCATATGTCCGCTTGCCATTGCGGTATATATCCAGATACAGACTTTTGCTGCCATCGGACAAATCCTTCATCCGAAGACGGATGGGCTCTTTTACTTTTTTAGGCTTCTTTATTCGTGGCATAATCGTATTCTTTCATTCGTTCTTTTTCGTATGCAAATGTACGAATTAAAACCGAAATCAAGAAACAAACAAGGAACAAAAATGTACCCAAAAAGAACTAATTAACAGAAAATAGCGAAAACAACTGAAAGAAACGATTTCTTTATAAATGTCTGATATAAAGCCTATTTACTTGTACTTATTTGGATTTTATTTTCATCTTTAATATGTCTGTTTGTTTATTGGCAAAGAAACGAAGCTTCATCTTATTCAATTCTTCTATCCGTTCTTTTTCATCTTTTTCTTTAGCCAATGACAATGCCAAGAGCCGATGCCCAGTCCTTATTTTCCAGAAGACATAAATAATGATCGCCATGATTATCAAGTACACCAAAAATGCCCAAAACGTAGCGAACCATGGATGGTGTATCTTAATATCAAGAGCTATTTCTTTATATCCTTTTCCTAATATCTTACTTTTTGATTCACGTACTTTCAACACATAGTTTCCCGGAGCCAAATTAGTATAGCCAATTCGTAACTGATCTGTAGAAATCCACTCTTTATCAAAGCCTTCCAGTTTATACTGAAATCTGACATTTCTTTCATGTTCCACATAATTGGAACTAGAGAAATCAATCATAAGATTATTTTGATGATATGCCAGATCAAGGGAATTTGTAAAAGGTAATGCCTGTGACAGTACTCCCGATTTATCCCCAGGACGTACTATAGCATTATTAATATGAAGATTGGAAAAATAGAATTCTGTATGACTTTCACTTTCCAAATACAGATCTTTCTCTCTGAAAGAAATCATACCGTCTACTCCTCCAATATAAATCAAGTCATCGGAAGCTGTCCATACACCACAACCATCCGTCACGGCAGATATTCCTCCTTTAAGTCCTAATTCAATCGAGTATATGGAATTATTAAAAGGAGAATAAAGAGAAATACCTCTATCGCTAGTTATCAATATATTATTCTTGGGCGTTTCTACCATATTATAGCAAAAATCACTTATCAGATTATCTTGTTTCGCTGTATGATGTTTCCACTCCTTTGTTTCATAATTATAGGTAAAGATACCATTTCCTAAAGTCGAAACATAAACCATTCCGTCGGTCGCTTCCATAATTCTGGTTATCTTGGCTTTCCGTTCCGCAATCTTTTCTATATTAATTCGCTCTACCCGTGTCCATTCTCCAATCTTCATCCGATACAGATTATAATCGGCAGTCAACCAAATATATCCACGAGAATCTATTTCAAATGTCAGATAGAGTCTATTCTTATTGATCAGTTGAAATTCATTTGTTTCAGGATTTAACCTCCAAAAACCATTACGTGCAGATACATACAACCAATTGTCTTTAAACAAGACATGATATATTATTCTATTCGGTCCGTTTTTTGTCCGTTCATAATCTGTAAGATAGTTATAGAATTTTCTACTTTTCCGGTCATATCGGCTAACACCTCCCGTATAAGTACCAATATATATTTGGTCACGCTTATCATCATAAGTTATGCTCTTAGTATTATTGTGCAAAATGGAATTTATACCGGATGCCATATAATATGTAAAAGTACCGGTCTTTCTATCCAAACAGTTCACTCCTCCTCCATCCGTACATATCCAAAGATTACGATCCTTATCTTCAACCATTTGCCCGACAATCGGAAAGCTCAAACCATCTTTGTTCAATTTACTATATGGATAATAATGAAATATATCCTTCGACTTATTAAAATAATTGACACCTCCGTAATAAGTCCCTATCCAAATGGTACCCTGCCTATCTTTATAAAGAGAAAAAACAGATTGATGCTCCAAAGAACCCGGATAAGCACTTGGACGATAAACAGAATAAGTATCAGAATAGGGATTATAAACTTGTAGCCCCTCAAAAGTACCAAACCATATATTTTGCTGATCGTCTTCAATGAAATCGCGTATCTGTTCACTAACAACACGCGTAGGAGAATGCAACTCCTTCTTCAATATTCCATCTCTGCCGATTTTATATAACCCTTTCATACGGGAAGCTATCCATAATTCATTACGACTACTAACGAATAACTTAAATATTTCGACGTCGGGCAATACACACTTAACAGTATCGTCTTCCAGCGCATAAAGCCCTTTGGCAGTTCCAATCCAAAGTTTATCTGACATCTCTTCGATACACCAAATGTAGGAAGTATTTATTTCACGAAAGAAACATAAAGAATCAGTATCAGCATCATACTTGAATAGTGAATCACGGACAGCACACCATACTTTTCCTTTAATTACGGCTAAAGCACCAATATTGGAAGAACGTAACTCTCTAAGACTTTCTTTTCGAATATCATATTTAATCAATGTCCCATTATTGCGTATAAAGATATTCCCCTCATCATCACCTACAATCTGATTAATCTCTCCATTGATAAGTTTCTCTTTATGAAACTGCCCCTCTACAACATCATAAGATATATATTTGTAAATCTGCTTACCATCATATACATTGATACCCTCATTCGTCCCAAACCATATTCTCCCTAAAATATCCTGATAAATAGCTAATACAGAGGGATTGGAAAGTCCATCTTCCATTCCCAATTTCTTAAAATATTGTCCGTATACACAGACAGAAAACAATAACAAGATAGTTGAAAAAGAATATTTGATTCGCCTCATCAGTGATATACTAGATATTTACGAGACGAAGATATAAAAAATAAATTAATAGATTTTATTTTTACGCATCAATATAACGAAAATACATTTATTTTTGTTAGAAAAACAAAGTTCACCCTCTACTTTTGCAGTGTTTCGAGCAACAACGAGATATTCGCCATAAATAGTCTGACAGAGATAGCCAGCAATATAATACCGAAGAACTTGCGAATGATATAGATACCCCCTTTTCCCAAGAAGCGCTCCACACGTCCGGTCATGCTGACAACAAAATATACCCATATCATATTCAGAACCAATGCAATGATGATATTAACACTCGCATATTCAGCACGAAGCGATAACAAAGTGGTGAAAGCGCCGGCTCCAGCCAATAGCGGGAACACTAAAGGTACCAAGGTAGCTTCCTTAATGGGACCCTGGTTTTTAAAGATTTCAATATCAAGAATCATTTCCAACGACATCAAAAAGATAACAAACGCACCTGCCACCGCAAACGACTCTATATCCACATGAAATAATTTCAGCATCATATCGCCTGCATAAAAGAAACCTATCAGCAATGCAAACGAAATTAATGTTGCTTTGAGTGCATTTACATTTTTCCCCTTCTCCTTTAAATTGATTATAATAGGAATAGAACCAATGATATCTATCACAGCAAACAGCACGATAAATGCACTGGTCATCTGTTGCCAATTAAATGCTGAAAACATATTTCCCTCCTTTTTTTTGCAAAGATAATCTATTTTTATGCATTCTACAATATTTCTTAATAACGAATGAATAGCACTTTTAAGAAATAATAAAAAAAACAAAAAGAGAGACTAAGTGTTTACGGCAGAGCTTGATTATATCTACATTTGTCTCTAAACCAGAAGATGAAACGATATGGAAACAATGTTTGATACCTTACTCCAATTGCCGCTCTTCCAGGGACTAGCCCAGGAGGACTTTACGTGCATTTTGGGAAAGGTAAAATTACACTTCACAAAACATAAGGCGGGAGAAGTTCTTCAGAAAAAAGGAACTCCTTGTAACCAACTTATGTTTATACTGAAGGGAGAAGTAGTTTCTTCCACATCGTCGGATGATGATTCTTACAGCTTTACCGAGTATTTGTCAGCTCCTTATCTGATTGAACCACAATCTATGTTTGGCATGAATACTTGTTATGTATCCAACTATCGTGCACATACAGAAGTACATACTGTCAGCATCAACAAGGCGTTCGTGATGGAAGAATTATTCAGGTATGAAATATTTCGCCTGAACTATATGAATATTATCAGTAACCGTGCACAAACGTTATACAGCCGTTTGTGGAATAAACCGTCTAACAGTATAGAAGAACGTATAGCCTACTTCATCCTAAAACATACGGAACGACTCACCGGAGAAAAGATTCTGAAAATAAAAATGGAAGACTTTGCACAAATTCTCAACGAAACCCGCGCCAGCGTATCGAAGATTCTGAACAGCATGCAAGAAAACGGGCTGTTGGAATTGCACCGGGGAGAGATTGTAATACCGGAAGTGGAAAAACTATTATAACCGTTTTCATAAATTAGTAAAGCCCGAAGCAATGCTCCGGGCTTTATCATATTAATATATTATACCTGTCTTCTCACTCCCACTCAATCGTAGCATTAGGTTTCGGAGACATATCATAACAGACACGGTTAACATTCTTTACCTCCTTAAGGATACGATCAGTAATTTTCATTAGAATAGACCAGTCCACCGTTTCAATAGTAGCAGTCATGGCATCCACCGTATTGACAGCACGGATAATAACAGGCCAATCAAAAGAACGGGCGTTATCGCGTACACCTACCGACTTGAAATCGGGAACAACCGTAAAGTATTGCCATACTTTCTTATCCAAACCAGCTAAATGGAACTCCTCACGCAAAATAGCATCCGATTCACGAACGGCTTCCAAACGATCGCGCGTAATGGCTCCTAAACAACGGACACCCAAACCCGGTCCAGGAAATGGCTGGCGATAAACCATTTCATAAGGTAAACCAAGTTCGATACCACATGCACGCACTTCATCCTTGAACAATTGCCGAAGGGGTTCCACCAGTTTAAACTGCAAGTCTTCGGGCAGACCGCCTACATTATGATGTGATTTCACCATCTTGGCAGTTTTCGTGCCACTTTCTACAATATCAGGATAGATAGTACCTTGTCCCAAGAAATCGATACCATCGAGTTTACGGGCTTCCTCCTCAAATACACGGATAAACTCGCCGCCGATAATCTTGCGTTTCTGCTCAGGATCGGCAACACCGGCCAGCTTATTCAGGAAACGGTCTGTAGCATCCACATACACAAGGTTGGCATTCAGCTTGTTCTTGAATACTTCGATTACATCTTCCGACTCACCCTTGCGCATCAGCCCATGGTTTACATGCACACATACCAAGTTGGATCCAATGGCTTTCAGTAGCAGAGCGGCCACTACCGAACTGTCCACCCCCCCCGACAGGGCAAGCAACACTTTCTTGTCGCCCACCTGGCGGCGTATCAACTCAATCTGGTCATTGACGAAGTTCGTCATGTTCCAGTTGGTTTCAGCCTTGCAAGTATCGAACACAAAAGATTTTACGGCACCCTTTATAGCTTCCACATCATCCGTAAACCGGGGAAGCTTCACCTCGCACAGCGCCTTGTCATGTCCGGCAGCCATTACCGGAAATCCTGCCTCATAAATTTCGGGGAGCACGTCAATAGACACCCCGTCAATCACATTATTAGGACCACCGTTGATGATAATACCTTTCACATTGGGTAAAGCTTTCAACTCGGCCACCGTAATATCATGCGGATAAATTTCACTATATACCCCCAATGCACGAATAGCTCTGGCAAGCACTGTATTTTCATTGCTTCCCAAGTCTAAAATCACAATCATGTCCTGTTTCATTCTTATATATTTTTTAAAGTTAAGCAAGTGATAAAAAACAGTTTATATTATTCAACCCCGCATCACTCCCACTCTATTGTACTAGGCGGCTTCGATGAAATATCGTACGTGACACGATTTACACCTTTCACCTTATTTATAATATCATTGGATACCTTACCCAAAAACTCGTAGGGCAAGTGCGCCCAATCTGCCGTCATAGCATCAGTGGAGGTCACGGCACGCAAAGCTACAGCACGTTCGTAAGTACGTTCATCCCCCATCACACCCACACTCTGTACAGGTAACAGGATAACACCTGCTTGCCATACTTGGTGGTATAGTGTTGTCTCATTGCCATTGGTATCCTTCACCTTCCAGTTACGTAAACCCTGAATAAAAATATCGTCAGCGTCTTGCAAAGTACGCACTTTCTCCGGCGTAATTTCACCCAAGATACGAACAGCCAATCCTGGTCCAGGGAAAGGATGACGGGTTATCAAATGTTCCGGCATACCCAATTCACGTCCCACACGACGAACTTCATCTTTGAACAACCATTGCAATGGTTCGCACAGTTGCAAGTTCATTTCTTCCGGCAAGCCGCCCACGTTATGATGACTCTTGATGGTCTTACCAGTAATGTTCAGACTCTCAATACGGTCAGGATAAATGGTACCCTGCGCTAACCAACGGGCATCGGTTATCTTATGCGCTTCAGCATCGAATACTTCTATGAAATCACGACCTATGATTTTACGTTTCTGTTCAGGTTCCGCAATACCCTCCAAATCCTTGAAGAATTTTTCACTGGCATCCACTCCGATAACATTCAAACCCAAACATTCATAATCGTGCATCACATTTTTGAACTCATCCTTACGAAGCAAACCGTGATCAACAAAAATACATGTCAGTTGATTACCGATGGCACGATTTAGCAACACAGCAGCGACTGAAGAATCTACCCCTCCGCTAAGTCCAAGAATAACACGATCATTTCCTATTTGCGCTTTCAGCTCGGCCACCGTGGTATCTACAAACGATGCAGCACTCCAACTCTGGCTACAACCGCAAACCTCTACCACGAAATTACGCAACATTTGCGTACCGTCCTCACTGTGGAATACTTCCGGATGGAACTGTACGCCCCACATCTTTTCATCTTTCACCTGATAAGCAGCAATCGTCACTTTATCCGTAGAAGCAATAATTTTGAAGTTATCAGGCACAGCAGTAATCGTATCGCCATGACTCATCCATACTTGGGTATTTTCTTTCACACCTTTGAAAAGGATATTCTCACGGTCGAAAGAACTAAGATGCGCACGCCCGTATTCGCGGGTTCCGGCAGGTTCTACCCGTCCGCCGTTGCTATAAGAAATGAATTGCGCACCGTAGCAGATGCCCAATATGGGGTACCGTCCCCGGATCTCGTCCAAGTTCACCTTGAATGCACTCGCATCATATACGGAAAAGGGGCTACCCGACAGGATAACTCCTTTTACGCTCTCATCCCCATGCGGGAATTTATTGTAAGGCACAATTTCGCAATACACATTCAGCTCACGAACGCGGCGGCCGATGAGCTGTGTTGTCTGTGAGCCAAAATCAAGAATAATAATCTTCTCTTGCATATCAATCTGTTATGGATTTTATAAACGATTTGCAAAAGTAGAAAAAAGTAGGAAAATAACCGTGAAATATGCGATTTATTTCCCAAATTCCACCAAGTCCACGTCCTCGCCCAGCACACGGCGGTATCCGTCCGGTTGCCTGCTGCGTTCGGGGATGAACTGCACCCGCACCGCCTGCACCTGCTCCGCGCTCACCTCTTCGGGCGTATCCACTCCCTGTCCGGCACAACTCAGCTTGTAGAAGAACGACCCGAGGCCGTCCATGTGCACACTGCGCCCGCTCTCCATGTAGAACGCCATCACCTCGGGCAGCGAACGGATGACGGCATGCACATCAGCCGGAGTAACCGTACACCGGCAGCTGATGGCCTCAGCCAATTCCTGCGTATCCACAGGATGTTTTAACACACACGCACGGGGAAACCATTTGAATTTTCCGGCTATCTTGGCACGACTTTTCTTATAGAACATAATTTATTCGTTGGTTGAAGTTAATACAATATAAATGTCAGACAGACTGCCTTGTAGGGAAAGGGCACATTAAAAGCCTTCTAATGCCGCATTAAAAGCCTTTTAACATGGTATTAAAAGGCTTTTAATCACAATTCAGTCCTATACCCTGCGCCATCCGGTCCGCAACGGAGATTGTCCGGGTCCCTTATGGTTCCTATTTCATTAATGAACTGCCGGGCGCAGACCGGCGGGGACAGGGGCGCAAAGCCGCCATCACTTCCTGTCTTTCAGCAGGTCGCGGATTTCCGTCAGCAGCACTTCTTCCTTGGTAGGGGCAGGCGGTGCGGGGGGAGCGGCAGGCTCTTCCACTTTCTTCTTCTCGGCCAGCTTGGAGATTAACCGGATAAACAAAAAGATAGAAAAAGCGATGATCAAGAAGTCGAAGGTAGCCTGCAAGAAATTCCCGTAGTTCAGCGTCACCGCTGCGATATCTTTTCCATCCACCACTTCAGCGGGCTTCAACACCCACTTCAAGTCAGTAAAATTGACACCGCCCACCAGCAAACCGATTGGAGGCATAATGACATCCGCCACGATGGAGGAGACAATTTTTCCAAACGCACCACCGATAATCACACCGACAGCCATGTCTATCACATTGCCTTTCATGGCAAAAGCCTTAAAATCCTGTAAAAATGAACTTTTTCCCATCTTTTCAATTATTTAATTATGAATTTGAGTGCGAATATAAAAACATTTTCTTACTTTTGCACCGCATTTGGAAACAAATGCTTCTTGAAAAGAGAGATATTTTAAACAAATATTACAAAACCTTTAAAAGTTTAAACAAAAATGATTAAAGTAGGTATTAATGGATTCGGACGTATCGGACGTTTCGTATTCCGCGCTGCTCAGAAAAGAAACGATATTCAAATCGTTGGTATTAACGACCTTTGTCCGGTAGATTACTTGGCTTACATGTTGAAGTATGATACAATGCACGGTCAGTTTGACGGAACAATCGAAGCTGATGTTGAAAACAGCAAGTTGGTTGTAAACGGTAACGCTATCCGTATTACTGCAGAAAAAAATCCTGCTGACTTGAAGTGGAATGAAGTTGGTGCAGAATATGTAGTTGAATCTACAGGTTTGTTCCTGACTAAAGAAAAAGCTCAGGCTCACATCGAAGCCGGTGCTAAATACGTTGTAATGTCAGCTCCTTCTAAGGATGACACTCCGATGTTCGTTTGTGGTGTTAACGAGAAGACTTACGTTAAGGGTACTCAATTCGTATCTAACGCTTCTTGTACTACTAACTGCTTGGCTCCTATCGCTAAAGTATTGAACGACAAGTTCGGTATTACTGACGGTTTGATGACTACTGTTCACTCTACAACTGCTACTCAGAAAACAGTTGATGGTCCTTCTATGAAAGACTGGAGAGGTGGTCGTGCTGCTTCTGGCAACATTATCCCGTCTTCTACTGGTGCTGCTAAGGCTGTAGGTAAAGTTATCCCTTCATTGAACGGTAAATTGACCGGTATGTCTATGCGTGTTCCAACTTTGGACGTTTCAGTTGTTGACTTGACAGTTAACTTGGCTAAGCCTGCTACTTATGCAGAAATCTGTGCTGCCATGAAGGAAGCTTCTGAAGGTGAATTAAAGGGTATCTTAGGTTATACTGAAGATGCGGTTGTTTCTTCAGACTTCTTGGGTGACACTCGTACTTCTATCTTCGACGCTAAAGCTGGTATCGCTTTGACTGATACTTTCGTTAAGGTTGTATCTTGGTATGATAACGAAATCGGTTATTCTAACAAGGTTCTTGACTTGATTGCTCACATGGCATCAGTTAACTGCTAATATACAGTTAGAAAATAATAAAAAATAGGCGACTTCTATCGAAGTCGCCTATTTTTTTTGCACTTTTGCAATTAGAATACTTTTAAGTTAATAATATGAATAAGATACATACCTCAAATCCTTTCTTTGAAAAATATACAGCCCCACACGAAACTGTTCCTTTCGATCGAATTAAGACCGAACATTACGAGCCTGCCATCCGGGAAGGTATTCGTCTACAAAATGCCGAAATAAACGCCATCACTGGCAACCCTGACGCCCCGACTTTTGCCAATACCGTATTGGCATACGAAGAATCAGGAGAATTGCTCCAACACGTCAATACGGTTTTCGGTAACCTGCTCAGCGCCGAGACCAGTGATGAGCTGCAAGAACTTGCCAAAGAAATCATGCCGCTGATGAGCGAGCATGAAAACAACATCAGTTTAAACGAAAAATTATTTGAACGTATCAAGACTGTTTATGAGCAAAGAGATAAGGAAAAACTCGATCCGGAACAAGCCAAGTTACTGGAGGACACCTACAATGGTTTCGTCAGAAACGGTGCGAACTTACAGGGAGAAGCCAAAGAGAAGTATCGCGGGCTATGTAAGGAACTCAGCCTCCTGACCCTACAATTCAGCGAAAACAATCTGAAAGAGACGAACGATTATGAACTTGTCTTAACCGAACAATCCCAATTATCCGGTCTGCCTGAAAGCGCTATGGATGCCGCTGCCGAGACGGCACGGGAAAAGGGTATCGAAGGATGGGTGTTTACCTTGCAAGCCCCCAGCTACGGACCTTTCATGACATATGCCGACAACCGGAACTTGCGCCATGAGTTGTATATGGCTTACAATACGAAGTGTACGCATGACAATGCCTGCAATAATCTGGAAATCGTGAAGAAGATAGCCAATATACACCTGGAGATTGCGCAGTTACTGGGTTACGATAATTTTGCCGAATATAATCTGGTGGAACGTATGGCAAAAAACAGCGAGTCTGTTTACAAGCTGCTGAACCAATTGCTGGATGCATATACTCCGACTGCTCGGAAAGAATATGCCGAGGTACAGATATTGGCGCGCCAGGAACAAGGAGAAGATTTTATCCTGATGCCTTGGGACTGGGTATACTACTCCCATAAGTTGAAAGACCGAAAATTCAACATCAATGACGAAATGCTCCGCCCTTACTTTGAACTGAACCAAGTGAAGGAAGGCGTGTTTGGCTTGGCAACCAAACTGTATGGCATCACATTCAAAAAGAACCCGGATATTCCTGTCTACCACAAAGATGTAGATGCTTACGAGGTTTTCGACAAAGACGGGAAATATCTTGCCGTGCTCTATACGGATTTCCACCCCAGAGCCGGTAAACGGTCGGGCGCTTGGATGACAAGTTACAAAGGCCAATGGATAGAGGGAAAAACGGGAAAGAACAGCCGCCCCCACGTTTCCATCGTTATGAACTTCACCAAGCCGACACAAAGCAAACCGGCTTTGCTGACTTTTGGCGAGGTAGAGACTTTTCTTCACGAATTCGGGCACAGCTTGCACGAAATGTTTGCGGATACTACTTACCACAGTCTCAGCGGAACCAATGTATATTGGGATTTTGTTGAACTTCCTTCTCAACTTATGGAAAACTTTGCCATCGAGAAAGAATTCTTGCATACCTTTGCCCGCCACTATCTGACAGGAGAACTCATCCCAGACGAACTAGTACAACGCATTGTTGATTCTTCTAACTTCAATGTGGCATACGCCTGTCTACGACAAATCAGTTTCAGCCTTCTCGACATGGCATGGTATACTCGCAATACTCCATTCGAAGGAGACGTGAGAGCATACGAGAAGAAAGCATGGGATAAAGCGCAAATACTTCCCACAGTGGAAGAGACTTGTATGAGTACCCAATTCTCACATATATTTGCCGGAGGATATTCTGCCGGATATTATAGCTATAAATGGGCGGAAGTGTTGGATGCCGACGCTTTCTCGCTATTCAAGCAAAAAGGTATCTTCAATCAGGAAGTGGCCGAGTCTTTCCGTAAAAATATTCTTTCCAAGGGAGGTACAGAGCATCCGATGACGCTCTACAAACGCTTCCGCGGACAAGAGCCGACTATTGACGCATTATTAATCAGAAACGGAATAAAGAAATGAAAAAGATAATTCACATGAAATCCATCGGCTGTTGCCTGCTGATGCTTGCCGTACTCCTCACGTTCAGTGCCTGTAACGATGAAGACGACGTGGCTGAAATTTTCAATGGAAAAACTTGGAAACTAGCCCGGCTTACAACAGAAAATGGTAAAGAACAGTTCTACAACGGTTTGTGGAGCAGTGACAAAGAAAAAGAAAACAGCCTTGAAGCCCTCAAGCAACAAGGAAACTTCACTTTAAGTTTTGACATAGTCGAAGTGAATGGAGAAATTACCGGTACGGCAAAAGCGCATGGCATTAGGGCAAACATTGAAGACGCTTCCGTGAAAGTTGATGGGAAGACACGCTCACTGACTCTTAATGGAAAAGTAACCGGAGCTGAAACTGACAAACTTGCCAAAGCATTCATGGCAGGCTTGTTGAAGGTTTTTAAATATGAAGGCGATTCTAAATCATTAACCCTTTACTTTAAAGACGAGAATACAACCAAGGTCATGGGATTTACTGCTCAATAAACACAGAAACGATATAATAAAGACATGGACGACTCCACAAAAATCAAACAAGAAGCATTGGACAAGCGTTATGTACGCATGGCAAGTATCTGGGCAGAAAACTCATATTGTAAACGCCGCCAAGTAGGTGCATTAATTGTCAAAGATAAAATGATTATCTCCGACGGTTATAATGGTACTCCTTCGGGGTTTGAGAACGTATGTGAAGATGAAAACAATGTAACAAAGCCCTACGTGCTACATGCCGAAGCCAACGCCATCACCAAGATAGCCCGTTCTAATAACAGCAGTAACGGTGCTACCATGTACGTCACTGCTTCTCCCTGCATAGAATGCGCCAAACTTATCATCCAGGCAGGTATCAAGCGTGTAGTCTATTCAGAGAAATACCGTTTGGAAGACGGTATCGAACTGTTGAAGCGCGCAGGAATTGAGGTCGTGTTTGTTGCTGTTGATAATTAAGAGTTGATAATTGTAGGTTAATAATAACTTCAATCGAAACTACACATTAATAAATAATAAGAGATGTTTTGAGCGAAGCCAAATCGTAAATCGTTAAATCGTAAATAAATATCATGGGTACAAAAAACTCTTCCCGCTTTACCCCACTTATCATTGCAATCAGCGTAGTGGCGGGTATTCTTATCGGAACGTTTTATGCCAGACATTTTGCAGGAAACCGTTTGGGGATCATCAATGGTTCATCCAACAAGCTGAATGCCTTGCTACGTGTTGTTGATGACCAATATGTGGATAGTGTCAACATGACAGACTTGGTTGAAAAAGCCATGCCACAGATATTGGCAGAGCTTGACCCCCACTCCACTTATATTCCGGCACAGAAACTGGAAGAAGTGAACTCTGAACTAGAAGGTAGTTTTAGCGGTATCGGCATCCAGTTTACCATACAGGAGGACACCATACACGTAAACAGCGTAGTTCAGGGAGGTCCTTCCGAAAAAGTGGGACTGATGGCAGGTGACCGTATCGTGACGGTGAATGATAGCCTGTTCGCCGGTATAGGACTTACGAATGAAAAGGCCATGCGTAACCTGAAAGGTCCGAAAGGTTCACAAGTCAAACTGGGTGTGAAACGTGCCACCGAGAAAGAGTTACTGGACTTCACCATCACCCGTGGTGACATCCCACAGAACACGATTGATGCGGCTTATATGATTAACGATGATTTCGGCTATATACAGGTCAGTAAATTTGGCCGCACTTCTCACATCGAACTACTGAATGCGATTGCCCAATTGAGCCATCAAAAGTGTAAAGGACTTATCATCGACCTGCGTGGTAATACCGGTGGTTATATGGAAGCCGCTACCCGAATGGTAAATGAATTCCTGCCCGAAGGCAAACTGATAGTTTATACACACGGCCGTAAATATCCTCGCATGGAAGAATATGCCAACGGGACAGGCAGTTGCCAAAAAATGCCACTCGTGGTATTGGTGGATGAAGGCTCCGCTTCAGCCAGCGAAATCTTTGCCGGTGCCATTCAGGATAATGACCGTGGAACGATCGTAGGACGCCGTTCTTTCGGTAAGGGATTGGTTCAACAACCTATCGACTTCAGTGATGGTTCCGCCATCCGCCTGACCATCGCACGTTATTACACTCCGTCGGGACGATGTATACAACGTCCCTATGAAAGTGGTAAGGACAGTAAATATGAAATGGACTGGCTTACTCGCTATGAGCATGGTGAGTTCTTCTCCAAAGATAGTATCAAACTTGATGAGAACCTGCGTTATTCCACAGGTTTGGGACGCCCCGTTTATGGTGGAGGCGGTATTATGCCGGATATATTCGTTCCGCAAGATACTACCGGTATATCTTCCTATCTGATAGAAGTGAGCAACAAGGGATTGTTAATACAATTCAGCTTCCAATATACTGACCACAATCGTGCTAAACTGAGTGAATTTGATAATGAGCAGGATTTATTGAAATATCTACGTCATCAGGGTATCGTGGAACAGTTCATACGTTTTGCTGACTCCAAAGGCATCAAAAGGCGTAATCTGTTGATACATCGTTCTTATAAATTATTAGAAAGAAATCTTTATGGTAATATTATCTATAATATTTTAGGAAAAGAATCTTATATCCGATATGCCAATGAAAGTGACGCTACTGTGAAAAAAGCACTGGAGGTTCTTGAAAACAACGATGCTTTCCCAAAAGCACCGCAACAAACCAGTCAGGAAGAAGAGAAGAAAGATGATGGAAAGAAAAAAAGAACTGCGCAAGCGTATAGCTCTGTTGAGAACCCTTCACAACTCTACCGTTACGCTTCAGTTACAGTCTGCTAAGATACTTGCCGCCCTTGAAACACATCCGGCTTTCAGGACAGCACATACTGTGTTGCTTTACCACTCATTGAAAGATGAAGTGGATACGCATGAATTTATCCGGAAATGGAGCAGTAAAAAACAGATATTACTCCCGGTAGTAGTAGGCAATGAGCTGGAAGTACGTAAATATACGACTCCTGAAGAACTTGTTCAGGGTGCGTTTGGCATCAAGGAGCCCATGGGAGAATTATTTACCAACTATGCCTTGATTGACCTTATCGTAGTCCCCGGTGTGGCTTTTGACACTAAAGGTAACCGGTTGGGGCGTGGTAAAGGATATTATGATCGTTTGTTACCCCATATTCCTTCGGCTTACAAAGCCGGTATTTGTTTTCCATTTCAAATCGTAGAAGAAGTTCCTGCGGAATCGTTCGACATCCGTATGGATGAAATCATAACTTACAATGAAAACTAATTATCACACTCATACCACCCGCTGCATGCATGCCACAGGAAGTGACGAAGATTATGTCCGTAGCGCCATTAAAGGTGGCTTTCAGGTTCTCGGTTTTTCAGACCATACTCCGTGGAAATATCGTACTCACTATGTAGCTGATATGAGAATGCTCCCCGAAGAATTACCTGATTATGTGAACAGTATACAAGTACTTCGTGAGAAATACCACGAACAAATCGATATTAAGATAGGACTTGAATGTGAGTATTTCCCTGACTATATCCCCTGGTTGAAAGAACAAATCAAAAAATATCAACTGGATTATATTATTTTCGGTAATCATCATTATCACACAGACGAAAAATTCCCTTATTTTGGACATCATACCAACAACCGAGACATGCTCGACCTCTATGAAGAAAGTGCTATAGAAGGTATGGAAAGTGGTTTATATTGTTGTCTCGCCCATCCAGATCTGTTTATGCGTTCGTATCTCAGATTTGACCATCATTGTACATCCGTCAGCCGTCACATCTGCCGTGCCGCCGCACGTCTCAATATACCACTGGAATATAACATCGGATATGTCGCTTACAATGAAGCTCATGGAATAACTACTTATCCTTGTCCGGAATTTTGGCATATTGCCGCTAATGAAGGCTGTACTGCCATCATCGGAATGGATGCGCATTGTAATCTGGATTTGGAAATTCCTGTTTACTATGCCCGAGCCATAAAAGAACTAGAGACGTTAAAAATTAAGAGGACAGATAAGTTAATGATGAAAAAAAGATAAATGATAATTTACTAGCATAATATTGAAGTAACAATTCGTTCTACCTAAATATGATATTCGTAATTACCTGTGCCCCCACATGACGATTTAAATTATGTACCAACAGTTCTCTCCCCATCATCAATTCCTGACGTAGAGCAGCAGATGTCAGATGTACATAGAGTATCTGGTTCTTAATATAAAGTTCCCGAGTATAAGAAGCAATGGTGGGACCGAGTACTTCTCCCCACGAATTGATGAGCCGCCGTTCATTCAGAGGCGATTCCAGGCTTTCCTGACGAAGAAAAGTCCGTATCAATTTACCAATCTGTTCCGCATCATTCCGTTTCATTCTTCAACCTCCTCATTCTCGGCAATGATATCCATTTCCGACACAACACCTTGTTCTACGCGAAACATTTTATAATCACTACCCACTTTATGCAAAATACGATCCAAATGTTCTCGGTTTGTATCTGTTATAAAGATCTCACCAAAGTTATCACCAGCCACCAACTTGATAATTTGCTCCACTCGCGAAGCATCCAGTTTATCAAAAATATCATCGAGTAACAGTAATGGTATGGTAGTTCCTGTACGCTTCAGGAAATCAAACTGCGCCAACTTCAAGGCCACAAGATAAGTTTTATTCTGTCCTTGTGAACCTTCTCGCTTAATAGGAAAATCCCCAAGTAGCATATTCAGTTCGTCCTTGTGTACACCACGAAGCGAGTATCCCATTATCTGATCGCGTGTACGACTTTCCTTCAAAACCTCCAACAAGGAAACATTACGCGCATGAGAATCGTAGGTCAAATCAACTTTCTCTTTATCTTGAGATATAAAAGAATAAAAAGACTGGAAAATGGGAATAAACTCCCGTACAAACTGCTCACGTTTACGAAATACAATTTCTCCCGTCTGTGCCATCATTTCTTCCCACACCAGAAAAAGTTCTTCTTCTACCGGCGTTTCGCTCTTCAACAAAATATTTCGTTGCATCAAAGCTTTGTTATATCGTATCAATGCATCCAAATACTCTTTATCATACTGGGAAATCACTACATCCATAAACCGACGACGTTCATCACTTCCTCCAGCTATCAATACTGCATCAGCAGGTGACACCATCACCAAAGGTATAAAACCTATATGGTCAGACAAACGGGTATATTCTTTTTTATTCCGTTTGAACTGTTTCTTCTGCCGTCGTTTCATTCCACAATAAATTTCTTCAGGGGTACCATCAGCAGCTTCATAAAATCCCTGAATAACGAAAAAATCAGCTTCATGCCTAATGTTCTGCGAATCGACAGGATTACCTGCACTTTTACAGAAAGAAAGGAAGTAAACAGTATCCAACAGGTTCGTTTTCCCCATGCCGTTCTGTCCGAAAAAACAATTCAGCTTAGGAGAAAAAGAAAGCTCTACCTGTTCCAAATTCTTATAATTGAGTATGGATATACGTTTCAGTATCATATAGCAACGATATGTTAGCTTGCAAAAATAGGAAGAATTTCGGGGTTTTCGGATGTAAAATAAAAAAAGATGCCGCTAAATTTCTTTGATAGCCATAAAAAACTTACTTTTGCGAGTCGAATTAACTATATACGAATAATAACAAAAAGAATATATAAAAATGGCAGAACAGAACAAGAAGAACGACGCCTTAAACGTGGAAGACGCACTCACACAATCTGAGGCATTTCTCATTAAGAACAAAAAAACTATCATCGGTGTAATTTTAGCTATAATTATTATCATAGCCGGTATAGTAATGTACAAAAACCTTTATGCTGCACCTCGTGAAGAAAAAGCACAAGCTGCTTTGTTCCAGGGACAACAATATTTTGAAGCAGATGCATACGCAGAAGCTTTGAATGGTGATAGTATCGGTTATGTAGGTTTCCTCAAAATTGCAGATCAATACAGTGGTACGGATGCTGCTAATCTTGCAAAAGCATACGCAGGGATCTGTTACGCTCACCTCGGTAAATATGAAGAAGCTGTGAAAGCATTGGATAGTTTCAGTGGCGACGATCAGATGGTAGCTCCTGCCATGAAAGGTGCTATGGGTAACTGCTACGCTCAGTTAGGTCAGCTCGATAAAGCAGCTTCTATGTTGTTGAAAGCCGCTGATGAAGCAAATAATAATTCACTTAGTCCTATCTACTTGAAACAAGCCGGAGAAATCCTGGTAAAACAAGGTAAATATGATGATGCTATCAAAGCATATACTGCTATTAAGGATAAATACTTCCGTTCTTATCAGGCAATGGATATCGATAAGTACATCGAACAAGCCAAACTGTTGAAGAAGTAATTCAGATTTTAGTATACACACCATATTATAGACACAGATTACACGGATAAACACGGATATGTCTAAACCGTGAATTCCGTATAATTTGTGTCTTTTTTATTCCACATTCAATTTTTAATTCTTAATTTAGAATATCATGGCAACAGCTTACCATAACCTTTCGGATTATGATTTTAATTCCGTTCCTAATGCTGAAGATATGAAATTCGGCATCGTAGTTTCCGAATGGAACTACAATATAACCGGTGCTCTTTTGAAAGGCGCCGTTGATACATTAAAAAAACATGGAGCCAAAGACGAGAATATCCTAATAAAAACAGTCCCTGGAAGTTTCGAATTGACTTTTGGCGCCAATCAAATTATCGAATACAGCGAAGTAGATGCCGTTATTGCAATTGGTTGTGTAGTTCGTGGAGACACCCCACATTTTGACTATGTTTGCATGGGAGCAACCCAAGGAATTACCCAATTGAATGCAAGTGGCGATGTACCAGTAATTTACGGTTTAATTACTACCAACACAATGGAACAAGCCGAAGACCGTGCAGGTGGCAAACTTGGTAATAAAGGTGATGAATGTGCAATTACTGCAATAAAAATGATAGATTTTGCTTGGAGTTTACAAAAATAGTAGTATCTTTGCACCGCAATTGAGAAACAAACCTACTTAATAAAAGAATTGGGTTTAAATTCTTAAGAGCAAAAGGGCAAATACCAGAGTGGCCAAATGGGGCAGACTGTAAATCTGCTGGCTTACGCCTTCGGTGGTTCGAATCCATCTTTGCCCACAAAAAACTGCGGAAGTAGCTCAGTTGATAGAGCATTAGCCTTCCAAGCTGAGGGTCGCGGGTTTGAGCCCCGTCTTCCGCTCTTAAGAGAAATCCTGATATTACTATCAGGATTTCTTATTTTTGTTACGCTGTTACATCATTTTCCGGATCAACGTAAGAATCTGAGGGATTTCGTTTTTATGCATATAATTTAGCGAGTCTGTACAAGAAAAATGCTTTATCTCTTACTCCTCTGAACTGTGCTCTGAACGCTTTGATTTTAGCATTAAATGATTCTGCTGCTGCATTGGTAGCCCTTCTTTCAAAGAAGTTTATTATATTCAGATAGTGCGTTTGTATAGAGCGCGCTACCCTTCCAAAGGTGAGGAACCCCGATTTGTCTACTTCATCATACCACCTTGCAAGCCTTGTCAAAGCCATATCTTTAAACTTACACTGATGATAGATTGATCCTAACCGCATGGCCATATAATATCCTTTCTTTATATCGGGATATTCTTTAAATAGAATCTCGGCCCGTATCCTTTGAGACTGAGTCCATAGCGATTCTTTTTTGTAAAGCAGATAAATACTCCTTGCCGGTAACTGTTTTCTTGTATCTCCATTAGCGAAAACGGGCGCATGATACATCTTTCCGCAGGCCTTTGCGTAAGCTATCTGTATGGACTCTTCGTCCAAATCCTCCCAGCGAGCTTTCACACGTATCTCCTGAACCGCTTCATACACTAATTTCTGTGCATGGAACGATCCGTAACCCGTTTGGCAGCAGGGAAGCAAGTCCGAGCAATCTGTTCCATATTGGGAGGCATATCCAATGTTATCTCACGCACCTGGTAGCGGCGACGACGCGAAAGTTTAAGCAGGACAGAGTTAACCGT
Source organism: Bacteroides cutis (assembly GCF_900241005.1). Taxonomy (GTDB): domain Bacteria; phylum Bacteroidota; class Bacteroidia; order Bacteroidales; family Bacteroidaceae; genus Bacteroides; species Bacteroides cutis. Next base: position 310,717 of record NZ_OEST01000005.1, on the reverse strand, counting down.
GCAAACATCCGTACCTTTAATGATACCAATAATACTGCCTTTACCACTGTGAACCTCTTTATTAATCAACACAGCATAGAATTCTCCACGGGATAGAGCCACTTTGTCAATGCAGACGTAGGCACCAAGGTTCTTCTCAAACAGGAGCCAGTTCTCTGCGTGAGAAAGCTGATCCCAGTGTAGGTAATCACTTAAATGGGCGGTATTGACGTTCAAATAAATCCCCATCAACGCCATATAAAGTACCCAATAGCTTGCAACTGATCGGATAATTATCAATATAGTTCTTTTAAAAAGGACGCAAAGTCTTGCGTCAGTCGAGTACCCTCAGCCACCATACGCCAGTTGCGGGAAATATACCATTGCTGCTCTTCAAAATCCAACGACGACGAAGGAGGTTCAAAAAGACTTTCTTGCCACGAAGAGGAAAGTCTTGAACAACAACAGGCTCATAAAACCCTTTACTTTCTGTTTCTTGAACAGCATACTTCTCGGGGATCTGATTCCTCTCCTCAAGATATATGAAAACTTCATTCACGCTTTCCTTCACATCAACAAGATCAAAGTAATCCAAAGTTCCTTCAGGAAGAAGAAGGTGATAACCATTTAACTCCATAAGCAATTAATTTGGAGACAAAGATTACAATTTATAAATTTACCCCTCAGGTTTATTCATTGATCCAATAAACAGGTTTCAATTCAGTTACGTTATTATGAAACCACTCATCCAACTTAGCCTCCACCCTATCTTTTATCTGAGGAGTAATATACTTTTTTACTTTCCTATAAGCATAGACAGCTGCAATCCCCTTACCCATCATAAAGATTTGCCCCAAGACATCATCTATACTGGTAGGAAATACTATAGCGATTAAGGCAAACATTATATTTGTCCGTTCACTTTTAGGAGTAGTTTCAGCAATCATCACATAATAGGTTATAAGCACAGGACGACCAACTACCTGACCCACATTTTTTATATATTCCTCTACTTTAATACGGATTTCATCCATTGAATAATTCAATTTCATTATTTTATTCAGTTTCATATTTCTATTTTTTATTTATTAGACGTAAGAAAAAATACTTTGGTTGCATAAGTAGTTATTTTTTTCAAAAGTAAGAAACAAAGAAAGTAACGCCTCGCAAAGAATACCTTGATAAAAAAAACCTTATCTTTGCAGCCGATTTTAAATGATTAATAACAAACTACAAATGAATGTAATAATCCCTTCTCGACAGAACACATTTCGTGAACTGAGAGATTATTTAATGATTGCCGTAGGCATGGTTATGTATGGTATCGGATGGACAGTATTCTTACTGCCTAATGACATTACTACAGGCGGTGTACCTGGTATTGCTTCCATTGTCTATTTCGCAACAGGACTACCTGTACAATACGTCTACTTCACCATCAACTTCTTGTTGTTACTACTTGCTATCCGAATTTTAGGGTGGAAATTCAGCATCAAGACAATCTTTGCCGTATTTACGCTGACGTTTTTTTTGTCACTCATCCAAAAACTGACCACAGGCGTACAATTATTACATGACCAACCTTTCATGGCTTGTGTCATCGGTGCATCTTTCTGTGGAAGTGGTATCGGAATCGCATTCTCCAACAACGGCAGTACTGGAGGAACGGATATTATTGCAGCAATCATCAATAAGTATCGCGACATTACACTGGGCAGAGTAATGTTAATCTGCGACCTGATAATTATCTCATCCAGTTACTTTGTGCTGAAGGATTGGGAAAAAGTAGTATATGGATACGTCACCCTGTATATCTGCAGCTTTGTGCTTGACCAAGTAGTGAACAGTGCCCGCCAATCGGTACAGTTTTTCATTATCAGTGATAAGTACGAAGAAATTGCCAAACACATTCAAGTATATCCTCATAGAGGCGCTACTGTAATCAACGCCTCCGGTTTTTATACGGGAAAAGAAATAAAAATGTTATTCATCCTCGCCAAGAAACGGGAATCCACTATCATTTTCCGATTGATAAAGGATATAGATCCCAATGCATTCGTATCACAGAGTGCAGTCATTGGAGTATATGGAGAAGGATTTGACAGAATTAAAGTAAAGTGATAGAGTGAAGGTTATGGGACTATAAATTTTCCCTCTTTCCAAACATAAATCACAGGACGGCGGAGAAATGGTTTTAGTTTTTCTGCCGCTGTTTTTTCTATATAATCAGGAGTTGTAAAGGTAAAAGTCAACGTAATATCTTTTGCAGAAAGATCAGCTTTCATCAACAACATATCTGCCTGACGCCGAGCATCCTGATAATCATAAAGATCTACCGTATCAGGGGCATCCATTATGAAGTCATCCATCACAGGAAGTATGGGCAGATAAGCTCCGGTAGGTAACTCTTTCCAATCAGTAGTATAGAAATGAACATCACTATCACAAGCTGGAGCACCAACTGTAGAAACAGTACATATAATCTTTGTACTATCATTCACAGCAAGTAATTTCATCTGCCAGGTACTCTGAGGGGTCATCTGCATATGGATATAATCGGGAGTCAATTCCGTCATCTCTGATTTGCCGCCAAAACGATTGGTTACTTCCGCTTTCATTTTACTCTCCAGAAAATCTATACAATCTGCACGATTGACGGATGTAAGCAGTGGACTCATAGAATCAGGCATATTGATAAAATAACTCTTCGCCTGTTGAGCCTGCAAAGAACATATCCATATAGTAGTTAAAAACAAAAAGATTATCGACTTTTTCATTATTTCATTCATTACATATTATCAACTACAAATTGAAATTTCACAACCAAGTACATAATTTCTCCAGAAAGCGCACATCTGTTTCGTTGAAGCTATTCAATTTCTCACTATCTACATCAAGAACACCCCATACCTCACCATCCGGACCAACAAGTGGAACTACAATTTCTGACCGGGACAGCGAGCTACATGCTATGTGTCCAGGAAACGCATCAACATCAGATACAACCAAAGTTTCAGCTTTCGCCCACGCCGTTCCACAAACTCCACGCCCTTTACGAATGCGCGTGCAGGCTATCGGTCCTTGAAAAGGACCAAGAACCAACTCTTCTCCCTTCACAAGATAAAACCCCACCCATAAAAAGCCGAAAGTCTCTTTCAGTGCAGCCGACACATTTGCCAAATTGGCTATTAAATCCTCTTCGCCAGTAAGCAAGCCATTTATTTGAGGAAGTAGAATAAGATATTTATCTTCTTTGGTGCCCTGACTGATGTAGAAATCCTCTGCCATAACAATATGAAATTTTATTTATTCCCCAAATATAGGAAGAACATTCCAATCAACACCAAAATGAGGTCGATGGCTTTACTTTTTAAATTCTTTTCACGGAAAAAAAGAGCACCAAAAAGGAAAGATACTACTACACTACCACGACGCACCATAGAAATAATAGAAATCATAGAATCTTGATAACTCAATGCATAGAAATACGCAAAGTCTGCCACACAAAGAAAAATAGATATACAAATGATAGTCCAGTCCCAACGGAATGACGTGCTCTCTTTCCGTTTGGGATACCATAACAGAAGAATGATGGGGCACATGATAAACACCTGATATACATTATACCAAGATTGTACCAACATCGGATTGAACTGTTTCATCAGATATTTATCATATAGTCCACTGACAGCTCCAGTTATTGCGGCAAGTACAATAAAAAAGATCCATTTGTTATGCTTGAAGTCAATGCCTTCTTTCTTCCCGGAACGACTCAGCATAAAAAAAGACAATACGGCAAGCATCACACCAATCCATTGATATAAATTCAATCTTTCACCGAAAACCAGCATCGCACCCACTAACACCATTACAGGACGTGTTGCATTTATCGGGCCGACAATAGTAAGTGGTAAATGTTTCATACCAAAATAGCCGAATATCCAAGAAGAAAGTACGATAAAAGATTTAATAACAATATATTTATGTACTTCCCATCCCACAACAGGAACATCAAACATCGTACCTCCTAAGACCGAAGGCATAAAAGCAGAAATCAATATGAACGGAAGAAATACCAAACTCGAAAATATTGTGTTCAGGAATAAAACGGGAAGCACAGCATTATCACGGAGCGACTGCTTCTTAAAGGCATCATAGAACCCCAGCAACGCCGCTGAGAGAAAAGCAAGTAATAACCACATTTGATTAATTAATAATTGATAGTTGATGATTGTCCATTATTCATTAAAAATATTTCTTCAGGATAGGTTACATCTACCAAAAACAACGCATTTCCGGGAACAGAAGTTCCGGCCCGGCAACGGTCTTTTTGTTCAATGATACGGCGAAAGTCCTCAACCGTGAGTTTACCACGACCTACTTCGAGCAGAGTACCTACGATAGCCCGCACCATATTACGCAAAAAACGGTCGGCGCGGATGGTAAATACCCAGGTGACTTCGTCAATCTGAGTCCAGGCGGCATGCATTATCTTGCAATTATTGGTTTTGACATCCGTATGCAGCTTGCTGAAACTGGTAAAGTCGGTGTAATCAAACAATGTCTGCGCTGCTTCATTCATACGTTCAAAGTCGGGAACTTGAAAAAGGCGGCAACGATATTGACGGTCAAAAGGTATCTTGGAAGTCGTAACGTAGTACTTATACATACGCGATGTAGCATCAAAACGAGCATGTGCTTCAGGTACTACCGGCCGCAAACGATAAACAGAAATATCAGGAGGCAGAAGACGATTCAGCTTATCGGCCATAAAAGTGGTATCCAAAGGTACTTCACTATCAAAATGAGCTATCATCAGAGAAGCATGTACACCGGCATCCGTACGTCCAGCCCCTACAACTTCTACTTCACGACGTAATAAGGTTGCAAGTGCTTTCAGCAAACATTCCTGTACACTCACCCCATTGGGTTGAATTTGCCAGCCATGATAGGCTGTACCGTCATAAGCCAAATAAATGAAATATCGTTGCACGTTCTCTTTCTGATTTCTTTTGAAGTATAAAAACGGTACAAAGATAGTGTAAACCAAAGGCAGAATAAAATAAGCTTGATGTTTTTTTATGCTAAGGTACAACCCATCTTACAAAAAGGTATGAAAAGCCACGCAAAAAGCAGTAATCTATTCTGATAGTTTCAAGGGTTTAGTTTATCTTTGCAAGAGATTTCACCACAAATTACACTAATCTACATAAATTAGAAATGAAGATACATTATAACCACCGCATTCTTTCCTTCATATTATTAGCCGGTATCGTATTCACTTCCACTCTTACCGGATGTAAAAAAAAAGATATGTCACTCAAATTGAACGAGCCACATAATATCCATGGAGTTATCAGTTATAGACGCTCTTTCGGAGATTTGAATGAAAAGCATCTGAATATAGCTAAAGTTGTCGGTATCCGTCCACTCGTCTCACGCGAAGAAGCAGAGAAAATGAAAGAAAAGCTAAAACATATCACGACAAATGAACTGTATGCAGTCGATTCATTGACCCACTCTATTCCCTTTCTTATTCCCGGAGCAGCATCTTTACTGGATACCATTGGAAGTAATTTTCTCGATTCATTAGTTGCCAAAGGTTTAAATCCGAACAAGGTCATCGTGACCTCTGTCCTTCGCACCCAAGATGACGTTAAGCGCCTACGTCGCCGTAATGGTAATGCATCAGCCAACTCTGCTCATTCCTATGGTACTACGTTTGATGTCAGTTGGAAACGTTTTCAAAAAATAGAAGATGAAGACGGTCGCCCATTACAAGATGTAAGTGCAGATACTCTAAAGCTTGTTTTATCTGAAGTTTTACGCGATCTGAAGAAAGCAGACAAATGCTACATCAAATATGAGCTGAAACAAGGATGCTTCCATATTACGACAAGAAAATAAAAAAGCTATAAAGTGACAAGGTGTAGGGGGACGTTACTCTTCCAACATCCTCCATGCCAACGGCAAACAACTAACGATATCTCCTGCCGTCATACTTATTGTTCCCTGCTTTTTACAGGCAATATCTCCTGCCAATCCATGCACGTATGTAGCCAACAAGGCGGCTATTTCGGTTTTATAGCCTTGTGCCAAAAGAGCCAATGTTACTCCGGTAAGTACATCACCACTACCTCCCGTTGCCATCCCCGGATTTCCTGTTGGATTGAAATAACATTTTCCTTCAGGGGTAATTACTGCAGAATAGGCACCTTTCAAGATAATATGTACTCCAGCTGTTTTTGCCAGTTCACGCGCTTTCATCAATCGCTCATAAGAATTTTGACATTTACCAACCAAACGCTCCAACTCTTTGGGATGTGGTGTCAGAATACTACCTTTAGGCAAACGTCCGATATAACTACGACGTTCTCCCAAAATATTTAAAGCATCAGCATCTACTACCATTGGGGTTTGACAAGAATCAATCTGTTCAAACAGAGCGGATTCGGTTTCAATAAATCTTCCCAAACCCGGACCGATACCTACTGCCTGATAATCATCCGTATCTGTGGGTAAAGTGAAACAAGTTTCACTGATATCTAGTTCTGTCATAGCCTCAGGCACAGAAGTCTGTACTATAAAATTATTGCAAAAAGGTACATGTACAGTCAACAAGCCTACTCCAGAGCGCAAACAGGCACGAGCAGCAAGTACCGAAGCTCCCGCCATACCCTGTGAACCTGCTATCAATAAAGCACGACCGAAGTTCCCTTTGTGCGCAAATTTATCACGAGGTTTCAATAGTTCTGACATATCTTCGTTTTCCAACAGATAGAAATCAGTCTCCGTATCTTTAATGCCCTCCTCACTCAGTCCGATATCCAATAATTCCCATTCACCGACATATGCTTCATTTTCAGCAAAAAGGAACGACAATTTCGGTAATTGCAAGCTCAAAGTCAAATCAGCACGAATAATATTAGCTTGTACATTATAAGTATTATCTTCTCCCATCAATCCAGACGGAATATCAATAGAAATCACTTTAGCAGACGAAGCATTAATATATTTTACCACAGCAGCAAAACCACCACTCAAAGCCTTATTCAACCCACTACCAAACAGACCATCAATCACAATATGCTCTTCAGTCAACATCGGAGGTACAAATTGAGAAGTCACTTCATGCAAATCTACTCCCGCAACATTCACTAATCGTTCCTTGTTTATTTCACAATCCGGTGATAAAGAGCCTTTAGTATTAAACAGGTAAACTTCTAGTTTATATCCTTTTTCAGCCAATAGACGAGACACTGCCAATGCATCTCCACCATTATTCCCCGGTCCGGCAAAAACCATAAAAGGAGTATCCGAATTCCAGCGTTCAGAAATACTCCTTACCAATGCCTGAGAAGCACGCTCCATCAGATCGATAGAAGCAATCGGTTCATTTTCTATAGTGTATGTATCCAGTCCTTTTATCCTGGTAGTAGGAAAAATCTTTTTCATTACAAGTCATTGAATTAAATCACGAACAAAGGTACAAAAAATCCAGGAAGAAAGATACAGGGCAAAAACAAGTAAATGATAATTTTAAAGTGATAGAGCAATAACATGACTATGCGACTATTTTTCTAACTATACAGATGTACTGTCAGAGCAGCGTCCCATCATCACCTTATCACTCTACCATTTTTAGTATTCTTATTTATTTAAATACTCACTCAGTCTATTGATATTTTTCTGTAAATCAATTTTATTGATGCGATCATAAGCAAACGGTTGCAGTAAGTTACGTATATTCCGACTATGTTTGTCCTCAGCTTTCAACAACTGTACTTTCTCAAACATCTGTATACCTTCAATCAACTTTTCAAAACGTACCGAAGAATTATTCTCCGGATATACGATGTAAGTATCACCTCCCGCCCAAGCAGTAAAACGGCTATCCTGAAAAGGCGATTTTACCCAACTATTGTATGCCCAACGCAAATATCCGTCTAAGTTCCGTTCTTCAGCAATCAAAGCAAAAGAAGTCGCTTCGACAGGTTGTGAGAAAGTAAAGGTATTAGGGAAAGGCTCCGTACAGCAAGTATAGAAAGTAGTTATTTTACCTTTAGCGCGACGGGCATCTATCGCACCTTCAGGATATTTATCGTTATATCCAATACAATAATCATAGATTTCATCATCCAACTCCTCATGATAAGTTCCTGCCAAGGAGATCTTGAAGTCCGGATCAGCTTTTCGTATCACACGTAAAGCAGCTTTCATACTTTCAGCTGGACGCTCATCCATCGCGATAACAGTATGGTCAAACCAACCTTTCGACTTCAAGTGCGCTGCAAATACACTTAATTTAGATACCCAATAATCATCAAAAGCAGAATCATTCACATTGAATTTACGGTCAACCATGGAGTTTGTACCCTGATCATAATACCGGAAAGTCAAATTCCAAGGAATGACAGAATAACAATAGATATAAGGACCGACCCCACAAGATGTCATAAATTCTATCCAACGATCGAACAAAGTAAAATCGTATATCCATGAACCATCTACCCGACGGATTTCAGTTATCATATTTTCAAAATAATCATAAGTTTGCCCATTCCAGGGTTTATGGGTCACAGAAACCGTAATGCCACGCTGTCCGGCCTTTGCCAAACGCTCCATCAACGGACGCATGTCATTAAATGTTCTTTACTCCATAAAGGGACTTCCGCCATACGTGCCACGGCAACGCTCACCTCGCCAACCGGTCAGCGTCAACCGTTTTACCAAGCCGGAAGTAGACGGACAGCCAAACTTATCTACTTGATTGTTCGTTGTAGTCCAAGTAGCATACAATTTCTGAGGAATTCTATTCCAAGCTACATCTTCAGAATGAGGGACAGACAATTCTTCTTGAGCATTTGCATTATCTAACCCGAAACCGAGCAGGAGAATAAGAATACAAAAAAATGAATAAAAAAATTTCTTCATAGTATATAATATAATGTATATAGTAGTTTTTATCAAGTTCAACGAATAAGATCCTTCAATTTTACAGTTTGGAAAGTCATTTGTGCCACACTACTCTCATATAAAATACCTACTGTTTCAGCATCAACCATCGTTAAGCAGGAATATCCCCAACTCTCATCTTCATCCAACATTATCTGATGTTCGGGCAACCACGTCACTCCATTATCCAGACTCGCCTTGATAGTAATATGGTGCCGTCCTTTGGTGGTATCCGGATTTGAGAAAAGCAAAATATCTCTCTTCAGGCAATTATCTTTTGCCTTCACGCTGATAAGGCTTGCCATACAAACCGGTTCACGCAATGCACTGCGTGAAGACGGGTGTTCAATCCAAGTTTCACCCAAATCTTTAGTGATACAAACAGCACGACTCCCCCCACGATTATCACGCATATTCAGCATCAGTATCCCCGGTTCTATTTCCACGACCTGAGCTTCGGTGGTATTGCTACGAGCAGGATTATGTATTTTCCAGTTCTTGCCACTGTCTTTGCTGTACATGACACCGGCATGCGGCATTCCAGCCGAATCTACAAACTGTATAGGAAACACCAAAGTACCATCTTGCATGGTAATTCCGCGACCGGGACCTTGGAAAAGAAGGCGCCAGGAAGGATGTTTCACCTGTTTGGTAATATTTATCGGGGCAGACCATGTTTTACCATCATCCGTACTCTTAGCCAATACCAGTTGCCCCGTATGCTCTTTATCCATACCTTCTACCGAATGGAAGAATGCACGTTGATTTCCCATTCCATGTGTCCATAAAGCGATAATCCAGATACTATTATCTTTATCATTTACCAATATTGCCGGATCTCCTACTCCATTTTGTGCACTCGGAAGCCCACCGTCTTCACCAAACGCCAAAGGAATTCTCATCTTTTCCCAGCTTTGTCCACCATCTATACTGCGGCTCAAGCCTATGTCAACATGTTCCTGCAAATCCACACTGTTATTATAACGGACATCGTACACTGACAGTAGCGTCCCTTTCTTCGTTGTTACTAACCCCGGAATACGATAGGCAGCAACTCCATCATCCCCTGCATGACGTACACCTGTACCCATACGATGCTCTATATCATCCGCAGAAACTACATTAATAGGGGCAGATACCCCATCCAAAGATACAGAAGTCAATTTCACCTTCAACTTATCCGTTAAAGGAGTAGTCGGCTTCATCTGCAAACTGATCCAGAAATAATTGATACCTGGATATAAGTTCTGTTTTCCTTCTAACACGACTTTCTGCTCCGGCTTTTTAACTTCCGACTTTAATATAGAATAAGAAGGTAGGGCAGCCATCGTCTTACCGGGTGTAAAATTAGTCATATAACCCATCGGCGCAAAACGATTTTTACTCATGATATTACGGCTCTCAGTACCTCCATAATACAACTTCACAGCTTGAATATCCACTAAGTTAGTCCCATCCTCAAAGTTCAGGACTATTTCATCCAACTGATGACTGTCACGGGCATCGAGCCGGAGATAATAGAGAACATTATCCTGACGCTCAATAAGGATAGGAATTTGTGTTTCACGAACATAAACCGTATCAGCAGCATAGACCGATAAAAAAACACTCCCGATAAAAGATAATAATAATAATAATCGCTTCATAGTTCTTATATATTAATGTGCGACGTAAAGATAGCAATTTTAGTAATACAAGACATAATAATCAATCTTTTTTTTATTATAAATCTCACATTTCGCTAATTATAGTTAACCTTTTGCTTTTAAAGCTATCATTATTTTTTCCATTATTTCAATCTATAAAAATATTAATATGTTAAATATTAGAGGCAAACAGAGTTTTTTTAGTCGAAAAATTGTACAACATCATAATTAATATTACTTTTACGGCGGTAAAACCTTAAAATTGTTTTAAAAATCAACGAGGATTAATTAATAAACATATTAAATAAATACATAATTATTAATAAATAGATTACATATATAATTCTTTAATTATTTAAAACAACATAATATCTTATCTTATTCTTAACTATTAAAATTTAACCTTTATGTTCAAACACCTTAGATCATTCAGCGTGGTGTTGTTCCTCGGTTTTTTATTAGGAGGATTTACACACGCAGTGGCCACTCCAAGTATGGATGGTGTACAAGCCTCTCAACAGAGTGGTATTTGTAAGGGTATCGTAAAAGATGCCACAGGCGAAACCGTAATCGGTGCATCTGTGGTAGTAAAAGGAACGACCAATGGTACTATTACCGGACTGGACGGTGACTTCTCAATTCCCGATGTTAAAAAGGGAGAAATTATTCAGGTTTCTTTCGTCGGTTACCAAACTATAGAAGTAAAATGGGACGGTCAACCTTTAAACATCCTTTTAAAAGAAGATTCCGAAATGCTGGAAGAAGTTGTAGTAGTAGGTTATGGAGTGAAACAAAAACGTTCTACAATGACCACTTCCATTTCCAAAGTAGACAATAAAGTATTGGAAAATGCAGCGGTAGCTAATGCGGCAACAGCATTGCAAGGTTCTGTCAGTGGTCTGCGCGTTACCAATACTTCCGGTTCACCAGGTAGTTCTCCTAGTATCGTACTCCGTGGTGGTGCCACCATCGAAGGTACACCGGGTTCTCCTCTGGTTGTTGTGGATGGAGTCATCCGCTCCTTAAACGATGTAAACGCATCCGATATCGAATCTATGCAAGTTCTGAAGGATGCAGCCTCAACAGCCATTTACGGTGCACGTGCAAACAATGGTGTTATCTTAATCACCACCAAGAAAGGTAAAGCCGGCCATACACAAGTTTCCTATAAATTTAAAGCCGGTATGAACTTCGCACGCTTCGGATACGAATATATGAATGCTGAAGAATATTTGACTTATGCCCGTATGGGAGCCAACTATTCAGGCCAATTGAGTAACACTCAACGTGGATATGGTCCGGAAAACGGAAACTTCAGCGTAAAGTGGCTGGAAGGCAATGAAGACCTTCTAAAACAAGGTTGGCAGCAGATGAAAGATCCTGTAAGTGGCAAAATGATAGCATTCAAGGACTATGGAACCCAGCTGAGAGATGCCGCTTACAAAAACCCATCATTTACCCAAGATCATTTCTTGAGTTTCAACGGTGGAAATGACAACGGTACTTTTTCCGCTTCTTTGGGATATTATTCTGAAGATGGTGTATTACGTGGAACCAAATATGAACGTTTCAGTGGTACATTAAACGGCAACTATAAGGTTCTGCCTATATTAAACATTAAAGGCGGCGTGAACTTCTCTACCGCAAAATCACCATTCATGTATTATGACGATGAATCGGATATGTTCGAACGTATGCAAAGTATCGAGCCTACCTGGAATCCGTTTAATGAAGACGGTACTCCGGCTTATGGTTACGGTAAACGTGACGGTAACCCACTCTACTGGTTAGACAGATTTATCAACAACAATAATACACGGCGTACTACACTGAACATCGGTGCAGATCTTGAAATCATAAAGAATAAATTATTCTTAAGAGAAAACAGCTCCGTATATTACAATGATTATACCAACGAAACGTTCAACAAGTCTTACCAAGATTTCTGGAACAATGACTCCAACGGAAAGACAAATAAAGAACGTTACGCTTCGACTAACTACGAACGTACTATCCAGCAGCAACATAGTGTCCAGTTAGAATATACCGACACTTACAAAGAAAAACATAACCTTTCCGTACTGGCTGGCGGCGAATATTTTCAATATGACTATTTACAAATGAAAGGTAGCGGAAAAGGTTCGGAATTCGATGACATCCCAACCCTGAACGTTACAAGTAAAGAAGGAAGAGACGCTTATTCAAATCGGACAGATTACCGTATCATGTCTTATTTCGGCCGTCTGACTTACGACTACGAACATCGCTATTTGTTTACCGCAGTAATGCGTTACGATGGTATTTCCAAACTTTCAGACAACCGTTGGGGTTTCTTCCCCGGTGTATCAGCCGGATGGAATATCCATGAAGAGGCTTTCTATAAAGACAGTAAACTGGCAGATATCGTTTCTACTATCAAACCTCGTGTTTCTTATGGTATCAACGGTAATGTCAACGGTATCGGTAACTACGATGTATACGGTGTCTATTCTTCTACCACTGCTTACAATGGCTCTGTAGGTATTCAAAATACAGGGGTCATCAACTCTAAGTTGAGATGGGAAAAGAGTAAATCTATCGAAGTCGGTTTGGATTTAGGATTTATGAACAACCGTTACAACTTGATTTTAGACTATTACAGCCGTACCACTTCCGACTTGCTGACAGACCTCGACTTACCGGGTTATACAGGTTTCGGTAGTTTCAAAACCAACTTAGGTTCACTGCGCAACACCGGTTTTGAAGTAGAAGCCAACGTAAACCTCATCCGTAATCCCAAAGGTTTCAACTGGGATTTATCTTTCAACACTTCATACGTCAAGAACAAGATCATAAAACTACCATACAACGGAACTGAAAACAACCGTCAGGGAGGTTCTCAGATTTACGATCCCGCCCAGGGAAAAATCGTATGGGTAGGAGGTTATCAGGAAGGGCAACCTTTGGGAGACATCTACGCTTACAAGCAAGTAAAAATCTTACGTGATGAAGAAGAAGTAAAACGCCTGGCTGGTGACTACATTGACGAAATAGCACACCTATACGGTCCAAACAAAGCCGCAGAATATGCCGGTAAGGGCAATTGGAAACCCATCATGCCGGGTGATGTACTGTGGGACGATAAAGACGGTAACAAAACCATCAATTCATTAGACCGTGAAAAAATTGGCAATGTATATCCCAAATGGACCGGTGGTTTCTCTACTACCCTCTCATACAAGAACGTATCCTTATACGCACGTTTTGACTACGCCGTCGGACATACCATTTTCAATGAAGTGGCAGCACGTTCTTTGGGACAAGCCGTAGGTTTCAAGAATATCATCAAAGAAGGTTTGAAGACCTGGACCCCGGAAAATCCTGACACCGATTTGCCAAGATGCGATTATGCAGATTATGCCGACTACTCACACCGCAACATCTACCGCAGTAACGGTGGTGGCAGCCACGCTCTCCAGAACAACAGTTCCCGTTTCTACGAAAAAGGAGACTATCTGGCATGCCGCGAATTGACATTAAGCTGGAAGTTACCACTTGAATGGATCTCCAAAGCACACATGACCAATGCTTCCGTATACGTAACAGGACAGAACTTGTTCTACATCACCGGTTATTCCGGCATATCTCCCGAAGCTCCCTTACGCTGGCTGGGTGTTGACGGTGGTCGTTATCCCACTCCAAGAACCCTCCTGTTAGGCTTGTCTGTATCGTTCTAATAGACTTAATTAAAAAGAAATTGATTATGAAAAATAAAATAAAATCACTTGTAATTGTAGCTTGTTCACTCTTTGCATTGACCAGCTGCCTTGACACAGAACCGGTGAGTAGCCTTACTGACCAGAACATGTGGAAAAATGAAGGGCACTACTCTGCCTTTGTACGTGGCGTACACTCTCAATTAAGAAAAGATTTGCCAAACTTATTCACTTTGGGTGAATTACGCTGCGGGCACTATTCAGACGAACAATCTTTCAGTATAGAAAGTGTAACTTCACTATATTGCCTGAATATGCTGGATGAAGACAATCCGGGATTAGAAAACTATGCCGGTTTGTACACCAATATCAACCAGATCAATTTATTCATCAGCAAGGCACTCGACACTGATATATTATCTGCTAAAGAGCGTTCTTATTATTTAGGTGAAATGTATGGCCTGCGTGCCTTCTATTATTTCCATCTGCTCCGTTCCTGGGGTAATGTAATCTGGAACGAAGATCCTAGTACTGGGTTTGAAATTGGCAATCTTGCGCGTCCTGTAAATTCTGCTTCAGAAGTAATGACCAATATCAAAAAAGACATCCAATCATCTATCGATAACTTTGGTAACGATTATAACTTCCGCGAAAAGAAGAGCTATTGGTCCAAGGCCGCCACTTTAATGCTGAAAGCAGAAGTCTTCTTATGGTCGAGCCGTCAGATGGAAGGTGGTCAGGCAGATGCCCAAGAAGCCTTGAAAGCGCTGAACGACATCAAGACCAACTTACCGGACTTAGGCCTGATAGAAGACGGATATGCCAATGTCTTCGACTATGACAACAAGGCTAATAAAGAAATGATCTTCGTGATCCACCATGGAGAAAACGAATATGAATTATTCAACAGCAAATGGCGTGACGGATTTATGCCTGCAAATGAAGTAATCAAAAATCAATATGATATGGAAACAGGTACCAATTTCGATGCTTCCATTATTAACTTTGGCGGTCGTATATTTTATCCGCTGAAACCGCAAGTTTATAATGATTTTGATGCAATGGACACCCGTCGCGATGTTACCGTCAAGGCAGTTTATTCAACCGAAACAGACCATGCCTATAAAGGCTGTTTCCCCTACAAATACCAAGGGTTAAATCCTAAAGGCACTACCACGCGTTACATGGGAGATGACTTCCCCATCTACCGTTATGCAGACCTGCTTCTGCTTACCGCAGAAGCCAAATCATTGACCAACGGTGACCCGACCAGTGAAATTAACGACATCCGGAAACGTGCATATGCAGATAATTATGATGAAGCCACTATCGGTTATCCTAACTATCCAGGTGACAATGATGGCATTGACGAAGTACTGTTGAGAGAGAGATACAAAGAATTTCTATTTGAAGGCAAACGCTGGTATGATTTACGTCGTTTCGGAAACGAATATGTATTTAAATATACTACCGCAGATCCTCAACATCCCAAACGCTTGTTGTGGCCGATAGACAAAATAACATTGACCAATAACTCCGCTCTACATCAGACAGACGGATACAAGACAGTCTACCAGTAAGGACTTTCATTGACAAGTTCCTCTCACAGCTGACAATCTCAAACGCTTTAGGTAAAGAAGACTTTATCTAAAGCGTTTTTCTTTTCAGACATAAGCACTACACTCCGTTTCGTTGTAAGGAACAGCAGTTTCCATTAGTGGAAACGAGCGTTCCCATTAAAGGGAACTGTCGTTTCTTTAGAGAGAAACCGTCGTTCCCATGAAGGGAAACTATAGTTCCCTATAAGCGGAAACGAACGTTTCTATAAAAGCTGAATCTGAGAGTTATTTACTTTCCAACCTCAATACACCTTTTCCAAGACCTTTACCGGTCGCTTCGAGCACAATTGTACCCGGTTTCTCGGTAGAAGCCACGATAGCAGTCATCATACCACTGAAAACTTTCATCTTCGGAGTCTGGAATGCTTCGAGCGAAGCAGGATTGCCATTGGCTCCGGCACGATAAGTTCCGGTACCTTTCACCTTAAAGCTGATTTCATTCTCTGCCAGCGGACAAAGGTTTCCATCTTTATCAACAACCTTAACCGTAACAAAAGACAAGTCTTTGCCGTCAGCTTTAATCTCACTGCGATCAGGAATTAACTCGATGTGATGCGGACGTCCGGCGGTATGTATCTCCTTTTCTGCGACAGCTTTACCGTTTTTATCGTATGCTACTACTTTCACCGTGCCCGGCTCATATTTCGTATCCATCCACATCAGGCGGTAACGTTGTTGACGCTTAAAGTGAGCCACAGAAGTGGAGTCGGCACTGTTATCGATCGTGACAGACAAGTCTTTGGTACGTTTGCCCTGGCTCTTACCGTTAATAAACAGTTCGGCAGACGGATAGTTGGTATATACAAAAACCGGAGTCACTTCACCTTCACGTCCCTCCCAGTTCCAATGCGGAAGAATGTGCAACGTCTCTTCGTTCTTATTCCAATGGCTGCGATAGAGGTAATAGCGGTCTTTTGGCAGCCCCGCAAGGTCAATGATACCGAATAGAGACGAATGGCTGGGCCAGTCGGTATAGTAAGGAGTAGGTTCTCCCAAATAATCAAAACCCGTCCACACAAACTCACCGATACAGTAAGGCAAATCCTCATGTTGGATAAAATCATCCTCCGGAAGATTGGACCAGCCGCAATGTTCCACATCATACGAAGAAGACTGGTGGTCGGGATACTTCTGCATGGAGCGTCGTTCTACCGGGAATTTATAAACTCCGCGAGAACTGACAGTAGAAGCCGTTTCACTGCCCAGAATAATCTGTTGGGGTAATTTTTTATAATTCTCCTGATATTTATGCGGACGGTAATTAAATCCCGCAACATCCATCACGGCAGCCATATTGTTGTTCACAACGGCATCAGGAGCATCCATACCCTGAGTAACCGGACGAGTGGGGTCTTCACGATGGCAAATGTCCTGTAAGAGGCGAGAGAGTTTCGGTCCACGATTACCATTCCATTGGTCGGGTACTTCATTACCGATGCACCACATCACGACACTCGGGTTGTTGCGATACTGATGGATCAAGTTCGTTAAATCCTTTTCTACCCATTCGTCAAAGAATTTATGATAACCATTTTGTACTTTTGCGGCTTTCCATTCATCAAAAGACTCCGCCATCACCATCATCCCCATCTCATCACAGGCACGGATCAGTTCGGGAGCAGGCATATTATGGGAAGTACGAATAGCGTTACATCCCATATCCTTCAAGATACGTATCTGACGGCGGATACCGGCTTCATTGGCTATTCCCCCCAAAGGACCGAGATCGTGATGATTGCATACCCCCTTAAAAACAGTCCGTTCTCCATTCAGATAGAAACCTTTATTGGGAATGATTTCAATGGAACGAATACCAAAAGGAGTGGTATATTCGTCTTTCAGTGTATTACCTTCATAGATTTTTGTCACAGCAGCATATAAAACCGGAGTGTCAGGTGACCAAAGCATCGGCATAGTCACCACAAAGTCTTGGCTAAAGGTATTCCCATCAAATTTTGTTCCTTGCATTTCATTGGTAGAGATCACTTTACCGTTACGATCCTTCAGTTCGGTAACAACGCGATAATCGGTAAACGACTTACCGGCAGGTACTGACAGATTAGTTTTGAGGTTAACCTTCGCATACTCCTTCCTCACAACAGGAGTGGTCAGTTGTGTACCCCACGTAGGGATATGGGCATCTTCATTGACTACGAGATGCACATTCCGGTAAAGTCCGGCACCGGGATACCAACGTGATGACTCGTTTTTGTTTTCCAGACGAACAGCCAGGGTATTTGTTTCACCTGCTTTCAGATAGGAAGTAGCATCCACATAGAAAGAATTATAGCCATACGGCCAAAATCCGGCTTCCCGACCATTGATGTAGACACGGGCATGACTCATGGCTCCATCAAAAACAAGAGTTGCCTCTTTACCGTGTGCAAAGGCAGGAGCGTCAAAGTTCAGACGATACCACCCTACCCCTACAAAAGGTAAGCCACCGGTACGTCCGGCATGTTCCATCGCTTCCTTTTGCCCATCCTGGCTGATAGCGACATTCTGTTTATCGTTGTTTATACTGAAAGGACCATAGATAGCCCAGTCGTGAGGTACAACGACCGATTGCCATTCAGCATCATTATAAACCTCCCGGCTGAATTCCGGGTTATCATCGCGAGTGAATTTCCAGCCTTTTTCAAAGGTTTGCTCTGTACGTACCTGCGCATTGGCTATGAATGACAAAGCCAAAAAGAAGGTTGTCAAAATCTTAATTCTTCTTCTCATGATATACTATCGGGTTAATATAAATTCAATATCTCCGGCATGTATCAATTCATCGTGCATAATACGAAAACCGGTATGCCGTTTACCATTCAGCTTCACCTCTTTTATATATCCGGCATCCGCAACCGGACGAACAGTGCGAATAACCAATTGTTTTTCTTTATAATAGCGAGGATCGAGTTGAATGGTTATTTTATCGAATGTCGGAACAGTAAGCGTATATTCGGGTATACCGGGACAATCGGGATAAAATCCCATCATACTGAAAATAGCCCAGGCAGACATCGTACCTGTGTCATCATTTCCCGGAATGCCATTCGGCCGAGAAGTAAAGTAGCGTGCCAATAAATCTTTTACCTGCTTCTGTGTACGCCATTCCTCCCCACGGAAATAGCTGAAAAGATACGGGTAAGCAATGTCCGGTTCATTCGCCGGATCATACAGTCCCTCATCAAAAATCTTCTGCAGCTTATTCACAAAGTTCTTTTTTCCTCCCATCAAGTGAGTAAGTCCGACAATATCATGAGGTACATAGAAAGTATAGTTCCAGGCATTACCTTCGTGGAAACCGGGACTCGGCGCAAAGTTAGCCCCTTCCATCGGATTAAAAGGAGAATAGAACGTACCATCGGGCAACAAAGGACGTAAGGTTCCGAATTCCTTACTATAATAATGGCGATATCCCAACGAACGATCATAGAAAAGGCGTGCATCCTCCTTTTTGCCCAAGGCCAAAGCTAAGCGGGATAACGCATAATCAGCAATATAATACTCCAACGCATGAGACACCGAGTTATCATATTGCTCACGCAAAGGAATATAACCCAATGAGAAATAATCGTCCGCATCGGGACGCATCAGGTTATCTTTTCCAGGAGTCGTAGCCGATTTATACATGGCTTCGTATGCCGTCTCCACATCAAAGTCACGCAATCCTTTCATCCATGTATCCACAATCACCGGGATAGAAGGGTCACCTTCCATCGTTAATGTCTCGCGTCCATAAAGTTCCCATTTAGGCAACCATCCATGTTCGTGGTACATATCAATCATAGTACGAACCATATCCAACTGACGATCGGGGAACACAAGCGTCATCAACTGATGTACATTGCGATAAGTATCCCAAAGAGAGAAAACCGTATAACGGTTTCCTTTGACTGTACGTATCTCGTTACTTTCCATTGCAGGATATTGTCCGTTGATGTCTTGCAGGATATTGGGATGAATCAGGAAATGATACATGGACGTATAGAACACACGACGTTGTTCTTCCGTTCCACCTTCTACAAGAATACGGTTCAAGTCCTTATTCCATGCTTGACGGGCGGCAATATGTATCTGTTCAAAGTTTCTTCCCTCCTGCTCTACTTCCAGATTTTGACGGGCATTGGCAATACTCACGAAAGATACCCCCATACTGACTTCTATCACTTCTCCTTCCGTGGTATCGAAAGTGAACCAAGTACCGATATCATCCCCACTCATTTCTTTGGTATATGAAGTATAAATCTTACGTTTACCAGAAGTAAAATCCCATTGTGCCTCAACTGTCATGGGACGCATTTGTTTCCAATAGCCACGTGTTTTCGGGGATTTGTCGATACGCATCACAAAATAGACGGGAAAAACCGCATTGGGATTATAACAGAAAGACCCCAACAACTTGCTGCCTTCTATCTCCCGATCGTTTACAAAACGAACCGTGGCACCCGTTTCGTTCGTTAATCCCTCGCCCAAGTTCAAGAGAATATTCCCTTGTCCGGCAGGAAAGATGAAACGCGCACGACCTGTGCGAGGGGTAGCCGTCACCTCCGTTTTAATGCCATACTTAGTGAGATAATTGGAATAATATCCCGGAGAAGCCTGCTCATCTTTATAACCGCTACCATATTGGAGATAATCAACATTCAAAGCACCGGCAGTGGGCATCAGTAATAAAGAACCTAATTCCGGACATCCCACACCACTCAGGTTGACATGGGAATATCCCGTAAAATATGTATTCTTATATTCGTAGGGAGTAGACCACCATCGGCTATCCTTATCAATATTCCCATCGACAGTTCCCATCACATTGAAAGGAACTACAGACATCATACCTTGCGGACAAACTGCTCCAGGATTTGTAGTCCCATAATTAGTAGTTCCCACAAAAGGGTTTACATAATCCACAGGCGATGTAGCAGAACCTTGAGCCCCGACGGAAACAACGGGGAATACAAGAAATACCCAATATAAAAATCGTTTTTTCATACTCATCTGCATAAATCCTCTTTCTTTTTATTTTATAATAATTTCATCTGTGAAAACCCAACCACCGAAGTTTTTATCAGCATGGGCCCGAAAACGTACGTATCGTGCACGGGCATCTCCTTTCCAGCCCAAATTCTTAAAGGTGAAAACTTCCGACTTCGAGCTTTCATGGACAAAATGCGTCAGTTCACTGAAGTTCATGCCATCGGAAGAAACGGAAATAATAATTTCGCCCGGTAAGAAGACTTCAGGTCCCACTACCTGAATAAAATCCGCACTGACGGAATGAATTTCCATTTCGGTTTCAAGGTCTATGGTTACATCCAGACGATCGCGCGAGATAAACCCCTGCCACGCTCCGTCAGAATATGTCCAACTTCCCCGTTTTCCATCAGTAAGGGTTTTGTCTCCCTGCGCAGAATAGGACTGGTTATAAGGGACATTGTATATCACGGGTTTACCTAAAGCCAAATGGTCGACCGGTTGTAAAGTCTCCGGACGATCACCGATTTCATCTTTCAAGGAGAACGTATGATATCCTTGTGATTGAAGCCAATCCACTTCTTTCAGAGCACGGCAGTGGAAATCGGTATACGATTTGTGGGCAGGATTGCTCCATCCTACTTCAGCCAAAGCTAGCATGCGCGGATAAATCATATACTCACAATGTTCATCGGTCTGAATGTATTCAGACCAAAGATTAGCCTGTACACCATAAATGAGTTCAGCTTCCTCGTCTGTCAAGGCTCCGGGCAACGGGTTATAGGAATAAATTTTCGACAGGGGCAGATATCCGCCAATAGCTTCGGGTTGCGAATAGGGAGCATCTTGATACTGATCGATATAACAATAAGCTCCAGGAGTCATAATGGCACGATGTCCGGCTTTTACGGCTTCAATACCACCTTCTTCTCCCCGCCATGACATCACGGTGGCATTAGGCGCCAAACCACCTTCCATGATTTCGTCCCATCCCAGCAGTTTACGACCATGTTTATTCAGGAACACTTCAATGCGGTGAATAAGATAACTTTGCAACTCATCCACATTTTTAAGTCCTTCGTCCTGCATGCGCTTACCGCACCTGGAACAAGTTTTCCAGGCAGCTTTGCCCGCTTCATCACCGCCTACATGAATATATTCCGAGGGGAAAAGTTCCATCACTTCGGTCAACACATCTTCAAGAAAGGAGAAAGTCTTCTCATTACCCACACAGAAGTCAGCACTTTTATAAGGCTCGCCCGAACAAGAGAGTTCAGGATATGCCGCAAGAACTTCTTCTGAATGTGCCGGCATTTCTATCTCCGGAATAACCGTGATGTGACGTTCGGCGGCATATTGTACTAATTCACGGATATCATCCTGAGTATAATATCCACCTTGGGCACGAGGGTCGGACTCTTCACAGTATTTGCGTCCATCCTTGGCAAGCCACCATTTTTTCCAATTAGCTTCCGGCCGCCAGGCGGCAAATCCGGTAAGACGCGGATATTTTTTGATCTCAATTCTCCATCCCGCAGCATCCGTCAAGTGCAAGTGCAGACGGTTCAGTTTGTAGCGCGCCAAGACATCTATCTGTTTCTTAACAAAATCTTTACTACGGAAATGGCGGGAAACATCGAGCATCAGTCCCCGGTAATCAAACTGCGGAGCATCTTCCACCTCGATAGAAGTCACTTTCCAGCTTGCATCACCGGCAGGTTCGGTCAATTGCAGCAATGTCTGTAATCCGTAGAATAATCCGGCATCACTAACAGAACGGATAAGAATCTGTTCAGGAGTGACTTGCAACGTATAACCTTCGGAAACAGGAATAACATTCCCAGTTTTTTGCAGGATTATCACATTCTTACGTGTAGTTTTCTTTCCTTTAAATTCTTTACAGAATGAAACAGGAAATGTAGACAGATAAGCAGCCAGTTTTTTTTTCTCCTCTCCTTTCAGATTTGTATATAATTGGGTTTCTTTAGAGATACAGAAAGTTCCGTTTCTCTGCTTCACTTTCAGCGGTACAGGAATGATGGATTGTGCCATTGCAATGCCGCCACCCAACCAGAGGACGGCAAGCAATAATACACAAATTACGTAGTTGATTTTCAGCATATATTTCTGTTAACTGTATTATTTCGTCCCCCAACGGGTCGGTTTATCAGTCATCATCAGTTCCAATGTTCCTCCTTCCATTAATTGATCATGGGTGAAGAACGGCCTATCCAATGGCTGTCCGTTCAACGTAGCAGATTCAATGTACTTATTTTCCAACGCATTATTCTTAGCAACGATACGGAACATCTTTCCAGCGGGTAGTTTGATTGTCACGGTATTAAACAACGGTCGTCCGATAGAGTATTCGATACGTCCGGGACAAGGCTGATAAAATCCCATAGAGTTCATAATATACCATGCCGACATCTGTCCGCAATCTTCGTTTCCCGAAAGCCCGTTCGGATCATTAAAATACTGAGTACGCAATACGCTATCCACCAATGCCTGAGCTTTCCAAGGCTGCTCCACATAATTATACAGATGGATAATATGATGGCTCGGTTCGTTTCCGTGCGCATATTGTCCGATAAGTCCCGATATGTCTGCTGACACCAAACTACCTTCCAAAGAAGAATCTGCCGTAAACAAAGAATCGAGTTTACTGATAAATCCTTCACGTCCTCCCATTAATTCAACCAATCCGTCTATATCATGGGGTACGAACCAAGTCCATTGCCAGGCAGTACCTTCACAATAGTCATCCTCACGGTGATTACTGGAACGGGGATTAAAAGGAGTACGCCATTGTCCCTCAGAATTTTTTCCACGCATAAAACGAACTGTAGGATCAAAATAATGTTTATATGCCTTAGCCAGTTTTTGATAACGATGTTGTGTAACCGTATCACCCAAAGAACCGGCAAGCAGACTGATACACCAGTCATCGTATGCATACTCCAGCGCTTTGGCCACCGATTCATGTTCTTTATCACAAGGAATATAGCCCAATGTATTTTTGTAATATTTGGATATTGGCATCAGAGCGTTCTTCTTCAAATAATTAGTAGTTGCAATCGGAGACAAGGTATCATACTCCGCACTACGAAGGCAAGCTTTAAGCGCCAGAACCGCATCAAAATCACGATTACCTTTCATATAGGCATCTACAATGACAGGGACAGCGTTATATCCGATCATTGTACCTGTATAGTTGCCCGCCAATTCCCACATCGGCAGTATACCTCCATCCTGATATTGTTGTAATAACGCATGGATGAAGCCTGTATTCAGTTCCGGGTCAATGATGGTCAGTAACGGATGCAAAGCACGGAATGTATCCCACAATGAAAAGATGGTGTACATCGGTTTACCTGTTTCAGCGGTATGGATTTCACGATCCAGCCCTCGATAACGTCCGTCAATGTCGGTAAAAAGATTAGGGGATATTCCGGTGTGGTACATAGCTGTATAAAATACGGTCTTCTGCTGCTCATCCGGCGTATCAATATCTATTTTGGAGAGATAGTTGTTCCATGCCTGCCGAGCATCGGCTTTTACTCTTTCAAAATCCCAACCGGGGATTTCAGTAAGGTTCTTTTGTGCTCCTTCCTTATCTACGGCAGAGAGGGCTATTTTTACCAATATCTGTTCATCCTTCGCCGTTGCAAAATGGAGTAATGCTTTCTTAATGGGTTGTATGTTCTTACCATCCAGTGACACTACAGAATCGGCCAATATCGTACAAGTAAAGGGTTTGGAAAATACGGCATAAAAATAGACATCATGCTTCCATGCCCATCCGTTAGTATTTTTATAACCGCAAAGAGTAGAATCATTCACGATTTCCAACTCCAATTTACGGTTCTTCTGTCCCTGTAAAGAATAGTCCAGATCGAGAATAAAACCAGACTCTGTACTTTCGGGGAACGTATAACGGTGAAAAGCCGTACGCTCGGTGGCAGTCAGTTCGGCCTTCACCTTATATGTATCGAGAAAAACAGAATAGTATCCTGGAGAAGCCGCTTCATTTTCATGCGAAAAACGAGAAGCGTATGCCAACGTCTGTGTATCCGGTGCCACATGTTCCGTCTTCTGTACTCCCACCGTAGGCATCAGCAGGATATCTCCATAATCTCCACATCCCGTACCACTGAGATGGGTATGAGAAAAACCATTAATAGTACTGTCAGCTGTATAGTAACCCGAACAGGCATCCCAACCATATATACGTGTATCAGGGCCGGGTTGTATCATCCCGTTAGGTACAATAGCTCCGGGAAATGTATGTCCATGCCCTCCCGTACCAATGAACGGATTGACGTATGCTGCATAATCTGTCTTTACGGTTGTTGTACCGCAACCTGCAAGGAGTATCAGCCAGACGGCTCCTTGCAGGTATTGAGCTTTCAATTTCATAAGTAGCACAATTTAATGAAGGACTAAGAATAAAGTTCCTTTAATCTATCGTAATTTCATCCACAAACAAGAAACCGGGAAGCCCCTTACCACCATGCCAATCGGGAATAGATTTCTCTGAAGGAGCTATCACCCTTACATAACGTGCTTTTACCGGATCGAAAGCCAGCTTATGTTCATACAAACCATTACGGTCGGTTTCTTTCATAGCGGGATAGTCTTCGGAAGCAACTTTCGTAAAATTCTCGCCATCTTCTGAAATTTCTATAGTTACACCACGAGCATCAAAAATCCAATCACCTTTTTCTACACAAGCAGTGAAAGCTACGGTTGATATTTCTGTCGGTTCCAACAGATCGATAGTTACATCCATATCATTACGATAAAAAGCAATCCAACGACCAGTTTTATAATTACCGTTTCCTTTCAAACCGTCAGTTAAAGTAGTGACCCCATTAAATTCGTATTGTTTGTTTACCGGCTGATTAGCTTTAGTTGGTTTCGAGGTAGATTTACTGAAAAGAACTTTCTCCGTCAGCATACGGCTATTACCTATAGGACGAATGGAAAGCGCATTGAGAGTACAACTTTCCTTGATTACAAGAATACTGTCGGCTACGGGTGAAGCGACTGTCGGCTCCGTACCATCCAATGTATAGTAGATAGGTGCACCATCAATAGTATTCATTACAACATCGACGGTACCGATAGCAGAATTAGCTATAAAATTAGCTTTCACATCAAATATATGGGTAGCATAATTATATCCTTCTGCATCATATAATTTTATCAACTGTGGCAGACGTGAAAGAAAGTTTTCATAATTCTTCTTATCAGGATTGGTCCATTGAATTTCAGCAAGTGCGGCCCAACGAGGTAATGCCATATATTGCAAATGAGAGAAGGTCGGTATATACTCTGACCAGTGATTAGCCTGTACGCCCACAATATATTTCTGTTCTTCAGGAGTCAAAGAAGCCGGCATAGGCTCATAACTATATACACGTTCGATAGGCAAATATCCACCAATACCCAAGGGTTCGTTCTCTACATCTTTTGTCTGATAATAGTCGAAATAGAGATAAGTATTCGGAGTCATGATAACATCATGTTTCTGTTTGGCAGCCTCAATACCCCCTCTTTCACCACGCCACGACATTACTGTGGCATTCGGAGCCAGTCCACCTTCCAAGATCTCATCCCAACCGATGATTTGACGACCATGCTCATTTAAAAATTTCTCTGCGTGATTGATAACATAACTTTGCAGATATTCTTCCTTACTATGCTTGGCATCACCTTTAATACCCAGTTCCTTGATACGGGCTTGACACTTAGGGCAAGCCGCCCACTTCGTTTTCGGACATTCATCGCCCCCTACATGAATATACTCGGATGGGAACAGTTCCATCACTTCCGTCAAAACATCGTCTATAAAAGCCAGTACACTATCGTTACCGGCACAAAGCACATTATCCGATACCCCCCACTGTGTCCAGACTTCATACGGACCACCTGTACAACCCAAGTGTGGATATGCCGCCAAAGCAGCCTGCATGTGCCCTGGTAGGTCGATTTCTGGAATGACAGTAATATATCTGTCAGCAGCGTATGCAACAACCTCTTTAATTTGTTCCTGTGTATAGAAGCCGCCGTACGGTTTACCGTCATATTCACCAGAGTTACGCCCGATAACCGTTTCCTTACGTTTAGAACCCACCTCGGTCAACAACGGATATTTCTTTATTTCCAAGCGCCATCCCTGATCTTCTGTCAGATGCCAATGCAAACGATTCATATTATGCAAGGTCATCATATCAATGTAACTTTTTGCTTCATCAACAGTAAAGAAATGACGTCCTACATCAAAATGTACGCCACGATAATCAAAACGAGGATAATCGTTGATTTCAACAGCAGCCAATACAGGGTTACTGTTCATCACTACCGGAATAGATTTACGCAAAGTCTGGATACCGTAGAACACCCCGGCTTCACTTGCCCCTGAAATAGTAACTCCATCCGATGTAACCTTCAGTTGATAAGCCTCAGGCTTTTCGGCAGACAATCCGAGTTGCAGAAGGATATTTCCTTTTCCTTTCGTACCAGCTACTATCTTGTATTCGGCACCGGTTGCTTTCTTCAAATATTCGGCAAGATACTGAGCATTACGTTGCATTTTCTCATTTCCCCCGGGGTAAACAATCTCTGTCCCATTATTTAAGACAAACTCATCCCCCGACTCTGCTGTGATCTCCTGTGGAAGAGGAATTACCTGGTAATTAGCAGTTGTTTTTTCATTCGAACAGGAAACTAATATTCCCGTCATTGCCAGTAACCCGGCCAACTTGAATAGTTTTCTCATGATAATCATAAATATTTAAAGGTGTTAGTAAGTTTCACGTATATGTTTTATTGTAATCTCCGGTTTGTCTCCTTTCCTAATTTCCGGTGAAGTAATCGTGATCTTCTTTGTTTCGCCCGGTAACAGATCAAAAAAGTTGTCACTGAACCGTGCCCCCTGAATGGGTATCTGTACAAATACATCTTTAGCCAATTGACGAGTGTTCAATGTCACCTCACAACGGCCATCCAATGATTTCACTGTATATTTCACTGTAGTTTCAGGCAATTTCAGATCCTTGGTATGTCCGAAAAAGTGTACTCTTCGAGCCATCTCATGTCCGGATTTATCTTTCAATGTCAATAATAAGAAAGACTCTTTACGCCGATCTTCATTCCCCCATGTTTCTATAGTCTTACCAAATACCTTTTTCGAAACATTAGCGGGAACATCTACTGTGATCTGTTGCTTGCCTAACTTCTGTCCACTGAAATCAACCAATTGCATCGTAAGTGTCAGATCTGAAAGTTTTTCCAGTTTATCGGAGATCAAATAGACATTCAAATCGCCCTTTTCATGTACCACATTGATAAGCAAAGGCTCAAACGCCCGCTTTGCCTGATAATGCAATGCCTTCCAGTTGCCATAATAATCGATACCCGACCAAGAAACGACCGGCCAACTATCATTAAGTTGCCAATAGAGTGTTCCCATACAATAAGGGCGATTGCGACGATGCGCTTCCAAGCAATAACGCATACCCTGCCCTTGCAAGACAAGTCCTACATATACAAAATCCTCAAACTTCTGCGGAACAATGAAGTCACGTTCCATATAAGTATGTATCAGACTGTTTCCGATACTACTCTTCTGATGCGCATTCATTACCTCAGACTCTATTTCATAATCTTTCGGATTGGCAAACGTCGCGATTGTCTTCATTTCAGGGAAAGACTGAAAACCAAATTCACTCATAAATCGTCCCAATTCCGTATCGGATGACTCAAATGGCTTTTTGCCATACCATATTCCCCAATTATGGCTGTCACCAATATTCCATGATTCAGGTCGTCCCCAATTAGAAAAATAAGGAGAGGTATGTATGTAGAAACGATCATTATCCAGTTCATTTACTTTAGCGGGCAGTAATTCTCTGAACAACTTATTATAATCGCGATAGAACTGTTCGTATGTTTCTTTGGTATAACGGGACTGCCATCCCCAAAACTTCAATCCCTCTAGAATTTCATTATTACCGCACCACATGGCAAGACAGGCATGATTACGTAAACGCTTGATGTTATAATCAGCCTCTTGCGATACACGTTTCAGAAAAGTAGGATCGGCCGGATAGGTCGTACAACCGAACATAAAATCCTGCCACACCAAAACTCCATTCTCATCGGCAAAGTCATAGAAGCGATCATCCTCATAAGCACCTCCTCCCCAGACACGAACTACATTCATGTTCGCTTCTGTGATATCACGAAATAAAGTTTGATATCGTTCTGTAGTCATCGCAGGCAGTAAGGCATCATTCGGGATATAATCAGCTCCTTTGGCAAACATAGGGATACCGTTCACTTCAAAATAATAAGATTCTCCATATTCATCCTTTTCATTCACTAGACGCACTGTACGTAAACCAATACGATGATGCTTCCCGGCGATCACCTTTCCATCACAAATCACTTGTGCAAAAAAGTCATACAATACAGGCTCTCCCCAGCCATTCGGCATCCAGCGTACGGGTTTCTCTACCGTTATCGGCAAATTTATACTGTTTTTTCCGGGAAGTAAAGTCACAGACCGTTTTACCGTAGTGTTTTCTCCTCCTTTTAAAGAATAAGAAACCGTAATTTCCGCTATTTCCTGTTTTCCGGATATATTAGTTAGCTCCAAGTTATTAGAAAGTTCCGCTTTTTCATCCGTCAATGAAAGTTGCTTGACGTGATAATCATCAATCGTAGCTATATCATAGAATTTCAAAGTAACCGGACGCCAAATACCACTGGTCACCATTCGTATTCCCCAGTCCCATCCGTAACTATAAGGAGCCTTACGGGTAAACACACTCAGATGCTTATCAAAATGATCATTATCCGCCGGATAATCAAAGCCGTTGGATTTCCATTGAGGAAGCGTTTGTTTGATGGGAGAATGAAAAAGAATGTGTAATCTGTTTTCTCCTTCTCGCAACACTTCCTTTACAGGAACAGAATATCCCACAAACATATTATCGGACTTCAGCAACAATGAACCATTCAGAAAAACGTCAGCATACGTATCCAGTCCTTCAAAAATGATTTGTGCCGCTCCCCGAGAGAGCTGTTCGGAAGTTACTTGAAAGGTAGTTTTATATTCCCAGTCTTCACTTTCTACCCATTGAATTTTCTTTTCATTAGTACCATAGAAAGGATTGGGTAATAATTTATGACGCAACAAATCCTGATGTACCGTACCCGGTACAATCGCCGAACGCCAATTATCTGTTCCAAATTGCGCAAATGTCCACCCTTTATTTAAAGATACTATTTCCGAATTATCCTTTACTTGTCCGTAAAGGAGAGTTGAACAAGAGATAAGTCCACATAGGATTTCTTTTTTCATAGTCTATATTTTAAAGGAACAGGGACAAATATAAGCTATTTTCATGAATTAAAGACAATACACCTTTACATTTTACAAAAATATCAATATATACCACAGGGAATTCGTTCTTTTTTTATAAAAAACATAATTCAGAAAGAATTAAGAAGAAGTAGAGTTCCTCTTTTCACCTATATTTTGAATGCTGAAAAGAAAAGCCCACATCATGGATACCATCTTTCGAGAACGATATATTAACTTTGACCTGAATTATATTTAGTTATTTAAAAAGCTATACAGATACATAGAACCTAAGAAAGTATTTATACATTCTTTGGTGGATGATTGGAAAAATAGTATTTTTGCGCCAACTTTCTAAAACATCCCGCCTATGGATACCATACAAATAAAAGATAAGCTATTTACAGTCTCTATCAAAGAGCAGCAAATACTAAAAGAAGTGACCCGTGTCGCAAACGAAATAAATCGCGATTTAGCTGGGAAAAATCCTTTGTTTCTCAGTGTTTTGAACGGTTCGTTTATGTTTACTGCCGATTTATTGAAGAGAATTAATATCCCTTGCGAAATTTCATTTGTTAAATTAGCATCTTACCAAGGAGTATCCTCTACAGGGGTAATAAAAGAAGTTATCGGAATAAATGAAGATCTTACCGATCGTACGGTAGTCATTGTAGAGGACATTGTAGACACAGGACTTACCATGCAGCGTTTACTGGAGACACTCGGTACCCGAAATCCCAAAGAAATCCATATTGCTTCATTATTGGTAAAACCGGAAAAGCTAAAAGTAGACTTAAACATTGAATACGTTGCTATGAATATACCTAATGACTTTATCGTAGGCTACGGATTGGATTATGATGGCTTTGGACGTAACTACCCAGACATTTACACTGTTATCGAAGAATAAGTATCAAACAATAAATCATTAAATAAGAACTAAACAAATGTTGAACATTGTAATTTTTGGTGCTCCCGGTTCAGGAAAGGGGACACAAAGTGAAAAGATTGTAGAGAAATACGGTATCAATCACATTTCTACGGGTGATGTACTCCGTGCAGAGATAAAGAATGGAACAGAACTCGGTAAAACAGCAAAAGGTTACATTGACCAAGGTCAATTGTTACCGGATGAATTGATAATCGATATTCTAGCAAGTACTCTGGATAGCTTCAAAGAGAGTAAAGGTGTTATCTTTGATGGTTTTCCCCGTACCATCGCCCAAGCTGAAGCATTAAAAAAAATGCTTGCTGAACGTAATCAGAATGTTAATATTATGCTTGACCTTGACGTACCTGAAGACGAATTGATGACTCGTCTCATCAAACGTGGAAAAGAATCAGGCCGCGCTGACGACAATGAAGAAACCATCAAGAAACGTCTTACTGTTTATCACTCACAAACTGCCCCTCTGATTGATTGGTACAAGAATGAAAAACTTTATGCTCACATCAACGGTTTGGGAAATTTAGAAACTATTACAGCAGAAATCTGCAAAGCTATCGACGCAGTAAAATAAAAAACTGATAGAAAAGTACCATAACTCAATTACCATTTTCTTTAGGCACGAATTACACGCTAAACCACAGATCAATTTATATTTTTCTACGATAGTTTGTATAATCCGTGCCTAAATAATTTTATACTAGCTTCATAATTTAAATAAATCCTGCATTTCAGGATATCGATCATCTGTATCTCCCATTTCATTACGTAACCTATGCAGGTCTTTTTTCATCTGTTTAATGATAGGAGCATATTGTGGATCATCATAAAGATTATGATTTTCGTGCGGATCCTTTTCTAAATCATAAAAATCCCATGCAGGAGTAAATTCAAATTTTTCCGTATCGGTCATATCAAGATTACGACCATAATATAAAATAAGCTTATATCGATCTGAGCGAACGGCCATGTGTGCCGGACGAACAGCATGGTTAGTCCAATAACGATAATAGATTTCCTCACGCCAATCTGCTGGAGTCTCTCCTTGCAAATTACGGACAAAACTACGTCCTTGTACCCCCTCCATCTTCACTCCGGCAAAGTCGGCTAAGGTAGGTGCAAAGTCAATATTCAACACCAAGTCTTTCAATCGTTTACCAGCAGGAACAACTTTAGGATAGCGAATAACGAAAGGCATCCGGGCAGTTTCCTCATAGAACATACGTTTATCAAAGAAACCATGTTCGCCTAGAAAATATCCTTGGTCGGAAACATAAATAACAATGGTATTTTCAGCAATACCCATATCGTCAAGTGTTTGTAGTAGTTTACCTATATTGTCATCAATAGTAGCCCCACAACGCATATAGTCACGAATAAACTTTTGATAAATAGCCTTTCGAGCAACAGTTCGCTGCATACCTTCGGTATTGAAAGGTAAACCCGGATAACGGCACCACCACTTATCAGGATCTTTTGAAGCCATTTTCCAACGGTAGCCCAACTCTTCCAGAGTCTGCCCTACAAAAGATCGACCATTAGTTTCCGGTCCCCAATCCAACAAGTTCTCCGGTTCAGGAAAGGTAACTCCGTCATATAAATGTTCCATACGTACTGGATAATCGTAAGGTTCATGAGTTGCTTTAAAATGGCAACACATCAAAAAAGGCTTTTCACTTTTCTGTTTTTTTATCCAACTAATTGCCTTCTCTGTTACCAAGTCTGTAGAGAAACCGATGAGCCGTTCACCAAAGTTTCTATTTCCCGGCCAAGGATCAGTACTTTCAATAAAAGTCGGATCACGATATTCTCCCTGATCATAAAAAATGGAATAGTAATCAAAGCCCTGTGGTTGTGACTTGATATGCCATTTTCCCACTAATCCAGTTGCGTAGCCATTGTCGCGAAGTACAGTTGCCAAGGTAGGAATAGAGGTATCCAATGAATCAGCAAGTGTATAAAGTCCATTACGATGACTGTACAACCCCGTCAGGATACTGGCACGACTAGGAGAGGAAATAGAATTGGTACAAAAACAATTATCCAATACCACACCTTCAGCTGCCAGCCTACGAATATTAGAGTTTTGCACATATTGAGAAAGTATTCCATCATAAATTCCCCATGCCTGGGAGGTATGATCATCACTTAAAATAAACAATATATTAGGATGTTGTTCTTCCTCTTTCTGTAATTCTGTGGCATTTATTTCCTGCAAATGAGCTACTACACCAACTGCTATCCATCCGGTCAAAAATGTTCTATTCATATATATATGATTATTCATTTCGCATCAAAGTTAGTGAATAATCGCAAAAGTTTTGAGCGTATCAGGCAAAATCACTAATTTTGCATTCATTATCCTAAATATTAGAAGAATATGGCAGAATCAAATTTTGTTGATTACGTAAAAATATATTGTCGCTCTGGTAAGGGCGGAAGAGGTTCCACACACTTGAGACGTGAAAAATATTGTCCCAACGGCGGACCCGACGGAGGTGACGGAGGACGAGGAGGTCATATTATACTTCGGGGAAATCGTAACTATTGGACTCTGTTACATTTACGCTATGATCGCCACATCATGGCAGGTCATGGCGAGTCCGGATCTAAAAATCGCAGTTTCGGAAAAGACGGTGAAGACAAAGTAATAGAAGTGCCCTGTGGCACAGTAGTCTACAATGCTGAAACCGGTGAATATATATGTGACGTCACAGAACATGGGCAAGAAATTATTTTGTTGAAAGGAGGACGTGGTGGATTAGGAAATTGGCATTTTAAGACCCCTACCCGTCAAGCCCCTCGTTTCGCACAGCCAGGTGAACCGATGCAAGAAATGACTATTATCATGGAGCTAAAGTTACTGGCAGATGTTGGTTTGGTAGGTTTTCCCAATGCAGGAAAATCAACATTACTTTCCGCTGTATCATCTGCAAAACCCAAGATAGCCAATTATCCTTTCACAACAATGGAACCTAGTCTGGGAATCGTATCCCATCGCGATCAACAGTCGTTTGTGATGGCAGACATCCCAGGTATTATAGAAGGAGCCAGCGAAGGTCGTGGATTGGGGTTACGTTTCCTACGTCATATCGAACGCAATTCCCTGTTATTATTTATGGTACCTGCCGACAGCGATGACATCCGCCGGGAATACGAGATTCTGTTAAACGAGCTAAAGAGTTTCAATCCCGAAATGCTTGACAAACAACGCGTACTTGCTATTACCAAATGCGATATGTTGGATCAGGAGCTGATAGATGAAATAGAGCCTACTCTGCCTGAAGGAGTTCCACACGTGTTTATCTCAGCCATTTCGGGTATGGGTATCACGATATTAAAAGATATTCTTTGGGAAGAGCTGAATAGTGAAAGCAATAAGATAGAAGGTAAAGTAGAAAGTATTGCTCATCGTGCCAAAGACATGAGACATCTTCAACAGGAACTTGCAGAGGAAGGAGAAGATGAGGATCTCAGTTATGAGAGTATTGATACGGATGAAGATATTGAAGATTTGAAAGACTTTGAATACGAAGAGGAGTGGGAGGAAAACGAAAAATGATTTCTCTCACAAAGGATAGAAAAATGTTGGGATATGAAATACTTACTCCATATTCCGGCATTTCTTGTTTTGTAACTACTCGTTGGGGTGGATGCAGTGAAGGAAATTATGCTACTTTTAACTGTACCCCCTATACAGGAGATGATACAGAATGCGTCAAACAAAATCAGGATATATTATGTTCCTCACTTCCCCAACGCCCTAAAGAATTGATTATCCCTTTTCAAACACACGGTGTACAGTCGCAAGTTATCGATAAGAAATTCCTACAAGCCAGTGAAAGGGAACGTCATATCCTACTGCAAGACATCGATGCACTGATCACTCGTGAACCGGGCTGTTGTATCTGTATTTCTACAGCAGACTGTATTCCTATATTACTCTATGATACAGAACATCAAGTAGTAGCCGCCGTACATGCCGGATGGAGAGGAACAGTAAATTATATTTTGGGGCATGTACTTGAAAAAATGCAAGTACTCTATAAAACAGATAGTAAAAAGATCATTGCCTGTATAGGTCCCGGCATTTCTCTACAAGCTTTTGAAGTGGGTTACGAGGTATACGAAACATTCCGTAAAAATGGTTTTTCCATGGAATATATTTCAGAATGGAGACCTGAAACACATAAATATCACATAGACTTATCGGCAGCCAATCGACTTCAGCTATTAGATTTCGGTGTGCCTTCCGTACAAATTGAAACGGCAGATATCTGTACTTATACAGAATACAAAGAGTTTTTCTCGGCACGAAGATTGGGTATACATTCCGGACGTATCTTGTCGGGTATCATGATAAAAGAATAAAAAGGGAAAAATTATGTATAATATTAAAATATCAGAAGAAATAAAGAAAATTTGTCCTGGTTTCAAAGGAGTAGCTGTCTATGCAGAAGTTATCAATACAACGTTCAGTAAAGGACTGTGGGAAGAAATTGATGAATTTACTCAAGAACTGACTTCTACCACTCAGACTGATGATATCAAACTACAGTATGCTATTGCTGCCACCCGTGAAGCCTATAAACTTTGCGGGAAAGACCCTAGCCGTTATCGTCCTTCTGCCGAGGCGTTACGCCGACGTCTGATGAAGGGAATTGCTCTTTATCAAATTGACACACTTGTAGATCTCATCAACCTTGTATCTCTACGTACCGGTTACTCTATCGGTGGATTTGATGCAGATAAAATACAAGGGAATGACCTCAAACTTGGTATAGGTCGTGCAGAAGAACCTTTCGAAGGTATCGGACGTGGAGTACTGAACATTGAGGGACTACCCGTTTACCGTGACAACGTCGGAGGTATCGGTACACCCACTAGTGACAACGAACGTACAAAAATGGGACTGGAAACACGACACATTCTTGCTATTGTAAACGGATACAGTGGAGAAAACGGATTGAAAGAAGCTGCTGAAATGATACAGGAGTTATTAAGAAAATATGCATCTTCAGATGGAGGTGTTATTCAGTACTTTGAATAACAGAAAAAATAACATGAGTAACAGCTTAAGTATCCAAACGTTTCATTACATTTGCAAAACGTTTCACCTAAAAAACGAATTGAACTTTAAAGCATATCAATGATAGAAAAACTGATTGTTCTTGAGGATATCGACCCGGTTATCTTTTATGGCGTAAACAACGCTAATATGCAATTGATTAAAGCCTTGTATCCCAAACTCCGCATTGTTGCCCGAGGTAACGTTATTAAAGTGTTGGGAGACGAAGAGGAAATGTGTGCATTCGAAGAGAATATCATTAAACTGGAAAAATATTGCGCCGAATATAATTCACTAAAAGAGGAAGTAATTATAGATATTATCAAAGGCAATGCACCGCAGGCTGAAAAATCCGGTAATGTTATAGTTTTCAGTGTAACCGGAAAACCTATTATCCCTCGTAGCGAAAACCAGTTGAAACTGGTAGAGGGATTTGCAAAGAACGATATGTTATTTGCCATTGGTCCCGCCGGATCAGGTAAAACTTATACCGCCATCGCACTTGCGGTCCGGGCACTGAAAAATAAAGAAATTAAGAAAATCATTCTTAGCCGCCCAGCAGTAGAAGCCGGAGAGAAACTCGGTTTCTTACCTGGTGATATGAAAGACAAGATAGATCCATACCTACAACCTCTCTATGATGCCTTGCAAGATATGATACCTGCAGCAAAACTGAAAGAATACATGGAACTGAACATTATCCAGATCGCACCTCTCGCTTTTATGCGTGGACGAACATTGAATGATGCCGTTGTTATTCTGGATGAAGCACAGAATACTACTACCCAACAAATCAAAATGTTCCTCACCCGTATGGGCATGAATACCAAAATGATTGTAACGGGAGATATGACGCAGATTGATTTACCACAATCGCAAACATCCGGATTAATACAAGCCTTAAAGATTTTAAAGGGAGTAAAAGGTATCAGTTTCATCGAGTTGAACAAAAAAGATATTGTAAGACATAAACTTGTTACTCAGATTGTAGAAGCTTACGAACGCTTTGATAAGGAAACGAAAGCCGAACGAGAAAAATAAAAACAGAAAATAAAAAATGAAACAAGAGTTCGGATGACCAATTATAGAATAAGATATTACATGAACTTTATAAAATAAGAAAAATGAAAGCATTAACTAAAACAGATTTCAATTTTCCGGGACAAAAAAGTGTATATCACGGAAAAGTACGTGATGTGTACAACATCAATGGTGAAAAGTTAGTTATGGTTGCCACTGACCGTATCTCTGCTTTTGACGTAGTCTTACCAAAAGGTATTCCTTTCAAAGGACAAATGCTGAACCAAATTGCAGCTAAGTTCCTGGATGCTACAACTGATATTTGTCCTAATTGGAAAATGGCTACTCCAGATCCAATGGTGACGGTAGGTGTGATGTGCGAAGGATTCCCTATAGAAATGATTGTACGCGGTTATCTTTGTGGTAGCGCATGGCGTGCCTACAAAAGCGGTGTTCGCGAAATCTGTGGTGTGAAATTGCCCGAAGGCATGAAAGAAAACCAAAAATTCCCCGAACCTATCATTACTCCAACTACTAAGGCAGAAATAGGTGAACATGATGCTGATATCTCCAAGGAAGATATTCTAGCTAAAGGATTAGCCACTCCTGAAGAATATGCCATCCTCGAAAAATATACAATGGCACTTTTCAACCGTGGTACTGAAATCGCAGCAGAACGTGGTTTGATATTGGTAGATACAAAGTATGAATTCGGTAAACACAATGGAAAAATTTATTTGATGGACGAAATTCACACTCCCGATTCCAGCCGTTACTTCTATTCGGAAGGATACGAAGAACGTTTTACTAAAGGTGAACCTCAGAAACAACTATCCAAAGAATTCGTACGTGAATGGTTAATGGACAATGGTTTCCAAGGGAAAGCAGGTCAACAAGTTCCTGAAATGACCGATGAAATCGTTACTTCTATCAGTGACCGTTACATCGAGTTATACGAACACATTACTGGTGAAAAGTTCGTAAAGGAAGACACTAACAATATTGCTGAAAGAATTGAGAAAAACGTAATGGGATACTTAAAATAGTAACATGAACTACCCGCAGGAACATATCAAGCCTTACGGTAAAGAAGGAAAGAAGAGTGAACAAGTCGAAGAAATGTTTGACAATATCGCTCCTGCTTATGATAAACTGAATCATACCTTATCTATGGGTATCGATCGTAGTTGGCGTAGAAAAGCGGTTAATGCACTCAGACCTTTTCATCCGCAACGTATCATGGACGTAGCTACCGGAACCGGAGATTTTGCCATTCTTGCCTGCTGTGAATTGCAGCCAACTACCTTGATCGGTACTGATATTTCCGAAGGTATGATGAATGTGGGTCGTGAAAAAGTAAAACAGGCGCACCTTTCGGACAAAATCTTTTTTGTCCGGGAGGATTGCACCTCTCTCTCATTTGCCGATGAAAGTTTCGATGCTGTAACCGTAGCGTTTGGTATCCGCAATTTTGATGGATTAGACAAAGGGCTCTCTGAAATATACCGTGTGTTAGTGCCTGGTGGTCATCTCGTCATTTTGGAACTTTCTACCCCAGACCGTTTTCCGATGAAGCAACTCTTCACCGTTTATTCCAAGGTCGTCATTCCGTTCCTCGGTAAATGTATTTCGAAAGATAACAGTGCCTATACTTACCTTCCAAAAAGCATTCGCGCATTTCCACAAGGAGAAGTTATGCAAAAAGTTATACATAGAGTAGGATTTGGTGAAGTGTATTTCAAACGGTTAACTTTCGGAATATGTACTTTATATATCGCAAAGAAATAGCTACTAATCCCCCTTTTAACACACATTGAATATGCAAAAATATGGTTTAATCGGTTACCCGTTGAAACATTCGTTTTCCATCGGATATTTCAATGAGAAATTTAAAGCAGAAAATATTGATGCTGAATATGTAAATTTCGAAATTCCCAGTATCAACGATTTTATGGAAGTAATAGAGGAAAATCCCAACCTCTGTGGACTCAACGTAACTATTCCTTATAAGGAACAAGTCATCCCTTTCCTTGATGAGTTAGACAAAGATACCGCTAAAATAGGTGCGGTCAATGTTATTAAGATTATTCGTCTCCCCAAAGGAAGAGTTAAACTCGTAGGATATAATTCGGATATTATCGGTTTCACTCAATCTATTGAACCTTTGTTGCAACCGTATCACAAAAAAGCATTAATACTCGGTACAGGTGGAGCATCGAAAGCTGTATATCGCGGTTTAACAAATCTTGGAATCGAGAGTACATTTGTTTCACGTACTAAGAAAGACGACAAGTTCCTAACTTATGAAGAATTAACTCCAGAGATCATAACAACACATACAGTTATAGTAAACTGTACTCCTGTTGGTATGTTCCCCAAAGTCGATTTTTGCCCTAATATCCCTTATGAGTCACTTACTTCCAACCATTTACTCTACGATTTGTTATATAATCCAAATGAAACACTTTTCATGAAGAAAGGTGCAGCACAAGGTGCCATCACTAAGAATGGACTCGAGATGCTGTTATTACAAGCCTTTGCTGCATGGAAGATTTGGAATAAATAACAATATCTTCTTATGGGAAAAAAAATTAAATACAGTCTTGTCGGACTATTGGTACTTATTATTATTGTAATTGTCGGTGGAAGTTTCTATATGCTCGGTTTCTCTTTGACCCCCGAACATAATAAAGGAAAAGATATTTCCGGTTCCTACAAATATATGCTTAGCGAGTACCCTCAAATCAAGCCGTGGTTAGACAGTTTACAGACAGTCGGTGCTTTGCGGGATACATTTATCATCAATCCTGAAGGTCGACAGTTACACGCTATTTTTGCCGCTGCGCCTAAACCTACCGACAAGACAGCTGTTATTGTGCATGGCTATACGGATGATGCCATCCGCATGTTGATGATAGGTTATCTTTATAACAAGAAACTAAAATACAACATATTACTCCCCGACCTGCAAGATCAGGGATTAAGTGAAGGTCCAGCAATTCAGATGGGATGGAAAGACCGACTAGACGTATTAAGCTGGATGAATATAGCCAATGATATCTTTAAAAAACGATATGAAGTAGAAATAGATAGTATACGTACTAACGTACCTCAAAGTACACAAATGGTGATACATGGAATTTCCATGGGAGCTGCAACTACTATGATGGTATCTGGTGAGTCTCAACGTGATTTCGTGAAATGTTTTATAGAAGACTGCGGTTACACCAGTGTATGGGATGAATTTGCCTATCAACTAAAAGATATGTTCGGATTACCGGCTTTCCCTCTGATGTATACTACTAGTTTGTTATGCGACGTCAAATATGGGTGGAATTTTCAGGAGGCATCCTCACTAGAACAAATAAAGAAATGTAAACTTCCCATGCTTTTTATTCATGGCGATGCAGATACGTATGTGCCTACTTGGATGGTTTATCCACTATATGAAATAAAATCAGAACCTAAAGAACTATGGATTGTTCCCGGTTCAACTCATGCTATGTCTTATAAAGACCATCCTCAGGAATACACCGAACGAGTGAAGAAATTCGTAGAAAAATACATCTATTGATGCGATTTTTTCTATCTTCGCCACGACAATTATTAACAATATGAAACGAATTACCTCCATAGTATTCTTTTTGTGTCTACTTATTTCTTTGCAGGCACAACATATCTATACTACTCGAAATATCCCTAAAGTACACCTTCAAGATAAAACACGTTATGTTTGTAATCCTGCCGGTATTCTCTCAACAACAGCATGTGATAGTATAGACCGTATGTTATACATATTGGAACAACAGACAGGAATTGAAACAGTAGTTGCTGTAGTTCCATCAATCGGTAATGAAGATTGTTTCGACTTTTCACACCGGTTGCTCAATGAATGGGGTGTTGGGAAAAAAGAAACGAACAATGGATTGGTCATTTTACTCGTAACTGATCAACGTTGTATCCAGTTTTATACCGGATATGGTTTGGAAGGTGATCTGCCCGATGCCATCTGCAAACGTATCCAAACACAATATATGATTCCTTATTTGAAAGATGGAAATTGGGATGCGGGTATGGTGATAGGTATACGTGCTGTTTGTGCCCGGTTAGAGGGAAGTATGGAAAACGATACAACCGGAGACGAGGAAAACAACTCAATAGTGTTAACCCTAATCTTAATAGGTATCATAATCATCTCCATAATAGCCGCTTTTTTTAAAGCACGTGCAATTAATAAATGTCCAAACTGTGGACAACATAAATTACAACGTAGTGGTAGTACCCTCATTTCACGTAACAACGGAGTGAAAACGGAAGACGTTATTTATACCTGTCGTAATTGCGGACACCAGATAGTGCGTCGCCAACAATCGTATGACGAAAATTATCGTGGCGGTGGTGGTGGAGGTCCCGTTATCTTCGGCGGAGGTTTCGGCGGTGGAGGCGGAGGTTTTAGTGGTGGTAGTTTCGGAGGAGGTATAGGTGGAGGTGGAGGCGCTGGTTCGCGCTTCTAAATTTCCATTTATTAAAGTAATAAAATTATATAATCACTTAACAAAAAAGAAAATGAAGAAATCAACCATTATCATCCTTGTAGTTATAGCCCTTCTCGCAATATGGGGTGTAAGTAGTTACAATAGTCTTGTCACTATGGACGAAAATGTCAGTGGACAATGGTCTAATGTTGAAACTCAATATCAACGCCGTGCCGACCTGATACCTAATCTCGTAAATACGGTCAAAGGATATGCCTCACATGAAAAAGAGACTCTTGAAGGCGTTGTGAAAGCACGTAGTAAAGCCACTCAAATCACGATTGATGCCGACAACTTGACTCCTGAAAAGTTAGCTGAATATCAAAAAGCCCAAGGTGTAGTAACTTCTGCTCTTGGAAAGTTGCTTGCCATCAGTGAGAATTATCCGGATTTGAAAGCTAATCAGAACTTTCTGGAATTACAAGCACAACTGGAAGGTACGGAAAACCGTATCAACGTAGCCCGCACCAACTTCAACAATGCAGCGAAGAACTTCAATACAGCCATCCGCCGTTTCCCAAAGAACATTCTTGCTGGTCTTTTCGGCTTTGAAAAGCGTGTTTACTTTGAAGCAGCCGAAGGTACCGATCAGGCTCCGCAAGTGCAGTTTTAACGTCTCAAATATTCCTTTTACAAGCGAGGTACAAAGACGAGAAACTTTGTGTCTCGCTTTGTGTTGTAGAAGATTAGATGTATCTTTGCACAATCAATTGAT
The DNA here is from genome assembly GCF_900241005.1 of Bacteroides cutis. Taxonomy (GTDB): domain Bacteria; phylum Bacteroidota; class Bacteroidia; order Bacteroidales; family Bacteroidaceae; genus Bacteroides; species Bacteroides cutis. The sequence continues at coordinate 268,201 of NZ_OEST01000005.1, read as the reverse complement.
AATAAACATACATATCTCATGAGTAATCAACGATACATGATGCGGGGTGTCAGCGCATCAAAGGAAGATGTGCACAACGCCATCAAAAACATTGATAAAGGTATTTTTCCACAGGCTTTCTGTAAAATCATCCCTGATATTTTGGGGGGAGACCCTGAGTATTGTAATATTATGCACGCCGACGGAGCAGGTACAAAATCCAGTCTGGCATACATTTACTGGAAAGAGACAGGTGATATTTCAGTATGGAAAGGTATTGCTCAGGACGCACTAATTATGAATATAGATGACCTACTTTGCGTAGGTGCAGTGGATAATATCTTGGTTTCTTCTACTATAGGACGTAACAAACTACTTGTTCCCGGTGAAGTTATCTCTGCCATTATCAACGGCACGGACGAATTGCTTGCCGAACTCCGTGAAATGGGAGTAGGTGTTTATGCAACGGGGGGTGAAACAGCAGACGTAGGCGATTTGGTACGTACCATTATCGTAGACTCTACAGTAACTTGCCGCATGAGACGTTCTGACGTTATCAATAATGCAAATATCCGTCCGGGAGATACGATTGTAGGTCTGGCTTCATACGGACAGGCAACTTACGAGAAAGAATATAACGGTGGAATGGGTAGTAACGGCTTGACTAGTGCTCGTCACGATGTGTTTGCCAAATATCTAGCTGAAAAATATCCTGAAAGTTATGATAAAGCAGTACCCGATGAACTGATTTACAGCGGTAAATTGAATTTAACGGATAATGTAGAAGATAGTCCGTTAGACGCAGGTAAGCTAGTACTCTCCCCTACTCGTACATATGCACCGGTAGTAAAAAAATTACTTGATGCACTTCGTCCCGAAATTCATGGCATGGTACATTGCTCGGGTGGTGCGCAAACTAAAGTATTACACTTTATAGGTGATAATTGCCGTGTAGTGAAGGATAATCTTTTCCCTGTTCCACCTTTATTCAAGACCATCAAGGAGCAAAGTGATACGGATTGGAGTGAAATGTACAAGGTATTTAATATGGGACATCGTCTCGAAGTTTACCTCTCACCCGAACATGCGGAAGAAGTAATCGCTATCAGTAAGGACTTCAACATTGATGCTCAAATAGTGGGACACATTGAAGAAAGTAATAAAAAAGAATTGATTATAAAGAGTGAATTCGGAGAATTCAGATATTAAAAGTGCGATAAAGTGGCAGATAACAGTACCTTACTTGAAAAATTAGATGGACTTGTAGCTCGATTTGAAGAAGTATCGACCTTGATTACCGACCCGGCAGTGATTGCCGACCAAAAGCGCTATGTGAAACTTACTAAAGAATATAAGGAACTTGGCGACCTGATGAATGCTCGTAAGGAGTACATGCTAGTATTGGGCGGCATTGAGGAAGCCAAGGAAATCATCGTTAATGAAACAGACCCTGAAATGCGCGAAATGGCACGTGAAGAACTTGATACTTGCCAAGCACGCCAACCAGAACTGGAAGAACAGATAAAGCTACTACTTGTTCCTGCCGATCCGCAAGACAGCCGTAATGCAATTCTTGAAATTCGTGGAGGTACGGGGGGAGATGAAGCTGCCATATTTGCAGGTGACCTCTTCCGCATGTATACCAAATATTGTGAAACAAAAGGTTGGAAAATGGAAATTTCCAGTGCCAATGAAGGTGCAGCTGGCGGTTTCAAGGAAATAATCTGTTCAGTAACCGGTGATAACGTATATGGTACGTTGAAATATGAGTCAGGGGTACATCGTGTACAACGTGTACCTGCCACCGAAACTCAAGGACGTGTACATACCTCCGCCGCCTCTGTAGCTGTATTGCCCGAAGCAGAAGAATTTGATGTCATCATCAATGAAGGTGAAATCAAGTGGGACACCTTCCGAAGTGGTGGTGCCGGCGGTCAAAACGTAAATAAGGTAGAATCCGGTGTACGTTTGCGTTATAACTGGAAAAACCCCAATACTGGCGTTGTCGAGGAAATTCTCATCGAATGTACCGAAACGCGCGATCAGCCCAAAAACAAGGAGCGTGCGCTCTCCCGCCTACGTACGTTCATCTACGACAAGGAGCATCAGAAATACATCGACGACATCGCTTCCAAACGTAAGACGATGGTTTCTACTGGTGACCGTTCGGCAAAAATCCGTACCTATAATTATCCACAAGGCCGCATTACCGACCACCGTATCAATTATACGATCTATAACCTTGCAGCTTTTATGGATGGGGATATTCAAGATTGTATTGACCATTTAATAGTGGCGGAGAATGCGGAAAGATTAAAAGAGAGCGAATTATAAAACAAAGCCTTAAAATACTACATATGAAAGGGCACTTATTACAAAGAGTATTCCATACTTTAGCAGAAGCATTTCAAAATTGCATGAAACGCTTTCCGATAACTGTTTGCTTTGTGTTTGCGCTGTCTGCCTTTCTCATCTATCTGGTTGCTACCGATATGGATGGAGACAGAAAAAGGCTATTTATCTGGGGATATTACCTCTCTATCGGCACATTGCTTTCACTCACTCTGCATCTGTGGCATGAAGAGATGCAAGGTATAATCAAGAAAGTAACCATACAAATAGTAGCCAATACACTACTCATTGCCGATGCTCTGTTTCTTTACCATTATTCTTCTGAACAAACCTATGTAGAACTAGGTATAGCACACGTTGCCGCTATCCTCACGCTATGGTTTTCTATATTCTTTCTCTCTTTTTTTAAGGAGAAAAACGACATTCCAAGTTGGAACTTCGCCTTGAACACAATAACCTCATTCATCACAGCCAATATTGTAGGTTACATCATGAGCGGCGGAATAAGTCTGTTGGTACTCTCCCTCCATATGCTTTTTGATGTAGATGTAAGTGGGAAATGCTATGCTTATATCTTTATCATATGTAGTGTTCTGCTTCCTACATTACTTTTCCTCGGTATGTTGCCCCAAGGTGAAAGCAAACATAATCGGCAACCGCAATCGTTAGATTTTCTGAATGGCATTATACGTTTTTTGTTCCTGCCACTCATCGGAGGATATTTACTGGTTCTCTATATTTACACCGCACGTATCCTTTCCAATTGGGAGTTACCCATCGGCTGGGTATCATGGTTGGTAGTAACACTGATGGCAGGATGTATTGCCATCGAGTTCGGTTTATATCCTACCCGTATAGGAGATGCGAAACGGACTGACGAACACATTGCACGTTGGCTTCCAACACTTGTATTGCCACTGCTGATGTTGATGACGGTAGGGATCATACGCCGCTTCAATGATTATGGCATTACCATAAACCGTTTATATCTTATCACTCTCAATATCTGGTTCTACATTGTTTGTATCGGGCTTATCTTAACGAAAGCACGTCGCATCAACTGGATACCTATATCGTTTGCTATCCTCTTCCTGTTGACATCAGCATTTCCCATTAATTATGCAAGTATAACCAAGAATGCTATCCGTACTGAATTGGAAGAAAAGTTAAAACAGACTTGCAACGCACAACTTCCTCTTTCACGTGAAGACTACAATAACTGGCTGGCATCACTCTCCGAGAAAACTGCCATGGAAGTGAATGATAAGTTCCTATACATCGACGATTTGTTCGGACGAAAAACAATCGCTAATCTTGTGGAAAAAGATGTTTCATTCTATACCACCAAGTATCACTATGAAGGCGTAACCAATAAAGAAAATAATGCAGGTACCTATGTATCATACAACGGACAAGCACTTCCACTGACAAGTATTGAAATTCCCAATGGATATAATCGCTTTATAGCTATACCAAAAGATGTAAACAAGTCAGACAGGAATATCAAAATTCCACTTAAATATGTGAAAACAGGAGTATTACCTGTCTCTCTCGGTCTGCAAACAGGTAACGAGAATGATACGGTTTATATCGACCTCAAAACACTTAAAGAACTTGATGAATATAGATACGGTGAAATGCGACCAACCCAATTCAAATGTAATTCCAACAAAAAACTGTTTATACTCACCAGTTTCTCTATAGCATACGACGAACAGGAAGATAAAGATATCAGGTTGAGTATCAACGGCTACTTATTCAAGAAATAAACATAAAAAAATATCCGAGATGAATAAACAAGAACTTTTTGAAAATATCAAACGCAAAAGATCATTTCTTTGCGTAGGTTTGGATACAGACATCAAAAAAATCCCCGAACACTTATTGAAGGAAGAGGATCCCATCTTCGTTTTCAATAAGGCGATAATCGATGCAACCGCCGACCTCTGTATTGCCTACAAACCAAATCTCGCTTTCTATGAAAGCATGGGGGTAAAAGGTTGGATTGCTTTTGAAAAGACGGTAAATTACATCAAACAGAACTATCCCGATCAATTTATTATTGCCGATGCCAAGCGTGGGGATATAGGAAATACATCCGCTATGTATGCCCGTACATTTTTCGAAGAACTGGATATCGATTCAGTAACCGTAGCACCTTATATGGGCGAAGACAGTGTTACCCCATTCCTCACTTACGAAGGAAAGTGGGTCATTTTGCTTGCACTCACCAGTAATAAAGGTTCTCACGATTTCCAATTGACAGAAGATAAAACCGGCGAACGTCTTTTTGAAAAAGTTCTGCGCAAATCACAAGAATGGGCAAATGACGAACAAATGATGTATGTAGTAGGTGCTACACAAGGTCGTGCATTCGAAGATATCCGCAAGATTGCTCCCGAACACTTCCTGCTGGTTCCAGGTATCGGTGCACAAGGTGGTTCTTTGGAAGAAGTTTGCAAATATGGTATGAATAAAACCTGCGGACTGATTGTAAACTCTAGCCGTGGTATCATCTATGTGGATAAGACAGAGAACTTTGCCGCTGCCAGCCGCAAAGCCGCACAAGAAGTACAAGCACAAATGGAAAAGTTGCTAATCAACTGTTAACCAATAACAACGTGTTCGAAAGAAAAATCATAAATGACCCAGTTTTCGGGTTCATCAATATTCCAAAGGGGTTGTTGTATGATATCGTACGGCATCCCCTTCTACAACGTTTAAACCGTATCAAGCAGGTGGGTTTGTCATCTGTTGTATATCCGGGTGCGCAGCACACGCGGTTTCAACATTCTCTAGGAGCTTTCTATCTGATGAGTGAAGCTATTCAAAACCTTGCCAGTAAAGGAAACTTTATCTTCGACAGTGAAGCGGAAGCCGTCCAGGCAGCTATCCTGATGCATGATATTGGGCATGGTCCTTTCTCTCATGTATTGGAAGATACGATCGTCCGCGGTGTATCCCATGAAGATATTTCCCTAATGTTGATGGAACGGATCAACAAGGAAATGAACGGGCAACTAACTCTTGCCATCCAAATCTTCAAAGATGAATATCCCAAACGTTTCCTCCACCAATTGGTAAGCGGTCAGTTGGATATGGACCGGCTCGACTATCTGCGCCGTGACAGTTTCTACACTGGTGTCACAGAGGGTAATATTGGTTCGGCACGTATCATCAAGATGCTTGATGTAAAAGATGATCATCTTGTAGTGGAGTCTAAAGGTATCTATTCCATTGAGAATTTCCTCACAGCCCGCCGCCTGATGTACTGGCAAGTATATCTTCATAAGACTTCGGTAGCATACGAAAAAATGCTTATCAGTACCCTGTTACGCGCTAAGGAGCTGGCAAGTCAAGGTGTAGAACTGTTTGCACCTCCTGCCCTGAGATTTTTCCTTTACAACGATATCAACCGGAATACATTCTATAACACCCCCGATTGTTTGGAATATTTCATCCAACTGGACGATAACGATATCTGGACAGCATTGAAAGTATGGAGTTCACATACCGATAAAGTATTATCTACCCTAAGCTTAGGTATGATTAACCGTAATATCTTCAAAGTGGAAATTTCTGCTGAACCTATCAGCGAAGAACGGAAAAAAGAGCTGACTTTACAAATCAGTGAACAACTGAACATTCCTCTCTCCGAAGCGAGATATTTCATCTCTACCCCCAGCATCGAAAAGAATATGTATGACCCCGCAGATGACAGTATTGATATTCTCTATAATGATGGTTCCATCAAGAATATTGCAGAAGCATCGGATATGCTCAATATCTCTTTACTATCGAAAAAGGTAAAAAAGTACTACTTATGTTACCAACGTTTGCATAAGCAAGTATAAAATATTCATCGTAGGACAAGGAAATATAAAAAAAAAGTCCGTTATTTGTGTTTTGAAACCATCTAACAATAATAAGACATGGAGTTCTCTGCTAAACAAATTGCAACATTTATCCAAGGAGAAATCGTTGGGGATGAGAATGCAACCGTGCACACCTTCGCTAAGATCGAAGAAGGAATACCTGGAGCAATCTCTTTCCTCTCCAATCCCAAATATACCCCGTATATATACGAAACGCGGTCGAGTATCGTGTTAGTAAACAAGGATTTTGTTCCCGGACAAGAGGTGAAAGCAACTCTTATAAAGGTAGATAATGCCTATGAAAGCCTTGCCAAATTGCTCAATCTTTATGAACAAAGTAAACCCAAGCGTGTGGGTATCGATTCACGTGCTTTCGTTGCTGAAACAGCTAAGATAGGAAAGGATGTTTACATTGCTCCGTTTGCTTGTGTCGGCGAATATGCAGAAGTCGGAGATAATACGGTGATACATCCTCACGCCACTATTGGAAGTGGTGCCAAAGTAGGTAATGATTGCATTATTTATGCCAATGCTACCATCTATCACGACTGTCGTGTAGGTAATCGTTGTATTTTGCATGCCGGTTGCGTTATCGGAGCAGACGGTTTCGGTTTTGCTCCTACTCCCGAAGGTTATGAAAAAATCCCCCAAATCGGTATCACAATACTGGAAGATAATGTAGAAATCGGTGCGAATACTTGTGTAGATCGTGCCACAATGGGAGCAACCATTGTACATAGCGGTGTAAAACTTGACAATTTAGTACAAGTGGCTCATAATGACGAAATAGGTTCACACACTGTAATGGCAGCTCAAGTAGGTATTGCAGGTTCTACCAAAGTGGGAGAATGGTGTATGCTTGGTGGCCAAGTTGGCGTAGCAGGCCATATCCATATTGGAAATAAAGTGAACCTTGGTGCACAATCGGGTGTTCCCAGTAGTATCAAGGAAGGTAGTCAACTTATTGGCACACCACCTATGGAGATGAAACCTTACTTCAAGTCACAATCCGTATTCCGCAAGTTACCCGATATGTATTTTGAACTGAATGCACTCCGTAAAGAATTAAATGAATTGAAACAACAATTAAATAAGTAACCAATGTTGAAACAAAAGACTCTGAAAGATAGCTTTTCACTCAGTGGGAAAGGTCTTCATACGGGACTTGACCTGATCGTTACTTTTAATCCTGCTCCAGATAATCACGGATATAAAATTCAACGTATCGATGTGGAAGGACAACCGATCATCGATGCGGTAGCTGATAATGTGACAGAAACGACTCGTGGCACCGTACTCTCCAAAAACGGAGTAAAAGTAAGTACCATTGAGCACGGTATGGCAGCCCTTTATGCATTGGGTATAGATAACTGCCTAATCCAGGTAAACGGACCGGAATTCCCTATTTTAGATGGAAGTGCCCAATATTATGTCAGTGAAATAGAACGCGTAGGTACAGTAGAACAAAATGCCGTTAAAGATTTCTATATTATCAAATCCAAAATTGAATTCCGCGACGATGCAACCGGTTCTTCCATCATCGTATTACCGGACGAGAATTTTAGTTTGAATGTATTGGTATCGTATGATTCTACCATCATCCCCAACCAATTTGCCACTCTGGAAGATATGGCAAAATTCAAAGATGAAGTAGCGGCCAGCCGTACCTTTGTATTCGTACGCGAAATAGAACCGTTGTTGCAAGCCGGTCTCATCAAAGGGGGTGACTTAGATAATGCCATCGTAATCTACGAACGCGAAATGGAACAAGATGCATACGATAAACTTGCCGATGTTATGGGTGTTCCTCACATGAATGCCAAGCAGTTGGGCTACATCAACCATAAACCGTTAGTATGGCCTAATGAATGTGCACGTCACAAATTATTGGATGTCATCGGTGATTTGGCCCTGATAGGTAAACCCATCAAAGGACGTATAATTGCAACTCGTCCAGGACATACCATCAACAATAAGTTTGCCCGCCAGATGCGTAAGGAAATCCGTTTGCATGAAATACAGGCTCCTACTTATGACTGCAATCGTGAACCGGTTATGGATGTAAACCGTATTCGTGAATTGTTGCCTCACCGCTACCCATTCCAATTGGTAGATAAAGTGATTGAAATCGGCGCCAATTATATAGTAGGTATTAAAAATGTAACAGGAAACGAACCTTTCTTTCAGGGACATTTCCCGCAAGAACCGGTAATGCCGGGTGTATTGCAGGTAGAGGCCATGGCACAGACTGGTGGTTTGCTCGTGTTGAACTCTGTGGACGAACCAGAACGTTATTCTACCTATTTTATGAAGATTGACGGTGTAAAATTCCGTCAGAAAGTAGTACCGGGAGATACATTGATTTTCCGCGTTGAATTACTGGCTCCCATCCGTCGAGGTATTTCTACCATGAAAGGTTATGTATTTGTAGGCGAAAAAGTAGTTTGCGAAGCAGAATTTATGGCACAAATAGTAAAAAACAAGTAAATTAATTATGATAAGTCCCTTAGCGTATATTCATCCCGAAGCCCAAATCGGGGAAAACGTAGAGATTGCTCCTTTTGTTTTCATTGACAAGAATGTGGTAATCGGTGATAACAATAAGATCATGGCTAATGCCAACATTCTATACGGTACACGTATCGGTAATGGAAATACGATCTTCCCTGGAGCGGTGATAGGTGCCATTCCACAAGACCTGAAGTTCAGAGGAGAAGAAAGTACTGCTGAAATAGGTGACAACAACATTATCCGTGAGAATGTGACCATCAATCGGGGAACGGCTGCCAAAGGAAGAACGATTGTTGGCAACAATAACCTATTGATGGAAAGTGTTCACGTAGCGCATGATGCAATTATAGGTAACTATTGTATCATAGGTAATTCCACCAAAATGGCAGGTGAAATAGTTATAGACGACAATGCTATTATCAGTGCCAACGTATTGATGCACCAGTTTTGCCATGTGGCAGGATATGGTATGATACAAGGTGGCTGCCGTTTTAGCAAAGATATCCCTCCATACATCATAGCAGGACGGGAACCGATTTGTTATGCCGGTATCAACATTGTAGGATTACGTCGTCGTGGTTTCTCCAATGAGACTATCGAAAGCATCCATAATGCGTACCGTATTATCTATCAAAGCGGTCTGAACAATACAGATGCTCTGAAAAAGATTGAAGACGAAATGGAAATAACTCCCGAAATAAGTTATATTGTAGATTTCATACGCAAATCAACTCGTGGTATTATCCCCGCAGGAAAATAAAAAAAATTAATATTATGATATATAGATTTACAATCATCTCCGACGAAGTAGATGACTTCGTAAGAGAAATACAAATAGACCCGGAAGCTACATTCTACAATTTTCACGAAGCTATCCTAAAATCAGTGGGTTACACCAATGATCAGATGACGTCTTTCTTCATCTGCGATGATGACTGGGAAAAAGAGAAGGAAATCACCCTTGAAGAAATGGACGATAATCCTGAAATGGATAGTTGGGTAATGAAAGAAACCCCAATCAGCGAGCTGGTAGAAGATGAAAAGCAGAAGTTGCTTTATGTCTTCGATTATATGACAGAACGTTGTTTCTTTATCGAACTTTCCGAGATTATCACCGGTAAAGAAATGACCGGTGCCAAATGTACAAAGAAAGAAGGTGAAGCTCCTAAGCAAACGATTGACTTTGAAGAAATGACCGCTAACAACGGTTCACTTGATCTGGATGAGAATTTTTATGGCGATCAGGATTTCGACATGGAAGACTTCGATAAAGAAGGTTTCGGTGGTTTGGATGATGGTACCGGAGAGATTCCTTACGAAGAAGATAAATTCTAATTCTGTTGAAAGTTAAGAATTCCAATAAAAAAAATCGTTAAAGTTATAAATCTATATTTAGGCACGGATTACACGGATTTCACGGATATCAAAATAAAGCCGTGTGTATCCGTATAATCCGTGCCTAAATCATTTTTACGTATGAAAACGTTGATAGTACTTATCGGTCCTACCGGAGTAGGCAAAACAGAACTAAGCCTTCGATTGGCAGAACAATTCCATACCTGCATAGTCTCTGCCGATTCCAGACAACTCTATGCAGACTTGAAGATAGGTACAGCCGCTCCTACTCACGAACAGTTACAACGAGTGCAGCATTATTTCGTCGGCACCCTTAAGTTGACAGATTACTATAGTGCCGCCCAATATGAAGCTGAAGCACTACAACTCTTGGGAACTCTATTCACGGAACATGATACTGTATTACTGACAGGTGGTTCAATGATGTATGTAGATGCTATCTGTAAAGGTATTGACGACATACCGACCGTGGACACCGAGACTCGCCAACTGATGTTATACAAATATGAAACGGAAGGACTGGAAAGACTATGTTCCGAACTAAAGCTACTCGATCCTGAATATTATAAAATTGTAGATCTAAAGAATCCCAAACGTGTCGTTCATGCGTTGGAAATCTGTTATATGACGGGAAAAACTTATACCTCCTTTCGTACCCAACAAAAAAAAGAACGTTCTTTCCGTATCATCAAAATCGGACTTACACGCGACCGAGAAGAACTTTACCAGCGCATCAACCGTCGGGTAGAACAAATGATAACAGACGGTTTGGTAGAAGAAGCACGTCGCGTCTATCCATATCGAACACTAAATTCACTGAATACCGTAGGTTATAAGGAAATATTCAAGTACCTCGACGGTGAGTGGACATTGCCCTTTGCCATTGAAAAGATACAGCAGAACTCCCGTATCTATTCCCGCAAACAAATGACATGGTTTAAACGGGATCAAGACATTCATTGGTTTCATCCGGAACAAGAAACGGAGATACTGATGTACCTCCGTTCGCAGTTATAAGGACTACTGTAATAGATTTTCCTTTCTCAAACCTATCGTACTTTTGCACAAGACATCAAGGCAATGCTGTAATCGTTTCTTTCAGTCGGATATCCTGGCTGGAAGCACCAACCAGTATTTCAAAGTCACCCGGTTCTACCGTCCAGTTCATATTACGATCCAACAATTGTAAATCCTCAGGCTTCAAAGTAAACGTCACCTGTTTCGTTTCACCCGGTTGAAGGGATATACGCTCAAAGCCTCTTAACTCTGAGTCGTAAGCAATTACGCTACTTACCTTATCACGTATATACAACTGTACAATTTCATCACCTGCCCGTTTTCCGGTATTCGTTATATCCACCTTTACGGTATATTCTCCCTGTGTACGTTGTTGCAACGGAGAAACTTTCAGATTAGAATAAGCAAAAGAAGTATAACTCAAACCAAAACCGAATGGATAAAGCTCACCGATAACACGGGTCGAACCGGAGCCATTAGGTCCCGACTTGGGTTGTTTGCCATGTGAACCCGGTTTAAAGGGAAAATTCAGTTCAATCTGTCCCACGCTCTTCGGGAAAGTAACCGTCAGTTTGCCACCCGGATTATGTTCGCCAAACAATGTCTCAGCAATCACCGTTCCACCCTGACAACCAGGGAACCACGTCTCCAGGATTGCAGGAATATAAGCATCCGCCCAGTTAATGGTAAGCGGCTGTCCATTCACCAATACCAGAACTACCGGTTTTCCGGTAGCGTGCAAAGCCTCCAACAATTGTTGTTGACGTCCCGGCAAATCAAGTGAAGTACGAGAACGACTTTCACCCGTACGATATTCATCCTCACCAAGTACGGCAATAATCACATCACTCTCCTTCGCCTTTGCCACAGCTTCGGCAATTCCTTGTTTCTCCTGTTCGTTCATGGGAACAGGCAATATTTCCGTTGAGGGCCATCCGGCATCTACGATATCGCATCCTTTGACATAATTCACTTCAGCAGTACCTTTAAGATAATTACGTAAACCTGCCAGTACAGTCACAGTTTCCAACCTATTAGGGCCATAACGGCTGGTCATAAAGTTATCCTCATCCGCCAAAGGACCGGTTACCAACACTTTCTTTACCTGCTGTTTATCCAGCGGAAGAAAGTTATTTTCATTCTTCAAAAGAACCAAAGCCTGCTGTTGCATCTTCTTCACAAAATCCATATTCCGGTCTACACCTCCCACCTTGTCGGAAGCTTTTGTATCCACTACGTATGGATGGTCAAACAATCCCAAACGGAATTTTACACTCAGCACCTCTGCCACCCGCTTGTCAATGGTAGCCATCGAGATTTTCTTCTCCTCCAGAAGTCGGCGAACCGGCATAATAAAATCAGAAGGTTTGGTAAAATGCGTACGCACATTCAAACCAGCTTCCAATACTTGACGTACAGCCTCATCATATGTATCCGCCACATGATGTTTAGTCTTTACAAACTCTACAGCCTCACTGTCGCTAACCACATAACCATCAAAGCCATACTCCTCACGAAGCAATTCTGTCAGAAAATAATAACTGGCAGATACGGGTACACCATCCCAGTCATTATAACTACTCATCACTCCCATTGGATGCGCATTCTGAATAACTTTCTTGAAAGGATACAAAAATAACTGATGCAGTTCTCGTGGAGCCACATGAGGGTCAGTACGACAATTGCCATCGCGCCCTCCTTTAGGCACACTGTAAACAGCATAATGTTTTAAGGTAGAAGCCACGCCATGAGACTGGATACCATTTACCATTTGTGTTCCTAATGCAGCGATCAGATAAGGATCTTCTCCATAGCACTCCAAAGTACGTCCCCAACGCGGATCACGTACCACATCAAGAATAGGAGCATACACATTGGTATATCCCAATGCCTTAGCCTCTTCTCCGGCAATACTTCCCGCCTGATAAACAAGTTCCTTGTTCCAGGTACTTCCAATTGCGATAGGAGCCGGCAATGGAGTTGCCTTTGTATGGTTCAAGCCATGAATACCTTCGTTACTGAAATCCACAGGAATTCCCAAACGAGTTTCTTCCACGAACCAACGTTGCACAATATTAATGGCTTCGGCATGATTACTGAAAGGATACAGTAAATCGGGCACCCGTGAAGCCTTCTTACCTACCCCATTCAGCATTTCATCAATATTGGCTATACCATCTTTCCAAATCTCATTTTTCCAGTTGGCAGTCGGCAGAGAGTCTTTCAATACTCGCCCATAACCATAAAGAGTAGCCAACTGGCAAGTTTTCTCTTCCACCGTCATTTGCGAGAGCAAGTCGGCAACACGTTTCTCCACCGGTTGATTCGGGTCCTCATAGATATCCTTCACTCCATTTTTGTTGAAGTCTATCCACCCTTTTTGATACATTTTCTTGTTTTGCGCATGTAGATTTCCAGCCAATCCCAGGCAAAGGATGGAAACCCCAATCATAAATTTGTGTTTCATGTAGAAATAATTAATATGAATAAATTAAAGTTCAAATAGTTCCGCGTATTTCGTACTGATAAAATCATCCATTACATTATAGAACGACTGCATACTTTTTATATCAATACTTCCACTCTCACGCCATGTTTTCAACAAAGATTGAGTACGTTGAAAAACGTTTTCTTCTATAGGGGCAAGCAACTGCATATAACCGTTTTTCTCCGTATTATACAATTTCTCCCAATTCATATAACGGTTACTCCCCATACCTTGTCCATAAGAAAACACATCACCTGCCAATATTACCGACCAATTACCCAAAAGAGAAACTTTCTCAGTCTCATCGCGAACAAGCAGTTTCGGCAGATTCTTATCAGCTCCTTTCAACCATACAGGCATTGCCACCCCGGTAGGAGGATATCCCAATATTGTCCACATCGTAGTGAATTCAGGTTTTTCACCAGGCTTTACTCCTTGTACGACAACAGAACTTGCCGTACTGCCACGGGCAATGAAATCCTGGTCAACAAACCAGCCCGTCGTTTTGGGACGATTGAATTCCCCAGTTTTCAGGTCAATACCCAATAACGGATTGGCAAAAGAACGAGACAGCTCATTGAATATCCATTGCGGAGTGATCTGTCTGGTAGCCGAAGCCGGTAGTAACACCTTGTCTTCCTGCATAAAGCGTACATAGCCAGCTCCCTCATTCACTTTACCCGAAAAAGAAAAGTTTGTACGTGCAATGTAACCACAAGGAGCATCCTTCGGTTCATTGGCATCAAACATCACATATTTATAATAATCTACCTCGAACATTGCCGCACCACCTTCAGCATCAATCACGCCAAAGTTAGCTTCAATCATACTGGGTTTCGTAATAGTATCCAAAAAATGGCGGAAATCTTCCACAGTAGCACAAATCTCCAATGCACGGCGCATCACTCGTCCGTTCGCCTCTCCCCGTTCTTCACCGGGCTTTATGTCGACCAGATTATAAGACTGCGTATTCATTACAGAAAAACCTGCCGAGTTTGTACCGATCCATACATCTGTCGGGTCATCTTCCACACTATTGACTATGGCAATAAACGGATAACGCTCCCCTGAAAAATACTTCACACAATTTTGAAGAAAATCCGTATCCCGATTCTTCCACAAGAGAGGACGACCGTCAGGAGTTATCTTACCGGAAATCACAGCAGAAGTACAGGCCGATACAGGTTCAATCCAGCATGCAATCGTAATAGTCAACAACAAGATCTGTTTTATCATAATACAAAGATTGAGATGTTGACGCAAAAATAAGGTTTTCCAATAAGATGTCCCTAAAAAACAGAGTTTATTTGAAAAGAGGGAGATAAAATGAAAAAACAGACAATCACCGTCTGTATACTTTACCGGATATTTGATATCCTCTGGTATCCGTCAAATTGACAAACCAGATTTTAGCCCCATCCGGTACGGTTACTTCCCAATTTCTGCCATATAAATCACCGGAGACAGATCTCCAATGATATGTATCGGCAACTGCGCCTTCGCTTGTTGTATAATATAATGTAACTTTCTCTATAGATACAGGAGAACTCACCTGCCCTTTTACTACCCCATTTCCTATACTTTCTTTCCTGATACAGGGAAGAGCTCCCTCCTTACCCAAGTACTGGTTGACAAAGGCACTAATTTCTTCATTACTCCATCCATATTTATGGCTATGTCTCAACCCGCGTTTTATCAACAAACGAGATTTCTTTGCCAATGCGGCACTGCGGGTCATCGAAGATAAATAGAAATGTACATCATTAGTTCCGTTCAGAAATAAGATAGGCCGTTTCATCCGGGATAAATATACAGAAGGATCATATTGAGCCAGCCATGTGTCTCTATCCTTTTCCGCAAGCGCATCCAATTGTTGTTTCATACGCCCGCTTTCGCCCAAGAAACCACATCCATAAACAGGAACAGCTACTTTAAAACGAGCATCCAGCGAAGATACGATACAGGTCAATACTCCTCCCCAACTAATCCCCGTAATGGCAGTACGTTTTTTGTCCACCTCAGGGAAACTTAACAATAAAGTATGCGCTTTTATCACATCCCCCACCGCTTGATAAAGCCACTGCTCTTTCAATGGTAATGTAACATCGAAATAAGGAGTTTCTCCTCCTTTTTCCTCAAACCCTCCCGCAATATGCTTTTTGTCGGCACCATTGCCCCGCGTATCCAAAGCAAGAGCAGCATATCCACGTTTTGCCCACTGTACCACCCAGTCCCTGAAGGCCATACCTCCACCTCCATGTACCAGAATTATTCCGGGAAGTTTTTTATCTCCAGATATATTTCCATCCAACATACCCGGTGTTGCATAGTAAGCAAAAACCGATTTACGATGCCCTTTGTAAGATAAGGATTTAAAAATAATAGATTCAATAGAATCGCTTTTGACAACCTCATACTCAGGAGTCAGGAGAAAGTCTTCATCATCCCATAATGTGTTTTCAACATTGACCTGCCCAAAGCCGGACAATATTCCGGTCAAACTTAAAAAAAAACTTAAACCAACAATTTTAAAAATATAATGTGTTTTCATATCTAATATTACTTTGCTCCTTCTACAAAGGAAGACAAGAATTCGTAAAAGAGTTATTAATATATTCTCGATTTCTATTAGATATGTATCAAAAAAACATCCAAGCATACCTCAATATGAAGGGAGTTCCGGATATGACCATCCGAAACTCCCTTTATATTTTTAATACGAGTTATCGATCACTCGTTTTTCATCGTTATGGTTACTTTTGGAGCTGCTCCTACCTTCGTTGTTTGCATACCTACATAATAAGCACCCAGCACGTCATTCTTAGACGCCGACAGAACAAAATTACCATCAACATCCGTAACAGTTCCCCGGTTAGTACCTTCTATAAGGATGGAGGCTCCGATAATGGGTTCTCCCTTTGTATCTACAACTTTCCCTTCTACCTTGAATTCCCCTTTTACCAGAGTACCCTCAAAAGTTTTTGTTTTCTTAGTCACAATATAAATAGCACCCTTATTATCTCCATTTTTATTCACGCTGATACTTTCTATTTTATCGGCAGGCACCACACTGTTCAAATCTTTATTTTCCATATCAACTTTTGTGCCATTTACATAAACTTCCGTGTTTACCAAATCACCTCCGGAAGAATGTAGCACGATACCACGCAAACCGGAAATATTCTTTTTCGGAGTAACACCTGTACCTATCACTCTCACATCCTTATTGTCGTTTTTTTCTTTTTTAAGAGTAATCAATATAACGCCATCCTTACCTTTTTCGCCATATAATTCCAGAGCTTTTTTATCTTTCAATACGGTTATATGATCTATCTTATCAGGATCTAATGCACCTAAAATAGAAGAATCTATTTCCTTTCCGTTAACCACCAACAATGGTTTATCCAATGCCGTTATAGACGATATTGTTACTTTCACATCCTGTTTCTTTGCTTTTTGGGGGTTCAGAGTATCAGCCTGTTGTACCCTTACAACAGAAGTTACCTCCTTACTTTTCACAACTTTTGTTTCAGCAATTTCCGCTAAATCATTAACTTTGGCGGTTGAAACATCCTGTACACGAGAAAAGAGTGAATTTACTTGTTCTCTCTCGGGCACAACCGATGTCCTTGAGATCTCCTCTGCTTTTTCGGAGACTTCGGGACGTGCAAAAGCCGTTACGGCAACAGCTGCCAACGGAAGTACATAAAGGTACTTCAAACGTGCCCACGGACTTGACTTTTCTTTTAACATCATAGTGATACGTTTTTTAAGTTTACTGTGATTAAAGCTGTTGGCCATAGAGTAGAGCCTTGTGCCAACAGCTTTTTTTATTAATAATAATTGATATTGTTTCGCGTCTACACCCTCCTTGATTACCGTCTCGTCAGCTTCATATTCGTGAATGTTCTGCAACTCCTGCTTCAACAGCCAAGAAGCCGGATTGAACCATTGGAAGAAAATACAGACATCGGCCACCAGCAAATCCCATGAATGCCGGTGGTGGATATGTGCCAACTCGTGTATAAGTATTTCACGTCCATTCTCGTTTAAATCTTTCCGGGAAATGACGATATACTTCATCCAGCTGAACGGAGCGATATCCCGTCCATGGACAATCAA
The DNA here is from genome assembly GCF_900241005.1 of Bacteroides cutis. Taxonomy (GTDB): domain Bacteria; phylum Bacteroidota; class Bacteroidia; order Bacteroidales; family Bacteroidaceae; genus Bacteroides; species Bacteroides cutis. The sequence goes on along the minus strand of NZ_OEST01000005.1, from coordinate 250,501 downwards.
AATAACCTTATCTTTGGAATTTATATACTTACCGGCAACCTCTTTTTTACCCGATCTCAGCAACAGTAATAACCGACACAGCGAATATATATTGCGGAAAGCAAAGAAAAGGATACCCAGCAGATATAACGCCAGTGCCACCTGTACCCAGGTAATCTCTTGAACCGGTTCCGGTACAGTACCCATTTCCGCAGCATTTGCCAGCAACAGCCACTGTTCCAGCGTCATCATAGTATGATGTATTTCCGTCTGCCGCTCCACACTTATCTCCACCAAGGGTAGCACACAAGACAACAACAGAATACCCAGCAAAGCAAACCGGTTGAACCGATGAAACGTCTCACGGCTGAGCAACAGGCGGTAAAACAAATAGAACACCGCCAGGCAGACAGAAGATTTAAGTATATATACAAAGAGTGTACCCATGGTATTTACGATTGGAGGATTGGACAATTTACTATTTACGATTAAAATTACGCTGATTTACAGTCGAGCTTTTCTCAACCTCCTCTATCAACCGCTTCAAATCATCCAAAGAAATATCTTCTTCCTTAACCAATGAAGATACCGCACTCAGATAAGAGTCATTGAAATATTTACTGATAACATTCTTCAGTGTTCCCTTACGAAAGTCCTCCTCGCTTACAACCGCATAATACTGATATGTATTACCAAATGTATGATGACTCAGAAAACCTTTATCCTCCAATCCACGCACAATTGTAGAGAGCGTATTGAAATGCGGCTTCGGTTCCCCATAGAACACCAGCATCTCCTTTACAAACAACGGACCTTTTTCCCAGAAAAAGCCCATAATCTCTTCCTCTTTTGCAGTCAATCCTTTCATATTCTTCTTTTGTTTTCGCAAATAACTAAATAATTTAGTTCATAAACTAATTATCATAGTTAAATAGAACTAAAAGTTTTAGTTTAATCATCAATCAGTATTTTCCACAGTCCTATCATCAGCAAAATACCTACTTATTGCGATTGCGCTTTTCAAAGAAAAGCCGTTACTTTGCGCACGAATATAAAGAACCCAAATAATAACCGATAATGAATGAACAACATAAATACAGTGCCACAGACAAGATGAGCGACCTCATCTGCGACAACTATTCCTTGTTAATGGTGATGAGCCGTTTCGGTCTGTCATTGGGATTTGGGGATAAGAATGTAAAAGACGTCTGTGAAGCTCAACAGGTAGACTATCGTACCTTTCTCGCTGTGGCCAACTTCATCAGTGAAGAACAGTACACCTATAGTAGCGATGAAAATTCGTTCTCTATTCCTGCCCTCATGGACTACCTGAAGCGGGCACATACTTATTTTCTGGATTTCAATCTGCCCGCCATACGCCGCAAGCTTATTGAAGCCATCGACTGTTCGGGCAACAACAATGATGTGGCATTCCTTATCTTGAAATTCTTTGATGAATACGCCAAAGAAGTCCGCCGCCACATGGAATATGAAAACGAAGCGGTATTCACCTACGTGGAGCAACTGCTGGAAGGAAAACTTTCTGACGAATATGACATTGCAACCTTTGCCAGCAAGCACAATCAAATTGACACCAAGCTAAAAGAACTGAAAAATATCATCATCAAATATTATCCCGAAAAAGAAAACAACAACCTCCTTAATACCGTTTTATTCGACATCTTCAACTGTGAGCAAGACCTTGCTTCACACTGCCAGGTAGAAGATTATATGTTTGTTCCCGCTGTGGCGCAAATAGAAAGGAGACTGAAAAATGAACAATAATACTTCATTGAAAATAGTCGTTGCAGAAACTTCGGTTATTGTGCGAAGTGGCCTTACAGCAGTATTAAAACGCATCCCCAACCTGAATATACACCCCATTGAGGTTTCCTCACCCGAAACCTTGCAGAACTATATCCATCTGCATACTCCCGATATCGTTATTGTAAATCCTACTTTCGGAGGATGGTTTGACTTGCAGACCTTTAAAACGGAAAACGGAAAATCGGGCATCAAGTATATCGCCCTGGTTTGTTCTGTCATCGAAAACAATGCATTGAAAGAGTATGACGAAAGTATCGCTATCTGCGATGATATCGATATCATCACTTCTAAAATCAACCACTTGTTGCATACGGAAGAGGAGGAAGAAAAGGATAATGAACAAGAGACACTGAGCCAACGCGAAAAGGAAATCATTACTTGTGTTGTGAAAGGAATGACGAACAAAGCCATTGCAGACAAGCTGTTTCTTTCCATTCATACCGTCATCACCCACCGCCGTAATATCGCCCGTAAACTACAAATACACTCTCCGGCAGGACTTACCATTTACGCAATTGTAAACAAGCTGGTAGAACTTCAAGATATCAAGGATACCCTATAATTACTTCTTTTTCGTTTCCTTTATAGGAAATGCCCGTTTCCCTCCGAGGAAACCATCGTTTCCATGAAGAGAAACGGCAGTTCCCATTAAAGGAAACTGTAATTCCCATTAAGGGAAACGGGCGTTCCCTACAAGAGGAAACTCCAAACCTTTATTGTCCCAAAAGATATATAATAAATCCCCGCCTCACGATATCACATCGGAAAACGGGGATCCTTTTATCTTCATAAAAGTGGTTACGTAATTATGACTAACTAATTCATTCTTTAAATCTCTGATACCGCAAAGATACAGCATCGGCAGATATCCTGCAATCGCTCAAATTAGGTATAATACAGGGAGATAGTCATCACAAATAGGTATCCCTCTTTCACTGTATGGTCAAAACGGTGCATAATCCTTATTCCCGCAAGTCTTTACTCCCATACATTCCATCTCTATCAACCATCCCGGACGACAGACCGGTGCATGTACAAATATTTTCGGGGTATCCGGAAAACGTTTATCATACATTCCCTTTACCACTGTATAATCCGCTATATCGCGCAAGTAAACAATCATTTGTCCCACATCCTCGAATGTACATTCCGCTTCTTTTAACAACGCTTCCACATTTTCCCACATCCGTTCCGTCTGCTTGCGAATATCACCGGGATACATAACCTCACCCTTGTTATTGATACTTGCCGTACCGGAAATAAAGACATGGCGGCGGTCTCCGTAATCGACGTATGTGCCACGTTCAAAACTGACACCATATTCGTAGGTAGGGTTCAAGTGGGTAGGAGCATATAGATAGTGTATCTGTCCGGACTCCAAACCATCTACCGCATATGTGTCCATCTGTACCAGTACTTTAGGGTCGGCATGCCGCCCTCCGATACCAGTACTGGCTATATAGTGCGTATTTTCCGTCAGGTTCTGGGTAACAAAGACTTCATTGCGGGCTTTCACCACTCCGGCATAATTCACATCCACGTTTTGTACAAAAAACCAGGTACGGATACAGTTGTCGGCCAATTTACATCCCTGTTCCATCAATTGCATCACATAGTCGTTCAGCAACAAACGGGTCTGATATTCTGAATTGGCGGCACGGTTCAAGACACTGCCACTCCAAAAATGACGGTAAGCCCCATGCTTCACCTCAAACAAACCGTTGTGAAGAACCCGGGTCTGCACACCTGCCTGCAAGTAGACCCATAACGCAATCTTTGTTCCGTTCAGCGGTGGTTGCTCCACAATGGAAAGCGCACAGTCCGAACTTTCCGTAGTAAGTGCAAGCAACAGGTCTTCCTGATTGGCTGCATCACTCAGGAAATAACGCTTAAAGACGGCAACAGCTCCACACAATTCTTCCTGAAGTAAAGTGAAATAGGTATTGATAACCGCATTCAGTTGCTGTTCGTATGTGTCTTCGGGGCGAGTGGCGTGAATCATGATATGATACTCCGAAATACCGCCTTTAACTTTATATTCAGAGATTTCGATTAAAGTATTATCTATTTGTTTTTGTTGTTTCTTGTTACTCATTTCCATATCAAATTAGTCGTTATTTGGTAGCACCATTATCTATCCAGTCGTCAATCAAGGTCAACAAATTGGGATAAGGAGTAAGTATCGGGAAGTGGTCTATCCCCCATTGTGAACTGATATCCGTATTCAATATCTGATACAGGACGCTTTCTTCCGCATGGCCCGGAGTTACCCTGAGTTTACCGTCAACAATGACGGAAGGATGATTGACCAAGTCTTCATAACTCTTACCTTTCGTCAGATTAAGATTGGCACTCGGGCTACCGGCAGACGCCCCGTGGCAAGTAGCGCAATACGGAGTGAAGACACTGTTTTGTATCGCGCTGTACATACCGGCATCCACAGCACCCACATTCATGATAATCGTATCGGTAGTAGCCGGGGCTTCAATGGACGAGAAGGTAGCGATACGTTTCCTGAGTTTATTGATCGCACAGATCTCCAACGTCTTTACCTCATCACTAATACCGGACATGATTACCCTAACGGTTCCCCCGTCTACGGAAGGCGCAGGAATATTGGCGGAAGTAACCGCATACTCACTCGTCTCATTAAAACCTGCGATTACAATACTATATCCCTGAGCCCATTTATCAATGCCGGTGATATCAGCGGTCATCTTCACGACACGTCCTTCCTCCATTACAATAGTTTCTTCTTCATAAATCCGCCCTTCGTCACACGAGGAGCAAGCCATTACAAGAAGAACCATAAAGAAAAGAATATTCCTATTCATAATACCATCCTCTCCTTGATTTGTTTAGAATGTATACTGAAGTAAAACAGTAGCCGAATGGGTGGCTAAGCCCAAATTATCATTATCACGGTCGAGTTGGGTATCGTGTCCCCAACGGGCAACATACTGATACATTGCCTGTAACTTCAGGTTACATCCCTTGAAGAAATAATTCATGCCAACAGCCGGCATGTTCAAAAACCCATCATCATCCGTACCATTACGATTGAAGACATCATAGCGTGCAGCCAATTGCACACGGGGCGCCACGAAGTAACCACCCTGTACATACCCACCCAGATAATTATAATGTTCATTGATCTTTTGGCGTTTAGTAAAACCGACATTCATGTAGTATGCCTCGGCAGCCAAATAAAGCTTATTTTTCAACATAGCAAATTCCAGTCCTACACGCGTGTCGTTAGTACTCTCATTCTCACTTTCCACATTGATTGAACCGGACAATCCGAACAGTATCTTATCTTCATTCAGACGGTTCGGATTACCTTGTGTGGCGGGCATCACTCCTTTAGGCATATAAGTCAACCGTCCGGCATAAAGCAAAGAAGGAATATGCCAGTCGTCGCTGATTGTCTTTGAAGCAGTATTCACAGAAATACCAGTTCCGTTGAACAAGCCGATTTCATAACCCAACTTATCGCCAACCAACCCATGCAGTTCCACACCCAAATCAAAACCTGTACCGATATTCGGTGTCACGGCATTCAGTGAATAGGGCATAATGACGGAAGAAGTCAATGAGACAGGTAACTGAGGAAGTAAAGTTTCACCCAATGTAGTCAGGTAGGCATGCGAAAAAGGCGTTTTGAACTTACCTACCCGTAAGGCAATTTCTTTCTTGAACTGTATATCGAACCAAGCTTGTTGCAACAACGCTCCACCACTTGCAGCGGCATTGATTGACAGGTTAAAAGAAACTTTTCCAAAAGCCTTACCCGTAAAACCAAGTACAGCATAAGGAACCGAGAAACCGGAACTTGCGAAATTATCCTGATTATAAGCTTTGTCCAGACCTTCATCATCATACCAATTTAGATTGGCACTGGTCTGTACCAGTAAGTAAGGTTTAAACACAAAATCTCCTTTCTTGCTTGTAATGGTAAACCCTTCTCTTCCTGCCAGAGATACCACACCGTTTTCCGTATCTTCTTCGTGCTGTGCCATTGCTCCCAAAGGCATTACGGCAAGTACAACTAAAAATAATAATTTCTTCATAACTACTTATATATACTTTTTATTTCTTATTAACACTGTTGTCGGGTCAAAGTGATTTCAGGAATGCAACCAGTGCATCACGGTCTTCCTTACTCATATTCTTAAATAAATTTTTAGAAGCTTCTCCTTCTCCGCCATGCCACATAATGGCTTCCACATAATTGCGTGCACGTCCATCGTGCAGGAAGAATGTATGCCCATTCACTTTTTCCTGTAACCCGATTCCCCACAAGGGTGTTGTACGCCATTCATTTCCACGTGCCAAACCACTTACGTAATTATCATTCAATCCGACTCCCATGATTTCAGATCCCATGTCATGAAGCAAATAATCGGAATACGGATGAATAGTCTGGTTACCCAGCCACGGTAACTTTGTACCCATCAATAAAGTAGTTCCACGCGGTTTAGTGTGAAGGGTTGTCACATGGCAAAGATGACATTTGGCCTCATAGAATTTCTGTTCACCCTTAATGACCTGTGGATCATTGACATTACGGCGAGCCGGCACACCAAGGCTCTGCATATACAAATCTACATCTTCCATATCCTCGGTCGATACATCGAGCTGAGCGTAAGAGAGTCCCATCATACTGCCTTGATTAACCTGTACCTGCCCCTCACAGATTTCTTCCGGATAACGGCTGTTCGTCACACCCATATCGCTGGAGAAGCCCAGTTCCACCGTCAAATCGGCATGTTGGGCCTTATTGCCGGACAGTCCCAAGCTATACACTCCTTTTTCTGTTATATAATTGCAACGACCGCTAATACCATACTCGGGATAATTACTCTTAGCGGCAAGAGCTTCTATTTCTTTAGGATCAAGTGCCATCATCTGCCCCATACCGACATGACGCAATGGAATACGTACTGTACAGAAAAGATCTTCAGGGGCTATCTCATCGGCATACCAATCAGTAATGGTATAATTGGGTTTGCAAAGTTCATATTCTTCACCGTCGGGAAAATGAAAAGTCTCACGAGTATATTCTACTTTCAGTTTACCTTCGGGTTTCACCCCATAAATGGCCTGATCATGTAATACACGTCCATATTCCTGAAAGAAAGCCCCATTTTTACGGCTGATATAAACCAGCATCGAGGAAAATCCGGAACTGCCGGAACCACCTTCACTCCAGAGTGTAGGCTTGGTACGACCGGCATTGCGATGACAACTTCCACAAGAATAACCGGCATAAACCGGTCCTAAACCACCACCTATATCATTACCACTTGAACGGGCGTTGTCATAAAGCCTGTCGCCACGGGTAAAACGGGTAGAATATGTTCCACTCACCCAATTGGCTTCCGTATCGTATGCTACCGATGAGTTTAAAAAAAGAGTTGATGTACCGGCCGAAAGCGCATACCCGTCGGGTACGGTTACATCCGTTACATCAATTCCGTCCTCATCACACGCCGTAAATGCCAATATGCAAAAAGACAAGAATGAATATTTCAGTAAATGATTTACCATAATCTGCATTGTTTTCTAAAACAATATATTTCTACATGCCAAAGAAGCAAAGGGAGATTTTCCAATCTCACCCTTACTTCTCCTAATCTATTATCCAATTGAACAATCCTCATTTTGTAGGTACCGTACGGGCTTCTCCATCTTTAAAGAGTAGAAACTCCAAAGTATGGAAACCTCGTACATTCTGAGATGCTTCAATAGCTTCATCAGAGTCATCGTCTCCCCAAACCAAAGAACTCCAATCGGCAGACTTCATAATCTGTACAATGGCGTTCTGATCTAAAGGCCAGCTATCCATATTGGGATCAAGTCCTAACTCATCTACCGGACCAAACAAGAAAGCCTCACTCAATTCCCATGGTTCACGAGCATTCAACCAAGCCGTACAAGCAGCCTCAAAACGTGTATTGGTAGGATTTGCCACTAACGAATTCACTGCATCAAGAAGGAGTTTGTTTTTTTCTTTCAATTTTTCATAAGTCGGGACAACTACCACATCTACATAGTTCTTAACTATCGCATCAAGTCTTTCTGATGATATATTATTCACGACATAATCTTTCAGGTTAGTAGCTTCTGCTTCCACTGTTCCACCTCCTTCTTCTTCCACTTCACTTAATAGTCTCTGTAAAGAAGAACAAGCTTCCATTGCTGTCTGAGCCTGAGTACTGTTTATATGATTACGGAATGGCTGAGGAATAGCCTGAATAGCATCTGCAGCTGCTTTGATAGCGGCTCTCACCTTAATATCCATCGCTGTACCCTCAATTTCTTTTGCAAAAGAATTACCGGCAACAGTACCATCCAATGAACCATAATAAGCGTTTCTGACAGAATAAATATTATTAGTATAATCATCGCGTGAGTGCCAACTATACCAAGACTCCACAGCATATAGAGCTTCCTTTTCACGTCCGGAAATATATAGGTTATAAGGATCACCTATCTTAGCGCTACCCACTTCATTAGCTATCTCCGCACATTTCTCTACAATCTCCTGAGCACAACTTGCCGCATTTGTATATGTAAAATTGGCATCATGAGTCTTGAATAATTCAGCATAAGACTTTCCTGTTTCTTTCCAGGTTACCGCCCAAGCATTATACAGACTTTCAGCATCGTCATTCAAAAGCATCGCAACATTCTTCATATAGTTATGCCACGCATCTGCTGTGGATGAGTTGTAATCTATCTCATCAACATTCCACGGATCCGAGTCGTCATCACTACATGAGGAGGCAACGAGAGCCAGTACCAGAACCAGTACCGGTACAAAAAATAAATTCTTTTTCATCTTATAAAAATTAACAGTTAATAAAATCATTTTTTAATAAACCAACCAATATAAGCTATACCGATAGAGAACTCATTTTCACTATTATAAGGTCCGGTTCCAAATATCTTGCTTGTACCTATCTGCCTGGTTGAATAATCGGCTTTCACTACCAGATTGGGCAAAGCATACCAGTCCAGGCCGGCTGTCCACATGCTTACCTTATTACGCAATTCCATGACCTGCATTGTCTCCCCTTTTTCCTGAGGATTATAATATTCATAGCGTGCAAAAGGATAAATCACCGGGACTTTTTTATTACTTTTGAAAAAAGCACTTAAATTGACCCCAACCTCTCCGGCATAACTGACCGCCTTTTTGGCGACAGGAGTGACACGTGTATATGGAGACTTATTAGAGAGTTTGGTATTCACCGAACTGACTGCCAATGAATTTCCCAAGTTTCCCCAAACAAAATTGGCACGAGCCGTTACATACCTATTTTTATATTGGGCATCGGCTGTATAAATTCTTACGGGAACCTTAAAAGTAGAATAATCCTGAAGTTTGTCGGAGTTGGAACCGGCATCTGCACAATAATAGAAAGAACCTCCTACACGCAAGCCCGGCACACCCTTATAGTCCAAACGAAACGCATAACCTGGCGAAGTAAAATTATCTACTTCAAAAAGTCCTTGCTTACCACCAGCCACCCAAGTGTTACGATCAAAACCGTTAGCGTTCAATCCCGCAACAATCATCGCTTGATAATCGAAACCTGTATAGCCTTTTCCAAACGACCCAAAAATCTCGAGTCCATTTTCATGCCAGGTAGAAGGTAAAATAGTGCTTTCGCCTTCCGGACGATAAACGCCAAAGAAGTTGATAGGCTCGTGATGGGCATTAGTCAACCCAACCGGCACAATAATATGCCCCGCGCGCACATTGAAAGCTGGATGGATCAATCGAGTAATATGGAATTGTTCGAGAGCGACTTCTCCTCCTTTTTCCACTTCGGTTTCATACTCCCCATTTTCGGAGTTCTCAATTTCGTATGCCGTACCTACCCCACCGGCTTCAAACTCAATTTCTGCACCGAGCATCCATTTTGAGTTGAATTTATAATCAAATGCTAATACAAAACGAGGAATGGAAATGGTGTTCCGGTTATCTTTGGAGTTACCATTATTACCCCCGTAAAAACGATTGTTACCATAGTCCTTAAAACTTGCAGCCATCTCGCCATATCCACCGAAACGGAATTTCTTGTAGCCGTCACTTGTGGCTGCTGTCTCTTTCTTTGCCGTAATTTCAGTGTTCTCTTCTACCTTGATTACTTCATCCGATCCGTCAGCCAGTAAAGTATTAGTAGAAAGTAAAAAACACAAAACAAATAAACCCGTTAATTTTCTCATCTTTTATCTTAAATTTTGTTGGGACAAAGTTAGAGGGAAGAGAAAACACGGGAAATACCTAAAAATAATGAAAAAGAATAAAAATCAACAACAATTAGGTAGGGTAATGAATATATACATGTGTTTACCTAAAAACTCCATGTTCAAACAACATCGTGTTTGGGGAGGGAAGAAAGTAACAAACAGACAATAGATTAACAAACGCATTTCATGCGGTTTTGTTTGTACTTAAAAACAAGAATACAATAAACAATTAATATAAGGTCTATTCCTCTTGTTCCTTCTCTTCGGAGTCAGTAAAAGAAGTAGATTTAGTTTTCTTCAACCTCCCACTCTTCCGGAGAGCCTCAGCGATGATCCACTGGAGCTGTCCGTTAGTACTACGGAACTCATCGGCTGCCCATTTTTCAATAGCATCCATTGTTGCAGTATCTACACGTAGAACGAAGCTTTTAGTTGAAGTGTCTTTTTTAGCCACGATTTATTTCTAATTTTATGATTTACTAATTACAATTGAATTGCTTTATTTCTTTGATTACCCATTAAAAGATATACACTAAAACATATTCCGGATTCCGTGGGCAAATGCCGCTAAATCATTCAGCACATAAGCCGGAACAGATGAAGCCCGACTATATTCCATCGGAGTGGCTTTTCCAGTTCCTTCTTGCAAAAGATGGTTCAGCTTGGGATAAGACTTGAAAAAGGCATTCTTATTTCGCCATAGGCCAAAACGCCAGAATGCGAAATCTTCCATGGTCACCTGATAATCGCGTTCACCTTGAAGAACAAAGATAGGAAGCTTTAGTTTGGCAGCTACACTCACCGGTTTATAAGCATTGGCAAATTCCCAATAGGAACGAGGCAAATTCAAGGGCAGAGGTATCTGCTCATCAAAAGCATTGGTTCCCAATTTTCTTACATTATTCAATTGTTCTTTCAAGTCGGCGAACTGCATTTTGGCTTCAGCCGAAGCAGGCGCCAAAGACATGATATAAACAGTTTGCTCTTCAACGGCATCCTCAAACGGACGAGCCAATCCGGCAAGAACAATAATCCCAGCCAACTCCTTCGAACGTTCGGCTATGCGAGGAGCCAATGTCCCTCCTAAACTATGTCCTAATACATAGATACTATCCGATGCAATCTCCGGCAGAGTTTTTGCCAAAGCCACGGCGGAAAGGACATCATCTACTACCTCCGTATCATAATCGAGCACACGGCCGGCGGGAACACAATCAGCTCCATAAGTTTTTGTACGCTTGTCATAACGGATAACAGCAATACCCCGTTCCGCCAATCCCCAGGCAATATCGCGGAAAGGTTTATTAGGTCCTATGGTTTCATCACGATCGTGAGGACCGGAGCCATGTACCAGAATGATACACGGAACTTTACGTGCCTCGGCAACGGTAGCAAACTTCGGTACAGTCAGTGTACCCGGCAGTTGAAATCCTTCGGCACCTACGGTGATATCCCGTTCTGACATCTTCTTTTCATTATACGCTACAGAAGGGGTAACAGAAGTAGCCGGCACTGGAGACAGACGGATCGTATTCATCGCTCCATCCGCATCAAAAGCAAGTATAAAACGGAAATCGTACCGTTCAAATTTCAAATCGGAATAATAAAGGGTCCCCCCCTGGACGTTTTCCGTCTGCCACTCACTTTTTGATTGTAACTTGCCGAAAACTTTCTCCGTCTCTCGAAAGGTACCATTGAACATCACTGGAGATAATTTTCCTTGCAACTCTTTATTCAAAGCAATATAAATACTATCGCCCTGCCCTGCCGCAAACCATTCATAAATATGCTGCGCACGAACGCGATTGGCATCTTGCGCAAAGATACCATAAACATTACTCCATAAGAAACACAGCAGAAAAAAACACCGATACACTTTTTGAGTCTTTATCATTTTCTTAGTCTTTAATGGTTCAGTGTTCCGGCATTTACAACCGGCTGTGCAGCTTCATCCGCGCAAAGCACTACCAACAAATTGCTAACCATAGCAGCTTTCTTTTCTTCATCCAGTTCAACAATCTCCTCCTCAGAAAGTTTATGAAGTGCCATCTTTACCATAGAAACCGCTCCTTCCACAATTTTTTCACGCGCCGTAATAATGGCTGAAGCCTGCTGACGGCGGAGCATCACAGCTGCTATCTCAGGAGCATAAGCCAGATAATTGATACGGGCTTCTATCACCTCCATACCTGCCATAGCCAAACGCTCATTCAATTTTTGCTCTAACTGTTCATTGATTTCTTCTCCGCCAGAACGAAGCGTCAATTCCTCCGTATTAGCCTCGTTATCATCGTATGCATATTGTCCTGCCACTTGCCGTAAAGCAGCATCACTCTGTATCTTCACGAAATTTTCAAAAGCATTCATACGATTGGCAACCGCATTACCGATACTAATCTGATTGGCGTTACCTGTCGATGAAGCCGATGCCGCCATTGTTTGCGAATCAATCTCAAACATCGCTTTATAGGTATCTTTCAATTTCCAGACCAATACCAAACCAATCAATATAGGATTGCCTATTTTATCATTAACTTTAATAGGTTCTACATCCAGATTTCGCGCACGCAACGACAATTTTTTCTTATCAAGAAATGGATTAACCCAGAAAAAACCAGTTTCCTTAAACGTACCTTTATACTTTCCGAAAAACACCATAGTCCGAGCTTCATTCGGTTCCAACTGCATATAACCCGCAAAAAGAATAAACCATACAACAGTTAAGAACACAGAAAGTACAAGTGTAGGAATACTTGTGATAAAACCGAAAATTATCACAGCTGTAAGTACCACCAGATGGAGAAATAAAGCTAAAAAGCCATTTATCTTAAAACCTTTGAAATCCAATTCTTTTGCTTCCATATCACATAAATTTAATTGATATCATTTCAATATCACAAATATATTATTTTATTTAAGTCTGCCATCAAGGGGAGGTATATATTTAATTAATATTAAGAGTATGTTTTTTTGCATTTTTATCAACAAGCTAAAATAAATTTAGAGATATATACCTATATGAGGTATTTTATCACTGTTTGACAGCGATAGCCAACTGGTTCAATGCCTGCTGTAATACCGAACGCGGACAACCTACATTCAACCGCATAAAGCCTTTGCCGGGTTTACCGAACATGGTACCGTCGTTCAAAGCAAGATGGGCTTTTTCAGAAAAAAGCCTTGTCAGTTCGTCTTGTGACAAACCTAATGCACGGCAATCCAGAAAAATGAGATAAGATGCTTGCGGACGTATCATACTGATACCCGGAACATGTTCTTTTAAGTAATTCTCGGTAAAATTGATATTGTCTTTCAGATAATCAAGCAGCTGTGACAACCACTCTTCACCCTGCATATAAGCAGCGGCAGTTCCGATATATGCCAGCAAATGGCCTTCACAGAACTCTCCGGCTTCCATAAATTGCTGGAAACGATGCCGAATATCGGTATTGATGGTTATGGCATAGGAACTGCCCAGCCCCGGCATGTTAAAAGCCTTGCTAGGCGCCATGAAAGTTAAAGAGTTTTGTGCTGCATTCTCCGAAACTGTGGCAAAAGGATGATGTTTATAAGGTGGAAGAGTCAGATCGGCATGTATCTCATCCGAAATAACCAGCGTACCGCTCTCTTTACAGATATCGGCTATTCGTTGCAATTCTTCTACAGTCCACACACGGCCACCTGGATTATGGGGATTACAGAGAATAAGTACTTTACAACCTTGAATATCCCGACTGAAACGTTCGAAATCAATTTGATATTGACCGTCGCACAAGTCAAGCGGAGAATACACGACTTCACGCCCCAAGCGCTCGGTAACCAGAAAAAAAGGATGATATACCGGAGTCATAACCATGACTTTGTCTCCCGGATTGGTGAAACATTGCAGAGCAAAAGCTTGTCCACGAACTATACCGGGTACAAAAGTCAACATTTCATGGGTAATTTCCCATTGATGACGTTTGTACAGCCAGTTACAGATGGAGGTATACCACTCTTCGCAAGCGAAAGTATACCCCAACACTTCATGCTCGAGCCGCTTGCGCAAGGCATCCATTACGAAAGGAGGAGTACGAAAGTCCATATCAGCCACCCACATGGCAAGCAAATCATCACGTCCCCAAACATTTTTCGCTCCGTCCCACTTCACTGAGTCAGTGCCGCGACGTTCTATCAGTTCATCAAAATTATACTTCATAATCAGTTTATTTTTATCATCAGAGATTACAAGAGTCAACATAAATAAGATGAGAGAAAATATAAGTTAATCTACGTAATCTGTGGTTGAGTTAATTATATCGGGAAAAATATAAAGACCGCTACATCCCATAAAGAATGCGAAAGTATGATGGCAGCAAAGCGATTTGGGAAAAAGCGGTAAAGTGCTCCCCATACCACACCGGCCACCAATGCCGCCATAACCAGCATAAAGTTACAAGAACCGGCATGTACCAAAGCATACAAAGTGGTTGCCACCATGAAGCCCTTGTTAGGGTTCCAACGCTCGGAAAGAGTACGTTGTACATAGCCACGCCAGAATATTTCTTCGGCAGGTCCTATCAAAAACAACATCAATGCGGTCAGTAGCCAGGGAGACTCCCCTTCTTTCATCCCGTAAATCAGGTTTACCTGAGGACGTGCAAAATCGAATATCCAGGTAGAAACTTTATCTCCTATCCAGAACACGCACCACAAAGCAATGGCAACGCCAAAGCCCAACAGAATGTTCGACAGGCTCCACTTTACATCTCGCCACCAGCCACGAGAGAACAAAGTAGCGAATATAGACAAGGTGAGTGCCGAACCGGTCATCATCCACCAGAAATTGACAAATGGGGCAGTCCAGGGCGAGAACATAACCGTCCACAACACAGCTGCCAAAAAGATGGTAAAAACTAATTTATTCATGACAACAAAGCAGCTAAAACAAATGATAAAGCGAATATCAGACTGAACAACAATTGAAGTTTAGCCGTCATCTCATCCAAATTGGCAATGACAGAAAACCCTTTCTTGGAATACTGCGACATGACACGTACATTACCGATAGCGGGTATCAAAGCCAGTAAAACCAGAAGCGTCCACAAGGGGAAAGTCCCGGAAGCGACACAACCTGCCACCCATCCGAAGGGGAACAGGATTTCGGCACAATACAGGAACACGGATACTTTACCTCCCAATCGCATGGCTAAGGTACTGATATTTGCACGAGCATCGGTGTACATATCACGCGTATTGTTGGCATGAAGAATAGCTACCGTAATCAACCCCACGGGAATGGCTATCCAGAGTACATCCCAATTGATAGCCAGAGTGGCAACATATACCGTACCTAATGTAGGAAGCAAGGCATACGCCATAAAAATAACCACATCGCCCAGTGCATTATACTTCAAAGGAGGATAAAGAAGAGAACATGCCACTCCTCCAAGGCCTATCCACAACAAAGGAAGTCCAGTACGAAACATCAGCATGACACCAGCAACTACAGCAACCGCCAACAACCCCAATGCCAACCGGTAGATTTCTTTCGGGAGAAACATTTCAGCAGTGAGGGTTTTAGCACCGAATGTATCCCGGGCATCGACACCTCGCTTATGGTCGAAATAGTCACTCCATGTATTTCCTGCAGCATGAAAGATTATGATATTCAGCAAAGCCCAAATACCGTTTGTCCAATCGATGTTTTCTTTCATACAGAACAAATATGCCAAAGTCACTATTACCGGCATTGCCGATGCGGGAAACGACCATGGGCGGACGGCTATCAACCAATCTTTAAAAGAATGTTTCTTCATTATAATCCTAAAATTAATGTTTTTTCTAAAACCGAAATTATCATTTATTTGCTTGCAAAAGTACGAAATATCTTCGCTTTTTAAGTACTTTTGCACACAAGTAATTAAAGAGACACTTATGATAAAAGCCTTGTTTTTTGACATTGATGGCACTTTGGTAAGCTTCGAAACCCATAAAATACCGGTTTCTACGATTGAAGCTTTGACTGCCGCCAAAGCCAAAGGTATACAGATATTCATTTCGACCGGACGCCCCGGAACTATCATTAACAATCTCTCTGTACTGCAAGATCGCGGACTAATAGATGGTTACATCACAATGAACGGTGGTTATTGTTTCGTAGATAAAGAGGTGATTTACAAAAGTACGATTCCTACTGCGGATATAGAGGTATTAATGAATTATTGTACCTCCAAAAATATTCCCTGTATTGTGGTAGGTGAACACGATATATGTGTTTGTCACCCCAATGAATTGGTAAAAAAGATTTTTCACGACTTCCTGAAGGTGGACGTGATACCTGCACGAACTCCCGAAGAAGCGTTACAAATCGGAGAAATTTTCCAGATGACACCTTTTATAACAGAAGAGGAAGAAAGAGAAATACTTCCGTCCATCCCCAATTGTGAGATAGGACGATGGTTTCCGGCTTTTGTGGACATCACAGCCAAAGGAAACACCAAACAAAAAGGTATAGATGAGATTATCTGTCACTTCGGCATTCGTTTGGAAGAAACGATGGCTTTCGGAGATGGAGGTAATGACATCAGTATGCTACGCTATGCCGGTATCGGTATTGCAATGGGAAATGCCAAAGATGACGTGAAAGCGGCAGCCGATTATGTAACGACCGGAGTGGACGATAATGGCATAGCCAATGCAATGAGACACTTTAAGATAATTGACTAATAATAGATAATCGTCAATAACATCTTTCTTGTAATTTGTAACCAGTAATTAACAAATAACTTGAGTTTCGTTCCCGATACACAGAATAAAGAGTTTCAAGACGCCTTGAACCTTATTCAATATACCCGCCAGTCTGTTTTTCTGACGGGCAAAGCAGGTACGGGAAAATCGACCTTTCTTCGTTACATTTGCGAGCATACAAAAAAGAAGCATGTGGTACTGGCGCCCACGGGTATCGCGGCTATCAATGCCGGGGGCAGTACCATGCACAGTTTTTTTAAATTTCCTTTCTATCCCCTGTTACCCGATGATCCGAATTTCAGTTTGCAACGCGGACGTATCCATGAATTTTTTAAATATACCAAACCTCATCGTAAACTGCTTGAAGAACTCGAACTTATCATCATCGATGAGATATCCATGGTGCGGGCAGATATCATTGATGCAGTAGACCGGGTACTGCGTGTTTATTCCAGAAATCTACGCGAACCTTTCGGTGGAAAACAAATACTGCTGGTGGGTGATGTTTTCCAGTTGGAGCCTGTAGTGAAAGGAGATGAACGAGAGATACTGAACCGTTTCTATCCTACTCCTTATTTCTTCTCCGCACGGGTTTTCAATCAAATAGACCTTGTTTCCATCGAGTTACAGAAAGTGTACCGACAAACGGATAAAGTATTCGTCAGTGTTCTAGACCATATCCGTAACAATACGCTTGGTTCAGCAGACCTACAATTGCTCAATACCCGCTACGGCACGCAGATAGAGCAATCGGAAGCAGATATGTATATTACCCTTGCCACTCGCCGTGACAATGTGGACTTCATTAACGATAAAAAATTAACGGAATTACCCGGCGAACCGATAACTTTCTATGGTGAAATCCAGGGAGACTTCCCAGAGAGCAGCCTTCCCACTTCCAAAGAATTAGTCCTGAAACCGGGAGCACAAATTATCTTTATCAAAAATGACTTCGACCGGCGTTGGGTAAATGGTACAATCGGAATTATCAGTGGCTTCGACCCAATAGAAGAAACCCTTTATGTCATTACCGACGATGGTAAAGAGTGTGATGTGAAACGAGAATTGTGGCGGAATATCCGATATAAATACAACGAAGAAAAAAAACAAATCGAGGAAGAGGAACTCGGGACTTTTACTCAATATCCGGTCCGGCTGGCTTGGGCTATAACAGTACATAAAAGCCAGGGACTGACCTTCAGTCGAGTGGTTATCGACTTCACCGGAGGAGTATTTGCCGGAGGGCAGACGTATGTAGCATTGAGCCGGTGTACTTCTTTGGAAGGGATACAGCTTAAAAAGCCCATCAGCCGTGCGGATGTATTTGTACGCCCTGAGATTATCAGTTTTTCCGAACGCTTTAATAACCGCCAGGCTATTGAGCGTGCCTTGAAACAGGCTCAAGCGGATGTGCAGTATGTGGCTGCTTCCAAGGCGTTTGACAACGGTGACTTTGAAACCTTCCTGAACGAATTTTTCAAGGCTATCCACTCTCGTTATGACATAGAAAAGCCTGTAATACAACGGTTCATCCGTAAAAAACTAACCATCATTAACCGATTAAAAGAAGACAATGTACGTCTGAGGCAGGAGATGGAAGAACAGCGGCAACGCCTGCAAAATTATGCACACGAATATTATCAGATGGGAAACGAATGTATCACCCAGGCACATGATGTTCGTGCCGCACTTGCCAATTATAACAAAGCATTGGAACTTTATCCCGAATATACGGATGCATGGATACGAAAAGGGATTACTTTGTTCAACGAAAAGCATTATTTAGAGGCGGAAGAGTGCCTGAACCGTGCCGTACGGCTTCGTCCTGCAGAGTTTAAAGCCGTATACAATCGTGGAAAGTTACGTCTTAAACTTGAAGAAATAGAAGGCGCTATAGCCGATTTGGATAAAGCTACGACTTTAAAACCCGAACATGCCGGTGCTCATGAACTTTTCGGCGATGCTCTGATGCAGGCTGGAAAAGAAGCGGAAGCAGCGCTACAATGGAGAGTGGCAGAGGAACTTCGTAAAAAGCGTTCCGCTAAATAAGTTTGCATGCCCTCAATAAATTTCTTCCTTATACATTTGATTACAAGAAACTTATTATCTACTTTTGTATTTTACTTTTAAAATAAAATCCCATTCTGCCATGCTTCTAAGACTTTATGAAAAGAATAATAATCCAGTAGATTTACAGCAGGTAATAGATATTCTGAATGATGGAGGTATCATCATCTATCCCACTGACACTATGTATGCCATCGGTTGCCATGGATTGAAAGAGCGTGCCATCGAACGTATTTGTCAGCTTAAGGAAATAGATCCGAAGAAAAATAATCTTTCCATTATCTGTTACGATTTGAGCAGTATCAGCGAATATGCCAAAGTAAATAACAACACTTTCAAGTTAATGAAACGTAACCTGCCCGGAGCATTTACTTTTATCCTAAACGGAACCACCCGTTTACCTAAAATATTCCGTAATCGGAAAGAAGTAGGTATACGTATGCCGGACAATCCTATTATCCAGGAAATAGCCCGGTTACTCAATGCTCCTATCATGACCACTACCCTGCCCCATGAAGAAGATGAAGACATCGAATATATCACAGATCCCGAACTGATAGATGAGAAATTCGGTAATATTGCGGATTTGGTAATTGACGGAGGAATTGGTGGGACAGAAGGTTCTACCGTAGTGGATTGTACCAACGATGAAATCGAAATAGTACGTCAAGGGAAAGGCTGGCTCGACGAAGGATAAAATTTTAATCAACAACAAAACTTTTCCGGTTTCTGCAATGTTTCTTGTCAAAAGAAACAATGAACTCTATGAATACCAAAGAGAAATACTGGAAATATTCACTAATAACTATCATCTTAGGACTGGGCCTCATCCTCTTCCGGCAAATTACTCCCTTCCTTGGCGGTTTATTGGGAGCATTGACCATTTATATCCTTGTCAGAAAGCAGATGTTTTATCTTTCCGTGAAAAAAAAGATGAAACGCAGTTTGGCCGCTACTATCATTACGGCAGAAGCTATTTTATGTTTCCTTGTCCCCTTAGCCCTGGTAGTATGGTTGGCAATTACTAATTTACAAAACATCAATCTTGATCCTCAAGTAATCATTACTCCGTTTGA
This sequence comes from Bacteroides cutis, assembly GCF_900241005.1. Taxonomy (GTDB): domain Bacteria; phylum Bacteroidota; class Bacteroidia; order Bacteroidales; family Bacteroidaceae; genus Bacteroides; species Bacteroides cutis. Next base: position 230,561 of record NZ_OEST01000005.1, on the reverse strand, counting down.
AGAAGCCGCCCAAATCATAAAAGAAAAAACAGGATACAATATACTGGGTGGTGATGTCATTTCTTATATAATATCGATTCTTCCACGTATAGGTCAGACTTTAATGGGCGGTATCAGCAGTTTTGCCGTTAATATGTTCGTATTGGTATTTGTACTCTACTTCATGTTGATAGGAGGGAAAAAAATGGAACAGTACATTGACGATATTCTGCCTTTTAATGCCGCCAATACACAAAACGTAGTACGCGAGATTAACCTGATTGTACGTTCAAATGCCATCGGTATCCCTTTATTGGCTATCATACAAGGTGGGGTAGCTATGATCGGTTACTGGATATTCGGTGCTCCCAATATTCTGTTATCAGGACTTCTTACAAGTTTTGCTAGTATTGTACCAATGGTAGGTACGGCATTAATATGGATACCTATTGCCGCTTATATGGCTTTAATAGGAAATTGGCTCCAGGCTGCTGGTTTAGCTTTTTTCGGAACAATTATTATTTCACAATTGGATAATCTGATACGTTTTATTATCCAAAAGAAGATGGCAGATATCCATCCACTCATTACCATCTTCGGAGTTGTCATCGGTTTATCATTATTCGGCTTTATGGGGATTATATTCGGTCCATTACTACTTTCTCTGTTTTTTCTTTTTGTTGATATGTTCAAAAAAGAATACTTGGATGGTGGAAAATAACAAGCTTCTTGCAGACATTTCATACATCCACGTCGACTAAGAACATTTTCTTTTAGGTTCTTTTCTCTTCAAGCAAAATACCGGCAGAAAGAAAAAGATACCTATCACCGACATCACCAATCCACCAATAGTACCAGCTGCCAATGGAAACCAAAATGCCTCTTTTTCAGTACCAACCATGAAAGGAATAAATCCCAAGATAGTGGAAATAACCGTTAAGAAGATAGGTACAACCTTGGCATTCCACGCTTTGGTATAAGCACGTAATGAAGACAGACATGGAAAACGGCGCCGAATACTGTTATATTCATTGAGTATATAAATACTGGCATTCACCGTAATGCCACATAACAACACAAATGAAGCAAAACCACCCTGGTCAAAGTTCAGACGGAACCAGTAAAAAGTAAGGAATACTCCAATGTAAGACACAGGAATAACGAAGATAATAGCGAGTGGTTGCTTTAAAGAGTTGAACAATATACTGGTAGTAAAGAAAATAATGGCTATCACCACTAGCAAAAACAAATATTGCTTATTATCCTTTTTACCCCATCCCCATGAAGTACTTTGAGACTCGGCTGTATACCCCATCGGCAAAATAGAATTAAACTCTTCCAAGTCACGCTCCAAAATCTTATTTCCCATTTCATTGGAGCCAATATATTCATACTGTAGGCAAAGACGATACTGTTGCCGTTCTTTGGCTATCTCTTGCGGCATTTGTCCTTTCTCCACACTTGTCAGTTCCGAAAGTTTGTAATGTTTATCATTATCCGATCCGTATGGAAAGAACTGCATTGCCCAAATATCATATTCGTGAGATTGCCGGGAAGAAAGCCTGATCTTTTCTGTTCCCTCCTCCGTCAACACCGAACCTATTTCCATATTCTTGCCGAAGATAGGTTGTACTGCCGCAAACAACTTCTGTGCACTAACCCCTTCCTGTATCATACGTTCCTTATTCAGATTGAAATAAAACTCTTGATAGTCATCTTTCCACCACGAGAACTCCGAATTAATGAGTACTTCCTTGATGCGACGGTGCGTCAAAAGCTTCGCTTTCAATTTTTCAGCCCATTCATAAAGTTCATCATAGTTGTAACCATACATCTTTACACGATAAGAACCCGCACTCTCGCGCACATCATTGCTAAATCCTTGGTCTTGCAATCCATAAATACCCCAACTGCCACCACCCAGTTTCAATGCCTTACTTATCATGTTAGCTTTTAAAGTATAAGGAAAACCGCTATTTTGATACTCTTTCTTAAAGTAAACGGTGATACTTGCTCGTCGAGGACTATATACAGAAGTATGGAATTGCTTAATCTCCTTAAACTCACTAAGATAAGTTTCCATACGTTTTACCAATGTATTCATCTGTTCCAACGTACTTCCATTAGGCAGGTTTGCATTGGCATAGAGTACTACTTCTTCATTGCGTGTGAAATAACTGCCTTCATATACTTTCTGCACAAAAAGACGCAAGGCACCTCCCAAAACTTTGTCTACAACGGGTTTCACCGTTTCTTTATACGCGTGGGAACCGATGGTTTTATTATAGATCTCTTCCCATTTTCCCTCTCCCTGCAACTTCTCGGGAAGTAAAAAGACCGGCAAACCAAACCCCAACAATAGCAATATACAAACCGCCCATCGCCATCGGCAAAGAAAACGGATAAGCACAGTATAACAACGAGTAAAGTAAACCGGAAAACGTTTAAAAAACTTCCTGATGCCGATCATACTTTGTTTCATCTTGAATGACAAAATACTCCTTCCGCACCTTTTTGAATTCGTATGTTTCACCAATCCAATCTTCTCTATCATAGAAGGTACGAAAAACAAGGATACCAACAAAGATACAGCCAGGTTGATAATCACTACCGCCGCAAAATCCTGCAAGTTCAATCTGATTTTATCATCCAGAAAAAAGATGATGACCAATGCTCCCATAGTGGTGAGCGTAGCCGCCAATACAGACATAAAAGCTTTCAGGTTACGACGATGGAGAATATGGTCGGCCATCACAATCGTACTGTCTATCACAAGGTTCAACGAAACCGTAATACCAGCCAACGAATAGAGTTGCATCTCCAACCCGAAGAGATAATAAAAGATAAGTGCAATCGCTATGTTCACAACCAGACTGGTAACTATCAGAAAAAGATACTTCAATTTACGGGTTATCAACCACACAAATACCAATAGAATAAGTACCGTCAATCCGGTACGGAAATAGATCTTATCCAGTTCTTCCCGAATGTACTCTGTAGCATCGTAGCTCGCATGAACTTCGTATCCGGCGGGAAGAACCGTCTTGATATCTTCCATCGCCTCCATAACCTCATGGCTGAGTTGCAATTGATTGGCAGTTTCTTCAGCCGTTACAGACAAATAAATAGAATTCAATCCGTTGATACGGTAATAACTTTGAGGCGATTCTTCAATATGAGTTACAGTTACCAACTCATCCAGACGAATTACCTTTCCCGCAGTAGTAGTCACGACTATTTTAGAAGGTTCAAAACGATCTGAAACCCTGTCGGGCACTAAAGCAAGACGTATCCATTGTTCACTGCCATCTCCTGCATCCACATTATGTGTACCCAGGAACTCTTTCCGATAATATTGCTTCACAGCTTCCCTGATATCAGACAAAGTAACCCCCAGTGTACGTAACTGTTCACTATCGTACTCCAACCTCCATTCCATCGGGGTTGCCCCGCTCAGTTCCACTTTATATATACCGGCAATCTGTGCCAACCGTGGTTTGATATGCTCTTCTGCATACTGTTGTATCAATATCGGGGTCGAAGGAGCATTCAATGTAAAGGACATGAAAGGACGCACCGCATCTTTATCCGGAACTTTCATCCGGATAATTGGATAAGTGACCCCCTCAGGCAATCCGGGCCATGTCTGCCGTATTACAGTAGAGGCCTCGAAGCGGACAGCATCCACATCCGCATGTTTATCCAGTTCCACAGTAATACTGCCCGAACCGTTACCCGAGTTGGAATTCAATTTCTTCACTCCCCGTATACGTGCCAACATGGCTTCCAGTTTACTTGTCACCTCCATTTCAATAACCCGCGACGATGTTCCAGGCATACTGAAACTTACCGTAAAGCCCGGCAGGCTACGTGATGGATTCAATTTGACCGGCAAGAGCGGTATCAGAGCGATGCCCACCAAAGCCAGACAAACGAATGTAACAATGACGGTGAAAGAAGAAGCAGATTTCATGGTTTTCTCAGTTATCATAATCAAATTTTTCCGATAACGAGAACCCCGTCGCAAAATCATGCAACGTCAGTTTCCGTATTTTATAATAATACAGCCAGTAATTCTTCAAAGCTGAGATATAATTACGCTGTGCTTCCTGTTGACGGTTTAAAGAAAGAGTAAGACTATTGATATCCGCTTTACCGATAATAAAACGTTGACGCGTTTCATTATAAGCCAACACAGAAAGGTCGAGCGCTTCTTCGGCACTTGCCACCATACTCTGTTGGACATTGAAATCGGAAACAGTCATTATCACTTCCTCTTCAATACTGATTTCACTTTGGCGGGCAGAAGTTTTCACCACATTAAGACTGTTACGCGCCATGTTATATTTTCCTTTCCGCACTCCCCAGTCTATCAATGGTATAGAGACACTGACAGATACCATTTCCTGCTGCATGGGATGTTGATATGCCCCACCCAGTTTCTCTGCAACTTGATTGAATCCTACACTCGCATTGATACTGGCATTGAACCGGGATTCTTTTTGGGTCTTATCCACTTTTTGTTCAGCTTCCAGAACATTCTGCCGGAGTTCAAGAAAATCCGGATTGTTGGATTGTGCAGCCATCAAAGCCTCATCTACCGGAATAGTCAGGGCTTGCGGACGACCGGGAAGTTTTACTTTTATCTCCGTATTCTTTTCCAGATTTAAGAAAGAAGCCAATGAAAACATAGCACGTTTCAAAGAACTGGTCGCATTCTGCAAAGTATTACGTGCATTCACCACATCAAGCTTCAAAGTCAACAAATCTGCCCGGCTGATAGAAGCTATCTTCAAACGTTGCATTCCGATACGGTAAAGAGTATCGGTAGATATCGCATTTTCTTTTGCCAGATCATATTCCGCCTGCGCCATGGCAAGCGCAAAGAAATAAGTGGTAGCTTGCTCGGATACCTGTTCTGCATTATAGATATATTCTTTCTTGACTTTTTCGTACTTCAAAGGCTCAATCTTACGTTCCCAACGGAAAGGATTGTACCCCACCAAGTTCTGCGAATACCCCAAACGTACCGGAACACTTGTAAATTGAGTATATTTATTACTGCCGAAACTCCGCATATACCCCAGTTCCGTATCCAGATAGAACGTACCTCCCGTCAAGTCAAAGTTCTGCCGGATAGCCAGATTACCATATGCATAGAAAGACTGTTGGCTACGATACACATCCAAGTCCTGTTCCGAGTCATAACGTTTGGTGATATCACGGTTATACTGTGCCGGAGTCATGTTCAACGTCAGGCTGGGTAAGCGATTTGCCTTATAGGTACGGTATTCCCAATAACCGGACAAATACATGTTTTTGGTACGGAATGCTTCCAATGAGCTGTCGTTCGCCATAGAAATAGTCTGCTGCAAATCCAGTGTTATCCGACGTTGAGCAGAACAATAAAGTGAACATAAACTCAATAGAAGTATAAAATTCAGTTTTTTCATATATCAAGTAGTTTTCTTCTTATAAATGAACCAATATATCAGCGGAATAATGAATAAGCTGACCAATGTCCCGATAAACATGGCACCAATCATCGCAATAGAAAGCGGTTTCTGTAACTCTGACCCCATATCAAAAGAAAATAGCAGAGGAACCATCGCGAATATCGTAGTGAGCGACGTCATGATGATAGGACGAAGCCTTCTCCGTCCCGCCTCGTGAATGGCCTCCATAAGCGGCATACCGGCTTTTCGCAGTTCATTGATCGCGTCCAATTTCAAGATGGAGTCATTGATAATAATACCGCACGTTACAATCAATCCGATAGCCGACATCAAATTCAGAGTATGCCCACACCCCCACAGCAGCAACAAGGCAAATGCAACATCGACAGGAATTTCCAGCAAAACGATCAAAGGTTGCACAAAACTTTCAAACTGGGCGGCAAGGATGAAATACATCAATAAGATAGATATGAAAAGGATTATCACCAGTTCGTCCAGCATCTGGCGGTTGGAAAAGAAACTACCGGAAAAAGCAGTATCCCAATCTCCGGTAGTATCCGCTACCTGCTTCACTTCCGTCATCAAAGGTTCCGCATCCTCCACGTCATAAAAACGGAAAGGAATATATTCTCCATTACGTCCTGCAGTAATTGTTTTCAGGTCTTCTGCCGGACTGATTCTGACCAAATCACGTAAAGGAATATATTCTATCTCACCTTTATTGTCCGGACGTGTCTGTACCAAAGTTTGCCGTAAAATTTCATTCACAGTTTTCTCTTCGCCCACTATACTGATAGGCAAATATTGCTGGTATGAATGCAACATTGCCACACTGTTCTCCTTGAAAGCCGTTTTCAACTCCCGGTACAATTCATTATAAGCGACATTGTATAACAAAAGTTTTTCTTGCAGAACACTGATATTCAATTGGTTTTCAAAAGATATTCCGGTCGGTGCCACTCCTGTCCGTTCATTAAACCTACGTTCCAATTCTTGCAATTTTTCCGCTACCGGGGCTTTTTCCTTATTACGCGCATAAAGTTCAGCCACTACATCAGCCTCTCCGGTTACAAACAACTTCTCAAAAACCGTTTCGGGAGGCATAAAAGTAACCACCGCCAAGGGATATTCAGCTTTCAATCGTTGATATACCTTTTGCTGCAAGGATTTTATCTCCGAAGGGCTTTCTGTCTTGAAGTACAATTCAGCCTCAGAAGATGAAAGCGCCTGTTCCCGGTTCAACAAATAATCCTGCTGACCGACAGATGCAGTCTGTTCCACAGTTTCCCCCTTCAACTCTTCAAACAAGACATCCACCCGATGGCGATTTTCATCCACATGGATATTTTCATTCCATTCTATGCGGACAATTAATTCATTCTGATCGATTTCAGGCATACGCTCTTTCCCGATAAAAAAGAAAAGGAAGACACAAAGAGGAACGGAAACAATACAGAAAACGACACTCAACGTTTTGTGAGAAAAAACCCAATCGACTCCTGCATCATAAAAACGATCCAATGTATGTTCCTTCAACGGATTATTAATACGTATCCTGCCCAACCAAGATTTCCGGCGTATTCCCGTACGGTAAACCAACATGTAAAGTACCGGCAACAACATGATACCTGTAAAATAAGAGACCAACAATCCCACCGTTACCGAAAAAGCCTGATCATAGAACAATGCCCCCGCAATGCCACTCATAAATATCAATGGAACAAAAACAGCGATAGTAGTCAGTGACGAACTAAGCATCGGCGTTATCACCTCGCTTGTCCCTGTCACACATGCACGTCTCAAGGAGTATCCCCGCTCTCGATACTGAGAAATATTTTCGGTAACAATGATACTGCTGTCAATCATCATACCTAATGCCAGAATCAACCCTGATAAAGAAATAATATTGAGTGACATCTTAAAGAGGTAGAAAAACAAGAAACAGACAACAATAGACACCACCATACTCAATCCGATGATAAACGGTGATTTGACATCGCCCAAAAACAAAACCGCCACAATACAAATGAACAGAAAACCCAGTGACAAATTCTGTTGCAAATTGGAGATCGTATAATCCAGTAATTCAGTCTGGTTCCGACTGATACTGAAATCAATATCCGGATATACTCTTTTGAAATAATTCATCGTACCGGTAATCGCCTGCTTCATGTCGTCCATATTCTCGTCCGCCTGCTTGATGACTGCCAAGGTCACCGCACGCTTGCCGTTACTCATGGACACACCTTTTTCTTTGACCGGTACAATACCTATCCGGCAGAAGTCACCCAGACGGATAATACGTCCCTCTTTACGCAAAAATATATTCCTGACATCTTCATCTGTACGCAGCAAAGTAGAAAACTTTATGTTATACTCATAATACCCGTCACGTACGGTCATACTACCCGGCTCCACATTATTCTGAGCCAGTGCATTTTCAATATCCTCCATGGAAACACCGAGTACCGCCAGTTTATCCGGATCGGGCACAATCTGCAACTGCCTTTCCAGCAAACCGGTCACATCTACCATTGCCACCTCCGTCAGCTGTTCTATACGGCGTTTAATGACATTCTCCGCAAATTCACATAAATCAAGGAAAGCACGCTCATCGGTTTCCCCATAAGCACTGTCATTCTTCAAAGTCAGATTTACATAAAACACAGGAATATCCGTAGCACTCGCTTTCACCACCTTAGGGCGATCAGCATCTTTGGGCAGATAGTTCATGGCAGCGTCAATCTTCTCATTCACCTCGATAAAAGCAAGATCCGTATTCGTACCATAATCAAAACTCAAGCGGATGACACCCGCCCCATCCCGGGTTTCACTATTCATATCTTTCAACTTCGCCACCTGGATAAGCTGTTGCCGCAAAGGTTTTACTATCGTATTTTCCAATTCGCGTGCAGACGTATTCTGTTCAGACACCTGTACCGTAATTTCAGGAATAGCAATATCAGGCAACAGGGAAACAGGCAAAGTGAAATACGTCACCAGCCCCACAATGAAACATGCCGTAAACGCCATCAACACGGCAATCGGTCTCCGTATAAGGAAGTCAACCATCCTTCTCTCCTCAGTTTTATAATTAATTATTAGTAATTATTTTCACCGGTGCCTCATGCGCCAGATTTACATTTCCGGTTACGATAATCGTGTCTCCTTCCTCAATTTTATCCGTTTGGGAAGCTCCCGTAACCAATGTATATTCATCAGCGTTCTCCAATCCGGTTTGCACATAATTCCACCGGGCAACGCCTTTCTTCAGAGTAAATACCACCTGTTTACCCGAACGTAACACCACCGCACTCTTCGGAATTACAAACTGCTTACCCAAGGAACGGTGCACATTCACCCTCACATTCATGCCACTGAACAATCTCCCCTTACCGTTTACAACAGCTTTCACCTTAACCATTCCCTTGTCGTCCACTATCGGATTTATCTGCGTAATCCGCCCTTCATAACCGGAAGCAGCATCAGAATAAGGAGTAATAATCACTTTGTCACCGGTCTTTATCAGAGGAAGTTCATTTTCCAGTACCGTGAAATCAGCTTCCATATTTTGTGCACCGACAATGGTACAGAAAGCCTCTGAAGTATTCGCGGCATTATAAGTTTTAGAAAAGAGATTGGCTACCACACCCTCAAAAGGAGCCACCAACGTAGCATGTTCCTCTTCATATTTAGCCAATTCATATTGGGAAAGATTTTGTTCGTAACCACTCTTGGTACGAGCCAGTTGCATGACGTCAGCCGGTACTTTACTTATGTCATCCACCGTATATCCCTGTCCTATCAGCACATCCTGCAACTCCAGTTTTGCACGGTCCAAGGCATCCTTAGCCTGTGCGGTTTTATTCTTCAGGCGAAATTTGTCCAGTTCGGCAATTTTTTGCCCTTTACGCACATAGTCACCATTCTTTACATAAATATGCGCTACAATACCGATTGTTTCAAAGCGTAAATCCGCCAATCCTCCGGCAACGACCTTTCCGTTACTCACCAACTCATGATTAAAGTCCCGCTGCTTCAAAACCTCTATGGTCACTTCATTGTCATTGTCAGGAAGAACGGTTGCTACACCTTCCTCAAGAGTTTTTTCTTTCTTTATTCCAGAACAGGCAGTCAACAATAAGAGCACCATATATAGCACGTACCGATAATTTTGTGTTTTCATAGCGATTTTATTTTTAATTAAGATTGTTGCAAAATTAGTATTTATTATTAGAATGTAAAATAAATAATACAAATTCTAAAAAATCATCATCAATAAAGGCAATCGAATATATTTCATATTAAAACTGATTCTATTCCGCATCCCCCGTTATCTTCAATTGAACCGACGAAGGATTCATATTGGAATACACGATTATCGTTTTGCCAAAGTGCTCCGGATGGTCTGCTTTATAAGCGACTTTCAATGAAATACTATCACCGGGAGAAACAGGCTGCTTGAAATAATCAACGGAAGTACAGCCACAGGAAGTAGATAGAATCTTATATTCACTTTTCGGTAAATAGTTTGTATCATTTCCTAATAGAGTGAACTGCATTACATCAGGAAAGACTATTTGTTTATTCATTTTATTTAATTCAAATTCATCATTCCAAGCATAAAGTCAATAGCGGTTGGTAAATCCGCCAGAACCATTTCCTGTCCTTTAATAAACACAAACTTCCTTATTATTATCATGTATATCGTAGATTTTGCATATATCGTCAGGACTGGAAGAAACGATTATTAAGAACAAATCAGCCATTACCATTCTTCCATATCCGATTAAAAGTTCTTGTTGATCATTCGGTTTCAAGTTATAAATCTTCCCAAAACTCTCTAATTCTTCTTTATGATTGACAAAATCACAACTTACCACAATAAGACTATACTAATTATTGTACATACAGTTTTAACAAAATGTGCCAAATTCTCCATAAATCAACCATAATTTCTATTCACCCTACTATTTTTGAATAACAACACAATTTATAGTTATCTAAATTCCATCAAATAGACTATTGCCGTTTGTTCCGAAACGCAATATCTATATTTTTCAGGAAAATATTCTAACGGATATTCATCCGTCATAATACCGACCATAACATTTGACAAGTTAGTAGAGACAGGAAGTGGACACATTGGATAATTTACAAAATCCATACTTAGTCTCCTTGAAACTCGAACATTCTTTTCTTTTTTTTCGTATAATACATGTAGTCCTATTAATTCAGAAGTCGTCCATATCGAATAAAAAAAGCTATTAGTTTCTATTACAAAAGAAGGGAAAGCATATTCTGCATCAATATTTTCAAAAGTCTCTATACTTTTAAATGATTCTAATCCTTTTCTATTAGAAACAAAACATTCGCATTCTTTCAATTTCTCTGTTCGATAATTATACTCATAAAAACAACCTGTTATAGGATCAAATATTCTTAATATGTCATCAAAAGGAGTAGTAGTGATAGTATTCCATTCCGTATAACTATATGGATATACAGCTTTATGATATAAGAATGTTTGTTCTTTTTTTCCATCCTCACTCATTAACCAAATTTTACTCTCCCCTTCATTACCTTGTATATCATGACATAAAAATTTTCCATTTGGAAGCGCAACAATATCATCATATACCAAATCAAATGAACTTTGTATAGACTTAAGATATTCTCCAGTATGTGTATAGTAGTGAATTCTTCGTGTATTTATATCACTAACATAAATATACTTATCTCCTATAAAGCAACGATGCAAACTGATGAACTCTCCTGGCGCTTTTCCTTTATTTCCTATTTTATTTAGAAAAGTGCCATCCATTTTAAAATGCAAAATATTACATTGTTTTTTATCCACCACAAACAGTGAAGAATCTGTAAACAATATATCTGTCACTATTCCAAAGAAATATGGGTCAGGAAGACACAACTTAATCGTTTTTACAGTATCAATAAAAGAAGACACCAACAATGCGTTATCTTGACATGATAAATCAATCTTTATAGAATTGTACTTATCTACTTTCTTAGAAGAACAAGAACTCACATTTATTATAACAATTAGCAACAGGAAAATTACTGTAATTTGCTTCATATATATATTATTGAAGTGAAAATTAAATTGGCAAGAAAGAGTTGAGCGAAAACAGTTTTTCATTTCTCGCTCAACTCTTTAACCTGTTCTAACAATTATCCAATCCAGCAGCACATCCACTAAACGGACTAGTATCCGACATGCAACAAGGTACTTGTGTCGTTAAAATTTGTCCATCAAGAATTACATAAATAGTTTTTGAACCCAATTTACTATATGGCACCAATGTTGAATCTATATCACCATGTTCATCATTAGCAAAAGCTTCGATATTTTCCAATATCAAATCCGCTGCTCTATATTCATGGCGAGTAAAAAAAGACATAGTAAAAGCTACTAGCACGATAGCTAACAAATATTTCATCTTCATAATCTACTTACTTTGTTAAGATACATTTTTTATATAAATTTCTCACTTTGATATTCGCTATAGGATCGCCTACGCCAATAATCTTATTTTCCCAATCAAGCAAAAAAACATGAAATGTATTTAATGGAATATTATTCAGTGTCCTAATTTCTTTGCTGTTATCAATGCATACTGGCGTTGAAAAGTTATAAGATTTCAACACTGTATATAATTCTCTTCGATAAATAGGATTCATTATGAAAAGAAATGTTATATCAGACGATGTGGAATCCAAATCTTGTTTGAATCGTAGCCAATCATCAATTTTTAATTTACAACTGATACAATCTGCATCACCTATAAAAACTGCCAATTTATATTTGGTTTTCGTATAGTCAAAAAACACTTTCTCTCGTGCGAAAAGTCTAAAAACTATGGAATCAGGAAATAATAAAGTTTTCCCATACCATTGCCGAACATATTGTTCTTTTTTATCTACACAAGCCCCTAATATATTCAACAAAATAACACAAATTAATATACCATAGCAAAAATATTTCATTTTACAGCAAATACTCCTCAATTAACTACTCCATTATTTTTTTCAAAATCTGAATGCAGACTTCTTTTTGCAAAACGAGTATCGTATATATCCTTTCAACGGAAAGCAATCTCATTGCTCTATCAATCTAAATATAGTATTTTTGCCACGTCCTCCTTTCTTTAATGGGTTATGGAACAGAGAGAAGAACTTACTCCAATAAATATTCTCCATCTGTTCTTTTTTCAATTATATCACAATTTTAAACTCGTCCATAGATTCATCGCTCTTTACATTCACAGTGGTAATGAGATGTCGTTCCTCGCTATTTCAGCATATCTGTTAGAGAAAAGTTTGCATTAGCAAGGCTTTCCTATTGAATACAGATTTGCAGAAAACCAAGAAAAAAGCAATTGTCAATAGAGGTCCTTAAGGCTATATCCTCCAAAGACATATTCCACCTTCACATCAGTATACGGGCAATCAACAGAGCCATCACCCCAACACCGAGTTGTGTCATCATATTCTCCATCAGCCAATGCTTCGATATTTTCTAACAGCAAAGCATTCAATCCCGCTTTTTCTGAGTCAGAATAAGAATAAACAAATACGGTGGCAATCATCAAAGAAATAAAAACCAATACTTTCTTTTTCATAAAACATTTTGGTTAAGTGTTAATAACGGTACAAAACTACCAAGCAATTTATATCTCGCAGCATTTTATGCCTGACAATATCTGACAATTTAGCATTTTTCAAAATTGTCAGATATTGTCAGGCATGCCCTTTTCTTTATAAAATCCTATTATTCTTCGATGGAATGGGATATTATAAGTCGATATGCACCATCATCATTAATTATTTTCATTTCCGGTATTTCGATTATTTGTTCTCGCAACCGAGCAACAGATTTATGTACTTTAGCCAATGTTCCATCGTTAGCGAGCCAAAGGTGAGAGATGATTTCATCATTAGCAAGTCTGCAATCTTTTGCTTCAATGAACATCTTCAATAAATTTTTAGCTTGCGGAGTCAATTGTATAGACTTATCGCCATTTTTCAACAAAGATGCTTTAACATTAAAAAGTATTCCCCCCGCTAATTTATAAATATGAGTCTCGTTTTCATCTTTTACAATGACAGGTATTTCTTTTTCGATAATCACGGGCACTTCTTTTGTGAAGCATTTCTTTATTTTATTCTTGAAAACAATACCGACTATACATAGTATTGCAGCTACTAATAATGGAATAGAGAAAAAGAAATAATCTTTAATATTCATATTACTGAACCATGCATGATTTACAAAACCCGTAACTTCAATTTCACATCTATATCCTGCATAGCGGGAAAGTAAACTATCTTTTAAAAGCTTAGTTTCAAAAGGTTTTGAGAATCCTAATTTAGTGTGATTATCCAAATCGGTAACAGAGACACACACTCCCGTTGATGCCACAATGTTCTTTCTATTCAGACGATGCTTCCAAATAGTGTTCAGCGTATCAGATAGTATCGGATGCTTTTCTAACACAATACTATATAACTGTCTCATCAGAGGATCAGAGACTACGTTATTCACATGTTTACAAGAATCAATCTTATATTCCTTCTTACCATCTTTCGTAATCACAAATACACTTTTGGGAATTTTTGATCCTATGGAAATCAAACTGTTCTTTCCGTAATATTTAACTTTCAGTTCTCCTCTATTCTCCAAATCCTCCCACAACGCCTCTTCAAAGGTTTCACATGCTACCTTATTCCAAGCTTCCAAATGATTCTTATATCGATAGTTTACAAGGACAACCTCCGATATTGCCACCGCCAATAATAGTCCTATAATCGGTTTTGTCTTCATGATTTATTTATTATGCCACAAAGCCAATAAGAAATTACCAATGCGCTCTCTATTAAAAAAAAGTCTCATGCTTTGTCTAAATTCGATAACCGGTATCTTACTTTTGTATCCTTATATCTATTTTTTCCAATTCTTCCCTCATTTCCCGTATAGCCGTAGACATCACCTTAGGAGTCTTCGTCCATACTATCCGTTTCATTTCTTCAAATTTATCCGGTTGGCAAAAATCCGGTTCTGCATACAATTTTGCCAACAGATAATACGGATATATCCTTCCCGGCAGACGACAGATAGCACGGATAAACCTATTTTCCGCTGCCCGGTAATTTCCCATTTGCTGATAGTTCTTACCTATTATATTCAGTATCATCGGATCATTGCTCACCTTCATCGCTTCTTCCATGATCCGGTTAGAATCCTCATATCTTTCCAGTTTATGCAGGCAGTGCCCATACTCAAACATAAAACTATCTTTCTCTTTCAACAAAGGATAAAGTCTTTCATAACCTTCCAATGCCGCTTCGTAAGCTCCCGCCCGATAAAGCATCCGTACATTCACCTCTTCCCGGCAGGCATCCAGCATCTTGCGGTCATCCGGCAAGCGGTATATACCGTATGCAGCTATCACAACAGCCATCATCACCAAAGTTGTCCACCTGTTATTCATCACACACACCAGTAACAGGCCGACTAATGTAACAAGAAATACCGGAAGTTGAAGCGGATAAGATGAAAAAGAAAATACCAACAGTGAAATTATAGCCGCACATACCCCGTAGCGCTCCTGGCGTATTCCCGAATACAGACAAAAACCTATAACCAGTAATACCAAAATTGTCACCGGTATTCCATATTCAATCGTCACCTTCAGATATTCATTAAAAGCATACTTCGGACTTCCCGCCACATGTTCTTCCCACTGACTATATTCCTCCCCTGCAAAATACTTTTCTTGCGCCACTCCAAAGGCTGCTGCAAAACTTCCTTCTCCATGCCCGCTCCAAGGTTTCTCGGCCACTGCACGACACGCGATCTTCCACATAAACAACCGTCCTTTGGCAGAATCCTGCTTAATCATAAACATCAGGAAAAACACCAACATCAGCGTAGCCACACTCCCGATTACAGTCATCACCGCACGCTTTCTTTTCCATTTCCACATTCCAAGCCAAATTCTTCCCCAACCATTCTCCATGGCAACCACACATACGCAAGATATCCCGGCCGCCAGCCATGCCGAACGGCTCATGGTGGCAGGGAGTACACAAAGGATACAAATCCCTGCTCCTATTGCAATGCACTTCTCTATTCTCAAAATCTTTTCCGGCATATACCTCCACGGATACCATAATTCCATAGTACGACATAGACACACGGGCAGCACCATCGCCAGATAACCTGCATACGGACCCGGATTAAAAAAAGAACCGGTCAGCGCATATCGTGAATGCCCCGAAACTGCAAACCCATACAACTGGCATATCCCCCAAACAGCCTCTGCACCACCCCAAATCATCAATGCCACCGACAAACAATATGCAGAGTCATACAAATATTTCTTCTGCCTCAGCACAAAAGGTATCAATAAGGCAATTCCGGCTGCCACCACAGCCATTTTATCAAACCATATCCATTGCTCGATGGTTTCACCTGCCGCCAACCCAGAATTAGTGATACTCGCCAAAGAGAGCAACAGCAACATGGCAACAATCAATAGAACACCTGCCACATTAAATCTCCACACTTTCATTTTATCGTTTTCCATATTCTGTCCCATCTTACGGCTCCCCTGTTTTCATCTACCGATTTCCATATTCTACAAGCTTTACCTACAATATATTCTTCGGGTAATAATCCCCAATAACGTGAATCTTTAGAGTTTTCCACCTTATCACCCGCCATGAAGTAATAATTCTTCTGGAAACAATATTCCGAAAGTATCCGGTCACCTATATATACATGATTATTCTTACACTTCAACCTCTCCTGCCGTTCCCATTCTATCACATTCTTATAAAGCCTGAAAGTAACACTATCCAACCGAATACAGTCACCCGCCTTTGGAATATAGAACGGCCCAAAGTTTTTTACCGTCCATTTCTGTGTCCCCCCCGGATAAGCCCTGACTCCGGTATCCTCGTCCGACAGTTGCCGTTCCTTAATGATCGTCATAAAACGGTCTTGCGCCTCCACATTCCCCAATTCATGCGGATAGCCATCCACCCGGTATCTTCCGTTCACAATCCGGAACGTATCTCCCGGCAACGCCACACAACGCTTCACATAATATTGCATCACATCCATCTCAATCCGTTTCCACTTCTTAGGGCAGGGATAATTAAAAACCACCACATCATTTCGTTCCACCTCTCCCAGTCCCGGCAGACGTTTAATCTTCACCTGTTTGTCATTGACCGCCTCCATGATGTTGAACAGCCGTGCACCATATTTCATCTTGTTTACCAAAATTGCATCACCTGCCAATAATTCCGGTTCCATAGAGTCGCTGGGTATATGAAACGATGTGACGCAAAAAACTTGGATAACCAGCCACAAAAGCCCCATGCCACAGATACAGAGAAAGATATTTATTCCCCAATCAATGATTTTATGTAAACGAAACGACTTATGCATACTATGTTTCTAATTTAAATCTGCTTTTCCCTGAATTATATTCATATAAAGTTCTTTGATTTTAGGATTATAAACAGGATTACCTATAGCTACAATTTTATTATCCTTATCTAATAAAAAGGTTTGAAAGGATGGAATTGATAGCAAATGGTTTACTTTATTAAAAATATCAAGTGTGTCAATACAGATTGGATAATTAAACTCATAACGATCCAACATATATGTAGCTTCTTTCATATCATTCACATGAAAAATTAAGATTGGCGACACTAAGGAAGGGGTAATTCCATTCATTTCCTGAATTATTATTTTCCATTTATCTAAATGTAATTTACAACTCAGACATCCTATAGTATCAACATAGGAAACAATCGTATATTCAGTATTAAACATAGAATCATTTGGTATTTTTTCCCCTTGAACCGTATATGTCATACTCTCTGGAAATATCATTATTTTTCCTGTCCAATTATCTGCCATCTGAAGAATATTCTCTTTTTTTATATTATGACAGGACATAAAACATACTAAAAGGAATAATACAGATATAAAAAATCTTAGTTTCATTTTCAATGGGTTTGAATAATATACAATATAGGGTTCGACTCCTCTGTAACTCCATAACTTTCCAAAATTTTCTTACCTTCATCATTCATTTGTTCCTTCAAACCTATGGGAGAAACCACCGCAACCAAACAATTACCATTAGCCTCATATTCTAACAAAGGCATATTAATTCCATAATAATCATCAATCAGCGTTTCACAATAACACGAGTTTCCTTTATTCTTTTCTTTTTCATACAGAGCAAAGACGGGCTTATTATTATCAAAATAAACATAAGTAATCACATCTTCGTTCTCTACAAAATACTTCAAATGACAAGAAGATTTTCCCATCTCCAATAATAATTCTTGCTTTGATAATTTATCAAACCCGTCCAACTGTAATTCATTCTTTCCTAAATTTATCTTATAGACAGATGAAACGATATTATCTATTTTGTAAACGATATTATCCAAAAATCTTCGATAATATATTTCATCATTTTTTTTATATAACGGGTGAATAAGCATCCTTTGGTTAGCTCCATATTCTTTTTGCGAGAAATATGAAATTAATTTATGATACTTCGCATCCGTTATTATCAAATTATCATCTTTTATATCACTACAGATAAAATAAAAATGCTCTTTCGCATATTCCATCTTATCTGCATAAAAACCCAAATTCTTCTCATGAACGAAATCCCCAAACAATGTATATGTTATTACTTTATGCCGATTAGTCAATACATATATTTTCTTCTTTTCTTCATCAATAGAGAAATCCGATATACTTTTATATTCTCCCGGGCCACTACCGATAGTGCCAATTTTTGAAATAAATTTCCCCGTTGATGCATCAAATATCATTATCTTTGCTGCATATTTTTGATCCAGTACATATATTTTATTGTCGTAAAACACCAATTTATCAACTCCACCAAACAAAGACTTTTCACTGGTTTCCAATGGTAACAAAAATGCTTTATCCGAGAATTCAGATATACGTAACGGCACATCCTTCTGTTCACATGTTATTATAGTCCCTTCTTTAGAAATTTCTCTTTTTTTTCCACAAGCACTCAAAAGACATGAAATAAATATAAAACAATACAATTTATTCATATACATTAATTATTATATGGGTTATGTAAAAGGTGACATACATATATTTCTCCCGTGTCTATCATTTCAACGGATAAGCAAAAAAATTGCTAATTATTAATCAAATATCTACCTTTGCCTCGACCTCCTTTTTTAGTTGGTTATGGAACGGGCAGTAAGTTTTGCTCCAATAAAAATTCACACTGTCCGCTCCTTTTATCATTATATTATATTATCCTAATCATCTTAAATGTCCCAAGAAACGTTGTTTCCCACTCTCCCACAGAAACACCTGTTCTTCCACTCCTTTGGTACAATGATGCAATCTCAACAAAGCATTAGACGGTACATCATCAAACTCTATGAAATCATCTTCCGCTACCTTCCTGCCCAATGACACCCAACCATTCGCTCCATCCTGATACAGCAACTCGTAGCAATCACCACTTTTCACATAATTATCATCGTTACGCGGTATCCACAAGATGCCACCTATCTCTACCGGTCTGCCAAAATCCAGCACTAAGAAAACACTTCTCTTATACGACTGAAACAAAGAAAGCCAATCACCGTCCTGCGCCTTATCTATTTCCCGGCCCGGCATGCTGCATGTGGGTAGCAAATCCTCCACAAAATCAAAACGCAATTTTTCTGTAAAAGCAGTATCAGTATATACGCACAGTTCAGCAATCTCCAGTTGCGCTTTTCTTATCAAATTGAGCTTCAAATACCTATAACGTTTCTTGGGCCGGAGCTCGATATACCGCTTCAAATACAACCCGCTGTCTCGCACCACCGTCAAAAGATCCGTATCTTCAAAGTCAAGCCGGTTACTGGCTTCCACACGAGTTCCATTAATTCTGTATAAATGATCCTTCATGTAAGATGTCACCGGATACTTCCGGGTCAGTCTCACCCTCTCCTTCTTAGTACAATCAGGTTTAAATACCCTGATTTTCCCTCCTTCCAGCATGAAAGGATAACCATTCTCTACCAGACCGTCTTTTCCTTTCGCCACCGGCATAAAGATTGCTTCCGGTTCAATATTTTCAATACGGGCATATCCGCCATCCTTTTCATAACACCCCACAGGCATCCACCCCTCAAAAGCAAACACGGCAATAAACCCATCTTCATTTTTTTCGATAGGAACCTTCACGATATTCCCACCGAAGTACTCCGCAGTCACATCACGCAAATAATAATCCCCACCAAATGCAGGATACGCTTGTCTGGCAAAACAAGTACGATATACCTTTCCCTTTCTCCGTTTGTTTTCCCAATCCCGTTTCACTCCCGATTCATGAAACTCTATGGGAATAAATCTCCCGGTCGTGTCTTCCACCGCATTCCATTCATGGCTTTGCCTGATTTCCGGTGAATATTTATACCGGTCTCTCGTCACGGGAATTCCCAATGTACGAAACATATACATGATATAATCACAATACTCCCTGCACGTCCCCATCCAGCATTTCCTCAAAGAAAGCGCCCCGTGATGCGGCATGTTGAAATCTGTATTATGCCTGTATCCGGCACGTTCCGCATAATGTTGCATCGCGCTTGCAGCTTCTATCACATCCGTTCCTCTATACAAAGAGTCCAGCAACGGTACAAAATAATCACGATACTCCCCACGCCACTTTTCCAGCGGTTCATCCCCTATCCGGTAGGGTAACAGATACTCACAGAAATCGTCAAAAGAATAATATTTACCCCACTCATACCTCCGCCATGCTTCAAAAGCCAGCTCTATATTCTCCATCAGATAATCGGCAGTTATAACCTGCGCATCATATACTTTAGGCAAACTCCTATAAGGAAAATTTTTCCATCTTTTCTCAATCGCATTTTTTGTCTTCACATCGATCATCGCCTGCCGGATGTTATCCAATTCCGGTACATTATATGCGAACTTGTCCTTCATATTGGCAATCAGAAATCTGGCAGCCTTCCATTTCAAGGTATCCCCCCTATCCTTATAGTAATTCAGTACCCGTTCCAGTTCCACACGATTGTCTCCGGCAAAAACCAAAGTATCCTCTATACGACGGTCTTCATCCGTAGTACATCCGGTCCATAATAACTGTATAGCTATCATAGCCCATACAACATATATCTTATGGAAAAACCTGTTGTCCATCTTCATAATAAAAAGCCCTCTCCTCTTTACCTCTTGTAAGGTTTCGTAACCAAAGCAATGCATTCTCGGGTACATTGTCATACTTCAGCCAAACAGACGTAGCTGTCCGCTTGCCAAGTGAGACCCATCCTTTTATTCCATCCTGATAAAATAATTCATACGTATCTCCTGCACGCACATAATTATCATCATTTCGCGGGACATAGACTACACTATGTACCGGCACCTGTTGCCCAAAATCAAAAATCAACGCTTCACCTCTACGCTTCGATTTGTAAAAGCTGACCCAATCACCATCGTTTACCGCCTCTATTTTTCTTTTTTCTTCTTCCGGCAGTATCGTATCCGCCTCTATACTTACAGGTATCCATTTATTTTGCTGCATCGTATCACTGAATACAGCAAACTCTCCTAACTGCAAAAAACGTCCTTTCCGGGCCTTATAGCGGATATAGCGATATTCATGCGTCTTTGACAGATTTACTATATTATAATTCACTTTAGGACTGTCTGCCACCTGACATAAAAGTTCGGCATCTCTAAAGTCTTTCCGATTGGCACCTTCTATACATACCCCTACAGCCGTTTCAAGATACTTTTTCACTCTACTGTCAGGAAACTTACGGTTAAGACATACCGTAATCCGATGTTGTTCATCCGGTCGGAAATACCGCACAGACAACGTTCCATCCAACCAAAAAGGTTCTCCGGCAGGTACAAACTCCCCCTGCCGATAAAAAGTGACCTGATATAACATATCCGGTTCCACATTACGGAATACCGCTCTATCTTTTCCAGCTCTCGTCACATCAATCGGATCAAATTTGCTACCGTCAAACACCGACAGATAAGCATACTTTTCCTTTCCGTTATTGGCAATATTCGTCTCCAACCTATCAACAGACCGATATTCCGCTGTCACGTCTTTCAAATAAGGCTGCCTGAAGCGAGCATAAAGTTCTTTATCCTCATACTGCCCCTCAATTTTTTCAGGTTGCATGGAATACATCTTACGATATACCTTGCCACGCTTACGGGCATCAATCAAATCACGTACAATGTCCTTATCCTGCTCAAACTCAAAAGGAATTGTTTGTCCGGTCGTATCTATCAAAGCTACCCAATTATGATTTCCTACATATGTATTAGATACAAAATAAGAGTCCGACGCTACAGGTATCCCGGCAGCCCTCATTGCATAACACAACAAATCCGTTTTGTCCCGGCAATATCCAATACGGTTTTTCCATAGAAAAAGAGCTCCAAAATGAGGAAGTACAAAATCACGGTTATGAGCAAATCCTTCTTTCTTGATATAATCATGCAGCAACTCAGCAGCCTTCACTACATCCGTACCTTGATATAACGAATCAAGCATACTAGCGTAGCGATCATAATATAACTTCCGCCATCGCTCCAAAGGCTCATTATCCAATCGATAAGGAAGAATATAATCACAGAAATCTTCAAAAGAATAATGTTTACTCCATGGACGGCGTTCCCATACCTCAAAAGCCAAATCTATATTCTCTATCAATAAATCAGCCTTTATTTTCCGAACATCAAACTCTTTCTGCGCTTTGTTATAGCGTGTACCTTTCCATTTATCCCTTATCTCCTTTGAGAGGGTTTCCTGTTGTGGTATAGCCATCGTCAAAACCCGTTTCAAACTATCTATCTCTCCATCCGTGTAGGCATAATTATACAACATGTTCGATAATAAAAATCGGGCAGCCTTCAGCTTCTCCGGTTCTTTCTCATAATGTTTCAGCACTATTTTCAATTCTTCCGCATTACTGTCCGCCGCTTGTAGAC
This sequence comes from Bacteroides cutis, assembly GCF_900241005.1. GTDB lineage: Bacteria > Bacteroidota > Bacteroidia > Bacteroidales > Bacteroidaceae > Bacteroides > Bacteroides cutis. The sequence goes on along the minus strand of NZ_OEST01000005.1, from coordinate 208,040 downwards.
AGAAGTCCAGACGCTTATCTTCCATACTGCTGCATGAAATCAGCAATACGGTCAATATCGGCATCAGTATGTTGTAACCCACACGTCCCATCATTCCAATTATATAGATCTAATTCTACTCGGCATCCCCCATAATCTTCAAATGAACCAACGAGGGATTGGCATTGCAATATACCGTTATCGTCTTGTCAAAATGTTCCGGATGATCTGCCTTATAAGTAACTTGCAGGGAAATACTATCTCCGGGACGGACAGGTTCTTTTGAATAATCAACAGATGTACACCCACAGGAAGTGGTTACATCATTGATAATTAATGGATACTTTCCTGTATTTTCTATCTTAAACGCAGTTTTCTTTTCTTCTTTCCAATTAAAGTGTCCCAATGAGATTATTGGTTCTTTAATTGTTATTTCCGTTCTCAAGATTTTCTCACCTTCAACGTCTTTCTTACCTTGGATAATATTCAAATAAAGTTCCTTTATTTTAGGATTATGAACAGGATTACCAATAGCTACCACTTTATTATTTTTATCCAATAAAAAAGTCTGAAAAGCCATATTAGAAGGGAAATGATTCAATTTATTCACAGAATCCCGTTCATCAATACATATAGGATATTTAAAATTAGCTAAATAAGTAGCATTACATATATCTGATTTCTTTTCAGGTGAAAAAAAGAATAAAAATTTAACAGAAGATAATTCCAAAGAAGATATAGTATCTATAAACTCCTGCCATTGAGGTAATCTCAATTTACAACTCAAACATCCTACTGAGTCTACATATACAAAAATCTTATACTGAGATTGCATAGAAAAATCGATTGTGTCTTTTCCATGTAACGTGAAAACGTTTTTTTTAGGGAAAAGTACCTCTTTATTTTCCCAAGATTTTATAAGAAAGAGAATTTTATCTTCTTTTGAGTTTACACACGACAAGAAAAAGATTAATAAAATGATAAGATACAATATCTGGTTATTTTTCATTTCACACATCACATAATTAAATAATTACAATAAAATAGTTTTAAGTTGTGATTTAGCGAGAACATATTCACCATCTTTTCCTATCATAACTGCATATATGATATTATCACCCTCAGAAACACATATATCACAAATTGTCGGGTTTACTTTATAGACACAATCCAAACTACCAAAGGCATCAAAACGTAATACATATCGAGCCTCTAGATTTTGATTATGTCCCAAATCATCCCCATCATATAGCATATAAAAATAATTATTAGATTTACAAATATCAATACAATATCTTATATCACTTTTATGAAGAATCGGGGTTTTCTCATTCAAAATACGATTTTCCATTTTTTTGTTTCCAATACAAAAGGAATCCGTCTGCACCCAAGCCTCATTATCCTTAAGAAAAAATCTAACAACAGAGGCATAAGAAGGGGCTAACATTAAACAACCACTTACGTTATGAAAAGCAATTCTTCCTTGAAACAATTTATATTTAGTTGCAATATCGGAAAATTTATATTCTGTATACAAATCTAAGCTAGATTCCAACTTGCCACTCTCATCAAAAAAAGTCACTAAAGCATCTTCATAAAATCCAATACATGCATATCCATTTTTTATTTGAGTAAATCTATCTGAATTGCCTAAATCCACACTATTGCAATCTTGTATACAACCACTTATCAATTCTTTCAATTTATATTTTCGGCATTTTCCATTCTGCCGTTGAAGAATATTTATTACCTGCTCATTTTCATCTACATCAATTGCAATAGGACTTAATACATCATTGGGTCCCTGTCCAATAGACAATGCTCGTACAAAAGAAGCATCTTCCAAATTGTACAAAAGCAATGCTCTATTTTCAATATTATCTGCCAGGATTAAAATGCTATCTATTATTTCCATTTGATATGGTTTATGAAGTAACGGTTCAATAGGTATCTCTTGGAAGAATAGTTCAAACGGCGATAATTCCGATATATTTTCGACTTTTTTGGTTTGAGAATTATTTGCACATGAGGTCAATACTACAAATAAAACAAGCAATATATATTTATACATATTTTTGATTTAAGAAAAGAGAAATCAGATTGTCAACAAATTATTTGTTGACAATCTGATTATCTACTTATTTATAATACAGTTTAATTCCAACACCAGTACCATTTGCCGGATAAAAAGTGCCACAAAAGTCTCCTGTACAAGAACTTGTATCACTACAGCAATCTACACTGTCCCCTGTTTCTGAATCATTAGCCAATGCTTCCACATTAGCCAACAACAAATCTGACATCATTTCATTCTTTTGGGTGGTATAAATACCATAACCTGCTACTGTAACAAATGCTGCTACAAATGTATATTTCAATAATTTTTTCATGTTCATTTTTTTAATGTTAGTTTTTCAATTATTTATAAGAACAATAAATGCTCATTGAATCAAAACAAACATTTAATTAATGCCCCAAAGCAGTATTTATTCATATAAGTTCTTATTTCAAATGTGAAATTGCAATAACAGGATTTTCGTCTGTATTCCCATTACTCAAACAACTTACAAATACATTATTGTCTGTAAAAGACTGTTTGGCACCAGTACCTTTATCATCCAAATCATTAACCATAGCTTTCCCAATCCAATATTTATCTTGCTCCTTAGAATAAAGGAATACTCTCAAGATCCACTACCCTTCTTATATATTTTATTTAAATATCTACCTTCACGGTCAAAAATCCATATTGTTTGCTGTGGCTTATCAAATACAAACAGATGATTTTCATCAATAGCCAAATCATCAATCTTTTTAATTAGACAACGATCATTACTATTATAAAAGCGCATAATATTGATTAAATAGATTTATATTTTATCATAGTTACTATAAATCTATTTTTTGACAAAGTTAATAGAAAAATAGATTTCTTCTGAAACACATTAAAATTAAATTCTTTCTTGAAACCAAATACTCATGCCGAAATCCATTTTTGAAAACAGAAGAGACAAAGTCATAGGCTACAAAGCTTTCATCTTATTTCTTCAATGAATAAATTAGCAGAATTGGATTATCTTCTTCTGTTGATTCATTCAGCAATTGTATCAACTCATCATTTATTTTATTCCCCTTTTCCTGTAACTGCAAAAGTAATCCCGGACGAAGTAAAGAAATAAAAGAACCATCCTGAGTTACTCCTATCGGAGAGCTAAAAGCCCCTATTTGAAGTTCTGATTGAAGTTTATCTTGAGAAAAATTATATGAAATGTTCTTCTTTTTATCATAAAACCCAAAATACATTGTTTTATCCATATAATATGGCACACATAGCAACTGGTCACTTTCATAAACATTATAAAATGCAACGTAGGGTGATTCTAATAAATCCGGTATGTAATTCTTATTATTAGCAGACTTTTCTTTTAAAAAATCTATGGGTGGTAATTTCTTTTCTCCAAACTTGAACTGAAAAGCAGGATAAATGCTGTCACTCTTTACACGATATAATACAGGATTAAAAGGTGTATATAAGCTTACTTCATCACCTTGCTTATACAACTTTCGGCTCGTACCCAAGGAATATCCACTTGAAAAATCAATAGGAATGAAACTCTTCTTTATATTTAAATCCTTATCTGTTATAAAAGCATAGGAATCTGAAGCATCCGATGCCAACTTATTATACCATACATAATCACCATTTGGTAATTGTTCCATATAATCACTATAAAATGGCATTTTTTTCTCAGACAAAAAGCGAAAGTCAGCCAAACTATAGACAATTATCTTTTGTTGTTCAATATCAATAACAGAAAGAGTTTTATCCCGTTCATTTACTGAATACTCAAAAGGGTTAATATACTCACCAGGTCCATTTCCTTTTTTACCAATTTGTTGTACAAAACTTCCATCTAAATTGAAAGCATAAAGAGTTCTCGCCATAATATTATCCAATAGAATATAACGATCTCCAACATTAGTACATTGATTACCACCCGCCAATAAATAATCATCACCTGTCTCTAACTTTACATAAGAAACAGACAATAAATCTGATGCCGACAAAGAACTTTCTTCTGAAAAATCAACTATCACCGACTCTACTTCTTTATTACTTGTACTGCATGAGACAAATAGAAGCAAAAAAACGACATATGCAATTCTAATCATACTTATATTATTTATAAGAGCAATAAATTCCCATTGAATCAAAACAAACTTTGTTTGCTCCCATTCCGATACTGTGATTTTAAAATTATATCTTAGCTACACATCTATTCAGCATCCCCCATTATCTTCAAATGAACCAACGAGGGATTTGCATTGCAATATACCGTTATCATCTTGTCAAAGTGTTCCGGATGGTCCGCTTTATAAGTAACTTGTAGAGGAATACTTTCACCAGGACGAACCGGTTCTTTGGAATAATCAACGGAAGTACATCCACAAGAAGTAGTTACATCATTAATAATCAATGGATGCTCACCTATATTCTGTATTGTGAATTTCACTTTTTGTTCTTCCTTCCAATCAAAGCGACCTAAAGATATACTTTGTTCTTGCACTTTGATTTTAGTCTGAACAATAGCATCTTCCTTTAAATCAGTTTTTCCTTGAATAATATCCATATACAGCTTTTTAACTTTCAAATTATAAATAGGATTACCAATAGAAACAACTTTATTATTTTTGTCAAGCAAGAAAGTCTGAAATGACATATTAGATGATAAATGATTCAATTTATTAAATGAATCATCTTTATCAATCCAAATAGGATATTTAAAACTATTAACTTTCAACACGTTAATCACTTCTTGTATATCCTGTGGATGAAAAATAAAGCACAAGTTTATTTTCTTTTTCGAAATGGAATCGATTTCTTGAATGAAAGTATTCCAACGAGGAAGCTGTAATTTACAACTTGTACATCCTGTAGAATCTACGTAATTAACAATCGTATAAGAATATTCTTTCAAAAGCACATTATCCAATGTATCACCATCTTGCACTGTAAATACAGTCTCTTCAGGATATAATATTTCCTTACCAATCCATTGCTCTATAATAGAAGCAACTTGTCTTTTTTTCTCTAAATTACTACAACTTGATAATAATATCAAAGATATAGATAAAATAAAAAGATATTTTATCATATAAACCTGTTAATACGAAAAAGAAAGAATATGGAAGTCCGGAGAATCACTGATACCATATATTTTTTTCATCTTTTCATTTACAGTAAACGCAAACACACCCTTATCTAGATTTAAAATTCTCCGTGGAGTCCCATCCCATCCAAAAACAAATATTTGCTCTGCCAAAATATTATATCCATCCTCAGACTCAGATTTTCCACTAAACAATACCCAAAATTCATCCCCAACATTTACTGGAGAAAAATAAGCATCTCGTGTTTTTCCTTTCACGCGTGAACTTGAAATGACTTTCCCATCATTAAACTCTTCAAAATGAGATGCAAAATATCGAGGTCCGTGAATGCGATTAAGTAAATGTCCTTCTTTGTCATAAATATCAATAAGGTCAGTCCAATTATAGCAAACCGCAAGCCTATCCTGTTGATTTGTTGTAAATGCAAAAGAATACATATTATTTTTTTCTACATCTGTTACATCCCAATTAGCCTCTGGATAACGCCCTATTGAATCTACTATTTCTCCTTTTCTATTAAATTCATAAAATAAAAATGAAGTATTACGAGAAACATCTCCTATGAACCCATCTTTCAACAACCGCACTTCACCAGAGATCGGTTTCTGCAATGAAATCGACTTCATCAATAGAGGTTCATCTGGTTTAAAAAAATCACCCATATTATACTCTGCAACAGTTGATTTTATTAAATCCGATATCAGAATTTTACAGCCATTATTACCTACGAAACGAGGAAGTAACATTTCTCCTGGTCCTTGTCCAACAGATATATGCTCTGCTATTTTCTTCTTTGTATTCACATTAAGCACATGTATTCTTTTATTAGTCCTCTTATTTATAGTAACCAACACACTATCATAAACACACAAATGCGTTGGTGCCAAAACCAAACTATCAAAGCCAGCAATAGTTTCTGCTTTTAACTCTACTACCTCCTTAAAATCATCATAATCAACAAGAGTAGCATCTGCATATATTATTTTATCTTTATTACAAGACATAAAAAATAATCCTAGAAATAGGACACATAGAAAAATTCTATTCTTTTCCATAATATCATATATTTTTATACTATAAAAGAAAGAGGCATAAATTACATCTATAATGATATGATCCATACCTCTTTCACTCTCAATTATTATTTTCCACGACAGTTATCGCAAGTTATTCCTTGCGTTTCTCCTACAAATGTTATAATACAAGTACATCGGGTATCTGGCGTACAATATGTTTCACAATCTGAAGAACCACCTTCATATTCAGCCAATGCTTCTACATTAGCCAACAGCAAGTCTGATATTGTTTCCGTTTTCAGACTAGTATAACTGCCATATCCTGCTACTGCAACCAATGCTGCTATAAATGTATATTTCAATAATTTTTTCATGTTCATTTTTTAATTATTTATAAGAGCAATAAATGCTCATTGAATCAAAAAAACTTTGTTTGCTCCAATTCTGGTACTGTGATTTTAAAATACTATACTTTGTCTCGACCTCCTTCTTCGGTGGGTTATGGAGCGGACGGCACGCTATGCATCAACAAGACGTTCACCGTCCGTTCCTCTCCATCTATATTCTTTTATTACATACTAAATTCAACTATAGGCTCATCACTATTCACGTCCGTAGCCGTAATAATGCCCCGCTCCTCATCTACCGAAATGCCATAGATATAGCGGTCCAAGACATATTTCATCAGAGGTTCGCCTTGCAGACTGAAGACATAGATGTATTGCCCGCCGTCTACTTCTTTTCCTTTGGGTTGCCGTGACAATTCCTTGAAAGTACGTCCGTGAAAGACAGCATAGATAGCTTTGTCAGTCACCTTTATATCACTAAAGCCCATGATACCGACCGGTATGCCATAACCTCTGGACACCTTAAATTCCGGTTCCCCATGCGGACCGATACGGACAATATGGGTAGTATCTTTTAAATTATAAATTTCAAGGACTTCACCCAATTGGGTAACGGCAGCAAGAACGCCATTACGAGGATTGTAATCAATGAAACTGCGCCATGCTTGCGCCAAGGCAGGTCGTGAATGTGCCAGAGCATCTTCATTCGCAGTAGGCATACTGCCAAACTTACGAAGCAGCTCTCCTTTACGGCTAACCATGCAAAAACGATTATCGCCGGAATAATCGGGGATAATAAAGGTTGAATCGTCGTATTGCGAAAAGTCCAAAGCACGAAGGATCTTCTTGTCCAGTGACACCGCTTCATCACGAAGCAGTGAGTCACCGGATTCAAAGAACACAAACCTAGTTAATTCACTCTTATTGGCATCCAATGCCCACAAAGATTGCCCATTCCATCGGATATTTTCGGCAGAAAGCATATCTTTGGGTGAATCACCACACTCACCAAATGATGCGATATAGCGGAACTCAGGATAACGGAACACTTGAAAAAAATGATCCATACCATGCAAGTCAAGCACAACAGCCAACTCATTTTCTATACGTATACGAAAAGGATAACGGAACACAGCAGTATCCAGAAATATCTCCTTCGCTTTCAGCTCCTTCGTATAAGGAAATTCTGCATAAACAGGATTTTTCTGTCGAGACGGTGAGGTGCACGAAATTAAAAGGAAGAACAGGATTATGTTAATAAAGACCTTCAAGACTATATCCTTCCATTACATATTTTACTTTAATATCTGTATAGGGGCAATCAACCGAACCTCTTTCATAACACTTAGCGGTACTGTCATATTCTTCGTCCGCCAAAGCTTCAATATTTTCTAACAACAAATTATTCATTCCCTCTTTTTGGGAATTAGAATAAATGAATACCGTAATAATCAGCAAAAGGCTAATAATGCTCAATTTTATTTTCATTGCATAATTGTTTTTAGTGTTCTACTATTTGTTTACCTCACAATTGCAAAATTACCGAAATATTCATATAACGAAACATTATAAAGCTGACAATTGCTGACAACACAGTATTTTTTCCTATTGTCAGCAATTGTCAGCCCATCCCTTATACCTACAAAACGCTATTATTCTTCGATGAAATGGGGGATTTTAGTTGATAAGCACAGTCTTCATTAATCAAAGTCATTTTAGAGACTTTTTCTAAAATAGAACGCAGACGTGAAACAGCTTGATGTACAGTATCCGGTGTTCCATTTCCTTTTGGCCATAACAGAGACATAATTTCACTAAAAGTGAGTCTATTATTTTCTGCTTCAACGAAAGCCCTCAATAAAGTTTTATTTTGATTAGACAAATGCTCTCTATGTCCATCATTTTTCAATGAGGAATCATCAAAATTGAAAAGAGTTCCATCCGGTAATCTATAAATATGAAACTGATTTTGTTCTGTTGTAACAACCAGTATTTCCTTTTCGATAATTACAGGTACTTCCTTTTGTACAATAACCGGTACTTCTTTCATAAAATACTTTTCAATTTTATCTCTAAAGAGGAAACCAATAACATATAAGATTACAATTATCAATAATGGAACTACAAATACAAAAATGTCTTCAAACGCCATATTACTTAACCAAGCATAATTTATGAAACCTGTAACTTCTACTTCACATCGATATCCAACGTAGCAAGAGACTAAACTATCTTTTAAGGATTTATGCCCAAATGTTTTTGAAAATTCAGAAGTAGTATGATAGTCCAAATCTGTAACAGAAATGCGAACTCCTGTCGATGCCATTATGTTTTGATTACTCAGACAACGTTTCCATATAGCCTCTATAGTATCACTATCTAAAGGATATTCTTCCAAAACAATACTATGAACACTTCGCATTTTCCCATCAAATGTCACATTATTTACATGTTTACAAGAATCTATTTTGTATTCTCTCCTGCCATACTGACTCGTAACAAATACATTCTTCGGATTTTTTGTGGCTACTGACATCAATTCCCTTCCTCCATGACATTCAACTTTCAAATCACTCCGACTTTTCAAATCTTCATTCAAAGCTTCTTTAAATGTTTCACAAGCTACCTCATTCCAGCGCTCCACGTTATTTTTCCGCCAGACAAAAACAAGTATAACAGTTATAACAACCGCCAATATCAGTAGTACTACAATGATTTTATTTTTCATAGTTACTATAAATCTATTTTTTGACAAAGTTAATAGAAAAATAGATTTTTTCTGAAACACATTAAAATCAATTTCTTTCTTGAAAACAAATATTCATATCGAAATCCATTTTTGAAAACACATTATTTTGTCTACATAATACGGTACACAAAACGACTGGTCATTTTCATAAACATTATAAAATGCAACGCAAGAGGATGCAAGTAAATCCGGTATATAATTCCTATTGATAAATGCTGTCACTCTTTACACGATATAATACAGGATTAAAAGGTGTATATAAACTTACTTCATCACATTCGTTAATTCTCCTTCTATCAAGAATTCACCTTCGAACACCTTAGGTGTAAGAAGAACAACCGGCAAACAATCCTCCTGCCAGCAGGAAGCAAATAGCTATAATACTTCCTTTCATTTCAGTTTTTATATTACTCTTCATATTGATGGAACAAAGGGTTAAAACATTGACTCATAAAATCATACACATTAAGGCCTTAATTACATTTTCTTTAATTCCAATTTCTGAAAACACAAAACATTTTCATCAAAATCAGGACGTTTGAAATGGGAAGTACTTAAGTATAATCCGTCTTCACAGAGGTAGAAAAGACGAGGATTGTAAGTATACTCCGAGAAAAGGGTTTCTCCAATCACATTCAATTTCTCATCCAATATCATAATAGAAAATGACATTTTACCAGAACGAAGCAGTTCCAAATAGTCACCGGAGTAATTATTTATTTCTGTTTCAGGATAAGCAAACCTATAATAGACTTTCCTATATCTATCGTACAAGATATCTCCGTAAGAGGCATGTTCGCACTGTGCTTTAATCAGTTTCTGAAAATCATCTTCCTTGGAACGGAAAACGGTTACTTCATCTATATATCTGCTGTTAGCTCTAATTTTCTTTACTGTTTCATGATCCGGAGTTGTCTTATACAGATATTCATCAGCGAAAAAGGAATATATAAAATTCTGTCCGTCACAGCAACAAGAATATTCTGCACCCATACCTGCAACAGTGCCAAAGTCTTTGGAAGTAATCAAAGGAGGAAACTTCATCGGTAATGCCGTCACTGTCTTTTTTACGGTATCAACCACAGCCCTTACAGAACTATGTTCTAATGCTTTATCGCCTAATCTGCCATTAAGCATCTGAGGGATATACAAATTATCCCCGATGAACGTCAACGGTTTTCCACCATATAATATCGGCGGAATGAATGATTGTCCACTTTGTGTTTTCGAGAAGTCAATCCGCTGTTTAATAATTCCGGCAGTATCTACCCGATAAATAGTACTCACATAAAGGCTGGGAATATAGATATGTTCCATATCGGCAATGGTATATCCGCCAAAACCTCCCGTTACAGAGTTATTACCTTCGGCATCAATGCACACCCGTTTTATCAATTCTTGCGCATCTACATCATAGATGAGAATTTCTCTTTCGGGCAAATTCTGAAAGCTCAAATACCACTTGTCTTTATCCTTGAATGGGAAAACCGATATTTGAGGCATTCTTACATCATCCGGAATATTGAAAGACAAGAAATCGTCCTTCGCTTCCAACTTACAGATATCTTGATTTACTTTAGAAGTACAAGAAAGAATGGAAGTTATTATGTAGAGAAATACTAATACTTTTCGCATATAAATTTTAAATCTAAGTTGTACCAGAATTTATTTCATATTTTTTGCTAAAATCTTGACTTCATGTTCTAAAGTTGTGTTATCATAAATTTCATTGCGGGCAATTCTGTATTGAACAAAAATAGGGAATATTTATCAATATAGAAAACATAATAAATTAAATAGATTGAACCTGCTTGTTTTATTGAACAAAATCGATATTTCTTCATTCTAAACTTCCTTTTTATTGCTTGCAAACTTTTTCTTTATCCATAAAATTCTATATTCGCAAGCTGCGAACAGATAAACTTAGATTAAGAATAGTAATTCTTAGCCTAAGTTTATATATTTGCATACAGCGGACAAAATATATTCTAAATAAAAGAAAAGTTTGCAAGCAATAAAAAGGAAGTTTAGAATGAAGAAGAAATATCTTTTCGCTTTACTCTGGAAATAAAGAAACTATATGTGGAATGAACTGATAAAAACAGGGAGCTGATAAAACAACGCCTGCCTTCCTCGTTCCCAAGAAAGGCAGGCGCCATTATTCGATATGATCAATCTCTGTTATTTCAGCAAAGCTTCCGGATCCAAATGGTCGGCTTCGATATCCTTGAAGTAACGGTAAGTGCCGACTTTCAATTCTACTGTAGCGGCATCATCACAAACGATGATACCTTTTTCGTGCATTTGCAAAGCACTGATTGTCCACATCTGCATTACAGGACCTTCTACCGCATGATAAAGGGCACGGGCTTTGTTATGGCCGTTCACGATAATCATCACTTCCTTGGCACTGAGCACAGTACCTACACCAACTGTCAATGAAGTCTTGGGCACCTTGTTTACATCGTTGTCGAAGAAACGGGAATTGGCGATGATAGTATCGGTAGTCAGCGTCTTCTGGCGGGTACGTGAAGTCAGGGAAGAACCCGGTTCGTTGAAAGCGATATGGCCGTCGGGACCGATTCCACCCATGAAGAGGTCTATACCACCGTATGACTTGATTTTTTCTTCATAACGGGCACATTCCGCATCAAGGTCGGCGGCATTACCATTCAGGATATTGGTATTCTCGGGTTTGATGTCGATGTGGCTGAAGAAATTGTTCCACATGAAAGAATAATAGCTTTCCGGGTGTTCCTGCGGAAGACCTACGTACTCGTCCATATTGAAAGTGACCACATTCTTGAAAGATACGATACCTTTCTTGTTGAGGTCGATTAACGCCTTATACATGCCCAGAGGGGAAGAACCGGTGGGGCATCCAAGTACAAACGGTTTCTCGGGTGTCGGATTGGCGGCCTTGATTTTCGCAGCTACATAATGTGCCGCCCACTGTGATACGGATTGGTAATCCGGTTGAATGATTAGTCTCATGTGATTGTTTTTATTAGGTTAATAACGTTTTGTTAATTAAGAGTTAAGAGTTACGAAGTCAGTAATTTTACAATTACTTCCTGTCTTTCTTCAAACGCTCCGCCATGGCACGCGCAAGGTTTTCACATTGTTCGTAAGTAATGTCTTTCATAGCCTGCTTCATTTCTACAGGGTCACCTATGATTTCGAACTTACTCTTTTCCGCAAATTCACCCATACGCTTCACGGCAGCACCTGCCCAGCAGAAAGAGCCGAAATAGCCCAGATAACGGCCTTTCACTTCGCGCACCAGTATCTTGGACAACAAGGATTCTACTTCGGGAAATATCTGATTACTGTAAGTAGGGCTACCGATTATCAAACCTCTATATCTGAATATATCGGCTATGATATAAGAAGGATTGCTTTTGGCTACATTATGCAGCACAATGTTTTTGATGCCTTGCACTGATAATTCCGCCGCAATAGCTTCGGCCATCTGCTCCGTATTGCCATACATGGAACCGTATGCAATGACTACACCTTCTTCGGCGGCATAACGGCTCAATTTATCATAAATGCCGATAACCTTGGCGATATTGTCCGTCCATACCGGCCCGTGCGTGGAACAGATAGTAGAGATGGGCAAGCCACCCAACTTTGCCAACGCCTTCTGTACCGGAGAACCATATTTGCCGACGATATTGGAATAGTAACGAACCATTTCGTCCCAATATTTATCCAAATTTATGCGGGTATCGAGGAAACCGCCGTCAAGCGTTCCGAAACAGCCGAAACCGTCACCGGAGAAAAGTACTCCCTCGGTTTCGTCAAATGTCATCATCGTTTCGGGCCAATGCACCATCGGGGTCATATAGAAACGTAGTTTGTGATGGCCTAAAGCCAGAAAATCATCCTCTTTCACCAAGTATTGTTCACCCGTCACACCATAGAAACCTTCAATCATGCCGAAAGTCTGTTTGTTACCGACAATGACAATATCCGGATAGTGTTGCTTTATCAGACGGATAGAGCCTGAATGATCCGGTTCCATGTGGTTGATGATAAGGTATTGGATGGGACGTTCGCCAATGATGCTCTTTATTTTACGAAGATATACTTCAAAGTAACAAATATCTACGGTATCGATCAGAGCCACAGTTTCATCGTCTATCAGGTAAGAGTTGTAAGAAACTCCGTAAGGCAATGGCCACATACCTTCAAACAAATGTTTATTACGATCATTCACTCCCACGTAGTGGATTTTTCCTTTTATCACTGTTTTTGGGTTCATTGTTTTTTCTCTAATTTAGATTGATTCCATATTCTAACGTCGGCAAAAATAAGTCTTTTTTCTCACATTTCATATTTCTTTCCTTGATAAGCGCCGAGTTCTTTCATTCTTTTTTGTACCCGATGGTTAAATTCATAATTTTTTAGTCCCCAATCCGGTGCAATCAATAATTCTTTGGGAGATTGGGATACAAACCGTTCCAATACCAAGTCGGGACGCAGGTGTTCGACGTAATCTATTACGAGGTCGATATATTCTTCGACATCAAACAGATGGAAATCTTCGGGATGCTGTTCATACTCCCATGCCATGCGGGTGCCGCGTATCAGTTGCAATTGGTGCATTTTCAGCGTGGTGAGGGGAAGACGCGACATCGCGGCCGCCTGGGATACGATAGCGGGATGCGTTTCGCCCGGCAATCCCAAGATGACATGCCCGCCGGTAAGAATGCCGCAGGAGGCTGTACGTTCTACCGCATCAACAGTGGTTTGAAACGTGTGCCCCCGGTTGATGCGACGAAGTGTTTCGTCATGGGTACTTTCAATACCATACTCTATCAAAAGGAAAGTGTGTTTATTGATTTCCTCCAGATAATGAAGCAATTCATCGGGCATACAATCGGGACGGGTACCGATGACCAACCCGACCACATCATCTACGGACAGAGCCTCCTCATACTTCCGTTTCAAGGCTTCCAGTTCGCCATACGTATTGGTATAGGCCTGAAAGTATGCGAGATATTTCATTTCCGGATATTTGTGGGCAAAGAACTGTTTGCCCTCTTCCAGTTGTTGTGCAACCGGCTTTTCCGTCCGGCAATAATCGGGATTAAAGGTCTGGTTGTTGCAATAGGTACAACCGCCATATCCTTTACTGCCATCCCGGTTGGGACATGTAAAACCGGCGTTCAACGATATCTTCTGTACTTTGTACGGGAAATAACGCTTCAGAAACAAAGGAAACTCATTGTAAAGAGGTGTGATGTTCATAAATCTATCTATTATGAAGCAAAAGTAGTGCTTTTGTTCGAAATAAAATAAAATAAATTCATAGCTTTGCATGTAACCTTAACCAATCAACTGATATAATGAATAACTATCATAAAAATTTGGTCTTCATAGCCGCTTGTATCGGAATGTGTTTTTTCGGCGTTTCAATGATTACATTGGGTTCGGTATTACCGTCGCTGGTTATCAAATTAGGTTTAAACAGCTTGCATACCGTTTCGCTTGTCACATTCCTGCCACTCGGCATGTTGGTGGGATCACTGATTTTCGGTCCTATCGTAGACCGTTTCGGGCATAAGGCATTGCTCGTGCCCGGTTGTGTCATTGTATTGCTGGGTATGGAAGGACTTGCTTTCTTCGAAAACATTCCCATGTTACAAGCTTCCATCATCGGAATAGGCCTGGGTGGAGGTATTCTGAATGGAGAAACGAACGCATTAGTGGCCGATATCTCAGAAGACGCGGAAAAGGGTTCCCGGCTTAGCTTCCTGGGCATGTTCTACGGACTGGGCGCATTGGGTATCCCCATGTTACTGGGCATCTTATCGGAACATTTCACCTACGAAGTGATTTTACAAGGTATCGGTGTTATCATGCTGGCAGCTATCCTATTCTGTATCCCCATACGTTTCCCCGCACCGAAACAGGCACAGGGTTTTCCCATAAAAGAAGGATTGGGATTACTGAAAGAGAGTAGTTTGTTGCTGCTCAGCTTCATTCTGTTTTTCCAAAGCGGCATTGAGGGGGTCTGTAACAACTGGTCAACAAGTTACTTTGGAAAGGCGACAGATATCCCCGCCGACCGCGCATTGCTGGCACTGACTTGCATGATGGTGGGATTGACGGTAGCACGTATACTTCAGGTCGTTATCTTCAAGAAAGTAAAACCGGAAAAGGTGTTGCCTTACAGCCTTGTCCTGACTGCCGCCGGCTTCGGCCTGCTGATATTTTCACCGGACTTTATCAGGGCGGCCATCGGCATGACAATAGTGGGTGCCGGATTATCGGCAACCTATCCTGTCATATTAAGTCTTATCGGTAACCGTTATCCTTCTTTGTCGGGAACGGCTTTCAGTGTAGCGCTCGCCATAGCTCTGGTAGGACAGACCGCAATGAATGGCCTGATGGGAATTATAGCGCGAAGTGCTGATGGTATCAAGTTATATCCGTATCTGATGATAGTTTCACTCATCATCATGCTTTTCTTGTTCAGGCGTTCGCTCAAATAAAAACAAGCCGGTACTTCGCTATTTCTTATCATTATCGTATATTTGTTCCGAATTATCAACCGTTTGAATAATATAAAAAAACTATGATATGAAAAAGATAAGTATTGTACTTCTTTTATGCTTCTACGCCTTGACCGGTTTTGCGCAAGGTGGCAAACCACTCGACTTAAAAGAAATCGTATCCGGTAAATTCTCTCCTGAAAATATTTCCGGTGTTATTCCCATTCCGGGAGACGGTGAGCATTATTCCCAAATAAATGCCGACCGGACACAGATTATCAAATATTCTTTCAAGACCGGTAAACCGGTAGAGGTACTTTTTGACGCTACCACCGCCCGTGAGTGTCCATTCAAGAAATTCGACAGTTACAGTTTCTCTCCCGATGGCAGCAAACTGCTCATCGCCACGGAAACGACTCCTATTTACCGTCGTTCATATACAGCTGTACATTACATATATAGCCTAAAACGTAATCTGGACGGAAAAATCAATAATGTCGTAGAAAAACTCTCTGACGGAGGACCGCAGCAGGTACCTGTTTTTTCGCCGGATGGCAATCAGGTAGCTTTTGTACGCGATAACAATATTTTTCTCGTGAAACTGCTTTATGGCAACAGTGAAAGCCAAGTTACGGAAGACGGTAAACGTAATGAAGTCTTGAACGGAATTCCCGACTGGGTATACGAGGAGGAATTCTCTTTCAATCGTGCTTTGGAGTTCAGTCCCGACAGTAAGATGCTGGCATTCATCCGTTTCGATGAGCGCGAAGTGCCTTCCTACTCTTTCCCCGTTTTTGCCGGAGAAAAACCTCACATTGCTCTTTATGAAAAATATCCGGGAGAATATACCTATAAATATCCCAAAACGGGCGAAGTCAATTCTAAAGTATCTGTTCATACTTTCGATATCAAGTCTAAAGTGACCCGTAAAATAAATGTTCCGCTGGATGAAGACGGATATATTCCTCGTATCCGCTTTACGCAAGACGAGAATAAACTGGCTATCATGACCTTGAACCGCCATCAAAACCGATTCGACCTGTATCTTGCCGACCCTCGCAGCACCGTTTGCAAACTGGCTTTGCGCGACGAAAGCGATACATACATCCGGGAGAATGTGTTCGACAATATTATCTTCTATCCTGAGAATTTCAGTTTTATGAGCGAAAAGAGCGGATACAATCATTTGTATTGGTACAGTATCAGCGGTAATCTGTTGAAACAGGTAACTTCCGGCTCGTATGAGGTGCAGGATTTTCTGGGTTATGACCCTGAGGATGGTAGTTTTTATTACACCAGCAACGAAGAAAGCCCTATGCGTAGTGCTGTGTACAAGATTGACCGTAAAGGAAAGAAAAGCAAGTTGTCCGACAAGACAGGAACGAATAGCGCGCAATTCAGTACGGACATGAAGTATTTTATGAACCGCTACTCCAGTGTGGATACACCTACTGTTATCACGCTGAACGACAATACAGGTAAGACATTGACTACTCTAGTCGATAATGCCGCCCTGAAACAGAGAATTGACGGATATGCCATGCCGAAAAAAGAATTCTTCAATTTCCAGACCTCAGAGGGTACTAAGCTGAATGGCTGGATGATGAAACCGACTGATTTCTCGGCCAATAAGAAGTATCCGGTCATCATGTTCCAATATAGTGGCCCGGGATCACAGCAGGTACTTGACAAATTCGGCGTCAGCTGGGAAACATATATGGCATCGCAGGGTTATATTGTGGTTTGTGTAGACGGACGAGGAACAGGTGGACGCGGTGCAGAATTTGCTAAATGCACCTATCTGAACCTTGGCGTGAAAGAAGCCAAAGACCAGGTAGAAACAGCTCTTTATCTGGGAGGTCTGCCTTATGTAGACAAAAATCGCATCGGCATCTGGGGATGGAGCTTTGGCGGATATATGACTATCATGAGCATGAGTGAAGGTACACCGGTATTTAAAGCCGGAGTAGCCGTTGCCGCCGTTACGGACTGGAATTATTATGATACGGTATACGGGGAACGCTTTATGCGTACTCCGAAAGAAAATGCAGAAGGATACAAAGCTGCTTCCGCTTTCAACCGTGCCCATAAGTTGAATGGTAACCTGCTATTAGTTCATGGAATGGCTGATGACAATGTACACTTCCAGAATTGCGCGGAATATGCAGAACATCTGGTACAACTTGGAAAGCAATTCGATATGCAAGTGTATACGAACCGTAACCACAGTATTTATGGGGGTAATACACGCTTGCACCTGTATACGAAATTAACAAATTTCTTTGACAGGGAATTAAAATGACAGTTTCCATTTATCTGATATCACTATGACAAACAGAGTGCCTAAACCGGAATGGCTTAAAATAAGTATCGGAGCGAACGAACGTTATACCGAAACTAAGCGTATTGTAGAATCGCACTGCCTGCATACTATTTGCAGCAGCGGACGCTGCCCCAATATGGGGGAGTGCTGGAGCAGAGGTACTGCCACTTTTATGATTGGCGGCAATATTTGCACCCGCTGTTGCAAGTTCTGCAATACACAAACCGGGAAACCCCTGCCGCTCGATCCGCAAGAACCTACCCACGTAGCAGAGTCCATCGCTTTAATGAAACTCTCGCATGCAGTCATCACCTCAGTAGACAGGGATGACCTGCCTGACCTCGGTGCTACACATTGGACGCAAACCATCCGCGAAATCAAACGCCTCAATCCGGAAACTACCGTAGAAGTGTTGATACCCGATTTCCAGGGACGACATGAGCTTGTTGCACAAGTGATCGACGCCCGGCCGGAAATTATCTCCCACAACATGGAAACCGTAAAACGTATCAGTCCGTTGGTGCGCAGTGCCGCCCGTTATGAAACAAGCCTTGAAGTGCTACGCCAAATTGCAGAAAGCGGTACTACGACCAAATCGGGCATTATGGTCGGACTGGGAGAAACCCCGACGGAAGTAGAAGAACTGATGAATGATTTACGCCAAGTGGGTTGCCACATTCTGACAATCGGACAATATCTGCAACCTACACACAAACACTATCCTGTGGCAGAGTATGTGACTCCCACTCAATTTAACATTTACAAACAGATTGGATTAGAAAAAGGATTTGTACAGGTAGAAAGTGCCCCGCTGGTCCGTTCTTCCTATCATGCCGATAAATCAACCATTTACATACAAAAAAAGATGAAATAAAGAACATTTAGCTATAGCTGATTGTTAATTAGAGAAAACGACAAAATAATACAATAATGGGTCGGCAAAGAGTTCTATCATCTCAATTCAATATGTCATTAGGATATATTCCTGTTATTATATCCATTTTACTATGCGAATTCATAGATCAAGACATAGCAATCTACACCGGTACCGGTGTGGGAATATTCTACAGTTTCACTATCTGGACAAGTAAAAGTATACATGTTCCTAAAATCATTCTTTACAGTACAACCGGAATGTTATTGTTGCTGACTATAACGACTTTTATTATTCCGAATTATTGCCCTAAGGAAATGTCTCCGTTTACTTTGGAAATCAGCGCCATTATTCCACCACTGGTTATCTTTCTCAACCGGAAACGTTTTCTGAACTATCATGCCTCACAAACCCATAAATGTTGCAAGCAGTTTTTTGCCCAAGGAGCCGAAGCCGCAATTGTTTCAGCACGTGTATTACTGATTATCAGTTCCCTGCATTTTTTTATCATCATTATCTCTGTTTTGATAAGTCACCCGATGGGAGATACCCTCCGCTATATATTATTCCACATCATTCCTCCTTGTGTATTCATTTTAAGTATCCTGTTCAACCAATTCGGTATCTACTATTTCAATAAGGTAATGAGATACACGGTTTTTGTACCGATAGTCGACAAAAAAGGAAATGTCTTGGGAAAAGCAATAGCCTCTGAAGCCATAAACCATAAAAATGGCTATATAAACCCGGTTATCCGTATTGCAGTAACTTCACATGGCATGTTGTATCTTCTGCCACGCCCACAATGTTCCTCGCTTGAGAAAGGAAGAATAGATTTACTCATGGAGAGTTATCTCCTTTATGGTGAAACATTGGAACAAGGTGTTGAAAGAATGTTACAGCAAACACTTCCCACGGCTCCGCGCCAAAATTTGCACTTCAACCTGATGTATCCCTTCGAAAATGAAGTCACTAACCGACTGATTTATCTCTTTACCCTCGATTTGGATAATGATTCTATATTATGTAATAAAAACTTTAAAGGTGGAAAACTTTGGACTTTCCAGCAGATAGAACATAATTTATACCGTAATTTCTTCAGTAGCTGTTTTGAATATGAATTCGAACATATTAAAGCTATTATTAACATAAGAGAAGAATATAAAGACACTAATGGATAAATATACAGCTTACTAAAAAGAAAACATAAAAAAACATAGCTACAATTTGGGCTGGTTTAAAAATCCCAATATCTTTGCACACATAACCTTATATATAAATTTTTAGAAAAAAAACATGAACAAATCATTTGGTCACTATAGGAGACTGAAGGCATTATCATATACCTTCCTCCTATCAATGGTACTGTCGTGCCCAGTTGTAAATGCTGCAGGTAGAGAAAAAATCCATGCGGAAGTTGCCCAGCAACAAAGCCAAATCCTTAGCGTAACGAAAATCAACCCTACCACAGTAGAAGTATTATTCGCCAATCAACAGCGTATGACTCTTGATTTCTATGGAGAAAACATCTTCAGAATCTTCCAGGACAATACAGGTGGCATACTCCGTGACCCGGAAGCCAAGCCTGAAGCTAAAATTTTGGTAAGCCAACCCCGCAAAAATGTATCCCAACTGGATATTAAAAACAGCGATGGTTCCGTATCCATTATTACCGGAAAGATTGAAGTACAATTAAACAAGAGCACCGCATTGATGAAGGTCATCAATCTGACAACCGGCGCTACCGTACTGGAAGAAGCAGAGCCTATTATTTTCGATAAAGAAAGAGTCACCTTGAAATTTAAAGAACATCCACAGGAGTATTTCTATGGAGGTGGTGTACAGAACGGGCGATTCTCACATAAAGGTAAAACCATATCCATTGAAAACCAAAACAGCTGGACAGACGGAGGTGTAGCATCTCCTAATCCATTCTATTGGTCAACGAATGGTTATGGCTTGATGTGGCACACCTTCAAAAGAGGAGTTTATGACTTCGGAAGAGAAGAAAAGAATATTGTGAAACTATTTCATCAGACAAACTATCTGGATATCTTTGTCATGGTTAATGAAGGTGCCGTACCTTTACTGAATGATTTCTATCAACTGACCGGCAACCCTGTATTGCTTCCGAAATTCGGTTTCTATCAAGGGCACCTGAATGCCTATAACCGTGACTACTGGAAAGAAGACGAGAACGGAATTCTATTTGAAGACGGAAAACGTTATAAAGAAAGTCAGAAGGACAACGGTGGTATCAAAGAATCGCTGAATGGAGAAAAAAATAATTATCAATTCTCGGCACGTGCCGTGATAGACCGCTATAAGAACCATGATATGCCTCTGGGCTGGCTCTTACCTAACGATGGTTATGGAGCCGGTTATGGTCAGACGGAAACACTGGATGGAAACATACAAAACCTGAAAGAACTGGCAGGATATGCTCATAAGAATGGTGTAGAAATCGGTTTGTGGACTCAATCTGACTTACATCCTAAAGCAGGTATCAGCGCTTTGTTGCAAAGAGATATCGTGAAAGAGGTACGTGATGCCGGTGTACGTGTATTGAAAACGGACGTAGCATGGGTGGGATCCGGATACTCCTTCGGACTGAATGGTATTACAGACGTGGCACAAATCATGACCTACTATGGTAACGACGCTCGTCCTTTCATCATTTCTCTCGATGGCTGGGCAGGTACACAGCGCTATGCAGGTATATGGTCGGGCGACCAAACCGGTGGCGTTTGGGAATATATACGTTTTCACATTCCGACTTATATAGGTTCGGGATTATCGGGTAATCCTAATATCTGCTCTGATATGGATGGTATTTTCGGTGGAAAAAATCCAATAGTAAATACCAGAGATTTCCAATGGAAAACCTTTACCCCTATGCAACTGAATATGGATGGTTGGGGAGCTAATGAGAAGTATCCTCATGCACTGGGTGAACCTGTTACTTCCATCAACCGCTGGTATCTGAAAATGAAATCGGAAATCATGCCATATACATACAGTATAGCAAAAGAGGCTGTTGACGGTCTGCCAATGATTAGAGCTATGTTCCTTGAATATCCTAATCCTTATACGTTGGGGAAAGCAACGCAATATCAGTTCCTATATGGCCCATATTTCTTGATAGCTCCTATTTATCAGGCTACCAAAGCTGATGCACAAGGCAACGATATCCGCAACGGTATTTACTTGCCCGAAGGTGAATGGGTAGATTATTTCTCCGGTGAATTATATCAGGGTGGACGTATCATCAACAACTTTACTTCACCGCTTTGGAAACTCCCCGTATTCGTGAAAAACGGGGCAATCATACCCATGACGTCCCCCAACAATAACGTCAATGAAACAGCCAAAAACCTGCGTATATACGAACTCTATCCATACGGACAAAGCACATTTACTGAATATGACGATGACGGTATCACTGAAGAATATCGTGCAGGTAAGGGTGCAAGCACTTTGATAGAGTCTGCCGTTGGTCCGAAAGGTGATGTTACAATTACTATTCAACCGACTCAGGGTGATTTCAACGGCTTTGTAAAAGAGAAAGTTACCGAGTTCAAAGTCAATGTGACCCAAAGGCCCAAGAAGGTTTCGGCAACCATCGGTAAGAACAAGTTGAAACTTACCGAAGCCAAAAGTATGGATGAGTTCCTCCAAAAAGAAAACGTCTATTTCTATGACGCTCAACCTAATTTGAACAAATTTGCTACCAAAGGTAGCGAGTTTGAGAAAGAAGTTATCATTAAGAACCCACAGCTACTCGTCAAGTTGGCTGCTACGGACATCACTGTAAATCGTACAACATTGAAGATTGATGGGTTTGTGTTTGCTCCGACTGACAACACCAAGACAAGTACCGGCTCTCTGACCGCTCCTAAGGCTAAGGTAAGTGAAGAGAATACAGCTGCTTATACTCTGAAACCTACCTGGAACAAGATAGACAATGCCGACTATTACGAGATAGAGTTCGACGGTATGAACTATAGTACCATCAAGGATACGGAATTGTTGTTTGAAGGACTGAAAGTGGAAACTACATACGACTTCAAAATACGTGCAGTGAATAAGGATGGATATTCCGATTGGTCAACATTCAGTGCTACTACCAAGAAAGATCCGTTGGAATTTGCCCTCCATGGCATTACGGGTGAAACTACCGCTGCCAACCAAGGCCGTTCACTCCGCCGCTTGTTCGACTTTGAAGAAGGTGAATTGTGGCATACCAAGTATAATGAAAAAGCTGTACCGTTCGATCTGGTTATGGATTTGAAATCAATCAATCAAGTTGAGAAGTTCCACTATCTTCCGCGTGAAAATGCAGGAAACGGAACAATCCTGAAAGGTACTGTTTACTACAGTATGGATAAAGAGAACTGGACTGAAGCAGGAGCGTTCGAATGGAAACGTAACAATGAAGTGAAGGTATTTACATTTACCCAAGCACCAACTGCACGCTACATCAAGATGAGTATCACTGAAGCCGTTGGCAACTATGGTTCCGGTCAAGAGATTTACGTATTCAAAGTACCGGGAACAGAAAGTTACTTGCCGGGCGATATTAATAACGACAAATTGATTGATGAAAACGATCTGACCTCGTACACCAACTATACCGGCCTGAGACGTGGCGATGCCGACTTTGAAGGATACATCAGCAACGGCGATTTGAACCGTAACGGTCTGATAGACGCCTATGATATTTCTGTCGTAGCCACTCAGCTTGAAGGTGGTGCCGACGGTGTCAGAGGTGAAAAAGTAGAAGGTAGTCTCAACATAAGTACGCCGAAACGTACTTATGCCAAAGACGAAATAGTAGAAGTATTGGTAAAAGGTTCCGGACTACGTTTCGTAAATGCTCTCAGTTTTGCTTTACCTTACAATCCTGCCGATTATGAGTTTGTGAGCGTACAGCCGATAGCCATGAAAGAAATGGAGAACCTGACTAATGACAGACTCCATACCAACGGAACGAAATCGCTGTATCCTACGTTCGTAAACATCGGAGAGCGTAAAGCATTGGAAGGTGACGGTGACTTGTTCATTCTAAAACTCAAAGCTAAACGGAATGTGACTTTCAACTTGAAGATAACAGACGGATATCTGGTAGATAAGTTACTGAATGTATGTAAGTTCTAAATGTCATACCGATAAGAGAGTTTTCTCTCTTATCGGTACATAAATAAAAAAACGAAGGTGTATCAAAAACAAACAGTAAGTGTTTTTTTGTTTTTGATACACCTTCGTTTTTTTATTCCTTCTTTCACTCCTACCTATACAGTAGAAAAATACAAGGTATTTTAGAAAGGTCGGGCACTTTCCCTTGCCATTCTTTTACAGTCTTGGTTTTGATATACTCTCCTTCGCAAGTAATATTTGCCGCAATACAAAGTTTGGTTTGCGGACGGCAATTATGCAGAATATCCTCTACCATCTTATTATTTCGATAAGGGGTTTCAATGAAAAGTTGAGTCTGACTCTCGGCATACACACGCTGTTCGAGCATTTTCAACTTCTTGGCACGTTCACCAGGTTCAATCGGCAAATAACCGTTGAATGCAAAACTTTGCCCGTTGAAACCCGACCCCATGACAGACATAATAATGGAAGAAGGTCCCACCAAAGGAACCACTTTCAGGTTTTTACGTTGAGCGATAGCAACCACATCCGCTCCCGGATCGGCCACAGCCGGACAACCGGCTTCAGATATCACCCCCATCGGGTTTCCCGTTTCAAGAGGTTTCAAATATCCGGAGATATCCTCAGGCGAGGTATGCTTGTTCAACGTGTAAAAAGTAAGCGTATCTATATCTATCTCCCTATCCACCTTTTTCAGAAAACGACGTGCCGAACGCACATCCTCCACTATAAAATGGCGGATACCTGAAATGATCTCCTTATTATAAGAAGGTAAGACCGTCTCAACAGGAGTATCACCCAAAGTAACGGGTAAAAGATAAAGAGCAGATTCCATTATCCGTAAATGATATTTCCATTCTCGTCCTTGTACTCATCCAGCCCCTTTTCATAAGTAGCCATAGCACGAAGGCTCATACCGACACTGGAGAAACCACCATCATGATACAAATTCTGCATGGTAACCTTACGGGTGAGATCAGAAAACATAACGATACAATAGTCTGCACATTCGTCAGCCGAAGCATTACCCAGTGGAGACATACGATTAGCAAAGTCGAACAACTTATCCATCCCCTTCACTCCGGAACCGGCAGTAGTCATTGTAGGAGACTGGGAAATAGTATTGACGCGTACATTATGTTCGCGACCGTAAATGTAACCGAAACTACGAGCGATTGATTCCAACAAAGCCTTAGCATCCGCCATATCATTGTAACCGTAGAACGTACGTTGCGCAGCCACATAACTCAAAGCCAAAATCGAACCATATTCAGCAATAGCGTTCATCTTCTTGGCAGCCTGTATCATTTTATGGAAAGAGATAGCCGAAATATCCAACGTCTTGTCCAACATGTCATAATCAAGATCATCGTAAGTACGTTTTTTACGTACATTGGGAGACATACCGATGGAGTGAAGCACAAAGTCAATCTGACCACCCAACACTTCCATAGAACGTTTGAAGACGTTTTCCAAATCTTCTACACTTGTAGCATCAGCCGCAATCACTTCACAATTCAGTTTCTCGGCAAGAGCCGATACTTCACCCATACGCACAGCGACCGGTGTATTGGATAAGGTGATAGTCGCACCTTCTTCTACTGCTTTTTCTGCTACTTTCCAGGCAATGGACTGCTCATTCAGAGCACCGAATATAATGCCTCTTTTTCCTTTCAACAAATTGTAACTCATACCTATTATTTACTAAAATTCGGCACAAAGATACGAAGTTTCTGCATAAAAGCCCTGAAAGTGTGCAAAGAAAAGGCCAAAACCTCAAAAAATACACCAAAACCAACAATAAGTACACATAGTTTCATTCAAAGCCCGATACATTTGCAATCAGTAATTAAGAGGTTTTTTCATAATATTTATTTAAGGTTAGAATTAGGTTAACATGAATTATTTATTAATTCTTTCGTAAGTTGCTCGTGAGAGTCGCTTACGGGAGAATAATAAAAAAGTGGTAAGCAGAGAGTGAATAGTTGAAAGTCAATAACCCCGAATATGATGAAAACGCCTTTCCTTAATTAACCCGTAATTTGTAATTAATAACTTGTAATTAATATAGTATCACGAATGAACACATTTATAAAAAAACTGGTTGCGCTCATCGTTTTTTCCCTGCCACTGTTACCCATACAACATGCAGTATTTGCGCAAAACGGAAGTTTGATAGACGAAAGTATCTACAAGAACCTTCCTTTCGATATGCCTAAGGTAAAACAACCTTCATTCCCCGATTATACAGTCAATATTTTAGAATTCGGCGCCAAAAGTGATGGCATCACTCTGAATACCCAAGCAATCAACAATGCCATCAAAGCGGTAAATGCCAAAGGTGGCGGTAAAGTCGTCATCCCGGAAGGACTATGGCTGACAGGCCCTATCCAACTGTTAAGTAATGTAAACCTACATACCGAAAAGAATGCATTGGTACTATTTACAGACGATTTCAATGCCTATCCCATCATCAAAACTTCGTTTGAAGGACTGGAAACCCGTCGTTGCCAATCACCTATCTCCGCGATGAATGTTGAAAACATTGCTATTACAGGTTATGGCGTATTCGATGGTTCGGGCGACAGTTGGCGCCCTGTGAAACAAAGTAAACTCACTCCCGGACAATGGAACGAGTTGGTAAAATCAGGTGGTGTAGTAGATAATTCCGTATGGTATCCCACTGCAGGTTCCCTGAAAGGAGCACTGGCTTGCAAGGAATTCAATAATCCTGAAGGTATCGAAACCGAAGAAGAATGGAATGAAATCCGTCCATGGCTGCGTCCGGTATTACTGAATATCGTCAAGAGCAAGAAAGTACTGCTCGAAGGTGTCACTTTCAAGAACTCCCCGAGTTGGTGCCTGCACCCGTTGTCTTGTGAACACATCACTATCAACCAAGTGAAAGTATTCAATCCATGGTACTCTCAGAATGGTGATGCCTTGGATCTTGAGTCTTGCAATAATGCACTGATTATCAACAATATTTTTGATGCTGGCGATGATGCCATCTGTATTAAATCCGGAAAAGATGAAGATGGTCGCAAACGCGGCGAACCTTGCCAGAACGTAATCGTCATGAACAACACTGTATTACATGGACATGGCGGTTTCGTAGTAGGTAGCGAAATGTCCGGTGGTGTAAAAAATATCTACGTTACAGATTGTACCTTCCTAGGTACTGACGTAGGTTTGCGTTTCAAGAGTACCCGTGGTCGTGGTGGTGTGGTAGAAGGTATTTATATCCACAATATCCACATGATTGATATACCTCACGAAGCATTGTTGTTCGACCTTTTCTATGGTGGTAAAGGTGCAGGCGAAGAAACGGAAGAAGAACTGAAAGACCGTATGCAAGCCGCCATTCCACCGGTAACTGTTGAAACTCCTTCATTCCGCGACATTCATATTTCAAACATCATCTGCAAAGGCTCGGGACGTGCCATGTTCTTCAATGGCCTGCCTGAAATGCCCATCAAAAATGTGACGGTGAAAGATGTGATTATCAGTGATGCTAAAGAAGGTATCATTATCAGTCAAGCGCAAGGTGTAACTCTGAAGAATATCCGTATTGAAACCAAAGGAAACACTCTGAAGGTGAAGAACGCCAAAGAACTGAAAGTAGAAGGAAAGGAATATCCAGTGATTGATGCAAAGGGCAAGACACTGGATTTCTAATTCATCACAGAGAACATAGAGTTTTCTTGAAATGCAGATTAAAAACCTTAAATTTGCATCTTCATCTATTAAACACAATACGTCATGAAAACGACCTTTTTAGCCGGTTTCCTGTTGCTATGTACAGGTACACTTACCGCACAATCACCAACAAGTACCCGAACAATTTCCATAGAAGTCAGTAACACTTGGAACAAAGATAAAACAGATGCCCCCGTCGTACTGAAACTCAACGATCTGAAACCCGGTTTCCAGGTACGTTCCGCTGTAGTAATGAACGGTAATAAAGAAGTTCCTTCACAGTTGGACGATTTGAACGGTGATCTGAAAGCCGACGAACTGGCATTCGTCATCGACATGCCTGCACAGAGTAAGAAAGAACTCACGGTCACCTTATCTTCTACCAAGACAGATAAAAATTATCCTACACGTGTTTTTGCCGAACTACTGGTACGTGAGCCCATGAAACAAAAACACGCTCCCATACAGTCGGTCACAGCACCGGGTACCACCAATTTCTATAATATGATATACGGACATGGTCCGATGTTTGAGTCCGAACTTGTGGCATACCGTGTATACTTCAATGCCAAACAGACCGTGGATCCCTATGGGAAATTCCATAAGGGACTGGAAATCAAAGAAAGCCAATTCTACCCCAACGACGAACAACTGGCACGAGGTTTTGGAGATGATGTGCTGATGGTGGGAAACAGCTGTGGCATCGGTACTCTGAAAGGCTGGGACGGAAATAAAGCTATCCATATAGAACCGGTAGCTTTTCGCACTGAACGTATCCTTGCATACGGTCCCGTCCGTACCGTAACCGACATAGAAGTAAAGGGTTGGAATTATCAGGGTAGAGAGTTAAATATGACCAACCGTTATATCCTCTATGCCGGCCATCGCGACCTATTGGTAGAAACGTTCTTCGATGAACCGTTGAAAGACGAAGTTTTCTGTACCGGCGTACAAAATATTATGGGTAACGAGACTCTCACTGATTCCGATCACATGGGATTGATAGGCAGCTGGGGAAGACACTGGCCCGTAAATGATACTGTGAAATATGCCAAAGAAACCGTGGGTATCGCCACTTATATTCCGCAGAAATACGTTCGTAAGGAAGTGAAAGATAAAGATAACTTTCTCTACACTATATCTGCACCGGGCAACGACCGTTTCCATCACTATACAATGTTCACTTCCTGCAAGGAAACATTTGGCTATCCCACACCGGAAGCCTGGTTTGCTTATATGCGAGATTGGAAAGAAGAGTTGGAACACCCTGTGGATGTAAAGCAACTGACAGCCCAAGAAAAAAATTACGTATCCGAAGTATGGGTATCCGATTTGGGAAACGGGAAATATAAAAATCCGGTACTCTATGCTGATTACTCCGATCCTGACGCCTGCCGCGTAGGAGATGATTTCTACCTAACCTCTTCTAGTTTCAACTGTCTGCCCGGTCTCCAAATTCTACATTCCAAAGACCTTGTGAATTGGACTATCATAGGTGCCGCCGTACCATACGCACTAACTCCCACCGAAACGCCCGAACGACCGGAACACGGTAATCGTATATGGGCTCCGGCCATCCGTCACCATAATGGCGAGTTCTACATTTTCTGGGGTGATCCCGACCAAGGTGCTTTCATGGTAAAAGCCAAAGATCCGAGTGGACCGTGGACCAAACCTGTACTAGTAAAACCGGGAAAAGGCATCATCGATACTTGCCCCTTCTGGGACGAAGACGGTAAAGTATACATGGTACATGCCTATGCCGGTAGCCGTGCACAACTGAAAAGTGTCATTGCCATCTGTGAACTGAACGCCGAAGCAACCCGGGCCATCACTCCTTCACGCATCATTTTCGATGGTCACGAGGCACATGAAACCTGCGAAGGTCCGAAGTTCTACAAACGGGGCGATTATTACTACATTTTCCATCCGGCAGGTGGTGTACCTACCGGGTGGCAGGTAGTACTTCGTTCTAAAAATGTATACGGTCCTTACGAATGGAAAACTGTGATGGCACAGGGAAACAGCCCGATCAACGGTCCCCACCAAGGTGCATGGGTGGATACCGTAACCGGTGAAGACTGGTTTCTACACTTTCAAGATGTAGGTGCTTATGGCCGATTGGTACACTTGCAACCCATGAAGTGGGTGAACGACTGGCCTGTTATCGGTATTGATAAAGACGGTGACGGCTGTGGCGAACCTGTATTGACCTATAAGAAACCAGATGTCGGCAAATGTTATCCCATCTGTACTCCGCAGGAAAGTGACGAGTTCGACGGGTACACGCTGTCTCCGCAATGGCAATGGCATGCCAATATCAATGAGAAGTGGGCATACAGCGCAGGCGACCGAAGTGTTATACGTCTATACTCTTATCCGGTAGTAAAAGAATACAAAAACCTGTGGGATGTAGCTAATCTGCTTTTACAGAAAACCCCTTCCAGTAATTTCACGGCCACCATGAAGTTGACCTTCAAACCTATACAGAAGTACAAAGGTGAACGTACCGGACTGATTGTCATGGGAATGGACTATGCCGGGTTAATCTTAGAGAATACAGATAAAGGACTGGTTCTTTCACAGATTTCTTGTCAGAATGCCGACAAAGGCAAACCAGAACAAATAAATGGAAGCGTGAATTTGGCAGATAATACGATTTATCTGAGAGTGAAATTCAGTACAGATGGAAAGAATATCAAAAGCAGTGAAGGAGGACACGATCTCATGGTGATGTGTAACTTCAGTTATAGTCTCGACGGAAAACAGTATCAACCACTCGGCCAGCCCTTCCAAGCTAAAGAAGGCAAATGGATCGGAACTAAAGTGGGAATGTTCTGTACCCGTCCTGCCATTGTCACCAACGATGGAGGTTGGGCAGATATAGACTGGTTCAGAATTACCAAGAAATAAGTACTGTATCTATCTCACTTTTTATGCGTATATTTGCATTGAATTAATAGGAACAACGTATGAAAAGACTGATAATATTTGATTTAGATGGTACATTACTGAATACCATTGCCGACTTGGCACAAAGTACAAACCATGCTCTGCATGTATTGGGATATCCCACACACGAAGAATCCGCCTATAATTTTATGGTAGGTAACGGAATCAATAAACTGTTTGAACGTGCCCTGCCCGAAGGAGAGAAAAGTGAAGAAAATGTGTTGCGTGTACGTACAGAATTTATTCCTTATTATGATGTGCACAATGCAGACAAGAGCCGTCCCTACCCCGGCATTTCCGGGCTGCTGGAACAATTGCAGGCAAAAGGATTGCATATAGCCGTCGCTTCCAATAAGTACCAGGCGGCCACCGAAAAGCTGATAGCCCACTATTTCCCCGGCATTCGTTTCATCGCTGTATTTGGACAGCGGGAGGGCGTGAACGTGAAACCGGATCCGACCATCGTGGAAGATATTCTTGCTATAACTAAAGTAGAAAAAGAGAGTGTACTCTACGTAGGAGATTCCGGAGTAGATATGCAAACGGCACTCAATGCCGGTGTCACCTCCTGCGGGGTTACATGGGGCTTCCGTCCACGTACTGAACTGGAAAGCTTTCATCCGAATTACATCGTAGACAAAGCAGGGGATATTCTGTCTCTCATTAATCAATAATCACTATTTTTTAATGTGGAATATCCGGGGAAAAATATACATTTCTCCGGATATTCTGCTTTATAACATCATTAGACCGGGCTTTAACATTATAATACCATATAGAAAACAAAAAATACACGCCTAAGAACAAATATTCCACAACTGATATTTTACATTCCGATACATTTGCATCAAACAATTAACAGTGTGTACGAACACACTAAAGAAAAAAATCACTTATTTAATTTATAAACATGCAAAGGATGTCTAACAAAATGAAAAACATGCGCGCATTTCTGCTATCATTACTGGCAGTGATATCGCTTAGCGTATCAGCGCAGAATGTAACCGTGAAGGGTACGGTTACAGACAAAACAGGAGAAACCGTTATTGGTGCTTCCGTAGTACAAAAAGGTAATACCAGTAACGGTACAATTACCGATATCGACGGTAATTTCTCTCTCAGTGTTCCCTCTAATGCTACCTTAGTTATTTCTTATGTGGGAATGACCACACAAGAAATTGCAGTAAAAGGACAAAAAACAATCAATGTAGTTTTAGCTGATGATGCACAGGCTTTGGAAGAAGTTGTGGTTATCGGATATGGTACTGTGAAGCGTAAAGACTTGACAGGCTCTGTAGCAACGGTCAGTTCCGATGTACTGGCTGCTGTTCCAGTGGCTTCTGCCACAGAAGCTTTGACCGGCAAAATGGCAGGTGTACAGATTACCACAACAGAAGGTTCACCAGATGCTGAAATGAAAATTCGCGTACGTGGTGGTGGTTCAATCACAGGTGATAACACTCCATTGTTCATTGTAGACGGTTTTCCTGTGGAATCCATCAGCGATATTCCTGCTTCGGATATTGAAGATATCACAGTTCTGAAAGATGCCTCTTCTACAGCTATCTACGGTTCACGTGGTGCAAATGGTGTAATTTTGGTAACAACGAAGTCTGGTAAAGAAGGAAAAGTCAACGTTAGTTATAACGCTTACTATAGCTGGAAAAAAATTGCCAAGACTCTGGATGTACTTTCTCCAAAAGATTATGCTAAATGGCAATATGAATTGGCAGCTCTTATTAAATCAGATGACTTGAGTTCATATGAGAAATATTTTGGAGCTTATACCGATATGGATATGTATGACAATATTCCATATAATGACTGGCAAGATTTAACATTTGGCCGCACAGGTCATACATTCAATCATAACTTAAATATCAATGGTGGTAGCGATAAAATCAAATATGCATTCAGTTATAGCCATATGAATGATAAAGCTATCATGGAAGGCTCAAATTACAAACGTGACAACTTTAGTTTGAAATTAAATACTAAACCTGTGAAGAATGTAACACTGGACTTCTCCGCGCGTTACTCTGATACTGATATCAAAGGAGGTGGTGCAAATGACGTTAGTAGTACTTACGACTCAGACAAGCGTTTGAAGTACTCTGTAATTTATACCCCAATTCCACTTTCAAATCTGGATTCTTCTGCAGGTAGTTCTGATGATGACTTAGGAAACTTGTATCACCCATTAACTGCTATCTCTGACAATGATCGCGAACAGGAACGTAAAACCTTGAATGTAGCAGCCAGCTTCGGTTGGGAGATCTTTAAGAATTTCAAAATCAAAACAGAAGTCGGTTATGACGATTATCGCAACAGTGACCAACGCTATTGGGGGCTGACTACCTATTATATCAAAAACGTACCATCTGACATTAATCAAGGAAAACCCGCTGCGCAATTTGCGAACACGAACCGTCATAAGTTCCGTAATACCAATACTATCAGTTACGATTTCTCCAAATTATTTAAAGGAGATAGTCATCACTTGAATGCAATGGTAGGTCACGAATGGATTATAACTAAATCTAAAGTATTAACTGATATTATACATGGTTTTCCTGAATCATTCACAGCACAAGATGCATGGAAATACTCCTCACAAGGAGTACCCTTCTCCATAGATAATTATATTAATCCAGATGATAAATTATTGTCTTATTTCGGTCGTGTAAATTATGACTTCGAAAGCAAGTATCTGGTTAGCGCAACATTTCGTGCCGATGGTTCTTCCAAATTTGCTTCAGGTAATCAGTGGGGTTATTTTCCCTCTGCTGCTGTTGCATGGCGTATTTCTTCCGAAAGATTTATGGAAGGTACCAAATCTTGGTTAGATGATTTAAAACTCCGTTTCAGCTATGGTACTGCCGGAAACAATAATATTCCTTCGGGGCAGATGAATTTAAATTATGTATCTTCAGCCACATCATGGATTAATGGTTTCAGTAACTACTGGGCAGCTTCTAAAACAATGCCAAATCCTGATTTGAAATGGGAAACTACTATTACCCGTAATATTGGCATGGATTTCACTGTCCTGGGTGGTAAACTTAATGGTAGTGTGGAAGCTTATTTAAATACAACTAAAGATTTGTTAATCCAATTTCCAGTTTCCGGTACAGGATACGATTACCAATACCGTAATATGGGCAAAACTCAAAACAAAGGTATTGAAGCAACTCTAAACTGGACAGCTATTGAAAAGAAAAACTTCGGTTTGAGCTTCAGCGCTAACATTGGTTTTAACAAGAATGAAATCAAAGATCTTGGCATCATGAACGACTTCGGAGCAGAAACATATTGGGCTTCTTCTGAAATTGGTTACGATTTTTGGATTGCGAAAGGAGGTTCTGTAGGTAAAATGTATGGTTACCGTTCTGCTGGACGTTATGAGGTAAGCGATTTTGAAGGTTACGATGCATCAAGTAAAAAATGGATATTAAAAGATGGAGTAGTGGATGCATCTGCCGTAGTAGGAACTTTACGCCCCGGTATGATGAAATTACAAAATCTTGACGGTAGTGAAGATAACAAAGTAACTTCCGATGACCGTGAAATCATTGGGGACGCAAATCCTCTGCATACAGGCGGTTTTACTATCAATGCTCGTGCATATGGCTTTGATTTGAGTGCAAATTTCAACTGGAGTTATGGCAACGATGTATATAATGCCAACAAAATTGAATTTACCCAAACCGGTAAATACCAGTATCGTAATTTGATTTCAGATATGGCTGATGGAAAACGTTGGACTAATTTAAATGCTGACGGTACAATTTGTAATGATCCCGCCCAACTAGCTGCAATGAATGCCAACACCACCATGTGGTCACCCTATACCGCACGTATGGTGTTCAGCGATTGGGCTGTTGAAGATGCATCATTCTTACGCTTGAATACTTTGACATTAGGATATACCTTACCTAAAGCTCTGTTGAACAAAATAAAGATTCAGAATCTGCGTTTCTATGTAACAGGTTACAACTTATTCTGTATTACAGATTACTCAGGATATGACCCAGAAGTTTCAACTGTCCGCAAAACAAATCTGAC
This sequence comes from Bacteroides cutis, assembly GCF_900241005.1. GTDB lineage: Bacteria > Bacteroidota > Bacteroidia > Bacteroidales > Bacteroidaceae > Bacteroides > Bacteroides cutis. The sequence goes on along the minus strand of NZ_OEST01000005.1, from coordinate 173,204 downwards.
TCCGGGGGTTGACTACTCTGCATATCCCAAGAGCCGCCAATTTGTTATAGGTGTTAACTTAAACTTCTAAACTAATAAAAAGAAAGACAAATATGAAAAGATTTATATACATATCACTGTTATCCCTTTCATTGACAGGTATAATGACCTCCTGTGATTTGGATGCTCCAGCACAATCTGCAATGGAAGAGCCTAATTTGTTCAATGTAAAAGAATTGGCAGAAGCTGCCGTAATGGGTATTCATCAATCTTTTGGCGAGACAAACTCATATCGTGGTCGTTTCCTTCCTTATTATGGAATAAATTCCGATATCGAATGGATTAATAATATGGACGCATCAAAAATCGCAGATGATGGTAAATACGAATTATGTACATATGCAGCCCGTCCATCCAATACTCAAATGAATACTGCCAATAATGCTTGGGCCAAATTTTATGAAGGTATAGAACGTGCCAATTTATGCATACGCGGCTTAAAAAACCATTCAAATCTTGAAGATCCTGATTTTGCTCAACTCTTAGGTGAAGCCATTACTTTAAGAGCTGTACTCTATCTTGACTTGATTAAAGGTTGGGGAGATGTTCCCGCACGTTTTGAACCCAATAGTTCTGAAACTGTGTACCTTCCTAGAACCGATAGAGACGAGATCTATCTTCGTCTTTTAAGCGATTTGGACAATGCAGCTGAGATGGTACCTTGGCCAAACGGTTCAGATGTTACTAAAAGTACTGAGCGTGTCAACAAAGCTTTCGTAAAAGGACTCCGTGCCCGGATCGCACTCTATGCAGCCGGATATAGTCAGCGCGCAGATGGTGTACGTAGAAGTACTAATCCAGAATTGAGTGTTGATAAAATGTACACTATCGTAAAAAATGAATGTGAGGATATCATCAAAAACAGTGGTTGTCAGTTAGGAACATTTGAAGAAAATTTCAAGAAACTGTGTCAGGACAATACTACAGCTGGTGGAGAATCTATTTGGGAAATACCATTTGCAAGTGGACGTGGTCGCGTATTATACACATTTGGTGTAAAGCATAATGTTGCTGACCAATATACGTCACAGGCTCAGGGGGGTGTCAATGGTCCGTTACCTTATCTGTTTTATGATTATGATATCCAAGACATACGCCGTGACATAACTTGTGTACCTTACGAATGGGGTAAAGATTTAGTTGATGGAAAAGCCAAACAAGAACTACGTAGTTTAAAAAGTTGGTGTTTTGGAAAATTACGATACGAATGGATGAACCGTATCGTAACTTCCACCAATGATGATGGTGTAAATTGGCAATATATGCGTTTAGCAGACGTTTACTTGATGGCGGCAGAAGCAATTAATGAATTAGATGGTAATCCAGCAAATGCCGCAAAATACTTAAAGCCCATTTTGGATCGTGCTCTACCTGCAAGTAAAGTAACAGCATACATGAACCAAGCAACAGCCAGTCATAATGATTTCTTCAATGCAATCGTTGAACAGCGAGCACTAGAATTTGCGGGAGAATCATTAAGAAAGGCGGATCTTATTCGCTGGAATTTGTTGAAAACAAAATTAGATGAAGCCAAAGAAAAAATGAAGAAATTGGCAAGACGTGAAAGTCCTTATAATGATCTTCCTGAGAAACTCTACTATAAAACTGATACAGATGGAGAGTCTTTACTTTTCTACGGATTAAACCATGGTGAAACAGGTACTGCCCCTGCCGGTTATGAAAACGTTACTTGGATCAACACAGAGAAGTTGCCTGATGCTTTAATTGATGCTCTTTATCAAAAGAACCCTGATGAAAATCAATACTGGCCTATCTGGCAGACATTTGTCGATAGTAGTAACGGTACACTTTCCAACAACTAATATATTGTTGAACATACACATTAAAAGATTATCATGAATAAATTCAAGAAATATACATACCTGTTAGGACTAGCATGTACAGTCCTAACAGTAGCATGCGATGACCAAAGTGAGGAAATTACCTATTTGGAACATAATCACTTATTCGCTCCATTCGGTTTAGAAGCAAAGGTTAACAATACCATTGACGTACGTTTAAACTGGACTGTCAATTCCGAAGCATCGTCCTACGACTTGGAAATCTATGCCAATGATAGCCTAACATTTCAAGGTACCCCAGTACGTACCTATACTGATATCACAGCGGATCAATTACCCTATGATGTTACAGGACTAGAAGGTGATACCAAATATTCAGCCCGAATCATGTCTAAAAGTGAAAAGATTGAAAACTCAAAATGGAATGGTGTTTTTTTCAAGACAGATCCGGAAAAACTTTTAAAAGAGGTTGATGAAGATAATCTTACAGCTTCATCAGTTACTCTATACTTTGAATTAAACAGAACGTTTACCGAAGTGACAGTAACTCCAGAAAAGGGTGAAACCATAAAACAACCCATTTCAAGCCAAGATATTGAAAACGGTTATGTCACTGTAAATGGACTCGCAGGTAACACCAGTTATACAGCTAAATTACTCAACAATGAAAAGAATTGTGGTATACGTACATTTACTACGCTGATTGATCCAGCCACCGCAATAGTTGTATCACCAGAAGGAAAATCCTTGCAAGATGCAGTCGTAGAAGCAACTGCAAACAAGAATCTCATTTTGGTTCAAGCTGGCACTTACAATATTGATGAAGTTATTGTTGATAAAGAAGTACAGATCATAGGTGAACGCTTTAAAGATAAACCGATTTTGGTAGGTAAATTCAATATGGTTGAAGGTTCAGGTATTACAATGCGTAACATCATTATGGACGGAAACAATGCTAAGGTGAAGAGAATGTTCTCGTATGAAGATGGAACTACGGCTAAAGAAGTAAAGGTTGAAGCTTGTGAAATCAGAGGTTACAAAGAAGGTTTATTCGTAATTAATAATACGGCTAAACCTATAACAGTAAGTGCCATCACTATCAACAATAACCTAATCTACGACATAGCTTGTGATGGTGGTGATTTTCTTGATAGTAGATCAGGTTCCATCAAAGCTTTAACAATAACTAACAATACTATCTACAATTGCTCTCAAGTAAAAGCGCGTGAATTCATTCGTATTGACGGAGATGCAGATAAGAAGCCATGGAATCCTGAAATTACCGAATACACCATTAAACTGGAAAACAATACCATTGTCGGTGCCAGTAAGACCTTCAAACGCTTGATGTACGTTAGATACCCAGGTGCAAAAGTTACAATGAAGAGTAATCTGATTACAAACTTCTCCGGTTATCTGAACGATCAGAAATATATTGAAGCTAAAAATATCACAGCTAGTAATAATCGTTACTATAATGCAAAAAATGCTGGTATAATCCAATATAAAAGTGGTGATGAGACAATTAAAGCATTTATAGACGATAACTGCGTAGAAGCCAAGTTCGTTGATCCCAAATTCAAAGATGAAGCAAATGGAAACTTCACTATCACCAATGAAGATCTTATCATTGATAAAGTTGGCGATCCTAGATGGCTAAAATAAAATAGTACTAACCAATCATAAAAGTCTCTGAGACAATGAAGGGAGGACATCGTTGACCGGTGTCCTCCCTTGTTGTTATGTTTCTTATATTCATCCACCCAACCTGCTACGAACATTTATGAACAGTCTTCACATCCTTATGGATATGACTTTGGTCAGATATCCCGACCGGGTATTAGTTGTAACAGACAGTAACAAGAACTATATATCCAAATAGCGCTTACTGTTTCAATACCTTATCCCGATATTCCGTCGGTGTCATTCCCATCTTGTTCTTGAAACACTTGCTGAAGTAACGCGGATCATTGATACCCACCATATATGATATTTGTGTCATGGAATACTCACCGGTTTCTATCAACTGCACGGCACGGTTTATACGCATATCCTTGATAAATTCGATAGGTGCCAAACCAGTCAGCGTTTTCAATTTCTTAAAGAAAACCGAACGGCTGACAGCTAATTCCTGTACTAAATCATCGACTACCAAATCTCCGTTATCCATATTCTTCTCCATCAGCTCCAGAAGTTTATCCATGAATTTACGGTCGTTGGAGGACATAATCGGTGCTTTCTTGTCCTCTGTATCTTCCTCCGGCAAAGAAGCGACACCGGCAGACATCAGATCTTCACGATACAGAGCTTGCAACTTTTTCCGTTGCGTCAGTAGATTTTTCACACGTGCTTTCAGATAGGTGGCACTGAAAGGCTTGGTTATATAATCGTCCGCTCCATATTCCAATCCCTCCAATTTACTTTCGATGGAGGTTTTGGCAGTCAAAAGGACAACAGGAATGTGGCTGGTAGTCATGTCAGCACGTAGCTCACGGGTCATAGCTATACCATCCTTTTCCGGCATCATCACGTCACTGATAATGATATCAGGCAGGAACTTCAATGCCTTACTCCACCCCTCCATACCATTCCCCGCCTCTACGACACGATATTCTGAGGAAAAGATACTACGCAGGAAGAGTCTTAATTCCGAATTATCTTCCACCAAAAGCATGACACCTTTAGAGTTTCCCATTTCTTCTCCTTCAGGCGTTTTTTCTTCCTCCATATGGTCATGAGCCATCTCATCCTGATTACCAACAGGTTTGGCTACCTCCATTCCGGCGGTAGCATCATCCTGCATAAACTCAACAGAATCATCATAATGTTCCTTACCTTTCTGGAAATCAACCTTAAAACAACTTCCCTCTCCCAACTGGCTATCCACTGAAATCAAAGCTTTATGCATTTCAACCAACTCCTTCACCAGTGACAAACCAATACCTGTACTGGACTGATTGAATAGATTACGATCCACCAAATTCTCAAAACGTATGAAAATAGAGTTCTTCTTGCTATCCGCAATACCGATACCCTGGTCTTGTACACCAATTGAAACAGTATTTTCATCCTCATGGATAAAGACTTTTATCATCTTTCCATTTGATGTATATTTAAAGGCGTTAGACAATAGATTAAAGACAATTTTCTCGTACTTATCGACATCTACCCACAAATAGAGTTCTTCTTTCTCCGTCTCAAACAAGAAATCAATCTGATGTTCATCAGCTACGGAATCGAAATTCTCCATAATCTTACGGGTATACGCCACCACCTCAATGCGTTGTACCAGCATTTTCATTTTCTTATTCTGTATTTTACGAAAATCGAGTATCTGGTTAATCAAACGCAACATACGGTTCGTGTTCCGCTCCACCACCTGCAACTGCTCACGGGCATCTGCCGGAAGCGAAGCATTCTCCAACACATATTCTACCGGACCGGAAATCAACGTTAATGGAGTACGCAGTTCATGAGAAATATCCGTAAAGAAGCGCAACTTCATATCCGTCATTTGTTGCTCCATAAATACCCGATGCTTCAAACGATAGATAGTAAACAAGATATAAACGGCAGTTACGATAATCAGCACAATGAACAATACATATAGGAAGTAAGCAAATGGAGTTTCCCAGAAAGAGGGAAGAATTTCGATATCGAGTAAACGCGTATTTTCCGTCCATACTCCATCAGCATTAGTAGAACGTACCTTAAAAACATAGTGCCCTTTCGGCAAGTTAGTATAGGTAGCCATACGCTGTTTGCCCACATAATTCCATGCCTTCTCAAATCCATCCAGAGTATAAGCATACTGTATCTCGAAAGGTGCCGTATAGTCAAGCGCGGCAAACTGTATCGTAAAAATATTCTCCTTATGAGAAAGTTTCAACTCGCGCGTATCATCTAATGCCTTCTGCAATACCGAGCCTTCTCCAGGCAGTACATTTTCATTGGCAACCAGCAGCTTAGAGAACACAATCGGGGGGATATAACTACTTTTACGGATGGAGTCGGGATTGAAAACAAAAATGCCATCACTCGCCCCAAACATGATATTCCCCCACGAAGTATAGGCTGAAGCCGCTTCACTGAACCTGACCTGAAAGGATATACGCTTGTCCACATAATTCTCAAACTTTTCTTCCGCAGGAATAAACTTGCTGACACCATTTTCGGTACTCATCCAAAGATTACCCTTAGCGTCCTCACGTATGGAGAGTAACACATCTGAAGGTAAACCGTTCTGTACACAATAGGATTTGAACATGGCGTGGCCATTTTCGTCAATAGACATCAATTTATTCAGTCCGCCACCAAAAGTAGCCAAATAGAGTTCCTTTTTTCGAGTAGAGATTATCCAATGTACATCATTATTACTCAAGCTATTAACATCATCTGTAACACGTACAAAATGATGGAACACCGCATCCTCTGGAGATTTAAAGTCCGCATTTACCATCAAAGCACCTACGGTAGTACCTATCCAGATATTCCCTTGATGATCGCCGGTTATGAAACGAGCTTTATAACAGTCATCAATGGGATAGCCCTTAAGGTTATTACGATGATTGACAAAGATTTCCCTTCCTCCCTGATTACGCGTCAAGTAATTCACGCCACCAGCAAAAGTCGCTATCCAAATGCGGCCACGTATGTCTTCGTAAACGCAATACACATTGTCGTCACTCAGACTGTAGATGTCATCCTTACGATATTGATAACGAGTCAGCTTATAACGCATTGCCCCTTGCGGCTCCGCTTTCACCAGTCCGTCACCCTTAGTGGCAATCCAAAGATTGTTCTTGCTGTCTTGCCGGATAAAATACACATTTCCTATCAGTGGAGTACCTGTACGGGATACCGTTCCTGCCTCAGTGAGATAGCCGAGCTCTTTATGATTTCTATCGTAGACACGCAGTTTACTATCCTTCAGCCCCACCCATAGGTTATGCTCTTTATCCTCACAAAGAGCACGTACTTCATTACTCAGCGACTCATACCGATGGGGCTCGGGCGTAACCATCCTAAACTGAGAAGGGCGGAAAGTTACCTTTTCCAATCCTTTGGAATGTGTACACATCCACAGATTACCTTGTCTGTCAGAGAAAGCGGAATGAATTTTGTTGGAGAAACGCCAATTTGCATCAGTCAGTCCATTATAGAAAGGACACAAACGATTACTTTCCTTATCAAAACGCGAAAAGCCACCGCCATATGGATGTACCCATACCGTACCGTAAATATCCTCATGTACATGAAAAGCCGGACGTGAACGATCGGTACTGGTAGGTTCCACCTTGATAACTTCTGTTTTCAGTACCTTTGTTTTCGGATTGAAATGGACCACCGTACCGGAAATTTCTTGTTCAAACCATATTTCCGAAGTTCTATCCACATAAACGGAACGAATCGGCACTTTAGGTAGATGGGACGCTTCAAAATGTTCCGTCGTCTTGGATTGGAATTTGTAAATAAAGAAACCATCCGTGGCGGTTACAATCACCATTTCCTGTTCATTCAATTTCCGGATAGCTACAATCCTTGAAGAAACGGGCAACTGAAGTAGCCGGAATTGTCCGTCTTTCTTCTGATAACGCCATACGCGTCCACTACCCGAACCAAAGAATATCTCGTCATTGTGTTCCTGAGCAGCATAAAAGAGCTGCCCGGCAGAAGTTTCCTGTTTGGACGCTTCTACAAAATAAGATACGGATTGTTTGCTTCCCGCCGGAAACATTGTCAATCCGTTATTAGTCAACAACCATTCATTTCCTGAAAGATCTTCGAATACATTATGTATAAACGTAGCTTGCAAAGAACCGTTCTTTTCAGAATACCAGTCTGTCGTCAGGCGATATGTCTCAGGGTTTGTCTTTATTCGGATAGCACCCTCTTTCTCCGTAAGTAACCAGACGGAACCACAAGGCAATATTTTAATAGTGGCAACGGTGGCTGCGGCACCGTCTTTCTCCGTGGCAGGTACTCGTTCGAATACTTCCGAACGAGGATCAAAACGATAGACGTGGTTATCGTATGTCTGCATCCAGAGAAAACCGTATTCATCTTCAAACATCTGATCAATGCGGTTGTTCGTCAAATCGATCTGGTTATCCAACTTTGCTTTATAGGTTCTAAAAGTATACCCGTCGAATTTATTAATTCCGTCCCAGGTAGAAAACCACATATTACCTTTTCTGTCCTGCAAAATACTCATAACGGTATTTTGGGAAAGTCCGTCTTCTGATGAATAATGAGTAAAAAAACAGTCGGGCTGCGATTTGGCCGACAGCGCACATACTAAACTGGCAATCAGATATAAGATTCTTTTCATAATGGATCTATTCTATGCGGTAAAGATACATATTTCAGTGAAAAATCCAGTATCTTTGTTTTTATTTTAAGTACCAAATATGAAACAGTTTATCTTCTTTTTCATCTTATTTCTGTCAGTAAATAGTCCCATTTCGGCCCAGTCTGATACAATCCCCTATGGAATTCTCAAAAACATGCCGGTTTTCTACGAACAACTCAAGCAACAACTCACCTACCCCGAAGCATGGGGAAACTCTTCTATAAAAGATTTCAAACAGTGGAAGACGAATGCACGTAACATTGTAATGGAATGCATGCAGAATTTACCGCCTGCTCCCGGAAAATACAATATGACACTCGTCGCAACAGAACAACGAAATGGCTACGAAGCCCGTAAAATCCGGTTTAATGTCTCGGATTGGTATAGCATACCAGCCTATCTGCTGGTTCCTGCAGGTAAGGGTCCTTTTCCCGCTATCGTCATGCTTCACGACCACGGTGCCCATTTTTCAATTGGGAAAGAGAAGATGATTCGTCCATTCGGAGTGTCGCCGGAGGTCTTAACGGATGCCGGAGACTGGGTAATACGTTGTTACGACGGAGAATATATCGGTGATTATTTTGCACAGAACGGATATGTGGTATTGGCCATAGATGCCTTATTTTGGGGAGAACGTGGGCGAAAAGAGGGTACAAATTATGAAGTACAGCAGGCGTTAGCTTCCAACTTCCTGCAGATGGGGGCTTCTTGGGGGGCTTTCATCAATATAGATGATGTACGCAGCGCTGAGTTTCTGGCTTCGTTGCCTATGGTTGACAAAGAAAGAGTAGGGTGTCTGGGGTTTTCTATGGGAGCTTATCGTTCGTGGATGCTTGCAGCCCTTACCGATTGTATCAAAGCCTCGGCATCTGTTTGCTGGATGAACACCACTGAATACCTGATGTCTCTCACCAATAATCAAAACAAAGGCGGATCGGCCTATTCGATGCTCATTCCCACTCTGAGACGTTATCTCGATTATCCGCATACGGCAAGTATCGCCTGCCCGAAACCTACACTGTTCTTCAATGGAAGTAAAGACAAACTCTTTCCGGTGGATGGGGTGAAGGATGCGTATCAGACCATGCGTGCCGTGTGGAAGAGTCAAGATGCAGAAGACAAGCTTGTGACCAAGATATGGGAGGAGAAGCATTTCTTTAACAAATATATGCAAAGAGAAACGCTGGAATTCTTCAATAAATGGTTTCTTACCAGTCCTCTTGAAAGAGAAAGAAAATAATTCTGAGGGATATAATAATCTGTCGCGAGGGATATATAGATTTATCACGACAGATATATAGACTTATCACGACAGATCTTTATATCCCTCGCAAGGCATCTATATATCTGTCAACCTCTTATTTAAGATGCTTTTTAATCCAGACTAAATGTCCATATTCCGTATCTTCTGACGTCCAATGTTCATTGATTGGAGTGACAAGGGCTTCTTTCGGACAATTCAACAGATTGTACACAATATAGCTCGTAGTAGGCGGACATGTATCGTCATTGTATCCCCAGGTAAGATAAGTAGGTACTCTTATCTGCCTTGCAAAATTCACGACATCATAATATGCCATTGTTTTGAGTTTGTCGGGAGTATCCATACCACCTACACGGAAAAAATGGGGATAACCTCCGGCACGTCCGACCTTATATCCAGCCATATCACAGAGAGCAGGATGGTTGGCAACACACGCAGTGACACGTTCATCCAGTCCGGTGGTTACCAAGGCTAATGCACCACCCTGGCTGCCACCCTGAACGATAACGTTCTTACCATCCCACTCCGGTAACGACGTAAGGAAATCGATACTGCGAACACATGCCAGATACACACGTTTCATATAATAATTGTCACGGTTATCCAACCCATTGGACAGATATCCGTTCTCCCTGCCATTAAAAGCATTGCTGATTTCCTTAAATTCGGTTTCCGTCATTTCTGGATTCAAACCATGAATCTCCATTTCAAAACGAATACAACCCTGCTCGGCATAATATTTATGCCGCAATGGTTCTTTTATAGTCTTTATACCTGCTCCCGGAGGACAGAGAACCACGGGACAAGCGGCTTTCGTCATGTTCTTGGGACAAGTGAGGTATCCGTAGATGCTTTGCCCACGATTATTAAGTTGTAGTTTCACGAGATAGCAATCTATCTTGTCAGTAGAATACTTTTCTACCCATTTCTTTGTAAAATTCAAGGGATATTTAGTTGCTTCAGTTTTGTTTTTCTCCCAGAATTCTTTGAAATCGGCAGGTAGTTGTGTATAAGGCTGTAATTTCTCGGGCGAGAAACCGACCTTCACATGGTGTCTATAGGTCTTACCTCCGATAGTTGCCTGCAAACGGCAATCGCGAAATCCCGGTTGTTTCATGGTACCGACAGCGATTACGGCTTTACCAGCTTTCAGGACAACAGAACCTTTGGTATCGGCGGGCATCATGTCGCCACCAAGTTCATAAGTTACCGTCACTCCATTCTGAGGGATGCCATATTTATAGAACTGTATTTCTACAGTCGCTTCTTCTCCCGTTTTATACAACCAATCGGCATGATCGGGTACGGCCACCCAAAGCACATCGCTACGGTAAGGATAATTCTCTGCTGAAACTGAAAGTGTCAGAGAGATCAGGAAAACAACAGATAATAAGATTCGTTTCATTATAGCATGTCTAAATTTTACATACGCCACAGAAGACGCAGATTTATACTTTGGCAAATGTTTTTATCGTTTTATCTCTATCAGCCCATTACCATTCTTCACCGGATTCCAACCATCGTCCCCCGCAAGTACGGTTTCAATCTCATAGCCTTTTCCACTTTTGAGCTGATGTGAGAATGGCGCACGTGTTTTAGAATTGGAACCTGCGCCATAACTACCATATTCGGCATAGAAAACTGTTTTCTCCGCTTCTTTCTTCCCCCAATTATGCCAACCTGCCGGAAGAATATGCTTGCCCATGTCACAATGAACGTATACAGCCTGCGCATAAGGTCGCCACGGGCGGGAAAGATATACTTTATGCACATCGTCATCAGCCGTCAACTTACAATCTTGAAATACATAACCATATCTCTGACCCTTATCGGTAGAAGGTGCAGTGACGTAACCATCTCCTTTACTGTGAATACGGCAACGGTTGAATACCGCCACAGACCAACCGAAAATAAAATCGACAGTTCCTTCTATGTAGCAATCTTCATAATATTGGCGACATCCCTTTCCGTAAGTATAAAGCGTATCCTGGAAACCAAGAAAACGGCATTTTTTGAAATATACGCGGTCAGCGCTGACAAAGCAAGCTACAGCCTGTCCCACAGGTCCTGCCGTATTTTCAAAAGTTATGTTCTCCGCATAGAAATCGGGGGCATAGATATAGCAGGAAGAAGAACCGGAAGTACTTTTCTCTTCACCAAAGACATTGAGCTTACGGGCATAATCATCAAACGAAACCACAGCACCTTCCTGACCTATCAGCGAGATATTTATCTTACTCTCAGGAATTATCAATTTTTCCTTATATACCCCTTTGCGCACCAAGATAGTGGTACGTTTGTTCTTGCGAAAATCAGGAACGGCATCAATCGCCTCCTGTACCGTGAAGAAATCACCGCTACCATCCTGTGCCACTACAAAATCATAATGACATACATACTTAGCCAGTTCCGGTACTACTTTGGCAATGGCATCCACAGCCAGCCCGGCAACGACACGGGCACCATGTACATTCAAGTGTGTATTGTCTTCACGTCCCTTAGGCATGGCAGGAACTACATCGGCGGGAACCCACATAAAAAGTTTCTTCGATTCTTCCGGTCCCATACCTTCCACCAAATCATGAGTCAACTTATTCATATCTATAAAAGGAACGTCCAACTCTTTTGCCACATTACGCGGAGAGTCCAGATAAGCTCCATGTGTATCTATCAACTTATCACCTTTCTCAGGAGATGGAGTCTGCGATGCTTCACGTTTGGCATCGGGATTTATTCCTTTACGGATATCATCTTGGATGATTGCCTGTGCTACAGCCTTTTCATCAGCCGTTCCAAAATTACGGCGTACAATGGAATTGAACAAAACAGGAATGCCACCCTTGGCCCGTGTTTCATTCACAAATTTACGCAGATTGGCATCGAAGGTAGTTCCGGGATCTGTATGGCGGTCGGCAACGGGTTTTTCATCATTATGCCCGAACTGGATGAATACATAATCTCCTTTCCTTATCAGAGAAAGTACTTTATCCCATCGCCCTTCGTCGATAAAACTCTTGGAACTACGACCATTCATGGCATGATTGTCTATCCGGATGTCTTCGGAAAAGAAACCGGGCAACACATGGCCCCATCCTCTCTCGGGATTTCCTCCTGTGAGCGATTTATTCGACATTGTCGAATCGCCAATCATAAAGATCGTAACAATCGGTTTGTCCGCTTTGAACGCGGAAAACAAAAAGAATGCTACAAGTAGCAGAAACAATTTATTTTTCATGGTTTTCAAACTTATGTTTTTTACTATATTTGCCACACTTATTTATAGATTCTACACAAAATGCAAAAGACAAGAAGTAATACATTCATTCTCGAAAACGAGAAAGTATGGGAACCTGCCGGTGAAGGCGTCGTTCGTCAGATCATGGGTTATGATGGCCAAGTAATGCTCGTAAAAGTAAAGTTCGAGCAGGGAGCAGTCGGCACACCCCATACACATTATCACACGCAGACAACATATGTTGCCAGCGGCAAGTTTGAATTTACCGTCAACGGCGAAAAACAAATCGTTTCAGCGGGAGACGGCATTTATATGGAACCGGATGCAGTACACGGATGTGTCTGTTTGGAAGCAGGGGTACTGATTGACTGCTTCAGCCCGATGAGGGAGGATTTTTTGAAAAGATAAATAGTCATTCAGGGGCGTTATGCCCCTGAATGACTATTTATCTTCCTTCCGGTATCCATTCATTACAAATCCTAAATATATACTTCAAATCATTGTATTTGGCCACTTCTTTCTTTGAAAGTTGCTTTGCCCATTGTACGCGACCGACATTTGCGGCACCTTCACCTTTATTACCATATTCGGCATAACGTGCCGTTTTCTCATTCTCTGCATTACGCCAGTTGTCCCAGCCTGCCGGACAGATGTGTTTCCCCATTTCACAATCAATGAATACAGTTGCAGCATACGGACGCCACGGACGTCCCAGATAAACCTTATCTACACCTGGCGCTGCCGTCAAAGTACAATTCTTGAAAACATATCCCACTTCCACATTGGCAGGAGTAGATGCCGCCGTGATATATGAATTTTTCTTGCTATGGAGCGTGCAATTATCGAATAAAGCGGTAGAAGAACCGAATATAAAATCGGTAGTACCTTCTATATAACAATTAAAAAAATAAAGACGAGTACCCTCAAGCCCCGTATAGATGGTATCCTGATTTCCCAAAAGACGGCAATTAATGAATACCAGACGATCACCTTCTGTATGAAGCGCCACGGCCTGTCCTAATTGCGCTGCATTATTCTCAATCGTTAAATTCTTGAAGATAATACCGTTACCTTCTACCTTTACCGTATAAGTACGGAACGTACCCATCTTATTGATATTGGCATGGTCATCGTACGTAATAATCGTATTCTCCGTATCTTCACCGATGAAATCTATGTTTTGCAACCATGAGGGGATAACCACCTTCTCCTTATAAAGTCCGTTCTTGATAAATACCGTCACTTTATAATCCATAAAAGCACGAATTCCCTCCATGGCTTCATTCAATGAACGATAATCGCCCGAACCGTCACGCGACACTACCAATGTATCTTTCCACTGATTGGCTGCGGACAGGGAAACAACGCCACATGACACAATCATTATACAGACAGCCAAGATCCTTATTCTATCCTTCATTTCTGATTTATCACTTCTTTTACCTCCTGAAGACGCTCCCATTCCAAACTTCCCAAAATAAAAGGCCCCACGGCTTTGGGATCATTATTACGGATAGTTTCATTGATATAATAGTTGTAATCACCTGAACGATATACCTTTCCACCTAATCCGGCAACAGCACAGGCTTTGGTTATGGTCACTATACCATCTTTATCCACTTCTATGAAATTATCAAGAATTCCTTTATATCCCTTAATTGCTACATCCAGATAAGATTTATCAATATATCCTTTACGTACACCTTTAAACAGAGCATACACAAACATGGCAGAACAAGATGACTCCAAATAATTACCTTCTGCACCACTCTTATCCAATACTTGATACCATAAACCTGTTTTCATATCTTGCAAACGTTTCACTTGCGAAGCTATTTTATTGAAAATAATCAGCATGGAGTCACGTCCCGCCTCATGTTTCGGAATAAAATCCAGTGCATCTACAAATGCCATAGCATACCATCCCATAGCACGTCCCCAGCTATGTTTTGACTGTCCGGTCACAGGATCCGCCCAACGTTCTTTATGGCTTACATCGCAAGCATGACGATATAAATCATTTTTCGCATCATAGGTATGGCGGGCCGCCATCAAAAACTGGTTGATAACGTCTGCATAAACATTCACTTCATTATTACGGAAAGCATATTCCGCATAGAAAGGCGCTCCCATATAGACACCATCCAGCCAAACCTGATTTGGATAAATTTTCTTATGCCAAAAGCCGCCATCGGCATTCCGAGGCTGCCCATCGAACTGGCTGCGTAGCAGGGCGAGTGCTTTCTTATACTTATCATCCTTGGTTTGCTCATAAATACGGAATAGAAATTTACCGGAGTTCACACGATCCAAACTATATTCCTGCAACTTGTACATTTTAATGGTCCCATCGTTATTGACCATCGTATCGGCATATGCCAAAGCATAATCATAAATTTTCTTATCACCATAACGGTCGTACACATCCAGCATGGATTGAAGTTCCAGTCCATGACAATAGTCCCATTTCAATTTTGGCTGAAAATCAAGCTGCCAGGATTCAGGCCAACGAATCATTTCAGACTCTACCATACGCACTGACCAAGGTAGTTCCTTACTTACACGTTGCGCAGATACCCCTAAAGAAATTCCTAAGGATAATATCAGTAACAAGCCAGATACAAATAATTTACAAATAAAAATCTTTTTCATGAAATTGTTCATTTTGGGTATTAGACCTATTCTTTATTTACGAAACAAAAATAGCGTATTCTTACTAAACAAGTGTGTACTTTTCAGTACAGAAGGTAGATTATTTGGTTTTCGTGTACGGAAACGAGTAATTTTGTGCACGATAACGAGCAAATTTGTCTAAAATCGTCCTTTTTACTAAATATTATGCTTTTCCAGTTTGATTAATTAATAAAAGGTCTTATTTTTGACCCCAGTTTTTAATACATACTATTGTAAAACATAATCAATTACCAATTTAACACGCATAAAGAATGGAACAAGTTTTCAAGTACATCCTCGGTTTAGGAGCAGCTGTTATGATGCCAATAATCTTTACAATCATTGGCATGTGCATTAGGATGAAATTCAGTAAGGCTCTGAAGTCGGGCCTATTCGTCGGAGTCGGTTTTGTGGGTTTAGGAGTAGTCACAGCTCTGTTGACAACTAATTTTGACAATCCTTTAAAAACCATATCCGATTTATATCACCTGCAACTAAACGTGTTCGATATGGGATGGCCTGCCGCTGCCGCTGTTGCTTATAATACAGCTGTAGGTGCGCTAATAATACCTATATGCTTAGGTATTAATTTTTTAATGCTCATCACCAAGACTACACGAACAATAAATATCGATTTATGGAACTATTGGCATTTTGCTTTTATTGGTGCTGTGGCATACTTTGTTACAGGTGAAAATTTGGCATGGGGGTATTTTGCCGCTATTATCTGTTATGTTATTACGCTGGTTTGTGCAGACCTTACTGCTGAGAAGTTCCAAAAATACTATGATTTAGATGGAATATCTATTCCTCAACCGTTCTGCCAAAGTTTTATGCCTTTTGCCATTGTCATCAATAAAGCACTGGACAAAATACCGGGTTTCTCCAAATTAGACATTGATGCCGAAGGAATGAAAAAGAAATTCGGTGTGATAGGTGAACCGTTGGTATTGGGTGTCATTGTAGGTATGTTGATTGGATGGGCTGCACAGTTGGATATTAAGAAAATACTTTTCTTAGGCATTACAATGGGAGCTGTAATGGAACTTATTCCTCGTATTACTTCTTTGTTCATTGAAGGATTGAAACCTATATCTGAAAAGACATCCGAATTGGTGAAAGCCAAATTTAATGGCAAGAAGATAAACATCGGTATGAGTCCTGCATTGGTTATCGGACACCCTACGACCTTGGTAGTATCGGTTATCTTAATTCCTGTCAGTCTGGCATTGGCAGTATTTCTCCCGGGTAACCAATTCCTGCCATTAGCTTCTTTGGCTGGTATGTTCTACTTGTTTCCTATGGTATTACCTTTCACTAAGGGTAATGTATTGAAAACATTAATAGTAGGTCTCGTCACTCTGATTATCGGTTTGTACTTCGTAACCGACATGGCACCAGATTTTACTTTGGCTGCCAACAATGTATACGCCGAGACACATGACCCAACGGCACACATTCCTGATGGTTTCTCCGGCGGTGCAATTGATTTTGCGTCTTCTTTCTTCGGTTGGACCATATATAGAGGTATAAAACTCTCGTATGTGGGTGGTGCTCTGTTGGCTTTGGTAGCTATCGTATTGATGTTGATCAACCGTCGTGCCATCATCCGTAGCGAAAAGGTAGCAAAAGAGACTATAAAAGAAGCTTAAATTAATCATAGCATATTCATCTTAAAAGTTTATATTAGAAATGAAAAAATTAGCAATTGCCCTGATGTTGGGTGCTGCCGCATTGACGGCTTCCGCCCAAGTAAACTACAAAGTACAGACAGCCTGTCATCCGTCAGACGTAAAGCACTATGACACGGAACGTCTTCGTAGCTCTTTTATGATGGACAAAGTAATGGCTCCGGACGAAATTAACGTAACTTATACTCTTTACGATCGTTTGATTTATGGAGGTGCCATGCCTGTAAACAAGACTTTGAAGTTAGAAGTATTCCGTGAACTTGGTCCGGAAATCACTTATTTCCTGGAACGTCGTGAACTGGGTGTTATCAACACCGGTGGTGATGGAGTGGTTACCGTAGATGGTAAGGAATATCCGATGAAATACAAAGAAGCACTTTATGTGGGTTGCGGTAATAAGGAAGTTACTTTCAAAAGTAACGATGCTTCTAATCCTGCAAAATTCTATATCAATTCAGCTCCGGCTTACAAACCTTACGTTACTCAGCTGATTACCACTGACGTTAAACTCCAGAAAGCTAATCCTAAGAAATATGCTCTGGGAATTTCCGATCATTATGGAAAAATGGAAGACAGTAACGACCGTATCGTAAACCAACTGATTGTGAAAGATGTATTGGAAAGAGTGAAAGACGGTGGTACCAACCAATTGCAAATGGGACTTACGGAATTGGCTCCCGGTTCTGTATGGAACACTATGCCTGCTCACACTCATACACGCCGTATGGAGGCTTACTACTACTTCAACCTGACTCCGGGAAATGCAATTTGTCATTTGATGGGTGAACCTCAGGAAGAACGTCTTGTATGGTTGCACAACGAACAAGCCATCACTTCTCCTGAATGGAGTATCCACGCAGCAGCAGGAACCAGTAACTATACTTTCATCTGGGGTATGGGTGGTGAGAACCTGAAATATAGCGACAAAGATGAGATTAAATACATTGATATGAAATAAACTCTCTTTAATACAGAATAGGCATGGATTATTCTAATCCATGCCTATTTTGTCATTTTCTCCATGATTTACATCAAAAATTACACCAGAAACACAACACAAACCCCTACATTTGCAAATAAAATAACAAATCTATATCATGAGTACATTTCAAAACACACTGGGCAAAATGACCAATTATCGTTGGACTATTTGCGCCATGTTATTCTTCGCAACAACAGTAAATTACCTCGACCGTCAGGTATTGTCACTTACCTGGGACGAATTCATCAAACCGGAATTTCATTGGGATGAATCTCACTACGGAACAATTACTGCAGTTTTCTCATTTGTATATGCGGCTTGTATGCTATTTGCCGGCCGTTTCGTAGATTGGCTAGGCTCTAAAAAAGGATATTTATGGGCTATTGGCGTATGGTCAGTCGGTGCCTGTCTCCATGCCTTTTGCGGTATAATCACAGAACATTTTGTAGGTTTACATAGTGCAGCAGAATTAATGGGGGCTACCGGTGACGTAGTAGTGACTATCGCTACCATCAGTATGTACTGTTTCCTGGCAGCCCGTTGTGTACTAGCTTTAGGAGAAGCCGGAAACTTTCCAGCCGCAATCAAGGTTACTGCCGAGTATTTCCCCAAGAAAGACCGTGCATACGCTACTTCCATATTCAATGCCGGCGCATCTATCGGAGCGTTGATTGCTCCTATTTCTATTCCTTTATTGGCTAAAGCCTGGGGATGGGAAATGGCATTTATTGTAATTGGTGCGCTTGGGTTTATCTGGATGGGCTTTTGGGTATTTATGTATACAGCTCCTGCCAAGAGTAAGCATGTAAACAAGGCTGAATTAGAATATATAGAACAAGACAGCTACGAGATTGCGGGAGTTAAAGAGGAAAACCAAAAAGAGGAAAAGAAAATGGGCTTTTTGCAATGCTTCGGTTATAAGCAGACATGGGCCTTTGCCATCGGTAAATTTATGACCGACGGTGTATGGTGGTTTTTCTTGTTCTGGACCCCGTCCTATTTGAACACACAGTTCGGTATCAAAACTTCCGAGGGACTGGGTATGGCACTCATTTTCACATTGTATGCTATCACCATGCTTTCCATTTACGGTGGTAAAATACCTACTATCATCATCAACAAAACCGGACTAAATCCGTATGCAGCGCGTATGCGTGCCATGCTGATTTTCGCATTCTTCCCGTTGTTGGTATTATTAGCACAACCTTTAGGCACTATTTCACCATGGTTCCCGGTTATTATGATTGGTATCGGTGGAGCAGCCCATCAATCATGGTCTGCAAACATCTTCTCCACTGTGGGCGATATGTTCCCGAAATCAGCAATCGCCACTGTTACCGGTATTGGCGGCATGGCAGGTGGCATCGGTTCCATGTTGTTACAATTCATTGCCGGTGAACTCTTTGTATATGCAGGAAACACTAATATGACATTCATGGGATTCGAAGGAAAGCCAGCCGGTTATTTCGTAATCTTCTGCGTATGTGCTGTAGCTTACTTGTTAGGATGGGTAATTATGAAAGGATTGGTTCCTAAATACAAACCTATCGTACTTGACTGATACAGAACCCAATAAGCATAAAAAAACAAAAAAGCTCTTTCTTACGAAAGAGCTTTTTTGTTCCCTTATCGGAACTGGATTTTAGCATTTAGCCCAACGGTAACAAATAAGGAAAACATTTTAAGGTGAAAAAAAGGGAAGTCTCACGACTTCCACAATTCTTCTAACCTTAAATCTAAATCTCTATGAAAAAAACGTGTTGCAAATATAACGCTTTATCCTACGCGAAGCTATTAATAAAATATATAAATATAAGAAAAACATTTAATAAACATTAAATAATCACCTATAATAGTCATTCTTCACTCTACTAAAGTAAAAGGAGAAAAATCAGTAAAGCCAATGAAAGTTTACCAACTCAAAAGCATCTTACTGCTTGCAGCAAACGTGCATATACAGGATTTTGTTTCAGTAGTTGAGGTACACCGGTCATAAACATCTGCTTACGGGCACGTGTCAACGCCACATTCAGTTTCCGATCTATTTGCACACCATCCTCTTCCGTCATATTGGCAAGAAATCTTAATTGATATGCCCGATTTACACAAAATGAGTAAATAATCACATCCCGTTCACTACCTTGAAAACGTTCTACTGTATCCACTAAAATATCATTCAAAGCAACAATACCCATAGCGGCAATCTCTTTCTTAATCAAAGCAATCTGACTACGGTAAGGAGTAATTATTCCCAATGTCCGCGTTACATCAAAACCACCCTCAGAAAACATATATTGCCGATAGACCTCCTTCGCCAACCGCGCTACAATTTGCGCCTCCGAGTGATTCATCTTGACAGACTGCATCACAGCATCGGGTACAGAAGGCAGAAAAG
The DNA here is from genome assembly GCF_900241005.1 of Bacteroides cutis. Lineage (GTDB taxonomy): Bacteria > Bacteroidota > Bacteroidia > Bacteroidales > Bacteroidaceae > Bacteroides > Bacteroides cutis. The sequence goes on along the minus strand of NZ_OEST01000005.1, from coordinate 152,771 downwards.
CGACACGGCAAGTCAACAAATCTGCGAACTCACTATCTGCCAACCCCGAAGCAAGTTCCAGTTTTCCAAATTGGTGCGGTAACCCTACCGGTTGTAAAAGTCCACCATAAAAGGCATGATTAGGAAAAGCGGCTACATCTACATTCATACGCCCTTGCCGGCAAAGCATATCAAAAGATTTGAAATTTGCCAGTTGACGGTTAACAACCGAAACAGGTAAATTTAAAGTAACATTCCGATAAAGTCTCTCAAAAAGTGAATCCTTCAAATTACGCAGTCCAATGGCACGCAAATTCTCGTCACATACCTCCGACTGCTCAGAAGATTGTAACACTACCGCAGGCAACTGCTTATGATCTCCAATCAAGATAAACTTACCAATAGCATTTCCTCCCGAAACACTACGGGCACAAAGCAGTCCCAACAACTGTGGCTCTAATATCTGAGTAGCCTCATCTATGATAGCTACATCAAAGGTTTTCAGTCTGAACAACTCTGTTTTGGCAGAAAGTGTAGCAACCGTTCCCACAAAAATCTGGCAACGCGACATACGTTCTTGTACCTCACGCCGGGTACTACACGGTTCAAGTACATTTTCTATTAAATATGAACGATAAGACACATCGCATGACAACTCATTACCGATGCGGATAAAATCGACTTCCGGAGTAATTGCAGTCAATGTTTTACAGATTTCATCCACCGCACGGTTAGTATACGAAAGTAACAAGATTTGTTTTCCTTCCCGATGAAACGTCTCGACCATATTACGCAAGGCACGGGAAGTCTTGCCCGTTCCCGGAGGACCAATCAACAAGAAATAATCCCGAGCCGCCCTTGCTTTCAAAGCGATACGTTCAAAATCATCCTTTGTTGAAGCTATGTCATCATCCAATGAAACATCAAACTCAGGCGGACGTTGATTTAACAACAAAGCCCGCCTTTCTGACGTGGCCGATAAAAAAGCGGAAAGTCCCCAATACATACTTCGGAAAGAAGTATCCATTATATCATGTTCCACAGCATAACGGCTATCCATTGGTAGAACAGCTATATTCTGTTGTGAGGCCCGAAGACGGATGCACAAATCCGTATCAGAAATCCATTCGATATTTCCTTTGAACACCATCTTATTGGTAACATTATCGGTATCTGTATTTCTTTCGTAAAGAACCACAGCGTCTCCCCGACGAAAGTTCGGGAGTCCCCCCTCACTTGGTTCCTCCCAAGCAACCGGAACCCTTCGCAATGACAAATAAGGCTTATGTACATTTGCCGCACAATTCTCTTGTATTGTCAAATCATACAAAATCTCCCCACTCTCACACTTCTCAGCCAGTGTGGAAAGCCATAACGCAGCCGCGCCGGCAGGTCCTTCATAGTCCATATCCCCCGACTTGGAGGTATAAAGTTCTTTAGTGATAAAGTTGTAAAGCGTATAGAAATAAGACTTTTCCAAAGGTGACAATGTCTCAATGCGTTGTCTCACTACATCAATGGAAGGTAAAAGATACCGTTTCCACAACGTATTATCCAATTGCCGCTCGTTCAGCGTATCAGAATTAAGTTCCTGCAAGCGCTCTGCCGTATATTGCTGACTATTGCGTAATTGGATACTGTACTCATTCGCCACAATCCGGTTCCGCACGTCCATCACTCGGCGTACCATCGCCCACGATGGACGTGCCGGATAAAGTAACGGATAACGTGTATAAAGCAGGTAAGCTTTCACCCACCGGTGATTCATCCCCATGGAATACTCCAACACAGCTTGATAGAGCAACATCTGTACCTTGTTATTTTCCTTCGGTTCCACCTTACCCCGGATGGTATATTCATCTGCCTTACCCGACTTCATTTCAATGAACGAAGACATATCCCGCTGCATATAATCGAGCCGTCCTTGCAAGCCCAGAGCCTCGCAGATGTAAGAAGGTTCCAATACAGCATCCGTTTTATCCAGGTTATAGCCAGAAGTATGGAACGTTTCTTTCACTGTCTGCCGTATATTCTCGAAATGCCGTTTACAATCGGCAAAGAATTCCCGTTCCTTCTCCCGATCACGTAAGTCAGCGCATGCTGCCAGTTCGATGGGATAGGTACGGAAAGCTTTCTTCATACAAACTAGATAATCCGGCTCGTTGTCGGCATAAATCCACTCATCCAAAAAAAGGTTGGCGATATTACCAAGCAGAAGTGACCGTGTATTTTCAGGAAGCTGAAAACGAGCTAACAGATAGTTGGCAGGATGGTGACCGTAGTCTTTGAAACACTCCGCCAGTGAACTGATATCTATCAGATAATCAGGTTCCAATATAATGAATGAAGGAGTCAAAACTCCCGATTCATCCACAGCCACATCCAGCAGATTGAGTTGAGCATGACGCCATAACAAACGACAGGTCTCATTAAACTCCTCATTGACTTGCGGTATATTATAACGTACCTTCAACGGCTCGTCTGCCACCGAATCTACAGGCAATACATATAAATAAGTATCATCAGCTTGCTGAAAACTGACACGCATACGTCGTACACACTCCCTAGCAGGCGGGAGTACAATATAAGTAGCATCGGCACGTGGAAACAGGCGATAAAGTTCATCGGGAATATCCACTTCTGTCAGTCGCTTAACGAAGAAAGCCAACGTCTTGGCATCACGCAACAGATGTTCCCGCTGTGGCTCTACCTGCCGGTTCAGTATGGCATTGGAAGTCAGACGGAACGTGTGCAAACGGTTCTGCTCAACCACAGAAAGTCCTGTCTTGGAAGCTACAAAGTTGATACGTGCAGAGAGGTCAGTCATTTGTAAGCTACTGTCTGTCATCTGCGTACGACAAAGGTGTTCAAGGAGTTCACGCAACCGGCGATAAGCGGCGGCAAGAAGCACATCTTCACTTCTGCAAGCCGCTAACAATATATCGTAGTATTCATTGAATTCCTTCATACTTCGATATCCGCCAGTTCCTTGTTTTTCTTATCCTTAATCATCAATATACTCAACTCATAGAGCATATAGAGTGGAACCGAAACGACTGTCAATGTAAAAGGATCGCCTGTCGGAGTAATGATGGCAGCAACAATTACGATGACAACAAGCGCATGACGGCGATATCTCCGCAAAAGAGACTTATGCACCAGCCCCAACAAGGACAGCAGCCATGTCACCAACGGCAACTCAAATGCAAGTCCCATGCAGAGCACCAGCATCATAAAGTTGTCAATATACGAATTGAGAGAGATCTGATTTTCTATCGCCGCACTTAGCTGATAAGTAGACAAGAAGCGTAATGTCAACGGATAAACCATGAAATAACCTAGTAATACCCCCAGAAAGAACATCACCGTACCGATACACAACGCTTTTTTCACCCCCCTGCGTTCTTTCGGATAGAGCGCCGGACTGATGAACCGCCAAATTTCAAAGAAGATATAAGGCGCAGCCGTCACTACCGACATCCAAAATGCTGTAGACATGTGGATAAAAAACGGTGCCGCCAGATTGATATTAATCAGTTTTACATGAAATTCCTGTGTGAAGAACTCATCTTTCAGATCGAATATCTCACCAACATAACGCAACACATCATAAAAGATAAAGTCGTTATGGCAAGGTGCCAACACCACATTATCAAACAAATAGGGCATTGCAATAAAGTAACCGACCGCCAACAGAAACCACACACCAAGAATACGAAACAACACACGGCGCAATTCATCCAGATGATCCCAAAAGGTTAATTCTTTATCAGACATGATTATAAACAGGAAATTTAGTTTTCACTGTAGAAGACACAGAGATTATTATTATACTCTGTCAGTATCTGTTATCCTGAACTTGCCGAAGGGTCTCTTCTCCTCGTATACATAAAGAGAATAGACTTTTCAACAGGTTCAGACTATACCCTAATGAAATAATCAGAAGAGATTTTGAATGGAGCTAATGACAGATAGACCTGCTTATCAATAAGGGAAAATTTTGCGACCTCTGTATTCTTACGGTGAAAGAAAATTATCATTTTTTCTCCTCAGCCGGTTTATCCACTTCGTCTTTAGCCTTATTAATTTCTTCCTTCGCCTCATTTACGCCTTCTTTGAAGCTCTTCACGCCTTTACCCAATCCTTTCATTAATTCAGGGATTTTTTTACCGCCGAACAGCAACAATATAAGCAATGCGATAATAACCCATTCGGAACCACTGGGCAAGAAACCTAGTAAAAGTAAGTTTGTCATAGTTATACAGGATTAATTTGATGCAAAGATAGTGAAATAATGATTAATGATTGACGATTAATGTGTAATGATTGGCGAATAATGTGTAATGTTCGGTGATTAATCACAAACCAATAAGCCACAATTCTCATCAATCCTGATAATATACTCTCTTCACTCTCGTCGAAACACTCGTCAATACTTCATAAGGAATAGTTTCGAGCACATCGGAGAGAACGGTTATTGGCAAATGATCACCGAAGATTTCCACTGCATCACCTTCCTTACAGTCAATATCAGTCACATCTATCATGCAAACATCCATGCAAATATTCCCCACGTATGCGGCACGTTGCCCGTTCACCAAACAATAAGCACGACCGTTACCCAAGTGCCGATTCAGTCCGTCGGCATAGCCGATAGGAATGGCGGCAATGCGTGAAGGCCGTGTCAAGTGCCCTTTACGGCTGTACCCCACCGTATCTTCTTCGGGCACGTCCCGTATCTGGAGAATAGTAGTTTTCAACGTACTCACATTATTCATAATAGAATTGTCTATCGGACTGATACCATACAATCCCAGTCCCAGGCGCACCATGTCGAACTGCGCCCCAGGAAAACGCTCTATACCCGCAGAATTGCAGATATGACGAAGTATCTTATGCGGGAAAGCCTCCTGCAACTGCATCGAAGCCTTTTCAAACATCTCTATCTGCCTACGCGTAAACGCATCGAACTGCGGCGCGTCACTCCCCACGAAATGCGAGAAGACCGAACGGGCAATCACAGCATTCTGCCCCTTCAGGCGTTCTATTAACCGGGGCATATCTTCCGGCGCAAAACCAAGCCGATGCATACCCGTATCCAGTTTCACGTGAATGGGGAAGTTCGTGACCCCCTCTTTCTCCGCCTCCTTAATCAATGCATCCAATAAATGGAAACTATACACTTCCGGTTCCAGCTTATAGTCGAACAACGTCTTGAATGCCGTCATTTCAGGATTCATAATGATGATGCTTGCGGTGATACCTGCCTTACGCAGTTCCGAGCCTTCATCAGCAACAGCAACCGCCAGATAATCAACATGATGTTCCTGCAAAGTTTTAGCAATTTCATACGAACCCGCGCCATAGGCCGAGGCCTTCACCATACACACCATCTTGGTTTCGGGTTTCAGCTTGCCACGATAATAGTTCAGATTGGCAATCATCGCCCCCAGGTTTACTTCCAATATCGTTTCGTGCACCTTCTTTTCCAGTACCTCTGTGAGGGAATCGAAACCGAACTTACGTGCACCCTTTATCAGAATTATTTCATTTTCCAGCCGCAACTCCCCTTTTGCAATGGCACGCGTCAACGTATCCGTATTGGGATAGAAAGTTTTTTCGATGTTGAACCGTGAAGCACAAGTAGAAATCTCACTCCCCACACCGATAATGCGCTCTATGCCACGACTGTTCACCAATTGCGCCACTTGTCGGTAGAGCGTAGGCGTATTCTGCCCTGTCTCCAGGATATCCGAAAGAATCAGTGTCCGCTTCAAACCCTTGCTCTGCGAACGCCGGTACAGAAAATCGAGCGCAATATCCAGCGAAGCCAGATCGGAATTATAACTGTCATTTATCAACAGACAACCGTTCTTGCCCTCCTTTACCTCCAGACGCATAGCGATAGGTTCCAACTTTGCCATCCGTTCTGTAATTTTCTCGGCAGGAAGCATCAAATACAGACAGGCAGCCAAACAATTCAACGAGTTCTCTATGGAAGCATCGTCAATGAATGGTAGAGTAAACGTGTTGTCCATGTCCAGATAACGGTAAGAAATGACAGTAAAATCGTCCTTCTTATCCACCTTACTTATAAACAAAGGGCGTTCCATATCCTTACGACTCCATGCAATTTCACGCGCCGAAAGCATCGACTTGCCCACGCAATTACTGATAAATTCGTCATCGCCATTGTAAATCACCACATCACAGTTCTTGAACAACGCTAATTTCTCCATACACTTTTCCTGCAAGGAGAAGAAGTTTTCCTGATGCGCACCACCAATATTCGTCAGTATACCGATAGTAGGCTTTATGATATTCTGCAAAGCACGCATTTCCCCCGGCTCCGAAATCCCGGCTTCCAGCAGGGCGAGCTCAGACTCCTCATTCATCTGCCACACGGACAAAGGTACGCCAATCTGCGAATTGTAACTACGTGGCGAACGCACGATGATACGTTCGGGACTGAGCAACTGGTGCAACCACTCCTTCACAATGGTTTTTCCATTACTACCCGTAATACCGATAACAGGTATCTGGAAACGGTCACGATGCTGTTCCGCCAATTTTTGCAAAGCCTTTAAAGGACTTGCAACAATCAACAAATTGGCAGTCGACAGTTGATAATTGATAATGGACTGTGCCACCGCCTCACTCACTACGAAATTCCTCACACCCCGAGCATATAAATCCGGTATATATCGCGCACCGTCGTTCCGCTTGGTAGTCAGTGCAAAGAAAAGTGTTTCCTCGGGGAAACTCAATGAACGGCTGTCGGTAAGCAGCCAGTCAATGGTGGCCGGTGTATCCCCTACACGCCGTGCACCAATGATTTCAGTTATGCTTTCAATCGTATACGACATATTTCTCTCTCATTTTTGAAGTCTAAGTACGGGTATTTTCCGTTAAGTCGGTCTATTTTTAACACAATTTGTCCTAAAAAACGCTTATACTCTTCAGAATCCGGATGAAAGGGCTTATGCGCCAACGCTCTATGTATATTTTCACTTTCTTCTATTATCTGTAACGTCTCTAAAGAGAAACAGGCCGATGAAAAGCGTTCCCAAACATAGCTGGCAGCTACTTCGGAAGGGTGCACCATGTCTTCTGCATAAAATCGATAATCACGCAACTCATCCAGCACCAACTCATAAGCAGGAAAGTAAAACACATTCCCCGAAAACACCTCCTGTAAACGGTCGATGGCAAGCAGTAGCGTGGCTTTGCTGAGTTGGTTGGCATGTAACCCGTCGCGCACATGACGGATAGGGCTAACGGTGAACACGATCTTCAGTTTTGGGTTTCGTGCCAGCAATCCCGACAGCAGCGAAGTATAGTCCGTCACAATCTCCTCTACCCCCAACCGACGACGGTTGAAACACTTCTCCGGCTGCTTGTGACAGTTGGCGACAATACATCCCGTGCTGTTCCGTTCATACACCCATGCCGTACCGAAAGTCAGCAACAAGCAATCCAGACTGAAAATATCATTGTGTGCCCGGACAATACGCCCGTTGATACGTCGCAAAGTTTCTTCCACTTCGGGTGACGAGAAATCGCCATGATGCATCGGGCTGTGCCAACATTCACGAAAGAAAAACAAGTCTTGCCGCCCGTATATCTTTCCTGCCACAATTTCACGCAAAGCAGCAGAAATGGACAACGGATTATAAAGTACACCGTATGGGTTGACGTCGCAACGAAACTTGGCATCGACAAGCCGTTCCCCCATGCCGGTGGCAAAGCAAGAACCGATCGACATCAAACGGTCACTATGCGTAAGTTGCGGCAAGCCAGCGGGGAGGTAAACGGGAGTGTAGAAATTCATAATCTCCTCCTTCCCGTTACATCATCATATTCTTTCTAATCGAGAACTTAACAATAGCCATCGCATTGATAGCCGCCAGCGGCACATCCATCGGCTCGTGGTGCGGGTTGTAGCTCACCAGCTTCAGGCAACCTTCCTTGTCCGAACGGTTCACATATTTTACCGCCAGATACTCATCACCATCGATGACGAATGAAACCAGATACATTTCGCCATAAATGACATGGCTGAAACTGTTTATCTCCTTGAACCCCACGATATCGCCCGATTTCAGTATGGGATACATACTGTCCCCGCTGATGTATAGCGCGCCATCGCATACCGGAATGCTCGGTATCTGTATCCTCCCCACCACATACTGCCGTTTATCCGCCAGCAAGGTTTTCAGGTTGGCGGCGGCGGTGATGTCGTAAAGCGCCACACTACGGTCGTCCACAACCTCTGGTGTTTTAGGATTGTGGAGTATTTCTACTTCACCCTGTGCCCACTCGTCTCCACACTGCTTCTGCTTGTGTGCCGGACTTCCCTTACCTGTGAGCAACCAGTTGTAGTCCACCTCTTTCAGCCGCTCCAGCAACAGTGGAAAGTCTATACTATTACGTGCAATCCAGTTACTCAGGGTAGAACGGGATACTCCCAGATAGGAGGCCAAGGCAGCATCAGTCTTCAAGTCGAGCACTCTCTTGGCACGCCCTACGATTTCCGACACATTGAACAATAAATCTCTTTTTTTTTCCATAGACACAAGTTATGTAATATTTTATTATACTGCAATGTTTATCATTGTATAACTTTGACTCATTTACCTCATTTCCACTCAATTCTGAACGATTTTTAAACATCAGCGGCACAATCCGTTTCTTACTTGAAAACGCATCTATCTTTAATGTGACAAACGTACGCAAATTGTTTCTAAAACACAAATAATTAAAGCTAATAATTATAAAGTGAGGGAACTATAGATACACCATGAGGAAACTATAGACCTGTCGCGAGGGATATATAGATGCCACACGAGGAATATATAGACCTGTCACAAGGGAGCTACAGACGCCTCATTTCATCCTGAAGCGCAAAGACCTCTACCAACAGGCGCAAGATGTAACATTAATGCCCCAAAATGTAACATTAACATCTCAAAATGTAACATCCGGTACACATAGCATAGCATAGAATAGCATAGAATAGAATAGAATACTCCCTCCTCAATAGTTCCCCCGAAACCGGAGGAACTCAAGACACAGGCTGTCCGCAGCCTGTGGATGAAAAGGGAGATTTTTCGATACGGAAAGATATGTCGACCGGGGAAGTACCTGTTGAGCCTGTGCAGGAGCAGGCAAATAACCGGCTATTTACCAAAACACATTTCGTGAACAAAAAACAGTGGTTTTAATTTTCACACACCACATGCAAGCCTTACATTTGCATCGTGATTAAGCTTAAAACACAAAAACAAAACTATTTTATCAACCGATTTAACACAATTCACACATGAAAAGACCCAATTTTAAAACAATGGCAGCATGCCTGCTCCTGGTTTGCGGCATGCCATGTCCCGTGTCCGGGCAGTCCGTCCCGGGCAGTTACGACATCGCCGCACGTTCCCAATCATTCTGTCCGGCTTCCAAGCAGGCCTCGGAGCTGTTCTGCAAAAAGCCGGAGGCTATGGATTACTCCACCGGACGAGCCACGATACGCATACCGGTTTACACCATCCGTACAGCTTCGTTCACTCTCCCCATCTCGCTTTCCTACACTACCGGAGGGATAAAAGCCGAACAGAAAAACGGATCGGTAGCCTTGGGATGGACGCTGGAGGCAGAACCCGTCATCAGCCGTGAGGTGCGCGGATTGCCCGACGAACGATCGTTCCTGTACGACAAGTCAAACCTGACCCGCTTGCCCGATATCTATAAGGTAAGGATAGGACAGGGAACCTGCGACGTGCTTGAAGACATTTTCCACATGAAGCTCATCGACGCATCGGCCGACTTTGTGCTGCAACAAGCCGACAGCCACCAGTTCATCCCCCGGCTGTTTCACCGTCCGGAGCTGAAAGTGTCATTGGGCGAAAGCGAAACCAAGGTCAACGACAGTTTCAACAACCAGCTGAGGGTTATCGATGGAGCCGGAAACAAGTACCTTTTCGGGCAAGATGCCAACGCGAGGGAGGAAACGAGCCTCGTAAACTCCTATTCCGCACAAACGGCCTGGAAAGCTTCCGAGATCACTTCGCCCGATGGCGACAGGATAAGTTTCAGCTATTACACCGACCTGCCGGACGAGGTTTACAAGGGTGCTTACGACTATTACGCCACGGAAGACAATTATCCCGACTACCATGTGCCGTCACCGGGGACACCTCCCCACCCGGGCTACTGGGCGGGAGTGAACGGACAAGAAAACTACTATTACATGAACGGGACAACCATACAGCCCGGCGGGACCCCGAAGCCGGTTTTTGAGAAGTGGGGGGGCGTGGGTAACCGCAGCTACTTCGGGGCGGTGGCCACGGTAAAGGTGCGCCCGATAAAGGGTATTGCTTTCAGTGGCGGCACGGTGAGTTTCTCTTATTCTTCCACCGGAAACTGCCTGGAAAAAATCCTGGTGAAAGATACCCAAGGGAATGTAGTGCGCAGCGTTACCCTGATACAGAAAAAGGCCGGTCATGGCAGGATCCTGCTTGAAGCGCTGAAAATAGCCGACGGTGACGGCAATACGGTCGAAACGTACAAGATGAACTATTTCGGGGGAGATTATGACCCTGCCACCAAAGCCGTTGACTACTGGGGATATTATAACGGGAAAAGCGGCAATACGGATTTTGTACCGAGACAGACGGTGAGTATCACCAACAACCGGCAGACGTACTCGTTCACGATAGGCGGCGCCGACAAAAGCGGCGACCTGTACAGTGCCAGAATCCATACCCTGTCGGACATCACCTATCCTGCGGGCGGAAAAACGGTGTACGCCTATGGACTGAGCCGCATTCCCGCCCCGGACAGCGCTTCGGGATACATAGACGGGGGACAACTCCGGATTACGGAAATAACGGACTATCCCGTCGCGGGACATCCCGTAAAGCGTGTCTTCAAGTATTATTCGGGCGACAACGAGGAAGGAATCGGAAGTACCCGTTTCCCGATGTGCAACCTGACCTATCGGCAGAAGATGAAGAAGTACTATGTAAGCAGCAACCAGATCGCCCCCGATGTCCGCCCGGTAGACTACACGCTGTACACGCACAGCAATTCGGTGACCCAAGACCAGGACGTGTATTTCGACAAGGTTATGGAGTTTGTAAACCCTCAAGGTTCCCAGCCCGCTCCAGGTTCCGTTCCCGAACTTTCCGCGGAGAGACAAGTCGGCGAATCTACCGTCCATCATTTCGATAACCGTGCGGTGTGGCCCGACTCCTATTATACGAATCCGGACAACTTGCATAACATTGACGAGCCTGTCAACAACAGGGTACTCCTCCAAGCCGGGAAACGCACCGACATCATCAACCACGACCGACAAGCCGGCAGCGTGTCTTCCCTGCCCCGCCATTCTTTCCACGACATCAGTGACTTGCGCAGGCTTTCGTTGATAGAAGGAGCGACGGATGCAATGGTGGCTTCCAGTTCGAAACTCCGTGAACTCTATCAAAACAGCTACAGCCACAGGACAGGAAAGGGTTATACGGTAGTGGATGCGGAGGACGGTTCGCAGACTGTCACGGTTTACGGGAACGACACCGTGCTGACGCGCTCCGTTTCCAAAATCCACGAAAACAGGTATAACCTGATCCGTGAAAGCAAAACGGACAATAGCGACGGGACGTATGACCGGGTGGTGTACACTTATCCGTTCGACCGCTCCAAGACCATAGATGCCGCCATGACCGCCTCCAATGAGCTGTCCACTCCGGTCGAGGCCCGTTATTATTCGGACGGTAATCTGCTGAAAACGGTGCGCTACCGTTATGAACAGGGAGCCGTGAACCGCGGCTACAGCCTGTCGGCGGTGGAAGAAAGCGTGAATGCCGCCAATACCCAGTTCAGGGATGTAGAGACGTATTCGCGTCCTTTGAAATGCGGGCGTCCCTGCCAGGTGACTTCCCGCGACGGGACAATCACCACTTACCTCTGGGGATACGGCGGAAAGGATATCATTGCGGTGGCACATAACCTGTCCCTTTCGGTTTTCGAGACGGCCGGTATCCAACCCGAAACCTTGGCTGCAAGCCACGACATCGGGCAACCGGTTTACGACATCATCGAGCAGGTGCGCAAGGACAACCCGCAAGCGCAGATTACCGCATACCGCTACCGCCCTTTAGTGGGAGTGATACAGGAGACAGCTCCCAACGGAATGTCCACCTACTACGAATATGACTCCCTGGGGCGTCTCACTACAATCAAAGATACTAATAAAACGAACCTTTCAACCATAGAATATCATGAAGTCAATCCATAATAAAACAAACAGCAAACTCTACGGGGCATTGCTCGCCCTGCTGGTGACGTTCCTTTTCCCACTTACGGCGGGAGCGCAAAAGACCTTCACGGAGGACATGTCCCTATCACAACCGGACCGCAACCCGCAGACATTCAACATTCCGGCAGAGTATTCCGCAGTAGACATCACCCTACGGTTCCACATCGACAAGCCCTCCATGTTCGGCCCCGTATTTTTCAGTCCGTCCGCAACCACCGGCAGCTCTTCTTCCTTCCCGTTGGGATATACGGTCAGGCTCTTCAAGATAGCGGACGATGGTGCCCGCCGGGAATATACGTTGAAATACCGGCCGATGACCGGTCGCCCTTGCGGCATGAACGCGTATGTCTCTTCCGGCGATTACATGGCGCAGGTGGCCCTGAAGAATAATACGTCAGCGCATGAACTGCGTTTCACCTTTATTATCGACAACCTGTTGCCGCCATATTCTCTTGACGTTCCGGTCCCGGCACCTGTCTACCCCGGCCTTATCCCTTATATACCGGAACCCGATTCCGACCCGTCGTATGCTTCACCGGTGGCAGGCATCACCTCCGGACGGAGTTACATCCGCCGGAAACTGATGCTGGACACCTCGGGAGGATGCCTGGACCGGATACAATACTTCGACGGGCTGGGCCGCCCGGTGCAGACGGTACGGAAAGGCGTGACCCCGGGAGGGAAAGACCTGGTGGATTTCATCGACTACGACAAACGTGGCCGTGCATGGCGGCAATGGAACGCGGTTCCCGTATCGGGAATGAGCGGAGCTTTCATCTCCAACATGCCCGAACAGGCACCGGGCATCTTGGGAGACACCCGCCCGTATTCGGAAACCCTCTACGAAGAATCTCCCTGGGGACGTCCCTTGCTGATGACAGATGCCGGCATTGCCTGGAAGGAACATCCCGTGCAGACGGTGTATACCCTCAACAGGGCTTCCGGGGAATATTCCTGCCGACAGTACAAGGCGGGTAGCGACGGTACCCTCCAAGATGCGGGCATGTACCCATCGGGGACGCTCGAAGCGGTAAAGACCACGGATGAAGACGGCAAGGTGTCGTATACCTTTACCGACAAGCGGCAACGCACGGTGCTGACCCGCCTGAAACAGGGGGATGAAACTTACGACACCTATTATGTATATGATGCGGAAGGCAACCTGGGATTCGTACTCCAGCCGATGTACCAAAGCCATGCCAACCTTGACTTGTATGCTTTCCGGTACGAATACGACGCCATGCAACGCTGTATCAGCAAGAAGCTTCCCGGCGCGGAGCCCGTGGAGTATGAATATGACAGCTGCGACCGCCTTTCTTTCTCGCAGGACGGCAACCAACGTCCGGCGGGCAGATGGACCTACTACCTGTATGACGCTTTCGGAAGGCTGACGGAACAGGGGGAGTGTTCTTCGAAAAACCTTTCCTCAGGCCGCACGGCACATGTGAGGAATTTCTATGACGGCTATGCGGCATTCCGCGAAGCCACGGGCTATGACAGCGCCTTCCACGATGACACTTCGGGTTATGCCCACGGGGCACTGACGGGAAGCGTGACAACCTCCTTCGGAAGTGACACGCCTGTCTTCAAGGCTTACTATTACGACAACAAGGGCCGCACCGTCAAGGTTGTCGAAAGCAATCTGCTGGGCGGTTACGAGACTACCGGTACGGTATATACGCTGACGGACAAGCCGCTCACCGTGACACATACGCATACAGGAAGCGGGAAGCTGACACGGACGGAAACGTATGTCTATACATACGACCATGCCGACCGGCTGAACCGGGTGGAACACACGCTGGACGGTGCGAAGGTGACACTGGTTGCCAACGCGTATGATGAATGGGGACGCCTGTCTTCCAGGACTTTCCACGGCTCTTCCACAAATTCGCTGGCCTATACTTACAACATCCGCGGCTGGTTGACGGAAATCGGCGGAGGGAAGTTTACACAGGACCTGTATTACAATACGGGCAATGGTACGCTCTGCTACAACGGAAATATCAGCAGCATGACCTGGAAAACGGGCAACGAGAGCAACATACGCGGATACAAGTTTGACTACGACGGGGTAAACAGGCTGGCAAGCGCCATGTACGGGGAGACCGCCTCCATCGACAGCAATACCGACCGTTTCACGGAACGCGTGACGGGTTATGACAGCAATGGGAACATCACCGGCTTGCAGCGCTACGGACAGACTTCGGTAGCCGGTTATGGCCTGGTGGACAACCTGTCATTCACCCTGGACGGCAACCGGTTGAACCGTGTGGACGATGCCACGACCGCTTCTGCCTACAACGGCAGCTTTGAGTTCAAGGACGGCGCTTCACAGGCTGGTGAGTACACTTACGACGCAAATGGCAATCTGACGAAAGATTTGAATAAGAATATCATTGATATTCAATATAATGTATTAAATTTGCCAAGTAAGGTCGTGTTCAGTGACGGCAGCGTCATCTCCTATGTTTATGCGGCGGACGGAACAAAGCTGCGCACCGTGCATACAATTGGCGGTGCGGCCACCACAACCGACTATTGCGGGAATGTGGTCTATGAAAACGGTGTTCAGAAGCTGTTGCTGACGGAGACGGGATATGTGACCTTGAACGACAAGAAGTATCATTACTACCTGCAGGACCATCAGGGGAACAACCGGGTGGTGATGAGTCAGGACGGCAGTGTGGAAGAGACGAACCATTACTATCCGTTCGGGGGCGTATTCGCTTCTTCGGGGAATGTACAACCTTACAAGTACAATGGCAAGGAACTGGACACGAAGAAGGGGCTGGACTGGTATGATTACGGGGCAAGGCAGTATGATGCGGCGCTGGGAAGGTTTACGACGGTGGATCCGATGGCAGAGAAGTATTATCCGGAAAGTCCTTATAGCTATTGCGGAAATAATCCGATAATGTTTATTGACCCTGATGGACATATGAAGGTAATCTACAATCCTGACGGGACATATAAAGAGACTACTCATAACAACTGGTTTCATAATACTTTTATTGGCCGTCAAGAATACATTGCTTATAAGGAAGGGAATGTAAGATTGTCAGAGCAGGAATTTTGGAATTGGCAACGAACCGGAAGTTATAGTAGTATTCAAGGTACGGGTAATATGACAAATATTGAGTTTACATTGGATGAACCGGCAAAGGGAGTGGTAGACGGTATAAGCAAATTCATACTTTCCAGTGTTTATTCATTGGTAAATTCGCCTAAGGTTGTATTGACAGGGAGGACTTGGTCAGGAGCATCACAGACTTCGACTGAAACAATGGGAGCGTTTATTGATGTAGTCAGTAATAATATACCATTTTCAAAGATGAGTAAAGTGGGCAATCCGGGTTCATGGTACAAGTTTAAGAAAGCTAATAAACATATACCTGCATTGAAAAGAAAAGGTGTTTATAATGCTGAGGTAAGGAGATATGAAGGGAAAACAAGGAATATAGATATATTCAATAAAGAAAAAAATACAATAGAAACTATTAAGTATACTCATAATCAACAAAACGAGGAGGAATGATGACGCCAGATTTAATTGGAGCATTTATTTGCTGGATATTAAAAGGATGTAGAACTAACTTATTTAAAGATGAATGGAATATTGAAAAAGAAGTTCGAAATAGAATTATTGCATATGTTCTAGCTTTTATTTTATTAATAAGTCTATTCGTTTCTTAACTGTTCACTATTATTGTTTCTTTCGTTACAGCAATGGCTCTTCATCTCTCAGTTTTGAATATCAGAATTTCTAATTCGACAAACTAAATACTCCCTTGCTTATGTCACTGAACATAGGCAAGGGTTTTCATTATTATCCAAAACTATCTATGAGACTTTTCAGTTATCACGCCCTACACGCTGCTACGGAGTGGGTAACGCTTTCAAAAAGATCTGGCAAAGACCGCTTGTATAATGACAGTAACCTGAATTTCTTTACTGAGAAAGTGACGGAGTAATCTTTGATTATAGGATAGGAATTACCCACTTCCTTCAAAGTAAACGTCCTTCTCTCTCACTGTTTCGAAAGCACCAATATTTTTAACTCGAAAAAGCCCAAAGTGAAAGGATTTTATAATGGCTTTTCATCACAATCCATTTTCTTTTGCTATTTTTGCAATTTGTAATGCTCAGATTAGTAATGAAGACTGAAATAACAACATATAACTTGCTAAATTCTATTTCTTATCCTGAAGACCTGCGAAAGCTTAGTGTAGAGCAACTTCCGGAAGTCTGCAATGAATTGCGGCAGGATATTATAAAGGAACTTTCGCGCAACCCTGGACATTTTGCAGCAAGCTTGGGAACAGTAGAGCTGACAGTGGCTTTGCATTATGTTTACAATACTCCTTATGATCGTATCGTATGGGATGTGGGACATCAGGCTTACGGTCATAAGATATTGACCGGACGACGGGAGGCTTTCTCCACCAACCGGAAGTTCAAAGGGATACGTCCCTTCCCTTCCCCTGAAGAAAGCGAATATGATACTTTTACCTGCGGACATGCGTCGAACTCTATTTCAGCAGCGCTCGGTATGGCCGTAGCTGCAGCAAAGAAAGGGGAAGAAGACCGCCATATAGTTGCCATATTGGGTGACGGAAGTATGAGTGGAGGACTGGCGTTCGAGGGGTTGAACAATGTCTCATCTACCCCAAACAATATGCTGATTATCCTTAACGACAACGACATGTCAATAGACCGTAGTGTAGGAGGAATGAAACAATATCTTTTCAACCTCACTACCTCGAACCGTTACAATCAGCTACGTTTCAAGATGTCTAAAGTGTTGTTCAAGATGGGATTACTGAATGAGGAACGCCGGAAAGCCTTGATACGCTTTGCCAACAGCCTGAAGTCTATGGCTGCCCAGCAGCAGAATATATTCGAAGGAATGAATATCCGTTACTTCGGTCCTATCGACGGCCATAATGTAAAAAATCTGGCACGTATCCTACGGGATATCAAAGACTTGAAAGGACCGAAAATCCTACATCTGCATACTACCAAAGGAAAAGGATTTGAACCTGCCGAAAAAGCTCCGGGCATCTGGCATGCTCCCGGTAAATTCAATCCGGAAACGGGTGAACGGATCAAGGCAGACACGACCAACCTGCCCCCACTCTATCAGGAGGTTTTCGGTGAGACATTGGTGGAATTGGCTGAAAAGAACCCGAAGATTATGGGTGTCACTCCTGCCATGCCTACAGGTTGCTCCATGAACATATTAATGAAAGCCATGCCCGATCGTGCTTTCGATGTGGGTATTGCCGAAGGACATGCAGCCACTTTCTCAGGCGGTATGGCAAAGGAAGGATTGCAGCCGTTCTGCAATATCTATTCTTCTTTTATGCAACGGGCATACGATAATGTGATACATGACATTGCATTGCTTCGTTTACCCGTTGTGCTCTGCCTGGACCGTGCCGGACTGGTAGGTGAAGACGGACCGACACATCATGGCGTATTCGACTTGGCATATTTCCGTCCTATTCCTAATATAACTGTATCTTCACCGATGAACGAACATGAACTACGCCGATTAATGTACACGGCACAACTGCCGGACAAAGGACCGTTTGTCATCCGCTATCCACGCGGACGTGGCGTGCTGGTGGATTGGAAATGTCCGTTAGAAGAAATTCCCGTCGGTAAAGGACGAAAGTTAAAAGACGGTAAAGATATCGCTGTCATAACCCTTGGGCCAATAGGAAATATCGCTGCCCACGCCATCAAGCGGGCAGAAGAGGAAAAAGGGCTTTCTATTGCACATTATGACCTGCGTTTTCTCAAACCGATGGACGAAGCATTATTGCATGAAGTGGGACGTTCATTCCAACGTATCATTACAGTGGAGGACGGTGTGCTGAAGGGTGGCATGGGAAGTGCCGTGCTCGAGTTTATGGCAGATAACGGTTATACACCACACATACAACGTATCGGCGTGCCTGACAAGTTTATAGAACACGGCTCGATACCGGAATTGTACAGGTTATGCGGAATGAGTGAAGAGGAGATCTTTAATCAATTGATAATGAATAATTGGCAGTGAAAATAATTATTGCTGGTGCCGGCGCAGTAGGCACACACTTGGCTAAACTGTTGTCCCGCGAGAAACAGGATATTATATTGATGGACGACAATGAGGAGAGGTTGAGTACACTTAACTCAAACTTCGACCTGATGACTGTCACCGCATCACCAACTTCTATCAAAGGGTTGAAAGAAGTAAATGCAGGTGAAGTAGATTTGTTTATCGCAGTTACTCCTGACGAAAGCCGGAATATGACTGCATGCATGTTGGCAACCAACCTTGGTGCACAGAAAACCGTTGCACGTATTGATAATTACGAATATTTATTGCCGAAAAACAAAGAGTTTTTCCAGAAATTGGGCGTAGATTCACTGATTTATCCGGAGATGCTCGCCGCTAAAGAAATCGTATCTTCCATTCGTATGAGCTGGGTTCGCCAATGGTGGGAATTCTGCGGTGGAGCACTGATACTGATAGGTGCCAAAATGCGTGAAAAGGCAGAGATACTGAATATTCCCTTACATCAATTGGGCGGACCGGAGTTGCCTTATCACGTAGTCGCCATCAAGCGCGGTAATGAAACGCTTATTCCACGAGGTGACGATACAATTAAACTACATGACATCGTTTACTTCACAACCACCCGCAAATATGTGCCGTATATCCGGAAAATTGCCGGAAAGGAGGATTATGCCGATGTACGTAATGTGATGATCATGGGAGGAAGCCGTATCGCCGTACGTACCGCACAATATGTTCCCGACTACATGCAGGTAAAGATTGTAGACAATGATTTGAACCGTTGTAACCGACTGACAGAGCTATTGGACGATAAAACCATGATTATCAACGGAGACGGACGGGATATGGATTTGCTTGTGGAAGAAGGTCTGAAGAATACGGAAGCTTTCGTTGCACTGACCGGTAATTCGGAAACAAATATCCTCGCCTGCCTGGCAGCTAAACGCATGGGTGTCAGCAAGACGGTAGCAGAAGTAGAAAACATAGACTATATCGGTATGGCCGAAAGTCTCGACATCGGTACGGTTATCAACAAAAAGATGATAGCCGCCAGCCACATCTATCAAATGATGCTGGATGCTGACGTAAGTAATGTAAAATGCCTGACTTTTGCCAATGCCGATGTTGCGGAATTTACCGTGAAAGCCGGATCCAAAATCACCAAGCACCCGGTAAAAGACCTGGGATTGCCTAAAGGAACTACTATCGGAGGACTTATCCGCAATGGAGAGGGTGTGGTAGTAATGGGTAATACACAAATACAAGCGAACGACCACGTAGTAGTATTCTGCTTGAACATGATGATTAAGAAAATCGAAAAATACTTCAATTAATTGAGAATAAAAATTGATTAACTTTAAAACGATCATACGGATAATCGGTATTCTACTGTTATTGGAAACAGTCATGTTACTTTGTTGTTCCGGCGTATCCTACTATTACGGCGAGAACGACTTGCTTGACTTCTGGAAATCCGGGGGGATCACGGCAGGCATAGGTTTATTGTTGGTAATAGCAGGTAAAGGAGGCGAACGCCAATTAACCCGTCGTGACGGATATGTACTGGTGAGTTTAGCTTGGGTCGCTTTTTCGCTTTTCGGTATGTTGCCATTCTACATCAGCGGATATATTCCAAACGTCACAGATGCTTTTTTTGAAACGATGTCCGGCTTTACAAGTACGGGAGCCACCATACTTGACAATATAGAATCTTTACCGCACGGACTACTCTTCTGGCGCAGTATGACGCAGTGGATAGGCGGACTGGGAATTATCATGTTCACCATCGCCGTACTTCCCATTTTCGGTGTAAGCGGTCTGCAGGTATTTGCAGCAGAAGCAAGTGGTCCCACACACGACAAGGTACATCCACGTATCGGTATCACCGCCAAATGGATATGGAGTATCTATGCCGGAATTACATTTATTTTGGTCACCTTGCTGATGATGGGAGGAATGGACTGGTTTGACAGTATCTGTCACGCTTTTGCAACCACCGGTACAGGTGGTTTTTCCACCAAGCAAGCTAGTGTGGCATACTATAACTCCCCCTATATAGAATATGTAATTTCAGCTTTTATGTTTATTTCCGGTATCAACTTCACACTACTGCTGTTCTTCGTCAACCGGAAATTCAAAAAAGTTTTTAATAATGCAGAATTGAAATGGTACTTTTGGTCAGTGGTATGCTTCACCGGACTGATTGCAGTTGTACTCTATTATACAAGTCCCATGGGTACAGAAGAAGCTTTCCGCAAATCATTGTTTCAGGTCATTTCACTGCAAACTTCCACAGGCTTTGCTACAGATGACTATATGTTGTGGACTCCTGTTTTGTGGGGACTACTGACAATAGTAATGGTGATGGGTGCTTGTGCCGGCAGTACGACGGGAGGATTGAAATGTATCCGTCTGGTCATCCTTGCCAAAGTATCACAAAATGAATTCAAGCACATATTACACCCTAATGCTGTACTTCCGGTAAGGATAAATAAACAGGTCATATCTCCTTCCATCATATCTACGGTACTGGCATTCTGTTTCCTATACTTAGTGATTATCATCATCAGCATACTGTTGATGATGGGGATGGGCATAGGTTTTCTGGAGTCCGTTGGATGTGTCATATCCAGTATCGGCAATATGGGTCCCGGTTTGGGAGAGACGGGTCCGGCATATTCATGGAGTGCATTGCCCCATGTCGCCAAGTGGTTGTTATCATTCCTCATGCTTCTAGGACGTTTGGAATTGTTCACTGTTTTACTGTTATTTACTCCTGAATTCTGGAAGCGAAATTGATTTAGGATAAAAAGTGTAAAAATAATCATTTTTTGTTATACTGAGATTGCAAAATGAAGGATAGTTGTTATATCTTTGCAGCTCTAAAGAGAAATTAATGGTATGAGACAGTGCATAAAATATTGTATGATTGTCATACTCGCAGCCTTGTTGCATAATAGTGCAATGAATGCCGCGACTTTTTTATGTACTCCGGCAAACAGTAAAACAGAATGTTGCATTTTATCTCAGGCACCTACCGCACAACAAGCTATCCGTAATTTTTATCATCATCTGTCCGTTCTATCTCTGTGTATAGAGCATACAGATACCATCATGCAGGTGCCAAATGATAAAAGTACCACTCTATGTGCTACTTTCATCCGTCTGCAACAACAGCCGCAAGCGCCGGAATGTGATCGTTTGTCATACTTATCCTCTTTTCCCGTACCCGACTCGCACTATTACGTCTTCGGGCTGAGAAAAATTATCATTTAAAACAAATCTCCTATCCAGATTTGGCCGGGCAACAATTCAGAGGTATTGTCATACGGTAAAATAGTTCTATTATATATATCTAAAATCTTATTCAGGTTTATGAACTTTACTTTGTTAGTGGCCGTCTTATTGACGGCAATTGCTTTCGTGGGTATTGTCATCGCTATTTCCAATGCGATAGCTCCCCGTTCGTACAATCCGCAGAAGATGGAGCCGTACGAGTGTGGTATCCCCACACGTGGTAAATCGTGGATGCAATTCCGTGTAGGTTATTATCTGTTTGCCATCCTGTTCCTGATGTTCGAAGTGGAAACGGTATTCTTGTTTCCGTGGGCAGTCATCGCGCGTGAACTGGGAGTAGCCGGACTTTTTAGTATCTTATTTTTCCTGATTATATTGGTTCTGGGCCTTGCATATGCCTGGAGGAAAGGAGCATTGGAATGGAAGTAACAAAGAAACCCAAAATAAAATCTATTCCTTATGAGGAATTTACAGACAACGAGACGTTGGAGAAACTGGTTCGGGAACTTAATGCCGGAGGTGCCAATGTGGCTCTCGGTGTACTGGACGATTTCGTCAACTGGGGACGCAGTAATTCGCTGTGGCCGCTTACCTTTGCAACAAGTTGTTGTGGTATTGAATTTATGGCCCTTGGCGCTGCCCGTTATGACATGGCACGTTTCGGGTTTGAGGTAGCCCGTGCCAGTCCGCGCCAGGCTGACATGATTATGGTGTGCGGAACAATAACCAACAAAATGGCTCCCGTACTGAAACGTCTTTACGACCAGATGGCAGATCCTAAATATGTGATAGCCGTAGGTGGATGTGCCGTCAGCGGAGGTCCGTTCAAGAAGTCCTACCATGTAGTGAACGGAGTTGACAAAATATTGCCGGTGGATGTTTATATCCCCGGATGCCCTCCTCGTCCGGAAGCCTTCTATTATGGCATGATGCAATTACAACGTAAAGTGAAGGTTGAGAACTACTTTGGCGGAGTGAACAGGCAAGAAGAGAAATCGAAAGAAGAAGAATAATCAATATGGAAATAAGATATATAGAACCCGCAGTCTTGCACGACGAAATGCTGCGCCTGCGGAAAGAAGAGCAAATGGACTTTCTGGAATGTCTCAGCGGTATGGACTGGGGAATACCGGAAGAGGGCGATGCTCCCGATAAAGTTCGTGGACTCGGTGTCGTTTATCTGTTGGAATCAACAGCCACCGGTAAAAGAGCTTCAGTATGCACTGCCACCTTGAACCGTGAACATCCCGAACTGCCCTCTGTCAGCGATATATGGAAAGCGGCAGACTTCAACGAACGTGAAGTGTATGATTTCTATGGTATTGTATTCATCGGTCATCCCGATATGCGCCGTCTCTATCTTCGTAACGACTGGGTAGGATATCCGATGCGTAAAGACGATGATCCAGAAGTAGAAAATCCCTTGCGCATGGACAACGAGGAAACCATCGATACGACTACCGAACTTGAGTTGAATCCCGACGGAACCGTCAAGAACAAGGAACTGATGCTTTTCGGCGACGACGAGTATGTGGTCAATATCGGTCCTCAGCACCCTGCAACCCACGGTGTCATGCGCTTTCGCGTATCACTGGAGGGAGAAATCATCGAAAAGATAGACGCCAATTGTGGTTATATCCACCGCGGCATAGAAAAAATGTGCGAAAGCCTCACTTACCCGCAGACTCTTGCCCTGACCGACCGTCTGGACTATTTAGGTGCACACCAAAACCGCCATGCACTGTGCATGTGCATCGAAAAGGCTATGGGTATAGAAGTGAGCGAACGTGTACAATACATTCGTACCATTATGGACGAGTTGCAACGTATCGATTCCCACTTGCTGTTTTACTCTTGTCTTGCGATGGATCTTGGTGCACTGACAGCTTTCTTCTACGGTTTCCGTGACCGTGAAAAAATTCTCGACATCTTTGAAGAAACTTGTGGCGGACGTCTCATCATGAACTATAATACCATTGGCGGTGTACAGGCAGACCTTGCTCCCAACTTCCAGAAAAAAGTGAAAGAGTTCATCCCCTACCTACGTGGCATTCTTCACGAATACCACAATGTATTTACCGGCAATATCATTGCACAACAACGTCTGAAAGGCGTAGGTGTACTTTCAAAGGAAGACGCCATCGCTTTCGGGGCTACCGGCGGCACAGGACGTGCCAGCGGTTGGGCATGTGATGTACGCAAACGGATGCCATACGGAGTATATAACAAGGTGGACTTCCGCGAAGTAGTCCGCACCGAAGGCGACTCGTGGGGACGTTACCTCGTACGTATGGAGGAAATAGAAGAAAGCTTGAAAATCATTGAGCAACTGATAGACAATATCCCTGAAGGGTCCTATCAGGAGAAGATGAAACCGATTATCCGCGTACCGGAAGGTAGCTATTATGCTGCCGTAGAAGGTAGTCGTGGTGAGTTCGGTGTCTTCCTTGAGAGTCATGGCGACAAGACTCCCTACCGTTTGCACTTCCGCTCAACCGGATTGCCTTTGGTTTCGACCGTAGATACCATTTGCCGTGGAGCCAAGATTGCCGACCTTATCGCCATTGGTGGCACACTGGATTATGTAGTACCTGATATTGATAGATAATATGTTTGACTTTAGTATAGTAACCAACTGGATTCACCAGCTATTGACCTCCATCATGCCGGAAGGTCTGGCCGTATTCCTTGAATGCGTAGTGATAGGCGTATGCATCATCTTGATGTATGCCGTACTCGCCATTATTCTGATTTACATGGAGCGTAAAATATGCGCTTTTTTCCAATGTCGCCTTGGCCCGACGCGCGTCGGGAAATGGGGATTACTCCAAGTTCCTTGCGATGTTATCAAGATGTTGACCAAGGAAATCATCGACCTGAAATTCTCAGACCGTTTTCTCTACAATCTGGCGCCATTCATGGTGATAATCGCCTCATTCCTCACTTTCGCCTGCCTGCCCGTCAACAAAGGGCTCGAAGTATTGGATTTCAACGTAGGCGTATTCTTCCTGCTGGCTGCATCGAGTATCGGTGTGGTAGGTATCTTGCTGGCAGGTTGGAGTTCCAACAACAAATTTTCACTGATTGGCGCCATGCGAAGCGGTGCACAAATTATCAGTTATGAACTGTCCTGCGGATTAAGTATATTGACGATGGTTGTCCTGATGGGAACCATGCAGTTCTCCGAAATCGTAGCGGGACAAGCTGACGGCTGGTTCATTTTCAAAGGACACATCCCGGCATTAATAGCTTTCATTATCTACCTGATTGCAGGTAATGCGGAAACCAACCGTGGGCCTTTCGACTTACCCGAAGCGGAAAGTGAGTTAACTGCCGGATACCACACGGAATATTCCGGTATGGGTTTTGGTTTCTTCTATCTGGCAGAATATCTGAACTTATTTATCGTGGCAAGCGTAGCCGCCACCATTTTTCTGGGTGGTTGGATGCCATTCCATATTGTAGGACTTGACGGTTTCAACGCCGTAATGGACTATATACCTGGTTTCGTCTGGTTCTTTGGTAAAGCATTTTTCGTAGTATTCCTGCTAATGTGGATAAAGTGGACATTTCCCCGTCTGCGTATCGACCAGATTTTGAATTTAGAATGGAAATATCTCGTACCTATCTCAATGATAAATCTGATATTGATGGTATTAATCGTAGTCTTCGGACTTCATTTTTAACCGGCGCAGCACCTTTCCCCCTGCGAACAATTTCAAAAAAAGACTAAAGCAATGAAAGAAAAAGAACATAATTCATACATCGGCAGCCTTGTACATGGCATCTGTTCTCTACTTACAGGTATGAAAACTACCATGACCGTTTTTCTGCGCAAGAAAACAACCGAACAATATCCGGAAAACCGCAAGACACTGAAACTATCCGACCGTTTCCGTGGAACGTTGACGATGCCCCATAACGACAAGAACGAACATCACTGCATAGCCTGCGGATTGTGCCAGATGGCCTGCCCTAATGACACGATACGTGTCATTAGTGAAATGGTGGAAACCGAAGATGGCAAGAAAAAGAAAATACTGGCAAAGTATGAATACGACCTTGGCTCATGTATTTTCTGCCAGTTGTGCGTCAATGCCTGTCCCCACAATGCCATCACTTTCGACCAGAATTTTGAACACGCCGTGTTCGACCGTTCCAAACTGGTGTTGACGTTGAACCATCCAGGCAGTCATGTAATGAGTAAATAAGATTTCGGCTAAAACGAAATATAAAATAATAACATAATCATTATGGAAATAAATCTTGAAACAGTAGTATTCTACTTCCTCGCGGCTTTTATCACCATATTTTCAATCTTGACGGTGACTACCAGCCGTATGGTGCGCTCGGCTACGTATCTGCTGTTCGTACTCTTTGGTACAGCAGGCATCTACTTCCTGCTGGGTTATACGTTCCTCGGTTCCGTACAAATCATGGTCTATGCCGGAGGTATTGTTGTCCTCTACGTCTTCTCCATCCTATTGACCAGTGGCGAAGGTGACCGTGCAGGAAAGCTGAAACGTAGTAAATTCCTTGCCGGACTAGGAGCCACAGTGGGTGGAGCCATCATCGTATTGTTTATCACATTGAAGCATAAGTTCATCACTACCACAGATTTGGCACCGCTGGAAATCAATATCAAAACCATTGGACACCAAATGTTGAGTGGCGACAAGTATGGCTACCTGCTGCCTTTCGAGGCTGTAAGTATCCTTTTGTTGGCATGTATCGTGGGGGGACTGCTGATTGCTCGAAAACGTTAATCATCAATCACTAAACATTAATCACTGATTATGATACACATGGAATATTATCTGATAGTTTCGGCTATCATGTTCTTCGCCGGTATCTACGGGTTCTTCACCCGTCGCAACACGTTGGCGATATTGATTTCAATTGAGTTGATATTGAATGCTACGGATATCAACTTTGCGGTATTCAACCGTTTCCTGTTTCCGGATGGACTTGAAGGATATTTCTTCTCACTGTTTTCCATCGCTATTTCGGCGGCAGAAACAGCAGTGGCTATTGCCATTATGATTAATATTTATCGCAATATCCGTAGCATCCAGGTGAACAAGCTGGATGAGTTGAAATTTTAATTAATGGATAATTGACTTATTTATCAATTATCAGTTTTTCAATTATCAATCATCAATTAAACAAATGGAATATACAATTCTAATCCTTCTTCTTCCTTTCCTCTCCTTCCTTGCACTGGGGCTGGGAGGTAAATGGATGTCTCATCGTATAGCCGGAACCATCGGTACCGCAGTGTTGGGCGTGGTAGTATTGCTCTCTTATATCACTGCGTGGCTGTACTTCAGTGCACCGCGCCTGGCAGACGGTACGTATGAGACACTGGTCCCTTACAATATTACCTGGTTGCCTTTCACTTCGTCGCTCAGCATCGATATGGGCATTCTGCTCGACCCGATTTCAGTGATGATGCTGATTGTCATCAGTACCGTATCTTTCATGGTACACCTCTACTCTTTTGGATACATGAAAGGTGAACGAGGTTTCCAACGTTATTATGCTTTTCTCTCGTTGTTCACCATGTCCATGTTGGGGCTGGTAGTAGCGACCAACATCTTCCAAATGTATCTGTTCTGGGAACTGGTGGGCGTTTCATCTTATCTGCTGATCGGATTCTATTATACGAAACCGGCAGCCATTGCCGCTTCAAAGAAAGCATTCATTGTAACCCGTTTTGCCGACTTGGGCTTCCTGATAGGTATCCTCGTTTATGGCTATTATGCCGGAACCTATACTTTCCATCCCGCTGAAATGGCAATATTGAAAGGCGGTGCTGCCATGATTCCACTAGCGTTGGGATTGATGTTTATCGGTGGTGCCGGAAAGAGTGCTATGTTTCCGCTACACATCTGGTTACCAGATGCAATGGAAGGTCCTACTCCTGTCAGCGCACTGATTCATGCCGCTACCATGGTAGTAGCAGGTGTATATCTGGTTGCCCGTATGTTCCCACTGTTCATTGAATATGCTCCTTCGGTGTTACATCTGGTGGCATACGTAGGTGCGTTCACGGCATTCTATGCAGCAAGTGTGGCTTGTGTACAAAGTGACATCAAACGTGTACTGGCCTTCTCCACGATTTCCCAAATCGGTTTTATGATGGTGGCGCTGGGTGTTTGCACATCAATGAATCCGCACGAAGGGGGATTGGGCTATATGGCAAGTATGTTCCACCTCTTTACGCATGCCATGTTCAAGGCATTACTGTTCCTCGGCGCAGGCAGTATCATCCACGCAGTACACAGTAATGAAATGTCTGCCATGGGAGGACTTCGTAAGTATATGCCTATCACGCACATTACTTTCCTTATTGCATGTCTGGCCATCGCCGGTATCCCTCCGTTCTCAGGTTTCTTCTCCAAAGACGAAATCCTGACTGCCTGCTTCCAGTTCAGTCCGGCCATGGGCTGGATAATGACTGCAATTGCCGCTATGACAGCTTTCTATATGTTCCGCCTTTATTATGGCATATTCTGGTCCGGTTCACAACCCGGTATAGCGATGGGACAAGAGTCGGCAAACAATGAGAGCCACAGCCATACCCCTCATGAGTCTCCGTTGACAATGACTATCCCGTTGATGTTCCTAGCTCTAGTCACAGTAGTTGCCGGTTTCATTCCGTTCGGTGTTTTTTTTTTCAAGCAGAAGACGGCATACGAGATACATCTTGATTGGAAGGTAGCAGGTACAAGCATTGCCATAGCCGTAATCTCTATCGCGATTGCCACCTATATGTATGCAAGTAGTCATCATCCGCTTGCCAATGCGTTGGCGCGTCGTTTCCACGGCTTGTGGAAAGCCGCATACCATCGTTTCTATATCGATGAAGTTTATCAGTTCATCACCCACCGTATCATCTTCGGTTGCATCAGCCGCCCCATCGCCTGGTGGGATCGTCATGTGGTGGATGGTTTCTTCAACTTCCTCGCATGGAGCGCCAATGTTACCAGCGAAGAAATACGTGGTTTGCAAAGCGGACGGATACAACAATACACGTTTGTATTCCTGTTGGGTACACTTGCTTTGATATTGCTTCTGCTGCTATAAACCAGAGATTTTTCAATCGTAAATAGTAAATCGTAAAATCGTAAATATAGATATGAACTTTTTAAGTATTTTCGTACTCATCCCCTTGCTGATGCTTCTCGGTCTCTGGCTCAGCCGTAACATCGCACAGATACGTGCGGTGATGGTAGCCGGAGCTTCTGCCCTGCTTCTATCAGCTATCGGACTTACCATTATTTATCTGCAAACCCGTCATGGCGGTGCAACGGATGAAATGTTGTTCCGTGCAGAAACAGTTTGGTATCCGGCACTTAATATCCACTATTCCGTAGGTGTAGACGGTATATCGGTAGCCATGTTGCTACTCTCGGCTATCATCGTATTTACCGGCACATTTGCCTCTTGGCGGTTGCAACCGTTGACTAAAGAATACTTCCTTTGGTTCACACTGCTTTCCATGGGAGTATTCGGTTTCTTTATTTCCACCGATTTGTTCACGATGTTCATGTTCTACGAAGTAGCTCTCATCCCTATGTATCTGCTTATCGGCGTATGGGGTTCGGGACGTAAGGAATATTCCGCCATGAAGCTGACACTGATGTTGATGGGTGGTTCCGCCTTTCTGCTCATCGGTATACTGGGTATTTACTACGGCAGCGGCGGTACCACAATGAACCTGTTGGAAATAGCCAAACTTCACAATATCCCCATCGAGCAACAACGCATCTGGTTTCCGCTCACCTTCCTCGGTTTTGGTGTACTGGGCGCCTTATTTCCATTCCACACATGGAGCCCCGACGGTCATGCCTCCGCACCTACTGCGGTATCTATGCTCCATGCCGGTGTACTGATGAAGCTGGGAGGTTACGGATGTTTCCGCATCGCTATGTATCTGATGCCCGAAGCTACACAAGAATTAGGTTGGATATTTCTAATTCTTACAGGTATCTCCGTAGTTTATGGTGCATTCTCGGCTTGTGTACAGACGGACTTGAAATACATTAACGCCTACTCTTCAGTATCACACTGTGGACTGGTACTCTTCGCCATCCTGATGATGAACCAAACGGCCGCCACGGGTGCCGTACTGCAAATGCTCAGCCACGGATTGATGACCGCCTTGTTTTTTGCCCTTATCGGTATGATTTACGGCCGTACCCATACGCGTGATGTTCGCGAACTTAGTGGTCTGATGAAGATCATGCCTTTCCTGGCTGTCTGTTACGTTATCGCCGGTCTTGCCAACCTCGGTTTGCCGGGACTCAGCGGTTTCGTTGCCGAAATGACCATTTTCAACGGTGCCTTTCAACATCCCGATATATTCCACCGCACATGGACCATCATCGCTTGTACAAGTATCGTCATTACTGCTGTCTATATTCTCCGCCTTGTCGGTAAAATTCTTTACGGTACTTGTACCAATAAGCATCACTTGACTCTGACTGATGCCACATGGGATGAACGTACAGCCGTCATCATCCTTATCGCCTGTGTTGCCGGTCTCGGTCTTGCTCCATTATGGATCAGCCGGATGATTGGAGAAAGTGTATTGCCAGTAACCAATTTATTTCAATTGTAAATCGTCAAATCGTAAATAAAACAACATGGATTATTCCCAATTCCTATTGATGAAAGAAGAGTTATCGCTGATATTGGTCATCATCATACTCTTCGTAGCCGACCTCTTTATGAGTCCGGATGCGCACAAAAACAATGGTAAGCCGGTATTGAACACAATGCTCCCCGTTGCACTGCTCGCCATCCATACTCTTATTACCATCGTCCCCGGTCCGGTGGAAGATGCATTCGGCGGCATGTATCACAACACCCCGATACAAAGTATTGTAAAATCCATCCTCAGCGTAGGTACACTTATAGTTTTCCTGATGGCACACGAATGGATGCGCCGTCCCGATACCGCCATTAAACAAGGTGAGTTCTATGTGTTGACACTCTCTACACTATTGGGTATGTACTTCATGATTTCCGCCGGACACTTCCTGATGTTCTTCATCGGACTGGAAATGGCAAGTATCCCGATGGCAGCGCTCGTAGCCTTCGATAAATATCGCCATCACTCTGCCGAAGCAGGTGCTAAGTATATACTTACCGCGCTGTTTTCAAGCGGTCTGTTACTATATGGACTTTCATTGATTTACGGAACAGTAGGTACACTCTATTTTGCTGATATACCTGCCCATATCGATGGCAATCCCATGCAGATTATGGCATTCGTGTTTTTCTTCTCGGGAATGGGTTTCAAAATTTCTCTTGTTCCCTTCCACCTCTGGACGGCAGATGTTTACGAAGGAGCTCCCAGTACAGTTACAGCTTATTTAAGTGTAATCTCCAAAGGTTCCGCCGCTTTCGTGCTGATGACTATCTTGTTCAAAGTATTCGCCCCGATGGTAGATCAATGGCAAGAAGTGCTCTATTGGATAATCATTGCCTCCATCACACTTGCCAACCTCTTTGCACTGAGGCAAGAAAACCTGAAACGATTGATGGCATTCTCCAGTATCTCACAAGCCGGATACATCATGTTGGGTGTCATCAGTGGCACTTCGCAAGGTATGGCTTCGTTGGTTTACTACGTATTGATTTATCTGTTTGCCAATCTGGCAGTGTTCACCGTAATCACCATTGTTGCCCTGCGTGCGGATAAATTCACGTTGGAAGATTATAACGGACTGTACAACACCAACCCTAAGCTGGCATTCCTCATGACACTGGCACTGTTCTCACTGGCAGGCATCCCGCCGTTCGCAGGTTTCTTCTCAAAGTTCTTTATCTTTGCGGCTGCTTTCCACAGCGGTTTCCATCTATTGGTGTTCATTGCTTTAATCAATACAATATTATCACTTTATTACTATTTGAAGATAGTAAAAGCAATGTATATCAACAAAAGTGATGAACCGATTGCCACTTTCCGCAGTGACAACTACACCCGTGCCAGTCTCGCTATCTGTACACTGGGTATTGTAGTACTAAGCATTGCCAGTGTGGTATATCAATCCATCGACAAGTTCTCATTCGGGATGTAGTCAAACCATTTTTTATAGGGACAAGGCGGATAAATCATTTCCTGATTTTATCCGCCTTGTCCTTTTACGCCCCTCCTATGTTATAAATTATTGTCTTACAGTACAGAATAACAAGATAATTGCTTATCTTGCGCCATTAAACTAAAAACATTGTAAAACATGAAGTTATCCGAAGAAGAGATAGCAATATTACAAAAGTCTATTTCAATGGCTCGTTTAGGCTGGTGGGAAGCCGATTTCTATGAAGGAGTATATTACTGTTCCGATTTCCTGATAGATTTATTTAACCTGCAAGAAAACACTATCTCTTTTGAAGACTTCGGAAACCTTATATGCGAAGAATATAGAGATAGAATACGTGCCGAGTTCCGTACATTCAAAATGATGGATATCTATGAACAAGTTTTTCCAATGCAGACCAGGTACGGTGTCATGTGGGTCAGTACCAAAGTCGGAGAAAAAAGGGTAACAGAAGAAGGGCACCCCCTTGTTTTCGGTACTCTGCAATGCATTTCCCGCCAACGCATGAATGCCTCCGAACAAACAGTCAACCGACTGAATAACCTTCTTTATCAACTCAATGGCATCTCACGTTCTTTATTAAGCTTCCTCCATTCAGACAATACAACGGAGGTCATCAATAAAATCCTGAGTGATGTACTTCATTATTTCCACGGCGATCGTACTTATATCGTCGAATTCGATCAGACAAGCAGTATACAACATTGTACATACGAGATATTATCACCCGATCTGCCTGTGATATGGAAAGGGCAATCTAAAATCCTAAGAGATAATATCTGGTGGAACAAACAAATTCTTTCTGGTAATCCTATTATATTCTTTGATACCAATGAAATACCAGAAGAAGCTTACGAAGACAAACAAATTCTCACAAGAATCGGAGTAAAGTCGGTTATGGCAGTACCGGTAAATACCAAGAAAGGTATTCGGGGATATATCAGTATCGAAACTATCCGAGAATTCCGTGAATGGAACAATGAAGATTATTTGTGGTTCTCCTCTCTTGCCAATATCATCAGCATCTGTATGGAGCTACGAAAGGCCGAAGAAATAGCCAGTCTGGAAAAGAAATATTTCCATGATATCTATCAAAACATTCCGGTAGGCATCGAACTCTATAACCGTAATGGCATATTACTCGATATCAATGAAAAAGACCTGGAAATATTCGGATTGAAAAGTAAAGAAGATATAGTAGGAACCAATATGTACGACAATCCTATTATGTCTGAAGAGTGGAAAGATATGCTGAAGCAGGGAAAAGCAATGGACTATTCCCTCAAATACGATTTTAACCAAATCGGTGATTTTTACAAAACAACCCGTAAAGGGAGTATAGACCTGACAACTAAAGCTATTCCGATGTTTAATCATGCCGGTAAACTGGAGAATATCCTGGTTGCCAATATAGACAATACGGAAACAAACAATGCATACGTCAAGATACAGGAATTTGAAGAGAACTTTATGTTGATAGGCGATTATGCCAAAGTAGGTTATGCTCGCTTCAATGCAATGACAAGAGAAGGATATGCCATGAACAGTTGGTATCGGAATATAGGAGAAAAGGAAGGTACTCCGTTAACACAGATCATCAGAATACATTCCCATTTCCACCCCGAAGACCGGAAAATTATACAGGCTTTTTTCAACAAGGTACTAAACGGGGAAAGTACTCACCTGCAACACGACGTACGTATCTTACGCGAAGACGGGCATTATACCTGGACATGTATAAATGTCATGGTTAGAGACTTCCGGCCGGAAGATGGGTTGATTGATACGACTTGCGTAAACTATGATATCACGGAATTAAAGGAAACCGAATTCAAGTTGATAGAAGCCAAAGATAAAGCTGAAGAGTCAGATCGCCTAAAATCAGCCTTCCTCGCCAATATGAGTCATGAGATACGTACACCGTTGAACGCCATTGTCGGTTTCTCAAGCATGCTGGTAGAATCGGAAGACAAAACGGAAAGACAGGAGTACCAAAGTATCATTGAGGAAAACAATGATTTACTGTTGCAACTGATCTCCGACATTCTGGACTTGTCCAAAATAGAAGCCGGTACTTTTAACTTTGTAACTGGTGAGATTGACGTCAATCAGATGTGCCATGAAATTATCAACTCCCTGCAACTAAAAGTCTCCTCACAAGTAGAACTACGTTTTGAGGAGCATTTACCCCGATGTATCATCGTTGCAGACAAAAATCGCTTGACACAGGTCATTACCAATTTCATTAATAATGCCATCAAGTTTACTTCCGAGGGTAGCATTTCCCTCGGTTATCAGGAAGTAGACGACAATTATCTGAAATTCTATGTACGCGACACAGGTATTGGAATTCCTGCTGATAAAATCAATCAGATCTTCGATCGCTTCATCAAACTAAATACCTTTGTGCATGGTACAGGTTTAGGGTTGCCTATCAGCAAAAGCATCATAATGCAGATGAAAGGACAGATAGGAGTAGATTCTGTAGAAGGAAAAGGTTCGTGTTTCTGGTTTACCATTCCTAAGCAATAAGCTTACGTTATCGGTAGTATGAACCAAAAGCAAGACCCTTTGCCCGGTTCACTGTCTATACCAATCGTACCTCCCATTTGTTTAATGATACTCTTACTGATAGGCAACCCTAAACCTGTACCATGCACAAAAGAGTTCAATTTGACAAAACGTTCAAAAATCTCAGCCTGCTTCTCTTTTTCAATGCCAATACCCGTATCAGATACGTAAAAACGCAAATGGCTTTCGTCAATTTGATCGTAACCGATGCAGATGCTACCCTCGGAAGTAAACTTGATGGCATTATTCACAAAATTAGAAATAACCTGGTTCAGGCGGTTACGGTCACTTATAATCGTACACTCCGGTAAATGGCGTTCAAAGATCAGTTCCACTCCCGGCTTAATTTTCATCTTCATAACACGCACAATGTCCTCGCACAACAGGTTTACATCCAATTCCTTCTCTACAAAATCAAAAGTACCGGCTTCTATTTTGGACAAGTCCAGAATGTCGGAGATCAGTTGCAACAGTAAATCATT
Organism: Bacteroides cutis; assembly: GCF_900241005.1. GTDB lineage: Bacteria > Bacteroidota > Bacteroidia > Bacteroidales > Bacteroidaceae > Bacteroides > Bacteroides cutis. The sequence continues at coordinate 117,944 of NZ_OEST01000005.1, read as the reverse complement.
GTTTTCCTCTACTATCGCCATATACCGTTTCCTTTCTTCGATATCCTCTTCAGTCACCAATAGGCTTGAGAAACCGACAATGGCGTTCAACGGCGTACGTATCTCATGGCTCATATTGGCAAGAAAAGCACTCTTCAACCGGTCTGCCGTCTCAGCTCTTTCCTTGGCTTCCGTCAGTTTGGCGGCAGTTTCTTTTAATTCTGTAATATCATAGTTTACACCGATCAGTTCAATAATACCATTCTCCGGCTCAAAAAGATTAACTACGACATTGGTACGTACCCAGTTCCATTCATTTTTAGTACCCGGACGTAAAACACGCATTTCTCCTCTAAAGTCTTTTGCCTCACCGATACGGGCTTTCCGGAAAAAATCCAGCATCCTCCCCCTGTCATCCGGATGCATCATGGCATACACCCCGACTACATCCGCCAACGGAGTCTGTTCATCTTCTCCCATATTCTTATACCATTGTTTGATGGCATATCCTTTTCTATCCAATAAGTTCAATTTGGCGTACCCCACCTTGGCATAATCAGAAATAAGCAGAAAGAAATTTTCAAAGTCACAGATACGGCTCAGCGCATCCATACGTTCCGTGTTATCAATGTTAATCATTGCGTATCCGGTGAAATTACCTTTGCTATCGTATATCTTGCTGATCTTAGTATACAAGTTTATTACATTCCTTCTGGTGGATGAATAATATTCGTCAAGTCTATCAAAAGAATAATCCAGACGGAAATCGACCACATCCTCGGTACGTATCCGCTCTATCAGGTGGGAAGATAAATTAGGATTGGAGAACAGATCAATGCCTATAACCTCCGATTTATTCTCAAGTCCGAATATTTCCATATCCTTATTGTTGATATCCACCAAAATCCCGTTTCTATCATAGATTTCAACACCGGCAGGTATATTGGCAAATATATTCTTAAACAATTTCTCACTATGGTCCAATGCTTGATGAGCCTGTGCAGCTTCGGTAGTATCCAAAAATAATGCTACGACTTCATCTTTTTCAGGTGAATATATTACAACATGACAACTCTTCCCGGTACGTTCAAAACCCATGTCCTCTTCTTTATAAGAGCCGTTCGCCAATATATCCAACAGATAGTTCAGCATTTGAGTAGTATCTTTATAGAAATAAGAGGCTGCCTTTCCTACAAATTCCGACATAGGTCTGCCCAATACGTCCGCAAAGTGCTGATTGGCATCTGTTATGAAATAATCACAAGGTTTATCCTGCGCATCCTTCAATATGGACAAACGTATGTATCCCAAAGGCATGTAACGGAACAAATTACTGAGAAAACTGCGTTCACGGACAGCGTCATCCTTATTCTTACGTAATTCGATACAAATACTCACAATGTTCGCCAAAGAACTCAACCATTGAAAATCTTCATTGGACCACATCATTGTACGGTCTACCAAATCAACTCCCATATATCCCCACACATGGTCATTAGCTACCAAAGGAGTAACCATCAACGATTTTATATTTTGTCCCGACAACACTTCAAACTCATTCCGCGCAGTTGCAGGTATTTGCCGCAGGGTTTCCAGGATGATAGGCTTTTTTGAGAGAATTTGAGAAGTCCACCAAGGAAGTCCCTCAGTAGGAAGTTGGTGAAGCATTTCCTGTTCGGGCAACACACCCGGTGCCACAACTTCATAGATACAATCTTGATATTGATAATTCTCATCATATTCGAAGATATAAACCCGCCCTCCATGAAAGAAGTCAAGAATATCCTTCAATATCTCGTAAATGCTGGAACTGACATCCTCGTCTTCGAGAAAACGAAACAGTGAATGTGAAATAGAATTTTGCCTGTACAACAAATCATTGATTCTACGCATGACATCATTCTCTAATTCATTGTCGGGAGCTTTCACACGCTGCAATATACCAAAAGCTTTCAATGTTCCATCCGGCATGCATTCTTTCTTACCCATACGCGAATTTACCCATATCACTCCTTCCGCTGAATGAATAGGAAAAGTCTGTTCATAGACTTCCAGATATGTAATCGAAAGAAACTCACGGCTGATACGCATCCTATAATCTTCGCGTATCATCTGTCCAAAATCAAAAAAGCTCAGTGTCTCCCCTCTCAAACCAAGCAAATCACAAACGTATTCGGAACAAAGATATTCCCTTTTCGAAAAATCAGCCTCCCACCATCCTATTCGTCCGAGGTTTGAAAGGCAACGAAAACATTCACTGTCATCACGATAAGAATTAGTCATGTCTTTTAATTTGGTTTAACGTACAAAATTAAAGATAAAAGTATAATATGCAAGTTTTCAAACTCTTTTTTACTATTCTTTCCAATGAAGAGCAGGCGTAACAGGAGTGTAACGAATATGAAAATGAAACGTACAGTGTATGTATTACTTACGTAATAATATCACTTCATCTTTGCAACGAATAAAAAAAAGAATGAAACCCAAAGACGTATTAATCAAGAAGCGTATTAAAAAGATGAGTAAAAAACTGGATTTAGGTAAGATTTTTTTTCTGATTTTACTCCTGCCCCTGTCTGCAATGACTGCCATGGCAGGTACCATCAAAGGAACCATTACCGACAAACAAACTAAAGAACCACTGACCGGGGCCACCGTACAGATATCAGGCAGCACACTGGGTGTGATAGCCGACATTGACGGCAATTATACATTGGACGTAAAAAATGGTACTTACACCATAGAGATACGATACATAGGTTACAAAAACATTCAAGTCACCAATATAAAGGTAGGCAAAGAAACTCTTATCCTGAACTTTGAGTTGGAGAACGATGCACAGGCACTGGGAGAAGTATCGGTAATAGCCCAAAAGAACTTGGAAGGTGAACGTGCCTTGCAAATGGAACGACAGAAGGCGACGCTTGCCATCGAGAACCTGGGAGCCAAAGAGATGAGCATCAAGGGGATCAGCAATGTGGAAGAAGGAGTAAAAAAGATAACAGGCATCTCCATTGCCAGTGCCGGACAACTGATTGTTCGCGGACTAGGCGACCGATATAGTACCACCACCCTGAACGGGCTTCCCATCGCCTCACCCAACCCGGACAACAAACTTATTCCACTCGACCTTTTCCCCTCGAGTACCGTACAGAACATCACCGTGAGTAAAGTATATGATGCCGGTGCCTTTGCCGACTATTCCGGAGCGCACATCGACATCAGCACCAAAGAGAATGTACCCGACAACTTCTTCACTATCAGTCTGAATACCGGAGGTAAATTCAATACGACAGGCAAGGACTTCTACCGTATGGACCGCGACGGCTCACTTTTCAGAAATCCGTCGATGGACCGGGCAGCCCTGGATATGAGCAGAACGGAATTCAATGAATACGTAAAGACCAAAGACATATTCAATACCTCGTTTGCCGTAAACAAGAAAACCTCCCTACCCGAACTGGGTGGAAACATCGGCCTTGGCAGGAACTTCAACATCAACAACCAAACATTGAGTGTCATCGCCTCCATCAGTGCAGGCAACGGGCACCAGACCATGAACAATGCGTTCTACAAAACCCTGGAAGCCAACGGAAACGCATTGGACAACTTCAGCTACAACGGTTATACAGACGAACTAAAGCTGGCAGCGTTAGGTTATCTGGGCTACACACTGCGTAAGCACGACCGTATCGGTTATACCTTCTTCTATGCCCGCAATGCCAGCGACACCTATCAAAGCCGTGAGGGTAACGATGCCGAAGGCTACGAGTTGACCGGCAGTAACAACATCACCCACATCTATACTTTGCAAAACCACCAGTTGAACGGTTTACATAACTTTGGTGAACACGGGCAATGGGAACTGACTTGGGGAGGGTCTTACGGCAAAACCGGCAGTGAAGAACCCGATCGCCGCCAAGTGATGTATATCAGGAACAGTCAAGGTTCCCTCAGCTTATTCACACTGAACCAACAGGAAACCGCACGCTATTTCGGCGAGTTGAATGAAAAAGAATGGAATGCCAATCTCGGCCTGACATGGAAATGGAACGAACAGAACTCCGTAAAAGTAGGTTTCAACTATAAAGATAAGAACCGCGACTACGCAGGTACGCGCTTTTACTACGACGTAAGGAAACTGAAACCGGCCATTACGGATATTTATGATACGGACAGCTTCCTTAATCAGGAAAACATCGCCAACGGAAACATCAGTGTAGGACGCTACATGTATCCCTACGAGAGTTACAAAGCAGGTAATGATATTTACGCCGGATACCTGTCGACCGACTTCTACCCGATAGCAACCATGCTGGTAAACCTCGGAGTAAGGTACGAAATAAGTAAACAATGGGTAAAATATGCCACAGACGGAGGAGAGAAGTACTCCAAACGCCGTAACCTGGACAAGAACGATATCTTCCCCACCCTAAATCTGCGGTATGCCGTGAACGAAGGAAACAACATCCGTTTCTCCGTTTCACGTACCGTCACCCGTCCCTCATTCATCGAAATGGCACCGTTCCTCTATCAGGAATCCTACGGTTCGGCACAAATACGAGGTAATGCAGAGCTACAGAACGGATATAATCTCAACTTTGATTTGCGTTACGAACTCTTCAAGAAAAATGGTGACATGCTTTCCCTTACCGGTTATTTCAAATACTTGGACAAGCCGATAGAGCGCACCCAGATGCTTAACGGCGGCAGTACGATACACTCTTTCCACAATGCAGACAACGGTATGGCAGGTGGCGTAGAAGTGGAGTTCCGCAAACAGCTGGTACGAGACCTGCGGTTGGGTGCCAATGTCAGCTACATGTATACCAACGTAAAGTTACCCGAAAGTGGGGCCTATACCAACAAGGAACGTTCGCTGCAAGGCGCATCACCTATCCTGGTGAATGCCGACCTCACCTACTCTCCCCGCTTCGGCGAAGACCGGCTGCTGAATCTCGCTTTGTTATACAATCTTCAAGGCAGCCGCATCCATTCGGTAGGCATATCCGGCCTGGGCGACGTGAAACAACAAGCCGTGCACACGCTGAACTTTAATGCCGGTTACAACTTCAACAAACGTTTCAGCATCAGGGCACAGGTAAACGATCTGCTGAACCGCGATATCGTCTTCAAACAAGATGTACCGAAAACAGGGCAGAATATCGAAGTGGAACGCTACAAAAAAGGAACAAACTTTGAGATAGGGGTAAGTTATAATTTCTGAGATCTCTCCCCTGCTCTAATAAAAAAGTATAATCAATTATTACAAACCATTATTAACTAAACGAATTGAATTATGAAATCTTTAAATTTGAAATTGTATTCTTGGGCACTGGTAGCCGGAATGTTCTTCTTCACCGCATGTAGTGATAACGAAGATGATGGAAATCCTGACGGTAATGCAATCGAGAACGGTGCCACCCTGAAAGGTTCCACCACCTCGGACGTCACCCTGAAAGCCGGCAACTCCTACAAATTGAGCGGCGAGTATATCGTAGAGAACGGTGCGACGCTGAACATCGAAGAAGGTGTAACCATCACCGCCATCGGTGACGATGATATCGTAGACTATATCCTCATCAAACAAGGAGGCAAAATCAATGCGGTAGGTACGGCAGACAAGCCCATAGTGATGACCAGCGACCTAAAAGCTCCCGGCGCATGGGGCGGTATCCACATTTGCGGCAAAGCGCAAACCAACGTAGGTTCGGGAGTATCCGAAATCGGCGATGCGGTCTATGGTGGCGATAATGATACCGACAATTCAGGCATATTGAGATATGTACGTGTAGAATACAGCGGTTACGCTTTCAATCCCGAGAAAGAAGCCAACGGCATCACATTCTACGGGGTAGGTAGCGGCACCACTGTTGACCATTGTGAAGCCTACAAAGGTTCCGATGATGGTTTCGAGTTCTTCGGCGGCACTGTCAATATCAGCAACATGGTAGTAGTGAGCTGTAGTGACGACTCATACGACTGGACCGAAGGTTGGAGAGGTACGGGCACAAACCTCGTAGCCTATCAGGAACCGGAAGCCACATTAGGATACGACTGTGACTGCCTCATCGAAGCCGACAACTATGAGAACGACTTCACCGCCACTCCCATCGCGCACCCGACACTGAAAAACCTGATCCTTGTAGGCAACGGATCCACCGAAAACAAACGGGGTATCCGTCTACGCCGCGGTACTCAAGTCAACATTGACGGCGCCAAAGTCTGCGGCAAGAATAACGCCGTAACCCTGGAAAGCGACGAAACAGAAAATGCCTTGAAGAACGGGATTTCCAAACTAATAAACATGACGGTAGACTCCGAACTGAAAAGTGAAAAGAACATCTATACGAACGATGCTTTCGTTGCTGCCGGAAACACGATCGACACTTCACTGAAATATACTTCATTCAGTGACATCAAGGCTGAGTGCAACTGGATGGCGGGTAACTGGGTGAAATAAAATAGAAAGATATCCAAATTCTTCCTATCCAGGTCTTATTAAGGTAAAAAACAGCCTGCACAACTCCGGTCAATGTGCAGGTCGTTTTTTTATAGAAGCGATTAAACTCCCTTATCTTTCTTCTTCAGTTCCTTTTTCAAATCCTGCACCTGGAAACTGAACAAATCCAAATGTCGGTAAATACGCTGCATAAAGCCGCTTGCCGCCTTGAAGCAAATACGCGAAACACGTACCTTGTCTGCCGTACAGTCTTCTATCCGTTCTACAGGTTCGCTGGTAATGGCGGGAAAGAAGTTACCCAAACCCTTGATATTCACAGTACGGCCACTTGCCAGAAAATCGGCAATGATGTCTGGAAGCTGTATCAATACGGACTGTGCATCACCCGTTTGCAATGAACTCATCTCCGCAAGCCTTGCCGCAATTTCATCGTTGCTCACCGGTTCGGGTTGTAACACTTTCGATGCGGCATAGTAACGCACCACTTCTTTATCTCCACTCTTGTCCACTTTCTTGCGGACTACATAATTCATTGACATACAGATTTAAATCTTTAAGTTTATAAGATATTCTTACCCAACATTTGTGATATCAACATCGAATATCTGCGATATTACGACTGAATGCTTTCGACATTACGCCCGAGTACCTTAGACATTACGACTAAAAGCCTAAAACACCCGGATGTTGTACCCCAAAACATGGGGATGTTTTCACATAAAACACCCGGATGTTTTATCGTATAACATGGGGATGTTTTGGAAGAAAAGTTCCGGTAGTTATTATCTTTCGATATAGGGCTTAAAGATACTAAGTATAGATGAGAAAAGCAACAGATATATAAGCAGTTCCTTCAACTAAACACATCAAGAGAATGCCCTCTGAAAGTCTCTTCCTGACGGTGATTGGAATACCTGCAAATCAAATTCGGGAATGATGGCAAGTACATGGTCGAAGACATCGGCTTGTACACCTTCGTATGGCACCCAATCTTTGAGAGAACAGAAGAAGTAAAGCTCCATAGGGATACCGTGGTCGGTGGGTTGTAGTTGGCGTACCATGCAAGTAAGCTCCTGATTGACATCGGGGAGACTTTTCAGATAAGCGGTCAGATAGGCACGGAAGACACCCAAGTTGGTTTGGCGGCGACCGTTGACGAGGATAGAATTATCAATATGGTTCTTTTCATTATAGTCTGCAATAACTTGCTCAGTATGTTCTACGTAATCTTTCAAAAGACGGATTTTACGATACTTCGCCAACATCTCCGGAGTACAGAACTTGACACTCGTCATATCGATGTTGATGGAACGCTTTACACGCCGTCCTCCACTCTCACGCATACCGCGCCAGTTCTGGAAGGAGTCGCTCACAAGCAGATAAGGGGGAATAGTAACAATGGTGTTATCCCAATTACGCACTTTCACAGTGTTCAGGGTGACTTCTATTACCGTACCGTCCGCACCATACTTGGGCATTGCAATCCAGTCGCCTACTTTCAGCATATCGTTGGCGGAGAGCTGTACACCGGAAACAAAGCCCATGATGCTATCTTTAAATACCAACATCAGGATGGCTGCCGACGCACCCAAACCGGCAAGCAGTGAGACAGGCGATTTATTGATGAGGATACTCACGATGACGATAGCTCCTACAAACCATAGGATGACCTGAACAGTTTGGAGCATTCCCTTCAAAGGGCGGTCACGAAGCTGTTCCTTGGCACTATATACCGTATAAACGGCTTTCAGGAAAGAGTTTATGAAACTCAGGAAAGTTATGATAATATAAATGAGACAGATACGCTGGATAAAAGCCAGAGTAGCCGAACCCGCCTCCGCAAATGCTACGGGGACAAAGATATAAATGATAACGGGAGCTACCATGCGGCTGAGGTGTACCATCACTTTATGGTCGAATACGATATCGTCCCATGTAGCTTTAGTCTTCCGCACCAGATGCGCCACTATTTTCAATAAGATATGACGGCATACGGCATCTGCCAGAAACGCAATGACAAGTACCAGCGCAAATGCGATGAATTGGTCGAGGCTATCAGCCAAGGAAGGAGATATTCCCCAAGATATCAAAAGATTATCAATGCTCTGCAATATTTCCATAATTTTACCCTTCGTCTTCCCTAAAGGGGAAGAAAAAATAATTTCATTAAGTTGATATTCATCATTAATGTACTTATAGAAAATCTATTTAGTTGCACACTCAACTATCAATCCGTTTATGGAGTAATCCTCTTCTCCTACTCAGGGTACAGGAGGCAACTCTAAAAACTCACGTATATCTTCTTTCAACCACTGATATAGGTAAAGGTTCTTATAGCCGCTGTTTTTTTTCAGCATCACGGCTACATTGACCTGGCTGTTTTCATAACCGGTCAGCTCGTTACGGAACTGCTCATTGTGTTCTGCCAGACGCTTGATTTCTTGTTCACGTTCACGGCGCAGTACGGTACAGACGGGAATTAAAATCTTCAGCACTACACAGTCCATGATGTGATGCCCCTGCATATAGAGATAAGTGGTATCTGGAGTCAGACCAAGACGTTCCAGTTCTTGCCCCATTTTCTTTATCGGATCGATATATCTCGGAAAACGGGCACGCATCTCGGATAATTTTGCCGATACTGTACGCTGCATCCGGTCCAAGGCACTGTAGGGATGCCGGATATTTATCTCTTGCAAACGGACATAGCTGTTGAAGTCGTACATGGGAAACGTGTGGGTATCGTGCAGGCGATAGAACCATACATTCCAAAGGAACAACGGATAGGCTATTTGGGAATAGCGTTTCAGGAAAGCGGGAAAGTCCAAAACAAAACGATCGTTCAGCGTAGCCTGCACACAAACCTCACGCAAACTTTCGGCAAAACAGTGAAAGTTTTCAATAGCATAACCGTAAGTCTGAAAGATATAAGGATTGCGGTTTATCTTGCGTGACATGTTAGTGGCACCTTGCAACAGAAAATCATAGTCACTGTCTACACAAGCGATCAAACTACGTCCCAGTTCGGCTGTATTCAGGGTATTCATCAGTACCATCTTCTTACCTTTGGCAAGGGAGGTGGCGGAAGGAAGCATTACCTGAAAATAGCGTTCTTCGTTTTCGAACTCGGATAGCAAGGTACGCCAGAAAGCAATGTCGTCATAACTCTCCACATACGCAACAATACGTCGGCGGGCTCTTTTGGGCGAAAGTTTGCGGGCGGCATCGAGGTAAGTGGAAGTAAGGTTGTGTCTTAAAGAAGTAGCCATCGTTCTATCGTTCTATCTCTGTTGAAATTTCTTCAACTTCCGTCACCGCATCCAGCCAACCTTCCATGATGACGGCAGGTGAGTGAGTGGTGAGGATAAGTTGCACATTGGGGTTCAGTTCGCGTATCATGCCGATAAGTTTCTGTTGCCACTCGATGTGAAGGGATGCCTCAGGCTCGTCCATGAAAAGTACACAATGGTCACCGTCACGTACCAGCACGGTTAGCAGAATTACCAACATCTGCTTTTCACCGGAAGAGAGCTTATAAGGTAAAAGACGTTCTCCATCCTGATAAAAAACGATATCGTTGCTCTTCCGGTCTATCTTCTTGCGAGTATAGCTGAACAGTTCATCAATCAGGTCCTGAAATTTCCGTTTTGGGGCGGACAATGAAGGTGCCAGAGAACGCTGTTTTTCATCACCGCTGAGAAGTTCTATCATCTTGTTGCCAATGTTTACCTGATAGTCGAGATAACGACGCTGAAGCAGGTAGAGTTGCCAGTCCAATTCCGACTTCACATTGGGATCCGCCATATGGGCGGTAAAATCACCCATGATGAGAGGACGGTCATAACTACGGATCACGTCGTAAGGTATAAAAGTCGCTTCAGGATTATCGAAGAAAACACGAACACCGTTTTTTTCATCATTCTTCATTTCACCGGAAGTCTGTTCCAAATAGTTGACCGAACTGTTCAGGATAGTGGTTTTCCCCACTCCGTTGATACCGGAGAGTATGTTGACGTCCGGGCGGAGCTCCCAGGCGATGTTGTACCGATGCCACAGTCCGTGTATTTCGATACGTTTGATATAATTGGCTTGTACTTCCATGATTTCTTGCTTTAAATCAAGACAAATATAAAGAAAGGAATTGAGAAATTAGTTAACTTTGCGACGTTTTTCGCATTGGCACGATTAGCGCATCGTCATATTAGTAGATTATTGCATTATGAACAAGAATATACAAGGACACCTATTTGCCTTAACGGCTAATATATTATGGGGGTTGATGTCACCTATCGGTAAATCGGCATTGACAGAGTTCTCCGCATTGTCAGTCACCACTTTCCGTATGGTAGGTGCAGCCGCCTGTTTCTGGCTACTTTCGCTGTTTTGCAAACGAGAACAGGTAGATCACCGGGACATGTTGAAGATATTCTTCGCTTCTCTGTTCGCATTGGTTTTCAATCAAGGCGTTTTTATCTTCGGATTGTCCATGACTTCTCCTATCGATGCCTCTATCGTGACCACCACACTACCTATCGTCACTATGATAGTAGCTGCTATTTATCTAAAAGAGCCTGTTACCAATAAAAAAGTGTCAGGTATTTTTGTGGGAGCTATGGGAGCATTAATACTCATCATTAGCAGTCAGGGTGCCAATAGCAGTGATGGTAATATATTGGGTGACTTACTCTGCCTGATAGCACAAATCAGTTTCTCCATTTACCTGACTGTATTCAAAGGGTTATCGCAGAAATATTCCCCTATCACCCTGAATAAATGGATGTTTGTCTACGCTTCCATGTGCTATATTCCTTTTTCTTATCATGATATGACAGCTATCCAATGGAGTGGTATCTCTACAGCTGCACTGTTGCAAGTGGGCTATGTGGTAGTAGGTGGCAGTTTCCTGGCTTATATCTGTATCATGTCTGCGCAAAGGATGCTCCGCCCCACAGTGGTAAGCATGTACAACTATATGCAACCGATCGTAGCCTCAACAGTGGCAATTATGATAGGACTGGGAACGTTCAATCTTGAAAAAGGAATAGCAATCGCACTGGTGTTCCTTGGAGTATATATTGTAACACAGAGTAAGTCACGAAAAGACTTTGAAAAAGAGGGGAAAGAAGTGTGACTATCCCCTCAACTCCTCAAAATACGTATCCAGCAAGTTCTTGGCGGCAACAAAAGAGGTTAGATTGCCCTGCAATACCTGCTTTTCCTTATCACTCAACATCGTCTCAATCTTCCGGTTATGATAGAAACTATCACGAAGCTGTTCGTTGATAGTCTCGTACATCCAGTATTTGCTTTGTTCATTCCGGCGATGCTCAAAATATCCATTGCCTTTCACGAAATCAATATACTGATATACCATATCCCAAACTTCTTTTACTCCGAGATTGAAGAAACCCGAATAGGTCAAGACTTGGGGAGTCCACCCACTCTCGGGAGCCGGAAAGAGATGGAGTGCATTGCGGAACTGGGTAGCCGCCAACTTGGCACGCTCCAAATTATCGCCATCGGCTTTATTGATAACAATGCCATCTGCCATCTCCATAATACCGCGCTTGATACCTTGGAGTTCGTCACCCGTACCTGCCAACTGGATAAGCAGGAAAAAATCCACCATTGAATGTACGGCAGTTTCACTCTGCCCCACACCAACCGTTTCTACAAATATCTTATCAAAACCGGCTGCTTCACAAAGCACAATCGTTTCACGCGTCTTACGAGCCACACCACCCAACGAACCTGCCGACGGGCTGGGACGAATAAATGATTTGGGATGTACGGAGAGTTTCTCCATACGGGTTTTATCGCCAAGGATACTTCCTTTGCTGCGCTCGCTACTGGGGTCGATGGCAAGAACCGCCAGTTTACCGTTATATTTCTCCAACACATGCAGACCAAAAACATCGATAGAAGTACTTTTACCCGCTCCCGGTACACCACTGATACCCACACGGATAGAGTTACCCGAATAAGGCAGACATTTTTCTATCACCTCCTGCGCTACCGCCTGATGTTCCGGTTTCACACTCTCCACCAACGTCACTGCCTGGCTCAATATGGTTACATCACCTTTCACAATACCGTCTACGTATTCTGCTACGGAAAGCTGACGCCGCGCCTTCCGCTTCAGATAAGGATTGACCGATGACGGTTGTTCAATGCCCGCATTGACAACCAAGCCTTTGTATGCTTCGTTATTTTCAGGATGTTCCATGTTTTTTTAATGTGCTAATATGATTAATATGCTAATGTGATTAATATGACAATATACTAATTGATTAATGCGCTAACAGACCTTTCTGATAATTCCGATTATCTACATTAGCATATTAGCACATTAACCACATTATCTCTTTATATTAATCTCGACTTTCGGTTGCATCGGATCGTTCGTTATCATCAACAAGCGCAAATGACGACGTTTTTTGCCAATATTCTTTTTCACCACATTCACACGAAGACGAGTACTTTCACCCGGTTGTAGCAGGCTCTTCTTCAAACTGACGCCCACGGCAGGATGGAACACCTGCAATTTTCTGATTTGCAATGGAGAGCGACCGGTATTAGTGAGAATAATATCCTGACGGGCCTTCGATTTCTTCGCTAAAACAGCACTCATATCAACATCTTTCGTGGACAACTGTATAGAAGGAGCATTCGTTTTTTCCGTAACCGTCATACCAGAGAAGTCAGGCAAGAGAATGGCAGACACAGGAATTTCATTTTCATCGCCTACTTTATCTCCGGCAAAGCGCGCCAAATAGACAGAAGTTTGCGTCAGACCGAGGTCAGTAAGTTTCTCAGAATCCAATGTAAGGGTAATAACACCTTTCTCACCTTTTTGCAAAACGTTGGGTTTTACTTCCATTTGCAGGTAAGGCGGCAAGTGCATAAGCACTGGTTCGTAAGGACGATCTGAAAGGTTCACCACCCCGATGTGGATAACCGGCTTGTCACCAGGCTGCACATCCGGAAAATCAAGGTTGTTCTTGTCAATACGAATTTGTCCGATGAGATACGGATGAGTCTTAGTATAATCCTTAATTTCTTGCACTACTTCTCCGGAAAACTTCAAATAAACCAAATGAGGTTCTGCATTGCTATAAATAGCCACAGATTTATGAAAATGTCCCAATGCTTCCGCATCAAAGGTCACATTGACCATTCCTTTTTCTCCAGGCGCTATAGGCGTTTTTGTCCATTGGGCAACGGAACAAGCACAATCCGGCTCTACCTCCGTGAGCACCAAAGGTTGATCACCCGTATTGGTGATGGTATATTGCACCGAGACCGGGTGCTTCCATTCAATCTGGCCGAAATTATGCATTTCGGTATTAGAGGTAAAACGTGGCTGTGCTGCGGCTGTCAAAGCCACAGCAGCCAACGTATATAGAGTAGTAAAGATACGTTTCATTTATTCTGTTTCTAAATTAGATGTACAAAAATAGATGTTTTAAATGAAAGTACCTAATAATTTAAGATTACTTGATTACTACCGTTCCTCCTGTAGAGTGCGAAGCATATTCCGGAGCGTACGCACACTGAATAGTGGCAAGTCCTGTTTCGTATGTTCCTCCACGAGCCACACGATAGCTATATTCCAGTACATGAACACCCTTGCCAAGCCGATCGAAGAAGAAATTCGTCGCGGCATCTTCCACCTCTACATAATAACTGAAGCCACTGTTCCAACGATAACCGGAAAGAGCGCCTATCGGTTCGAAACAAGCACCCCGCTGATCTTTCAACTGAACGAAGTCCATGGCACGATCCAGACGAATGGTTAAACGGGAGACAACTTTATCGCCAATGGATAAGTGAGCACTTTCTGTAATGGGTTGCAACGACTTCTGTCCGTCGGCAGCAACACGCTCTACAAACAAAGCCTTTTCTACGTTCAGTTCTCCGCCTTGTTGTTTCACGTCGGAAACAGGTGACAAATATTGCGCATAAACGGCTCCCCAAGCAATACCAGCATCACGTTTCTCTACAGTGATGGACTTAGCTTTCAATACCGGGTTCTCTTGGGTAAAGGTTTCCTTGATATATCCCAAACCGTGAACAGTAGTTTTAGTTGGTGATACTGTTTCCAGTACTTTATTACCTAAAGTGATACGCACATCCCCCTGATTATCGAGCAAGTTACTACCTTGGCAAAGCAACGCATAAACGGCATCGGCAGTGGCTACCGGAGAGTCCCAACTTGTAGCCTGCTTCTGTTTCAGCAGCCAAAGTTTCATTTCTTCTACCAAAGTTTCGTTACCACCTACCATCATCAAAGCTTCCATCACTTCGACATGAGTAGAAACCGGCAACATCCCCCAAGCATACGGATTCGCATAAAAAGCGAAGTGCGCACCCATTTCATCGGTCTGTACCAGATGTTCCTTGATAGAAGCGATAAATTCATTGGCAGCAGCCTTGCGACCGGTCTTGAGCAGAATGATGGCAGATTGTGCCTTACGTGCCATTGTTCCGTTTTCAAGATTACGGGCTATCTTGGAAAGGAAGTATCGATAGGCCACTTCATTACGGGCTGGTACCTTTTCACCACTGATGGCGATCAAGTAAAGATAACGCATAGCGGCATCTGATATTGTCGTAATCTTGGCTCCGTTTTTCTCAGCCTTAAGAATAGTATGGTATTCATCCAAAGCTTCCTGATGCAGATAACCGAAAGCATTTTGCAATAAACCGGCGGCATCGGCAGAAAGGGCTTCTTTCGTCAGTAACGGAAGGTGTACCAGCAACTCGGTAACATAAGCAGTAATGTATCGACTGCCTGGCATTCCCTTGTACCAGCTCCATGCACCGTCTTCTCCCTGCAAATCTTTCAATTTGGTAAATGCAGCCAAATTGCGATTATTCAATTGGTTCACATCGAACAAAGTGGCTATGCGTGCCTGCTGTTCGGCTTCAGTGGCAGCTTCCATCAACCAAGGAGATTCATCAAGCAAAATATTTTTCACACTCTGGTTTTTCTGTAATTGGCTGAGGAAAGTTTCCTTTGTTCCACCTGCCAGTCTCCAACTATCGAATACGGCTTTAATGCGCGGCTGGCTATTGGCAATGAAACCTGCCAGACTGTTGGCATAGAAAGCAGTAGCCCAAGAAATAGCATTATCCGTGGTAGGCTGGCTCAATACCGGAAGGGCTTGCACGGCATACCAAGCAGGATTTCCGGTAAATTCCACCGTCAGACGGCGGTCGGTAGCCGTACGGTTATTACCGTTGAACAAACTGTCAAGGGAGAAGGTACGGGTTTCTTCGCCCCGAACAGGCATTGCCAAAGTTTCGGTTATAAATTCCTTATTGCTCAATACCGGCAACAAGTGTTGTTCACCATCACTGAACGTACCTCCATCGGCAACCATACGTACACCTAATAAATCATAACGGTCGGTCACGTCGAAGCGGAAGTCAACGGAAGTTGTCTTTCCGGCTTCTACGACAAACTTCTGTCGTTGAGTAGAAATAACCTTCTCATTTATCGGATTGAAAAATGTAAGTGTAGCTGTACCCTTCACTTCTTTATTTGCCATATTGGAGATAGTTGCGGCAATCTGTGTCTTATCGCCTACACGGACGAAGCGAGGCATATTGGGCATCAACATAAATTCTTTGGCTGTTACGGCAGTACCATCAAGCATTCCCGTCATCATATCCTTTGTATGAGAATATCCACGGAAGTTCCAACGAGTCAGGCTTTGCGGCATGGTGAAAGAGAAAGCTATCTCTCCCTGCTCGTTGGTGAGCAGTTGCGGATAGAAGAAAGCAGTCTCGGCAAAGTTGGTACGAAGTTCTGCCATAGGCTGCAAGGTTTCACCGCCTATAGGAATTAATTCCTCTTCAAAAACGACATCCTCTACTGTATCAGAAGACTCAACCGGTACATATTTCACTTCAACAGCTTGTCCGACTTCTTCGGCTGAAGCCATTGAATTACTGATACCACGTACTCTGAGAGCACCAGTCATAGACTTATTTCGAGTGACCCCATAAGCCATTACTGGAGGCTCTTGAAGCAAAGCTTCGTCATCGACGATTTGTAGCAACTCAACGACTCCATTAAAGGGAAATATGAAATAGTCGAAATGCCAAGCCGGTACTTTCCAAGCGTTCAAAGGAAAATAGAATGAGAAATAATTCGTATCATACCTGCTGGCATTACGATAGACGCCATACTGATTATCTGGATAATAAACACGTAAAAATTGATTTTGACTATAAATCTTATCCAAAGAGGCATCGTACATCGTTGCCAACATTTCTGCTGCAGCAGGTGTACCTTGCGGTGTCTTTATAACAAGTCTCCATTCCTCTTTCTGTCCGGGGCGCAAACGGTCACGGAATACTTCCCATTTCATGTCGAGCGTATGGTTGGGCTGACGTTTTTTCAAAAAGACTTGTTCACTATACATTTCTCCACCCTTCACGAAACTAAAAAGAACGGTTATCCCTTTACCATATTTCTCCTGATAGGGAATTTCCATACGGAAGATTGTATCACTCAACTGCATGGTACGGGATTCAATACGTTTTTGTTCACAGAAGATATCCATCAACATATATACATCCTTATAAGAAGTACCAATAAGGAAAGATGCCGGATACCGGGCATCAAACTCTTCATTTTCTTTAAAATAGAACAGTTCGGTAAATGCAGCCGGACGTTTATCGTTCTTTGAGAACAGCAAAAAGCCGGAACTGCCATACTCTCCATTATTTTCTTCACGTCCCAAACTGTCACAGACAGAAAGTTCCAAACGATAGTTTCCCGAAGGCAACTTACTCCAAGCAGAAAAATCTTGTTGCACATTGGCATTGAACTTACCTTCAAGTACAGGTTGTTTTATATCCTTATCCGCCTTTACATTCTTTTTGGTTTTAATCAGCACTACACCATTCACACCACGGCTTCCATAACCAACAGTCGCAGAATCGCCTTTTAAAACCGTTATAGATTCTACATCCGTAGGGTTCAGTTTACTGATGTCTCCAACGACTACATCATCTACCACATGGAGAGGGCGATTTTCTACCGGCTCTTTCATAAATCGATTTATATCCTCCACAGAATATAAATGATAAATTCCTTTAATATTCTGAGGGATATTCATTATGTTAGTTACGCCGAAGGTGAATGACAGGTTATCTTCTTTACAAATAGCCCGAGGCAAACGGACATCAAATGAGTAAGCCTTGGGACCTGCCAATAAATTATAATCGGCAGTTTGTGTTTCACCGGCCTCATCGGTCACAACCGCTTCAACAGTATAAGTATAGACATGACCGTATCTGTCGATATTTCCATCCGCCTCCTCAGCATTCAAAGTCAAAGGAATGGAGAAATTACCGTTAGCATCCAACTTTAGAGTATCTGCCAATAATGCTTTATCCGTATTATTCCAATAAAAAGGTCGCGGATTACGCCGTTTTACCGTATAAACCAACGGTACATCCTGTACCGACACTCCATTAAACGATTTGACATTCCCCTTCAATATTACTTTCTCACCTAAACGATAAGCCTCAGAAACCGGAATGAAAGTGATTTCGAATGTAGGACGTTTATATTCTTCCACTCTGAAAGAAACATTGGAGCGCAGTTCTTTAGTCTGTACAGTGAATATCCCGCTCAGGCACGCAGAAGGGAGTACAAACTCAGCTGTAAATGAACCGAAATCATTCGTGTGTACTTTCTTAGTGGCAAGTTCTTTGTGGTTGGTATCCAACAGAGCAATTTCATAGTCGGCTCCTGCCAATACGTGGGCGCTATCACTGTTTTGTTTATATGCTATACCTTTCACATATACAATTTGCCCGGGACGATAAAGCGAACGGTCAGTCAACAGGGTAACCTGTTGCCAATCAGCATCCTTATCACCAATGTATCCAGAACCCATATAGACAGACTGAGGCATCATCGCTGTATCTTTCCCCTTACGTGCTACATAACTACGGATACCATGTTGCCAAGGTACTACAGCTTTACCTCCGGCATCCGTTACCACCTCTGCCAACAGCTTACGATTTCGTTCACTGTAAGTAGAATAAAAACTCACCTTTGTATCTGCAATCGGTTGTCCGTTACGAGCATCCAGTGCAGTGATTTCCATACGACCATCGCCCAAATTCAAAGTTAGTACTTTAAAGCGGGTAGATACCAGAAACTTATCCTCTGTCCGGGTAGTCGCAACATCGGGTACTACCTGAAGTATATAAACCCCTGTTTCTTGAGGTATCATAAACTTGAAGACTGTATCTGAAGAGAGATAAGGTATATCCTCAGGCAATTTATCCTTACCCGGTAACGGTCGTAAATCAAAGTGCCTGGAAGAAAGCTTCCGGGTATATCTTTTATAAGTATCCTTGTTTATACTCTGTTCCATCTGGGGAACTTCACTCAAAGTAGTGGCGTATATATTCAAAGTAAATCCTGTCAAATTGCGATATTGCAACCTCATGTCTACAGAATCACCGGGATAACCACTCCCGTCCGTAGTCAAAGTAAGTTGAGGTTGTAACAATCCTTCGCGAATATTCTTCAACTCATTGATACGCTTATAGGTAGGATAGCGTTTCAACCCTTCATCACAGACTTTCAGTGCCTGGGCAATATGCTCCACACCCGGATTGCGCAAATAAACGGCTTTATTGATATAAGTTTCGGCACAAACCTCACGTGAACCGTATTCTCTTATCAACCCATCCAAAGCCTCAAGATATTCTTGACTAACCTTTTTCTGACTCATTCGAAAGGTTGGATAAGGTTGCTGATTAATGCCATTGGTCAACTTCCAATCCCAATAATCAAGGGAACAGAGTAATACAGCATCTTCTGAATCGACACGATGCCGATAGGCATTTATCATATTTTGATAAGTATCTCCGATACGAATCTGCATCAGAGAATCCACATTGAAACCATCCAGTTTCTGATAGGTAATAATGGCACGTCTTGCCAATAGATGATACATATCATGCTGGTAGAAACGGCTACCGTCTTCCAATGTAACAAAAGGTACATAACTTCGTGAAGAAACGTCGAGTAAATTGATAGAATCCTGCAAGGATGCACAATTGTGCTCGTCAATCTTGGCTACAAATTGAGTAATTGTCCACTCACGGATATCCGCAGGTATTTCGTTTATATCCAAAGCAATACGGTTCATCAAGACAGCACGGTTACTTTGCATATAATCGGCATACTCACGTGCCAACAGTGAATGCAAGATAGCTTTGTTCACCGGATTTTGTTCCGATTGCGCCCAAAATTCCATATTTTTCAGATTGGCGTAAAGGCTATCCGGAGTCAGTTTCTCCTGATAGGTGTCCCGGTAAATAGTAGCTTTCAGCATTTGTGGAGCATTCTTCTCCTTTTCTGCCTTTTGATAGATTTCACCCGTCAATTTTATTACGGTCTGAGGCAGGCTCTTCTTTTGAGCCTGTTCCACTTGTTTCCATAACTTGTCATACGACTGCGCATGTAATGCTGACAGCCCCAAACCTATTAATAGTAAAAACAGGGTACATTTTTTTTGAAATCTCTTCATGGTTATTCTATTGTTAAGTTTTTATTCATTCTTGAAAGCAGTGGACAATCTTCATTAAAGATATTCATTATAAGGTAAATAACAAAAATAACAAATTACTGCTTATATTGTGCTACCTTTTGAATAAAAATATAAAAAAAATGAGGGATACAATTCCAAAGAACGTATCCCCCACTCTTCTATTAAGTTAGTGTACTCAGTTTGAATAGCTATAATACTTCATAGCTTCAATCCAGTTCTCTCCCATTCTGGTGAGAACGTGTTTAAATGAATTCACAATTTTCTTTTTCATACTCTCAAAAAATTAAACTAATACCTGAAAACTAATTTTTCTCATTTATTGATGGTGTATCCCATCATCAACATTTCATTCCTTCCTACTTCGGCAAGAATGCGTCTAAATGAATTTACAATCTTTTTTTTCATTTTGTTATCCTCCTAAAATCAATCTTGTTACTCTTAAATGTAACCTATTACCTATTGTTTCTATGTTTTACAACACAAAATTAAAGTCTTTGTTCAAAATGGCAAGCACTTTCAAACAGAAAAACATGTTATACAACATATTTCTTGATGTAAATCAATTTTTCAACAATAGAAAAAGGAGCAAGATACCTTAAGACATCTTACTCCTTTTTCTATATTCCTATTTGATTAGGTATCGTTTCCGGTTATTTTTTCGGAGTCTGTTCCAATGTTGCCATCAGGAAATCATAAAACTTCGGTACAGACGGAATATACGCACGTTCGTCGGGTGAATGGGGCGAACGCAAGGTAGGACCAAAAGAGATCATATCAAGTCCCGGACAGTTGACACCGATAATGCCACATTCCAAACCTGCATGTATCACTTTCACTGCAGGTTCTACTCCAAATTGCTGTTTGTAGGAAAGCTTCATGCTTAATAAGAATAATATAATAATATAGGATTCATATCTTCCGAAAAGTTCAATTGTACTTTGGAAGACGGAGAAAGATAACCTTCTTCAAAGTATTCTTTTAATATTGGCATTTCATACGAATTCAAAAAATAATAGTCTCCTTTAAAATCTGAACTTCCCCAACGTTGTTGTAACAAAATATTATTCTCCTTATTGAACAATAAGTCATTCAATAAAAAATTGATTTTTCTAATGTTTGTTTGATTATGATTGGCAAGTAAGGTGTACATGACGTTACCTTGCATGTAGCGTATGTGAAATAAATTAGAACGAATGATACAACAATTCATGTTGTAAATCTTATCAGCAGCAATAAGTTCTTGAAATCCGGCCTTTTCAATCTGCTGTATTGTTTGTCGATTAATCAAATTTTTGCTTTTAATGGAAAAAACTGGAGAAATTTGATCCTTTTTTACTTCAAAAATAACATTAGAAAATAGAGGGATAAAATAAAATCCATTATGGTCGGCCGGATAAAAAGGAGATGTACCACTAAATTGATTCCATCCTAAATTCCACTTTTCACTATCTAAAAAGAAATCTTCCCTATACTGCTCAGACAAGTCTATCTTTCTGAGTAAGTATTTTTTTCCTCCTTGTTTTTTAGCATATAAATCTGTAAATAAGCATTGACTGTTATATTGCAAATGGCGGCTTATATAATTTTCATTATTCAATCTGGTAGATCCTATAAAATTTCCCGTTAAAAGATTGTAAGTATAGATAGCTTGAGCTCGAAATTCTAATGCATATATATATCCTCGGTCATAGTCGATAGTAAAATCTGAAATATCTGTATATTCTCCAAGCCCTCCGCCTTTATTCCCTATTTTTCGCAAAAAAAGACCCTCATTATTGAACATATATAACTGTTGCGTCTTATCCAGTACGTAAATGAAGTTATTGGATACTTGCATTTTAACTATATCAGAGAGTACTATTTCCGAATTATCTAACGGAATAACTTTGACTGACTTATAAATAGCTGACAACCACGTTTTTTCCTCTGAAACGATAGTGTCTATATCTAACGTATTATTGTCTATGTAATATTCTTCTTTTGCACCACACGAGCACAAAAGAAGTAATATTAATAGAAAGAATGTATAAGATTTCATAATATTTTAAAAACAAGTACCTATGGAATTAAAAACTTCTGTTCCAGTCAACTCTCTATCACAATTATAATAATTTACTTCTTGTCGTGGACTGCAAGATGTCCCTCTTCCATTGTCACATCCATATGTATGAACAAAACTACCAACTAACGATAAATTACCACATTGCTCCATAGCACCTGTGGTACATCCCAAATAAATAGTACAATCGTACTCTTCAAATTCATAATCTGCTAAAGCTTCAATATTAGCTTCTATTAAACCGGGGATTTTATTACTCTGATGAGATATATAAATCCCATACCCTGCTATTAAAACAATAATAGTTATCCATAAAAATTTTCCATGTAGTGATTTCATATGTTCAGTATTATTTTTATATAAAAATAATTTATTCTCTTTAATATCACAAACAATAGTCAGTATTATTATTTATTAACACAACACATTTTCAAAGGTTACATTAATATTTTTTCATACAATTATCTACTGAATATTTCAAAAGAAATAATATTGGCGTAGAAAAAACAGAAAGAGCTTACTACAATCTCAAAAAATGTAGTAAGCCCTGTTAAGATAGTGTCAATTCTTTATTCTTATATAATGATATTACTTTTCAGGAGTCTGTTCCAATGTTGCCACCAGGAAATCATAAAACTTCGGTACAGACGGAATATACGCACGTTCGTCGGGTGAATGGGGCGAACGCAAGGTAGGACCAAAAGAGATCATATCAAGTCCCGGACAGTTGGCACCGATAATGCCACATTCCAAACCTGCATGTATCACTTTCACTGCAGGTTCTACTCCAAATTGCTGTTTGTAGGAAAGCTTCATGGCGTGAAGAATTGGAGAATCGACATTAGGCTGCCAACCGGAGTAAGCACCGCTCAACTCAATCTTCATACCTGCCATAGAGAAACAAGCCGTCAGGCTGTCACTCAGGAAGTCTTTCATTGTATCGCAAGAACTACGCGCTAGAATACGAACATCGGCCTTACCATCACCAATAATTACAATGGCCAAGTTGGAAGATGTTTCTACTGTATCAGGTACAGTAGGAATCATGCGCATCACACCATTCTGACAAGCCATCAATGCATTAATCAGATTATCCTGAATTTCTTCGGGAACAACGGCAAGCGGTAAGCTAACCGTTTCCATTGTCAACGTAATACCACTTTCAATTGGAGTATATTCTTCATTGAGTTGTCTTTCATATTCCTTGATGTAGTCTTCCAATCCTTCGATATCCTCAGGATTAAATACTAATATGGCATGCGCCTCACGAGGAATGGCATTACGCATATTACCACCTTCGAAACTTGACAACTGGCAGTCAAATTCAATCAGCAAATCGTGAACAATACGTGCCAGCAACTTATTGGCATTGCCACGCCCTTGGTTGATTTCTAGACCAGAATGCCCACCACGTAAGCCTTTCAGGGTTAATTTCCGGGCTACAAGATCGGCTGCAGGAACCTCTTCCTTATATTCCATAGTGGCAGTGATATCAATTCCGCCGGCACAACCGATATAAAGTTCGCCTTCATCTTCCGAGTCAAGATTCAGCAAGATTTCTCCTCCCAACGTACCCGGTTTCAAACCAAATGCACCATACATACCAGTTTCTTCGTCTTTGGTAATCAATGCTTCAAGCGGACCATGTTTCAAGTCATCGGCTTCGAGCACTGCCATAATAGCAGCTACACCCAAGCCATCATCAGCTCCTAACGTAGTACCTTTAGCTTTCACCCAGTCACCGTCAATGTAGGTTTCAATGGGGTCTTTAGTAAAATCGTGGACGGTATCGTTGTTCTTTTGAGGCACCATATCCATGTGCGCCTGAAGTATGACGCCTTTGCGGTTTTCCATACCCGGAGTGGCAGGCTTACGAATAATGACATTACCGACTTCATCGACAAAAGATTCCAAGCCTAACCTCTTACCGAAATTAACAAGAAACTCGGTTATCTTTTCCATGTGTCCTGACGGACGGGGAATGCGGGTCAATGAATAAAAATGCTTCCACACATTCTGTGGAGCTAGCTGTAAGATTGTACTCATAATTCTAAAAAGTTAGTTTTCGCAAATATAACAGTTATTTTTCCAATCACGGCACTATACGCTGCATTTTTACCCCTCCTTACCCGACAATTGTCATAAAAGAGCTATAGAGATATCAACAAGAATATTCCAAAGTAGTTTATTTCGGACGGTTCAGCAACGAGAGATGCATCCAACCATAAATACCAAGAATAATAACCAATAACGTCTGAATACCATGTACAATCAATGCAAAAACTCCTGCATCCGTAGCATCTACACCATAGAGCATCATCATGGTGATGACGGCAAAATGCCAAGGACCAGCACCATTGGGAGTAGGAACAATCACCGCAAACGTTCCGCCTACAAACATTACTAGAGCAGCCCAAAAACTAAGGTGTGCCGTGAATTCAAAGCAATAGAAAGTGATATAGAAATGATAGAAATAACAACCCCATATTAATAAGGTATAAAGAAGAAAAAGAGGTATGTTCTTTACATTACGAAGCGACATTACTCCTTCCCACACATTCAGTACCACCCCTTTTACTTTTTCAAAAAAAGAAAGCATACGCAAGAGAAAATAAAGAAGTACCAACACACCTATAATGGAAAAGAGAACGACATAAAACCAGGGCGAAGTAACCAGGTGCATCAGAGAAGGGATTTTGGTTCCCGTCTCCTCAAAAAAACGAAAAAACACAGGCATCTGTATCAGAAAAGTGACACCTGTTATCAACAGAATACACAGTGTGTCAACCAACCGCTCCGTCACTACGGTCCCCAAAGATTTGGCAAAAGAAACATTATCATACTTGGCAAGTACGCCACAACGAGAAACTTCTCCTACACGTGGCAATATCAGATTGGTGGCATAGGAAAGGAAAATGGCATCTACGCAATCGCTCGTTTGAGGATAGGCATTCAACGGTTCCAAAGTCTGTTTCCAACGCCAACCGCGAAAAACATGACTCATCACTCCAAAAAACAATGAAAACAACATCCATCCCCAGTTTGTACCATGTAAAAGTACTTCTTTGGCATGTTCAAAGTCGAAATCACGATATATCCAGTAAAGGATAAAACCGCCCAAAAGAATGGGTAAAACGATTTTCAATGTCTTTTTTAGCAGTTTATTCATGCTACTTTCCTAAATTCTTCATTCTTCATTCTTCATTCTTCATCGAAAAGAATTACCTTTGCCATAAATAACGAGGATAGTCTACACTACAGTATAAAAAATAAGATCGCTTATTTTTCTTCTGCATCTGGTTTGTACTATCTTTGCGCTACAAAAGTAACGATTTACTTGATACATGAGATTAGTAAAGCCTAAAAAGTTTCTTGGCCAGCATTTCCTGAAAGACCTCAAAGTAGCACAGGACATAGCCGATACGGTAGATGCTTGCCCCGAGCTTCCAATCCTGGAAGTAGGTCCGGGTATGGGGGTATTGACACAATTTCTTTTACCTAAAGAACGCCAGGTGAAAGTGGTGGAAGTCGATTATGAGTCGGTGGCTTATCTGCGGGAAGCTTATCCACAACTAGAGGAAAACATCATCGAAGATGATTTTCTCAAGATGAATCTACATCGGTTGTTCGACGATCAGCCTTTCGTACTGACAGGGAACTATCCTTATAATATTTCCAGCCAGATATTTTTCAAGATGCTGGAAAACAAAGAACTGATACCATGTTGTACAGGTATGATACAGAAAGAGGTGGCCGAACGAATTGCTGCCGCCCCGGGAAGTAAGACTTACGGTATTCTGAGTGTATTGATACAGGCATGGTACGATGTGGAATATTTGTTCACCGTACACGAACATGTGTTTAATCCGCCTCCTAAAGTAAAAAGTGCCGTTATCCGCATGACACGTAACGACAAACTGCAGTTGGGATGTAACGAAAGGTTGTTCAAGCAAGTGGTAAAAACGACTTTTAATCAACGGCGTAAGACGTTACGGAATTCTATAAAGCCGATACTCGGCAAAGATTGTCCGCTCACAGAAGATATTATTTTTAATAAACGCCCCGAACAATTGTCGGTGCAAGAGTTTGTGGAATTGACCAACAAAGTGGAAGAAGCGTTGAGAGAGACAAATGAAAAACCGATAAATGATAATTAAAGAGTGATAATATAGTAGAATAATAGCGTAACTCTACAACCGTTTTTCTAGTATGAAGAAGCATATCTCTATCACCTTATCATCCTAACACTTTATCACTTTTTATTATGGAAATAGACGAAGAATATATTGACAAAGTCAAAAGTTTTATTGAGCAAAAAGACGTAGAGAACGTCAAAACGCTCTTAATAGATCTCCATCCGGCAGATATTGCAGAATTATGTAATGACCTTGCCCCGGAGGAGGCACGCTTCGTTTATCGTCTTTTGGACAATGAAACGGCTGCAGACGTATTGGTAGAAATGGACGAAGATGTCCGGAAAGAATTCCTGGAACTCCTTCCCTCGGAAACAATTGCCAAACGATTTGTGGACTATATGGATACGGATGACGCCGTAGACCTGATGCGTGAGTTGGATGAAGACAAGCAGGAAGAAATCCTCTCGCATATTGAAGACATAGAACAGGCAGGTGACATCGTAGATCTGCTGAAATACGATGAAGACACTGCCGGTGGTTTGATGGGTACGGAAATGGTAACCGTCAACGAGAATTGGAGTATGCCGGAGTGCTTGAAAGAAATGCGTCAGCAAGCTGAAAAACTGGATGAAATTTATTATGTTTATGTCATCGACGATGAAGACCGCCTGCAAGGCGTGTTCCCACTGAAGAAGATGATCACCTCTCCCTCTGTCTCCAAGGTAAAACATGTGATGCGAAAAGACCCTATTTCTGTACATGTGGATACTCCCATTGATGAGGTAGCACAAACTATTGAAAAATACGACTTAGTAGCAGTTCCCGTAATCGACAGTATTGGTCGGTTAGTAGGTCAAATTACTGTAGACGATGTCATGGATGAAATTCGTGAGCAATCGGAACGTGACTACCAGTTGGCATCCGGTTTGTCACAAGACGTAGAAACGGATGATAATGTAATGCGACAGACATCCGCCCGCCTTCCCTGGTTGCTTATCGGTATGTTAGGAGGGATCGGTAACTCCATGATATTAGGTAATTTTGACGCGACGTTTGCCACACATCCCGAAATGGCTTTATACATTCCGCTTATCGGTGGTACAGGTGGAAACGTCGGAACTCAATCTTCTGCTATTGTAGTACAAGGACTTGCTAACAGTTCACTGGATGCTAAAGATACTTTCAAGCAAATAGCTAAAGAATCCGTTGTGGCACTTATTAATGCCACCATTATTTCACTTTTGGTATATATATACAATTTTATCCGGTTCGGTGCCACGGCTACAGTCACTTACTCAGTGTCAATCAGCCTGTTTGCCGTTGTAATGTTCGCCTCTATTTTCGGTACTCTGGTACCTATGACATTAGAGAAATTAAAAGTAGATCCCGCTATCGCAACAGGACCATTTATCTCTATCACAAACGACATCATAGGCATGATGATGTATATGGGGATTACCGTATTATTGGCATAAAACAGTCAAAACAAAAAAAACATAGAAAAAAAATATGAAGTAATCATTTTATTTCATTAATTTGTAATCTAATGTAACCCTGACGGGCATATCCCGTTGCTAAAAAAGTAAATACAAATGACGGACACTCATGACACTAATCTCCCCGAAAAGCCGGTGGAATTAGAAGAAGAAAAAAAAACAGTAGAGGTTTCTGAACCGGCAACAACAGAAACTCCCGCTGAAGAAGCCTTGACCATTGAAAAGCCGGCTGAATCGCTTCAAAAAATTACCAAAGAAGAAATCCTCGCCAAACTCAAGGGAGTTATTACCAATGTGGAGAATGCTGCAAAATCGGAAATAGATGGTTTGAAACAGGCTTTCTATAAGCTACATAATGCAGAGCAGGAAGTAGCTAAAAAACAATTCATTGAAAATGGAGGAGTTGCAGAAGACTTTATTCCGCAAGCCGATGCTTTGGAAGAAGAATTCAAAAACATCATGTCCGTCATTAAAGAAAAAAGAAGTGCATTAACTGCTGAATTAGAAAAACAGAAAGAGCTTAATCTGCAAATTAAGCTTTCTATCATCGAGGAACTGAAAGAGTTGGTAGAATCTCCTGAAGATGCTAATAAGAACTATACGGAATTTAAAAAATTGCAACAGCAATGGAATGAAGTAAAACTTATCCCTCAAGCTAAAATAAATGAACTTTGGAAAAATTATCAGCTATATGTCGAGAAGTTCTACGACCTACTGAAGTTAAACAATGAGTTCCGCGAATATGACTTTAAAAAAAATCTGGAAATTAAGACACATCTCTGTGAGGCTGCCGAGAAATTGGCAGACGAACCAGATGTAGTATCCGCTTTCCACCAATTACAGAAGTTACATCAGGAATTCCGTGATACGGGTCCTGTAGCCAAAGAACTGCGTGACGAAATATGGGTACGTTTCAAGACTGCATCTACCACTGTAAACCGTCATCATCAGCAACATTTTGAATCACTGAAAGAAACGGAACAGAATAATCTCGACCAAAAGACTGTAATCTGCGAAATTATTGAGGCAATTGACTACAACGAATTGACCAATTTCGCTACCTGGGAAACCAAAACTCAGGAAATCATCGCCCTACAGAATAAATGGAAGACTATCGGTTTTGCACCGCAAAAGATGAATGTGAAGATTTTCGAACGTTTCCGTAAGGCATGTGATGAGTTCTTCCGTAAAAAAGGCGAATTCTTCAAAACTCTGAAAGAGGGTATGAATGAAAATCTGGATAAGAAACGTACTTTGTGTGAAAAAGCAGAAGCATTAAAAGAGAGTACTGATTGGAAAGCCACCGCCGATGAACTGACCAAATTGCAAAAAGAATGGAAAACGATCGGGCCTGTTTCCAAGAAATATTCGGATGCCGTTTGGAAACGTTTTATCTCTGCTTGCGACTATTTCTTTGAGCAAAAGAACAAAGCTACTTCTTCCCAGCGTTCTGTTGAACAAGAAAATCTGGACAAAAAGAAAGCCATCATCGAAAAGTTGAATACCATCGATGAGAATATGGACGTAGAAGAGGCCACACAATTGGTGCGCAGCCTGATGAAAGAGTGGAATAACATAGGCCATGTACCGTTTAAAGAGAAAGACAAAATTTACAAGCAATATCATAACCTGATAGATAAACAGTTTGATCGTTTTAATATCAATGCTTCCAATAAGAAGTTGAGCAATTTCAAATCATCTATCAGTAATATTCAGGAAGGTAGCCCGCAAGCTCTTTATCGTGAACGAGAGAAACTGGTTCGTAGCTGTGAGAACATGAAGAATGAACTGCAAACCTATGAAAATAATCTCGGTTTTCTAACAGCATCTTCCAAAAAAGGAAATAACTTGTTGACCGAACTAAACCGTAAGGCAGAGAAACTAAAAGGAGACATTGAGTTAGTAAAACAGAAAATCAAAGTAATTGACAATTCAATCAAAGAGGCTGAATAACTTCTAAACAAAATCTAAGAGGTTATGCCAAAAGAATAGGATACTTTTGACATAACCTCTTTTTCATCTAACCATATAATACTGAATAATGAAAAGAATTCTAACTTTAAGTTTGTTTTTACTTGCAGTGAACGGACTTACACGAGCGCAAGAAATCACTTTCTCGGAAACAAAAGTAGAATGGGGTACTGTACAAGAAAAGAATGGCGATATCAGTCACGATTTCCAGTTTATGAATACCGGTGACAAGCCATTACTCATCAAAAACGTTATCACCAGTTGTGGATGTACTTCGGCTGAATGGTCCAAAGAAGCCTATCAGCCGGGAGAGAAAGGAAGTATCCGTTTGATTTATCATCCCCAGGGAAGAACAGAAACCGACATCAACCTAGTTGCGGAAGTATACAGTAACCGTGCATCAAAAGGGACTGTCAATTTGGAGATAACAGGTCATGTGACACATGAAGCACCGGTTCATTCATCTTATTTTAATCCGGCAAACGGAAGAAAGAGTGATATCTACATTTCTGTCCCTCAAGATGAATATGAGCGTATTCTTGAATGTATCCGTACAGAAATATACGAAAAAGCTACCCCGGCAAAAACAGATGCCTCCACTGAAAAGTTGTTACGTTCAATGACAGCGGAAGGTAAATGGAACGATTTGGACTATGCTTGCTATTTTCGTACAAATTGGGAACCGGTAGAGCATCTAAAACGCCTGGTTACCATTGCTACATCTTATACCGACAAGCGTTCTGCTTACTATGGTAATAAGGTGTTGTTCGATGCCATCAATACAGCCCTAAAATATTGGATAAAGCAAGATCCTATTTGTCACAACTGGTGGTATAATCAAATCTCTGTGCCACAAACGCAGGCTTCTTTACTCGCCCTGATGGCCACCGGACAACAGAAATTGGCACCAGAAATCTACGAACCGATTTATAAGACAATGAGTGAACGGAGCGATCCACGTAAATGGACGGGAGCCAACAAAATGGACATCGCCATTCATCATCTGGTGAGAGGATGTTTACAGAAAAACGACAGTATTGTAAGTGTGAATGCCGATGAAATATTCTATCCGGTACAAATAGTTAAGGCAGAAGGAATACAAAAGGATATGTCTTATCATCAACATGGTTCTCAACTTTACATCGGAGGCTATGGAACAGTCTTCGTCGATAATATTGTACGTATGGGTAACATTCTGCTCGGTACAAAATTTGCCATGAATGACAATAAACTTAAATTATTCTCTGACTTTACACGTAACACCTATCTTAACGTGTTTCGTGGAAGGCATCTGGATTTCAGTGTAACCGGAAGAGGTGTCAGCCGTACGGGTATCTTGGACTACGGAGATTGCGCCTCGTTATTTCGAAATCTGCAATCCCTCGACCCGGACCATACCGATGAATACGCTGCTATCGCTCATCGTTTTCTCACTCAAGATGCATCATACAAGCGTTCGGATCGTAATGTGATGTATTACTGTTCAGACTACATGTTGCATAATCGCAAAAATTATGATATTTCCATTCGTACCGCTTCTACTCGTACCAACAAGACTGAAAGTGGAAACGGTGAGAATTTGTACGGAACTTACATGAGTGACGGAGCTACCAATATCCGTGTTCATGGAAATGAATATACTGACATATTTCCTGTATGGGAGTGGGATAAAATACCCGGAACTACAGTACCCGCCGGTGAAAAGCGTAATCCTGCCGACTGGGGGACTAAAGGTACATGTACTTTTACGGGAGGAGTATCTGACGGAAAACAT
This sequence comes from Bacteroides cutis, assembly GCF_900241005.1. Classification (GTDB taxonomy): domain Bacteria; phylum Bacteroidota; class Bacteroidia; order Bacteroidales; family Bacteroidaceae; genus Bacteroides; species Bacteroides cutis. Next base: position 86,477 of record NZ_OEST01000005.1, on the reverse strand, counting down.
GGAGTCATGACTTTCGATATGAATGATTATGGAGTAAAAGCACGCAAATCCTGGTTCTTATTCGATAACGAAATAGTATGCTTGGGAGCGGGTATCACATCAAATGTATCAGAAAACATTGTTACTACAATCAACCAATGCCATTTGAACGGAGAAGTTTGGATCAATACCGGTAAGACCAGTCAAATGATAAAAAGAGGAGAATTTACATATCAAACAGCTCCTCAATGGATATGGCACGACAATGTTGCTTATTACTTTCCGCAAGCAGAAAATATGAAACTGAAATTAGGAGATCAGAAAGGTAATTGGGCTAAAATCAACTTTAATTATTCAGCAGCAGAAGTCAGTATGCCTGTATTCAACCTCACTATCAATCATGGAAAATCTCCACAAGGTGCATCTTATGCCTATATCATCGTTCCTGGAGTAAACAATACAACAGATTTGAAAAGCAAACCGGAAGTAAAAATTGAACGAAATGATGCAGATATACAGGCTGTAAGCAATGAGAAGCTAGGTTTGATACAGATTGTGTTCTTTAAACCAGGAATGTTTGACAATGGCAAGACTAAAGTAAAAGCAGTGAAACCATGTGTCGTTCAAATTCAAAAGAAGAACGGTAAAGTAGTAGATATACAGATTGCAGATCCTAAAAATCAAGAAACTCTAAAAATAGGAACTGATGTAACAGTTCTATAGCAAATTTTCAAAACCCACATAATTATTAAAGATCAGGCATGAATTGCACTGCTAGTGTACAGAAAATCAATAGCACTTGTGCGATTCATGCCTGAAAAATATCAAAACCCTCCTCTTAATGATGGAATAAACGGATACCCGTGAATGTCATCGCTATACCATATTTATCACAAGTCGCAATAACATGGTCATCACGAACCGAGCCACCTGCCTGAGCGATATATTCCACCCCACTCTTATGGGCACGTTCTATGTTGTCACCAAACGGGAAGAACGCATCTGAACCTAAAGACACCCCTTTCAATGTATCCAGCCATGCACGTTTCTCTTCGCGAGTCAATACTTCCGGCTTTTCGGTAAAGAATTGTTGCCAAACTCCATCAGCAAGTACATCTTCATGGTCGGCACTAATATAAATATCAATGGTATTATCACGATCGGCACGACGTATATTCTCCATCCAAGGTAAGTTCAACACTTTAGGATGTTGGCGCAAATACCAAATATCCGCTTTATTTCCTGCTAAACGGGTACAATGGATACGACTCTGTTGTCCAGCACCAATACCGATAGCCTGTCCATCCTTTACATAGCATACTGAATTGGACTGCGTATACTTCAAAGTAATCAGTGCAATCATCAAATCAGACTTTGCCGTATCAGGAAAATTTTTGTTTTGAGTAGGAATATTTGCAAACAAATCATCACCATTCAGCTTGATTTCATTCCGACCTTGTTCAAAAGTAATACCAAACACATCCTTACGTTCTACCGGCGCCGGTTTATAATCAGAATTAATCTTGATTACATTATAAGTACCCTTACGTTTGTTTTTCAATATCTCAAGAGCCTCCTCAGTATATCCCGGGGCAATGACACCATCCGATACTTCCCGATTGATGAAACGAGCAGTTGCCTCATCACAGATATCACTCAGAGCTATAAAATCACCATAAGATGACATACGATCGGCGCCACGAGCACGCACGTATGCATTGGCAAGCGGAGATAGAGGTAAACCGTCCACAAAATAAATCTTCTTCATTGTTTCATTCAATTCCAAGCCGATAGCTGCACCCGCAGGACTTACATGTTTAAATGAAGTAGCTGCCGGCATACCGGTTGCCTCTTTCAATTCTTTTACCAACTGCCATCCGTTCAAAGCATCCAAAAAATTGATATATCCCGGACGTCCATTCAATACTTCAATAGGTAATTCTCCCTCCTGCATAAAGATGCGGGCCGGCTTCTGATTAGGATTACAACCGTACTTGAGTGATAGTTCTTTCGTCATAATTTTTATAGTTTGAGTTGAATTGCAACAAAATTACAGATTATTTTCGTACATGGTCGAAACTCAACAAAAAAACCCACTAAAACTTGCGTTTTTAGTGGATTTTTGACCTAATTTGACTGTATGATAGTTGGGCTACCTGGATTCGAACCAGGAATGACAGGACCAGAATCTGTAGTGTTACCATTACACCATAGCCCAATAACAGGTCATTTCTGTTTTGCGGTTGCAAAGATACAAAGATTTCTATAAACCAAAACAAATTCCACCGTTTTTTTCACTAAAAACTGATAAGCCACCGTAAGCCAAAGAATTATATACCTAAAAAAAATCAAAAAATAAAAGACTTTTTCCCTTTTACGTGTTTGGTATAAGAAATCAATGTATATTTGTCAACTGTTTTAATATTAATAATGTGTAATGAACGAAGCAAAAAAACTTATTCAACAAATAACAGAAGGTATTCAAGAAAAAAAAGGTAAAAATATCGTTATAGCAGACCTTACCCATATAGACGATACGATTTGTAATTACTTCGTAATCTGTCAAGGAAATTCTCCCAGTCAAGTGAACGCCATCGTTGAATCTGTAAAAGATTTCACCCGTAAAGGTGCTGACAGTAAACCTTTTGCCATTGACGGGTTACGCAATGCCGAATGGGTAGCCATGGATTATGCCGACGTATTGGTTCATGTATTCTTACCAGAAGTACGAGATTTTTACAATTTGGAACATCTTTGGGCAGACGCCAAATTAACCCAAATCCCTGACCTCGATTAACAAAGATTTATGGAAAATAATAACAACAAGAAACCTATCAAAACCAACATGCCCAAGTTCAACCTGAACTGGTTGTATATGATAATAGCTATGATGCTATTGGGCTTATATTTTGCCAACGAAAACGATACAGCTACCAGAAACATTCCATACGATGAGTTTCAGCAGTATGTTCGTAACGGCTATATCAGTAAAATAACCGGTTATGACGACAATTCCGTAGAAGCATTCGTCAAACCGCAATTTGTAGCCAATGTTTTTCATGCAGACTCCAGTCGAGTAGGTAAAAATCCGCTTATCACTACCGAAGCCCCTTCCCGTGAAAGTTTGGGTGACTTCTTGCAAAAAGAAAAGGACGAAGCCCGTTTCGACGGTTCCATCAGCTACGAAAAGAAGCGTAACTATTTCGGCGCAATCCTTTGGCAAATCCTACCCTTTGCATTCCTTATCGGTTTCTGGATATTCCTGTCACGTCGCTGGAGTGGCGGCGGAGGCATGGGCGGAGGTGGCGGCATCTTCAGTGTAGGAAAATCCAAGGCCCAATTATTTGAGAAAGGCTCTCCTATAAAGATTACCTTCAAAGACGTAGCCGGACTTGCCGAAGCCAAACAAGAAGTAGAAGAGATTGTAGAATTCCTGAAAGAACCGCAAAAATATACTGACCTGGGAGGTAAAATACCTAAAGGTGCATTACTTGTAGGACCTCCGGGAACAGGTAAAACCTTGCTCGCAAAAGCTGTGGCAGGAGAAGCAAACGTGCCGTTCTTCTCATTGGCAGGTTCCGATTTCGTAGAAATGTTTGTCGGTGTAGGTGCGTCACGTGTACGTGACTTGTTCCGTCAAGCCAAAGAAAAAGCACCTTGTATCGTATTTATCGATGAAATTGATGCTGTGGGACGTGCCCGTGCCAAGGCTGCTGCCATGGGTGGTAATGATGAACGTGAGAACACCTTAAACCAATTATTGACGGAAATGGACGGATTCGGTTCCAACAGTGGTGTCATTATCCTTGCAGCAACCAATCGTGTAGATGTTTTGGACAAGGCTTTGCTGCGTGCCGGACGTTTCGACCGTCAAATTCACGTCGACTTGCCCGATCTGAACGAACGTAAAGAAGTATTCGGCGTACATTTACGCCCCATTAAAATAGACAATACGGTTGATGTAGACTTGTTAGCTCGCCAAACTCCGGGCTTCTCGGGTGCAGACATCGCCAATGTCTGTAACGAAGCCGCACTGATTGCTGCCCGTCATGGAAAGAAATTCGTAGGTAAGCAAGACTTCCTGGATGCTGTAGACCGTATCGTAGGTGGCTTGGAAAAGAAAACGAAGATTACGACAGAAGCGGAACGTCGTTCCATTGCCATGCACGAAGCCGGTCATGCCAGTATATCTTGGTTATTGGAATATGCCAATCCGTTAATCAAAGTAACTATCGTACCACGTGGTCGTGCATTAGGCGCCGCTTGGTATTTGCCTGAGGAACGTCAAATTACTACCAAAGAGCAAATGTTGGACGAAATGTGCGCCACTTTAGGTGGACGTGCTGCCGAAGACTTATTCTTAGGCAGAATATCTACCGGTGCCATGAACGATTTGGAACGCGTCACAAAACAAGCATACGGTATGATTGCTTATCTGGGTATGAGTGATAAATTGCCGAACCTTTGTTATTATAATAACGAGGAGTACTCGTTCAATCGTCCGTACAGTGAAAAAACCGCCGAACTGATTGACGAAGAAGTTAAACGCATGGTCAATGAGCAGTATGAACGTGCCAAGAAGATACTTTCCGATAACAAAGAAGGCCATAACAAGTTAGCTCAATTGTTGATAGACAAGGAAGTCATCTTTGCTGAAGATGTAGAACAAATCTTCGGCAAACGTCCATGGGCTTCACGTTCGGAAGAAATAATCAGTGCAACCAAAATCTCAGATGAGTTGAAGAAAGCAGAAGAACAAGAAGCTTTGATTGCCGTAGAAACTGAAAAAGAAGTAAAAGAAGAAGAGGATAAGGATGTCAATAACAGTCCAAATACAGAGAATGGTAAAACGGCTGATGATAATAAATCGCTTTCCGAACCTTCCAAAAAATCTGAATCTAAAAACTAAAACGGAAACACCGTGAAAAATAATTTCATACAACGTGCTGTCACAGGAGCACTATTTGTAGTCGTATTGGTGGGCTGTATACTTTACAGCCCCCTTTCATTCGGTATTTTATTTACCATTATCAGTGCGTTAAGTGTCCATGAATTCGCCCATTTAGTCAATCAAAACGGTGAGGTGAATATCAACAAGACAATCACAGCCTTGGGAGGGGCTTATTTATTCCTTGCCTTAATGGCATTCTGTACTTCAGCTACCGATGCGCGTGTATTTCTCCCCTATTTAGTTTTATTACTCTACATGATGATTACGGAGCTTTATCTCAAGAAAAAAAATCCTCTCGGCAACTGGGCCTTTTCAATGTTGAGCCAACTATACATAGCATTGCCTTTTGCTTTACTGAATGTACTGGCATTTCAAAACACTCCGGAAACAAGTAGTGTAACTTTCAATCCCATCCTGCCACTCTCTATCTTCGTATTCATTTGGTTAAGTGACACAGGTGCCTATTGCGTAGGTTCACTGATTGGCAAACATCGCCTTTTTGAGCGTATCTCTCCCAAGAAGTCATGGGAAGGCAGCATAGGTGGAGCAGTCTTCGCGATAGCGTCCTCTTTCGCTTTCGCTCATTTCTTTCCTTTCATGCAAATGTGGCAATGGGCAGGATTGGCGATTGTTGTCGTTATCTTCGGTACATGGGGTGACCTGACCGAATCACTGATGAAGCGTCAGTTGGGAATAAAAGATTCCGGAAATATATTACCGGGACATGGTGGTATGCTCGACCGTTTCGACAGTGCTTTAATGGCTATTCCGGCCGCGGTAGTTTACCTGTATGTATTGACAATGTTCAAATAAATCATATTAAAAAAATCAAGGGGCACAAGGTCGATATGAATCCATATCCCCCTGTGCCCTCTCTATAATCAACAGCAAACTCTATTATTCCAACATCATCTTCGACAAATCCAGATTTTCTACATTCTCCGTGTTATCTCCCGGCTCTTTCAGGTCGAACGTCAATTCCACTTCATCATTCACCTCCGAGTTCAATTTCAGCTTGATGCCCTTGGTTTCCGAGGTAATATCCAGACTATTTAAATTATACGACACAGCCCCATAAACTCTTAGTCCGGTCAAATCATCATAGTTATTATAGCGAAGTTCCAAATGAATATAACCATCCTCAGCGTATAACTCAGCATCATTTTGAGGTCGTACCAAACTAATACGATGTTTCGTATCCGACGGCAAGTTTTGCAGGAAAATTATATTCATATACCCACCGCTAATACCGATATCACCTTTGTGAATAAACACAGGGTCATTGCCAAATTCGCTATCATTCTCCGGAGTCAATTCTTCAACCTCTTTAGTCAAGACCTCCTGCAAGCGCAATATATTTACGGCATAATCAAAATCACCATATTCTTTGACTAATGGATTAAATACCGTAAGAACCCGTTGCCCGTCTGCAGGTTCATATCCGCCCAAATTTACATTTGTAGGCCAAAGCTTCCCCCATACATCACAATCTAGATAGAAAGCATTGCCCGTGACACGTACCGTAGCCCATAAAGGCGGTGTAAAATCACCTACAGAAAACCCGTCATCATCATCATCGCATGATTGCAACACAGGCATCACAGCCAAGCATATCGCCATAAAAAGCCAATGTAATTTTCTCATAATTAAAGTCTTTTAGTTTGTTTCTGTATAAAAAATACAAAAGCCGGGCATTTACTGCACCGGCTCTGTCTATTTTAACAAATTCTTAAAAATCACCCTCTCTTTTTACTATATTTCTTTAATAACTCTAACATCCGATTCGCTGCCCGTTTCGGTGCTCCCGCTTCACCCAAACGCGATGCCATATATTCATACCCCTCGAGCATCTGCCCACGATATTCTTTATTATAAAGAATGCGTTCCAACTCTTCACGGATATATGCCACGGTCATCTTATCGGCAACCAATTCCTGAACAACTTCCCGGTCGGCTATCAAATTGACCAAAGAGATATATTTCACTTTCAAGATATGACGTTTCAGAAAAGCAATCACCTTTCCTATCGGTGTATGATAACATACCACCTGTGGCACACGAAACAAAGCCGTCTCAAGCGTTGCCGTACCCGAAGTGACCAACGCCGCTTCAGCCTGTTGCAACAAAGAGAATGTCTGATTAAATACAATCTTCACACTAACGCCCCCCACATATTTCCTATAATATTCGGGGGAGATACCCGGTGCCCCCGCCAATACCAGCTGATAATCAGGAAAAGCAGATGCCGCCCGGAGCATATCGGGCAAATTATCTTTGATTTCCTGCTTACGGCTACCTGCCAGCAAAGCGATAATCGGTTTGGAAGATAATCCGTTAGACTTCACAAACTCCTCCAATACGCCAGAGTGAGACGAGCAAAAAGCCACCACCTCATCCATCGTAGGATTTCCCACATAATGTATCGGGTATTGATGTTTTCCCTCGAAAAACTCCACCTCAAACGGCAGAATGGAAAATAATTCGTCTACATCCCTCTTGATATTCTTTATACGATATTCTTTCCAAGCCCAGATTTTGGGAGAGATATAATAGAAGACCGGAATTTGCGTATGAGCATGGATAAATTTTGCAATGTTCAGATTAAACCCGGGATAATCCACCAATATCAGTACATCCGGTTGCCAAGTTACCACATCCTCCTTACAACATTTCATATTGGCAAAGATAGCACGCAAATGGAGCAATACAGGAATAAAACCCATATAAGCCAGCTCCTTATAATGCTTCACCATCGTTCCTCCCACCGCAGCCATCAGGTCACCGCCAAAAAAGCGGAATTCCGCCTGCGGATCTTCCTCTTTCAAGGCAGCCATCAAATGAGAAGCATGCAAGTCTCCGGAAGCTTCACCGACAATCAAATAATACTTCATAACAGTTGACAGTAGCCGATAATTAAAACCAAGTCTTCAATTCATCAATCAATCCATAAGCTGTAGCGTCTACCGTTGTGGGAGTGATAGCTACATAGCCGTTGGCAAGTGCCCAATGGTCAGTTTTCTCATTCTCGGCATCAGCTTCTTCAAACTCACCGGTCAACCAATAATAGTGCGTATCATTTCTATGAGCAAAATTTTCCCACTCATTGACCCACTGTCCTCTGGCCTGTTCGCAGACTTTGATTCCTTTCAGCTCTTTGGCATCAGGGAAGTTCACATTCAAGCAAGTCAACGGCGGCAATCCCTTTTCCAACACTTGGCGGGCTATTTCACGAATATAAGGCCCGGCAGGTTCAAAATCAGCATCAGGTTGATGGTTACATAAAGAGAAAGCGATAGAAGGTATCCCTTTCAGACATCCCTCGATAACAACCCCCATCGTACCGGAATAGTGTACATTCACTGAAGAGTTATCACCATGGTTGATGCCACCTACCACTAAATCCGGTTTACGGTCGAGCACCGTATGAAAAGCCAACTTCACACAATCTACCGGTGTACCGGAGCATTTGTAAACCGTCAATCCTACATCTTTACGGAGCAATTGATAGCGGATAGGTTCTGTCACCGTCAATGAACAGGCAGCGCCCGAACGTGGCGCATCCGGTGCCATGACGACAATTTCGCCCAGTGGACGAAGAAACTTGATCAACTCGCTAATTCCTTTCGCAATGATACCGTCATCATTGGAAATCAATATCAAAGGTCTCTGATTTTCCATATTTTCTTCTTAAATTTGCTACAAATTTAGCAAAAGAGAACCACATATTAACCACCATACTTTAAAAAAGCTCATTATGGACATTATTCTTATCATATCAGGTATTCTCTGTATGATTGCAGGACTGGCCGGTTGTTTCCTTCCCATCCTTCCGGGACCTCCCATCGCCTATGCCGGTTTACTGTTATTACACTTCACGGACAAGGTGCAATACACCACTACCGAACTGCTGATTTGGCTACTGATTGTCGTCATTGTACAGATACTCGACTATTTCATTCCCATGCTGGGCAGCAAATACAGCGGTGCCAGCCGATGGGGCACACGTGGTTGCTTCGCCGGTACAATAATCGGCCTGTTCTTTATGCCTTGGGGCATTATTCTCGGGCCATTTCTGGGTGCATTTATTGGAGAGTTGCTTGGTGGCCGGGAAACAATACAAGCCCTAAAGTCTGGATTAGGTTCCTTATTGGGATTTCTATTGGGCACAGTACTGAAATGTGTAATAGTCGGTTACTTTATTTGGCAATTTATGGCAGTTTTCCTATAAAAAAGATAGGATAAGTTCCATTCTACTGACACTGTTTTTCCCGAAAAGTTCTAAACAAAATAAGAACAGACAAAATAAAAGCATAAAAATACATCTTTTCCGCATAACATCCACTTTTTATACATCTCTTAAACGAGGGATGTTAACATCCCACATGAAGGATATTAACATCCCGGATAATTCTTATTAACTTCCGGCACGATGGATATTAACATCCCTCGCAAGCAAGCTCAACATCCATCCCCAATCACGTCTTTATCACTTCTACAAAAGATGTTTAAGAAAGAGTTTGATACTGTTTTCTATTTTTTAGAGTTGCCTATATTTCCATATCACACTATCCATAAGCGAGATACGGATTTTGGTTGCTGATTTATCCTTCAAAGCCATCCAAGGGCGGAAATACGCAATTCTCGCGTATGCAAAAAAGACAATGTGTCAAAAAGACAATATACTCTTCTTTCTCCTTTAAACTTGAGGAATTCCACATTTTAAGATATTTATCAAATAAAAGTGAAACCAATAAAAAAAGAAAAAGAAGCATTCGAAAGTTTCACAGACAAAAACGTAATCTTCTTTTAAGAATACTCGTTTATTTTGCATAATAATTACAAATACGCATATCATAATATATAGCCATGAAAATAACATGCATCATTTCTTTTTGCAATCCTATATCGTTGCCTTATGGAATATACCAGTAATTATGTAATGAACAAATGATACTAGCCGAGGGGTAACAAATGATATTTTCCCAACTCTTTCCTTCGGTAATGCAAAATTCTTGAAAAGCACATGATTAAGTATTGTATCACCTGATGTTACGCAAAAAAAATGGAGATAATCCGTTTCTGATAATTCTGTATTTAAAAAGATAAGTCTATTTAGCAAGAATAAACAGGGGTTACCTTTACAATTAGAACCATTTACAAATCTTAATCTTCTGCAAGCGAGACAAAAAAAACTATTTCATTTCAAGAGAAATACGTATATTTGTCTCCTAATATAGAGAAGAAGCACATAGAACCTTCATTTGAAGGTAAAATGGTCTAAAAGCACCTATGAGTTATTAACAAAACAGGTGACTTATCAACCGTTTTTGCAATCTTTCTCTTTTTTAGTAGGCGCTATTCGGAATTATCACTTATTTCGCTGCCAATAAACATTGAGATTATGGGAAAAATAATTGCTTTGGCAAATCAAAAAGGTGGTGTAGGAAAGACAACAACGACAATCAACTTAGCAGCTTCTCTCGCCACGCTTGAAAAGAAAGTACTTGTTGTAGACGCAGACCCGCAGGCGAATGCTTCTTCGGGACTCGGTGTGGACATCAAGCAAGCAGAATGTACTATCTATGAATGTATTATTGATCGTGCAAATGTGCGCGACGCAATCCATGATACAGAGATCGATACATTAAAAGTGATATCCTCCCACATCAATCTGGTAGGCGCCGAGATAGAAATGCTCAATCTCAAAAACCGTGAAAAAATATTGAAGGAAGTGCTTTCTCCTCTGAAAGAAGAGTTTGACTATATTTTAATAGACTGTTCACCGTCATTGGGATTGATAACAGTAAATGCACTGACTGCCGCAGATTCGGTCATCATCCCCGTACAGGCGGAGTATTTCGCTCTGGAAGGAATTAGCAAACTGCTGAATACTATCAAAATTATTAAGTCCAAGCTGAATCCTTCACTCGAAATCGAAGGATTCTTGTTGACAATGTACGACTCACGTTTGCGCCAGGCTAATCAAATTTACGACGAAGTGAAACGCCACTTCCAGGAATTGGTATTCAACACCGTCATTCAGCGTAACGTCAAGTTGAGTGAAGCTCCCAGCTATGGCCTGCCTACGATTTTATATGACGCAGACTCTACCGGAGCTAAAAACCACATGGCGTTAGCCAAAGAATTAATCAGCCGGAACGAGAAATAACGGTAACGTTACACATTCCGTAAGATTAACTAATAATTTGTGTAAATAGTAAAATAGTAAATAAACAGATGGCACAGAAAAGAAGTGCATTAGGACGAGGGCTGGACGCCCTGCTCTCTATGGATGAAGTGCAGACTGAAGGTTCTTCCTCCATTAATGAAATTGAATTGTCGAAGATTGCCGTCAATCCCAACCAGCCACGTCACGAATTTGACCAGACTGCGTTACAGGAACTTGCCGATTCTATCTCAGAAATAGGAATTATCCAACCTATCACGTTGCGTAAGCTGTCCGACGATGAATATCAGATTATCGCCGGAGAACGCCGCTTCCGGGCTTCGCAACTTGCCGGACTGACAAGTATTCCTGCCTATATCCGTACGGCCGACGACGAGAACGTCATGGAAATGGCGCTCATCGAAAACATACAACGCGAAGACCTGAATTCCGTGGAAATCGCCCTCGCCTATCAGCACCTGCTGGAACAATATGGACTGACTCAGGAACGTCTCAGTGAACGTGTAGGAAAGAAACGTACCACGATTGCCAATTATCTGCGCCTATTGAAGTTACCCGCCCCTATTCAGATAGGATTGCAGAACAAGCAGATAGATATGGGACATGCCCGTGCACTGGTGACATTAGGTGACCCCAAATTACAAGTGAAGATTTTCGAAGAAATCCTCGAGCATGGTTATTCCGTGCGCAAGGTGGAAGAGATTGTAAAATCCCTAAACGAAGGCGAAACCGTGAAAAGCGGCGACCGTAAAATCGTTCCTAAACGCGCCAAGTTGCCCGAAGAATTCAACATGCTGAGACAACAGCTTTCAAGTTTCTTCAGCACGAAAGTACAACTGACTTGTTCGGAAAAAGGAAAAGGGAAAATCAGTATCCCATTCAGTAACGAAGAAGAATTAGAACGTATCATTGGAATTCTGGATACGCTGAAAAAATAAATGGCAAAGAAAAGAAGAATATATCAAATCTGTATCACCCTGCTGCTTTGTTTCCTGCAAACGGCAGGGATTGCTATGTATGGTCAGAACCGTCCGCGTGCCGCTGCCAAACGAATACACAGACAGCAGACCGATACGCTCAACACTCAGCGGCAACCGATACTTCCGCTGACCGACAGCCTAAACCTTGAAACAGTCAATTCTGCCCTCAGCCGGCCAGCGACCACGACAGACAGTTTGACCATTGCCGACAGTATTGCTGCGGAAAATAAAAAGAAACTGTTAGAAATGACTTCCAGTCCCGAGCTGAAAGAACAGCCGGTACCTACGGACAGTATCAAGAAAGAAATAAACCAGAAGATATGGGTACCTAACCCTACAAAAGCAACTTGGTTAGCCCTTGTCATCCCCGGTGGCGGGCAGATCTATAATCGTAAATACTGGAAACTCCCCATCATTTACGGTGGATTTGCCGGATGTGCCTACGCCTTGACATGGAACGGAAAGATGTATAAAGACTATTCTCAGGCCTATAAGGATGCCATGAACGGCAATATGCAGTCCAGCAGTATCACAGACCTGTTACCTCCCGGATATACCATATCCGAAAGCCAGTTGAAAGAATTGCTGCGAAAACGGAAAGACACCTACCGCCGATACCGCGACTTAAGTATTTTCGCATTTATTGGCGTATATCTGATATCCGTTATCGATGCATACGTAGACGCTGAATTATCTAACTTTGATATCACTCCCGACCTAAGTATGAGAGTAGAACCTACGGTCATCAACAATCAGATGACCGGTTCATCAAACAGGTCGGTGGGGGTACAATGCAGTTTCCGATTTTAAACAAAACCCGATAAACTTGAATAAAACCCGATTTAAAAAGATATACTCATGACAAACAAACCTACATACATGAAGAAGATAATAGCCGGTTCCTCATTACTGTTCTGTACACTGTTCGTTGCCCCGCAACTACACGCACAGGAAAGTGTAGATGTAATCATCCGTGAAAACGGAACGGAACGTCGCGAAATAATCGATTTACCTACAAGTATGACCTATCCGCTGGACAGCTTGCTCAATGACTGGAAGGCAAAAAACTATATTGATTTAGGAAAAGATTGCAGTACTTCAACCGTTAATCCTGAGTTCAGTGACTCGATATATATTGACCGACTTTCGCGCATGCCGACTATCATGGAAATGCCGTATAACGAAATCATACGTAAATTCATCGACATGTATACCGGACGCCTGCGTAATCAGGTGGCATTTATGCTGAGTGCCTGCAACTTCTATATGCCTATCTTTGAAGAAGCGCTTGATGCTTACGGGTTACCTCTCGAATTGAAATACTTGCCTATCATCGAATCGGCTCTTAACCCTTCTGCCGTATCCCGTGCAGGAGCTTCCGGTCTGTGGCAATTCATGTTGCAAACCGGGAAAATTTACGGTTTGGAAAGTAACAGTCTGGTAGACGAACGCCGCGATCCGATAAAAGCAACCTGGGCTGCCGCACGTTACCTGAAAGACATGTATGCCATTTATCAAGACTGGAATTTGGTAATTGCGGCTTATAACTGTGGTCCAGGAACCATCAACAAGGCTATCCGACGCGCCGGAGGAAAAACAGATTATTGGGAAATCTACAATTATCTGCCCAAAGAGACGCGTGGCTATGTGCCTGCTTTCATTGCAGCCAACTATGTGATGACTTATTATTGTAAGCACAACATCTGTCCGATGGAAACCAACATACCGGATGCTACTGACACGGTACAAGTAAACCGTAACCTCCATTTTGAACAAATAGCCGATGTATGCGGTATCAATCTGGATGAAATCAAAAGCCTGAATCCCCAGTTCAAAAAGAATATCATTCCGGGAGATACCAAAGCACAAACTCTCCGTCTTCCGATAAATTATATCAGCACATTTATTGACAAGCAGGACACTATCTATGCTCACCGTAGCAAAGAGTTATTCAAAAATCGCAGGGTAGTTGCCGTTGCCGATACACGAAGCACGGCACGCAACCAAAGTAGTACCCCTAAAGGAAGTGCCACTTATCATAAAATAAAGAATGGAGAAACTTTGTCTACCATTGCACGTAAATATGGCGTCACCGTCAATCAGCTAAAAAGCTGGAATGGACTGAGCGGCACAAGGATCAACGCAGGGAAGCAACTGAAGATTTATAAATAATAAAACATCAAATGCTTGCCCCGTATTGAAAATTGCTTATTTTTGCAGAAAGTGAATAAAAGGAGAACAGTATATGGAAGAGAATGTAAGCCAGAAGGAGAAAGAGAAAGCCGAAGAAGAAATGATTGAACAGGCATTCCAGGAACTGTTAAACGACTACTTGGCAACTAAGCACCGTAAACGTGTCGAGATAATAACCAAAGCATTCAATTTTGCCAATCAAGCGCATAAGGGTATCAAACGCCGCTCGGGAGAGCCTTACATAATGCATCCTATTGCCGTGGCAAAGATTGTTTGTAATGAAATAGGACTCGGTTCCACCTCTATCTGCTCGGCTTTGTTACACGATGTAGTAGAAGACACCGACTATACCGTAGAAGATATCGAGAATATTTTTGGTCCCAAGATTGCCCAAATCGTAGATGGACTGACAAAAATATCCGGCGGTATCTTCGGTGACCGCGCTTCGGCACAGGCCGAGAACTTCAAGAAGTTACTTCTCACCATGTCCGATGATATTCGCGTTATCCTTATTAAGATAGCAGACCGGTTGCACAACATGCGTACGCTTGGTTCCATGTTGCCCAACAAGCAATTTAAGATTGCCGGTGAAACACTTTATATCTACGCTCCGCTTGCCAATCGTTTAGGATTGTACAAGATCAAAACGGAATTGGAAAACCTAAGTTTCAAATATGAACATCCGGAAGAATATCACGAAATAGAAAAAAAACTTGCCGCGACGGCCGTTGAGCGCGACAAAGTATTCAATGAATTTACAACTCCGATACGTGCACAACTCGACAAGATGGGGTTGAAATACCGTATTCTTGCCCGTATAAAATCCATCTACTCCATCTGGAACAAGATGCAGACCAAGCATGTTCCTTTTGAGGAAATCTACGATTTGCTTGCCGTACGAATTATTTTTGAACCCCGCAACATGGAAGAAGAGCTAAATGACTGTTTCGACATTTATGTTTCTATTTCCAAAATATACAAACCACACCCTGATAGATTGCGCGATTGGGTAAGCCACCCGAAAGCCAATGGTTATCAGGCTTTGCACGTCACCCTCATGGGCAACAACGGACAGTGGATTGAGGTTCAAATCCGGAGTGAACGCATGAACGACGTTGCCGAACAAGGTTTCGCCGCTCACTGGAAATATAAGGAAGGTGGCGGTAGCGAAGATGAAGGTGAACTTGAAAAATGGTTACGTACCATTAAGGAAATACTTGATGACCCTCAACCAGATGCTATCGACTTTCTTGATACTATCAAATTAAATCTTTTCGCTTCGGAAATCTTTGTATTTACGCCGAAAGGTGAAATTAAAACCATGCCGCAAAACTCCACTGCACTGGATTTTGCATTCTCTTTGCATACTGATATTGGCAGCCATTGTATAGGTGCTAAAGTCAATCATAAGTTGGTTCCCTTAAGCCATAAGTTACAAAGTGGCGACCAAGTAGAAATATTAACCTCCAAATCGCAACGTGTTCAACCGGAATGGGAAGTGTATGCCACCACCGCTCGTGCTCGTGCCAAAATTGCCTCCATTCTACGTAAAGAGGCGAAAGCTTATCAGAAAGAGGGCGAAACAATGATAGCTGAGTTCTTCCAAAATGAAGATATCCGTATGGATGATGCTGCACTGAACAAACTAACCAAGCTACATAATTTCCATACTCCCGATGAACTTCTCATCGCCGTCGGAAGTAAAAAAATTGTATTGGGCGATGCGGATAAGAATATATTTAAAGAAAAGCAAAGTAGTAATTGGAAAAAATATCTCACTTTCTCTTTTGGAAGCAAAGAAAACAAGGACAATAAAGATGGTAAAGAACAACCTGAAGAAAAGACTTCACAAGAGAAAATCAATACAAAGCAGATATTAAAGCTGACAGAAGAAACTATTTCGAAGAACTACATCATGGCAGACTGTTGCCATCCCATTCCCGGAGACGACGTACTGGGCTACATTGATGAAGAAAACCATGTTATTATTCATAAACGCCAGTGCCCCGTTGCCGCCCGTTTAAAGAGCAGCTACGGCAACCGGATCATTGCCACAGAATGGGATACACACAAAGATCTCACCTTCTTGGTTACCATATATATAAAAGGTATAGACTGTATGGGATTGCTGAATGAAGTAACTCAAGTTATCTCGCGTCAGCTGAATGTAAATATCCGTAAACTGACAATTGAAACCATCGACGGTATTTTTGAAGGCAAGATACAACTCTATGTACACGATGTGGATGACGTACGTTCTATTTGTAATAATTTGAAACAGATACAGAACATCAAGCAGGTAGTGAGAATAGAAGACTAAAAGAGATTTTCTTTCAAATCATCTACTTGTTGATAAGTAAACGTGTCCAAGGCATCACGCATTCCTACCAACTCTTCGCGAATGGATTTCAGCCTATCTACAATCTCAAAATTGCGAAGAGTTGTTTCCTTATTATCTTTCATTCGCTGACGGGCACCAGGGAGGGTCATACCACGTTCCTTTACCAAATGATAGATAAGTTTTACCGTTTCAATATCCTCTTTTCGATATTGCCGTATACCACGCCCCCCCTTCTTAGGATTGAGTTGAGGAAACTCTTTCTCCCAAAAACGAAGCAACGACTCGTTTACATCGAACATCGCCGCGACCTCACTAATAGAGTAATATAACTTCAGCTTTTTATCTGTATTCAGCATATCAGTACTTTCAATTAACCATTGTCAAATATCCATCAATCCATCATCTTACCGTGGTTCTCCGCAATCTGAATCATATGGTCATAATCTTCGGCACTAAGATCCATAAAGTAATAGTTGACGGGGTTTACAACCTGGCCTTTTACATGTACCTCATAATGAAGGTGCGGTCCGGTACTTTTACCTGTACTGCCAACTGCACCAATCACCTCACCCCGTACAACTCGCTTACCAAGTTGCGTACGAAAACCTTGCAAGTGGGCATACCAAGTCTGATAACCAAAACCATGATCTATAATAATTATATTACCATATCCGGTCTCCCACCCCATCTTTATCACTTTTCCGTCACCGGTAGCGTAGACATCTGTACCCGGATGAGCAGAGAAGTCCATCCCTGCATGGAAACGAGCAGTACCGTATATAGGATCTATACGCGTTCCATAGCCAGAAGCAGTCTTCCGTAAATCTTTATTGGAAATAGGTTGGATAGCAGGAATACATTTCAACATCTCATCATGGTTCTTACACATCTTCACTACATCATCAAAAGAACGTGATTGAATATAAAGCTGTTTGGTCAGCATATCCATTTTCTGTGTAGTGTTGATAACCAAATCCGAGTTCGCCATATCCATCAAGTGCTCATAACGGTTTGTACCGCCATAACCCGCCTTACGAATGGTCGAAGGTATCGGATCGGCTTGAAAGATGACACGATAAAGGTTGTCATCACGCTGCTGTATATCCTGCAACACCCCCATCGCCTCATCCAACCGACGGGAAAGTACATTATACTGCGCTTGTAGCTTACTATTTTCTTTTCTCAACTCCTTCTCCGACGGAGAACCGAAAATTAATAACAGTATGATGAAACTACCCGCACCCAGTCCCATACCAAAAAATAAACGACGCAAAATACTTAATGCCCGTTGCCGTACAGTAGGATAGATTCGGTCATAAGTCTGTGTCCTTGGATTATAAATGTAGTAAACTTTGCGCATCTTAGGAAATATTTCGCTTGTCAATGCGACAAAAGTAATAAAAACACGCTATCTTTGCACAGTTTTTTCAAGAATATTAACCTCAAGGATAGATATATAGAGTATGTTGACTGCAAATGAAATCAGAGACTCGTTCAAGAGTTTTTTTGAAAGTAAAAGCCATCAGATTGTGCCTTCGGCACCGATGGTGATTAAAGATGACCCCACGTTGATGTTTACCAACGCGGGTATGAACCAGTTTAAAGACATTATTTTGGGTAACCACCCGGCAAAATATAAAAGAGTTGCCGACTCACAGAAATGCCTTCGTGTGAGCGGAAAGCACAACGACCTGGAGGAAGTAGGTCATGATACTTATCATCACACCATGTTTGAGATGCTAGGTAACTGGTCGTTTGGTGACTACTTTAAGAAAGAAGCTATTTCATGGGCGTGGGAATATCTGGTAGACGTATTGAAACTGGATCCCAAGGATCTTTATGCCACCGTATTTGAAGGTAGTCCTGAAGAAGGTCTGGAACGCGACAACGAAGCTGCATCTTATTGGGAACAATTCTTACCCAAAGACCATATCCTTAATGGGAACAAACACGATAATTTCTGGGAAATGGGCGATACGGGGCCTTGTGGTCCGTGTTCAGAAATACATGTTGATTCCCGCTCGGAAGAAGAGAAAGCACAAGTTCCCGGTAGCCAGTTGGTGAACAAAGACCATCCGCAAGTTATTGAAATTTGGAATCTTGTATTTATGCAATTCAACCGTAAAGCGGACGGTAGCCTCGAAGGACTTCCCGCCAAAGTAATTGATACAGGCATGGGATTTGAACGTTTGGTACGTACATTACAAGGTAAAACTTCCAACTATGATACAGATGTATTCCAACCGATATTGAAAGCCATCGGTGACATGGCAGGTAAAAAGTATGGCGAAGATGAAAAATCAGACATTGCTATGCGTGTTATTGCCGACCACATCCGAACTATTGCCTTTTCTATCACAGACGGCCAATTGCCGAGTAATGCAAAAGCAGGTTATGTAATTCGCCGTATCCTCCGCCGTGCAGTACGTTATGGCTATACATTTCTTGGACAAAAACAGGCATTCCTGTACAAACTTCTCCCCGTGCTGATTGAAAATATGGGTGGTGCCTACCCCGAATTGAATGCGCAAAAAGAATTGATTACCAAAGTGATTAAAGAAGAAGAAGATTCCTTCCTTCGCACTCTGGAAACCGGTATACGCTTACTCGACAAGACAATGGCAGATACCAAAGTTGCCGGTAAGACTGAAATCAGCGGTAAAGATGCCTTTACATTATATGATACGTTCGGTTTCCCACTCGACCTCACGGAACTTATCTTGCGCGAAAATGACATGACTGCCGATATCAAGGAATTCAATGCCGAAATGGAGAAACAGAAACAACGTGCTCGCAATGCTGCAGCCGTTGAAACCGGTGATTGGATTACATTGAAGGAGGGTACCACAGAATTTGTGGGTTATGATTATACGGAATATGAAACATCCATTCTGCGTTATCGCCAGGTGAGACAAAAGAATCAGACTTTATATCAGATTGTATTGGACAAGACTCCGTTCTATGCCGAAAGTGGTGGTCAGGTAGGTGATACGGGGGTATTGGTGAATGAATTTGAAACTATCGAAGTAATTGATACGAAGAAAGAAAACAATCTTCCTATTCATATTACCAAGAAGTTGCCCGAATATTTGGAAGCTCCGATGATGGCTTGCGTGGATACAGAAAAGCGTGCCGCATGTGCCGCTAACCACTCTGCTACCCATTTGCTGGATGCCGCATTACGTGAAGTATTAGGTGACCACGTAGAACAGAAAGGTTCTTTAGTTACTCCTGACTCTCTGCGTTTTGACTTTTCCCATTTCCAAAAAGTAACAGATGAGGAACTTCGTCAGGTAGAACACATTGTAAATGCCAAGATACGTGCTAATATTCCTTTGAAAGAATATCGTAATATTCCTATTGAAGAAGCTAAAGAACTGGGTGCCATCGCACTTTTTGGTGAAAAGTATGGCGACCATGTACGTGTTATCCAGTTCGGCTCTTCCATCGAATTCTGCGGTGGTACACACGTTGCCGCTACCGGAAACATCGGAATGGTGAAGATTGTATCCGAAAGTTCTGTTGCTGCCGGTATTCGTCGTATCGAAGCATACACAGGAGCACGTGTAGAGGAAATGTTGGATACTTTCCAAGACACCATGCGCGACCTGAAAGCACTTTTCAACAATGCACCCGACTTATCCGGTGCAATCCGTAAGTATATTGAAGAAAATGCAGGGTTAAAGAAACAGGTGGAAGACTTCATGAAAGAAAAGGAAGCACAACTGAAAGAAAAATTGTTGCAAAACGCTCAAGAAGTAAACGGTATAAAGGTTATTAAGTTCTGTGCAGCAATGATACCTGCCGATGCCGTTAAAAATATCGCTTTCCAATTGCGTGGAGAAATTACGGAAAATCTTTTCTTCGTAGCCGGAACAGTATTCGAAGGTAAACCGATGTTGACAGTTATGTTAAGCGATAACCTCGTAGCTGGTGGTCTTAAAGCGGGTAACTTGGTGAAAGAAGCAGCTAAACTGATACAAGGTGGCGGTGGCGGTCAACCTCATTTTGCAACTGCAGGTGGTAAAAACCCTGATGGTTTGAACGCTGCAGTAGATAAAATTATGGAATTGGCAGGGCTATAAACAGCCTCTAACTGATCTTACCTAATAAAAAGGACTCCGCTTTCGGCTAAATATCGAAAGCGGAGTCCTTTTTTACAGACAAAATATAATCTGATATTATTCTATACCAAGGCTAAACAATTCCCGAAAAACAACTGTCACACCCTGAGGCAACAAACCGGAAGGGCAAAATTCTGTGATATTCTCAGCAAGTACACACTTTGCCGTATTACCGGAAGAAGAAAGAAGAGTTCGGGTATAAAACCTCTTTTCATTACCATAAGTAAATTGCCACACGACCCGCATATCTCCTTCTTCATCTTCTACGAAAATTGTATCGTAACGGCCAATAAAAGGTATACTTTCTTTCCCTTCCGGATAAATCTCCAGTATACCTTTCTCCCAAAAAGAAGAGTCATCATCTGGTACCAACAAGTAATATCCGTTGTCTTTCAACCAAGGCCGTTCGGCCAGATTTTTCTGCACACTAGCCAGCAAATCCATAGATGCACCTTCGCTAATTCCATATTCAAAGCCCATTTTCATCATTTTACACTGATGACGATTTTTCACTGTAATGAAAAGTTTAGTTCCAGTACCCGAGCCATCCATGATACGCAATATCGTTTCACCTTCCATCAGAGGTTGAATCTTAATACGCCGGTAACCGTTAACATCTTTAGTAAACGCTACATTTGCCACAGACTCATGTTCATTAATAAGGTTATAATTACCATCTCCTCCATCAATTCCTAATACTATCTCTTTTGTATTTGCCAAATATAATGTAACAGAAGAAATCAAGTTATCACAAGTCCCAATTTGATAGATAGGTTCAATCCCCTCAAAGATTACCATATCCCGATAATCCTCTTCACAACTGGCACCAACCAGCATCAAGCATATCAAAGTTAATATGTAATAAGCATGTTTCATTGTCTTAGATTTTAGTTGTTCCTTATATATAGGAATGCAAAATAGCAACAAATACTGCACTGAGAAATAGATATTCCACTTATTTTCCAGTATGATACAATCGTCCGTCTTGTTTACGTAATGCCAATTGTGCATCATAGAGTGACACCGGAGTGACATCTTTTCCTTGCATAATCCATACGCCATCGGGTCTTCCCTTACGAGCTCCTTCATGCTTGTTTCCCTTGGTACCGATACTGAAGTTTTTGGCAGATACCCATGGATTTTGAACGGTAATTCTACCTCCTTTACAATTCCAAAGAAACTGATTGGCACCTGCCCATCCATGTCCGGAACCCATATCGGCACGATCTTGCACATTGATTTGTCCGTCACTGTCAATGTTATCGTAGAGTGTACCAATATTCCAGCGGTGATGTGGTCCTGCATCGGCATGAGAATTTCGTATTTTCACCCTTACAAAAGCATTGGGTCCTACTCCCTTACTACCAGTAACACAATCATGCCGTCCTTCAGTAGTTTCACAATCTATCACCAAACATGATGACACATCATCCATCAAGAAGGAATAAAGTCGCCCTCCGGTACGCACCGCTACCCCATCAAAACATTTACAGTCCTTCACCGTAATATAACGAGAATTATCTCTCAGTTCAGCCAAACCATAGGCAAAGTATTTGGAAGTAACATTACGTATCCAACTATGTTCAGTCTTTGTCATATCAATAGCCGTACAACTATGATCTTCATCATTATAATAACCAGTCTTATCTTTTTTGGTTTTGTCATATTCACTGATAATCTGCATATTTTCTACACCACAATGGTTTATTCGTCCCGAAAAAGTTGACTTATACACAGCTCCACCACCATACCGAGTTTCCATAGCCATCATAATAGGATTATCAAAATGAAGAGTGTCGTCAATAATTTTAGTAACTACACGTTCATAAGCAAAATTATAGCCACTGGCTTCCCACTGCTTAACACCTGAGCCACCTTCTATTTGATCCATCTTAAGGTCATGAATCCATTCATTGGTACCGGGACGATAAATAGTGACATCATCACCAACCTGGAAAGAACCAGGGTTATTTACTGTAACCCAGAAACGCCCTACAGGAACATAAGCCTCTTTGATATTGTTAGAAGAAGGCGCAGATGGGGTCAATTTTCCGGAACCTGCTATTTTAATGAGCCTATGATGTGCATCATAACCTGCTTTTTTACCGGCAGCTACCAATATGGTACCATCTTCTCCATCGCCTTCACCACGAAGTACTACTCCACTAGCCTTTATAGCCAAAGACCCAAACACTTCATATTGTCCTTTTTGCAAAAGAATTGCTCCACGGATATTGTCCGTAAGCGGCATCCGAGAAACTTCATCAATAGCATTTTGAATCATGGAAGTAGCATCCACACCCTGCATTGGTGCAGAAAGGACTTTGACAACAGGAGCTTCAGGTATCTCAACTTCACCACCTTTATAGCCTATATTACTAAAATCAGGAAGAGTATTCCCAAAATCATCCTCCAGCAAAGAAAAATCAAAGTTAGGTTCTATACGCGAGTATAATACGGAGGGGACATAAGGGGCTTGAATTACAGAAATTTCTTTCTTCAAAGAACCAGCTGTAACACTGACAATAGCCTTACGTTGGTGCATGGCAGAATTTGACTCCACAGCGATGACCAGTATATTCGGTTTCTCCTTTTTCACAACACATGTAACCCAACTTGCTCCGGCAGTCATTACTCCTGCTTTCCATTGTATATTACTCTGTACCTGTATTTCCTTACTGCCACTGGCCACATCGAATGAAAGTTCAGTTTCAGTAATTTCAAGCATAGGTTCAATATTTTCCTGAATAACAAGAAGTACCTTCTTTAACGTGCCACATGTAAAAAGTATTTTCGATTCACGCTTAGCACCAGAGTCGTTAGCTTTTACAGTTATCGAAACAACCCCATTAGTTTCATCTTTGTAACTACACCAATCAGCACCGGAAACTACTTTAGCTTCCCAAACAGCAGAAGATTTAATTTCTATCTTCTTCGAAGACGCATCAGAACCAAATACCAGTTCTTCATCACTGATTTCTAACGTAAGAGGTGTTTCATCATCAGAACAAGCCTGCAAACTCCCCCCAAAAAGCAACACTAAAAAGAGAAAGAATAGTACCTTCCCTTCCCCAAAAAGAGTAGAATGTTTCATCGTAATATTCGTGTTTGTTGTTTAATAAAAATAATATTACGAATATAAAGGAAAAAAATAAAATAAAGCAAAATTATAAAGAAAAATAAAACAAATAATTTTTATTCTACCTGTACAGACGGATAATTCACTAGATACAACGTACCTGTAGTTCGTGTAAATGCGGTATACAACCAACGAAAATAATCAGGTGTCAGATACTCATCTGTCATATATCCCTGATCAAGGAAAACATTCTTCCACTGCCCACCCTGCGCTTTGTGGCAAGTTACAGCATATGCATATTTCACTTGTAAGGCATTATAATAAGGATCCGCTTTCATCTTCTTCATTCGTTCACGCTTTATGGTAATATCAGCATAGTCTTCTAACACCATATAAAAAAGGCGGTCGTTGTCAACTTTGGATAGTGCCGGTGCATCACTATGTAAAGTATCTAATAACAGATTTACATCCAATTCGAAATCATTGTAATCAGGAAAAGACAGAGTGACATTTGCAAAATGGAAACCATATAATTCACGTGTACTCCCAACTCTCCGAACAACAGCCGTATCACCATTAGCAATGAAATCCAATTCTTTCTCTTTCTCCGTCCAATAATAATTATTTTTCGCAACCATAAGTAAATCGCCTGTATTCAATTCATCCTCACGCCAGAGTATTTGGGTACGAATACCGTTATTGTAAATATTAGCTCGCTTGTTGGAACGGCATATCACAATGGTATCATCCACTCCATCACGACTATAACACTGTTCCAGAACATCAATCAACTCGTTACCCGGTAGTACCTTTATGTCTGCAAAACCTGTTACCTTTATTTTCGGTAAAGAGATACAGTTATCCTCTGTTATCAATTGGCGTAACCGGGTAGCATTCCACAAAATCCCCGATTGTTGTTCTTGTCTTACCACCTGAGTTAAATTCACCTCAACGACTTCGAGCCCATACCCCTTTAGAGCTTCGGCATAGAGAGCAGGACTTTGTTCTTCGCCAACCGGCGGCAACTGTGCCGTATCTCCCATCAGCAACAAACGACATCTCTGTCCGGAATAAACAAATTGTACCAAATCATCCAGTAATCTCCCCGTACCAAAAGCCGAACCGGACAACCCTTCATTGGAAATCATCGACGCTTCATCTACTATATATAAGGTATGTGTCGTCAAATTATCGTTCACCAAAAAATTACTCAATTCATTAGAAAAAGATCGTTGTCTATAAATTTTTTTATGAATTGTAAACGCTGAATGCCCCGCATAAGCTGAAAAAACCTTTGCCGCACGTCCCGTTGGAGCCAACAAAATTGACTTTTGTTGTAACTTATCCAATGTTTTGACCAATGCCCCTACTAACGAAGTTTTACCCGTTCCGGCATAACCACGAAGCAAGAAAACCACCTCACTACGGGGCGACAGAAGAAACTCTGATAAAGATTTTACAGCAATTTCTTGCTCGGGAGTTGGTTGATAAGGAAAATTTTCCTTAATTTGCCTTTCTAAATAGTTATTTATCATTTTTGTAAGAGAAAAAAGTAACGGTAACTATCGTTTTTAAATTTATTTCTTTTATTTTTGCGGTGCGAATATAACAACTAAAAAACATATTTATCATGAAAACAGTATTTAATATCGTTTTAGGCTTATGTGCTCTGGTCTTAGTTTATATCTGCTATACCAGCATTATGGGTCCTATAAACTTTGAAAAAGCTAAAAAGCACAGAGATGCGGCAGTCATCGCTCGTTTGATTGACATCCGTAAGGCACAGTTGGAGTATCGCGGTTTGCACAATCAGCAATACACAGCAAGCTTTGACACATTGATTGATTTCGTTAAAAACCAGAAACTTCCGTTCATTTATAAACAAGGTGAATTGAGTGATAAACAATTGGAAGATGGTCTTACAGAAAAGAAGGCTATCAACATCATCAATAAAGCTAAGAAAACCGGTAATTATGCGGATGTAAAAAAATGGGGATTGGAAAACTTCAAACGTGATACTTTGTGGGTAGCTGTTTTGGATACAATCTTCCCAAAAGGTTTCAATGCAGACTCTATGAGATATGTTCCTTTTGGAAACGGTGTACAGTTTGAAATGGCTATCAAAAATGATACAGCAAAATCCGGTGCTCCTTTCTGTCTGCTCGAAGTTAAGACTCCATACGAAGTTTACCTGAATGGTTTGGATAAACAAGAAATCGCTAACCTGAAAGATGTACAAACTAAGTTGGGTAAATATTCCGGTTTGATGATTGGTAGTTTGGAAACAGCTAACAACAACGCTGGTAACTGGGAATAATCTTCCATCATACGTATGATAGAAACAACTGATTTTAGTAAATCGGAACAATATACCTTATCCATCCGTCTTAGTACGGATGGATTTTCTTTTTCTGTATTCAATCCCTTGAATGATGGTAATTTTTTTTTCTATGAACATGATGTAAACAAGTCCCTATCCCTCACTGCCAATCTGAAACAAACTTTCCGTGATGTGGAATGGTTAAAGCATCCCTTCCGCCGTGTCAATGTGATAATGGCAGACAAGCGATTTACATTCATTCCTTTGGAGTTTTTTGAAGATGAACAAGCAGAAACGGTATTCTATCATAACCATCCACGAAAGGAAAACGAAACAGTGCAATACAATATTCTACAGAAAAACAATATCGTAGTATTATTTGGTATGGATAAGAGTACTTGTACTTTCTTGAATGAACAATATCCCAACATTAAATTTTACTCTCAAACCAGTCCACTCATAGAGTTCTTTGCAACCAAAAGCCGTTTAGGAAATAGTAGAAAGATGTATGCTCATTTGTGCAAAGATGCCGTAAACATTTATACTTACGAATGTGGACGTTTGTTACTTGCCAATTCTTTTGCCTGTAAGGAGATCAACGATCAAATCTATTATCTACTTTATATTTGGAAACAGCTTGGTATGGAACAGGAACGTGACGAATTACACCTTACAGGATACTTATCTGACAAAAACCAATTATTATCCGAACTGAGAAAATTTATCCGACAGGTATTCATCATGAATCCTGCCACTAATATTGATCTCCAAGCCATTAACCTATGCGAGTAATTAGCGGAATATACAAAAGAAGACGTTTTGATGTACCCCACTCTTTCAAGGCACGTCCGACCACAGATTTTGCTAAAGAGAACTTGTTTAATGTACTATCCAATTATATTGACTTTGAAGACGGTATACGCGCTCTCGATCTCTTTGCGGGAACAGGTAGTATCAGTATTGAACTGGTATCCAGAGGTTGTGATCAAGTTATCAGTGTAGAAAAAGATCGTGATCATTATGCTTTTATTTGCAAAATCATACAAGAATTGAAGACCGATAAGTGCTTGCCTATCCGTGGCGATGTATTCAAATACATAAAAAGCGGACGAGAGCAGTTCGACTTCATCTTTGCCGATCCTCCTTATGAACTTACCGGATTGGAAACTATACCTGATCTGATTTTTGAAAATAATTTTTTGAAAGAAGACGGACTGTTTATCCTGGAACATGGTAAGAAAGATAATTTTGAGAATCACCAGCATTTTGTAGAAAAAAGAGTGTACGGAAGTGTAAACTTCTCTTTTTTCCAATTATAGGAGCGGTGCCAAAAGCCGTATCACACTCTCGGCAGCTTTAAGATACCAAGAGCGTTTCTTCCAACTTTTTAAGAATACTTGTATACACTCTCGCTGATCCTGTAAAAAGATTTCGCGCATCTGGAGAGCAGTTTCCGCATCGTATATAAAAGCATTTACCTCGAAGTTATGTTCAAAGCTACGGAAATCTACATTCGTAGACCCTACCGTAGACAATTCGTCATCCGAAACCATCAGCTTGGAGTGTAAAAAACCTTTCTTATAAAAATAAACCTTAACCCCGGCACGTAACATATCTGCAAGATACGAACAAGACCCTAAATGCGTCAGCCGATTATCAGCTCGATAAGGGATCATTAAGCGAATATCCACACCAGACAAAGCAGCTGTCTGCATAGCAACAGCTACCGCCTCGGTAGGCAAGAAGTAAGGAGTTTGTATATAGAAATATTTCTTTGCCCCCGAAATTGCTGTTAAAAGTCCCTGCATAATTTCTTTCCATGGCCCTATCGGTTCACTGGTAACAATCTGCGCCAGCGAAGTGCCACAGTTGTCTATTTTCGGAAAATACCGGGTAGAAGTCATTAAAGTACGGTCTACAAAATACCAATCGAGTAAGAAAGCCGTTTGTAATCCATGTACAGCTTTTCCTTCCAACATCAGATGAGTATCCCGCCAAATCCCCCATGAGAAGCCACGCATATAACGTTCTGCCAAATTCATCCCTCCAATAAAACCAATACATCCGTCAATAACAACAATTTTCCGGTGATTACGATAATTCACTTTACTAGTGAACAGTGGAAAGCGGACTTTCAGAAAACTGCGTACCTCGACACCTGCCTCGCGCATTTTTTCAAAAAAACGATGGGGTACATGCCAACAACCTACATCATCATAAATGACACGTACTTCTACTCCTTTTTTTGCCTTATCTATCAGGACATCGCGCACCATACGTCCAATTGCATCGTCCTCAAAGATATAAAACTCAATATGAATATGTTTTTCCGCTTTCTGCAATTGGCGCAAAAGAGATTGCAACATTGAAAGTCCCAATGTATAAGTTTCTACACGGTTACCATCAAAAGGAAAAGCTTGGTTAGTATTACGGAATAAGGAAATGAGACGACTATAATTCATAGGAAGAGCACAGGAGTCCTGAGACAGATACTCCGCCATCGGTTTTTTCAATAGGCGGTCGTAACTTTTCTTTCCGATGATACGTTCACGACGTTGGCTACGACCAAAGAAAAAGTAAAGAATCAATCCCACTACCGGTAAGAACATCAGTATCAATATCCACGACATCGTCTTCACCGGATTACGGTTATCGAGGACAATGACAATAATCGTTCCGATAATGGCTCCAAAATAAAGAATATTAAAAGCTACGGCAGCGATTTCACTTGCTATGAAAGTCCAGTCTATCATGCAAGCAAATATAAAAAAAAGAAATGATAATTTAATATACTAATATATAGTTAATGTGCTAATATGCACATATTAACACATTAGCACATTAACTATATATTAGCGCCTTATCAAAATGGCCTTCTACCTCCAAAACCACCTCCATGGCGTCCTCCACCAGGAGCGCCAGGACCTCCGAAACCACGTCTGCCACCATCTTGCATACTCTCACGAGCTGATTTATTACCAAAGATATTCAGACGATAGATAAAATGCAACATACAATAACTATTGACACCGTTGTATTCATAAACCGAACGACCGTTAGCATTCAATGAGCGACTGATATTACTCTGTTGCTTCAGTATGTCATACATCTCAAAACTAACTGTCGCCGCTCCCTTGAAGAGAGTTTGTGAAAGCTGCGCATTCCAAATTAATTCATTACGGTTCATACTGGCATCCGTATAACCACGACGACTTTGGTTGGCAATATTAGTAGAAAGACTCATATTCCATGGCATACTCACTGTAGTATTAGCACCGTAAGAAAAAGTATAAGGTTCCTGATTATTACTTGGTGTCAGTTTGTCTTTTTCAATTGAATAAGAGAGCGAACCGTTCAAACCAAACTCAAGCCAGTCATTACGAAAAGTACCATTCAATCGTTCATTCAAAGTAAGATTTGTAGTAGTATTTTTTTGTTCCACTGCATCAGTACCTCTACCAGAAGTCAGGTAACCCACATTATTAGTATAATCGGCATTGGTATATGAACTAATAGTGAACTTCTTGTTTTTCAATGCCGTATTGAAACCAAACAAACCAGACGCACGCCAATCACCATTTATATTTTTGGAAGTCGTAGTCCATCCACCAGTCGTTTCATTATACACACGACTGTTACTGATACTATTTTGAGTGGTTTGGAAATTCGCATGTGAAAAAATGCCACGTTGTTTATCCGCATTATACGTATTATAAAAAACACGGAGATTATGCGTAAAAGAAGGTTTCAATCCTGGATTACCAATTCTGATATTCAATGGATTAGAATCATCCGTCACTGGTAACAAGTTCTCCATACTAGGTTGACTGCTACGTCCACGGTATGTCATACGCAATTGGCTTACTTTAGAAAAACGTACACGCAAATCCACATTCGGTGCAAAATTAAAAACGCTACGAGTAGTAATCGTATCAATTTCACCCTTCTTATAAGTGAGTTCCGTATTCTGTGGTTGGAAAGACAGACCAGCATTCAGTTGATACTTCGGACGGATAAACCGCAATCCCACCATAGCATCATGATTATAGGTTTTATATTCAGCATACTTACTTTGATCCATATCCTTATTATTTATATAGTCGGCCGGAAGCTGTTCACCCATTTCCCATCCCAGCTTAGAAAGGTCATATGTACTTTTATCACTCTCAGTATAGTTATACTGAAACTGATAGCTGAATTGTAAGAAAGTTGCCCACGCAATAGGTTCGCTATAAGTAAGTTGCCCACTATAACTGTAATTTGACGCAGGTGAAGTAATATAACGTCGTATCACATCATCATCCCGAATGTTATCCGTCTGGAAATATCGCGTATCCGTAGAACTGAACTGTTCGCTATCATTATCACCATAACTAAAACGACCTCGAAAGGTAATATTACGTCCTTTTGAGTTCAGCTTACGATTTATCTGAAGCGTCGCATTAGTGGAAAGAGAATTACCGTTACTACTAGAAAGACTATTATTAGTATTCACCAAAATCTTTTTCAACGGATCATCATCGTCCGTCAGATCGGCACGCATCAGCTTCATCCAGATATTGAGCGAATCATTAG
Source organism: Bacteroides cutis (assembly GCF_900241005.1). Taxonomy (GTDB): domain Bacteria; phylum Bacteroidota; class Bacteroidia; order Bacteroidales; family Bacteroidaceae; genus Bacteroides; species Bacteroides cutis. Next base: position 55,748 of record NZ_OEST01000005.1, on the reverse strand, counting down.
GATTAGTGAAATATTTATAAGGATCATCATTGAACGTAGCAGACTTTCCATCGGAATAGCTTTCCGTCTTTCCATACGAAAGATTAGGACGGAAAATGATATTCGTCAACGTATCGGGTCTCCATTCCAAACGGAAATCCACATTTACATTCTGACTCTTACTTCTACTCAAAGAATTAGAATTTGAGAAAGAAGAATTACTTCCACTGGACAAGAAATTTTCCGAATATCCACGACTAATCACATCATTGTCCCGATAATTATAGCGTGCGCTACCACCTAACTCCAGTTTATCAGTCTCTGTAGCAAAGCTCACACCCAATTCTTTAGTTGCAGTCAATCCGTTGTTACGGCGCCAACGGGGACCGCCGCCACCACCAGAAAAGCCCTGATCGTTTACATTATTCGCACCGGCTATCAGAGACACTTGCGTCTTGTCGCGGAAATAATTCACCATAGCGCGTCCCATATAACGGCTTTCCGTACCTCCTGCCAAATCTATATTACCAAAAACACCTTGATTCATACCTTTCTTTACCGTGAGGTCAAGTACTGTTTCCTCTTCACCGTCATCAATGCCGGTAATACGTGCCAAATCAGACTTCTTATCGTATGTTTTCAGTTTGTCAACCATATCGACCGGAAGGTTCTTCAAACCGGTTTTCACATCACCGCCAAAGAATTCCTTGCCACCAACCATGATTTTCTTTACCTCTTTACCGTTTATTTTCACGTTACCATCTTCATCGACTTCGGCTCCAGGAAGCTTCTTTACCAACTCTTCAAGCATAGCACCTTCGGGAGTACGGTAAGCAGAAGAGTTAAACGCAATCGTATCTTCCACAACCTGTACCTGAGGAGCTTCGGCAGTAACCACTGCCTCTGCCAGCATAACGGCATCAGTTTCCAACGTCAACGTACCTATTTTCCTGTTGGGATTGGCATCAGTCAACTGCAAGGGAACCAGTTTATTTTTAAAACCAATATAGGAAACCTTCAATACATATTTTCCGGCTTTTACCTTCGGTAAGGTAAAATAGCCTTGCCCGGTAGTAGCAATACCGGCTGCGTACGTACTGTCCGGTAATGAGAGTAATTGGACAGTAGCTTGTGCCGCAGGTTCTTTCGTGTCCTCAACTACACGACCGGAAACGGTAATGTTCTTTGTTTGTGAGAAAGCGGAAACTGTCGTTATTAACAGCAACGCCAGTCCGGTGATAATCTTTTTCATGCCCTATTTTTATAAATGACTAACAATGTTTATTTGTACACTGCTTCATTTGACAAACTTCTACACAAAAGGTTTAATACCTTACATGTTGAAATATCTTAATTATCGACCATTCCTCCCAAAGCATCTACCAATCTGCATTTTTTATATACTAAAATCATTGTAGCCAGCATACTCCTGCAGTATCACCGGTCACTGTTCACAATAATACTATCTATCTTTTCGGTTACCACTCTTATTACCTCCCAAAGTGTCGAAACGATAGACAAGATGTACCATGCAATAACTGGTCAAAGTATTAAAACGGATATCCGTAACATTTGTACCGCTTGTCCAGCGATACTGATTATTCTGCTGTTGCAAGATGTCATATACTTTGACACGTACCATCGCCTGCTTCCTTTTCAGAAATTTCTTAGATATCTGCGCATTCCACATCAGTTCATCTTTGTTAGCATTGCCGCTGTATCCGTCACGTATCCTCCAGTTTAAATCTGTAGAGATCTCTATATCCCAAGGTAACCGGATGTTGGTATCCCCACCTAATGTATAGTCAAATGTTTCGCGGTTACTGTCGGTCTGTTTACTATTATATATACTGTTATACCGGAAAGTTGCTTTCAAAGACACATCGAATTTGTCACTACGATAACTACTACGTAAAGTCTCACCCGTCGAAAAATTATGTGTAGTACTCAGTTCCCAATCCTCCCCCTTTTGATTGACAGTAGTATAACTCACCTGATCTCTATAGTTGAAATCCATATTCACTCCGATATTGAACTTCTTGTTTTTCAACGGCATATAAAAAGAGCCCCATGAACCGATATTCCAGTTACCGTTCACATTCACCTTATGATAGGTACGCGCGCCTGTTTCCTTGTCATAAGTCATACGGTCGGCTACGGAATTCATTGTATTTCTGAAATACAGACTCATGTAGATACTTCGCATACTCTTAGGCGAATAACGATTATAGTTGATATCCACATTATTTGTAAACGAAGATTTCAGGTTCGGATTACCATACCGCATGTTCATCGGGTCAGTCACATTAATCACCTCCTGCAAGTCCCACATATTAGGTGCTTCACTATTCCCCCTGTAATTGAGCCGTAGCCTCTCACGTTGAGAAAATACATATTCCAACCATAATGTAGGCGTCCAATTCACTACATATTGCCGTGGTAAATCCTTGAAAGCATTAGGACCAATTGTTGTCTTACTCTCCGTAGTACGCGGATTTAAGGCCACTCCGGCATTATACAACAATCCCTTATAGTTATCGCCTTGCTTAAGGTGGTTACCTTGAATAGAAAGATTTACATAATGGTTGTTATAAAAATTCTCCACACGCGAACTCAATCCATTATTATAGTCCAGATTAAAGCGATTATCGTAGTTGATACTGTCATAGACCAATGATTGGGACAAGCCGCTTTGATGGGAATAATTATAACTGAGACTGAGTGTATAATGTTTGGAAAGTGGTTCTGAATACATGGCAAAAACTCCCCAATTACGATTATCGCCGTTACCAGCCGTCCTACGTTCAATGTCCGAGATACTGTCCTGCTTAAAAAACTGCGAATAAGAATCATTGAAATTATCCCGCTGGTTATCACTATAACCAAAGTTTACAGAGGCATGAAAGTTACGCCCCCGTTTCTTGAAACGGTGATTGTAAGTGAATGAACCACTGACATTAAAATTCCTGCTATCCCCATAATTTTGCGAAGTTGTTTCATTGATATCTTTCAGTTCATTGTCACGGTTCTTGTTCCAATAGTTGCCCCAAGAGTCATTCTTCTGATAGCCCAAAGCCGACCTTACGGAAATTGTATTCAAACTGTCTACCTTCCATTCCAAGTACATGTCTCCTTTCAAATCGTGACTACCATTCTTGCTGTTCGACCTATTATTAGAAAAAGTAGATTCCTCTCCCAGAAAGGTTTCTGTAGATGATTCCGTATCCGAATCTACCTCATTATGCCGATAACGGACATTTCCTCGCAAATCCAGCTTTTTCCCTTTGCGCGCATACGTAAGACCACCGTTCTGGTTAGTACGTTGCCCGCCGCCCCAACTACGATCTCTACCAAAGTCCCGTCCAGCTTCTCCAAGTTCCGAGAAACCTTTCCCATTGGTATTATTGGCAGAACCGATAAAAGACAAATTAACTTCATCCGTGAAATGATTAACATTGACTCCCTCTTCATAGCGATCTTTACTACCATATCCGGCAATCACATTTCCCATCCAACCACTGTTCTTTTTTAATACCAGATCTAATACCGCCGTTTCATTTCCATCTTTAATACCTGTCTGGCGTTCGCGGTCGCTCTTCTCTTTATAAGCTTTCAGTTTCTTCACAGCGTCTGCCGGAAGGTTTTTCAGCGACATTTCCGTGTCTCCACCAAAGAACTCCTTACCATTCACCATGATTTTCTTTATTTCTTCACCATTCAACTTTATCTTTCCCTCCTCGTCGATCTCCACACCGGGAATTTTCTTTATCAGTTCATCAAGCATAGCACCTGCAGAAACACGATAGGCAGACGCAGAATATTCTGTCGTATCGGCTTTCACCACTACCGGAGGAGCTTCTGCTGTGATAAGCGCCTCATCAAGCAACACTCCATCAGATGCCAAAGCTATGACACCGATATTCTTAGACGGTACTTTAGCAGATAATGCTACTGACTGAAAATGAGTGTTATATCCCACAAAGGAAACTTTAAGAAGGTAGGTTCCGGCCTTTACAGGGGCAATGTAAAATAACCCTTCTCTTGGGTGATATTTCCTGCCACTTGCGAACTATCGCGCAAAGCAAGCAGCTGAATCGTAGCAGCTTCAATAGGCTCTTTTGTCTCTTTCTCGATGACCTTCCCCGAGACAACAACTGTGTTCTTTTGCGCCAAAGCAATTCCGGGAGTAAAAAGTAATAACAACATCCCGGCTATAAGTTTTTTCATGTAGTATTAGTGTTTATATTGCGGATACAAATATAGGCACTAATCTCTTACATAAGGTTTAAAATATACCACAATTATCTCCAAAATACATCATATTTACCTTTTAGGTTCAGATATCGTGAACTATTGAAGATTAAAACAGAAGCTTGAAATGTTACTAAGGACTATTTTGAAAAGACAAATGCGAATTTGGGGATGTTATTTTAATTCTTAGGCATAAATTAAACGGATTTCTACTCAGATAAGGATAACACGATGCGATCTTAAAATCTACGTTATTTACGTTTAAAGAGGCCGTCAATCGTTGCTTTCTTTATACCAAATTCCAGACAAAGCACGTTCAATATGAGGAATATCAGGAAAGAAGAAGAGTCTACAGTCAAAAGATCACCCAGCGCCACCCGGTAGAGCATCCCACCGAAAACGAAAAGTACAGTCAGAAAGATAGCGTTCCGCGTTGCTTTATTGCGTATCTGTTCCGTTTCTTTACTTTCGGATTTGGTCAAAGCAAACAAAATCATCAATGCTCCCATCATCATCAAAAGTTTGGCACATTCTTTATAAAACAACAGGTTGGCATCAGTCACTTTACCCATCATCGCCATGATGAAGGGAATAAACAAACCCAATGCAATCACAAAATATCCAAGTGGGCGACAATATGCAGGAAGTAAAGCTCTCATCAATTCAATTACAAATTACTAGTTATAAATTACCGATTATGAAATGCAGATAATAACCACATCTTACAAATCCATAGATTTTCAGTGGACAAAGATAACATTTTATTGTCAAAAGAGCTATCTTTGTACCACAATAAATGAAGGAAATCCCTTGTTTCCTTCCATAATTTGTAATCCGTAATCCATAATCAAGAATGAGTAAACAAAAAGTAATCCTCTGCGAAGGACTGGGAAACAGCCTGACGCTTGCCATTGAACAATGTCCCCACGATAAGCTTTTCATTCTCACTGACGAACATACCCATCGTTTGTGCTTGCCACAACTGAAAGACATTGCCGTTTTAAAGAATGCCACAGAAATCATCATTGGTGCAGAAGACTTGCATAAAAACCTGGAAACGTTGGCTTCCGTTTGGCAAGCCCTGAGCGGGCAAGGCGCCACACGCCATTCTCTGCTTATTAATCTGGGCGGTGGCATGGTAACCGACCTGGGTGGTTTTGCCGCCTCCACTTTTAAGCGGGGAATTGCTTACATTAATATTCCCACCACCCTGCTTGCCATGGTCGATGCTTCGGTAGGTGGCAAAACCGGTATCAACTTTAACGGATTGAAGAATGAAATCGGTGTCTTCGCCCCTGCTACCAGCGTATTGTTAGAAACAGAATTCCTCCGTAGCCTTGATGCGCACAACTTCTTTTCGGGATATGCCGAAATGTTGAAACACGGCCTTATCAGTACTCCGGAACACCTTGCCGAATTACTTTCTTTTGATACCGAAAAAATAGATTATGTAGGTCTTAAAACAATGGTAGGCCGTTCTGTCCGGGTAAAAGAAGATATCGTGGAACAAGACCCTCAAGAGCATGGCATTCGGAAAGCACTGAACTTAGGACATACCGTAGGACACGCGTTCGAAAGTCTCGCGTTGGCAGAGAACCGTCCCGTGTTACATGGCTATGCCGTGGCATGGGGGCTTGTTTGCGAACTATATCTTTCCTATATAAAAGTCGGTTTCCCGAAAGACAGAATGCGCCAAGTCATTCAGTTCGTCAACGAGAACTATGGTGGTTTTGTCTTTAACTGCAAGCAGTACGATCGCCTTTACGAGCTAATGGGACATGACAAAAAGAACGCTGCCGGAATTATCAACTTTACTTTACTGAAAGAAGTCGGTGAAATCTGTCTCAACCAGACGACAGATAAAGCCACTATTTTCGAAATGTTTGATTTCTATCGGGAATGTATGGGGGTATGACATTCCACTTTTTTATTGCCACTCTCAATATGTCAGCAAAATCCCCTTTTTGCTGACATACTTATTTTCTAAAACTCTCCTAAAAAAAGTCTCAGCCCCTTTACATACAACTTTCAGATATAGGTATTAACTATCCGAACGGACAAGAAAAGCATTTTCTTCCACGAATAAACTTACTTCAGACGTGGTGCATATAGATGGAACACATGCTATCTATATAGGTAACGTGTCCCATCTATATACGGTTCGCGATCCACATATAGATGCCACCAAACGGACATATACATCTACTGAAAAAAAAGTATATATTTCACTGTTCGTCTCTCATTTGTCCATTCAAAAACGCTTCATTCCAGATTACAGAATTGTATATATTTTTATATTCACCTATCTTACAGAAACTTATCAGATTTCATTCGTTTGTTTTCTGCTAACTGTCTTTCCACCCACAAACAAAGAATTCTCGTTACGGTTGAAAATACAAAATGTCAGTCGACATAAAAAAGTTCTATCTTCAATCATTCACAAATCCACTATAAAACAAAGTATTATCACACTTTCTTCAACCACAGTCTATTTTTCATTCTAAAAAAGAAGCCAGAAAATTTGCAAGTTTTCCATAAATGCCGTACTTTTGCAACCGCAATTCGGGGTATAGCTCAGCCCGGTAGAGTACGCGTCTGGGGGGCGTGTGGTCGCAAGTTCGAATCTTGTTGCCCCGACAAGCTGAATAAAAGGAGTTAAGTGAAAACTTGATTCCTTTTTTATTTTATCCATCCCTGCTTTATAGAACACTTTATTGGAACTGACAGATTTTCTATACCGGATAAAAACAAAATATTTCCACTATTACATTTGCCACTATTTGTAACTTGAAAAAGACAGTAAAGTTTACTTAAAACAAATTATATATATAGGATTTTATCAGTCCCGTCTTTCTATAATTTAACTGAAATAGTTACTTTTGCAAAAGTAAAAAACAAATTTATGGGAGCAGCAAAATGGATTGGTGGTATCATCGGTTTCATGGCCGGAGGTCCACTGGGAGCATTGGCAGGTTATGCCTTTGGTTCGCTTTTTGACAACAGTGACAATAACTACTATAATCGCTATAATGACGAACAGGCCAAAGGATACTACGGACAACGTAACAGCTTTCTTTTCTCTATGCTCGTTATGGCTTCGTACATCATCAGGGCTGACGGACGTATTATGCACAGCGAAATGGAATTTGTCCGCCGTTTCCTGCGAACCACTTTCGGTGAAGAAGCAGTAAATGAAGGTGAGCAGATACTGCTCAACCTTTTTGAGCAAAGTAAACAGATGGAAAAACAAGATCCTCTTGCCTTTAAAAATACCATTCGTGACTGTGGAAAACAAATTGCCGTAAACCTCACATACGAGGAACGTCTACAATTGCTTGTTTTCTTGGCAGAAATTGCCAAAAGTGACGGTCACGTTTGCTTGAAAGAAATAGAAGCACTAAAGGAAATAGCCACATATATGGGGCTTTCGGCAGCCGAAGTAAATTCCATGCTCAATCTGGGTGGAAACTCACTTGAAGAAGCGTACAAAGTGCTCGAAATAGAATCCACTGCTACCAATGACGAAGTACGTGCCGCATACCGCCGCTTAGCCTTGAAACATCATCCCGACAAAGTGGCAACATTAGGAGAAGATATAAAGAAGGCTGCCGAAGAAAAGTTCCAGAATATTAACAATGCCAAAGAACAAATCTACAAAGCAAGAGGTATGAAATAGTAAAAGCCATTAATAACAATATCAATCAGTATTTATGGAAAAACTTCTCGTAACCATTACATTACTTCTCACAGTAATGACCGGCCATGCCGCCACTCCTCTCTGGATGCGTGATGTACGTATCTCACCCGACGGTTCGGAAATCGTTTTTTGCTACAAAGGAGATATTTACAAAGTGCCTGCAAAAGGCGGAACAGCTATCCAACTGACAACCCAAAACTCATACGAATGTACACCTGTATGGTCGCCCGATGGTAAACAGATCGCTTTTGCCAGCGACAGGCACGGCAACTTCGATGTATTCGTAATGTCTGCCAATGGAGGAACGGCACAACGCCTGACTACCAATTCGGCAGGTGAACTTCCTTCCACTTTTACACCAGACGGTAAATACATATTGTTTTCAGCCTCTATTCAAGATCCGGCAAGCAGTGCCTTGTTTCCCACCGGTGCCATGACTGAACTTTACAAAGTTCCTGTAACCGGCGGACGAACGGAGCAAATACTGGGTACACCTGCCGAAGCAGTCTGCTTCGATAAATCCGGTAATCATTTCTTCTATCAAGATCGTAAAGGTTTCGAAGATGAATGGCGAAAACATCACACATCGTCCATCACCCGTGACGTATGGATGTACGATATTCAAAGCGGGAAACATATCAACCTTACCCAACATGCCGGCGAAGACCGTAATCCGGTACTGGCTCCCGACGGACAAACCATCTACTTTTTGAGCGAACGAGATGGCGGTTCGTTCAATGTATATTCTTTTCCACTCGACCGACCGCAATCGGTAAAAGCGATAACCGACTTCAAGACTCATCCGGTACGTTTCCTTTCTATGAGTAACAATGGAACATTGTGTTATGGATACAATGGTGAGATTTATACTCAGCAGAACAGTTCTGCCCCGCAAAAGGTACAGATAGAAATGATACGCGACGACCAGCCCCAATCAGTCAATCTGGTCTTTTCGGACAGAGCAACTTCGGCTACCATTTCTCCGGATGGCAAACAGGTCGCTTTCATCGTTCGTGGTGAAGTTTTCGTTACTTCGACAGACTATACCACTACCAAGCAAATCACGCATACTGCAGCACGTGAAGCCGGGCTTACCTTTGCTCCGGATAATCGCACTTTGGCATATGCCAGCGAGCGTAATGGTAACTGGCAATTGATTTTAGCCAAAATCGCCCGGAAAGAAGACCCCAATTTCCCCAATGCAACTATTATCAACGAAGAAATATTGCTACCGTCCGCTACCATAGAGCGTGCGTATCCGCAATTCTCTCCTGATGGTAAAGAACTAGCATTTATTGAAGACCGTAACCGATTGATGGTACTTAATCTGGAAACCAAGAAAGTGCGCCAAATTACCGACGGATCAACCTGGTACAGTACCGGTGGTGGGTTTGACTATTCTTGGTCACCCGATGGCAAATGGTTTACCCTTGAATTTACAGGAAACAAGCACGACCCATACTCTGATATAGGTCTTGTCAGTGCAGATGGTAAAGGTGAGATTGCCAATCTAACGAATAGTGGATATATGAGTGGTTCTCCCCGTTTCGTACTTGACGGCAATGCCATTCTCTTCATCACTGAGCGTTACGGTATGCGCGCTCATGCGTCATGGGGTTCGCAAAACGACGTCATGTTGGTATTCCTCAATCAAGATGCTTACGACAAATATAGCCTGAGTAAAGAAGATTACGAACTGCGTAAGGAACTGGAAAAAGAACAGAAGAAAGATGCTGACAGTAAAGATAAAAAGAAAGAAAACAAAAAAGAAGATAATGATGCCGAAACAAGAGTAAAGGAGATCGTTGTAGAATTGAAGAACATCGAAGACCGCATTGTACGTCTCACTCCAAATTCTTCCGATCTGGGTAATGCCATCATTTCCAAAGACGGTGAAACCCTCTACTATTTCGCAGCTTTTGAAGGGGGATATGACCTCTGGAAGATGGATATTCGAAAAAAAGACACCAAATTACTCCACAAGATGGACACAGGATGGGCTTCTATGCAGCTGGATAAGGGGGGAAAGAATCTCTTCCTGCTGGGTAGCAGTAACATGAAGAAGATGGATATGGTCTCCAATAGCCTGAAACCTATCACTTATCGTGCCAATGTGAAGATGAACTTGGAAGCTGAACGCGAGTATATGTTCGACCATGTGTATAAACAACAGCAAAAACGTTTCTACAACACCAATATGCACGGTGTAGATTGGGATGCCATGAGTGCTGCTTATCGTAAGTTCCTACCCCACATCAACAATAATTATGACTTTGCCGAACTACTGAGTGAATGGTTGGGCGAACTGAATGTATCGCACACTGGAGGACGCTATTATCCAAGTGGACAAAGTGAACCGACTTCAAGCTTGGGACTGCTCTTCGATTGGAATTACATAGGTAAAGGTATGCTTATTTCGGAAGTGATAGAGAAAGGTCCTTTCGACAGAGCTAATACAGAAGTAAAACCGGGTATGGTAATCGAAAAAATTGATGGTACGGAAATCACTCCCGAAATGGACTATTATACCTTACTTAATAATAAGACAAAGAAGAAAACCCTCGTCTCACTTTACAATCCACAAACCAAAGAACGCTGGGAAGAAGTGGTAATCCCTATCAGTAACGGTACACTAAACGATTTACTCTATACCCGTTGGGTGAAACAACGTGCTGCCGATGTGGATAAATGGTCTAACGGTCGTTTGGGTTATGTCCATATCGAGTCGATGGGCGATGACAGTTTCCGTTCCGTTTATTCGGACATTTTAGGAAAATACAACAATCGTGAGGGTATCGTTATTGACACTCGTTTCAACGGTGGTGGTCGTCTACACGAAGATATAGAGGTGTTGTTCAGTGGTAAAAAGTATTTCACGCAGGTAGTTCGTGGACGTGAAGCCTGCGATATGCCCAGTCGCCGTTGGAACAAACCTTCCATCATGTTGACGTGCGAAGCCAATTATTCCAACGCACATGGTACACCGTGGGTGTACAGTCATCAGAAATTAGGTAAGCTGGTAGGTATGCCCGTTCCAGGAACCATGACTAGTGTATCATGGGAACGCTTACAAGACACATCACTTGTTTTCGGTATTCCGGTGATAGGTTATCGTCTGCCTGATGGCAATTATCTGGAAAACACCCAATTGGAACCGGATATCAAAGTGGCCAATGACCCTGAAGCTATCGTCAAAGGAGAAGACACACAATTGAAGACAGCAGTGGAAGAGCTGTTGAAAGAGTTGGATGAAAATAAGTAAAAAAACAGGTTTCAATGATATGGATTTACTCATCCATATCATTGAGGTGTATTTCTAACGCTTTCACCGAAATATAAATCTCGTACACCGAAATGGCCAGCGAAATGATCAGCAATACCAAAGCAAGGCCAAAAATATAGACCGAAGCAAGATAAAGCCGGATATAAATAAAGAACATACTGACTACGCACAGTAATAAACTCGCTATACCTGACACCTGCATAGCACGTGTCAGGTATAGTCTTTTTCGCAAGTTGGCAATCTGTGCGGCAGTCACCGAGGAATGGTTCTTCTGATGTTGTTCCTTCAAAGTACGTACCAAGCTGGCATAAGACAGAAAACGGTTAGTATATGCCAACATAATCAGAGAAATTGCCGAAAACAGCAAAGCGGGAGTAGTCAGATCTATTTGCATAAGAATCAGTTTCTAAGTTTATATCTGCAAATATAAACGAAAGAATGTAACGACATGTTTATCATCAGAAGATAATACTTTTTCCATCTCACTTTTTTGCCTTATCTTTGTTTCCTAAAAAACAACTCTCTAAACCTATGTTTACAGACCTGCTCAATTCCTCCTATTTCGCCCTTTTCCTCATCGTGGCTTTAGGCTTCATGTTGGGAAGAATTCAAATCAAAGGATTATCCCTTGATGTCTCCGCAGTAATTTTCATCGCCCTACTCTTCGGACACTTTGGCGTTGTCATTCCCAAAGAACTTGGAAACTTCGGCCTTGTACTTTTTATCTTCACTATAGGCATCCAGGCAGGGCCTGGCTTTTTTGATTCCTTCCGGAGTAAAGGAAAGACACTTATCATCATTACCATGCTGATCATCTGTTCCGCAGCGCTGACAGCTGTCGGACTTAAATATGCTTTCGATATTGACACCTCTAGTGTTGTAGGACTGATAGCAGGTGCACTGACTAGTACTCCCGGACTTGCTGTCGCCATAGACAGTACCCACTCTCCGTTGGCATCTATTGCCTACGGTATCGCTTATCCGTTTGGCGTTATCGGGGTTATCTTGTTTGTAAAACTACTTCCCCGTGTTATGCATATCGATCTGGATAAAGAAGCACGTCGTCTTGAAAAAGAGCGTCGCGGTCAATACCCAGAACTGAATACCTGCATTTACCGTATCACTAATGCTATAATCTTCGGTCGTAGTCTGGCACAAATCAACGCCCGCGCCATGACCGGTGCAGTAATCTCCCGCCATAAACACGGAGAACAAATATCCATTCCGACTGCCCATACCGTACTCCACGAAGGAGACTACATACAAGCTGTAGGCAGTGAAGACGCCTTAAATCAGCTCGCAGTACTGGTAGGAGAAAGGGAGGAAGGTGAGTTACCGTTGGCAAACACACAGGAAATTGAATCTTTGCTACTAACTAAAAAAGATATGATAAACAAACAATTGGGCGACCTCAACCTGATGAAAAATTTTGGTTGTACGGTGACACGTATCCGCCGAAGCGGCATCGACCTGTCACCTTCACCCGACCTTGCTTTGAAATTCGGCGACAAATTGATGGTAGTAGGCGAAAAAGAAGGCATTAAAGGCCTGGCGCGCCTGTTGGGAAATAATGCCAAGAAATTATCCGACACCGATTTCTTCCCTATCGCTATGGGTATCGTACTTGGCGTATTGTTTGGTAAATTGAATATCTCCTTTCCTGGCGGCTTGTCCTTTTCTCCGGGGCTGACAGGCGGTATCCTGATGGTTGCCCTTTTCTTGAGTGCAATCGGTAAAACCGGTCCTATCATCTGGTCGATGTCCGGCCATGCCAACCAATTATTACGTCAGTTAGGTCTTTTACTGTTTCTTGCTGAGGTAGGAACATCGGCAGGAAAAAATCTTGTAGCGACTTTTCAAGAAAGCGGTTGGTTACTGTTCGGAGTAGGTGCCGCCATTACGTTGGTTCCCATGCTGATAGCCGTACTTGCCGGACGGTTCATTTTCAAAATCAGCATTCTTGATTTAATGGGAACCATTACCGGTGGAATGACCAGTACACCAGGACTTGCAGCCGCCGACTCTATGACAGACAGCAATATTCCCAGTGTAGCTTATGCAACGGTATATCCCATTGCCATGGTATTCCTTATTCTGTTTATACAAATAATTGCGACAGTGGTCTAAGAGATGAAAACATATAGTAAAGAAGAAGCTATCAATAGAATAAATAAATTAGCCCGACACAATCTTCCGTTTCTCTTTATTATTGATTACCTCCAAGAGCATTCTTTCATCGAGGAAATCAACAAAATAGATGCGGCATCCTGTCTCTTCCAGTTCAGAGAAACAGGAAATGCCGGTAATGATGTACCGCCATATACCGGAGCAATAGACTGGAAATACAGTGCACCGGCTCCTTGTGAATACAAACGTTCTTTCGATCATGTAAAACAAAATATACTGGCAGGAAACAGTTATCTGACCAATCTAACATGTAAAGTTCCCATCAGTACCAATCTGGCATTGAAAGATATATTTCTCCACTCTCAGGCTCTATACAAACTTTGGCTAAAAGACAGGTTCGTCTGTTTTTCCCCTGAAATCTTCATTCGGATCGAAGAAGGGAAAATAAAATCTTTCCCTATGAAAGGTACAATTGACGCGACCTTACCTCATGCCGAAACAACATTGCTGAACGATTTAAAAGAAACCGCCGAACATGCCACCATCGTAGATCTGATAAGGAATGACTTAAGTATGGTATCCAACCATGTTATGGTCAAATCTTATCGCTATATAGACCGCCTACAAACTAATAGAGGAAGTATCCTCCAGACCAGTTCCGAAATTTGCGGTATACTGCCTGATGATTATACAACGCATATCGGTGACATTCTTTTCAAATTATTACCCGCCGGCTCCATTACCGGTGCTCCCAAACCCCGCACCATGCAAATCATTACTCAAGCAGAAGGTTACGAACGAGGTTTCTATACCGGGGTCATGGGTTACTATGATAACGGACATTTGGACAGTGCCGTCATGATCCGTTTTATCGAACAAGAGAATGACCGCCTCTATTTCAAAGCAGGAGGTGGTATTACAGCCAAAAGCCATTGGGAAAACGAATATAACGAAATGAAACAAAAGATATATGTACCGATTTATTGAAACCATACGTATAGACCACGGCAAGATATGTAATCTATCCTACCATAATCAACGGCTGAATAATACCCGTACCCACTTCTGGCCGGAAAGCCCTGCTCTACAATTGACAAATTATCTGCCTTCCGTTCCCGAAAACGGTATATATAAATTACGGGTAATTTACAGCCGGGATGGTATCGAAGAAATAACCTGTACCCCCTACACTATACGACCTGTCCATTCACTGGCATTGATACAAGCAGACAACATCGACTACGCCTATAAAAATACGAACCGTGATGTACTTAATCAGTTATTCACACAACGTGGTTCCTGTGACGACATTCTGATTGTCCGACATAACTTGCTTACAGATACCAGCATCGCCAACATTGCCTTCTCCGACAGCAAGTGTTGGTACACTCCGCAATACCCTCTGATGAAAGGTACCAAACGTACCGAATTGTTGGATAAAGGGATCCTTGTGGAAAGGAATATCTGTATTGAAGACATACCGTCTTATTCCACCATCCGCCTTTTTAATGCCATGATAGACTGGGGGGAGTTGGAACTACCTTTTTCCTTAACAAAATCTGGTACAGTATTACAAGCTTCAGGACTATGCAGATAACTCCGCTATTTAAAGAAACGGCAGACATATTTAGCTTCTATCTGTCTCCGACACATTTCTGGAATACAGCAAAGGAAAATGCCTAATAATCAAATTTCCATTTTCCGAAGATTTATTTTACTTTTGTAGTAGAATATCACTTATAAATTAACGAATACAATTATGCGCTATATCATTTCCGCTCCCGAAATACCGTTGCAAACCACTATACAGTTGCCTGCGTCCAAAAGTATCAGTAATCGTGTACTTGTCTTGCATGCTCTTTCCCATGGCAAACAGATACCATGCAATTTGAGTAATTGTGACGATACCCGTGTTATGATACGTGCCCTGCAAGATAATCCGGAACACATAGATATCATGGCAGCCGGAACAGCTATGCGTTTCCTCACCGCTTACCTTAGCGTAACACCCGGTACACATACTATTACCGGTACACCACGTATGCAACAGCGCCCTATCCGTATTTTAGTAGATGCCTTATGCCAACTCGGCGCAAATATCGAGTATATCGGTAATGAAGGTTTTCCACCTCTTCGTATCATCGGCACTGAGCTGCAAAAGAATGAGATTTATCTCGCTGGAAATGTCAGTTCACAATATATATCTGCCCTGCTGATGATAGGAACCGTACTCCCTGAGGGATTACACCTGTACCTTACGGGGAACATAATTTCTCGCCCTTACATCAACTTGACACTGCAATTGATGCGTGACTTCGGCGGACACGCTGAATGGACCTCAGAAAACAGTATTACCGTGCAACCCGGTGGTTACCAGGATGTACCATTCACTGTGGAAAGTGATTGGAGTGCCGCCTCCTATTGGTATCAAATGTTGGCACTTGAAGGCATGAAAAAGAGAGCAAAGACAGAACCGGTAACTTCTAAAATTGAATTGTCCGGTTTATTTCCCCACAGTTATCAAGGTGATAGTCGCGGAGCGGAAATCTTTTCACGTCTAGGTGTCTGTACCGAATATACCGGCCGGGGTGTAAAACTTACTCCCAAAGGGACTCCCGTAGCTCATCTTGTAGAAAATATGGTAGATATCCCTGATCTGGCACAAACATTCGTTGTAACTTGTTGCCTGATGAATATTCCTTTCCGCTTCACCGGATTACAAAGTCTTAAGATAAAGGAAACCGATCGTATCACGGCACTCATCACTGAACTACATAAGTTGGGATATATAGTACGTTCTGAACAAGACAGTATTCTGACGTGGAATGGTGAACGTTGTCCCACAGAGAAAATCCCTGTGATATCCACTTACGAAGATCATCGCATGGCAATGGCATTTGCCCCCGCCAGTCTCATGTTTCCTGAAATTCGTATTGATGAGCCACAAGTGGTTTCCAAATCATATCCCGCTTATTGGGAAGATTTACAAAAAGCCGGTTTCCAGATTCAAGCAATATCTTAGCCGTGATTTTGCAATCAGTAAAACAATATGTATCTTTGTCCGTTCATTAGAAGGACATATTTTTCAGAGAAAGGAAACTCATGTGGATACTGATTATTAGTCTGATCGTCCTTGCCCTAGTAGCTGCCGCGGCAGGAATATTGCGCAACTGGAGACTTCAAAAGAAGATTGACCGTGGCGAGTTGGATGCTATGCCCGAAGTACGCGAAGTGGATGCGGAGTGTTGCGGACAACATGAAATCTGCGAACGTGACAGTCTGCTGGCTGCTGTAAGTAGAAAGATAGAATATTACGACGACGAGGAACTAGACAAGTACATCGGTATCGCCCCCGAAGCCTATACTCCAGAACAGGAAGATGAATTCCGTGACATCTTTTATACCATGCAAGATATCGATGTTGCCGGATGGGTGCGTAGCTTGCAGTTACGAGGTATTGCATTACCTGACAATATAAAAGATGAGGTGTTTTTGATTATAGGAGAACGCCGTATCACTCCTCATGCCTGAAGTTACCTAACTAAATTTAATTCTTAACTTTTAACCGAACAATGGAGCTCCTGCAATATACATTCTTTCAACATGCCCTTATAGGTAGTCTGCTGGCAAGTATCGTTTGCGGACTCATTGGTACGTATATCGTCACCCGCAGGTTGGTATTTATCAGTGGAGGATTGACACATGCTTCTTTCGGAGGTATCGGCTTAGGGCTTTATACTGGTATTTCACCTATCCTATCAGCCGCAATTTTCGCAGTGCTGTCGGCTTTCGGAGTAGAGTGGCTCAGTAAGCGGAAAGATATGCGTGAAGATTCTGCTATTGCCGTGTTCTGGACATTGGGAATGGCATTGGGTATCATGTTCACTTTTCTTTCTCCAGGTTTTGCACCCGATTTATCAGCTTATCTTTTCGGTAATATACTTACAATAACGGTAGGAGACATTGCACTGTTATGTGGACTTGCCCTTGTCCTTGCTTTTTTCTTCATACTATATCTTCGACCGATAATCTATGTAGCGTTCGACCGCGAATTTGCACGTTCGCAAGGTATCCCTGTACAGTTGTTCGAATATGTATTGATGATGTTCATTGCGTTGACTATCGTAGCCTGTCTACGCATGGTGGGTATTGTGTTGGTGATTTCATTACTTACCATACCGCAGATGACGGCTAATCTCTTTTCACACCGTTTTCATCGTATCATCTGGTTGTCCATCGGTATAGGCTACCTCAGTTGCCTGGGCGGACTGATGATTTCGTTTTATCTCAACGTGCCCTCCGGTGCTGCCATTATTTTCTTCTCCATTATTATTTACGCAGTTTGTAAGGCCGGAAAAAGTTTTTATCTATCTTTGCCCAAGAAATTACTTCATACCACAGATTGATTACATAGATATATACAAATAAACCTCTGCAATCGATACGTTTTCTGTGGTGAATATCAAAAACTGTAACAATGGAAATCAAAATTCAGTCATTAGACCAAATTCATGAAGCCGCCCGCCAATTCATCGAAGCTATGGGTGACAATACCGTTTTTGCTCTCTACGGAAAAATGGGAGCCGGTAAGACAACTTTTATCAAAGCAATCTGTGAGGAACTTGGTGTATCCGACGTCATCACCTCCCCCACTTTTGCCATCGTTAATGAATATCGTTCCGATGTTGCCGGTGAATTAATTTATCATTTCGACTTCTACCGTATCAAAAAACTGGAAGAAGTTTATGATATGGGATACGAAGATTATTTCTACAGCGGTGCGCTTTGTTTCATTGAATGGCCGGAACTGATTGAAGAACTTCTGCCGGGTAATGCCATCAAGGTTACGATTGAAGAAGTAGAAAACGGAGAACGCAAGGTTACATTGGAGGATTTTGAATAAAATTTCCAGCTCTTTCCTAAGTGTTTTTTTATCTCTCTCTATTTTTCATTCTAATTCTTTATTTCTAATGAGCCAATATATCGTACAAGGCATCTTTGCCGCTGCAGGCATCATCTCTCTACTGGCGGCGCTTCTCGACTGGGAATGGTTCTTTACAGCTCAGAACACACAATTTGTCGTGCGCAACGTAGGTCGAAAGCAAGCCCGCTGGTTCTATGGCGTATTGGGCCTTATACTTATCTGTACAGCTCTATTCTTTTTCCTGAATATGCCCGAAACACGGTAAAAGACAATCACCTTATTCCCTGTATTCATATATAGGTCTGACATTTATGCCATTATATTGGCACAGTAGTGCCACTTTAATGGCACTAACCATGTGAAAGTTAAATATACATCCACTTTTTAGCAAAAGAATACTGCATTTATCTTATTTATATAGAAAAACGCACCTCCTCCCCATACAGGGAGAAGATGCGCATAATACAAATATTTTCTATTCATCCTCAGGAATAGAAACAGGCACTATTTCGCCCGGCTACTCATCTTCCAAAGATTCGGTATATTCCATCTCACCTTGCACTATGAAAAGAATTTCCTCCGGTTCATAGTCACCTATCTCATCTTTATGAGCCTCCTTGATAATGTAGTCCACGATTTTTCCGAGATCAATGTCGATATATCCTTCGGCATCAGGCTGCACATCAAGGATACCACTGGTTGAATAATACTCGTCAATCAAATCGAGAAAATAATAGAACTCGTCGTCAGAGAACTTCTCTTTCAACTCTTGTGGCAAATAGTTTTTGATGTACTCAATGGTCTTTTCGTCATCGACATCATTCTTCAAAAAATCGTCTTCTAGTCCCATAACTTTATTATTTAAAGATTATAACAATGCTTTTATTTTAGCAACGTATTCAGTTTTTTGAGTAGAACCAACTTGCTTGTCTACCAACTTGCCATTTTTAAAGAAAAGTACGGTAGGAATATTGCGAATACCGAATTCAGTTGCAACATCACCATTCTCATCTACATCACATTTACCAATGACAACTTGCCCTTCGTATTCTCCGGCCAATTCATCAATGATAGGTCCTACCATCTTACATGGTCCACACCACGGTGCCCAAAAGTCAATCACTACAGGTTTACCCTCTGCCAGGATCTCCTTGAAATTGTTGTCTGTAATTTCTAATGCCATTTCTTTAATGATTAATTATTAATTGTTTAATGTTTACTATATCCGTCATTTAGAGCAAAGATAACTAATTTATCCGAAATCCAAGGTCGGGACGCTCTTTTAAATAAGAGATAAGGTCACGTCCTACTGAAAGTTTGACCGGACGGGATATCAAATCAACTGTCATCTTACTGTCCGGATCGGTAACTTTGAAATAAAGTTCCGTCGTTCCAGGATGTTCTTTCATCAGTTCGGCAAGTTCGGTAATCAATGCCTTGTTTAGCACACTTAACGGAATAAAAATGGTTATTTTTTCAATCAGTTTTTCTTTAACATCAGGCAGCAACTCCATCGACGTAATCTTTAGTTCCAGTTCGTCCTGCCGCCATTGCTTGGGCTGACAACGTGCTTTTATATAAAGGAAAGTCCGTTCTCCCAAATATCCCTGATAAGTCACCCAATCGTTACCAAAGAAAGGAAGTTCTGCCGAACCGGAATAGTCCTCTATTTTAGCAATACCGTATGGATTACCGTTTTTACTGATACCACGACGAACGGAAGTAACGATTCCCCCCATCGTAATTTCACGACCTACAAGGGCTGCTTTATCTTCCAATTCCGCCATATGGGTATTACAAACATGTTCCAAAACTACAGAATACTCATCCAGAGGATGAGCAGAGAGGTAAATACCCACTAAATCACGTTCACGGTTCAAACGGTCAAGGTCACTCCAACGTTCAGCCAAAGGTATTTCGGGAGTAGCTATATCGACCACATTCTCACCACCAAACAGAGAGTTTGCGGCAGCCGCCTTATCAGCCTGATACCGGTTTCCGTAGCGTACCAATGTTTCAATAAACACCTCATTTTTAGAGTTCACGGCAAAATATTGTTCACGTTTCAATTCAGGAAAACTGTCAAAGCCACCTGCCAATGCCAAACATTCAATGTTCTTTTTATTACAGGCGTTCAGATTGACACGTTGTACAAAATCAAAGATACCGGTAAACGGACCGTTCTTCTCACGTTCTTCCATAATACTTTGTACGGCACCTTCACCTACACCTTTCACAGCACCCAAACCAAAACGAATATTACCCTCGGTATTTACAGTGAATTTCAAGTTCGACTCGTTTACATCCGGACCAAGTGTATTGATACCCATCGCCTTACATTCATCCATCAATTTAGTGATATCCGTTATGTTCGATAAGCTTCGGCTCATCACTGCTGCCATGTATTCTGCCGGATAGTTAGCTTTAAGGAATGCTGTTTGATAAGCAACCCAAGAGTAACACGTAGCATGAGATTTATTGAATGCGTATGATGCAAATTTTTCCCAGTCCGTCCAAATCTTCTCAAGGACTTTCGGATCGTGTCCATTCTTCTGTCCCCCCGCAATGAATTTCGGTTTCATGTGATCTAGCTTATCACGCAGTTTCTTACCCATCGCCTTACGTAAAGCATCGGACTCACCACGAGTAAAGTCCGCCAACAAGCGTGACAAAAGCATGACCTGTTCCTGATAAACCGTAATACCATACGTGTCTTTCAGATATTTCTCCATGATAGGAATATCATACTCAATAGGTTTACGTCCCCATTTACGGTCGATAAAATCCGGAATGTAATCCATAGGTCCCGGACGATAGAGTGCATTCATGGCAATCAAGTCTTCAAAAGTACTTGGTTGTAACTCACGCAGATATTTCTGCATACCGGCGGATTCAAACTGGAAGGTTCCGATTGTCCGTCCGTCACAATAGAGTTTATAAGTAGCAGGATCATTGATGGATATCTTATCGATATCCAACTGCATCCCCCGATGTAAACGTACATTTTCTACGGCTTCCTTGATGATAGACAATGTTTTCAATCCCAAGAAGTCCATTTTGATTAAACCTGTATCTTCGATGACCGAACCCTCGTATTGGGTAACAAGCATCTTTTCACCAGTTTCCTTGTCATCGGCTGTACTTACAGGTACCCAATCCGTGATGTCATCGCGACAAATAATCGTACCACAGGCATGTACACCTGTACCGCGTACATTACCTTCGAGCATCTTGGCATATTTCAAAGTATCCCGTACTAAAGGATCTGGTGACGCTTCTGCTGCCTGCAATTCGGGCACATATGCAATCGCATTGGGCAAATTCAATTTCTTGTCCGGTATTTTATCTGGAACCAATTTTGCCAAACGATCGGACTCTGACAAAGGTAACTTCTGTACACGGGCAACGTCCTTGATGGCCAATTTAGTTGCCATGGTACCGTATGTAATGATATGCGCTACTTTCTCCTGCCCATATTTCTCAGTCACCCAACGTAACACCTCACCACGTCCGTCATCATCAAAATCCACATCAATATCGGGCAAAGAGATACGATCAGGATTTAAGAAACGCTCAAACAGAAGATCATATTGGATAGGATCGATTTTAGTAATACCCAAACAGTAAGCCACTGCCGAACCGGCAGCCGAACCACGCCCTGGACCAACAGAAACACCTAACTGTGTACGAGCCGCATTGATAAAGTCTTGTACAATCAAAAAGTAACCAGGGAAACCCATTGTCTTCATGATGTACAATTCAAAAACCAGACGCTCTCTTACTTCATCAGACAAAGGATCACCATAAATCCGTTTGGCACCATCAAATGCCAATTTCGCAAGATAATCAGCTTCCAACTTGATACGATAAAGTTTTTCATACCCACCCAGACGTTTAATCTTAGCTTTAGCAGCTTCCTCATCCAGTACGACATTTCCATTTTCATCTTGCGTAAATTCATCAAACAGATCTTTCTCTGTATATTTTCTACGGTATTCCTCTTCCGTTCCGAAGCCTTCGGGAATAGCAAAGGTAGGCATGATAGGCGCATGGTCAATGGAATAATACTCCACCTTATCCAAGATTTCCAACGTATTGGACAATGCCTCGGGTACATCAGCAAAGAGTTCATTCATCTCCGCCTTTGTCTTCATCCATTCCTGCTTGGTATAGAGCATACGAGTGGGATCGTCCAAATCCTTACCCGTACTAAGACAAATCAAACGGTCGTGAGCTTCCGCATTTTCTTCGTCCACAAAGTGAACGTCATTGGAACAGATAACTTTAATGTTGTATTTTTGGGCATATTCCAGCAATTTGGCATTTGCCTTTTGTTGCATAGGATAAGCTTCGTGATTGGCACGGGATACGGTAGCCTTATGCCGTTGCAATTCCAGATAATAATCATCCCCAAAAAGGTTCTTGTACCAGCGGATAGCCTCTTCAGCTTCTTCCAATTGATCATTGATAATCTTCTTCGGTACCTCGCCTCCTATACAGGCAGAACATACAATCAAGCCTTCATGATACTTCTCCAACTCATTCCGGTCTGTACGTGGCCTCATGTAATATCCCATCGTCCAGGCACGTGAAACCAACTTTATCAGATTATGATAACCTTTTTCATTCTTTGCCAACACAATCAAATGATATCCACTCTGATCAGGCTTGCCCTCTTTCTTATCCATTGTACGGCGGGCTACATACATCTCACAGCCTATGATAGGCTTAAACAATTTATTTTCAGCCTCAACAATCTTTGTCTTACAATCAGCAATCTCCGCTTCTTTATCCCCACAGACTATTTCGCCACTTTCCAAAGCGGCAATTCTCTTTTTAAGATCTTTTATTTCTCCCTTCGGACCGCTATTCTTCTTATTAACATAATTGGTGAATTCTTTAATACCGAACATATTACCATGATCGGTCACGGCGATACCCTTCATACCATCTTTCATAGCTTTGTCCACCAGTCTGCTTACACTGGCCTGACCATCGAGAAGAGAATATTGGGTATGAACGTGTAAATGAACAAAATCCTGCATAAATATATCCTTTCTATAAGTGAGCATAAAGGTACGATGTATGTAACACCTAACAAAAATATTCCTCAAAAAGTTATCAACATCTGCATTTCTATGCTCAAATCCTTGTTAGATTTTCAAAATAAGCCTATTTTTGCCGATAATTTGTATTCAAAAAGAATAAAACAAGATACATGGGCCGACTAAAAAAATTAAAAAAGATACGTATTCACCGTGAAGGAACACATACACTGGCAGGTAGCCTTCTACTGATACTTACCGTCAATGCCGTATTATATTTCGGCTTGGAGTGTAAAATACCCTTCTATATAGTAGCCGTTATTAGTATTATTGTATACGGTATACTGGTAAATTTCTTCCGTTGCCCAATACGTTTATTCGGCCAAGAAGATACCGAGAAAATAGTCGTTGCACCCGCTGACGGAAAAATAGTAGTCGTAGAAGAGGTGGAAGAGAATGAATATTTCCATGACCGCCGTATCATGGTTTCTATTTTCATGAGCCTTGTCAATGTACATGCCAATTGGTATCCAGTGGATGGTATCGTAAAGATGGTGAAACATCAGAATGGTAAGTACATGAAAGCCTGGCTTCCAAAGGCCAGTACGGATAACGAACGATCTACTGTAGTGATTGAAACTCCTGAAGGTGTAGAGATCATGGCACGACAAATTGCTGGAGCCATGGCACGGCGTATCGTAACTTATGCCGAACCGGGTGAAGAATGTTACATCGACGAGCACATGGGATTCATCAAATTCGGTTCCCGTGTAGATGTATTTCTTCCGTTAGGTACGGAAATATTTGTAAAACTAGGACAACTGACTACCGGTAATCAAACCGTGATAGCAAAACTTAAATAATATAATGGCAAATCGCATCACCCGTCCTATTCCCAATACTCTAACCTGCCTGAATTTATTCTCCGGGTGTATTGCTTGCGTCATGGCCTTTGAAGCCAAGTATGAATCCGCACTTCTTTTTATCATCTTGAGTGCAGTCTTTGATTTTTTTGATGGAATGATGGCTCGCTTGTTGAATGCTCATTCTGTTATTGGTAAGGATCTGGACTCTTTGGCAGATGATGTTAGTTTCGGTGTAGCACCTTCAATTATTGTATTTTCCGTTTTCAAAGAAATGCACTACCCTGCCGGAATGGGCTGTGTGGCAACCTTATTTCCATATTTAGCATTCTTATTGTCCATATTTTCAGCATTACGACTGGCAAAATTCAATAATGATACCCGCCAAACAATCTCCTTTGTAGGATTACCAGTTCCAGCAAATGCATTATTTTGGGCTTCTTTAGTGGTGGGGACACACGATTTTTTAGTTTCAGACGCTTTCAATCCGTTTTATTTATTAGTATTGGTTTGCCTGTTTTCTTGGTTGTTGGTGGCTGAAATCCCTATGTTCTCCCTAAAGTTCAAAAGTCTTTCCTGGAAAGATAATAAAGTAAGCTTTATTTTTCTTACCGTATGTATTCCACTTCTTGCCTTTTTGCAAGTCAGTGGCTTTGCAGCCATCATCGTATGGTACATATTACTGTCACTGTTTACGAGAAAAAGTAAATAAACAATTTCTTGGCACGGTTGTTGTACTATCGTTCGTAGAAAACGAACACATTAAAGACATTAGCCCATGTTTCATATTTTAGGTTTCTTATTTATTATCATAATTGCTATTCTACTTATTGGACTTAGCATTGTCGGTACCGTTATCCGTAGCATTTTCGGTTTCGGGGGGCATCGTTCATCCAAAAGCCATCAAGACCACTCCTCCGATTTTTCTCAGAAAAAGACGAAACCAGATGACAATACAACATATTCCAAACGCAAGAAACTATTCTCTGAGGATGAAGGAGAGTATGTAGACTTTGAAGAAATTAAAGATTAACGGCGTCTGGCGGCAAAAAAGTTTTTCATCAATCCGACACATTCATCTGCAAGTATACCTTTTATTACGACTGTTTTAGGATGCAACGCCTGTGGAGCATAGCGTTGATATCCTCGTTTTTCATCTTCCGCACCAAAAACAAGACGTCCGGTTTGCGCCCAAGCAATAGCGCCTGCACACATCACACAAGGTTCTACAGTTACATATAATGTACATTCATTTAGATATTTCCCCCCCAAAGTAGCGGCAGCAGCAGTGATAGCTTGCATTTCAGCATGAGCAGTGACATCTGTCAGAGTTTCGGTAAGATTATGTGCACGAGCTATGATACGATCTCTACACACCACTATCGCACCAACGGGCACTTCTCCCCTCTCACTTGCCTTTTGAGCTTCAAGAAGCGCTTGCTTCATATAATCCGTATCCGTCATTATCACATTACCATTATCACTTTAGCACCTTACCACTTTCTGTCACCGTCTCATATCATGCTCTCCAAAAAGAGTAGGATAATCCTCTTCCATATTTTTATGGATAAACATAAGAATAGTTTCCCTTAGCCAGCGCGATTTATTCGTTATCTTATATTTATCAAGATAACGATCTACAATCCGCAGCTCCTCTTCGCTCATCAAACATACCATCCGTTGTTCACGTTTTGGTTCTTCAAGCGTCGCTTTAGTACAGGTTTTATCTCTCTTTCTCATATTTCAATGCAAAATTACTTTTACTTCTGTAAAAACAAAGCAGAAAAAGCTTAATTTTGTATCGAAACAACTAAAAATTAGGACAAAAGAATAATGGCACTACATAACCTCCTCGGGAAAATCGGTGAAGACGCGGCAATAGCATACTTGGAAAGTAATGGTTACACCATACGCGACCGTAATTGGCGAAAAAATCATCTGGAACTGGACATCGTTGCAACCAAAGACGGAGTATTAATTGTGGTAGAAGTGAAAACCCGTAGTAATACGGACTATATTGAGCCACAAGATGCTGTCAATTGGCAAAAAGTGCGACGTATCGTTATTGCCGCAGATGCTTATATAAAGCATTACAATATTGACGCTCCTGTTCGTTTTGATATTGTTACCGCTGTCGGCAAGAAAGGAGATCTTGAGATAGAACATATCAAAGAAGCCTTTTATCCGCCCATATTTTGAGAACTTGAAATGAAAATTTTCAATCGTTGAATGTTAATAATTAAATCGTAACTACTATCATGGATATAGAAACTGTTCGTGAATACTGTCTCAGTAAAAAAGCCACCACAGAAGATACTCCCTTTGGTGAAGACATTCTTGTCATTAGAGTGATGGGAAAAATGTATTTATGCATTAATCTCAATACCCCGGACCGTATCACAATGAAATGTGACCCTGAATATGCCCTAGAGTTACGTGACCACTACAATGCCATTGAAGGTGCTTGGCACTTCAATAAGAAATATTGGAACCAAGTATTTCTAGATAGTGATGCGAATGACAAGTTGATAAAACATTTGATAGATCATTCCTACGAAGAAGTTCTGAAGAAGTTTACTAAAAAGATGCGTACCGAATATGATATCCTCCCCTGATACTTTCACATACCCCTTAATCTGTTTGCAGGAGACCGATTCCACAAACCGATATCTCAGTCATATCTGTAACGAACAACCGGAAACTATTGCTGAGTTTACAACAGTTACCGCTGAATTTCAAACAGCCGGTAAGGGACAACGCGGTAATAGTTGGGAAGCGTCCAAAGGGAAAAACCTTCTGTTTAGTTTCGTACTCTATCCTGTTTTTCTGGAAGCTCGTCGACAGTTCATTCTTTCACAAATTGTTTCCCTTTCCATTAAAGAAGAACTAGACCAATGGATAAATGATGTTTCCATCAAATGGCCTAATGATATTTATTGGAAGGATAAGAAAATCTGTGGTATACTGATAGAGAATGATTTATCTAGCCATTTCATTGAAAGAAGTATTTCTGGTATCGGAATAAATATTAATCAGGAAGAGTTTTACAGTAATGCCCCTAACCCAATATCCTTGAAACAAATCACTGGACAGGAGTACAATCGGCGAATTATATTGGACGGTATTATGCAACGTATTCAAAAATATTATACCCTATTGCAAACAGATGAAACAACTACATCAACCTTAATTTCTACCAATTACGGACTCCATCTTTTCCGTCGGGAGGGTCTTCACCATTACGAAGATTGCAACGGCCAGTTCCGTGCTTTTCTGGAACGCGTGAAACCGGACGGAAGACTTATTCTAAAAGATGAAGCAGGATACATCCGGGAATACCTGTTCAAGGAAGTAAAATACGTAGGGAATTTCCCTACTTAAAAAATATTCTTTAATAGTTGTTCATCTCTATTTCTACTTTCTTTATCTTCTCCAGCGTTTTTCCCGCCTCAGTGGACGGAAAGAGCTGAAGTACCTTCTGCAAATAGGATTTTGCTCTGACATATCTCGTAGAAAAGATATCTGAAAGTCCGTTACGATATCGAGCATATTGCATCCGCGTAGGAGAAGATATTTTCTTATAATCTTCTTCTATTTTCTTTTTGGCCTGTTCTGCCTGAAGATAATAGTAATTACCAAGGAATATATTGGCCTGAAGATTATTCGCATCAAGCATCAATACCTTTTCGCAAAGGTTTACAGCATCTTTCTCTTTACCACGCATCATCTGCATTTCGGCACACGGTACAAGTACGGACACATCTTCAGGAAAATATTGAAGAAGCTCTTTATAGAAAAGATAAGCTTTATCATAGTCACGTTTTTCTTTATAATATATGGCCATTTCCTTTGCTAATCGTGGGGCTATCCCAGAACGTTTGTCAACATGCGTCCAATAGTACATTTCTACCAGGTCTACATTGATATTCACAGCCTGCCGAAACAGACTTACCGCATAATCACTTTTATCAACCGAAAGTGCATCGGACACCTTCTGCAACAAAATTTCTGCCGACTGTGCCCAAAGTGACAGAGGACATGTCAATAATAAAGTAACAAATAAAGCTAAGGTTTTCATTATTAAAATATATAAATAGTTTACAGCCCAATACAGTCTCATAAAGATACATCTACAAATGTACAAACTTTACTCACAACAGTCAACAGCTGAAAGTAGAAATATAGTTAATCTTTCTCACTGTTTTTTCTTTTATATGTACCTTTGCTGACTATAAAAACAATATGAATTCCAGAAATAAACAAATCCTGCAAATAGCATTGCCTTCGATTGTATCGAACATCACCGTCCCATTACTGGGATTGATTGACGTCGCTATTGTCGGACACCTGGGTGCACCTGCTTATATAGGTGCCATTGCCGTGGGCGGAATGCTGTTCAATATCATCTACTGGATTTTCGGTTTTCTACGTATGGGTACCAGTGGTATGACATCACAAGCCTACGGAAAACGAGATATACCCGAAATTGTTCGCCTGCTCCTGCGCTCAGTCGGAATAGGTCTGGCAGTAGCCATCCTGCTTATTTTGTTGCAAATACCCATCCGGCAAGCAGCTTTCCTAATCATCCATCCGACGGAGGAGGTCAGAGAACTGTCAACGCTCTATTTCCATATCTGCATTTGGGGCGCTCCCGCCATGTTGGGGCTTTATGGACTCTCCGGTTGGTACATCGGCATGCAAAATTCACGCATCCCCATGTACATTGCCATTACCCAGAATATAGTTAACATTGTTGCCAGCCTCAGCCTGGTATATCTGTGCAACATGAAAGTGGAGGGTGTTGCCCTTGGAACGCTGATTGCCCAATATGCCGGATTCTTCATGGGCGTGGCTCTATGGATGTATCAATACGGCAAACTGAAAAAGTACATTATCTGGAAAGGGATATTGCAAAAAGAAGCCATGAGCCGTTTCTTCCGGGTAAACCGGGATATCTTCTTGCGGACGCTTTGCCTTGTGGCGGTTACGTTGTTCTTTACTTCGGCAGGAGCTTCGCAAGGAGTGATTATCTTGGCGGTGAATACGCTGCTGATGCAACTCTTTACACTGTTCTCTTATGTGATGGATGGCTTTGCCTATGCGGGAGAGGCATTGAGCGGACGGTATATCGGAGCCCGAAACCGGGAAGCATTTACAGATACAACCCGCCGTTTATTCGCCTGGGGCGGAGTAATGGTAGTACTTTTTACATTAGTCTATGCTCTGGGAGGAGATGCTTTCCTCGGACTACTGACTGATGACAAAGAAGTGATAGCCGCCGCCGACACCTATTTCTATTGGGCACTCGCCATACCGGTAGCCGGAATTGCCGCCTTTATATGGGACGGCATCTTTATCGGTGCCACGGCAACACGAGGCATGCTTCTATCTATGGTAATAGCAGCTATCTGCTTCTTTACTTTGTACTACGGGCTGCGTCCTGTCCTGGGAAACCATGCCCTGTGGCTGGCTTTCCTCACTTATCTTTTCATGAGAGGAGTGGCACAGACCCTACTCAGCAAAAAAATATTCGCTATCTTTACATCCAACTAACAAAAAGACTATGACAAAGACAAATATCCATCAGGAGAATATCCTCCATATCAAAAATATGGTGTGCAACCGTTGCATCATGGTGGTAGAAGACCAACTTAAAAGATTAGGGTTACAACCTCTATCGGTAGAGTTGGGCGTTGCCATATTGCAGACGCAGGTAACGGATGAAGTCTATCATTCCGTAAAGGAAGCATTGGAACCTTTCGGCTTTGAGCTGATGGATGACAAGAAGTCGCAGGTGATAGAGCAGATAAAAGATGCGATTATCGAGCTGGTGCACTACAAAGACAGTGACTTGAAGGTCAATCTGTCCGACCATCTGGCATCCAAGCTCAACCGGGATTACAGTTCATTGAGCAAACTCTTTTCGGAAGTTACCAATACTACTATCGAGAAATACCTCATTGCACAGAAGATAGAGCGCGCCAAAGAACTTCTGGTATACGGAGAACTCTCCCTGAACGAGATTGCCGACAAGCTGAACTACTCCAGTGCCGCCTATCTCAGCGCCCAGTTCAAAAGTGTAACGGGACTGACTCCCAGTTACTTCAAAAAGATAAAAGAGCATAAGCGCAAACCGCTCGACGAAGTATAAATCTGCCCGTAGCAACACCTGCCGTAATTCTATAAATCAAATCCATAATTCCATAACCTCTCACAACTTCTTTGCCGTATCTTTGTTCCAGAAATAACAAAGAAAAACAACCTATCATTATGGCAAACAAGAATACTGTTCAAGAAGCATTTCCCGTATTAGGAATGAGTTGCGCCTCTTGCGCCGCGCGGATAGATAAAACCCTCAATCATCAACCGGGGGTCAGTAAAGCTGCCGTCAACTATGCGTCGGGAGTGGCAACGGTGGAATATGACCGTTCGCAATGCACGCCCGAGACTTTGCAACAAGCAGTACAGGCGGCAGGATATGACTTGCTGATTAAGCAAGACGAGAACACACTCGATGAAGTGGAGCAAGTGCACAACAAGAAATACCGGGCGTTGAAGTTCCGCACTACCTGGGCTATCATCCTGTCCGTACCGATTGTGATTATCGGCATGTTCTTTATGAATATGCCGTATGCCAACCTCATTATGTGGATACTCTCCACCCCTGTCGTCTTCTGGCTGGGAAGAAGTTTCTTCGTCAGTGCCTGGAAGCAGCTGAAGCATGGCAGCGCCAATATGGATACGCTGGTAGCCAACAGTACCGGAATTGCCTATGTGTTCAGCCTGTTCAATATGCTTTTCCCCGACTTCTGGATGGCAAGAGGCATTCATCCGCATGTCTATTTTGAAGCGGCAAGTGTCATTATCGCCTTCATCCTCTTAGGACGTTTATTAGAGGAAAAAGCGAAAGGAAATACCTCCACTGCCATCAAGAAGCTAATGGGCTTGCAACCCAAGGCGGTGACAATGATTACTCCCTCAGGAGAAGAAGTAGAAATCCCGATTGAACAAATCCGTCCCGGAGACATCGTTCTGGTGAAACCGGGAGAGCGGATTGCGGTCGATGGCATTGTGACGGAAGGAACTTCGTATGTAGACGAGAGCATGTTGAGCGGCGAACCGGTAGCGGTAGCCAAACAAAAGGATGCTAAAGTATTTGCCGGAACCATTAACCAGAAAGGAAGTTTCCGGTTCAGTGCCGAGAAGGTCGGGACAGATACCCTATTGGCTAAAATCATCCACATGGTGCAGGATGCACAAGGCAGCAAAGCGCCCGTGCAGCAGTTGGTTGATAAGATTGCAGGGATTTTCGTGCCTGTCATTATCGGCATCGCCGTACTGTCTTTTATCGCATGGATGTTGCTGGACGGGCAGAATGGATTTACGCACGGACTGCTGGCATTGGTCACGGTACTTATCATCGCTTGCCCGTGTGCCCTGGGACTCGCCACTCCTACCGCCATCATGGTAGGCATTGGCAAAGGTGCTGAAAGGGGTATCCTGATAAAAGATGCCGAAAGCCTGGAGATTGCCAAGAAGATTGATACGGTGGTGCTGGACAAAACCGGAACAGTGACGGAAGGCAAACCGGTAGTCAGCGATTTAATCTGGACTACGCAGGCAGAAGATGCCCAAAATGTCTTTTACAGCTTGGAGAAGCTATCGGAACATCCGCTTGCCGAAGCAGTTATACGCTATTTCCGGAATGCCCAAAGTGTAAATATAGACAACTTTGAGAGCATCACCGGCAAAGGAGTCAAAGGTGAACAAAACGGAAAGACCTATTATGCCGGCAATCGCAAACTGTTGGACGAAAACCAGATTGCAGTAGAACAATCGCTCAGCGATGAAGCCGCCCGTCTGACGGCAGATGCCCAAACCGTCATCTGGTTTGCCGATGAGGAAAGAGCGTTAGCGATAGCAGGTATTACAGACCAAATCAAGAAAACTTCCGTGCAAGCCGTTAGTGAATTGCAGGCTTCCGGCATTCAAGTTTATATGCTGACGGGAGACAATGAAGCCACTGCCAGGGAGATAGCCGGCAAAGCAGGAATTGCCCACTACCAAGCAGGCGTATTGCCGCAAGATAAAGCAGCTTTTATCAGCCGGTTGCAGCAGGAAGGCAAAATAGTAGCCATGGTTGGCGACGGCATCAACGATAGTGCCGCCTTGGCACAAGCCGATTTAAGCATTGCCATGGGTGGTGGTAGTGATATCGCCATGGATGTAGCCAAGATGACTATCATTTCTTCCGACCTGACCAAGATACCGGAAGCGCTCAAACTTTCCAAGTTGACCGTGCGAACCATTCATCAAAACCTGTTCTGGGCATTTATCTACAACGTAATCGGCGTGCCCATCGCCGCCGGTGTACTCTACCCCATCAGCGGTTTCTTGCTGAACCCGATGATAGCAGGTGCTGCCATGGCATTCAGCAGTGTCAGTGTAGTAACCAACAGCTTGAGGCTGAAAAGAAAAAAGATACAAGTAACGGAAACTCCCATTGAAGAACATCAAGTTTCCGCCAATATCAATAAAGTAGAACCATTAAAAAAAGAAATCATGAAGAAAGAATTTAAAGTAGAAGGCATGTCATGCAACCACTGCCGCATGCGTGTAGAAAATGCGTTGAACACTATTGAAGGTGTACATGCCACAGTAACCCTTACCCCGCCCGCAGCCATCGTTGAGTTTTCAAAAGAAGAAAAGCCTTTGAGCAAGCTACAGGCTGTGGTAGCAGACAAGGCGGGAGACTATACACTCAAAGAATAGATAATACAAATTCAAGTCAACTTGATTGTATTGCCCCCAAATTCCATTATCTTTGTCGCTAAAGACAACAAACTTTAAAATTATGGCAACATACAAACGAATTTTATTGAAACTCAGCGGCGAAAGTCTGATGGGAGAAAAGCAATATGGCATTGACGAGAAGCGTCTTGCCGAATATGCTGCACAGATTAAGGAAATCCATGAATTGGGCGTACAAATAGGTATCGTCATCGGTGGCGGAAACATTTTCCGTGGGCTGAGCGGTGCCAATAAAGGGTTCGACCGTGTGAAAGGCGACCAGATGGGTATGCTGGCTACGGTAATCAACAGTCTGGCACTAAGTTCGGCATTGGTAGCTGCCGGTGTAAAAGCACGTGTGCTGACGGCTGTCCGCATGGAACCTATTGGCGAGTTCTACAATAAATGGAAAGCCATTGAGTGTATGGAAGCAGGCGAAGTAGTCATCATGTCCGCCGGAACAGGAAATCCATTCTTTACCACCGACACCGGTTCCAGTCTGCGAGGCATCGAGATTGAAGCCAACGTTATGCTGAAAGGTACCCGCGTTGACGGCATCTACACCGCCGACCCCGAAAAAGACCCGACTGCCACCAAGTTCCACGACATCACTTATGATGAGGTGCTGAAGCGCGGATTGAAAGTGATGGACCTCACAGCCACCTGCATGTGCAAGGAAAACAATCTGCCTATCATCGTGTTTGATATGGATACGGTAGGCAATCTGAAAAAGGTAATGCAAGGCGAAGAAATCGGTACACTGGTACACAATTGACAATTCAGCGTAGAGTACATAAAGTGATAACAAAATATTGGTAATAACGTTTTAAAGAAAAAAAAACTCTATGTCCTCTGTGTCCTCTGTAGTGAAATAATTATATTTGCAAAGTTTCAAATCAAGCAACTTCAAATTATAGAAATATGAAAGACGTAAAAGACATCTTAGACGAAGCGCAAGAGAGTATGGATATGGCAGTGATGTATCTGGAAGAGGCATTAGCTCATATTCGTGCAGGAAAAGCCGACGTCCGTTTGTTGGATGGTATCCGTGTGGATTCTTACGGTAGTATGGTACCTATCAATAACGTAGCGGCTGTTAATACTCCCGATGCACGCAGTATCGCTATCAAACCATGGGATAAAAGCATGTTCCGTGTTATTGAAAAAGCTATTATCGACTCTTCTTTGGGTATCATGCCTGAAAACAACGGTGAAATCATTCGTATCGGTATACCACCATTGACCGAGGAACGCCGTAGACAGCTTGCCAAACAGTGTAAAGCTGAAGGTGAAACGGCCAAAGTAAGCGTTCGCAACGCTCGTCGTGATGCAATCGATGCTTTGAAGAAAGCTGTAAAAGAAGGTCTTGCAGAAGATGCTCAAAAAGGCGGTGAAGAAAAGTTGCAGAAAATCCATGATAAATATATCAAGCAGATTGATGATATGTTAGCTGCAAAAGATAAGGAAATTATGACAGTATAATCTATTTATTGACAATTGACAATGAATAACTGATAACTCGTTTCCTCCTAAAAATAGGATATATTTGTGTCAAATTATTCATTGCCAATTGTCAATTATCAATTATGAATTAAATTGAGAGGACTTGTTATTAAAAACACAGGAAGTTGGTATTTGGTAAAGACCGACGAAGGAGCATACGTCGAGTGTAAGATCAAAGGAAACTTTCGTTTAAAAGGTATCCGAAGTACTAATCCGGTAGCTGTAGGTGATTATGTACAAATCATACTAAACCAAGAAGGCACAGCCTTTATCTGCGAAATAGAAGACCGGAAGAATTATATTATCCGCCGTTCCTCCAATTTATCCAAACAATCCCACATACTTGCCGCCAATCTTGACCAATGCATGTTAGTGGTAACAGTGAATTATCCAGAAACATCCACTATCTTCATCGACCGTTTTTTAGCTTCAGCCGAAGCTTATCGCATCCCCGTTAAAATTATATTTAATAAGGTGGATGTTTACGATGAAGATGAATTACGTTATTTAGACGGACTTACCAATCTTTATACTTACATCGGTTATCCCTGCTTCAAGATTTCCGCCAAGACAGGCGAAGGGATTGATAGTATTAAAGAAGAACTTCAAGAAAAAATAACCCTTTTCTCTGGACACTCTGGAGTGGGTAAATCAACTCTTATTAATGCCATCTTACCGGAACTTGACATCAAGACTGGTGAAATCTCTACATATCATAATAAAGGTATGCATACCACCACCTTTTCTGAAATGTTCCCTGTAACAGGTGACGGATATATCATTGACACTCCGGGTATTAAAGGTTTCGGCACATTTGATATGGAGGAAGAAGAAATAGGACACTACTTCCCCGAAATATTCAAAATTTCTGCCGATTGCCGCTATAATAATTGTACACACCGCCACGAACCGGGATGTGCCGTACGTGAAGCTGTAGAAAATCATTATATCAGCGAATCACGTTATACTTCCTATCTGAACATGCTGGAAGATAAGGAGGAAGGAAAATACAGGGCAGCGTATTGAAGATGATAAAATGACAAAGTGGCAAAGGTGATGGAATTTTTCATTTTTCTATCACTTTTTTTAACTCTTCCTTTTTTAAACCTTTTCGTACCTTTTCAGTCCAAAATCAAAGGTATAAATATATACTAATACTATATGAATAAAAAAGTAAAATGGGGCATCATCATTATTGTAGGTGCCAGTTTAATAGGAGGGGGAATTTATTCTCAACTTCCCAAAGAAAATGAGGAATTAACAGCTGCCGACAAAGTGATGACAAGTAGACCGAAAGGGAAACAGGTACTGAATGTCAACGCTAAAATAGTAAAACCACAGCTATTGAAAGACGAAATTCTAATCAGTGGTAGTTTATTACCTGATGAAGAGGTAGACTTATCTTTCGAAACATCCGGTAAGATTGTCGAAATCAATTTTGAAGAAGGGACTTTTGTCAAGAAAGGACAATTGTTAGCAAAAGTGAACGACCGTCCTTTACAGGCGCAATTACAACGATTGGTTTCTCAATTGAAATTAGCTGAAGATCGTGTATTCCGTCAAAATGCACTGCTAGAAAGAGATGCTGTCAGTAAAGAAGCTTATGAACAAGTAAAGACAGACCTCGCTACCTTGAACGCAGATATTGAATTAGTAAAAGCTAATATTCTACAAACAGAACTTCGCGCCCCATTCGACGGGGTGATTGGTTTACGCCAGGTCAGTGTGGGAACCTACGCTTCTCCTTCTACTATTGTGGCAAAACTTACTAAGATATCTCCTCTAAAGGTAGAATTCGCCGTACCCGAACGATATGCCAACGACGTAAAGACTGGCGCCGGACTAAACTTTACACTTGAAGGAAAGTTAAATGCTTTTTACGCTACAGTCTATGCCCGCGAGTCTAAAATAGACCCGACCACACATACATTGACCATTCGTGCTCTCTATCCCAATACCAATGGTAGTGTCCTGCCGGGGCGTTATGCCAGTATCAGATTGAACAAGGATGAGATAAAAGATGCGCTTGCCGTACCTTCCGAGGCCATTGTACCGGAAATGGGCAAAGACAAAGTATTCCTTTATAAATCGGGTAAGGCTCAACCAGTAGAGATAACAACCGGTATCCGTACCGAAGCCGAAGTACAAGTATTACAAGGCTTGCAGGTCGGAGATACCATTATCGTTTCAGGAACTCTCCAACTCCGTACGGGATTGCCGGTGACACTAGACGCCGTTAACTAAGAACGATCTATTATCAATTATCCATTATCAAAAAACATGAATATATCCGAACTTAGCATACGGCGCCCTGTACTATCCACTGTATTGACGCTAATCATCCTGCTCTTTGGTTTCATCGGGTACAATTACCTCGGTGTCCGAGAGTACCCCTCCGTAGATAATCCTATCATTTCGGTATCCTGTTCTTATCCAGGTGCCAATGCAGACGTTATCGAGAACCAGATTACAGAGCCATTGGAACAAAACATTAATGGCATTCCAGGTATCCGTTCACTCTCTAGTGTCAGTCAACAAGGTTCCTCACGTATCACGGTGGAGTTTGAACTTTCCGTTGACCTGGAAACGGCAGCTAATGACGTTCGCGACAAGGTTTCGCGTGCACAACGTTATTTGCCGCGTGACTGTGACCCTCCTACCGTATCCAAAGCTGACGCAGACGCCATGCCTATCCTGATGGTAGCTCTACAGAGTGATAAACGTTCTCTGCTGGAATTGAGCGAGATAGCAGACCTTACCGTAAAAGAACAGCTGCAAACAATCTCCGATGTCAGTAGTGTAAGTATTTGGGGAGAGAAGCGTTATTCCATGCGCCTTTGGCTCGATCCTATCAAGATGTCCGGTTATGGCATCACTCCTATCGATGTTAAGAATGCGGTAGACAAGGAAAACGTGGAACTTCCGTCCGGAAGTATCGAAGGAAATACCATTGAGCTTACCATCCGTACACTCGGGCTGATGCATACGGCAGAAGAGTTTAACAATCTTATTCTAAAAGAAGAGAATAACCGTATTGTCCGCTTCAGTGATATCGGCCGTGCCGAACTAGGACCTGCAGATATAAAAAGCTACATGAAAATGAATGGTGTACCGATGGTAGGTATCGTTGTTATTCCACAGCCGGGTGCCAATCATATCAAAATTGCCGATGCCGTGTACGCCCGTATGGAGAAAATGCAGAAAGACTTGCCTGAAGATGTGCACTATACATACGGTTTTGATAATACCAAGTTTATCCGTGCTTCCATCAATGAAGTAAAACAAACTGTATATGAAGCATTTGTACTCGTTATCATTATCATCTTCCTTTTCTTACGTGACTGGCGTGTTACACTAGTACCTTGTATCGTAATCCCCGTTTCGTTAATCGGAGCTTTTTTTGTAATGTATCTGGCAGGCTTTTCCATCAATGTGCTTTCCATGCTTGCCGTGGTACTTGCCGTAGGATTGGTGGTGGATGATGCCATTGTAATGACGGAAAATATCTATGTCCGTATTGAGAAAGGAATGCCCCCCAAAGAGGCAGGTATCGAAGGAGCCAAAGAAATCTTCTTTGCAGTTATTTCAACGACTATCACGTTGGTAGCGGTGTTCTTCCCCATTGTATTTATGGATGGTATGACAGGACGTCTGTTCCGTGAATTCAGTATCGTTGTTTCCGGTTCAGTAATTATTTCTTCATTCGCCGCATTGACTTTCACTCCGATGTTGGCTACCAAACTGTTAATAAAGAGAGATAAGCAAAGCTGGTTTTACCGTAAAACCGAACCATTCTTTGAAGGAATGAACCGTCTATATAGTCGGTCACTGGCAGCATTTTTGAATAAACGCTGGATCGCAATGCCTTTCATCTTGATAACGATTTTGATTATTGGTTTCCTTTGGAATTACATCCCTGCTGAAATGGCACCGTTGGAGGACCGTTCGCAAATCAGTATCAACACACGTGGGGCAGAAGGTGTGACATATGAATTTATTCGTGACTATACAGAAGATATCAACCAACTGGTTGACTCTATCATTCCGGATGCCAAAGCTGTAACTGCCCGCGTATCCAATGGCAGTGGAAATGTGCGTATTACTTTGGAAGATATGCAAGATCGTGACTATACACAGATGGAAGTTGCCGAGAAGCTATCAAAAGCAGTACGAAAGAAAACCGACGCACGTTCATTTGTACAGCAGTCCTCTTCTTTCGGTGGACGGCGTGGTGGAATGCCAGTGCAATATGTATTACAGGCTACCAATATCGAAAAGTTGCAAGAAGTATTGCCCAAATTCATGTCAAAGGTTTACGAAAATCCTGTTTTCCAAATGGCGGATGTCGATTTGAAGTTCAGTAAACCGGAAGCACGTATCAACATCAATCGTGATAAAGCAAGTATTATGGGGGTCAGTACTAAAAATATAGCGCAGACTTTACAGTATGGATTAAGTGGCCAGCGTATGGGATATTTCTACATGAATGGAAAACAATACGAAATATTAGGAGAAATCAACCGTCAGCAACGTAATAAGCCTTCTGATCTGAAAGGTATTTATATTCGTAGTGACAAAGGCGATATGGTACAACTTGACA
The DNA here is from genome assembly GCF_900241005.1 of Bacteroides cutis. Taxonomy (GTDB): domain Bacteria; phylum Bacteroidota; class Bacteroidia; order Bacteroidales; family Bacteroidaceae; genus Bacteroides; species Bacteroides cutis. The sequence goes on along the minus strand of NZ_OEST01000005.1, from coordinate 16,686 downwards.
ATCTTATCGAATTGACAAACGGTATTGCTCCTCCGAAACTGTATCGATACAATCGTTTTGTCTCTGCCACCATATCTGCCGGACTTGCTGACGGTAAGACTATCGGCCAGGGCTTGGACGAAATGGACAAAATAGCAAAAGAAACATTGGACGAAAGTTTCCGTACTGCCCTCACCGGTGACTCTAAAGAGTATCGAGAAAGCTCCTCCAGTCTGATGTTTGCTTTCGTACTTGCCATCTTATTGATTTACCTTATTCTTGCCGCACAATTTGAGAGTTTCAAAGATCCGCTGATTATCATGTTGACAGTACCTCTCGCCATTGCAGGTGCTTTGGTCTTTATGTTTTTTGGAGATATCACAATGAATATATTCAGCCAAATCGGTATTATTATGTTGATTGGTCTGGTAGCAAAGAATGGTATCCTTATCGTGGAGTTTGCCAATCAAAAGCAAGAAGTGGGTGAAGATAAGATGCAAGCGATCAAAGATGCAGCCTTGCAACGTCTGCGTCCCATTCTGATGACGAGCGCTTCCACCGTATTAGGTTTGATACCGTTAGCATTTGCCACAGGCGAAGGTTGTAACCAACGTATTGCTATGGGTACTGCCGTTGTAGGTGGTATGGTAGTATCTACTTTGTTGACAATGTATATCGTTCCCGCCATTTACAGTTATATATCTACTAACCGAAGTAAACTAAAGAAAGTATGAAACGTACGATTTTATCAGTCATCGTCCTCCTCTGTATAACCTTTACACTTCAGGCACAGCCCGTACCTACCTATACTTTGAAGTCATGCCTTGAACTGGGACTTCAAAATAATTACTCTTTACGTATCACCCGTAATGAAGAACAGGTGAGTAAAAATAATGCCACTCTTGGAAATGCCGGATATCTACCTACTCTAGACCTCTCTGCCGGATATAAAGGGACATTAGACAATACTGACACAAAAGTGAGAGCTACTGGAGAAACAACCTCTGAAAATGGTGTCTTTGACCAAACATTCAATGCAGGTATCAATCTGAATTGGACAATTTTCGACGGTTTCAATATTACTACCAACTATCAGAAATTGAAAGAATTGGAACGGCAGGGAGAAACCAATACCCGCATTGCAATTGAAGACCTGATAGCCAACCTTACAGCCGAATACTATAACTATGTTCAGCAAAAAATCCGTTTAAAGAACTTCCGTTATGCAGTCTCTCTCTCCAAAGAACGTTTACGCATCGTAGAGGAACGTTATCATATCGGTAATTTCTCCCGTCTGGACTATCAGCAGGCCAAAGTAGACTTCAATGCCGACAGCGCCAAATATATGAAGCAACAAGAATTACTGCATACTTCACGTATTCAGCTGAATGAACTGATGGCGAACGAAGATGTAGACCAGCCCATCAATATTCAGGATAGTCTCATCAATGTACATGCCCAGCTCAATTTTGCAGAACTTTGGGATGCTACTTTGCAAACTAACTCTTCACTGCTGAAAGCCGAACAGAACAATAATTTGGCACGTTTAGATTATAAAAAAGTAAGTTCACGAGATTATCCGTACGTAAAAATGAACGGAGGTTATGGTTACACGCTCAACAAATATGATATTTCTGTAAACAGCCATCGCAGTAATCTCGGACTAAATTTTGGCCTGACCGTCGGTTTCAATCTATTTGACGGTAATCGTAAACGCGAACGCCGTAATGCCCGCATTGCCATCCAAAACGCACGGCTAGAACGGGAACAATTAGAACAAGCCTTACGTGCCGATCTCAGTAACTTATGGCAAGCTTATCAAAATAATCTCCAAATGCTAAATTTAGAACGTCAAAATCTTGTTGCCGCTAAAGAAAACCATGAGATTGCCATGGAACGTTATATGCTCGGTAATCTCTCAGGTATCGAAATGCGCGAGGCACAAAAAAGTTTGTTGGATGCGGAAGAACGTATCCTTTCGGCAGAATACGACACCAAGTTATGCGAGATATCACTGTTACAAATCAGCGGAAAGGTTACAAGTTATTTAGAATACTAAAGAGAATAATACCATGAAACGAACTTTTTTACTATATGTATTACTCGCTTGCCTGATAGGTATCCAAGCACAAGAAACAAGAACCTACCAAGAAAAGCAATCCTATAAAAACTGGGTAAAAATGGCTCCCAAATTGGAAGATTCTTTTTTCAAGACTCCCGAAGCCATACGTATAGCTGATAATGTATTGTTATATCAACAAACGACCGGTGGCTGGCCTAAGAATATCTTCATGCCAGCCGAACTTTCCAAAAAGGAACGTAAAAAAGTACTTGCCGCCAAAGGTAATATCAATGAGAGCACTATCGACAATAATGCCACCAGTACCGAAATTCGCTACCTCGCCCGTGTCTATCTCGCCACCAATATCGAAAAATATAAAGATGCTACTTTGGAAGGCATCCACTATATATTGAAATCACAGTATTCCAATGGTGGCTGGCCACAATTCTGGCCCCGCCCTACAGGTTACTATACACACATCACCTACAATGACAATGCCATGGTGAATGTGATGAATTTGCTACGCGAAGTCTACGAAAGAAAGCCCCCCTATACCTATGTTCCCGACAGTATTTGCGAAAAGGCACGTACCGCATTTGACAAAGGCGTGGAGTGTATCCTCAAAACCCAAGTAAAACAACATGGAAAGCTCACCGTATGGTGTGCACAACATGACGAACACACTCTAGCTCCCGCCAAAGCCCGAGCCTATGAATTACCTTCTCTAAGCGGTGCCGAGTCTGATAATATTGTTTTATTACTGATGTCCATTCCCAATCCCTCCTCTGAGATTATCACTGCAGTGGAGTCAGCAGTAGAATGGTTCAAGCAAAACAAGATTACAGGTATTATGCGCGAAACCTTCATCAATAGTGAAGGAAAAAAGGACTTTCGCATGGTTCCTTGCCCACAGGACGATTTCAATTGCCCCACGCTTTGGGCACGATTCTACACCTTAGAAGATAATCGGCCCTTCTTCTGTGATCGCGATGGCATCAAGAAATATGACATCTCCGAAATCGGTTATGAACGCCGTAACGGATACAGCTGGTACAACAGTGAAGGGCTGAAGGTATTAAAAAAGTACGAGCAATGGAAAAAAAAGTTATAAACTATCCCATTACCCACTTTGTACTCTTACCGAAACAACGATAGGCCATTGACACCAAAAACCATGATACACAGAATGCCACTACCGCTGCACAAGGGATTTGTAAACAGATCGGTACATGAATGACTCGCATCAGTACTACACTGGGACCAGTAAAGAAATAATGTATCATATAAACCCCAAAACCACAAAGGGTCAAATTAGCCAAGGCTTTCTTAACCTTTTCTGATTTTATATTCACCCGTTTGCAAAACATAAATATAGGAATTGTCATCATTACTACATTCAGAGAGCAATATGTGAAAAATAGCTCCAGCATCTCATCTGTATATTCCGGTAACGATGTAATATGGCGGAAGCCGAAGAACGTAACAGCATATCCAATTAAAAACATCGGAATACCTAATAACATCAATTTACTACCACTCCAATCGTGGTTCCGAAGATAATGTCCCAAAAACAGGTAACCATTGAAACCCGCAAAATAATAGAACATTCCAAAAGCATTCCACGAACAACTTCCCCACAAGTATTGAGCAATGAATTCATTATAATAAGGTAATAATAAAGTCCCCATGCAACAAGAAACCATAATTTAGCGCGTTCCGACGCTTTCTCCACCCATGCTGAAAATATGGGCAAATAAAGATAAAGCCCTATCAACAAATAGATGTACCACATATGAACAGCAAGAATGGAAAAATTAAAAGGTATTTGGGCAATATACTCCAAACTTACAGCAAACGACTGACGCATAACCTCTTCTCCCGAATAAGGGAAAAAATCAAGAATAACCCGGGGGTCTATGCCCAGCATCCCCGTTATCCACGGAAAAAGATTATAGATTACAGACCAGATAAGGAAAGGAAAGAATACGCGGGGAATACGTTTTCTGTAAAACACCGATGTTTCACCATGTACCGGAAGCAACAACGCACCAGTAATCATAACAAATAGAGGTACGCATGGACGAAGTATTGCACCATAAATTGCTCCCCAAAACTTAATGTTGGCAATGTCAGGTGAAGTCCCCGGATAGAAATTAAAAGGATCTGCACTGTGACAACAGACCACGGTAAACATAGCCACCAACCGGACTACATCTAGCCATACAATGTGTTGTCTTTGATTTTGTCGTGAAAGAGTTTGTTCCATACTATCAGATTAATTAATAATTAGTAATGCAAAGATAGAAAAAAGCCGTTTACGAAATATTCCGAAACGGCTTTTTAGCATCAGCTGTTAAAACAGCATAAATATACATTTATTTAGTGCAATTCCAAGGCTTCAATTGCTTGAAGAAGTCATTACCCTTATCATCTACCAGAATAAATGCAGGAAAATCTTCCACCTCAATCTTCCAGATAGCTTCCATACCCAATTCCGGATATTCCACACATTCAATACTCTTAATATTGTTCTGTGCTAAAATAGCGGCAGGTCCACCGATAGAACCAAGATAGAAACCACCATATTTCTTACATGCATCCGTAACTTGCTGGCTACGGTTACCTTTAGCAAGCATAATCATACTTCCACCGTGGCTCTGGAAGAGATCCACATAAGGATCCATACGTCCGGCAGTGGTCGGTCCCATAGAACCACAAGCCATACCTTGCGGAGTTTTGGCAGGACCAGCATAATAGATAGGATGATCTTTGATATATTGCGGCAAATCTTCACCACGGTCCAAACGCTCTTTCAGCTTAGCATGAGCAATATCACGACCTACAATAATGGTACCATTCAATGACAAACGGGTAGAAACCGGATATTTAGTCAATTCTTTCAGAATATCTTTCATCGGTTGGTTCAGGTTAATCTTAACAACATCACCCTCACCTGCCTTACGAAGTTCCTCCGGAATTAGTTCACCCGGATTACTATCCAGTTTCTCAATCCAAATACCTTCTTTATTGATTTTACATTTAATGTTACGGTCGGCAGAACAAGAAACGCCCAAACCTACCGGACAAGAAGCACCATGACGCGGCAAACGGATAATACGTATATCGTGAGCTAAGTACTTACCACCGAATTGTGCACCAAGACCAATCTTGTGAGCCTCCTCCAATACCTTCTTTTCCAGTTCAATGTCACGGAAAGCACGTCCGAATTCATTACCGGTAGTAGGCAGATTGTCATAGAAATGCGTAGATGCCAATTTCACAGTCAGCAAATTCTTTTCGGCAGAAGTACCTCCGATGACAAAAGCGATGTGATAAGGAGGACACGCAGCCGTACCCAACGTTTTCATCTTTTCTACGAGGAAAGGAACAAGTGTGCCTGGATTCAGGATAGCTTTTGTTTCCTGATAAAGATAAGTCTTATTGGCTGACCCCCCGCCTTTGGTTACACAAAGGAATTCATACTCCATACCTTCGGTAGCTTCAATATCAATCTGCGCCGGAAGGTTACACTTCGTATTAACTTCATCATACATAGTCAAAGGAGCATTCTGCGAATAACGCAGATTTTCTTCTGTATATGTTTTGTAAACACCCAGCGAAAGAGCCTCTTCGTCACAATAACCTGTCCATACTTGCTGTCCTTTTTCGCCGTGGATAATCGCAGTACCGGTATCTTGGCAGAAAGGAAGTACGCCTTTGGAGGCCACTTCTGCATTACGCAAGAAAGTCAACGCCACATACTTATCGTTATCGCTTGCTTCGGGGTCACTCAAAATTTTAGCAACCTGCTCGTTGTGAGAACGACGCAACATAAACGAAACGTCACGAAAAGCCGCATTAGCCATTGCAGTCAAACCTTCTTTCTCAATCTTCAAAATAGGATTTCCTTCAAACTCGCCTACTGACACATAGTCTTTCGTAAGCAGATAATACTCAGTCGTATCTTTCCCCTTTTCAAACATGGGTTGATACTTGAACGGAGGTGTTGTTGCCATAATTACTTGTTCATTTAATGTTTAAAAGTGATTCGTGTAGCAAAGGTAACAACTATTATTGAAATATTTCTTTAATTAGTCTGAAAACTTACCTTCTTCATTCGTCCTATCAACTCATCTCCAAGCTCTGTCTTTACCTCAATATGTTTCAAAACAGCCGTGACGAACGGATTACTTTCAAAATCGCCACGCACTTGTTCAAAATCCAGTTCTTTCTCTACTCGAGAACCATCGGCTCCGAAACCAGTCATAGAAGCCAAGGAAAATTCTTTCTTAGCATCCTCGTAAACCATACGATCAAGGCCAACAACAGATTCTTTCCATTTTTCTACAATATGAATAATGTCTTCAGAAGTTATATTTTCAGGATTGATACCGTAATATTCTTCCAGTTTCTCGTAAGCCCATGTCCATTCATAAGTATAATAGTTCCGGTGCATCCGTTCAAACTCGGCATTAATATACTTTAAACGATTTACCACACCTGTTTCAATACCCTCTATTAAAGCATCTATCTCACTTTTGGGAGCAATCAAACCGGATATATCGACCCATTCACCACTACCAATAGATGTGTCGGGTTTCAACCGGGCACGAATTTCATCATCGCTCAAGAAATTGATACCTTCCAAACGCTTGATAATGGAATTACCCAGGAATTTATGAATAGCAATTTCATAGAAACCAATACCTTTTACCAAAGCCGAGTTACGGATTTTCGCACTGTGAAAAGAGTAGATGTCAGAAAGTTCACCGGAAGCATGACGGAGATTTATCAAAGTCTCCCGCCCCTTAAACATCTTCTGTACGGTGTAAGGACTGAGAAGATTATAATTGATAAAATCCAATTTGTTAATATCGGTACGTTTGTCACGTTTCGGCCATTTCTGCGCATCACGGATCGTACCGACGCTACGTAAGTTGACACCTGGTACAAGATAAGTAGTATTATTCTGCTCTATCAGATAAGAAAAGGGGAGATTAGAAGTATCGGAATGGTTGACGTGACGTCCCATAACGAGAGAAAAGGCCCCTACCCTAGCAGGCCATAGGATATAAGAATCGGAAGTAGTCTTGGCACCACGTTCCAATGTACCCTGATGGATAGGACCAAGTTTATACATGTGATTACTCTGGTTAGACCCCGAACCTGCATTCATAAATGAGAACATACCGGCTATCAAAAGAGTAGATTTGTGATGCGTCACGGTATAAGGGCCAGCAAAGATAGCACATGCTTCACCGTTCTCTCCTTGGCAGTTACTGAAAAACAAAGAATCGGAAGCGGAATAGTTATGTCCCAATTTACAAGCTTGCCCCACAAAGCAACGACTCAACATCGCGCCATCATCTACATGCGAACCGGAGGAAATAATAAAATCATCGCAGATAACGCCATGACCGATATGCACAGGAGCGACCTCATTACTATTAATACTTCCGTTGTACAAACGGCACGTACCACAGATACGGCAATAATCACCAATACGCACATTCTTAATAGAACCAGTATTGAGTATCATTACATGATTACCGATAGAACCGACATCAGAAGCATGTTTGTTGGAATAAAAATCCGTAATTTCCTTCATCCGGGCAATGAGTTCAGGACGATGGCGATAAAGCGCCATGATATAAGCTTGGTGGGCAGATAACTTGTCATTGATGAGTACCTCACGTCCCCCTGTCTCGTTCAAAACAGAAACCTCTACTCCATTACCGAACTTGGAAAGACCGTCAACCAAAATAATATCTACATTCTCAATGAAAGTGTCATGTCCAATCTCATAGTTGGCAATATAGTTCTGGATGTTTTCAATACAGCAATTGTCACCTACCGTCACATTGTGAAGTGTGACATGTCGCAACCCGGAATGTTTCTTAATTCCTCCCGGCAAAGTAAAACTCGACTGAAAAACTCCTAAACGTACCTCCCCTGAGAAACGGGTATGATGTACAAATTCCGTTGTAAAACCTTCTGCAACGGTTACTTTCTCCCAATCGTCAGCCAAACACGACTGACTCTTTAACCGGAGCACTTCATCTTCGGTCAAGTTTCTGTAATTCATAATCCTTATCAGTTTTGAAAATTATTCCTCACCATCTTCGTAAGTCTGATAAAGAAAATCGTTATAAGGATACTTCTGTACGTGCAATTCTTTGACACGTTGATAAACCACACTCTTCAGCTCCTCCAGATTAATCTTTTCGCGGGCAGAAATAAAGAGACAATTGTCCTCCATTTTTGCCATCCACGTCTTCATCAGTTCTTCGAGTGTTAAGTTTTCTTTGGTTCTGGGGGTAAGGTCATCGACTGCTTTCTCTATATAAGTATAAGCATCTATCTTATTGAATACAAGCACCATGGGTTTACCGGATGCACCGATATCGGCCAATGTCTTGTTTACCACTTCTATCTGTTCTTCAAAATCAGGATGAGAAATATCAACAACATGCAATAACAAGTCGGCCTCACGTACCTCATCCAAAGTAGATTTAAAAGAATCTACCAGATCAGTTGGCAACTTACGGATAAAACCTACCGTATCGGACAACAAGAAAGGTAAATTCTCGATAATAACCTTGCGCACCGTAGTGTCCAACGTTGCAAACAACTTGTTTTCTGCAAAAACTTCGCTCTTGGAAAGCAAGGTCATCAAAGTGGATTTTCCCACATTGGTATATCCTACTAAAGCAACGCGAATCAGACGCCCACGATTTTTACGCTGGGTAGACTTCTGCTTGTCAATTTCAGCCAAACGTTCTTTCAGTAATGCCATACGGTTCAAGATGATACGACGGTCCATTTCCAACTGTGTCTCACCCGGACCACGCAAACCAACAGAACCTTTTCCTCCACCAGCACCAGAGCCACCACCCTGGCGTTCCAAGTGAGTCCACAGGCGTTGCAAACGGGGAAGCATATACTTATATTGTGCCAGCTCCACCTGCGTTTTAGCATTGGCAGTCTGTGCACGCATCGCAAAAATATCAAGAATAAGTGAAGTACGATCCAATATTTTGATTTTCAATTCCGCTTCAATGTTACGTATCTGTTTCGCCGATAGTTCATCATCGAAAATCACCATACCTACTTCACGCTCAGCTTCTTCTTCGTTATGGATATATTCTTTTATTTCTTCCAGCTTACCCTTACCGACATATGTCACAGAGTTTGCCTGATCTAACTTCTGAGTAAATTTTTTCACTACTTCCGCCCCGGCTGTCTCAGCCAAGAATGCCAGTTCGTCGAGATATTCGTTCGTCTTACGCTCATCTTGAGTCTTCGTGATAAGACCAACCAATACCGCAGTTTCAACCTGTGCCTCGGAAATTATAAATTCTTTCATTGCCATATTCTGTCCTTATACCTTATTATATAATCACACTCCGGCTCTGACCGGAACAATTGACATATAAATGGGAGTTTAGCTGGGCTAAATTATCATTTATATGGCGACAAATATAGTGAAAAAGAAAGCATAAATAAAAGGTTCCTACTAAAAATCCCCCTGTACTTCAGTACAGGGGGATTTTATATCCAATCGATATTCAATCAAACATTATCTTACTTATCTAGCGGAAATGAGATTTGTGCAGCAAACAACGTCATACTATTTGTAGGATTGGCATCTTCGGTTAAAGTAATATAACTCGGATTTTTTATATCGTCCGTAGTCAATGTAAACAAACGTGCACTACTGTAACCAAACGGTACCAAAGCATTGTACATACCTTCATTATGATACCATACCCCATTACCTTCACCGGTCAGAGCACATTGTAATGCTATCTGGTTATCGCCAACCAATTGGTAGTTAAAATGCAGCACACCACCATAGCCACTACTGATAAAGTTAAAACCAAATGTACCTGTTTCAGAGAGCATAGTACCCATAAAAGCATATTGCAGAACCTCGCCTAATCCATCTTCCATTTCTTTCACCTTATCAAAATAAGGTTTGGCATATTCACCCAACTGGCTGTAAGCGATAAACCAATCACCTTCTACAAACAATTCATTTACCGTAGGTGGTATTTTAATCATAGTAACACCAGAAGTAGAAGAAGTGAAAGCATCAGTCGATACATCATAAATCAAATCTGCAAATTCAGTACCATTCACAGTTATGGGAGCATAGAATTTCATACCAGTAGGGGTCACAATATAAGATACCTTTTGCGATACCGTTTCATCATTCACCTCATAGCTCAATGACAAAGTACGTTGTGATCTGCGTACAAATATCTCCATACCATCTACCGTCATCGTGAACTTATTGCTGAACATAGCTATTTCCACCGTTTGGATTTCTGTAATATAATCTTCCCAGTTACCACTAACCGGAGTCATCACAGCTACATTACCACTCTTCTTACCTTTCAATACCACTTTTTCTTGAGTAGCTTCCAGTATCAAGAAGTCATAGTCACCTTCCATTCCATATCCGGGACCTCCCAACCCCGATGGATCGTCAGGATCAGAATAAAAATGAAAAATTTCATTGTAAGTATCAAAAGAAAGCATTACGCCTGCACTCTGCTTCACAGAATAGAGACTGGTAGCCACATCGGTTGCCTCATAAACATCACTCGATACGCTAACCTTACCATTTTTTTCAAATTTCACCAATGTATTGTAACCGCCATACTTTTGCTGCATTTCAGGATAATACTCCATCAGCCATCCGTTTTCGGCTCCGGTCAATATATCCGTATAAGCTTTGATTGTCGCATCGGCACGGTCGGCAGATGAAGAGTCAAACAAATCTTCTTCCTCGTGAGTACATGCAGACGCCATCATGACCGCAACCAAACAAAATAGATAGTATATTTTCTTCATAATCGTATCCATTAATTAAGTGTTGATAAATCCATGTCCAAGACCTCTTGTGAACGACGCTGTACTACGGTACGAAGCTCATCCAAATCAATCTCCCATGTAGTTTTCATGTAATCTTTCACAATAGCCAGCTTTTGATCTATGATCTCACGTCCATAATCGTTTGCCAAGCTAACCAACGCATCCCAATATTCCGCCGTATGAGTAACATAAATAGAAATGAACTCTACAAAATCTTCTTGTGGTTCAGAACTACCGTAAGAAGAAATAAATCCCATATTAAGTGCGGCAGGAGAAATCTTTCCCAACTGTGGGTGTACCACTTCTTCTACATTCACCCAACTCCCAGCCTGATAGTTACTGGCGGATATAGTACCGAAATCGGTAGAATATTCCTTAGTTTGATGCAGAATATGTGCAAACTCATGGTGCATAGTCTTGAAATACCAATAATTCAGTTCATCAATGTCTATATTGTCCAAATCAATGGCATTTACATTATAAAGTGTAATCTTAAGACCACCTTCTGCTGTACCCAATACAACTTCTCCTTTACTGTTATAAGCCGGTGAACCTATCAACTGTATTATTTTAGGGCAATAAGTACGAATAAAATGTGGTCCTGCCAGTTCTTCGTAAGCATCAAGCCACAAGAACTTCACCATCTTAGCCAGTGCTACTGATTTATCATAATCGGCAGGGACAAGATTATACCCCATATCCGTTTCTTTATCTTCCAGATGATACTTGAAATTGATATTGAAAGGTCCGGCATAGTTATTGAGCAACCATGAATCAAACTCATTCTGAACTCCGGTATCTTCCGTATCAAAGATACTGTTCGAATTCAAGTCATCTTCACTACACGCTCCTAACATAAGAGCAGTGAGTAACATAAATATCCATTTTATTTTTTTCATATTCGTTTCGTTTATAAAAGTCATTTATTACGTGGATTCGCTTCAAGTCCTGCACTTATCACATCAGCCGGTAATTGGAAGGCACGACGTGGATCATCAGCTTTCAAAACATCATTTACCTGTCCTTCGCGATTATGCGAAATTTCTATGCGATAACGCTTGATATCCTGCCAACGTAGTCCTTCATGTATAGTCTCGATACGACGTAAATGCAAAATACATTGTATCATTTCTTTCTGATCACCTTCAGCCAGCGTAAAGCCGATAGGATTTATCTCCTTCTTAATGGTACGTTCGCTATTGTCAAGTGGCATACACTTGATGGCCTTATAGAAATTCACGATTTCTTCCGTAGTCACTTGTAAAGGAGCATCACCGGGAGCCGGTTGATTAGGATCGGCAAACATACGAGTATGTGTAGAAAGCCATGAATTGATATCCGCAGTAGCCTCATTAAGCATTCCCTTCAGCGCATAAGCCTCAGCGCGGCAAAGCAAAGTTTCATCTGCGCTGAATGCTAAAATAACATTCTTACGATAACCAATTCCATTTACCTTATCAGTATAGAAGAAATAGCCACCCACTTTACCTACCGCAAATTTTTGGTCCATACCCCACACATTTTTAAAGGGTAACAACTGATAATGGTTTCCCCACATACCTATAGCTCGACCGGTTTCCGTCATGCAAAGATCTTTAGAATGACCATATCGAGTACCTATATCATAAGGTCCTCCCCAATATCCCCAAGAAGAGGTCACCGGAAGAAGTAACAAATTAGCAGGATCACTGGCATTGATATAAGCATCCACACGGTTATCCCAGTTAGGAGTACCGCTTTCTATCACAATACTATACCAGTTTTTCAACATTTTTTGCGGAACTGTACCCAATACTACATTGGCATATTTTATCACATTATCCAGATTTTTGTAGTACAGATTAAAACGTGCAGCAAATGAATAAGCAGCCTTTTTATTAAAATGATATTTAGGAACCTTATAAATTCCATCATTTACCAATGGAAGTGCCTCTTCTATATCTTTATTTATTTTGGCATAGAGCTCTTTCATATTACCCCTCTGATAGGCAGGAGCTACTTCTGTCTCAGGTTTATCAGAATAAGGTATTCCCAGATCCTGTTCGGCTGTTTCAGGATTATAAGGTAGGCAAAAAAGATTTGCTAACGCAAAATGTCCGTAAGCGCGACACATCAAAGCTTCACCGCGTTGTGCTTGCAAACTGGCCGGATTTCCCATCTCTTCAATTGCAGCCAAAGCCTGATTGGCAGATGCAATAGCATTATAACATGCATCCCAATAACTTTTGGGAGAATCATTACCGGTACTTGTAATATTTTTCCATAAATAGGCCTCTTCCTGTGCCTTATCTTCTATAGAATATCTGGAACCGTTATCCACGGCATTATCCGATGCCATTTCCGCCAACACCACATCCGTATTACCCGGATAGGCAGACACCAACAAACTGGTAATTTTACTTTCAGTGTTCACTTCGGCCCGATTGTCAGGCATCGTATCCAGAAAATCGGCACACGAAGCCAATGTTATAGCAGAGCCAATCAATATATATAGTAAACTGTTCTTTTTCATATCCTTCATATATTATTGTATTTTAAATGCCTAATCTTACAGTAAGTGTAAATTGTCTGGGGACAGGAGCAGCCACACCGCCGGTATTATAAAATTCCGGATCCTGACCGTTCAACTTATCATCAGCATAAATCAGGAAAAGATTTGTTGCCTGCAATTTCAGTGAAAGATCACTCACTTTCAGAGGTTTCAACCAATTTTTCGGGAAATCGTATGATAATGAGATTTCCTTCATACGGATAAAATCACCTTTTGCTACACGAGCGGTAGAATAATTGTAAGCATTATAGGCATAACGCAGATAATTATCATTGTTATTCATGCGTTTATCGGCAATGACCGGAATATTCGTAGTATTTTCATCACCGGCAACGGTCCAACGATTTTTAAATTCCTTGGGCATTGCATCAAGGTCGGAATAGCGATTACTAAACACAGGATCCAGACGGATAACATTACCAAACGAATAAGTCATAAATACATTCAGTTTAAAATTCTTATAACTGAATACATTACCGAAACTACCGGTAATTGTAGGGTCTGTCGGTCCTTCATAAACCAAGTGCCCCTTATTGTCACGTTCTTGGAAGTCAATATCACTTACGGTCAGTTCACCTTTTTCGTTAATAAAAGTAGGTAATCCTTCTTCATTCAACCCTTGAAAATCCATAGAGAAAAGTGAGCGTACCGGATATCCCGCCATAGTAAAACCAGTACCGGTAATCATATCGATAACACGTGCTGTAGATTCAAGATCAGTCACCTCATTCTTAGTTTTCGAGAAAATGAAGTCTGTATTCCACTTAAAATCTTTCGTTACGATATTACGGGTAGAAAGAGTCAATTCTACACCATGTGACTTCATACTAGCTACATTGGCATACTTCATGATCTGTCCACCTACTCCCATAGTATTAATAACACCTATCAAATCGTAATTATTACGTTTATACCAGTCAGCAGAAAGATTGATACGGTTATTCAAAAATCCTATTTCAGCACCAATATTCAATTCGTGTTTCTTTTCGTAAGTAAGTTCGCTATTCTCAAGATCATATATTTGCAACCCGGACTCATTAACACTAGTAAAAGGACGCCAAGGATTATAACTTTGAATTACAACTCTGGAATTAGTTACACTGGCAGGTCCCCGGTCAGCAGTTAGTGAATAAGAAGCCTTTAAAGTCAAATTAGACAATGCCGGGGTAAGGCTTTCAAAGAACTTTTCTTCGTGCATGTTCCATGCTGCAGACACGTTCCATGTAGGAAGCCAACGTGCGGAACGGCTCTTTCCTAACTTATTGGTTCCTTCGTAACGTACTGTACCATTCAACGTATACCTCCCTTGATATGAGTAAGTAGCAGTACCGAAAAATGACGCTGAACGGGTACGAGTCTCATCTACCGTATAATACTGTGAGTTTTCCTCATTACCTTGCTTGAAATACAAATAATCATAGGCAGGAAGCATACCCATCTCATACTGCATACCTACACCGTTGAACCAAGTTTTTTTACGGTCTACGGCATTGATTTCCATACCTCCGAAGAAATTGAAGATATGATCATCATTAAACACATCGTTATAGCTAGCTGTCGCACGGAAATCATAACTATTCATAGAATACTTTGTTTCACGGTAGAAGCCCCCGACCGGCAATACACTTACAGGTAGAGAGTTTACATTATCCGGGTCTGTATATAACCACGGGTTAGCATCTCTCATAGTCGCATCATCCATAGCACGGAATGCCCAGGCTTGATTGGAATAATCTTTGATTTCATGACTTTGTGTAGTAGTTGAATATTTATAAGCACCCAATGCTGCAAGTTCCAATTTTCTAAAAGGTTTCCACTTTAATTCACCCTGAAATTTCAAGTCCACTACATCCAAACTCATATTGTTATTCTCCAACTCATTAAGAATATTGAAAGGAGCATAATTACGAACATAATATTCATTGGCATCTAACGCACGCGATGTATTCAGAGCATAAGAGTAAGGATTAATATCAAAATCACGTCTCACTTCACCAGAAACCACATCCAAACTTTGGCTTAAAGTACCAGGAGCCTTTTGCTTACGATATGAACCGTTACCAATCAAATTCAAAGACAAATGTCTGGAGATATTATATAATGCATTGATATTTGCAGTATAACGACTTACTTCACTTTGTTTATACCAGCCCGGATCGTTCATCACACTTAATGAAGTGTAATAAGAAGCCTTATCCGTACCGGAAGACATGCTTATAGCATGATTTTGAGAAACAGAATTATTAAACAATACATCAAACCAATCAGTATTTCTATATTCAGCAGCCTGTAGGTAGGCGTTACGTGCAGCAACCGTATTCGCCAAAGCATATTTTCCAGTTATGGGATCATATGTGTTGAGTAAGTGATACATTTTACCATATACACCACTATCTGATGCACGATAAGTTTCCGCCAAATTTAAATATCCTCCTCTTTCCATTTCGCGATAGACACTCATCTGTTCCTGCGAATTCATAATGTTGTAATTGCGATAGCTAGGTTTCATACGGAGAGAAAATTCACCCGTATAGCTTATTTTATTACTACCTGCCTTACCCTTTTTAGTAGTAACTACAATCACACCCGCCATAGCACGTGCACCATAAATAGATGTAGCAGAACCGTCCTTCAAAATTTGAAAGCTTTCGATATCATCAGCATTTAAACCGGCAATGGCAGAAGAAATTAATGTTTCAGCATCACCTGAAGACAATGCATCGGCATCTACTTCAGTAACATCTTCCATAATAACTCCGTCTACAACCCATAGTGGTTTAGAACTACCATATATAGAAGTAGCACCACGTACACGGATTTTGGGAGCTGTACCAAATGTTCCGGACACATTCTGCACGGATACACCGGCTGCACGACCTTCCAATGCACGACTGATTTCAGCGATACCGTCCAGCTTTACATTATCAGCAGCCAATTTGGTAGCAGCTCCGGTGAACAATCTCTTGTCCATCTTTTGCATACCAGTGACAACAACCTCATCAAGTACTTCACTATCAGCCTTTAAAGTAACTTTCACATGAGGTTTTATTGCTACTTCCAGTGTCTGCATACCAACATACGAAACACGCAAAGTCTTCGCAGAACTGTAAGGTGTGTATATTGCTGGCTATTAACTTATTATGAATATGGAAAGAACTTGTTATTTATATTTACATATCCACTACAAACCATTATACGGTAGGTGTAAATTATT
>NZ_OEST01000010.1 GCF_900241005.1 Bacteroides cutis | reverse complement strand
GGAGTTGATACACGTGCATAACCATATTTCATAATTTTTACGGCAAAAGTAGCACGTACATAGCCTTTGAAAAATATAGAGAAGGTGATTTTTGAATTTATTAAAACGAACCTTTTTTTAAACTGAAGTTTTTTTCCTTTTTCAAGATCTATTTGCTACTTCAAAAATTCCGCTTTCTTTCCTTGCAATTTTGACTCTATCACGCAAAGTATCTATAATAGGAATATTCCGATCAATCCCATACATATATAAAATAGGATCGGAAGCATCACCTGATATAACTTTCACTGTCTTGTTGCCAAATACTAATTGCAAGAAATTTTGTTTTTCTGAATAATCAATCACTCTATATAATTCTAAATGTTCCTCTCGTCTTGAGATTATACCATGCCTGAAAATCAGTTCATCCTTAGTAATAATCCACTTTGTAGCAAACAGCGTGTCTATATATGTGTAACACAACATAATCCAAACGACTAAAAACAGCACCATTAACGCATAGTGTACAGGCATTTCTAAATCCCAATAAATAGCAGAGAACGGGAGTAAAGATGCGACAACAATTATCACAAAATACTTTGAAACCCAATAACCTAGTTTGGGCTTCAATGTTATAGCCGTTTGGTTATCCATAATCTAGTTCTTTATATTAGTATATTGTATAGACTTTGTATTATTCTCTGAATCCGGAACGGAAACTGTATTTTGATAGACCTCTTTTCCATCCTGATACACTGTCATTTTCAATATAGCACCGGACTTACTTTTGCTAAGAATAATCCCTTGAGCAGAAATAACCTTCACTTCTTTAGAGGTTATATAAACTTTCCGTCCGCTAAAATACTCCGTTACAGAACTTTGTTTTAGGTCTGTGTTACTTGTTTCATCTATAATTGATACGTTATCCGGATTAATAATAATAGCTTCAGCTGTATAATCATCCCCTGAAGCCTCTAATACTACCTTATATACAGCAGATGTATTATTAAAAACAGGATCATCATCCGATCCACCACAAGAAACTAATACTAGAGTAGCACATAACGCAAACAAATGCAGCTTAATTTTTTTCATCATCTTTATATATTTTAAATTCAGATCCATGTGTATGTAAAGTAAACAAACCCTTATATTTTTCTTTCTAGAAATTTTCTCTGCTATCAAAAATAGCTATTGCCGTTGCCATCAATAAACCCAAATTGATCTGTTTCTACAATAAACAAATCGCTCGTTTCTGATAACTTGCTAAAATCTTTAAAAAACTGAACCTTCATATTTTTCTTATTTAGTCGTAGCTTTCATCCTTCCCCAGCACGTTTTCATATCGGGAGCGAGTAAAAACTCGCCAACTCTCTCCTGCCTAGCCTTTAAACTAGGTGGAACAATTGCATACTTGCATTTCAATAGTTTGGCTAACACCTCCGTACTATCTCTATCCTTATACTCCATTTTCTTTTTCTCTATCCATTTTAAATTATCTTTAGCCTTGGTGTAATCAGAGAAAAGCGGTTTTACCAAAGCACGAGGATTCTCCGCTCTTTCTATCATCTGTACCTGTTGAGCAGCTTTACTATCCAAATACAATAAGCTGTCGGAAACTGTAACATCTTTTTCGTCAAGCAACTCTATCAATTCAAACTTAAGATCAGTCCAAGTACCGTTTTCATCGGTTTGAAGCCAATCCGCTATTGCCTTTTCATATTCAGTTGATCCACACGAAGATAAGGCAAATAATAAAACTATCAATATCCTACTTTTCATATATTATTTTTTTTATATTTTCACAAAAATACCTCTTTTATTCCTTCCATGCCTTATGATTATGATCTTTCGGCATGTTTTTTTCCTTATTTTTATTGTCCGTTTCTGTCTTATTCTTTACATCTTCCAAGATCGCATTTACTTTTGAAATGATTGAAAGATAATGTTGACTAACTATTTCTTCCATTATATCATACTCTAATTCTTCTTTGCCATCTCCCAAATTTACAGGTTTGGAAAAAGCCGGAATATCCTTATCTATAAACTTACACATATTAAATTGTGTATTAAAATAAGGTGGTTTTCCGCCAGCGACCTTTCCGATGAAGTGACCAACACTTTGTCCGGCAACTTCACGAGCCTTTACTACTTTCTCCTTTTGCAGAGATTCGGTCATGCTTCCAGTACCGGATTCTTGATGTGAGAACGATTCCTGTGCTTCTTTCGTTTCTCCCAAAAGATTTTCTAGATCCTTTGCTGTCTTTTCGTTACCGGTCATTCCATAGGCTTGGCTACCACAAGAAGATCGCAGGATATTTGCACTTTTCTCTCCATAATCCCGGATTGCTTGATTAAAGTCCTGTACGGCTAAGATTGTAGCTACATTGTGTTTACGTGCTGTACCTATAAATACATCTATACCTTGCAAATTTACCGTTGGAAATTCATCCACCATAAAAACGCTCTTTTGTTTGCCGGGATTATTCATTTGCGACATGACAACGCTAGCGATACAACTAACAGGAGGAGATACAGCTTCTTTAATTGAAGGAGCATTGCCTATACACAATAGTGTAGGATGATCCGGATTAGTTATATCTAGTGAATATTCTTCTTCCGGAAGTGGTGATAGAACCCAAAAGATGTATTTATTGTTAAGCAAAACAAGCGGAGTCTGTGCGGAAGATACCGCACCAGCGGTCTGCTGCTGTGCGCCTAAACGCCATGCGGTTAACATGGAAGACATGTTTAGCGCAATTTCCGCATCCTCAGAGAGCCATTTAAAGACCAGATCACTATCTGATAATGCAAAAGCGATTACATGGGGTAAAGTTCCTATTCCCTTTGCTCGTTCTTTGTAACATTTATAAGCAATTGAATATACATAGTTAATCGCATTGTTCGCCCAGAAATCAGTTTTTTCCTTCCATGAACTTTCAAGGTTTTTCATTAAGGTAGTAGCGATATTACGAATAAACAAGGATTCGCTTCCTTTAGGGACATATTTTTCCGAAAGTACATTAACACGAACCGTCCGGGACATGTCTACAAAATTTATGAAAGCAAAGGCTGGTGTAGGTACATTTTTTCTCTTAAAATATTCTATACTACCGTATGCGATCCGGGACAAAATAGGTGAACCCGGTTTACTAGGATCTCCTTCCCAATCATATACAAATCCGGCATAGTTACGCTCTGCACATTGATAGATGATGCCTTTAATCCAGCTTTCCGATTTTCCAGATCCCGGACCACCGTCAATATAAAGATTTTGCTGTGGCTTATGGATTCTAAGATTTCCTTCTACTGTTTCAAAATCAAAATAAAACTCTGATTTTTCATGTGATACACCAAAGATAGATTTATCAGATACCACATGCCGTTTAAGGTAAAAACCGGCTGTTTGGATAACTAGTATTGTAAATCCTATAAATACTATCGGAAAAACTAATAAATTGTACCATGATAGAACATTACTGAAGCCTAATATTAGGGCTATTGCTAAGATTAATGTAGTGGCAGTATATACATATTTCAAGGATTCATCTCTTCTCTTTTGTACAGGGAATAGGAAAGCCAACCCAGCTAATAATACTACATATAGGAATCGAAACATAATAGCTTTGCGTAAAAACTTTCCCAACTGCAATAATACAGCTGGGCTTGGTGAACAAAGATCATTCACCAAAACCCACTGAAAGATTATCACACCCCCGATTATTACGGAAAGCAATATAAAGACAAATGATAATTCCTTCTTTGCTGGTTCCATTATTCTTTATTCTTGCTAGAGAGTAATTGAACCTTATCTACACTCATAGTTACTGAAGGGACTGTATCACCAGTATCACGCTTAAAGATACCGACAGTGATTTCCCCATACACATGAACCATAGTTCCTGTTTTTAAAAACTCCGCAACCTTTGTTTCGTAATTTAAGAAACAACAGATCCACAACGTTTTTTCTTCGTTTCCCTCTTTATATTTAGTGGAAACATTGAATGAATAACCTTTCTGTGTTTTCTTGGCATCTGATCCAAGATAACCCGTAACATGACCTATAAACATACGCTAAAAATTTAAAGATAATTGTTTGACTTCATTTTTATTTTTTGATTCGGAAAATTGTAGGGAAGGAGTAGGATCATCCAACTTTATATTAAATATATTCTGTGCGGCAATATATATTTTCGGATCTGCATCCTTTAACGCATCAAGTTCCTTTGCAGACAGTTTATATCCCTGCTCCTTTAGGTTAACCAATTCCTTAAACGAACCGGCTAGCGCAGCAGCTAGAGCTATATTAAAAGCTGGTGATAATTTTTCATCATTCCGGGTTTCAGAAAAATCCTTGCTATCATCTACTTTTTTATTCTCTATATGCTTGCATTCTTCCTGTTGCTTTTCCTGTTCTTCCTTCTTCAATAACTCATACTTGCAGACTTCATTCAAAATCATAGTGCTAGCCTTACCTACATCAACTAATACGGAATAGAGGAATTTAGGTTCTTTTTTGATCGCTCCGAGCCAGTTTTTTAAATACTGTGCGTTTTCTTCCCGGACTCCGGAAACGATACCTAGAGAACGGCAAGAAACAGCAGCGGTAAATTCTGCGATTAATTCTTCTTTTGCATATTTGGGATCACCAAACATGTTTTTCATTTCACGTCCTAAACGGGTATCTATACCGGTTGAATGTGCCATCTCATGTAACAATGTGCTATAAAATCCTTCTCCTGTATAGAATTGACCTTTAAGGGGTAAATATATCTTGTCCTCTGAAGGACGAAAAAAAGCCTTGTCAGAGAAAGAAGAAATAATAGGACATAACCATGTACCGTGTTTTATCATGTGATCCAACTCTGGCGATGAAAACATTCCCTGCTCATCTTTCAATTTAGGACAACTAAATTTATCCTTCAATGCCTTCCATTGTTCCGGATATACTTCCGCAAAGTTTGTTTGATCAACATTGAACACGTGATAAGGTTTAGTATAAGGAATAACGGTATATTCTTTCTGCTCTTCCTTAGTCAAAGCCTTATAATCATCCATCGAAATTTTATTCCCCTTATCGTCTTTAATCATAAAATTCCAAAATAGGACAGGAAAAGCCGATGCTCCTTTGTTTATGTGAAGCCCTTGTTTCTTTGCTTGCGGAAAAGTCATATATACAGGTGTCTGGAAACTACGTTCCTCTTGAAGAAGAAAAAGCATGAAGGAATTGATTCCATTATAAACACGCCCATCAATATTTTGTGGTAATCCATATCCTGTTGTTGTAAACCAAGGTTTATGCCAATCCGCATCGACTTCCGTAAGTTTCTTAACCATAAGATCCGCAAATTTTTGCAGAGCCTTATCATTTGCCTGACCATCCATGACTTATTGATAAAGGTGTTCATTTTCATATTTTAGCAACCATTCAGCAGCGTTTTCCGCATTCGGGCTAACTCCTTCAGCTTGCATATCCGCAACGTAGAGAGCCGCTAAATCTTCTTGAGCTAATAAAAATTCAAGATCGTCAATCTCTCCAGTCTGATTCTTTTCTACCAATTTGTTGTAATCTTCCATGATATTTATTTTTAAGTGATAACATTTTTACTTTCGGAAAAATCTATTAATTATAAATCGGCAAACATTTTATTTACCGTATTGGCGAGAGGACGCTTTAGATCTTTTTCTGCACTTTGTTGACCTTGTGCTAGCTTAACATCTCCGAGCGTATTAGCAGAGCCTTTCAGATTAAATATCTTCTGAACGGCTATCATCGTATTGCCAGATGCAGTTTCATTCAAAGACTGAATCAACTCTTTGGAAGGTTGATAGCCTTGTTCCTTCAGTTGTGACATCTTTACAAAATCGCCTTTCTCTACTGCTTCTTTAAATTCTTTATCTAGTTCCGGAGAAACCTTAGCACTAGCAGGATCAGCATTAAGCTCTACCTTTGCTTCTTTGGATTCTTCCTTTGCTTGTGTTACTTCTTCCGCTTTTTGCACTTCAGGTTTCATCCCAAATAGTTTTTCTATAACGATAGCTTGCGTCTGATCAATCTTTGTATCTTGTCCCAAACCTCTAATAACTTCCTCTGAAGGCTTGTAACCTTCCTCTTTCAAACTAGCTATTTTTTCATAGTCATTCTTGACAACGGCTTCTCTTAACTCCTTGTCAAGATCTCGATCAGGAACAGGATCCTTACCCGTTACTTTCTCCTGATATTGTTCCCGGATCTTCTCGACTTTAAAGCCTTCTTCTTTCAATTCCTTTTCAGTTGTACCTTTGGCGATTATTCCTTCTTTTTCTAACATATCCCCAGCCTTTAACCTAATGCGTGCTTCAAGATCATAATTATAGTTTTTATCCGGATTTTCATCTTTCAGATAAGATAGGTATTCCTTATGTTCTGTGGCAAAATGGCTGTTTATTAATTGCTCATACCTTTTATCCTTCAACTCGTCTATATCGATTTTTCCGGTACGCTGCATATCCTTTAGCTTATCATTAAGATACTCTTTATCCTTTGCCATTTCTCTTGCCTGTAAAATCTGCTGTGCCTTTGTTTCCGATATTTTCTGGATGTTTGAGAAAGCATATCCTTTCTTATCCGGAAGCATAGCTATATCTGTAATTATGTAACCTTCAGGAGTGTGGATCATTTTGTTATCTAAAGAATGACCATTCGCTAAAAGATACTTATCTGCTGCGGTCAATTCGTAATCTCCAATTTTAGCAGGAACAGACAATTCTTTTTCCGAACGTACCACCACAGCGTTGAGATCCTTATCGACCTGAAGAAGTATATCTCCTTTTTTTGTTGACAAGACTATCACATTGCCATCAAGTAGATCTTGCTTCTGTTGCTTCGATAATTTCTTTCCGTAAATGCGATCCGGTATGGTTAACGCTTCCTTCCTATATATAATAGAAGTACCGTGTTCATGCAACCGAACTTTAGCTGGTTTACCATTGATATCCATTAATCCGGATAATACACCCTTCTCTAACTTTGTGCCTTTCCCGTCTAACGAGTAACCATTTTGCAAAGCATACTCATATAGTTCTTTTCCGGTATAACAGATTTTATTTTTATGATCGATCACAGTAAAACGATCTTTGGCATCATTTTTTAGATCACCCCAGTTAACAATATCAACCCCTTCATTTTTTAATACGCTTTTATAGTCGGGAGATAAAGCCTGATCCCGATTAAAGAACTGGCAAACACGATCCATAGAAGCCTTTTCCGCAGATAAATCCGGTTCTCGCTTTGTGTGTGAACGTATCTTATCCATATCGATACGAAATACTTCGTCATTCCGGGTAAAAAGCAAAGAACCCTTGTTATAGGCTTCTTTGTAACCTAAACTTTCCGCAATCGCCCTAAATTGCCCGACATTATTATATTGATATTCTGTTAGAACCTCTTGTAGCTTCATGACAATTATTTTAATAATTCAGCGGACAATATATATTCATTCAATATAGATAATTTCATATGCCTTCCCCCACCTCTTTCAAACATTTCGATCTCAAAAACCTTATCATCCGGGATAGTGAACTTATTGAATGCTAGGACAAAGCGATTTTGGCTTTTGCCCAATATCTTTTTATCAAAGTCTTTTTGTTCTACCGGATCATACGGAACTTCCTGCTGGATAGAGTTCTTAACCTTCTTCTGATCACGAAGGAAGCATTTAATAAAATCAACGTCATAATCTATATTTGAGAAGTTTTTTATATCAAATACAAAAAACATGAAATCATCTTTTACATATAGGTTTGCAAGGGACATCTCAAACTTATTTTTTATAACTCCCAAGCTGAAGATATTACGCTTTTTATAGTGCAGTTTATTGATAAGATTATCCATCTCTATGCTATTTACATCAATGTGTGCAATATATTTGCGACCATCGTCAAAGTTGTAAGAGTAAGTAAGAGCATGGTCTTTAAACAAGGTAATTTCATAGGTATTCAGATCTTTATCGATAACAAACAGATTAGAAGGTTCAAAGGCATCAAAAGTTGTACCAACTTTAACCATATTATTATAATACTCAACCCCGAAAACTTCTTCATTTCCTTGTTTCAGATATAACACATCTGCTGGAAAAAACATTTCTGTAGTATTGTTATTATTGACTATTACGTTATAACAACGTGATCTATCCACATCACCGGCATATACGATATTTCCGCAGTGATCCGTCATTCCCGGTAACAGATAGGATATTTTATAAGAATAGACATTCCCGTTTGTACAAACTATGATAAGGTTTGTCGTTCCTGAAAAATCTTCTTCCTGTGCCGTTATGCGGACAACATTAGGAACATTATCCACCCGTTCCACTTTTACATAATCTTCACGACCATACGAAATGTCACTTACTTGTGCAGGAAGTACTATATGTTTCGTTTTATCAAACGAAACATAAATTGTTTGGGAGTCCAGTTCTTTTTTTTCCTGTGCAGAAATGGAGAATGGAACACAAAACATGATTAATATAAAAAGCAATGTTTTCATTTTACAAAACCAATAAAAATATTTATAATCCAAAGCAGAACGAAACAAGATATTAAACTATACATCAGTACTTTCATTTCTGCTATCTTTTTCCCTTTAGAGCGTTCTATAAAGAACCTATAAGCCAAAAATACAGTAGCTACAGCTACCATAAAATTAAGTATATCAATTATCATTATAATGCTTCAATTAGTTGGGTTAAAGGATTCTTTTTCTTTGGTTCATTCTGCTGCATCTGCATTTCTCTATACAGACGTTCTATTTCAGCTTCTTCTTCCTCTCTCTTTTTTCTGTCTTCATTAGTTTCTTCCTTGATATACATATTATAGTTAGCTTTTAAATGAACCTTTACTTGAGAAAGGCTTTGATTTAAAATTTGTCTAGTAACCTGTGTAGTGGCTGTGATCGCACTAGTTACCTCACTTGTTACTGTGCCAATAGAAGAAATCGGAAGCTGCACGCCTTGAAGCAAGCCCTGTTCCATTTTTCGAGCAGCTTCAGCTTTCATGTTATTGGGTAAATTCAATCCCTCAATCGCATCAGAATCATAAATAGTAAAAGCGACAGGACTTATATATTTCCCATATCGTATGTTCTCTACCGTAATTTTCAAACGAGTAGAGCCGACACTAGCATTTCCGTAGAAGATCGTATTTGCAGGGATCTCAACGCCACCAACCCATAAAGGCTCTAACAAGCGCATCCGGACAGCACTTCCACTAACAATGGTCTGATCTCCATAAATAGCAGCTTTGATAAGATTGACTTTTTGGTCAATAGTAAACTGTGACCGGCGACGCCGTTTTCCATTTTCCACTATAAAAGTCGGCTTTGAAGCTTTCTCAACTTTAGGAACAGAATCATTTACTTTCGGAAAAATATTCTCTTGAGATTTCTCTATATCTTTTCCTGATGCTTGATCCTGATATTTCTTTCTCATTTCATCCCGGAATCTTGCATTTTCTTCTAGCTCTTTGCGTATTCTTTCCTCTTTCTTTGCTTCCTTGACTATCTGATTAAAGGTTTCTTGATCCTCAATATCATTTAGTTGTTGGCGCATTTTATCAGAAAATGCACTGTTAGATTTTTTTCCTCGCTCCTTGTATTCGCTAGTAACTTCGTCCAATGGATCTTTCTTCATTTTTTCAATACGAGCTTTCATTTTCTCGTTGTATTCGTCTTCGGATGTCTGCATTTCAAAATAGAAATCGCTTCCTTTTACTTGTGATTTTTCCAATTCACGTTTCTTACGAGCAGCTTCTTCTTGTTCACGTTTATAAGCATCTACCTTATTAGCGATCTTCTTTTCTCCTTCTGTGTCCGGTTCAAGAAAAGCCTGATTCACTTCTTCTGTATTGGATGCTGATTCAGCCGGTTTTTCTTTTTTACCAAAGAAAACTATTACAAACAGTACGCCCAAAAGCAGAGGTACTAACATTAACAATTTGTTTTTGTCCTTCAACGCTTCTCTTAAAAAGTTTCCCATAGCTCCATTATTTTAATTTTTCTTCATCTGTTATTTCTCGTGGTTCCGAATATCGAACGTCCCAGCTTTCGATTTTAACACCGTGAGAGTTTTCACGTGATCGAGATACATCATATAGAGTAAAGTTCACAGAAATATCACGTGCTACGCTCCCCCTAGCACGATAGCCGGTTTGCGTAAACAGTATATCCCCGGATATCGGAACTGTTTGCATATTGATATGTATATCCTTGATTATAACGCCATAGCGTATATTTTTCTGAATCAAAGAATTAAGCATATTAATATCGTTATATTCGTTGTAAAGCTCTTTTCCTCGATTACCAATCAAATTAAGAGCTAATGTTACGTTATTCTCATAAGTGCTTTCATCGAAGGAGTACCACAGCGAAACAAATGTTTTGATATGATTTTCATATTCATACTTTCGCATCGCTGCGGATTCAATGGCTGCAACATCGTAAACCTGTCCTGAAGTATCAAGTACTAAAGCCTTCGTATAAGCCGCATCTATCTTGTTTGACAAATAGAAGAAACAGACAGTAAATGCAATACCCATAATCAGACAACAAGAAGATGCAACAATCACAGTTGTTTTAAAAGCCTGATCCACTGTTTTAAATTTTGTAAGATTCATATTTATTTATTCTTCGTTATCTATAACACTTTTACCTAATGAAGCAGCAGCCCCTACATTTGTAGCCCCCCCTGCTATCGCTGATCCTGCAATCGCCATCGTTGCAGCAGCAGTTACAATAGATACCGTTTTAGAAATGATTCTACCGGCATCACCATGACCGACTATCTTACTTGCCAACCAGAAACAACAACAATAAGAACCGATCAAAGCAAGATCCATGCCTAAATATTGTAGCTGTTTTGTCGCTTCATCTACTGCGTTGAATGCGTCAGAATCATAAATTGACTTAAATGTAAACCACATTATCTGATTTAAAATATTAATCACAGTAAATACCATACCAACGGAACACAGTGTACCAAACCAATTAGACAGCTGCTTTTGGAATACCGGTAGAATGGAAAAAGCAAAAACGAAGGGACCTAATATGACAAGGATCTTTACAATGACAACGCCCAAACCCAATATGATAATTTGTACAATCCCGACCAGCAGTGCGGCTAGAGCATGTAAGAGCATTGCTGCGAAATTGGCAGGATTTAATATTTGGGAGATTTGTTTCAATGTAGATGCACTTTCATCTATTTTATTACCTTGATCTATATTTTGTAGTTCTTTATTCATAGCACCTTCCGGATCTTCCCCCGCAGCGACTTCCGCTTCAAGTGCCGTTTTTTCATTATCGGCTATCATGGTGTGCTGTTCTTCCGCTGATCTGTCTAGAAAAGCCGCAAACTCCTGTGCCCGGACTGAACTTAAAGATGTTGCTTCATTTATTACTTCAAGGGTTCCAACGACAGTTTTTGCGATAGGTGTATATAGCGAAAGACAGAATATTAAAGCAAAACAGCGAGCTATTTCCATCAAATCCGGAAACTTATTTTCATCCGATGTTAAAAGCTGACTAACACCATGATATAGGTAATTATAAGCTATATTACAGATGAAACAAATAACTGCTACACCAAGCGCAATTACCGTCATTTGCGCAGTTAATTCTGTTGTAAGGGAATCATTAATCTGCAATCCCCATAAAAAAGTATCTTGTCCGTTCATAAGGCTAATTAATTAGTATATCGACTAAAAGCAGATAAATTTCCGCTATAATATGTTTTCCCTACATGTTTTCGACTTGCATCTTTTATGATCTCACTTCTTACTATTTCATTAAAAGATTTCATTTCAGCAGAAGCCGTTTCTAAGGCTTCTCTTACCTGTCCGACAAAGGACATTCTTCCCTCACTATTCATGCTGAAATAGTCGGAAACAGTAGCAACCTTAAATAATAGATCTGTGCTCAAATTAAGGTTTACCGTAACTTGTTGGAAGTTTAAAAACTTTAAACAATGATAGCTACCGCCTATATTCATATAAAAACGGTAATCACTACTTAGACAAGCTACATCATCCAACAGTTCAGCAAGTTCTACTAAAGATTGTAGTTGGCGTAGTTGGTCTATCTTTTGTAAATTTTCTCGTATATGTGCAGCATCAATCAT
Source organism: Bacteroides cutis (assembly GCF_900241005.1). GTDB lineage: Bacteria > Bacteroidota > Bacteroidia > Bacteroidales > Bacteroidaceae > Bacteroides > Bacteroides cutis. The sequence continues at coordinate 25,942 of NZ_OEST01000010.1, read as the reverse complement.
TTCATTAAGCTGCTTAACCCATTGCGCTGCATTCGCTCCCCATTCGCCAAGGTTCATTCCCATGTGAGCCGGATCATTAACAACCCATTGCGCACTAGCCTTTTGAACAGAAAAAGAGCTACTTAACAGCAACACAGAAAAAAATAAGAGTATCTTTATTTTCATAATATTATAAATTTATTATCGCAGAATAAACACTATCGCAAATATCAAAGCCACAAACCAAGCGACTAGATATGTTCTTGCATTATCTTTCTTTGTAGCTAAAGCCCAGACTACAAAAATCAGAGAAACGCCTAACATTGCAGCGGTGATATACCCTGCCACACTAAAAGACGTATTGTTAAATTCTCCCGACCATCCTTTTATCTGGTTCAATCCTTCTACAGCATCATTCATATTTTTTTCTCCTTTCTTCTAAATACCGGTTAATAGCAGCATAAGTAGATCCTGTTTCCTCAAAAAGCTGTTTGAGCCTAACCACAGTCGATTGTCTTGAATCAAAAGCGACAGCGGCAAATTCAGATACTTCATTGCGAAAAACATAGGTTTCGTTTCCCAATTTAATGAAGAACTCTCTCCACTTGATCTCATCATCCCTATTTTGCAGACTATCTATCATTACTAGTTCTTCTTCTGAAATAGAAAGAATATCTCGCAGATTGGGCAACTCCTTTCTATAACTTGAATGATCCAGTATTACTTTAGTATCACAGTTTATAAGTATTGAATCCTTGATCGCCGGTGGACAGTTCTTCAGGAACAGTACATTTTGGGCAGCTATCGTTATAGCCCCGTCTTTTTTACGGAATGTACGATACAAATAGGCGATAAAATCACCAAACTTATCATCACTTAAAAAGTCTAGGGCTTCATCGATAATCAATTCCTTATTAACTCCTTCACGCTTCTTGATCTTATCGATAACCATTTGAAGCGTGATAATCGCTACCAAAGGAAAATACTCCTTCTTTGCTGCGTCTTCCATATCAAACGCAATTAAATCATCGTTAACTATATCAATATTTTCAGTTGCGTTCAACAAAAAGGATAGTTCTCCATCCGTGTAAGGTTCTAGTAGTAAAAGCACTTCCTCTATCTCAAATCTACGTTTTTCAAAGTCAGTCATTTTGTAAATAAATACATCTCGCAAGAAATTCCGGTATTCTATCAGATTAGGAAAAATCCTTTCATTTGTTCCATCAACAGAAGAATTATTTACATACTCATAAAATGCGATCACTGATTTTCTAAGAATAGCTTTCTCGGTGGGATCGATAGGCTTATTTTGTTTCCAGATATAGGATAAAAGAGCACAGATCGTTTTAATAAGATCCTCGGCTGCTTCTGCATCTGAAGTATCAATATAAATATATCTACCATTCCGATCACGTTCACACAAGAACGGGTTAAAAGCAAACTGTTTCTGATTTGTAGAATCAAAATATTTACCTCGGTGCAGGCTAATCATAGACCTGTAAGATCCACCGATGTCAATAATTGTAATATCATTACCCAAAGAATAAGACTGATAAATATAGTTGTTTAGCCAAAAAGACTTTCCGGAGCCGGACGGACCGATTACTATTTTATTTCTATTGTTTAAAGCCTTGTTATTCCATAAATTTATCAATGCAGGATTTCCGAATCGGTCATTATACAAATGCCCTTGCAGATCAGAAATATAAATACTATCTTTTTGCAAATAACAAATCGCCTGTTTGGTCGTATTGATAAATCCCCTATAATTGCTCCGAGCATTCCCCGGTATATTAGAAAAAAATAAATTGCACAACTCCGCATTCTCGACATAACAAGAACTTTGGTTCATAAAACTAAATCCCTGCTGTGCCAATGAAATTTTCCGAATTAGAGAAGAACGATCCGGATCATTGATAATCACATTAAAAGCTGTATAAGCTGTTTGATAATCAAAATCCGTAATTTCTTTACAGAAAAGTTCTTGCTGTTTTTGCTTGTCTTTAGCCGGAGGATAAAAGTTAGTCAAATAGTTTAGCCCGTTTTTTTCAGCATTAATAGCCGTTAGCGTAGTATCTGTATCTGTTATTTCTATCACAACATTTACAATGTGATCGAAAGGCAAACCTAGTCCAACCGGGTACAACATAGAACATTTAGACTGTATATTCTCCGGAAGCTCAATCGTACTTCCATACGCTTTTGATTTACCCGTATTGGGTACATTCAGCTCATAAAGATTTTCCCCTTCCACGGTAAGAGAAAGCATCGCTAAATATTCTTGTCCAACCTTCAGATCACCGCTAGGAGTTACCATAATTGGGCTAACTGTTTCTTGAGTAGCGTCTTTTGTTGGTTTAGCATACGAGAGATTAAGATAATCAAAGACAGCATTATTTAAGTCTTTACTATCCATCTTCTTTATCTCAAATTGAGTTATAGAAGATAACCCATTTTCAAAATTCAAGATTTTCGGTTCAATCTCTGATAACCTTTCTTCATAGTTCTTGTAGGGCTGTTTAAAAGGATAATTGAGTTTTTTAAGCAGCGATGTATTAGAAGCCTTTTTTCGCACTCCCTTTTTCAAATCTGTATTGGCAAAAGTGATATACAAATTTGTATAGCAGTTTATTATTTGCTTGTTATTAAAGTGTTTAATACTTTCCGCTTTCAATGGATTAACAGAAAAGTCATTGTTCTTATACTGGCTTACATAGTAAAAGCACTGCTGATGCACCACCGTTGCAGGAGGTAACATCTTAAAAAGCCCCTCTAACCTCTCATGTATATATTTTGCATCTTCCTGCGAAAGAGTAAATACTTCCGGAAGAAACAATCTGTATCCAATGGTTAAATCTCCGCTACCGTTTACTATAACGCTATCCGTTATGGTCTGGATCGGTAGTACAGCCGAAAGATCTATTGATTTATCAGATATAGGAACTTCAGAAGGACGCATAAAAAGTATGGCGAGTAATGTAATGACACCACACAGTAATAATGCCGATATAATAATAAATCCTATCATTTTATTTTGTAATTAGTTACCACATAGTAGATATAAACTCTCTGCAAGAAAAAGCGACAGCCTTAATCTGTATCACGTATTCCGCAGGATTTCAAGATCATTTCTGCTTCATTATAAAATTGAATACCTTATGTTTATCTATTATCTGTTTAGGGGTTGCAGATCTAACCGATAAGCCAGTTAGATAATCCGGATTGCCAGCTTTATGTTCCCGTTTTAGGTTCTTGAATAAGATACCTGAAGCAAAGAATATAGCTCCCATGACACTAACTATGATTACCGGATGCACATGCTTAAATATGCAAACAATTATAATCAAAGCATTTGCCAACATAAATAGACCAAATTGTCCCGACGTTAAGCCAAAGAACTTAATTGGTCTATTTATCTTTCTTATAGTCCTCATTAATCAGATAATAAGGAAAGCTACCATAATAACCGCAACCGCAATGATCCAGCCGAGCAGATACTCCTTGGCGTGGGGATTATTCGTTGCAAGGGAATAGATCACAAATACTAAAGCTATGCCAAGCACGGCAGCTAATACATACTTTGCGATATTAAGAATCGTATCAGAACCTTCTTGCGCTTTCGATTCAACATCGGACAAACTGCTAATTTTTAATGCGCTTTGGGCTTCTACAACTTGAGGAACAACAACAAAAGTCAGCAGGAAAAGCCCTAAAATCATAATAATACGCTTGTGTACACTAACAAAATCTACACTCTTTTTCAAAACTTGTACCATAATCTTAAAATTTTAATTGTTATTTTATACATGTTATTTATATATCAATCTTGCTTAAAGCGGAAAAATCAACACTTTCATATTTGACAAAAACATCATCTGATTTTTCCGAAAGTACTTGATGCTGGAATGGTGGTATCTTACCAGCATAATAGTACGCCCGGTTTGAAATATACATATCCGCTATCTCTCTACTTAATTCTTCATCATCTGAAAGATCCTTTTGAAAAACTATTGTTATGCGTGGAGATAAAACTAGATCAGAATCAGATTTTTCTTCTTCAACTGATAGTGAAGCTGTACACTCCGTTTTCTTTTTACTTCCGGAAAAATAGACCAATCCTAAAATTAGAATTGAAACAATAACTATCGTAACTATCGCCAGATCAAATAATGAATAATTAGTGGCTAGATATTCAGTCATTTGTATATTTATATAAGCGACCATATTAGTATAAATATTACTAATGCAACGATATACGTAATTATAGCTTCTTTCATTTTCTCATGATTAGTTATTATTTTTTTTATAACCGCAAGACCTGCACAGACAAATCCGACACCGGCTAGCATTTCGCCACATTGTTTGAATAAGTCAATCAATGCGCTTACATCAGCTGATAATAATATCATAATCAATAAATAAGGACTTTAACACCAAGATTCCAGACTGTATTCCATTTGCTTGCATAGCTAAACGGACTCCAATACTGCTTAACACGTCCAAGTATCGCAACTCGTGGAGATACAAAGTATTCTAATTCAGGCTCGATCTTTAAACCAAGTAAGAAATCATACTTATTATCCTGCCTCTTGTACGCTTCTACACCTGTAAAAAGACCTAGACCTAGGCTAAAATAAAGTGAAGAAAGATTTGTCGCAACTGTTTTGAAATAAGCAGCATCAATATAGTAATCTTTTGCTGTAGAGCTAAAAGAAACTATCGTTGGAACTTCCGCAGTATTGCTTTCATAACTGTAGTTATAAGACTTTTCAAAATAGTTCAAACCTATTTTCCAGTAAGTTGTTCGACTCCTATACTTTGATACTGAAAGGTTTAAGTTAGTATTATTCCTACCAAAAATATTCAATCCATAGTTTACTTCTAGGGCTGAAATACCTACATAATGCCGTTGTGCATAAACACTATGTGTACATGCACATAACACTAGTAATAAAGTTAATTTTAATAATCTCATATTCAGTTTAAAAAAAGGTTCGTTATATTGAATGCAAAATTCAAATAAATATTTAAAACAGCAAAAATTTTGTGGTTAAATATTGTAATTTTTATGTTTTCTCCCATAATTCAGGCTGAACACATTTCCAACCAGCGGCAGCTAAATAGTCCCGGATTCGTTCTTCAGGAACTTTGCCCCCTTTTTGAAAGGTCGCTTTATCATATTTCGCCTGAATAGGTGAACGTAGGGAATTTACATACCACTTTCTTTGTTTAATAAGCTCGCGGAAAGAATCTTCCAAAGTCAGTTTATCCATTTCTTTAATATTAAAAAATGTATATATAGTTTAATGTATCAAAAAATCGAATGTTATATAACTTATATATGTTATATATATTGTATATGTTATATATCTTTGTTGGGCGATTAATTCATGCAAAGATATAGATTATTAATTTAAAACATAAATGATTATGGGAACAACAATCTCAAACACCCAAATTGATAAGAGAAAGAAACTGTTGGATCTGCCGGAAGACGTTATAACTGTGCTATCCGTACAAGCAGCTAAGGAAGGGAAATCAGCTAAAGCCTTTATGGAAGGCTTATTGATCTCCGCTGCTAATGATTTAGAAGATATAACAACTTATACGTTTCTTTCCAAGAATCAACCTGAAGGGCATGTCATGGTTAGTGAAGCCGAACAAAAAGCCTTTGAACAGAAATATGGTTTATCATGAATGTAGAATATTCAAAGCCATTTTTAAAGGCAGTAGATAAATTATCAGGGAAAGTTCTGTCTTCTGTCCTTGATATGATCCGGGAAGTGAAGAATGCTAATGGTATTGATGAAATTACTAATTGCAAGAAACTCATTGCCTATAAATCAGTATATCGGATTCGTATAGGAGATTATAGAGCATTCTTTATTTTCCACGTTAAGATTGTAGATGATACAGTTAAATTTGAATATCTAGTATCAAGAGGGGAAGCATACGATAAAAAAGTACAGTCAGAGTTACGGAAAAAGGATAAATGATAATTTATTATGGAAAAAGAATTAAGCCGGGTTCCACGCCTATTAAGTGAAAGTTACAATTCTGGGCTAATTGAGCGCTTATATGATTCTGGCGGTAGTGTAATGCTAGATATTATAATTTACCTTTGTGGGAATCATATTAGAGATCTATTTGGTGAATCATGGTTCTCAATAGAGGATTTTTGTAATAAAATGGGTTATAATCGGACAAATCTTCAAAGAAAACTATCTAAGGAACAGCTGAAGGATCTTTTTGGAAAACGCTCACCTCATTATATCTGTAAGGATATAAACGGGGAGGAAATAAGCCACCCCATAGAAACCGTTTTTGAAGCCGCCCTTTATAAACTTGGCTTAGAAAATATGTCTTATCCTGTTTCTACAAGCGAAGGCACTTCATATATATTTATTCAGATCCTTACCAAATTTGAAATCCGGACAAATTTTAAAACCAAGAAAGGAACGAAAAGATTATATAGTGCTACTCTGAATAATCTGATAAAGGATTCTGTTTATACTCTCTATAATCTAATTGAAAGTCAGGATTATAGAGAGTTACCTTCCAAATATCGATATTTCTATTTGGAACTATCGAAAATGATATATCTTATTAAGTATAAAATCAAAACAGGAGATGCACCTAGTTACAGATTAACCGTTGATCAGTTGGCTAAGTTGTTCAACCTCAATTTTGAAGAGAATAAGGAAAGGAAAAGAAATGTAACAAAAGTTTTGAAGGGGATAAATGAACACTTGAGATTTACCAACTTTCAATTTAAGTACGTTAAAGGTGCTAATGATAAATGGGCATATACGGTAGATTTTGAATTTTCTCAAGAAACGCTTGATTATTTTGATGAACGCTATACCGCTATGTTTACTCAAAGATTCTATAGTGATCTGTTATGGAGATACGCTGGTTTAGCTTTTCCTAATTGTGCGGTAGGCAGAGATCGGGTTAACAAAGTTGAAGATATAAAATCTGATCGAAACTTGTATGAAGATTATTTGGCATGGGCTAATTCTCCACAAAACAAAGCACTGAAAGAGGAAGTATATAGGGAAAATTTCTTTCGGGTATTTGGAAAAACCCCTGAAGAGTTTGGATTAACTAGTAATGCCCCGACTGTGACACGTGAGCCAAAGGAATTTATAGTTAAAAATCCACCTACTGTGACACCTGAACCGGAAAAGATTATCTAGCTGTGTAAAACACTACACTTTTCAATTCTGTTAACATTTCCAGCTGTGTAAAACACTACACTTTTAGGTTTCCAGCTGTGTAGAATGCTACACTTTTGGGTTTCCAGCTGTGTAAAATACTACACTTTTAGGTTTCCAGCTGTGTAGAATGCTACACTTTTGAAAATTTAGCTGTGTAAAACACTACACTTTTGAATTTAGCTGTGTAAAATACTACACCATATTAAAGATATCGCAAAAAAATAAAGTGTTGATTTTTAGATAATTAATGAAAAGTGATTTTTTCCAGCTGTGTAAAAGGCTACACCATATTTCTTAATATAACCTAAAAACCTAAACCCCCTATAATCCCCCAAAGGGGGACAGAAGAAATGACCGGAAAAATGATATTTTTCCTTCAGCTTATATCATCATACTTTCGGAAAAATACTATCGGGCATGACAAATTGTCATATTTTGAGGAAAGTAATAATTCTCCAATCTCCTTTAATCAGAGGTGAGAAAGAGAAACAACAGCTGTTTTACTTTTGGTATACGTTAAGTAAAATGTTTTTTTTGGCATGTATCAAGAAAAAACACATTTTACTTTATTGTTTTACTAAATTATTTTACTACCTTTACAAAAAGTAAAATGATAAAAGCATAATAGATATGACTGATGATGATATTAAAGATTTGAAGAAAGATTTACTTCAGTTGTTTATGAAGTACAATGTTTCCATAGGCTTCACTTGTGCAGACTGTAGTGATACATATGGATTATATGATGATCATATAGTTATACAGGATAATAATAGTAGGGAAAATGTACTAGAAACTGATGGATGGTGGTTAAATATAAGCCATTTGCGATAATTTCAAATAATAAGAAAGGAGTAATAATATGGCAATTGATACAGAAAGGATATTTCTTTTAGCAACTAAAAAAAGCCAGCGAGTGGAAAATCTGACCTATTGTATAGGTGTGCATCGATTAGGAACTCCAAACATGGAGTACATTCTAGGAGAAACAGACAATGACCGTGAATATAGGCAAGGTGATGAAGTTTCATATATTTATCATGCGGAATATGCCTATACGTTGCAGGAGGCTCTAGATTGGCTAAATAATGTAAATTAGTATAAAATGAAATCCTCAATAAATGTTTAATGAAGAATTAAAATCCTCGTATTATAATGAAGATAGGATATGCACGTGTATCGACTCCGGATCAGAATCCAGCTTTGCAATTGGAAGCATTAGAAAAGGCTGGTTGTGAGAAAATTTATCAAGAAAAAAAATCAGCGTTTAAAGAACGTCCTGAATTAATCCGGGCATTAGAAGATCTTAGAACTGGGGATATCTTATATGTCTGGTCGTTGGATCGTTTAGGCAGATCCATGAAGGAAATCCGGACGAATGTAGATCTAATAATGAATAAGGGAGCGCATCTTGTCGATGTAACGCATAATATCGATACGTCCACTCCTTCCGGGAAACTTTTGATCCCGATATTTTCAATGTTGGCAGAAATCGATCAGGTTTTACGTACAGAAAGAACGGTTGCAGGTTGGGAAGTCGCAAAACGTGAGGGAAGAACAGGAGGAAGAAAGCCCGGCTTAAATGATTTAGCGAAAAAGAAAGCCGAGCAGGCAAAGAAAATGTATCTGTCAAAAGATCCCTTCTATTCAGCAAAAGAGATCGCTTCAATTCTCAATATCTCCACGAGAACTTTGTATAAATATTTGCGTTCTGTTGGGGTTGAACCAAAACAAAACCAGTAACCGGTTATCTCTTAATGGAAAGTAAGGTAGGAAATCCCCTACCCTATTTCCATTTTAACTTGTTGCAAAGCCCCTTTGAGTTCTTTCATTGTGTCCCTTTTGTGCTTCTTGCATTCTTCCGGCTGAATGATTTGGAACTGTTCATCTTGGTAGTTGACCGCACCGCAAATCTTTCCGTCATGGTCGCAAATGGTATCATAACCGCCAAGTGTTTCACTTAGCCATAGCATACCGCAAGAGCATTGCACTTTTATTATTCCCATATATATATTTTTAGTTGATTATTTACATGTCTTCTATTGTCAATGATTTACTAATTAATATGATAAGGAAAGGTAAAACAACCTTTCCTTATGGCTATTTTTTTCCTAAAGTACCGTTTATGAATTTGCGTTTATAGCTTGCTATTTCTTTCTTATTTTCTTCCAAAAATGCTTCAAGCAGATTTCCTAGCATTTGCATCATTGGAACTTTTGACATTGTAGATAGTATTTTAAGTTCTTGATGGAACTCTCTAGGTATCTTTATCGTTTCCGTGTCTATTATCTCTCTTTTAGCGAAAAGCAAAGAAAGACCTTTAGGAAAAGATGATTCGGGAAATTCTGAAGGTTCTTCTGTCATATTCTCATTTTCCTGAATGATTTCTTCTTCTTGTACTGGAGCAACAACTTTAGCTGGTTCTGTGGTGCTGGCTGCTGGTTGTACTTCCGGAATTTTCTCTTCTGAAGTCTGTTGTGATGAAACAGATTTTATACTTTGAACTTTCTTAGCTTCTTCTTTACCAGCCTGTACCAATGCGAACATTGATGTTTTGGGTTTTCCTGTATTTTTCTTTTCTTCAGCCATAATTTCATTTTTTAACGTAATTGATTAATAATTGTATCATTTCTTCTCCGAAATCATCACAGGTGTGATTATAGTTGTTTATTATCGTAGAAAGGTTTCTTTGGTAATTAACTTTGCTTTCCTTGATATGATTGTTCAGTAGCTCGAAAGGTAAATTGTCTTTGTTTGCTATAAGCTCTTTATATTCAAGCAAATTAGGTGTTACCTTGTTAGGCAATCCTTTTACTATTGTTTTGTAACCTAGACTTTCTCGTTTAGATAAGATATTTTCCTTGTAGTAATTGTAGAACTTTACAGTGTGCAATACTTCGATTTTTGAAGGAGCAAAAGGTATAATGACCACATCCATCATCATTAGGGTTTCTACTACTCCTGCCTGTTTCAAGTTTCCCGGAAAGTCAACCACTATTATATCGAAACTTTCTTTGAGAAATTCTATGCTGTTAATGAAGTCTGATGAAGATATACTCATTACTTCATACTCGTCTTTTATATCCTCTTCCTGTTGTGCTTCATCGAAAGCTCTTAACTCCCCCATTGTATTTTGCGCATCGTCTATATCGACAACGCCAATGGTTAAACCTGTCTGCTCGTGGCTCTCATGTACATATCCTGCGAACAAGGCTGTTAATGTTGATTTACCTGTTCCACCTTTTGGGTTCTCGAATGCTACGAATATACCCGGTAATATTTTTCCCATAACGTTACGAGTTTAAATTTTTCGCAATATATGAATTAATAATCTAACTAACAAATTAATCAGCTTGTTTAACAAATAATTAACCAATAATCTTATTACATAACCATTTAATAAACTAATTAGTTAATTAAATGGTTAATTATACAATTAATAGATTAGTTATCTAGTTAATAAGTTATTTGATTTATTTATTAATTAGTTAATTAGTTTATGGATTAATTAGTTTTCTGATAAACTAGCTAACTAGTTGTTTTTTTGTTGCCGTGCTTTCAGTTCTTCCTTTTGTTAAGTTATCTGGTTACTTGGTTAATTAGGGAATCAGTTCTTTGGGTTGATTTTTCCGAAAGTATAGATCTTAAAGTTTTGGTGCTTTATAATTTTTATCTATCTTTGTATATGCAAGGTGTGGTTTTGTAGCTACAAAACCCACCTTGCGACAGCCGAGCTGACGAGTGATGTTCGTTTCACTCACATACATTAGAATAGAGAATAGGAATATAGAATGAAAGAGAATAGAACTAAAGTTATTCGGGCACGTCTTTCTGAAGAAGAAAAGGAACAGGTTTTCAGACGAGCTAAAGCTGAAGGTGTAACACTTTCTATGTATTTAAGAAAATCTGTTTTAGGGGAAAGGATAACTTCAAAAGCGGATATTCAAACCGTCTTTGAACTGAAAAAAATAGGTACTAATTTGAATCAACTTGCAAAGCATGTTAACTCTTTACCTGTTGATGAAAATATTCGTCTTTCATTGGAAAGTATAGAGATGTACATTAAAGAGTTGAAGCAAATAACAGATAAACTAATATGATAGCGGAGATACAAGACCCGTTTGTAGGAGAAGCATTAAACCGTAAAATCGATTATCAGTTAAAGAAGATTGAAAGCGGTGTAGCTAGGGAATTATATAATTCTTCTGGTGATTCTCTTATTAATATGTATCGTAATATGTCCCTTGTTGCTGGTCTGAATGATCGTGTGAAATCACCATATATAGAATTTATTCTTAGCAGCCCGATAGGGGAGGATCTTCCGGACGAAAAGTTTTCTGAAGTAGCGAAAGAATATTTGGAAAGAATGGGATACGGTGATTCTTGCTACACCATCATAAAGAACGATGATAAGGACCACCGACATGTACATATACTTGCCACTACGATAGACTTAAACGGCTTGTGGATCTCTGATAGTTACAGCAAGGGACGTTCTGGAAAGATCATGCGAGAGCTAGAGCTTAAACATGGGCTTGAAGTTATGGAGAAAGGAAAGTCTTCCCGGAACAAGACGTTGGGAGAATCCCAGTACCGGCAATATTTCTTTGACACAGCTTTGCACAAGGCTTTGCGCAGCCATAATGCAAAAGAACGGGTGAAGGATCTTCTAGGGCAGTCGGAAACCTTTAAAACGATTAATCCTGATATGACTAAGGCTTATACTAATGCGGAATGGAAAATCATATTGGGGGAAGATACATACGAAAATATGTTAGATATGTTATCAAAAGGAAAGTTCTTTAATCCATTACTCAAGGACGAGTTACTTTCCGTCATGGATCGTTTGCGTCAGGAATGCGGCAACATGAAAGAGTTCCGGGATCGATTGGAAAAAGAAGGGTATTATATGCGTCTGGTATCGGACAAGGGGAAATCTCATTATGTATATGGCATTCCTGATAGGGGCTTTTATCTGAAAGATACAGCCCTTCCGGAATCGTACCGGTTTGGGAAACTTTTGTTCGCCGGAAAACAAATGACCGCAGACGAGCAAAAGCATTATCTGTATAACCAGATCTTTGCAGTTCTTAATGGTTCATCCAGCTATGAAGATTTTAAAGACCGGCTAGCGGAGCATAATATAAATCTGATCGAGCACGTCAACGGTAAAGGGATATACGGCATATCCTTTGCCCTTACAAATGTCGATACTCCGGAAATCTTTAAAAGCTCTGATGTATCAAGGAGATTAACCTATCAGAACATACAAGACTTCTTCCAAAAAGAGCAGAATCCGGAACAGGGAAAAGAACAGGAGAGAGCAACACCCATCGATCCGGTTATCGTGTGTTATGCGAGTAATCCGCACGAATGGGAGAAGGATCTTATCTATATGTACCCGGTTGCCATGTCAATGGCTTTAGATAACGGATCAGGGAAGCACCGGAAAGGTGATGAAGATCTTCCGGACAACAAGAAAAAGAAAAAGCGAAATAAAGGATTATCATATTAATAACAAAATTGAATAGAAAATGCGCAAAAAAAAGAAGCAAATTAGTATGGAAGCAAATCGCTTCAAAAACGTAAGCGAATTGATAAAATCGTTTGAGGAGTATTCTGGGTTCAGTATTGATCCGGAAGAGATAGATACTCGTGATAAGCTGTTGGATAAAATTTCGGAAATACAGGACTATTTATCTAATGAAGTATCAGATATATGTTCTCAGTATTATTATGAAGCAGGACAATTAATGCCTGAAGATGAAGATTAACGTATAACGAATCGGAAATGAACGATATACTATTCAAAAAAATAAAAAGAGCAAACAGTAAATATGCTGAATACTTATCAGCTTGCGATAAAGTAGCTAAAGCAGCCCAAAAGCATATAAACTGGAACGATAGCGTAGGTTGTGCCTATATGCCGGGTGACGGTCTTTGCATAGAGATTGAAGCCCATGTTTGCCCAGCTACAAGATTTTTTGAGCTACCTGATATTATCGGTAATGATATGATTGATGAATACACATATCGAACCAATTGCATTTAATTTAAAACAAGTTAATCATGAACTACAGCGAAGTTTTAAATCCATACCAGCCGTTAGAAACCGGCGATTTCATGTACCGGTATTATATTAATGACCGGGAGTATATAATTTATTCACCGGAACGAAACAAGATATCCTGTTTGGAGTTGTTCGATTTCAAAGATCTTAGCGCTTTTCAATTATCTATATCCATCCAAGCGAAAGTACAGGTGCAATCGGAAAGCGAGGAATTGAAGGAGTTTAGTTTTGATCACGTATGTAGCAAAGAAGATCTGATAGCTTATCTCTTTGATATTACTGAAGGAAAAACGGAGATCCGGAAGGTGAGAAAGGTTTCAAATAACGAGGGCTATTTCCTTTTTGAACTGAAGAGTGCGCATAAGATCCGGAACTTTTACCAGTTCAACCCGGAAAGTAAAGAGTATCAGCTCGTGTTTGACAATGATATTTGCTGTGCAGCGATATATGAAGATGTAACTTCTGATGTCGTAAACGTGTGCTGGAATCCTGCTATCTTTAGTATATTAGAAGGACAGACAGAGCAGCAGAATACTTCTTATCTTCTGCCTTCTTCTAATCCTATCCTTTGTGCGCATGTCTGCAAGAAAGCGCAGGAGAGAAACGCTAGGATCAATCTGTACGTAGGCAAAAACGGCATAGAAGCTCTTTTGTTCTTTTCTTACTATATAGCTTCTAAAGGAATTGAGAAAAGCATTTCTATTTTTTCCGACAGTAAGCAGGTGACTGTAGAAATGGATCGTTGGAATCCTGTTACGGTGGTTAAACTTATGTCTAAGATGCAGAAAACGATCAATGATAAGTTAAGGAAACAGTTTGGGGAAGAAGATGAAGTGACCATTTACCGGCTGGAATCCGTAGCGGGGAAATCTTTTCTTGCTTTTCAAAACCATCCTCTAGCAATAGATGTGTTCTTTCGGAATATCATCCCGTTATATGGTTTGGAAAATATTGAGTATATAGAAATGTAGCTTGTTGTTTATCTGATAAACAAGAAAAAATTATTCTAAATAGGAAACATTTTTATAGGGAAATTGTTATTTTTGTGCAGTCGTAAACCGACCGTGTTTTTACATATTGAAGAAAAAAAGCGTTTAGCTGATTTCTGTGCAAGCGAAAAGTCCAAAAATTGCATTATACACAGAGAAACAGATAAATGCTCCCCGTGATATGCGGGGGGTATCTCCTGTTTGTGTGTATAGGGCTTGGACTCCCTCGCTTGCGGATAGGCGAATGCCCTTCCGCTTTTTTTATGTTTATTGGCTTGGTGTAGGGCACAAGCGAAAACCTTATGGCAATGGAAAAGACACAGCGAAAACAGTCCCTAAACTGCTTGTCAAACACTCCTAAGCTGTTTGACCTAAACGAACTACTAAGCTCGCTCAAGATCACACCCGGACAAATGGAGAACATGAAAGGGTTGATATACATCGAAGGGCTGACGGAAAAGCAAGTACGCCAAAGATTAAGCCATGCAAAGATCATCAGAACAAATAAATTCGGGGTTAATTCCTGCCTGTATTATATCCTCTTTGAGGATGTAAAGGGGAGATATTTGTGCCTGTTTAACGGTGACAGGGAATGTTTCAGAGCGTTGTTTTTCAGTATTCACCTGTAAGAAGTTACTAATGACAAAAAAGAAATTGCCCGTTCGTTTTACGGGTCAGCACTTTACTATTGATAAAGTGCTAATAAAAGATGCAATAAGACAAGCAAATATAAGTAATCAGGATACGGTTTTAGATATTGGGGCAGGCAAGGGGTTTCTTACTGTTCATTTATTAAAAATCGCCAACAATGTTGTTGCTATTGAAAACGACACAGCTTTGGTTGAACATTTACGAAAATTATTTTCTGATGCCCGAAATGTTCAAGTTGTCGGTTGTGATTTTAGGAATTTTGCAGTTCCGAAATTTCCTTTCAAAGTGGTGTCAAATATTCCTTATGGCATTACTTCCGATATTTTCAAAATCCTGATGTTTGAGAGTCTTGGAAATTTTCTGGGAGGTTCCATTGTCCTTCAATTAGAACCTACACAAAAGTTATTTTCGAGGAAGCTTTACAATCCATATACCGTTTTCTATCATACTTTTTTTGATTTGAAACTTGTCTATGAGGTAGGTCCTGAAAGTTTCTTGCCACCGCCAACTGTCAAATCAGCCCTGTTAAACATTAAAAGAAAACACTTATTTTTTGATTTTAAGTTTAAAGCCAAATACTTAGCATTTATTTCCTGTCTGTTAGAGAAACCTGATTTATCTGTAAAAACAGCTTTAAAGTCGATTTTCAGGAAAAGTCAGGTCAGGTCAATTTCGGAAAAATTCGGTTTAAACCTTAATGCTCAAATTGTTTGTTTGTCTCCAAGTCAATGGTTAAACTGTTTTTTGGAAATGCTGGAAGTTGTCCCTGAAAAATTTCATCCTTCGTAGTTCAAAGTCGGGTGGTTGTCAAGATGATTTTTTTGGTTTGGTGTCGTCTTTTTTTAAGCTGCCGCATAACGGCTGGCAAATTGGCGATGGAGCCGACTTTTAGCACAAATGTTGAATAGAATTACTAATCTTCAACATTGCACAAAAGTTCAATAGAAGTACTTCACCGGCTCTATTGCCAATTTGTTTGTTATGTGCCGTTTTATTCCATTTTATACATTTAACAATTGCTGAAACGTAAAGTCGGGTTTAAACATTTCAATTTCGTTTTGAGTTGATTCTTCTTGTGCTTCTTTGCCATAGATAAACATTTGCTGTTCATAATTTTTAACAGCCTCTTCAATGCTATTAAATTTTCCATCGGCTAGATTATCAGACAATATCAAGGCATCCACCAACCCACTATTTACTCCCTGCCCTGCAAAAGGCGGCATCAAATGTGCGGCATCCCCAATCATTGTTATGGGTAATGGGCGCTTGCTTTTCCAAGGCTTTTCTAAAGGAAATATCCGTGTAGCCAATCCTACAAATGACAACGTCGTATGAATCAATTCTTTGTAGCGTTCGTCCCAATCGGAAAATTCTTTCAGAAGAAAATCAACGACACTATTTCTGTTTTGAAAATCTACCTGCGTTTGGTTTTTCCATTCATCAGGTGTTTTAAAACTTATTCCAAAATGCAATGCACCATTATTATTGGGGTTAGCAAATAATAAATTACCTTGGTGAGATGCCATTAGCCGGTTTCCATTGCATAGCTGAAAAAATCCAGGACAGTTTATCTCTGGTTGATGAATATCGGCTTGTATATTGAAAGTACCTGTTTCTTCAACTTCCGTGTCGGTAACAAATTTTCTTACCTTGGACATCCCGCCATTGGCAAGAATAACCAAATCTGCTGTTTCACTCGGTTTATTCTCAAAAGTTAGTGTCCACTTCTTCTTACCAGGTTCAAGCACAACAAGTTTTCTATCCCAAATAACCGTGTCGTTTTCTAAACTATTCAACAAGATAGCCCTTAAGTCATTTCTGTTTATTTCAGGATTGTCAAATCGATTTTCGGGCTTTACATTTTTTGTGGATAAAATATTGCCTTTTTTATCAGCAATATTTACACCCATTGGTAAGGCTAAGTCATAATAAGTTTGTAACAATCCCGCTTTTTTCATTGCTTCCTGACCTGAACCTTTGTGTAGGTCAAGGGTTCCACCAAAAATTCTTGCCTCTCGGTCGTTGTCTCTTTCGTAAACTGAAACGTCTATGCCGTTTTGCTGTAATAATTTTGCCATAGTCAGTCCAACGGGTCCACCACCAATTATTGCAACGTTCTTATCACTAAGTAAATTCATTTGTTTGTCTGTATCTATTCGCATTGTCATTCAAAAATGGCCCATAACAATGGCTCGGCGAATTGGCGAAGTAGCGAAGCTGTATCGAAGATACAAAAGCGGAGCTATTTAGCCAAGTCGCTTGTTGTAAGCAGTCCGCGAAGCGGCGGCTTACGGCAAGCGACGTAAGTCGCCGAGCCATTGTTAGCAAGGAGCGCAGCGGATTGCTAACAACGGTTTGCAGCTATACGCAGGCAGGGATTTTTACCACTAAGCTACCTACGATGAACTGAACTTTAAATTTACCACTTTCCTGTCTTACGAAGCACGAACCCCCTGCTTGCGTATAGGTGATGTTATGCGGTCGGCTTTCATTTTCTCTTCTTTCTCGTTAATTTGTCAAGCAAAGTTACTAAATTTGCAGTCAAGCAATTTCAATTTTTGAATTATGTATTTCAGCAGACCTTGGACTTCTATCTAAGTGATAGGCAGTCCTGAATAAATTCCAATCAATCTTTTAGGGCAAGACAATCAGTCTATGCTTTGTGTGTGCTGTCATTTTTTTTGATGGCATTGCTTTGTCGTAGTTGCTCTGTCGGGTAATACTGTCTATTCACTTCTCTGTGATTTGAATTCAAGGTATTACTAAATTAACCCCCTATAAGATAGAATTGTAAAGTTCTTTTCATCCGCAAAATGGAATGAATAGAACGTAATATTCATATTGTTAAAATCTATTAACGGGGGGGGTAAATTCTAATTTGTATTTCTACATGCTTTGAATAATAAAATATATACATATTTTTGAACCATTAAAATATAAACTTTATCATGGAAAAAGCAAATATAGGATTTAAAGCCGGGATCATCTTAGAAAAATTAGGCGAAACCGGACTTATAACCATTGCCGAGCTTGCGAGAAGGCTAAATCTTGCGGCTGATGAAACCGCACTCGCCGCCGGGTGGCTCGCACGTGAGAATAAGATATACATCGAACGGCGAAACGGTTTGCTGTATATCAGGAAAGAGTGATACAACGTATCAAAAGGATAAACGATAAACGCTGGAATGTTTGCAGTGCGTAACACTATTGATGTAAAAGTGCTTTTCATTATCCATTTGAAACCATTTATAAACTTATAAAAAATACAGGTATGGATAAGCACATCATCAGAGAGAACGCAGGGAAACTCTGGCGCTTATTAAGCACAGACGTACACCGGAAATGGAATTTGCAGGAAGTAAAGGAATTGACAGGGTTCAATGATCTGGAAGTCGCCAGTGCGATAGGCTGGCTCGCTCGTGAGGACAAGATTCAATTCGAGCTTGAACACCACGACACTAAGGATAAGAACGCATTACTATACCTTATGTTGAACGTCTATTTCTAAACACCTCCCTTTGAATTGTAAAAGCCTCCGGCGGGGTTTTCGCCGGGGGGGGCTTCTTGCATTTGCATATATAACCTCAAAGGCAAGTCAAATCGGACGGGGTGGCGGTCGGACGGCTGAAAAGTCGAAAACGTAACACAGGCGTGTTACTACTTGTCTTTGACAAGGCATTTTTTAGGGGTGCTGGCATACAATCCGAAAGGGGCGGGAACGGCTGTTCCCGTTTGTTCTCCCTGCAACCTACAGGATATTAACCTTAAATCATTAAGTGATAAACACTATATTTAATAACCCCTTTTAGCCAACAAATTGTTATCTTTGCGTAGGGTAAACAAAAAATAAGCTTATGAAAACTGCTATGGAAAAAAAAGAAACCGGCTTAATGAGACAGATCGGTTATCTCTCTTTTGTCGTTGTTTTGTTGTATGGGCTTACGCTATTTGCGGTTTCTTGTGACAATGATGAAGATCCTCCTCTTCCTCCCGCAGTGGAAAAAGTAGTGCTGGCATTTGGTGTGGATCAGGGTGAAGGTCAGCTTTCGGCTAAACCGGAGTTGGAAAATACGGCTGCGGAAAAGATAGGAGAATTGATCTCTCCGGCTGAAATAGCGAAAGGCACAACGGTGCATTTTCGTGCTACCCATTCCAAATCATGGACAATCATGTATTGGAAAGTCAATGGCGTCATTATTCGTTCTGTGGAGCCGGAGCAGACTTTCGTCATCGATGAGCATAAGGAGGTTCGGGTTGCTTTCAAGCCTTACAAGTCACCGGAACCGGAGGGGCTGTAAAACAAACTGTGTCAGCAAAGCAATAAAATATTAATTTTGCTGACACAGTTTAATTGAATTCTCTTTTTGCTGTTCATTTGCTTTATTTCAGGACTTCGCCCTTCTCGTTGAAGAACACTTCGCTGTCCGTGCCTTCTGCATCGGTAAATGTCACCTTGTAGGTCTTTGTGCCTTCCTCGCTTTCCTCAACTGCGGCTTCCTTGATTGTCAGGTCTGCGAAATCCTTCTTGATCGTGTCCTGAACCGCCTGCGGCAGATCCTTTACCTCGATTGGCTTATAATCGTTCACCATTACCACAATCTCAACATCCGATACCATGTTGCCGGCGAATGCCACTGAACTACCCAATCCCATAACAAGTGCTACTGCAAATAATACCTTTTTCATAATCCAATCTATTTAAATATTTAACATATGGTTTCTGAAAGACAAAGAACAAACATTGTGCCAAACAAACAAACAAGTCATATATACCTGATAATCAAAAGCATACAAAAAACACATATATTTATTGAAGAACTGTTATCTGTGTATCATTTCCACATTTTGTGGAAACGATACACAGACTTTCTACAATTGCCTCCGGCGGGGTTTTCGCCGGGGGGCTTCTTGCATTTGCATATCTATCAAAAAGAAAGCAATATCGGAGCGTTACACCATAAAAACAGCTAGCCGGTTATTACAAAATGATATTGCCACAGTTGAGCATAAGGACAGGTCCAGCTATAAAATGGAGTAGGAGAGTAGCAAAATGATATTTATGTTTTAGGCGTTCCCTTCGGTCAGGCTTTCCGCTTCTACATGGTAAACGCTTCAATCCTTAACGCATAATGCCCACCCACCCGAATAAGGTAGGCTATTTTCCGATTGATCGGTTCGGTGAGCCATCCGGTAAACCGAATGACTTTCACCGATCCGAACAGTCGGAAAAGGAGTACCCGGAATAAACCTTTCCGGCTGATAGGTGCAAGCACTTACCAGCTGGAAAGATATATTCCTGCATGGGTACTCCGGTAGCCGGTTGTTTGATCCCGTTATTATACTTTCGGAAAAAATCTGTGTTTAGATACTTTTTTCTGTGTTTAATCCTAGTTCTTTGCTATCGCTTTGGGCTAGTTTGATGTTGCTTAATCCGGGAGCATCAGAGGGCAGACCGAAGATCTTCTGGACTGCTATCATCGTTGGAGCCGGTGCGGATCCTTTCAGGTTGTTTATCGCTTCCGGAGAAGGGATATATCCTTCATCCTTTAGGAAAGAGATCTGTGCAAAGTCATTTTTTTTTATGGCAAGAAAAAAGTCTTTTTCTTTTAGATATTGATCTACCATTTCTTTTAAATCATCTTTTACTAATGACCAGTAGTTACCCTTGAAGCAATCTATTCCTTCAGGTGATTCTTTTACAGAATCTATTTTTTGAAACCCATTTAATATACCTTCCTCTGTAACACTCCATTCGTTCCTTTTTATTCCCCAGTCGATCATATCTTTGAATGAATATTTTTCATTTAGTTCGTGGATATCCCAAAAGTCTTTTTGTCTTGGTTCTTCTTCTGTAATGGCAGATAGTTTCATGGCTGCTATTTCCCGTATGTCTGCTATTCGTATGTGGTCGATTTCTTGTATGGGGAAAATAAATTTTTCAGTATAGAAAAAATCGACTTTAATTTTGTCTATAGGGGAGTCCCCCATGTATAGTGTACATCCTAAAGCTGATGTGTCCAGAGAATCTGTATTCTCGGAATATGGAAAACTCCTTTGAATAAACTCTTTCATTTCTTTTGTATTCATGGTTCCATAATCTATATCAGTGAATAAATCTATGTCAATAGATCTTCGATGTCCTAGTTGTAGGCTCAAACAGGTTCCACCTATAAGCGTGAAATCTTTAAAAATAGGACTATTGACCAGCTTTTGCAGAGTTTCTTTTAATAAAGGAGAAACAGTTTCATAATGTAAGTTCATAGAATGTATTTTTGATAGTTATCGTTTCTTGTGTTACTATTCCATTTGTTTTTTATGTTGGGAATGACTTGTTTTATGGTTTCTATTCCATAGAACCGAATAATCTCCTTGATCTCGATATCGTTGCCATATTCAAAAGCCCGTTGTATAACCCATTCCTTGTTCCTTATCCAATTTATCTTATCTATTCGTGTGTCCCAAAATAATCCTTTACTTAGTTTAGATAAGTCAGGATGTTTCTTTCGCTCTTCTTTCATTATGAAGGTATATATGTCATGGTTGGCTTGTATTTTAAAGAAAAAGCCTTCAATGTTTATGTTTAACGCTTTTTCTATTGAAATGGAGGCTTTTATAGTGAATTTTCGTTCCCCTTTTATATAGTCACAAATACGTTGCGGATATTCATTTGACATATGCGCTAACTTTTTTTGAGATATATTCCTTTTTTTAAGGATTACATCCAATATCTTACCTGCCGGAACATCTTCCATTGACAAGTATTTTTCATATTTTATATTCATAGGACTATAATTTTGTTTTGGCAAAAATAATGACTCTTAATACAATAACCAAATTTGGTTATTGTTATTTTGGAAAAATTATAATGCCTGCTCAATATTTTTCCCGATTGTTTGCCTATCATTTTGGGCTAGCTTTATGTCGCTTAGTCCGGGAGTATCAGAGAGCAGACCGAAGATCTTCTGGACTGCTATCATCGTTGGAGCCGGTGCGGATCCTTTCAGTTCGTCTATTATTTTAGGGGAAGGGATATACCCTTCATCCTTCAGCCCGGCGATCCGGGTAAAATCGTTTTTTTTTATGGCATCTTGGAACTCACATTCCTTGCCTTTTGATATGGATGCTTGTAGATCATCGTTCCAATCACTGTTTACCGATAACTCCACGTTAGGCAGTTGAAGAACTTTATCCTTCAGTTCTTCAACTGGCAGACCTTCAATATTGGGTAACTCTTGACCTTTTAAGAATGTATCTAGCTTCAGCGCATATTTATAGCCGTTGCTATCATTGTCAAATATATAAGTAACCTGATCGGTTATATTATTAATATTTTGCTTTGACAGGAGCAGCTTTATAACGCCCATTTGTCCCTGTGTGATGTTCCCTTCAGTGCTGATATATAAGATGTTCTTTTCGGTATTCAGAAGCTTCATTTGATAATGGGACGCAGCATCGATCATGCTTTCACTGATATATATATGCTCTATTGGTCTTGTCTTGTCATGCTTAGACACTACGATACTATCGTATTTGTTGCCTGATATGCCTTTGAAGCTCTTGCCGTCTTCAGGTCTTATCCCCCTTTGGGAAATACCCTGAAAGCCGTTTTGGTTAATAAGTCTGGTACAGGTATTATTATAGACTTTTCCATCTTTCCGGTGTTCCCTAGAGGTGAATACCCCGGAAAATACCGGTGAAGATAGTGTATCTTGAGTAATTCCTCTCTTTTGCAAGAAATCCCCTTGATAGGGTTTCAGTTGGCTGTTCAGGAACGCCAGCTGATTAGGATCTAGTTTTGCGTTGCTAACTCCAAACCGGCTATCTTGAGATAATACGACTTCTTTATTGTTTACATAGTTCTGAACGGCTTCCCCGGCTTCTCGCAGGCTAGGCATTCTCCCGGTCTGGTCGTAGATATGCTTCTGCATTAGATCTATGATAGTCTTTCCTCGTGCTTCTCCGTGAACGTCCCAATAGGTATAGTAATCCTTACTATTCTTCTTGATAATAACGGTATCGGATCCGTTGCTCATCTTAGGGGACGAGTTGGAAGATCCGGAAACAAACTTCCAGCCTAAATAGAGAAAAAACTCCGGAAGGGAAACATCCCTTTTCAGTTTGTCAAAGTCTACTTTCATAACGTCAGATTTTTAGGTTATTACTTTTATCTTTACCTAGCCCTACATTATCGCTTTGGGCTAGTTTGATGTTGCTTAATCCGGGAGCGTCAGAGGACAGACCGAAGATCTTCTGGACTGCTATCATTGTTGGAGCCGGTGCGGATTTTTTCAGCTCGTCTATTATTTTAGGGGAAGGGATATACCCTTCATCCTTCAGCCCGGCGATCCGGGTAAAATCGTTTTTTTTATTGAATCTGAAAAAATAGAATCGGTTATTTGTTGCTGTGTTCTTATGATGATAGGATGATCCTGTATGTTATTCAGGATCTCCTTATCAGAAAACAAAAGATCCGGCTTATATTTCCCAGCGTAGAAGTTTGACAGGTACAGTTCCTCTGAAGGCTCTAATTTCATTAGCGAAGATACGAAATCAGCCACCTTATCGTTGATCTCCTGCATGGGATATTTTCCGCTGTTGGTATGCATCATCGGAAGTAGCTGCTGCCTTATCTCCGTAAAGGTCACATTCTCTATGCTTTGTTTTGGATCAGCCTTTAACATTTCCTTATTCTCCGGATTGCCAAGAGAAGAGTAAAAAACAATGGATTTCCTTAAAAGATCCCTTTCTTCTTTGCTCGTCAATATATCAGAGGATGCAAGGGAGAAGAGGTCATATATATCTCTAGGCTTACATCTTTCATAGAACGCCTTTATCTTTCCTGCAAACAATTCGATAGGATTGACGTAGTTTACTACAAATGAAGTCTTGTTCTCTCTGATGAAGGGAAACTCAATAGATTTAACTTCCGGTTTGAATATATGGGATCGATTATGATAGTTTATATCTAGTTTTATCTTATCTCCGCTTCCTGTCACCGTATTATAGTGCAAAGAGAGAGAATCTAGGGTAAAATTACTTCTTTCGGTCTTCCTATACCCGTTCTGCTGGAAATAGCTATCTAAAGCCTTGTTGATTTGTTCTCTCTCCGCTAACATATCCTCTTTAGATACGTTTTTAGAGAAATCAAGATCCAGATCGACAGAAAGCCGGGGAAGATCGAAAACAAGCAGGTTTATAGCCGTTCCCCCCTTCAGTAACAATTTACCGCTAAACTCCGGCTGATTGTTAAGGTCATTGAGGATATTGGATAATCGCATAACTTTCTCTATTCCAGCAACCGTAAAATTATTTTCTTTTGCTAGTCTAGTGATTTCTTCTTGTGTATAATCAAAACTCATAATATACTCCTTTCTCTATTTCTTTCATTACATCTTTAGGCGCACATACATTCCATTCCTTGAAATAGGTATCACAACGGGAAGGATTTGTAAGGTAACTTGTTGTATTACCCATCTTCTTTTTACATACATCGAAGAACATATCCGATAGGTTTAGTTGTTCCTGAAGCTGGGACAGGATGAATCCTGTACGTTGATACAGGCTTTTCTTTTGGTATAGCTTCAGGCATTCTAACATATCTTCTTCTATTACGGAATCCGGATCAACCTCGATTAAGGCAAATAACAGTTCTTCAATGCCACCGGCTAAGCCTATATTGTTTAAGCAGTCAATTATGGTTTGGCTGATTGATGTAACCGTGATAGGATAGCCGGTATCTTTTTTTGTAACCAATGGTTTGTATATAAACTGCAAAGGCTTATATACATAACGCTGGTTCAGGTACTCAAAAGACCGGAAGGGAGTAGAACTGTGCACATAAAGCCAGTTAAATTCCTGTGTCTGTAACATATAGAACTCTAATGCAGAATGATAAGCTAGGCAACCATTATCAACGGAATTGCAAGCTATCTGATACTTGTTCTGTATGTTAGCCGGCAAATATACTCCCCGGCGAATATGTGATAACAAACCTCGCTTTTTCCAGTTGTAAAGACGGGATTTCATGGTGTTATATCCTACTGGTTGATCTATGCTTATCATGCCTGTTTCTTTATATTTAGATATTATATTACTCATTTTACTTAGAATTTATTTCAAAGATATCAAATTTGATAGTATTGAGCAAATTTCTAAGTATATTTTTTATATTTAAACTTGATATTATCAGTTAGTAGACAGATAATTAAGAATATACTTTCGGAAAAATATTCTCTTATCTTTTTCTGCCCTGTATGTTAATCCCTTCTATCCTTAGATACTTGTATAGGGTAGCTCTGGAAACTCCTACTATCCGGCAAACATCATCTATCGTGCCTATTTCATTTTGTAGATACTTGGTGTATTCTATAGCCGCTAGTTTAGCTTTCCTTTTAGCTTGATCTGTTAGACCGGGCTTGCGTCCTCCTATTCGTCCTTTTGCCTTTGCTGAAGTCAAACCGGCTATTGTACGCTCGGAAATTATATTTCGCTCCATTTCTGCAATACAGCATAAAAGATGAAACGCAAACTTTCCGATTGGTGTTGATGTATTTAATTGCTCTGTTAGACTAATTAGAGCAATGTTTTTCTTTTCAAGAGCTTCTTGAAGTTTTATAAGTTCGCAGGTTCTTCTTCCTAATCGGTCTAGTTTCCACACGATAAGCTGATCTCCTGTTTTTAATTTTGCAATTAAAGCATCTAAAACAGGCTTATTTTTATTCTTTCCAGATATTTTTTCTTCACAGATGTGATCCACTCCGTATAAACGTAATGCGTCCAGTTGGAGATTTAAGCATTGATCCGGAGTTGATACACGTGCATAACCATATTTCATAATTTTTACGGCAAAAGTAGCACGTACATAGCCTTTGAAAAATATAGAGAAGGTGATTTTTGAATTTATTAAAACGAACCTTTTTTTAAACTGAATATGAGATTATTAAAATTAACTTTATTACTAGTGTTATGTGCATGTACACATAGTGTTTATGCACAACGGCATTATGTAGGTATTTCAGCCCTAGAAGTAAACT
>NZ_OEST01000006.1 GCF_900241005.1 Bacteroides cutis | reverse complement strand
CCGTAGTCGGCAAAGTACTCTTTGAGAGGAAGCCTTTAGGCGAACTGTTTATTAAACCAAAACGTCCGATGAATGATTCCGATTCAGATCAACTGAACCTATGGGGTAATTTCTTTGGACAGTAGTGATATTCAAAATATAATTTCCGCGCAAGTATTGATGCTGATATCAGTAAAAACTTTACAGTAGGATTGAATATCAGTACAGATAATCGTAAAGATACAAAACCGAACTGGAAGTCAGATGGTGACCGTGATCGTATGAACGATTTATACAAAGGGTTATTGTTACGTACCAAGATGATTCCAAGTATGATTGACGGTAAACCTGTAGGTAACTTTATTGAATGGCATCCCTTGATGTTGATTAGTGAACAATCGGGACTTCATACAAAGAAATGGCAAAATGTCAATGTAAATGCCACCGCTGAATATCGTGTACCCTTCATCAAAGGTTTGACGTTGAAAATGCAATATAACAGAAACTTGGATAATCGTCTTATTAAAAAAGTGAATTTCCCATACGAAATGTATAGTTTTAAGACAGCAGGTACCAATAATCATTATATAGATCCAAGTAATACAGTCGTTTCAACTTCTACCCGTGATGACGGTAACTATGTGTTTAAAGAAAATCAATTGGCAGAAGATTATCAATTAAACTTCTTTGTTACCTATAATCGTGTATTTGGTAAACATGATTTAGGAGCTTTATTTGTATATGAACAAGCTGAAGGTAATAGTGAAAAGTTCGATGCTCAACGTAATAACCTAATTACTTGGGAAATGCCCGAATTTTTTGGAGCGAGTGGAGATGCTTCCGAGTCAATTGTCGGAGCAGGTTCTGTAGGTGAAAGTGGGCGTCTCTCTTATGTTGGTCGTCTGAATTATGCTTATGATGATAAATATCTTTTGGAAGCAGCTTTTCGCGTGGATGGTTCTACCAAGTTTGCTCCGGATCAACGTTGGGGATTCTTTCCTTCTCTATCAGCAGGATGGCGTATCTCCAGTGAACCGTTCTTTTCTGAAAACATATCTTTTATAGACTATATGAAATTACGCGGTTCAATAGCTACATTGGGTAATGATGCTATTGGTGGATGGCAATGGATGGCACGTTATGGTATTACTACCGGTGCGGTATTCAACGGTTTGTCATATGGTGTAGAACCCAAAGAAGTACCTAATCCGAAATTAACCTGGGAAAAGTCCACCTCATATAATATTGGTTTTGACAGCCGCTGGTTTAATAATAAATTAGACTTCAGCTTTGAATATTTCTACAGACGTACCTATGATATTCTCGATAATTTAACTGTAAGTGTGCCTACTACATTCGGAGCAAGTCTGCCTAAGGAAAACTACTCAGAAGTTAAGTCCCGAGGATTTGAAGTAGAATTGGGATATAATGACCGAATTGGTAAACTGGATTATTATTTTAGAGGAAACTTTAGTTTTGCTAACAGTTGGTGGTCTAAAAAAGATGAAGCCGAGAATATTCGTCCGTATAAATCTGAAATAGGACAATCATTGGGACGTGAGTGGGGATTTGAATGTATTGGCATGATACGTACAGAGGAACAGTTAAAACAATATATGGAAGAAAATCCTAATATGACTATCAAAGGACAGAAACCAGGTTTAGGTATGTTAATTTATAAAGATGTACGTGGACCGGAGAGTGATGAACCAGATGGTATTATTACTGATGACGATAAGGTGGTAATTATAGAAAAGAAAGTAGCGCCTATTACTTATGGATTCACCATTGGTGGAAAATGGAATGGGTTTATGCTGGATATCTTCTTCCAAGGAATGGCAGGTAACAAGAAGTTGATGGATTTCCGTGGTAATGGAATTAATGCGCACACTAGTACTTTCGAATGGTATAAAGACCATTGGACTCCTGAAAATACAAATGCCTCTATGCCCGGTGCTACGCAATATAAAAATAATGAAGCGTCCAGCTTTTGGGTACGTAACGGCTCTTTCTTACGTTGTAAAAATATATCATTATCCTATGACCTACCTAAACATTTAACTCAGTCAATAGGTATTGATAAGGTCAGAATTTTTGTGAATGGTACAAACTTATTCTTATTGCAGAATAAAGTAAAATGGATGGATCCTGAAGCAACAAGTATTTCAGATTATCCGGTTATGAGAAATTTCTCATTTGGTTTAAATGTAACTATTTAATCATACTAAACTATTGAATATAATGAAATCTAAATATATAATAACAATTACTGCATTCGTTCTTGGTGGGTTGAGCAGTTGTTCTTCCGTATTAGATAAGGATGATTTGAGTGCTGTTAGTGAAAAGTCTACTTGGGACAGCGAAATATTGGCTACTGCTTTCTTGGATAAATGCTATAAAGATAACATGCCGGGATTTGATGGCGATTATGCGAAATACACTGATGAAGGAAATGGTGGTGGTGATTTTATTCATGGTCGGCTGACTGCTGTTGCTACCGCTGGAGGACCTCTTGAAGAATATTGGGTATACGATAAAATATATGCTTTGAATGTATTGTTGACTAGTATTGACAGCGGAAGTCTTCCGGAAAACACACGTGATCGGATTAAGGCACAAGCACTTTTTTTGAGAGCCTATCAATATTTTCAGATGGTGAAAATTTACGGTGGAGTGCCTCTGATACTTAAGCCGCAAGACAGACATGTAGATAATTTATATGTTACCCGTAATACAGCCAAAGAATGTATCGAACAAATTGTGAAAGATTTGGATAACGCAGCAGCATCGCTTCCAAGCAAATGGGATGACAAAGATTTTGGACGTATCACTAAAGGTGCGGCAATGGCATTTAAAGGCCGTGTACTGCTGACCTATGCCAGCGAACAGTTCAATCCGAATAATGACCGTAGTCGTTGGGAAGATGCATACAATGCTTGTTCATTGGCTAAAACTGAGTTAGCAGGACCGGGTGAACGTTCTCTACATCCTAAATACAGTGAGATATGGAGTAATGAAACGACCTCTGAAACAGTGCTTACGACTCGTTTTCTTGATCCTGCACGTACACATAACTTCATGGCAGGCCTTCGTCCGTTGGAATTTTCTGTTGGTGCCACAGGCAATCATCATCCTACTTTAGATATGGTACTTGCTTTCCCTATGGCAGACGGTAGTGCTCCGGGAGTAGATATTGACGGTGACGGTACAAAAGAAGCTTTCGATCCAGAAGCAACCGATACAAGAGGGTTATTTTGGCTAAATCGTGATCCGCGTTTTTATGACATCATCGTTTATAATGGTGCTAAATACCCTTTAAATGGTATGCCTGAGTGGTTTAAAGGTTGTATGTACACTTATAAAGGTGGTGAAGATACTCATAGCCCAACAGGTACTGGTTTTTATTCATGCAAATTCTCTATCCCTGAGAAAACAGCGACAGAAGCCAAAGATCATGGTGATATGGACTGGATTGAAATGCGTTATGCAGAAGTTCTGCTAAATCTTGCAGAATGTGCTGCAGAGATAGGAAATAAAGATGATGAAGTTTATACCATTCTAAAAGATATCCGTAAACGTGCCGGTATCACAGCCAATGCAGATGGACTCTATGGACTGAAAGCCGATATGAGCCAACAGGAATTGATAGAAGCAGTACTTTATGAACGTCGTATTGAGTTGGCATACGAAGGGAAACGTTTTTGGGATATGATGCGCCGTAAAATATTTTCAGACATGACCGGATACTCCCGCTATAGAATAGAAATTCAAGTAAAAGATGAATACGCTTCTTTAGCACGTGACAAATTCATCACTATGATTCAAGAAGATGAAAAATTGATGAGTGAAAATTATTTTAAATATTTCACAACCAAAAAATGGAAAATTGATGAAACTTATCAATGGGATGTAAAAGACAATTATTATTTCCAGGGACTGGCTCGCAAGCATTTTGAACAAAATCCCCAATTACAACAGACCATTGGTTGGGAAAGTGGTAATTTTGATCCCTTGAAATGAAGGTACATTTAATTCACTATTATAAAAGTAGTAGATTATAAGGACATTAAGCGGAGGTTAGTATGAAACTAATCTCCGCTTTTTTATACTCAAAGACATAATATTGCAAACTTTTGAGAAAAAATATATATTTAATGTAAATCAATATCCCGTTATTTGCCATTACTTAATGTTTATAAATAGAAAACACGAAAAATATGAAAAAGGTTGGATTTTTAGTTTACCTGCTATGTTCAATATCTGTCATGGCACAACAGTCTTTTACAAAGAGTAGTTGGGTATATCCGGATGACAACGGAAAGTTGGTATACAAAACAACAAAAAAAGGAGATCGGATTATTGATTTTTCCCATGCCGGATATAAGGGAGGTGGAGTAACATTACCGTATGTTCCCGCTAAAATCACGGTACATCCACTTGGAGAAAATGCTGATTGTACAGACTATATTCAGAAAGCCATTGATATGGTATCTGCTTTGCCTGAAGATGAAAATGGTTTTAGAGGCGCTGTGCTTTTAGCCCCTGGACGCTATGTTTGTGAACGCCCGCTACAGATTACCACTGACGGCGTTGTATTACGTGGTAGTGGAAGTGACCCCAGTGGTAGTGTTATTGTAATGACCGGTAGTAAACATACAGCTATCATTATGAATAATGGCCTGCGACAACGTGTTGGAAATCGTTTGGGAGATATTTCACCCAATGAGGAAGGTATAAAAGTGGTTGATAAATATATCCCTGCCGGCTCTTATCAATTCACTGTGGCAGATGCTTCCAAACTTTCGGTTGGTGACAATATAGAAATTCGTAAGCCTGTTACCGAAAAATGGATCAAATTTATGAAAATGGATGACTTGGTTCGTGACGGAAAACCTCAAACTTGGATTAAAGCAGGTAAACTGTTGATTACAGAACGTACAATCGCTGCCATTGATGGCAATACCGTCACCTTGACTGTTCCTCTTGTGGATAATTATGATGCAAAATTTACAGATAATAATACTACCGTTATTGTAGTAAATAATATTCAACGGCTTAAACAATGTGGTGTGGAAAACCTTCGTATCGAATCACCTCAACAAGCCGTAAACCATACGAAAGCACTATACTATGCTTTGAGAATAAATGGTGAAGATTGCTGGGCAAAAGATATCAATGCAATGGAAACAATGGAAAGTGTAGGTATCGGTGGACGGAGAATTACCTTGCAGCAAGTAAATGTTATAAGAAGAGCTTTACATCAGGGAGCTTCCAAGCCTGCGGAGTTTGCTCCTAACGGAGGACAAATACTATTGGATCATTGTTCTGTACAGGGAGATAATATCTGGTTCGTAGCCTTGGGAGCTGGACAAACTGGCCCTATTGTTTTCTTAAACTGTATTTTCAAGGGTAACGGCCATATTGAAGGACATCAGCGTTGGAGTACCGGACTTTTACTGGATAATTGTAAGTTACCTGGTGGAGGCATCGATTTTAAAAATCGTGGTTCAATGGGGTCAGGACATGGATGGGGAACAGCATGGTCTGTAGCATGGAATTGTGAAGCAAAAAGTTATGTAAATCAAATTCCACCGGGTACATACAACTGGGTTATTGGTTGTACCGGTGAAAGCACTCCATTACGCCGTCCCTTCAATCAATCAGGGCCAACTTTGCCGGTTGGCATATTCGATGTCCACAATACCCGGGTAACACCTCAAAGCCTTTATCTGACCCAGCTGAAAGAACGATTAGGAGAAACGGCTTTACAGAATATTGGTTATGGACCGACAATGCAGCAATTATCACCTACAACTACTGACTATACATTTCAGGGAGGTATGCAAGCTGACGCTAAGTTGGTAGGTAAGGATTATAGAGCTATACACGAATATATGCGCTCTTTAGGATGGGATTATTCAGAACATCCTAATATATCCAGGCAAGACCATTACCAAGGTGTACATTGTGAAATCATTTTTGATCCGACTTTGCAGCAATATGTTTTCAAATTCACTAATCACGCTGGAACCGATGCGCTGGATAGCGATCGTGGAAGATTACTAAGTGACCGTCAAAGAAACGAGATGAAAAGTCAGACAAATTACGACTGGCGTAAATTGAATGGAAATTGGAATGAATGGCAACGTTTGGAATGGAAATTCCGGTTACCCAAAGGTTTTCAACCTTCAACGAGTTTTTGCCATATCCACCAATTAAAGGCGCAGGAAGGCAATAATGGTGCCCCACTTATCACTATCAGTACCCGCAGTGACAGTGATGGCAATAATAAGCGTGTACAAGTAATTCACACTGGAGACAATCGTCATTCAAGTAAGGGAATCATTATTGATAACCTTCCACTAAGTGATTTTGAAGATGAATGGATACAAGTAGAGACAGAAATGCATTATACCCATCAAGGTACATTCAGTATTAAACTTGTCCGTATCAGTGACAATAAAGTTCTTGTAAATAAATCTTTCTCAAACATTGATTTATGGAGAAGTGGTGCTACTAATATCCGTAATAAATTCGGTATTTATCGTAGTCTGGGTAGAAAAATGCAAAGCACTTCAGATCGCCCGGATAATGGTATTAAAGATGAGAGTTTGCAATTAGCGGATTTCAAAGTATATGAAGCACATACCAATCCTAATCCACAACCACATGATTGATATAGAACACGTGGGAAAAGATAAAATTATCCTTTCCCACGTATTTCATTATAAATTCTTTTATAATAAGATTTCTCTATCTCATTTTTATTATAATAACTCCGTTTGCCCCTTTCATTCCATATTCGGAACCATCTTTCTTAACTTCCACTTCCATAATGTCTTCAATGGAAATTGCATTGTTGGCGGCTTCCAGTGTTTCGTATTGAGTTCCTCCAATAATAAATAATGGTTCTGTATTCAATGACATTGATGATACACCACGAATAGAGGCTTTGGCTGTTCCACCCATTTCCTGTATTTGCAATCCGGCAATCCTTCCCCGTAATAGTTCAATCAGGTTATTGGGAGCGAATTCTATAATTTGGCGTCTCGTAATGATATTATTGGAATAATTGACTTTAGGTGCTTGTTGGAACATATATGTTACTGTATTCGTGCCATATCTGCAACTTAAAGAATGATCACCCAATTGCAGGAAAAGAGACATGTCGGGCTTTATAGGAATTCTCACAATTTGTTCTTCAGTGGGATATATCAATAATGTATCACCTTCTAAAATTCTTTTTAGGCGAAAGACTCCTTTTGAATTAGTCTTACTTGTTTTAAATAAGCCATTCAAACGTATTTTTATACCTTTAACCGGTTTTCCTGAAGCATCGCTGATGACCCCTTCCACGTTGCCCTGAGCTGCAATAACCAAAGAACTCAAAACACCTATTAAGCACATTATCAATTTTCTCATAACAATTAATATTAAATAAAAGAGAGGAACAATGTATCCAGAACATCCTTTCCTCTCTTTTTATTATATGTATATAGTATATTTATCTTACTCTCTCAGTTGCATTACAAATTTCTCCATTAATAATAACGGACATGTCATCAACCAAAACCACTGCCTTATTAGACAATGCAACCCCGGAACCCTTGATTGGATAAGAACTCTGTGGAAAGAATGTTTTTAGGAAAGTACTTTCTACAATCTTCACGCCATTCAAGTACACGATGAAATTGTTAGAAGCATCTATGGAGACAGAAACATATTTCCAGCTTTTAGTAAACTTTAAGTCATTAATTACTGTTGCAGATGTTTCTAAAGATTCAATATCACCGGTCTCCTTATTAAAGTATTGGCTATAAATGTAAGTATTACCTGTCAACGGTTCAATTGAGAAATTGATATTACGCAAATCTTTTGTCCCTTCACTGAGCGAAGAGAAAGCAATCCGGAAATCAATGGAGTTACCATCTTTAAATGTTTGAGGATTATATTGCATCTGCATAGAATAAGGTGGCACAATTGTCTCATCATTCCAGTTACGTTGGAAAACACCTTTGTCCTTTGAAGATGTCAGTTTTAAGGAACCAGTTTTACTATCTTGCGCCAAAGTCATGCTAGAGTTGGAATATCCCTCATTATAATAAGGCGTTTCAAAGTCCGAATAAAACAATTCGTCCAACACGGTCATTTTGGCACGCCGGGTTTCTTTAGAACCGCCACATTTCACCGTTACCCAAATTTCATACTCACCGGGTTTCTTAGGTGCTTGCCAAACATTCTCAAATAATCCTTGAGGATTGGTCATAGAACCTTCCGAACATCCCCATTCGTATGTAGGAACCTCATCACCGCTTGTTTCGGCAGAAACAAATACTTTTACGCGATCGTTCATGCACACTTTATTGCCGAAAGTATTAAGTGATACAATCTTTACATCCCCGTCATCACTACAAGAGGTTAATAACACTCCTGACAGTAATAGTATATTCATTATTAATTTCTTCATAACTTATCATTTTATTTATTTTTGTCCTAGGAATTTACGTGTAGGACGTTCCAAGTAGTAATCAGTCACATGGGCATAACCGTTATTAAGATGCAAATTTGTGGTGCGGCAACTTGCTGCACTTGCTGCTAATAAACCTCTGTAATTCCAATCATAATTATTTAATTGCAAAGGAAGATTACGGTCATAACCTAACATCATGGATAATACAGCAGTATCACCTTTCAAGGTCTGTCCATCTTTATTATAGTCAAAAGAACCTTCACCATAGGTTTCCGTCCATATTGCGGCAGAAGTCAGATTATGATAAGAATATTCTCCTTTGACAACATGATATTTCAGTAATTCTGCTACTTGTTTTTTATCATACTGATCCCATGAACCTGCTCTTACTAAGTTTCCATTTACTTCTACTTTCTCACGAGCCCAATAACATT
This sequence comes from Bacteroides cutis, assembly GCF_900241005.1. Lineage (GTDB taxonomy): Bacteria > Bacteroidota > Bacteroidia > Bacteroidales > Bacteroidaceae > Bacteroides > Bacteroides cutis. The sequence continues at coordinate 203,351 of NZ_OEST01000006.1, read as the reverse complement.
TATCATTAGATTCCCAATTAGTTAATGCATTGTTGGTCAATAATATATAAGTATTCCCAGATTCCAAATACATGTCTTCCACACCAGCATATTCTATAGCATCTAATAAAGAACTAAAAATATCTGGACGACTTTTAATAAAGTCCAATGCATTCATCTCTACTCTATTATCGGATTTCTTGGCTTCAAAATCAGCACTTTCCGAGAAATCCAGTCCAAATAATTCACAAGAGGTCATTCCTACAATCAGAAATAAACCTAATATTATTTTGCTTATTTTTTTCATAACAATCTTTCTTTATGGATTTATTCTGTATACGGCTGGTTTTGTTTCCCTGCCATATTAGGATTTTTCTTAAACACATCTTGATTCAATGGCCATAAAATTCTACCATAACCCCCAATAGGATTGGTTGGAACAGGTACGCCAATAACAAAACCTTCTTCTTCTCCATAATCATCACCGGCATTTTGCATGTATGGATCTAAATATTCTTTCACTTTATTATTGCGAACCAAATCAAACCAGTGTTTACCTTCAGCCCATAGTTCAATTGTACGTTCATCAATAATTAGGTTCAATACTTTATCGGGAGTATTATATTCTGTATAACTTGCTAAACGAGTCCAACCGGCACGTTGACGGATATCATTAACAATGTCGATAGCTCCCTGTAAATCAGGAGTGGAACATTGTACTAATGCTTCCGCCTTTAATAACATAATATCCGTCAAACGATAAAGTGGCATACGAGTATTGTCTTCACCATTCTTGGCGTAATTATATCCACCGTAACCATCATTGGCTGTCGAGCTGTACGGAGTGAATTTAGGACACTTAACAATAAAACCGGCAGGATTACTATACTGGTTATTATAGAAATTGTCATAGGTTTCATCTGTAATGGAGAAAACGTTATAGGCTGTCAGTTCATGGGCAACCCACATGGTATCCATCACCATCACAATACGGCTGTCCCCTTCATATTTACGTCCAATCAACTCATTGAATATTTCCTTTGTCGGATGATAAGGAATTGTATTGGAACCTGAAGCAAGGCGCGTGGCATAACCAAATCCGCCACCATCTTCCGTATAATCCCAATAGAGATTGAAAATCATTTCCGGAGAAGATTCCGGTTTTAGGAATTGTTCTTGATAGGCGTCGCCTCTTACAAGACTATAACCATAGTCATCAATCAAGTCGTTTGCAGCATCCAATGCATCATCAAAGTCTTTATACCACATCAGTATATCTACTTTTAATGCCAAGGCAGATCCTCTGTTCAAGGAATATTTAGATGCATCTTTCATATTGGTGGCAGGACCAAATAAATCCATAGCTTTTTCAATATCACCCAACATCAATGTTTTAATTTCTGCCAAACTGTTACGACCATAATAACGCTCTTGACTATTTACATCTTCCAAAGGTTCGGTAATCATCGGCACTTCACCCCAAACACGTATGGCATAAAAATACATCAATGCACGCATTGTATATGCTTGTGCAAGATAAGGTGCTGAAACTGTCTCACCAACCGGACATTCCGGAATGTGTTTGATAGCTGCATTGGCACGGTAAATAGTTGCGTATAAGTCTTTCCAAGAAGAAGTACCAGAAGTAGAAGTCAAACCATTATATAATAAGTTTGTATCCCAACCAGTTCCACGTGGTGCAAATGTACCGCCGCGTACTTCTCCCCAATCAAACCAGTTCGTTTTTAAAGTAGATTGTAACCCATCGTACATACCTGCATTCCATGTTTGCAAGTCTTTCTCTGTTTTCCAATATGTATCGACCGACAAGTCACTCTTGGGTTGTCTGTCCAAGAAATTTTCACAAGAAGTTGTCAACAACCCCATGCTTAATAGTCCTAAATATATTAATTTCTTCATAGTTCGTTAAAAGTTTACATTTATACCAAATCCGATTTCTTTAGCTGTCGGATAACGACCGTTATCCTGCCCCGGACGAAGAACATTGCTATTGGAGATACTGGACGGATCATATCCTGAATAGTTTGTCCATGTCAAGAGATTATTTCCGTATACATAAACTGTCAACTCTGAAAGTTTAAGTTTTTGTGCTATTTTTCTCTCTAGGCTATAGGCCAGACGGATATTTGTCAAACGGATATAGTCTCCGTCTTCCAAGAAGTAAGAAGATAATTCACGGGCATTTTGAACACCTGTATTGGCTTTTTGTCCACTATATCCGGAAGTAATTTGACCTTGATATTTCCATATCTTATAAATATCAGAATGATAAGGAGTCGCATTAGAGGATGAATAAGTATTCAACTCACGACGTTGCTTATTATAAATCTGATTACCAAAGCTACCGTAGAATGAGAATGAAAGGGAGAAATTCTTATAATTCAAATAGTTACTCCATCCCATATACCAAGTTGGAAGGCCTTGCCCCAAAATACTACGATCACTGTCACCGATAACTCCATCATGGTCTCTATCTTCCCAAATTACATCGCCTCCTTTCAGTACCTGTCCATAGGTAGTCATCTGACCTACTTGGCCTGTATATTCTTTTCCATCAGAGGTTTCATAATGAGAAAAAACAGGTTTACCATTGGTTCCATAAACAATATTGTTATAGTTATTCGGATCTGTCTTAAATACCGGAGTCAAACGTTCACCAAATGAACCATCACTATTCTTTATATATGCGTTAGATTCATCATATTGATAGATACCTTGTTGTCTCCATCCATACCACTGCCCAAGTGGAGCACCTTCTTCAATCCAATATTTTCCATCTTCAACAAACGGAGTGCCACCGGACAATTTCACAACTTTATTCTTGTTACGTGAGTAATTAACAGTAGTTTGCCAAGAAAAATCTCTGGTCTGTACTGGATATGCAGTTACTGACAGTTCGATACCTTTATTCTGAATCTTACCAAAATTTATACGCATATCGCTTACTCCTAATTCGGAAGGCATATTTTCCAATGACAACAAATCATTAGTATTTTTTATGTAATACTCACCAACAAAAGTAATACGACCGTCCAAGAATGTCAAATCCAAACCAAAGTTTGTCTGTTCGGTCGCTTCCCAACCTAAATCACTATTGGCAACGCGAGAATTTTGTGTTACACCCAATACACCATTATAATATGCTCCTATGAGATATCTGTTGATTGCATCGTAATTGCCAACTCTTTCATTACCATTCATACCCCAGCTAACTCTGAACTTGGCATCGGTCAATACAGGCTTAGACCATTTCATAAAAAATTCATCAGAAAAACGCCAACCGGCACCTATAGATGGGAATAATCCCCAACGCTTACCAATAAAGCGAGAAGAACCATCATAGCGTAAGTTCGTATTGAACATATAGCGGCTCTTATAATCATAAGTAATACGTCCAAAAAATGCAGCCATTGCATGATCTTCAAAAGTAGACAATGTATTCTTGGCATCTTTAACTTCCTGGGCATTAGATGAAAGAATAGATTCTGACACGTAATTACTACCGGCCAATGCAAATTCTTCATCATACCAATCTTCTACACTGGCACCGAACATAGCACTGACATTATGATCATTGAAGGACTGATTCCAGTTCACATAAGTTTCAGCAGCTAGTTTACGAGCTAACTTGGCTTCATTTGAACCTGACGTAACACCACTTGATACCAAGTTACCCGGTTCCAACTCGTCTGTTCTCGTCACTTTATAGTTAGCTTGGATATTTCCATTCCAAACCAAATTCTTCAATATTTTATATTCTGCTCCCTGATATAATTGAATATCATATACTGTAGTTTCATTAACTCGTTCATATGCATCAGCTATCGGGTTAAACTGTCCACCATTATTATATACATATGAACCGTCAGGGAAATAAAGTGCCATTTGAGGAGGACGTTTCATAGCCTGTTGCAGAACTTTACCTGTATTAATATTATTTTTATGGGTATAGGCAACATTAAAACGACTTAGTAATTTAAATCGATCGGTCGCTTGATAATCAACATTTGTTCTAGATGTTATACGTTGATAAAAGCTGTTTACTACCAAACCTCTTTCATTCAGATAACCTAAGCTTGTATAATAATTCATCTTGTTTTTGGCACCACTAATGTTGATATCAAACTGATCGGAATGTGCAGCACGGGTAACCAAATCTTGATAATCATTATCTGCCATGAAGTTAGGATGTAAAGAGTCATTGCTGGTTTTCCACAAAGATGTTCCTGCATTAGACTTACGTTCAAAAATATAACGATCGAATGCATTTGCTTGATCTAATTTATGATCTAACATTTTGATGGAATGGTTATACTTGGCTGATACCCGTGCAGGTGAACCTTCTTCTCCACGTTTGGTAGTAATGATAATTACACCGGCAGCAGAACGAGAACCATAAATAGCAGCAGATGCAGCATCTTTCAAGACTTCCATACTCTCAATATCACTCGGATTGATATACGATATATTATCTACAGGAACACCGTCTACTATAAATAATGGATTTACTCCTGAACCCATAGTTGATGCACCACGAATCAACATTGTACCTGTATCACCGGGAGCACCTGAATTATTGGATATTTGCAAACCCGGAGCTTCTCCTTGCAAAGCTTGGTATACATTAATAGGCTGTTTCTCTTGAATAGCCTTATCTGTTACAGAGGTAATAGATCCTGTTACATCTCTTTTTTTCTGCGTACCATAACCCACTACGACTACTTCATCCAACGCTTGGGCATCTTCTGTCATTGTTACCCGCATCTTAGTACCCATAGCTACTTGAGTGACGTCTTTATAACCTATGTAACTGAATTTTAATGTAGCACCTTTATTACATTTTACCGAGAAATTTCCATCTACATCAGTAATGGCTCCATTCGTTCCTTTTAATACTGTAACTGTTACGCCTATCAAAGGCTCCCCATTTTGATCTATAACCGTCCCTGTTGCAGTAATTTCTTGAGCATATAAATTTGTACTCAAAGAAAAACTTAACAGCAACAACAAAATGCACCATAACGGTGCTTTTGATTTGTGTTCTTTCTGTTTCATTAATTTTACATTTTAAAATTAGACTTAATTTAACAAGTTTTTTCACTTAAAAACTTTAGAATCGTCATGTCACATAACTTTACATAATATCAATACGTTATTTTTAAAGTTAAACATTGTGTTATCTTCTATTTGCAAACAAACAAGAATTTTCTCAAAAGGAATTTAAAGATTGTATCAAATACTATCAAAAATATCTCAAATCGTACATTACTATTGACATTCAACGATTTATATTTAACAATTTCCCGATTTATTTCGTCAATATACGCAAATCCATATTATGTCGTGCCATTAATTGTGCTATATACAAGGAACGAGGAAAAAGGTTTATCTCGTTTTGGCCTTCCCAAATTCCGTCAAGACGATCAGTAAAATGTCCCGGATATTTTTGTCCTTTCATACCTATATTATAATTATTACCTGAAACCCATGGATTTTGAACAGCTGCTCGTTTTGTACGACAATTCCACAAAACTTGTGTTACCCCTGCCCAGCCATGGCCACTTCCCATCTGACCACGATCTTGAACATTGATTTCTCCATCGGTCATTACATTATCATATAGAGTACCTACCGCCCAACGATGGTGGGGACCAATATCCGCATAAGTTTGGTAAGCAGTACAATTATAGAATACATTAGGTCCACATACACGAGCACCCGTTACATAATCGTGCCGTCCCTCTGTACTTTGGCAGTTCATAAAAAGATTTTGCTGTCCCCAGTTATTAAAAGAATAGCGCAAACCACCTGTTATCACAGATTTAGCTTCAAGAGACCGACAATCTATAACAGTAACATTCTTCGCAAAACGTTCACAACTTACTGCAGAATATCCCATATAACGACAAGTCAGATTTCGTGCCCAACAATTTTCAACCTTATCAAACTGTACCCCTATCCAACCGTGTTGATTATCTTCATAATGCTCGAATTCTGATTCCAAACACATATTACTCACACCAACCTCGCTAATTCTACCTTCAAAACTATATTTGAAAATCTCACCACCCCCATATTTATCTTCCATTTGCATTACAATCGGGTTATCGATATAGACCCGATTACCTTCAATCTTCACAATTTCACGTTCAAAAGAAAGATTGTACTCTTGCGCTGTCCATTGACGAGTACCCTTACGTTCTACAATCTGATCCATTTTTAAATCGTGTATCCACTTTTGTGTACCAGGACGATAAACAATTATACGATCACCAACTTTGTAATTAGTAGATGAAGAAACATTAAAAGAATGAGAACCTACTGGTACAAAACTATCTGTAATCTTAGTACGGGTACCAGAAATTTCTTCTATTCTCCCTTTACCATTTACTTGAATTAAAGAAAAGCGTTCTTTCCCAACAGCCAGTAGTCTAGTTTCATTTATATTTTCACCTTCTCCCATCAAAATCACACCACTTGTATTAATATGAATACTTCCATGAATGGGATATACTCCCCGTTTTAACAAAACAGTTCCTCGATGTCCATTTTCATCCGGCTTCATCCTAGACACTTCATCAATTGCCTTCTGAATATTCTGCCGATTATCAGTATTCGCTATCGGATAAACGACCTTAGTTATTGAATAATAAGGAATAGATTTATCGCTATGATGATAACCTACCCGACTAAAATCCGGAATAGTATTCCCTTGTTTATCCGGATAATAAACCAATTTACCTTCTGAAGTAATTTTTACGAAGCTTGATTGCCATGCCGGAGGTAACTTAGTCTGTGCAGAAGTTCCAATACAAAACATAATTGCCAAAACTCCACTTAACAACTTATTCATGTGTTTCATCCTATTTTTATTAATGATTAGTATATAATTGCAAATCTATTTTTTCACCGACAGAAGTATGTATTTGTAAATATCGACCATATAAAACATCAACTTTCTTTCCATTACGGCTTAGTTGCACAGGTTTGTTTGTCCAAGGATTTTCAATTTTACAAGGCCGACCTTTTTCACTAAAAAGTTTGACTTCTTGTACCTTACCATTTTTTAAAGATGACGTCACCAGAAATGCCCCATACGCTCTTAAATTTGTAAACGTAGCATTTCTTCTCCTATTCCAATTCGGAAAAACACGTATAATACCCTCATAACTTTGAAGTAACATTTCATTGATAGTCAATGGAACAGCAGCAAAGGTTTCAATACCTCCACCTCCTTGTACAATCCAACAATTAGGATATACATTCATCTCTATTCGTTTCTTCATATTGGCGAGAATTTTATCTCCAGGATAACCAACACGAACAGCTCCAGGATAACAAGTCTCAATACCATTATTCGATGTGTTTCCCCAATCATCTGCTATACGTTGTTTTTGTGTCCAGTGTTCCACATCATTTAATAAAATATGATTAAAGATAGAATCTGTTATAGGTCCGGCAACTCCTCCTGGCAAAATAAGTCCATGGATAGAAACCCGATTAAGCCCTGAAGGTTGAACCTCCCTATCCTTCGGTCCTCTTTCCATATTTTTCAAACTTTTACGTCCATCTTTTAATATGCCCACAGGATATTCACTTAAGTTATCCAATATATTTTTCCAATGTGCCTGACGTTTTCTGTCTACCATCAAAAAGTCACTCATATCTAATATCCCCTTAAATAACATCCGTACAAGCCCTAATGAAAGTGTAGAATTAAAATCGCCCAGTTTATCGCGCCAAATTCCCCCATTACGTTTATTAGGCATTACTTCGTTAAAGTGATCCATACGAATAACATAACGTCCATTTTCCATTGACAAATAATCTTCCCAAAAATCAGCACATGCCAATAAGTAAGGGTATACTTTTTGAGCATAATCTCTATCATAAGTGCTATAATACCGCATCAGCATGTTACCAACACTGAAAACTGCATTTATCTTTTGCCCCAGAAATTTATAACCGTCATCGATCGTATTTTCACGAGTTGCATATTTTTCCTGCATTTCATCTGGTGTCAATGGCCACATTGACGTACACAAACCTTTCGGTCCAATTCCAACCGGATAATAAATACCCCTACAGTTCAATAAATTTCGGGCATGCATCTGTCCAGCCTTCATATAATCTAATAAAGGTTGGTCAAAATTATCCGTTAAACTAATATGATTGGATGAGAATGAAGCCCAATATGATGCCTGATAATTATAATTCAAATGATAATCTCCACCCCAGGCTGCTTCATCTCTAGTAATAAATGGTCCCCAAATCCCCGGTGCAAATTTCCCTTCACGTGAGGAACAAGCAAATAAATATTGCGACTGATAATAATACTTTTCAAAATAGCGATCTCCAATATTAATATATGATTGCTTCCAAAAATTCTGCCACCAAATTCGATGATTATTTTTCAGTAATTCTATAGTATCATCTGTTACTTGTTTTGCCTCTGTAATAGCCTTCTCTTTCCAGTCTGGAGTATCATGGTTAGTATAAACAGCAATTACCAACCTTTCCTTTTTATTAGGTTTCAGTTGTAATGTCTTGCTTGTAGTATTCATTGCCAATATTATATGAGTAGGCCAATGCAATAAGTCTGAATTTTCAAAAGAACGACTTACCCATGTAACAGGTTCTATTCCTTGTGCATTTACAGATGTATTACCTTCGGCTGCCCACAAACGCAGACGGACAGTCTGTTCCTTATCAGATTGTAATTCAATAATTACTTTATTTTCTGTGGCTGCTACCCATGCCGATAAATTTACCTTACAATCACTTGTCGAAAAGAGTGCAGAAATTTCAGCACTTTCTGGCAACTGTTCTGCATAATAGGAAGCATTACGCAATCCTTCAATAGCAATATCCAAGCCACCGGGAAGTGCAATACCTCCTGGATATACCGGATATGCTCTCCAAAAATCATTTTTACCGATATAAAAACAAAGATTATCCGGTGTACCTCCCATCGTGATACCAATATCTCCATTTCCCGCTAAAGGTGCATCCGGGGTCTTTATTGTTGGTACATTTTGAGGAGGAACAGTAAATATTGCTTTATAACAATCTATAGACTGCTGACCTTGAGTATAAGTAATACTCAATAGAAATATTAAAACCAAAAAGAAAGCCTTACGTGTATTCATAGTCTCATGCTTGTTTTACACAAACAAAAGTAGACTGTTCCTACCAATAAGGCTTGCATTATTATTTCATTCGTTTGAAGAAATAACTCAAATATAGAAAAATATTTAAATTCAAAGATTTACAGAAACTGTTTGTCCTTTCTCTTCTAATAAAGGAACAATAATATCTTTATTCTTAAATTTCAATTTGATTATTTCTTGCAAATGAGTCGGATCGGCACAATTCAGCTTATATTTACCTTTTGTTTCTTGGAGCATATAAATACCCGGAGTTAAAATTTCCAAAGGACACCCAGAAGTCAATGTTATTTTCAAAGGTCGATAAGCCGTTATCCACCAGGTTGAATTTTTCTTTGTATAAACAGCTTGCGCAACTTCATCATTACGTATCAACTGAATAGCAGATAAATCAAACAACTTAGTCTTCTCCTGATTTGTAGTCGGAAGCATCAAATACTGATACGTACTTTTCTGTGGAGAAACGCCATGTTCTAAATAAATTGAAACAATATCACCTTCCACATCTTTAGGGCGATACATTTGCATTACATCATGCCATTGACCTGTACGATGGTTGACCTCAGCAACACAATTTTTAGGATTATTCCATAAAATATATCCCATTTGATTATGGAAGAAACGTTGTTCTTCACCTGAATATGTCTGCTTATCACCAACACTTCTCCATTTTCCTTCTTGCAATATAGTTAACTCTCCCTTTTTATGACATTGTTCAATAGAAGTAGTTACAACTAAATTACTATCAGCCTTAATACCTGCACCAAGACAGAGCACAAAATCATCTGTAAATACCCATGACTTATAAGCTTTTATACCTGCACGGTTTATTTCCATTGATGCCATTCCCTGTTTACCATCAGAAATTCCTCCTACAAAAGAAGATTGATTACGAGGCTGATAACTCTTAATTAAAGGCATAGGCGCGTCTGCCTCAAAAGCTGTTACCCCTGGTATCTTCCGCCAATCCCACAAAGGAAAGATATCCAAATACTCTTCACCATTTTTATATATATACGTAGCACCATCTGCCATATAATATCCCTGCATATTATCACCATTCATCATTTCAACACCTACTACACGTTTGGATGCCATTTTTACAGAAGCCATCCATTGAGGACGACGATGAATGGTATAATCTGATTGCCAGAAATGCTTATGACCGATTAATGAGTTTACCTGTCTGGAACTATAATTTTCATCTAATAAAGTCTTAGCAACTATTGAGCATTGTTCTGATTTTCCACCACCTAATTCTGAAGCGGCAAAAGCAAGACTTAAAGCTTTATGTATCTGTGCATGATGGAATAATTGACGTCCCAAAGCACTAACGTCCATTTTTCCCTTCCACAATACCCAACGATAACCTTTATCTATCAAAGCACTGATAATTCCTAATTGCTGTTCATCAAACGCTAAAGAAGTACCAGCAAATACTCCGGAAAAGAAACTCATTCCTGACACAAAAGAAAGTCCATAATTACCAAACTGTTGCTGTGAACCATGTTGATGGAAACACCAGTCATCCTTAATCCCCTCAGCACCACCAGTCACAATTTCAGATGCAATGATATCACGTGCCTCTTTTGTCAAAGCAACGTCATTTTGTAGTAATGCACGCATCATTACATTTCCTGCAAGCCATACTTTATTTTGTCCGGTCATACCAAATTTTGCATTCTCCATTACAGATATGGCAGCTTTTTTCTCTTCTGGAGTCAGCTTCTGTTCAAATAAAATAAATGCAGTACCTAACGTTTTAGGAATACCAATTTGATTATACCACCAGTTAAGACAAACCGGTTTAACCCGAAACCAATAACCTAATGCTTTATGGATCACAGCCTCTACATTTGAAGACTGATAATATGGAGTCTGCTGGGAATAATATAGTTTTACTAATTCTAAAATGCGTTCCGCATGTATTTTAGGCTCCCATCCTGAACGTTTTTTATCTTCATAATTAATATCTGGCCATCTTCCGTCCTCAGATAAGGAAGATATATACAACTTCATCCTATCCATACTCAAAGGATATCTTTGATGAAGTTCTACAACAGCCTGATCTGAAATTTCCTCTTCGGGAGGAATGGAAATAAGAATTGATTTTAAATGAAAAGGATCCTCATCTGACGGTATCAGCATATCTGAAAAGTTCTGCTTAATACGCAGCAATTCATCATGAGAAACTGCTCCTACCGTCAAAGACGACAGAAGTAGCACTATACTTACCATTATTTTACGTATATTCATAATTAAATTATTTTTTCAATTGATCGGTTTCCATAATAACAGCAGCCCATAATATACCAGCAACAGCCTCTTTGGCATTCAGTATCTTGGGTACAGTAACGTATTCTACAAAATTCTTTTTAATTGTTACACCATCACACGCTCCTATTACATCCAACAATCCTCGCTCATTTACTTGCACAAAAGGAAACAAACTATGATATCCTCTTTGAGCAACTGACATATAATCTTTAGCTTTTAATAGTCCTAGTTGTATACCACGCTGAATAGAATAAGTAAACATCGCAGAACCTGAAGGATCTATAAAATTTAAAGGGTTATCGCCTTTATCAACAACCATAAACCACCCCCCTGTTTTTTCATCTTGAACATTTTTCAGTCCTTTACACATCTTCAAATAGATATCAAGAACTTCTTTGTAATTCGGATGCGATCGAGGTAATATTGCTAATAATTCAGGTACAACCAATGTATACCACCCCATTCCTTCACTCCAAACTTCAGGCGAAAGTCCGGTCGTCTTATCAGCCCAAACAGCTTTTTCTGGTTCTGTAGTCCAAGCATGAAGCACCAAACCATCTGGTCGTTGTAAATGCCGGGCTGCTGCAATGATGTTACGACATGCTATATCATAACAATAATCTGCTTCTCCTACAAATTGAGCACAACGAATTAAAAACATTTGCATCATAAAAACGCCATCAATCCACATATTCGGACTACGGTTTCCATGCCAAAACTGTCCATCGGAACTTGGATATAAATCCACTGCTTTCAATATCTGTAATGCCGCCTTCTTATATTTTTCTTCACCAGTACGTCCATACAAAGTACAGAAAGCAGAACCTGTCATGAAATTATCTAAGTTAGTTAAACCACCTCCTTTATAATTACCTTCTTCATCCAGGAAATGATCTATATACTTCTTAATATATTTCAAATATTTATCATCTCTCGTAAGTTGTCCCAAACGATCCATAGCTTCAAACATATACCCCTGAACGTAAGTGTAATCTTTCCAATAAGCCATACGATAATCGGGATAACGTACCATTACTGTTTCTGATAAAGGTAAAGCCAAGAAAGGAAGTTCCATACCCGACTGATAATTTAACCTTGCATCAGCAACACCTTGGGAAGTAGTACGACGATATTTTATCGTTATATCCTGACTGACCAGCATTGTTACCTCACCTTCAACAACAGTCCCTGTTGTATGCTGAGTAACAACCCTGTTTTGAGCACTTACAGAGAATGTCATACTTAAAATACAAACTCCTATTCCTATACTCTTGATCAGTTTCATAGTATTCTAAATTTATACAGTATTACAAATTCAGATCCACAGCAAAGGATTACGTACCGGCAGATTACGAATTACTTCATCTGTTTCTGGAAAATGTTCCAATTCGCTCCATGCAGAAAGCCATTCCTTATTTCCTGTTTGTAATGCTCCAAAAATCAAGAAAGGATGAGCCACAGGCCATTCATCCCAATACATGACATCGTGTACAAAAGGCCACGAGGTCTTATCAACAACATATGGAAAAATAAAATCAATTCCTTTCAACATATTCTTAGTATTATCTACAGAAAAAATCCAAAGATTATCCGTTGTAGTAGAAAGAGTCTGACAAATTGTAGCCATCGCATCTAAATTAAACAAAGAATATCCATAGGGTTTAGTACGTGCCGTTTCACGCGGAAAACTACCATCCTCAGCCATCTGGTTCGGAAGAAGTACTTCTTTATAACGATCGCTACAGAACCTAATCATATCCTTATTATCAACGTAACGTGCAAAAACGGCAGCTTGCATCACCCAACAAGTTCCATGATTATTTTTGGCATTCATTTCATCAATTCCATAAGGATGAGTAGACATCCACTTCAAATAGTCAGAGAACCATTTTTTAGAACCATTAATGTCTTCCTCTGAAAGTACTCCAGCTTTCTCCAACTGTAGTAATGACTGAGCCACTTCCATAAGGTGTACTGTATCAATGATCCCAATACCACGTCCTGTAGCAATACCTTTTATAGCCTGAGCATATTGCAAGCTGGGACGCATCAATGTCTCCTCATTGATAAACCAGGCGCGCACGTGTTTCATGACTGCTTCCACATATTTTTTATCTTTAGTTAAAAGATATGCAGAAGTCAAATTTCCAACAATAGAACTAAAACGTATCATTGCATGACGATGAGCTACAAAATTATCAGGATTCGTTTCACCATCACGACGTATATACGGACCATCCAAATTCAAAGAGTCAGGCCACCAATAATCACCCTCCGAGTAAAAATCATGAACATCACCTGCGCTACGTTCCGCAATAAAAGAGGTAATTGTTACCGGTTCTTCCTGAATATTTAAAGTAGCACGCTCTAAAATACCTCGTTTCAGCACATCCTCTACATACTCTTTATCGTTTTTCTGTGAAGTACAAGAAAAGAATACACACAGAATAGATATAAATATAATTGTTTGTCGCATATTATTTTATCGTTACAAAAGAAGTTTGAACATGATCTGCTTTTACAGCTACACACGAAGTCCCCTGATTAGTACGAACTCTAATTTGAGCCCGTCCATTTCTAGCTTGTACTTTCCGTGAACCTGTCACTGTTCCTTGATTTTGAATCAGTTCTCCATCACCAGCTATATCAAAATAGACAAATATTCTTGAATCAAGACATCTTGTTCCTTTTTCATCTACTAATTGGGCTTCTACTTCGACTACACCATCACCCACAGGGGTATTTTTCACTTTAAATGCAGTTTCTTTCCCCCATTTTTCAGTTTGATATTCAAAAACCAATTCATCATTCAAGGTTTCCTTTCCTTCTACAACAACCGCCCGAAGTGTATTTTCTCCTTTTTTAAACCTTACATTCCAACGTAATCCGGCAGCAGGAAAATCTTGACTGTTACGTCTACGAACACCTAAACTTTGTCCATTTAGAAACAATTCAACAACCTGGCAATTAGAGTAAACTAACACTTCTTTCTCCTCACCATCTTTTCCCCATCTCACCGGCCAACCATGACCATAAATATGCAACATAGGTTTCTCGGTCCAATAGGATTGAAAAACATAGTAACTTTCTTTCTTAGTAAAATCACGTTCTATTACACCTTTTTGATTGACATATGGTACTGGATTTTCCGGACGAACGGGAGTAGAAAAGTCTTTAAAAGGCCAATAAGCAGCACCCGTCAACCATGACATATTTTCCTGCTCTTTCAAATGCCAATCAATCAGCTTCACAATATAAGTTTCCGACCAATCACCTTTCTCCAAAACTAATGCTGAACCATTCAAAGCCACATCACCTTCTGCTTCTCCCTCTTTGCGTAAAGGAGCTACAGCCTCTGCATGACGTCCGGCATGGCTATCTCCTCCCCACTCTACATGTAAGAAATGTTTTACTTTCTCCATTTCATCCTTGGAAAAATTCTGGTAATCCTTATAATTACCACGATACCATCCCGCCCAGATTGACGGAGAATATACGTCTACAATATCACTACAAAAAGCGCAACGACGAATAGCTGTCTTACGACTTCCATCCATATGATGAGCAATCGTATTCAATTCACTCATCAAACTACGTATCTCGCTTTGTTTATATTCCGGGAAATCATTAGGCCAATCATTTTCATTACCCAATCCCCAAATAATAACAGCAGGATGATTATAGTGTTGAGTAATCATATTATTCAACATACGTTTAGCCTGATTACGATAAGTTTCATTACCGACTCCACCACGGCACCAAGGTATTTCTTCCCAAACAAGAATTCCTAATTCGTCACAAAGATTGAGAATGATTTCAGATTGCTGATAATGCCCAAGGCGTATAAAATTAACGCCCATTTCTTTCATCATCTTCATTTCCTGTATCATTTGTTCTTCAGTCATAGCCGCTCCCACACCTGCATGATCTTCATGACGATGAGTACCTCTTAATAAAAGACGTCTGCCATTCAAAAGAAAGGGGCCTTTCTCTACAAATTCAAAAGAACGAAAGCCAAAACGCTCGCTAGCAATCATCTTCTGCCCATTAGCCGTTATTGTAGCTTCACAGGTGTATAAAAGAGGAGAGTTCACATCCCAAAGCTGTGGCTTATCCAGCTGTATATTCATCAAATCCAAATTTCCCAACGGAGTAATATCCTCCAACCGACGAGTGGTTACAATCTCCCCTTTAGGATTTTTTATCGCAATCTCTACAGATGCTTTACGGACATCTACTGGGTTATACAACATTCCAGATATAGAAAGATTAGCTTTCTTCATCTTGGCATCCAGTGTCGGTACTATCTTCAAAGAAGAAAACGAAACCTCAGGTAAATATACAAGATTTAAATAGCGATAAATACCACCATACACATTAAAATCCGATAAATCAGACGGGATCATTTCTGCATCCCGCGTATTATCACAACGAATACTCAAAGGAATTTCTCCCTTAAACCGATCAGCCTCTTTACTCGCCAAAAAAGCTTGAACAGCATCTGTTATATCAATATTCCAACTATCATAACCACCTACATGGCTACCGACTTTTGTCATATAAATATATACATCCGTTTTTTGTCCGGCTCCTTCAAATTCCAAAACAATTCTTCCATTCGGATAAGGGTTATTTAACTTCAAACGGGTTTTATACCACCCCGGCCCTTGATAATAATTCACATCTGGATCAACAGCATCCTCAGCATTAAAACAATGGGGTAACGTTACCTTCGTCCATATCGGTTGTTCTTCTGGTTGTCCTTTCTTTACCGGACGCACCAACTCCCATATATTTCCAACATCTTGCCGAAGAAATTCCCAATTATCCGTCAAACGAATTTTATTGTATGTTGTGGGCACTTTTGCATAAAAGTCCCCCACAACATAACAACATATCACCAACAATAATATAAAACGCTTCATACCTATTGAAATCTAAATTTACAAAATAGCTGTACCTTCCTTCTCTAATTTTGCCTTCTTCAACAATGCCTCCAAAAAATAATAATCAGCATACACCAAAGGTACATCTCGTTCAAAATTACGTGCTCCTGTACTATGAAGTAATAAAAATCCATAATCACCATTCAACTTTGCACGATAATTATTGCTTAAACTTTCCACAATCGTATCTGCCCACTTTTTGTACTGTTCCCCTTTTTCTGCATTATACATAGAGAGTTCATACATTGCACATGCCATTACAGCAGCTGCAGATGCATCACGCGGTTCATTCGGAATTTCTGGGGCATCAAAATCCCAATAAGCTATCATATCATCAGGCATAGTGGGATTAGTAAAAATATAATTGGCAATATTCTCTGCCTGAGTCAAAAACTCAGGAAGTTTTGTTTCACGATAACACATCGTATAACCATATAATCCCCAAGCCTGACCTCTTGACCAAGCAGATTCGTGATTATATCCCTGATGAGTATGTTTATGGAGGACATTACCTGTAATCGTATCATAATCTATCACATGATAAGAACTGTAATTATCACGGAAATGATTTTTCATAGTTGTACGTGCATGATTGGTAGCAATATTATAATAAACAGAATCTCCAGTTTCCTTAAATGCCCAATATAACAGTTCCAAATTCATCATATTGTCTATAATAACCGGACATTCCCATTTGTCACGACTGTGATCCCAAGAACGAATACAACCAATCGTCGGTTTATAACGTGTAATCAAAGTTGCCGCCGATTCCAATAAAATATCCTTATAAGCAGCGTCTTTTGTCAAACGATAACCATTACCAAAACTACAATACATCTTAAATCCCATATCATGGGTACCACCATTAGTCTTTTGATCCTCAATTGGCGCTGTAAAATCTTCCGCTTTCTGTTTCCAATAATCATCTTGCGTATACTCATACATATACCACAACTCTCCCGGGAAGAATCCACTAGTCCAATCTCTAGACGCTACCATCTTAAAAGAGCCGTCATCAGCTATAGTACGTGGAGACACCAATTTCTTTTTCGGCGCCTCTTCTGACACAGCAGCATTCACAGAGTCAATCTGTGTAAACGCATACTTCAACTGCTGACCGGCAAAATCAAAACTATCCTTTATAACATCTACTTTTTGAGGTGTTTGGCTACAAGCTCCACAAACTACCAATAAAGAAACTAATCCTGTCTTAAACTTCATCATACTTTATTTTTAATGTTTATATTCTAGGGCACTAAGATAGGCGATTTATCCCAGCGTAATTTTAAATATTGTCTTATTCGCTTGAAATTCTATTCCAAAAGCAGCAAGAGACTATAATTATCAGACATTTTCATTATTCTCATGATGTCTTTGTACCCATTCAGAAGGAGAATATCCATAAAATGACTTAAAGCAATTCGTAAAATATGCGTGACTATTAAAACCTGTATAAACAGCCACTTCTGAAACTGTATAGTCTGATTCTAACAATAATTTAGCTGCTACCTCCAAACGTTTATTACGAATAAGTTCTGTCGGTGAAAGTTCTGTTACAGCTTTCAATTTCCGATATAAATTAGCACGACTCAAGCCTAATTCCTGACTCAATAAATCAATACCCAATTCAGGATTGGATATATTCTTCTCTATAAGTTCAAAGAAACTCTGTGTAAACCGATCATCCCCCGATACAATTTCAATCCCCATAGCCTCAGGAGAGAACTTTTTACCATAAAGCTTTTTCAGCTTTTCTCGAGACTCCAATATATTGTTAATACGACATATAAGCACATCCATACAAAATGGCTTTACTATATAATCATCGGCTCCCACTGAAAAACCTTCTTTGATATGAACCACCATAGATTTTGCTGTCATCAAAATAACAGGTATATGCCCCAATTGTAAATCCTGCTTCACGCGTGAACATAACTCTAATCCATCCATTTTAGGCATCATAATATCGCTAAGTATCAGATCCGGATACTTTTCAAGACTCAGCTCCAAAGCATCTTTTCCATTATCGACGTCCAATATGTAAAAATAGGGTTCAAGACACTCTTTGACATACCTTCTCACCTCATCGTTATCTTCAGCCAAAAGGATAGTCCATTTCTTTTCAATATCAAAATGCATAGCTTTATCCACGGGTATCACGTCCTCTACTGTCTCCTCCTTCACCAATTGATCTTCTTCATAAACAAAACTACTAATGGGAATATAAACATTAAAGACAGTACCTGTTGGTTGATTTTTGGAGACTGTGATAATTCCATGATGCAAATGTACGATGGATCTCGTCAAACTCAGACCAATACCTGTACCTACATTTTCCTTATTATCATCTTCTCCCTGATAAAAAGGAGCAAATATATTTTTTATCTCCTCATCAGGAATTCCCTTACCAGAATCTGCTACAGACAAACATACAAATTCCGTATTGACAGGCAACTTACTTAATTCCGACTGATATTCGGCAGGCAAAGCAGAAGAGGATATTTGGGATAAAGAGAATACCACTTTACCACCATTCGGCGTAAATTTCATAGCATTGGATAATAAATTAAATACTACTTTTTCAATTAATGTTTTATCAAACCATGCCATTAATTGTTCTACTTTCCTCTCGAATGTAAAATTTATGGATTTTTTCGCAGCCAAATGGTTAAATGCATAATATATCTCCAATAAAAAAAGATACATATCACTTTTAATAATACGCAATTTCAGTTTACCCTCTTGATTCTTACGTAAATCCATCAACTGATTTACCAATAACAACAAGCGCTGGGCATTACTGAATATCAAACCGAGTTTATTCTTTACTACTGAAGAAAATTCTGGCATAGCTACCAACTCTTGTAATGGAGCAATAATCAGGGTCAACGGGGTACGAAGTTCATGCGAAAAATTAGTAAACATACGAATTTTGGCCTGATGAAATTCTTCCAATTGCTGCTGTTCTTTTTGCTGGAATTGTAGCTCACGTTCCAACTTCTGTTTCTTGAAGATATAGTACATGATTAACACCAGTACAGACACAAAAGTAACAACATAAAACAGATAAGCATACCATGTTTCCCAAATAGGAGGATGAACAACAATCCTTATTTTACGAGTCTCTTGACTCCATACTCCATCATTATTAGATGCTTTCACCTTAAATTCATAAGTTCCTGGACTCAAATTTGTATAATAAGCCTCCCGACGGTTACCAATATAATTCCAATCTTTATCATAGCCTTCCAAAAAAATAGCATATTGATTTTGACGAGCAAATACAAAATTCAAGGCACAATAACCAATAGATATATTATTCTGGCTATAATCCAAATCTATCTCCTTTACATCATCCAAGACAGAAGACAATATTCCCGTTTCATCTCCGACTTCAATAACCTCGTTATTCACCACTAACCGCGTAAATACCAAAGGAGGGACAAAAGAATTCAATTGTAGTTCCTGTGGATTAAAAGTCACAAATCCATTATTTCCACTAAAACAAACCTCACCATTAGGCAAAAGCATACCACTATGAGGAGTAAACTCATAAACTCCAATTCCATTCAGAGAATTATAATTTATGAATTGTTCCTTTTCCTGGTCAAATTCAGATATTCCGTTACTTGTACTAATCCAAAGTTTATGATCTCTATCTTCAACGATGGCACAAACATCATTATCTATCAATCCCTGTTCCCGAGTAATAGTCTTAAGAACTCCTTTGTATTCATCATATAGAGAAATTCCACCTCCAAAAGTACCAATCCAAATACGATCGGAAGCATCACGAATAATACTTGTCACATAATTATTCAACAAACTGAATGGTTTCTTGGCATCCGTATTATAATAAGTAATCTCCTGCTTATTAGCATCATACTTGACCAATCCATTATTACGCGTTCCTATTAATAAAACTCCATCCCTCAATTTAAGAATACAACGAGAACTTGCTATCTGACAAGAATCCTTCCCATCATGAAGAGGGAACTTATCCAAAAATATTTTTTTCGCTGACAAATGTATCAATCCTGTTTTCGGATCAGAACCTACGATCCATAGTCCTCCATCATGAGCGGGAGTCATGGCATAAATAGACATTTCCTTCGGTAACTGATAATACAACTTATATTGTTTCGTACGGGTATCAAACTGATAAATAGTTCCTTTATTCGTACCACACCAAAGAGTATTTCCATCCAACAACAAACCTTTGATTATATTTTGACTGTATTGCAACCGGGATGAATTATCTATCGGATAATAATAATATTTACTATTATTCAAATTATAATCAAGCAAACCACGCCCTTCAGTAGCCATATATAAACACCCACCCTCAGTACAAACCATACTCCCGTAAATACCAAACAAAGCATCAAACACAGAAGTAGGATCATGAAAATCAAAACGATTATTAAATCGGCTTGAATAACTGACACCACCAGCATAAGTTCCGACCCATATTGTCTGGCTACTGTCTACAAATAAAGAATAAATAGAAAAATGGCTTAAATTACCTCGTTCCAATGATGCATCCGTATGCTTCCAAAAAGAATTATCAGAAAGATTCATTGAATAAAGCCCGTCAAAAGTTCCAATCAGTAGCCTATCATGAGATTCAGCAATACAACGGATGCTATTCGTCGTTAATATGCTATTTCCTTTATGATAAGTTATAATATTCTCTTTTTCAATATCTATTCGAAACAATCCGCCGGCATTACTTCCTCCCCAGATATGTCCTTCCAAGTCTTCATAAAGTGTACCAACATAATTATCGGGCAAACGCAAATTAGGAGTATCCATAGTAAAATGCTTTTGCTCTTTCATATTCATATCACAGACAAATAATCCCTTAGTAGCAGTCCCAATCAGTATCTGATGTTCCTTTGTTTCATGAATAACTGAAATATACTCATCCTTGATTTTACCATTCAAGTCCAACCGCTGAAACATATCCATCTCACGTACATAAAGATACAATCCTCTGGAAGTACCTACCCACAATCTATTACGGCTATCAACAAACAGGCTACGTATATCTACTTTCGCAAGTGCACCATGTTTCTTATCAGAATACCGCTTGATGTGATTGGTTTTCAAATCCAACTTATTCAATCCACGTGCCGTACCCACCCATAAATTCCGATTCTTATCTTCTACCAGAGATATTATATTATTATCACTCAATGTCAATGAATCTCCTGGCACATGCTTGTATACAATAAATTCACTACCATCATAACGGTTCAAACCATTACGTGTAGCAAACCACATAAAACCTTTAGAATCTTGTAATATTTTAATAACAGAAATTTGAGACAAACCATCTTTCAAATTCAAATTTGAAAAATAGAATGTCTCATTATCATTCTGAGCAAATATTTGCAAAATAGTTAATAATGAAAATAGCAATAGAACAAATTTCTTCATGTAGTAGTTTGTGTTTTCAACGTATTATTGTGACACAAAAGTACGCTATTTTTTCATTATGCAAAGATTATATAGTTTTTTTTAGAGCGATATTAACTTCTTATTTAGTTAAAAGCTCCGTAGCACACCATAATAAAGGAGCATGTGCATGTAAATCTCCCGTAATCTGTTTACGAGTCATATAATGATTCTTATCATTCTTTATATTGGTACCTTCACAAACATTTGTCAATTCATCATCGGCATTCAGATAAGAAACCAATGCTAACCAACCTTTCAATGCAGCAGACTCATAAGTTTTTTTATCTAACCAACCATGTTTTACTCCCACCAACATAGCATAGGTAAACATAGCTGTACCCGAAGTTTCTTTATAGGATGCCGGCTCGTCTATTAATTGATGCCACATGCCATCTGGATCCTGATTCTCCAATAAAGTTGCCATCATCTTTTTATAAGCTTCCATGATAACAGTACGGTTGGGATTATCTTTTGGTAAAACAGCGAGAAGACGTGACATTCCTGCCGCCATCCAGCCATTTCCACGTGCCCAAAAGAAAGGAGCCGTAGGAGCATGATAGAAAAGCCCATTAGGACGTTGTATTTTTTGCAGATACATTACCATTTCAGCAGCAGCACGATTTATATATTTACGATCACCTGTAGCAAGATAGGCTTGTGACTGAATAGTAGTAATCATAAACATATCATCAATCCAAACACGAGTTTGCCAAGAAAATCCCTGATCTGCATACGCTTTCTGTTCAGGTTTAGCATCAGCTGGCACTTCCCATTGAGTATCAGCATATTTCATACCTAAATCAAAATACTTATAATCTCCCAATTTCTGCATATAAATTTCCAAAGGTACAGAACCAAAGACATTATAGTCTACATGTACCATTTTGGGCAACATGCTTTTTTCAGTAGTAAATAAAGGTTCGAAACGATCCTTCAGACGTTGTTGCATATCCTTATCTTTGATAGCTTTACTAAACCACAATGCTCCCAACCACGCACAAGCATCAGGATAAGTAATATAATTAGGAGCTTTTTCTGCACGAGGATTTCCAAACCGAGTATGTGGAGTTATAATAAACTTATTTACAACACGTGTACCTATAACTTTAGGGTCAGCCTCTTTTATACGTTTCTTGGAAAGAACATCTTGAGCATTCATTGGATTACACACCATAAGTATCCCCACAGCCCAAACGAATATTTTACATTGTTTCATCACAGTATTACTTTAAAATAAGATTTATATTACAAAAACAAAGATAACGGCATTTCTCCAATCTTTTTTGCAATATTGTACCAAATATTATAAATTTTGAACCTACTAAATAATTCAATACTACTTAGTAATAAAATTCACTATAACAAACGTTTACGCTGTTTTTCTCCTACATACAAAGCCAGTACCAAAGCCAAGCCAAACACAATGAGAACTGCATGTAACCCCGGTGGTGTATCACCACTACCATAAGAATGCAAACCGGAAAGGTAATAGTTTACTCCAAAATAAGTCATTAATACTGATGCTAACGCAAAAACAGACATCACACTAAAGGCATAATCTGAACGCAGATAAGAAATAAAACGGGCATGCAGAACAAAGGCATAAACAATCATTGTAATAAGAGCCCAGGTTTCTTTAGGATCCCATCCCCAATAACGCCCCCATGATTCATTCGCCCATACGGCACCCAAAAAGATACCAGCAGTCAATAAATACAGACCAATATTAAGAGAAATTTCATTAATAATCCGCAATTCACGAATATGAGGGTTCAACAACACCGACTTCTTGTCTGACGCCATAAACCCCAATGAAAGCAGACCTAACAGGAAACTCATGCCGAAGAAACCATAACTTGCAGTAATGACCGCTACATGTATCATTAACCAATATGATTTCAGTACAGGTACTAAAGGAGTTATCTCAGGATCCATAAAATTGAGATTAGCAACAAACAGAATAATACCAGCAAAGAAAGCAGCCAATGCCAAAGTCATTGATGAACGACGGATAAACAAAAGTCCTGCCAAGACTGTAGCCCACGCCACATAAACCATCGATTCATAAGCGTTAGCCCAAGGAGCCCGACCAGAAATATACCAACGTATACCAATACCAAAAGTTTGCAATAGGAATAAAACTACTACACCTACCATTAACACAATGGTAACTACCCGAAGCCAACGTTTGGATTTCAACAAAAACCAGACAGAAACTAAAAGAAGCAATAAACCTACGGTCATATATCCCACAGCCGACCAAAAGAATAATTCAGCACGATTATAAAACAATTCCCATGAAATTTGTTTATCTGTCAATAAACCTGTTGTAGTTCGTTTTTGCTGATACACATTCATCATAGATAATACTTCATTTGATGCCGACCAGTCACCTGTACGCAGAGCATTGTAAGACTCCGCCAAATACCAAGGGAATATTTTAGAAACAAACATAGAGTCTCTACCCGAGAATTCTTTCAAATCATCACCTGGTGAATACCACTTACCATCCACATCTTCCGGTAAAGGGAAAAAAGCTAACATCTGACCTTGCTGCAAAGAATAAAGGATATTTGCCTTTTCATCCAATTTCAATAAATCCTTTTCTATCCGTGAACGTTCTGACACAGGACGAGAATATGCACGTTCTACGGCATCAGCAATAACATAACGTCCTTCTTCATCAAATAAATCAGAAAAACGAATATATTTATCTGAAGGTAACTTTAATTCTCGAGCCATTTCTTTGTTGGATTGACGAATAAAAGGTATATTACTCCAATAAGAAGGATTTATAAGAAAACCGAAAATAACCTGTTCTGAACGTAATCCCTCGAAAGTTTCACTTCGGTAAAGTTTACGCAGCAGTTTAGATGTATAGGTATTTATAGGTTCAATACGTCCCGTAGGACATTGTATCTGCATGCGCCCCCATTCCTCTGCTTGTGCGGCAGGAATAGTATTTTTTTCTAATTGATTAGAGATTACTTCCTGAGCAGACAGACAGGATGGAAAACAGCATAACAACAATACCGGTACAGCCTTTTTTAATTGTCTGGCTAATTGGCGAAAACGAGATTTTGGGTCTACCACAGTCAACAACATCCCCACAAGAAGCAACAAATATCCTATATAAGTAATACCTGTACCCCAACCATCATGATTTACAGACAAAACAGTCCCTTGCTCATCCGAATCGTAAGAAGATTGATAGATACGATATCCTTGTTCATATATCACCTTGTTCATATAAATATGTTCAGCACGTGTATCACTATCAGAAGAAATCGTAAGAAAACTCTCAAAAGAAGACGGACTGTGCGATCCCGGATAACGCAATAATTTAAAATCGTCTAGGTGAATCGTAAAAGGCAATTCATGTGTTCCATCCGTAAGATGCAACTGAGAAGTTGTTTCTCCCTCCCGAATATGTACGATCCCCTCAAAACCAAACAAATTTGTAACCAAAGCTCCTGTCAAAATGACGATAAAAGAAACATGGAACAGACATATGCCATACTTACGTTGTTTCCAAAGTTGCATACGAATACCAATTACAATAAATTGCATTACCATTAGCAACTGAAGCAAATAAAATATGGGTTGGTTATAAATCAGTTTTCTGGCAACAGAGGTACCCTGAACTTTCTCTATAAAAGTTGCCACTGCTAATACAATAGCATATATCACCAACAGTATCAAGGCAAATCGCCAAGATATAAACATATTCTTTACAGAGGAAAGAAATTTCTTCATATTATTGTTCTATAGACACATTCAAAGTATGCAGCAACTCAGCCAAACCATCAGGAGTAAGCTGCTGAGCAGAATCCGATAAAGCTTTCTGTGGACAACAGTGCGATTCAATAAACAAACCATCCACATGCAAAGATAATGCTTTCTTGCAAACTGAAGCCAATAATTCACGTTTTCCAGCAATATGACTCGGATCACAATAAAAAGGTATATTGGGAAAATGCGCACGAAATCCATCCAAACACTCCCAAAGAGGAGCATTTCGATAAGGAGCACTATCTATTGTACAAAAGCCACGATGGATCACACGAATATCTTGCACATCTGAATGTTGAAGCCGTTCAACTGCTCCAAGCCAAAGTTCAATATCCGGAGATACCGGGTTCTTTATCCAAACAGGAATATTAAAACCGCGTAATGCTTCCGCCAACTCGTGCATCATAAATGGATTTACAGTTGTTCGTGCACCAATCCATACCATATCTACTCCCGCTTTCATAGCAACCTCTACATGGGCAGGCAATGCAACCTCAGTCATAACTTTCATTCCCAACTCCTGTTGTATCTCATTCAGCCATACTAATCCGCGTTCACCCACTCCCTCAAATGTACCATATCTAGAACGGGGTTTCCATAAACCGGCACGCAAGATATTAACTCCTATATTTTTTAATCCTCTTGCCGTTTCCAACATCTGCATACGATTTTCTGCGCTACATGGGCCGGCCACTAATCCTATTTTATTCTGCTCCTTCATCATTTTAGTCTAAAAAGAAACCGGCGCACTATCCTTTTATTAAGGATACAAGCGCCGGTCTATCAATCACTTATTAATCTTCTATAATCACACGGAAACCGACGTTATATACTTTCTGCCAAGGCAAATATGATCTACGGTAATAAGCTGTACATGTTTTTGGGTGATCTGTCCAAGAACCGCCACGTACCACTTTCTCCGTACCACTTCCCTGATTTTTCTCACTATATGGATAAGGTAAATAGTCAGAACGCGTCCATTCAGAAACATTCCCCTGCATATCGTACAATCCAAATGGATTAGCTTGATAACCGCCTCCCTTCACTTGCAACATGTTACCATCATCTACACCATTTTCCTTAGGTTGGAAAGTATAATACTTATACCACGAATCAGTTTCTTTCATTGGTTGTGGATTTACTCCACGAACAGCCATCTTATTCAACTGCTTATCTGCCATATTTTCAAATTTAGCAAAATCCGTATTCAATGAACCATACCAGAAAGCATCGTCACTACCGGCACGACATGCCCACTCCCACTGTACTTCTGTTGGCAATGTGATATTCTTACCAGTCTTCTCACTTAACTTCTGGCAGAAAGCCATGGCCTCTTCCCAACTGACACGAATAGCAGGTTGCTCCGGTTGGTTAGCTGGATATCCCTGATGCACATGGTCTTTCCACAACTGTCTGTCGAAACGGCTATTATGCTCTGGGAAAATAGTACGGAATTGCTCGTTACTGACTTCTATTTCCCCCATCCAGAATGCTTTCTTCACCACTTGTTTATTAGCTGGTGAATAATCTGAATGTCCACGATTACTACCCATCACGAATGAACCGGCAGGAATACGAACAAAGTTCATTTTTATACCCGGAGCCAACTCAATACTCATCTTCGAATCACCTTCTTTACTAATCATTGTCTGAGCCATGATCTTATCAAAAGGCCATCCTTTTACTTTCACTTCCTTATCCTTATACTCTTTCTTTTCAGGTTTCACAGGAGTCGGTTTCTCTCGCGATTCCAGATATTGAGCATACGAACGGATTTCAGCCTGCCAGTCTACACCAGCATTTGCATATTTATCAGCTAACTCTTTACGACGACTGATCTGTTCAACCCCTTTAAAGATATTAGCTTTAAACTTACCATGATAAGGAGCATTAAAATCAATCCAGTTATAGATCGTTTTCCATTCCTTATCAGTCAATTCCACACCATGATGTCCAGTTCTTAATATTTTGACAAGTTGGCTGGCAGAAGCATGATATTCATATGGATTTAGAACTTCAATTTCTGCCTCCGGTCCTTGACGATAGACATATGGATGCAAATTCAGATAACTTTCACCAAATCCAGAGAATTCATCAATACGTCCTCCTCTAAAATCAGCCAATTTATTGGAACCGTCATGACAAGAAACACAAGCACGATCCAAAATAGGCTGTACTTCAAGATCAAATGTAAAAGAGCGCTGTCCTCCCTCGGGTATAGTAATCTTATGAGGAGGAATGGTAGATGCCTTTACTCGTTTCGGAATAGGTAATTGATTTTGATCTTCATGACAACCTACACAGGATACAGTTTCACCCGGCATACCAGTCAACCAGCTACGCATCCACTGTACTGCACGTCCTTCAGAATCCAATGGTTGTAATGCGATCGGAGTATTAGCAGGAATCTTAAAGATAGCAGAACCATCTTCTTCTACAGGTACAGTACCTAAAAGACGTTTGATATCCCAACCACTCTGTACTCCTTGTGCCCAATGATCAGACGGAGTCTTATTATAGGCATATTCATAAGCTAATACACGGAATGATTTCACTGTACCGCGAGGTACTCCTTTCAGGCCCTCACCTTCATAAATATCCTGAATAAATACGGTAGCTTCTTTGTCTCCCGGAACAATCTTATCAGGTATTACAGGAGGTACTGGAGTCTTCTTTACTGGAATAGGGCAAATCAAACCTTCACCTTCAAACTCTGCAATCAAGGTCAGATTATCATAAATATCAATCAAGTAAATACCCCAAAGTGAATTTTCATCTAGTTTGGCAGTAACCAAAAAATATTTATCCGTCAAAGGATAAGGTTTGATAAATTGTGGCCATACACCATCCACCAAACGGTCTTTTACAATCGGTTCAATTTTACGATCCCGAAAAGGCAGTTCCTGCAACATTCCCTTTTCTGATTTACGACTTTTTGATGGATCAAACAACATCAGACGTCCTGAACGTGCCACACCATGATGGCCAGAAATAACACCTATAAACTGAGAAGCATGCCCCGGAAGAGGTTTTGCATCAAAAATACTATTCGGGAAATAAGAGCCACTACCATACAAAGACTTCTGCTCTGTACCATCAGGATTCATGTGCATTACAAAGCGAGAAAAATAATGTGTCAAATCCGTATATTCCCAACGAGTATACATGATACGGCCATTATTCATAACTGTAGGAGCCCAGTTTGCATCCTGATCAAAAGTCAGTCGACGCAAAGAACGGTCTTTCGGATCATAAAGGCACATATTACCTACTTCATCATTACCATTTACACAAGGTACACCATTATATCCAATATTGGACACTGCAATAAGCTTACCGGAAGGTAGATAAGTAGCATCAAAGAATTCCAAATCTTTTTCAGGAGTCTCTATCAGTTTCTTCAAGCCTGTACCATCCAATCTCACCTCGAATACCTGCCATCGTTTGTCCGTATCTACCATAGAAAACATCAAACGTTCAGCATCCCAATGCAATTTCAAATCAGGAACCGAGGAACCATTAGTAGGCTTAAAAATAGTACGAACCTTAACATCTCCACGCAAATCAGACAGTTCTACAATTTCAGCATTAAATCCTCCACGAGGAGCAGAGGTCTGGTTAGACCAGTTGTTATTTTGAGTACCCAAAGCACGAGGGTTTATCTGACGTGCACTAGTACCTATCTTATAACGACCTACAATAATTTTATCCACGTCCAACGTCGGATTTGCTAAAAGGATCTCACGTTTCAGATCTAAAGCTTTCTTTGCATCCTGTATGGCAACAACATCATTTTTATAGATACCAGCAAATCCTTTTCCACAAAGTTGTTTCAACTGAACTAGTTTAGTCTGGTTAATATTTGCATCAAAACCAGAAATTTTAACCATATCATTGTAAGCATCCTCAATGGCGCGCAAATTGATCCAACTCAAAGAACTCTGCAACTGATATACTTTCATGGCATCTTGTGCCAAATTCAAATAACCAATAACCTGTTCATCCAATGAAGATTTGGAAGAAATCTGCGCAATTTGCGCATTAAAATAAGACTTATCTTTCAGCAAGTTTACAACAGAAGTTACTATGTGTTTCTCAATAGAAGCATCATATGTTGTAACCAAAGCTTTCATATCACTACCGGCAAAAGGCAAGAACCAGGTAGATTCTGTCGGATATTTTTTCACGATATCTGCTGCGGCTTCTGCACCAGTAATACCTTGTAAACGGAAAATAACCGTACCCGACGAAGAACGGTTCTCTAAACCGATTTCCGCTTCAAAACGTACATATTTCTTATCCAAAGGAACCACAATCTGTGCATTGGCATTAGCCATAATCGTACGATCATAACGTTTACCTTTCATGATAACTGGTTCACCTTTGGCATTTCCCTTCATGCGCAAACTACCGCTACCTGTTTTTTTAAAAGTATCCTTCAAATCATTCAACCAAACAGAAGAACCATCTGCTGCAATAAGTTTGGCATTCGCCCATATTGCCTGATCATCACTGGTTCCGTCTACTGTTCCCCATGTGTACAACACCATTTCATCAAGTCCTGTCACATCCGCAGAAAAAGGCTCTGCAGCAGCCTTAGCTTTTATAATTTTTGATGCAACTGGCAAACAAGTCTTCTGCATTTCAGCATTAGCCTGATTTTTAGCTACGGCAATACTCTCCGCCCACGTAACAGGCGCATTTACTTTTGCTTTCCGCTGTGCCATAGTCGGAAATACTAAAGCAATGCATACAGACATTACTATCAGTTTTTTACTCATACTACCTTTTTAAAGTTAATATCTCTATTTCAAATCCGGTAACCGAAAATTCTTCAGATAACAGGCTGCAGAAACCAAACCAATATTCTGCTTGTCATTCAAAGTCCATACGGCTTTACCTTCTCTATCTAGCTCAATTAATTGTGGTACGTCTACAACTGTTCCTCTCGTATGTCCGCACCAATTACAAATCAACAAATTTTTATTACTCAACTCCAAAATTTGGGCTACAAACCATAAAGCGGCCCCTTTTACTTCTTGAGAAGTTACTCGTTTTAGTTCCTTACCTGTATTGCGATCTATAACAATATAATAGTGAACATCTCCACAAGGTAACAACAAATTACCATCCGACAGTTCCAGTGAAGAAAAAGCTCCTCCATCTATCTTATGTTCAGCAATCAATTTACCTTTCCGGCTTATTTCTATAACCTTACGTTTAGCCATAACCGGTATCAAATAATTTTTATTTTTCAACTGAAATACCTGCCTAAATTGACTATGAGGCTTTTCTATACCCAAATCAAATGTAGTCTCATTCACCTTTCTCCCCTTTTTATCCAGCTCAATAAAACGTGCAGGATTTCCACAGATTCCCAATAAAAATCCACCATTACGCAATATAGTGGCTGACTGGAGTTCTGTCTTATCCGGTGCAGGAAAATCCCATACTACTTGATGATCCCATGTCACCACCTTTGCACCTTTCTTATAAGAATATAAAACGTTACCATCTTTAGTCAAAGCTACCGTATTACATTCTTCCCCTTTCTCTAATGAATGTTTCCATTCTACCTTTCCAGTCTGTTTATCTACAAGCAGGATAAATGGATTCCCGGAACCGGCAACCAGGATCTTATCCTGTGCTGCCGCCCGAAAACCACATAAAAAAATAGTTATAACAAATATATAAAACCTCATCATGTTTTATTTTGCAGTCGTTGTTACTTATTTTTCAATTCATTGAACAGTTCTAATGCCTGTGTTGGTTTCATATTGTCATGTACTACTGCACTAACTGCCTGTATCATTGCTGCAGGAGCTTCTGACTGGAATACATTACGTCCCATATCAACACCGGCCGCACCTTCATTAATAGCTTTATAGCATAGTTCAAGTGCTTCCAACTCAGGTAACTTCTTACCACCTGCAATCACTACAGGTACCGGACATGCAGCAACCACCTTTTCAAAGCCATCACAATAATAAGTCTTCACGATATTCGCGCCATTTTCGGCTGCAATACGAGAAGCCAAACCAAAATAACGAGCATCGCGTGCCATATCTTTACCAACAGCCGTTACTCCCATTACCGGTATACCATAACGAGTACCCTTATCCACCGCCTTATACAAGTTTGCCACCGTTGTAGCCTCATGTTCTGCATCTCCAATAGACAACATCACTGCCATTGCAGATACATTCATACGAATAGCATCTTCAACATCAATCAATACATTATCATTCAATGATGTCAGAATAGAAGTACCAGCATCAGAACGCAAACAAATAGGTTTATTGGTAGTAGGTGGTATTACAGAACGAAGAATACCACGAGTACACATCAAGCAATCAGCATATTCAATCAGCGGAACAATATTCAAATCAATACGTTCCAAACCGGAAGTAGGTCCCATGATAAAACCATGATCACAAGCAAGCATCACCGTCTTACCAGTTCTAGGGTTAAATATACGAGACAAACGGTCTTTCATTCCCCATGGAAGATTTTCCGCCCCTTTTACATGAAAGCTCTGATTGGCAGAAGCAACTCCTAAACCAAAATTACAGCCTTCTCTCAAATCATCTAAATCAGCCATATCTTAATTTCTTTCTATCTATCTTTAAGTTTACTTATAACGCTTTTGCAAACGCATCAAACATACAAGACCACGAAGAAGCACCCGAATCAGCATAACCAATAGAACGTTCGCCATAGTTACGGGCACGTCCAAAGTTTGCTTTCATGTTTTTAGTTGCTTCAGCTCCCTGTAAAGCTGCTGCTGCACCAGCTTCCAAAATTGTTTTAATATCACTTGAATCAATACTCTGCATTGCTTCTACAGCCGGGATCAAGGCATCCATCATAGTTTTATCACCACGTTGCGCCTTCGTCTGTTTTTTTACGCCGGCAAGCCCACCAGCAAACATTGCTTTCACAGCTATTGCATCCAGCTCCATACCTTCCACGTGATCGCTCATTCCCAGGAAAAAGCCTCCTAACAAGGTACTGGTAGAACCACTAATCTGCAACATCACGTTAAATCCCATATCGTTCAGCATCGTCTTGAATTCTGTCCCTTTTTCAGCAGTATCCACAATGGCAGTCATCGCTTGTACAATAGCTGTACCATGATCACCGTCACCCAACACCGCATCTAATTTGGAGAACTCATCAGCACGCTCCGTAATGCAAGCCAATGCATTACGGAGCATTTTTTTAAAATCTTCTACTGTCAGTTTATTCATGTTTACTTTCCAATAGTCGTCCAATATGGAGCATTCGACATTTTATTATTCAGATAATCAACATGATCGGCATCCAACAAACCAAGGATCATCTGGAAACCTGCTTGTTCCTGAACTGTCAGCAATTCACCGATACGGCTTGCTGCTACCTCAAGACCGGCATTCTCCAAAACCTGATGTGCCTTGCGATATACGATATTCATTTCCATGTGAGTAGTAGCACCTACACCATTGATTATCAACAATGCTTTGTCACCAGCTTTAGGCTGCAATTTCTTCATCAACAGACCAATCATTTCTTCTGCTGTTTCATTCGCTGAAACCAATTTTTTACGTCCGCCGCCACCTTCACCATGTTGCCCCATACCGATTTCTATCTCCCCGTCAGGAAGTTCTGAAATCATCATTCCATTTTGTGGATGTGTACAAGACTTCATAGCAACTGCTAAAGTTGCAACCTTTTTGTTGAAACGCTCGCCAATCTCAATAATCTCATCCAAAGATTTTCCTTCTTCTGCAGCAGCTCCCACAATCTTAATCAAAGGAACACAACCCGCCAATCCACGACGATCGTCATCGGGAGCATCAAGTCCGGCACTGATATCATCATGGGTAAGAATTGTCTTCACCTTGATACCTACACGTTCCGCCAACTGACATGCCATATTTGCACTCATCACGTCACCTGAGTGGTTCAATACCACTAACAAAATACCAGCCTCACGCTTGAATAACTGTAAAGCCTGAAAAACACGTTGGGCACCCGGAGCAGCAAAAATATCTCCCACTACCGAACAATCCAACATACCTTCTCCTACAAAACCACTTAATGCAGGTTCGTGTCCCGAACCACCCAAAGTAATAACAGCCACTTTATCTTCTGACTTGGCATGTGCACGTACAATGATATTTTCTCCTCCAATAGCTACTTGATCACTATATGCCATCACATAACCTTCCAATAATTCAGAAGTCAGATTATCCGGGTCATTTATAAATTTATGTATCATATTTTTTTTATTTAATTAAACTGCATCAATTCCAAAGCAATACCCTCTTCTTCAATGAATGCAATGGTCAAACTTTCATTAACAACTGTCTTGGGAAGTAAAACTTTCGCATTTTCCAACTCTTTATCTAGATCGTCAACTTCGTATGCAATATGAGCCAATTTCTGAATTTTTTCAGGCATCCAGCTATCTTTATCAAAACGAAGAAATTCTATCTTATTTGGACTTTGGGCAAAATCAGTCAGGTAAACCTTCATTCCTTCATTATAAACTTCACCCGGTACCGGTTGTTGAACAGGTATTCCAATATGATTTATCTTTCTCATGGTATTATGTTTTATAAATTACAATGCAGCTTTTGTATTTGTAAAGCGTAAGCCATCATTGTCATGGTAGCATGCCCATTCTTCAACAATAGCACCCTCAGGACCTGCCATCATGAAATGATAAGTTTCCAATTGCTTCAGACGGAGAACATCTCCCACTTTCTGAACAACAAAATTCTTACTCTTGATAGGACCATGACCTACAGGGATTTCAGGAGCATTCGGGGTTTCATCACCTATCTCAGAGAAATTATAAACCCAACCATGATTTACCATCCAAGATTCATGCTTCGCCGGGAATTTCGTTTTTACGTGCGCATGTTCCGGTATCATTTGTCCAGGTAACAAATAGATATTATGAGCAAAATATCCATATTCAGGATCATTAATCCAGAAAATACCACCCATACCTACATGTTCAAAATCACCCAAACCAAAATCTGTAAACCAGATATCTTTTTCCATCAATGGAGTGAAAGGATATCCATAGAAATCAAACATATCAAGAAAAGCTTTTTTAGCAGCTTCTTGATCAAACTTACCATCTTTGTAGAAGTCAGCATTCGTGTACTTCTTCTGATACGTAGCTTTTTCCTGTGTCATAACTTGTTCTGTTTTTTTAGTTTCTGCCGTACAAGCAACCATTCCCATACCGCAAACGGCAATTAATGCCAACGTTAATACTTTCTTTACTTTCATATTATTTTTATTTATATTGGTTTTTCTATTGAAGTATTCCCATTCCTTCTATTTCTATCAGCAACTCCGAACGGCATACATCTGTTAATGTATAGATAACAGGTAAATTAGGATATCTCATTTCCACTACTTTTCTGGCTTTTTCCAAATCCTCCCAATGTTTTACATATACACGAAAATTTATCAACTCACTATCCATAGTAACCGGAACACCAGTATGTTTCAAATTCTCTGCAGAAACCAGGTATTCGATATTTTCCAAAGTTGTCAATGTTTGTTCTTCTATACCAACCCCATCCAAGCTAAGTTCTCCACGGATGGCTGCTGTTCCTGATATATAGATAAAACCATGATCCTCTTTCCATACAGCTTTAGCACGTTCAAACTTAGGAGTTGTCTTCTGTTGCAATACCGTTTCTCCCAATAACACATTCTGAGAATAAGCATGTGCAGCTACCTGTAATGGATTATCCACTCCTACTACCAGTACTGTTTCATCCTCACAAAGAAGCACATCCATATCTATCATAATACCTCCCCATTGAGTACCTATCCCCGTTGCTGCTGGGTAACCTGTTTTCCATTCTACATTTTCATAGAACAAAGAACGCGCATCATTGAAATCTTGATAATGCTGATGCCCAGAAACATCATATTCCGTAATCTTCTCAATATAATTCCATTGACGAACAATAGCAGAAACCGGCATTTGTTCCTTTTGTAACACCCGGTTAATATGTGCAAAGACATCATCGGACTGCTCACGAATACTTTGATGCAGCACATCAGCTATCACTCCACCCAGAAACAAGCGTTTACAGCCTTCACGTTCTACTATTATATAAGGTATATCAGTATAATTCCGATAAGAAACCACATCCAGTCCAGTCAACACCACTTCATGCACTTCCATAGCGATACCTTCCGTATCGACAGGTTGGGCAACATAACTTACCAAAGGTCTTTCTGTAGGGAATACTCTTGCTACAGCCTCCTTCAAAAAAGCAAATTGGGAAACATACTCTTCATTGTCCGTAGATGCCCCAAAGAAGACCATACGTACAGGCAAATAAATTGCGACATACTGTTCCAACAACTTAGCTACCATTTCACCCAAAGGTGCTTTTTCCGTCTGAAAAAAACGATGTATTATCTCTATATTTTCTTCTTTAGCAATCATAGTTTTCTTTCTGTATACAGTACATATCATCAGAGTGAATTCACATATTCAGCAAGTTCATCAGCTTCTTTCGATGATATTTTCTTGTCTATACCATGTTTGTATACTTCAAAAACTTCTTTCATCGTAGCCGCTCTTCCATCAAATAAGTAAGGAGCAGTGCGCCACACTTCTCTTAAAGTAGGAGTATCCCAACCTTGCTCAAACTCAACATCCTCACCTATACGATGCATCTTCATATCCGTATAATAAGGTCCGGAATGACATTCGTCACATTTAAATTTTTCAAAGACCTTACGTCCCCGTTTTGCTTTCTCTGATAATTCCCCATTCACTAAATAAGGACTTGGGAGCGGCTTTAAGGACAAAAGATATTCATCTACGCAAGTGGCATATTCTTCAGGCAAATCTATAAACTGAATAAATTTATACCCAGTACGTACAGCTACATAAGAAGAAGCGCGTATTCCAGAAATCATAGCCGGAGGAGTAACATGAGAAAGTAGTAAACTCTTGCAATTCTTTGAATTACCGATACCATCATTCATCAAATCCCAATTCATAGCATCCATACGGGCATCACCGGGATGACAACCATTACAAGATTGCCAATTCTGAAAACAATATTCAGCATCATTAAAATACTTTTCTCCTTTATGTATACGGCTTTCCACTCTATTCTTCACCATAGCAATCGGTTGAACAGAAGCAGAATTCAAATTTACTACATTCAAAGTATCAGAAAAATAAGTAGGCACCACAGCATTCCCATCCTTAATCATAAAACATCTTGGACCGTTACCGACCAATGCAATTCTTTGACGCATACCATACAAAAAACGTAAATCATAAGCCAAAGCATCTTTCTGTGGATACTGCTCAAATTTTTGTACGAATGCCGGATAATCTATCACACTAATTTCATGTGTTCCCGAATGGCTGACTACAATTTTGTCATCCGTACATTTCACATCCCAGATACCGGCAGCACCACGTTCGGGTTCGTCCAGCAATACAGGACCTTCAAAATTCAGTGTCTCCAAATTCACAACACTCATAGCACTCGTATTCATCCATCCTTGCTGTAACTGCGAAGTAGGTACTTGAAAACGTCCCAAATTATGAGTAATCAACAAATAACGTCCGTCAGGCGAAATAGTCATTCCCCGCAGAGCATTACTTCCATTCGCCAATTGTATATCTTTTATCTTTTGAAAATTATCCTTATCGATTACCGATACACAAGCCGCTACAGTATCTACATCCGCACGCTGTGCCGGAAGAAAATTCGCGACAAACAAATGCTTACCTTTAGCATCTGAAACTATAGATTTAGGCTCACGCAGGACATGTACCGTTCTCAATATCTTCTTTTCATTTTTATCTATCTCAGAAACTGTTCCTGCAAACTGATTACAGACATACAAATTTCCTGTTTGCGCATCCAACAACGGTGCACATGCACCTGAGGCTGTCGCTATAAAACTTTTATCCAACGGATCAGAAGTTGAAAGGAAATAAACCCCATTTTTATTTTCACCCGCCACCGTTACGATAATCCGTTCACCATCTATAGCAACACCTGTAGGTATTTCATCCAAACTCCATTCCTGCAAACGTTCCTTATAATCAGACGAGTAAATCGTCACTTTCTTATTACCCTTTTGTGTAACAACCATTCCTGATTTATATGGAACTATACTTGTTATAAACAATGGATCACCTTCAGGCTGTTCCATTGTATGAGTAGTAAAAGCAAACGCAACTACCACTAAAACGATAGGCAAAACAATTTTTGTTAATTTACAGTTTCTATATTTCATAGTTATCAAATTAAGCTTTTTAATCACACGCAAAAATAACACAAAACAGTATACAGAGCTTATAATAACGTCTCATCGACTTGCAATAATGTACAAAAAACTTCTTCCTTATTCATTTAAGACAATGAATATAGTTTTTTGAGACAGGTCATTTTATTTTTTCGACTTGATATTAGTCTGCATAAATTCTGATGGCGACATACCATATAAAGCTTTGAAAGAATTAGAAAAATAAGAATGGCTACTAAATCCCAAAGCAGCAGCGATGTCCGAGATAGTCATATCCGTTTCTTTCAAATATTTCATCGCCACTTCCAATCGTTTATTACGTATCAGTTCGGTCGGTGACAATTCAGATATCGCCTTTATCTTACGATACAGGTTTGCACGACTGATACCTATTTCCTGACAAAGTATCTCAATGGATAGTTCAGGATCAGAAATATGTTTCTCTATCACCTCATACAATTTCTGTGAAAAACGTTCATCAGCAGAGACCATTGCGGTACCTACAACCTCAGGAGAGAAGTGTCGCCCATAAAGCTTCTTCAGTTGCTGGCGTGACTGCAACAAACTATGTATACGAATACGAAGTATATCCATACTGAAAGGTTTGATGATATAATCGTCAGCGCCTGCTTGAAAACCTTCTTTGATATGTACCACCATAGAACGTGCCGTCATTAGTATCACAGGAATATGTCCAATTCTTACATCTTCTTTCACCATTGCACAGAGTTCCAGACCGTTTCGCTTAGGCATCATTATATCGCTCAATATCAGGTCAGGAAAATCCTGAACTGCACGTTCATACCCCTTCAGACCATTAGAAGCCTCCAATATCTCATAATCAGCTTCCAAAGACTGATGCAAATAATCACGTACACCCTTATCATCTTCTACTATAAGGATAACAGGCTTTTTTTGGATATCTCCCGGTAATCGCGGTGCAGGTTTCACCTCTACCGGTTGTGCCAAGGCCGTATCACCAATCGTTTCCATCGGCATCACATCCTTTTCCTTTTCAGTAAAGGCATCTGCCGTAGCTGGCAATTCCACAATAAACACCGTACCATCCTCACCATTTGCACGATCTTCAATCTTAATACTTCCTTTATGAAGTTCTACAATAGAATACACCAGACTCAATCCGATACCCGTTCCGGAAATATTCACGCCGGAAGTTTCAGGTACCTGATAGAAAGGAGTAAATATCTTCTCACGCTCTTCCTTAGGAATTCCACATCCTGAATCTTCCACACGCAATATAATACGGCCACGTTCTTGATC
This sequence comes from Bacteroides cutis, assembly GCF_900241005.1. Classification (GTDB taxonomy): domain Bacteria; phylum Bacteroidota; class Bacteroidia; order Bacteroidales; family Bacteroidaceae; genus Bacteroides; species Bacteroides cutis. Next base: position 164,128 of record NZ_OEST01000006.1, on the reverse strand, counting down.
ATATTCCACTTCCATGTGGATATTTTTCCCTGCAGGTGTGTACTTAAAAGCATTAGAAAGTAGATTAAACACCACTTTTTCCAACAAAGTCTTATCATACCATGCTACAAACGAGTCAGGATTGCATTTTAAAGTAAAGTTTACTTCGTTAGTCTGAGCGATCTGTTTAAAAGCATAATAAATTTCACGAATAAACTCACACACATTTCCTTTACTCACTCGCAACTCCATTGACCCACTCTGGTTCTTCTGCAAATCCATCAATTGGTTGACAAGCAACAACAAACGTTGGGCATTCTTATAAATCACCATCAATTGGGAATGCAGACTCGCACCAATATCCACTCGTCTCACCAACTCTTCGAAAGGTGTAATAATCAGTGTCAATGGCGTACGTAATTCATGAGCAAGATTGGTAAACAAACGCATTTTTGCCTGATGAAATTCTTCCTGCTGTTGTTTTTCTCGTTGCTCAACACGAAGCTTTTCACGCCAGATACGACGCATATTATAATAATAAAATATTACAAATATTATTGCGATCACTAATAAGCCATACAGCATATACGCATACCATGTTGCCCACAAAGGTGGAGCAATAATGATTTTTAATGTACGCCCTTCTTCATTCCAAACACCATCATTATTAGATGCTTTCACATGGAATGTATAAGTTCCGGAGGGTAATTTGGTATAATAAGCAGTAGTACGTCCTTCTACTTCATTCCAACCTTTATCATATCCTTCCAATCGATACGCATATCTGTTCATGGAAGAATTAATAAAGTTCAACGCACGGTATCCTATCGCTATATTATTCTGATCATAACTCAAACGAACCTCTTTCGTATAATCTAATACACAGTTCAGAATGCCAGTTTCATCCCCTACGGACACCATACGGTTATTAACCTGGAAATCCTCCAGTACAACAGGTGGTACAAATGAATTTGCAGGCATTTCGGGTGTATAGAATGTAATAAATCCATCATTCCCCGTCAAGCAAACAGTACCATCAGGCAGAGCCACCCCACCATGCAAAGTAAATTCACGTATTTGAATACCATTAGAGAATGGATAATTCCTTATATTGCCATCTTCCAAAGAATAACCTGTTATACCTTTATCCGTGCTCATCCATAACGTATTATCTGCGCCTTCTACCAGATTACAGATAGTATTACTCATTAATCCATCCTCACCCGTTACGGTCTTTTCAATATTCCCATCGTCATCCATACGATACAATCCACCTCCATAGGTAGAAATCCACAATTCATTACTCCGTGTACGCAATATAGAAGAAATATAATTACTGTTCAACCGATGTCGAATATCAGTGTTTCCCATAGTGTAAGAAACCAGGGAACCAACCATCTTCTTATTTTTCTCATCCACTGTACCTATCTCCATACGTAAAAGTCCACGCCCCCGGGTTCCAATCAATAATACCCCCGGACGCTCTTCAAACAGGTATCTTACCGAATACACAGGTAACTCCTTTCCCGAAGGATCCACCCACTTCTCGATCAACTCACCCGAGGGAGTAAAACATACCAAAGAATACTTTCCACTGGAAGCACCTACCCACAAATTACCGGAAAAATCACGTATTATAGAATAAACTGACAAAGGTGAAGAAAAACGGTAGAATAGCTTAAAAGTGCGCGTTTTCAGATCAAAACGATAGATCTCGCCTTTAGTAGTACCACACCAAATACAGTCTTTCTCTGCAAAGACCGATTTTATCACATTGGCATTATAAACGGAGTATGCCGAAGAATCAATCAGATAAAAATGAGTTTCCCCGGTAGAAATATCATAATTCAACAAACCATAACCTTCTGTTGCTACCCACAGATTATTATCCCGGTCGTAACAAGCCGTACCATAAATTCCTGTTTGTATATTATTCCAATCCCCAGGTGCATGACGTACAAAACGTGATGAAAAAGTACTCAATCGGGATACGCCTCCGGCATAAGTACCAATCCAGAGCGTACCCATACGGTCGAGACAGAAAGAATAGATAGAATAGTGTCCCAGCGGCTTAGTCCAGTCGCCATATCCACCGACCTTAGTAATCTTATTATCAAACTGATTAAAAGAATATATACCGTCATAGGTTCCCATCAGCAATTCCCCATTCCATTCAGCCATACAGCGAACATAATTATTTTTCAATCCACTGTTCTTACTCGTATAGCATACGGCGGTATACGTATGAGGGTCTATCCGTGTAACTCCACCGGGATTCGTACCCGCCCATACACGATGATAGGCATCCTCGTACAAAGATGTAACCCGACGCCCAACAAGAGAGCCGTCTTTTTCACAGAAATGCTTTATAAATTGCATCTTACTGCTACAAAGAAAAACTCCGTTTTGCCCAGTCCCTATCCAAAACTTCCCCGTACTGTCCTCCATCATAGCCGTCACGGATGGATTGCCTTTTGTAAAAGAGACTTTTTCAAAACGGTCTTTTTCCGGAATATAACGGCAAAGTCCCGAATAACTGCCCACCCATACTTGCTGATGGCGGTCTACATAAACAGTAAGTATACTTTCTGAAGAAAGCCCGTCTTTTGTATAATAGTTACGTATACTATCTGTCTCCAAAGATAAGCGGCTGACTCCATGGCTTGTTCCTATCCACAAATATCGTTCACCTTGTTCTGCCAAACTTGAAATCTCATTATCTGCCAGACTTAAAGAATCGCCCGAGTGATGAGTATATACAGTATATGTACTGCCATTATAACGGTTCAGGCCATTACGTGTACCCAACCAAAGATATCCGCGAGTATCCTGACACATCGCCATTACGGATAATTGCGATATACCTTCATTCATCCCCGCACTATAAAAAAAAGAATATTTAAAATGGTCTGCCTGTACGGAAAAAGCAACCCAGAAAATTATAAGGACGAATAGAAATTTACGTTTCATTACGGTATTAGATTATTTACCGTACAAATATAAAGAATGTATGTGACAAGCCATAATAGCTTGCCACATTTTATAATAGATAAACTAAAAAGAGACGGATAAAATAGGAATTGAGACAGACAAAAAAGTCTCAAATCTTATTTATACCCGTACTTTAAGAGTCGTTCCTTCCTCTATATTCTTCTTTACAATAATCTTTCCAGCCTTTACAACTTCTACATGCAGTTTCTTTCCGGCACGGGAAACACGGATATCAAAGTCCGAATTGAAAGCACGTATTCTATTCAAATTCATGTATTCCCATTCCTGCGGCAAACGAGGTGTCATTTCAAAGCTATTGAGTCCTACAGGACGGATACCGAAAAGTCCTTCTGTGTAAATTCTACAATACAACCCACTTTCAGCAGACAAATGGCGTTGATCTCCTTCGGGCCATGCTTCAATGGCATAAGGCACATGGTCTCCTAAAAGACGGCGATGAGAGTACTTTTTCAGAAAGTCCATACCCTTCTCCACTTCACCCGCGGCAATGGTACCACGAAGAGCATAGAGGGTAGAACGATCCCAGAAAGTCTCTGTACCTGCCTGCGTCAACAAACCGTCATTCGTCCACAAACGCGGTGAAAACAAAGCGTCTATCGTACCTTGCGCACGAGTATAAATGCCCATTACAAGCGGCATACAAATCCAGGAACGTAAAATATCATTCCCCTTATAATAGCGATAGCTATGAAATCCTTCTATTTCGTAACCAAAGTGAGCTTCAATGGCACGTTCCAATGCCTTGGCTTGCGCCGTATAGGCAGAAAGCTGTTTAGCCGGAACACCCAATTCGCGTCCCAGCAAGGCGGCAGAACGCAAAGCATCATAATATAAGGTAGAAGTACAGAGATTGGCATCACCGGCAGGAAAACGATTTTCCAGCTCATCGGAATTGGAAGCAACCACCCCGTCAGGAGTAAGTTTACGTTTACAATACTCCAGACACCATTCTATAAGCGGCCAAAGTTCACGCGCTTCTTCCTTATCCCCACGAGCCAGGGCATAGCGGGCAGCCCCGTAGGCTATCATCGCTCCATCTCCACGATCTTTAGCCCCATGCCAGAAGCTGACACCTTCGGATATTATAGAACTTGGAATAGGCTTATATTCCGAATTCATATAACGGGCGAAATGTCTGAAAGCATTCAAAGCCGATTGGTTACCAACTTCATATCCAAGAAAAGGGAAGAAAGGATTAATATATTCTGCCTGGTCATTTGCCCATACAGCAGCATAATAAGCCTCTCCACCAGGACCATGCATCAAACCGCCTTTGGTACGGTAAATACTCTCGGCTCCGCGCAATTTGGCAAAGGCAAACATACGGTTCAATACAGGATCGGGGGTATCAAGAACAAGATTTCCCCACCATTGATTGATCAAAACCTGACGCCCGTTACGCTCATCTTCAATATTGAAACCGGAAACAGCGGTATTATCCGTACCATCCGAAACCTTATGACCGGAGAATACGGCGAAGAACTCCAGTTTCTCTCCCGGCTTCAACACGAAAGTTCCTGTTTTGGAAAGAGACGCTTGGATACGATAAGCTCCATACACACCAGCTTCCTCCGGAGTAGTATAAGTTACATGCCAATCGGGTACACGCAAGGTTATCGTGTTACCACTGTTATTCTTGAAAGTATATTCTTCACAATAGCGGGCATCCTTGGGTGAGGGATAGAGCAAACGCGTTACGTGAACCGCCTTCTTCAGTTCCTTACGACGATAAATATATCCGTAGTCACTTTCTACGCGCATCAAACCGTTAAAAGTAATATCACTGACCTTTTCATTCAAAAGTGTCTGATCGTCTACAGTCACCATAGCAGGTATATTGACATCAAAACGTTGTTTCAAATTATTCTGTGTCTTGTTCGGCTTCATACGCAACATAGGAAATACCAAACTGCGATTCACATGAAAACGCTGCTGGGCATCCACCCCATAACGGAGCACGACAGAAAGCATCTGTCCACTCATTTCGACATGATCTTCGTGAGGGAGTTTACTCCCTGAAATATCCCAACGGATAGAACCGTCATCCTGGATGGTCCAACGATCTCCGGTTTGGGCACAAACTACTACTGATGCAGTAAGAAGTAACGCAAATAATAGAAGTATTCGCTTCATACATTATTATATTATTGTATTTTCAATAAAATTACAGCACTCTCAAACTGGGTGTTCAGAGGATTAGACAATCCGGTATTCATAAGTTCAGCACCCGTGAAGGTCCTACCACTGGCAGAAAAACGGGAAACGGCTCCTTTGGGAAGTCCGACTTCTTCTACCAGATACCTCTTATCAGCATCCAGTCCTCCAAGTACCACCCGAGGCACATTACCATCTTTGGTTTGATAAAGATAGACCACCGCATTCTGTTTATCGGCAGAAACATAGCTCAACGATGCCAACGGATGCTCATAAGGGGATACCAGACGGTACAACTCTCCTTGCATCACCAGCGGACGGATACTTTCCTTATATAACTTAACCGCATCCGCAATTTGTGCACGTTCTTCGGCCGTAGCTTTATCCAATGCAAGGTCGATACCGAAAGCGCCACTCAATGCCACATCTATCGCTAACTTGAGATGACGCTTACCCATGCGGGTAACATGAGCGGAGATTGTACTTGCCGGGAAGAAATGAGAAAATCCCCACTGTATCTTGATACGTCCCAGAGGATCAGTATTGTCACTGGGCCAGAAACTATGGAAATAAGGCAAAGCTCCATAGTCCACACGACCCGATCCACCGGCACAAAGCATCGCCATCACATTTGGGAATTCTTTGGAAAAACGGTTCATCAGGCGATAGAGCGCCCAATTATAATCAATCCAAAGATGACTCTGCTCCGCAGGTTGCAGATAACCAGACCCGGGTTGAGTGACATAACGGTTACAATCCCATTTAACATATGTAATATCAGGATTTGGGCGCAAGGTCTTATCAATGATTTCCCACTCATAAGCCTGTACTTCAGGACGGGTCAAGTCAAGTATTTCCTGATGGCGTCCCAATATAGGTTCACGTTTGGGTTGGGTAATTATCCAATCAGGATGTTTCCGATAGAGTTCACTTTGCGGATTCACCATCTCCGGTTCCAGCCAGATACCAAAACCGACTTTGCGTTTCAGAGCTTCTTTAGCGATATAAGAGAGGCCACGGGGAAGTTTCTTGGTAGAGGGTTCCCAATCTCCCAAGCCATGCTTATCATCATCGCGGGAATAAGGACCATTTCCGAACCAACCATCGTCCAGCAAGAAAAGCTCCGCACCTACCTGACGAGCACCATTAAAAAGTTCTTTCAAACGTTCTTCATTAAAATCACAATGGGTAGCCTCCCAGTTATTCAACAACACCGGACGTTCTTTATGTGCATCACGAATAGCGTACTTCATTGCCCAACGGTGATAACGACGACTTGCCTCTCCTTTTCCTTTCTTACTGTATGCAAAAAGAATGGCAGGAGTAGTGAACGTTCCACCACGCTCTAAATAATATTGGGAACCTAATGGATTCATACCGGTAAGCAATCTGAGATTTTTGTTCCAGTCCATATCAAATGCAAATTGGAAACTACCACTCCAACGTAAAGAAGCAGCCAATACTTCTCCTTTATTCTCATCTGCCGGAGTATTCAATGAGAGCATAAAAGAAGGTATACGCATCTGATGGGCACGTACTCCCAATTTAGAGTCCAGAATTTTGACTCCCTCTGACAAACGTTCCTCAGAAAGAGTAGCCTCACGCTTATAATTACCCATAAACTGAGTAAGCCAATACTCTTTTGCCTTCACTACCGGAGCTGCAGAAGCAAAACGATAAAGTACTACTTTTCCCTTCTCATTATGGCTCACTGTATTCCACAGTTCCATCATGCTGTTATCCCCATAACATTTAATGTAAAGATCCACGGAAAACGGATAAACAGGATCTTTCAGAGAAATAATGGTTTGAGAGACACCTTCACCCAAATCTTCTATGCGATGTCCCGTATAATGAAGTTCAGTAGAAGTATTACCATCGGCATGGGTGGCCTGTAAAGCCGGTTCGGTCAACACACCATTACCATATGGAGGATAAAATTCCCGTTCGCGTGAAGGCATTTTAGCAGGAACTTCTATTTTAGCGTCTACATCACCAAATCCCAATTGATACAGACGATTATCCGCACCAACCATGAAGGTCAGCTTCAGTTCACCAGAAGTTACGGAGAATATTTTCTTTACATTTGGATTGTCTGCCGCACGCATCAGGCAAGTGCAGCACAGGAATATAAGTAAAGTTGTAATTTTGTGCATTTCTTATTGCTTTTTGAATGTGTCTTTTAGGCACAAGTTACACGGACTTCGCGGATTTTTTATCTTTTGCATAATCACAGCGTAGCTAATTAATCCGCGAAATCTACATAATCCGTACCTAAAAATAAATACATTATTATTCAGTCATAAATTTCCAAGTAACAGTAGCTATATTATCCGGTTTTCCTTTCTCTGCTTTAGAAATAGTACCTTTCAAACGTCCTTTCTTATCACGCGTCACTTTGATATCGCGCCAAGAATATGCTCCCTTTTCATAGTCAAAAGTTTCACCGTCATCATCATACAAACGATAGGAACCATCCGCCTTACCATAATGGCGAATTTCAAGATTGACCTTCTGTCCTGCCTTAGGTGCATGGAGTGTAGCTTCCATAAAAGGAATAACCGCGCCATCCTTCACGTACACAGGTATACGATCCAAGCCGGGTGCAACCTTTATTCTCTCACCATTGCCCACATATTTACCAGTATAAAAATCATACCAATCACCTTGCGGCAATACGACACTACGTTCCTTCTGTCCTGCAAACATAGGAGCAACCAATAGGTATTCACCTGCCATATATTGGTCTTTTATCTCTTTAGAGATAGCTTCCAGATAAGGATTATCTTCCAAATTGGAATTCTTTATTTCTGTGCTGACAGCTTGTTCAGGATTGAATCCTGGTTCAAGATTCATGGCACGGAAAGGAGGAATACCGTCAAAATGATAACGGGCAAATTCCGTATACCAATATGGCATCATCTGCATACGCAAAGTGGCATATTCTTTAATTTGTCCGGCCACTTCGGGGAAAGACCAGGGTTTGGTTCCACTTGCCCAAGCATTGATCATCGCCATCGGCGAGAAAACAACAGACTGAAAACGACGTAACCATTCCTCTGCTGTTTTGGAGCCACGCACTTCAGGAGTCCACAAAACGCCACTAAAACCTGAATTAATCAAAGCAGTAATGAAGTCCTGATGACTATAATAATCATTATAAATAACATAAGGGAATGAGCTGCTACCACCGTTGGAAGCACGTACTAACCCGAAAGTACGTTGATTACGTTGTTTATAAAGGTCTGCTGTAGTACGTTGTACCCACAAACCGTATGTCTGGCGCATCTGCTCGGCAGACTTACCACTGGGGAAAGTCGCCACATCAGGCCATACGTAACGGTCATAACCGTCTACTTCGTCAATCTTATAACCACTGACCCCAATACTTATATGTTCTTTCTCCAATTTATCTTTCCACAATTGGCGAGCCTTTTCACCTGCCAAATCAGGGACTATGCCACACCATACAGTATGCGAACCGCTGACAGGATACATTGCCTTATACACATCCGATTCTGGTGACAGATAAGGATTAGTCCACAGATTAATGCGAACACCCTTATCCATCATTTCCTTTACAAAACCGGCAGGATCGGGAAAACGTCCACCATCCCATTCGAGCGTACAAGGATAAGCTTTACTTTGCCAACCCGGTTCCAATCCGATAAAATCGAGTGGATAACCCTGACGTTCAAATTCGTCGGCTTCTTTCTTCACATCTTCTGCTGTATAGAGCTTCTTGGTACGTTGAGTGAAGCCCAATCCCCAACGCGGTGGCAAAGTACCGCCACCACACAGCAGATTATAACGACGTACCACATCCATCGGTGTAGGCCCGGCAAAGATGTAAATTTCGGCGCCGGGAGCAGGAACAAGAATAGAAACCGCATCCGAGTACGGGCTGGAAGTCCACGATTTGTCCGTATTACGATCTTTGGCAACCGGTGCATTAGGACTATCCTTGCGAGCACCATAACCTGCATAAACTGTAAGATAACGGGCTGAATTGATAAAGACACCATAACCCAAACTGGAAATATAAAATGGTACAGGTGCATGTGTACGGCCATTATCCTTACCACCATAGTGATCTACGTGCAAATTCAGTATCTTACCACGTTGATGTACAGTCTGGAAGTTCAAGCCAAAGCCATATAGTTGTTCTTTTCTCTGCAATGGGATACGAAGACTGGTCTTGCCATCCTGTACCTCGCCTACAATCTCATTGGCAAGCGATGGTAAGGTTACCTCGGGCAAACGTGCAAAGCCTTCTTTCAACGGGGTAACCCCCGCCACACCCAGCAACGAATATTCTTCGGGAGTACCAACCACACCTTTCCAAACTCCGGGTTCAATCTGTTTCCAGGCTATTTGTGCATTTACCGGAAGCAGCATCAATACCGCAAGTGCTCCTAAAATCAATTTCTTTTTCATGTTTTTTATTATCTGTTAAATATTAGATTAATTTCCTAATCAGCAATAGTTCAACAAAGAAACCAAATTATAGCTTATCTGTATTGCAATATTGTTCCAAAAATTTTCAAATATATCCAAAACACCGCAATATACTATAATTCATCTTATTAGAAAAGAGGTCTATGTCCATATCTGAAACAAGCCCTGTCTCTTGAAGAAGATATTTAAAACCGGAAACAAACTTCATCTCAGCAGCCAAGATGCACATCTCAACTGCTAAGATACACATCCCGGCTGCTAAGATATACATCCCGGCAGCCGAGATATAACTTTTCCTTGAAATAAACATGTTTTATCTCCTATCGGAGTATGCCTTATCAAAGGAATAAAACAGTGTCATCAATAACAACTACCGGATAACACCGGCAAAACCTCCGTTGGGAAGAAGCTTTACTTTCACCATTCCATTTGTATTTTCTACTGTCCTATAATCGAACGTATCCTTATCCGCTCCATCTGTAATCATCTTAAATGATTTATCTTTGCAAGCTGCGGGAAGCGTAAACTCCAGTTCGCGGTCCTCATTCTTGCCATTAATTCCACCAATATACCAATCATTACCCGAACGGCGGGCTATAATCACATAATCCGACGGATAACCGGCCAACAAACAACTTTCATCCCAAGCAGCAGGCACATCTTTCAAAAATTGCTTAGGTTGTTCCGGCAATGCAAGATAGGCTTCCGCCCTATCGGCAAAGCACTGGAACCCCGACTCAAATACGACTGCCAAGGCCAACTGATGCGCTACGGTAGTCTTACGGATGGCAGGTACTCCCTGACGTATCTTATTGGAGAAAGTCACCGGAGTATAGTCCATGGAACCTACTACATTACGGGTGAAAGGGACCGTCGCATTATGTTCGGCCGCACGGTCACAACGGGGTTGTTGTCCAAGCGTTTCTCCTCCACGAATAGCTTCCGTAGTCATCAAGTTCGGATAGGTACGCTCATAGCCACGTGGCAATGTAGCACCATGCAGGTCAACCAACAGATGATTATCGGCCGCGTCTTTCAAAATAGCGGGATACAACTGGATAACACGTTGCTTGTCGGAATCGAAAAAGTCGACTTTGATACCTTTAACACCAATATCACTAATACGTTTCATTTCAGCACGACGCAACTCCGGATCACACATAATACGGCGAGCCGCTATCGTGTCATTCTCATGTCCGGCGCCGGAATGATACCACAACCATACGCCTACTCCTTTGGGTTGCGCATATTTCACAACATCTTCCATAGTGCCGCCATTACCCATACGTTGCCAACTGGCATCTATCAACATATATTCCCAACCCATTTCCGCACTAAGATCCACATACTTCAACTGTTCCTTGAAGTCGCGTACGGAAGCACCATTATACCACCAACTCCAGCAAGCACGTCCGGCCTTTATCCAAGACTCGTCTTCCACCACGGAAGAAGGGTTCAGATGAGATACCATCTGGTTCTGGAAAATCGTATTCAAATTATTCCCTACGATAATGGCACGCCATGGAGTATACCAAGGCATCTGTGAAACAGGTTCTACGGCATCCGGCACAATAGGTTCATCCAATTCGGGGAAACGAATTTTATAGGCACCTTGAGTACCTGAATTATCGATATGGGTAGCCGGATATGTACCATCCAATTGGGCTTCCGTTATCATCATCCACAAACCGTTGGTCTGAAACAACATGGGAAAAGCCCAGCCTCTGCCATGCTTACAGTCTGAACGGATATCTATCCCATTTTCACAATACTGTTCATAACTGGGTTTCTTACGACTGTTCCAGTCGTATGGATGTATCCACGCCTTGCCGTTTACCGGTACGGCAAACTCTGTATGTTCAGCTTGAATGGTATGAGTTTTATTATCCGCATCAGGAAATCCGTAGCGAAAAGCGACTCCATTATCATAAACACGAACAATCAAATCGAAGTCAAGACCTTTCTCCGTACGGAATGTGAATATTTGTTCACGACAATCGTTCACCGTATTCATCTTTTTACCGGATTTCAACTGATAGGTTTCGGTAATATCTTTCACCGGAGTAACAGATACAAATTTAGCGTCTTTACCACACTCCTGAGTGTCCATCACCAAACCCAAAAGAGAATTTTCGATAGCTACCGTATCATTGTAATAGACCGAATAAGATAAATCTTTCACTCCATCCGTTTCTTTGTTTTCCAATACAAAACGGACATTATTATCCTTTGAAGTTAATTCCCATGAGTCAGGGGGTGTACAGGCGGTCATCAAAGCCGCTCCCAGCAGAATTGCTGCATTCCATAGTTTATTCATGATATTTGTTTTTAAGTGTTGTTTCATTTCGGAGTAAACATAACTACATATCCACCGCCTAAACGCATGTGACCGGTAAGCGAGTCTGCATTACGACAAAATACACGTTGTACGGCAACTGCCGCCGCGTTCGACGGATTGTCATTGAGTACAGTCCCTTCATACCATCCATCACCCAAGAAAGATAACGGGAACTGTATCATACGTTCCTGCTGACCATTCAGCACAGCCAGAAACCAGATCTTTCCACTCCTACGGGCAAAAGCAGCTACCTCACCAATCTTACTGGACGGCAGAACGATCGTTTCATCCCAAGTAGCCGGTATTTCCTTCAATACTTTGACAGCAGGGCTATCCAGCATCTTCTGAGGATGAGAGCCAAAGAATGTCACCGAAGAATTAAAGACCAAAGAGGTGGCAATCTGATGGGTCCAAGAAGTTTCCAAACGACGTTCTCCAAAAACAACTGGAGTATAATCACCCGCACCTACCACCAAACGTGTAAAAGGAAGAGTCGTATTATGGGTAGACCACTCATACTGTTTCTTACCATATTCCAGTCCACGGATACCTTCACGGCTCATCTCATTAGGCCACGTACGTACTTCTCCCGCCGGTTTATTACTGCCATGTATATTGAGCATCAGTTTATATTCTGCTGCTTCTTTCAGGCAAGCCTGATACAAATCAATAAATTCTTTCGATTCGTGGGAAAAGGCATCCAGCTTCAAGCCGACAATACCCAAACGATGACATCTCTCAAACAATGCTTTGCGCTTCTCCGGATCACGAACGTCACGTCCATGACGCCATAACCAAACTTTTACGCCACATTTGGCCGAATAATCAACCAGATCTTTCAATTGTTCATCCGTCCAACGATACCAAAAAGCATCGACCGTATTGTATTCATAACCCAATTCTCCCGCTAACTTGGAGAATTCCTTCATACCCTCCACGGTACGGGCGCCACCATCAAGCCAACACCATACAGAACGCCCAGGTTTCACCCATTCGGTATTTACACCTTTAGGAAAAAGTTTCTTGTCGGGAGCAGGTGCCAGATTAGTAATCAAATCGGTATTAACCAATCCATTCAAATCATCAACGATGACAACAGCCCGCCAAGGTGTTGTAATGGTACCTATTATTGTAGCTGGCAAAGAGAGACGCCGGGCATCTTCAAAGCTATAATCGTGCGCAAAAGCATAACTTGAAGGTTGGGCATGCCCCAATCGGGTTTCAAAACCATTGTTTCCATTCGCTTGAAAGGACATACCGGCATAATTCATCAAAGCAGATTCTGTAAGACAAAGATAACCGGAGTTTCCGGGAAGTTGTACGGTTACAGGAGGAGCAGCCCACTCTCCTTTCGTTATCTCAGAAATTTCTTTCTTTTGGTGCAAACCTTCATAATGGCAATACATGTCATGATACCAAACCTGACTGCCGGCAGGAAGAGTAAACACCGTATGTTCATCCGGTGTTCTTGCTTGCTTATTTTTTCCGGGAAGTATCAGGCGAAAAGCTATTCCGTCATTATACGCTCTGGCTTCTAAAATAAAATCTGTTTTCAGTTGTTCGTTCTTCAGTTTAAGCAACAAACCATTACTTTTATCTACAGCCATAGAATGAGAACCACGTATAGGATAGGTATCATCCGTCTTATAACTATCGGAAGATAATAATCGGGGAGAATTACAGATTTCAGCTCCATCTACCGTCATACGAATAGGAGCTTCCATCAAAACAGTTTTTCCCGATTTACGTACGTCATAAGTCAGATCATTATCTTTCAATCCAATTCGTAATACAATGGAACCATCCGGACTGGCGACTGACGATAACGTCTGGGCATTCATACTTATAAAAGTACAGTATGCCATGAACAATGTACATATAATCTTTCTCATGACTATTTATTTGTAGATTTGCATATCTCCATCCTCACAGATTATTTCCGGACGAGCATCCGAATTCTTCAATTCGAATGTAACATTCTTCAATTTCAAACCTTTTACGTGACGTGCCCATACCCCATAAGCCGGGATTTTAGGACCGAATGTTTTCACTTCGGGATATTTATCAACAGCCTCGGGAACCTCAGACAATGCATCTTCACTGGTACCTGTTCCCAACAGACGGATATGAATATTCTCCAATGTCAAGTTGGTGATATAGTGTCCGGGAATACCGGTAATCAAAATACCGGAAGGTGGATCCAACTGTGCTTTGTCGGCAGCAATAGCTTTCACATTACGAATAGTAACGTTCTCAAAAACTCCAATGGGCTGCTGCGTATCCTGAGTCTTACGGAAAACGCTCAAACGGGCACCTAGACGGAACAACATAGGAGTGCGGACTTCATCCATCGTTATATCTGATATTTCTACATTACGCAAACATGCACCATCGACAGAAAAGAGTTTGATACCTCCATTTTTAGTGTCATAGATATGGCAATTACTGATTTTGATATTCTCAAATCCCGCCATTGATTCCGTTCCCATCTTAATGCCTGCCTGATTACTCTTCAGCTTCATGTTAGTAACAATAATATCGTCACATCCCATCTTACTGGAGGTCGTTTTGAAACAGAGTGCATCGTCACCACTAATGATATCACAATTGCTGATACGTACATGCTGGCAACCGTCAATATTGATACCGTCGTTATGTGCCACTCCAAAACTACGGATAGTCACATTATTTATATTGACATTCCGGCACTGAAAATAATGGGATGTCCAAGCTCCGGCGTATTTTAAAGTCACATCTTCTACCTTCACATTCTCGCAACGTACCCAACGAAGCAGGAAAGGACGCAATCCCCAACGTTTACCTTCGGGACGTGTATCGGTTTTGATATGACGTTCTTTCAATGCAGAACCTTGCCCGTCAATGGTACCTTCTCCTTCCAACGTAACGTTCTTTGCATCTACCGCAACCATTAATGCCCAACCGACATCTATACCCAACCCCTCTGTAAAAGGATCCAGGTTATCATACGCTTTATAATCTGTAGTACCTAAAATCAGTGCATCTTTCTCCAAATGTAAAGTAACATTATCTTTCAAGACAATCGTAGCTGAAAGATAAGTTCCTGCAGGAACTACCACGGTTCCCCCTCCAGCCCGATAACAGGCATCAATAGCTTTCTGAATGGCAGGAGAATCCATCTTCTTGCCATTTCCCCGAGCGCCATATTTCTTCACATTGAAAGTTTCGCCCGCTTGCATAGCCAACGGAACAATCAGTAATAAAAGCAATAATCCCCAATAATTTCTTTTTCTCATAATATTAGTATTAATTTATGTTTGTCTTCATCTTATCTCTTTTGCAATAGAAATCGAATATATCTTATTACTACGGCGCCCGGGATGTTGCAAACTCAATTCGTTTACTCCTCTTTCCAACATAACAGGAAATACGAACTGTCCACGCTTATTTCCAATTGTTGCCAGATAACCTATATTTTCACTAACCAACTTTCCATTATTATATAAATAAGAAGGTACAGGATTTCCACCGGTATAAGAAACCATCAGATAATATTTACCCTGATGGGGAACCTCAGCCTTCCAAGCTATGGTACCGTTAGAACTTCCTTTTTCACCTTTAAATTCTACAGAGCCGTCTTCATTCAGTGTTGCCGATCCACTTAAAACCATTTCCTTAGGTTGACAAGTAATAAGTGGTTTCAAACAGCGTTGTACCAATCTTTGTGAAGCAGCAACTTTATGATTATTCAAAGCTTCCAGGCAATAACCAGTAGTTTTTCTCAAATCAAGCGGCAACACTCCTTCGAGGTTATCTAATCTTTTACCATTCAATCTTACCTCATCAGCATTGGAGATCTTATAATATAAGTTTGTTCCATCAGCATAAAAATATTCAATGGCCGGGCGCTGTTCATTCATGGGTACCCTATACAGTTCTATGCCTTTACCCGTTCCTAAATTACGACTATACAATCTCTGGTCAGGATTGTTCCAGTGTTCATGTACCCCAAGACTCCCTTGTGCCTTACCCATATAAGCAATACCGGAAGGCGGATTGCCTATATTGGCAGCTTCATGCAAAAAATTATCAGCATTTGCTGGAAGAGGGAGTTCGGAATAAATAAAGTCAAGAACTACCGATTCAATGGCTACTTGGTCGTTAGATGCCAGAAAGCTGGATGTCCAACCATTATTGAAAGGAGCACGCTTGAAACGTATAGCTTTACCATTATGTTTGGGATTGACATACATTGCGTCTACGATATATACTAATGTATTCCCTCCAATACGTTCATGAGCCATCAAATCGACTATGCAATTATAAGTACCCATCCCTCGGAAAGAGGACCAATCACGAATGGAAAGATGAAGAGGCGGTACATTTCCTACCGAACCAAATTGGTTCTTACCAGTAGAAGTGATACCTGTCTGTCCAGCGCTGTCGCGCCATTTATCCGTCGGTTCAGAATGGCGTTTCATCAAAGCCATATTAATCATATAATCCGCTTCATAGGCAGCACGTGCCAAACTCATGGCGCCTGTATCTGTTATTTCGCTGGAATAATGAATAACATCTTTAACAAAACCACCCCAGTTCTGATAATTTACATCAGGATAAATCGGCTGTACATAATCGTATATAGCAGAAATACCCCGTCGCTGTGCATCATAAATCGTAATACAATTCTGCGGGACCTTCATGATATCTACCAATTGATGCAATAAGGCATATACCGATTGCGGAGTAGCATCTATTATATTAGAACCACCATTATCATTCAGATTGACTTTAACAGCTATTTTTTCTCCCTTTTTATAAAGAGCCGCTCCTTTACCTTTTTTATAATTAAAAGTACGAAACAGCTCTTCCCATGCCTTATCGATGGTATTTTGACGAGTTAATGAAATTATTACTCCTTCCATCATATCATTGACACGCGTCTGGCTATTATTATTTGCATCCGAATAAAGCCCCCGCTCACCATCCCAAGCAGCCGCTTTAGGATCGTATGCCCAAGCCACACGCCCCGGATGGATACCTTTTGCAACCCCCATCGGCGTGTTAGGAGAATCAATAGGAGTAAAATGTCCCATGTCCGTACCATTATCTATCTGTTTCCTAATAACCTGTCCCATCAGAGAGTTGTCTACTGACATCACATATAAAGTTCCTGATAATAGGACGCCTATCGATAGTACCGACAATCCTAAATAAAAACGGCGGGAATACCATAAACTACGGAAGCGCTTCCATGTTTCCACTCCCACAAGTGTACTACTGATAAATGCCACAAAAGAAAAAGCTATGGGAGCTGCTATTTGTTGGCAAGGATATTCAATGCGACTGGGCTTGGGTACCACACGAATCAAGAACCATACCAAAGCCACTATCCCCAACAGAGGAAAGCATATCTTCAATGCAACATTCTTTTTATTAATGCCAACGATACGCCCACTTTTGGGACATGTTTTAAAGAACCACTGTTTTATTTTATTCTTCATACCATTAGATTAAACATTAATAACCTGAGACAAAAATAAGGATATAAAAATGAGACGATTTTAAGAATTCATTCAAATCCTTGAAAAATCGTCTCATAGTACAAATAGGAAATCATTTATGTGAATAAACCAACTCTATTCCTATATCTTTTCCCATATTTCTACTGTATTTTTTTTCAATGGGATTATTCCAGTGTTCCAATACTCCCAAACTTCCAACTCCGGTACCATCTTGTTCCGGATCATAAAAAGTATTGGATAATGGAGAATTGGCCATTGCAGCCTCTACCAAATACATATCACAATAATCTACATCTGCCATACGCGGGAACTCTGAACTTAGAAAATCGATACCAACAGCGTCAATAGCAACAGGATCTTGGGATGCAAAAAGCGAACAAGGCCAATCATTATTAAATGGAACCATTTTCCACTTTCCGGAAGGTGCCCCATTCACCTTTTCCGAGCCATATAATCCATCAATCAAGAAAAGCATTGTTTTTTGTCCCAAATCCTTGTGAGCTATAAAATCTGTAAAAGTCATATAACGGGGCTTTCCTCCACGATCCTGGTTAAAATTATTATGTTGGTTCTTTCGGAAATTCCGGTCTATATCCGTCACTCCATACCAATTCTTGGCACAGAGCGTCACCCCTTGTCCGCCATGCCCTTTCAATAAGGACATATTTATTAAATAATCGGCTTCTATTACACAATCAGCCAACCCACGTGCTAAACGTCCATTATCTTCCGAATAAGGAATAGCATCTGCCGTATAAGTTGATTTCGTACGGCCTGCTCCACCCTCATTATCCAAATAGATGATATCAGGAAATTCGGAATGGCACTTATTGAATAATGCATTGGTTATAAAACGACTTGCATCAAATACCGTAATTTGTTCTTGCGGAATTCCCCCCTCATTTACAAGACTTCGCAATAAAGCGAGTGTGAGATGAGGAGAAGCATTCAATTGTTCACAATCTTCATGGGAAAAAGTATTGTTCTGGTTGATTTTAATAGCAATCTTTTCACCTTTCTTATAACCTTTCTTCCCTCTTTTATGTTGCTGATTGAAAGAAACAAACAAAGCATTCCATGCCGCCTTTTCTTTTTTCTCACCCGTCAGCATAAATAACGATTGATTGATCAACCAATCAGCATCTTCCTGATTATTCCAGCGATCTTCATACCAGAAACCGGTTCCTTTCTCCCAGGTAGCAGCTCCCGGAGCATGAGCCCAAGTCACACGTCCCGGATATATGCCCCGTGGAGTTCCTACCGGATTATTCTTACCCCATGCCATACGCGGTTCTGTAACCGGTAAAATGGCTTGTGCCAATAAATCTGTACTATTCTCTACCAATGTCATGGTACCAAACAGACAAAGGCACATAAAAGAAAATATACCTACAACTACTTTACGTTGACGAATAGCATTATATAGTTTACGCCCACTCCACCATGTAACAGTAAAAGAGAGCAAATAGGTAACAAACGCCGACATCATTGGAGCAGCAGTTTGCATACAAGGATAATAAGCACGTGACGGTTTGGGAATTACACGAATAAGAAACCACAAAGTTGATGAGAGTCCTAATCCCCAAAAGAGAAACATCCGCATATGTCTTGAAGAAAACTCACCTCTTTCCGTCTTTTCTTTGAAGTATAAATAAATCCGTTTCATAATCTTCTCATTTACCGCTGGTAGCTTGTTCTCTACTGTTTCCGGGATATAATTTCACTAACCGCACACCATGAGATGCAATATCCGTAACAAATTCCGTATCGGATTTTGCCACGTCTTTCTGTCGCCACAAATCACGTACAGTTTGTTCTCCACGAATACCGACAGACTTCCAGGTAAGTGTAGCTTTAGCAACAGAATTACCACGATTAAAAAAGCCTATAGCCATAGAACCATCTTCCAAAGGTTTGGCATAAATTACAACAGAACCTTTCTCACTAATTAACGTACCCTGTTTACCAAGAGGGTCTTGGTTTACTTCAATGAC
Organism: Bacteroides cutis; assembly: GCF_900241005.1. Taxonomy (GTDB): domain Bacteria; phylum Bacteroidota; class Bacteroidia; order Bacteroidales; family Bacteroidaceae; genus Bacteroides; species Bacteroides cutis. The sequence goes on along the minus strand of NZ_OEST01000006.1, from coordinate 144,689 downwards.
CTCATCATTCGTCAGAAGACTCAGTGTGAAATCATCTAACTGCGCCATATCACAACCTATCAATAAAGGAGAAGACAACAATGCCCACAAGCTGATATGAGTATATTGTTCATCGGGAGTAAGACGAGTATAATGGAGTTTTGGTCCCCAACCAACCATACCTACTACCAACATATCCGGATCGGGCCAATGTCCGGGACCCGTATAAGCAGCCCATTTAGTCTGATTAAATCCCAAACTGCTCATTCTTTCCCAAGTATCACGGATATCACCGGTAGTACGCCAACAGTTTGCCATCTTCTCCCATTGCACGGCATCTCCCCAAGGAGCACTATTTGAAAGACTGAACACAACATCACGGTTATGAGAGCGTAAAGCGTCATGCATCTCTTTCACGTGATACACATCATTCGGATTCCAATCATATTTCAAATAGTCCATTTCCCAATCCATCCATTGTTGAACATCGTTCTTTACAAAAGAAAACTTTCCATGATGATAGTTTACCCCATGTTTGGTTTGTTTGGTAGGATCCACATAACGGTAATGCTCGTTGGCATACTTTTCCACCCAGTCGTAAGTTCCGTCAGAATTGTCGCTGTAAGAACCTAAATGCCCTGCATAGGTACCCACCCACGGACCGGAATAAATACCAATCTTCAAACCCATAGAATGGATTTCATCGGAAAGAGCTTTCATGTCGGGAAATTTACTATTAGTCATTACACCCTGATGCTTTCCACCGCGAAGTCCCTGCCAACCGTCATCAATATTGATATACTGCCAACCATGGTTTATCAGACCTTTTTCGACCATCGCTTTAGCTGAACTAAGTACCTTCTCCTGACTAACAGCGTTACCCCAGCAATTCCAACTGTTCCAACCCATAGGAGGAGTAAGCGCTATCTTATCTCCCACGACTATTTTGAAATCACGCCTTGCTTCACCCAAAGAATTACGGGCTATAAAGGTCACTATATATTCACCAGCCTTCTTCACACTTCCGGTAATTTGTCCAGTCACCATATCTACCTTCAACCCTTTAGGAAGATTTTCTACCGCAAAAGTCATTGGGCGGATACCAGTAGCCGGAATAGTATAGAGGAATTTAGAGCCCGGACGAACACCGAAAATCTTTGCTCCATTGATACGGGGAGTATCAGGAGCTTTAGGAGTCAGAATATATTTCCTTAGGGTATCTAACGGAGAAGTTGTTTCCGTAAACTTAGGAGGAGCCAAAGAGAGATCATCCTGACATGCATTATTCTCAGTAAACTGTACTTGCGCTGAGAGCGATACTATTCCACAAAAGAGTAGTACTCCCACGTTAATCATTAACTTATTCATAATATTTAATTTTATTCGACAACTACGTTATGGCTACGAATAGCTTTCACGTTCTCCTTGTCTGTAACATTTTTTTCTACTTGCAGATTTTTTATTTCAGCGCCTATCACATCATCCAGAACTATTGCATAACGACCATCTTTATTTTCTGCGTTTATCTTACAATTATCCAACACAAATCCTTTGACATGGCGTGCCCAGAAACCAAAAGCCGGTTGTATCTTCAAATCACCGACATTATAACGCCCTACTCCGATTTCAGGAGGGCAAGCCTCAGCATCTTCCGATGGATGTCCACCTTTCACCAACAGATTTACATCATGAAATTGTACATTCTCAATATATCCCGTATGTAATCCATTGGGTAAACGGAAAGTCAAGCCACCTTCTATATTTTCTGAGTCCGGTAATTTAAAACCCGCAATAATAGGAGTTGCTTTATTTTGCGAACCATTGTATGCCTTCCAACGATCACCGCGAAATGAACTTCCTCCATAAACTTCCTCAATATCTACCCCTTTTACAATAATGTTCTCTACTTCACCGATATTGGAATTGGTAACTAACAATTCTTTACGTATAGTTCCATTTTCTTTAAACACAAACGGGGCAACATTTGCTCCCAATACTCTGCCACGGTTGGATATAGAAATAAAGAAAGGAGCACGAGTACGACGCATCACGGAACGAGAATGTATCGGTCCTGTCTTACCACTATTAAGATACACGTTCTTAATATGTCCACCATCATTGGTAGAGATAGAAAATCCTGCTTTATTGGCACCCAACACATAAATATTATCAATATATAAGTCCTGAATGTCATCTGCCGTTTCAGACCCGATCTGGAACAGGTTACAATTTGTATCTCCTACTATATTACGAACCTTGTAATCGTGCGCAGGACGAGTAAAGCCTAAAGAACAGTCAGACCCCGGTTTTATGATATCATCCGAACTGACGCGAGAATAAATATTAATAGCCGTTACATCATTACATGCCATAAAATCATAGATATCCCGGGCATTTTTTGAACTGTGTTTGGCGAAATAGGTATCGTGCACATGAATACCATCCGTACCAGTTGCCAAAAGAACGAAATGACCGGCCTGATCGATATGCAGCATATTACTAACGTCAAAATTCTTTTGCCCGTCTTTTTCTATATAATAGGGTTCGTCTCTCTGAGGATCGTACCACATATCTTTATTGATATTCCACCCACCAATTTCTATATTCGTACAAAGTTTCAAAGAAAACATCTTATCAGCACGTTTTTCCGGAGAATTATTCATAACCTTGTCTGTGGTTACAAGATTACCATTACCGGTAATACGCCCTGTACCTACAATTTTAACATTATCTATACGTTCACCGGAGAACATGGCATTACGAAAAAAGGTATGACCGACATCCTGTTTAGTCAAATAATTTTCAGGATCGGCATAAGGACGAGGATCAGTAGGCGAAAGACCGGAACGATAGGCACGATCGCTAAACCAAGTCACTTCAGGTGCATCAGCACCGGGAAACGCCTGAATAACTGCATCCGTACTAAGGCTTAACCATACATTACTCTGTAAATGTACGGTACGTACATTATAGGTACCGGCTGGAAAATATAAAATACCACCACCTATACCGTTCAACTTCTCAATTGCTTTATTCAACGCATCCGTATCATCGGCTATGGCATCACCCTTTACTCCTAAGGTTTTGACATCCCATAATCCGGAATAATACCAGGCTATATTCGAATCACCCTGATTATCTCCACCCTCCACACTAAGTTTAAAAGCATACAATTGATTAGGTTTTAAACGATAGGCAGCGCCAAAATCATCATCAGGCAATATTTCTGTTTTAACAGACACCCAAGTTTTCCCCATATCCTCGGATTGTAAGAGTCTGACGGACTTAGCATCTTTAGGAGCAGTCCAATGAAAAGAAGTGAATGACAAGTCCCAATTCTTTTTATATGTAAAGGCTCTCAAAGTATTCCGTGTAAAATCGGTCACCGTAGTAACCCCTTTCAATGTTACAGTAGTAACCGGACTACGTAAGATTTCAGGCTTTGACGTCTTGTACTCTGCTCCAAAAGTATATGTTCCCTTTGAGGGTAAAACAACTCCATTGATACAAAGACGAATATCAGGACCATTAGATGGGCGAAAATCCAGTTCTTTGAAAATCAACAAAGTACCTTTATTCTCTATCTTTTGTAATTCGACTTCTCCTACTCTATTATAAGAATAATTAGTTCCTGTACGTCCTATAGATTGTTTGGAAAGATCACGTAAAAGTACCTCACCACGCCCTATTACATTTACTTTTGTGTTATCAAGAGTGACATCAATACCTTCCGGTACAGAGATTATAACTGTAGTCATAGGGCTACGTTGACCTGCATAAAAATCCAAAGTCAACTTACCTGCAGTTTTTATGGTGAACTCGTCACGATCTATTTTCAAAACAGAAGGCAACGCCCCTTTACGTACTCCTATCGGTAAACGCTTTCCTGAATAGGAAAGTAAACAATCACCGTTTTCAGGCATTCCCAATGTCTTTTCCTTCCCATCAACAGCCAATAGATTAAAAGTACCGACACCTGCATCAACCAATTTTTTTTTCAACTCCATCACAGTAGGAAGAGTTGAAACCAAACCTTCATTTTCCGGTGTATCTACTGTATACCGATAGGTTGTCCCTTCAAATAATAGTAAAGAATCCGATGTCAACTGCCAAGGATATATTTCCTCCGCACGCCCATTTATATTTGTTACTCCTAAAAGTAAACATGCACACAAAGTTTTTGATATCGAAGTTTTCATGTAAGATTGTGTTTGTTATCTATTCAACGATGTAAATCTATATAGTTTATAAACTCCTTTGACGGTTGATACCAATAAGGACCAGCAGCAAAAATACAAGTATCTACTCTTTTTTTCTCAATCATATCTGCATCAACAGGTTTATCAATCATTTTAAACCCTGTACGTATACGTTCGTAAGGTACTGCATCTAATGTACTTTTATTTGCAAACGCCCAAAGGTTATCTATAAACAAAAATCCCGGTAACAATTCATCTGCATTGATTATTTTCAACTGTGGCACCTCTCCGGAATATACGTTATTCGCAAAACGAACATTTCTCGGTAGTTTATCTCCCCGTCCTGAGCCTAGTTCTAATGAACAATTCAGAAAAGTGTTGTAAGCTATATCCACATTCTCTACCCGATGATAAGATGTCAACGGCTCTTTCTTCACATCAGTCTCTGGTGTAGGCCGTTCATAAACCCCTACGCGTACAAGTAAACCGAAAGCAGATACATCTTTTATATAATTATCGTAAACCGTATGTCCTTGGTTAATAATGCGAATACCAGCTGTTCCACGTAAATTATGACCGATAAAAGTATTCGACTCGATTACATTATAATGTCCATGACGGCAAACCAAACCTCCCTGTGACTCATAAAAAAGATTTCTCCGTAACACATTATGGCAAGATTTCACTGAAATAATTTCATTCTCTCCACTGCATCTGAAAAAAACATTATCTTCTACAATGGTACGTGACTCTAACTGAGATGACCAAGAATGTCCAATGCGAATAATTTCCGCACCATTGGCTCCATAGGGCTTACGTTCTCCAAAAAAATTATGATCTATCACATGGTTATTCAGATGATTGTCCGTATCCAACCAAACTTGAAGTACCAATCCTCCTATTTTTTTATTGGCAAAGTAACAATGGTCTATACGATTATTCGTTCCTCTTAAACCGACCCAGTATTCACCTTCCTTCTCTGATTTTGCTTTTTTTTGAGGATCATTGCAATCATCAATCACACAATGAGTCATTCGACAATAGTTAGCATAAATACCTTTCTCCTTTTGAAAATTAATCATATCATGTCCTAACGCCCATGCCTGATAAAAGAACAAACCTTCTAATTGTAGGTATTCTCCATAAATCTTCAAATTCAATTTACCTGAAATGATTGCTTTACCCGGGTTTTGCGCTTTCCATACGATAGGTTTATCAAAGGTTCCTTTTCCTGTAAAATCTATTTCTTCCAAATCCGTATAGGTTCCATCCTGCAAAACAACCACATCACCGGGTTGTAATTTTCCACTACCCATCAGCTGCTTCATTACAGGAATATCTCCGGGTAAGAATGTATACTCTTTAGCAAAAGAGATCTGTAAAACAAATAAAAATAAAAAAGTACATAGTTTTCTTGTCATGTTTTTCTTGATTTAGAGTTTGAAAATTCATAGAGCAAATATAGGAGATTAAAAATCAAATAAAAATAGATGTTCACTTCCGAATAGTTCTTTGAGAAGAAAGTACAAAAGAATGAAACGTTTTTATAAAGTAAGAGTATAAAAAAACTCCCTGACAAGCATTAGGCCCATCAAGGAGTATATCGTAGAAAAAGAAGTTATATTTTATTTCTTAGCAGGAGAAGAATATCGTGCATTCAACCCTTCGAGAATTTCTTGAGTAATATTATAAATGCTGTCAGCATACAACAAATTATCAAAACCGGTATTACTGATAATCATACTGTAACCTTTTGTTTTATTATATTGTTTTAAGAAAGCATTAATAGAATCACGCAACTGCAAGCTGTTCTTTTCATTTTCACTCATTAATTCAGACTGCAACTTGTTACTCAAATTCTGGAGATCTTGCTCCAACTTGGCGATACGATTATATTCCTGTTGAGCTCTTTCCGGAGTAAGATATGCATTATTTTGATACTTAGTCTGAAATTCACGTTTCTGTTTATCCAACTCTGTTGCTTTCTGGTTCAAAGTCAAACGAACATTTTCACTTTTCTTTACCATAGCCTCGTTTAAGTCGACACAATAGTTATATTTTGCCAGAAGCGTATCTATTTCTACATAAGCGATTTTCATTCCGGATAAGTCAGCAGCTTGTGCAGCAGTATTTGTTGTCTGATTATCTGCTTTTCCGGCACATTGAGAAAATAAAACGATTAGTGCAAGAGCTGCCAAACCGTTTACGAGGTAGTTTAATCTCTTCATAATAATTTGTAAATATAGTTTTTAGTTTATTTAGTTCATACTATCGTTTAAGGCTTTTTCCAGTTCGTCAATAGAAAAACGTGACTTTTTCTGCGCTTCTCGATCTTGCGACTGCACACACCCGATTCCTCTATCTCGCATTGCTTTATTACCACTAACATGACCGTTAGGGAATTTACCGTCTTTCACGAAAAAAACTTTTACTCCCAGTAAAACAACACAAATAGCAACTATTAACAAAGTTATCAATACTGTATCGAGCATTTTCATTAATTTTGTTACACAAAAACAAAAAGCTTTGGTTTTGTGGGTGCAAATATAGGGCTTTGGTTGGACTAAGCCTTCTTTTTTACTCTAAAAAAAAAGAAAGGGAAATAAAAGAACCAACTTTTTAACCGTATTTAGCAATAAAGAGTTAAATAAGACCTATTCTGCAACCAATCTGTAGATAGTTTTATTCTATAGAGACGAAATAAATACAGTTCAAGTACAATATAAAAGAGATAACAGGAAGAATTATATTTCAATGAAAAAGAAAAATATGGAAAAAAAAGATTTAAAACCGGCAGGTGTATTCCACTATTTTGAGGAAATTTGCCAAGTACCACGCCCTTCCAAGAAGGAAGAGAAGATTATTGCTTATCTAAAAGCATTCGGAGAACAACATAAGTTGGAAACAAAAGTCGATGAAACCGGAAATGTATTAATAAAAAAACCTGCTACTCCAGGTATGGAAAATCGGAAAACCGTCGTACTTCAGTCGCATATCGATATGGTATGTGAAAAAAATAATGATGTGGAACATGATTTCCTTACTGACCCTATAGAAACGGAAATTGACGGTGAATGGTTGAAGGCTAAAGGAACGACATTAGGTGCCGATAATGGTATCGGTGTCGCCACCGAGTTAGCGATCCTTGCTGACAACAGTATAAAACATGGTCCTATCGAATGTCTGTTTACCGTTGATGAGGAAACCGGACTTACCGGTGCCTTTGCTTTGAAGGAAGGTTTTATGAATGGTGACATTCTACTTAACCTCGACTCAGAAGATGAAGGAGAACTTTTCATTGGTTGTGCAGGCGGTATCGACTCTGTTGCAGAATTTTCATATAAAGAGGTAGATGTACCTGCCGGCTACTTCTTCTGCAAAGTACAAGTCAAAGGTTTGAAGGGTGGACATTCCGGTGGGGATATTCACCTAGGACGTGGTAACGCTAATAAACTATTAAACCGTTTCCTCAGTCAGACTTTTAAAAAATATGATATGTATCTTTGCGAAATTGACGGCGGTAACCTCCGCAATGCTCTCGCTCGTGAAGCCCATGCTATAATTGCTATTCCCGAAGCTGACAAGCATTCTATACGTACAGATCTAAATATTTTAGCTTCTGAAATTGAAGCAGAATATGCTGTAGTAGAACCAGATTTACAATTTATATTGGAATCGGAAACTCCCCGTCCCAAAGCTATTGACAAAGATACTACCCAATGCTTATTGCAAAGTATCTATGCATCACCTCATGGTGTATATGCCATGAGTCAAGATATCCCGGGCCTGGTAGAAACATCCACTAATCTGGCATCTGTCAAGATGAAACCGGGTAACATCATCCGTATCGAAACCAGTCAACGAAGTTCTATCGAATCTTCTAAACAAGATATCGCTAACATGGTACGTACTGTATTCGAAATGGGCAATGCGCAAGTATCATTCGGGGATGGATATCCCGGATGGAAACCCAACCCCCATTCTGAAATTCTAGAAATTGCTACGGCATCTTATAAACGTCTGTTTGGTATAGATGCAAAAGTAAAAGCTATCCATGCAGGATTGGAATGCGGCTTATTCCTGGATAAATATCCTACATTAGACATGATTTCCTTCGGTCCTACTCTGCAAGGCGTACATTCACCTGACGAACGTATGCTTATTCCTACTGTAGACAAGTTCTGGAAACATTTGTTGGATATTCTAAAGAACATTCCTGTTAAAAAATAAATGGAAAAGTGCTAAAATACCCCTACCTTTTTTTACTGTTCTTTTTCCTCTGCCCGTACTTTCAAATGTACGGGCAAGAGAAAAAAGATACTATTATTTTTCGTGCCATGAGCTATAATGTAGAAAACTTGTTTGATTGCCGCCATGATACACTGAAAAATGATTATGAATTCCTACCCAATGCCACAAGACATTGGAATTATCCTAAATACAAGAAAAAGCTGGATAACATTGCCCGCGTAATTATTGCCGTCGGAGGTTGGACACCACCGGCTCTCGTCGCTCTCTGCGAAGTAGAAAATGACAGTGTATTGCGTGACCTTACCCGCTACTCTGCTCTCCGAGAAGCAGATTATCGTTACGTAATGACACAATCACTTGATGAACGGGGTATTGATGTAGCATTACTCTATCAACGAGGATTGTTTAAACTACTTTCCTATCAATGCCTTTCTATTCCAAAGCCCGATAAAAGCAGTCGCCCTACACGAGACATCCTTCACGTCAGCGGATTATTACTGAATCAAGACACCTTAGATATATTTGTTGCTCATTTTCCGTCTAGATCCGGAGGCATCAAAGAATCCGAGCCTTATCGTTTGCAGGCTGCTCAAAAACTGAAAAACACAGTAGATAGCCTCATGCAAATACGATTTCAACCTCAAATATTAATTATGGGAGATTTCAATGATTATCCTCATAACAAATCGGTTAAAGAAATATTAAAGGCTACAATACCTCCTTCACATCCGAATGAATTCCTTAATAAACGATATCTCTACCATCTACTGGTACGAAAAACGAACATATTAAAACATTTCGGCAGCTATAAATATCAGGGAGAATGGGGGCTATTAGATCATATCATTGTTTCGGGAAACTTGTTATGTCTTTCTTCTTCTTTCTACACAGATGAAACGCAAGCAGATGTTTTCAACTGTCCTTTTCTTCTGACTGAAGATAAAAAATTCGGAGACAAGCAACCTTTTCGCACCTATTACGGAATGAAGTATCAAGACGGATATAGTGACCATCTACCCGTCTATGCCGATTTTAGGCTGATTTACTAATCAGAGTACTGATATAGTTTCAAATCAAACCTTTGTACCATCACCAACAGATGATCGAATATATCGGATTGAATACGTTCATAATCTTTCCAAACTTTATTACGCAAAAAGAAATAAACCTGGATAGGGACTCCGTAAGTAGTAGGTTCAAGTTGACTGAGAATTAAATCCATATTCTGATTTACTACCGGAAGGCTACACAGATAACGTTCAATATAGATACGATATAGCTGTGAATTAGTAGGAATTTCTCCTTCTATCGGCTGGTAATCCGCCATCAATGGAATTTCCTTACGAATATTATCCAGCATTTCAGGCGTACAAAATTTCAAAGTAGTCATATCCAGATAAATATTCTTTTTTACGCGACGTCCACCGCTTTCCTGCATCCCTCTCCAGTTCTGAAAAGAATTATTTACCAAAGAATAAGGCGGTACGGTAGAAATAGTTTTATCCCAATTTTGAATTTTCACCGTATTCAAAGTTATTTCCGTTACAATACCATTGGCCACATTATTAGGTAAGGCTATCCAGTCACCAATACGAACCATATCATTAGCTGAAAGTTGTACACCAGCTACAAAACCCAAAATACTATCCTTGAAAACTAACATCAATACTGCTGCCGAAGCTCCCAATCCAGCAAATAACGTCATTGGTGATTTATTCATCAACACAGCAACAATAACAATACTACCTATAAAGAACAATAGCACCTGAAGTACCTGTACAAATCCCTTCACGGGACGATTTTTCGGTGTATCTCTCGAGTTATATACATCAAGCATCACCAATAGCATTCCATTGATTGTAAGAAGTATAGCTGTAATAATGTACACCACACATACTTTCTGAGAAAAATCCAACATTCCTTTACCTCGTACAAAGGCTAAAGGTAATAAATAATAAACCAATATTCCAGGTAAAATATGTATCAAATGATGTATCACCTTTCGTTTCATCAGTAGCGTATTCCACTTATGGGGTGAACGTTTAGTGTAGTGTTTCATACCACCTACAAATATTGCCTGGCATAAATAATCTAAACCTACTGATAGAGCTATCATCAGCAACGCAATAATCGTTTCATCAAAACGATCAGCAAACTTCGGACCGATTCCCCAGCCAATCAGGATTTCATTCATCCATTCTCCTAAATTCATCATACATTTCCGCTTTATCGTCAAGGTGTATAACAAACGAAGGAGAAAGATGTTTACTGCTTATAAAATTGTCCGCACCAATGCATAGATCAATATCCCCATAATTGTCGTTCCACCTACTATGGTGGGAACATAAAGACAGTTATAGTCTTTCTGATGTTTATATTTGCATAACAGACAAAAAAGCCGGTAACAAAGAGTAGCTCCTATAAAACCTACAATAGCACCTACCAATAAATCACCGGGATAATGTACCCCCAAATAAGAACGCGAATAACAAGTCACTATAGCCCATAACATGATAAACCAGTTAAGTGCACGGTTACGGAAAAGATAGAAAATAAAGAAAGCAAGACCAAAAGTATTAGCTGCATGACAAGAAGGAAAACCATAACGCCCTCCCCGATAATCATTTACAATCTGTACTAATTCTGAAAGAGGATTTTCCGGATTAGTGGGGCGAAGACGACATACTAAAGGGCGAATAACCGTAGCACATACCTGATCGGCAAAAATAATGGTTAAAGCTACCGCAATGACACACCACAACGCCATCTGCCAATTAAAATTACGCACAATAACATAGAATATAGATACATACATCGGTACCCAAATCCATTTTCCACTAAAAACAAACATAAAATAGTCGGCCCACTCAGCTCGCCATCCATTAACTGCAAGTAACAGGTCAGTGTCTATTTCCACCAATCTTGACAAAACATCAATTAATATCATTCCTCTATCACTTTAACTCCTTATTACCTTTATCACTTTCCAATCATCTTTTAGCAATATCATCATACAACTTTTGCAAATATGCCTGTCCCAACTTCAAATTCTTGCTTCTCTCAATTCCTTCATCTACTACAACAGAATTGGATTCATTATTAAATATCAACTGATTATCTGACGTTACCACACCAAAAGCATCGGGAACGGTAAAGAATGCAAAATGAGGAGATGCCGGATTAAGCATATCTTTGCTGAAAATAAATTCATCATGAGGCAATGAGAGCTGTGCCAATAAAGTAGCAGCAATATCATGTTGCGAACCATAGACATCGATGCGTCTGGGCTCACGTATGACACCACCAACCAACAATAACGGGATTTGATAACGATCTATTTCAAGATTACTGATGTACTCAGGATAAGCTCCCAAATGATCGGGAACAAAAAGAATAACAGTATTTTTCCACTGCGGTAATTCATGGAATTGCTTCACAAAATCGCCAATACAACTATCCGTATAAGCAAACGCATTCAAACGATTATTCTCCAGACGCTGATAAGGCACCTCAAATGGTTCATGACTACTTGAAGTCTGCAATACCCGAAACCAAGGTGTATTATTCCCTACCGATTTACCCTCTGCCGCCTCAGCTCTCAAATCATCCAATAAACGACGGAACACAAGATGATCGTGCGCCCCCCATTTACTCAAACGTTCCGACATGGGGAAATCCTGATCGGACACAATCTCATCAAAACCAGAAGACATCAGATAAGAACGCATATTCGTAAAATCAGCATCACCACCATAATAGTATTTCGCACTATACCCTGCTTCTTTCAAACTACCAGCTATTGCAGGAATGGACTGCGTTTTACGAGGATACTTCATGATACTGGTAGTAGGCTGTGCCGGATAGCCACTCAATATAGCAACCAATCCCCGGTCTGTACGGAAGCTGTTGGCATAGAAATTAGTAAAAAGTACTCCTTCTTGTGCCAAACTATCCAGATGGACTGCAACATTACTTTCGCCACCTAAAGTCTTCATCAGCTTGGAAGAAAAACTTTCCATGATTACAAAAATCACATTAGGACGACTTTCCGTAAACAGTGAACACAAAGAATCGGCAGACTGTTGCAAAGTACCAACCGCTATCGTATCCCTTCCCAATACAGCCGGATCAAGCATTTTCACAAATATATTGTTAGCCTCTCCGGCACTCATAAAGCGATATTGTTTACCAAAATCTTTTTGTTTGGAAAGTGATTCCATGAGACTAAAAGCCGGATTAATGGCAGCATGATTCAGGCGTTGGTCTGTAGTAAAATAAACTTTACCTACATTCATAGTAGATACCGTAAATCCTCCACGGATAGGAATAAATAACAATCCTGTCAGAAGTAATAAAACACCCGATATTCTCAAACGACGATAAGGCAACTTCATCCGATAGAAATAACGTTTTTGCAACAACAGGCCATAAAGAATAGCATATAATACACCTGCATACACAACCATTGCCATAATTCCCCCCAGCACTATCCAGGCATTAACACTTGCCACCGCATCCTTGGGAGATGAAAAGAAATAAAATAAAGGAGTAGCATCCAAACGGAATCCCCAATACTCATAAAGCAGTAAATCTACCGTAAATATAAGAGAAATCAGAATTGAGATAACAAGAAAATAGACGCTCCATATACGACGGAGAACATCAGACAAAGTCCATACAGAGACTATGAAAAGCAAACCTGGAATAGCTGTCAGATAACCGGCAAGGGATAAATCCAATGGTAATCCATGCCACATCACTTTAAACCAATCCGTCCACGAAATATCTCCGTAGAGTGAGTGATAGAAGAACATGAAAACCGGTTTCTGCAATATAAAAATACAGACAAACAATAAATATGTCTTGAAGAATCCTATAAGCCTTTCTTTCATCAATGCTTTATTTTTGAAACTATTATATTTTGCAAAAATAAATATTTTATTCTATTATTCGCCAATAATAGTCAAGAATTACAGTGAAGGATAGGCTTATAGGCTTTTTCAGAAGTTATCCGTTTACACGATTGTAATCTTCCAAAAATTTCTTTAAGCCAGCATCTGTCAATGGATGGTTCAATAATCCCTTGATAGCCGAAAGCGGACAAGTTGCCACGTCGGCTCCCGCTTCTATACACTGGATGATGTGTGCCGTATGACGGATGGAAGCAGCGAGTACTTGAGTAGAATAATCATAATAACGATACATCTCCACAATCTTACCCACTAAAGCAATACCATCTTCACAAATATCATCAAGACGACCAACAAACGGAGACACGTAAGTAGCCCCGGCTTTGGCAGCCAGCAATGCCTGCCCAACAGAGAAAACCAATGTACAATTCGTACGTATACCTTTCCCCGAGAAATATTTAATAGCTTTGATACCATCAGCAATGCAAGGCACTTTTACTACGATATGCTGATTAAGCGCCGCAAGTTCTTCGCCCTCCTTAATCATGCCTTTATAATCGGTAGCAATAACTTCGGCACTCACATCACCCTTTACAATGTTACAGATATCCACGTAATGTTTACATTGGTTCTCTACTCCTCTGATCCCCTCTTTTGCCATGAGTGAAGGATTGGTAGTAACGCCATCAAGAACGCCCAAATCATAGGCTTCTCGAATCTGTTCCAGATTAGCTGTGTCAATAAAGAATTTCATGATATAAATGATTTAAAATAGTTAATGTACAAATATAACGATTTACATCATTGTTTATTCTTTATCAAGCAAATAAATTTATTGATTACGTTTTAAGTACAAATGATTAGTTATTGTACCGGGCAATTCATTTTCATAGTGGGTTACCATAATCATCGTTTTATCCCGACGGTAACAAAAAGCTTCAATGATCTTTTTTACCCGACGGCGATTGTAAGTGTCCAGTCCGTGAAGAGGTTCGTCCAAAATTAACAATTCCGGGTCTTTGACAAAAGCACGTGCCAACAATGCTAAACGTTGTTCTCCACTGGACAGCTGCAGAAAAGGCTTATCTCTCAAAGCAGAGATACCAAATATATCCATCCACCACTCACACACAGCCATTTGTTCTTCACGAGGACGCTTGTACAAGCCGATACTGTCATGCAAACCGGAAGCCACAATTTCAATAGCAGGGAGATTTTTCAAATAAGCACGATGCATTTCAGGACTGACGTATCCGATGTGCTTCTTAATTTCCCAGATACTTTCACCTGTCCCGCGTTTCCTTCCGAACAGGCTGATATCACAAGCATATGACTGCGGATTATCAGCACACACCAAACTCAATAAAGTCGACTTACCCGCACCGTTCTCACCACTCAATGCCCACTTTTCTCCACGTAGTATCGTCCAATCCAATTCTTTCAATATGGTACGATCGTCATAGCGGATACTCACCTTATTTAATTTTATCACCTCTTCCGAAGTATAACTAGTATTTCCGTATGGCAAATCAAGAATACGTTGTTGCAGATTTTCCATAGGCGCAACAAAATCCTGCATATGAAATGCCTGCATATACATCTCACGTTCCATTTTTTCCCCTACTATCATATTATCCACCGGTACAACATGAGTTATAAAAGAAGGTATGTCATCCATCATGGAAAGTATAAGGATAATCTGTAAAGAATCCATGTGTGCAAGTCCATTCAATAAATTAAAAAGAAGTTCGCGCGTGGAAGCATCCAGTCCGATAAACGGATTGTCCATGATAAGAATACGGGGAGCAGTAAGCAAAGTCTTTGCTAACTGGAACTTACGCAACTCACCGCTACTAAGAAGAATTATTTTCTTATCGAGCATCGGTTCAATGCGGAAAAGTTCAAAAAGCTGTTGTGTCAAAACATCATTCTTTACTTCTCCCAGCAAATCGCGCACTTCGGGCATATCTTCCTGATCATGGGTATTCCAACGCTGCTGATAGTAATAGTTGGCATCTACCGAACCGTATGTATCGCGGAAAGCGATATATTTAATATTATCGTATACCGTCTTTGTAGTAGAAGGAGAAAAATCATATGCCAATTCACCTTCCCGCAAGGGATATTTCCCAGTAAGCATATCTACCAGCAAACTTTTTCCTGATCCGTTAGGACCAACGATAGCAATATGTTCTCCGGCAAGAAAATCAAGACTGACAGGTTGCGCCAAACGAACAAGCGGATTACGTGCTACGCCCCCCGCTATATGTATAGTATATTGTTGCATCATTTATAAAAGATAAGTGCCGATTGCGCCGGAACTGAAATTACGGGACCATACATTGTTCCCAAACCTTGCTCGCTGATAAATCCATCCCTGTATACTATCGTATATTTTCCCTCGGGTATGGTTACTTCAGCAACCTCTTTACGGGAATTCAATACAACATAGATATCTTCCCAAGCATCGCCACCAGCGTGTCCTTTCAAACGGTAAGCCACTACATTACTACCCCCAACAGGAATAAATTCCAAATACTTACGTACCGCATCAGCATCGCCCATACGAAAAGCAGGATGATTTTTTCGCATTTGAATTAATCCTTTATAATAAGCAAACACGTCCGCATTTACAGTCTTGCGGTTCCAATCGATAGCATTAATAGAATCGGGACTTTGATAACTATTGTGTACCCCTTTCTTATCGCGCATCACCTCTTCACCTGCCTGGATAAAAGGAATACCTTGCGAAGTAAATACAGCCGTCTGTGCTAGTTTATCCAGTTTAACAAGTTCTTCGGGAGTTATTCCGGGCACACTGGACTTTAATCTATCTACCAAGCACATATCATCGTGGCAAGATACATAGCTGATCATTTGCGTAGGTTGTATCGCCCAAGGCGCTTTACTATAATTAACAGAATCATTATTGACTTGCGGATGTTGTATCGCCCCCACGATACCAAACTTAATACTTTCTTCTCCACCGGGAAATCCAGCAAGGAAAGCTCCCTGATGATCATTATCAAACGGACCACGTAAGGCATCCCGCATTTCATCGGAGAATGCCGCAATCCCCGGCATTTTATGAGTATTCGCTTTCATTGCCAATGAGTCCTCCGGAAGCTGGGGAGTTGATGCCGCCCATCCTTCACCATAGATAATGATACTTGGATCTATAGCAGAAACCGCTTTACGAATTTCATTCATGGTTTCGATATCGTGAATACCCATCAGATCGAAACGGAAACCATCAATATGATACTCGTTTATCCAATGCAACACAGACTCTATCATATACTTCCGCATCATGGGGCGTTCACTTGCCGTTTCATTACCGCAAGCCGAAGCATCGGAAAAGCCGCCATCCGGTTTATGACGATAAAAATAGCCAGGTACAGTACGTTCAAAATTACTTTCCAAAGTATTGAAAGTATGGTTATACACCACATCCAGTACGATACGGATACCCGCCTTATGCAAGGCTTGTACCATTTGCTTGAACTCACGAATACGTACTTCCGGCTTATAAGGATCAGTAGAATAAGATCCATCGGGAACATTATAGTTCTGCGGATCATATCCCCAATTATATTTATTTTCATCCAACTTTGTTTCGTCTACCGAAGCATAATCGTACGAAGGAAGAATATGTACATGCGTCACACCCAGTTGTTTCAAATGATCGATTCCCGTAGCCAACTTATCTGCATTCACTGTACCTATTTCCGTCAATGCCAAGAATTTACCTTTATTCCGGATACCCGAAGAAGGATCAATAGAGAAATCACGGTGATGCATTTCGTAAATCACAGCATCTGCTGGAGAAACCAATACTGGGCGCTTATCTTCAACCCAACCTTCAGGATCTGTTTCTTTCATATCCACAATAGCTGCACGTTTACCATTCACTCCAACCGCTTTCGCATTGATACCAGGAGTATCACCTAACCATTTATCTTTTATTTTCACATTAAAAGTATAGAACTTACCTTTCAAATCTTTCTCTATTCTGGTTTTCCAAGTACCTTCCTCCGAAGCTTTCATTGAAACTGTCTCGTACGCATGTCCACCCTCTCCCGCATCAAACAACATCAAGCGAACCTCATCTGCCGTAGGTGCCCACAGGGTAAATTGTGTGATGGCAGGCGTATATTCCATTTCTGACAAACTACCCGAACGGACTGGATAAAGTTCGTACGAAGCATATTCATTTTTAGTAGGGGTACAACTAATAACGGTTGTCGCGGCTACTCCGATAATAGCAAGTTCATTTAATTTCATGGCTTTTATTTTAAGTACTAGATAACAAATGTAATCAAACGATTATTTCTTTACTTTATCAGGATTTTTGGCTATAAAATCTTTCCATCCGTGATATCCTTTTTCTATCGTTGGCCGTCCCATCTGCAAAAAGTGACAATAGGCGGCAGCAAGTCCATCAGTAGCATCCATAAAAACAGGCATTTCCTCTTTAGAAAAATGCAAAATACGTTGCAGCATATCCGCCACTTGCTCTTTGGATGCCTGGCCGTTTCCAGTTATCGCCATCTTTATTTTCAATGGCGCATATTCCGTAATAGGAATATCCCGGCTCAAAGCGGCAGCCATAGCCACACCTTGCGCACGTCCTAACTTCAACATGGATTGTACGTTTTTTCCAAAAAATGGAGCTTCAATGGCAAGTTCGTCCGGCAAATAACTTTCGATGATACCCAATACACGCTCATGAATATGGCGAAGTTTCAGATAATGGTCATCAAACTTACGGAGGTCGATGATGCCCATGGCAATCATTTCAGGTTTTACCCCCACTACACGTAATATTCCGTACCCCATAATGGTAGTACCGGGATCAATACCTAAAATAATCTTTTCCTTGACCGGTTGTATCACACTATCACCTCCATCAATGTAGGAAATCCCACTACTTTATCTTGAAAAGTTTTCAGCAATTCTTCATTCAGTTTCACTCCTTGTTCTTGGTGCCAACGATGTAACTTGGCAGAATTTTCTACTTCAAACTGAACAGAATAACTCTCTCCGTCATCCCTATGGCTCAATACACGAAGAATACGCGGAGCAAATAAAGTTCCGTTTTTTTCCACTTCCGGAAGATAATATTCCTGCATCCAAATCAGAAAGTTTTTTTCCTGTCCTTCCTCCACATGATAAGTAGTATTATATATCAGCATAACTCATTTTTTCATTTTGTTTCGCAAACATAGCAATTATTTCAGAATAATGCATTATATTTGCGCCATCAAAAATGCGGGCTCTTCTGCAAACGTTAGCAACGGGGCGTTAGCTCATCTGGCTAGAGCGCGACACTGGCAGTGTCGAGGTGATGAGTTCGAGTCTCATACGCTCCACAAATAAGGCATACAGTATAGCTGTATGCCTTTTTTTATGCCTATATGCCAAGTAACACCCTATTATGGCACATTCTGAAACATCAAACAATGCTTCTATTAAAAAAACTGAAACAATGGTTTCAAACAATGAAATCAAACAATGTTTTGCCCAAGAGATCCCCCTACTATAACCTAGTAAAACCTAAAGGGGCAAAACCAACAATGGTTTACTTCATAGTAAGAATCAAAAACGAACCGTATCCTTAGGGAGATCGGCATAAATCCGGGAAGTGTGTATTATACTCCTTTCTATGACAGGGTTCATCACCATAGTGACTGCTGGTATGAATATTATAATTCATACTGTGAGCGTCATGACAAATTTCACCATAAGAAACATAAATATAAAAAAACGAAGAAGCACCACAAGAAGCACTATCGATACGATGACGACGATGATGACGATGATTAACTTGAAATCCAAAGATTGAAACATAAAAGAGGGGACAAGCATTAAATTACGTTTATCCCCTCTTACATTCATATGATTTCTATTCTGAGATTTTCTTTAAAATCTATATGCGGCTCCAATATTAATGACACCCTGGTCAAAATCACTAACCAATTGATACTTGAATTCAAGATTCATGGCCCAACTATGGCTCAATGCAAATTCAGCCCCAACTCCCAAGTTTACACCAAACCGACATTCGTTATGGTTCCCATTGTCATCGACATGAACGTGGTCTCCATCCCAATCAACATCATACATATCAAACATCCAATTGGATAAAGTCAATCCGAACAGCGGATAAAGCTTGACATTACCGGCTACCGGAAACAGATAATGGAAATTAACGTTCACATCCAACATGCTTACATTGTCATTTTCAAAAAAATAGTTGAGAGAGGGTTCAATACGTATAGGATTGGTTATGTTATACTGATACTTAATTCCTAATCCAAGACTTTCAATCTCTGTTCCATAACCGAGACCGAAACCTATAGCCTGTTTCCCTTTCTGCGCATAAACACCGACTGACAACGAAAAAAGAGTTATTAATAAAATGAATATTTTTTTCATACCAGATTGTCTATTTTGTAACAAATAAATTATGGATTATCCACAATAAAATACTTAATTCTAAGATAGAAATATAAGAATAGCAAGAAAGCTTTAGTCTTACCAACTACTCAATTAAGAGGTCTTCAAAAAAAGAACAACTTAAAATTTATATCCCAAAGTGATGCCAATGTTCGCATTGTGCGGAGCATCTCCATCCATGATCTTGCAAAAGCCAAGCTGTGTATCAAGCCCTACAAGAATCTGTCCGAATTCTACGCCGAGGCCGATGTTCCAGCCGGCATCGAATCTATTATAATCCAATCCGTCATCTCCGAAAGTATCTATCTTTTCAGAACCGTTTACTTCAACACCGCCAACGGAAGCATTTCCGTCAAATTTTGCTTTTCCGCCTACGCCACAGGCCAAATAGGGACCGGTTGCAATAACAAGATTAGTATTGTCTGCAATGTTGAATCTGAATTGTACATTGATTGGAAGCTCAAGATACAGTTGGTTAATTTTTACGTCTGCATCGGCATCTGCAATATTTCCTTTATAATCATCTGAATACTTGGCTCCTTTCTGTGAGAAAAATAATGAAGGTTGCAGAGCCACCATTTCATTGAATTGATATTCCATTCCCACGCCAAGACGAACTCCCGGTTTGAATTTGGAGTTATCTGAATTTTCACCGATGTAACTGCTAAGGTTAAGACCTGCCTTTACATTAAAAGACACTTGCGCATACCCCAAGATACAGATGAACGCAAAAATAATTGTTAAGATACTTTTTTTCATAATGGTTGTAATAAAAAAATGTTTGTAAATAATGAATTTATTATCATGATGTTTTTGTTTATGAAACATTCAATATATTGCTTTTCTTGTTGTTTCGTTTATCTTTTCATTATATTTTTGAAGTCATTTGCGATCTGTTGTCCCATATTTACTATTGTGCTGTCCACCTTATGTGTTTCTGCTGGTGTAATTGCATCTTTATATCTGGCTTTCCCAAATTTGAATTTCATATCATCTAAAGTCCCCGATATGTTCAAGCCTAGTTTGAATGGTACAGGTGATCTCAATATGGAAATATGGTAGTTAAAGTTCATGTCCAAACCTTGTGTACCTCCTACCGCTGCCCGGTAACGATCCATTGAAATTTCAAAAGGATAGATAGTCACACTACCGTCTTTAATACTGATATTTACTGAAATACTGTCAATCAAATTCTTCTTTTTATTCTTAAAAAAGAACTTCTTTGAGATTTCCGCGAAAGTCTCACCGTCCATCAGTACAAGGCTATCTCCTTTTACATGAATGGCCGAGCGCAAGGTCGGTATCTTGATGTTGAGGTTGGAATCCAATACCGCAGCTGCCGCCACATTGAAATCCACAGTTCCCTCAAATGAACGTAACATGGGTACGATTGTATCCAAAGAGGGTGCAAGGTCAACCAACTTTCCAATGTTGATATTATGCAGACGGAAATCAAAACCAGCAAATCCTTGTTCCGGACGTTTTGCCTGATAAACAAGCGTAGTGTTCATTTTCGATCCCAGCCCTTTCATACTAAGTTCTTTCAAGTGTACAGATTGGTTACGTATGTCTACAGCTCCACAGACATCATTGAATATCACTTTTTCATAAAGTACCCGCCGGAAATTTGTTTGTAGTTCAAAGTCTAATTTCTGAGGTATCACAAATAGTTTAAGGTTTGTGGCAGCAGTATCAGTACTTGCTGTAAGTGTATCCGAGGGGAAGGATATTGAGCGTATCAATTGGTTGCAGTCTAAGTTATTGGAAGAAACGTCCAGTTTGGCACGTAACACTTTGTGGTACTTCATAACTCCATACAAATCATAGATTGCCCCATTTGCCGTAATGTCGGATCTGCCTATACGTATGGTAGCATTACGTAAGGTTATTGTATGGTTGCCCACTGTTACGGAGTTTTTTTGTATATGTATAGGAAGTGCACATTCCGGCATGCGGGCAACCATGTGATCAAAACCTATAATGCCCTTAGGCATCCACAATGAATCACGTATTTTTTCTGCAGTAATTCCTATTCCCGCTTTATTCATTCCTACTTTGCTCTCTCCCATGCGGCAATACAAAGTGTCTGTCTCCATGGTAAGTCCTATTCGGGGCTTGCCAGGATTATATTCTCCCGGTTTTAAATTCAGAGTAGCGGAAGACTTTCCGCAAAATAAATAAAGGGAGTCTCCTAAGCTCACTTTCAGTTTGTGCATTTCCATTTTACATTCCACCTGGGCCATCCGGGTCGTGTCTTTGGAAGGAGTGGTCTTGACGGTAGCAACAAGACTTTTCATGTCAGAGCTCAATTGGGGAGAGCGAAAAGTCATGTCCTTAATTATGGCGCGTACCCCTAACCATTCATTGCCGATAAAATTCAATGATGCGTCACTTATGAACTCAAAATTCTTCTGAGTATCACGTATTACAAGTTTGTCCGTCTCAAGTTGCCCTTCGGCCTTAATACATCCCCAATCCTGGTTCTTTATGGAAGACATACGGCAGCGCACCCCCAAATCGGCTTTCATTTTCCCTTCCATGCTGATACTTTCCTGTAACGGAAAAGCCTGCTTCAGTGCATTCAGGTCTATAGTCGATTTAGTATGTAAGGTAATATCGGGATTTGTCAACAGATTATCTACTTTCATATCAGCCAATATACTGGTATTTGCCCCTTCAAAATGGAATATCTTTAAATTCAGATAGGAAGGTTTATTACGCATCAGATCTATTTGACTAAAAAAATCAACGTCTAACTTGTCTATGCCATAAGGCATCCCGGCATACTGGGCAGAAGTATCTTTAATTTTGATATCCAATGTGGCCAATGGCAATTTTTGTTTTCCATAGGTTCCTTTTAATTTTCCTTTGAAAGTAACTTCTCCTTTGGCAGATACCTTTGTTCTTTTCAAAATACTTTCCGGAATCATGTGTAATACTGTTTCCAATGAAGGAGTGTGCAACCCGTATTGCAAGTCTAAATCAAGAGCTTGTACTATTGCATCATGCCGTATCGTTCCCTTTACCCCTAATTCTATACCATTTACATTAATCAGGGCATCACGCAGAAAAAGGGTACGATGAGCGGTGTCCAATTCAATGTCTGTTCTCAAATGGGTACTGATATGGTTAGCTATCAACTGCCCATTCTGCCAGAAAAGGATATTCTTGTTTTTGAAGTCCAAGGTCAATATAGAATCCCCTTTTTTCATGTTTGCTTTCAGGTTCAAGTCCATCCCCCATATATTAGCAAAGATATGTGTGTTCCGGTCATCCACAGTTACTGTGGCATGTTTTATGGCGGCCTGCCCGATATTAAGTTCATTCACATACCTGACCGTATCCGTTGACGATGAAACTGTATTTTTCGTATTTTTGGAAAGGATGTTCCAGTTGGCAGTTCCAGTCTCGTCCTTATATGCATAAATCTTGGCACTGTCCAGGGCAAGATGATGGATGTTTACCTTTTTCCGTTGCAGATAATCCATTACATCTATTACCAATATGGCTTCTTTAAAAGACAACAATGTGTCAGTTCTCTGCCACATGGTATCACGAATGGCTTTTGAAATCAATGTTCCGTTTGTCAGTTGCAATCCGAACCGGGGAAAGGTAGAGAAGAAAGTAAGTTCTACACCTTCTATATCCAGTTTTGCATTTAAATTTTGATTGGCAGTTTCCAATACCACCGGAGTTAACTTCTCAGGAGTAAACACAAAATTCAAGGCAATCGTGATTATTATAAAAATGGCAATAATCAATCCTCCTGATATAATACCGGATATTTTTAAAATTTTCCTGGCTTGATTTTCCATACATATCTCGATAAAAAGACACTTGCAAATCTATATAATAAATTAGTAACCGATAATATCTAAAAACAAACAAAAGGAGTTTATGAACTTTTTTGGAGAATTAATGAATAGTATTACATACTTTTCAGAGTGAATAAATGCAGATTGAATCTTAATATTTTATCCCATTCCAACTCGTTAGAAATATAAAGTCTTTAATACGGAATAAAACTCTAATTGGAAAAACCTCTGTTCCGCATACGATAAATTTGATAGATGGGAAATTAGTACCACTATTTTTATGAAAGAATAATACGTATAAAAATAGTGAGCCAGTGTGATTGATAAAATATTTGGAATAAAGGATGAAAAACCTATATAGATGATAAGATCAATCTTTTGCCTGATGTAGGGTAAGTTGTGGGAACGGGCATCCTATGCCTTCTTCATTGAATGTAGTATAGACAATTTCATTGATGTCATACAAAACACTCCAGCATTGCCACTGAGACTCCCGTTAGGTACATAAATCATACGGTTGTCAAGCGTGGAAAGTCATGGTGTGAAATATCTGTATTTCCTTTATTGTACCGCTTACTCTCGGTCCGTCTATATAGTCACCCACCTTAAACACGGTTTGAAGACAAGTATAATCAGTCCGCCGGCTAAATTGGAAAGGTTACCAGAAAGTGCCATACCTACAGCTACACCGGCAGATGCGAGCAATGCCGCGAAACTAGTGGTCTCTACTCCGAGCTTACCGATTATAGCAAAAGCGAGAATCATATCCAGCAAAATCTTTATCAGACTCTTTAAGAATGTCTGTACACTGGTTTCAATCTTCCGCTTTTCAAATATTTTGGAGACTAATGCGCTTATCCTTCTAATAATAAAACGTCCGGTTACATAAATTAAAATAGCGATTAATATGTCCTTACCGGCATCCATGCCAAAATCTACTAACTTTTCCAATGACTTTTCGAGTCTTCCTCCGGCAACTGATGTGTTCAATAAAAATAAATTCATTTACAGCCCTCTATTTTTACAATTCCTATTTCGGTTAATAGCTCCATAGTTATCCACGGCAATATTATATTCCTAATAGCAGGTATATCTGCTCCACGAAATTGCCTATGTTCGTTTTTGACACTTTGCACTTTCCGCATCCTGAGAATCGCGTATTTCCACCCATTGGTAGACGCAAACGAGAATATGCAAACAAAAATTCGTATCTTACTCATAAATAGCGAAGTACATAAATACATACAACCTAAATAGACAGAAAATACCGGCTGTCCATGTAAAAATACTCTTTTCACAGGAGAAAAAGAGTATTTTTCAGGGCAAATATTCATCTTTCCAGTGAGGGAAGTTAACATCTCTCACGAAGGAAGTTAATATTCCTCACGTGAGAAGTTAATATCCCTCGCATGGGAAGTTAATATTCTGTATTCGAGAAACGTGAAACCAGTGGATATTCGGTATAATCACAGTATATTTATACCTTAATTGTACTTTTTCGGACTTTTCGGGAAGCGGACGTGTCAACATAACAGGCTATTCGAAGACAGAAAGTACCTGTTGAATATCATTTGGGCATCAATTGGACAGATTGATATATCAAACCGATCCCTACTAAATATCTATTGTCCCAAAATATCAACAGGAAATCATAAAACCTACCCCTATAAGACCCTGTACCCTCTGTGGTAAAAATACCTAACATTCGTTCAACCCAAAGCCGTACAGCCATGAATCATTTCTTATACCGAATCCACATAAGTCAGTTTAATAACCCCGGATTGGCTTCGATAGCATCCTTAGGAATGGAAATCGTATACCGCGGGTCGTTTTCTTCGAGAACATAAGTTTTACCTTCAAAGGTTTTCTCCATCCGAGGACGGGTAGTACGCCGCAGGTCGAACCAGCGGTGTCCCTCAAATGCCAATTCACGAGCACGCTCATTCAGAATTTCACCTATCAAAGCACCCTTGTCCATTTTATTGACTATAACCTCCTTGGCCAGATAGGTTTCCGGTGAATAACGTTTCCGCATCAGTTCCAATAAGCGTTTACGTGCCTCGGGTAGTTTGTCTGACTGAGCGGCAGCCTCGGCAGCCGTCAGATATATCTCGCCAGTACGGAAAGTACATAAAAAGTTATTACTTCCACCTTTCTGATTCTTCCGGTAACCATTCGCATCCGCCTTAGCGAAGTATTTGTCCAAACGAAGATCTCCTTCTGAATAGAGATTAAGCAAAGAAGGTGCGGCCAAAGATGCCTTACTTACAGAATTACTCAAAGGCATTTCCAATGCGGTGATATTCTCTACCGACTTATAATAATTGGGTAAGTTGGCGGTAGCATCATTCAACTCTTCCAAATCAGATTTTCCGGCAAGTACAGTTTCAGCGGCATCCCACGCAGCCTGCCACTCACCTTTATAAAGAGAGACACGCGACTGGAACGCCTCTACCGACAATGTATTGAAGCGATAGGAATAAGCCAACTCCCACTCCGGTTCCGAAATCAGTTTACGGGCTTCGTCGATATCCGACTGAATGGAAGAATAAACCTCCTTCACTGTATTCCGACTAAGTACCTTTTCTAAATCTGTATCCAGTTTCAACGGTATGGATTTTGTTTCCAATGCTCCCGGCTTGGTATAAGGTTGTCCATAAAGGTTCACCAAAAGAAAATGCATGTAGGCACGCAACATGAAAGCTTCACCCACCAGCTGGTTTACTTCAAGTTCACCGCCTTCTTTTATTTCCTTCCTGTTCTCTATGATGTGGTTGGCTATAAAAAGTACGTTATAATATCTCACCCACTCAAACTGTGCCGTATAAGCATTAGGAGAGAGATCATTCCAACGTTCTATATCCATGTATGTATTCAGGTCATAACTATCGCTGCTTACTTGCATTTCATCCGAACGGAAACTCGCAATACCTCGATCACTCAGTGTACTCACATCTTTATAAGAACGGGTGAGTAAAGCCCTGTATTCAGCCAACGAATTGGGAATGACACTACCGGTAGGCTGTATGTCCAGATAGTTGTCGCAAGCTGTAAACAGAAGCATACAGCCTATTATCATCAGATTTATTATTTTCTTCATTGTCCTTCGGTTTTAGAATTAAAAATTCAAATTCAAACTAAAAGTAACAGACTTAGGTACCGGAGTGGCAAAAGGATTGTACATGGATTCCGGATCCATATAATTATTATACCCCGACCCGAATACAAACAGGTTACGTCCCTCAACCGATACCGTAGCAGAATTCATACCCAAGCGTTTCGTCAGACTTTCAGGAACACGATAACCCAAACGAAGATTTTGCAAACGTACATAATTGAGTTTCTTCACCCAGATATCCAAATCTCTCCAGATGGGCTTGGCATCATACCAGTAGTATTCTTCAGGATTGGAAGCACTCGTCATAAATGCTGGAAATGCAGCATCCCGGTTTTGGGGAGTCCAACGACTCAGCACATCCCGGTTGTAGTTCTTACCATAGTCCGGTTGGATAATGTCATACGTAGGTTGAGTACGTACATATCCGCCCATAGTGAGAGAGAAGTTAGCACTCAGTTCCCAGTTCTTATAGGTAAAGGTATTGATGAACCCGCCCGTATAAGG
Source organism: Bacteroides cutis (assembly GCF_900241005.1). Classification (GTDB taxonomy): domain Bacteria; phylum Bacteroidota; class Bacteroidia; order Bacteroidales; family Bacteroidaceae; genus Bacteroides; species Bacteroides cutis. The sequence goes on along the minus strand of NZ_OEST01000006.1, from coordinate 117,454 downwards.
TGCATCCGAGCTACCGATATAGGAATAGAAAGTCCGCTCTTCAGCAGGAGTGACATCCGATGAAGCAATTCCTATTCCCCACTCGTCTACCAGACGATAAAGTTCTTTCAACGTAACCTTTTCGCCTTTCGGATTATAGAACATCATATTTCCAGTCTCTTTGTCTACCCCGGCCGTTTTCAGCGCAAAGATAGCACCCACAGGGTATCCTTCACGTCCCGGAGTGGTTTGTTGTTCAGGGATATTTTCGTGCAATACTCTATTACCGTTATAAGCAAAATTGAAGATAGTATACCACGAAAAATTCTTGGTGGTTATATTCCTTGTAGACAAGCTCACCTCCACACCCTTGTTTTCCATACTCGCCCAGTTCACGTTCATGGAAGTAAAACCGGTTTCAAGGGGAAGCATACGTAAAGCAATCAAATCGGTACCTCTGCGATAGTAATAATCTACCCCCAGGTTGATGGCCTGATTTAATACTGAGAAGTCAAAACCGACATTCACGGACTGAGTCTTTTCCCAACGCAATTTTTTATTAGGAGCAGAATTGATATCAATCATATCTTCCGAGATACCGGGCAAGATACTTTCTACCCTATATTTACCCAATAAAAAAGGCGAAGTGTTCTTGTCGATATTTCCCTGTAAACCGTATGAAGCACGGAACACCAGGTTATCAATCCACTTTGCTTCTTGCATGAACGGTTCTTGAGACAGGCGCCACAAAGCGCTGACCGAATATAAAGGCAGATAGCGATATTTTTTATCTACCCCGAAGAGATCGGAACCATCGAAACGGATACTTCCACCAACAGTATAACGATTCAGCAATGAATAAGATGCCGTAGAGTAGAATGATACGTAGGCATTTTCCTTATAAGTAGTCTCATGGAGCGGAAAAGAACTGGCATAACTCTCATCAGGAAATACCACCGGTTTCGTAGTCAGCGTTCTACGGTCGAAACCATATCCAGCAGAGAACAAAGTTTCATACCAGGTTTTACGCAACTCGGTACCCACCATCACTTCCAGCTCATGAATATCATTAAAGCTGTCACGATACTCTCCCATAGTTTTCCAGGTAATCTGGGAGTTGCTGTTCTCGTACTTTTTCTGTACTCCACCCTGAGGCAGGAAATACTTTGTTTCACCGTTTTGATCATAATTACTCTTTTTATAAAGAGAACGCATAGCGTAACTGTCCCAGTCTGCAATTTCCTCTTTGGAAGCCTTGTCCAGCTGATAACCGAACTGGGATGTTATCTTCAGCTTATCATTAAAACGCAACTCAGCATCGAATATGGAAGAGAAAGAGTTCACAACGCTCTCAAGAGATGTATTTCGCCGCTCTTCAAATATATTGAATTTCAAATCGGTATCCGTATTATTCTGGATATCATAGTCATAGTTATAATTTCCATCCTTATCGTAAAGTTCGAAATAAGGGTTGGCCTTACGTGAGTAGTAAACCGGATTAGACATACCAAACTTATCTGTTGGATAATCGGTATTCTTTCGACGGTTGGCAAACAGAGAAACTCCCAGTTTCAGCATACGGTTCACCTTATAGGATGTTTTACCCACAACATTGAAACGATCCATACTGACACCTTCCATATTTCCATTTTCTTTATAATATCCCAAAGAAGTATAGTACGTCACTTTTTCTGTACCTCCGGAAAGGCTCAAATTGTATTCCTGGTTAAAAGCATCCCGGAAAAGAATATCACTCCAGTTCGTATTAATACCCTTCAAACGATTGATATCCGCCTGTGCATCTACACTCAACGCATCCCATCCGCCAGATTGGAAAGCAGACACTTCATTGTATTTAGAAAGGATATTATATACACCTCCCTTTTTGTTCTCGGGTGAGTAGTTATTGCGAATCATATCCAATTCCAATCCCACTTTTTCCGATGCATTCATTAAATTCAGCCTATCCAAACTCAATGTAGGTGTATAGGTAAATCTGGAAGAGAAATTAACGACCGGTTTACCTACCTTACCCTTTTTCGTAGTAATCACAATAACGCCATTGGCAGCACGTGCACCGTAAATAGCGGTAGCAGCGGCATCTTTCAAGATGGTTATATTCTCAATATCGGCGGGATTTAATCCAGCGATAGAAGATTGCCGCATATTAGTTATATCGCTTAATTCCTCTTGTTGGGGAATATCCGTTCCTTCAAGGGGAATACCATCCAATACCCATAGAGGATCTTGTGTTCCATGCAAAGAGGCAGTACCACGAATGCGTATCTTTGCCGGAGCACCCGGAGCACCGGAAGTCGGAGTAACAGCAAGTCCGGCAACTTGTCCGGCAAGTGCCTGATCGATACTTTTCACCGCACCGATAGTCTCATCCGAGATATCAAGTTTTGAAACAGCCGCTGTCAATTTACGACGTTCCACGGTTTGATAACCCGTCACCACTACTGCATCCAGCATATGAGCAGAGACATGGAGGGTGATTTCGTACCGATCTTTATTTGGAACAAGTTTCACTTCCTGAACATCATAGCCCAAATAACTGCAAAACAAACGGGTAATTCCGGAAGGAACTGAAATAGAAAATTTACCATCTATGTCGGTAATAACCCCAATTGCAGCCTGAGCACTTCCTGTTTTCTTCAAGTCTTCTGCCACTATATAGACAGAAGCACCAATGAGTGGAAGGTTATCTTCTGAAGATATTACCACACCTTGTACCTGCCTGTCTGTAGCAAAAACAGAAGACAAAACTCCCACAAGGCATAGTAAAACGATTAATAAACGTTTTTCCATGTGTTACAATAAAAAAATTAATACTCTATTGAAATTGATTATATAAATGGAAATTTAGGGGCGTAACGCTCTGACAAGGTCTCCTCTCGGATGACAGTGTTTTTAGGCGCGGATGATACGGATTTTATGCTACGCCCCTAAATTATCATTTAATTCCCAGCGCCGTATTTATGCGCAAAACTAAGTCCTTATAATGATATTTCGTCGCTATATCCGATATTCCCAAGCGGCTTTGCAGCAAATCCTTGATACGCAGCAACTCACCACGTTTCACAGATATCGCATCCGATACCCGGTTTATCTGCGAACCGTAAAAGTTAAGTTCACGGGGAGCACCCATGCGGTCGGAATTCAATGCGCGGCGCGCATGTTCATCGCAACTACAAAGAGGGAGACGATTATCCAACAAGAAATGCCCCTCCATCAACTTCTTGTTTATTTTTACCCCTTCGCTCTCGGAAGCGGCCGTAATCAGAGCATCCACAAAATTCTTTTGCAAGGCACGTGTCATAACATCCGGCACTGTTCCTCGCTCCGTGGTGGCAAAGATACCACGATGCAAACCATCCATTAACTCCACTACCGTAAAAGCTTTCTTGCCATTGACCGATTCGTTTTCTAACATACGTATCAGACGATTATTAGCTAACAAATCCCAAAGGATATATGACTGTGCATTCTTCAATACCTGAGTAGGGGCATTCTCTACCACTCCCAGCGGAGTATTACGCAATAAATAAGTGTACTCCCCCACTTCTGTATCAAACAACCACTTCGGATACGTCAGCACCTGATCCAGCAAGAACTTTAAAGCCGCCTGCTGCCTTTCTCTCTCCACAAAAGTATAGGTTTTCTGTCCATCGCCCACCGTGGTATTCTCCAAATAGATACCACCGATATTGGCAAGCACATGATAGAGGTAATTGTTCCACTGATTGATTACCGCATAATACAAGCGAGATGCTTCCTCGTAGGTCTGTCCTTTTTCTCCGGTAGTAGTCCATTGAATAATCTGAGGCACAATACGTTTTAAATTTTCGATACCCAACAGAGACGAGAGAATGGCATCATCCCCCAAATCTTCAATCTGCGCACGAGGGTCAACCGCATCACGAACATCCTGCGCTTCGCTGTATTTGTACAGACGATCCGTATGGCGCCCCAAAAAATCGGCAAGCAATTCCTTTTCCGCTTCCGGAGTCTCTTTTCCATACCAACGATAACCATATTCTATGGCAAACATATCGTAGGGTCCGATATGTGGGGAAAGTGCCGTAATGCCATCCTCCGGTTGTGCCACATAATTAAAACGAGCGTAGTCCATTATAGAAGATGAGGTACTGTTCATACGATCCGTAAATGTTTTGGAACGTAACGAATCTGTCGGGAAAGCCCAAGAGGCTATCATGTTATGGCGCAATCCCAGCGAATGCCCCACCTCATGGCAGGCCACAAAACGCATGGCATCCCCCATCAGTTCGTCCGATAATTTCACCCCTTGAGCTCCGGAGCGTACAGTTCCCGTTTGTACCGTAATCCACTCCTGAAGCATACTCAGGACATTGTGCCACCACATAATATCCGCCTCCAATATTTCTCCCGAACGCGGATCTAGAATAGACGGCCCCATTGCATTGGCTTTGGTAGAAGCGGCGTATGTCAAGACGGAATAATTTACGTCATCTTTATCCACGTTCATGCTGTCCGTCAGTTCTTTGGCTATAATGGCATTCTTAAATCCGGCACGCTCAAAAGCAACCTGCCAATCCTCAATACCTTGCTTAATGTATTTCCGCCAACGACGGGGAGTGGAATTTTCTATATAGAATACAATCGGTTTGGCGGGTTCCACCAATTCACCACGAAGATAGCGTTCACTGTCTTCCGGCTTCGGCTCCATACGCCAACGGGTAATAAACGGTTTCTTATCCACACGTTGCTGTCCGTCGCTATAGTTCAACAGCGGGTTGGTAAAATAACCTACGCGCGGACTGTCCAGACGCCCCATCATCGGTTTTTCGGGGAGTAATAACAAGGAAGAACTCACCTCGACCGTGACAAACACTGTTGTGGTTCCCTCAGTCACCTTTGTAGTCAGTTCGGACGTTGCCACCACATTATTTTCAAAAGACTTAATAGAAAGTATACGCGACAGGTTCTTTATGGCAGAAGTGCCCAAGTTTATATTGGTAAATACATTGTTGATACTGGTTTCCGTACCATCATAGATATCATTCACCTTCACTACCATTTTGGTAGAATCACTATTGAACGCTTCTATTTTGAAACCTGCTATCAACGGAGAAATATAATTGTCTAGTACCGATTGACGTATAGCATCTTCATCAGGAGCCAAAGGCAAAGGACGGCTTTGGCGTACCAATAATTTATTGGCGGCCTTATCCAATTCGAAACGTACCATCTGGTTTTCATAATTCGTGCCACGATTGACACCCGCTTCATTCAGTTCGGAAGGCACACGTTGCAACTTGTTTACCACCAACATATCGCGCCCTAACAAATTTGCAGGCACTTCGAAATAATAATCATTTTTCTTTTGGTAAACATTAAACATACCCTTGCGAACAACAGCCCCGTCACCCGTCAACTTTTCATAAGCACTTTTAGATGGAATACTGTCTTTTGTATCATTTTTCTTTTTCTTCCGGAACCATCCCGTTGTCTCGGGAGATGCAAAATCAGTTTGTCCGGCACGTAAAAATACAGCGGGTCCACACATCAGGACACCTGTAGCAGCCATAATAGGCAGGAATGTTTTCAATCTCATCAATACAATATCTATCTTTATAATATAAACTCCTGTCTGTCAGCAATTCTCTTTTTAATCGCTTTATCAACAAAGCATAAACAGACATTTATTCTACCTCCTATAGAATAATAATGGGGCGCAAAGATAATAAAAGTATGTTTTAAAAGTTACAAAGCAATGTATATTTATGATTTTTCCATGAACAAAAAGAATACTTATGTATTATTAAGAAGTTAAGCGATATTAGAACTCTACACATACTTTCCATAGATCGTATTTTTACAGAGTAACTACTAAATCGCTATGTTTTTAAATAACACCTTGATCTGAAATCCATTTTAAATTCACCTGTATGGTATTTTCTATACAAATTGGGAAAATAATATGAAACGACTAACCACAGAACAATGATAAAATTGTATCTTTGCACCGTTTTATGCACTTAGAAAATAAATAAAGGAAAGATATGATAGCTAAAATCAATCAGCTTCTGCAAGAAGTAGAAACACTGAAAGCCGCTAATGTAGAGGAACTGGAAGCACTCCGCATTAAATACCTTAGTAAAAAGGGAGCCATTAATGACTTGATGGCAGACTTCCGTAATGTAGCAGCCGACCAAAAGAAGGAAGTAGGCATGCGTCTAAACGAACTCAAAAACAAGGCACAAGAAAAAATAGCTGCTCTGAAAGAGCAGTTTGACAACCAGGACAACAGTTGTGATGACCTTGATCTGACTCGTTCGGCTTATCCCATTAAAATGGGTACACGCCATCCGCTCACCATCGTAAAGAACGAAATTATCGACATATTTGCCCGTATGGGTTTTAGCATCGCTGACGGTCCGGAAATAGAAGATGATTGGCATGTATTCTCTTCCATGAACTTTGCCGAAGATCATCCGGCACGTGACATGCAGGATACTTTCTTCATTGAAAATAATGCAGAAAACGTATCACACAATATCATTCTGCGTACACATACCTCAAGTGTACAAAGTCGTGTCATGGAAACCTCACAGCCACCTATCCGTGTATTGTGCCCCGGACGTGTTTACCGTAACGAAGCTATCAGCTATCGTGCACATGCATTTTTTCATCAGGTGGAAGCCTTATACATAGACCGTAACGTATCGTTTACCGATTTAAAGCAAGCACTGTTGCTCTTTGCCCGCGAGATGTTTGGTAACGATACCAAGATACGCCTCCGCCCTTCTTATTTCCCTTTCACAGAGCCGAGTGCCGAAATGGACATCAGCTGTAATATCTGTGGTGGGAAAGGATGTCCTTTCTGTAAAGGTACAGGATGGGTAGAAATCCTAGGTTGTGGAATGGTAGATCCGAATGTATTGGAGTTGAACGGCATTGACAGCAAAATATACAGTGGATATGCTCTCGGTATGGGTATTGAACGTATTACGAACCTGAAATATCGTGTCAACGACTTAAGACTCTTTTCAGAAAACGATACGCGTTTCTTGAAAGAATTCGAAGCCGCCTATTAATAAAAAGAGAAGGTGTGTCATAATGAAGTGGATTTTATCATTTCGTTCTAACACACCTCTTTTTTCTTAATTATTCCCTACATCAAAATCCAGCATCATGAAAGATAGGCTTGTCACTTCCGATTATTGCTTCATACTGGCAGCAAACTTTCTGTTGTACTTCGGTTTCTGGCTATTGATTCCGGTATTACCTTTCTACCTATCAGAGGTGTTTGAAGCCGGAAATTCTACCATTGGCATCATCCTTTCCTGCTATACTGTGGCTGCCTTATGCATCCGCCCGTTCTCAGGATATCTACTGGACAGTTTCGCCCGTAAGCCACTCTACCTGCTCGCTTACTTTATTTTTATGAGTATGTTCGCAGGATACATCATCGCAGGTTCACTGACCCTTTTTATCTTGTTTCGTATTATTCATGGAATATCGTTCGGAATGGTAACGGTAGGCGGTAATACGATAGTCATTGATATCATGCCTTCCTCCCGACGCGGTGAGGGACTGGGTTATTATGGTCTATCCAATAATATAGCAATGGCGGTAGGTCCCATGTCAGGGCTTTTTCTGCACGATGCCGGAATGAGCTATACCACCATTTTTTGCTATTCAGTGGGGGCATGCCTATTGGGCTTTTTCTGTGCCATGCTTGTGAAGACACCCTACAAACCACCTGTAAAGCGGGAACCAATATCACTTGACCGTTTTATCCTGCTAAAAGGAATACCTGCAGGCATCAGCCTATTGTTGCTTTCTATCCCATACGGTATGACGACTAATTATGTAGCTATGTACGCCAAAGAAATCGGCATCAATGCTACTACCGGTTTCTTCTTTACCTTTATGGCGGTTGGTATGGCAATCTCGCGTATCTTCTCAGGGAAAATTGTGGATAAGGGAAAAATAACACAAGTCATTTCCACTGGACTATACATCGTTGTTGTCAGTTTCTTCCTGTTATCGGCTTGCGTGTATATCATACAATGGGATACCAGAATATGTAATGTCACCTTTTTCACTGTTGCTTTATTGTTAGGTATCGGTTTCGGTATCATGTTTCCGGCTTACAATACCCTATTTGTCAATCTTGCCCCTAACAATCAGCGTGGTACAGCCACTTCCACCTACCTCACCTCATGGGATGTGGGTATCGGTATCGGTATGCTGACTGGAGGATATATCGCAGAAATCAGTACTTTCGACAAAGCATATTTTTTCGGAGCTTGCCTCACCATCCTCTCCATGCTTTATTTCAATTATAAAGTAGCCCCCCATTATCATAAAAACAAATTACGATGAGAAAGAAAGAACGTTATGAGAAAATAATTGCTTGGTTCAAAGAAAACCGTCCTGTGGCAGAAACCGAGTTGCATTATGATAATCCGTTTGAATTACTAATCGCAGTAATCCTTTCGGCTCAATGTACGGACAAGCGGGTAAATATGATAACTCCCGCTCTCTATCGTGATTTCCCTACCCCGGAGGCACTTGCCGCCACTACTCCCGAAGTAGTCTATGAATATATCCGTAGCATATCCTACCCCAACAACAAAGCGAAACATTTAGTGGGAATGGCAAAGATATTAGTGAAAGACTTTAACAGCCAGGTACCCGATACATTAGAAGAACTCATCAAGTTACCCGGTGTGGGACGTAAAACCGCCAATGTCATCCAGTCTGTCGTTTTCAACAAGGCTGCAATGGCGGTAGACACACATGTATTCCGCGTCAGCCATCGTTTGGGACTGGTTTCAGACAAGTGTACCACTCCTTTCAGTGTAGAAAAAGAATTAATAAAACACATACCAGCTGTAGATATTCCCATCGCGCATCATTGGCTTATCCTACATGGACGTTATATCTGTCAGGCGCGTACACCTCAATGTGACAACTGTGGTTTACAATTACTGTGCAAATATTATTGCCGGAAATATAAAGTAAGTAAAGAGAGTAGTGATACAGAAGAATAAATGACTATTTCATAGCGAAAAAAAGAAATAAACATTAACTTTGCGCTCACAAAAAAGATTCAGTAACACTTTTAAATAATATAGAGTATTATGACAATTGATCAATTTAACTTTGCCGGAAAAAAGGCATTCGTTCGCGTGGACTTTAATGTACCCTTGGACGAAAACTTCAACATTACAGATGATACCCGTATGCGTGCCGCTCTTCCTACCCTAAAGAAAATTTTGGCTGATGGCGGTAGTATTATCATTGGCTCTCATCTCGGTCGCCCGAAAGGTCCCGCTGATAAGTTTTCCTTGAAACACATCTTGAAACATCTTGAAGAGTTGCTGGGTATCGAGGTGCAGTTTGCTAATGACTGTATGTGCGAAGAAGCTGCAGTAAAGGCTGCTGCTCTGCAACCAGGTGAAGTGCTGTTGCTCGAGAATCTTCGTTTCTATGCTGAAGAAGAAGGAAAACCACGTGGTTTAACAGAAGATGCAACAGACGAAGAAAAAGCTGCTGCAAAGAAAGCCGTAAAGGAAAGTCAGAAGGAATTTACCAAGAAATTGGCTTCTTACGCTGATTGCTATGTAAATGACGCATTCGGTACCGCTCACCGCGCACATGCTTCTACGGCATTGATTGCCAAATATTTCGATAAAGACAACAAGATGTTTGGTTACTTGATGGAGAAAGAAGTGAAAGCTGTTGACAAGGTGTTGAATGACATCCATCGTCCATTCACAGCCATCATGGGTGGTTCCAAGGTTTCTTCTAAAATTGAAATTATCGAGAATTTATTGAACAAGGTTGATAACTTGATTATTGCTGGTGGTATGACTTATACCTTCACCAAGGCTATGGGAGGTAAAATCGGTATTTCTATCTGCGAAGATGACAAGCAGGATTTGGCTCTCGACCTCGTAAAAAAAGCTAAAGAAAAAGGTGTAAACCTTGTTTTGGCTGTTGACGCAAAAATCGCAGATTCATTCTCGAACGATGCTAATACTAAATTCTGCCCGGTAGATCAAATTCCTGACGGATGGGAAGGTCTGGATATCGGTCCTGAAACTGAAAAGATTTTTGCCGATGTTATTAAGAATTCCAAAACTATCCTTTGGAATGGTCCTACTGGCGTATTTGAATTTGAAAACTTCACTCATGGTTCACGTGCAGTAGGTGAAGCTATTGTCGAAGCTACTAAAAACGGTGCATTCTCACTCGTAGGTGGCGGTGATTCTGTAGCTTGCGTCAACAAATTCGGTTTGGCAAATGGCGTATCTTACGTTTCTACCGGTGGTGGTGCGTTGCTTGAAGCCATTGAAGGCAAAGTTCTTCCAGGTATCGCTGCTATCAACGAATAAGAAGAATTAATATTATGCAAAAGGGCAATTCTTTGAAAAAAGAGTTGCCTTTTTTAATCATAATTCCAACACATGAAACGAATTCTACTATCCTGTTTTCTTTTTCTCTTTGCTTTTATGCTAAAAGCACAAGATGCTTGTCTGAATGATATAGTCAATACTTTGAAAGAACGCATCAGTCTTGCTGGATATGCACAAGTAGGGTATACCTACGAAAATACCAACGAAAAGAACACCAATACTTTCGATATAAAGAGAGTAATTTTCATGGCACGGGGTAAAATTACCGATAAATGGTCGTGCTACTTTATGTATAGTTTTGCCAATACCGGAAAGATATTGGAAGCTTATACCGAATATAAATTTCTTCCAGAACTCACCGCCCGTATCGGACAGTTCAAAACAATGTACACCATCGAAAACCCAATGTCTCCTTGTTTTGTAGAATTAATTAACTGTTATTCTCAGTCAGTCAATTATCTGGCAGGTATCAATGGTAGCGATCCACTATATGGTTCCAATAGTGGTCGTGATATGGGTATATTGATTTACGGTAATCTTTTCAAGAAACTCATAAGTTATAATCTTGCTGTAATGAACGGACAAGGTATTAATCTGAAAGACAAAAACAATCAAAAAGATATAGTAGGTAGTTTAATGGTTAATCCTATGAAATGGTTATCAGTAGGTGGTTCTTTCATTAAAGGAAAAGGATGTGCCATAGCAACTTCTTCCATTAATCCCGATATCACTGTAGGTGAAAATTACACACGTAACCGTTGGTCAGCAGGTGCAACTATCCAAACAAAGCCCATCAGCCTGCGTACCGAATATCTTGCCGGTAAGGATGGACATGTAAAGAGCGACGGATATTATGCCACAGCTTCCGTACACATATTGCCTAAATTTGATATAGTGATATCGTACGACTACCTCAACAAAAACAAGTCAATAGCCGACAAGCAAAACAATTATATAACCGGCGTACAGTGGTGGTTCTACCCCAAGTGCCGTATACAAGCACAATATACATACTGCGACTCCCACAAGGGAGGACATTCTAATTTGTTACAGACACAGTTACAAGTCAGATTTTAAAAAACAAAACAGTATCGAACTTTTTGGCATCCTTTTTGTATATTTGTAGAATATATACTTAAAAGAATACGAATTTATGAATGAGCAAGCCATACAAGAGCAATATCAACAAATCATTATCCTGTTGCAACAGAAGCGGTTGAAAGAGGCACAGTCTCAATTGGAAGCTTTCCTTTGGAATTGTAGCGACTGGACGCTACGTACCAGATTGGAACAGACCAAAGTCTCCTATCAGTATATGCTACAATATATGCGACAAGGAATAAAAGATCCTGAACGACAAAAACTCTACCGGCAACTTCTCGCCGATACCTGGGAGATTGCCGATCAAACTCGTATCAGCTTGCTCAACGGAGTTTCAATTCGTTATTATCATGCTCTTCATAAGAACAAGATAAATATGACAAAAGATTACTCCATACTTGACTGGCTGAAAATATTGGAGTCATTTCCTGATGATCTGGCTGTCTGCCAACTGATGCCCGATAATAGACAAGGACTAGATAATGTCTTGCAACGTCATGAGGAAACCGGACAATATTTATTCCTCACCACATGGGGAAACAGTAGCTGGACCATGGAAAACGAGCAACAGGCTAAAGCTTTTTTAGATTCGGAACTTTTACCTGCCAATGATCTATGCATGTTCATAGGCGCTGTCATGCTTAGTTTGATGGAATGTTTCGACTCTCGTAAATTTCTATGGTTGCTGGATGCAACCACCCATGCAGATACACAGGTCAGCCAACGCGCATTAGTGGCAATTACCATCATATTGCATGTACATCCTTACAGACTATCTCTTTACCCGGAACTTATGGCACGTCTTTCTTTATTCAATGAAGACGGAAGTTTCGGTAAACAGTTAAATCGTGTGTACATCCAACTACTTCGTAGCCAGGAGACAGAAAAGATTGACAAAAAAATGCGTGAAGAAATCATTCCAGAAATGATGAAAAACGTAGGTATCATGCGTAATATGAAATTTGGTTTTGAGGAAATTGCTGAAGAGAATGACCGTAACCCTGACTGGGAAAAGGCCTTTGAGGAATCGGGATTAGGAGATAAAATACGAGAAATGAATGAATTACAGTTAGAAGGTGCCGATGTATACATGAGTACTTTTGCACAACTCAAGAGTTATCCATTTTTCCAGAACCCACATAATTGGTTCTATCCATTCGATATGTATCACTCCAGCATTATCCATGAATTCGGGTTAAAACCAACAAATGACAATGCTGTTTTATCTCTAATATTACAATCGGGATTTTTCTGTAACAGTGATAAATATTCGCTTTGCTTTACAATGGCACACATTCCTCAAGCCCAACGTAACATGATGCTAAGTCAAATGACTTCGCAGGATTTAAACGAACTGATGGATGAAAACAAATCATCTGGTTTACGACAATATGCCCAACGGCCAGATGTTATCAGTAATCAATATATCCACGATCTATATCGTTTCTTCAAACTGAGTCAGCGCCGTCATGAGTTTCGTGATATTTTCAAGGAAGAAATTGCATTACATCGTATCCCGGCATTAAAAAATATCTTGCAGAAGCCAGAATTACTGGTTGCTGTTGCCGACTTCCACTTCCATAAGGAACACCCAGTTGAAGCATTGGAGATTTATAAGGAAGTAATAGATATGAATTCTGCCAATGCTGATATTTTTCAAAAAACAGGTTACTGTTTGCAGAAAGAAAAGCACTATAAGGAAGCTATCGATGCCTATCGCAAAGCAGATATACTGAAACCCGACCATGTATGGACTATCCGCCATCTTGCTACATGTTATCGCCAGATGCGTAACTTCAACTCTGCCCTCGAATATTACAAAAAAGCGGAAAGTATTCAACCTGATAATCGCAACATACTGTTTTATATTGGAAATTGTTTGGCAGAATTGGAACGATATGAGGAAGCCTTACAATATTTCTTCAAATTGGATCTGATGGAGAATAATTGTGTCAAAGCATGGCGCGCTATAGGGTGGTGCTCTTTTATCAGCGGAAAGCATGAACAAGCCATGAGGTATTACGACAAGGTACTTGAATTAAAACCCATTGTAACCGATTTTCTCAATGCAGGACATGTGGCATGGAAGTTGGGCAATTTGGAGAAGACAACCCAATTGTATAGAAAAGCTGCTATTGAAAGTGGAAGCAGGGAAACATTCCTCGAAATGTTTGACAAAGATAAGAAAACGCTTATCAAGCAAGGCATAGATGAAAAAGATATGCCGTTGATGTTGGATTTGATTAGTTGAAAGTTTAAGATTTAAACTTTCAACTGAACAAGTTCTTTATAAAGTCTTTGTACCGGAAGTCCCATTATGTTATAATAACTCCCCGAGATATTTTCAACGCCGATAAAACCGATCCACTCCTGTACACCATATGCCCCAGCCTTATCCATAGGCTTGTAAGTATCTACATAATATGTGATTTCTTCTTCACTTAGTTCTGCAAAACGAACCTCTGTCTGTGCAGTGAAACTACGTTGCCATTCTGTCGTAGTGAGACAAACACCTGTAAAAACTTCATGGGTACGGCCAGACATTGTTCTTAACATACACATGGCATCCTCCCTATCCTTAGGCTTTCCAAGTACTTTCTCATCTAGCCAAACAATAGTATCGGCGGTAATCATCAACTCTCCTGGCTTCATCATATTCAGATAGGCATTTGCCTTTTCTTTAGCAATGAAGAGAGGTATATCAGCCCCTTTCAGTGTATCAGGATATGTCTCATCTACATCTGGTAAAGTACGTACTTCATAGTCCACACCCAATCCGGCCAATAAATCCTTCCTGCGAGGAGAATTAGAAGCGAGTATTACTTTGTATTTCTTTAAAATATCTAGCATAACAACATTTGCTGATTACAAATCACTAATTATTACTTTTCAATTTACGGTATTGTATCGGTATCACCACCCAAAAGCCCTTTCATCTGCCATCCAGAGTCCCTTCACCTTTAGAACTTGTTCCACGATATCACGCCCACAACCATATCCTCCTTTCTGATGGGAAATATAACGTGCTACCTCCTTTACTTCCGGAGCGGCATCTTTAGGGCAACAAGGTAATCCACACGTAGTCATCACCTCAATATCGGGAATATCATCACCCACATACAAAATCTCCTCATCACGTAGACCATGACGATCACGAAAATCCCGATAATCATGAATTTTCACGGAAGATCCCAAGTAAATATCTTCCGCTGCCAGCCCCAAAGCAAGGAAACGTTTACGTACAGCTTCGGTACGTCCACCTGTAATAATACCCAATGGAATACCCAACTTAGCAGCCAGATGCAAGGAATAACCATCTTTTATATTCACTGTACGCAATGGCTCTCCATCTGTACTCATGGAAATAACATTGGCACTCAACACGCCATCCACGTCAAAAACAAGGGCTTTTATCTTCTGCAAATCGTAATTGATTGTACTCATGCTGTATCTTTTTAATAAAGTTTTTTCAGGACAAACGATGTATACTCTCACTTATTAACCGATACAGTTCCTGTATTTGGGGTTCATCGACAAGCATCTGCAAGTGATTATTGATTACATTCTTATCGTAACGTATAGCAGGACCGGTTTGTGCAAGATGAGGATTCAGTTCATGTACCTTACGGGCTGTTTCGTCTATCAATGGCAACATCACCTCGAAAGGCAGTTCATATTTCTCCAATAAATCAGCGGCAAGAGTATACATGTGATTTGTAAAGTTACAAGTAAATACTGCTGCCAAATGCAAGCTCTTCCTTTGCTCAGAAGTTGCTTCATATACTCTTTCGGAAAGAACAGCGGCGATATCTTTCAAAAAACGGGTATCTTCTGCCGAATTACTCTCTACAAAAATAGGTATATCGCTAAAATCTACTTTACGTTGTTTACTAAAGGTTTGCATGGGATAAAACACCCCATATCGTTCAATCTGTCCTTCCCACACATTCATCGGGATACTACCAGCTGTATGCACCCACAAACCTTTCTCCTTTCCCAAAATAATCTCAGGAAGCAGTTCCACAAAAGCCGTATCCTTCAAGGAAACTATATAAAGTCGTGCATTATTGATTACAGTAGACAAATCTGTTGTATACTCCGCCTCAACGGTTTGCGCCAATACCTGCGCTGCTTCTACTGTCCGGCTGTAAATCTGAGCTATGCGAAAGCCTTTATAATAAAGTTCTTTCGCCAGATTAGTTGCTAGATTTCCAGCACCAATAAAGACAATGGAGGTGTCTTCTATACTTCTTTTCATCTTACCTAGTTGAAATTAAATATAATATACCACCGATTATTAACAATGCCACAGGCAAAAGGTAAGCAGACATTGTACCAAGCAATGCTGTTATCAACCCAAAGTTCAATATCAACCACAATCCTATGAGTACCAGCCCTACGGACTTATCACGCTTGAAACACAAGAAAACCACTGCCGTATAAAGCAAGAAATTATCCTTATTCATCACCCAAGGTAACCCCAATGTCGAAAAATGTATAAGCTTATCTATCATATAAAGAATACCGAAAACAATCAGCGTGATAGCGGTGGCTCTATATGTATCCCGATTATTGTTTGCTTTCGCCGCACTCACCGTTACTTCCCTCCATATTTATTAAGATGAATTTTTTCCCATTGCAAATTATCTTCATTAAAAGGCTTACGTTCCATACCTTTATGTCCAATAGCTATGATACTAAGTACTTGCAGTTGTAATGGAATATCAAGGATATCGTGTACATATTCACCAGAAGATATACCGGAAGCCGTAAGCCGTTCTCGAACCTGCACCCAACAACTTCCTAAGCCTATGTCTTCAGCCTGAAGTTGCAAATAAATAGATGCAATAGCAGCATCTTCAATCCACACATCACTAACCAACGGATCGGCAACGACTACAATTGCCAACGCAGCATCCGCAATGAATTGTGATGCCTGTTCCTTACAAAAAGATAATTTTTTGAGACTCTCTTTATCATCCACTACAATAAACTGCCAAGAATTGCTACGCTTTGAGGTAGGTGCCATCAACGCTGCTTTCATTAGTGTAACGACCTGTTCTTGCGTCAATTCTTCCTCCGTAAATTTACGCATACTGCGACGGACTTTTATCAATTCGCTGAAACTTTCCATTTGTGTATACTGTTTTAGTGTGAATACTTTATTAATGTATGCAAAGATACGAGATTATTTTCTAAATTTGCAGTAATGCCCTTGAAACTGACTACATATTACCGAGGAAGCCTAATACCCGAATTACCGGGTACAAACACGTTCCACTCCACCGAATTGTTTCGTATCTACGAAGCGACACCGGGATATACTCCTCTGCTCATTGTCGCTTCCGAAGAAGGGAAACCTATAGCCAAGTTACTTGCTGCAATACGAAAAAGTGTACGTCTGTTTCCACCGGGTATCATTAAGCGGTGTGAAGTCTATGGTACAGGAGAGTATTTTGATAACCTAGTAGATCGGGAAACAATCTTTAGTGATATGCTACAACGACTTACAGACGAAGCTTTGCGAGAAGCCTTTCTTATCGAATTTCGTAATTTGGATAATGCCAAGTTCGGTTATAAAGTTTTTCGTGAAAATCATTATTTTGCCATCAATTGGTTACGTGTACGTAACTCACTACACCTTGTTGCACAGGCAGAAGAATGGTTTAGTCCTTCACGCATCCGTCAAATAAAGAAAGGTTTAAAGAATGGAGCTAAAGTACGCGAGGCACATACAGCAAAAGAAATCAGAGACTTCGCTCATATGCTTCACAAAGTATATTCAGCCAAGATACGCCGCCATTTTCCAAGCAAAGATTTTTTCCAGCAACTTGAAAAACAAATGATGAGGAGCCGCCAAAGTCGTATCTTTATCGTGACTTATAAAGATAAAATTATCGGTGGAAGCGCTTGTATCTATTCAGATAAAAGTGCATATCTATGGTTTTCCGGTGGAATGCGAAAAACGTATGCACTGCAATATCCCGGTATTCTTGCCGTATGGTATGCATTGCACGACGCCAAACAACGTGGATATCACCATCTGGAATTTATGGACGTAGGTTTACCGTTCCGTAAACATGGTTATCGGGAATTTGTACTTCGTTTTGGTGGAAAACAAATCAGCACCCGTCGCTGGTTCCGCTTTAAATGGGAATGGCTGAATCGGATGCTGATCAAAATGTATGAGTAATCTCTATTATTCAATTTACTGGATGATTTTAAAAACGACTGAGCTGTAAGCACCCATTTTTATAGAAGAAGGTATATCTTTCTTTTGTTGAATTGTACCGGATACCCCTACTACTTTCTCTATCTTATCAGAAAGTGAAATTTCTACAGATAAGTTTCCAAAGTTATGAACAACCAGCATCTTTTCGTTTCCTTTAGTCATGTACCATGCAGCAATGGTTTTACCTGTAGTTGTATTACTCTCATTATAAGTACTATGTTTCGTCATTGCCCCTTCGGCTAAAGCAGGATATGTATTACGTAGCTTTGTGAAGGTAAGATATGTATTCAGTAAAGAGTTGATATTTTCCCTCTGGTCGGTCACAGGTTTTATATTAGAAGCTAAGGTTGCATCAATCTTATCAGTATAAGCAGTAGTGTAGTTGTTGTCTCCCCATAACATCGGACTACGTACATATTCATCACCATTTTCTTTTGTTCCATAAAGCCCCAGCTCCTCACCGTAATAGATATAGGGATGCCCCGGTGCAGTTAACAATACAGCAGCAGCCAATTTTTCCTTAGCTTCTGATTTACCCAACTTGGAAGCAGCACGATCTTCATCATGATTACTTAACTTAGTAGCTTCGATATAATCTTGACGATATTGCATATATTCTTGTTGATAAGAAAGAATATCATTTGCAAAATAACAACCCTGGCCATTATTTATCGCATACTCCAAACGATACCAGAATGAAAATTCAAATAATGCCGGAAGTCCTGCATAATAGGGCGCTACCTCATTATGCTCTGAAAGTACTTCTCCCACTACATAAATATCATCAGTATTTCCTTTTTGCTTATAATATGTATTCATATCATCATAGAACATCTTCAGGAAACGAGGATTTTCATCGGAAGTAGCACTATGATAAATGTGTTTCACGGCATCTAAACGGAAACCATCCACCCCTTTATCAATCCATCCTTTAGCAGCCGAAGCAATAGCTTTGTATGTAGGGGAATTAGCAGCATTCTCTATCGAACCATAATTTAAATCTGCAAACCAGTCGGTATAGAAATGAGAATGATAGTACCATAAACTCATTGAGTCAAATAAAATATTTTCAGGTGAAGAATTGGTTATAGCAAAAGCCTCTCCCAGTTTTACTTTGGAAGAAAGAGAAGATGCACCATATTTTGTACCTCCATCCCAAGTGGTATTACTTGTACGAATCAGAAAGCCCCAGTCTGTATCCAAATTAACCGTTAATTCATATTTATTATTACCTTTATCATAGAATTTCTTACAGACCCCGTTTCCATAATAAAGATATTTAGCTTCCTTCGTACTTGTATCCGGATTATCATTATCGACAACAGAAGCTTCCGTTACTGTTACTGTCGGTTTAGAAGAATCAGACCAATCAAGTACAAATTTATAACATCCTTTAAAAGCCGTACTTACAGAAAACCACTCACCTTTATTATATCCATTCCCACCTTCTTTACTTATCATTGCTATTTTACCAGCTGCAATATCAGTTTGTGGATTTTGTGAGAAAATATAGTAATCACGATATGGGCTCTCAGCAGACGCTTTCGCGTCTAAAAACCAAGGATGATCTTTACTAGTATGATTCATTACATAATCTAGATAAATCTTAATACCCAGACTATGTGCTTTGGTTACCAGCTGTTCAAAGTCGCCCATTGTTCCATATTCAGGATTTACAGTCGTATAGTCTGTTACATCATATCCATGATAAGACATTGCTGGATGAATAGGTGATAACCAGATAGCGTTTATACCTAACGAGTTCAGGTACTCCAACTTATCAGTAATCCCCTTAAAATCGCCACACTTATCCCCGTTACTATCGGCAAACGAATATACCAGCAATTGATAAGAAATATCTGCACGCTTCTGTCCATCCCACTCTATAGGAGTAGCAACTAAATTCTCCCATTCTCCCGAAGGTTCGGGATCTGGTTCGGGAACAGGCGATGCCGGATTATCATCACTACATGCCAGCATGAAACATACCAGCAAACAATACATCAGAAAAGAGATAAACTTATTCTTCTTCATGTTATTAGATTTTTTCATTAGTTATCTTTATTCAAAGATAGAGAAGAAACCGAAATATAGAGTGAACTTTGAAACCTAAAGTTATAAAGAGGTTTCGAAAACGTTTGCATGAAAACAAGGCTGTTCAGTAACGTCCAAACAGCCTTGCCATACTTATCTTACACAATTTAATATTAGAAACTGCCTGTACCGTTTCTGAAGTCCAATTTTACAACTTTACCACCTTCAATGGGCACACGCGGTTCTTGATCTCCACCTTTACCACGGTATTCAATCTTACTTTCTTTGATAACGAACTCAGATTGCCACCAGTCAACACCATCAATACCTGTTTCTGCATAGATACGCAAATCACCGGCACCAACAGTCGTGGCTTGATATGTACCGTCTGTACCTAATGTGAAAGATACTTTGGCCAATGGTTCCCAACTGCCAGCACATCCTCCTACCAAATAAATCTGCGGTTCAACCAATATCACCTTTCTATTTACAGACTTTTTATCAGCAGAAAGAGTACAAGAAACAATAATCATATAATAACCGTCATGGTCTACTACCAAGTTACTTCCTCCTGTATTATATTCACCAAATCCTTTAGGATCTTCATTCTCCGCACCAAAGTTTTCACCAGTGTCCCAACTTCTTTCATGATTAAATTTCATTTTATTATTGGCTTTCATGTAATAAATCCCCCAAAACATACCATCATGACTATGAACAGGTATCATTTCAGGAGCTACATCCCAACTCCATCCCTCACTAAATGCATCACCGTTAATATACATCTTTTCTGGAAGTTCAGCAGTGGTTGTATCCTCTGCTGTACATACAGCCTTGGCTGAGAATTTGCCGGTACGTAAATCCAACTTTAATGTTACAGTATAAATACCGGCTTTATCAATCTTAAAATTCTGACCTCCACCTTTACATTCACTAAAAGATTCCGAAATTGAGGTTGCAGCATCGCCAGTACCCCCCATATTAGTATGAATTTTGACAGTAGCCCCTTGGTAAGGAATAGACATCCCCCAATCACCAGAATAACGAAACTTCATTTCCTTTTTGTCCAAAGTCACACCTTCCAAACTAAATATCACAGAAGCCTGAGCTTCATCATAAGAAGCTGTTCCCATAGAAGTTTCACCATTCCACTGCAATGGAGTAGCATCACCTATAATTCCAAAACCTACAGGAATAATAGTCAACTGCTTATCAGCCATACTCATAGCTATATAATATAATCCATCAGTTGCAACCTTAAAAGCCTCACCGTTGGCAGATAATGCAACTGTCTCAGCAGGTGTAGAAGATATTACTTCCCCTCTGCCATAAACAGTTTGATTACCTTCAGCATCTACATTCAAAATATTGAAGCTACCACTTGCCTTCAGCCATGTATAAATACCTACTACATTAGTACCATCAGGTGCATTATCTAATGGAGCAGTAGTTAGTTGAGAAGAAGTTGCCGTTGCGCTATATATAGTAGCATCTCCTGTGATATATGTTCCCGTCTGTGCTTCTGTAATGATTTTCCAGTTATCATTACCTTCTTCGCAACTTGTTCCTATCACTAATAGCAACAGAAGAGTTGTCACATATTGAAATATCTTTTTCATATTATTTTCCGTTAAATCGTTCAACTTTTAATAACCATAATTTTGTGTCAGCTTAGTGTTCAAGCTTAATACATCTTCGTGAATCGGGAATACAGTAGTATATCCATTTGCCTCTTCTTTCAACTGTGGCCTATCTGTGTAAGCACGAGTGAACTTACCAAAACGTATCAAATCTTGACGACGTAAACCTTCCCAAGCAAACTCTCTCAAACGTTCAGCGAGTAGATTATCCAAGGTAGCATCTACATCCAAAGAAGCCCCAGCACGTTTACGCACATCATTCAACTCAGTTTGTCCACTTTCACCATTACGAACCTTCGCTTCACTTTTCATCAATAACACATCAGCATAACGGAATAGGACAATATCATTACTTTGCAACTTACCGTCATTGGTAGCAGAAGCATCCAACTCATATTTCTTCATACGCGCACCAGCAGTCTTTTCATTCGGTTTGTTAGACAAATCTAAAGTAACATCTTCCGGTACATATACCAAATCCGAACCATCATCCATCTTTATCACTCCATTCGGACCTTCAACTTTACCTGCGTAATAAGTTAATTCAAAACGCGGATCTTGTTTATTTGTATTATATCCAAACGCATCCAAAGCTTCTTTTGTCGCAGAAGAGCCATTCCACCCACCTTGCCCGTAAGCATTACCATGATTATAGTGGCGGGAACGGATTAAATTATAAAATTCATTTTTATATAAATTCGCATCCATTGGAATGGTGAAAATATTTTCTACCGAAGACTCATTCTTTAAAGAAAAGTTTGCTTCAAACTTTTTTTCCAAATCATATCCAAGAGCCTTTATTTTATCACAGTAAGCAATAGTAGCCTGCCATGCATTCATTTCAGTACCATCCACAATCAACTTAATATTCTTACCGTCCAATTTTGTAGCATCTATCCAGTTGTCATCCATATAAACTTCTGCATTTAAAGCCAGTTTAGCTAAAAGGAAATAAGCCACCGGTTTTGTCATACGACCATAATACTCACCAGTTAAATTACTGTGTGCATCACTTAAATCAGCAACAGATTCCTGTAGTTCGGTCCATACAAAATTGAATACAGCAGAACGTTCAGACTGTTTCACGTCTTCCATAGCCATGGTAGATGAAGTTACCAACGGAACACGAGCAAACATATCGAGCAGATAATAGTAATACATGGCACGAAATGCACGAACTTCTGATATATAGCCCGGTACAACTTTATTTTGCGGATCATTCTCCAATATTTCTTTTAGTTTATCTAAAGAAGTATTAGAAAGTGCCACTACTCTATAAAGATAATCCCAAGAACCCTTTACCAAATCATTTTTAGTACCCCAGTCATGTTTGAACAAACCTTGCCACAAACCACCGTCATACCAGTCCCCCCCACGTGTAGGAAGGATGGCCTCATCCGTAGTAAAAGTGTTCAAGTCATAAAGTCCTCGGTCAGTTCCTTGTAAACCGGAACCTCCACCATTAGCACCCACTTGTGTATAAAGTGTAGCCACCGTATTTAAATATACCAATGTAGAATTGGAATAAGCCTGTTCTTCCGTAATCTGATCTTTCGGGTTTTCTCCCAAGAAGTCGTCACAGGAAGAGAAGCCAAGTGTTGTTGCAGCTGCAATCAGCATGCTATATAATATTCTTCTTTTCATAATTTCCTTGAATTAAAAATTAACACTAAGTCCTAATGAATATGTACGAGACAACGGATAGAAACGTTTATCGTCTATACCAAGGTCACTACCTACCGTTGTGCTGTTAATCATTGGAGAGAGGCCGGAGTAACCTGTTATTGTGGCCAAATTATTCACAGAGAACGTTAAACGTAAAGAATTGATATTCTTTAAATTCTTGGTATTCAAATTCCAGCCTAAAGTCACATAGTCAAAATGCAGGTAGTCACCCTTTTCCAACCAATAATCGGTAACGGTCTGGTCCTTGATGTTCTTTGCCGGAGCCTCAGTCATTACATTGTAAGTAGGGAACTGGCTCATATTCATATAAGACAATGAAGTACCGTTGTAAATCTTGTGTCCAAAAGCGCCATTCATCTGTACCTGAATATCGAACTGTTTATAGCGGAAACTTACATTAGCTCCCAACAAAGCCTTCGGCATAGCCTGACCTGCCACATAACGATCCTTTCCGTCTGCCAAGTCAACTCCTTCCACTCCATCAATATCTTGGATATGATAAGTATAGTCACCGAAACCATTGTCTACCAATCCATCACATTTGGGCAAATAGAATACACCTACAGGCTGACCAACCATCTGATAAATAATCTGATTATAACCGCCGATGAAACCTGCACCATTCATTCCTCCTAAATTCATATATTCTTTGGCAGTCATTTCCTGCCCCATATATGTACCATTCAAAGAAAGCAACTTATTCTTTTGGAAAGCGACGTTGGCATTAATATTCAATTCCATATCTTTTGTTTTCAGAGGAGTAATACCCAATGCTATTTCAAAACCGGTATTACGCATGGCACCCATGTTGGCAAGTAATGTGGGATGAGTGAAAGGAGGAACCTTCACATCATAATTGTAGAGTAAATCAGTGGTCTTTGAATTGTAATAATCCAAGGTCAACGTCAGACGTTCGTCAAACATACCGAAATCCACACCTACATCGAAAGTCTTCTTAACCTCCCACTTTAAATCTGGATTGTAGTTACGAGTAACACCCATAGTCACCACAGGAACACCGTTCACAGTAGTCACACCATTAGGACTCAACAAAGAAAGAGAGTTATAGGAACTGATGGCATCCTGATTACCCGCTAAGCCATAACCAGCCCTCAACTTCAAATTACTAACAAGATCTACATCTTTCAAGAAACCTTCTTCCTTCAGTACCCATGCCAAAGAAGCAGAGGGGAAAAATGCCCATTTATTATTGGCACCCACCTTGGACGAACCATCGGTACGCGCATTCACTGTCACGATATATTTATCGGCATACGAATAGTTGACACGTGCCATGAAGGAAGCCAAACTTGGATTGTTGAAATAAGAAGTATTGTCCCCCCACTTCAGTACTGCACCAGCTTGCAGATTATTGTACATGAAATCGTCTGAACTAAATCCGTGTACCGTAGCACCAAACCCCGTATTAGTGACACGCTGTATTTCACCTAATGCCAAAGCGTTAATATAATGTTTACCGAAGGCTTTCTTATAAGTCAACATCAAGTTTGCCAAAACAGACTGTGACTTATTATCACCGCGATACGCCTCACCACGATTACTCATACCTGCCTTGATGGAAGTAGGAATATACTTCTTATTTTCCTTGACATTATAAGTATACGAACCGAATGCGCTTAATTTCAAATCATCCGTGAAACTATAAGTAATACGGGCATTAGTATTAATGTAAGCATTTGTCTCACGATCATCAATATCCAAACGTCCCAATGGATTTTGTACTTCATTGGCATCAGCATTCTCATCCCAAGTACCGGTTTCCGGATTCTTAAAACTCGGGAAGGTGGGATTATAAGAAGCTGCAGAATAGAATGTCTTTTGATAGTCGTTTACGTAACGGCTCTGCTTCAATGAACCGAACATGCCGAATTCCAGTTTCAATTTATTGTTGAACATATTCTGTACAGCATCCAATTTAGCCGTATAGTTACGCATAGTATTGTTCTTGATGATACCTTTCTGATCAATAACACCAATGGAAGCACGATAATTAGAATCGTCATTACCATTAGAGAAAGAAACGCGATGGTTTTGGGTATATCCTACTTGCTGCATTTCATCCATGAAATCGGTACTATAACCCTTATCCAAAATATTGATACCTCGTGCTTCGGCAACTGCTCTATATTGATCGGCACTCAACATATCCAAATTCTTATAAACGGTTTCAATACCGAAACTACCATCATAACTCAAGCTCTTCACACCGTTTTTACCTTTAATGGTAGTTACAACAATAACACCAGACGCACCACGTGAACCGTACTGCGCTGTTTCAGAGGCATCTTTCAACACTGTGAAATTCTCAATATCAGCAGGAGATATCGCATTCAACATACCCAGATCGCCGAAAACACCGTCAATAATAACCAATGGATCATTACCGCCGGTCAAAGAAGTTGTACCACGCACACGAATGGCAGGTGATGCCGTCGGGTCACTACCACTCTTCTGGATATTGACTCCGGCCACTTTTCCTTTAATCGCCGCCAATGGATTTACTACCACACCGGCATTCATTTCTTCACGTCCTACTTTTTGTACGGCTCCCGAAACAGTACGTTGACTTCCAGTGGCATAACCGATTACAACCACATCATCCAGTATTTCGCTGTCTTCCTTCAAAATTACATTGAGTGTTGGAGCAACCTGTACTTCTGTTGAAACATATCCTACGAAAGAGATGACGAGCATTGCTCCTTTAGGAGCTTGCAGTGAAAAATTACCGTCAATGTCAGTAATGACTCCATTTGTAGTACCTTTTTGTAGTACATTAGCACCGATAATGGGTTCACCCATTGCATCCTTTACATTACCTTTCACAGTGATGTTCTGTGCATAAGCGCCTACAGACAAGAATAACCCTAATAAAAGGGGAAGAATCGTTCGATAGATTCTAAGATTAACTTGCTTCATGCATTTAATAAATTAAAGTTAACAATATTAATTACCTATATATACTTCGAAATCTAAGTTTCGTTTAGCTCTTATTCTTCACAGTGTGATGCAACAAAAATATGATTTAATAAATTAGTAAAGAATAGGAATGATACAAAATATGCAATTGTTAGTACGCAAACGATTGCACCCATTAGAGACCCTCTCAGTTAAATTGAAAACCTTTTCACTCCGTTCTCCCTATTTCCTAGTATTTCCGTTTTCGTAATGAGATACTTTCGTTCCCATTAGAAGAAACCGACGTTCCCGTTAAAAGAAACCAGCGTTTCCATTAAAGGGAACTGGCGTTTCCGCGAAAGGGAACGAGAGTTCCCCCCTATAGGAAACGATAACCATTGGGGCATTGATGAGCAGCATACCTTAATGGACATATATGCAATCGTTTGCATTACAACTTAACTTAATAACTATCAATGAAGAGGGCTATATCTACCAATACTCCTATTTTTGCATTATCTTTGGAAGCTGAAAAATAAAATCTAACCCATGAATAAACCACAGATTACTATCAAGGATATTGCCCGTGCACTGAATGTCTCCCCTTCTACTGTGTCAAGAGCCCTCAAAGACAATCCGGACATCAGTCAGGAAACTCGTAATCTTATCCATGCATACGCGCGTGAACATAATTATAAGCCGAATGTGCTGGCAGTCAACCTACGAGCAAGCCGCAGCAATACTATCGGGGTGATTGTGCCGCAACTGGTACATCATTTCTTTTCGTGTGTATTGAGCGGGATAGAGACTGCGGCAGCTAAAGCAGGCTATAATATAATAGTAGCACAAAGTAATGAGTCCTACGAACAGGAGGTAAAAATAGTGCATTCTTTCCTTGCCGCCCGTGTTTGTGGTGTAATATCATCGTTAACTAAAGATACTTCTCAATACGACCATTATCAGGAATTGTTGAACAATAACATACCTATCGTATTTTATGACCGAATCTGTACCGGACTGAAAACGGAACGAGTGGTTGTGGATGATTATGCCGGATCATTTGCCGCAGTGGAATATATGATTCAGACAGGATGTAAACGCATTTTATTCTACGGTGCCGCCCCTCATCTGGAAATCACTAAAAATCGTCGTAACGGATATCTGGATGCCATGAAGAAATATAAAATTCCGGTGGATGACAGTATGATAAAGTTCTGTGATACAAGAGAACGTGCTATCGCCATCACACCCGATCTGCTGGAACAAGACAAACGTCCGGATGGTTTCTTTGCCATTAACGATGAAACGGCATCGGGTATTCTCTACGCCTGCAAACTGGTAGGAATAAAAGTTCCGGATGAAGTTTCTATTTGTGGCTTCACGGACGGAGCGATAGCTCAAAATACCGATCCTAAACTGACTACCGTAGAACAACATGGGGAAGAAGTTGGTAAAAGCGCTTTCGGCATCCTGATAGATAAGTTGGAAGGCGAAGAAAAAAGCAATAATAAAATTGTGAAAACCAATCTTGTGGTGAGGGGAACGACGAAGTAAAGAAGTTAATATCTAATATCATACTAGAACCATGAAAGCAAAACCCGATTTAAGTTTCTGGAAGCTGTGGAATATCAGCTTTGGTTTTTTCGGCGTACAGATTGCGTATGCCTTGCAAAGTGCAAATATCAGCCGTATCTTTTCAACATTGGGTGCCGACCCACATGATCTGAGTTATTTCTGGATATTGCCACCATTGGCGGGAATATTGGTACAGCCTATTGTAGGAGCTGCCAGTGATAAGACGTGGACTCGCTTCGGACGTCGTATCCCCTATTTGTTTATCGGTTCGCTGGTTGCCGTCATCGTAATGTGTTTGTTACCCAACGCAGGAAGTTTTGGCATGGCGGTAAGTACAGCAATGATTTTCGGACTGGTATCTTTAATGTTTCTGGATACTTCCATCAATATGGCAATGCAACCTTTCAAAATGATGGTGGGCGACATGGTAAATGAAAAACAAAAAGGACTAGCCTACTCCATCCAAAGTTTCTTATGCAACGCCGGCAGCCTAGTGGGTTATTTGTTCCCGTTCATATTTGCTTGGATAGGCCTCAGCAATACGGCTCCGCAAGGAGTAATTCCCGACTCTGTAATTTATTCATTCTATATCGGAGCGGCCATATTGATATTGTGCGTCATCTATACTTCTGTCAAGGTAAAAGAAATGCCACCTGCCGAATATGCAGAGTACCACGGCATTACGGAAGAAGAAGAACATGAAAAAACGAATATGCTGAGACTACTCATCAAAGCTCCCAAAGCTTTCTGGACAGTAGGACTGGTACAGTTTTTCTGTTGGTTCGCCTTCATGTTCATGTGGACTTATACGAACGGAAGCATTGCCGCCAATGTATTCGATGCTCCTACTGTGGAACATATCACAAACGGTATCAGTAAAATAGTTCTCGACACCAAGAGTCTTCAATATCAGGAAGCTGCCAATTGGGTAGGCGTACTGTTTGCCGTACAAGCTATCGGTTCCGTAATATGGGCTATCTGTATCCCGATGTTCAAGGATCGCCGCTTTATTTATGCTCTCAGCCTTGTATTGGGAGGTATCGGTTTTATATCCACCTTCTTCGTGCACAATCAATATGTCTTGTTTGTATCCTTCCTGCTTATCGGTTGCGCATGGGCAGCAATGTTGGCACTACCTTTCACCATCCTGACAAATGCACTTTCCGGTGGTCACATGGGTACCTATCTAGGACTGTTCAACGGTACTATCTGTATCCCGCAAATTGTAGCGGCAGCTTTAGGTGGAACTATTCTCGCCCAGTTTACCCCCAAAGGTATGCTCCCTCCTGAAATCAACATGCTGGTAATGGCAGGTGTAATGTTGATTATCGGAGCGATTTGTGTGTATCTCATCAAAGAGACCAAAGGAGAAAGGGTAGACTGATATTTATTTTGTCCTCGCTTTTCTTTTTTATTTCTGTGTATTGCTTATCTTTACGGCGACAACTACAGAAAACACATGCCATGAAGAAATACCTCAAAATTGATGAATGGAATATCATCGAAGATAGTTTTCATGCCGATCACCTACGGATGTCGGAAAGTATATTCAGTCTCGGGAACGGTCGTTTCGGCCAACGGGGAAATTTTGAGGAGCCTTATAGTAGTGATAGTTACCGGGGGAGCTTTGTCGGGGGCATCACTTTTTTAGATAAAACCCGGGTAAATTGGTGGAAAAATGGTTTTCCCCAATTTTTTACCCGTATTCCCAATGCAGCCGACTGGAGCCGTATCAGTCTCCGGTTAATCGATGAAGAATTGGATCTCGCCCAATGGGATGTGAATAGTTTTTACCGCAGGCTCGACATGAAAGCCGGTATTTCATATCGTGACGTAGAGGTTACTTCTCCACGAGGTAACCAACTACGCCTACATGTGGAGCATATCACGGATATGGCACATCCCAATCTATGCCTCATCAAATACAGCGTTACTTCACTCAATTATAGTGGTAAGATATCATTTGTTCCCATTCTTGACGGACATATAGTAGATGATAATGAACAACCGGGCGAAAAAATCTGGAATATCCTCCGTTCAGGAGGTACCCATGATTGTGCATATCTTTGGACGCAAACACGACGGGAAGATGCGCAAATATGTTATGCAATGACCTATCAACTACTAAAAAATAATAAGGAAGCCACTCATAACCCTATACGGATAGAGAAGGGTAAACAAACCGGTTTCAGTGTAGGTGTCGATGTAAAACCTGATGATACTATAACGCTTATCAAATATGTAGCTATCACATCTTCACTTTATTACGAACGGCATAACTTGATTGAACAATCCGTTTCAGAAGTATCGCAAGCCAAGCTCATCGGCTGGAATACATTATTGGAAGAACACCAAAAAGCCTGGCAGGAAATCTGGAATGAAACCGATGTTATTATCGAAGGCGACCCGGAAGCCCAACAAGGTGTCCGTTACAATATTTTCCAACTCTACCAAACCTACCGAGGAGATGACCCGCGCCTGAATATCGGTCCGAAAGGTTTCACAGGGGAGAAATATAGTGGTAATACTTATTGGAATACCGAACTATGCTGTGTGCCGTTCTTTCTCTTTTCCACTCCTAAGGAAATTGTGAAAAACCTGTTGATATATCGCTATAACCAGCTTCCCAACGCAATAGAGAATGCCAAGA
This sequence comes from Bacteroides cutis, assembly GCF_900241005.1. Lineage (GTDB taxonomy): Bacteria > Bacteroidota > Bacteroidia > Bacteroidales > Bacteroidaceae > Bacteroides > Bacteroides cutis. The sequence goes on along the minus strand of NZ_OEST01000006.1, from coordinate 87,226 downwards.
AACTAGGTTTTAATAATGGTGCAGCTCTTTTTCCACAAGTAACCAGTAATGGAGAAGAATGTCATAGCGAATGGGAAATTACATTCGAAGAAATCCATCGTAATAATATCATTGTTTATGCCATTATCCAACATGCAGCAATAAATGGTTCGTTGAATTACATAGCACACTATGGTTTGGAGGTGATGATTGCCATCTGCCGCTTCTGGAGCCAACGGGTGTCTTTCTCAACACCGAAACAGAAATACGTAATTTTGGGAGTCACCGGTCCGGATGAATACGAAAACAATGTAGACAATAACTGGTACACTAATTATTCATGTATACAATGTCTCAAAACGACCCTTGAATACATTGAAATCATCGCTCGGGAATACCCCGACGAATATACACGTATACGTCGTATCACCAACTTCAAGTATACGGAAGAAAGTGAACGCTGGAAAGATATCATCGAAAACATGTATTTACCCGAAGATAAAGAGCAGGGTATTTTTGTACAGAATGATGGTTATATGGATAAAGTGTTACAAAGTGTAGACACCATTCCCGCTGAAGAACGTCCTATTAACCAGCATTGGTCATGGGATCGCATCCTCCGTTCATGTTACATCAAACAAAGTGATGTCTTACTTGGCCTATACCTTTATTATTTTAACTTCGATACGGATACTGTTCGCCGCAACTTTGAGTTTTACGAACCTATGACCGTACATGAGTCCTCACTCTCTCCTCATATTCACGCCATATTGGCAGCACGTATCGGTAAAGTAGAAAAAGCATATCAACTTTTCCTGCATACCACGCGTCTCGATCTGGATGATTATAATAATGAAGCCGATCAGGGACTACATATCACCAGTATGCCGGGTAGCTGGCTCGCCATTGTACGTGGTTTTGCCGGTATGCAAATACTAGACGGCATACTGAAATTCTCCCCTGTCATACCCCAAAAATGGGATAGTTACTCATTCAAAGTAAATTACTTAGGAAACACCTTACATATACATATTGGGAAAGAAATAAAAATCTCTCTTACTACTGGAAATAAACTGAACATACAGGTCTACCAAAACGTTTATGAGCTAAGACAAGGGTTAGATTTGACTATCAAAACAGTAGAATAAACTTATATACATTGTTTGGACAGTACAATTATAAACTTGAAAATCGTTTTCGTTTTTCAAGCTTAGACCTTTATACCCTAATAGAACAATAAAATACTTGTTTTTAGCCAAAAGGAAATGAAAAGAATGTATCTCTTCGCCCTGATTACGACGCTTGTAATTACGTCTTGTGGGCACAAAAAGGGGGAAGATCCCCCTCTCATCCGACCTGTAAAAACCGCTACTGTCAGCTCACAGTCGGTTATTCACAAAGATTTCTCCGGTATGGTGGAAGCAGTAGAATATGTAAAACTGGCATTTCGTGTCAGTGGACAAATCATTAATCTTCCGGTAGTAGAAGGGCAGCGGGTAAGAAAAGGACAACTGATTGCCGCCATCGATCCACGGGATATTGCCTTACAATATGCAGCAGACAAAGCTACATACGAAACGGCGGCTGCACAAGTAGAGCGCAACAAGCGCCTGCTGGGGCGCCAAGCCATTTCCTTGCAAGAATATGAGATCAGTGTAGCTAATTACCAAAAAGCAAAATCCGCTTACGAATTGTCTTCCAACAACATGCGGGATACGAAATTATCTGCTCCTTTCGATGGATCCATCGAAAAACGTTTGGTAGAAAACTACCAACGTGTCAACTCTGGAGAAAGTATCGTACAGTTGGTAAATACCCAAAAGTTACGTATCAAATTTACCATACCCGATGATTACCTCTATCTGCTCCGTGCCAAAGATGTTACGTTTAAAGTGGAATTCGACACTTATAAAGGGAAAATATTCAATGCCAGGTTAGAAGAGTATCTTGATATATCGACAGACGGTACAGGCATTCCGGTTACCATCATAATCGATGACCCTACCTTCGACCGTAGCATATATGATGTTAAACCGGGATTTACGTGTAACATCAAGTTGGCTTCGGATATCGCTCCGTTTATAGAAGAAAAAATGATGAATATTCCCCTCAGTGCGGTATTTGGCGAGAGTGGAGATAAAAAGACATATGTTTGGATAATAAACAATGATAAAGTCAGTCGTCGTGAAGTAACCGTATATTCACCGACAGGTGAAGCAAATCTACTCATTTCCAAAGGAGTGAAACCGGGAGAAACCATTGTTATAGCCGGAGTTCACCAACTGGTAGAGGGACAAACTATAAAGGTGATTAACTAAACGATATTCATTATGAACTTAGCCAAATACTCATTAGAAAACACAAAGATTATCTACTTCTTCCTCGCTGTATTGCTCATCGGCGGTATATTCTCATTCGGTCGTTTGGGAAAGAAAGAGGATGCGCCCTTCGTCATCAAGACGGCGGTCATCATGACACGCTATCCGGGAGCCGAACCGGCCGAAGTGGAACGACTCATCACCGAACCTATCTCCCGCGAAATACAGAGTATGAGTGGAGTATATAAAATAAAATCAGAGTCCATGTACGGGCTTTCAAAAATTACGTTCGAGTTGCAACCGTCACTTTCTGCCGCATCTATACCGCAAAAGTGGGATGAACTACGCCGTAAAGTACTCAATATACAACCTCAATTACCAGTCGGTTCTTCTATCCCAACCGTCTCGGATGACTTTGGTGATGTGTTCGGTATCTATTATGGTTTGGTTGGCGATGACGGTTTCTCATACGAAGAAATGCGCGACTGGGCCGAACGTATCAAGACTCAGGTCATCACCGCTGACGGTGTAATGAAAGTAGCCCTCTTCGGTACACAGACGGAAGTAATCAACATTTTTATTTCCGTAAGCAAACTGGCAGGGATGGGTATTGACCCTAAACAACTGGCAAGTTTACTGCAATCTCAAAACCAAATTATCAATACCGGTGAAATCAGTGCAGGTGAACAGCAACTGCGTATTGTGGCAAATGGTACATATACAACTGTCAACGATATCCGTAATCAGATAATCACTACTCCGGGCGGACAGGTCAAACTAGGTGATATAGCTATCATTGAAAAAGGTTATATAGATCCTCCAAGTATCATCATGCACGTAAACGGGAAACGCGCCATTGGAATCGGAGTCTCTACCGACCCGCAAAAAGATGTAGTGAGAACCGGTGAACTGGTTGATGAAAAGCTTGCCGAACTATTGCCTCTCATCCCCGTAGGATTAGAACTGGAAAGTCTTTATCCTGAAAACGTCATAGCTAAAGAAGCGAATAATGGTTTCATCATTAATTTGATAGAATCTATCCTGATTGTAATTGTCATCATCATGTTGGTGATGGGAATGCGTGCAGGTTTGCTTATCGGTTCTTCCCTGATATTCTCCATCGGAGGTACATTGCTTATCATGTCGTTTCTGGGGGTTGGTTTGAATCGAACCTCACTGGCAGGATTTATCATAGCAATGGGTATGTTGGTAGACAACGCCATCGTGGTGACGGATAATGCCCAAATAGCCATAGCCCGTGGCGTAAACAGACGGAAAGCCCTGATAGAAGGGGCTACCGGGCCACAATGGGGATTGCTGGGTGCAACTTTTATTGCCATCTGTTCATTTCTACCGTTATATCTGGCTCCCTCTTCTGTTGCCGAAATCGTAAAACCTTTATTTATAGTTCTTGCTATTTCGCTGGGTTTGAGTTGGGTACTGGCATTGACGCAGACTACAACTTTCGGTAATTTCATATTGAAAGCTAAAACCGGTAATATTATCAAAGATCCGTATGACAAACCGTTCTATCACAAATTTGCCTCCATACTCAGCGTATTGATACGAAAGAAAGTATTGACATTGGGAAGCATGGTCGTTTTATTTATCCTCTCCCTTGTCATCATGGGATTAATGCCTCAAAATTTTTTCCCATCATTGGACAAACCCTATTTCCGTGCAGATGTATTCTATCCAGATGGTTACAGTATCAATGATGTGGAAAAAGAAATGAAGAAAGTGGAAACTCATTTAATGCAGCAACCGGAAGTGAAACGAGTTTCCGTTACCTTCGGAAGTACTCCGTTGCGTTATTATCTGGCATCGACCTCCGTTGGTCCAAAGCCCAACTTTGCCAATCTTCTGGTAGAGTTGACAGAAAGTAAATACACTAAAGAATACGAGGAAAAGTTAGATACCTACATGAAGGTGAATTATCCCAATGCCATCACTCGTACCACGCTGTTTAAATTATCTCCTGCGGTAGATGCCGCTATTGAAATCGGTTTTATCGGTAACAATGTAGACACACTGGTACAACTGACTAATCAAGCATTGGAAATAATGCACCATGATAATGAGCTTATCAATATACGCAATTCTTGGGGAAATAAGATACCTGTGTGGAAACCGATATATAGCCAAGAACGTGCACAGCCGTTAGGAGTATCCCGCCAAAGTATGGCACAGAGTATTCAGATCGGAACAAATGGAATGACGTTGGGAGAATATCGTCAAGGAGACCAAGTTCTTCCTATCCTACTGAAAAACAACACTACAGGTTCTTTCCACATCAACGATCTACGTACTCTGCCTGTATTCGGTACTACACCTGAAACGACGACACTGGAACAGGTAGTCAGTAATTTCGATTTCCAATATAAATTCTCTAATATAAAGAACTACAACCGTCAAATGGTAATGATGGCACAAGCCGATCCTCGCCGTGGCGTGAATGCCACCGCCGCCTTCAACCGTATATGGAAACAAGTGCAGGAAGAGATTGATATCCCCGAGGGATATAAAATGAAGTTTTTCGGTGAACAAGAAAGCCAGGCAGAGTCTAATGCTGCTTTAGCCGCCAATTTGCCATTGACGTTCTTTCTCATGTTTGTCACCCTGTTATTCTTATTCAAGACATATCGTAAACCGATTGTTATTTTACTGATGTTGCCGCTTATCTTTATCGGCATTGTATCGGGGTTATTATTACTGGGTAAAACGTTCGATTTCTTCGCTATCCTCGGTTTACTGGGGCTAATTGGCATGAATATTAAGAATGCAATTGTATTGGTAGATCAGATTGATGCAGAAACTGCTACCGGAAAAACACCGCGCGAAGCGGTTATCAGCGCGACCATCACCCGTATTGTTCCGGTAGCGATGGCATCCGGTACTACCATTTTAGGTATGCTCCCATTATTGTTCGATGCCATGTTCGGTGGTATGGCAGCCACAATCATGGGAGGGCTATTAGTGGCTTCGGCATTGACCCTGTTCGTATTGCCTGTAGCATATTGCGCCATACATAAGATTAAAGGATAAAATGATTTTACTATTTGATGATTTACTATTTATCGTTTGAATGATGAAAACAAATATATTTATTCTATTCTGGCTATGTTTCGGCTTGAATGCCGGAGCACAACAATACCTGAGCCGAGAAACCTATCGTGACAAAGTAGAAGCCTACAGTCAGATTTTGAAACAGCAACAATTGAAGTCTGTTGCAAGTATCGAAGCGCGAAAAATAGCCGCTACCGGTTTTCTGCCACAGATAGACATTACCGGTGAGGGTACTGCCAACCTGAATCGGTTGGACAAGTGGAACAGTCCGAAAGGAGAATATCGTCCTTACACTTATCAAGCATTGGTTACATTAGGCCAACCTTTATATACGGGAGGCGCATTGATTGCTCAAAAAAAAATAGCTAAAGCTGATGAAGAGTTGGACAAACTTGCCATCGAACTGACTATAGACCAAATTCACTATCAGAGCGACGCCGTTTATTGGAATGCTTCTGCCGCATGGGCCATTCTTAAAGCTGCCGCAAAGTTCGAAGAGATTATCGACCAACAATATAACATCATCCAAGACCGGTTCAACGATGGCGCCATCAGCCGTACCGATCTGCTAATGATATCTACCCGCAAGAAAGAAGCCGAACTGCAATTCATCAAGGCCCGTCAAAACCACACTCTCGCCCTACAGCAATTGAATATACTGATGGGAGCAAAACCGGATGAACCAGTAGACAGTCTTTATGAGATCAATGTTGCCTGTCCACCGGTCACTCCTCTCAATCTGGATGACGTTTTAGAACGCCGTGCCGACTATGCCGGTACATTCGTCAATATAGCCAAGAGCGAAGCACAACGAAAAGCCGCCCTAAGTAAATATAATCCCCAACTCAACATGTTTCTCGCTACAGGTTGGGATACGGGAATTACATACATGGGATTGGATGTACCGCATACTCCCATTGCCGGGATCAATCTTAACATACCTATCTTCCGATGGGGTGCCCGTTTCAAGACAAACCGCCAACAGAAAGCCTATATCGGTATTCAGAAACTGCAACAAAGTTATGTCACTGATAATATATTGGAAGAACTATCTGCCGCCACCACCAAACTGGCGGAAACAGAACAACAAGTAAAAACCGCGGAAGAAAATACAAAGCTTGCGGAAGAAAACCTTGATCTTGTTACCTTTTCCTACAATGAGGGAAAATCCAGTATGGTCGATGTACTTTCAGCACAACTGTCATGGACACAGGCCCAAACCAATTTAATCAATGCTCATCTTGCCGCTAAAATGGCGATGGCTGAATATAGAAAAGTTATTAGCGAATAAAAAATGCCTGTTCAGAAAAGTATTATAAATTTTAGGCACGGATTACGTGTAATCCGTGCCTAAAAATATTATTCAGCAAACTTATTTACCCGAGAAACGAGATCAGCACACCAGCTGCCACAGCCGAACCGATAACACCCGAAATATTACTGGACATACAATAATTCAACACATGATTTTTCGGATCATATTTCGTAGCGATATCATTACAAACACGGCTCGCCATAGGTACGGCACTCAACCCGGTTGCACCAATCAACGGGTTAATCTTCTTCTTAGAGAACAGATTAAACAGCTTTACAAAGAAAATCCCCCCCGTAATTGACAAAGCAAATGCAAGGAAGCCACCTATTACAATACCGATAGTCGTCCAATTCAAGAACGCTTCGCTGGTCATCGTAGCCCCCACACTCAATCCCAAGAAAATAGTTGCCGCATTCATGATACTATTTGCAGCAGCATCGAATAAACGACTGGTATCAGAACCGATCTCCTTAATCAAATTGCCAAACATCAACATACCGATCAAAGGTACCGCAGTAGGCACAAAAAGAGCTACAATCGTAGTAACTGCAATCGGGAAAATAATCTTCAACACCCGCAGGTTCTTGATTTCCGTCTTCGAAGGATAAAGTTTCTCCTGTTCTTTCATATTAATCATCAGTTCCTTTTTGGAGCAGAACAGTTTTACTACCAACGGAATAATCACCGGCACCAAAGCCATATAAGAATAAGCGGCAATAGCGATCGGTCCCAACAAATGAGGAGCCAGCTTAATCGTAGTAAAGATAGCCGTCGGACCATCGGCACCACCGATAATACCCAGCGCACCTGCTTCCTGTGGAGTAAAACCTATCATCACGGCACAAAGCAATACTGTAAAAATACCAAGTTGCGCTGCCGCACCGAATATAGAGAGACGCAGATTACGAAGCATCGGTCCAAAGTCTGTCAACGCACCTACTCCCATAAAGATAATGGGAGGCAAAAATCCGGTCTTGATCAACATATAATAGATGAAGTTCATCAATCCCAAGTCGTGTGCAATCTCATGCAACGGCATTTCCCAGATATTCTTCAACACCCCGTTTACCATAACCATTCCATTTTCATCCGCCTGAATTACCCCCATATCACCGCCGGGAAAGTTGGCTATGAGTACACCGAAAGCGATAGGCACCAACAACAACGGTTCGTAGTGTTTCTTAATTCCCAGATAAAGCAGAATGAAAGCAATGGCATACATCACGAGGAATGACGGATCGGCAATAATATTGCTGAAAGCCGTCATATCATAGAGTTTTGCAAATATATCTTCCATTATCCAATCTTCATTAATACATCATCTTCAGAAACAGAGTCACCCGGATTAACGCAAATGGCAGTCACCGTTCCGGCAAAGTCGGCACGGATGGCATTGTACGTCTTCATGGCTTCAATATAGCAAAGGAGATCGCCCTTCTCTACCTTATCCCCCACTTTCAGAGGAGTTTCCTGCGCATTCTTGGTAAGGAAGAACTTACCTTCCAGCGGAGCCGGCACATCTTGCCCTTCACCTACGGGAGCAGTAACCTTTTCAGTAGCGGAAGCCGGAAGATCAATGTCACCATAGGCCACCGTTACGCGATAAGCCTGTCCGTCCACCTGCACCGTGAGAGTTTTAGGTTTGGCATCATCCAACGGAGATTTATCCCGTTCTGCACGGCGTTTTTCAACATCAGCCAAGAAATCTTCTTTCGCCTTACCGCTTTTATATGCCTCATATTGTGCCGGATGCATGGCATATTCAAAGAGTTCCTCTTCGTCCTCGCCAAGTTCCCATTTATTCTCTTTCATCATCTTGCGGTACTTGTCCAACGCGTCAGGATAGTTGTCCTGCGGATTTCCGGTGAAGAATTTACGTCCTTCACGTTCAGCCTTTTCTATCAGTTCGGGAGCCAACGTACCCGGCAACTTACCTGCCTTGCCCAGCAACATATCCCAGATGTCATCGGCAATCATCCCCCAACGTTCCTTACCTTTCTCCATAGCGATGACATTCATCATGGAAAGGTTCTTAACATACTGGCTGAACGGGGTCACCAACGGTGGATAACCCACACGGGGCCAAACGTATGCCACTTCGTTGAACAACTTGATAAGCAACTGGTCTTGCGTCATAAACGGCAAATTACGTTTTGCCTTATACTTATTGATAGATTCCAGATTGGACTCCAAGTCAGCCATCAGGCTACCCATCATACCACCCGGAAGTCCCGGACCTATCAACAGGGAATTCATCAAGCGATTTCTCGGGCTGATGTAAAGTCCGAGGAAGTCATCCATAAACTCCTGAATAAGAGCACGGACTTTCATATAGGCTTCCATATTGATTTCAGGCACCTGGAAACCGGCGTCTTTCAACATAGCCTGTACACTGAGCAAGTCAGCATGTCCCGTACCCCATGAAAGCGGCTCCATACCCACGTCTATATAATCGCAACCTGCCTCACAAACCTCAAGGATACTTGCCATATTAAAACCGGGGCCCGCATGGCTATGATACTGGACAGGAATATCTTTTATCTTCTTGATACCTGCTACAATCTTACCCAAAGATACCGGACGCCCGATGCCGGCCATATCCTTAATACAAATCTCATCTGCACCCGCCTCAATGAGTTCCTTAGCCATGTTCACATAATATTCCACCGTGTGCACCGGAGAGAAAGTGATACACAGCGAACATTGGGAAATCATTCCCGCATCATGTGCATAGCCGATAGAAGGAATAATATTACGGGTATCATTCAATCCGCAGAAAGTACGAGTGATATCCGTACCCTGCGCTTTCTTTACTTTATAAAAAAGTTTACGCACGTCGGCCGGTACAGGGCTCATACGAAGCCCGTTCAGTGCACGATCCAACATATGAGTCTGAATACCTGCTTCATGGAATGGTTTCGTCCATTCGCGTACGGCTTTATTAGGATTTTCCCCAAACAATAAATTTACCTGTTCAAAACCTCCGCCATTGGTTTCTACACGGGCAAAACAGCCCATCTCAATAATAGCGGGAGCAACCTTCACCAGCTGGTCTACACGAGGAACATATTTTCCGGCACTCTGCCACATATCCCTGAACACCAAGCTGAATTTAATTTCTCTTTTCATACTATTTTTCAGTGTATTTTTTATATAAGATTAATTTTACTATTTAATTTTTTCTACCTTCGCCACCTTACCTTTACCTTGTGTAACCACTGTTACAGCCGCACTGATAGCAGCCAGGATATTTCCGGGAATAGGTGCAGGAGCATTCCCCACAGCTTTGGCAGGCACCACTTCTTCAGGGACATATTTATTCACAAGCGCAATAAGACCTTTTCCCATATAGATAACAATCAACAGGATAGCAAAGACCGTAGCCATACCCACAACCATCAGCAAAAGTGCCGTATTCAAGTTTTCCATATTATAATTTATTAGTTATTCAGCCATTTTTAGATAAAAACGTCCGAAATTAGCGATAATTGATGAGAAAATGCAGAAATATAATAATAAAATTTGCTAAAATAGGAGTCCGGGAAGAAAGAACAAGGGGACGAGTTGACAAGGAGAATACTTCCCCCTCGTCAACTCGTCCCCTCAGGTCCTGTCAACTAAAAAGCTGAGCTAACGGCGGAACCTCCCTATCCCAACGGATTCTCGTTCTGGTCTTCATCGTTACCGCCCTCACCCGGATTGCCGCCGGTGGAAGAGTCACCGGAAGAAACAGACAACTTGCCCCACTCTTCCCAAACAATCTTTGTATTCACCATGCTGCGGGTAGTCACCTGGCGGCCACTGTTACGCTCCACTTCGGGCAAGAAACGGACACGTACCCCGTTAATCAGCGAAGCGCTTACCTCCTCAGCCGTCGGCACCCCTCTTTTGGCAGAAGTAGCCGTATAATAGAAGGTACCTATGCCGTCTATCTTCACAGTACGTCCCTGCCCCATGAAATTACTCAATACACGTCCCAAGTTCTCCATTACCGCATACGTGTCACCACGGGTCACGGTAGAGAGAACGGACAGTTCATCTGCCACTTCACGGGTAGTAACCGCCTTGCCCCAGGTTACTGATTGAGGGTACCACAAATCGTTTACTTTCTTCTGAATTCTTCTAAAAAATGCCATAATCGTAATGTTTTAAATGATTAATTAATAATGTATATCCGGTTTCTCTTGTCTCACCCGAGAAACAGAAGTCTTCATCGTGAGGCCTCAACGGTTCAGCCGTCTGCTTTTCTCAAATTCGATGTTGCAAAGTTAGGGCAAGGTACAAGGGAAAACAAGAAAATGGCATCTACAGCCGATTTACATAAATCACTTAAAAACAAAAGATTACAAAAACACCGTCTCTACAAGGAGAAGGAAAATATAAAGCAGGAATAAGAAGAACAAGGTAGTAATCTCTACAAACACTATCCATAAATATCTGATAATGAATACACCTATATCTTCTGGCTCTACAAGGTGGTTGTTATGATATCATTTACATTTTAATTTTGCAATCGAGAATTTTCTCATTACCGTCACAAACTCATCAGGTAATCTTTTGATAACTTCCTCCTTTATAAAGTCAGGTACACCACCATAATAGGCTTCCGCAATGCCACCCGTAATAGCCCCCATCGTATCCGCATCTCCTCTTAAAGATACAGTCAGCCGAATAGCACTTTCATAGTCCGTGCTTTCCAAAAAAGCAATGATAGATTCCGGCACCGTACCTTGACAAGAAATATCATAACTATAAGTAGGCCTTATCTCATTACAAGTACGACTAAGATTATAACCAAACATCTCCTCTACATACTTCTTTATCTCCTGCTTGGATTTGCCCGTACGTGCCAAAAAGACACAAGCCGCCGTAGCCTGCGCTCCTTTTATCCCTTCAGAGTGATTGTGCGTTACTTCCGCGCTCCGCTTTGCCGCAACCAATGTTTCCTCCAGTGTATCAAAAAACCATCCCACAGGACTGACACGCATGGCCGAGCCGTTTCCCCAACTATTATAAGGCTGCGGATCATCAGCCCATAGCCAACGGATAAAACTACTACCATATCCTGCTAATGGATAACGGTTTCCATAATCCTGCATGATACCTAAAAGACTATCTCCCGTCAACAACCAATCTGCATTGGCAACTGTCATAACGGTGTCATCGGTAAACTTCGATGCTTCGGTAAACAATGGGAAATTCCACTCTTTTACCGGCGAGAATTCATAGACAGAGCCTATTATGTCTCCGGCAATGGCTCCCAACAAAATATCTTCTGTATTCATCGCTTCAATATTTTTATTTCTGAAAGATAGCAATTCCTCATTAAAAAGAGATACACAATCTATTATTACATGCTCTCCTCTACTTTCTTTCTCATTCAATTTCCGTTCAAGATCCTGCAATTCCTGTTCACATGCCGGGCAAGTGCCACTGCAAGATCCCACATGAGTACATTCTGTCTGTACATATTCTATGCCATTAGCCTCTGCTATCTGTTTACGTAAATTGGTCATCAGCAAACAGACTGTTTTTGAATCTCTCCCACCAACCATTTTTTCTTGATTTATAATTATTCTGTAGTTTTCCTGTTAGCCCAGTAAGTTTTCCACCAACCTCTGCCTGCACCTGATAAGTCAATCTATCAAAGTGGCTAAGGTACTATAATATAACAAATAACAGCTAGTTTTGCAAGGCTTTCAAAATCATCATCTGATATTCTTCTATTAAACGTAAATACAAAAGAGAAAGAAAACTATGAATAGCAATATTTTCTAAAATTACAAATCTACCCACTTCTCATTTTGTAACAACATTTCAAAATCCAAAACCATCCGCTTCAAGCCATCAATCTGCCACAGTCCATCCCCTCCCGGAACGCCTTCTGAAGTGGGGGTAATTCAGTATACGACTGAATAGGATTCAATATACGACTGAATGGCATTCAGTATACGACTGAATAGGGTTCAGTATAAGACCGAGGTTATATTAGTAGCAAAACAGAATTGAGAATAGGGGAAATCAGCGACTTTTTGTCCTAATAAATCAACACAGGTTGGCTATATCTCTAAAATAATCATATAAAAATATCGGAAATGAGTTCAAGACAGCTACTCTGCAATTTTCTGTATTTACATACTTAGCCAGTTGATTTTCATATATGTTGCTCTGAGCGAGATTTTCTTTTAAAACTGGTATAGCATCAACACCTACACAAATGAAGTTTGCCTTCCGAACATTCATATCGGTCAAATGCAACCAATTCTCTTTAGCAACCTGTTGTTTCAGCAACTTCTTTTCCTCTTTCTCATTTTTATTACCTGATACAAGCAGATGCTCAAAAGAATTATAAAAAGAAAAATCACGAGCCAAGGCTTTAAAATTATAACATTTCTCACGAGTAATGTCATAACTCAGATAATCCTTATCCGGCAGTTGCTTGGTATAGAACACAGACTCCACCATCGGATAATTGATATACAATTTCCCATTTCCGGTTTCATCGTCAAAATACTCCAGCATTTCACCAATATGCCGGTTATTCTCTTCCAATGTCAATCGGGATTCTTGAAAATCATAATCAAAAAACAAGAATATTTCAGAAACATCTACTTCCAGAATGCCAGCAAGAGTATCATCCCCGTTCTTTTGCAATATATCATTAAGTATAGTTACCGTATTTCCGCTTGCTGTAACATTTTCAAAGACGTCATACCCCTTCAACTTTGAATACAAAGAATAGATATTGCTATTGTAAGTACAAACAAAAGGCTCCACCTCTTTGGTGAAAAACAAATGTTTCAAAGTCTCAAAAAGACGAGGTTCACATTTCTTGCCTTCAAAAATAAATAGAATCATACTTTAAAAGTGTTACCCCGAAAAAGTTTCTCAATATTGTGTCCGAATCTCAACTCTTTATCTGTACAGTCACACAAAGGCTTAATCTTATTTTCATTCAAGATGAAATTACAGTCCGGACGCAGCAAATCATTTGTCATCAAATATGTATTATGCGAAGACGTAAATATCTGACAATCCATATTGAACAGCATTTTGCACACTTCAAAGGCTAAACGGAAATGATAGAACGCATCAAATTCGTCAATAAAGACAAATGACGCTTCACTCATTCGTTTCATCCAAAAATAAAGTAATTGCAGTGATCTGGTTCCCGTAGATGCAACCAAGTTAAAGGGAATCTCAGAACCGTCTATATCACAAAGAATCTGCTTATCAGTAGAGGAATGCACAGTAAGTTGAAAATTCTGCCCGCTGACACTCTGCAGGAAATTTGAAAATTCTTTGAGTAGCCCATTTGCAATGATAAACTCATCAAGATTCGTTACGCTTGTTTCAAGCCCGATAAACTCCCTTATATCGAGATTTCTGAACCAAAGCATAGAGTTAACAAACTTGCTGAGTTTTATCAGATAATGCTCTTTGCTTAAGGGATAAGAAGTCAATAAGAAATTGACTATCGACACGTTATTTGCATTGCTTCCGAGGTTATTCTCTATGGTTTCTTCCATAGGAAACTGTTGCTTGTCTATACAAAAAGAACCATTCTTCCGTTCAAAAACCAAATTATCGTCCACTCGAAGCGATTCGGACGCTAATATACCGCCTGCACCTTTGGAATAGGTATAGAGAATTGTCTCGTTCCCAAATCTAAATGTATATTCAAACTCGACTGTTCCCTCTTTCTTTCCGGCATAAATGAAGTTCACATAATAATCTATCTTTTTCCATTTGGGAGACAAATGGTTCTCAATATCGAATAAGGCCAAACTGAAGTTTGTTTTACCCGACCCGTTCGGACCATATACTATACCATTTTTTATGATACCGTCTTTGATAGCATTTTTATTGAACTCATAATTTGCCGGATTTGACAAATCCCACTCGATGCGGTCTGCAAATCCACGATAGTTGGTAACAGCGAATTTTACTAACATACTTCTATTGACTTAACTTTCAGAAGACAAAGATACGGAAAAGGATTTCCGTAAAAAAATTACGGGCTTAATTTATCTTAATGCCCACCTAATAGTTTCATACCCTTGTTGCTGTTGTCTTGCAATCCGAAATTTCAGACATGACACACTACTGTATCCAGCGTCTCTCCATCGGCAAACAACCTGCCATCCACCTGCATCATCCGTTTCTTCAGGCGGAACTTCTGCTGGGACACGGAAGCGGGAGACACGGCAGTGAGCGTGGCAATCTGCGCATTGCTGAAGTGCAGGCGGATAAGCATGCAAAGCTGGCTGTCGGCAGGCGTAAGCTGGGGAAAACGCAAGACAAGGCGTTTGGAAGCGCCCTTGTACACTCTGTCAGTAAGCTTCTGCAAATACTCCCACTGGCTGTCCGCAAGGTATTTGGGCTGTGTACGCAACTGCTTCATCACCTCGTCTGCGTCTATCATGGCGGAAGCGAGCGCCTGTACCTGCCCGTCGAGCATACGGACACGCTCGCCCTCTTTCCTCAACAGTTCCAGTTCGCGAGGCACGGGGTTGTCTTCATACTCCTTGAGACGGGTGCGGAGTGACTCGTTTTCTTTATCCAGACGACTGCCATGTTCCATGAGGTTTGTCAGCGAGCCATGCACTTCTTCGCGCTCTTCGTCGGTCAGCGACATCTCCTTCAAGCACTCTTCCAGTTCCTCACGTTCGCGTTCGTTGTTGCGCAGACGCTGTTCATTCTCGCTCAGGGTGATAAGGTAGTTGCGGTGACGGCGCTCTTTCTTGAACCGGACAAGGCTGAACAACATAGCACCGGAGATACTGAACATGATTATAGAAAACACTCCCCAGAAGAAACGTTCGTAACCACTGACCGGTTTCAACCGCACATGCCTGCCATCGGAAAGTTTCTTTATCTGATTGTATTCACGGTGCAAGTCGGAAATCAGGCGGACGGCTTGGGCACTGTCAACAATACCCGTCTGTACCAGCGAGTCGGCACGGACAAGGGACTGTTCGTAGTTCATCAACGTCTTACCGGAAGGTTTCGAGCAGGCTGTCAGTCCCCAAAGGAGGGTAAGTAAGAGAAAAAGAGAGATGTATTTCATTTTGAAATTTTGTGTTTATAATAATAAGGTAGAGAGGAACGGCAAAGTTACAGAAACAAAGGTAACACTTTCTTCCCACAATAAATAAAGAGGTACAAAGTTTTTCATTACTTTGTACCTCTTCAGTTATATTTCTCTTCGACCTGTATTATTCATAGTCGTGAGTCAGCCAAAATCATATAGCTCAAAACTCGCTGGTGAAGTGGAACTTTATATTCTTGAAGTCCATCTGCGCCATTTGTAGTACATAACCGCTATCAGCCAGGAACACATCCCTGCCTTCACGGTCTTTCGCCATATACTGGTATTTACGTTTTTTGAAAGCCTCCAGTTCTTCAGGGTCATCACTTTCAATCCAACAGGCTTTATACAGGCTCAACGGCTCCCAACGGCATTTGGCGCTGTATTCATTTTCCAAACGGTATTGGATGACTTCGAACTGCAACTGGCCTACAGTACCAATAATCTTGCGACCGTTGAACTGGTTGACAAACAACTGTGCCACACCTTCGTCCATCAACTGGTCGATACCTTTGGCAAGCTGTTTCTGCTTCATCGGATCGGCATTTTCGATGTATTTGAACATCTCGGGAGAGAAGCTTGGCAATCCACGGAAATGAAGCATTTCGCCCTCAGTCAACGTATCACCGATCTTAAAGGTACCATTATCCGGCAAACCGATAATATCTCCCGCCCAAGCTTCATCAATGGTAGTCTTGCGTTGCGCCATGAACTGGGTAGGTGAAGAAAAACGCAACGTTTTTCCGTGACGCACATGCAAGTAAGGAGCATTCCGTGTAAATTTGCCGGAACATATCTTACAGAAAGCGATACAGGAACGGTGGTTCGGATCGATATTGGCTGTAATCTTGAAAATAAAACCGGTAAATTTAGGTTCTTCCGGCGCCACTTCACGCTCTTCCGCTTTTACGGGACGGGGACTCGGGGCAATCTCCACAAAACAGTCCAGCAACTCTTGCACACCAAAATTGTTCAATGCAGAGCCAAAGAAAACCGGGGCAAGCTCGCCTTTCAGGTATTCTTCATTATTGAATTCGGGATAAACTCCATCTATCAGTTCCAGCTCGCCGCGAAGTTTGTCGGCCAGCGATGAACCGATATGTTTATCCAGTTCTTCGGTATGGATATCTACTTCTACCTTTTCCGTGACAACTTGCTTGGAGGGTTGGTAGAGGTTCAGATTATGTTCATAGATATTGTATACTCCCTTGAAACGGACACCGCTTTCGATGGGCCACGTCAAGGGACGCACATGGATAGAGAGTTCTTCCTCCAATTCGTCAAGCAAATCGAACGGGTCTTTCGCTTCACGGTCCATCTTGTTGACGAAGATGATCACCGGCGTATTACGCATACGGCAAACTTCCATCAATTTACGGGTCTGGGTTTCCACACCTTTCGCACCGTCCACTACAATGATGACACTGTCTACAGCAGTCAGCGTACGATAAGTGTCCTCAGCAAAATCCTGGTGACCCGGAGTATCGAGGATATTGATTTTATAATCCCGATAGTCAAACTCCATCACGGAAGTGGTAACAGAAATACCACGTTGTTTTTCAATATCCATCCAGTCGGATGTCGCCGTTTTCTTTATTTTATTGCTTTTTACAGCTCCGGCTACTTGTATCTGTCCACCGAAAAGCAATAGCTTCTCAGTCAATGACGTTTTACCGGCATCCGGATGCGCGATAATCGCAAATGTCCGTCTTCTTTCTATTTCGTTGTTATTGGCCATATATCAATTAGTCAGTAATAATCACTTTTCCAAATTCTTAATGCAGGCAGCCAAGCTTGTTTCCCAATGAGGAATTTCAATACCGAATGTCTTCTTTATCTTTGTTTTATCCAATACAGAGTAATGCGGACGTGGTGCTTTAGCCGGAAATTCATCCGTGTGCAATGGACTTACCTTACAGGTTGTAATACTTGCCAGACGGTGTATCGCCAAAGTAAAATCATACCAGGAACAAACACCTTCATCACTGAAATGATAGATGCCAGGAATGATACCTTGATTGATAGCTGCAAAAATGGCACGTGCCAAGTCATTGGCGTATGTCGGCGTTCCTATCTGATCAAAGACAACACCCAAAGTTTCACGCTCGCGTCCCAGACGGATCATGGTCTTCACGAAATTATTTCCGTAAATGGAATATAACCATGCTGTACGGATAATCATGGCACGGCTACAATTCTTCAATACAACTTGTTCTCCTGCCAACTTTGTGGAGCCGTATACGGAATTGGGACAAGGGGCAACTTCTTCCGTATAAGGAATATGTCCCGTACCGTCAAAAACATAATCCGTGGAAACTTGAATCAATGCAGCGCCGCAAGCCTCAGCGGCGGCGGCCAGATATCCCGGAGCGACATGGTTCAGTTTATCACAAAGTTCAGCGTTGTCTTCCGCCTTATCGACTGCTGTATAGGCAGCACAATTCACAATAACATTTATCTGATTATTTACTACAAACGCACACACCGCCTGTTCGTCACAAATATCCAGTTCCTGCACGTCGGTAAAGAAATAGGAATGTTGAGGATTTTCTTGCGACAATACCTGCATTTCATTGCCAAGTTGACCGTTGGCACCGGTTATTAAAATATTCATTTAAAGAGTTACACTTATAAATATTAATGTTACGATGAACAATTCTCCCTTAATCCAGCTCCAATTCGCCACGCTTTTCCTTATCGTAGTAATTGGCCAGCAGTGAAACGAAACTGCTGATTGCTTCCATAGCTTTGGCAGTCCCCTGACTGATTTCTTTTTTCTGCAAACGCAGTAATAATATACCATAGAGGGCCTCGAAACAAGTCTCCAACTCCGGTTCATCCTCTTTTCCGTTTTTCCGGCGCAATTCTACAATAAAAGGCAATGCTTTGAAATAAGCGGCGTTATAAAACGGATATTGGGTGGAAGCCAGTAAAACAGCGTGCAATTCTGTCAGACTCTGTATCACATTACGGTTGATTTGCAGATGTCCTTTTTCCTTCACTCCTTCCGTACGCATCATCTCAACCAGATTGGCATACCATTCTTCTAACGCAGCACGTTCTTCTTCTGCGTAATGGGAAATGATATTATGACGTATTTCATCAATATCGCACTTATTGGCACGAAGCAAGTCTTCTACTTGCCACATATATATAAGGTATTCGGCAATATTCTTTTCTTTCAGTTGTTTTGCAATCTTCATCGGGAAATTATCAATTATCAACTATCGTTTATCAACTAATACAAAGATTCTCCCATCAAAGTAAACACCAACCCAAGCACAGACACCACCATGACAATACTTCCGATGATACGGTTCAATATCCAAATACCACGCAAATTAAATTGCGTACGAACTTTATTTACAAAATAAGTAATACCGAACCACCATGCTAAAGCGCCTAAAGCAATGGCAAAATATCCCGTAACAGCCTCAAATACCAATACTCCCTCACTTACAAAAGCAAAACGAGCAAAAAGGCCGACAAACAGAAAGATAATCAGTGGATTGGAGAGTGTAACGGCAAAAGCAGTGATGAAGTTATGAAAATAAGATCCTTTGTTGGTAGAAACCGGACGAATAGATTGTACAGGATTGCTGCGAAACGTATAAATACCAAATACCAATAACAAGATACTTCCGAAAAGTTGCAGGTAAAAAATATTCTTGTTAACATAATCAAAAACGAAACTCATCCCGTAGCCCGTCAACAAAGCATATGCAATATCACTCAAAGAAGCTCCTATACCGGTTACAAAACCATACCAACGTCCTTTATTCAAAGTACGCTGGATGCACAATACCCCTACAGGCCCCAATGGTGCGGACACAATAACACCGATTATGAATCCTTTCCATAATATGTCAAATATGGTCTCTATCTGAATCATGCCTGCAAATATCGGACTTTTTTATGAGACGAACGAATAGAGTTAACGTTTTTTCGACGGAAAAGGATCTTAAAAGTAAAGAATATCCCTTTTCAGACCTGATATTTATATGTTTAGATATATTAAGAGAATTACATTACAAAAACATCAAATATATTTTAGTCTCCTAATGGATAAAAGGTAAGGAAAAAAGGGTATCCTTCAGGGTTGAAGTTTTTATCGACCAGACAAATTCAAGTAAACTTGATTATAATTCATTCGATTTCCCTATCTTTGCACTCAGGAAGAAAAGATGAAGAAACTATTTTTTAGTAACTTCAATCGTAAAATCGTAAAATCGTAAAATCGTAAATATAACTATGATTCTTTTTTTCAGAACCCCATCCAAGAGCGTGATTGCCGTAGAATGTGACCACGAACTCCCACAAGCAGACAGCGACAAACTCTGCTGGCTTTTTGGAGAAGCCACCCCCGAAAGTGAAGACAACCTGAAAGGACATTTCGTAGGCCCGCGCCGTGAAATGATTACTCCTTGGAGTACAAATGCCGTGGAAATCACCCAAAACATGGGTTTGGAAAGTATCACCCGCATTGAAGAGTACTTCCCTGTAAAAGATGAAAACGCAGAGTATGACCCGATGTTGCAACGTATGTATAAAGGGTTGGATCAGAATGTATTCACAACCAATCGTCAGCCTGAACCTATTGTTCACATTGAGGATCTGGAAGCATACAATGAAAAAGAAGGTCTTGCACTTTCTAAAGAAGAAATGGACTATCTTAAGAAAGTAGAGAAAGACCTTGGGCGCCCTCTGACCGATTCCGAAGTGTTTGGTTTCGCACAAATCAACTCAGAGCACTGTCGTCATAAAATCTTCGGCGGTACTTTTATCATTGATGGAGTAGAACAAGAGTCTTCTCTTTTTCAAATGATTAAGAAAACCACTCAAGAAAATCCCAATAAGATAATTTCCGCTTATAAAGATAATGTAGCTTTTGCCGAAGGTCCGATTATCGAACAGTTTGCCCCGGCAGACCATTCAAAACCTGATTATTTTCAGGTGAAAGATATCAAAAGTGTCATCTCACTAAAAGCTGAAACACATAATTTCCCAACAACTGTAGAACCGTTCAACGGCGCATCAACCGGTACGGGTGGAGAGATCCGCGACCGTATGGGTGGCGGTAAAGGTTCCTGGCCAATTGCAGGAACTGCTGTTTATATGACTTCATATCCCCGTACGGACGAAGATCGTGAATGGGAGAATATCTTACCTGTACGTCAATGGTTATATCAAACGCCGGAACAAATTTTAATCAAAGCTTCCAACGGTGCCAGCGACTTTGGTAACAAATTTGGTCAGCCATTGATTTGCGGTTCCGTACTTACTTTTGAGCACAAAGAAAAAAACGAAGTTTATGGGTACGATAAAGTCATCATGCTTGCCGGCGGTGTAGGTTACGGTACACAACGTGACTGCCTGAAAGGTGCTCCTGAAGCCGGAAACAAAGTAGTTGTAATCGGTGGTGATAATTATCGAATCGGTTTGGGTGGTGGCTCTGTATCGTCAGTAGATACCGGACGCTACAGCAGCGGCATCGAATTAAATGCCGTACAGCGTGCTAATGCAGAAATGCAGAAACGTGCCTACAATGTAGTGCGTGCCCTCTGTGAAGAAGAAAACAATCCGGTTGTTTCCATCCATGACCATGGTTCTGCCGGACACGTCAACTGTTTGTCCGAGTTGGTAGAAGAATGTGGCGGCTTAATTGACATGAATAAATTGCCTATCGGTGACAAGACATTGTCAGCCAAAGAAATCATCGCCAATGAAAGTCAGGAACGTATGGGCTTACTCATCCAGGAAGAAGCAATTGACCACGTACGCAAAATAGCCGAACGCGAACGCGCTCCAATGTACATAGTCGGTGAAACAACCGGAGATCATCGCTTTGCTTTCCAACAAGCTGACGGTATCCGCCCGTTCGATCTTGCCGTAGAACAAATGTTCGGTTCCTCTCCTAAAACTTATATGGTAGACAAGACTGTGGAGCGCCATTACGAAATGCCGAAATATGAGCTTCCACAGTTACATGAATATCTCACAAACGTACTTCAGTTGGAAGCTGTTGCTTGTAAAGACTGGTTGACCAATAAGGTAGACCGTTCCGTAACAGGTAAAATTGCCCGTCAGCAATGTCTGGGTGAACTTCAGTTACCGTTGAGCGACTGTGGTGTAGTTGCTTTGGATTTCCGTGGCGAGAAAGGTATTGCAACTTCTCTCGGCCATGCTCCCCAAGCAGCACTTGCCGATCCGGCTGCCGGCTCAGTACTCTCCGTCAGTGAGGCATTGACCAATCTTGTTTGGGCTCCTCTTGCCGAAGGTTTGGACAGCGTATCACTCTCGGCCAACTGGATGTGGCCTTGCCGTTCACAGGAAGGCGAAGATGCACGTCTTTATACTGCAGTAAAGGCATTGAGCGATTTCTGCTGTGCCCTACAAATCAATGTACCGACAGGTAAAGACTCTCTCTCCATGACCCAGAAATACCCCGACGGAAGTAAAGTCATTGCTCCAGGTACAGTGATTGTTTCTGCAGGCGGTGAAGTCTCCGATGTAAAAAAAGTCGTTTCTCCTGTTCTCGTCAACAATGAGAAGACTACTATTTATCATATTGATTTCAGTTTCGACAAGCTGAAACTTGGTGGTTCTGCGTTTGCACAATCCTTGGGTAAAGTAGGTGACGAAGTGCCTTGCGTACAAGACGCCGAGTACTTCCGCGATGCTTTCCTTGCTGTACAAGAATTAGTGAACAAAGGCTTAATTCTTGCCGGACACGATATCTCAGCCGGTGGCCTTATCACCACTTTACTGGAAATGTGCTTCTCCAATGTAGAAGGCGGTATGGAAATCAATCTGGATAAAATAAAGGAAGAAGACCTCATCAAAATTCTATTTGCAGAGAACCCGGGTATCGTTATCCAAGTAAGCGACAAACATAAAGAAGAAGTAAAACAAATACTGGAAAACGCCGGTATAGGTTACGTAAAACTCGGTAAGCCGACAGATGAACGCCATATCCTTGTTTCCAAGAATGGCGCTACCTACCAATTTGGTATAGACTATATGCGTGACGTGTGGTACTCATCTTCTTATCTGCTCGACCGTAAGCAATCCATGAACGGTTGTGCCAAAAAACGTTTCGAGAACTATAAAATGCAACCAATGGATTTAACCTTTATGCCTCAATTCAAAGGTAAATTCTCTCAGTATGAAATTGATCCGAACCGTCGCAATACAACCGGTATCCGTGCGGCCATTATCCGTGAGAAAGGCACCAACGGCGAGCGTGAAATGGCTTACTCACTCTATCTTGCCGGTTTCGACGTAAAAGACGTGACCATGACTGATCTTATCAGCGGACGTGAAACATTGGAAGACGTAAATATGATTGTTTATTGTGGTGGTTTCTCCAATTCCGATGTTCTCGGTTCTGCCAAAGGATGGGCAGGCGCGTTCCTATTCAACCCGAAGGCTAAAGAAGCCCTTGATAAGTACTATGCCCGCGAAGATACCCTTTCATTAGGTGTCTGCAATGGTTGCCAATTGATGATGGAACTCAATCTTATTAATCCTGAACTAAAGAAACAAGGCAAGATGTTGCATAACGACTCCCACAAGTTTGAGTCCCGTTTCCTCAGCGTTACTGTTCCTACCAACCGTAGTGTAATGTTTGGTTCATTGAGTGGTAGTAAATTGGGTATTTGGGTAGCTCATGGAGAAGGTAAGTTCTCACTGCCTTACGATGAAGATAAGTATAACGTTGTACTAAAATACACTTATGACGAATATCCAGCCAACCCCAATGGTTCAGATTATTCAATAGCCGGTTTAGCAAGTGCCGACGGACGCCACTTGGCAATGATGCCTCACTTGGAACGTGCCATCTTCCCGTGGCAGAATGCTTATTATCCTGCAGATCGTATAAATTCCGATCAGATTACCCCGTGGATAGAAGCCTTCGTCAATGCACGTAAATGGGTAGAAAACAAGAAAAAATAAAAACATTTTATATCACTTTCCACAGAAACTTACAGACGCGGATTTTTCTATAATCCGCGTCTGTTTTTGCTTATTATTCCTTGCGTATTCTCCATTTTTTTTTGCATATCATAAACAAATTCACTACTTTTGTGTTAATTTTTAGTCCCCCCAGAATTTATCATCATATTCAAACCCTAAATAGGTTATTTATGAGAAAGTTTTTCATTTTTCTTGTGTACCTTTTGTCTTCACTTTTTTGCACCGCTCAGACATATAAATATATTGGTGTAGAAGATGGACTAAGTAATAGACGGGTATACGCAATTCAAAAGGGGCCCAAAGGTTACATGTGGTTTCTGACACACGATGGGATCGATCGCTATAATGGTAAAGACTTCAAACAGTACAAGTTAATGGATGGCGAAGAAGAAGTCAACTCCATGATGAACTTAAATTGGCTCTATGTAGATACCCAAGACAGATTATGGCAAATCGGCAAGAAAGGCCGCGTGTTTCGTTATGAGAATAAGCATGATCGCTTCCAACTGGTATATAAGTTACCCGACAGTGAATCCAAAAACCGTCATACTCCTGTCACTTTCGGTTATATCGACAATAACGATATCGTATGGTTATGCAATGATAAAGCCATATACTTATATGATAGCAAAACAGACAAGTCCATTGTAATTCGAAACGCTATTGAAGAAAACATAACAAAGATTGTACAGATAGACAGTTTACACTATTTTATTGGAACAGATGTCGGCATACATTATGCAGAGTTGAAGAATAATATTCTGTCACTCAGTCCTTGTGACAAACTTGATACATTGCAATTCCAGATCAATGAACTCTATTTCCATAAAGGTAGTAATAAAGTATTTATTGGAACGTTTCAAAAAGGAATATTCGTGTATGACCTGAACCTTCATCACACGGTCATGCTGAAATCTGGTTTGGAAGATATTAGTATCAACCGTATCTGTATCTTTGGTGATAATGAGATACTGATCGCCACCGATGGCGCAGGAGTTTACAAAATGAATGTAGACACCTATAAATGCGAACCATATATTATAGCCGATTATAATCGTTATAATGCCATGAACGGCAATACCATCAATGATATATATGTTGATAATGAACAACGAATCTGGATGGCCAACTATCCTATCGGCATTACTGTACGAAATAACCGATATAACGATTATAAATGGATAAAACATTCTATCGGAAATCCTCAGTCGCTTATCAATGACCAAGTAAATGCCGTCATGGAAGATACTGATGGTGACATGTGGTATGCCACTAATAATGGAGTAAGTTTATACGTTGAAAAAACAAAGCAATGGCATTCCTTCCTCAGTGTATTCAATAAGGATAACCACAACCAAAACCATACATTTATTTCACTATGCGAGGTAAGCCCTGGTATCATTTGGGTAGGAGGCTACAGCTCCGGTATCTACGAAATAGATAAAAAGAATTTGTCTGTAGACTTTTTTACACCTTCTTTATTTAGTAATCTAAATATCCGTCCGGATAAATATATCCGTGCCATTACCAAAGATAATAAAGGGAATATATGGTCGGGAGGCTATTATAATCTCAAAAAGATAGACTACGTAAATAAGAAAATAGAATATATTCCCGGATTGGACGGAATTACGGAAATCATTGAGAAGAACGACCAATACATGTGGATAGGTACTGCCAATGGGCTTTACTTATTAGAAAAATCAACTGGCAAATATCAATATATCCCAATGCCGGTAGAATCGATCTATATATATTCTTTATATCAATCACCCAAGGGTTTATTATATATAGGAACCAATAATTCGGGATTGTTGATTTATAATCCTCAAACTAAAAAGTTTGAACATTTCCATAAAGATAACAGTGCACTTATTTCCAATAATATATATACTATACTCTCCGATGGGAAACTAGATATATTCTTAAGCACGGAACACGGTTTATCCAGTTTCAATCCTACAGAAAAGACTTTCCACAATTGGACTAAGGAACAAGGTTTAAAATCAGATCACTTCAGTGCAGCTTCGGGTACATTACGCAAAAATGGAAATATCATCTTTGGCAGCACGGACGGTGCCATTGAATTTGATAAAAACATGGTATTACCACGTGATTATAAGTTTAAGATGATCTTCAGTGACCTCCGCGTATTCTACCAAACCGTTTATCCTAAAGATAACGGTTCTCCATTAATGGTGGATATAGACGAAACAAAAACCTTACAATTAAAATATAATCAGAATATATTTTCTTTAAACGTTTCGACTATCAACTATGATTATCCTTCTCTCATTCTATATTCTTGGAAGTTGGAAGGTTTTTACAACGGATGGAGCCGTCCGGGACAGGAAAACATTATCCGTTTCACGAATTTGAGCCCCGGCGAATACACATTGCGTGTACGTGCCATCTCCAATGAAGATCGCCGCATTATTCTGGAAGAACGTGCGATGACTATCATCATTGAACAACCCATCTGGCTTAGTATATGGGCTTTATTACTATACGCCATAATCATCATAGCGATTGCAAGTATCACTTTGCGCGTTATTGTAATGCGTAAACAAAGAAAAATATCCGATGAGAAAATACGGTTCTTCATCAATACTGCACACGATATCCGTACCCCATTGACACTTATCAAAGCTCCTTTGGAAGAAATTGCCGATCGCGAGACATTGAGCGACAATGGACGTAATAATATCAATACTTCCTTACGTAATGTAAATGCCCTGTTACGTTTGACAACAAACTTAATCAACTTTGAGCGTGCCGATACATATACATCCAGTCTCTATATATCCGAATATGAATTGAATGCCTATATGACAGAAACTGTCAATGCCTTCCGTTCATACGCCAATGTAAAACATATTAATCTAACTTATGAAACGAACTTCCGTTATCTGAATGTTTGGCTGGATAAGGATAAGATGGATTCAATTCTGAAAAATCTTATATCCAATGCCTTGAAATATACTCCTGAAGGTGGAAGTGTACATATCTATGCAGGCGAAAGTTCGGACAACTGGTGTATTGAAGTGAAGGACACCGGTATCGGTATTCCCGCATCTGAACAAAAGAAACTGTTCAAGATACATTTCAGAGGTAGCAATGCTATCAATTCCAAGATTACCGGTAGTGGTATCGGATTGCTTTTGGTAGGTAAACTCGTAAGTATACACAAAGGTAAATTGAGTTTTACCAGTACCGAAGGTAAGGGTTCCAATATGAAGGTTACGTTCCCGAAAGCAGAGAAATATTATCGTAAAGCTATACAGCGCCCTCCATTGAAGGGTGAGAAAGTGGTTTACTCGGAAGCTGGCGTACCAGTCAGTATTTCTCAGCCAGACAGTAGCATCTACGAAAACATGAAACAGCAAACTCTTGAAGCTGAAGAACGTCAGAAAATATTGATCGTAGAGGACAATGATGAATTACGTAACTACTTACGTAATTCCCTTTCTGAGGAATATAATATACAAATATGCAGTAACGGCAAAGATGCGCTCATCATTGTGAAAGAATATTTCCCAGACCTGATTATTTCTGATATCATGATGCCCGAAATGTGTGGTGATGAATTATGTAAGGTGATAAAGAGCGATATCACTACCTCCCACATTCCTATCATCTTGCTCACAGCCCTCAATACAGATAAAAACATTATCGAAGGATTACAAATTGGTGCAGATGAATACATTGTGAAACCGTTCAATATCGGAATTCTTCGTGCCACTATAGCCAACCTCTTGGTAAATCGCGCCATCTTGCGTCGTAAATATGCCAATTTGGAATTAGACGATGATGAAAATCATAGCGATTGCATCAACTGTTCTTCGGATAAGGAATGGAAATTTATCGCAACCATTAAGAAAAGCGTAGAAGATAATATGGATAATTCCGACTTCACTGTCGATACGCTTGCCAAATTGCTAAATATGAGTCGAAGTAGCTTCTACTCCAAACTCAAAGCATTAACAGACCAGGCACCAAGTGACTACATACGTTTTATCCGCTTGAAATATGCCGCCAAACTGCTGAAAGAGCAAAAGCATACAGTCACCGAGATTGCGGAAATGACAGGTTTCAACGACGCCAAATATTTCCGTGAGGTATTCAAGAAATATTTCAATATGAGTCCGAGTCAATATGGTAAACAAGATTCAGAAGAAGTAAAGGAAAAAGAAGAAAAATGAATATGTATATCGAAGCGTTCTCCATTTTTTTCAAAATAGGAGCATTTACTATTGGAGGTGGTTACGCCATGGTACCGCTGATTGAGAATGAAATTGTAACCAAACGTAAGTGGATAGCTCAGGAAGATTTTATCGATTTACTTGCCATATCGCAATCGGCTCCAGGTATCCTTGCTGTTAACATTTCCATCTTTATCGGTTATCGACTACGCGGATTGAGGGGAAGCATTATCACTGCCTTAGGTACCATATTACCTTCTTTTCTCATTATCCTTGCCATAGCGCTGTTTTTCCATAACTTCAAGGACAATGTTTATGTGGAACGTATTTTCAAAGGTATACGTCCAGCGGTGGTTGCTTTGATTGCCGCCCCCACATTCAGCATGGCTAAATCAGCCCGGATCAATCGCTATAATATCTGGATACCTGTTATTTCTGCCTTGCTTATTTGGTTACTGGGCTTCTCCCCCATCTGGATCATTATTGCTGCCGGAGCGGGCGGTTACTGTTTCGGACGTTGGAAACATCGGAAAGACAAGAAATAAAGAGTTCCGTCAATGATAAATTACCAATCACTAACCATTAATCACTTATCATGATATTCCTTCAATTATTCTATACTTTCTTCAAAATCGGCCTTTTCGGTTTTGGCGGTGGATACGCCATGCTTTCTATGATACAAGGTGAAGTAGTCACTCGTTATGGCTGGCTCTCGTCACAGGAATTTACAGACATTGTAGCTATCAGCCAAATGACTCCGGGTCCCATCGGCATCAATTCCGCTACCTATGTAGGCTTCACGGCAACGGGAAGTATATGGGGTTCTGTTGTAGCTACCTTTGCAGTAGTATTACCCTCATTCATCCTGATGCTCACCATCAGTAAGTTTTTTCTGAGATATCAAAAACATCCGTCTGTAGAAGCAGTATTCAGTGGACTCCGTCCGGCAGTAGTAGGCTTGTTGGCATCTGCCGCATTGGTATTGATGAATACAGAAAACTTCAATTCTCCTATGGAAGACCTCTATTCTTTCATCATGAGTGTAATAATTTTTCTCGTTGTTTTTATTGGAACGAAAAAATACAAGGCCAATCCAATATTAATGATTATCATATGCGGAATTGCAGGACTTATACTCTACTAAAAAAGAGTTATACCCTTTATCCCTTAACTATATTACAGTAAGGAACAAAGGGTATAACCCCAACATATAAAGAGTGTATATCTATAATTTCACCTTTTTCCCAACTGATTTTGATTCATTATGCAAGCGGTCTAATGCCGTCACAACATAGCGATACTTGGTTTTTCCGTTATCGTACGGTAATTTATAGAAAGTATTGCGTGTGATAGCAACAATATGCGACGGATCATCTATATTCACCTTCTCTTTTGAAGCAAAACGATACACCACATACTGTACCGGACGATTCATTTCGTCATCATATTTCGGTGCTGTCCAGAATAAGATATATCCATCCTCGGTCCATACCGGCTTCATCTTACGTACCTTGTCGGGTGCTTCATTATCCATAAAATCAAAAACAGGAGGAAGAGCCGGATACTTATGATACTCTGCAATCAAAGCACTCCGGTAGTTACCTACATTTTCCACCACTGCACTTGCAGGCCACTGACAACTGCCTCCAATCGTCTGATAAGCACGTTGCAGAGCCATCTTACGGGGAAGCTGGTTAATCGACGGATTTTGCGGATCAGCATTCTGTACCGTATTCATCACAGACTGCCCGATGAACAGAGGGCGATTTTCCGAATGCTTGGCCCACCACTTTACCAAAGTCTCATAATCGGCAGCCGGATGACCTATCTGCCAGTATATTTGGGGGATATTATAATCAATCCAACCTTCTCGCGCCCATAGTAACACATCTGCATACAGATCATCATAATTCTGCAAACCGTTGGTCTTACTGCCCAACGGATCATTCTTTTCATTGCGATAAATACCAAAAGGACTAATACCGAACTTCACCCAGGGTTTCAGTCCACGAATAGTTTCGTGTATCTTCTTGATCAATATATTCACATTACTGCGACGCCAATCTGCTTTATTAGCAAAACCGCCACCAAAACGTGCAAAACTGGCATCATCCGGGAAGTCTGTCCCTTTGATTGGATAAGGATAGAAATAATCGTCCATGTGAATAGCATCCACGTCATAACGGGATACAATATCAGTTATCACTTTACAGATATGATTACGGCTCTCGGGCAAAGCCGGATCAAAATAAATCTGATTACCATACGTCACAAACCATTCGGGATGTTCCCTGTAAACATGAGTCGGAGCAAGTTCATTCTTCAATGAGGTTTTTACCCGGTAAGGATTTATCCAGGCATGAAACTCCATGTTCCGTTTATGACATTCTTCAATCATAAACTGCATCGGATCCCAAAAAGGTTCGGGCATCTTACCTTGCACACCAGTCAAATAACGGCTCCATGGTTCATATTGGGATGCGTAGAGCGCATCCGCCTCAGGACGTACTTGAAAGATGATGGCATTAATACCCGCTCCCTGTAAAGAATTTAACTGGTTTATCAATGTTTGTTTCAAGGTCTCAGTTGGTATACCACGAAACTGTCCATTCACTGCCTGAATCCAGGCAGCACGAAATTCACGTTTAGGATATGCAGATGGTATTTGCACTTGTGCAAAAATTCCTCCTGCCATCATCAACAAGAGGAATAAACATAAAAGGAATTTTACTTTCATTTTTCAGTTACAACTTTATACTTATAATTTATATTCTGTTTCTTCTCTCATTGGCCATTCCAAAACAAAACGGCAACCCTTCCGGTAAGTCTCATCCAGATAAACTCGTCCACCAACCATATCCATAATTTCCTGTACTATGGCAAGTCCCAGTCCTGTACCTCTAATAAAAGTATCCACCTTATAGAAACGTTCAAAAATACGTTTCTTATTCTCCGGCTTGATGCCGATACCTGTATCTTCTACAATGATATCCAACACCCCGCGAACTTTATCTTGTTTACAAGAGACACGGATATAACCTTCATTTGTAAACTTCACAGCATTATCCAGTAGTGCCATCATCACAAGTTTCAACCAGGGACGAACGGTATAAATAGTAAAAGTCTCCGATGAAGGAATACATTCTAATATAACCTCCTCTTTCAGAACCGGATGAAGTAAAGTAGCACATTCTTGACAACATATACTGATATCCACCTCTTCCCGTGACCTATCCAATACCAATGAATCCATATCCGCCATAGTAAGAATATTCTCTATCAACCCCAACAGATAAGTATTATTGTTCTCTACCTGAGCGGCATATTCTTTCTTTTCGTCCTCCTCCACCTCGTCTTCAGCCAGCAAAGTAGAAAAACCTACAATAGAATTCAAAGGTGTACGTATCTCGTGAGTAATATGTTGAATAAACGAGCTTTTCACTTTACTCATCTTTTTCACCGCCTTATGTGCTGCATCCAATTTACGGTTCATCGAAAGAGTACGGATATACAAATAACTTATCACCAACAATAGTATCAATACCACACTTCCGGCTATCAAAGCAATTGTCAGTTTATCTTTATTCAATTTGGCACTCAATTCCAACTTCTCCATCTTCAGCTTGTCTACCTCAAATTTGGCTGTATATTTACTCAACAGTTCATCTTGTTCTGCTTTTCGTACAGAATCATTGACTTGGGCATATTCGGTATAACTTTGATATGCCTTACGATAATCTCCCAACTGCGCTTGCAATTCAGCTTTCATCCTATGATTGTAAGGATAGCAAATACCCAAAGAATGTTGGTAGGCCATTAGAGAATCAACATAAGCAATATTGCCCTTTAAGTCACCTAAAATACGACAACACATTATTTTATATGCAAACCATGCTTCAGGGATCGTACTTTCCGGATTTTGACGGTAAAAATTATCTGTTTCTTTGATATAAGGCTCAGCGGCTATTTTCCCTCTACTTGCCAACATACAGATTACACGGAACTCACTAAAACGCAAATGTAAAGAAGGATCTATTTTCTGCTTTTCCTGTCTCAGCTTTGTTTCCAGTTGCTCCAACTTATTCAGATATATTTCGCCTTCGACATACTCGTTACGTGAAAGATAAGTCTGGATAATGTTGAGCAATACCACATAGACATCTCTATAATACTTGCCTTCTTCAAAATGCTTCAGCGCATAATTATAGTATTCTATACAAACTTCCACATTATTGGCAAATATCCGGTGATTATATCCGATACACATTTCACTGCATGCCAACCCATATTTGCTTTTAGCCTGTTCAGCATCTTGATGTAAACGGGCAGTTTCGGCAATAGCCTCTTCCTGCATACCTTTTTCTGTTACACGCTGAATATACTGGCGCCAGTACATATAACGCATATCCGGCTTGTTATACCTCGTACACCAATCCATATACTCATAAGTCGCCTCTTTTAAGCTGTCAATATCTCCCAAACGATAATAGTGTGATATCAGATTATCATAAGCCGCCTCCATTTGAGTTGTATCATTCAGTTCCCGGGCTATTTCCATCCATTGGGCATTCAGGGCAGGCAACCGGCTGTTTCCCAATAAACCTTGCGCACTGTCCGCCAGAATTTTCATTTCCTTAGGAAGATCAACGGCCTTTAAAGCCCAAGGAGACAGTCCCAGCATCAGCACAATAATAAACCGTTTTACGGCAGCTTTTATCATTTCAGATTGTAGATTAAGTGTATGATGCGAAAATAACGTTTTTATTTAAGGTAAATTTGCAGATATCAGAAAGTATAACAAATCTTAACCTTGCCGGAAATGCCCCCTGCTTTTGTCCTTTTTCTCCGTTTTTTTATAATCCGAACGTGCCATGGCCGTATTTGCTCCGTGTCCATAGCATTGGGCTGGGTATGAACCAAGTATGGGGCAGATAGGTAGTGGGGATGAAAATGGTTTAAATGTCTACTTTATCTGGAGCGCTTCGCCACAGCGGATATTCTTCAGCCACTGTTTTTTATACAAGAATATATAATAAAGGTTTATCGCTATTTCTTCGTCAAGAAAGCTACCGTGGTAGTTGAAAAGAAAGTGCCGGTCGTTATGGTCGAAAAGGATCAGGCTCGTATTTATCAGTTGGAAGATGATTTGCGGTTTGATACAGGGTCAGGTGTGTTGAGCCGAAAGGATACTTGTGTGAAACTGACTTCAATGCCGGCAAAATTGCTACAGGGTTTCTTGGAGGCAGAAAAACGCAGATTATCTGTCAATGAGATTATTGAGCTATTATGGTCTGAGGATGCGGTGGACATCGCAAGGGTATATACTATTATAAAAAGACTTCGTAAAGACTTAATTACTATTTCTGATTGGAAGATAATGAATGAAAATGGCAGTTATCAGTTAAAAATCCCCATTCCATCGAAGAATAGAGCGATAATTGGAGTTTTAGAGTATAGCCTGACAAAGCCTGACAAATGTGTATTTTGCGCAATGTCAGACTTTGTCAGGCTTTTTATTGGGTGGTTTCTTTTCCTGTAACTTTGTATCAACTTCTTAGGAACAAAATTATTAATCATAGAAAACTTGGAAAGTATGAAAAAGAAAATTTTATTTATCGGGATCTTTTTGATTGCAGCCATTGCGGCTTCTTTTCTTTTCAATTCAAAGAAGGATTGTTTGGAGAGTTTGGTGCTGAAAATATAGATGCTTTGGCATCAGGTGAATGGGACAAACCTGCTCACTATGTGGGAACCGGTACTGTAGATTGCCCTTCAACCCATGTTAAGGTGTATTTCGTAGCAAGACACTACAGTCTCGATCAGAGCATGTATGGATAAAATTGAATATTAATGTAGATGAAGAGGAACGGACGGCGAACGTCTTGTTGATGCATTGCGTGCCGTCCGTTCCATAACCCACCAAGAAAGGAGGTCGTGGCAAAGATATAAAATAAAATTGAAATCGGAATGTATTTTCTGCCATTTCGATAGATATGGCGAAAAAAAAGTTCTCCAAGATTCTTTAATCTTGTCTCTTGCACGCAAGCACTATGCTTGTGATATATCATAAAAAGATTAATCTTATACTAATAAAAAATAGAAATAGTATGAAGAAAATGAATAATTATAAAGAGGTATATGTAAGTAATCTTTTGTAGTTATTTTTGCAATGAGTATATCTCCTGGTATGCTCATTGCAGATAAATTTGTTAATAATATTGTATAATGAAAAAAAAAAACAAAAGAAAATAGTTTCTTGTTTATACTACTATTTATATGCATCTTGGGAGCGTGTAAGAATGAAAAGCCTCATTCAGTATTGGATTTATTTTCGGAATCCCGGTTATTATCTCAAAAGAAGAGTAATATTCCGGATGATTCTTTGGCTGTGATAGAAGGATTGGTTTGTGATGAGGAAAATTTGATTGTTTATGATCTTCATTCAGGTGAAAGTTATACCCTGTTTGATAAAAATACGGGAGCATATATTACTCGCTTTGGGACTATAGGACAGGGGCCTGATGAAATAGCAAAATATTAGATTATGGTATAAATGTTTATAATGCTTCTGATGATGCTTTTAATATGTATACCAAGTATTTGGCTAATCAAGGAGATTTAGTTATGCAGCCCGGAAAGAATGTGTTTGCTTACTCTGTCAACTTTTCCTCTAATTTAGATATTGTCGAAATAGTTGGTCAGAAAATCAAATTGATAAAATCATTAAGATTTGCTGATCCGCTATATAAGCCCATGTCAGATGGAATATATCAAAGTGTGGACTTAACGGAAAATAGCAGCGTGGGTTATATAAATCTTAGTGCTACATCCAAGTATATATATGCATTGTATTCGGATAAAAAGTTTTTTGAAAAAGGACGAAAATCTAATGTGATATTGGTTTTTGATTGGGATGGTAATGCCATACAAAAGTATATTTTAGATACCGATGCTTATTATATTGCAGTCGATGATACTAATCAAACTGTGTATGCCGCAGTGAAAAATGCAGAGGGTGGATGGAGCATAGTAAACTATGCTATCTGATTTTGATATATCCGTCACAGCGGATGTTTTTCATCCGCTGTGACAAAGACGTAAGTTCTTGACACTTTGAATTTCCCGCGTTCCGAGAATAGCGTATTTCCACCCGTTGACAGGTGTGAGTGGAAATATGCCAACGGAAAACGGTATCTTCCTCATGGATAGCGGAATACAGAAATATATACAACTCAAATAGACGGGACATAGCCGGTTTTCCATGTAAAAACACCCTTTCCCCGGCAAAAAAAGGATACTCTCAGGAGAAATGTTCATCTTTCCCGGAAGGGAAGTTAACATCCATCACGCCGGAAGTTAACATCCCTCGCATAGGTAGTTAATATCCTTCATGTGGGAAGTTAACATCCCTCCCTCGGAAAGTATAAAAATCAGTGGATATTCGATAAAAACACGGCATATTTATGCTTTTAACCGTGCGCTTTTGTTTTTTCAGAAAGTGATCATATCAGCAAAACGGGTAATTTAGAGACAGAAAGCACCTAAAAAGGAGTATTTTAAAATCAATTTGACAGATTGAAGATGACACATCTTTTCCTAAATTCCAATAAAACTACTTACACCTCATTTCTATTTCAACAAAAAAATCAGTAAATTTGCGGTTTAAAGCGTATTGTATAAGAATTATGGCTGAACAGAAATCTATCATCATAAAAGGAGCTCGCGTCAATAACCTCAAGAATATCGATGTAGAGATTCCCCGTAATAAATTAGTCGTCATCACCGGGTTGTCCGGTTCCGGTAAATCATCACTTGCATTCGATACTCTTTATGCCGAAGGGCAACGCCGTTATGTGGAAAGTCTCAGCAGCTACGCACGCCAGTTTTTGGGACGTATGAGTAAGCCGGAGTGCGACTTTATCAAAGGTATCCCGCCGGCAATTGCCATTGAACAGAAAGTAAGTAGCCGTAATCCACGCTCTACCGTAGGTACTTCTACTGAAATTTATGAGTATCTGCGTTTGCTCTATGCGCGTGTAGGACGTACATTCAGCCCCATCAGCGGGCAAGAGGTAAAAAAGCATTCCGCAGAAGATATCGTGAACTGTATGCTGGAACATCCTGAAGGAACGCGCTACACTGTGCTCACCCCTATTCTGCTTCACGAAGGACGCACGATGAAACAACAGCTGGAGATAGACATGAAACAGGGGTTCAACCGTCTGGAAGTGAACGGAGAAATGATCCGCATCGACGAATATACCCCGGAAGAAGGAGATACCGTCTTCCTGTTGGTAGACCGTATGACCGCTTCCCGGGAAAAAGACGCAATCAGCCGTTTGACGGACTCCGCGGAAACCGCCATGTATGAGGGAGACGGATCTTGCCTGCTACGTTTTTACCAAACGGACGGGTCTACCTGCCTCTACCGCTTCAGCACTAAGTTCGAGGCGGACGGCATCACTTTTGAAGAACCTAACGACCAGATGTTTTCTTTCAATTCTCCGATTGGCGCTTGTCCGGAATGTGAAGGTTTCGGCCGCGTTATCGGTATTGACGAACATCTTGTCATCCCCAACCGTTCACTCTCCGTTTACGATGGTGCCGTGGTTTGCTGGCGAGGAGAGAAAATGGGTGAATGGAAAGATATGGTGATACGTGGCGCGGAGAAAGCCGGTTTCCCTATTTTTACGCCTTACTATCAACTGACTGATGAGCAAAGACGGATGTTATGGGAAGGCACCCGTTATTTTGAAGGTATCAACGCTTTCTTCAAAATGCTACAGGAAAACCAGTATAAGATACAATACCGCGTGATGCTGGCCCGCTATCGTGGCAAAACACTTTGCCCCACGTGTCACGGTACCCGTCTGAAACCGGAAGCCGGTTATGTCAAAGTAGGAGGACGCAATATTTCGGAATTGGTAGACCTGCCTATCACCGAACTGAAGTTATTCTTCGACAACCTGAAACTGGATAAGCATGATACTGATATCGCCCGTCGCATCCTGACGGAAATCAACAGTCGTATCCGTTTCCTTTTGGACGTAGGACTGGGATATCTTACGCTCAACCGCCTCAGCAATTCACTATCCGGTGGTGAAAGTCAGCGTATCAACTTAGCTACCTCTTTAGGCAGTAGCCTGGTAGGTAGTCTCTATATTTTGGACGAACCGAGTATCGGTCTGCACAGCCGGGATACCGACAAGTTGATACATGTGTTGCGCCAGCTTCAACAATTGGGTAATACGGTAGTTGTAGTAGAACATGATGAAGAAATTATTCGTGCGGCAGACTACATCATTGATATAGGTCCTAAAGCCGGTCGCCTGGGTGGAGAAGTGGTATACCAGGGAGATATGAAAGATATTCAAAAAGGTAGTGACAGCTACACCGTCCGCTATCTTCTGGGTGAAGAAACTATTCCAATTCCGGAAAGCCGCCGTCCGTGGAACCAATATATAGAAATAACAGGTGCCCGCGAAAACAACCTGAAAGGAGTAAATGTACGTTTCCCACTCAACGTGATGACCGTTGTTACAGGTGTATCCGGTTCCGGAAAGAGCACGTTGGTACGCGACATTTTCTATCGTGCCTTGAAACGTGAATTGGATGAATGTAGCGACCGCCCCGGTGAATTTGCCTCTATCAGCGGTAACTTACAGAACCTGCGCAATGTGGAGTTCGTAGATCAAAATCCCATCGGAAAGTCGTCACGTTCCAACCCTGTAACCTACATCAAGGCATACGAGGAAATTCGCAAGCTATGGGCCGAACAACCGCTTGCGAAACAAATGGGCTATACTGCCGGGCACTTCAGCTTCAACAGCGAAGGCGGACGTTGCGAAGAATGCAAGGGAGAAGGTACCATCACCGTAGAAATGCAATTTATGGCAGACCTTGTTCTGGAATGTGAATCTTGCCACGGAAAACGCTTTAAAGCCGATACGCTGGAAGTAAAATTCCATGATGCCAATATTTACGATGTTCTTGAAATGACCGTCAACCAAGCCATTGAGTTCTTCAGCATGCATGGACAAAAAAAGATTGTAAAGCGTTTGCAACCACTACAGGATGTAGGATTAGGCTACATCAAACTCGGCCAGTCCTCCTCTACCCTTTCCGGTGGTGAGAACCAGCGTGTGAAACTGGCTTATTATCTCAGTATTGAAAAAGCAGATCCTACTCTATTCATTTTTGATGAACCGACTACCGGACTACATTTCCATGATATCCGTAAACTACTTGAAGCTTTCGATGCCCTAATACGCCGTGGTCATTCCATTGTCATTATTGAGCACAATTTGGATGTAGTGAAATGTGCCGACTACGTCATAGATCTTGGTCCCGAAGGTGGTGACAAGGGGGGTAACATTGTAACTGTGGGTACTCCGGAAGAAGTGGCGGAATGTGCGGCAAGCTATACGGGGCAGTTCTTGAAAGAAAAGTTACGGGAGAATGATAATTTATCGGTATAATGACGGAACAAGGCTTCCATTCGTGTGAGTATTTTATTTCACCACAAAGGTCACAGAGAGCTCAAAATTCAAATCCTTTTTTTCTTCACGAAAACCTGTGTGAGTCTGCGTTTGAATAAAATCCATCAGTGACCTCTGTGATGAAATAAATTTTCATTTATTCATCAGAAATAGAATCCAAATCCTACCTTCAATCCCAATACGGAACGATCCTTATTAATATCCCAATAAACAGCCGGTTCAATGGTTACTGTACGCGTGAGAAAGAAAGCATAACCAGCTTCCATACCGAATCCAAAAAGAGTTCTGTCACCTCCATCCCAATCATAACGATTCAGATTGACGTCAGCACCCAGATAAATACCTATTTTATCAAAGTAATAACGACCGCCTACACCAAGGGTATAAACATCCTTTCGCAAATCTCCTTGATTCCAACCTGCACCGGCTTTTACCAATAAGGCAACATTATCCATCAAAAATGCACCGCCATTGGCCTCAATACCGAAACTAACCTTGTCCGCTTCCGTATTGTATGAAAGGTTAAGGCCGGTTACAGAAGGATTTACAAACCATTTTCCTTTTTCAAATTGTGCCTGGACAGCCATTGTGGCAACAAGCAGACAAATAAGTAATGCAAGTCTTTTCATCTTGTTTTTATTTTTAAGTAAATAATTATCATTTCATTCTATTTTTATCCTCCTCACAACGCTTTCGTTGCAAATCTTCCTTTTTACGGAGTACCAACCACAGTACCAATACAATTACGTACGATACAGCTACAGTCACATATTTCTCCGTATTGCTGATTTCCGTATTACGGGGCAAGAAGTAGGCAGCGGTTGCAGTAACATAGATAAGTAAAGCTAAAGTCAGGCCGGTTGATTTCTTAATCTTCTTCATTACCAAAGTTTTTTAGTCGTTTTAAAATACCAAATCTTAAACCAAATAGCGGCTACCAATGCTGCAAAGATAGCGACAAAAGGAGCAACATGCAGTTGCATGCCAAATCCTTCGGGAGCAACGCAGATATACGTCGTACAAACAGCCGTCATAAAAAGAGCCGGTAAATAAGTTACATAAAAATAATGTCCCTTTCTCTCACGCACAAGATATACCGTAATAGCCCACAATGTAAAAACGGACAATGTCTGATTGGCCCATGCAAAATAGCGCCATATCGTTTGAAAGCCATCCGAATCACGCAAATTATAGAGTAACAATCCCACTGCTACAGCAAACATCGGAATACAAATATACAAACGTCTCCGCATTGACTTTTGTTCTAATCCCAGAAAGTCAGCTACAATGAGACGTGCCGAACGAAATGCCGTATCTCCGCTGGTAATCGGTGCAGCCACTACACCCAATATGGCAAGTACACCACCGAATGTCCCCAACCATCCCTTACTGATATCAAATACCACTATCGACGCATCGGTTATTCCCATCCCCTCCTTATGGAAGAAATAAGTTGCGACAGTTGCCCATATAAGAGCTACGATACCTTCTGTAATCATAGCACCGTAGAAGATAGGACGTCCATAACGTTCACTGGTCATGCAACGTGCCATCAGCGGACTTTGCGTAGCATGGAAACCAGAAATGGCCCCACAAGCAATCGTGATAAACATCATCGGGAAGATAGGATTGGAAGCTGCTTTCGGATGCGTATTCTGTAATCCGTCCCATATTTCGGGCAGTGCAGGATGATATACATAAAGCATCACCAGTATTCCTACCGCCATAAATATCAAGGCTATGGCAAACAATGGATAAACCTTACCGATGATTTTATCAACGGGAAGTAATGTAGCCATTATATAATAAACAAATATAACTATTATCCAGAATGTGTTATCCAAAGCACCCGGAGTTAATTTGGCAAGTAATCCCGCTGGAGAAGCCACAAAAACCGCACCCACCAACATCATCAAAATAACAGTGAAACCGCGCATCACTTGTTTGGTGGGCAACCCCAGATAACGTCCGATAATTTCGGGAAGACTCTCTCCACCATGACGGAGAGAAAGCATACCTCCCAGATAATCGTGTACCGCTCCCGCAAAAATAGAACCAAATACAATCCAAAGGTAAGAAGCCGTTCCGAACATAGCTCCCATAATGGCACCGAATATAGGGCCGACTCCGGCGATATTAAGGAACTGTATCATAAATATTTTCCAGGTAGGCAGAGGCATGTAGTCCACTCCATCGGCCTTAGTCAGAGCAGGAGTTTTACGGTCGTCAGGACCAAAGACGCGTTCGATAAAATGTCCATAAATGAAGTAGCCCGCAATTAATGTCAACAGGCAAAGCGTAAATGTAATCATGGCGTGTTAGTCTTTTTAATGCACGCAAATGTAACAGTTTCCAAGCAAACATCACAAAATTATCAAGTGTTTTGCTTAACTTCGCCGCTAAATATAACAGAAATAAAGAAAAAAGGAAGACTATCCATGAAACGTATCTGTATTCCACTTATATATATATGTGTACTATTATTACCCCTATCATCTCTTGTCGCCCAGCCTCCCAAACACGAAGTCCGCGCTGCCTGGGTCACCGCCGTTTATGGGCTTGACTGGCCACAAACCCGTGCCACCTCTCCCGCTTCCATCCGCAAACAACAAGACGAGCTGATTGAAATCCTCGACAAGTTGAAAGCCGCCAACTTCAATACGGTACTGTTTCAGACCCGTACCCGTGGCGATGTTCTATATAAATCCGCTATCGAACCCTATAACCCGATATTGACAGGAACAACAGGAGGTAATCCCGGTTACGACCCTCTCGCTTTCGCCGTAACCGAATGCCATAAACGAGGATTGGAATGTCACGCCTGGATGGTAACCATCCCTTTAGGTAACCGTAAGCATGTGGCCGCTCTTGGCAAACAATCCGTCACCAAACGTAAACCTGCCATTTGTGTACCTTATAAACGTGAATATTTCCTCAATCCCGGCCATCCGCAAACAAAAGAATATCTAATGAGCCTCGTCCGTGAGGTGGTTGAACGTTACGATGTGGATGGTGTACACTTCGACTACCTTCGTTATCCCGAAAACGCCTCACGTTTCCCGGACAGTTATGACTATAAAAAGCGTAGTAACGGCCGCAGCCTTGCCCAATGGCGGAGAGACAACATCACCGACATTGTCCGATACATCTACAAAGGCGTAAAAGCGCTGAAGCCTTGGGTGAAGGTCAGTACCTGTCCCGTTGGTAAATATCGTGACACCTCTCGTTACTCTTCCCGTGGCTGGAATTCTTTCAATACTGTCTATCAGGATGTACAAGGTTGGCTTGGTGAAGGTATCCAAGACCAAATTTATCCCATGATGTACTTCCGTGGTAACGGTTTCTATCCCTTCGCCCTCGACTGGCAGGAACAGAGCAATAACCGGCACATTATCCCCGGTCTCGGCATCTATTTCCTTGATCCTGCCGAAGGCAACTGGACAGTAGACGAAATAGAGCGCCAGATTCATTTTATCCGTGCCCACAGACTGGCTGGAGAAGGTCACTACCGCGTAAAATACCTGATGAATAATACGCAAGAGATCTACGACATTCTGGAAGAAAATTATTATGCTGCCCCCGCCCTGCAACCTGCCATGCCGTGGATTGACAACATCCCTCCCACTTCCCCCACTCATCTCAGTGTGGAAAAGCAATCCGAAGGGTATACCCTTTTACGCTGGCAACCTTCTACCGACAATGATAAACGAAATGCACCGTTTTACGTTGTCTATGGTTCGGACACCTATCCCGTAGATACTTCCAATCCTGAGAATATTTTAGCGCAGCGGGTAGCAGGTACCGAATATATATACGCCCCGATACGGCCTTGGACTGCCAAAAAATATTTTGCGGTAACGGCCATAGACAGATGCGGAAACGAAAGTGAAGCCATCCAATGAGTTCTACCGCTTCCTCCGTGAGTGGAACCGGTTTCCATCACGACAGAGAAACCCGGCGCTTATAATGGCAAACCTTTTAGACTATCTACATTCGCGCCATTACCTCCACAAATGCCCGATAACGGCTCTTTGGGGTGATTGGTACCAATGGCAGATATCCGGAAACCAGTTTACCAGCTTCCACTACCATCGGGAATTCGCGCATGTCCTGTTCGTGTTGTGCCCGTAACGCTTCATTGGTAGGGAAATATTCGATATTGAAACGCCCTGTATTACCGGGTAACACGAAGTTATCGTAGAAAAGGCGGGAGACAACCCCCATATTCATTCGCATATTTATTTCAACACAAGGATAAATGACGTACCTGCGTCCGCTATTCCTGCGGCATACCATCATGTCTACACCCAAATAACCGGTATAAAAATCACCATAAGCGGTTGCCAAGTTACTTTGCAAGCATTCGCGGATACGTATCAATTCCGTGAGGGGAATATATTGCTCGATCCACTCCTCCACCCACTTATCCGAAACGAGGACATTACCTGCATAGGCACCTCGTCCGTTGGTGGAAAACAAGGAGTAACCCGCAAAAAGAACTTTTCCATACCCGTCGGAATAAAATTCGATGGCAAAATCCTCCACCTTATCATATATAGGTTCTGCCACAAGATACCCTTGCTCTTTTATAACCCGTTCGCACCAATCGGACAAGTTCTTGGTGAAACCACAACGGCACCAATTCAAACCTTTGCCGCTACCGGACCAAGGAGCTTTAAACAGACAAGTATGCATTTCTTTTACCACCTCCCTGCAACTTACCATCGTCTCGATAAGATAATGCCTGCCGCAAGTATATTCGGGATAATTGCGCCTTACGATTTCTGTCAGCCAGATACATTGAAGACGGGAAGAGAGCAACCGGTATTCTGCAAGAAACCGCAAGGTGGGAAGTTTCCGTTCCAATACTCCTCCTTTCAGTAGATACTTGCGCAGAGCAGGGTTCCATCCCCACGGCATAATCTGCGCCTCGGTATAATCGGGCAACTCAGGTTCCGTGACCAGTTGTACCTGCAACGGAAAATATTCTTTCATTCGTTTCAGGAAATCCATATTATAAGCAGAAGGTGCCAATACCGCACTGCCGGGCTGGGCATACCACATCGGCAGTAATGCCAAATCTTGTATCATGCGGCGGGCAGATGCCGGAGCCATGTAGTTTTCTTCGTTACTGGCCAACGCAAGATCGGAATCGGGATTGAAAAGA
This sequence comes from Bacteroides cutis, assembly GCF_900241005.1. Taxonomy (GTDB): domain Bacteria; phylum Bacteroidota; class Bacteroidia; order Bacteroidales; family Bacteroidaceae; genus Bacteroides; species Bacteroides cutis. Next base: position 43,612 of record NZ_OEST01000006.1, on the reverse strand, counting down.
TATAGTTTCATTAATTAGAGTTCGTTATCATTAAAGACTACAAACTTACAGAGAAAAAGGACAGGATACAAAATATATAAAACTTAACTATGAAAAATATATTTTGCTATCTCTACTTTGCAAATCTATAAAAAAGGTGTATATTTGTCGCCCGATAAACCGAATTTAAAAGCATGGAAGCATTTTACCGAACACACGCTTATCTGGTAGAGCATACGAATGCCCCTGTCCGTCGTGACCTCATGGATGAGATTGACTGGAATGACCGGCTCATCGGTATCAAAGGTACTCGAGGCGTAGGTAAAACTACTTTCTTATTGCAATATGCCAAAGAGAAATTCGGTACTGACCGTTCTTGTCTCTTCATCAACATGAATAATTTCTATTTTTCCGGGCACAGTATTGTGGATTTCGCCTATGAATTCCAGCGTCGTGGCGGAAAGGTTTTGTTGATAGATCAAGTTTTCAAGCATCCTGACTGGAGCAAGGAGTTACGTCTGTGTTACGATCGTTTTCCGAATCTTAAAATTGTATTTACCGGTTCGTCGGTAATGCGGTTGAAAGAGGAAAATCTGGAATTACGCGATATTGTGAAGAGCTATAATCTGCGTGGTTTCTCTTTCCGCGAATATCTGAACTTGCAGACAGGCATGAAATTCCACGCTTACTCTTTGGAGGAGATATTAAGCAACCACGAACAGATAGCTAAAGGTATCCTCTCGAAAGTACGTCCTTTGGAATATTTGCAAGATTATATGCATCACGGGTTCTACCCCTTCTTTCTTGAAAAGCGTAATTTCTCGGAAAATTTATTGAAGACAATGAACATGATGGTAGAGGTAGATATCTTACTCATTAAACAAATTGAGCTGAAATACCTCTCAAAAATAAAGAAATTGTTATATTTGCTTGCCGTAGATGGGCCGAAAGCTCCGAACGTAAGCCAATTGGCAAACGATATACAGACTTCCCGCGCTACGGTGATGAACTATATCAAGTATTTGGCAGACGCGCGGCTCATTAATATGGTCTATCCGAAGGGTGAAGAATTCCCCAAGAAACCATCCAAAATAATGATGCACAACTCCAATCTGATGTACTCCATCTATCCCGTAAAAGTGGAAGAGCAGGATGTGCTGGATACATTCTTTGTAAATACTTTGTGGAAAGATCATAAGGTGAACAAGGGTGACAAGAACATTTCCTTTATGGTGGATGAAGTGATGCCTTTCAAAATTTGTCCAGAAGGAATAAAAATAAAAAACAATCCGGGAGTGACCTATGCACTGCATAAAGCGGAGATAGGCCGGGGAAATCAAATTCCACTCTGGTTGTTTGGTTTTCTATATTAAATTCGAGAGATTTTTTTATTTAATAAATTCAATTTAGTTATGACTAAACAGAAGAAATTCATTACTTGTGATGGTAACCAGGCTGCTGCGCATATCTCGTATATGTTCTCTGAAGTAGCTGCTATCTACCCCATCACTCCCTCTTCTACGATGGCTGAATACGTAGACGAATGGGCTGCCGCAGGTCGCAAAAACATCTTCGGCGAAACAGTATTGGTACAGGAAATGCAGTCTGAAGCTGGTGCAGCCGGCGCTGTTCACGGTTCTCTGCAGGCGGGCGCGTTGACTACTACGTACACTGCTTCACAAGGTTTGTTGCTGATGATCCCTAACATGTACAAGATTGCCGGTGAATTCCTGCCTTGTGTATTCCATGTATCTGCGCGTACGCTGGCAAGTCACGCACTATGTATCTTCGGTGACCACCAAGATGTAATGTCCACACGTCAGACCGGTTTTGCCATGTTGGCAGAAGGTTCTGTACAAGAAGTTATGGACTTGGCAGGTGTAGCCCATCTGGCTACTATTAAGAGTCGCGTACCGTTCGTCAACTTCTTTGACGGTTTCCGCACTTCTCATGAAATCCAAAAGATCGAAATGTTGGAAAATGAAGATCTCGCTCCGCTGATTGATCAGGAAGCTTTGGCTGAATTCCGTGCCCGCGCATTGAATCCGATGAATCCTGTTGCTCGCGGTATGGCCGAAAATCCTGACCATTTCTTCCAGCACCGCGAATCATGTAACAACTTCTATGAAGCAGTACCAGCTATTGTAGAAGAATATATGAATGAGATTTCTAAAATTACAGGTCGTAAATACGGTTTGTTCGACTACTATGGCGCAGAAGACGCAGAACGTGTCATCATCGCTATGGGTTCTGTAACAGAAGCTGCCCGTGAGGCTATCGACTACCTTGTAGCTAATGGTGAAAAGGTTGGTTTGGTTGCAGTTCACTTGTACCGCCCATTCTCCGCTAAGCACTTCCTCGCTGCTGTACCTAAGACAGCCAAGAAGATTGCCGTACTTGACCGTACGAAAGAACCGGGTGCCAACGGTGAGCCTTTATATCTTGACGTAAAAGACTGCTTCTACGGTGCAGCAGATGCTCCGGTTATCGTAGGCGGTCGTTACGGTTTGGGTTCTAAGGATACGACTCCTGCCCAAATCATCGCCGTTTACAAGAATTTGGCTATGCCGATGCCTAAAAACCACTTCACTATCGGTATCGTAGATGACGTTACTTTCACTTCTCTGCCCCAGGAAGAAGAAATCGCATTGGGTGGTGAAGGTATGTTCGAAGCTAAGTTCTACGGTCTGGGTGCTGACGGTACGGTAGGTGCCAACAAGAACTCAGTGAAGATTATCGGTGACAATACCGACAAGCACTGCCAGGCTTACTTCTCATACGACTCCAAAAAATCAGGTGGTTTCACTTGTTCTCACTTGCGTTTCGGTGATACTCCGATTCGTTCTACATATCTGGTAAACACTCCGAACTTCGTGGCATGCCATGTTCAGGCTTACCTGCACATGTATGACGTAACCCGTGGTTTGCGTAAGAATGGTTCGTTCTTGCTAAACACTATCTGGGAAGGCGAAGAGTTGGCTAAGAATCTGCCTAACAAAGTGAAGAAATACTTTGCACAGAATAATATCTCTGTTTACTATATCAACGCAACTCAGATTGCACAGGAAATCGGTTTGGGTAACCGTACCAATACAATCCTCCAATCTGCATTTTTCCGTATCACAGGCGTAATCCCTGTAGAACAAGCTGTTGAGCAGATGAAGAAATTCATCGTTAAGTCTTACGGAAAGAAGGGTGAAGACGTAGTCAACAAGAACTATGCTGCCGTAGACCGTGGTGGTGAATACAAGACTTTGACTGTTGATCCGGCTTGGGCTAACCTGAGTGACGACGCCAAAGCTGAAAACAACGATCCGGCATTCATCAACGAAGTAGTTCGTCCTATTAATGCACAAGACGGTGACTTGTTGAAAGTATCTGCATTCAAGGGTATCGAAGACGGTACTTGGTATCAGGGAACTGCAAAATATGAAAAACGTGGTGTAGCAGCTTTCGTTCCAGAATGGAATCCGGAGAACTGTATCCAATGTAACAAATGTGCTTACGTTTGTCCTCACGCTTCTATCCGTCCGTTTGTACTCGATGCTGAAGAACAAAAAGGCGCTAACTTCACTCAGTTGAAAGCTGTTGGTAAAGCATTCGATGGCATGACATTCCGTATGCAAGTAGACGTTCTTGACTGTTTGGGCTGCGGTAACTGTGCCGATGTTTGTCCGGGTAATCCGAAGAAGGGGGGTAAGGCTTTGACCATGAAGCATCTTGAAAGCCAATTGGCTGAAGCTGCCAACTGGACTTACTGCGTAGAGAATGTAAAGAGCAAACAACATCTGGTTGACATTAAAGCTAACGTGAAGAATTCTCAGTTCGCTACTCCGTTGTTTGAATTCTCCGGTGCCTGCTCAGGTTGTGGTGAGACTCCGTATGTAAAATTGATTTCTCAATTGTTCGGTGACCGTGAAATGGTTGCTAACGCTACCGGATGTTCTTCTATCTACTCTGGTTCAGTACCTTCTACTCCTTATACAAAGAACGAAAAGGGTCATGGTCCTGCATGGGCAAACTCTTTGTTTGAAGACTTCTGCGAATTTGGTTTAGGTATGGAGCTTGCTAATGAAAAAATGCGTGCACGTATCGTGAAAGTTATGCAAGAGGCTATCGCAGCCGATTGTACTCCGGCAGAAGCAAAAACTCTGTTCAGCGAATGGATCGAAAACATGTACGATGCCGATAAAACCAAGGAATTAGCTGAAAAGATCATTCCTTTGGTTGAAGCAGGTAAGGACAAATGCAACCATTGCAAGCAAATCTCCGAATTGTCTCAATATCTTGTTAAACGCAGCCAGTGGATCATCGGTGGTGACGGTGCTTCTTACGATATCGGTTACGGTGGTCTCGACCATGTAATTGCCAGTGGTAAGGATGTCAACATCTTGGTTCTGGATACTGAAGTTTATTCTAACACAGGCGGTCAATCTTCTAAGGCTACTCCGGTAGGTGCTATCGCTAAGTTTGCTGCTGCCGGTAAGCGTGTACGTAAGAAAGACCTCGGTTTGATGGCTACTACTTACGGTTATGTATACGTTGCCCAGATTGCAATGGGTGCTGACCAAGCTCAGACATTGAAAGCTATCCGTGAAGCAGAAGCTTATCCCGGTCCGTCACTCATCATCGCTTACGCCCCCTGTATCAACCACGGTTTGAAACAAGGTATGGGTAAGAGCCAAGCTGAGGAAGAAAAGGCTGTTAAATGTGGCTATTGGCACTTGTGGCGTTATAACCCGGCTTTGGAAGCAGAAGGCAAGAATCCGTTCACGCTGGATAGCAAAGAGCCGGATTGGAGCGGCTTCCAAGACTTCTTGAAAGGTGAGGTTCGTTATGCTTCTGTAATGAAACAATATCCACAGGAAGCTGATGAACTGTTCAAGGCTGCTGAAGAGAACGCTAAATGGCGTTATAATAGCTATAAGCGTCTGTCTAAAGAAAATTGGGGCGCTGAAGTTTCCGAATAATTTTAAATTCTGAAATAATAAACTAAAATAGAGGCTGTTCCGTGAACCGGATACAGCCTTTATTTGTTTTGAGAAACAAAAACAACGAATGTTATGATAGGATTTATCATTTGGATTATCGGTGTAATACTGACAATCAAAGCAGCCATGGAAATGTGGCAATGGAAAGATATTGCTGCCGAGAAAAAAATAGTAGCAATCATACTCATAATCTTAACCAGCTGGATAGGCTTGGCCGTGTATTACTTCTGGGGCAAAGAGAATTTGCCGCAAATGCTGAAATAGTGTCCTATATAGTTAGACATTATCAACAGATTTGGAATTCCGCCGCACAGGCATACCCCTCTTCGTAAAGATCGGTCAGCTTGCGGATATCCCGCTCAATACGGTCTACAATAACCGGTTTTTGCGGCCGGATCACGGTGATCTCACCTGCATCCTCCATGCGTTCCACCAAATCCAGCTGCGCATTATAGACACGGCTACGCATATTGATGGCTGCACGCAAACGGGGATATTGGCGATAAATAAAAGGGGGTACTTTAGTTCCCTGGATGTCCTTCCGGTAACCACGGTTACGGGTCAGTACTACAACATTACGGGTATAACCATCCTGCCGGGCACGCATCAGGGGAATACTGTCTACAATCCCCCCATCCAGCATAGGAATGCCATCTACATAGACAATGGGGCAAACAAACGGCAAACTACTCGAAGCCCGGACAATATCAATCACACGATCTTTATTTCGTTTTTCCTCAAAATAATTTGCTTCACCGGTCAGGCAATTGGTAGTCACCATAACGTAACGTTCGGGACAATTGAAATAAGCTTCATAATCATAGGGCAAAATATGTTCGGGAAACTTCCGAAACAGCAAGTCAAAATCCATGATGTTCCGTTTCTTCAGAAGATACTTCAGACCTATGTAATTATACTTCTCCAACAAATCTATATTACTGTATTTGGCACGTCCACGCTGGCCGGACAGATACGAAAGTCCGTTACATGCTCCGGCACTTACACCAATGGTATAAGGAAACCGGACACCCCGATCCATAAAATTGTCCAGCACACCACAAGTGAAGACGCCACGCATACCGCCGCCTTCAAGAACAAGTCCGCTCAAATTGTCTATTTGTATAGTTTTCATCATACAGTGTGGGAATTAACGCCCCAAAGATAGCTTTTGTTTACGATATTCTGCCTATATTTGCGGTCACAACTAATAAATCAAAAATATTTTAATCATGATGAAAAAATCGATATTAATTGTCGCAATGGGATTGTTGAGCCTGCACACAACAGCTCAAGACACTCTGAAAGAAGAGGGATTTGTCTTTACAACCGTCAAAGAAAATCCTATCACCTCCATCAAGAACCAGAATCGTGCCGGTACATGCTGGTGCTACTCCGGGCTGGCGTTCATCGAGTCCGAGCTGCTCCGTATGGGCAAGGGAGAGTATGATTTGTCCGAAATGTATATCGTACACAATACTTACCTGGACCGTGCCGACAAGGCAGTACGCACACACGGCGACATTTCCTTTTCTCAAGGCGGTTCATTCTACGACGTGATATACGGCATGAAAACTTTCGGGCTGGTACCCGAAGAGGAAATGCGTCCGGGAGTAATGTATGGTGATACCCTGAGCAACCACACCGAGCTGTCTGCCGTGGCCGATGCCGTAGTGGCAGCCATCGCCAAAGGAAAACTCCGTAGCTTGCAGACCGACAAAGATAAAAACCCGCTTTGGAAAAAGGCCGTTACCGCCATCCATGACATCTACCTGGGTCAACGTCCCGAGAAGTTCACCTATCAAGGTAAAGAATATACCCCGCAATCTTTCTATGAATCTACCGGACTGAACGCCGATGATTATATCTCACTGACTTCTTATACCCATCATCCGTTCTATCAGCCGTTCGTACTGGAAATTCAAGACAACTGGCGTTGGGGACTTTCCTATAACCTGCCCATTGACGAGCTGATGCAGGTATTTGACAATGCAATCAACAACGGCTACACCATTGCCTGGGGTGCCGACGTAAGCGAACAAGGCTTTACCCGCGACGGTATAGCCGTGATGCCCGATGCAGAAAAAGTACAGGAGTTGAGCGGTTCGGACATGGCACACTGGCTGAAAATGAAACCCGAAGAGAAGAAGTTGAACAGCAAACCGCAACCACAGAAATGGTGTACCCAAGAAGAACGCCAAGAGGGTTACGACAACTGGGAAACAACCGACGACCACGGTATGCTGATTTATGGTATAGCTAAGGACCAGGCAGGTAACGAATACTACATGGTAAAGAATTCCTGGGGCAAAGCCGGCAAGTATGAAGGACTGTGGTATGCCTCCAAAGCGTTTGCACGCTACAAAACGATGAACATCGTTGTACACAAAGACGCGCTGCCTAAAGATATAAAGAAAAAACTGGGCTTGAAATAAAGACCTGACATAAAGAGCAATACTTACCGAAGCATCTCTTCTCCCGATATCAAGAGAAGAAATGCTTCGGTTTTATTTATATCACCGGCCGGAACGTAATGAATAAATAAAATTTCCGAAAAAAATACTCCGAAAAGCATTGCCGCTTCTTTATAATACTTAACTTTGTGTTTTAATAATTCTAAAAATTGCCGTAATGAGCCACTCACGCAACAAAACAAACTACACCGGCGTATATATTCCTCTCCCACTGCCTTGCAGCCGGAAAAGAGCTTTTACCCCCCCCCCGCATTTGTAAACATTATTAACCTTACAATACTTGCAGTCCCGTGCTGCGAGCGAAGTTTCCGCCCGTAAAGTAAGCCACAAGCCTACTCTACGGGCGGCAATCGTAGTATCCCTCCTGCCAACAATAGCTTAGGAACACCAGGCACCGTAATCAATTAATCAATATTTTATACTACTATGAGATTGAAGAGTTATCTATTAACGGCACTCACGGCAATACTCCTTGCCGGGTGCAACTGCGACCACACCGACCTGTGGAAGAAAATCAACAGCAACGCCGACCGCATCAAGGCGCTCGAAAAGTGGCAGGAAGAGGTGAACAGCAACCTTGCCTCCCTGCAACAACTGCTCAGTACCACGGACTACATCACCGGCGTCACGCCCGTCACCCAAAGCGGCGTACAGGTGGGCTACACCATCCAGTTCCTGCACACCGCCCCCATCACCATTTATAACGGTGAAAAAGGAGAAAGCGGCGCGCAAGGCGAAAAGGGCGAAGCGGGAAGCACCCCCAAAATCAGCGTCGCGCAGCAAGCGGACGGCAACTGGTACTGGACGCTGAACGGCGAACCGCTGAAAGACGAAGCGGGAAATGCCATACAGGCCAACGGCACACAGGGAGAGCAAGGAGAACCGGGCACTTCCGCCCCCGCCCCGCAGATACTTCTGGGCAGCAGCCTGCCCACAGGCATCACCATCAAGACCGACGGCGGAGCAAAGAACGACGATGCCTGGTACCTGAGCGTAGACAACAAAGTGACGTGGTATCGCATCAACGGAACAGACGGTGCAGACGGTGACGTCCTCTTCGCCAAGAACGGCGTGGACTATACCACCAGTACGGACTACGTCACCTTCACCCTGGCGGACAACACGCCGGACGACCCCGCAGACAACCCCACCCTGCGCATCCCCCTCTATAAAGGCATAGGCATCACCCTGACCTTGCAAGGCTCCGCCACCGCCCTCGACCTGACGCAACCGCTGAACGTGATACAGGGCAACGTGCTGACTTATACCCTGACCGGCAGCGACGCCAGTGTAATGCAAAACGACCTGACCGTGAGCGCACTGATGGCGGATGGCGAAGGATGGACGGCAAAAGCAGACCGCGCAACGAAAACCATCACCCTATCCAGTACCTACACCACCCTCTCGGCAACGCTGGTAGTGATGCTGACGGACAACAAAGACTTCAGCCGCAGCTACACGCTCCCGGTGAAATTCGCGTTCGAGGGAAAGGGCACGGCGGCAGAACCTTACCTGCTGGCCACTGCACAAGCACTAAAAGGGCTTGCTACAATAGTGAACGCGAAACAAAACTATGAGGGCAGCCACTTCAAAATGACGCGGGACATCGACCTTGCCGATGTATGTGGCAAGGATTTGAATGACGGCGCGGGGATTGACTGGACACCGATAGGATATGCCGATTATGATAATGATATTTACGCAAGCTTTGAAGGCACCTTCGATGGCGACGGACACACCATCAGCGGGCTATACATCAACGGAGTATCGAAAGGAAAAAACGCCCAAGCCCTGTTCAGCTATATCGGGCCAAACGCCACGGTGAAGAACTTTACCCTGAAGGGGGAAGTATCGGGATATAAATACATAAGCGGTATCGCGGCAGGCAACAGAGGAACTATCAGCGGATGTACCAACCAATGTATTGTATTAGCGAATTCTGCTACAGAAGAAGGAGAAGATGCAGGCTATGCAGGCGGCATCACCGGAGAGAATGACGGAACCATCATCGACTGCCACAACGAAGCAAAGATAACAGCTACCGGTAATTATAGCTCCCCGATAGGCGGCATAACGGGAAGTAATTACGATGAAGGTATCATCATCAACTGTACCAATTCGGCAACCATACTATCGGAAGGCGAAAGTGATGCTAACGATGGATATGCAGGAGGTATTTCGGGAAAAAACAATAATACCATCACCGGATGTACCAACACAGGAAATGTGACGGGAATTGGATGCGTCGGCGGCATTACAGCAGAGACAAAAGGTGATATCATCTCCGGATGCATCAATACAGGAGACATTACAGGAAAATATACGGTAGGCGGTATCACCGGAAGTTATATGTACGGAAGCCTCATCGCCTGCTACAACACCGGCAACGTGGCGACTACCGGCAGCAGCTACGCAGGCGGCATCGTAGGCACTACCCAAAAAGAGATCACCGCTTGCTACAGCACAGGCAACGTCAACGGTCCCTCGGGAGCCTCTTTGGGAGGTGCCATCGGATCACGCGACGGCGGAGAGCAATCCACCTGCTACTGGGGCATCCCGGGCGGTTCGTCCCTCAATGGGATTGGCTACGACAACGACAGCAGTAATCCCCCTGTAAAAGTAGACGGCAGCACCGTGCAATGGACGGCAGGCAGCGGCGCCGACAACGCCCTCGCCACCATGAACGCCGCCATCGACACATGGAACGCCAATCAAACGGACACCTCCCTGAAGTGCAACTATAAGTACGAAGCCAATTCCGACGCAGCCACCGGCGCCCGGACACCGCTCGTGCTCAAAGCCGTCACCACCCCATAACCGGGCTGCGGAAAACGGATCGCCACGGAGCAAAAAACGGATGAACACCCGGAAAGCGGTTTCATCCATGACAGCGTGAAGATCAAAACGAAAATCCTCCGGGATAAACATTCATAACGCCGGCTTCTGCAAGGTTGATTTTTATCCCTTTGCAGAAGCCGACGTTCATTGGGTATTCTCCTTTCTATCAAGACACGAAGTGACAAATGTCCTCCACAATCTGTGGAACCGTCAGACGGTTCTTTTTCAGTTGTTCACTCACCTTATAACGATCCATGAACTCCTTCTTCACACCATAATTCAACACCTTCATATCCGAAGCTCCATAGTAGCGGGCAATCTTCTCCCCGAAACCACCGTCCAGTACGCCGTCTTCAAGAGTGATGACCAGTGTATGGTCACGTTTCAGGTCATTGAGCAAAGCCTCATCCACCCCGGTAATGTAACGGGGATTGATAAGTGTGGCATCAATGCCGTTCTCCTCCTTGAGACGGGCAACCACCGCCTCGCCCAACTGGTAGAAGGAACCAAGCCCCAATACAGCCACCTTGCTACCGCGGTGCGACACCTCGTAACGGTTCAATATCCTACCGTAATCTTTTTCCGGCTCGATATTCCTGCGGATAACCCCATTGGCAGGTACACGGATGGCAACCGGATGTTCCGTCTGGCGAATTCCCCACTCCAACATCGCCAGATACTCTTCGCGGCAGGTGGGTGCCAGATAAACCATATTAGGGATATTGCCGATAACAGGGATATCAAAGAGACAAAGGTGAGTGACGTCGTTCATGCTCGACAAACTTCCCCAGAAAACAAGTATCAACGCGGGATTATTGTTGATACAAAGATCTTGCGACAACTGGTCGTAGGCACGCTGGATGAAGGTACTGTAAACCCCGAACACAGGTTTTCCACCTCCTGCGGCAATGGCGGAAGACATGGCGACCGCCTGTTCTTCGGCGATACCCATATCCAAAAACTGTTTGCCAGCTTCTTTGCGCCGTTCGGCCGTGAAGCCAAACACGGTAGGCGTACCCGCTGTAATGCCTACCAGAGCCGGGTCTTTCTTCATTTCTTGCAAAAGATAGGTGGCAGTGAGGTCGGCATAATCTTCTTCCTCATCCAAACCTACGGTCGGATTTCCGGTTTCAAGGTTAAACGGAATACTGTAATGAAAACGTTCTTGCTGCTCCTCTGCCAGACGGTATCCCTTACCCTTCAAGGTATTGATATGCACCACGACGGGATGGTCTATATCCTTCACCCGACGGAAGGCTTCCAGCAGTTGCTTCACGTCATTACCGTCTTTCACATAGAAATAGTCGTAACCCATCGCCTTGAAATAGTTGCAGGGAGCTTGTCCGTCTGTCCGGCGCAGCAGCTGCAGGTTGCGGTAAAGTCCGCCGTGGTTCTCGGCAATGGACATCTGGTTATCGTTGACAATGACAATGAGATTCGAACCCAACTCGGCTCCCACATTCAACCCTTCGAATGCCTCACCTCCGCTCAGGGAACCATCACCGATGACGGCAATCACGTTCCCCCACTCTCCTTTCAGGTCACGCGCCTTGGCAAGTCCGGTGGCAAGGCTGACAGAGGTCGACGTATGACCGATGACAAAGAAATCATGTTCGCTTTCCGACGGTTCGGTATATCCCGATACGTCATCGTACTTAGCAGCATTAATAAAGGCTTCTTTACGTCCGGTCAATATTTTATGTGCATAACTCTGGTGCGAAACGTCATAAACAATCTTATCGATAGGCGAAGAGAACACATAATGCAAAGCTACCGTAGCTTCTACCATTCCCAAGTTGGGACCTACATGTCCGCCATGTGCGCTCAGTTTGTCCAATAATATTCGGCGGACTTCTCCGCTCAATGTTTCCAGCTCATCAACTTGAAGCGTCTTCAAGTCAGCAGGGTTATTTATTCTTTCAATATACATACTTTATGGTTTTAAGTTATTTTTCAATTCCGGGTTATTAATATTAATGTCCGAATTCTACTTTTGTTTGGATATCTTGTTCGTTTTGAACAGATACTCCATCTTTTTCATCTATTGTTTTTGTAATGTCTCTATCCGTTTGCGTAATGCCACAAGAGCACTTGCGGCATCCTCCACACCTTCTACCGATTGTTCCAAAGGACAAAGGCCATCTCTTTTCCGGTTCAATATCCGGTGAACCAGTATCGTGTAGCTCGTCGTGATACCGTTTTTGTTCAGAAACTCTATAGCATCTTCACTCATCAGTTCGCCATGTACATGCTTCACCTTGCCACAAATGGCTATGGCAGCCGCCGCACGCCCTATGACTTTATCTACCAAGACTGCATCGGACATCGCCTCCCTATGCTCATCGTACATCACCAATAGCGGACTGACACCATGTCCTCGCTCCTGTCCGTAAATGGTATCATTCTTTATCAATATACACTCGGCCTTGCCATCCTGAATCAGTTTTCTGGCTTCTTCCACCTTTGATTGCGCCATCAGTCCGGTAGTGCATAAAAAGGGAAGGACAAGGAGCCATACATATTTATATATCCGTTTCATTGTATAACCATTCTTTTTAATCATCAATTGACACCAATTCATACTCCATACTTCCTAAACCTATCGCTGCCGCATACTCCACAGTATGCGTTCCATGAAGTTCTTTAATGCGATTTATCAATGGCTGATTATTGTCTCCCTCGGTGGGCTTTACGTTGAAAACGAGGTCGAGACAAGCCTGATCGAGTGCTACGGGATCTGTAGAGGCAAGAATACCGATATCTTTCATTTCAGGAGCGTGCGGGTGGGCATCGCAGTCACAGTCGATGGAAAGGTTGTTCATTACATTTATATATAGGATTTTGTCTCCGAAGTAATCATGTACAGCTTGGGCAGCAGCCGCCATGGACTCAAGAAAATGGTCTTGTTCGGGCAGATTTCCCCAAAGTTCACCCGGTTTCGTGGTTTTACCCGCTGTATGGATATAGGCTTTTCCGTTGGCAGAAGCTACCCCGATGGACTGGTTCTTGAGTACTCCACCGAAACCACCCATGGCGTGCCCCTTGAAGTGCGCCAGATTAATCATAAAATCATAGTTGCTGATGTGTGAACCTACAATGTCATATTTGATATGTGTTGTATCCTTGACCGGAATGTTGATTTCACCCTCGGAATCCATGATGTCAACATCGGCAATTTCAAAGAAACCGTGATCGCGTGCCGCCTGAAGATGTTCGGCGGTAGTGGAACGTTTACCTCCGTATGCCGTGTTGCACTCTACAATCGTTCCTTTTACTTTCTGTACCAAATTCTTGATAAGAGCAGGTTGCAGGAAATTGTGTCCTCCCGGTTCCCCGGTACTGATTTTCACAGCAACACGTCCTTCGGCGGGACGTCCCAGCGCTTCATAAACCTTTACCAACGCTTCGGGTGTGATTTCCCTTGTCATATATACTTTGGGAATAACTGTTTCGGAAATTGAAACTGAGTCGGCAGCCATTTCCGTATTCCCATTCTTTTTGCCTCCGCAAGCCGATAAGCTGACGCAAGCAAGCATTGTAGAAAAGACTAAAAACTTTCTCATAATCATAATTATTATTTTTCTTTTTGTTATATAGTTGCTATTTACGATTGAAATCGTTTGCAAAAGTACCGGGATTTCCAATGCCTGTCGGTAGATATATTACGGTAATTTTTACCAATATTACAGGATGGCAAATAAACTCTATATCGATAGATTACTTCTTACTTACAAACATTTATCAGTCACCGTGAAGAAAACCAGTGTACCCCTTCCTCTTTGCGCAAAATCCCTCAACTTGTGCATTTTTCATCCCTTTTTCTTGTCAAACCCAACTCTTTGCGTAAATTTGCACGCTGATAGTTAACCGGATAATTTCAGTAGCAAGATTCTACTACTCCTATTCCCGGCACTGACCTGACGAAATACTAATACTAATAATTATATAGCATGAGTTTGAAAATTGTTGTATTGGCAAAACAAGTTCCCGACACACGTAATGTCGGGAAAGATGCCATGAAAGCCGACGGAACCATTAACCGTGCGGCACTCCCTGCCATCTTCAACCCCGAAGACCTGAACGCCCTTGAGCAAGCTCTCCGACTGAAAGATGAACATCCGGGTTCTACCGTGACGATCCTGACCATGGGACCGGGACGCGCAGCCGAAATTATTCGTGAAGGACTTTATCGTGGCGCCGATAACGGTTATCTGTTGACCGACCGCGCCTTTGCCGGTGCAGATACGTTGGCTACCTCGTATGCTCTCGCCACTGCCATCAAGAAAATCGGTGATTATGATATTATCATCGGTGGCCGCCAGGCTATCGATGGTGACACGGCACAGGTAGGTCCGCAGGTTGCCGAGAAATTGGGGTTGACACAGGTTACATACGCGGAAGAAATTCTGAATGTAGACGAAGCCTCCAAGAAGATTACCGTGAAACGTCATATTGACGGTGGCGTAGAAACAGTAGAGGCTCCTCTGCCTATCGTTATTACCGTTAACGGAAGTGCCGCTCCTTGCCGTCCGCGCAATGCCAAACTGGTACAGAAATACAAACGTGCCCTCGGTGCACAAGAAAAAGCCGCCATCACCAAAGAAGGCGCCGCACTGGCTTATGCAGAACTTTATGAGAAATATCCTTATCTGAACATTACGGAATGGAGTGTAGCCGACGTAAACGGTGACCTTCCTCAATGTGGTCTGAGCGGTTCGCCTACCAAGGTAAAAACCATTCAGAATATTTCATTCCAAGCCAAAGAAAGCAAGACACTGACAGGCAGCGACCGGGATGTAGAAGATTTGATTGTTGAACTGTTAGCTAACCACACGATAGGATAAGATTATGAATAATGTATTTGTATATTTAGAGATAGAAGGTACTACAGTTGCCGATGTCAGTCTCGAACTCCTGACCAAAGGTCGTAAATTAGCTAATCAGTTGGGTTGCCAGCTGGAAGCTGTGGCTGCCGGAAGTAATCTGGCAGGTATTGAAAAACAAGTAATCCCTTTCGGCGTTGACAAACTCCATGTTTTCGACGCTCCGGGTCTATTCCCCTATACTTCTCTTCCCCACTCTTCTGTACTCATCAACCTGTTTAAGGAAGAAAAACCGCAAATCTGCCTGATGGGCGCCACTGTTATCGGCCGCGACCTCGGTCCGCGCGTTTCTTCGGCACTGACCAGTGGATTGACCGCCGACTGTACGGCTCTTGAAATCGGTGAACACGAAGACAAGAAAGAAGGTAAAGTATATGAAAACCTGTTATACCAAATCCGTCCCGCATTCGGTGGCAACATCGTGGCTACGATTGTAAATCCCGAACATCGCCCGCAAATGGCGACTGTACGCGAGGGTGTGATGAAGAAAGAAATTCTCGATGCCAACTATAAAGGTGAAGTCATCAGACACGACGTTGCCAAGTATGTTCTCGAAACAGACTATGTAGTGAAAGTCATTGACCGTCATGTAGAAAAAGCCAAACACAATTTGAAAGGTGCCCCTATCGTCATTGCCGGTGGTTACGGCATGGGGAGCAAGGAAGGGTTCAATATGCTGTTCGAACTGGCTAAGGAACTTCATGCCGAGGTAGGTGCCAGCCGCGCCGCTGTTGATGCAGGCTTCGCAGACCACGACCGCCAGATAGGTCAGACAGGTGTTACGGTTCGTCCCAAACTTTATATCGCTTGCGGTATCAGCGGACAAATTCAGCACATTGCCGGTATGCAAGAGAGTGGTATCATCATCTCTATCAACAATGACGAGAATGCTCCTATCAATACTATTGCCGATTACGTAATCAATGGTACGGTTGAAGAAGTAATTCCGAAGATGATCAAGTATTACAAACAGAACAGTAAGTAAGGAAACTATGGCTAATTTTTATACAGAAATTCCGGAACTCAAGTTCCATTTAAACAATCCGATGATGGAGCGCATCTGCGAACTGAAAGAACGCGGATATGCAGATAAAGATAAGTTTGACTATGCCCCGCAGGACTATACGGACGCAATAGACTCTTATGACAAAGTGCTGGAAATTACCGGTGAAATTACCGGAGAGATTATAGCTCCCAACGCAGAAGGTGTAGACGAAGAAGGTCCCCACTGTGCCAATGGCCGTGTAGAATATGCCAGTGGTACAAAGCAGAACCTCGATGCCATGGTAAAAGCCGGATTGAACGGTATGACCATGCCACGCCGTTTCGGTGGGCTGAACTTCCCGATTACCCCGTACACCATGTGTGCGGAAATCGTTGCAGCAGCCGATGCCGGCTTTGGTAATATCTGGTCATTGCAAGACTGTATCGAAACGCTTTATGAATTTGGTAACGAAGACCAACATAGCCGTTTCATCCCGCGTATTTGTGCCGGAGAAACCATGTCTATGGACTTGACGGAACCGGATGCAGGTTCCGACCTCCAAAGTGTTATGTTGAAAGCTACCTTCGACGAAGAAAACAACTGTTGGCGTCTGAACGGTGTAAAGCGTTTCATCACTAATGGTGATGCTGACTTGCACCTCGTATTGGCACGTTCTGAAGAAGGGACAAAAGATGGCCGTGGTCTTTCCATGTTCATCTATGACAAACGCGAAGGTGGTGTAAACGTTCGCCGTATTGAAAACAAGTTAGGTATCCACGGTTCACCTACTTGCGAACTGGTTTATAAGAATGCCAAAGCTGAACTCTGCGGTGACCGTAAGCTCGGTTTGATTAAATATGTAATGGCACTGATGAACGGTGCACGTTTAGGCATCGCCGCCCAGTCGGTTGGTTTGAGTCAGGCCGCCTACAATGAAGGTTTGGCATATGCAAAAGACCGTAAGCAGTTCGGTAAAGCAATCATTGAGTTCCCAGCCGTATACGACATGCTGGCTATCATGAAAGCCAAGTTGGATGCCGGTCGTGCATTGCTATACCAGACCTCACGTTATGTAGACATTTACAAAGCCCTGGATGATATTGCCCGCGAACGTAAACTAACCCCGGAAGAACGTCAGGAACAAAAGAAATATGCCAAACTGGCTGACTCTTTCACTCCGCTGGCTAAAGGTATGAACTCCGAATATGCCAATCAGAATGCATACGACAGTATCCAAATACATGGCGGTTCCGGTTTCATGTTGGAATATGCATGCCAACGTATCTACCGTGATGCACGTATCACGAGTATTTACGAAGGTACTACCCAGTTACAGACAGTAGCCGCCATCCGCTATGTAACGAATGGTTCTTATACCGCCACCTTACGTGATTATGAGCAAATATCTTGCAGCGCAGAAATGCAGCCGTTGATGGAGCGTATAAAAGAAATGACCAACAAGTTCGATGCTTGCAACAATGCCGTAAAGGAAAGCGGTAATCAAGAACTGCTGGATTTCGTTTCACGCCGTCTTTACGAAATGGCTGCCGTATGCGTAATGTCTCATTTACTGATTCAAGATGCAACAAAGGCTCCCGAACTGTTTTCTAAGTCTGCTCTTGTTTATGTAAATTATGCAGAAGCAGAAATAGAAAAGCACTTCAATTTTATCCGTAAGTTCAGAGCTGAAGAACTGGAAAGCTATCATAAATAAACAATAGATACTCTCACAAAAAAACGTTCCATCCTTCAAAAGAAGGATGGAACGTTTTTTTTATCTATTTATTCTCAATCAGAAATCCTCAAACAACCTCAACCTGTTATGTAAGGAGTGTATCTCACGCTGCATTTCCTCCATACGTTCCAGTAAATGATGGATGGCATCGATGCCTTCCATATTAATGGATAAATCATAATACATGCGGCTGTAGCGTTCCACATCCGGCAATTGGGAAAACAACAAATAACGTTCTCCATTCTCCGCCTGAATATCTATCAGACCACTTTCCTGCAGCATTTCAATGAACGAGGGCTCTATGTGGCACTTGTCACAATACTCACTGATTATAATTAATTCGCTTTGCATAACTCGTTCTCCTTTTTTAGTTCATACTTTGAATTTTACGGAACATCTCTTTCTGTTGTTCCGTCAGGTTCGTTGGCAACTTCACAGAATAAGTCACAATTAAATCACCAAACTGTCCTTCTTTCTTATATATAGGGAAACCCTTCCCTTTCAGACGAACTTTCGTTCCACCTTGTGTTTCAGGTTTCACCTTCAACTTCACTTGACCTTCCAACGTATTCACCAACTTTTCACCCCCCAGAAGTGCCGTATAAAGGTCAACATCCACATCTACATATAAATCGTCGCCCAAACGTTTGAATACAGGATCGTCTGCAATCATAAAAGTGATGTACAAGTCTCCCGCAGGTCCTCCGTTAATACCTTCACCACCATAACCTTTCAACTTGATGACCTGCCCATTAGCCACACCTGCCGGTATAGTAATACGGACTTTTTTTCCGTTCACCGTCAATATTTGTTTATGGGTTTGAGCAGCATCCCGAAGTGACAGGCTTAGTTCTGCATTAAAGTCTTGCCCTCGAAAACCGGAATTTGTACCACCTCCACCACGAGTTCTGTGTCCAAACATATGCTCAAAAAAGTCAGAGAAACCTTCGGCATTGCTACCCGAGAATTCCTGCCCGTCCGATGAGTACCAATACGTACCACTTCCATCCGTACCGAAACCTGCTCCATCAAAACCGCCTCCACTAAATCCTCCGAAGCCTCTTGCACCGGCTTGTTGCCGTGCCTTCTTTTGTGCTTCAAACTCATCAGCATGTTTCCAATGTTCACCATATTCGTCATATTTCTTCCGCTTTTCAGGATCACTCAGCACTTCGTTTGCCTCGTTGATGGTCTGAAATTTATCCTTAGCCGTAGAGTCATTAGGGTTCAAGTCAGGATGATATTTGCGAGCCAATTTACGGAACGCCTTTTTGATGTCATCCTGAGATGCCGTTCTGTCCACTCCAAGAACTTGATAATAATCAATATAAGCCATAGTTTATAAGTTTTGTTTCTATATATACAAAAACAAATAACACACCAAACCAAAGTTTGATGTGCTAAAATAAGTAAACGATAATTAATTGAACGAGGAACTACGATAAACTTTCTCTTACCGATTGCAATAAATGTTCAATATCCTCGGGAGTTGTATCAAAAGAAGTCACAAAACGTATTTCATTTGCCTCCTCATTCCAAAAATAAAAGAAATAAGATTTGAATAATCGTTCAATAGCAGGACGAGGCAGGGTAAGAAACAACTGGTTACTTTCCATCGACTGCGTAAAACGAACGCCGGGTAATTTCTTCAAGCCATCATACAGTACTTTCGCCATTACATTGGCATGTAAAGCATTCTTCAACCAAAGTTCATCTGTCAAATAAGCAGTAAACTGACACGACAAGTAACGTAATTTAGAGGCAAGCTGAGCAGACTGCTTACGGATAAAACAAGCTTCTTTCTTTAAAATCGGATTGAAGACGATAACGCTCTCACCTACCATCAAACCGTTCTTCGTTCCTCCAAAACTAAGTACATCAATTCCACAATCCACTGTCAACTCTTTAAGACCAAGGTTTAATGCTGCACAAGCATTCGCCAAGCGAGCACCATCCATATGGACATACATACCATATAAATGTGCCAGTTCAGTAAGAGCACGAAGTTCTTCTGGCTTATAGATAGTACCCATTTCAGTACATTGGGAGATATAAATAACTCCCGGTTGCGAATGATGTTGCTCACCGAAATGACATAAATAAGGACGAATTAATTCAGGAGTAAGTTTACCATCAGAAGTGACTATAGGACGTATCTGACAACCTGTCATGCGAGCAGGCGAGCCACACTCGTCCACATAAATATGTGCAGTCTCGGCACATATAATGGAATTGAAAGGACGCGTACAGAGTTGTAGGGCTACTGCATTGCTGCCTGTTCCATTGAATACAAACAACGGCTCACAATCGGAAGTAAATACTTCCTTGATTTTACGGATAGCTTCTTCTGTCCAAGGATCATCACCATAACCTACAGCATGGTCCTGATTTGCCCGGTTCAAAGCCTCCATTACCAAAGGATGTACGCCGGAATTATTGTCTGATGCAAAACTTCTCATTGTCGTTTTTTTTTATTTTATTGAAAAAGGATACACAAAGGAAATAATATTCTACAACATGAGAAAACAAAGAGATACAGATTTTATAGAAAGAGACACAAATTTCACAATCTACCCAAAATTCCTTCCGTATTGCAAAATCCGCGTCTCTCCAAAACTTAATTTAATCGGTTCTCCTTATCCGATATATACGTTTACTCCCAGTGAGACATAAAGTTCATCATCTTCCTGATAAAGCTCAATCTTATTCTCACGGGCAAGCCAACCAATGGCTGCTCCCAATTCTTTGTCCTTCAATCCGGACTTTCTTTTCAAGGTACCATAACTCCATTTGGCATAATCGCTGAGCAATTGCCAAATTTTACCGGCATTCAGCCCAATTTCGTCTTTGTTCATTTTACTTTCCAAATTAAAAAAGGTTAATAGTTGTTGATCAAGTTATCTCCATGAAATATAAAGATACCGTTTTAAAGTTGGATAACACTAAAATCAAACAAAAGATATAGGATTTAATTACTTTTGTAACAGTTTTGTAATTTTACACGATTTATATTGACATATATCAAGGAAAAGAGAATAAAAAAACTGCGGTGTCTCTATAAGATACCGCAGTCACTTTATTTAATTCAGAAATCAGGGAAAAAACAATTATTACATCATTCCACCCATACCTCCCATTCCAGGAGCGCCCATCGGCATTTCAGGTTTGTCTTCTTTCTTTTCTACAATCACACATTCAGTAGTCAAGAACATACCTGCAATAGAAGCTGCATTTTCAAGAGCCACACGAGTCACTTTGGCAGGATCTACTACACCGGCCGCATGCAGATTTTCATAAACATCAGTACGGGCGTTATATCCGAAATCAGCTTTACCTTCACGTACTTTCTGTACGACAACAGCACCCTCTTTACCGGCATTGGCAACAATCTGACGTAACGGTTCCTCAATGGCACGTTTAATGATATCAATACCTGTAGTCTCATCAGCATTTTCACCTTGCAAACCTTCAAGAGCATCCAATGCACGAATATAGGCCACACCACCACCTGCAACAATACCTTCTTCAATAGCAGCACGCGTTGCACGCAAAGCATCGTCTACGCGATCTTTCTTTTCCTTCATTTCAACTTCAGAAGCCGCACCTACATAAAGAACAGCCACACCACCAGACAACTTAGCCAGACGTTCCTGCAACTTTTCCTTATCATAATCGGATTTAGTAGCAGCTATTTGGGCTTTGATTTGTTCGCAACGTTCCTTGATATTTTCTTTAGCACCAGCACCGTTTACGATGGTTGTGTTATCTTTAGAAACAGTGACTTTATCGGCAGTACCCAACATTTCAATAGTTGCCTGTTCCAATTTCAAGCCTTTTTCTTCGCTAATAACAACACCACCAGTCAATACCGCAATATCTTCCAACATTTCTTTACGACGGTCGCCAAAACCCGGAGCCTTCACAGCACAAATCTTCAACTGAGAACGCAGACGATTTACAACCAATGTAGTCAAGGCCTCGCTATCTACATCTTCCGCAATTACTAACAGAGGACGCCCTGTCTGCACAGCCGGTTCAAGGATAGGCAAGAAATCTTTCAGATTAGAAATTTTTTTGTCGTAAATCAAAATGTACGGCTTTTCCATTTCGCACTCCATCTTCTCCGTATTGGTTACGAAATAAGCAGAGAGATAACCACGATCGAACTGCATACCCTCCACTACACCAATTGTAGTATCAGTACCTTTAGCTTCCTCAATAGTGATAACACCATCCTTAGAAACTTTACGCATTGCATCTGCAATCAACTTACCGATAACCGGATCATTGTTGGCAGATACAGAAGCAACCTGTTCAATCTTATCGTAATTGTCACCTACCTTTTCGGCCTGACTCTTTATAGATTCTACCACTTTGGCAACAGCCTTATCAATACCACGTTTGATATCCATTGGGCTTGCACCGGCGGTTACATTCTTCAAGCCTTCGGCTACAATAGCCTGAGCTAATACAGTAGCAGTTGTTGTACCGTCACCAGCATCGTCGCCTGTCTTGGAAGCAACCTCCTTTACAAGCTGCGCACCGGTATTTTGGTATGCATCAGCCAATTCAACCTCTTTGGCAACCGTCACACCATCCTTTGTAATGTGGGGAGCACCAAATTTCTTCTCGATAATTACGTTACGTCCTTTAGGGCCAAGAGTTACTTTTACTGCATTTGCCAATGTATCGATCCCTTTCTTCAATTGGTCACGGGCATCGATATTAAATAATATTTCTTTTGCCATAATGTTTATCTATTTACTAATAATGAATACTAATTACAAATTATCCCAAAACAGCGAGCACATCACTTTGACGCATAATGAGGTATTTAGTTCCTTCAACTTCCAGTTCTGTTCCGGCATATTTACCGTACAGTACAGTATCACCAACCTTCAACACCATTTCTTCATCTTTTGTTCCGTTGCCTACTGCAATAACTTCACCCTTTAATGGCTTTTCTTTTGCTGTATCAGGAATAATGATACCGCCAATTGTCTTTTCTTCTGCAGGTGCAGGGAGTATCAACACTCTGTCTGCCAATGGTTTAATGTTCATAGTTTTTTTGCTTTAATATGTTATACATTATACATGTTATAGTAATTTTGCTTTAAATAAGCGATAAAGGACTTACGAAAACTATGCCAAAATGGAAAACTGTTTGTTTGGCAGATAAATACTGACAAAATGGCAAAGGATAAGACAAATATAGGAAAATCCGAAAAATAGAAGAAAAATTCAATCAGGCTTTTTCAAGAAAACCTACAGATAATCTGCCAACCGATAACGGCCTTTTTTCTGTGTTGTTTTTCTATACTGAATCACCTGCTGAGGACAAGCATGTACACAAGCCATGCAATGAATACATTGATTTCCCCACATCGGATGTCCGTCTACCTGCCTGATATTCTCCACCGGACAAACCTTATCACATATTCCACAAGATATGCATCCCTCATCTACATGAAATCCCTTGTGATTGATTGTAAAACGAACAAATAATGGATTTATGATATATGTTTTAAGCCATGCGGCACCACCCTCATTCACTTTCCACACCTTTTTCTGTTCGAGCACAGCCGCTGCAACGGAAACAATCATCTGCCGTGCATTCTCTATCTTTTTACGACAAAGTTCATCATCATCGAGATTAAACATCGGAATATACGTATTGGGCATAGCAACAGACCAAGCAGCATCCAAAGGGAAATGCTTTGCCAGGCGATTCATCCCCTTCCCCATATCATCACCACACGTACATATCGCATAACGATATTGGCAATGAGGAAACTGAAGATTTGATAAGAAACCAATAATTACACGTGGCACATACCATGCATGTACCGGAAAAACAATACCGACCTTTTCTTCGTTTATCAAATCTTCAGGTAATACTTCCTGTTTCAAACAGTCGGCAATATTAATTATTGTATCGTTTGTAGCCTCTGCCAGTTGTTGGGCAACCCAACGAGAATTTCCAGTTCCGGTAAAATAGAGTATCATGCATTAGAATTATGTATATGAAAAATATTACAGTTACTTTTAATCCAGTAACTCCTCAATCGAATAACTCTCCCAGAACGTTTTTGTAGAATGTACCAGCGAACTACCCATGTAAAGTAGAAACAGCAATGCTATGACAATCATCAAAAAACTGACGAGGGCATTGTGCTTTTCTTGTTTGTATTCAATGGAAACCATAAGAACCTCCTTTTTTATTGTCATTGCAAAAATAGGAGTAAGATTTTACATTTATCCTACACAAGTAGAACAAAAAAATATCGTTCGTCCTATTTTGTGCCATAAATATACAAAAAAAGGAGCTATTTTGTGCTCCTTTTTAAATGTATTTCATTTTTTATTAACTCAGTTCGCTAATCAACTGCTCGGGAGAGACAAGTTTCTGTTCACCGGTCTCCATGTTCTTCAACGTAACCTTTCCTTCATTCATCTCATTCTCACCCACTAAAGCAACAAACGGAATAGTTTTAGAATTGGCATATCCCATCTGCTTCTTCATTTTACTGGAATCAGGAAAGATTTCAGCGCGGATACCTGCAGCACGTACCTGTGCAAGCACTTTCATGGAGAAAGCAGCTTCTTTATCACCAAAATTGATAAACAAGAGTTGTGTACCGTTTACAGCTTCTTTAGGATACAGGTCAAGTTGATTCAACACATCGAAGATACGATCGGCACCAAAAGAAATACCGACACCGCTAACACCAGCCATACCGAATACGCCAGTCAGATTATCGTAACGACCTCCGCCGGTGATACTTCCAATTTGTACATCGAGCGCTTTTACTTCAAAAATGGCACCGGTGTAGTAGTTCAAGCCACGGGCCAGAGTCAAATCAAGTTCCAATTCATTTTTCAGCCCAAGGTTCTTCAAGGTAGAAAGAATAAATTCACTTTCTTCCACCCCCTTCAAACCTATTTCACTGTTGGCAAGTACCTGCTTTAAAGTAACAAGTTTCTCTTCGTTACTACCACTCAACAGGATGATTGGTTGTAACTTGGCAATGGCCTCATCACTGATACCTTTCTCCTGCAATTCGGCATTGACATTATCTAAGCCAATTTTATCCAGTTTGTCAATGGCTACAGTAATATCTACAATCTTATCTGATTCACCGATAATCTCGGCAATGCCACTCAATATCTTACGATTATTAATCTTGATACAAACACGAATACCGAAACGTGTAAACACGCTATCCACAATTTGCATCAACTCTACTTCGTTCAACAAAGAGTCACTACCCACAACATCGGCATCACACTGATAAAACTCACGGTAACGTCCTTTCTGCGGACGGTCGGCACGCCAAACGGGCTGTATCTGATAACGTTTGAAAGGAAACGTTATTTCATCACGATGCATCACTACATAGCGGGCGAAAGGTACAGTGAGATCATAACGCAAACCTTTCTCACAGAACTTACCAGCAAGTTTAGCAGCATTACGGCTCAACAATTCTTCATCAGTCAGACCGGAGAAATAATCACCGGAATTCTGTATCTTAAACAGTAACTTATCACCTTCATCACCGTATTTCCCCATCAAAGTAGTAAGCATTTCCATTGAAGGTGTCTCTATCTGCTGGAAACCATAAAGATGATATACATCACGAATTATATTAAATATATAGTTACGTTTCGCCATTTCAACAGGCGAAAAGTCACGAGTTCCTTTCGGAATACTAGGTTTTGCTGCCATATTCGGTTCAATTATTTTTTAAATCGGTCGACAAAGTTACGGTAATTTCTTGATTAAGAAAAGAGAATATTTACCTTTGTACAATCACTCTTGTACAAAAACAAGCAAAAGTCAACTTTAAACGATACATTTATGAAAAAAATTAATCTTAATTCTGCTCACTATTACTATGTGGTATCAGTTTTAAATGAGTACAATTTACCCGTAACGATGAATTTGAGAAAAAAGAAAATATCCCAAGCAAGCAAATAATCAAAAACTTCAATGACAAATAGTCCTGGCAGTCACCATATCAGGAATAAGAAAACAGACCATCCATTTGAGTCAAATGGATGGTCTGTTTTTCCTCTCTACACATAGACAAAACTTAGTCTCTGCGTCCCAGAAAAATCATAATATAATAAATCAGGGTTGCCAAAGAGCCCAAAGCAGCTACCACATACGTATAAGCGGCAGAACGAAGCGCATCCTCGGCCTGAGCATGGTTATAAGAATTGGTAATACCCGAATTGTTCAACCATACCAATGCACGCTTACTTGCATTAATTTCCACAGGTAAGGTGATGAAACTGAACAAGGTAGTCATTGCAAACAAGATGATACCAGCAAGCAACAACTGCGGAAAGGTATTCAGCATCAAGATACCCGCCAATAAAATCCACGTCATAATGTTAGAAGCAAATGATACCACCGGCACCAACTTGCTACGCATCGTGAGCGGAGCGTATGCACGTGCATGCTGAACAGCATGTCCACATTCGTGGGCAGCAACCGCAGCAGCCATGATACTATTACTTTCGTATACACCCTCACTTAAATTCACTGTCTTATTGGCTGGATTGTAATGGTCTGTCAGGTGTCCCGGAGTATGTGTTACAGTAACATCATAAATTCCATTGTCATGCAACATCTTCAATGCTACATCACGGCCAGTCATTCCGTTACCTGTAGGAATTTTAGAGTATTTCTTGAATTTATTTTGCAGATTCATCTGCACTAACCAACTGATAACGGCTATACCAATAAAGATAATCCATTGCATTCCTATCATTCCTGTTGTCATAATCTTCTTCTTTTAAATAAATAAATAAATTGTGTCGTTTGTAATAGTATAACAAATTGTTTGCCAAAAATAAAGGGAAACCGTGAGCATTCCCACAGTTTCCCTCATCTTTTAGGAAGAATTAAAAAATTATGAGTAGTTTATTTATTCTCCGGTATAACGTTCAATAGTCTGTTCACGGTCAGGACCTACTGATACTATCTTGATAGGAACACCCAGTTGCTCTTCCAGGAAAGACAAGTAAGCATTGAATTCCTCTGGAAACTCATCTTCACTCTGCATCTTTGTCATATCAGTCTGCCAACCCGGTAATTCTACGTAAACCGGTTCAACACCGTCAGTTATATCGTAGGGAAAGTATTCAATTTCTTTCCCATTTACTTTATAAGCCACACAAGCTTTGATCGTTTCAAAAGAATCAAGTACATCACTCTTCATCATTATCAGTTTGGTAACTCCATCTATCATAACGGCATACTTTAATGCCACCAAGTCAATCCATCCGCAACGGCGCTTACGTCCGGTTACCGAACCGAATTCGTGTCCCAATGTACAAATTTGATCACCTGTCTCGTCAAACAACTCAGTCGGAAAAGGACCTGCACCTACACGTGTACAGTATGCCTTAAAGATACCATATACTTCGCCAATCTTATTAGGAGCTACCCCCAAACCTGTACAAGCGCCTGCACAAATCGTATTGGAAGAAGTCACGAACGGATAAGATCCGAAATCGATATCGAGCATTGTGCCTTGCGCACCCTCGCACAATACAGACTTACCGGAAGCTAACAAACCGTTTATTTCGTGTTCACTGTCCACCAATTGAAACTGCTTCAGGTATTCAATACCTTCAAACCAGGCTTTTTCAAGTTCCGTCAAATCATATTCATAGTTCATACTCTTCAGAATTTGCTCGTGACGTGCCTTGGCAGCCGCATATTTCTTATCAAAGTCATGCAAAATATCTCCCACTCGCACACCGTTACGACTCACCTTGTCAGTATAAGTGGGGCCGATACCCTTACCAGTAGTTCCTACTTTAGCATCTCCCTTAGCGGCTTCATAAGCAGCATCCAAAATACGATGAGTCGGCAATATAAGATGTGCTTTCTTGGAAATATGCAAACGTTCCTTCAAATTGTGACCTGTTGCTTCCAGTGCTTCAGCTTCTCCTTTAAAGAGAGCAGGATCAAGTACCACACCATTACCGATAATATTTACCTTGTCACCTTGGAAAATTCCCGAAGGAATCGAACGAAGTACGTACTTCTGGCCTTCAAACTCCAATGTATGACCAGCATTGGGTCCTCCCTGAAAACGAGCCACAACATCGTATCTTGGAGTTAATACATCAACGACTTTGCCTTTACCCTCGTCGCCCCATTGTAATCCTAATAGAATGTCTACTTTCATTTTTCTTTCTTATGGTTATTATTCTTCATTTTCCTCTTATTGACCCGGTCGCATTTACTACACAATCCATACATATACAATGAATAGTGTGTCAGGTTAAAGCGACTCAACTTAGTATTCCCAATGGCATGTTGCAACTCCTCGTTCTGAAACTCAGTAACCTTACCACACTGCGTACAGATCTGATGATGGTGTGTATCGCGGTTATAACTTTTTTCATATTGAGAGGAATTCCCAAACTGGTGTTTGATGACCAGACGAGCATTGATAAGAAGTATTATAGTATTGTAAAGTGTAGCACGACTCACACGAAAATTTTCCTGATCCGCCATCAGTGAATAGAGCGTGTCAATATCAAAATGACCGTCTATGGAATAAATAGTATCAAGTATGGCATAACGTTCGGGAGTCTTGCGATGCCCGTTCGCATTGAGATACTCAGTGAATATCTGCCTAACTGTATCTTTCACATTCTGACTTTCCATTTAGCGGCACAGTTTTTTACAGCCAACAAAGTTAAACCTTTTTTGTGGAAAGCAAGCAAAAAACAAGAAATAAATGTGGCAATGTGATACTGGCACATTTCTCACAAATTGACTTCTTCCCTCACCATATCATAAAGCAGCAGTTCGGCTTCAGAAGAAGAATTTTTCATTTCCTCTACTCTTCGGCAAACCAGAAAAGCATTTTCTTCACTGTGTTGCATAAAGCGACGAACAGCAACCATAACTGCATTACGTACATGATAGGAACCAGACAAAAAAGCGGTAACTGCCTGGTCAAGAAATTCATTCTCAACACGTTGGTTCATATCTCCTTTCTTCATCAGCAGACGGGCAATAGTGAGAAATCCACATATTTGCACATATTTCCTCTCATCTGCGATCCATTGAAGGGACTTGGCAGGAGCATATGGCAAGTTTTGAAAAAGGTTCATACAGGTTAGTTCCGCAATCTCAACATTATGGATATCTTCCACCCATATATCAGCTATCTCCTGAAAGAAACTATCTATCGGTTGAAGTAATGCTGCCATAATTTTACATTCACGAATATCTTCTTTCCAAAGAGCTTGTGCCAAAGCATGATCTTTCTCAAAACCAGTGGCAATACTCTTGATGCGGGGAAGTTCCACACCGAAATTCAGCTTGTATACTAACCCTTTTTCACGCATACTTTGAGAAACAACTCCGTTCATAGAGAGACGAAGTTGTTTTTTTATTTCTTTGAGTTGTTCTTGTAATTCCATAAATGGGAGTTTAACAAAACCTCGCTTAAACGTGATAAGATGATAGGACATAATTGTAAAGTATTACTCTGACAACAAGATCGCACATATTTAGAAAAGCAATTACACGGCAACATATTCCCTTATCACATTATCACTTTACTACTTTCCAATTATCATTCAATTATTTATCGATGGTAACACAGAATAGTCCTTACTGTAACGCAACATCTGTTCAGTATAACCTTCTTCATAAGTTACTTTGACATCAATAATCTCACCCTTATCATTCTTCACCGCTTCATACTTAGGATTGACAAACCCTTTATAAGGAGCCAGGTTCAGCTTCTTGTAACGTTCCAGAATTTCTGCATGTAACACAGGATCTACCTTCACTGCGTATGTTTCCACTAAATCACGGGCAGCTACAAAATCGCCGGTAGACTTGATACGCTGTATCTCAGCAAGTAATTCACCAAACAAACTACGGAGCTTCCCATAATCATTTACTACCACATACGTCTTTCCATCTCTTTTCACCAATTCCACCACTTTATCGGCAGCACCTTTTTCGAACACCCAACGGGCTATGAGCTGACGATTACGCATGTGAGCTTCTTCCACAGTATTCCCCGGTTCAATGCGTACAAGCTGTGTCATTAAACCGTTCATCAAATACGTATAGTATTCAGCCTTATAAGCATCTACATTCGGAATCAGCCCCAATTCCACCAGTTTTGGATCAGCTACATAGTAAAGTCCAAACAAATCGGCACGTGCCTCTTCAATAGTAGAACCATAAGCTTTCAAAGCATCAGGGTCAACACCCGGAAGCAATTTACCAGAACCGTGTCCTAAACATTCGTGCAAGTCTGTATGCAGTTCACCTGTGAGGTCAGCATACTTATCAATCAGTTGCAATTCAGCATCGCTATACACAAATTCTTCGTTAAAGCCATTCCCATGAGCAGCTTTATTATAGGCATCCGTAATATTTCCGATAGTCACTGATTTAGAGCCGTGCTGGCTACGTATCCAGTTCGCATTAGGCAGGTTGATGCCAATGGCTGTAGCCGGATATAAATCCCCCGCCAAAATAACAGCTGTAATCACTTTAGCGGAAACTCCTTTTACCTTTTCTTTTTTAAACTGTTTTTCAACAGGTGAATTATCTTCAAACCACTGTGCATTGTTGCTGATCAGCTCTGTACGGTGGGTGGCATCCAAATCTTTAAAGTTCACCAAACTCTCCCAACTGGCTTTCATGCCAAGCGGATCACCATAACTCTCGGTAAAACCATTAACAAAATCAACGCGCGAATTCAAATCCTTCACCCAAAGGATAGCGTATTCATCAAACGCTTTTAAATCGCCGGTTTCATAAAACTCGACTAATTTGGTTATAACAGCTTTCTGTTCAGGAGTCTCAGCAACACCTTCCGCCTTCTTCAACCAATATACAATCTTCTCAATAGCCGGACTGTAAAGGCCGCCCACTTTCCATACTTTCTCTTGAATTTTACCGTCTTTCTTCACCAAACGGCTATTCATTCCATAAGAGATTGGCGTCTCTTCCTTCGGGTCTTTCATCGCACCATAAAAAGCTTCAGCTTCTTTCTGAGTGACACCATCATAATAGTTTCCAGCAGAAGTCAAAACCAAATCTTCACCGACTGCCTGATTTACGCGTTTCGGCATCACTTGAGGATCAAAGATTACGGGAAAGATTTCATCACAAAGCTGCTCCACCGTCTGCCCTTCGTCAAGCGGCAATGTAGAGGTATCTACACTTTGTAAAACTTGTTTAAAGAATTCGGGAGAAAATCCCGGCACAAACTTCTCACTACCATAATGATGATGAATGCCATTGGAGAACCATACCCGTTTCAAATACACTTCCATTGCCTTAAAGTCAGGTATATTCTTGTCACCAGTATATCCGATATAAACAGCTTCAAGCATCCGACGAATTCTCAAATTATATTTTCCGTTTTGGTCAAAAAGTATATCACGTCCCTGTAAGGCAGCTTCCGTAAGGTAATAAACCAATTTTTTTTGTTTGAGGGATAAGTCCTCGAAGCCTGGTACGCAATAACGTAAAATCTGTAAGTCTGCAAATTGTTCCACTGTATAATCAAATTTGTCTGCCTCGGCAGAATTTTTCGGTACTCCACCACAAGCTGTCAACAAAGACAAGGCGGCTACCATAAAAATTAGTTGTTTTTTCATGTGTCGGGGAGGATGTAATTAGTATTAAAATGATAAAAGGAAGTACTTCAGAACACATATTCCGAAATATTTCCTTTCATACATTTAACTTCACAACATTATTTCTTCAGAGCATGTCTTTTACGGTATCCGTTAGGAGTTTCTCCTACATATTTGTAAAATGCAGCATAAAAAGATTGACGATTGGCAAAACCAACCATCGTACTGATTTCTTCCACATTTTTGTCAGCATATCTCTTATCTGTCAATAAATGTAAAGCATCTTTCACTCTATATTCATTCAACAGACAAGAATAATTCATACCAAAACGGGAATTTACAACAGCTGACAAATAACGGGTATTGGTCTGTAACTCTTTAGCCAAATCCTTTGCTGAATAATTGGGATCTCTGTACTTCTTCTGCATTACAACAATATTCATGATATTGTCATACAATTCATCTGCCAATTCCGGACGGATCAATGATCGGTAGGCAGCCTTTTTTTCTTTTTTCTCACGCAGGTTATAGGGACGCTTCTTCGAAGCTTCTTCCTGTGCTTTGTTTTCTAAATCACTCATTGAATTAACTGGTTAGGGTTTTTGTTCACAAATGGAATATTTAAAGGATTTTCCTTTAGATTTTACAAAAGTCTGACATTTTTTTTTAATACGCAACTTTTCCCGTACATATTTTCAATATATAAACAACGAAAAAGATTGAAAGAAAGTGGCTTCTATCAATTAATAAGATTATTTAACTTATTACAGTAGAATTATTCTATCAAATCAACACACATCACATCTTGTATCATATACAATAATTAATGTACCTTTGCCGAGAGAAATATACTATTATCAATTATGTTACAAACCCTCAAGACTTATTTCGGTTACGACAATTTCCGCCCGCTCCAGGAAGATATCATCTGCCATCTTCTAAACCGTAAAGACGCACTTGTCCTAATGCCTACAGGCGGTGGAAAATCCATCTGTTACCAGTTGCCTGCCATGTTATGTGAGGGTACTGCAGTAGTGGTTTCTCCACTAATTTCTCTGATGAAAGACCAAGTTGAAACACTTTGTGCCAACGGCATTGTTGCCGGTGCACTAAACAGCACCAATGATGAAACAGAAAACGCCGCTCTACGTCGTGCGTGTATGGAAGGTAAGCTGAAGTTACTATATATTTCTCCCGAGAAATTGATAGCCGAAGCAAACCATTTACTGAGGGATATGCAGATATCACTGTTTGCCGTTGATGAAGCACACTGTATCTCACAATGGGGGCACGATTTCCGTCCAGAATATACACAACTCGGAATACTACATGATCAGTTTCCTCATGTTCCTATCATCGCACTGACAGCAACAGCAGATAAAATAACCCGCGAAGACATAATTAAACAACTTCACCTAAACCACCCCCGTATATTTATATCCTCTTTTGATCGTCCAAATCTCAGTCTCACTGTAAAACGAGGGTATCAACAGAAAGAAAAAACTAAGATAATTATTGACTTTATAGCCAGACATCCCGGAACAAACGGCATAATTTATTGTATGAGCCGTAGCAATACGGAAAAAATTGCACAAATATTACAAAAACAAGGTATCCGTACTACCATCTACCACGCCGGCCTGTCACCAACCAAACGGGATGAAGCTCAGAATGATTTTATCAATGACCGTGTACAAGTAATATGTGCCACCATCGCCTTCGGTATGGGAATAGATAAAAGTAATGTCCGATGGATAATTCATTACAATTTACCCAAAAGTATTGAAAGTTTCTATCAAGAGATAGGCCGTGCCGGACGTGACGGACTTCCCAGTGACACTCTCCTATTTTACTCATTGGCAGACCTGATTTTGCTGACAAAGTTTGCTACTGAAAGTGGTCGGAAAAGTATCAATTTAGAAAAATTGCAACGCATGCAGCAATATGCAGAATCGGATATCTGCCGTCGCCGAATTTTATTGAGCTATTTCGGAGAGACAGTCGACCATGACTGCGGTAACTGTGATATATGCAAAAATCCTCCCAAACGCTTTGACGGAACTATCATCGTACAGAAAGCTTTAAGTGCCATTGCGCGTACAGAGCAACAAATAAGTACTGGTGTTCTGGTAGATATACTAAGAGGGAATATGACTCCTGATGTCATAGGAAAAGGATATCATAATCTAAAAACCTTTGCAGCCGGACGTGAAATTCCTGCTCGTGACTGGCATGATTATCTGTTACAAATGTTACAAATAGGATACTTCGAAATAGCTTATAATGAGAATAACCATTTAAAAATCACACCAATTGGAAACGATGTACTATTTGGAAGGACAAGTGCAGAACTTGTTGTCATCCGCCGGGAGAAAGTGATTGAAACTCCACGAGGACATAAACGAAAAACAACGATTTCCTCTAAAGAACTGCCTTTTAACTTGTCGAATACAGAAAACGAAGATTTGTTGGAAGCGTTGCGTGCACTCCGTAAAAGATTGGCTGACCAAGAAGCGTTGCCTGCCTATATCGTCTTGTCTGATAAAGTATTACATTTGCTCAGCACTTCCCGTCCAACCACTATCGAAGAATTTGGAAATATCAGTGGAATTGGAGAATATAAGAAAAAGAAATATGGAAAGGATTTTATCAATCTGATACAGAAATTCGTATGATATCCGTTAAAAATCAAGTGAAAGGAAGAAGATTTATAACATTCGTACATTCCGGACAAAACCGATTGCATTGGTTTATACTCATAGACAGAAATGTCAACAAAAAGAGTAAATACAATATCTGTAATAAAGCATATTCCTATTTACATTTCAAAAGTAACGTCCGTAATTCTGCATGAGGCACCCCCAGTGATATGGCCTTTTCAAAGTCACGCTTGGCTAGCTCTTTTTTCTTCAAGGAAAGATAAATCTCCCCTCTTATCAAATAGGCTTCAGCTTGCGATGCATCCAAACGAATAGCTTCTTCCAAGTCCATCAACGCCAAATCGGCATGGTTCAAATCCTTCTCTACTCCGGCACGGGCAATATATAATATTGCACTTTGAGAGTTTGTATCTTGTGACGTATCCGTTTTTCCGGCAATCATGCCGTCCAGAATAGTAAGTGCGGCTTCATATTTACCTTCCTTCTGTTCCAGAGTAGCCAACCCTAAACGACCATTATAACTTCCAGGATTTAGTTTCAAGAGACGTACGTAATCTGCACGCGCCATTTCATAATCACGCTGCCGCATATAGATGTAAGCACGCATCAACAAGGCTTCTTCATTATCCTTCTCTATATCCAGCGCCAACGAATAGTCCACACGAGCTAAATCATTCTTACCCAGCTCCATATATATTGCCGCACGGTTCAGCAGGATGGGTACAGTACGTGGAGCAATATTCAAGGCTAAAGAATAGGACTCCAGCGCCTGTTCATATTTTCGCTGTTGACGCTGTATTGTTCCAAGATTGGAGAAGAGTAAAGCATTATGAGGATTAGCGGGATCTAATTTCAGAGCTTCACGGATATAGGTTTCCGCCTGTGTCAAACTGTCCTGGTCCGTACAGGTTATAGCACGTTCACAAAGCTCCCCGTATGTCTGCGAATACGCAGAAGCCACCATTATTCCTGCTAACAGGAAAGAAAAAATAAATTTCTTCATAGGCATGTTTATCAATCCAAAGGATAGGTATCAAAAGCAAATAACTCGGTTGAAAGATATCTTTCTCCCGTATCGGGCAACAAGGCAACAATCATTTTGTTTGCAAACTCTGAACGATCTGCCAACAGTCTTGCCGCATAAACCGCTGCACCGGAAGATATTCCCGCAAGAAGTCCTTCGGTTAACGAAAGTTCGCGTCCAGTGCGAATGGCTTCATCATCAGGTACGGGAATAACCTCATCCACCAACGAAGCATCGTAAATGGCGGGAACAAAATTCGCTCCGATACCCTGAATACGATGCGCCGCCGCCTCTCCTCCTTCAAGAACAGGCGATGCTGCAGGTTCTACTGCTACAATATAAATATCAGGATTGTGCTTCTTCAATGCTGCTGCAACTCCACATATCGTACCACCCGTACCTACCCCGGCTACAAATACATCTACCTTTCCATCGGTATCTTCCCAGATTTCCTCACCAGTGGTAAGTGCATGGATACGTGCATTAGAAGGGTTCTCAAATTGTTGCAAAATGACGGAACCGGGTATTTCATCCCTTAGTTCCTTCGCTTTGGATATAGAACCGGCCATGCCAGCAAGGCCATCTGTCAACACTATTTCCGCCCCCAAAGCTTTCAACAGGTTACGCCGCTCGACACTCATCGTTTCGGGCATAGTCAATATAAGATGATATCCCTTGATAGTAGCCACCATTGCAAGTCCCACACCTGTATTTCCGCTGGTCGGTTCTATAATCGTGGCACCGGGTTTCAAGACTCCACGCATTTCAGCGTCTTCAATCATGGCAAGTGCCACACGGTCTTTTACACTGCCCGCCGGATTGAAAGCTTCCAACTTGGCTATCACGTTTGTTGTCAGTCCGTACTTACGGCCGTATCCGGCCAATTCCATCAACGGTGTATGCCCGATGAGTTCCGTCAGATTATTTGCTATTTTTGCCATAATTATCCTTTTTATAAAAGAGACCACATCAAGATTTCTTGATGCAGTCTCGCAAAGTTAGGAAAAATCTGAGTGTTCCTTTATTTCCTTAATAAAGATTAGCGCTTTATATAATCCACAATCCACATACCAACTTCTTTGGTACCGTACTTAATGCCACCTTCCACCTGAATTTCCGGTGTACGCACATTAGCATCAAGTGAAGCATCCACTGCCTTACGTATAAGGGCGCCTTCTTCTTTCAGGTCAAAATACTCAAACAACATGGCCACGGAAAGTATTTGTGCCAACGGGTTCGCTATGTTCAATCCCTTGGCTTGAGGCCATGAACCATGAATAGGTTCAAATACTGGAGTACTCTCACCGGTGGAAGCTGACGGAAGCAATCCCATAGAGCCACTGATACAAGAACCCTCATCAGTCAAAATATCTCCGAACGTGTTTTCCGTAACCATCACATCGAAGAATTTCGGTTCCTGAATCATCTTCATGGCGGCATTATCCACAAACATATAATCGGTAGTTACTTCTGGATAGTCGGGAGCCATTTCTTGAGCTATCTGTCTCCAAAGTCGGGAAGATGCAAGCACATTGGCTTTGTCTACCACAGTCAGATGTTTATTACGTTTCATGGCATATTCAAAACCGACTTTCAGGATACGTTCAATCTCGGGGCGGGTGTACATATTGGTATCGTAAGCCTTATCATTGTCCTGATATTTTTCACCAAAATACATACCACCGGTAAGTTCGCGGATACAGAGAAAATCAGCACCGTCTACCAAGTCCGCACGAAGCGGCGATTTATGAAGCAAACATTTAAAAGTTTGTACCGGACGGATATTTGCAAACAAACCCAGTTTCTTGCGCATAGCCAGCAAACCCTGTTCCGGACGCACTGTAGCAGTAGGGTTATTATCAAATTTCGGATCGCCTACGGCAGAGAAGAGTACGGCATCTGCATCCTTACAAACCTGATAGGTTGTTTCGGGAAATGGATCACCCACCTTATCAATAGCATCTGCGCCACAGATAGCGTACTCATAGTTCACTTTGTGTCCGAACTTCTCACAAACAGCCGTCATCACATCTACACCTACGGCTGAAATCTCAGGGCCGATACCATCACCAGCCAATACTGCAATTTTAAAATCCATAATGGTTTATTCCTTTTTTAATTCATTTTCTATTTTATCTTTCATTGCTTTATTCTTACGGCGAATACGGTCACCAAACACAAAACCGGCAGTAAGCATAAGCGTCCATATCACATCTAAAAGATTGACAAGCTGTGCATCGCTACCATACCAGTGTAAAAAAACACGAAACATAAATATTACACAAGCAAAAAACAGATAGCTTGCATTAGGTTTCCTTACAAAATAATCTTTCACTGTTTTATAAGTCATGATTAATATTTCATTTACCGTATTCCCCCTCAATTATATTCAGCATCTTCACCGTCGCCTTGATGGCAGCTTCCGTCTGATCGGCATCCAATCCACGTGTACGAAACACCTTGTCCTCAAAACTCCAGGTGATGACCGTTTGCACAAAAGCATCAGTACGTCCGCCGGGAGGGATGGAGACTGCATAGTTCGTCAACATCGGAAACTTACGCCCCAAAGTTATTTTATATATCTTACGTAGCGCACGAACAAAAGCGTCATATTGACCGTCTCCACTAGAACTTTCCTCATATTCTTTACCGTTGATTTCAATTTTTAGCGTTGCCATAGGCTTCAGCCCGTATGCCAAGTTCACAATATAACTTTTCAGTTTTACCCGCTCATCCATCACACCATGTTTCAAAACATCAGAAACAATATAGGGTAAGTCTTCTTGTGTCACCAATTCTTTCTTATCGCCCAATTCGATGATACGCTCGGTAACCTTACGCATAGCATCCTCATCAAGCTGTAACCCCAAATCTTCCAGATTTTTACGGATATTTGCCTTGCCACTGTTTTTACCCAAAGCATATTCCCGCTTACGTCCGAAACGTTCGGGGAGCAGGTCATTACAGTAAAGATTGCTCTTGTTATCACCATCAGCATGTACGCCTGCCACCTGCGTAAACACATTCTCACCCACAATCGGTTTATTGGCAGGAATAACGATGCCCGAATAAGATTCTACCACACGGCTCACATCGTTCAGGCGGTTTTCATCGATATTAGTGATCGCGTTGAAATGATCTTTGAGAATAGCCTGTACACTGGCAAGTGGGGCATTCCCGGCACGTTCGCCCAAACCGTTGATAGTGGTATGCAAACCTTTACAACCGCTCAACACAGCAGCAAGCACATTACTCACAGCAAGGTCATAATCATTGTGTGCATGGAAATCAAAATGCGCTTGCGGATAACGTTTCACCATCTTCCGCATGAACCCGATGACTTGCAAAGGGTTCAGAATACCCAACGTATCGGGTAACATATAACGTTTGATATTAGTCTGAACCAGCGCATCCATCAACAGAAAGACATATTCCGGCGAGTCTTTCATACCGTTACTCCAGTCTTCAAGATAGATATTTACTTCCATGTCTTGTTCGTTGGCATAGTCCACCACCGCCAAGATGTCTTTAATATGTTCCTCGGGAGTCTTTTTCAACTGACAGTTGCAATGCTTCAATGAACCTTTGCACAACAGGTTGATGACACGGCATCCGGTAGCATGTATCCAGTCTACCGAAGTGCGTCCGTCCACAAAACCGAGTACTTCTACCTTCGGCAGCATATTGCGGCGTGCAGCCCAGTCACATATCATCCTGACCGCATCAAACTCACCTTCGGATACCCGTGCAGAAGCTACTTCCACCCGATCTACTTTCAACTCTTCCAGTAACAGACGGGCAATCATCAGCTTCTCATGAGGTACAAAAGATACTCCGCTGGTTTGTTCACCATCGCGAAGCGTGGTATCCATGATTTCTATCTTCGGATGGTTATGCTTCATTTTTCTTCTCCCAAGTTTCTATCTTATCTTTGTTTTCCAGTAGAAAATCAATATCGTCCAATCCATTCATCAGACAATGTTTCTTATAGGCATTGATTTCAAAATATTCTTTCTTGCCTGTAGCCTTATTAGTAATGGTTTGTTCAGGCAAATTCACTTCTACCTCTGTTTTAGGGTCGGCAGCAATAGAATCAAACAGTTCTTTCAGGAACAGCTCACTTACTACGACGGGAAGAACAAAATTGTTCAGTTCATTATTTTTATGAATATCAGCGAAAAAACTGGATACTACTACACGAAAGCCATATCCGGCTATCGCCCATGCAGCATGTTCACGACTGGACCCCGAACCGAAGTTCTTTCCAGCTACAAGAATTTGCCCGTTATAAGCAGGATTATTCAATACGAATTTTTTATTTAATGAACCATCCGGATTATAACGCCAGTCACGGAACAGGTTATCACCGAAGAATTTTTCTTCGCGGGTAGTTGCTTTCAAAAAACGTGCAGGAATTATCTGGTCAGTATCCACATTCTCCAAAGGAAGAGGGACACAAGTACTGGTGATAATATCAAATTTCTGTTTCATTGTTTTTATCATTAAATTGTTTTGTAAATGGGATTTTGAGTGTGCAATCCCCCAATCATCATTCAATCAATTCCCTTGGATCCGTAATTACTCCCGTCACAGCAGCCGCAGCAGCCACCAGCGGGCTGGCCAGCAACGTGCGTGAGCCAGGCCCTTGACGTCCTTCAAAGTTACGATTACTGGTAGACACCGCATATTTACCGCTGGGCACTTTATCATCGTTCATAGCCAGACAAGCCGAACAACCCGGTTGGCGGATAGCAAAGCCCGCATCTTCCAGTATCTTATCCAGACCTTCTTCACGGATTTGCGCATCCACCATCCATGAACCCGGAACCAGCCATGCCACTACTCCTTCTGCTTTCTTACGACCTTTTACAACAGAAGCAAAAGCACGGAAGTCTTCAATACGACCATTTGTACAGGCTCCCAGAAACACATAGTCAATCTTCTTGCCCAATAACGATTCACCCGGTTGGAAACCCATATAATTCATAGATTTCATAAAAGAGGCTTTTGCAGCTTCTCCCATAGCCTCAGTAGTGGGAATATGTTGAGTGACTCCCATACCCATGCCCGGATTGGTACCGTATGTAATCATCGGCTCAATATCTGCGGCATCAAAGCGAACTTCTTTATCAAACACCGCATCGTCGTTGCTCTTCAATGTTTTCCAATAAGCCAATGCTTTGTCCCATGCTTCACCGGCCGGAGCATATTCACGTCCTTTTATATAAGCAAAAGTCTTTTCATCGGGAGCAACCATACCGCCACGGGCGCCCATTTCTATACTCAGATTGCACAGCGTCAGACGTCCCTCCATTGTCAGGTCACGGACTGCTTCTCCGGCATACTCCACAAAATATCCCGTAGCACCACTTGTTGTCATTTTAGACATCATATACAGTGCCATATCTTTCGCCGTCACTCCTTTCCCCAACTTACCGTCAACGGTAATGCGCATCGTCATCGGACGTGTCTGAAGAATACATTGTGAAGCCATTACCATCTCCACCTCGCTCGTGCCGATACCGAAAGCCACCGCTCCCATCGCACCGTGAGTAGAAGTATGCGAATCACCGCACACAATTGTCATACCCGGCAAAGTCAAAGCACGTTCCGGACCCACCACATGGATAATTCCATTTCTCTTATCCATCATACCGAAATGCTCCAAACCGAAGTCCTCGGCATTCTTAGCCAAAGTATCGACTTGTGTTTTCGAGATAGGGTCTTCAATGGGTTTATCCTGGTCGTGTGTCGGCGTATTATGGTCGGGCATACAGAATATCTTTTCCGGACGGAAACATTTGATTCCGCGTGTACGCAATCCGGCAAAAGCCTGCGGGCTCGTTACCTCATGACAATAAAGACGGTCTATGTAAAGTTGCGTGGGACCATCTTTCACTTTTTGTACCACGTGTGCATCCCAGATTTTATCAAATAATGTATTCATCAGAACGATTATTAGTTAATTATTAATTATGAAATATATAAGGCATAAATTAAGATTACCACTCTATCACTTATCACCTTATCACTCCCTCTTTGCCTCACATCTTAAATTTGTTGATACAGTCGATATAAGCTTCTACCGATGCAGCAATAATATCGGTATTGGCGCCAAAACCATAGTAGATACGATTATCATATTCTACCTGCATGTGTACCTTACCCATATCATCACTACCCTTGCTGATAGCCTGTATAGTGAATTCCTTCAGTGTCATGTGACGGTCGATGATTTTCTTCAGGGCTTTAATAGCCGCATCTACGGGACCGTTTCCACTGGCAGCGGC
Source organism: Bacteroides cutis (assembly GCF_900241005.1). Classification (GTDB taxonomy): domain Bacteria; phylum Bacteroidota; class Bacteroidia; order Bacteroidales; family Bacteroidaceae; genus Bacteroides; species Bacteroides cutis. The sequence continues at coordinate 2,115 of NZ_OEST01000006.1, read as the reverse complement.
TTCAAACTTCTCACCGGAGATATTCAGTCCTATACTGGCTACGGAACGTACACCCACACCACTGGTTACCTGCAAATATTCCAATTTGATACGGTGATCCTGGGTACGGTCGGCACCTGCCAAGACCAGGATATCATCGTCATTGATATCTTTCTTTTTATCGGCAAGTTTCAAAAAATCTTCATATACTTTATCTAATTTATCCTGCTCCAAATTTACACCGAGTATCTGTAAACGGTTCTTCAGTGCAGCACGTCCACTACGTGCTGTCAATACAATCGAATTATCATCAATACCCACATCATGAGGATCAATAATTTCATAAGTCTGTACATTCTTCAATACACCATCCTGATGAATGCCCGACGAATGCGCAAAAGCATTACGGCCTACAATAGCCTTATTGGGCTGCACCGGCATATTCATCAAACTGGATACCATACGGCTGGTCGGATAAATCTTCTGTGTATTGATATTAGTCTCAATATCAATATCTTTATGGCATTTGATAATCATGGCAATCTCTTCAAGAGAAGTATTACCGGCACGTTCACCGATACCGTTGACAGTAACTTCCACCTGACGGGCACCATTCAACACACCTGCCATGGTGTTGGCAGTAGCCATACCCAAGTCATTGTGGCAGTGAGTGGAAATCACGGCATTGTGAATACCGTTCACATTCTCCATCAAATACTTGATTTTAGCCCCATACTCTGCCGGCAAACAATATCCTGTCGTATCAGGGATATTCACTACCGTAGCTCCGGCTTTGATAACCGCCTCAATCACACGTGCCAAATATTCATTATCCGTACGTCCTGCGTCTTCGGCATAGAATTCCACGTCATCCACAAATCTGCGGGCGTATTTCACGGCAGCAACGGCACGCTCTATAATCTCTTCACGATTGGAATTGAATTTATACTTAATGTGCGAATCAGAAGTCCCGATACCGGTATGAATACGCTTATGCTTGGCAAATTGCAAAGCCTCTGCCGCCACATCAATATCTTTCTGCACGGCACGTGTCAAGGCACATATCGTAGGCCATGTCACTGCTTTAGAGATTTCAATTACCGAATTGAAATCTCCCGGACTTGAAATCGGAAATCCTGCTTCTATCACATCCACTCCCAGAGCTTCCAATTGTTTGGCTACCTGAATTTTTTCTACTGTATTCAACTGGCATCCCGGAACCTGTTCGCCATCACGAAGCGTTGTGTCGAAAATAAATAACTTGTCACTCATTGCATCTTATATTTATGATTTATATTTCATTAAAAAAGCCTTTCACACCAGGAAGTGAGAAAGGCTTTCGTATATCGTTTCATATCACATATATTTACGCACAGCACTCACTTCCACTAAACTTTGCCAGTAGAATAATAATACCACACAGTAGAATATATGTAAAATTCCGAATCATCTTATCTTTTTATTTTTAACGATACAAAGGTAGATATTATTTTGTAGTGCACAAACAAATTCGTTACTTTTTTTGCTAAATAAATATCATTTTATAAGCTAACATTCATTTATCACTCTAATATATCACAAAAATAGGCGTACCTTTCAGTACACCTATCCTCTATGTCTCAGTACAATAAAAGTCCTGAATTACTTCTTGTCACAAGCTGCTTTTTCGCAAGGTTTGTCACACTTAGCGCCATCACAAGCAGCCTTCGGGCAAGCAGCAGAGTCAGCAGCTTGGCAACAAGTCTTGGCAGAATCACATACTTGTTCTGTTTTTGCTGTACAACATGAATCAGCAGTTGCATCGGTAGCTTCAGCAGCTTTTTTGTTACCACAGGATGTTACTGCGAAAGAAAATGCCACCGCTACAGCAGCCAATAAAACTTTAGTTTTCATACTTCAATTTGCTTTAAACGTTGATAAAAAAATTAGTTCGGGAACAAAGATAGTAAATTATCGCTTATAAACACAAAAAGCCCCCACATCTTTCGACATGGAGGCTTTCCTCTAAGACGGCGACTACCTACTCTCCCACTGTTACGCAGTACCATCGGCGTGACCGGGCTTAACTTCTCTGTTCGGAATGGGAAGAGGTGGAACCCCGGTGCTATAGTCACCTGAATAAGGCAGACATGATGT
>NZ_OEST01000008.1 GCF_900241005.1 Bacteroides cutis | reverse complement strand
GATAAGATTTTGAAGGTAATCATTGCTGTAGCGAGTGCTATTGCAGGTGTAATAGGCGGTCAGGTGATGGCTGTCTAAAAAAGGAGGACTTCTTATTTGGAAGGGGCTGGAGTCTATGTGCAAATGTAGAATTCAGCCTCTTTTTTGTTACCGGAATGAATTTCTTATTTTCTTCATCAACTTCATTCCCAGCATAACTCCATCGAATACTGCCATGCCTGTGTTGAAGGCCCGCATGATTGCAGTGCCTCTGTCTGCCGCAGGAGCAAGTGGGGCGAACAGGTTCCTGGCGGTATCGTTCATTATCTTCTTTTGAGCACGCAATTCTTCCCGTGCTTCCGCTTTTTGTTTCTGGAGGCTCTCTAAAGTGATGAGGTCTGTATTGGAAGTATCATTCATATTCGTGATTTTTTAATCTTTGTTATTATCAATGAATAGTCCTGCGATGAATTTTGTCATCGGGTTGATGATAATCTTTTTACGGAATACAACGATTAGGATAATCAACAAGATATGGAAACAACTGATCAGGGCGAAACTTACCATCAATCCACCTACGATAGGATCTAATATGTAGGCGAGGGTGAAAGATAAGTAAAACAGGGCCACCATGCCGAGAATGACGACAAGAAGTACGAGTATCAATGTAGAAAGCAAGATTGTCAGCTTTTCAGTGACTTCCAGTTGAGTGTATTTCTTCTGGAGTTCCAGATACTTTTTAAACTCAATAAATAATTGCTGGATATTCTCTATACTTTTGTCGTCTGCAAACATAATGGCTCTGTTTTTTGAAATGTAGTTTTTTATTCGGCAGCTTCACCTTTGATTTCTGCGGCAATCTCGTCGACCAGGTTTTCCATTTCATTCCGGTTCAGTTTGATACCTTTTTTACGGAGAATTTCTGCAATCTTATGACGGGTATCTTCACCCTTTTCAGGGGCAAATAAAATACCAATAGCTGCACCTACTGCGGCACCACCCAAAAAAGCTGCTAAAACATTTAATCCTTTCATGATAATACTCCTTTCTTTTTATTAGGTTTATATGACAAAGCTAACAAAATATTTTGAAAGTTTGTTCAAAAAAACTTGCTTTTTAGAGTTGTCTATCATGAAAAGTGACAATCAGGCTTGCTTTTGAGGCTTATTTTGTCGGGTTTGCTTTTTCCTTCTCCAGAAATCACCGTTTGCGCGGCTACCTCTATATACTTTATTTTCTTTGGCTTTAACTTTGAGCTCTTCTGTCTTTGTTTCTTGGGCTTTGGTTCCGGTGGAGGTGATGAACGGATGTTCTTTTACGATCGGAATGGTTTTACCTATCAATTTCTGAATGTCTTTCAGGTATGGGAGTTCTTCTGATTCGCAGAATGAAATAGCTACTCCGTTGTGTCCGGCACGTCCGGTACGTCCGATGCGATGAACGTATGTTTCCGGAATATTGGGCAGTTCGTAGTTGATGACGTGAGACAGTTGGTCTACGTCAATGCCACGGGCCGCAATGTCCGTCGCTATCAATACACGGAGAGTATGACTTTTGAAACCGGTCAATGCACGTTGGCGTGCGTTTTGTGATTTATTGCCATGGATGGCTTCGGCGCCTATACCTGCTTTATTGAGAATACGTGCAAGCTTGTCCGCTCCATATTTGGTACGGGTAAATATCAGGACTGATTCTATTGCCGGATCCTTGAGTAGATATAACAACAAGTCTTTCTTTTCTTTCTTTTCTACAAAATAGATGGATTGCGATATGGTATCGACGGTAGAAGATACAGGAGTTACTTCCACTTTTTCCGGAGCGGTCAGCATGGACTTGGCCAGCTTTTCTATTTCGGGCGGCATGGTGGCTGAAAAGAAAAGGGTTTGCCTGCGCGGTGGGAGTAACTTCAGGATGCGGCGGATGTCATGGATGAAACCCATATCCAGCATGCGGTCTGCTTCGTCGAGTACGAAGAAGTCGAGTGTCTTTAAGTTGATGAAACCCTGGTTGACCAAGTCTTGCAGGCGCCCCGGAGTTGCAATCAGTATCTGTATGCCTCGCTTGAGCTCATCGGTTTGCGGTTTTTGCCCTACACCGCCGAATATGACGGCGTGACGTAGTCCGGTATATTTGCCGTATGCTTCGAATGACTCTCCGATTTGTATCGCTAATTCGCGGGTAGGAGTCAGTATCAATGCCTTTATTCCTTGACGGTTATCTGTCTTATATAACTTTTGCAGGATGGGAATGGAGAATGCCGCAGTTTTTCCGGTTCCGGTTTGGGCACATCCTAATAAGTCTTTTCCTTGAAGTAATATGGGAATGGATTTCTCCTGTATCGGAGTGGGGGTGGAATACCCCTCTTCTTGAAGAGCTCTTAATATCGGCTCTATCAATTTCAAATTTTCAAATGTCATGTAATTAATTAAATGGGCCTCACGCCCTGTTTTATATTTGACAAAGGTACGAAAGCCTTCTGGCTAAATCTCTTTTTGTCTTTATTATTCGTTCCTTTTAATTATATTTAACAGCATTTGGAGGGATTAGATAAGAGCTTAGGCGTACTTTTGTCTTTTAATTAAAAAAGTGGACTATGAAGAAATTGTTGGGCGGGAAAATACTTCTGATTTTGGTGTGTGTGCTGCTGGGATGTGTTTCTTGTATGAATGATGGCGGTTCGGATTGGGTAGGTAAATGGCAATTGCGTGAATGTCAATATCCCGATGGAACAGTGCAGAGAGTGGACAGCATATTCTATGGATTTCAGAAGGGGAGTTTTCTGGCATATTGTATGAATGAATATGGTAATTATGAAGCTTATTATGGATATTATAAATTGAAAGAGGATGAGATATCCATTATATTGTGGCCGGATAACAGTGCCGGAAATGAAGAGGCTCACAGTAATCTGATAAACTCCGCAGGTTATAAGAAATTCTTTAATTGGGGAGAAGAGGGGGAACGGACATTCAAGGTGGAGGAATTGACCAACAAGAAGATGCGGTTGAACTACCAGGGCGTTAAATATGTTTTCCGTAAATATTGATGGATTTAGAATAGACATAGATTTTACTAACAAAAAATGATAGAAAAAATGAAAAAATTAGCAGTATTGGGAATGGGAGTATGTATCGTACTGGCATTCTCTTCTTGTAAATCGAGTGAAAGCGCATACAAGAAGGCATACGAAAAGGCAAAACAACAAGAGTTGGCAGAACCTCAGACTACTGCTCCGGTAGAGGAGGTGGCTCCTGTAGTGACTGCCCCGGTAGAGGCCAAGGTAGTGGAAAGTGCTCCGGTAGGCGTGGTACGACAGGAGAAAGTTACAGTGGTATCCGGTGCTGATGGTCTGAAAGACTACAGTGTGGTGTGTGGTAGCTTTGGTGTGAAAGCTAATGCTGAAAACCTGAAAAACTTCTTGGATAAAGAAGGTTATAATGCTGTCATCGCATTCAATGCGGATGCTGCCATGTACCGGGTTATCGTAAGTACATATGCAGACAGAGCTTCTGCTGCAAGTGCCCGCGATGCTTTTAAGGCAAAGTATCCTAATCGTCAGGATTTCCAAGGGGCTTGGTTGCTGTACCGCATTAATTAATTGAATTCTTTTTGGTAATTCATAAGAAAGGGGTATTTTCCTCCTTTCAGGATAGGGCAGTAACTGGGAAGTTACTGCCTTTCTCTTAACTTGCTGGAAATGTTTATGGAACATGTATTTCAGCGATTGTGAAAAGTACTTATAAAATTTATCTTTTTCGTTTAAAAGAAGTTATAAAACCGGAAGTGGAAACTTTTTGCGATAAAAAAGTTTTTAATTTTGCATTTTATATTTGGATATAGTATGGGACGACAATATATACTCGATGCAATTGATGCGGCTTTGTGCGCCGGAAAAGACATTATTTCCATTTACGACGATCCGGCATCTGATTTTAAGATAGAAAAAAAGGCGGATAATTCCCCTTTGACTATTGCCGATAAAAAAGCACATGAGGCGATAACAAAGATTTTGCAGCATACCCCTTACCCTGTATTAAGCGAGGAAGGTAAACATTTACCATTTGTGGAACGTCATGAATGGGAAACTTTGTGGATTGTAGATCCTCTGGACGGAACAAAGGAGTTTATCAAAAGAAACGGGGAGTTTACAGTTAATATCGCTTTGGTACATGACTCGGTACCTGTGATGGGAGTAATTTATCTTCCGGTGAAAAAAGAACTTTATTTTGCAGATGAAGAAATTGGAGCTTATAAATTATCCGGCATTACGATGCGTGCAGAGACTACGTTGGATGAGTTGATGGCATCGGCTGTCCGTTTGCCGGATAAGGATGAACACGACAAGTTTGTGATTGTTGCTTCCCGTTCGCATCTTTCACCGGAAACGGAAGTTTACATAGAGGAGATGAAGCGTCATCATCCGGATGTAGAATTAATTTCCAGTGGAAGTTCTATAAAAATTTGTCTGGTGGCAGAAGGAAAAGCAGATGTGTATCCGCGTTTTGCTCCTACAATGGAGTGGGATACGGCTGCAGGGCATGCTATAGCGCGGGCTGCCGGTATGGAAATTTATCAGGTGGGGAAGGAAGAGCCTTTACAATATAATAAGGAAGATTTGCTGAATCCTTGGTTTGTAGTGGAGCCCAGACGTGTGAAAACTAAAAAACGATCCGTATGACGTTTGAGATTACATTTGTGCTTTTAGCCCTGTTGGGCATGGTGGTAGCCTTGGTTCTGGACAAGATGCGTCCGGGTATGGTACTTTTTTCGGTAGTAGTAGTGTTCTTGTGTGCAGGGATTTTGACACCGAAGGAGATGCTGGAAGGATTTAGTAATAAAGGAATGATAACTGTGGCTATGCTGTTTCTTGTCAGTGAAGGTATCCGGCAATCCGGGGCATTGGGGCAAGTTATCAAGAAATTACTTCCACAAGGTAAAACTACAGTGTTTAAAGCGCAGCTCAGAATGTTACCCGTGATTTCTTTTATTTCCGCTTTTTTGAACAATACTCCGGTTGTCGTAATTTTTGCTCCTATTATCAAACGGTGGGCAGAATCGGTAAAGTTGCCTGCTACTAAATTCTTGATTCCTCTTTCATACGTTACGATTTTGGGAGGTATCTGTACTCTGATCGGTACTTCTACCAATCTGGTGGTACATGGTATGATTATGGAAGCGGGATATGAAGGATTTACGATGTTTGAGTTGGGAAAGGTTGGAATATTCATTGCAATAGCAGGTATCGTTTATATATTTTTGTTCTCTTCCAAATTACTGCCGGATGTGCGTAAGGACGCGGTGAAGCCGGATGATGAGCCGGAGGAACAAGGTGACTTGCATCGTGTGGAGGCCGTACTTGGACCTCGTTTCCCGGGTATCAATAAGAAAATCGGGGCGTTTAATTTTAAACGCCATTATGGAGCTGAAGTGAAGGAGATAAAACGTAATGGTCAGACTTATACTCAAAATCTTGAAAATGAATATTTTCGTGATGGTGATACGTTGGTAGTGATGGCTGATGACTCGTTTATACAGACATGGGGGGAATCTTCTATCTTTGTAATGATTGCTAATGGAAAAGATACGGAACCGGTAGCAAGTAAGGGAAAACGGTGGTTTGCATTGATTTTATTGATCTTGATGATTACGGGAGCTACTGTGGGTGAGTTGCCTGTTGTGAAAGAAGCATTTCCGGATATGAAATTGGATATGTTTTTCTTTGTGTCTGTTACGACTATTATTATGGCATGGACAAAGATCTTCCCTGCCCGTAAATATACGAAATATATTTCTTGGGATATTTTGATTACAATTGCTTGTGCTTTTGCCATCAGTAAAGCAATGGTGAATTCGGGAGTGGCAGATATAGTTGCGAGTTATATTATTGGCTTGACAGAACATTACGGTCCTCAGGTGTTGTTGGCAGCGGTATTTATTATAACTAATCTGTTTACCGAGCTGATAACGAATAATGCTGCGGCGGCACTTGCTTTTCCTCTGGCGCTTTCTATTTCGGCACAGTTGGGAGTGAGCCCGATGCCGTTCTTTGTGGTAATTTGTATGGCGGCTTCAGCTAGTTTCTCCACACCTATCGGTTATCAGACGAATTTGATTGTACAAGGTATCGGTAATTATAAGTTTACAGATTTTGTACGTATCGGTTTACCGTTGAATATAATAACATTCTTGATTTCTATTTTTCTCATTCCATTAATATGGCCTTTTTAATTAAGTTATAGAATATATGACAGACAACAATAATATATATCCGATTTTCGATCGGATGCTGACACGGGAGGATAAAGAGACATTACTGAAACAGCGCAGTGTGATGATATGGTTTACAGGTTTGAGTGGTTCCGGTAAAAGTACGATAGCTATTGCCTTAGAACGGGAATTACATAAACGTGGATTGTTGTGCCGTATCCTTGACGGAGATAATATTCGTAGTGGAATTAATAATAACCTGGGATTTACAGAAGCTGACCGTGTGGAAAATATCCGTCGTATCGCTGAGGTTTCCAAACTATTCATAGATACCGGTGTCATTACTATTGCTGCATTTATCAGCCCTAATAGTGATATACGTGAAATGGCGGCAAATATTATAGGACAAGATGATTTTCTGGAGATTTACGTCAGTACGCCCATCGAAGAGTGTGAACGTCGTGATGTGAAAGGACTTTATGCTAAAGCCCGTAAGGGGGAGATTAAAAACTTTACGGGTATTTCCGCGCCGTTTGAGGCTCCTGCGCATCCGGCTTTGATGCTGGATACGTCTGTGCTCAGTTTGGAAGAATCTGTCAATAAACTGTTGGAACTTATTTTACCGAAAATTCAGAAGAATAATATATAATGAAAGAAGAGTATAAACTTAGCCACTTGCAGGAACTCGAAGCAGAGTCCATACATATTATCCGTGAGGTGGCTGCGGAATTTGAGAATCCGGTGATGCTATACAGTATCGGTAAGGATTCTTCGGTTATGGTACGTTTGGCTGAAAAGGCGTTTGCTCCGGGCAAAGTACCTTTTCCGTTGATGCATATCGATTCTAAATGGAAATTCAAGGAAATGATCCAGTTCCGCGATGAGTATGCCAAGAAATATGGCTGGAATTTGATTGTGGAAAGTAATATGGAAGCTTTTCATGCCGGTGTAGGTCCTTTTACTCATGGTAGCAAGGTACATACCGACTTGATGAAAACGCAAGCTTTGCTTCATTCTCTTGATAAATATAAATTTGATGCGGCTTTTGGCGGTGCACGTCGTGATGAGGAGAAATCGCGTGCCAAGGAACGTATTTTTTCTTTCAGGGATAAATTCCATCAATGGGATCCGAAAAACCAACGGCCGGAATTGTGGGATATATATAATGCGCGTGTACACAAAGGAGAGAGTATCCGTGTATTTCCGCTGAGCAACTGGACTGAACTGGATATATGGCAATATATTCGTTTGGAGAATATTCCTATTGTGCCATTGTATTTTGCCAAGGAGCGTCCATGTGTGGAGATAGACGGAAACCTGATTATGGCGGATGATGAGCGTTTACCGGAACAATATCGGGATAAAATAGAAATGCGTATGGTTCGTTTCCGTACTTTGGGATGCTGGCCGCTGACCGGTGCCGTGGAGAGTGAGGCGGATACTATCGAGAAGATTGTGGAGGAAATGATGACTACCACCAAAAGTGAGCGTACTACCCGTGTGATTGACTTTGACCAGGAGGCTAGCATGGAGCAAAAGAAACGCGAAGGCTATTTCTAAAATCTGTAATTAGTAATTTGTAATTAAGAAAATGGATAATAAATTAGATATAAAGGCTTTTCTTGATAAGGACGAACAGAAGGACTTGTTAAGATTTCTCACGGCAGGTTCGGTAGACGATGGAAAGTCCACTCTTATCGGGCGATTGTTGTTCGATAGTAAAAAATTATATGAAGACCAATTGGATGCCTTGGAGCGTGACAGTAAGCGTGTTGGAAATGCCGGAGACCATATTGACTATGCCTTGCTACTGGATGGCTTGAAAGCTGAACGTGAGCAGGGTATCACGATTGACGTGGCATACCGTTATTTCTCAACGAATAATCGCAAGTTCATTATAGCTGATACTCCGGGGCATGAACAATATACCCGTAACATGATTACAGGTGGTTCTACTGCTAATCTGGCAATCATTTTGGTAGATGCCCGTACGGGGGTTATTACGCAGACACGCCGCCATACATTTCTCGTATCTCTGCTGGGAATTAAACATGTGGTACTTGCTGTCAATAAGATGGATCTGGTGGATTTTTCGGAAGAGCGTTTTAATGAAATTGTAGGAGAGTACAAACAGTTTATTGCTCCGTTGGGTATTCCGGAAGTGACTTGTATTCCTCTTTCCGCACTTGATGGAGATAACGTAGTAGAGAAGTCTGACCGCACTCCTTGGTATAAAGGCACTTCTTTGTTGGATTTCTTGGAAACCGTACATATCGATAATGATCATAATCTGGCGGATTTCCGTTTTCCGGTGCAATATGTTTTACGTCCTAACCTTGATTTCCGTGGTTTCTGTGGTAAGGTTGCTTCGGGGGTTGTCCGTAAGGGAGATGAGGTTATGGCTTTGCCTTCGGGTAAGAAATCGCGTGTGAAGAGTATTGTAACATACGATGGTGAGTTGGATTATGCTTTTCCTCCGCAGTCTGTTACGTTGACTTTGGAAGATGAGATAGATGTGTCGCGTGGGGAAATGTTGGTACATCCGGGCAACCTGCCTTTGATGGACCGTAACTTTGAAGCAATGGTGGTGTGGATGGATGAGGAACCGATGGATATTAATAAATCGTTCTTTATTAAACAGACAACGAATGTAAGCCGTACGCGCATTGACAATATTAAATATAAAGTGGATGTCAACACAATGGAGCATCTTTCCATTGAAAACGGTAAATTGACAAAGGATACTCTTCCTATGCAATTGAATCAAATTGCCCGTGTAGTTCTTACTACTGCCAAAGAATTGTTTTTTGATCCGTATCAGAAAAATAAGGCATGTGGCTCGTTTATCCTGATTGATCCGATTACCAATAATACCAGTGCGGTGGGTATGATAATCGATAAGGTGGAGGACAAGGATATGCACTTGGCTGAAGATTTGCCTGTGCTGGACTTGCCTAAACTGGGTATTGAACCTGAACATTATGAGGCAATTGAAAAAGCTGTGAAGGAACTGGAACATCAAGGCATCAAAGTGATAATTAAAAACTAAAGATTAGAAATGGGGTTACTCGAATTTAACAAGCTTCCGATAAACACGCTGGTCGGTGCTGACTGGAAAACATTCAATGCTATTACGAAGGGGCGTGAGATAGAGGCTGCTTATAAAGGTAAGTATCGTTTGACAAAAGTTGTATGCCGTTTACTTTCTACGTTGGCTCCTTTACAGAACAAACGCTATGAAAAACTGTTAGCAGATAAACCGCTGGAATATGATCCTGTTTTTATACTTGGACATTGGCGTAGCGGAACGACTTTTGTTCATAATGTGTTTTCTTGCGATAAGCATTTCGGTTACAATACAACATATCAGACAGTGTTCCCTCATTTAATGATGTGGGGACAACCTTTTTTCAAGAAGAATATGAGTTGGTTAATGCCGGACAAACGCCCTACGGATAATATGGAGCTTGCCGTAGACCTTCCTCAAGAAGAAGAGTTTGCCTTGGCTAATATGATGCCTTATACTTATTATAACTTCTGGTTTTTGCCCAAATACCAACAAGAGTATGCGGACAAATATTTGCTGTTTGATGATATAACAGAAGATGAGTTGAAGGTTTTTGAGGAAACTTTTGTCAAACTGATCAAAATTTCTTTGTGGAATACGCATGGAACTCAGTTCTTGAGTAAAAACCCTCCTCATACGGGGCGGGTGAAAGAATTGGTAAAAATGTTTCCCAATGCCAAATTCATTTATCTGATGCGTAATCCTTATACGGTGTTTGAAAGTACTCGCAGCTTTTTTACGAATACCATTCAGCCGTTGAAGCTTCAGAATATCAGTTCTGAGGAGTTGGAAAAAAATATTTTGTCTATTTACGCCAAGCTTTATCATAAGTATGAAGCCGATAAAGTAAGTATTCCAAAAGGTAATCTGATAGAAGTGAAGTTCGAAGATTTTGAAGCTGATGCAATGGGAATGACCGAACATATTTATGAAACGCTTTCTATACCGGGATTTACGGAGGCTTGTGCAGATATAGAGAAGTATGTAGGAGGCAAAAAAGGTTATAAAAAGAATAAATATAAGTACGATGATCGTACGGTGCAACTTGTTCAGGATAATTGGAACTTTGCATTGGATCAATGGAAATATGAACTTTAATTGATAGATTGAGGAGAGTATATGATGATTTGTAAGAAACTTCGTACGTTGGCTTTGTTGTCCGTTATATTTTGTGGTGGGGCAGTATTGGCACAGCAGAAAGTAGAAATGATTCCTTTTGGAAACATGGATCAGTGGGTGGATCGTCAGATTAAAGAATCCGGAATAATTGGTGGCGCTACTAAGAATGTTTATGCTATCGGACCTACTGCCACTATCACTGAGAATAAGGTATATAAAAATATGGGTGGTTCTCCGTGGGCAACTTCCAATGTTATGGCACGTGTGGCAGGTATTACCAAAACTAATACGTCCGTATTCCCGGAAAAGCGTGGAGATGGTTTTTGCGCACGTATGGATACTCGCATGGAGAGTGTTAAGGTGTTTGGATTGGTTGATATTACAGTATTGGCTGCCGGTTCTATGTTTTTGGGTGAGGTACACGAACCGATTAAAGGTACCAAAAACCCGCAGAAGATGTTGAATTCCGGCATTCCTTTCACAAAGAAACCTGTTGCTATCCAATTTGATTATAAAGTGAAAATGTCCGATCGCGAAAAACGTCTTCGTGCTACCGGTTTCAGTAAAATAACTGATGTGGAAGGTAAGGATTTCCCGGAAGTAAATTTGTTCTTACAGCAGCGTTGGGAAGATAAGGATGGTAATATCTATGCGAAACGTGTGGGGACAATGGTAGTTCGCTATTATACTACTATGGATAATTGGCGTAATAATGCTACTTATTCTATCATGTATGGTGATATTACGGGAGATCCTGCATATAAGCCTCACATGATGCGTCTTCAGGTGGAAGAACGTTATGCTGTGAATAGTAAAGGGGAAAGTGTGCCGGTGAAAGAAGTGGCATGGGGAACAGCTGATGATGTTCCTACACATTTATTGTTGCAGTTTACTTCCAGCCATGGAGGAGCATATATCGGTTCTCCGGGTAATTCTCTTTGGATTGATAATGTAAAGTTGATATATTAATCGTAATTTTGTATCCTATAATGAGCAGGATAATAGCTATAGATTACGGTAGGAAGCGAACAGGGATAGCCGTTAGTGATACGCTACAGATGATTGCCAATGGTTTGACAACTGTACCTACTCATGAGCTTCTTGCTTTTATCCTTGATTATGTGGCTAAGGAATCGGTAGAACGGATTTTAGTGGGGCTTCCCAAACAGATGAACAACGAAGCTTCTGAAAATATGAAGAATATAGAGCCATTTGTCCGTTCTTTGAAGAAAAAGTTGCCGGATATGCCTGTGGAGTACGTAGACGAACGTTTTACTTCTGTTCTGGCTCATCGTACTATGTTGGAAGCCGGGTTGAAGAAAAAAGCCCGGCAAAATAAAGCTTTGGTGGATGAAATCAGTGCGACAATTATTTTGCAAACATATCTGGAGAATAAACGTTTTTCCTCCTTATAGTAGTATAGTGAATGTAATTAGTAATTTGTAATTGATAAGATGATTTTACCTATTTATGTATACGGACAACCCGTATTGAGAAAAGTGGCGGAAGATATAACGCCTGATTATCCTAATTTGAAAGAGTTAATCCAGAATATGTTCGAAACGATGAGTAATGCTGATGGTGTGGGACTTGCTGCTCCGCAAATTGGTTTACCAATTCGTGTGGTAACTGTTGATCTGGATGTGTTGTCGGATGATTATCCTGAATATAAAGATTTTCGTAAGGCATATATTAATGCGCATATTTTGGAGGTGTCTGGTGAAGAGGTTTCCATGGAGGAAGGATGCCTGAGTCTGCCTGGTATTCATGAGGCTGTGAAAAGAGGTAATAAAATACGTGTGAAATATTTGGATGAAGATTTGGTGGAGCATGATGAAATTGTTGAGGGATACCTGGCTCGTGTCATGCAACACGAATTTGACCATTTGGATGGGAAAATGTTTATAGACCATCTGTCCCCCTTGCGTAAACAGATGATAAAAGGAAAGCTGAACGCGATGTTGAAGGGGAAGGCGCATTGTACCTATAAGGTGAAGACCGTAAAATAAGTAAACCATATAATAAGGTATAAAAGGCTCAAAAAATATAAAAAGTCTTCGGTATATCCTGATATGTAAACGAATAAACGTTACTTTTGTTTCGTTTACAAGTATTTATAAGACAAGATGATAAAAAAAATATTAACGGCTATTTTGCTGTTACCCACGTTGTTGTATGCGCAAATCAATACGGAACGGGTGATGACTATCGCTCGAAACGCATTGTATTTTGAAGACTACGTGCTTTCTATCCAATATTTTAATCAGGTTATTAATGCGAAACCTTATTTATATGAGCCTTATTTCTTTCGTGGACTGGCGAAGATCAATCTGGATGATTTCCAGGGAGCGGAAGCTGACTGTGATTTGGCGATCCAAAGAAATCCTTTTGTAGTAGGAGCTTATCAGATTAGAGGATTGGCGCGTATCCGTCAGAATAAATTTGATGGGGCGATAGAGGATTATAAAACTGCATTGAAATATGATCCTGAAAATGTGGTACTTTGGCATAATCTTACCCTTTGCCACATGCAGAAAGAAGACTATGATTCGGCAAAAAAGGATTTGGGGAAACTTTTGACTATTGCTCCCCGATATACGCGTGCTTATCTGATGCGTGGTGAAGTCAACTTGAAACAAAATGATACTATACAGGCTTTAAATGACTTTGAAAAGGCCATCGATATGGATCGTTATGATCCGGACGGATGGGCTGCACGAGCTATTGTTCGTCTTCAACAGGGTAAATATAAAGATGCTGAAGGTGATTTAGATCAAGCTATCCATTTGAGTGCCAAGAATGCGGGGAATTATATCAACCGCGCTTTGGCGCGTTTTCATCAAAATAATTTGAGAGGTGCCATGAGTGATTATGATCTGGCATTAGATATCGATCCGAATAATTTCCTGGGACATTATAATCGTGGTTTGTTGCGTGCCCAAGTGGGAGATGATAATAGGGCGATAGAGGATTTTGATTTCGTGTTGAAAATGGAGCCGGATAATATGATGGCTACCTTTAATCGTGGTTTGCTGCGTGCACAAACGGGTGATTACAGAGGGGCTATCAGTGATTACTCTAAAGTGATTGATGAATATCCTAATTTCATGGCTGGTTATTATCAGCGTGCCGAAGCAAGAAAGAAGGTAGGTGATCGTAAAGGTGCCGAACAGGATGAATTCAAGGTTATGAAAATGCAGATTGACAGGCGTAACGGTGTTTCATCCGGTGGTGAAAAAGATATGGCGGATAATAATTCGGGAGAGGGTGGAACGGATAATGAAAAGACACGTAAGAAATCTGATAAGAATATGGAGAATTACCGTAAAATTGTGATTGCGGATGATTCGGAAGCTGATCAGCGTTATACAAGTGATTATCGTGGACGTGTGCAGGATAAGAATGTGACGATAAAACTTGAACCAATGTATGCGCTAACTTATTATGAAAAGTTGAGTGATGTAAAACGTGTGATACACTATCATAAATACATTGATGAGTTGAATCATTTGAAGTTGTTTCCAAAGTCTTTGCGTATCACGAACATGGAGGCTCCATTGACTGAAGAACAAGTACGTTTCCATTTTGCACTGATAGATACTCATACATCGGATATCGTAGCAGATGATAAAAATGCGAAGAAACGTTTTATGCGTGGGTTGGATTTCTATTTAGTACAGGATTTTGCAAGTTCTATTGATGACTTTACACAGAGTATTCTGCTGGATGATACTTTCTTCCCGGCTTATTTTATGAGAGCTTTGGTTCGTTGTAAACAGTTGGAATATAAGAAGGCAGAATCCACTATGAATGAGGGGGCTGTGTCGGGAACACCAGAGGCTAAAACAGTGGAAGTTACCGCCATAGATTATGATATTGTGAAAAATGATTTGGATCATGTCATCCAATTGGCTCCTGATTTTGTTTATGGTTATTATAACCGTGGTAATGTGTTGTCTATGCTGAAAGATTATCGTGCTGCTTTAGCAGATTATGATAAGGCGATTGCTTTGAATCCGGATTTTGCCGAGGCTTATTTTAACCGTGGCCTGACTCATATCTTCCTAGGTAATAACAAACAGGGTATTTCTGACTTGAGTAAGGCTGGCGAATTGGGTATTGTTTCAGCTTATAACATTATCAAGAGATTTACAAATATGCAGTGATAACATTTTTTTTCTAAAAAATAGAATATCAATAAAGAATTCGTTATTTTTGTGTTTTGAAATTTGAATTATACGTAATATTATGATAAAGATAACATTTCCAGACGGCTCTGTTCGTGAATATAACGAAGGAGTAACGGGACTGCAAATAGCAGAAAGTATCAGTTCGCGCCTGGCACAGGATGTGCTGGCTTGTGGCGTAAATGGAGAAATTTATGATTTGGGGCGCCCCATTAATGAAAACGCAGAAGTGGTTCTCTATAAGTGGGAAGACGAACAAGGGAAACATGCGTTTTGGCATACAAGCGCTCACTTGTTGGCCGAAGCATTGCAAGAGTTGTATCCGGGTATTCAGTTTGGTATTGGACCTGCTATTGAAAACGGCTTCTACTATGATGTAGATCCGGGTGAGATTGCTATTAAAGAGGCCGATCTGCCTGTTATCGAGAAGAAAATGGCTGAACTTGTGGCAAAGAAAGAAGCTGTTGTAAGAAAAGATATTACAAAAGCAGATGCTATGAAGATGTTCGGTGATCGTGGAGAAACTTATAAATGTGAGCTGATTTCTGAATTGGAAGATGGTCATATCACAACTTATACGCAAGGTGCGTTCACAGATTTGTGTCGTGGCCCGCACTTGCAGACTACTGCTCCTATTAAAGCCATCAAGTTGACTTCGGTAGCGGGAGCTTATTGGCGTGGTCAGGAAGATCGTAAGATGATGACTCGTATCTATGGTATCACTTTCCCGAAAAAGAAAATGTTGGATGAATATCTGGTATTATTGGAGGAGGCAAAGAAACGAGACCATCGTAAGATTGGTAAAGAAATGGATTTGTTCATGTTCTCCGATACGGTGGGTAAGGGATTGCCGATGTGGTTACCGAAGGGTGCAGCATTGCGCTTGCGTTTGCAGGAGTTTTTGCGTCGTATTCAGGCTCGTTATGATTATCAAGAGGTTATAACTCCACCAATTGGTAATAAATTGTTGTATATTACATCCGGGCATTATGCAAAATATGGTAAAGATTCATTCCAACCTATTCATACTCCGGAAGAGGGAGAAGAGTACTTCCTAAAACCGATGAATTGCCCTCATCACTGTATGATTTATAAAAACTCACCTCGTTCTTACAAGGATTTGCCTTTGCGCTTGGCTGAATTCGGTACGGTTTGCCGTTATGAACAGAGTGGTGAGTTGCATGGATTGACTCGTGTGCGTAGTTTTACACAGGATGATGCTCATATCTTCTGTCGTCCCGATCAGGTGAAAGATGAATTCCTTCGTGTTATGGATATTATTTCTATCGTATTCAAATCCATGAATTTTACGAATTTTGAAGCTCAGATTTCTCTGCGTGATAAGGTAAACCGCGAAAAATATATTGGTAGCGATGAGAATTGGGAAAAGGCGGAACAAGCTATCATTGAAGCGTGTGAAGAAAAAGGACTGAAAGCCAAGATAGAATATGGTGAAGCGGCTTTTTATGGTCCTAAACTGGATTTTATGGTAAAAGATGCTATTGGACGTCGTTGGCAGTTAGGTACCATTCAGGTGGATTATAATTTACCAGAACGTTTCCAATTGGAATATACAGGAGCAGATAATCAGAAACATCGTCCGGTAATGATTCATCGTGCACCGTTTGGATCAATGGAACGTTTTGTTGCTGTACTGATTGAACATACTGCCGGTAAATTCCCGTTGTGGTTGACCCCTGATCAGGTCGCTATTTTGCCTATCAGTGAGAAATTCAACGATTACGCTCAGGAAGTAAAACAATATTTGAAGAAATACGATATTCGTGCTATTGTAGATGAACGTAACGAGAAGATCGGACGTAAAATACGTGATAACGAAATGAAACGTATTCCTTACATGTTGGTTGTGGGTGAAAAAGAAGCTGAAAATAGAGAAGTTTCTGTCCGTAAGCAGGGTGAAGGTGATAAAGGAACCATGAATTTTGAAGAATTTGCTAAAAAAATGAACGAAGAAGTTCAAAATATGATAAATAAATGGTAACTTTGCGCCCAATTGTAAAAGCATAGCATATAATTGATGTTCTAAAGTTCGCTTTTACTTAATGCAAAAAATAAATTTGGTAGTAATAAACAAGAAACAAACTGGAAGTAAAGGTTATTTAATGAAGAATGACAGCATGAAGGCGCAATATCGGATTAATGAGCAAATCCGCGCCAAGGAAGTCCGCATTGTGGGCGATGAAGTAGAACCAAAAGTGTATCCTATAGTTCAGGCATTGAAGCTGGCAGAAGAACACGAAGCGGATCTTGTGGAGATTTCTCCAAATGCACAGCCCCCTGTTTGTCGTATTATTGATTACTCTAAATTTCTTTATCAGTTAAAGAAGCGTCAGAAGGAGCAAAAAGCAAAACAGGTTAAGGTCAATGTGAAGGAAATTCGTTTTGGGCCTCAGACTGATGATCATGACTATAATTTCAAGCTGAAGCATGCAAAGGGATTTTTGGAAGATGGTGATAAGGTAAAAGCATACGTATTTTTTAAAGGTCGTTCTATTTTGTTTAAGGAACAAGGTGAAGTGTTGCTTTTGCGTTTTGCAAATGACTTGGAAGAATATGCTAAGGTAGATCAGATGCCTATTTTAGAGGGGAAAAGAATGACTATTCAACTTTCTCCAAAGAAAGGAGCTCCTAAGAAAGTGGTTGTATCGAAATCGGTAGAGACCTCTAAAAATGTTTCTACTGAATCAAAAGACGAATAATAAAAAAATGAGTAACGCCACAGGTATAGTGCGTTGCCATATAATTAAATAATTTAAAAATTAGTAAGATGCCAAAGATGAAGACTAACTCCGGTTCTAAAAAAAGATTTACTCTTACCGGAACAGGTAAAATCAAAAGAAAGCACGCTTTTCATAGTCATATTCTGACTAAGAAAACTAAAAAGCAAAAGAGAAATCTGTGTTACTCTACAATCGTTGATATAACGAATGTAAGTCAGGTTAAGGAACTCTTAGCTATGAAGTAATCAAAAGCGTACGAAGTATTATTAAAGTTATTAACCGAATGCATTAGCTTTAAGTCCGCTGCGTGGAGTAACGGCGCTAACATTCAAAAACAAGTAAAACTATGCCAAGATCAGTAAATCATGTTGCTTCTAGAGCAAGAAGAAAGAAAATTTTGAAATTAACCAGAGGTTACTTTGGTGCAAGAAAGAACGTTTGGACCGTTGCCAAGAATACTTGGGAGAAAGGTTTGACTTATGCGTTCCGTGACCGTAAGAATAAGAAAAGAAACTTCCGTGCTTTGTGGATTCAACGTATTAATGCTGCTGCACGTTTGGAAGGTATGTCATATTCTAAATTGATGGGTGCTTTGCACAAGGCTGGTATCGAAATCAATCGTAAAGTGTTGGCCGATTTAGCTATGAACCATCCGGAGGCCTTCAAAGCTATTGTTGCTAAAGCAAAAGCAGCATAACTGTTTGATAATAAAATTACAAAGTGCTGATTACAATAGGGTAGTCAGCACTTTTTGTTTATAAAGAAGATGAGGAATTGTGAAAACGGTACTGTCGAGAAAACAAATTTCTATTTTCTCTTGTTTCTTTCATATAAACTTGTTATCTTTGTTTTAGAAAAATATAGCCGCATTGATTGGATCGGGAAACTCATCAATTTTAATGAAATACCGAGACAAGCTTCGCTTCTCAATGGCGGGCCACGCCCTTCGGGGTAACTCTTGAGTCGGTGGATTACAAAGAGGACGGGCACTCAAATCATGTCATACGGAGTTTCATCACATCATCGGTGCGGCTTTCTATAAAAAGGAACGGTAATCTTGCGACTACCGTTCCTTTTTCTTTTCCTATTGTTTTGAAGCATTTGTAAATCCCAAGGATAAGTACACAAGTATTTATATTTTTAACTGCGTACTTATTTATATCTATGCACGTATGTGCATCTATATTATATGGACTTTTTATTTATTGTCCCGTAAATCTCTTACTCTGATAGCTTTTCCTTCACTTTGCGGTAAAGAACCTTTTTTTACAAGCTTTAGCTTAGGCGTGACTAGTATTTCATCTTTTAATTGACGGGTAATTTCTTTACGTATTTTTTCTAATTCAATATAGTTATCAGTAGATAAATCACTGAGTTCTACCTCTACGATCATTTCATCTTGGTTATTGACTGTTTCCAATGTGATGAGATAATTACTACCCAACTCAGGAAATTGCACCAATACTTTCTCAACTTGCATAGGGAAGATGTTGACTCCCTTAATAATGAACATATCATCACTCCGTCCTTTAATACGGTCAATACGTATATGTGTACGACCACATGGACATTTACCCGGTAATATACGAGTTAAATCACGAGTACGATAACGTATTAAGGGCATCATCTCACGATCAAGAGTTGTCAAGACTAATTCTCCAATTTCACCTTCAGGAACCGGTTCTCCAGTCTCTGGATCAATAATCTCTACTAGATAACAATCTTCCCAAAAGTGCATCCCATTTTGCTCAGTACATTCAAACGCGACACCAGGACCGTTCATTTCGGTCATGCCGAAACTATTATAGGCTTTTACTCCTAACATTCGTTCAATTTTTCGACGTTGTTCGTCTGTATGAGGTTCTGCTCCAATTACAAGTGTCTTGAGGCTGGTACAGACGGGGTCAATGCCTTCTTCCTGAAATACTTCAGCCAAACGGATAGCATAGCTAGGAATGGCATGCAAGGCTGTTGTTTGGAAGTCTGTAATGAACTTTATTTGTCGTTTACTATTACCTGCGGCAGCAGGAACTGTCAATGCACCCAGACGTTCTGCACCGTATTGGAAACCTAGCCCTCCTGTAAACATACCATAACCCGAACTGTTTTGGAAAACGTCGGTCTTACGTATACCTACCATATAAAGACAGCGTGCTACTAAATTAGCCCATGAATTCAAATCGTGCTGGGAGTGGACAATAACGGTTGGAGTGCCCGTAGTACCACTGGATGAATGAATACGGACTCCATCTTCACGCATATTACCGGATACTAAACCGAAAGGATAACAGGCACGCATATCAGCTTTGGTAGTAAATGGAATTTTACGGATATCTTCTATTGATTGAATATCCTCTGCTGTTATACCGTTTTCTTGAAAAACTTTTTTATAATATGGGGAATTTGATGCAATATTAATTGTTTTTTTCAACCGTTGGAGTTGTAGTTTACACAACTCTTCACGTGGCATGGTTTCTATCTCTTCTTCCCAGTATTTGTCATTCATGGTCTTTTGAAATTTAGAGTTTACATCAGATTTTCTGCAATTTCCTTACCTGCTGCCAATGCTTTGAGATTTAATTCCACAATAGCTTCTCCTTTACGTTGGAATATATCCCGAATACTATCTTGTATCTTAGTATAGTCTATACCTAAAAATGGAATGGTTGCACCTAACAATACAATATTGGCAACCCGTGGGGATCCCACTTCTTTAGCTACTTCATTTACATTCAATATGATTTTGTGAGGTAGTTTTTCAAGTTCCATTTTTATATCTTTTTCTGTTGGATAGTGAGGTATGTTGATAAAAGGGACTTCATTGGTTACCAGCCATCCTTCATGGTTCAGGTAGGGAAGATAACGTAGAGCTTCCATTGGCTCTAATGAAATTATGAGATCGCATTTTCCTGTAGGAATGAGGTCTGAAGCAATAGGTTGATCGCTGATACGAAGGTTGGATTGTACATCACCACCTCGTTGGCTCATGCCGTGTACCTCGGCTTGTTTCATATATAAGCCGTTTTTAAGAGCAGCCTGACCGATTACAGTAGCGATGGAGAGGATACCTTGTCCACCCACACCTGAAAGTATGATATCTTTTTTCATAGTTTTACTTGTTTCGTTTTTTACGTGCTAGGGTTTGAATACATTCTCTACGAGGGATGATAACAGATACACCATGGTATTCAATCTCTTCGCGGATAATCTGTTTCATCTCATCATAGTTCTTTTTCAAAGGAACTACGACGCGTATATGCTCCGGTGCGACACCGATTCCTGCGCAAATAGCCTCCAAACGTCCGGTTCCTGCAGAATCTTGTCCACCAGTCATGGCAGTGGTTTCATTGTCTGAAATAACAATTGTTACGTTGGTGTTCTCGTTTACACAGTCCAGTAAACCGGTCATTCCGGAATGAGTGAATGTAGAGTCGCCTATAACAGATACAGATGGGTATACGCCTGCGTCAGAAGCCCCTTTTGCCATTGTGATGGAAGCTCCCATATCTACGCAAGAATTAATAGCGTTGAATGGTGCGTTAGCCCCTAATGTATAACAACCTATATCACTAAACACTTTATGGGTCGGGTATTCTTCTTTTAATACTTCTGTCAATACTGTATACATATCACGATGTCCACACCCTTCACACAACGCAGGCGGGCGCATTTCTACTAAAGAAGGCGTACTGAATTCAGCTTTATTTTCTTTACCTACAGCACGTGCAACACTGTCAGGATTTAATTCACCGTCTTGTGACAATGTTCCATCCAGTCGACCTTTTACTTTGATACCAATACCAAGATAACCTTTCAATTGTTTCTCAACAAATGGTTGACCATCTTCCAAGACCAAAATTTCATCACAGGTATTTACAAGTTGCATCAACTGTTTTTTAGGAAGAGGATATTGCCCGATTTTGAGTACTGGATATTCACATCCCTTAGGATAATTTTCCATCAGGTAATTATAGCCGATGCCACAAGCAATTATACCTAATTTCTTATTAGGACCATCCATATACTTGTTATATGGAGAGCTTTCTGATGCTTTAATGAATTCCTCCTGACGTTGCAACAGTATTTTATAGCGTTTACGCGCATTACCGGGAAGCAGTATAAACTGACGTGGGTCTTCGCTGAAAGAGATTTCATTTTGTGGCTGTTGTTCCTTACGTTCAACACCGGAACGGGAGTGTGCCAAGCGTGTAACCATGCGCATTAACAGTGGCTCACCCATTTGTTCCGAGAATGCAAAGCCATTATAAACCATGTCGTATGCTTCCTGTTGGTTACTTGGTTCATACATAGGTATAAGTGCGAAATCACCGTAAAAACGGCTATCTTGTTCGTTTTGTGAAGAGTGCATGCTGGGGTCGTCAGCTGCAATAACAATCAGTCCGCCTTTTATACCAGTGATGGCGGAGTTTATAAAACAGTCGGCTGCGACGTTCATACCTACATGTTTCATACAGACCAGTGAACGTTTTCCGGCAAAAGACATACCTAGTGCAGTTTCCATAGCTGTCTTTTCGTTGGAACACCAACGATTATGGATGCCTTTTTCAATAGTAATCGGTGCCATTTGAATATATTCGGTAATTTCCGTAGAAGGAGTACCGGGATAGGCATATACACCGGAAAGTCCGGCATCTAATACAGCTTGTGCAATGGCTTCATCGCCAAGTAAGAGTTGCTTGCTCATTTCTTATTGTTTAAGTGTTAGTCACGGTTTTAATAATAGTCGCAAATATAGCCTTTTGCTTTTATTTTATCGTAATATTACTTGAAAATCTTTCTTTCGTTCAATGCTTTCCAATATTTTCTTGCATTTCTCATGTGCTCTACATAATTGGAGGCGAAATTATGAGTACCAGAAAAATCTTCTTTAGCGCACATATATATATAATCATGTTTTGCGTAATTTAATACGGCATCTATCCCTATGGGAGAGGGAATGCGTATCGGTCCGGGGGGTAAACCAGGATTACGATAGGTATTATATGGTGAATTTATACTCAAATGGGAATTTGTGATGCGGCGTAGGCTGAAATCTCGTAGGGCAAATTTGATGGTAGGATCGGCTTGTAGAGGCATTCCAGAATGAAGGCGATTGATGTAAAGCCCTGCAACCATTGGTTTCTCAGAATTATTGTTTGTTTCTTCCTCGACGATAGATGCCAGGGTACAAACCTCTTCTGGGGTCATACTTATATCTTCGGCTTTTTTCAATCGTTCTGAATTCCAGAATTTTTGATGCTCTTTTTGCATTCGTTCAAAGAAATCATTTACACTCATGTTCCAATATACCTGATAGGTCTCGGGGATAAAAAGACAAGCCATAGTTTCTTTATTGTATCCAATTTTATGTTGGAATACAGAATCATTCATAGCCCTGGAAATCTCTACAGAATCAATCATAAGTTGCTTGCCTATATTACGGGCCAATTTGTCTAATGTTCGTACACTTCCAATAGTGAGATTCATAGGCTCTTGATATCCTCTGTAAAAACGACTGAAAACGTGATAAACGTTTTCTCCAGGTCGAACTACATATCGTCCCGTATGAATATGCTTGTGATAATCACGCCATTTTACCATCCATTTAAATCCTGTAATTTTTTTTAGATGACCTTGAATTTTCACCTTATTATATACAGAGTCAACCGTATCGTCGCGATCAATATAAATGTAGGTTGTTTTGGGAGGATGAAATTGTGGGGCAAACAAATAATAATAAACTGTACCGGTACAAATAATTGCAATAAATAATAAGATTGCAAATATTCCGAGAAGGATGCTTATTTTTTTCTTTCTCATATTCTTGTTCTATTTATTGGAGGAGACAAAGGTATAAAGAATATAGAAAAGGTCATAAAAAAAGAGATGCTTTTACATCTCTTTCTTGAGAGCCGCTAGCCAGACTTGAACTGGCGACCTACGCGTTACGAATGCGTTGCTCTACCAACTGAGCTATAGCGGCAAATGACTTCTGTTTACGGGGTGCAAAGGTACATCTTTATTTGAATTTGCAAAAATAATCGTTTGATTTTTTTTGATTATTTCTTAATGATTATTGTGATATTTGGATATTGTAATATTTTCTCCTAAAATAATTGGAAAATCAAATGAAAAGAAGCATATTTGTAACTTAGCTAAAACAAAACAGACGTTTCATATTATATTATGAATTCAAGACTATACTATAAGTATCTTTCTTCTCGTATTGCATCCAAGTGGATTGTTTTACTGATAGACCTGCTAATCGTATTGGTTTCTATGTTATTAGCATTCATCATACAATGGGAAATATCGTCGATTACATATAACACTTCTTTATACAGTTGGATGAGTGTGCTTACTGTTTTATGCTGTGCTTTATTTTTTCAGATTTTCCATACTTATGTTGGCATTATCCGCTTTTCTTCATTTATAGATATTTATCGTGTGTTTATATGTCTTACTTTGAGTTTTGGACTATTAGGATTAGGAAACTTCTGTTGGTGGCTTTTTGGTTTGGAAAATACACTTCCGGGAAGTATACTTTTTATGGCATATATTTTTACTTTTTCTTTTATGTTATGTTTACGTATTTCCATAAAGATTTTTTACGAAACCATAGCTTTTGATGCACGCCATAGTATAAACATATTTATTTATGGATTTTATGGAACAGGAGTAAATGTTGCCAAAGCGTTACGGGTAAATCGCAATAATCATTTTCGTTTGCGTGGTTTTATTTCAGATGAGCCCGATATGATTGGAAAATTGTCCATGGGATGTAAGGTATATGCTAATGATGAGAATCTTTTAAATAGATTGGAAAAGAAGAAAGTACAGGCTATTATCATTTCTCCGGGCAAAGAAGTAGAACTGGAAAAAACAGGTATGATGGAGAAAATGCAGGCGCATAATATTCATTTGATGACCTTACCGCCATTGAGTGATTGTGTTGATGACGGTTTGATAAAAAATCTTCAAATAGAAGATTGGTTGCGTCGGGAACCGATTAAAGTTGATATGCGAAAGATTGCTTCGTTTATTGAGGGGCGTAAAATCATTGTAACAGGCGCTGCCGGTGCTGTAGGACGGGAGATTGTTCGTCAATTGGCGGCATTAAATCCATATCGCTTGATATTGATAGATCAGGCAGAAACGCCTTTATACGACATTCAGTTGGAACTATCTGATAATTGGAAAAACTTGGATGTGAAAGTACAAGTAGCTGATGTGGCAAATCATAGTCGCTTGGAAGCCATTTTTCGGGAAGTTAATCCTCAACTTGTATTTCATGCGGCAGCTTATAACAATATACAGTTGATGGAAGATTTTGTTTCAGAGGCTATTCGGACTAATATAGAAGGTACTTTGAATATAGTAGAATTGTCTTTAAAGTATGATGTAAACCGGTGTGTACTTGTATCTACTAATGGGGTAATAAATCATAAAACGATAGTTGATAAAACTAAATGGCTAGCAGAAGTCGGTGCGAGAGCTTTGATGGTATCAAATGTGGTTGAAACAAATAGAAAAATGATGATTGTTCGTTTGGGTAGAATTTATCCTTTTGAACCTCAATGTTTAATGGCTATGTCGGAAGCGTGCCAACTACTATTGGAAGTATGTAATATCGGAGAAGATGGAGCTACGTATTTATTGGATGATGCTTGGAACTCTTGTACTGAAATGACAACTCATCCTATGGTACTGAAATGTAAATTGGAAGATACTAATTATAAACAGACGTATGCTCGCATTACTACTTTGGTTCGTGATAGCTATACGGAAAATCAGATGATATTAAGAAAAGGAATTAATTCTTTTTCCGAAACTTCACAATGAAATAAATGTATATTATGAAATAATGTATTACCTTTGTAGCCGATTAAAAAAACGTTACTAGATTACTAAAAGATTAATCAAATATCTTACTTATGCGCAGATTTATACTTTTATGTTTGTTGATGTTTACGGTGTCAGGAGTGGTATTTGCCCAGCAAATGTCCGACGAACAAGTTGTCCAGTTCGTAAAGGAAGGTCAAATGACGGGAAAAACACAGCAGCAAATGACTACTGAGTTGATGAGAAAAGGGGTGACAAAAGAACAAATCCAAAGAATACAAGCCAAGTATAGTAATAAGACGGGTAGTATACAAAATGAGACCTCTACTTCACAATCTCGTATGCGTACTCAGAAAAATTATGACGAAAGGAATAAAAATACGCGTAATAAGAAGCTAAGCGGTGATGAACAGGACGTTTCCAAAATCAAAGGTTTGAGAAAACCTTTAAGACAACGTACGGAAGATGGTATAACTGATGACAATAGAACCATAGAGGGAGGAAATTTACCGTTTGTCAACCAGAATGAGGAATATGATTATTGGGAGGAAGAAAAAGATCCTACGACACAGATTTTTGGCCATAATATTTTTGAGAATGAGAATTTGACTTTTGAGCCGAATGTTAATGTGGCTACACCCGTTAATTATCGTTTAGGGCCTGGTGATGAAGTCATAATTGATGTTTGGGGAGCGTCTCAAACAACTATCCGTGAAATTATTTCTCCGGAAGGTAGTGTATTGGTGGATAATTTAGGTCCTGTCTATTTGAATGGAAAGACAGTAAAGGAAGCTAATAATTATCTGAAACAAGAGTTTGCCAAAATATATGCAGGAGTAACTGGTAATACTCCTAATACACAAATTAAGTTGACTTTAGGTGAAATCCGTTCTATACAAGTGAATGTAATGGGAGAAGTAGTTGCTCCCGGTACATATACTTTATCCTCTTTTGCATCTGTTTTTCATGCTCTTTATCGTGCAGGAGGAGTAAATAAAATCGGTAGTCTTCGTAGTATAAAGGTGGTGCGTGATGGAAATGCCATTGCAGATTTGGATGTCTATGATTTTATCATGAAAGGTAAGATGAAAGATGATATTCGTTTACAGGATGGTGATGTAGTAATCGTAGATCCTTATCAATCTTTAGTGCAAATACTTGGTAAGGTTAAACGTCCTATGTTTTATGAAATGAAACCTACTGAAACGATAGGAACTATATTAAAATATTCGGGTGGTTTTACGGGTGATGCCTATAAAAAAGCAATTCGGGTGTTGCGTAAAAGTGGTCGAGAACATCAGATATACAATGTGGATGAAATGGATTATTCCGTATTCCGCGTAGATGATGGTGATGTCTTGACTGTCGATTCTGTTCTTGAACGTTTTGAAAATCGTGTAGAAGTAAAAGGTGCTGTTTATCGAGCAGGTCTATATCAGTTGAATGGTGACGTAAATACTGTAAAAGAATTAATAAAGAAAGCGGAGGGAATACGGGGTGATGCCTTTTTGAATCGTGCTGTAATAAACCGGGAAAACGAAGATTTAACACATGAAATAATTCAAATAGATTTGAGGGGGTTGCTTAATGGGACTGTTGCAGATATTCCTTTGCAGAAAAATGATATATTATATATCCCTAGTATCCATGATCTACAGGAAGAGGCTACAATTACCATTCATGGTGAGGTTGGCAATCCCGGTACATATCTTTATTCTGATAAAATGACTATTGAGGATTTGGTGCTTCAATCTGGTGGATTGTTGGAAGCTGCTGCTACAACTAAGATAGAGGTATCACGCCGTATCAAAAATCCTAAAAGTGATAGCGATAATAATGCTGTTGGACAGATTTTTACTTTCGACTTGAAAGACGGTTTGCTTATGGGGGCTGGTAGCGAAGATTTCTATTTGCAGCCATTTGATGAAGTCTATATTCGTAAAAGTCCGGCTTATCGCAAGCAAAAGAATGTAATTGTTATGGGGGAAGCGTTGTTTACAGGAAGTTACGCTTTGTCAAAGAAAAATGAACGTTTGAGTGATTTGGTTGCTAAAGCAGGTGGTGTTACTTCTGATGCTTATGTGAGAGGCGCGCGTCTTATACGTAAAATGACAGAGGAGGAAATACGCCGTAAAGAAGATGCGTTACGTATGGCTAAGTTTAAAACAGGTGCAGATTCTATATCAATGAAATTGGTAGATACAGATATTAATAATACATATACTGTTGGTATCAGTTTAGATAAAGCATTGGCAAATCCTAAATCTGATTATGATATGGTGTTACGTGAAGGAGACGTTTTGCTTATTCCTGAATATGTAAGTACCGTTAAGATTAACGGTGCTGTGATGTATCCTAATACGGTATTGTTTAAAGAAGGTGAAGATCTTCGTTATTATATCAACCAAGCTGGAGGGTATGGCTCTGGTGCGAAGAAACGTAAGGCCTATGTTGTGTATATGAATGGTACGGTATCACGCTTGCGTTCCAGTAATAAAAAGGCGATTGAGCCAGGGTGTGAGATTATTGTTCCTAGTAAGGATCCAAGCAAGAAGTTAAGTCCGGCTGAAATGATAGGTATGGGTACTTCTGCAGCTTCTTTGGCTACAATGATTGCTACTATGGTTAACCTATTTAAGTAAGACAGGACTATGAGCGAAGATAAAATGCAAAATATAACTCCTCAACAACCGGAGGAACAAGAGATTGATTTAATTGAACTTGCCCAAAAAGTTTGGGTAGAACGAAAATTGGTTTTCAAAGCATGTGGTATTGCTGTTTTAATAGGTCTGGTGGTTGCATTTAGTATACCGAAAGAATATACTACTGAGGTGATGTTGGCACCTGAAAGTGCCACTCGGTCAGGTGGAGGAAGTATGGGGGCTTTAGCCGCTATGGCAGGTATTAATTTGGGAAGTAATTCTGGAGAAGATGCCTTATCTCCTGAACTCTATCCTGATATTGTTAAATCAACACCTTTTTTATTAGAGTTGTTTGATGTAAAAGTAAAAGATCAAAAAGCTGAAATTGATACAACTTTGTATGCCTATTTAGACAAATATCAACGTGCTCCTTGGTGGGGTGCAGTGATGTCTGCTCCCTTTAAAGCTTTAGGCTGGACATTGTCTTTGTTTAAAGACAAGCCGGAAGAAAAGGTCGGTAAGGCAGATCCTTTTAAACTGACGATAGACGAAGCTAAGGTTGCTGAAGTACTGAGTAAACGTATTTCTGTTTCTATTGATAAGAAAACTGGAGTTACTACTTTGTCGGTAACTATGCAGGATCCTTTAATTTCTGCTTCTTTAACAGATACCGTTATGCATTGTTTACAGAACTATATAACGAATTATCGAACCAATAAAGCTCGTCATGACTTAGCTTTTACCGAAAAACTTTACAAAGAAGCGAAGGATGGTTATACGGATGCTCAGAAAAAATATGCCACTTTTGTAGATGCTAACCAAAATATTATTTTGTTGAGTTATCGTGCTGAGCAAGAGCGTTTGCAAAATGAGATGAATTTGGCATATAGTGTATATACGCAAGTTTCTCAACAATTACAGATGGCAAAAGCAAAGGTGCAGGAGATTACCCCGGTATATACAGTTGTACAACCGGCAACAGTACCTTTGCGTGCAGCTAAACCTAATAAGGTTATGATCTTAATAGGATTTATTTTCCTTGCAGGGGTAGGTAGTGTAGGGTGGATTTTATTTGTGAAAGATTTATTAAAAGGATGGAAAAAGCAAGCAACAATATGATGACTAATGATAATATGAACCGCTGGTGTGCTGTGCATGCAGCGTTCAAGTCAGAACGTAAGTTAATGCAACGTTTAAATGCGGCAGGGTATACCGCATTTTGTCCTATGCAAATCGTATATAAGAAATGGAATGGACGAACCAGAGAAGTATTTATGCCTCTTTTTTCAGGTTGTCTTTTTGTAGAAGATACAGTAGATGTAGTTCCATTTATAGCATCACAGAATGCTTCTTTTTTGGTAGATAGTGAAGGGAAAAAAATATCTATTTGTGCTGAAAAGTCTGAATTGTCCGCTAAGTTTGTGCAATTGTTGAAATAAAATGAAACTTATAACAGAAGAATTACTCAATGAAGTAACCTCTCAGGCAAAGGTAAATCCTCGTTTGCGTATGAATTATAATTTTCATACTTCTATGGAAGAACCCATTCATCGTATGTTGAATGCATTAGAGCCAGGTACTTATCTTCCTCCGCATCGTCATAGGGATAAAGAGGAAACTTATTTATTGTTAAGGGGGAGCATGTGGGTTTTCTTTTATGATGAGTTAGGTAACGTTACCGATAAAGCACTTCTTAATCCGTCAGAAGGAAAGTATGGCTTAGAAATTCCTTCCGGTACGTGGCATAATATAGTCGCCTTGGAATCAGGGACTGTTATTTTTGAAATAAAGAAGGGGCCTTATTTCCCCCTTTCTCCAGAGGATATAGCTTCATGGGCTCCCGCTCCATCAGATGTAAAAGGAGCGGAAGTTTTCATGAATAAAATATTAGAAGTGAAACTTTAACCTTCAAACATTCGGCTACGTGCCAACATGCAAGCACCTACAACACCAGCTTTATCTTTTAATTTGGATGCCATGATGACGGAGTCCTTATTTACCAGGTTGAGAGAGTATTTTCTTACAGCTGTTTTTATGGGCTGAGTGATGTAATCTCCGGTTGTTGACATGGTTCCTCCTATAATTACTAATTCTGGATTAAATAGATTGATTAATCCGGCAATTTGTTTACCTAATTTTTGTCCAATTTCTTCTACTATTTCTATACATAGTAAATCCTCTTTATTTACCGCTGCAATGATTTCATCTAAAGTAAGTGGAGTTTCTTTTATATCAATGCGGTCGGATAAAATGGAACCTTCTCCATTTTTTATACGCTCTGTTAAAATACGGTGTAAAGCCGAACCGGAGGCTTCAGTCTCTAGGCAACCCTTTTTCCCACAATGGCAGAGTATTTCGTTGTCAAAAACATTGATATGCCCAAATTCTCCGGAAAATCCGGATTTTCCCGTATATATTCTACCATCTATGATAATTCCTATACCCAGTCCCCAACTGGCATTCACGAAAATGATATTCTTTTCTCCTTTAACGCATCCTTGAAGATATTCTCCATACGTCATGGCTCGTGTATCATTATCAATACATACAGGATATCCTATTTTTTCTGTTAATATTTCAGCTAAAGGACGTTCTGAAAAATTAAATTGGCTGAAACTATAACCCGATTCTGGATTTACGCGTCCAGAGATGTTGATACATATATTTAATATCTTTTCTTTATTGACACTTGCCTTTTTGATAAAGTTATTTATCAATCTGCATAATTCTTCCATAGCTTCTGGGGTATTCTCAAATTTATACGGAATGTTCATTTTGAGTTCCACCATATCTCCTTTAAAATTGATAAGCCCTATATTGATCGCAAATTTTTTGATATCCACTCCTATAAAATAACCTGATCCCGGATTGAGACCATATAAACTTGGATGTCTTCCGCCACTTGTTTCTAATTTTCCATAATCATTGATATATCCATCTTCACACATCTCGCTGATGAATTTGGTGACAGTGGGTACGCTTAGATCTAGTTCTTTGGATAAATCTGTAATAGTAGAACTGCCATTATATATGTAATGTTCTATGATGCGTTTTTTTAATAATGCATTTTTACTTCCCAGTTCTATTTCTTTTAAAAGATGTTGCTTCATAATTATATATTTCTGTTGTATTCATACAAAGATACTAAATTAATTTAATATCTGAAGTTTATATATGGTATAAAGTCATTTTTGACACTTTTTTTATTTATAGTTCACTATAGAAATTATGACTTTCTTTTTCTTTTAGTTTAAATGTATAATAAAGATATTTATTAATTTGTGGGCGATAAATTAATTTGTTGTATTCTTTAAATTCAAAAAGAGAATTATTGATTTAAAGTATATAAATATGATTATGTCCAACTTGAAAAATGTACGGCGGATAGAAGAACTTCATCCTTTATTTAAAGTTTTGTCCGACTATGTCAAGACTCACAATGGACTTCATTCGGATTTGGGTCGGATTGAAATATTGAGTGATAATCTGTTTATTAATAATATTAATCCGGATTGTGCTCTATATTCAGACATTCCAATAATATTTATTACTTTACATCCGGAGCAATTTGTAGTTACTTATCCTGAGGATACTCATGCCCCTCTTATAGGAAAGGGAAGATACGTAAACTTATAGCTAAGGTAAGATTTTAGTTGAAGAGTTAGTAATATCTCCTATTTTAATAAATATATTTATTAAATAATTGTATAAAAATAAATATATTGCTATATTTGTGACGCCTTTATCATGAATATATAAAACTTTAAAATTGAATAATATGAAAAACAAAGAAACTTATCCTTGGATAGTGGTAGGTTTACTCTGGGTGGTAGCTTTACTTAATTACATGGATCGGCAAATGCTTTCTACTATGCAAGAAGCTATGCGAGTAGATATAGTTGAGTTAGATAAAGCAGAGGCTTTTGGTGCTTTAATGGCGATCTTCCTTTGGATATATGGTTTTATGAGTCCGGTTGCCGGTATGATTGCCGATCGTTTTAGCCGGAAATGGTTGGTGGTAGGGAGTCTTTTTGTATGGTCTGCTGTTACTTTCCTGATGGGATATGCGGATAATTTTCATGAATTGTATTGGCTCCGTGCTGTGATGGGGATTAGTGAGGCCCTTTACATTCCTTCTGCCCTATCTTTGATAGCCGACTGGCATCAGGGTAAATCCCGTTCGTTGGCTATTGGTGTGCATATGACAGGATTATATGTGGGACAAGCTATCGGAGGTTTTGGAGCAACTGCTGCCGCGATGTTTTCTTGGCAATCTACATTTCATTGGTTTGGAGTTGCAGGTATTGCTTATTCATTGATACTGATATTGTTATTACATGAAAATCCTTCCCATATCGTAATAGAAAAAGATAGGATAAAAGTTTCGGGTGTGAAAAAAGTATCTGTATTTAGTGGCCTGAGTATTTTATTTTCTACTTGGGCTTTTTGGATTATTCTATTTTATTTTGCGGCACCCAGTCTACCGGGATGGGCGACAAAGAATTGGTTACCGACTCTTTTTGCAGAAAGTCTGGATATTCCAATGGCACAAGCTGGTCCTATATCTACTATTACTATAGCCTTATCCTCTTTTATCGGAGTGATTATTGGTGGCATTCTTTCCGATCGTTGGGTGCAGAAAAATCTTCGTGGACGTGTATATACCGGAGCGATCGGATTGGGAATGACTATTCCTGCTTTGATATTGTTAGGTTTTGGACATAGTTTTGTATCTGTAGTGGGGGCAGGACTGCTTTTTGGTATCGGTTTTGGTATCTTTGATGCTAATAACATGCCTATTTTATGTCAGTTTGTGGCTGCAAAATATCGTGGTACGGCTTATGGGATAATGAATATGACCGGAGTGTTTGCCGGTGCTGCTGTCACAAAACTATTGGGAAAATGGACTGATGGCGGTAGTTTGGGAGAAGGATTTGCATTATTAAGTGTTGTAGTAGCTTTGGCTTTGGCGCTACAATTATATTTTTTGCGTCCCAAAACGGATAACATGGAATAATTTTGATATATATTAATTAAAAGAATACATTATGGAAAAGATTATTGGACTAATTGATGCGCCATTTACTCCATTTTATGAGAATGGTGAAGTAAATTATGAACCTATTGAAGCTTATGCTAATATGCTTCAGAAGAATGGTTTGCAAGGAGTATTTATCAATGGCTCTTCCGGAGAAGGTTATATGTTAACTGAAGAAGAAAGAATGAAATTGGCAGAACATTGGATTTCTGTTGCTCCCAAAGGATTTAAAGTTATTGTACATGTAGGTAGTTGCTGTGTTAAGTCGAGCCGTATGTTAGCTGAACATGCACAGAAAATCGGTGCATGGGGGATTGGGGCTATGGCACCTCCTTTTCCGAAAATCGGGCGTATTGAAGAACTGGTAAAATATATTGAGGATATAGCTTATGGCGCTCCAGAATTACCTTTTTATTACTATCATATTCCGGCTTTCAACGGTGCTTTTTTGCCAATGGTGAAGTTGTTGGAGGCTGTTGATGGTCGTATACCCAACTTCGCAGGAATAAAATACACTTTCGAGAGTATGTATGAATACAATCAGTGTCGTTTATATAAGAATGGAAAATTCGATATGTTACATGGACAGGATGAGACCATTCTTCCTTGTTTGGCAATGGGAGGTGCACAAGGGGGTATTGGGGGAACTACCAATTATAATGGACGTGAACTGGTAGGTATTATTGATGCATGGAAAACGGGAGATATTGAAACGGCCCGTGAGCGTCAGGACTTTTCTCAAGAAGTCATAAATATTATATGCCATTATCGTGGTAATATTGTAGGTGGAAAACGTATCATGAAACTTATAGGTCTTGACTTAGGCAAGAATCGTACTCCTTTCCAAAATATGACGGATGAGGAAGAAATACAAATGAAAGCCGAACTTGAATCTATTCATTTTTTTGATCGCTGTAATAAATTCTAAATATATATAGCCATGAATGTTACTGAATATATAAGAACTTGGGCTGCATCTTATAAAAATGATATTATTGCAGATATCATGCCTTTTTGGTTGAAAAATGGACTGGACCGTAAGCATGGAGGGGTATACACTTGTGTGAACCGTGACGGTAGTCTGATGGATACTACAAAGTCTGTATGGTTTCAGGGGCGTTTCGGCTTTATTGCAGCATATGCCTATAATAATATAGAGAAAAATCAGGAATGGTTGTCAGCTTCTAAAAGTTGTATCGACTTCATTGAAGCACATTGTGCCGATACAGATGGACACATGTATTTTGAAGTGACAGAAGATGGAAAACCTTTGCGTAAGCGCCGTTATGTCTTTTCCGAATGTTTTGCTGCTATAGCTATGGCGGAGTATTCTTTGGCTACCGGTGATAAGAATTATGCAGTAAACGCTTTGGGGCTATTTAAGCGTATCAGGCGTTTCCTTTCTACTCCAGGTTTTTTGGAACCCAAATACTTGCCTACTGTAGAGATGCGCGGACATTCCATCACGATGATTTTGATTAATACGGCTGCTCGTATTCGTGCGGTGATTAGTGATCCTGAACTTGATGCGCAGATTGAAGAATCAATCAGTGCTATTGAAAAATATTTTGTTCATCCGGAGTTTAAAGCTTTGTTGGAGACTGTAGGTCCGAATGGCGAATTCATAGACACATGCGATGGACGTATTATTAATCCGGGACATTGTATTGAAACTTCTTGGTTTATTCTGGAAGAGGCCAAATATCGTAATTGGGATGAAAGATTAGTCAAACTGGCACTTCGGATACTCGATTGGTCGTGGGAGTGGGGTTGGGATAAAGAATATGGAGGTATTATTAATTTTCGAGACTGTCGCAACATGCCTTCCCAGGATTATTCTCAGGATATGAAGTTCTGGTGGCCACAAACCGAGACTATAATCGCCGCTCTTTATGCTTATCAAGCTACGGGAGACGAGAAATTTCTTGAAATGCATAAACAGATTAGTGATTGGACTTATTCTCATTTTCCCGATAAGGAGTATGGTGAATGGTATGGTTATTTGCATCGTGACGGTAGCGTTGCCCAACCGGCTAAAGGCAATATTTTTAAGGGGCCTTTTCATGTTCCCCGTATGATGATACGCAGTTATATCCTTTGTACAGAACTACTATAAAAATTAGACTTTGGTTAGTTTTCAGGTTAGTTTTTTAGAAAGGTAATGCCGGGAGTTAATTTTGTATTTGAAATTAACTCCCTTTAATCAATAAATAATAAATTTGCATTGTTCACCTTAAAAGTGTTATTATGAAAAAACTTTTCCTGTTATTTCTTTTTTGTTGCACTGTGTGGGACATAAATGCCCAAGGGCAAAAATATTCAACATTTTATTATCAGCGTGCAACGTTGTTTGAAGTATTATCAGTCTCTTCAGAAGATATTATATTTCTAGGTAATAGTATTACTAATGGTGCTGAATGGAACGAATTATTTGCTAATCCCCATATAAAAAATCGTGGTATCAGCGGTGATACGACTATGGGAGTCTATGATAGGCTAGATGCTGTTTTATCTGGTAAGCCTAGTAAGATATTTCTATTGATTGGTATTAATGATGTAAGCCGTGGGGTATCAGTCGATACTATTGTAAAACGTATTGATATGATTGCAGAAAAGATTGCGAGAAACTCCCCACGTACAAAACTCTATTTGCAGAGTGTATTACCGGTAAGTGATTATTATAAAATGTTCAATGGACATACTTCCCGTGCTACTGCCATTCCTGATATAAACAGAGGTCTGAAAGAGTTGGCAGAGAGAAAAAAACTCACCTATATTGATCTTTATAGCCATTTTTTAGATAAGGAAACCGGTAAAATGAATAATGAGTATACTAATGATGGGTTACATTTACTGGGAAAAGGCTACTTGAAGTGGGCGGAAATTATCAAACCTTATATTGTTGAGTAATGAAAAAGATCATTCTCATGTTTGTCTGTTTATTGCTTGTATGTATTTGTCAAAAAGGACATGCAGGTGATAATCGTTTGTTACCACAACCACAGAGATTTGTGTCGAATGGGGCTTCTTTTGTGTTAGGTAAAACACGTCTGTCTACTCCTGTTTTGCAGAAAGAGTGGGAAAATTTTATTAAGGAACATGGAGGTACTGTAGATGATAAATCTACTGCTATGATTGAAATAAATCTGGTAAATTCAATGAACGAAGTTCCCTTAAATAAAAATGAAGCCTATCGTTTGCAGGTGATGTCCAAGAAAATATCCATTGAAGCGGTTACGGGTCAAGGGGTTTATTGGGCTATGCAAACTTTAAGGCAATTGGCAGAAGTTTCAGTTAAGAAAACAGTTTTTAAAGGATGTATCATCACAGATTGGCCTGCTTTCAGAGTACGTGGTTTTATGCATGATGTGGGGCGTACTTATATTTCAATGGAGGAATTGAAACGTGAAATATCCATGCTTTCTCAGTTTAAAATTAATGTTTTTCATTGGCATCTCACGGAAAATCAATCATGGCGAATGGAAAGTAAGATTTTCCCAATGTTGAATGATGGTGTGAATACTACCCGTATGTCTGGCAAATATTATACTCAAAAAGAAGCGAAAGAACTTGTCGCGTTTTGTAAAGTACATGGGATGACACTGATACCGGAATTTGATATGCCGGGACATAGCGCAGCCTTTACTCGTGTTTTCCGGCATGATATGCAAAGCCCTGAAGGAATGAAAATTCTGAAGTTATTGATGGATGAGGTCTGTGAAGTTTTTGATGTACCTTATTTACATATTGGTACTGATGAAGTGAAATTTACCAACCCGGAATTTGTTCCTGAAATGGTGTCGTATATTCGTACCAAAGGAAAGAAAGTCATTTCTTGGAATCCGGGGTGGAAGTATCGACCAGGCGAAATTGATATGATGCATCTGTGGAGTGCTCGTGGAAAAGCTCAGAAAGGTATTCCTGCCATTGATTCTCGTTTTCATTATTTGAATCATTTTGATACTTTCGGGGACATAATAGCACTTTATAATAGCCGCATTTATAATGTGGAACAAGGAAGTGAATATATTGCCGGAACAATTTTAGCCGTATGGAACGATCGGTATATAGATAAAGAACAAGATATTATTTTACAAAATGGTTTTTATCCCAATATGCTTGCCATTGCCGAGCGTGCGTGGTTGGGAGGAGGTACTGAATATTTTGATAAAAATGGTACAATCCTTCCTCCCGATACAAGTAATGAAATATTTCGTTCGTTTAGTGACTTTGAAGAAAGAATGTTGTGGTACAAAGAACATAAATTCAAAGGGTATCCGTTTGGCTATGTCAAACAAACAAATGTATGGTGGAAGATTACGGATGCTTTCCCTAATAATGGTGATTTAACTGCTTCATTTCCACCGGAACGCGAATTGAAAAATGTTTATCAATATAAAGGACGGCATTTTAGTACACATCTTGCAGTGGGGGCCGGTATTTATTTACGCCATGTGTGGGGAACGTTTGTTCCTGCTTTCTATAAAGAGCCTAAGGAAAATCATACTGCTTATGCATATACTTATGTATACTCTCCCAAAAATCAAACTGTCGGATTGTGGGCTGAATTCCAAAATTATGGCCGTTCCGAAGCTGATTTACCGCCATTACCGGGTAAATGGGACTATAAAGGAAGCCGGATATGGATAAATGATGAAGAGATTTTGCCACCTGGCTGGACCATGACTCATCGTGTAAAAGATGTTGAGGTACCTTTGGGAAATGAAAATTGTGTTGTTCGTCCACCTCTATCCATACAACTCCATAAAGGGTGGAACAAGATACTTTTGAAACTTCCGGTTGGTAAGTTTACCCAGCCGGAAATCCGTTTGGTAAAATGGATGTTTACCACGGTGTTTGTCACTTTGGATGGAAAAAAAGCTGTGGAAGGACTTATTTATTCTCCTGAGAAAAAATTAAATTGATTTATGTATGAAAAAGATAATAATTCTTTTCTTGTTGTTGATGGGTGTAATCAGTGGATATGCCCAGAAACGTATTAAAGTAGCTTGTGTGGGAAATAGCATTACATATGGTGCAGCTCTGCCTGACCGTGATACACAAGCTTATCCTGTACGGTTACAACAACTTTTAGGAGATAGCTATGAAGTAGCGAATTTTGGAAAATCAGGAACTACCTTGTTGGCTAAAGGACATCGTCCTTATATTTTACAAAAGGAATATCAACAGGCTATAGAGTTTACTGCCGATATTGTGGTAATCCATTTGGGAATTAATGATACAGATCCACGTAATTGGCCTAATTATAGGGATAGTTTTGTGAAAGACTATTTGGACTTGATACATACATTCAAGGCTAAGTCCTCTCAATGTAGAATTCTTATCGCTAGACTGACTCCCATTTCAGATCGTCATCAGCGTTTTGAATCCGGTACTCGTGATTGGCGAGGGGAAATACAGCAAGCCATCGAAACTGTAGCTCGGTTTGCAGATGTGCAACTCATCGACTTTGAGAAACCATTATATCCTTATCCTTTTATGTTTCCGGATGCAGTGCATCCTAATCCGGCAGGAGCCAGAATTTTGGCGGAAACAGTTTATTCAGCGATAACCGGTGATTTTGGCGGACTGCAGATGTCCATGCTTTATACGGATAGTATGGTTTTACAACGTAATATTCCGTTGCATATTCAAGGTATGGCTAATGCCGGAGCAATGGTGACAGTGAGTATAGCTAAGCAAAAGCAAACAGTAAAAGTGGGTAGTGACGGACATTGGGAAGTAACTTTGTTGCCGCTTTCTGCAGGAGGACCTTATACATTGACTATAACGGATGGTCAGAAAACAACCTTGCAATATAAGGATATATTGGCAGGTGAAGTTTGGTTATGTTCGGGACAATCTAATATGGAATTTATGATGAAAGAAGCCATTTCCGGGAAACAGGATATTCCGTTAGCTACTAATAGTAGGATACGATTGTTTGATATGAAAGCGCGTTGGCGTACGAATGCCGTAGAATGGGAGAGTACCGTACTTGATTCGTTGAATAGTTTGCAATACTATAAAGATACAAAGTGGGAAACTGTCTCTCCGCAATCCGCAAGAGACTTTTCTGCTATAGCCTATTATTTTGGTAAAATGTTACAGGACAGTTTGAAAGTTCCTGTCGGATTGATTTGTAATGCTGTTGGAGGTTCACCGGCAGAAGCTTGGATTGACCGTAATACACTGGAGTATCGGTTCCCTGCAATATTGAGGAATTGGACAAAAAATGATTTTATCCAAGATTGGGTACGTGGCAGAGCGGCTTTGAATGTGCGGAAATCAGAAAATAACCGGCAACGTCATCCTTATGAGCCTTGTTATTTGTTTGAGGCAGGTATTCGTCCTTTGAGGCAATTTCCGTTGAAAGGAGTCATTTGGTATCAGGGAGAATCGAATGCGCATAATAAAGATGTGCACGAAAAACTTTTTAAACTTCTGGTGGAAAGTTGGCGTAAAAACTGGTCGAATTCAGAGATGCCTTTTTATTATGTACAGCTTTCAAGTATCGATCGTCCGTCATGGCCTTGGTTTCGTGACAGCCAACGTCGTTTGATGAAGGATATCCGGAATACAGGGATGGTGGTGTCCAGTGATAAAGGAGACTCTTTGAATGTGCATCCTACTGACAAGCGACCTATTGGGGAACGATTGGCTTATTGGGCATTAAACAAAACGTATGGTTGGAAACATATAGTACCCTCCGGGCCTTTGTTCCGTAGTGCCGAGTTCCGGAATGGTGCAGTATATGTCTCTTTTGATTATGGGGAAGGAATGCATAGCGCTGATGGAAAAGCGTTGCGTACATTTGAAGTGGCCGAAATAGATGGACTGTTTGAACCGGCTATTGCAGAGGTGGAAAATAATTGTCTGAAAGTGTATAGTAAGAATTTAAAATCTCCGCGCTATGTACGTTATGGGTGGCAACCGTTTACTCGTGCGAATTTGGTAAATGCTGCTGGACTACCTGCTTCTACTTTCCGTGCAGAAGCGATTTCTGCATATGTAAATGTAGTGGATATACAGGCTATGAAGGGTTTTCCAGAAAAGGATAAGAATTTTGCGAAAGGGGTTTCTGCCTGTTTTGCAGGGGTTACAGATGGGTGGCTTTTGATAGCCGGCGGATGTAACTTTCCAAAAAAATCCGCCAAGGATGGAGGAAGCAAAGAGTTCTATCGGGATATCTATGTTACAGAACTTTCGGACGATTCTGTGTTCTTTTGGCGAAAGGTAGGGGAATTTCCGCAACCTGTGGCTTATGGAGTGTCGGTTTCTACTTCGGATGGAATTGTTTGTGTAGGAGGTATGAATGCTGAAGGGACATTGAATACGGTATATCGCATTAGTATGGAGAATGATAAAAAAGTGCTTATAGAAGTATTGCCGTCTTTACCATGTGCATTGGATAATATGTCGGGTTGTATTTTAGGTAATACAGTATATATTGCCGGAGGTAATAAAGATGGTAAACCATCTAATGTTTTTTATTGTCTGAATTTGGAAAAACTTTTAGAAGGTTGGCAAAAACTTCCGGATTTTCCCGGTCTTCCCCGTATACAACCGGTGTGTGCAGTGCAAACTGATGTAACAGGTCGTCCGGCTTTTTATCTATGGGGTGGTTTTGCGGTTGGGGTGGGAGGTTCTCCAGCTTCATTGTCACTGGATGGGTATGTGTATTCGCCGAATTCAGGAAAATGGACATCTTTGCCTGCTCCTGTAAATAGGCAGGGAGAAACGATTTCATTAGGAGGAGGTACTGCCGTTGCTTGGGGAGATAGTCTGATTCTTTGTATGGGAGGGGTGAATAAAGATATTTTCTTGCAAGCACTTCGAAAACCTGCTCCAGATTATTTATCACATCCGGTAGAATGGTATCGTTTTAATTGTTTTTTACTTGCCTATAATACTCATCGTGAGAAATGGCAAACTATAGAATGTATTCCCGCTACAGCTCGAGCAGGCGCTGCATGTGTGGTATGGGGTAAAGACTTGTTCTATATTAATGGCGAACTGAAACCGGGCATACGTACTCCGGAGATCACTAGAATTCGATTGGAGAAATAGGAAATTAATACTATAAAATCGTCAAAAGCGGGATAATTATTATCCCGCTTTTGACGATTTTATAGTAGAATTTATTTTAATCGAATAAACTCTTGAACTTTTTGAAAATCTTTTCTTTAATTGATGTATTCGGTTTGAAATTATCCGATGTTTCCATTTCTTCAAGAACTTTCTTTTCTTCTCTGTTTAGAGTTTCAGGAACATATACACTGATATTTACCAATAAATCACCGGTCCCATATCCATTTACATTGGGTAAACCTTTACCACGCAGGCGAAGAACTTTACCCGGTTGTGTACCCGATTCGATCTTTACTTTCACTTTGCCGTCAATAGTAGGGATTTCTACTGCACCACCTAAAGCTGCTGTTGGGAAACTGAGGAGAAGGTTGTATATCAGGTCATTTTCGTCACGGATTAACTCTTTATCAGCTTCTTCCTCTACGAGTATCAGAAGATCGCCTGGTACACCATTATGTTTACCGGCATTACCTTTACCATTCATGGAGAGTTGCATACCTTCTGCTACGCCTGCGGGAATTTTTACAGATACTACTTCTTCACCGTAAACGATACCTTCACCGGCACATTCCTTACATTTATTCTTGATAACTTTACCTTCACCACCACATGTGGGGCAAGTGGCACGTGTCTGCATAGTACCGAGAATGGTTTGTTGATTACGTATAACCGTACCACTACCTTTACAAGTCTGACAAGTTTCTGCACCTCCGTCACCTTCGGCACCTGTTCCGTGGCAATGGTTGCAAGGAACATATTTTTTCAGTTTAAATTTCTTTTCAACACCGGTAGAGATTTCTTTCAGGTTCAGTTTTACCTTTACCCGCAAATCCGAACCACGATAACGGCGTTGTTGGGCACTACCACCGCCAAATCCGCCGAAACCGCCAAATCCACTGCTGTGTCCGCCAAAAATGTCACCGAACATGGAGAAAATGTCATCCATGGACATACCGCCACTGAAACCACCAAACGGCCCTCCATTGCCGGCAGCGCCACCCAGTCCGGCATGGCCGAATTGGTCGTAACGGGCACGTTTGTCCGGATTACTTAATACATCGTATGCTTCTGCCGCTTCTTTGAACTTCTCTTCCGCCGTTTTATCACCCGGGTTTTTATCCGGATGATATTGAATGGCTTTTTTACGATAAGCTTTTTTTATTTCTTCTGTCGATGCTGTTTTTTCGACTTCCAATACTTCGTAATAATCTCTTTTTTCCATATAACTTTTATGTTATTCTCCAACCACTACTTTGGCGTGGCGGATGACTTTGTCGTTTAGCGTGTAACCGGTTTGTACGCAATCCAGAATTTTACCTTTCAGTGCTTCGTCAGGTGCCGGAATTACGGCAATTGCTTCGTGATAGTCTGTGTCAAGAGGGAGTTCTTTGGTATCAATAACCTTTACACCATTCTGTCCCAATACATTCATAAACTTATTGTAGATAAGTTCAACGCCTTCTTTTACGGCAGCAACGTCAGTAGCTGTTTCCATGTTTTTGATGGCACGCTCAAAATCGTCTACGATAGGAAGAATACTACTGATACTCTTTTCACTGCCATTCAGTATAAGTTCAGCTTTTTCTTTCATTGTACGTTTACGATAGTTGTCAAACTCAGCAGACAAACGCAGATATTTATCTTTCTGTTCTTCAATTTCCTGATTGGCTTTTTCCAACTCCTGACTCAGCTTTTCTTCTTCGGTCAAAGGTGTCTCTTCTTTTTCGGAAGTTTCTTTTTCAATTGTCTCTTCCTCATTGGGAACAGCCTGAGCTTTCAATTCTTCTTCTTTGTTGGTTTCTTTTTCTTTAGAATTCATATTGTTATGCTTATTATTCTTATAAAATGTTTTTGTTTTCATTGTTGTCAAGGGTTTAAGTTAATATGATACCACTTCTTCTGCAAAAACTTTGCCAAAAAGACTGTTTTCGTCGAAAACGTTGCAAAGGTAGTACTTT
Organism: Bacteroides cutis; assembly: GCF_900241005.1. GTDB lineage: Bacteria > Bacteroidota > Bacteroidia > Bacteroidales > Bacteroidaceae > Bacteroides > Bacteroides cutis. Next base: position 110,147 of record NZ_OEST01000008.1, on the reverse strand, counting down.
TATGTCAGATTGACAGCGAAATATTCTATAAATAGGAAGTTAATATCGCATTTGTATAATGTTAACTGAATAAGATGCAGTTAGTTAACTTCATTGTGTATAGTTAGTTAACTTCATCTGATGCAAGAAGTTAACTTGTTGTAGCCTGATTTAGAGTATTATTTCGTATCTTTGCAACTTCAAAATAGTAAATCATAATTAAATCGTAAATATAAAGATGATTACAGTCTCGAATGTTTCGGTACAGTTTGGTAAAAGAGTGTTGTTCAATGATGTAAACCTGAAGTTTACAAGTGGTAATTGTTATGGAATTATTGGTGCCAATGGTGCCGGAAAATCGACTTTCCTACGGACTATTTCGGGAGATTTAGATCCGACTACCGGGTCTATTATGTTAGGACCGGGTGAACGTCTTTCTGTTTTGAGCCAAGACCACTTTAAGTGGGATGCTTTTACAGTGATGGATACTGTAATGATGGGACACACGGTGTTGTGGGACATTATGAAACAGCGTGAAGAGTTATATGCGAAGGAAGATTTTACCGATGAAGACGGCTTGAAGGTATCTGAGCTTGAAGAAAAGTTTGCAGAACTGGATGGATGGAATGCCGAAAGTGATGCGGCTGCCCTTCTTAGTGGATTGGGTATTAAGGAAGACAAGCACTATGTATTGATGGGTGAACTGAATAATAAAGAAAAAGTGCGTGTCATGTTGGCACAGGCTTTGTATGGTAACCCGGATAACTTGTTGCTGGATGAGCCTACCAATGACTTGGACATGGATACCGTAAGCTGGTTAGAAGAGTATCTTTCTAATTTTGAGCATACAGTGTTGGTAGTGAGTCACGACCGTCACTTCCTCGATTCTGTTTGTACACATACGGTGGATATTGACTATGGAAAAATCAATCTTTTTGCCGGTAATTATAGCTTCTGGTACGAATCCAGTCAGTTGGCTCTTCGTCAGCAGCAGAATCAGAAGGCCAAGGCTGAAGAGAAGAAGAAGGAGTTGGAAGAGTTTATTCGCCGTTTCAGTGCCAACGTAGCAAAAAGTAAACAGACTACCAGCCGTAAGAAGATGCTGGAGAAACTCAATATAGAAGAAATCAAACCGTCTTCCCGTAAATATCCAGGCATTATCTTTACACCGGAGCGTGAACCGGGTAATCAGATATTGGAAGTGTCGGGTTTGACGAAGACCTTGGAAGATGGTACGGTATTGTTCCGTGATGTAAACTTTAACGTTGAAAAAGGGGATAAAATTGTATTTCTTTCACATGACCCACGTGCTATGACTGCTTTGTTTGAGATTATCAATGGTAACATAAAACCGGATGCGGGAACTTTCAACTGGGGTGTTACGATTACCACAGCTTATTTACCATTGGATAATACAGACTTTTTCAATACCGATTTGAATTTAGTAGATTGGTTGAGTCAGTTTGGTGAAGGAAATGAAGTGTATATGAAGAGTTTTCTTGGGCGTATGCTTTTCTCTGGTGAAGAGGTCTTGAAAAAAGCCAGTGTGCTGTCGGGAGGTGAAAAAATGCGCTGTATGATTGCACGTATGCAATTGCGTAATGCCAACTGTCTGATTTTAGATACACCTACCAATCATCTTGATTTGGAATCTATTCAGGCTTTCAATAATAATCTGAAGATTTATAAAGGGAATGTTCTGTTCTCCTCTCATGACCACGAATTTATTCAGACTGTAGCAAACCGTATCATTGAATTAACACCGAATGGTATCATTGATAAGATGATGGAATATGATGAGTATATCACTTCCGACCATATCAAGGAATTGAAAACACGGATGTACGGGGAATAAATATGAACTTAGGGGCGTGATGGCATTCGCGCTCCGGTAAGATAATGTATTTTGGGGCACGGATTACGGGGGGTACAGACTGCGATATTATTGGTTAAATAAAAAATCCGCGTAGTCCGTGCTTGAATTATTGTTTATAAATCAATTTATCTTCTTCTTCTCCGAAAATATTATCCCCAAGGGTCGTAATTTTGTTTCCTGTAGCAAGTACTTTACGCAAGTTGGTACAGCCCATGAAAGCTCCATATTCAATAGCTGTTACACTGGAAGGTAATATTATGGTACCGCATAAACGGGTACAACCGCTAAAGGCACGTTGTCCGATACTTTTCAAAGCATGAGGCAAGGAGATGTTTAGTAGATATTTCTTTTGTGTAAAAGTATAGTCGGGAATTATTGTGGCATTACTTTTCGATAAATCAATAGAAACGAGATTGGGCATATAGTTGCGTATCAAAGTGAAATCGGCTTCATCCATCTTACCTTCCACAGTGAGAAAATTCACATCTTTGGGTTGTATACCTTTCTGAATAAGTTCACTTGCCAAGCTTCCCATCATCCCTATTTGTACAGTAATACTTATCGGTTCTCCTTCGATGAATGCAAATGCTTCCCATCTTTTCCCACGACGATAAGAGTCACTACTGCCTAGTGGTACAAATATGGCTGTTATGCTGTCTGCCAATGCTTCGGGCAGTAAATTGGGAGGAGTTTTCTTTCGGATCTGGCAGATCTTCAAATTGGTACAACCTTTGAATGCACCATCTTCAATGTTTTTAGTCTTGTCGGATATAATCACTCTTGTCAGCGATGTCTTTCCTGTGAATGTACTGTCGTTGACTTGCGTACAGAAGGCATACGAAGGTATACAGTTGGCGGGATAAACATAAAAACGGTCAGGATGCGTGCCGTTCTTTCCGGCATACATACTGATGGATGCGGTAGAAATATCCAATATCTGCAAATTTTTGAATTTGTCTCTTAAGTGGCGGAAGTCAATAGCATTCAGCTTACCCTGCAGTGTAAGATGAGTTATTTGGTTGGCTTCATTTTCAGTCAACATTTCAACTAAAGTACCCGGTTTGGCTACATAATATCTTTTGGAATTCTGTGCGGAGACATTCAGCATGAAATACATTCCAACAGTGACTAATAGTATTTTTCTTAGGCTCATGTTTTGAATTCAGATTAATTAAGTGCTTCAAATATAGCGAGAATATGCAAAGAATTACTAATGTTTTTTCTTTTTATTGTTATTTTTGTCGGATATTAATCAATTATATCCGATTTTGTTTATGGAAGCAATGACTAAAAAGATACGTGTAGGACTTGCCGCAGTAGATATTATCATGTTTATAGTGCTTGCATTTATTATAATGATGTTTATCACTATACCTTTTGGAGTCCTGTTTGATAAACTGAAGGGTACAGATATGGCGGAGAACATTCCTTTTCTCATGATAAATGAAACGATCATGCTGATCGGTGTGTTTTTGGCAGCATGGATTGTATTGCGGTTTCGTGGGCTCTCGCTTACCGGTTTAGGACTTTCTTTGAAAGGACGTTGGAAAGATTGGTTGGGTGGAACTTTGTTCGCTTTTGTACTTTATATGATAGGTTTTGGGTTTTCTCTACTTGTAGGCGTGGTAGAGGTAACAGGAATAACCTTTCAACTATCTACTTTGCTGATGACTTTGATGTTTTTTCTCTTGGTAGGCATCACAGAAGAACTGGCTTTACGCGGTTTTGTCTTGGGGCGTTTGCTGGATGCAGGTGTGAACAAGTTTTGGGCACTTCTCATTTCTTCCATCCTTTTTTCATTGATACACATCGCAAACCCTAATTTTGCTTTTCTGCCGTTCCTCAACATTGTGTTGGCAGGAATTCTTTTAGGGGCATCCTATCTATATACCCGTAATCTTTGTTTTCCTATTGCTTTACACTGGTTCTGGAATTGGCTGCAAGGCCCAATATTAGGTTATGAAGTCAGTGGCAACAAATTTGGTACTAGCTTACTGACCCTGCATTTTCCCGAAGCCAATATAATGAATGGTGGTTCTTTCGGATTTGAAGGATCTATAATTTGCACGATACTTATGATAATTGGGACAGTGGTTATTATAAAGTTTCTTGTTCCACTCCAATCATCGTCAACTGTATCCTCTTGCGGTCAGGATCCACACTAAGCACCTTTACACGGACATGCTGATGAATGGAAACTATTTCATTCGGGTCTGATATGTATCTTTGAGCAAGTTGGGAGAGGTGTATCAGACCATTTTCCTTGATGCCTATATCGACAAAAGCACCGAAGTTGGTAATATTGCCTACAATACCTGGAAGTTCCATACCGATACGCAAGTCATTGATGGTACGCACATTCTTGTCAAATTCAAATATCTTGATAGGACCGCGAGGATCTCGTCCGGGTTTATCCAATTCCTGAAGTATGTCCTTCAGGGTAGGCATACCTACGGTGGGAGAAAGGTATCGTTCCGGTTGTATCTTCAGTCGTAATTCTTTGTTGGTAATCAACTCTGTTACGGTACATCCTAAATCTTTCGCCATCTGTTCTACAATGTAGTAACTTTCCGGATGTACAGCCGTGTTATCCAATGGGTTTTTTGCTTCCGGAATACGTAAGAAACCGGCACATTGCTCAAATGCTTTTGCTCCCATACGGGGTACTTTTAATAATTCCTTACGGGAAGCAAAAGCTCCGTTTTCAGTTCGGTAATTTACGATGTTTTGCGCCAGTTGCGGACCGAGTCCGGATATATAGGTCAACAAATGACTGCTGGCCGTATTTAGGTTTACACCTACTTGGTTTACACAGTTTTCTACTGTTTGATCCAGTGATCTTTTTAATTTAGTTTGGTCTACATCATGCTGATATTGTCCCACTCCGATAGATTTAGGCTCTATTTTTACGAGTTCTGCCAACGGATCCATCAGTCTGCGGGCAATGGATACCGCACCGCGTACGGTTACATCATACTCGGGAAACTCATCCCTTGCTATTTTAGACGCAGAATAAATGGATGCTCCTTGTTCACTTACAATGAAAATCTGGATATTGAGATTGAATGTCTGTTGTTTTAAGAAATCCTCCGTTTCACGGCTGGCAGTTCCGTTACCGATGGCAATTGCTTCTATCTTGTAAGCCTCTATCATCTTTTGTAATTTTGAAAAGGCCTCTTTCGGTTTGTTCACCGGTGGATGTGGATATATATTTTCATTGTGCAAAAGATTTCCTTGGGCATCCAAACATACCACCTTACATCCGGTACGGAAACCGGGATCGATGCCCATTACTCGTTTTTGTCCCAGTGGTGAAGCAAGTAGTAGTTGACGCAGGTTTTCTGTGAACACACGTATGGCTTCTTCATCGGCACGTTCTTTACTCAGTGCTGCAAATTCTGTCTCAATAGAAGGTTTCAACAGGCGTTTGTAAGCATCTTGTACAGCTTCGGTCACTTGTTGTCCACAAGTATTATGATTAAACACGAATTGTCGTTCCAGACGTTCCAAACATTCATCATCATCCGGGCTGATACTTACCTTCAGTATACCTTCGGATTCTGCACGCCGAATGGCGAGTAGGCGATGGGAACTGCAACGTTTTAATGATTCGGAACAATCAAAGTAGTCCCGGTATTTGTTACCTTCTTCCTCTTTACCCTTTACAACTTTGGCTGTTAATATTGCCTGGCGCGAGAAAATATTTCGTAATGTGTTTCTTGCACGCTCATTTTCACTCACTTGTTCGGCGATGATATCGCGTGCTCCTTTTAATGCGTCATCTGTATTTTTTACATCACCCTTGACGAAATCGGTAGCACGCTTCTCCGGATGAGGCTCTCGCTGTAACATCAATAAAGTGGCAAGCGGTTCCAATCCTTTTTGTCGTGCGACTTCCGCGCGTGTTTTGCGTTTGGGCTTATAAGGCAAGTAAATATCTTCGAGCACAGTACTGTCCCATGTTTCATCGATACGTTTCTGTAACTCAGGTGTCATCTTTTCTTGTTCCCGGATAGTATTGATGATGGTTTCTTTACGTTTAGCGATTTCATTCAGTTTTTCATACTGAGTTTGGATGGCTTCAATCTGTACTTCATCCAATCCGCCTGTTGCTTCTTTTCTGTAACGACTGATAAATGGAATGGTAGCTCCATCGTTTAACAAATGTAAAGTCTGCCCGATTTGTTTTTCAGATATCCCAAGAGTGGCAGATATTATGTTGTGAAAAATTTGTGTCATGTCAATTAAATGATATTGATAATAGAGAGCAAATGTACGAAAAAGTATCTTTTTTCTATATCTTTATAAGTTTTATTATATCTTTGTACCAGTTACAAAGTTGTTGAATGAATCAATCAAAACATATATTCCATCGAGTTCTGTCAATACTTATGGCACTTTGTTTTCCCGTCTTGTCTGCTTTCTCCATGATGGGTGAACATCCTGTATTGATTATCAGTTCCTATAATCCGGACGCGCGCCAAACTTCGGGTAATATTTCTGATTTTATAGAAGAATTTCAGCGTCTGGGAGGTAAAAATGGAGTCGTATTGGAGAATATGAACTGTAAAAGTTTCTCAGAATCCACTTTGTGGAAACGGAGAATGACAGAATTATTATCGAAATATAAAGGCAATAAAGAACCTGTATTGATTGTTCTTATAGGGCAGGAAGCTTGGGCTGCCTATCTATCGGTGGAGGAGTCCGTCCGTGGAAATATTCCTGTACTTACGTCGTTGACGAGCCGCAACATAATAAAATTACCGGAACAAGGGGTGGATTTGAAGACATGGATGCCTGAGTCTTTGGACTTCTTTGAGGATTTTCAGGGTTTGCCTATTAAAGCGGGTTTTATGTATGATTATGACGTTAAAGCCAATGTCCGGATGATTAAAAAGATGTATCCGGCTACCCGGAATATCGCGTTTATATCAGATAACAGTTATGGGGGTGTCACTTTGCAGGCGCATGTCATAGAAGAAATGAAGAACTTTCCCGATTTGAATCTTATCCTTTTGGATGGGCGTGTAAATACTATTTATACAATCAGTGACAAACTTCACGCACTGCCTGCTAACACAGCCCTACTGTTGGGTACGTGGCGAGTAGATATGAATGATGGCTATTTTATGCGGAACGCTACTTATGCCATGATGGAAGCGGCTCCCGGGCTGCCGGTTTTTTCCATCACTTCGATTGGTATAGGATATTGGGCAGTAGGTGGAATTGTCCCTATATACAGAGCGTTAGGTAAAGGCATGGCACGTCAGGCCATACAGTTATTATCCAATCCCCACGATGAAAATAATCTGATAGAGGTCATTCCCAATGAAGCGTTGGTAGATGGCAAACTTATCAAAGAGAGAAAACTTGATATCTCTTTTTTGTCTGTACCCGTAAAGATAGTGAATGTGGCTCCATCATTTTATGAACAGTATAAATTCCAGATTTGGGGAGTATTCTCTATTTTGGTCATATTGCTTGCCGGCTTGTTTGTTTCGCTCTATTTCTATTACCACACCAAGAAATTGAAGGACGAGTTGCAAGTATCCGAAGGGGCTTTGCGAGAAGCTAAGGATAAAGCTGAAGAGTCCAGTCGGTTGAAGAGTGCTTTTCTTGCCAATATGAGTCATGAGATACGTACACCTTTAAATGCTATTGTCGGTTTTTCAGACGTACTCTCTGCCGGCGATACTTCTTTGGAAGAGCAAAGGGGATATTTCGATATTATCAAAACTAATTCGGATTTGCTGCTACGGCTGATTAATGACATTCTGGATGTGTCGCGTCTTGAAGCAGGTAGGGTAAACTTTTCAATGGAAAAGTGCGATGTTGTGCAAGTTTGTCGTCAAGCGTTGGCTTCGGTAGTGCAGGCACGTAGATCTTCTAATCATCTGATATTTGAGTCTGATCTGGAAATATTGGAAATGCGTACGGATATACAGCGTTTGCAGCAGGTTGTTATCAATCTTCTTTCAAATGCAGATAAGTTTACAGAAAAAGGCATCATCACTTTGAATTTAAAATTGGATAAAGGTTGTGGTATGGCTGTCTTTTCTGTATCAGATACCGGTTGTGGTATACCTTTGGAAAAGCAAAAACAGGTTTTTGAGCGTTTTGAGAAACTAAATGAATATGCTCAGGGAACGGGATTAGGTTTATCAATTTGCCGGTTGACTGTACAAAAATGGGGTGGAAAAATTTGGATAGACTCTACTTATACTAAGGGAGCGAGATTTATTTTCACTCATCCGTTAGATTTATAAAATACATGATAGAATGAAAAGAGTAAGTGTTTTTTTTCTGTGTTTTTTTATCCTGACCGCTTGTGTAAATACTCAGGAGAAAGAAATAAAATTGAAGATTGTACAAACGAGTGATATACACGGAAATTTCTATCCCCATGACTTTATTTTACAACGGGAAGCAACTGGAAGTTTGGCGCGCGTGTACGCATTGGTGCAGAAAAATAGAGAGGTATATAAAGATAATCTGATATTGTTGGATAATGGTGATATTTTGCAAGGACAACCTACGGCCTACTATTACAACTACATTGATACGGTTTCTCCTCATGTGGCTGCCGAAATGATGAACTTCATGGGTTATGATGCCGGAAATATGGGTAATCATGATGTAGAGACCGGTCGTACTGTTTTTGACCGTTGGGCGGGCGATTGTCACTTCCCGGTTTTGGGAGCTAATATCATTGAAACAGCTTCGGGAAATACACATTTTAAACCTTATCAGGTGATGGAACGTGATGGTGTGAAGATTGTGGTATTGGGGATGATTACTCCTGCTATTCCCGTATGGTTGTCAGAGAACCTATGGCAAGGACTTCGTTTTGATGATATGGAAGATACTGCCCGTAAATGGATGAAAACTATTCGCGAAAAAGAAAAGCCGGATTTGATAATCGGTATGTTCCATGCCGGACAAGATGCCTTGTTGATGGGAGGTAAATATCGTGAAAATGCCTCGATAGACGTTGCGCGGAATGTGCCGGGATTTGATATCGTATTGATGGGGCACGATCATGCCCGCGAGTGCAAGAAAGTGGTGAATGTTGAAGGAGATTCTGTGTTGGTGATAGATCCTGCCAGTAACGGTCTTGTTGTAAGTGATATTGACGTGACTCTGAAACTGCGTAACGGCAAAGTCGTGGATAAAAAGATAGAAGGAAGGCTCTCTGACACCAAGGATTACGGTATCAGTGAAGACTTTATGAAGCATTTTACGCCTCAATATGGTACTATTCAGGATTTTGTTTCCAAAAAAATAGGACGGTTCACTGAAACCATTTCCACGCGTCCTGCATATTTCGGCTCTTCTGCTTTCATCGATCTTATCCATACGTTACAGTTGGAAATCAGCGGTGCTGAAATTTCATTGGCCGCACCTTTGTCATTTGATACAGAGATAAAAGAAGGTGAAGTTTTTGTGAACGACATGTTCAATTTGTATAAGTACGAGAACATGCTCTATACTATGAAACTTTCGGGTAAGGAAGTTCATGATGCCTTGGAAATGTCGTATGATTTATGGACAAATCGTATGCAGTCGGCGGATGATCACCTCTTATTGTTCCGTGAAAAACGTCGTGAGGGTGCTGCTGATCGTGCTTCTTTTAAGAACTTTAGCTTTAACTTTGATTCTGCTGCCGGTATCATATATACAGTGGATGTGACGAAACCGGCGGGGGAGAAAGTAACGATTATCAGTATGGCAGATGGTAAACCGTTCGATATGAATAAGATTTATACGGTTGCCCTGAACTCTTATCGTGGTAATGGGGGTGGAGAACTTCTTACCAAGGGAGCGGGTATCTCACAGGATGACTTGAAAGGACGTATCATCAATTCTACCGATAAAGATCTACGTTATTATCTGGTGCAATATATCGAACAGCGGAAAGTGATTACTCCCCATGCTTTAGGTCAGTGGAAATTCATTCCTGAAAAATGGACAGTGCCTGCTTCCAAACGTGATTATGAATACCTGTTTGGTAAAACTGACAAATAATTACTATCTTTGCCGCTTCAAATTAAAAAGATAGGTATCGGGACGTGAAGCAACTCAGAAAAATCATAGGCGCCTTATTCTTGCTTGTACTCTTCATAGCGTACCAGGCAAGTATAACGGCGTTTACTCATGTCCACTACGTAAATGGGGTATTGGTTACCCACTCGCATCCTTTTCATAATAAACATTCGCATTCCGATGCTTCACTTCTTGTCATCGGCTTGTTGTCTCATTTTATCTCATCCGAGCCGGATTGTTGCGAACAGTTGCATCCGATGTGTCCCTTGTTGACAGTGCTTAGAGTTGAATCTGGAAGCGTTGCCGTTAAAGGTAAAGCATATAGGGTGATTTCCCTTCGTGCCCCTCCATCTTCTATCATTCTTTAAATGCATTTTGTAATATCGACTGTTGGTATGTACTGTACCAGCGTTTGATATTTGTTGTACCGTTATTTGGTATTTATCGTACCAGCATTTGGTATGTGACAGATATTTATTGATAATTTTTTATATACGCTAATCATGAAACAATTTATATTGGCGTTGGTACTTACTGTAGTAAGCACCGGCGTAGCTATTGCCGTAAATCCTATCAGGGAAGGTAATATGATTTCAGGCCACGTCATTGTGGAAGGAAGTGAAGAAAATATACCGTACGCCACTATTTTGATTGTAGGGACAGGACAGGGAACGATATCCAATGAAGAAGGACAATTTCAATTTAAGAACCTTTCACCGGGCAAGTATAAACTGCGTGTGTCGGCAGTGGGATATAAAACGCAAGAAAAAGAGATAGAGGTATCCAAAGAATATACCGCTGTGGTACATTTTCAGATGATAGAGGAAAGTTTTATGACGGATGAGGTGGTCGTATCAGCTAATCGTAATGAAGTAAGCCGTAAAGCTGCTCCGGTAGTAGTGAATGTGATGAGTACCAAACTTTTTGAAATGGTGAATTCTACCGACCTTGCCAAGACTTTGAATTATCAGTCGGGACTTCGTGTGGAAAACAACTGCCAGAACTGTGGCTTTCCTCAAGTACGTATCAATGGACTGGAAGGTCCGTACTCGCAAATCCTGATCAACAGCCGTCCTATTATCAGCGCATTGAGTGGCGTATATGGCTTGGAACAAATTCCTGTGAATATGATCGAACGTGTAGAGGTGGTACGTGGTGGAGGTTCCGCTCTTTTCGGTGCCAATGCGGTAGGAGGAACCATTAATATCATTACTAAAGATCCTATTAATAACTCTTTTCAGGTATCGAGCATGTTCTCTAATATGGATGGAAAGTCTTGGGAACAATACATGGGGGGCAACGTTTCTTTGGTAGCCAAGGATAATTCTTACGGTATCGCTCTCTATGAGAGTTATCGTAACCGTAATCCTTACGATCGTGATGGCGACGGATTTTCCGAATTAGGTAAGTTGAATATGAACACTTTCGGTTTCCGTGCTTACTATCGCCCTACACAATTCAGCCGTATCAATCTGGAGTATCATACCACCAATGAGTTTCGTCGTGGCGGTAATAAGTTCGATCTTCAACCACATGAAACCGATATCACCGAACAAACCAAACATATTATCAATAGCGGGGGGGTAAGTTACGATCTGTTTTGGCGTGAATATAAACATAAACTCTCAGTATATGGCTCTGTCCAGCACACTGACCGCAACAGTTATTATGGAGCTCAAAGGGACGCAAACGCATACGGCAAGACGGATGATCTCACTTGGGTAGCCGGGGGAATGTATGTTGGTAATATGGATAACTGTTTTTTTGCTCCGGCTACTTTCACGGGTGGTTTGGAATATCAGAGTAATTCCATGCACGATGTTATGACGGGATATCACCGTGATATGGAGCAGGATGTACGCATTGCCAGTGCCTTTGTTCAGAACGAATGGAAGATGAATGTGCTGACGATGTTGGTAGGCGCCCGTCTGGATAAACATAATCTGATTGACAAATTGATTTTCAGTCCTCGTGTCAATCTTCTTTATAAACCTACTGAAGACTTTCAGGCACGATTGACCTATTCTACCGGTTTCCGTGCCCCGCAGGCATACGATGAAGATTTGCATGTGACTGCCGTGGGGGGTGAAGGTGTACAAATCAAACTGTCGGATAATTTGCGTGAAGAGCGTTCCAATAGTTACAGCGGTTCTATCGACTGGACTGCTCATTTGGGGCATTGGCAGGCAAATCTTCTGGTGGAAGGTTTCTATACAGACTTACGCCATGTATTTGTGCTGGAGGATATAGGCAAGGATGAGAATGGTGATGTCATCAAAGAACGTCGTAATGGTAATGGTGCCCGTGTATTCGGTGCCAATCTCGACGCTAAGATAGCGCATGGCAAGGAAGCACAATTCCAGTTGGGGTTTACGGCACAGCGTAGTCGTTATACTCGTGAAGAAGCCTGGACACAAGTAGATGGCGAAGACCTGACAACTAAACGTATGCCGCGTACTCCCGACTATCATGGTTACTTTACGTTTTCATCCGCTCCGGTAAAGAACTTTGATTTTTCACTATCCGGTACTTATACGGGTAAAATGATTGTACCTCATTATGCCGGATATGTAGAGAAAGACCATATGGAGCATACTCCTCAATTCTTTGATCTGAACCTGAAATTGAATTATACGTTCGTTTTGCACGATCACATCAAGTTTCAATTGAATATAGGTGTACAAAATATTTTTAATAGTTTCCAGAAAGATTTGGATAAAGGGGAATTTCGGGATGCAGGTTATTTCTATGGTCCCACACAGCCGAGGACTTTCTTTATCGGATTTAAGATTATGAACTAGAAAAATGTTCATATTTTCTTATTTTGCGAAGACATGAGCAATAATTCAAGGAATAATTCTACTTTTGTCGTCAAAAGAAGAAGCTGATGGACAAACAAAAAAGTATACGCAATGTAGATATATCATTAATACATCATTTACCGAAGATTGACTTTATCGGTAATGATTTCGCGATTTTTGATGATATAAAAGATATGCCTTTATCACTTTATCCCACCCGATTGAATGTAGCCTGCTTGGCTGTCTGTAATCGGGGATGGTGTAGAATGAATATCAATTTGCAGGAATATGAAATGAAGGAGGGGATGCTTGCCGTCATTCTGCCGGAGCAGATTGTACAGCAAGGTGAACGTTCTACAGATTTCTCCGGTAGTTTTATTGCCGTGTCCAGAGATTTTATGGATATGGTGATACCTACCATGCAACAATTGTTTCCTATGTTTTTTATGATAAAAGAGCGCCCTTGTATGTCTATTAGTCCGGAAGAACTGCAGTCTTTCCGGGAATATCATTCTTTCCTTTGGAGTAAAGTGAAACTGAAGGACAATCCCTATCGTAAAGAGATTACACAGGGATTGCTGATGGCTCTTTTTTATGAGATTTATAATATCTATCAGGGGCATGTCGTACAGGAGCGCATACCGAAAAGCCGTAAGGAAGATTTGTTCGAACGTTTTATCCGTTCCATTACCGAGTCTTATAAGAATGAACGTAGCGTATCATTCTATGCCGATAAAATGTTCCTTACTGCCAAACACCTTTCTACGGTAGTAAAAGAGGTGAGTGGAAAGACTGCCGGCGAATGGATTGATAGTCTTGTCATCCTTGAAGCAAAAGCTTTACTCAAATCTTCCGAATTGAGTATCCAGGAAATTGCCGATGAACTCCACTTTGCCAATCAGTCTTTCTTTGGCAAGTACTTTAAACATCACACCGGATTGTCGCCCAAAGAATACCGTAGGCAATAGAACTATTTTGAGAATATTTTCTATTGAAGGTTACATGATGTAATTAAAAACCGGACAGCAACGGTTGAAAGCATTTTCTTTCCGTTCCTGTCCGGCTTTTTATATATCATAGGTCTATTTATTTACCCAACGACATCAGCCACTTGCCATCTTTTTTCACCATCTTTTGGTCGCCTTCTTCCGTTTCACCGTTTCCAAAAGTCGTTTTTGTTTTTACAACAGCTGTATTGCCATCTTCAGAGATTGTTTCAGATAAAATTTCGATATCCTTAATTCCACCTTTCTTTTCGTACTCTTTCATCCCTTTTTCTTTGATCATGGAAGCCAATCCTTCTTTTTGCTCTTTGATCTGTTCGGGAGTTTGTTTGTCATCGAATGCCAGTCCATCTACAAACTTTACATAATCACCTTTTTGGAGGTATTTGCTGTATTCTTTCATTGCAGCTCCGGGAGAATTCGTGGAGGAAGAACAAGATACCATTGCCAGCATGACTGTCAACACAAGGCTGAAATACAATACTTTTTTCATACGCTTTTGTTTTAAATGAATAATGTGTGTTTAAAAATAGTATATCAAACAGAGACGTTTGCTCTGTACAATGTCATTCGGCAATAAATAGTCACCACGGAGCCCCGGTATATTGATAGAGCTGATACGTCCCTCAGGTAAGTCTACTCCTTCTTTACGGTATACATAATCTATCAACTCCGTACAATACATTTCAGTTGTGTCATTCAGGTTGTAACTGTGGTCAAACGGCACACGTTTCAGAAAGAGGTTCAAGGCGTTTTTTGCTGCTTTACATGCTACGGTTGAATCTTTCGATACACGCATCACTGCACCTCTTATGGCTTTTCCAGCCTCAAAAAAATGTTCTATCGTTTCCATTTTCACCCTGTCTGCATCACCTTTGAAATCCGGTTCTCCAGGGACTGCATGTATTACATGCCATTTTCCGTTTTCTTTTTTCAGAATGCCCACGTGCGAATAACTGCCTTCCCGGTCTGCCGCCAATACAATCCTGCTTGTAATGCCTGTACCTCTTCTGAAGACGATATCTCCGTCCCGGAACAGTTCTTGTGGCAAATCAACCGATTGTTTCTTGCTTTTGTTTCTGTCCATGCAGTTTGTAAAGCTGAATAAACAAAACAAGCAAAGCAGTCCGTTCACAATCGATGATATATGAATTTTCCTTTCCATTTGCCACAAATATAAAAAAATGAAAGCAAATCACAACAATTCTTTTATCGGACTAAATTTGAGTTTGTTGTTTCCAATGGTTCAAAGATACTACTTTTATTGTCTAAAATGGTATCAATGATTATTTTTCTTATGATACAAATGTAAAATTAAGTCTCACAGTTTTTCTGTGAGACTTAATTTATTTTATTGGGAGTTTATATGTTTTATAATAGTATTATTTTAATAATCTGATCAAGCCTATTTAAGTTTATAATATTCTTCCTCAGTTACCGGTTCAAGCCACTCGTTGGAAATATTTTCACCGGAAACTTCGAAGGCCAGATGGGCAAACCAACTGTTTGCCGCTGCACCATGCCAGTGTTTTACATTGGCGGGGATATGGATGACTGTACCGGGCAGGATTTCTACCGCTGGTTTGCCCTCTTCCTGATACCATCCTCGACCGGCTACACCGATAAGCATCTGTCCGCCGCCTTTCGTTGCACGGTGGATGTGCCAATTATTGCGGCAGCGAGGTTCAAAAGTGACATTGGATATGTTCACCTGTTCACGTGAAACAGGAGCGAGGTAGCTGTTACCGATGAAGTACTGTGCGTAGGCAGTATTAGGTTCGCCGATGGGGAAAATCATTTCGCGTTGGAAGGTTGCTTTGGCATCCTCACCGGTCGTGTCTTCAGCCCATATGTCTTTTGCAAGATTAAATGCTGCCCATGCTTTCGGCCAACCGGCATAGAAGCTAATGTGGGTGATAATTTCGGCTATTTCTGTGCGGGTGATACCATTCTTCTTTGCTGATTGAAGATGGTGGATGAGAGAACTGTCCGTGATACCTTGGCTGATCAGGGAGGTGATGGTTACTAAACTTCGGTCACGGAGACCAAGTTTGTCGGTACGGTTCCATACTTCGCCAAAGAGGACATCATCGTTGAGTTCCGCAAATTTCGGGGCGAATGTACCTAACTGGTTACGCCCTGCTGTCTGTACAATTTTTTCTTGTGCCATAACATTGAGTGTTAAAATACAGAGTGCTGAAAATAAAAGAAATTTATTCATAATCGTTTCATTTATTGGATAAAGTTATTGATCTGGTTTGCAGGGTTAAACGACGTTTGGCTCGAGAATGTTGTTTGCCCATACTGACAGGTATTTTTTTTCGTTATATTTCCGTTCCATGAAGAGACACCGGGTTACTCCTGATCTTCCCGTTTTACTCCGATCTTGTTGAGCCATTCGGTAATGTGGGTGTCCATTTGCGATAGATCCGAAGAAGTCAACAGTAATGTCTGGTTGATTATTGTCGCATAGGGGCAAAGTTTGCGGACTTCACTGACCGAGGTTGAAATGCCGCTACTTCCACTTGTCGCGAATAGAGCAACTTGTTTACTTGCCAGTTTCGAGGCATGTTCATGCAGAAATGTCTGCATCGGAGTTGCTATACTACTGTACCAGATCGGATAGCCGATGAAGACAATATCATAATCATCGAAATTCTCTACTGAGGTTTTAACAGCCGGATAATTTCCTTGTCGGATAGCAGCTAATTCTTCCTGTGCACGTTTCAACATGGAATTATAATCATTCTCGTAAGGCATTTGCGGTTCAACTTCCAGTATGTCACAATTGAGTACCGCTTGAATTCGTTTTGCCACACGTTCGGTATTACTCGTACGTGAGTTGTAAAGTACTAAATAGCGCCCTTTACCTCCGGGTGCTGGAGTATCGGGTTTATCATTACCTTCTTCGTCCGGTTGTTCGGATGTTCCGGGCTGTTCGGGTGTATATGGCTCGTTGTTGGAACCGCCACAAGCTTCTACAGACAATACTGTCAGTAGCATTAGGAAAATTAATAATAACTTCTTCATAATTTATTTGTTTTTTTATATTGCAAAGTTACCGCGTTGTGTAAAAATGGACTTAACTATATGCGGGGAGTTTATACCATTTTTACTGATTTTCATGTGTTGGTATTCGGATATCTATTTAAAATGGCCATTTTTTTGTATATATGTGTCGATTAAAAAAAACAGGCGACTTTGCACAACTATATCCACTAATATGTTATTCAGCTAACCCAAAATGGGCCATCGGTGGAATTAGTATTGTGCAAGTCGCCGAAAAAAAGGAATTTACTATTTGATATTAGAAATTGATATTCACTCCGCCCATGAAAGTTGCTTTGGGCATGGGGAAACCATTGTTTATTTCGTATCGTTGCGCCAACAGGTTTTCTCCTTTCACAAAGATGTCGGCGTATCGGCATAGACGGTAATTGGCACGAAGATCCCAAAGGACAAAACTTTCTTGTTTTTCCTTACTTTTGACTACATTAGTATGCAGGTCCTTGATGTATTGCAAACCGGTTGATACTCCCCAGCGTCTTTGGGTGAAATCTACACCTGCGTAGAGTTTGTGCTCAGGAGCGGCAACTACTGGATTTTCCATGTGCAGCCAACTGTAATTCGCATTTATCCGCCAATGGATATCAATACGATAACCCACATTCGTTTCAATTCCCCAGTTTTCAATCTCACCGGTATTTACATTCAGTGGTTTACCATTTACGGGGAGACTTGTGATCATGTTGTCTCCGTTGATGTAGTAAAGATTAACTCCGTAGTACAAGTTCCCGTTCAATAATCGTTGTGAGAAGGATAATTCATAATTCATCAGACTTTCCGCTTTTAAATCCGGGTTTTGTGGCGGAAACATATACATCTCACGAATAGTAGGGTTGCGGAAACCTTTACTGACCATTGCCTTCACTTCGACTTGCTTAGGCAAGTGAAAAGAAAGACCACCTTGCGGTATCCATTCCGTACCTACATGAGAGTGATGATCTACACGAATACCGGCATCCAATGAAAGCCAACTACCGAGGTCTTGCCGGAAATCGATGTAACCGGCAAATTCGTCCATCTGCTTGTCAACACCCGGTACACGCTCACCGGTAACAATTTCTCTGTTCCAGGACTCGCCACCAAAATGCTGATAATCGAAACCGACGGTTATGCGGTTCCCGGAAAAGAATGTCGCGCTCTGATACCATGATACACCCAACATCCGGTCTTTGGAATTGAAAAGAAAGGTTTGTGGCGTCCCTCCGGGATGATAGCCGTCGTTTATTTTATGACGTCCCCAGTTATAGAAGAAACTGAGTGCTCCGGAAGTTTGCTCATAGTGGTTTTCAAGGGCGAAAGACGTCATACCACGTGTGATGCGCGAGTCGTTGTCAATGTACGGATTACTGATTTCTCCGGGGTTGGATGCTTTAAATTGAGTGATGTTCACATCTCCCCATACTTTCCAGAAATTGTTAAATTCATAACCCAATTTGGCGTAACCACTGTATTGCTCAAACTCCATATCATCCCTATGACCGTTCGTTCGGTTGTAAGAGCCGGTAACTATACTGCTGAAACGTCCTTTTTTCACCCGGTTTGAAATCTCGCTCTGTAGAGTGTTATAAGAACCATATGCTATCTGTGCACTTGTTTTTACGCCATCTTCCTGCATCCGGCGGGTAACAATATTGATAACGCCACCCATTGCATTGGAACCATACAATACGGAAGCCGGTCCGCGCAGCACTTCTACACGGTCGGTCATCATGGTTTGATAAGCATCTGCAATAGGATGTCCCATCAACCCCATATATTGGGGATGTCCGTCAATCAATACTAATAAGCCGGCAGTCGGACTACCACCTATGCCACGCAGACTCATACCTCCTGCAGCACCTGTCGATACACCATATCCCATCATTCCCCGGGATGTTGTGAAAAGTCCGGGTACTTGTTCCGTCAGGGTGGGGAGTAAAGAAGGTTGATAGCTTTGTTCCAACAGTTTGCGGTCGACTACTGAAATTGTCATTGGCAAATGCCGGATATCGGTTTCGTTCCTTGTTCCGGTCACCACCACTTCATCTATGGTCAGGCTTTTGGTTATTTGGATGCTATCTTTGGTGGTTTGTGCCAGTCCTGCCAGAGTCCAAAGGCTGGTTATGGCGAGGAGAAATACATATTTCTTCTTCATATCGGTTATTTTCTTATCTGTTTATTTCGTCAAAAATACGGTGTCTTTTTTTATTTTCTTTGTACTATAGTCTCTCTTGTTTGAGCTTTTCTACAAATTGGTCTATTTCCTGTAACTTCTTCGGGATATCGATACCTTGCGGACAATGAGGATTGCATTGGTTACACCCTGTACAATGGCTTGCTTGTCGAAGTTTGGGTACGCTACGGTCATAGCCGATGAGGAATGCGCGACGTGCCTTCCGGTAATTCTCATCCTGACTGCTTTTAGGTACATTTCCTTCATTTATACATCGGTTGTAGTGTAGTAAAATAGCGGGTATATCCAGTCCATAAGGGCATGGCATACAGTATTTGCAATCGTTACATGGTACGGTAGGGTAGGTCAGCATCATTTGTGCAGTATCTTCCAGTAGAGCTATTTCTTCTTCCGTACAGGGGATGAGAGGCGAAAATGTACGTAAATTATCCTGAAGATGTTCCATATAGGTCATGCCGCTTAATACGGTCAGTACATTGGAAAATGTACCTGCAAAACGGAAAGCCCAAGAGGCGACACTGTCTTGCGGACGGCGTTGCTTCAAACGTGCCATCAGGTGGTCGTTCAGTTTGGAAAGACGTCCACCCAGTAAAGGTTCCATGATGACGGCGGGGATGCCACGTTTTACGAGTTCACCATACAGATATTCGGCATCGGTGTTACGGGCATTCACTTCTTTGGCGTGTTTCCAGTCTACGTAGTTCAGCTGGATTTGTACGAAGTCCCATTTCAGTTCGTCATGTCGGGATAGGAGGTAGTCGAATACTTCGATGTCGCCATGATAGGAAAAGCCTAGATTGCGGATACGTCCTGCTTCCCGTTCTTTCAATAGGAAATCAAGCATACCGTTATCCAGATAGCGGCTATGCAAGGCTTCCATACCCCCCATGCCGATGCCGTGTAGTAGAAGGTAGTCGATGTAGTTCACTTGCAGTTCATTGAAAGAACGGTGATACATGGCAAGCGATTCTTCCCGGCTGTGGGTAGTGGGGCTGAAATTTGATAGTTTGGTGGCGAGGAAGAATTTGTCTCTCGGATGGCGTTTCAAGGCAATGCCTGTGGCACGTTCCGATAGGCCTTGCACATAAGCTGGGGATGTATCGAAATAGTTTACTCCATGGGCAATGGCATAATCTATCAGTTCATTGACAGCTTCCTGGTCTATTTCGTCTCCGCTTCCATCTGCTTTTTTACGAGTAGGCCAACGCATACAACCATAGCCTAATAAAGATATACGGTCACCTGTAGTGGGATTGGTGCGATACACCATTTTATCAGTAGGGATTTCGCCTAATGCAGCCGTTTCACTATCAGTATTTTCTTTCTTATGCGAACAGCCATACAATGCGGCGGCAGATGCCATTACCCCCGCTCCGGTAAGTTTGAAGAAATCACGACGGGTTATCTTACTTTTTTTGTTTTTCTCCATATATAATAATTATTTATACCATCCTATGTCTTCCATGTCCTTCCACATAAATAGCACTGAACGGGCGTGACGGACATAAGTTCTCACACGCTCCACAGCCTATGCATCGCTCGGTATTGATAACCGGTATTTTACGGGCTTCATCGTTTTTCGGATCAGAAGATACCATTTGTATGGCGCCGACAGGACAATGACGAGCACAGTTTCCACAATCTACATCATCGGTCATGCAAATACAGTTTTCTTTTATCCATACGGCATGACCTATCTGGATGGCCGATTTATCGGCTTGGGTAATCGGTAATATAGCCCCCGCCGGACATACTTCCGAACATTTGGTACATTCAGGACGGCAATATCCACGTTCGTATGATATTTCAGGCTGCATCAACTTCGTCAAATCGGAAGAAGGGCGTAATACCTGATTGGGACATATGGACACGCAAAGCTGGCAAGCGGTACAATGTGAAGTGAAGTTACGGGCACTCAATGATCCCGGAGGAGTGATGGCTACGGCACGTGCAGGTTTTTTCTTTTCTTCGATGACAGCCAGTCCGCCGTCCACTTTTTTCTCTTGTGCCTTCATTGCCGTAGCGGTGGCAAATATGGCTGTTGCAGATAAAAAAGCCCGGCGAGTTTCGTTGATAGATGTGGAGGAAACTTCTTCCTTCATTGACGTTTGGATAGAAACGTTTGTCTTTCTATGTGTATAGGTAATGGCACCTTGTCTGCATTTATTGATACAATCCATACAGGCCACACATCGACTATAGTCTATTTCATGGGTCTTGGCATTGATGCACGAAGCTTTACAGTTGCGGGCGCAAAGTCCGCAACCGTTGCACTTCGTGGTATCTATAACTGGTTTGAGAAGCGAATATTTAGATAGAAAACCGAGAACAGTACCTATAGGACAAACAGTGTTACAATAGGTGCGTCCTCCACGTGCAGCCAACAGGATAAGTACGATCAACGTTACAGCCGCAATGACAAGAGTAGGAAGACTTTTCATCCATACATCCGTTTCGTAGAAAGCGTAACTATCAGTGCGTTCGGCCAGGTATGCCAATCCATTGTTGATCCATTGGTATACTGGAGCGAACAGATTGGAAACGATACGTCCGTATGCACTGTAGGGTGCTAACAATACCACAAAAGAGTTGATACCTCCGATGATGGCCAGTATGAATATTACCAATATACTGTAGCGCAACCACGATAATGCCGATGAATAACGGAAACGGTTTTTCTTTCGTTTACTGGAAATCCAAGAGACTATATCCTGATACACACCGAGCGGGCAGATTACAGAGCAATAGATACGTCCACATACCAATGTCAGTGTAATGAGAAAAAGTATCACACCAATGTTCAACGCCAATGCGGCAGGTAAAAATTGTATTTTTGCCAGCCATCCGAACCACGTATGCAGAGTTCCTGTGAAGTCGAGGAACAACATCGTGATAAGAGCAAAAAGTACAGTGGCAATAATTATTCTGATAGTACGTAACATGAATTCTATGGATATTTACTTATACGTTCTTACCCATCACGAAAGCTTCTTTCATAGAAGGCTTGTCATTGATTTCACCTACGTGCCATGCACCTACACCGTAGATTACACCACATTCTTTCGGCTCTTCCAGACAGTCGAGAAAACCACGGAAACCATCAACGGTACGTTCCATCAGCGGTATGCTGTTTTCTGCTGCCGCTACGATGAAATAAAACTCTTTATCTTTTATTTCCAGATAACGGGCGCAGCAACGATCTATTAAAGTCTTCATCTGTGCACTCATGGTATAGAAATAAACAGGAGTTGCCATGACGATGACATCAGCGGCAATCATTTTCTCTACTATTTCGTTGGCATCATCCTTTTGCGGACATGGTTTGCCATACATACTGCAAACGCTACACCCTGTACAATAGTTGATGTTTTTGTCTTTCAGGAATATTTTCTCTACCTGGTTACCGGCTTCTTGAGCACCGCGCATAAATTCATCACACAAAGTGTCGGAGTTTCCACCACGGCGGGGACTTGAAGAGAGGATTAATACTTTCTTAGTCATAATTTTTGTTCTTTTAGTGCGTTATCAGATTTTACATTGCAAATGTACGCTGTTTGATTAAAAATCCCTGTATATACATTACAGATGTTTTTACCAATTTTACGGTTCTAATAAAATTTCCCTGTTTGTGCCGATTTCTTTTTGAAAATCCCGGTCATGAGAAATGATGAGTATCATGCCGGTACAGTTTCGTATCGTAACTGTGAGGATACACACAGTAATGGCTAAACATCGATATTTGGGGATTCCCGGCGTTCTATATGAAAAAGCATGTATAAATGATGTTTACCGAAATGTGCCGTCTTTACTTAGATATTCTCATCGATTTTTTTTAGTTAGCGGGCGCAAAGATTGAAATAATTTTTTATTCCATGGCAGAAGCATCAAATGAAAGTGGCAACAATGCTCCTACATTTTTCAGTTCATAGATACCCTTTTTACCAAAAAGTAATATACGCATGGGTTGCTTAAAGCGTTTTTCGGTTTCGAGCATTACTTGCCTACATGCACCACAGGGAGGAATGGGATTTTCCAGAAACTCTCCCCGTTCGTTACGTGCAGCTATGGCAAGTACCGTCACTGCCTGATCGGGATACTGCGAATTGGCATAAAATAGAGTAGTTCGTTCGGCACAAAGTCCGGAGGGGTATGCGGCATTTTCCTGATTGGTACCACTGACAATTATTCCATTTGACAAACGTGCCGCCGCACCTACCGAGAAATGGGAATAGGGAGCATAGCTTCGCTGAGTTGCTTCACAGGCAATATCTACCAGTTCGCGGTCGGAAGAACTTAATTCGTTCAACTCGTATATTTTTAGGTCAATGCGAATATTCAAGTCTTGCATGGCGTAGGAGATTATATTGTAATTAATGTTACAAAGATAGGAAAGAGATTGGATTTTTCAATTCTTTTGCGGACTTTTGTGCCGAACTCAATAATCGAAGCATGAAACATATTTTCAGACTGGCTGCTATTTTTGCACTTCTTTTTGTTTCTGTGGCTGCACAGGCACAACGCAGAAACGCACGTTACAATGAATACATCAAGATATACGCTCCTCTCGCTGTGGAACAGATGCAACAACATAAGATACCTGCTAGTATTACTTTGGCTCAAGGGTTACTGGAGAGTGGTGCCGGTTATAGTGAACTTGCCCGGAAGAGTAATAATCATTTTGGCATTAAGTGTGGCGGTAATTGGAAAGGTCGAACAGTACGCCATGATGATGACCGGCGTCAGGAATGTTTTCGTGCCTATCGTCATCCGAAGGAGTCATACGAAGATCATTCCATATTCCTGAAACGCGGTGCACGATATGCTTTTTTGTTTGATTTGAAGATTACAGACTATAAAGGTTGGGCACGCGGGTTGAAGAAGGCGGGATATGCTACAGATCCTTCGTATGCAAATCGTTTGATTACGATTATTGAAGATTATGAGTTATATAAATATGACAGTAAAGGTGGAAGTAAACGCGAGGCGCGTAATTGGGAAAAGGAACTGAAAAAGAAACCTTGGCTTGCTCATCCGCACCAGGTTTATATAGCCAACGATATAGCTTATATTGTTGCCCGCGATGGAGATACTTTTCAGCTTTTGGGTAAAGAATTTGATATTAGTTGGCGTAAGTTAGTGAAATATAATGATTTGCAAAAAGATTATACGTTAGAAGCGGGTGATGTCATTTATCTGAAAGGTAAACGTAAGAAAGCTGCCAAGCCATATACGGTTTACGTTGTAAAGGATGGCGACTCTATGCATACTATTTCACAGAAATACGGTATTCGTTTGAAAAATCTGTATAAGATGAATCGTAAGGATTCAGAATATGTACCTGAGGTGGGTGATAGGTTGAGGTTGCGATGAATGCCCATTTCTATAGGAAAATAATGTAATTATCAGAAAATATCCGAAAATGTACAGGGTGTCCGATATCGGACACCCTTCTTTTTGGCCTATTCTTTATTTTTCAGATACTTACACTTTTGGCACGGATTTAGTATTAATATAGAAGAAACTATTTTTTTGAAGACAAATAACTATAATCGTACATTGTATATAATTAAATTGTAAATAATCGTATGGATAGAGAAATTCCAAAAGAAGTGCGTAATAAAGAACGCAATAAGAAAATCATTCGTTATGGTGGTATGAGTATAGCTGGTGTAGTAGTGATCAGTGTGCTCATTTCATTGATGCGTACAGGAGTGAAAGAAAAAGATCTTGTTTTCTCAAAAGTAGATAAAGGTACGATTGAAGTCAGTGTCAGTGCTTCTGGGAAAGTGGTTCCTGCGTTCGAGGAAATTATGAACTCACCGATTAATACTCGTATTTTGGAGGTTTATAAGAAAGGTGGAGACAGTGTAGATATCGGAACTCCTATCTTGAAACTGGATTTGCAGAGTGCCGAAACCGATTATAAGAAAATGTTGGATGAAGAACAGATGCGTAGTTATAAATTGAAGCAGCTTAAGCTTGACAATATGACCAAACTGAATGACCTCCAAATGAAAATTAAAGTATCTGCCATGCAACTGAACAGGAAAAAGGTAGAGCTACGTAATGAACAATATTTGGATAGTCTCGGGTCCGGAACAACCGATAAGGTTCGCCAGGCAGAACTCAGTTATAATGTAGCTGAATTGGAGTACGAACAGTTGAAACAACAATATGCCAATGAGAAAGAAGTGTTGGAAGCGGAGTATCAGGTACAAGAGTTGGAATTCAGTATCTTTAGAAAAAGTTTGGCAGAAACAAAACGGACATTAGACGATGCGCAGGTTCGTTCTCCCCGGAAAGCTATCCTTACTTATATTAATAATCAAATCGGTGCACAAGTTCCCGAAGGTTCTCAGATTGCCGTTATCTCCGACCTGAGTCATTTCAAGGTAGAAGGCGAAATTGCCGATACTTACGGTGATCGCGTAGCTGCCGGTGGCAAGGCTATCGTGAAGATTGGTAGCGAGAAACTGGAAGGCTCGGTAAGCAGCGTGACACCGCTTTCCAAGAATGGTGTAATCTCTTTTACCGTACAACTGAATGAGGATAATAACCGCCGTCTCCGTTCTGGTTTGAAAACGGATGTGTATGTGATGAATGCCGTGAAAGAAGATGTAATGCGGATTACCAATGCTTCTTATTATGTGGGGCGTGGAGAGTATGAACTTTTTGTTCGTGACTCTGATAAAGAAATCGTGAAACGTAAAGTCCAGTTGGGTGACAGCAATTTTGAGTTTGTGGAAGTAATTAGCGGTTTACAACCTGGTGATGAAGTGGTAGTAAGTGATATGAGTAGTTATAAGAACAAGAATAAACTGAAGTTGAAATGATAAAAGTCTACTTGAAACAGGCTTGGATGCTGTTGAAGCAGAATAAACTTTTTAGTAGTCTCTACATTGCGGGTACGGGGCTTGCTATTGCCATGACTGTGATTATGGCGGTGGTATACTATGTCAAGATAGCCCCTGTCTATCCTGAGACGAACCGGATGAAGACACTTTATCTTACTACTGCCCGTTTTGAGAAGAATGTGGCAGGGAATAAAAATGTCGTTCAGTGGGCTGTGTCCTACAAAGCATTGCAAGACTGGTTTTATTCTCTTAAGAATGTCCTTTATGTATCTGCACAGTTACAATGTGATATGAGAAAAAATAGCTACATCCAGCCCGATGATCATAGTGGGGACTTTCAAGTAGATGTAAGATTGACTGATCCCGCTTTCTTTCATATCTATCAGTTTCATTTCCTTGAAGGAAAGCCTTTTACTGTAGCCGATCTGACAAGCGGGATACATACTGCTGTCATTACCGATGGACTCTCTCGTCGGATTTTTGGTACTGTGGAAGGAGTAGTGGGACGTAGGTTGAGTCTGAATTATGTGAACTATCGGGTTTGTGGTGTGGTGGAGGAGGCAAGTTATCTGACTTCTCAATCTTACTCACAATTGTATGTTCCTTACAGTGTATTTCCCGGCTATCGGGAACCCAAATACGATATGGATTATTTAGGAGCTTTCTCTGTCACTTTTATGGTGAAAGATGATGCGCAAGCCGATGATTTGAGAAAGGAAATAACCGAGATTGTCCGCAAAACGAATTTGATGTATAAAGATGAGTGGTCGGTAGAATTTTGGAACCAACCCACTTCGCATTTGGTCAGTGTTTTCCAGTCTTCTGCCGGTGAAGAGTTTGATGCAGGAGCCACCATACGTTATTTTTTGCTTGTCCTGTTGGTACTGTTGTTAGTGCCTGCACTGAACTTGAACGGCATGATTTCCAGTCGTATGGAAGGGCGACTGGCAGAAATGGGAGTTCGTAAATCCTTTGGAGCAGGACGTGGTTCATTGCTTTCGCAAGTGATGTGGGAAAATCTGTTATTGACGCTTTTGGGGGGAATATTGGGATTGTTGTTGGCTTGGTTATTGCTCTATATAGGACGTGATTGGGTATTCACAATGCTCGACAAGTGGCCCGATATGGTACCCGAAGGTATAAATGTACATGTATCCGGTGAGATGTTGTTTGCTCCACTGGTATTCGTGCTAACCTTGGTGCTGTGCATTTTGCTGAATATGTTGTCTGCATTAATACCTGCTTGGTATTCATTACGTAAACCGATTGTACATTCGTTGAGCGAAAAGCAATAATTTGTATTATGTTGAAACTGATATTGAAAAATCTTTGGGCGCGTCGTCGTCGTAATGGTTGGTTACTTGCCGAACTGATAATAGTGGGCGTTATTAGTTGGGTTATTTTGGATCCGGTGATTGTATTGACGCATGACCGTCATATTCCTATGGGATATGATGCCGATCGTCTCTGCCTTATTTCTTTGGGTGCTTTGCAACCGCAAGCACCTGGCTATGATGAACAGGTTCAGGATTCTGTTATGATGATGAACGGCTATTTGAATATGGTGCGGCGGGTGTGCGATTTTGAAGGTGTGGAACTTACCACTCCCGTATTAGGTTTCTGTTATCCTAATTCAGAGGGTAACGGTAATAACGAACTCATTGCCGAGGGGGATACCTTGAAACATCCTGTTATGTTTATGAATTTTCTGCCTCATACAAATTTTTTCGAGACTTATGGTTTCTGTCCCGGTAAGGGGAGGAGTCTTGAACAACTTTCCGATTATGATTATACACAGAATGACATTGTACTCAGTGAGAATACGGCACAAAATATTTTTGGTACAGTGAATGTAGAGGGTAAACGTTGTGTACGGTATCATAACCAAGATACTACTTATCTGCCTGTCATCGGTACTGTAGGAACTTTTAAAGCTTATAGTGACTGGCGACCGTCGCCAGTCTATTTTAGTCCATTACTTGTTGTGGATATAGAAGATATTCCCGAATATGCTCGTATTCTGGTGCGTTTGCGCGAAGGTGTCAGTATGGAACGCTTTCTTCACGATTTTCGTCCATGGATGGTGAAGGAACTGCGTGCGGGTAATCTTTTTGCCCGTAGTATACAATCATACGACGACATTATCAGGGAAACAGAGGCGGGATCTTCCACTCCCATTTATCGGCGTAACTTGGCGATGGCAATCTTTTTTCTTGTCAATCTTTGTCTTGGAGTTATCGGAACCTTTTGGTTACAGACGCGGACGCGGTGTGAAGAAGTGGGAGTGATGCTTTCTTTCGGTGCTACTCCCGGCTATGTGATGCGCTTATTGATGGGTGAGGGAGTGGTACTGACTGTATTCGCTTCATTTATCAGTTTTCTACTTTATCTGCAATATGCCATAAAAGAAGGATTGGATGAGGGGATGAATTGGATGAGAGAAGTGAAAACGTACTGGGTGTCTGATTTTGCGTCGCATTTCGTTATCGTGTCACTCATTATTCTGCTGATATTGCTTGTAGTAGTATTGATCGGTATCTATATTCCTGCACGTAGTATTAGTCGTATAACACCTACGGATGCACTGAGGGATGAATAATTGGAAATAGAATAATAATTAAATACTTACCATTATGATTAAGTTAACTGAAATCAACAAGATTTATCGTACTAATGAGATTGAGACTGTTGCATTGGAAAATGTGAACCTTGAAGTGAATAAGGGGGAATTCCTTAGTATTATGGGACCGTCAGGTTGCGGTAAATCAACCTTGTTGAATATTATGGGGTTGCTGGATGCACCCTCAAGTGGAACCATTGAGATTGCCGGCGTTAAAGTAGATGGAATGAAGGATAAAGAACTGGCTGCTTTCCGTAATCAGAAGTTAGGATTTGTGTTTCAGTCTTTCCATTTGATTAATTCGCTGAATGTGCTGGATAATGTAGAATTACCTTTATTATATAGAAAAGTATCTGCAAAAGAACGTCGCCATTTAGCAGAAGAGGTATTACAGAAAGTGGGTTTGAGCCACCGTATGCGCCACATGCCTACACAGCTTTCCGGTGGTCAGTGCCAGCGTGTTGCCATTGCCCGTGCCATTATCGGCAATCCCGAAATAATCCTTGCCGACGAACCCACCGGTAATTTGGATTCCAAGATGGGTGCTGAAGTAATGGAACTCTTGCATCAACTGAATAAGGAAGACGGACGTACTATTGTGATGGTAACTCATAATGAAGAACAAGCCAGACAAACCAGTCGCACTGTTCGTTTCTTTGACGGACGTCAAATAGAATAATTATCTTGTATTCAAACTAAAAAACAGATTAATATGAAGACTTTATTAATAACTTTGACTTTTTTATTTGCCGCTATTGCGAACACTGTTTATGCTGCCAATGACAAGAATTCTGAGGTGAGTGAGGTTCGTAAGGTAGAAGCGTTTTCATCTATCAATATGACTTCCGTGGCAACCGTACACTTTATACAGAGTGATACTTATTCTTTAAAAATAGAAGGTAAGGAAGAATATGTGAAAAACATTTCTTCTTCTGTAAACAATGGCTGTTTGGTCATTGGATTTAAAAATAAGAAGGAGAACCGTAGCAAGAAATACGGTGTGACTATTTATTTGTCTGCTCCCGATTTGAAAAAGGTGGAATTTACCGGTGTAGGTTCTTTTAATTGTAAAACTCCGTTGAAGTTGGAGGATGTGAAGTTTGCCATAGAAGGTGTAGGAAACCTTAATGTGAAAGATTTGACATGTAAGTCGCTTACCATCACTTTGGAAGGAGTTGGCGATGCGGATATACATGTGGATTGTGACCGTTTACGTGCCAGTGTGGAAGGTGTGGGCAGTGTAAAACTGAGCGGCACTGCCGGAATAACTGATATCTCGAAAAGTGGTATTGGTAGTGTAAATACCCGCAATTTAAAAGTCGGTCAGTGACTAAAAATGCCGTCATCTTGATTGTAAATAATAAACCGTAAACTGAAGAATGATTAAACAATACTTTACCCAGGCATGGGCACAGCTTCGTCAGCAACCGTTGATCAGTGTCGTCAGTATCGCAGGTACGGCACTTGCCATCTTCCTCATTATGCTGGTAGTAATGATACAGCAAGTGCAGGTAGTCCCGTTTGCTCCAGAGAGTAACCGTGATCGTTTTTTGCACGTTAAGTGGATGAGTATTTCTAATAAAGAATGGGGAGACGCTACGAGTAATGGTCCGATGAGTGTCCGCACAGCCCAAGAGTGTTTTCAGTCATTGAAAACTCCTGAAGCAATTTCTATTTATGCATGTCAGACAGAAACTACACCGGTCAGCTTGCCGGGACAACCGTCAACAGGAGTAGATATGTTGCAAACGGATGATATATTCTGGCGGATATTTGATTTCTCTTTTATAGAAGGTAAGCCGTATGACAAAGCAACATTTGATGCTGGCATACCAGTAGCTGTTATTACAGAGAGTGTATCGCGCCATCTTTTTGGAATTACGGAGTCTGTCGGTCGTGAATTCTTGTTGAATCATGCTCCCTATCGGGTATGTGGTGTAGTGAAGGACGTTTCCACCCTTGCTACTACAGCTTATGGACAGGTATGGATCCCTTTTACTTCTACCAATTTCAAGGATGATGTGTGGAGCGATCATATGGGAATGGCCAGTTGTATTATCCTGGCTCGAGACCGAAATGATTTTCCTGCTATCCGTGAAGAAGTTGAGCGTCGACAACAGGAATATAATACGCTTATCGGTGAGCAAGGTTATGAGCTGGTTTATCGTAACCGTCCTTATGATCAGGAAAAAAATGCACTTGTAATCGGTGCTAATGTAGAGCCGGATGTGCATGCGGCACGTTGCCAACGGCTTGTTATTTTCGTTATCTTGCTTATTGTTCCGGCTATAAATCTGAGTAGCATGACTCAGAGCCGCTTGCGGCAACGTGTCAGTGAAATAGGAATAAGAAGAGCTTTCGGTAGTACACGCAGAGAGATAATGGGACAGATTGTAGCCGAAAATATGGTAGTGACTTTTTTTGCCGGTGTATTGGGATTATTGTTGAGTGTGATATTTGCTTATCTGGGTGAGTCTGTACTTTTTGCCGAAGGATTTAGCAAGGCCGTGAATGTACCTCTTATCGATACATCCATTTTGTTGCATGTTTCTACTTTTGGATGGGCATTGCTTTTCTGTTTTATATTGAATTTATTGAGTAGTGGGATGCCTGCATGGAAAGCTTCAAGAGTGGGAATAGTAGATGCTTTGGGAGGAAAACTTCAAAAATAGAATGTTAATATGTTGAAATAAGTAAGATGACAAAGAAACTTTTTACACAGATAAAGAACGAGTGGCGTAGTAATACATGGCTGGCCTTAGAGTTATTGGTCGTTAGTGTGGTGATGTGGTATATTGTTGACTACATTTATACGCAGGCAGCCACCGCTATGGAGCCGAGAGGTTTCGACATTGAGCATTGTTACCTTATCAATATGGGACGGCTTACTGATAAAAGTCCTGACTATATACCCAACCAGTCTGTCGAAGAACAACAGGAGGATATACAGGAAATGCTAGATCGTTTGAAACACCGTCCGGACGTGGAGGCTGTGAGTCTTTCGCAGAATTCCTATCCTTACAATGGGAGTAATAGTACAGCAGAGGTACAATATGATACGTTACGGTCACCCAATTGGACTATTCGATCTCTTGTGACACCAGACTTCGTCCGGGTATTCCGTTATCGAGGTACGCGTGGTGAGACTCCCGAACAGTTAGCTGTCATGTTGGAAAAAGATGACCAGTTTCTTGCTTCGGATAATCTTTTCAGAAAGTATAATGTTCCGTTGACCTCATTGGTAGGAAAACGGTTTAACCTCTTTGGGGATACGACCAATACGGTGAAGTTGGCTGCTGCCATACAGAATGTACGCTATAGTGACTATCAGCAGGCTCGTTACTCATACCGTATGCTTTATAAAATGCCTTCTACATGGATGGATTATAGTAAGGAATGGTGTGTGCGTGTGCGTGCTGATCAGGATCATGACTTTATTGAACGTCTGAAGGCTGACAGTGAAAGACTATATCGTGTGGGTAACATATTCATAGCCGAGGTTCGTTCATTTACTGAGATCCGCGATGATTTTCAACGTAGCTGGAAGAATGGATTGCGTAACTATATGACGGGTATGGGATTTTTGTTACTGAATATTTTTCTCGGTTTGCTGGGGACGTTCTGGTTTCGCACACAGCAACGCCGGTCAGAGATAGCGCTCCATAAAGCCCATGGAGCTACGGATATCAGCATTTTCAAACGTCTTTTGTGCGAAGGGTGGCTTTTGTTGGTATTAGTTACTCCACTGGCTCTGGTTATTGATTATAATCTGGCAAGCTTGGAACTGAATTCCTGGCGCAATGGTACAACTTTAGAATGGGGACGTTTATTGCTGTGCGCAGTTATCACCTTTGTTCTTATTGCTCTGATGATTGCCATCGGTATTGGCATTCCTGCACGAAAAGCGATGAAGGTACAACCTGCCGAGGCTTTACATGACGAATAGACACTAATATTATTCTTATAATGATAAGACTTTACTTTCAACAAGCTTTTTACCATTTGCGTGAAAATCCGATTGTCACTTGGGTCTCCGTGATAGGTACAGCCCTTGCTATCTGCATGATTATGGTACTTGTCATCACTTTACAGGTACGTATGGTGGATTGTGAACCGGAAGTGAACCGATCGCGTTCGCTTTATGTCTCTACAATGGCAGTGAGACAGAAAGGAACTGACAGTGGGGCTTATGGTCATATGTCTGTACAGACGGGTAAGGGATGTTTCAAGCAACTTTCTACGGCAGAAGCTGTCACACTTATATCTTTACCGGAAAAAGTACGTGTGTCGTTGCCTGCCGGAGCGAAGTTTACGGCAGATATGGTACAGACGGATGAGCAGTTTTGGTATATTTTTCGTTTCCGTTTTTTGAGTGGAAAAGGTTTTAGCAAAGCAGACAGTGATGCCGGGATACCATGTGCCGTTATTTCGGCTGTTGTGGCACGTCAATTATTCGGTACTACGGAAGTAGCAGGGCAGATATTGCAATTAAATCATGTGGATTATAGGATTTCGGGGGTTGTGGCAGATGTCTCCATGCTTGCTACTTCAGCATATGGACAAGTGTGGGTACCTTATAATTCTACAGACGCTGCCGGCTTTGCCTGGTGGGAAAATACGATGGGACAGATGAAAACCGTTATTTTGGCACACTCATCTGCCGATTTTCCGGCTATTCGTGAAGAGGCGGAACGGTTACGTCTTGCCTATAATTCCGGTTTGTCTGATGCGGAAGTTTTTTATCGTGACCAGCCTGATGCGGTGTTTGCCAATCTATATCGCAAATGGGATCATTTACCGGATGTGAAAGGAACTGTCTTGCGTTATGTGCTTGTCATTACCATTTTGTTGCTGGTACCTGCCATCAATCTTTCTTCAATGACACTCTCGCGGATGCGAAAGCGTATGAGCGAAATCGGGGTACGTAAAGCGTTCGGCGCTACGGGTGGTGAATTGGTGAGACAGGTGTTTTTTGAAAATCTGTTGCTTTCGTTGTTGGCCGGGATACTTGGATTGGCTTTGAGTTATGGTGCCACTTTCTTACTGAACGGTTTTCTTTTTGGCAATAGTGCTAATGCTTATTTAAGTGGAGATACTTCATTGACACCCGGTATGTTGCTTTCGCCATGGGCCTTTCTGGCAGCTTTTGGCTTCTGTATGCTGATGAATTTACTTTCAGCCGGTATTCCGGCATGGAGAGCTTCCAGGATGAATATAGTGGATGCAATTAATCAGAAGGGAGAATAACGTATGAAAAATATGCTGATTCAAATCAAGAATGAATGGCGTTCCAGTCTGTTTCTTTTTACGGAATTGCTGTTGGTGTTTGTAGTGTTGTGGTACATTGTAGATTGGACTTTGGTTACTTTCCGTGTTTATAATGCCCCGATGGGTTTTGACACGGAACATTGTTATAATATTACAGTCAATAAACTTACTCCCAAGTCTGTTGCCTATAATCCGGATTTGACTACAGACGATGATATGCGACATCTTGTGGAACTTGCCGAACGGTTGAGACATCGTCCCGGTGTGGAAGCTGTGGCACTTTCACAAAATTGTTTTCCTTATAATGACGGCAGTAACGGTCTCAATCTGGGACTGGATACCCTATCGGTGAATGTCCATCTTCTTTGGGTAGAGCCCGATTTCTTCAGAGTGTTCCGTTATGGGAGTTCAGATGAGGAGATGCTTACTCGTATGGCTTCTACTATACGTGATAATCGTATGGTGGTTTCTTCCAATCTTTTTGCCGGTTATCCCCGATTGCACTTGGATGATGCGGCTTCGTTGCAAGACCGTGAGCTTATGTTACTGAATTTCGGTAGCGATGAACGATGCCGTGTGGGAGCAGTCGGTGCGCCTGTACGCTGGTCGCACTTCTATACTTCTTCGGAGTGGGGTGGCTCCTATGCGGCTTTGCACCTTAGTCTTGACAGACTGAAAGAGTATGGTAATCCACGGTACATCACGCTCAGTTTACGTGTACGACCTGATGACGATACCGATTTTATGGCGAAGTTGATGGATGACGCTGACCGGCTTTATCAGGTAGGAAATCTCTACCTGCTTGATGTAACCTCTTTCAAAGATTTGCGTGAGATTTGCGAACGTGAGGATATGAATGAAGCCAAGACCCAGCTTTGTGTACTTGGTTTCTTGTTGATGAATATTTTTCTTGGCGTTATTGGTACATTTTGGTTTCGTACGCAACAGCGGCGCAAAGAGGTGGCTCTGCGTATGGCATTGGGCAGTAGTCGTAGTGCAATTTTCTCTCGCTTGATGGGTGAAGGGGTAGTATTGCTTGCCCTTGCAACACTATTGGCAATAGGCATTACCTTTAATATCGGAATTGCTGAGTTGGTGAATATTGACAAGATGCCATTCACCGTCGGCCGTTTCTTACTTGCCCTTGCAGTCACTTGGTTACTAATGGCTTTGATGATTATAGCCGGAATTTGGTATCCTGCACGGATGGCGATGAAGGTTCAACCGGCTGAGGCTTTACATGATGACTAAGAATAAAGGACATGATTAGTAAATACAAAGAAGTAGATACCACTTATCCAATGAAAAGTGACAGCATATATAAATTCTTTCGCAGATATTTTAATATGACTGTCATGTGGTATTCTACTGTCTTTTCACTGATAGATAATTGCTCGGCGATCTGTTTATAAGTCAGATACTGTTGTCGGCTCATACGGAATATTTGCTGTTGTCGTTCCGTCAGTTGAGAGAGTAATAAAGAAAGGTGCTGTTTTAAATCGGACATTTCAAGTTTATCTTCCTCTTCGTACGACTTCTCTATAGATTGTAATACTGTTACTTTCAAAAAAGCATAATTCAATTGTTTGCGGGAATGATTGAAAACCTTATTACGGGTAATAATAAACAGAAACCCTTCGAAAGATTGTTCCTCATCTACTAAGTGTCTTGCCTCCCAGAGTTTAATGAAAACTTCCTGCACAACTTCTGCCACATCTTCAGGGGAAGTAATGTAGAGGCTGGAAAAATGATATACTTTTTCCCAGTATAGTTTATATATTACCGAGAAGGCTTCCTCATTACCTTCCTTGAATTTTCTTATTAATTCTTTGTGCGTCATTTTAACCTTTGATGTGCGAAGTTAGTTAATATTTTTATTATTGAAATAAAAAAAAGAAAAAGAATTTTAAGAAAAAAGTAATGGCTCTGTTTAGGGTGTGGACTTTGGGAAGTGTATTTATAGTATATAGGTAAAATATATCCAATGAAAGAAAGACAGAAAAATACCAAACTGATAAAAAGTTTATTTAAAAATGAGCTTAGGAGGGAAGACCTCGAACACTTGACCGAGATTGATATCGTAAAAGAGAGAATGAAAGAACAGTGGGAAGAAGGTACAGAAAACATAGATCCTAAAATAGGAGAACAAATATGGGCAAACATACTGAAGAGATATAAGATAGGAAGGCAAAGAAGGCTTATACTTCGGATGCGCCGACCGTTGATTGCTGCCTGTATCAGTTTGTTTTTGGTTATTAGTGGCTATTTTGTACTGAAAGGAACTCAGGCTTTAGAGAAAACGGAGTTTATGGAAGTAGTGGCAAAAAATAGTATGCTCTATATATTACCTGATAGCTCAAAAGTATGGATGCGTCCGCAGAGTTCCATTCGTTTTGCTAAAAATTTTGTGAAAGACAGAAATGTTTGGTTAAAGGGAAGTTCTTTGTTTGAAGTACGTAAGCGTTTGGGAAGTAAATTTCATGTATATATAGACAAAGCATTTATAGAGGTAAAAGGAACACGTTTTTTAGTTGAAAAACAAGAAAATGGAAAAAATGAAATAACCCTTTTCAATGGTAGTATAACCTTTAAGGTGGAACCCACAGGAAAACAGGTTGAAATGCAACCTTTACAGCAGGTGCTGTACAATTCACTGAATAGTGAAATACAAACCCGAAAGATAGAGAATATAGAATGGAAGGATGGAAAATTCAAGTTTAATGCCATGCCTTTAAATCAATTATTACATGTTATTGGCCAGATATACAATGTGCAGATTGTATTTGAGGGTAGAGATATAAATCCGTCATTTAGTGGTACAATTCGTCAGGATGAGTCATTGAGGAATGTGATTGATAAGATTTGTTTCATAATGAATCTCCATGAAACAAGGGATAATGACAAAATTATAATAAGCAACTAAAATAGTTTTAAAGTAAATCTTATGTCTAATATTAATTAAGTAAAACATGAAAAAAAGAGATTTTTTTTATTGGCGATATCTTAGGATTATCGCGGTGCTTTTGTTCTTATATCCGATTTCGGTTCTGGCTGCGCAGAGCAATATTTCGGTGAAAGGACAATATTCTTTAAAAGAAGCTATCCGGTTCATAGAGAAAAACAGTGAATATACTTTCTTTTATAAGGATAGTGATTTAAAAGATAATTCCAAAAGAAACATCAATTTCAGTGGTACGGTCGACAAATTATTGGAACAGTTGCTTGCAGGCACTGATGTTGATTATGTGATCAAAGATAAGGATGTTATTTTCAAAGTATCAAAATCTGAAAGTATTGAACAGCAGCCCAAGAAGCGTGTAATAACAGGTATCATTATGGATGGGGATTTGAAAGAGCCTATCATTGGTGCCAGTGTATGGTTAAAAAACAGTTCTTCCGGTGCTATTACTGATTTGAATGGAAGGTATACTCTTACTGTAGAAGGCATTGGTGGCGTCATTGAATTTTCATATATCGGTATGAAGAAACAGGAAGTGGCTATCGGCAATGATAATGTAATTAATGTTACCCTGTATTCGGATACAAAAGCATTGGAAGAAGTAGTTGTAGTAGGTTACGGACATCAGAAGAAAGAGAGTGTGGTAGGTGCTATCTCTTCAATGGATGTAAGCGGGCTGAATATTCCGGGGGCTAATATATCCAATGTGTTGGCTGGGCAATTGGCTGGTGTCGTTTCTATGCAGGCGTCCGGTGAACCGGGTAAGAATGGTGCTTCCGATTTCTACATTCGTGGTATTGCTTCTTTCAAAGGAAATTCTACTCCTTTGGTTTTGGTAGATGGTATCGAACGTGAACTGGATTTAGTTGACGTAGATGATATTGCTACTTTTTCTATTTTGAAAGATGCTTCTGCATCGGCTGTTTATGGTGTGCGCGGAGCCAATGGTGTTATCCTGATTACGACAAAGAAAGGTACCGAAGGCAAGCCGCGTATTAATGTACGTGCAGAGATGGGATTTAAAACTCCTACCCGTATGCCCGAAATGGTAAACTCAATGCAATGGGCCGAGATGTATAATGAAGCCAAAGGGTTGACCGGTAATGGTGACGGAGGATACTCCCAAGAAGATATTCAGAAATATAGAGATGGTTCCGATTCGGATCTTTATCCGAATGTGAATTGGTTGGATCAAATGTATAAAAATTTGGCTTCAAGCGAACGTGTCACCTTGAACCTTTCTGGTGGTGGCGATATTTGTAAATACTATATATCAGGTGGTTTCTATAATGAAGGTTCTATTTTTAGAAATGCCGGTAATGTTTACGATTACAATTCTTCCATCCATTATACGAAATTTAATTTCCGTGCCAATATGGATTTTGCGGTAACCCCGACTACCACATTTAACGTGAACTTGGCTAATATTTATGAAAGTTCATGGGGACCAGGAGCAAAAGTAGACGATATATGGACAACAGCATTCAATGCGTCTCCGAATGCCTATCCTGCACAATATTCTGACGGTACTCTTTCTGCACCAAGTGCTGCAAGTGGAGATAATCCGTGGAATTCGCTTGTACACTCCGGTTATCGTGAGCAAAATTGGAACTCTGCACAATCATTGGTTGGAATTACTCAAAAATTAGATATGATTACTCCGGGATTGACAGCCAATATCAAGTTCTCATGGGATGCCTCCAATAATACATTACAGGTACGTTCAAAGACTGCTCCACAGTATCATGCGACAGGGCGGGATGAAAATGGTAATTTACTTTATAAAACTATTTATGAAGGTTCCAATAACTTGTCATATGAAAAACCGGTAACTGTTTCCAAAATGACCACATATATGGAAGGTTCTCTTAACTATACTCGTTTGTTTGCAGAAAAGCATCGTATTGGTGCATTGTTCTTGTACAACCATAAAATATATAAACTGTTGACTGCGGAAAATCAAAAAAAGTCCTTGCCATACAAAAGCCAGGGAATTGCAGGACGTTTGACCTATGCCTATAAGGATACATATTTTGCAGAATTCAATATGGGATATACCGGTTCAGAGAATTTCGCCCGTGGGCATCGTTTCGGTTTCTTCCCGGCTTATGCATTAGGCTGGATGATCTCTAATGAGAAATGGTTTGAGCCGTTGACTAAAGTGGTAAATGACTTGAAAGTAAAAGCATCTTATGGTAAAGTGGGTAATGACGATATCGGAACATCAAGAAGATGGGCGTATGAGTCGACAATTAATACATTGGCGGCTGCCAATGTATGGGCTTATGGAGAGACTGGCAATCAGAAACCTACAGCCTATCGGGTAGGTGAAATTGAAAACACAAATGTATCTTGGGAAGAAGCTACGAAAGTAAATATAGGAGTTGAGGCTCGTTTGTTTGATAAATTGAGACTTCAGGTAGACTATTTCTATGAACAACGTGATGGTATTTTCCTTCAACGTGCAGGATTGCCTGCGCTTGTAGGTCTTTCTACTCTTCCGTATGTAAATGTCGGTAA
Organism: Bacteroides cutis; assembly: GCF_900241005.1. GTDB lineage: Bacteria > Bacteroidota > Bacteroidia > Bacteroidales > Bacteroidaceae > Bacteroides > Bacteroides cutis. The sequence continues at coordinate 70,984 of NZ_OEST01000008.1, read as the reverse complement.
GGCCAAAGTATCCGGCATTGACGGCACCCTTGAATATCAACAACAAGTGGGTAAAGTCTTGTTGACAGGTCGTGGAAACTTTACTTTTTCACGCAATCAGATGTTGAACAATGATGAACCGGATTGGGAATATAAATATCAAAATTCTATTGGTAAACCGTTTGGACGTAATGGTGCCGTACAGCGTAAAGGGTATATCGCTTTAGGTTATTTCGAGAGCCAGGCAGAAATAGACAACAGCCCGAAACAATCATTTGGAGAATATAGAGTAGGTGATATTAAATATCAGGATATAAATGGAGATGGCGTCATTAATTCTTATGACCAGATTGCCATCGGTTATACCGATCTGCCTGAAATTACTTATGGATTTGGTTTGACCGCTAAGTGGAAAGATTTTGATGCAAGCGTATTTTTCCAGGGCGTAGCACATTCTTCCATCTATTTAAATGGTAATCCTTTGCATCCTTTCGCTAGTGATAATATGGATCGTTCCGCTTTTTATGAGGATATTTATAAATACTCATGGAAAACAACCAATACAGCCGAGCAAAATGCCTTGGCAAAATATCCCCGAGTAGCTTATGGTTCAGAAGCCGGTAGCTCTAATAATAACCAGTCATCTACATTGTGGTTACGCGATCGTGATTTTCTTCGTCTGAAAAATGCGGAAATCGGCTATACATTACCGAAAACATTGTTGAATAAAACTTTTATCAAGTCTTTCAGACTTTATGTTGCCGGTACAAACTTACTTACGTTCAGTAAGTTTAAACTATGGGATCCTGAATTGTTGGATACTACAAACGGAGCAAAGTATCCTAATAATATGACTGTGACTATCGGTATAAATGCTAATTTCTAATTAATAATACGAAATCAATATGAAACTATCAATAGTAAAATATATATTGTTACTTTGTGGAGTAATTCCATTGTTAACTGCATGTGAGAGTTTTCTGGATAAGCAGGAAACGGAAGATATGACTTTCGAACAAATTTGGCAAAAAAGGGCATACGTGCGTGGATATTTTCACGGTGCAATGAGTTTTCTGCCAAATGATTTGACCGGTTATGTGAATACCCCTCAGAGTACTGCGACAGATGAGCTGATTAATGCGGCCAGTGTAGGTGCTGAATCTATAAATACCGGTGCTTGGAATGCTTCAAATATACCTTCTGGCAACTTAAATCTTTATAATGGAATACGTGAATGTAATATTTTCATGCAGAATGTTCAGAATTGTACAGATCCTACCGTAACACAGGAAGAAAAAGATAATTGGTACTGGTATGTACGTTGGGCACGGGCCTACTATTATTTTCTTATGATGCGCAATTATGGACCGGTATTCCTTGTAGGAGACGAACTCTTGCCTTATGATGCAACCACAGAATCTTTATATCGTCCACGTAACACCTGGCAACAATGCGTTGATTATGTTACAGCCGAGATGACCAAATGTGCTGAATATTTTAAGTCACAAGGTAAAGAGAGTTGGAATGCAGGTGAAGAATACGGCTTGCCTACGGCGGGTGCTGCTTTAGCTGTAATTTCAAGGTTGAAACTTTATTCTGCCCGCGATTTATTTAATGGTAATACCTTGTATAGTGCGGTAAAGAATCCTATGACTGCAGAATTTCCGGATCTTTCAGGACAAGAACTTTTTCCACAAACATATGATAATGCAAAATGGCAAGAAGCTGTGTTGTCGGCTCAAGCTGTAATTGATCTGGGTAAATATACATTATACAGGGAGGGCGACGGTACAAATGCGTACGCCAATTACTTAGGTATTACCGAAAAAAATTGGAATAGTGAACTTATCTGGTCTACGGGTTATGCAAACCGGAATATCATTGCCAGAAGAACCACTCCGACTGGTGTAAAAACAAAAATGGGAGGTAATGGTGAAGCTTATGGTGCTTTGGGACCTTCACAGCAACAAGTAGATGCTTATGCGATGAAGGATGGCAGATATCCGATTACGGGATATGAGGCTGACGGGACTCCTGTTGTTGATCAGGCTTCCAAATATTCGGAAGATGGTGAGACGTTATTTGAAAATCCTTATCTTGCTTATCTGGGGAAAGGTCAGGCAGATCAGGCTCAATATACTACTCGTAAATGCCGTAATATGTTTGTAGGGCGTGAACCACGTTTTTATATAGCCGTATATTGGAGTGATAGTTATTGGAGATGTGGACCGAATAAAGATAATTATGTACTATGCAGTCTGGCAAATGGTGGTAATTCGAATACTTCCCACGACCATTCAAGAGGTGGATACCTGATAAATCGTTTTGTTAATCACAAAGCAAATTTTGTGAATAATCAACCTGGGAATATGGTATTTCCAACTTTCCGTTTGGGAGAAATTTATCTGAATTATATTGAAGCAGCCTTGGAGTGGGAAAACAGGACAGGAGATGCGCAGTATCGTACCAATGCAATGAAATATTGGGATGATTTGCGTGACCGTTCTGGATTGAAACCGATAACAGAGGTTTATCCGAATGTTACTACTGCTGAATTGATTGAGTTATGTCGTAAGGAACGTAGGGTAGAGCTTGCTTTTGAGAACCATCGTTATTTTGATACACGTACATGGATGATTGCTACAAGTACCGATAATGGCCCAATCTATGGTATGAACATTGAAGCGAAAGCAACCTCAAGCGACGATACTCCGAGTGCTTTTTGGCGTAGAACAGTTGTTCAAAATCGGGTATTCAGAGCTAACCACTATTTGTATCCATTTAGCCAGAGGGAACTGGATCGTAACAAATTGCTGACGCAGAATTACGGTTGGAAATAAGCTATTGTATTATTAATCTAATTAGAATTAAATTGATATGAAGACAAAAATATATACACTTTCACTTTTGGGCTGTTTGCTGTTGACTATGGGAGCCTGTCTGAGTGATGGAAAAGAAGACTATTTGGATGAATATACATCATTTCTTTGCATCTTGAATAGTAACGAACAAGACGTGACATTCTATAATACTGGTGAACCCGCTACTTATGACATTACTATTGACAAGGGAGGATACAATTTGAATATGGCAGCTTCGGCTGTACTGAAGGTCTTGAGCGATTTTGATGTCAAAGCTTATAATGATGAAAATAAGACTGATTTCAAGCAACTGCCTGCCGAGTGTTATGAATTGCCCGCTGATATGTCTGTTTCTTTTGGAGAAAAAGATTTGTATCAAGTCAAAACAGTTACTTTCCATCCTGAGGAGTTTTCCGGATTGAGTGCAGATGGTTCTACCTATGTATTGATGATGGAACTTGCCGAAGGTACTTCGCCTATTAATGCTAAGAATAAATATATTATTGTGAAACCTACGGTTTATCAACCGGAGTTGTCACTTGCAGAAAACGGATTTAAACTACCTTTTGCAATCACTCAGGGGGTAACGGAGTATACTTATGAACTTCCCGTAACTTTAAGTACGCCATTAACGGAGGATATAACATGTGCAGTGACCGTAAAAAAATCGCTGTTGGATGATTATAATTTGGAGAATGGAGTAGATTATAAACTGATGACTATCGGTTATACCATAGGTACGCTTACCATTACAAAGGGTAATACAACCGCTAACTTGACAGTGAAAGTTGATATCACCAACTTGGAAGGAGATTTTGCACTTCCATTGGAAATAACTTCAAAATATCCTTTCTACGGTGACAATACGATTATAATCGGATTGAAGAACTCGATACCGAAAATAACGCTTACACCGAATATGTTGAGTTTAACCGGAACTACTATGGCTGAAGGTACTTTTGCAGATTGGTTTGATGGAAAATTAAATACTTATGCACAGGTTGCATACGGAGGTGCAGCTAAGCCATTCCCGCATATGCTGGATATCCATTTAGCTGCTGCTATTTCCAAGCTGAAAATAAGGTATGCAACAAGAAATACTAATCAGCATCCGTCAGAGTTCATCATTTATGTGAGCAATGATGGGGCAAGTTGGACCCAAATTAAGAAGTTTACTTCAGCAGATGGCCTTCCTACTACCACTACTACTTATTATGAGGGTTGTCCGGTGATGGATTTGGGTAATTCTTATACTTATGTTCGTTTTGAGGTTCATAAATCTACTAATCCTAATGGTGTTAAAACGTGGGCTCTTTCTGAGTTCGAATTATATGGAAAATAACCGCATTCTCTTCTAACCTTGATTAAAACGTTCAGAGGGCTGACAAACAGGTAATGTAATGGTAAATTAGATTCCTTTTGATCAGCCCTCTTTTAATACTGAGAGTATGAAAAAAAGCTTTGTATATTTATTTATATCCTTATTGCTATTTTCATTATCGTCCTGTAAAGACGATGATGATTCAATTCCCGTATTGGAATTGAGTTCGAAAAACGCTGATTTTTATAAAGAGGCGAATTCTGTTGTTATTGATGTAAAATCACTTCCTGTAGACTGGACGGTTTCGGTAGATGAGAATGGTGCTGAATGGTGTGATGCCCAACCTGTTAATTCAGGCACGGGAGTAAGGATTAACGTGACGGATAGTCCGGATAAGACAGTCCGTAGTACCAATGTTACCATAAACAATGGTAAGTTGAGTGAGAAAATATTGGTACGTCAGTTAGGTACCGATGCCGATATATTAGTATCACCCACCTCTTTTACTTTAAGTGCGGCAGGAGGTCAACTTGATTTTGTAGTGACGACCAATTTAATGGAAAATGACTTGGAAATTACGTATCCGGATTGGATGAAGAAAATACCTGCTACACGTACTACTACGATTGAAGTCTCCTATAAGTTTTCCGTGAATGCCAATAGTGGAAGCAGTTCACGTACTGACAAGGTGGTGGTAAAAGACAAAAAGTCCAATGCTTCAGCCGAAGTTGTGATTGTGCAGAATGGATTGGATAATTACACCGCCGGCGATGCAGAGGGAATAGTAGATGATGTTCAGTTGAAAGTAATAAAGGGCGAAGCGTCCACTTATCATGCCGGAGAGAATATAGATAATACTTTTGATGGAGATATGGCTACCATCTATCACTCTAATTACCCTTTTGCCACAGGCGTTACAAGCCATTATCCCGTAACGTTGACCTGGTATTTTGAAGATCATACGGAAACTCTTGACTACTTCACTTATTATCCGCGTACCAGTGGAACAAATGGGCATTTTGGCGAGGTTGAGGTTCAGATATCCACTGAAGAACATCCTGTTTTTGTGAGTGTCACAGGTAACAAGAATTTTGATTTCGGCTCGAAAGGTGTCACGGCTTCTTTCTCATTTAACAATACAATACAGAAACCCAAAGCAGTCCGTTTGATTGTAAAATCCGGAGTAGGAGGACATGCTTCTTGTGCCGAGATGCAGTTCTTTGCTAAAAATCCGCAAGGGTTTGATCCGTTGACATTGTTTACTGATGCTACTTGTTCCGAATTAAAAGATGGTATTGGAGAAGCGGAGATTGAAGCGTGCGAATATCCGTTGTTCAAGAATATAGCCTATTACATGTTGAAAGGTAAATATCCGGCTGATTTCCGTATTGCTGCTTATAAGCCATACCAGCATCCGGATGTACAGGCAGCTCTTAATAAGACCAGTACCTATAGTTTACTGGATAATCCTACTGGTATTTTTGCCAAGAAAGGCGAGGCGTTGATTGTATTGGTGGGCGATACCCACGAACAGAATATCGGTTTGCGTATACAGGATATGGATACTAACAAGGACGGCTTCAACAGCAGTGTTTCTTATGCTTTGAAAACAGGTGTAAACAAGATTGTTCCGGAGAAGAAAGGTTTGATATACCTGATGTATCATGTCAATGACAATCCGGCAAATTATCCGGAGATAAAGATACATTTTGCATCCGGTAGTGTCAATGGATATTTTGATGTGGCGAAGCATACTCGTGAACAGTGGGCGACACTACTCAACGGAGCCGTGGATAAGTATTTCGATGTAATAGGAAAATACGCACATCTCACTTTCCCTGTTGCCAATCTGAAGAATGCTTCCAATGGGAAAGACTTGATTGATCTTTTTGATGATATCGTATATCAGGAACAATTGTTTCTGGGATTGAGAAAATATAATAATGATGGCGGTGCCGGTACTGAAACCGATAATCGTATGTTTAAAAACCGTATGTATTTTAATGTGATGTACGGTGAAGGCGATTATATGTATTCAACCGCTTACCATACTGCTTATCATCTGTCTACAATGAGCAGGCTGTGTAGTGTGGACGAGATGAAGACCAATAATTGGGGACCTGCCCATGAAGTGGGGCATAGTAACCAGACACGTCCGGGATTGAAATGGTTCGGAACGGTAGAAGTAACGAATAATATTTGTGCGATGCACATTCAGAAGCTTTATAAGATTGCTTCACGATTGGCAACTACGGCTCCTGCGGCTTCGAAAGGCAGTTTTAATAATTATTATGAGCATGCAATGACACTTGCTCTTTGCAACAGCGATATTTTCCATGCAAAATTGGAAGATGTATTCGATAAATTAGTACCTTTCTGGCAGTTAGAACTATATATGGACTATGCATTGGGTAAATCCGATTTTTACAAAGATGTATACGAATATATACGTGTCAATCCGGATTTGAAGACGGATGGTGAACGGCAGATAGAATTTGCCTATATCTGTAGCAAGGTGTCAGGACTGAACTTGACGGACTTCTTTATCAAATGGGGATTTTTGAAAAAAGGGTTGTTTGAGGGTAGCGATACCTATAATAAAGGTAAGGTCGAAGTGACTCAATCTCAGGTAGATGCCCTGATAGAACGAATTTCCCAGTTGGGATATACCGCTCCGCAGCATAAATTAGAATATATAACGGATAATAATCTGGAAATGTATAAGACAAGTGCGTCGGTCATTGCGGGAACGGCTGCCTATTCCGGTTCCAAACTGACAATGACCGGTTGGAAAAATGTAGTGGCATTCGAGGTTTATGACAACAGTAGTAAACTGATATTTGTATCGCCGGAGACATCATTTACCGTAAACGCTACATTGCCCCAGGGCTTCAAAGTTTATGCCGTTGCTGCAAATGGAACTAAAACACAGGTATCATTCAAATGATGGACAGGCAATCTTATGTCTAACTTTAAATAAATAAAATATGAGAGATTTTAATTTTGCATTTTGTGCGTTGGCAGGTCTTTCTTCATTACCTGCTACTATGCTGGCCGGACAGTTGCAACCGGAGAAAAAAGCAGCTGACAGGCAGGCACGGCCGAATATCATTCTGATTGTGGCGGACGATCTGGGATACGGTGACTTGAGTTGTTACGGCGCCCATCGTATCTCTACACCGGGTATGGATCGTATAGCCAATGAAGGTATCCGTTTCACACAAGGTTTCTGTACGGCGGCTACTTCTACCCCCAGTCGCTATTCGGTGATGACAGGGCTTTATCCCTGGACTAATGTAGATGCGAAAATTCTTCCTGGTAATGCTGCCTTGATTATCGATACGAAGAAAATAACTTTGCCCAAGTTGATGAAACAAGCCGGATATGCTACCGGTTCTGTAGGAAAATGGCATATAGGTCTGGGCGACGGTAAAGTGGATTGGAATAAAGATGTTTGTCCCGGAGCTGCCGAGATAGGGTATGACTATTCATTTATTCAAGCGGCTACTAATGACCGTGTTCCATGTGTGTTTTTGGAGAATGGGCGTGTTGTTGGTTTGGATCCCGGTGATCCGCTGTATGTAGATTATCGTAAAAACTTTCCGGGAGAACCTACCGGTAAAGACAATCCTGAATTATTACGGATGCACCCGAGTGTGGGACATGCCGGTTCCATCGTAAACGGTGTGCCGCGTATCGGTTTTCAAAAAGGAGGTAAGGCTGCGCAATGGAAAGATGAAGAAATGGCCGAATTGTTCTTGAATAAGGCAAAGCAATTTGTGGATGATCATAAAGATGCTCCTTTCTTCTTGTATTACGGATTGCACCAGCCGCACGTACCCCGTGTGCCGAACGAACGTTTTGCCGGTAAGTCGGGGATGGGACCGCGTGGAGACGTTATTTTGGAAGCAGATTGGTGTGTATCCGAGTTTTTGAAGGAATTGGACAAACAGGGACTGGCTGAAAATACAATAGTCATATTTACCAGTGATAATGGGCCGGTACTTGATGACGGATATAAGGATGATGCAGTGAAGTTGGTGGGTGATCATAAGATAGCAGGTCCTCTTCGTGGAGGGAAAACGAGCATGTTTGACGGTGGTACACGTATTCCTTTCATGCTTCGTTGGCCTGCAGCGGTGAAACCTCAAGTATCCGATGTTTTTGTATGCCAGATGGATATGCTTGCTTCTTTCGCGTCTTTACTGGGACAGACTTATCCTGAAAAGTTGGACAGCGAGAATACGATGGATGCTTTCTTGGGAAAAAGTAAGCAGGGACGCAAAGAGCTGGTTATCGAAGGCATGTTCAATTATGCATTCCGCCAAGGAGACTGGGCTTTGATCCCTCCTTACTACAATCCTTATAGTAAAGAAGATGGAGAATATATCGGCCTTGGCTATGGATATAAGTTGTATAATTTGAAGAAGGATATCGGGCAACAAGAAAATGTAGCTTATAAATATCCGAAGCTGATGGGCGAAATGATCAATCGTTTTGAATATTTGAAGTCTACGACGAATAAAGTGACACGATATTAATTATTTTCTTAATGCGGTTTTTGCAGGATAATACGGGTTGTTTCGATAATGAAACGTATTATAAGGCAGAAACCGCATTTTTTTGTTTTTTTACCCTGATAATCCGTTTTTTTAATGCTTATCCATACCAAAAATGTCAAGAAGAGAGAGGCTAAAAACTCTATTGGACAAGCTTTTTATGGTAATTAAATATTTTTTGCAGAATTGGTGCATTTTCCCAATATAACTTGTATATTTGCGTTATTTAAAGAAATATTTGCGCGACAATCCAAAATAAAAATATGAGGAAACACCTGTTCGTAATATACTCGTTTGTTCTTTTGTGCTTGACATCAGGTACACTTTCAGCGAATGAAAAATCATACAATGTATTATTCATACAATCATATACCAGTCATTCTCCGTGGCATGGACTTTTGATAGAGGGATTACGTAATGGATTGGAGAAAGGAGGAGTGAATGCAAATATTTTTACGGAATATTTGAATGCCGACTTTTGGACTTTTTCTTCCGAGTGTGTCATCATGCGGCGTATTTGTGAGCGCGCTCGTCAACGAAAAACCGATTTGATTGTGACTTCCGGTGATGAGGCTTTCTTCACTTTGATGCATTGTGGCGATTCTTTACCCTATCAGTTACCTGTAGTGGTTTCCGGTATTAAGTTTCCTGATAAGGAATTGTTGGAGAGAATGCCTAATGTCTCCGGTTATACGTCGGAAACTGATTTTGATGTACTGATGGAAGAAGGTATACGTTTGTTTGGTAATCGTAAAGAAATAGTTTGTTTGTCAGACAGCAGCTTCTTGAGTCTTAAAGGTGTAAAAGCTGTGGAAGAGTCTTGGGAACGTTTAAGATCCAAGTATCCCGAGCATAGTTTGAAGATACTGAATGTACAGGTTAAATCGTTGAATTCCATTATTACTTCCATCTGCTATGACTATAATGCTTATAAACATTTTGTCATTTCTCCTAAATGGATACCTTTCCTTTCTTTAAAACTGAAAGCTCCCGTCTTTGCCAGCCAAAACCTGGCCATGACGAATGGAGTTTTATGTGTCTACGATGTTAAACCCTCCGAAGACGCGTATGCCGCAGGTGTACAGGCTGCGCAAATATTGAGGGGAAAATCTCCGGCTTCTTTCGGTGTGAGCGATCAGAAGGGAAAATTATTGTATGACTATAAACAGTTGGATTTTTTTAATGTAGACCCTGATATCGCAGAGAAAAAAGGCATTATCTTGAATATTCCACTGATGGAACGTTACCGTGCGCTTTTTATTATTTTATATTCATTGATTGTAGGGGCGTTGGTCCTACTGGTACTTTGGCTGATCCGTGCCAATCGCCGGGAATCACGCCGGCGTATACATGCACAGACGCGGCTGTTGATACAGCATCGTTTGGTGGAACAAAGGGATGAATTTGATAATATCTTCTGCTCCATCCGTGACGGATTGATTACGTACGACACCGACCTGCGTATCCATTTCGTAAACCGTGCTTTGATGGTGATGCTGGGACTTTCACCCGAGACGCATTCGGCGCGTCATTATGAAGGTCAAATAGCCGGTTCCATTTTCAGGATATACAGGGATGGAGAGAATATTCTGCATGATTTGCTGAAACAGGTTCGTACCGATAAGAAACCGATGTCTATTCCGGAAAAGACTTTTATGCAGGAAAATGTAAATAGAACCTATTTCCCCATATCCGGTGAAGTGGTACCCATCTTTGCCAATGATAAGTTGACGGGTATGGCGATTGTCTGCCGCAATATTTCTGATGAAGAAATGCAGAGGCGTTTCTTCAATATGGCCGTTGAGGAAAGTTCCATCTATCCGTGGCAGTATAACATGCGTATGAATTGTTTCCATTTCCCTGGCGGACTGCTGCAACGGTTTAACTATTCGGGTGCGACGGAAGATTATGTTTCCAGGGAAGAGTTGGATGACCTGATCCATCCCGATGATTTGATAAACATCCGTAAACGTTTCGATGCCATCATTGCCGGATATGAGTTGAATTCCCGTATGAACTTCCGTTTACAAAATGTGGATGGGGGCTATGAGTGGTGGGAGTTCCGTAGTACTGCCTATGACGGTATGACCTCCGATACTCCTTATATGGTTTTGGGTGTGTGCCAAAGTATCCAGCGTTATAAGGATACGGAAGAAGCCTTGATAGCCGCCCGAGACCGCGCACTCCAGGCAGATAAGCTGAAGTCTGCATTTCTTGCCAATATGAGCCATGAAATCCGTACACCGCTGAACGCGATTGTCGGTTTCTCTGATTTGTTGAAAGATATTGATGCTTTCTCACCCGAAGAGGTACAGCAATTTGTAGAGACCATTAATACCAACTGTACCTTGTTGCTGGCATTGATCAATGATATTTTGGATCTTTCACGTATTGAGTCCGGTACGATGGACTTCCAGTTCTCCTCCTTTAACTTGACATATATCATGCAGCAAGTATATGATTCTCAACGCTTGAGTATGCCACAAGGAGTGGAGTTGTGTATGGAAATTCCCGAAGATTCCGGTAAATACGTGATAACCGATTCCGTACGTTTGAAGCAAGTCGTGAATAATCTGATAAACAATGCCAAGAAGTTCACGGTGAAGGGGAATATCACTTTCGGTTACGAGATACATGATCCCGGTTACACTACGATCTTTGTACAAGATACCGGAGCAGGTATTTCGGAGCAAGACCAGCAACGTATTTTCGAGCGCTTCTATAAAGCGGACAGTTTTACGCAGGGTGCAGGTTTGGGATTAAGTATCTGCCAGACAATTGTAGAACGTCTGAGGGGTACTATAAAGGTGACTTCTCGATTGGGTGAAGGAACGCGCTTTGAAGTACGCGTTCCCGATACGAACGAATAGTATTCAATGCTTATTCTATTCTTTTGCAGCTGTTCGACTGTAAGAATTCATCCAGCATCTGCACATAGTTACCATGTAATAGGATGTGATGATTTCCTAACGGACTTTTCAGGAAATAGTCGGCCGGACTACTTAATTTTATGCGTACCTGAGTACGGCACATGTTGATATAATTGGTGTTTTCAGTCAACGTACCCGAAGTCAGGTAATATTCATCCAGACATTCTCCGCCACATTTTACGATGGTAACATCTCCGGTGGGCAAGATACCTTGAATGCCGATGCCGCTTTCCGTTTCAAAATGATTACGGATAATAAACTGTTCGGTTTGTTTGATACCGATGGTACAATGCGCCAATATGATTTCGTTGGTACGGGCATTAATCATGGAGGGGTTTGCCATGAAAGTGGACTTTCCGGTCAGTACCTTGGTTGCCAACATGGTGAAGATAGACTGGAGGTCGCCCTCGCATCCGGCAATGATACCTTCATCATTCAGCAATGCAAGCGCCAGACATCCTGTTGTACCCGTTTGGCCTATCAGACGGAAACAACTTAAAGTAATCGCACTCAGTTTTTCTTCTTCTACTATTCTTTTGAGGGCACGATAAAGCCGCATCGCTTTTATCATATCCTCCGGAGTAGCCTCACGGCATGCCAAGGCTTTTCCTGCAAGATGGGCGCAGGCTTCACCTACTTCATCATCCGTAATTTGTTCAAAGTACTCATAGACACGTTCCAATGCGATGTCGGTATATTCCACTCCCCAGCGTCGTTTAGCGAGCAAATAGTCAACATTGCTTGCAATGAGCCAGTTCGAGGGAGTACCTATCACCCCGATACGTACGCCGAAAAGACTGCGTTGAGCCTTGAAGTTACTGTGAAGAACAAATATACGCTTGATGATTTCGGATAACTCACCGTGCAGAATTTCACTTCTCATACCTCGTCCACGCAGCCAGGATGATATTTCAAGAGCTGCAGCAAGTGAGTTTTGCATGCCATCGGCCAATATGATGGTGGGGCGAGGCAGAGACTCAAAGTGTTGGATAACCAACCGTTCTACACCGCCGGTAGCAATGAACAAAATGCTGAAATCACTGGGAGTTAGTTTACTGATATCTTGATAATCTACAAAATTGACTGTGAAATATTTTTCCAATTCAGTCAATATCACTTCATGGGAACTGCGAACAGATGCTTGTTTATGTAGTAGTGAAGCAAAAGTTATTAGGTTTATGACCATGGTACTATTTACGATTTAACAATTTACAAATTACGATTGAAGCCACTTCGCTCGCTTGTTTTTCAAAGGTACAAGTTTCTTTTTAAATAGCATAGTGTTTTTAATATAGATAAGGTTTTTAAAGTTTTTATGTCTTTGCTTCCCTTTGGTTTCAAATAAATCACTACATTTGCAACTTTAATAATAAACTGATAGTAATATCAATCGTAAATCGTAAATAATCTCATGCCGACAATATCCATTCGCGGAACAGAAATGCCCGCATCTCCTATCAGAAAGCTGGCTCCGCTGGCAGATGCAGCCAAACAGCGGGGTACGCATGTATTTCATCTTAACATCGGACAGCCAGACTTACCTACACCGCAAGTCGCCATTGATGCAATTCGCAACATTGACCGTAAAGTGTTGGAGTATAGTCCCAGTGCCGGTTACCGTAGTTATCGCGAAAAGTTGGTAGGGTATTATGACAAGTACAATATCAAGCTCACTGCTGATGACATTATCATCACTTCCGGTGGGTCGGAAGCCGTACTGTTTTCTTTTATGGCTTGCCTGAATCCGGGTGATGAGATTATTGTTCCCGAACCTGCGTATGCCAATTACATGGCATTTGCCATTTCAGCGGGAGCCAAAATCCGTACGATTGCCACTACTATCGAAGAAGGTTTTTCGCTTCCTAAAGTAGAGAAATTTGAAGAACTGATCAATGAGCGTACCCGTGCCATCCTGATTTGTAATCCCAACAATCCTACAGGTTATCTGTATACCCGCCGTGAAATGAACCAGATACGTGACCTCGTAAAGAAGTACGACCTTTTTCTCTTCTCCGACGAAGTGTATCGTGAGTTTATTTATACAGGTTCTCCTTATATTTCTGCTTGTCACCTCGAAGGTATCGAGCAGAATGTTGTGTTGATTGATTCTGTATCCAAGCGCTACTCCGAATGCGGCATCCGTATCGGTGCTTTGATAACCAAAAACAAAGAGATACGTGATGCGGTTATGAAGTTCTGCCAGGCACGCCTCAGTCCTCCGTTGATTGGACAGATTGCCGCTGAAGCTTCTCTTGACGCTGGTGAAGAGTATTTGCGTGACACCTATGATGAATATGTAGAACGTCGTAAATGTCTGATTGATGGACTGAACCGTATCCCGGGAGTCTATTCTCCCATTCCGATGGGGGCTTTCTATACTGTAGCGAAACTACCTGTCGACGATTCGGATAAGTTCTGTGCTTGGTGTCTTTCCGATTTTGAATACGAAGGACAAACTGTCTTTATGGCTCCCGCTTCAGGTTTCTATACCACTCCCGGTTCCGGACGTAATGAAGTTCGCATTGCATATGTGCTGAAAAAGGAAGACTTGACCCGCGCGCTGTTTGTGTTGCAAAAAGCATTGGAAGCGTATCCGGGACGGACGGAATGAAGAAAATGAGTCTCTCCCTCTTCCTTGCCCGCCGCCTTTACCACGACAGTGATGTCGGAAAACAAGTATCCCGTCCTGCCGTACTCATCGCCACTATCGGTGTAGCTATCGGATTGGCGGTGATGATTATTGCCGTATCGGTAATTATCGGTTTCAAGAGTGAGGTAAGAGATAAAATCGTAGGTTTCGGCGCACACATCCAACTCACCAACTCTGATGCCGCCCGTTCTTACGAAACCCGCCCTATTGCCGTGGAAGACAGCATGTTTGCTGCTCTTGCCGATTATCCTGGCGTGAAGCATGTTCAGCGTTATTCCACTAAACCGGGTATGATAAAGACTTTCGATGCTTTTCAGGGCATGGTATTGAAAGGTATCGGCCCGGAGTATGATACTTCATTCTTCCGTCGCCATTTATTGGAAGGAGAGTTTCCGCAATTCAGTGACTCCGCTTCTACCAATCGTGTTGTAATCTCCAGGGCAATTGCCGATAAGATGAAGTTGAAACTGGGCGACAAGATAGACACTTATTATATCCAAGATGATGTGCGTGCACGCCGTCTGAAGATTGTTGGTATTTATCAAACGAACTTTTCTGAATATGATAACCTCTTTTTGCTTACAGACCTTTGTCTTGTAAACCGTCTTAACAAGTGGGAACCAGATCAGGTCAGTGGTATCGAGTTGCAACTTGACGATTATGATGAACTGAATGCCGCTACCTACGAGATAGCGGATGATGTGAACGAACGTCCTGACCGCAATGGAGCAGAGTATGCCGTTCGCAACATAGAGCAACTCAATCCTCAGATATTTGCCTGGCTGGATATTCTGGACGTCAATATTTGGGTGATCCTTATCTTGATGATTGGTGTGGCGGGTTTTACCATGGTGTCCGGTCTTTTGATTATCATCATCGAACGTACTTCCATGATAGGGGTCTTGAAGTCATTGGGTGCCAATAATTTCACCATTCGTAAACTCTTCCTTTGGTTTGCTGTCTTCCTCATCGGAAGGGGTATGTTGTGGGGAAATGTTATAGGACTGTCTTTCTATTTTCTCCAGAAAAGTTTCAGCTTGTTCCGTCTCGATCCTGAGACATATTATATGGATACTGTTCCGGTATCTTTCAACATCTGGCTATTCCTATTGCTGAATGTGGGTACGTTGCTTGCTTCCGTTTTTATGTTGCTGGGACCTTCTTATCTTATCACACGCATACATCCCGCCAACTCCATGAGGTATGAATAGTTTCTCCTAACGGAAACTACAGTTTCCTCTCGTGGAAACGAGCGTTCCCCTTAATGGGAACTACAGTTTCTCTTTGAGGGAACGAGCGTTTCTCTTTATGGGAACAAGCGTTCCCTATTGATGGAAACGGAATTTACTCTTATTTTCTCAGGAAATCACTCTTCTTTCTGAACAGGCAATACAGTTTCCAGCGAAGGGACTGCATAGGTTGAAGGAGATCGAATACAGGAAGTGTGAAGCAATAGCGGCGTTTATCATCCAGTTCTTTAGCCGTTTTATTGATAATGATGGCTTGGGTAGTGAAACGAAGTAACCACAGAAGAAAGGCAACACCCGCTACAAACCAATGAAAGTGCAGTATTCCGATGACGAGTGCGGCTACCCAGCAACCATAGAATATCAGGCGACTGAAAGTTTCAAAACCTGCCAACCAGCGTTGTGCACCATGATACAACCGTGCGGTGGAGGTATAACTGATCTTTTCCTCCCTCCAGTCTTTGGCACGGAGTACG
The DNA here is from genome assembly GCF_900241005.1 of Bacteroides cutis. Classification (GTDB taxonomy): domain Bacteria; phylum Bacteroidota; class Bacteroidia; order Bacteroidales; family Bacteroidaceae; genus Bacteroides; species Bacteroides cutis. The sequence goes on along the minus strand of NZ_OEST01000008.1, from coordinate 54,961 downwards.
GGCTGCGTACGCATAATGGCGTTCACATCAGTTTCAACCCGTGTGTTTTCGGGGGTAGCGATGTGGTTGATAAACAAATCATCGTCGCCCCTTTGCAGGTTGAGGTGGGCAGAAAAACCTTTCTGTTGATAAAACAGTTCTTTACGATAGGCAAGGTTACGTCCTATACCCATATAAGGATTACCGGCAAGGGCAAAACCGAGGTAACGCATGGAAGTGAACAGATTATCGAACGCTACCCGTTTGTGTAGCCATCCCTTGCTGCGGTCGTAACCGCTATATCCCAAAACGACCTGTGTACGTGAGGTGAAATTGCGTGCCATCAACCGTAGCCATTGATTGCTTTGGGGCATACAATTGGCTTCAGTGAACACCAACCAGTCATATTTACTGGCTTTGACACCCAGTGTGATAGCGAGTTTTTTACGGCTGATATACCGGGAGGAATCAGGAACAAAACTGTGATACAAGTGTGGATATTTCTCTTCCAATATTGTGAGGTAGTCTTCGCTTTCGTCTGTATCGCCATCATTAATGACAATGACCTCGAATTGTGGATAATCCTGCTCCAATACGGCAATCAGGTTACGACGCAGGTTTTCGGACTCCTCACGTGCGCAAATAATGACTGAAACGGGGGGGGGGTCTTGTGAGAAATGCACATTGTTCCGTTTCACGGCACGGTTGTGCAGATAAATACGGTTATAAAGACAAAAATAATAGAGGAGCTGAACAAAAAAAAGGATACCCGTTAGTGCGAGCAATACCTTTTCTGTTGTATCGAATATAAATGCTTCCATGAATCACTTGACGTTTTTGTGGTGCAAATTTAAAGAATTCCATTATAGAGTACGTTATTAATTCCTGTTTTTATTTTATAAACTTATCATTGTTCTAAATTGATATTACTTAAATATCTTATTTTCTATCTTATTGGCATTAGATATACTTTCGTACAAAGAGATTATTTCTTCGTAGTTGATAAATTTGAAACGGTTTATATTTTCGTTATATCGTTCTAAAGTTATTGTTTTTATGAATTTGTTTCGATGTTTCTCTGGAGCTACAATATAAAACTCTGTATTGAAACAGTGAAGTTGCATACTTCTATTAAATGCACCATCCAAAGTATTGATACTATCTACTATTTCAAAAACTTTTTGAGGAAATGCAAGCCCTTTTTCATTAAACCATATAACATCTATTCGTTTAACCTCTTGAATAATCTCATTGTAGGAAAATGGAGGGAGGCTATGTAGTGAAGCAAAGTTATTTAAACTTAGGTTATCCCTATAAATAGCAGAGGGATCTGCTGTATATGTTTTGAATTTCTTGAAATTTCCTATTTCTAAACAAATCCCTTCAATATATGAATGCATTCTTATTGTCTCTTGGGGTTGCGGCTTTTGTTCTTCTACATAATCTTTTAGTGCATAAATGCTTAATCCGATTTTTTTAAACCTTTGTTTTTTATTTATTTCTCTATATAAAACACCTCTGATGCCTGCCTCCCAATCTTTGGATCTTTTTGCTGTAGGATAATATTTTTCGATATTATTATAGATAAAAGACAAAGTAGAAGTTCCACCATTGTCTATCATGAGTTTTTCTATAGCTTCAACTTTCGTCATAACGATGAAATCTTTAATAATTATCTAATTATTTATATTGATTGTATTCATTCATTACAATACTATAACCATTTTTTGATTTACATATTGAATTCCATAATTCAGTATTGGTATAAAGTTCATTTAGAGTGATAGAGTTTATTAATTCTTTGTAATTTTTTCTCTTGAAATTTGGATCTTTCATGTGGAAAAAGGTAGTGAGACTAATAGCTATTTTCTTTAAAAGATTATAGGTAGTATATTCACTATATAAAAAGTTGGTGGTTCCTGTTTTCAGAATATTATTGTAGGTAAATCCTGAAATATAAGCCTCTATATATGCACTGACAATGGCACGAATAGTTTTTTCATTATCTATTTTATTCATGTTGGGGGGCTTTTTATTCTTAATTCAGGCAAATATACGGTTTTTGTAAAAAAAAGTAAAAATTTATATTCTCTTTGTTTATGTTAATTCTGGTACCACCTCAAATTTTGTTTCAGGGAAATGTCTCGTTAGATAGTTCTTGATATATTGCATCGTATCTTCCTGGATTGTTTTATCTTCCACGGTTGGATAAAGATTATAGAGAACGGTATCCAGCGTGATGCCCCGGTTCTTGATTGCTTCGAAACTCAACAGCGTATGATTGATGCTGCCCAACTTGCCGGAAGTTACGAATATCAACGGGCATTTCTTTTCGGCAATATAATCGATAGTCAGATATTCTTCCGTTAAAGGGACCATCAGCCCTCCTGCGCCTTCAACAAGTACAATGTCATAGCGGCGTGCAAGTTCTTGCGTGGCACGTTCTATCTTGCCGAAATCAATGGGACGCCGGTCGATGCGTGAGGCAAGATGAGGTGAACAGGGATATGAGAAGATTTCCGGCATAGTCAGTCCTTCTTCGTCTTCAGGCAGATAACCTGTTCCTGTGATGCGCCGATGCAAGTCTATGTCTTCGGAATGGCCGGTATTACCTGTTTGGATAAATTTCTGAGTAATGACACTCTTACCGTTTTGTGCCAGTTCACGGGCCAACCAAGCGGTACAATAACTTTTTCCGGCATCGGTATCGATGCCACTGACGAAATAAATGTTTGGTCTCATCTTTTCTTTGCAATAATATAAATGGGATGATAAGTTAGTACAACATCATGATTAACGTTACTGAATAACCTTACGTAATCATTACAAAAGGTTTGTAGGCGACCTCGGGTCCATATTTTCTTTTCCGTACCTGTTACTCCGGTCTGTTTTAGGTGTTGTAATGCCAGGAGTGGGGTGGCAAAAGGTAGAGTGACGATTTCTTCTTCAGCATGAAGGATGTCGTAACGGGAAGATAATAATGTTTTCAACTCTCCGAGCGACAGATAATCAAGGCCATTTCCTGTGAGGTTACGTATCTCTTGCATATTCTCTTTTCCAAAAGTACTGAAAGCAAGTATTCCACTGTCGGTAAGGAAATGATGGCATCGGACGAAGAAGTCTTCCGGATTGGAGAACCATTGCAAGGTCGAACAGGATGTTATTAAGTCCGTTTCTTGTGGAAAGCTCATCAACTCTGCATCGCCGGCACAAAAATGTACGGCAGGTGAGGTACATAGTTCTTTGACACATTCTTCCATCTCGCTACATAAGTCGTTGAGCAACAATGTGTCCGGCTGTAGGGAATGCAGCAGCAAGCGAGAGTAATAACCTGTGCCGCATCCGAATTCAACGATATGTTGAAAAGGGGATGCGTTACAGGAGATGTTTCGCACTGCGGCGGGTGTACAGGTATGCTCCATCAATAGGTGTAGCATTTTTTCCGCTACCAATTGCTGTACACGCGCCTTGCTGCCATACGTGTTACGTGCTTTGGCAAACCGTTCGGCAATGAGTGCTTTATCGATGGTTTGGATGGTAGTGTTACAAATCATCATTTTCAACGTTTCATTGGATACACATTCTCTTCAGGTGCCACAGGAAGTCATCAATGGGCATTTCCCATGCGTCTTGTAGCAAAAAACGGAACATGGGTTCGTCATAGTGTGCACAATCCGTTATGATAAGGTTGGCTGCTTCCTCATGATTGATTTCCTGATTTTCGGGGGGGATAATCCGGTCGTTTTTACCTATGAGGGCATAGTCGTAGTTGTATTCATACTTGTCTATATATTTTTCAATCATGTCATCTATAACTTTATCGTCAATGCTTTTATCGGAATAGTCTCCACACATTTCAAAATATTGTTCCTTGATGCGCTTCAGCTCATCTTTGATTTCTTCGAAGTTCCGTCGGGGAGTTATTTCCATCAATGCCTTGTAGGCGTTACTGTCTTGACACATGCGGTGCATGAATTTCTGGAGTGAGGCGGGAGTAAGCCCATCGAGGGTAGCTTGATAGGTTGCCAGGGGAATGCCTTCCTGATCGTCTATGGGATGAGTACTTCCATTGAAGGATATGCTGGTTATCTTGTCTCCGGGTATTTGGCTGAGTATGAGCGAACCTGCCCATACTCCCATGGACCATGCCACTACGTTTACTTGCCGGTAGCGATCGAAGATAGACAGGTCGAAATCGAGTGTGCGGTAGTCGTAGCAAACCATGTAGTCCATACCTTTAGGCCGATATTGCTTGAAAGGGGTTTCATCGGCTGCCCATCCGGCAAAGAACAGGAGTAACTTGGGTTGGTTCTCGTTTATAACGTAAATTTGTTTCATTTTCTTTCTGAATTAATTAAGTTATTATTTGATATATGTTTAAAAACTCTCATTTAAGCAGTTTCTCAGTTGCTCCATTTCTTCTTCTTTTATCTCTGCTGTCAGCGAAAAACGGATACGTGATGTACCTTCCGGTACCGTAGGCGGACGGACGGGCAGGGCATAGAACCCGTGGCGTTGCAGGTATTCTGCACGCAGGATGGTGTCTTTGCTCGATCCTACAATCATTGGTACGATGTGGCTTACGCTGGGACATTCGTATCCTTGTGCGATCAAGGCGTCCCGCAAAATTTGGCTGATGTGGGCTAAATGTTCTCTCCGTTTCTGCATGCTTGCCATTTTTCGTATCATAAATAATGTCCAGGCAATGTTCAACGGAGGAAGGGCGGTGGTAAAGATAAGGGTACGCATCCGGTTGATGTTTTTTTTTTCAAGCAGAAGACGGCATACGATATACGCTCCTGACGATGCGGCTGCCTTTCCGAAAGTACCGACCAGGAAATCAATATCGCCAATGCATCCGGTTTCTTCGGCACACCCCAATCCGAGCTTGCCCCGTACTCCGAAAGCATGCGCTTCGTCTATATAGAGCAACACGTTGTCATAAGTCTGTTTCAATCGTACCAGAGCGTTTAAATCGGTCTGGTCGCCATCCATGCTGAATATACTTTCGGTGACGATAATAATCCGGATATAGGATGCGTGATGTTCTTTCAGTAACCGGGCAAGTTGCTCCAAGTCGTTATGACGGTAACGGATACATTTTGCCGCAGAAAGCCGTATACCGTCAATCAGGCTGGCATGTACCAGCTTATCTGCAAGTATCAGGGTCTGTGCATTGCTTACTGCCGGCAGAATACCGGTATTGGCATGATAACCGCTATTGAATATCAGGGCTGTTTCCGTTCCAAACAGCCGGGCAAGTTCTGTTTCCAGTTCTTCGTAGATGGAGAAATTGCCGGTCAACAACCGGGAAGAAGAGGAAGTCGGCATAAATGTATCAGAAGTCAGTGTGTTCAGGAATTCCTCTCTCAATACACGGTCGGCAGCCAAACCTAAATAGTCGTTGGACGATAAATTAAGCATCCGTTTTCCGTCTACGATTACGTTTCGTCCGTCGTGTATCATTTCTGGCAGACGGCGCAGATTGCTATGCTCTTTTAACTGTTGCAGTTCTTGCTGCATAAAGTCTGTTGTGTGCATGGTTACATCTCCTTTACGATCTTAATCAGTCCTTTCGTCAACTTGCTCAGTTGTTCCGGCTCAATAATGAACGGTGGCATCAGATACACCAATTTCCCGAATGGACGTACCCAGATTCCTTCTTCCACGAACCGGCGTTGCATCCATGCCATATTCACCGGTTCTTTGGTTTCAATAACCCCGATAGCTCCTAATATCCGTACGTCCGCTACTTGTGGCAGATGACGGGCAGGTTCCAGCTCTTCTTTCAGTTGTGCTTCGATACGTGATACTTTTTCTTTCCAGTTATATTCACCGGATGTCAGTAATTTCACTGAAGCACATGCCACGGCACATGCCAATGGATTTCCCATGAAAGTAGGGCCGTGCATAAATGCTCCCGGAGCATGGTTAGAAATGGCATCGGCCACTTCATTTGTTGCCAGTACCGCAGACAGTGTCATATATCCTCCCGTCAGTGCTTTACCAATACACATGATGTCCGGTTCTGTCCCCGCATGTTCCCAGGCAAACAGTTTCCCTGTACGTCCGAATCCGGTTGCTATTTCGTCAAAGATGAGTAATAAACCATGTTTGCGGCACAACTCTGCCGCTTCACGCAAGTATTGAGGATGATAGAACCACATACCTCCTGCTCCTTGTACAATGGGTTCCAGTATAAGTGCCGCCAACTCTCCGGAGTGTTGTTCTATCGTTTCTTTCAATGGAACGATATCTCGCGGATCCCATTCCCCGTCATATCGCGAACGAGGTTGCGGTACGAAATACCGGACGGGTAATGCCGAACCAAACAGGGAGTGCATACCTGTCACTGGATCACATACGGACATGGCATTCCAAGTATCTCCGTGGTAACCACTGCGTATGGTCACAAAATTGGTCTTCTGCTTCAACTCGCTTTGCGATGGGGTGGCTTGGCTTTTCGCAACCCAATACTGTACCGCCATTTTCAGAGCTACTTCCACCGCTACCGATCCCGAATCCGCATAGAATATTTTTTGCATGGAAGGAGGAACCAAAGGCAACAGTAACTTACCGAGTTCTATCGCCGGATCGTGGGTTAGTCCGCCAAACATTACGTGCGACATTTTTCCGAGTTGTTCCTCTGCCGCTTTGTTTAATGCCGGATTGTTGTATCCATGTACGGCACACCACCATGACGACATACCTTCGATAAGTGTTTGCTTGCCGTTCGGGGCTTGCGGCGTTTCAATGGTAATTGTTGCCCCTTCGGCATGCTTCACTTTATATACGGGCAGTGGATTGGTGGTCGATGTGTAAGGATGCCACAAATGTTCCCGGTCGAATTGCGAACCGTTGAACTGATATCCCGCTTCTTCAACCAGCTTTTTGTCTTCCGAAACCTTTGAGCCGAGAGTGGTCAACAAATCGCCTACGATGGCAGAATTAATTCCGATATAAAGAGATTTCTTTACCGCTTCTTTACTGAGTTGGGAACGTCCTCCCGCAAAACGAAGATAGGCTGTAGGATTGATAAAGCGGAAAAGGGCGATGGTAGTCAGTACTTCTTCTTCTGTTAGCGGTTGCTGATTTTCGAGCGGTGTGCCGGGGATAGGACTGAGTAAATTGATAGGAATGGATTGCACTCCCAATTTTTTCAAGGTGAAGGCAAATTCGATACGTTGTTCCATCGTCTCTCCCATACCGATGATACCACCGCTACAAATATCCATACCTGCATTGCGGGCAGCCTGGAGCGTGTGTAGTTTTTCTTCCTGTGTGTGGGTACTGCATAAAGTAGGGAAATAAGAAGGTGCTGTCTCCAGGTTACAATGATATCGTGTAATGCCGGCTTCGTGCAGAACCCTTAACTCGTCCTCATCCAACAGGCCCAGTGAAGCACACAGCTGGATAGACGAGTGGCGGCGCATGTGGCGCACCGTATCGCAAAGTTGTTCAATTTGTTGGGATGAAGGTTTGCGTCCGCTGGTTACGAGGGAGAAACGGTTGACATCTTGTTGTTCATTGTATTGTGCCTGTTTCAGGCATTCTTCAGCGGGCAGCAGGTTGTAGATTTCGGCTTTCGTGTGGTAGTGGGCAGATTGTGCGCACCATTTACAATTTTCGGGGCATCGTCCTGATTTTGCATTGATGATGGAACACATGTCGAATTCGCGCGGCGCGCATACAACGGTAATTTCGTGTGCGGCGGCGTACAGCGCTTCACGATCGGCCATATTGGCCAGCCAGACTGCTTGGTCGGGCGATATGTCTATGCCTGACAATATCTGGGCTTTTAATTCATTTGTAGTCATAATTTGGATATAATAGGGGAGAGTCTGAACCGAATTTTGCTTACGCAGCGAACTGTCTGCTACATTTTTCCGCAGGTAGCCAATCGTGACTTGGCGGCCTATGCTGGCAAATGCGGCATAAGTTTTCCGGCTCCAGCGGCGGAAGCGTATCGTCTTCTTATTGGCTTGTTTTTTATGCATGGTGTTCAGAATCCTTCGTTATAAATTCTTTTCGTGGCACAAATGTAGGAAAAATATTCTGATGGGATGCCGTCTATAGAAGTTAATTCAAAATTCACAAGAAAGACTTGCCGGGAAACTAAGCCGTTAAATTCCCGGATTGTAGTTGTAGTTCACGGTTTTGTTTGCTTTCAGTGACGCTTGTACGTCAATCAACCGTTGGTTACTGCTGCCACGGAAGTAAAGGCTCTCATCGCGTAGCTCTTTTCTGAATTTGCCGTCTACCAGCACATCGATATATTCCAGTAACTTTGCTTGCCGAGGGTTACGTAACAGATTTTCAAAGGTATATCCCGTATAACACCATATGTTTTTCCGGCTTTTGATTTTGATGGCCGATGCCAACTCTGTAAAACCTTCCGGCTGGAACATCGGATCACCGCCGCTGAAGGTCACATCCGCAAAATTGTCGGCAAGTACTTTTTTCAGGATCTCGTCCGTACTCATCCAGTATCCGCGATGGATGTCCCATGATTCGGGGTTGTGGCAGCCGGGACATCCGTTAGGACATCCGGCTGCATAAATAGCGGTACGGAAACCGGGACCGTCTACAGTAGTATCTTCTAATATGTCGAGAATAGAAATCATTTTTTCAACGATTAATGATGAGTGATACGGTCGTTTAACTCCGCAAGCTTGGCTTGGTTCCAACGATCGGTAGTACCTACCAGATAGCCAGTGATACGTTGTAACTTGTCGATATGTCTGCTTCCGCATTTCGGACATTCTTCCAGATTGGCAGTAGAATTTTCGTATCCGCAGTCCAGGCAACGGTTACGGTTGTGATTGACAGAGCCATAACCGATATTATAACGATCCATCATATCTACCACACGCATAATGACTTCCGGGTTGTGCGTGGCATCTCCATCCATCTCTACATAAAATATATGCCCGCCGCGCGTCAGTTCATGGTAGGGAGCTTCCACTTCAGCTTTATGACGGGCACTGCATTTGTAATATACAGGTACATGGTTGGAGTTGGTGTAATAATCACGGTCTGTGATACCCGGAAGGATACCGAACTTTTTACGGTCTATCCGGGTAAATTTGCCCGATAACCCTTCGGCCGGAGTGGCCAATATGCTATAATTATGCTGGTATTGGTCGGAGAACTGATTGCTGCGGTCGCGCATGTAGGTCACGATTTTGACTCCCAGCTCCTGAGCCTCTGTCGATTCGCCATGGTGTTTTCCAAGTAGTGCAACCAGACACTCGGCCAAACCGATAAAACCGATACCCAATGTACCTTGATTGATAACCGGGGCAATGCTATCGTTCGGTTTCAGCTTTTCGCTACCTATCCATAGGGCAGACATCAGCAAGGGGAACTGTTTGGCGAATGCAGTCTTCTGGAATTCCATACGTTCGTGCAACTGGCGTGCCGTAATCTCGAGCATGGAGTCCAACTTGGAGAAGAAGCGGGCGATGCGTTGTTCTTTATTCTCTATATCCATACATTCGATGGCAAGGCGGACGATATTAATTGTGGAGAATGAAATATTTCCACGTCCGATGGAGGTTTTCGGTCCGAAACGGTTTTCAAAAACACGTGTACGGCATCCCATTGTGGCTACTTCGTGTTCGTAGCGTTTGGGATCATCAGCTTTCCACTCCTCACTTTGGTTGAAAGTAGCATCAAGGTTCAGAAAGTTGGGGAAGAAACGGCGGGCGGTTACTTTGCAGGCAAGCTGATAGAGATCGTAATTACGGTCTTCGGGCAGATAACTTACTCCTCGTTTTTTCTTCCAGATTTGGATGGGGAAGATGGCTGTTTCTCCGTTTCCCACTCCTTGATAAGTACTTTTCAGCAATTCGCGGATGATACAGCGTCCTTCGGCAGAGGTGTCTGTACCATAGTTGATGGAGCTGAATACCACTTGGTTACCTCCACGGGAATGTATCGTGTTCATGTTATGGATAAATGCTTCCATAGACTGATGTACACGGGCTACAGTCTTGTTGACGGCATGTTGGACGATACGTTTCTCATCAGACAGTCCGTCCAAGGGTTGTGGCAGATAGTCCGTCAACTCCTTCTGATAAAGGTGGGAGTAATCCTTGCCATACAATTCCTCCAGGTTTTTGATTTCTTCAATATAACTTTTACGGACGTACGGAGCCAGATAGAAGTCAAAAGCGGGAATAGCCTGTCCGCCATGCATTTCGTTCTGAGCCGTTTCCAATGAGATGCAACCTAAGATACTGGCGGTTTCGATGCGTTTGGCAGGACGCGACTCTCCATGTCCGGCAGAGAAACCGTAGTTAAGGATACGATCTAACGGATGCTGTACACAGGTCAAGCTCTTCGTGGGATAATAATCTTTGTCGTGGATGTGCAGGTAGTTTTGGCTGACGGCATCCAGAACATCATCACTCAACAGGTAATCGTCTACAAACGGTTTGGTGGTTTCACTGGCAAATTTCATCATCATCCCCGCAGGAGTATCTGCGTTCATGTTGGCATTTTCACGAGTGATATCATTGGACTTGATATTGATGATTTCCAGAAAGATATCACGTGTCTTAGCCTTGCGGGCGATGCTGCGTTGATTGCGGTAAGCGATGTATTTCTGTGCGACATCCTTGCGGCTGCTTTTCATCAGTTCTACTTCTACCATATCCTGAATAGCTTCTACCGTCATCTGCGGCTCTCCTCTGAAAGAGATGTGATCGGTGATCTGATGAATTAACTGCAAATCTTCTCCTTTGTCCGTATGGAGCATGGCTTTACGAATGGCAGTCACTATTTTTTCTTCATTGAAACCGACAATACGTCCGTCACGCTTGATTACCGTTTGTATCATTACCGTTGCTTTTTTAGATTTTATTGTTTTACTTAATTGAGTGGACAAAGATATAATAGTTCTCTATATGATTTTCTTTTTGGAAAACTTTTGTGTGATTAAAAATGGTTAATATGTTGATAACCAAGTGTATTTGTTTGTTGAATGGAAAACTTTATTTTAAATGGGATGATTATAAGTAAACTTTAATGAAGATCGTATCATTCGATGATGTAAAATTGTTTTGAATTTATAAATGAAAAAAGAAAAGTCTACTTATGTGTTTTCAAATACTTTAGTTATATTTGTAGCGAATTGGTTTGCTTATGGCTTTCGCTATTTGCAATTAAAAGGGAAACGGGTGTAAGTCCCGTACAGTCCCGCTGCTGTAAGGTTTCATATTAAACATTTCAGTAATTACCTCCTGCCACTAATGGTTTTTCGATATTGGAGAATGATTGGGAAGGCTGCTCGAAATGGAAATCAAGTCAGAAGACCTGCCATTCTTTAGTGTTCTTTTGCTACTCGTGGGATAGAGCAGAAGGTGAATTTTTAATTTCAAAAAAGAACGATTATGGAAAAATTGTCTCCCCCGTTCAAAGTTGATATTGCAGGGACATTGTGGGCACCGGCTACATTGAAAGATGCATGGGCGCAGTATCAGAAAGGACAGATTAGTTTAAATACCTTGCAGGCCATCGAAAATGCTGAAATACGCAACCTTGTCGAACGTCTTAAATCCGAAGGAATGAAAGTCGTTACAGATGGAGGCTTTCGTAACCGTGATTTCCTTGAAGGCTGGGAAGGACTTGGCTATAAATCGCATACCGGTGATTTTGCATCCAAAGTTCTGGAATTGACCGGAAGGGTTAGCCTGTCGCACCATCCCATTCTTGATGATTATACTTTTCTGACAGGGATTGTTGCCGGGGATGTATTGGTGAAGCAGCATATACCATCTCCGGGAAAATTACTCACCAAAATTCTTCGTGAAATTGACGCTTTGCAGTTGGAACGGATTTATCCGGATATAAATGTATTGTCGGATGACTTGGCGGTAGCCTACAAGAATTTATTATCAGCACTCTATAATTTAGGATGTCGTTATGTGCAGTTTGATGGTGCGAAATCTCTTTTGATGGATGAGGCTGTCCGGCTGAATAACCGGGTGTTGCGTGAACGGCCGGACGGATTGTTTGTCGCTTTTCATGCAGCGACAGATATGCTGATACGGCTTCATGGAGCCGATGCATATTTTCTGAATTATGATTGCGGCATTTGCGACCGTAGCCGTCTGTTGTGGTTTGTCCGTGAAAAAGAAGCTGTATTTGGCTTTGTAATTTCCTATTATCCGGAAGAAGATGAGCTGGATGAGTTGCAGGCGAAAATAGAGGAAGTATTGAATTATATTCCATTGAAGCGCTTCACGCTTTGTCTGCCCGATGCGGATAGCCTTCTTCATCTTTCTGATACCGATGAAGAAAAACAGTGGCAGACGGTGAAGCTGGGGATGGATATGGCAGAACGGATATTTTCTTTCTGAGATGCCACACCTTATGGAGGCAAATGCCACATCTTATGGGAGTAAATGGTGTATTTCATTGGAGCTAATCCTACATATATATACAAAAGCCTCGCATTAATTAATTTAATGCGAGGCTTTGATTATGTAGAGGGGCCGGCCTCTGTTTATCCGGCTTCCACTTATTTTATGACTTCCACTAATTTCTGTTGCAAACCGTCACCGTGCAAGCCGCGTGCAATGATTGTTCCGTCACCGTCAATCAATACGGTGTGGGGAATGCTGCTTACAGCATACAGTTTGGCACCTTCGCAATTCCAGTATTTCAAGTCAGACATTTGCGGCCATGTGATATTTAGCTTTTCGATAGCTTCTTTCCAAGAGTCGGCGCTTTGGTCTAAAGAAACACCTACAATCTCGAAATTCTTATTCTTGTATTGGGCGTATGCTTCTACCAGGTTAGGCATCTCGCGACGGCAAGGACCACACCAGCTCGCCCAGAAGTCAACGAGCACTACCTTACCTTTTCCAACGTAATCGGACAGTTTCACTGTCTTGCCTTCCGGTGTCTGCATTTCAAAATCTGTGAATTTCTGTCCTACAGCAGTAGCTTTCATCTTTTCAACGTTGTCTTTGATTTTGACGATGATTTCATCGTTTTCGTATGCGGCAGGAATTTGCGGCATCAACGGATCAAGATCGGCTACATCCATATAGTAGAAGTTCTGTTTCAGCAAATGTACACCTACCGGATTGGTGATGTTCTTCTGAATGCCTGCTTTGGTAACTTCCATCATCTTGTTTTCCAACGCCTCCATTTCTTTTCCTTTGGCTTCGCGTTGCTCGTCGGTCAAAGTTGTGTCGGACATCGAATTATAGATAGCCATCATCTGGCTGTTCAATCCATTGAGCTGGGTTCTGATTTCCTGATAGGCGTCATTGCTGGGAGTACCTGTTGCGGAATCTTCTTCTCCGGAAGTCAGTTTTACATTGATATTTCCGTTTTCGAGGAAGAAATCAATGGTCATCATGCCGTCTTTGTCGGCAGCTTGGTAAGTGATGTAGCGGTTGACTGCGGTATCTTGAGCACCTTTGAAGGTAAAAGTTCCATTAGTGATGACGGCTGAATCCAATTTAACGGGTTGACGCCCTTGTATAGTTTGCAGATAAACAGTGTCGCCATCGGCAGCACCCTCTACAGTTCCGGTTACGGTGTAACCCTTGTTGCTGTTACAAGCTGCGAATACAGCGGCGACAGCGAGCAGATAAGTAATTTTTTTCATTGTTCATTCTTTTAATAAATAATTTTTGTAGGGGACAAAGATAATAATAAAAAATCCCCTCCGGCATAACCGGAGAGGATTTTATGTTTTGTTGTCCCATTTTTATAGGGATGCTGTGCTTTTTTATTCAGCGGCAGCTTCTGTTGCGGGAGCTTCTTCAGCTGGAGCTTCAGTTGCTTCTTCAACCGGTGCTTCAGCAGCAGCCTTAGCAGCTTCTTCAGCAGCTTTCTTTTCGGCCAATGCTTTAGCTTTTACTTCATTTACTTTCTTTTCGGCTTCGAGACGTGCTTTTGCTTCAGCTTTTTTGGCTTCTTCTTCTTTAACCTTCAAAGCAGCCAAACCACTTTGTTTGTTGTTTTTCCAAGCTTCGAATTTAGCTTCTGCTTCTGCTTCGCCGAATGCACCTTTAGCTACACCACCAAGGAGGTGCTTCTTCATGTAAACACCTTCACGGGAAAGGATGTTGCGGACAGTATCGGTAGGTTGTGCACCTTTCAATACCCAGTCAAGTGCGCGGTCGAACTTCAAATCTACTGTGGCGGGATTGGTGTTGGGATTGTAAGTACCAATCTTCTCAATAAATTTACCATCACGTGGCGCTCTTACGTCTGCAATTACGATAGAGTAGAAAGCGTAGCTTTTACGTCCATGTCTTTGCAATCTGATTTTTGTTGCCATTTAATTAAAATGTTTTTAGTTAATGATTTGAATTATGCTACTATCTCGTAATAGCGGGTGCAAAGGTACGGAATATTTATGAATTATGAATTATAAACGATGAATTATTTTTCGGATAACCTATTATCACCCAACGTTTATTATCAATACTTCATTTTCAAGAGTATCTTTTCGGATACCTTATCAATATAGCCAATATGGCGAATGTACCCATACAGAAAGGATAGTACAGGTTGCCGATAATGCTCAGTGGCGATATGCTTGCTAGTCCTGCCGCTATCAGCATCTGTGCTCCGTATGGAATGATGCCCTGTATCAGGCAGGAAAATGTATCCAGTATGCTCGCTGTTTTTCTGCGGTCCAGATGAAAACGTAGGGCGATGTCCTTGGCAATAGGTCCTGTGGTGATGATGGCGATTGTATTGTTGGCGGTGCAGAGATTGGCTATGCTTACCAATACTGCAATACTGAATTCTGCTCCGCGTTTACCTTTGACGTGCCGTGTCAGACGTGATATAATGAAATCTATTCCTCCGTTATAACGGATTGTCTCGAGCATACCGCCCGCCAACAGGGTGATAATGATGAGCTCGCCCATTCCTGTGATGCCCGTTCCCATCGCTCCGAACCAGTTGAAGAGGTCTATCCCCGTACATAATCCGATAATTCCTGTGGAGATGATACCGAGCAGCAAAACCACCATCACATTGACTCCCGCTATCGCGGTACCCAGTACGATGAGGTAGGGGATTACTTTCATCCATTCTATTTCCTGTATTTGCGGTGAAGCCGATAAGGAAAATCCCCGGAAGATGTAGATGCCCAATACGATAAGTGCCGCCGGTACTACGATCATAAAGTTCACCTTGAATTTGTCTCTCATCACGCAATCCTGCGTCTTGGTGGATGCGATCGTCGTGTCTGAAATAAACGAAAGGTTATCTCCGAAAAATGATCCTCCTACGACGATTGCCACTATGTAAGGAAGGTCGATGCCGGTCTTTTCCGCCAGTCCCACGGCTACCGGCGTAAGAGCCACGATTGTTCCTACACTCGTCCCTATGGAAAGCGAGATAAAACAGGCGGCAATAAAAATGCCTGCCAACAACAGGTTGTCCGGCAGGATATGTAGCGTAAGGTTTACAGTGGCATCAATGGCTCCCATCTGTTTAGCACTTTGTGCAAAGGCGCCGGCAAGGACGAAAATCCAGATCATCAGCAATATATTCTTATTTCCGGCACCTACCGAAAACTGGTAAATACGTTGCTCCAGTTTCAATCCTCTGGTGATGGCGATAGCATAGCAGGAAGAAAGCAGGAACGCTACCGTAATAGGTACTTTATAGAAATCGTTGACAAGCAGTGATGTCACCAGATAAAGACAAAGGAATACTACCAGTGGGCTCAATGACCACCAGCCTCCTTTGTGTCTTGAGGTGGTCTCTGTATTTATATTTGTAGACATATAAAAGATTATTTATAAGTTCGCTGCAAAGTTATAAAAAAACGAAGAGCGACACAAAATGGTTCTGCGTCGCTCTTATTATAATTAGCTATTTGCCTCTGTCTCTTTAACTTCTTTCTACAGCGTAACTCCTGTTTTGAAGATAGCGATTTCTTTATATCCCTTTTTCTCGTTATTCACAAACTCACCGCTTGCCACCCGGATCACATACTCAATGAACCGTTGGCATGTCTTCTCCATCGGTTCGTCCTCAAGGATGACTCCCGCATTGAAATCAATCCATCCCGGTTTATTCTTGGCGAGGGTAGAATTTGTAGAAATTTTCATAGTCGGCACGTACGTTCCAAAAGGTGTTCCGCGTCCGGTAGTAAACAATACCATATGGCATCCACATGAAGCAAGCGCCGTAGCAGCCACCAGGTCATTGCCCGGAGCGGAAAGCAGATTTAGACCTTTTACCTTCAGGCGTTCGCCATAAGGCAATACCCCTTCCACATAACTCTTGCCACATTTCTGCGTACATCCCAACGCTTTATCTTCCAGGGTCGAGATACCTCCTGCCTTGTTACCTGGAGAAGGATTTTCGCCTACCGGTTCACCGTGGGAGAGGAAATATTCCTTGAAGTCGTTAATCAGTTTCACCGTTTCGTTAAACAACTCTTTGTTGCGGCAACGGTTCATCAGGATAGTCTCTGCACCAAACATTTCCGGTACTTCTGTCAGCACGCTCGTTCCTCCCTGAGCAACCAGGAAGTCAGAAAACATCCCCAGCAGCGGATTGGCGGTAATACCCGAGAAACCGTCGGAGCCACCGCATTTCAATCCTACGCGCAACTCACTCAACGGCACCTCCACACGTTTGTCCTGGCTTGCCTTCTCATAAAGTTCACGCAGCAACTTCATTCCTTCTTCATATTCGTCCTCCACCTTTTGTGTTACCATAAATTTCACACGGTCAGAGTCATAATCACCCAGAAACTCGCGGAATACGTCAGGCTGATTGTTTTCACAACCCAAGCTTACCACAAGTACTCCACCGGCATTGGGATGCAATACCATGTCACGCAATATTTTCTTAGTATTTTCATGGTCGTCACCCAGTTGCGAGCAACCATAATTATGCGGATAAGCCATAATAGCATCCACCCCTTTGCCACCTGTCTCACGACGCAATCCTTCGGCAAGTTGGTTGATGATACCGTTTACGCAACCTACGGTAGGAATGATCCAGATTTCATTGCGCACTCCCACATCACCGTTCTTACGGCGATATCCTTTGAATGTCAAATCTTTCTTCGGTATATTCAGCGATACTTCCGTCGGGTTATACGAATATTCTAACAGTCCGGCAAGGTTTGTCTTGATGTTATTTTCATTTATCCAATCCCCCTGTTTCTTTGCCATACGTGCATGTCCGATCGGATATCCGTATTTTACTACATTTTCGCCTTCTGCAAAATCTTTCAGCGCGAATTTATGTCCGGCAGGCACATCCTCGTTCAAAACGATTTCCTTTCCGTCCACTGTGAGTTTTTCGCCTGCCGGCAGTGCCACGATAGCTACTGCAACATTATCCGCAGGATTGATTTTAAGGTATTTCGTCTTCATTATTATGTTATTAATTGATTATTTCTTTAAATTAAAAGCCTTGTTCCGGCGTTACGCTGGTTATAGTAAAATTCGATATTCTCCTTTGTCAACAAATCAATCGGCATGAAGTTTTCTCTGGCCACCTCTTTCTTTAAAATCAGATGGTCACATAGCGCCTTTATTCCATCAAATCCTTGTAACGTAGGTTGCTGGGCAATCAGGAAGAAGATACTTCCCTGTTGTAGGCAAGCCACATTCCGTTGTAACAAATCATACCCCATAAGGTTGAAATCCGTTTTTTGTTGTTTCAGCAAATATTCCCCTATGATATATGCTTTAGAATTGAATGTAATCCCGTTTTTTACGTTCGGATGAGCCTGAAAGAACTCATTCAGCATCTGCGAGTCCTCGCTATCGCGCTTTGCATGTAAATCCAATTCCCAGATATGGCAGTCGGGATGATGCCCTTGCATGTACTCCCTGAAACCGATCTCCCGGCGTTCCTGTTGGTTAGATCCCACGATACCTTCGTTTATCTTGCGGAAAATCACCACTTCCTGTGCATCTTCACCGGCAAGCAACATCAACATTCGTGCGGCGAAATAGCCGCTTTGGTGTGAGTTTTGGCCGAAGAAGGAGAGGGCGGGGGCTTCTTTGATATTCGAGTCTATATATATATAAGGTATGGAATGCGATTCCAGCTCGTTCGTAAAAGGAGTGGTATATTGCGGTGCGGTAGGGGCAAACAGCACTCCGTCGGGCTCTTGTGTCAGGATGGTACGTGCTGCTTCGGCAAACGAACGGTAATCGTACGGGTCGTAATAAGAGAGCTCCACCGTAATGTTGAAATCCGAATAAGTAGTCAGTGCATCCTGTATTCCATTCTCTACATCCGTCCAATATTCACCCTTCTCATGTTGCGGCAACAAGCATGCGAAAGCATATTTCTTGTTGGTAGCCAAAGCGCTGGCATACATGTTAGGCTGGTAATTCAATTGCTTCAGGATTTCCTCCACTCTTTTCTTGCTGGCTTCGGATACTCCGCTTCGTCCGTGGATGACGCGGTCTACAGTTCCTACCGACACATCCGCCATCTTGGCGATGTCTTTAATTCGAATCCTTTCCATCTTCTTATTTAGTATGTTGACGACTTGCGATTTACTATTTGAATGTTTTCGTATTTAGATTTACAGATTGGAGACGGATATGCCGCAGGGTCAATAGCAAATCATCAAATAGTAAATGTTTTTTGTGCTCGCACACAATAATAATCTTAATATTATCGATACAAATATATAACAATTTTTGTAATTACGAAAATTGTTGTATCTTTGTGCCCGCACACGAAAGCTATGAAGAACAAACCTGTTTCAAGTTTACTCTCCATAGTATCAGATGTTTAGCTCCGGTTTAGGGGCGGAAATGACAAATTGAAAGGAATAAATTAATCACATATTAAATAAAAATATAGAATTATGGGAAAGAAAGTCGTTACATTAGGTGAGATTATGTTGAGACTGTCCACTCCGGGAAACACTCGTTTCGTACAGTCCGATTCTTTTGATGTGGTATATGGCGGTGGTGAAGCCAATGTTGCTGTCAGCTGTGCCAACTACGGTCATGAAGCTTACTTTGTAACAAAGTTGCCGAAACATGAAATCGGTCAGTCTGCAGTCAACGCATTGCGTAAATATGGTGTAAAGACAGACTTTATCGCACGTGGTGGCGATCGTGTAGGTATCTATTATCTGGAAACCGGTGCATCTATGCGTCCCAGCAAGGTTATCTATGACCGTGCGCATTCTTCAATCGCTGAAGCTGATCCTTCTGATTTCGATTTCGATGCTATCATGGAAGGTGCCGACTGGTTCCACTGGTCAGGTATCACCCCGGCTATTTCCGACAAAGCGGCAGAATTGACCCGTCTGGCTTGTGAGGCTGCTAAGCGTCATGGTGTTACGGTATCTGTAGACCTTAATTTCCGTAAGAAACTCTGGACAAAAGAAAAAGCCCAGTCCATTATGAAACCGTTGATGCAATTCGTAGACGTTTGCATCGGCAACGAAGAAGACGCCGAACTCTGTCTCGGTTTTAAACCCGATGCTGATGTAGAAGGTGGTAAGACAGATGCTGAAGGCTACAAAGGTATTTTCAAAGCTATGGCTAAAGAATTTGGTTTCAAATATGTAATCTCTACTTTGCGTGAATCATTCTCCGCCACTCACAACGGTTGGAAAGCAATGATCTATAACGGTGAGGAATTCTACGAATCAAAGCGTTACGATATCAACCCGATTATCGACCGTGTAGGTGGCGGTGACTCCTTCTCTGGTGGTATTATCCACGGTCTGTTGACGAAACCTAACCAAGGTGCTGCTCTCGAATTTGCAGTTGCGGCTTCTGCACTGAAGCATACTATCAACGGTGACTTTAACCTTGTTTCCGTAGAAGAAGTGGAAGCTTTGGCAGGTGGTGATGCGAGTGGACGTGTACAACGCTAAGAAAAAATTATAAACTGTCAACCTACCTATGTGTTCAAAGATAAAAGATGTGTCATGGCCATAGGGAATAAATAGTAAAAAAGAAGATGGCAAAATTTGATAAAATCTCCGTTCTGAACAAAATTGGTTCAACCGGTATGGTTCCTGTATTCTACCATAAAGATGCAGAAATAGCAAAGAAAGTGGTAAAAGCTTGTTATGATGGTGGTGTTCGCGCATTCGAATTTACTAACCGTGGTGATTTTGCCCACGAAGTATTTGCAGAAGTTGTGAAGTTCGCCGCAAAAGAATGTCCGGAAATGGCAATGGGTGTAGGTTCTATTGTGGATCCTGCCACGGCAGCCCTGTACCTCCAGTTGGGCGCATGCTTCATCGTAGGTCCGTTGTTCAACCCCGAAATAGCTAAAATCTGCAACCGTCGTTTGGTTGCCTACACTCCGGGATGCGGAAGCGTTTCAGAAGTAGGTTTCGCTCAAGAAGTAGGTTGCGATCTTTGCAAGATCTTCCCGGGCGACGTACTCGGTGCTAAATTAGTGAAAGGACTGTTGGCTCCGATGCCTTGGTCTAAGCTGATGGTAACCGGTGGTGTAGAACCCACACAAGAAAACCTGACCTCTTGGGTCAAAGCCGGCGTATTCTGTGTAGGGATGGGATCAAAACTCTTCCCGAAAGATAAAGTTGCCGCTGAAGATTGGGCTTACGTTACCGAAAAATGTAAAGAAGCTTTGGGCTACATTGCCGAAGCAAGAAAGTAATCATACATAATTTCATTTTGTTTAAAGGTGTTTAAAGGGGACAGCCATCGAAGTGCTACGGTGCTTCGGTGGCTTGTTTTTTGTTTATAAGTGTAAAAGCACTCCTTGAAATCTAAAACAATGTTATAAAACATACGGTTTTATCCTATACCGTTTGCGCGCACGAAAAAAACACTTACCTTTGTAATGCAGTTGGGAAACTGCTTTGATTTAATAGTTTTCAATAAGAAATAGGTAGTTAGTTAAGAGGTAAAAAGATTGAATTTGATTTTCATAAGTTGAATTTTTTTAGATTGGAAATTAGGTATACAAGTAAAGGTAAAAAGTTGAACATTTATAGTTTTCGGATAGGTAATTGAAGTTTATTTTTTAGAGGTAAAAAGAAAGATTGATTTTTGGGTAACAATTTGATGACGATTTAAAAAGAAAAGCCTTTAAGGCTTTTCTTACAGGGGGCGAGGGACTCGAAAGAGTTTGCTCGTTTTTTTGTTTATTCCTTTCTCTTTTTTATATATTTTATTCAAACGTGTTTTCTTTTTCGTATCTTTGCCTGGTATAGCAGCAAGGATGGCTGTTTGTTTAACCTTGTATAAAACTACATCGAATTGGGATATATATTTCACATATTAGACTGGATACTATATGTACTGTTTGCGATAAACGTGTGTTACCTTCTGGTTTATAGTTTGGCTTCCCTTCGCCGAAAGCTTGACAAGCCGGTTCCGGCAAAAGCACATAAGCGTTTTGCCATACTCATTCCCGCCTATAAAGAAGATGCCGTGATACACGAATGCGTGCATTCCTGTATAGACCAGGATTATCCGTCAGACTGTTTCGATACGGTGGTCATATCCGACAGTATGAAACCCGAAACCAATGCATCTCTTTCCGTCCTTCCCATTCGCCTGATAGAGGTTCACTTTGAAAAAAGTACCAAGTCAAAAGCCTTGAATGCTGCGATGGCAGCTCTCGGTGATGATTATGACATAGCCCTGGTACTTGATGCCGACAACGTCATTCCCTACGATTATCTGAACGACGTCAACGACCTCTATGCTCGTCCCGGTGTAGAGATAGTGCAAACCCATCGCATGGCAAAGAACATCAACAGCGACATGGCTCTGCTCGATGCCATCAGCGAAGAAATCAATAACACAATTTTCCGTTTGGGACATGTCAAGCTGGGTATGTCCGCCGCCCTCATTGGTTCGGGCATGGCCTTCTGCTACGATTTGTTCCGTGAGACCATGGCGAACGTCAAAGCCGTAGGCGGTTTTGACCGCGAATTGGAACTGACCCTTCTCTATCAAGGTAAATATTTTCATTACCTGCCCGAGACATACGTATTTGATGAAAAGATACAGAACTCTGATGATTTTTCCCGCCAGCGGCGTCGTTGGTTGTCGGCACAGTGGCACTACTGTATGGCATTTGCCAAATATCTATGGAAAGCCATCTATAAGCGGAATTGGGATTTCTGTGACAAGATGTTCCAGCAATTTTGTATTCCCCGTCTGCTGTTATTAGGTTTCACCTCCATCTTTACCCTTTTCCTTACTTTCTATAACTGGGTTTGGAGCCTGAAGTGGTGGATGATGTTTATTCTACTTGTTACGGCATTGCTTGTAGCCGTTCCCCGCAGATATTGTACCAGCCGCCTGGCAATGGCCATCAGGTCGTTGCCCTATACATTCCTGCTGATGGTAACCAATGTGTTTAAGTTGAAAGGAGCGAATAAAAACTTCATTCATACGTCACACGGCATAGAAACCGGGAATTCGAAATAACAGATATAACAATGATCTACGTTTTATACTTGCTGAGGTTCGTCATTGGTGGGAGTAATTCAATAAGAGAAAAACGGAGACGTTGAATATTGAAAACTTGACCGTAAGTTGGAAATATCTTGGAAATAGTATATATTTACAGGAAAAATAGGGCGAAATGTCAAAAGCAGATACTATTCATATCGTTTTAGCTTCGGATGATGCATATGTTCAGCATTTGGGTGTATTGCTTGTCTCTATATTTGAGAATAATAGGGAAGAAACTATGCTTATCCATCTGATGACAGATAATATTTCGGATAAAAATAAACGGTTATTATCCCAAATTGTAGATCTGCAATATGGACAACGCCTGATTTTTTACGAGATGGATAAGATCCTCTTTAAAGAATTTCCGTTACGAACTAGAGACCATATATCTATTGCGGCATATTACCGTTTAATGTTAGTGGAGTTACTTCCGGAAGAGATATCTCGTATATTGTATTTAGATTGTGATATGATTGTAACCGGCTTGCTCCGTCCTTTATGGGATGTTGACATGAATGGAAAAGCTGTTGCAGCGGTGATGGATAATTTGTTTTTCACTCCTGAGACTTTTAGTCGTCTATCTTTGCCTGTCGGTGATGGATATTTTAATTCAGGAACATTACTTATCAATTTAGATTATTGGCGTAAAGTGGATGTTTTTGGGAAGGCCTTACGGATAACGGAAACAAAGTCGGATATTTTACTATGGCACGATCAAGATATACTAAACTTGCTGTTTCATAAATGTTGGTTACGTCTTCCTTATCGTTGGAATGTGATGAATACGTTGATGCGTCCTTTTCCTTATTATACTCCAGAATTATTAAAAGAGATAGACAAAGAAATAGAGGAACGGGTGATTATACACTATACATGTGCTTGGAAACCATGGATATACCCATGTGACAATCCATTGTGCTTTGAATACTATAAATATTTGCGACTCTCTCCATGGAGAAGTTTCAAACCAAAGGCTTCAATATGGAAACGTGCGAAATGGAGAATACATACTATAAGAATTTCTCTTGGCTTGTTGAAGAATGGTTATCGAAATTTAGAGTTATGAATACCATGCCTGAAATATCAGTTGTCTTTCCCATATATAATCAAGAGAAATACTTGTCTGGTTGCTTGTATTCGTTTCAGAGACAGACTTTTACAGATTTTGAACTTTTGTTGATAGATGACGGAAGTACCGATGGTACTCCGGAGTTATGTGATGTTTGGGGGATACGGGATAAGCGTATTCGCGTATTCCATAAGAAGAATGGAGGCGTCAGTTCTGCACGTAATGAAGGAATAGAGCAGGCACAGGGAAGGTATATCGTATTTTGTGACCCTGATGATTATGTAGAGCCCGATTATCTGTTACATTTATATCAATTATTACCAGATGGAAGGAATGAAGACGGTTTTGTTGTGCAAGGGTATGAAAAAAACGATGGGAACGGACTAAATATAGAAAATAAGCACTTCATGTTCCGGTGTTATTTTAATGAGGAAATAAAAATTCTTCTCAAAAGTAAAGAATTTGGTGGAATGTTTAGTCCATGGGCTAAATTATTTAGTCGTAGTTTTCTGAATGAACATCATTTACGGTTTGAACCTCAACTCAGTTATTTCGAAGATGTATTGTTCATATTGAACTCTATATTACATAGTAATTATATTGTTGTAGGTGATTGTGTAGATTACCATTATATTCTTCGGGCTGGAACGTTATCTCGAAAAGTAAGTTCTTTTTATTCAGAATACAATGCGTTTGTTCTGTGCGATAAAATGATAAACAGTTTGTCGAAGAAATATAGGTTGAATAGCCGTGAAATAGAAGCACCGTTTCAGGCATTATATTTACCTCTTTGTAGAGCGCTGAAAGCAGATTATCATGTATTAAGTAGTGTTTCTGGAACTGAGAGAAGAGAACATCTAAAACTATTGAGGGCAGTTTCTTTAGACTATATGACTTCCTACTATATACCGGCTTATTTGATAGATAAATTAGGACGTTTCTTATTAAAAAGTAATTATGTGTGGATATACGACAGATTATTTACTCTTTTGTTTCGGTTGAAAGTTAAGAAAATGTTTTGTCCTCCGTTTTAAAGAGATAATGTTATGAAGATTGTGATACCTGCGTGGGGATTAGGAAATGTGATGTTTCAATATGCATTTCTCTGCGAGTTGCGTTTCAGGAGCAAAGAAGGATGTTGTTTCTTTGTTCATAAGAGATCAAGGTTTGATCATCAAGGCTACGAATTGGAAAAACTGTTTAAGGTTAAACCTTATGAAGGGTTGAATTTTTTTCAGAAAATTTATGTACATTTCGTAGAATTTCTAGGGGCAGCTGGATTACCGCATTATAAGCTGATAACATATCCGTTTAGAGAAATCCGTCCTAAAGAAAATTTCATCTATTACGAGGATGTTTTTGAACATAAAGGTGAAAATTGTTTGTTTCGTGGTACTTGGCAAAGCCCAAAATACTTTGCTCACGTTGTACCGGAAATACTGAAAACTTTTACTTTCGACGAGAAGATGATGTCATCCTATTCGGTGGCCATGTTGAAGAGGATAAGTGAATATAAAAATAGTGTGAGTATACATGTACGTAGAGGAGACTATGCTTCGGGAAAATACGATGGTTTATTACTGTGTTGTCCAATGGATTATTATCAGCGTGCTGTCTCTTATATGGAGGAGCATATGGAGAAACCTGTATTTTTTGTATTTTCAGATGATATAGAATATGTCCGACAATATCTGAAAGCTGATAATATTGTTTTTGTAGACGGAAACCGAGACAGCAACTCCTGGCAAGACATGTTTCTGATGAGCAGATGCTCTCATAATATAATTGCCAATTCTACATTTAGTTGGTGGGGAGCATTTTTGAATGCCAATCCTGATAAGAAAGTGATAGCTCCTCGTAAATGGTGGTATTACTTTGAACACGATGATGTAGTTCCCGATGAATGGATAAGACTGTAGTAGTCTATTTCCTTTTAATGATCCTATGTGTAAAATCACGTATACCTTGTGTAAAAAGGTAGAGAAGGAGATAAGTCAGTAGAGCATATGTTATACAGATACATACGGCATACAAAATCCATTGTAAGAATGACGTTTCCGGACGGAAATATTTAGGTAGGATAATTATATGACAGGCGAAACCGGGCAATAAGATTAGGAATAAATGAGTAAGATATTTCCACCAATATATCCAGATAGAAGTTTTAAATCCCGCTTTGAATAAAAAATAAGGTTTCCAAAAAGTTATAATGATAATTAAGCTGGTTATACCTCCTAACAATACTCCGGGTAACCCCCATAAATAGCCACCTATAATGGCGACAGTAAGATTTATACAAATCTCTGTTATGGGTGCCCATGTGTCCGAGAATAATCCATATCCATAGAGAAATTGATCAGTTGCTCCCCGGGTGTATCCAATGAAAGTATTGAGGATTATTAAAAAGAGTATATGGGTAGATAATATGTATTCTTTGCCTATCCATAGGGATATAAAAGGTTCTGTGAGATGAAATAGTGCAAAAGAGATGATCCCTGCTATAAAAAAACGGATTCCTAATAATTCCCAAAAGACTTGCTTTATTTTTTGTGTATTACCCTCTGCAATGAGATTTCCTACTCCTGCGCTGGTACTTCCCAATAGATTATTGACAAATTGTGCTACTTTGTCCACAATAATGGTGTAGTTACCGTAAAAGGCGACAATTTTTAACGAAACGAATGCATAGATTAGAAAAGGTACGGTTTGAGATTGTACAAAGCTACCCATCTTGTGGATAAAAATTTGTTTTGTATAGGTTATTACTTCCGGATATTTTCGGAAGATTTTTCTTCCTAACCGTATTTCACTCTTTAGCCATGGATACACTTGTTTGATTTTCCAGTTCAAAATAAGAGAGTAGGTTATACCTAATAAAACTTCCATGGATATCCATAAGTAGAAATTTCTTGTATAGTAAGCGCATGCTATTTGAAGGATGGTTTTTATCAAAACAGCGCTTTGAAAATAAGCGGTTACTACATAATTTTTTTGATCGGCGCTAAGTAAGGTCTGTTTATAGTTGATGAAGTAACTGATGAGTGAAGTAAATAAATAAGAAGAGAATGCAAAGAAAGTAACTCCAAGTGGAAAGATTGAGTTTGGAAAAATGAAGGGTAGACATCCTCCCATAATAATACCGCCACCAAGGATGATAAATCCTATTTGGCGATAAATATATCCGAATACAGATATTATCTCATTGATTTTTTCATGGTTTTGGGTATATAGAGGTTTGTAAAGCACATATCCGATAGCACTTCCTATTCCTAACTCTGCCAGATTGAGGAAGCTTAATAAGTTTTGTAATGTTCCTGTAAGTCCCATGAAGTCATCTCCTAGCATGTCAAGATAGGTCTTTCTGGAGAAGAAAGCGAATACCAGGCTTAAGAAATAGAATATCAGGTTAATCCGGGCATTTAGAAGAGATTTTTTTACACGTGACTCTTGCGGCATAGTTTTTTATTTCTTAATGCTACAAAGGTATACAATTTATCGTATCTTTGTATGATTAAAAGACTTATGTATGGATGATTTTCCTTTAATATCAGTTATTATTCCGATATTTAATAAAGAAGATTTACTCTCAAGATGCGTTGAAAGTGTTTTGAAACAGTCTTTTATGGATTTTGAGCTTATATTGGTGAACGACGGAAGTATGGATGCTTCCGGAAAACTGTGCGATGAATGGTGTAAAAAAGATAAAAGAATAAAAGCCATTCATCAGTATAATTTGGGGGTTAGTGCGGCTCGTAATAAAGGAATAGCATGTTCCCAAGGAAAATACGTTGTATTTGTTGATGCGGATGATTGGGTAATGCCTGATTATTTGTTACATCTTTTAGAGCTTGTTCCCAAAGATGATAGGAGCGGATTGGTTGTACAAGGCTTTCAATCGTATAGTCCGGATGGGAAAAGATGGGGTGAAGATAAGTTTTTCCAATATACGTTTTCTACTGATAGAGCCGATATCGGAAAGATGATTGAGAAGTTTGATTTGGGAGAATGTGGTTTTTCTGTTTCAAAACTCTATAATAGGAGTTTATTGGAAACTTATGATATACATTTCGATGAACGTATATCCTTTTGTGAAGATCTTCTTTTTATGTATGATTATTTGTTGCATGCCGATTTTTTGGTTATAGGTAATGCGCAAGATTATGCATATGTAAAGTATCCATCTTCTCTTTCGGCTGTGCTTCATCCTTTTGAAATGGAATATCTTTGCTTTATGGAATACCAGAAGCGTGTACAAGCTTTAATGTCAGTTTTCAATTTGTCATCATCTGTAATTCCTCATATCATCAATGCTATGATGAAATGTTTTCAAAGAGCATTGAAGACTGATTATCAATTCTATCATAGAAAAAAAGTGTCTGGAAAAATGCGATTGGATAATCTCAAGAAACTGATAGTTACTAATTATGAAATAATGTGCCGGTGTTATTATCCGGTGTGTAAAAGTGACCGTTTGGGAAAGATTCTTCTTCGCTTTCGTTATTTTACTGTTTATGATATATATATGCGTTTCCTTTTTAAGTTAGGTTTTGTTCCTATTTTCAGAGGGCCGGTAAAAAATAAAAGTAGAGAGGTGTGGTTTCAATTATTACGATAAACTATAACGGCTGGCAGGATACCTGTGAATTGATAGATTCCCTAAAGCGATACGAGACTTATCCTTATGAAGTAATTGTGGTGGACAATGCGTCAAAAGGAGATGATGTACAGCGTTTGCGTAATGCATTTCCAGACATACAAGTTGTGGCGAGTGATAGGAATTTAGGGTTTGCCGGTGGAAATAATTTGGGCTATCGGTATGCTAGTGGAAATTATATTCTCTTTCTGAACAATGATATGCTGATAAAATCTTCTTTTTTGGCACCGTTGGTTCATAGCTTGCAAGAGGGAGATTATGCCGGGGTTTCTCCCTGCATCCATTTCTTGTATAAACCGGGGCAGATACAATATTATGGTTATCATGATATGACGCGCATTACACTACGCCACACTACCGAACTGTTTGATCCGGCACGTAGGGAAAATTTTCTCAGACCTGTGCCGACTGAAGTATTGCATGGAGGAGCCATGATGTTTCGCCGGGAAGCTATCGAAAAAGTGGGGTTGATGGCTGAAACATATTTCCTTTTCTATGAAGAATTCGATTGGAGTCGTCGTTTTCGTGAAGCGGGATATAAATTGTTTTATGAACCTTCGTCGAATGTTTACCACAAAGAGAGCATGACCATAAAGTCAAAGACTCCTCTTCGTAACTACTATCTGACACGGAGTCGTATCATATTCGCCAGAAGGAATAATAAAGGTGTTTCCTGTTTTTTGTCTTGCCTATACCTCGTTGTAATATCTGCTCCCTATAAAATGCTGAACTATGTGGGCAAGGGCAATTGGAATATGATTTCTTCCATATGGAAAGGTACGTTTGCTGGATTGTTCGCTAAAATTTATTGAGGGTTATGGGAAAAAAATTACCTCTTATTACTTTGGGAATTCCTATTTATAATGCTGCCGGACTGATAGAACGGACTTTGTTGTCTGTCTTAAATCAGACGTACCCTAATATCGAGTATGTATTTGTAGACGATAAAGGTAACAGTATGGACATTGTAAAACGAGTGGTAGCGGAACATCCGCGGAGGAGTGCCGTACGAATTATTGACCAAGGAAGGAATAGGGGAATTGGAGCGGCTCGTAATACTATTTTGGAATATGCTACAGGTGATTATCTCTTTACTATGGATTGTGACGATCTGATAACTCCGGATTGCATAGAAACTCTGTATGGTTACATGTTCCGGTATCCGGTGGATTTTGTGGCAGGTTCTTTTGTACGCATAGATATGGAGGGTAAACAATATCCAGGATGCCAGTATACCGATACGTTGATAGAAGGAGAACGCCACCCGGTAGCTCGTTATCGCTATGGGCAAGAAAAGGAGATTTTTGTAGCTACTTGGAACAAACTTTATTCATTGGAGTTCCTTAAACGTTATCACATCTGCTGCAAGGAGGGACACCTTAATGAGGACCCTTGGTTTACGTACCAAGTCATCATCAATGCCGCTTCTTGCAGATTGATACCGGAATGTACTTTGTTTTACACGTACAATCCTCAATCAGTATCTGGTATTTCGGCAGCTAAGGGTTATTCGGAAAAAATTGCCCGCCAGTATGTCGATGTACAGAAATTGAAGTCAGCATATATCAGTGGATTGGCTAATGAAAGTTTTTACCGTAACTTGTTGGTGGATATCATGCAGATGAGTGTTTATCATGCTTATAGGATTGGTTGTACACCTCTGTTGTCAAAAATATGCAAGAATGAGTTGTTGCGTGAATTGCTAACCTGTTCATGTCTTTCACCGCGAAAGAAAGCGGGAAAGCGGACTTTGAAATATCTTTTCTTTCGTGTTTTTTTTGCATTACCCATGTTTGGTAAGTTAGGAGTGATACGGGTAATGGTAGCCGTACAACTAAAGCAGATAATTCGTCGTTGGATACATTTCTGAGGGTTTTAACGATAAAAAAGAGAGAGTGTGTTTTTCATCATTAAGAGATACGGTTAAGAATATTCTACCTATAATCAGACTGTTATCGCTTTTATACTATACACTGAGTATGACGGTTGCAATGGTGATGACAAACTTCAAGATTGTACTCCAGACAGATTTTTTCATGCTCAATAAGTTTTAATGTTATAAAACTAAAGTATTTAGGCGATGTTTCTCTTCGTTTTCAATACAAAGAGTCTGAATACATTTTTTATCATATCATGTTTGTTGAAAAAATATTGCGAAAGTTGTACTTTTATGGATATTATGACTCATTCTGTCATTTTTTGTGATAAAGTCTGGGTGTGTTCGTATTCTTTGATCGTTTCGTATATTTTCTTGACGCTATTTTCCCAGCTGTGTGTCTGCGCAAAGGCGATGCGCTTTTCACGCAGGGGGGCATCGGTAGCTTCTGTCACGGCGGTATGTAGCGCGTCCACCCATGCCAGGGGCGTAGAACCGGCCAGGTACGTGTAGTCTGCGAAGACATCGCGCATGGTGTGGGTGGAGGTGGCTACCACAGGTTTGCCCATGGCGAGATACTCGTCTATTTTCAACGGATAGTTACCGTCTGTTATCGGGTTGAGAACTTGCGGATTGATGCAGACATCGAAATATCGTATGTATTGGGGTAACTGTTCCACTTCCTTACGGCCGGTGAAGTATACGTTCTTCAGCCGGTGTAGCGGGTGCTGTTCGAAGTGCCTGTCTTCGGGGCCCACAAAGACGAAGCTGTATTGGGGCAGTTGGCTGGCTGTTTCGTATAACAGGCTGCTGTCCAGACGGCTTTCGATAATGGCTCCGGTATATCCTATCACCGGTGAGGGGATGTTTTTCAGGTCTTCCGGCTGTTCCCAGGGGCGGCGGGGATTGTATAGATCAAGATTCACCCCCGTATTCAGTACGCAGGTACGGGAATTCCACGGGCGGAGTTGTCCGGCAAAGTAGCTGGAGTTGGCAAGCACTATATCCGACTGGCGTACCAGGGCTTCTTCACAGCGCGGGCCGTGTTTGCGCCAATAGGGGAAACCGATGATGTAGTCGCGGCGGTAGTAGATGCTGATGGCGGGGCGGATGTATTCCTTCAGGTAACGGCTGCGGTAGAGGTCGGTGTCTATCAGGTGTATGTACTCTTTAAATCCGAGTCCGGAGGCTTGCTCCACAATCCATTTTCCCAGTTTCCTGTTGTTCTTCCGGTTGAAAAAATCGAATAGCGCGGCGGGTAGTTTGTTGATAGACAATAGTGTGAAAGGGCAGTCCGATACCCACAGGTTTTCATTGATCCGCCTTATCGGGGAGACTTTTCCACGGATGACGTCTATGCGACGGCGATAGGCCGTACTTTCTTTACCTCTCCGTTTCAGGCGGGTTATCAGATTTAGGGGGGGGCTGATGTACAACACCCGGTGCTGTTTGGAGATTTCAAGGGCTGTATTCTTTATCGTACTGCCTATCTCGATGTCCCAGGGTTGCAGGCTGGTGATGATGAAGTCTCTCATGGCTATATCTTAAGAGTTTTGAGGATGTAACTGTTCGTAGATTTTCAGGTATTCATTGGCTGTATGTTCCCATGAAAATTGTTTTACTCGTTCCAGGCCGTAGTTCACTTGTTGCTGATACCATTCTGGATCTTCTTCCAAGCGTATCAGGGCGTCGGTGATTTCGCATGGGATATAAGGGTTGATGAGTATACTGTCCTTGCCTGCTACTTCAGGCAAGGAGGAGCAATTACTGGTAATAACCGGAGTACCGCAGGCCATGGATTCGAGTACGGGTATACCGAAACCTTCGAGCAAAGAAGGACAGAGAAAGGCGAAAGCTCCATTATACAAAGCCGGTAAATCGGAACTTGCAATATATCCTGTATAAATGAGGTTGGAAGCGCATATTTCGATATTTAGTTTACTTAAACGATTTTCCACATGCTCTTGAGTCACCCCGGTGATAATAAGTTTTAATCTTCGTTTTGAACGATTGAGATATTCATTGTAGGCATATAATATACCATCCAGATTTTTTCGCGGATCAGTATTGCCTAGAAAAAGAAGATATGTTGAGTCTGATAAATATTGACGGGTAATGGAATAAGCGTCAGTTATGGGACGATAACAATCACTATAACCATTGTATATCACATGGAGGTTATCTTTTATCTGGGAAAAGCGTTTTAGAATATTATTTTGTTCGGTTTTAGAAACCGTGATAATATGTTGGCAGTGGTTAATGATGTGGGGAACGTTCCAACGGCGGTAGTACCAACCCATTTGTTGATAAAGTGACATTCCCAGAGGTTTTTGGTTTTGCAGGAAAATAATATCGTGCAGGGTCAGTATCAGTGGTACGGAGCAACGTAGTGGAGCTGTATTGGATGTACAGTGTAATACTTCAACCTTGTATTTACGTACGGCGTGAGGTAATGCCCATTGTTCCCATAAGAGGTAGGTGGGGCAATGTATTTCTACTATGTGCATTTGTCTGGCACTCGTAAGGCAACGGTCTTCTCCGGGAGCAGTAAATACAAAATATTCATGTTTACCTTTTTGGCGTTGCAATCGACGTAATACCTCTAGAATGACAAAATCCATTCCATGCTTATCCGGACGGAATATCCGTTGCGCTTCGATGCCTATTTTCATCTTTCTCTTGTTTTTCTTGACGTATGTTTGAAGTGGCTGAACGCGGAGGTGAAAATTAGCAATGGTAATGTCCAGAATGCTTTGCGGAAACGATGGTTGATTTCACCTTCGGGTAATGCCAGCAAGTATGAAAGGAAGAGGATACCTAACAAAACATACCATTTCAGACAAAGTGTCCAATCAAGCATAGTCATGGCAAGTGCGCACAATACAATGTAAGCAATAAGTAGTAAACGTGAGGGCATGAGCCATTGGAACAGTTTTTCGCATAGATCCCACTTACCTTGCAGAAAGGCGAAAGGAAATTGGGTTATGGCAATCAGAAAACTTTTGTATTGTGCTTTCAACCAACGTTGGCGTTCCTTGCTGTAACCGGAGGTATCTTCTGTTTTTTTACAATAGCATACTACCTCTTCCATATATTCAGTGTAAATGTTTTCTCGCAATAGTTCCATTTCCATCGCTTTTGTCAGGTCACTTCCGGTCAAACGGGGAGTTAGGCGATGGAACATTTCAAAATCAAACATCATACCCGATCCTATCAGTGCGGATGAAAATCCTAATGTCGTATGAGCTTTACGGAATAGATGATTATTTATTTCTTCACTGGCGGCACTCAGTACAGCCACGCTGCTGGTGAGGTTCTCCGTCATACGGTGGGCTTGGA
The DNA here is from genome assembly GCF_900241005.1 of Bacteroides cutis. Lineage (GTDB taxonomy): Bacteria > Bacteroidota > Bacteroidia > Bacteroidales > Bacteroidaceae > Bacteroides > Bacteroides cutis. The sequence continues at coordinate 21,611 of NZ_OEST01000008.1, read as the reverse complement.
TGGCATCGCAACCGGAATAGTATGCGTTGTTGAAAAGTTGGAGCGCATTGGGTACTACTTTATTGTCTGAATTGAATATGGTGATTGCATCGTATTCTTGAGGAGAATAACGCTCCATGACCTGCTGGATGGCATAGATTTTGGTGCAATATTCCTTGTCGGGTACAACAATGTTAACGGGCATTTGTAGTAAAGCTACCAGATCGTCTTCTGGGAGTTGTGTTGCGGCTACGGCTATATCGTATTTTTCACGTGGGTATATTTGTGTATCCAAAAAATGATTAATGGATTCGATAACTTCTTTCCCGTTACGCAATACGACAAATAGCACCAAAAAACGGTGGGACTTATTAGCAGGGGGATAGGGATTTTTATATTTCTTTAGAGATGCTAGTGCGTAGATGAAAAGATAAACTACCGGTATTGCCAATAATAGGAATAAGATAGCATCTGCCATTTGCAAGGCATTATTGTTCTCGTTTATCCACCATTCGGGATTAAATATGGAAAAAAAATCGTTCATATTATTATTTATTTTTCGTAATTTGTTGTTCTATATAGGGACCATTCAGTATAAATGCCAGAAATATACCTATTATGCTGACCCCGGGTTGAAATCCCATACCTCGTCCTACGTATCCATTTAAGAATAATCCGAAGACACCGCAAAGTAGGGCGGCAAATGTATTCCGCAACTCCGGATTGTGGATACGGAACATGATGATGTAGCAACAACGGAGCGTTATACACGACAGGATCAGTATATAGAGTCCTAAACCTAAAGAGCCTGTTTGAGTCCATATATCTACATAGAAAGAGTCGGGGGGAATGGTGTAGTCCTGGTATTTGTCACCCTCCCATATCGTAGTGAGAATACTTCCCCCGATACCTGCTCCCATAGGATGCTCTTCAAGATATCGGGCTATTTTCTCTTGATTTTCCAAGCGTACGTTGAACGAGGCGTCTTCTGTGGGTCTGAAAGCTGTACGCATACGACGTATCATCGCATTACTTTCACCTATATCGGTAAAAGAGAAAAAACAAAAAATGGTTATTCCACTAACAGCTGTAACTATAGTGGCTTTTATGTTACGACAAATCAAGCAGTATAACAGAAGTCCTCCTAATGGGATCATCACGCTACCGCGTGTCCCTGACATCAGCATGCCTAAAAATCCCATGATTGCAATGACTAAATAGAAATTGCGTAATTTCCGGGATGATGTTTTGGTAAATAGAATGGAATATACGGTAGTGGTCATTCCCATGATTGCGCCAAAATTTCCGGCGTCACTGAATAGGGAGAAATAACGTATGCCGGTACTTAATAAATGTGTGTGCCAACTACCTTCCAAGAGCCAGGCTGTTTCGGCTGTATCGAACCAACGGTATTTCTGCCACAATAATTTACCGAATGCTATAATGGTAAAAATACCTAGTGTGATGAGAGCGTTACGTAAACGTTTAGGACTGTCCAGCAATAGAGAGGCCAAAATATATAAAATGGGAATACCTAAAAACCAACTACGGGAACTGGTCGTTATTTTTTGTAAATCAGTTCCTTGATTGATAAGTTGTAAAATAATAAACACCATCCAAAATAGGTAGCTTATTGTAAGCGTGTTAGCTATATTTCTAAAATGGATTTTTGAGTTTGTATGTGAGATATAATTAAGAATTAATGTGATCAGAGTATAGAACAGGGTTACATCCAATACAATACTAATTCCTTCGATATCTGTATAACGGTCAAGAGCTCCGAAAAAGTAGGCTGTTGCTGCATATAGGGTAAAACTTATAATGGGATATTTGGTGCTGTACACAAATAAAAGAATAAAAAGGGGAGTGGTACAGACACTTACTAGAGCAACCCAGTTTTGAGAAAGTACAAAAAAAACGATACCGCACAATCCTGCTATGAGTAGTAGGATTGTAACCATCTTAGGCGATAGAATTTCTTTATAGTTCTCTGTAAATGTTAGCATCTCATCTGATAATCTTTATTCAAGTTGTTATTTTACAGCTGCGCTTTTAGAGGTTAAACCTAACTGGGCAATGCGGCTGAAGAATGAATGAACTGGGGTTTTGGGCGGCAAATCACCAGTAAACATTTCTACCACTTCACGATCGGCATTGTTTAGATAAAGGTAGAAAGGTACGGAGGCAAGGGCTTCTTTGAACGGCTTCATCCGAGAGACGTCATCGTAACTCCACAAACGACAGGCGTTGGCAACCATAAGATTGAGATCTGCCTTTTGGAGTACCGGCAACGGAATACTTGAAGTACTGGCGGCTGGATATTCTACCAGAATAATGTCTGGCTCTATTTCTGCTTCGTTGAGTTTCCAGAAGTCGGAGAGTTGGCGAGCATTTACATAAGAAACGTTGTCGGTAGTGAAATCTTCTCCATACTTCACGATACGTACATTCATACCTTCCAATTCCCAGTAAGCAGCGAAATATTTACTAAGGAAAGATTTACCTTCTCCTTTTTCCATACTGAGTAGATTGATGACAGTAGGTCGGCTGGATTGCAGAAAATTGTTAAATCTTCGGCAACTATAGGCGGCGGCCAGGCGATTACACAATTTCAGGAAACCACGAAATTTTAGGTTACTGGTACCATTGAATGCTGCGATGACGGAGAGACCGCTGAGACGCTTACTCCTGATGGGATCTCGTAGCGTGCGGTCTAACAGCTCTATTATCAGGAAATAACCTATAATGAAGAATACGCTTCCGATGAAAGCAACCAATACATATATTGCACGTCTGCGGCCATTGTCGGTGAGTGGATAGGTGGGAGCGGCAATAACTTGTAGGTTACTGGTACTCATTTCTATGTTTTTCAGACGGAGGTTAGCACTTGCCAAACCGTTTAGTTGAGTCCGGTAATTATCCTCGGCAATGCCTATGGCACGCTGCTTACGGTTGACTTGAGTTCCGATGGGGGACATGTGTCCGTATTGTTTGAATATGTCTTCTTGTCTATTTTTGATGACTTTCAACTCGGCTTTGGCTTTGGCTTCATTGATAAGGGCAGCAAGCCATTCGTCTACCATATTTTGAATGGAGATTCCCTCTTTCGAAATTCCATACTCATTGAGGTTATCGGAAATAGAATTTATTTCTTCTTCCGTTTTACGAAGTTCTTGTTTATTCTTTTTTAGTTTTTCATTGTCTTTTTGAACTTTATCGGATATGAAGATTTCTTGCTCCATAATTTCCTGGTTCAGGTTACTTACCTTTTCCAACTTTTGCAATAGTTGGCTGTTGTTACGAATCATTTTTGCACGGATATCCATCTCCTTATCGAGCATGGAACGGAGTTGTACGGCACTCTCATAGTTACGTGTAACCTCTTCCAGACGGTCTTCTACATTATATCGGGTATTTGCCAAAGCTTTAGTCTCTTCTCCATAATTGATGACTTGTTCTTGTACGCAATAGTTCATCAAATCATCTTCCTCTTTTTTGAGTTCTATTTTGGCGAGCCTTACTTGTTCTTTAAAATAGGCAATAACATCTAATGTCGACTTGAAACGTAATACTTCGTAAGCTTTAATGAGTTCATCTATTAAAATTTCAATGGTCTGTTGAGTCATGCCCGGATCGGATGAGGTATATGATATGTTGAGAATATCACTGGAACCGGCACGTTTTACAATAATTTCCTCAAGGGCTTTTGCGCTGTAAAAGGCTACAGGACGATTGAACATCATGTAGACAAAGTTATTTTCTGTCTCTTTGCGATAAGAAGTTAGTTTTTCAACGGTCTTGTCTAAGTTTTTATGATCTACCAAGGCTAAAACTTCCTTAGGGGTCATTTGGAGTAATTTACGATAATTTTTAGCTTGAATGTAGTGATTATCTTTCCATTCTTCACCATAAGTAAGTGCATTGGCTAACAGGCGGATAGACACTTTTTCAAGTGTTCCCCGTGATTTTGCTATACTTATCAGGTTATCAAATGTACTGTTAACGGTAAATCCGTTGACTGCACTTCCGTCAATGGATGTAGAGTTTGTAATTCCAGCATATAAACTACCTTCTACTGTATAACTAAAAGGTAGAAATTGGGTAATATAAATTACAATGCCTGTGATAATTAAGGTTCCCCATAGTAACCAATAACGGATACGATAAAGAAACTGAGCTATGAATTGAGCTATATCCATGTGTGTATTCTGTTACAAATTATCTTTAATAACTTTGACATTAGTCAACATTTCTAATAAAATGATTGAGTTGTGTAGCATAACTCGGGCTTGTTCGTAAGCTGTGACAGCACCAGTACGACGTGCACGTTCCATAGATAATGAAGTAATGTCCATTTTTCCTTGTATAAAATTGTATTCGGAAATCTTCATCTGCGCATTATATAGCGCTGCCGTTTCAGCCTTAGCCTTAATAGTGGCAAGTTGTTCGGTTACCGCATTGTATGCTTCAAGCACCCTGAGACGACGTTCCTCCATTACTTCATCTTGGGTATATTGCAACTGTTCAATATCGTATTTGTATTTTTTAAGTTTAATGCGCCTATTAAATAAATCTCCTAATCCAACACTGAAACTTGCTCCTACATTAAATGTGTGGCGAGAACCTACAGTTGTTGTTTGATACCAGTCAACTAATGTTTCACTGTTTTCATTGAGAGTGTTGAAACGTCCATAAGCATAGTTTGCGTTTAAGCGAAAATAATTCCACCAATCACGTTTTTGCAAACGATATTCGTTTTGAACTTGTGCAACTTGTGATTGTACACGTTTCACTGTTGCGTTTTCCGTTACTGCATCCAGGAAAACGGACAAAGGGGGAAGTTCCAATTTCTCTACTTCGTAGGGCATACTTTGCTCAATCAAGCCACTGGTATTTGCTTCTAACTTTGTATCTTGTAACTTTAACTTTTCCAATGCTTTGATACGTTCTTCACGTGTCATTTCCTGTTGCGCCGAGACGAGGAGAGGAAGACCAAAAAGACTCCAAAGAGTTATGCTGTATACGATTATTTTAGAAAAACTGTTCATTATGTTACTGGTTATAAATTATAAAATGATTGTGATTTACTTATCATTTGTTGTTCAACTTTTATCTATTGTTCATCACTCATCATTAATGCGTTTCTTTTATACGTTTTCTTTCTGCACAAATGCCGTAAATGTTCTCAGTAGTATTTTCATATCCAGCCAGAAAGAGAATTCACGGGCATACTTTATGTCGAGTTGCTTCCGTTCCTCAGCCGACATTTTACCAGTACCTCCGCGCTTCTCTACCTGCCACAGCCCGGTGAGCCCGGCAGGACCCATGAAGCGGTCGATGTATGCGTCGCTGGTCAGCAGTTCCGCTTCGTAAAGGGGGAGGGGGCGGTTGCCCACGATGCTCATGTCACCTTTCAGGATGTTGAAGAGTTGCGGCAGCTCGTCGATGCTGTATTTACGGATGAAACGGCCTACGCGGGTGACGCGTGGGTCGTTCTCTATCTTGACGAATGTATTTTGGGTTTCCTGGGCTTTTTGCTTGAGATAGTCTTCTTCGGAGATTACGAAATCATCCGAGATCAGCAGGTTGCCTTCTTCCTCCAGATTTCCGGTTAGTTCGTCAAAAAGGATTTCAGGGGTGTCGTTGCCTGTTTCTTCTTCCATTTTGTACTGGTTGAGGGCGTTCAATTCCTTCAAACGTTTGTCTGCATTGGTAAACATGGAACGGAATTTCAGGAAGTTGAATATTTGGTAGTTGCTGCCTACCCGCTGGGATTTGTATATAACTTTTCCTTTACTTTCGAGGCGGATGGCAATGGCAGTACCTATCAATAAGGGGGAGAGTACCACAATGGCGCCCATGGCAAAGAAGATGTCGAACAAGCGCTTCCATAAAGGAAGGTGAAATGTGTTTAGCTTTTTACGGTGGGCATCGCTGAATTCCCGCATTTTGTGTGTTTTGCGTATTTGCAGGAATTTATTCATGAATTGGATACTTTCTTCATCGGCCTGAGGAGGCAAAGTATTGTTGACACCTGCTTGCAGATAGAGTTGCCGGTCTTCTGCAAGTAGTTCTTCGGTTATGAGGGTGATATATACTCTCGGAAATCTTTTGTGGAGATATGTTATTTCGAGACAGTCTTTTTGTGAGTCGGTTTGCTCGTAGAGGATAGAAGTGTTATATCGTTCACGAATTCCATCTATGACTTTGGCAGCTTTATGACTGCTGGAAACGGCAATAAACATACCTCCGGTGACTTTACTTAAGTGATCGATGATGATTTTATTATTTCCTATATAGATGTAGTATAACATTTCTTGTCCTTTAAGTTTTGTTTAGAAAAGTTTCATGATACGTACTTTTAATTCCAAGGGGTTGAAGGGTTTGAGAATATAATCTATCGCTCCGGCTTGGAGTAATTCAATCCGTTCTGTGGTGCTTTCTTCACTGGAGAGCATGATGATCGGTATGTTTTTATACAGTTCGTTCTTTTTTAAAAACATAAGGAATTCTTTTCCTGTCATGTATGGCATACGGATATCGGATATAATGAGGTCGGGATAGTTGCCTTCATTTAACCATTGAATGGCTTTTATCACATTTTCATGATATATTACATCGAAATCCTTGATCAAATAGATATTGAGTACTTTTCCAATAGTGGCTTTATCGTCCACTAATAATATCTTTTTTTTCATTATATTGTTTTTGTTTTTTTGATATATTCACTTATTCCTGTATATTACCTATATATATTTTTTTTGTTAGGACGCATATACCAGTCTTGATTGGTATTGCGGTCGCATGCCCAGCCGATAAATAGGGGATATGCGCAATCATCTTTGTTTTCTCGATCGCTGATATTGATATATTCTTTAGGGTAACTGAAGTTGGGTACACAGATGGCCCATGTGTTGTTACCTGCAAGGTCGAGGTTGGCAGTCTGCATGGTTCCACCGGGGGTAGGGCCATATTTGGGATGGCCTGTGGCGGTGAGTTGCCAGAACTCATAGAGGTGAACTTCCATGCGTTGTTCCATATTCTTATAGCGATAACCGATAAAAAAATCGAGGTCGTCTAAGGTGACATACGGGGTAGTGGTTTGCCGGTCCTTGTGTAGCTCTATCTCTATTTCGTAGGTCTTTAGATCGGTGTGGCTAATGCCTTCGGTCAATGTGTTGACAAAGAGACGTGAAGTCAGCGCGCTTTGACCGAGAATGGCTTTGTGGGCATCACCGAAGAGGGGGATGACAATCCCCTCGTTGCTGTCTGTATAACGGTGGCCGTCGCTGATGTTGTTGTAGCCGTTGGCAAAGAATGAACCGCTGAGTGTACTGAAGTATTGCCTGTCGGCATTGCCTTTGCATTTCAGTTCTTTGATGTCGGCTTCGTGAAGACCGATAATGCGCAGGCCGGCTCCCAGTTCCTTGCTGGCGCCTACTGCTGCAAGCGTGACGTATATTTTTACTTTCTTTATCTTATTGTTGACATCCGTTTCATCGTCGCCTTCGCGGTCGTAGAACAGTTGCGCATCTAGTACAACATCGTTAAAGTCATAGTCTCCGACCAATGGGAAGTTGTCTTCGAAAACATAGGTGTGGGTGATGGGGGGAGCGGGGATATCTTCTCCTCCTTCATCCGGAGTATTTCCTTCACCGGTACATCTTCCGGCGGGAATATAGGCGGGAGCTTCGCCTTCTCGGCATAGAACTGCATTGCCATTACCTTTCCGACCATTGCCGCCGGCTTTTCCGTTTAAGTAGCAATTGGTGAAATCCCAGCTGGAGTTTTCGGCTTTGTATTCACAATATATATTGTTAATGAGATAACCTGCCGTACATTCTATTCCATAGGTACCTTCTATTCCATAGGTACCTTTCCAACTGGCTTCCGATATGGTTTTCAGTTTCAGCAAGGCATAGCTTTTGTCTGCAGTAGGGCCTGTAATGTTACAGTTGTAAAATTTGGTGTTGTTCTCTACCTTGATCATGGAGTTTTCACTGAGGTCGATATAACCATACGCATATAGATGTTTACATTTAATCTGCGCACCTGTTCCCATCTTGATACCTGTACTGGATAAATGTGTTTCTACCTTTATTTTACAGCTGTTTTCCAGTTTCGGCCCTGTACTCTCATCTGCACCGATCTTGTCGGCTTCCAGGTCGCCATGATTGACGTACAGGCTTCCGGTAGAAGATCCTATCAATTCTTCTACATCTGTTTCGCCATAATTAAAGAAAGTACCGCCATTATTGTTAATTCCGTCTATATCAATATCTCCGGCATTATAGTGGATGCCTCCGTTGGAAAACTCAATCCAACCGTTACCTGATATCTTACCTCGGAGGTCTTCTTCATCATCATCTTCATCTTCCTGGTAAGCGGTTCCTAAGACAACGAGCGATGAGGTATTGGTGAATTTTAATGACGGTTTCTGTTGACTACCGGCTTTCAATTCTATTTTTCCTTGGGACGCAACTATTATTTCCAGACCTTGATTGATGGTTTGTAGGGAAGGTATTTCCCATTCTGCGCCGGGGGCTACGATCAGTTTTATCGTACCGGCATTGGGGGTAAGGGTACCGGCATGGTTGATGCCGCCTTTATATTGTCCTGTTATTTTGTATAGAGTATGTTGGGTGAGGTTTACATCCATATCTTGTCCGGTATATTCTGTCGCTTTTGATAGCATGTCTGCTATTTCCCGGTCGGTATAAGGGCGTGTCATCGTTTGCAAAGTTACTTCTTTGCTTTGGGGCGATGCGGCACGGGTCGTTATTGGTTTGCTGCCGAAAGAGGTGATTAGTTTGTCATTGGATATATATACCGGTTTCATGGTACGTCGTCCGGCCGGATCTACACGTGTAACGTATAGGGTGGAAATGATCGAGGGACAATCGATTGTTGTGGTGAATGGCAAATCTTGATTGGCTGTACCTTTGGCAAGTAAATGGATTATCGTATCCGTTGCAAATGGGTTATGGTCAAATATTTCAACAGTATAATTCACTCCGTAGTCTTCGTGGACAGAAATGTCAACTGCTACTTGGCGTGTCATTTTCCAATCCATATTGGGATCGATGTCTTTTACCGGGAACTTGTTTTGATAGGTTGCTTTTACCTTTTCCGCATTAAAGACATCGTCTTTACAGCTATGAAAAAACATACCTGTAACAAACATTGCGAACGGTATGCAGTGAATTAATCTTAAGTTTCTTTTCATCGCTATATTTCTTTGATTTGATAACAAGCAAAAATACGTTTATTTAGGTGAATAATATCTGATGAAGTGGGATAAAAGTATATTTGTTAACTTTTTTAAACTATTTAAGGGCGATTGTCGGTTCTACCGCTTGTTACTCGGCCTTTAAAGTGTTTTTTTGCCAACAAGCCCGGTGGTATAGAGTTGATTTATCTATCCATCGGGCTTATGTCATATATTTGGAAGAAATCTTTTATGGGATTACCATAATTATGGCAGTTAATTCATCACTTTATTGCTGTCGTATATCTTATACCAGGTAAGTTCGGCCGAAGTGTCTTGCGCCCATTTTTCAAAGTTTGTATAAGCTTCGGCTATGCTGATTTTTTCTTTCGGCCATTTCCAGTCGACGTTGGCTATGCGAAGGGCATAAGGAACATTTCCTTTCATGAAGCCGGTGGTGAAGTTGGGAATATGTATACTGCTTTTTCCGTCGGAGATATAGAAATCTCCATTAGTTGTCAGGTTGAAGTCACTTCCCACTTCGATGGTTTCGGTCTTTGCGGTTCCTGTTGCTTGCCCTGTGTTTACGAGGGTACCTGTCGGAACTCCTAGAGCTTCATGCACATTCCCGAATATTGTCTTGTTGTTGAAGAGTACTGCCAGTTGCTTGGAGGCTCCGGCTGCTTTCAGCGTTACGTCTATCACTTTTTTACCGTCTTTGTTGTAGGGTACGGTGACGTAGAGCACTACGTCGTTGAAGTCGTAGTCTCCTACGCCTTTTGCCATATCTTCAAATGCATAGGCGTATGTCTGAAGTTTGTCTTCATTATCTTTATCGTCAAGATTCGGTTTGTAACCGGGGTTGCAATGTGAATGTTCTATGATGATATCAGATTTGTCGGACTTGGTCATTTCGGCTCCGTTCTTTATACTGATTAACGGGCGCTCGGGAGAACCGTCGTTTCCCTGTGCAAAATGCTTGCTGCAGGCCACATAAAGCTTTCCGTCATAGGTTATGGAAAATCCTTGCATCGGGTCTTCTTGGACCGCACTTCCCATTTTTAGGAGGGCATAATCATCGCCTGTGGTGACAAATCCTATCGGGTTATGATTAAATCTGGCTTCTCCTATTACGTTGAAGAAAGATTTGTTACCCATTCTGATGTTGGCTTGGTCTGCATAGAATGTGCCGCACTGGACGTAGGAACCCGCATCCATGATGAGCCCGTCGTTGTTGTTGCTGACATCGTAAGTGAATTTTTCATCTACATACAGACGGCATTTGTTAATCCAGTTGGGAGAGGATGCGTTGAAGGTGATATTGGTTGTATGGAAGAGACCGTCGTTATACCACGTGGAGGAGTTACTATCGATATTTGAAAGCCCGTTGATCATAACTTCACCAAGAGTCTCGTTATAGAAAGCGGAGCTGCCTGCCAGATGGAATGACCCTGCTGTGATATGATAATTGTTTTCGATTACAGTCCTTCCATTTTCACAACTGAAAAGATTGGTAAGAGCAACTTCTCCATTATTGAGTAGCTGGGAGTTGTTGTTGAATTCCAGGTGAGTGGCGCTGATCTTTCCGCGATTGTTGATATTTGTGTTTGCGTTAAAGATAATTGCATTTTCGCAAATCAATTCAGCTTCTCTGGTAATTCCGATTTCATATCCCGATTCCATACTGAAAGCTCTTATGGTCTCGGACTCTCCTGATACGTTGTTTATCGCTTTATTTTTATCAGCAATGAGCGTAAGCTTGGAGTGGGGTAAAAGGTATATCTTGGCTAATCCGACAGGGGCATCCCATGGCTTCTGGATATATAGTTTGGATAATGTAACATTTCCTTCTATATATAGATGAACCGGTTTACCGATATTTACTTCTGTTATGTCTGAAGTGACTATGTAGTTGCCGTTTTCGGTTACATCAGTCCATTGGTTGTTCAATGTGGATAACTTGATACTTCCTTCCGGCAGATCTCTCGGGGGATTAGAGAGGTTGATGCCGCTTCCTTGAATGGAGCCTTTGCCGCTTATTGCCCGTGTTGTTCCACCGCCTTCTCCGAACGTCACTTTAACTGTCTTGTTTTTAACCGCTACGGGTATTGCAGAACTGTATCCTTTACTGTTTATTTTCATCACATATAGATACTGTAGAGCAGCCGGTACGTCGAATTTAAAATTCACGATTTGACCATCCGTTACGGTGGTTTGGGCAAGCAGTGTGGCGTCGCCATCGACATAATACGGATTTGCCGTATATACCTTGATTGTATAAGTATTCTTGTTGTCTTCATTGACAGAGACGGATGCATTACACACTGCACTTGTTTCCCATGTCTGGTTTGGATCAATGTTTTTTACCGGGAAGTCTGCTTGGGCTTCCTCTTGAATACGGTCAGGGTTGTAGACGCCGTTATTATCGTTGCAGCCTGATAGAACAAGAATTCCTCCCAATAGTATAGTGGGAAGAATGTGAGATAGGTTTAAATTTTCACCTTCCATAATTAGTGTAGATTAGGCGTCAATGTTATATTATATGATAATATCATATATATTTATTGACCGTTTAATGCAACAAAGGTACGGAATATATTATTATAGGTGTAAAATAATCAACTTTATTTTCTTGATTATTTTATATATGTACCTAAATTGTTAATATTCGTACTGTTTTGCCGTTTTTGTAAACTTGCAAATGTTATCCAATGATATGGAAGAGAGAAACTATGGGGAGAATAAAAAGAGCCTGCGAGATTACTCTTTTGTAATCTCGCCTGCCAGGTCAGAGTTCATGCGGTAGCGGATTTCTTCTTGACTGAGTCCGTGACCGAGAAGGAACATGAGTTTGGTGACGGCACATTCGGGAGTACTGTCATAACCGCTGATGACACCTGCCTGGAGAAGTTGGAGGCCGGTTTCGTATCGTCCCATCTCGACCGCGCCGGATTGGCATTGGGTGATGTTGACTATGATGATGCCACGATCCGTGGCATCTTTGAGCTGGCGGATGAACCAGTCTTTTTGCGGAGCGTTGCCCGAACCGAAGGTTTTGAGCACGACTGCTTTTAGACCGGGGACATGAAGTACGGAGTTGATGATACTCTCTTGGATACCAGGGAAAAGGGTGAGCACCACGACATTGGTATCGAAGAGATAATGAGGCTTCATGGGACGCATGGTGTCGGGGCGGCGGATGAGGGTTTCGTTATAACGGATATGAATACCGACTTTGGCTATCGCAGGATAGTTAAAAGAACGGAAGGCATTGAAATTCTCAGCATTGATTTTGGTGGTACGGTTGCCGCGCATCAACTCGTTTTCGAAAAAGATACACACTTCTGGAACGATGGGAGTGCCGTCGGGATGCTTGGCAGCAGCTATTTCGATGGAAGTGATGAGGTTTTCTTTGCCGTCGGTACGCAACATGCCGATAGGAAGTTGTGAGCCGGTTAGGATAACGGGTTTTGCCAGATTTTCGAGCATGAAGCTGAGGGCAGAGGCTGTGTAGGCCATCGTATCGGTTCCATGCAGGATGACAAAGCCGTCAAAGTAATCGTAATTATAGTTAATTATTTTTACAATCTTTGCCCAGAAAGATGGTTCCATGTCAGAAGAATCGATAGGTGGATCGAACTGATAGGAGGAGATACGGTAGTTGAAACGTTTCAGTTCGGGAACATGTTTGAGCAGTTGGTCGAAGTTGAAGTTTTCAAGCGCTCCGGTTTCTGGGTTTTCTATCATTCCGATAGTACCTCCGGTGTAAATCAAGAGTACAGAAGGGTAATCTGCTTTCATAAATGCCTTGCTTTTGTTGTTTTTCGGGCACAAAGATACATAAAAGTTATGGAAAAGTTGTGGGAGATGATAATTAAAAAGTGGTAGGGCGATAAGATAGAGTGATAACGTAATACAGCCACCTGATCGCCCTTTTACTTTATCACCCCTGTTCCGTTTCGTTAATTTCCATTTTTAACTGCCTGATCGCTTTTTCTGCATCTCCTTTGCTTTCATTAAGCAGGCTCACGAAACGGCTCCCGATGATGGCACCGGAAGAGTTGGCACAGGCGGAGTCAAAAGTTTGTTTATTACTGATACCGAAACCTATCATGCGTGGATTTCGTAAATTCATAGCTTGAATTTTCTTGAAATAAGCTTGTTTCTGTGTGTCGAAATCTTTCTGTACGCCTGTGGTGGCGGCCGAGGAAACCATGTAGATGAAGCCGTCGGTATGAACATCTATTTCGCGGATTCGTGCTTCACAGGTTTCGGGAGTGATGAGCATGATGACGCGGATATCATATTTTTGTGATATGGTTTTGTAATTTTTTTCATAATCTTTGAAAGGAAGGTCAGGGATGATGACACCATCGATGCCGCACACTGTACATTGTTTACAGAAAGCTTCGAAGCCGAATTGCATGATGGGATTGAGGTAACCCATGAGGATAAGGGGTATATGTACGTCGCGACGGATATCTCTCAGTTGTTCAAAGAGAAGGCGTAGGGACATGCCGTTTCGCAGAGCGCAGGTAGCTGCATTCTGAATAACGATACCGTCGGCCATCGGATCACTGAAAGGGATACCGATTTCTATCATGTTGACACCATTCTTTTCGAGGGTACGAATAACCTCGGCAGTACCTTCAAGGGTGGGACATCCGGCACAGAAATAGATGGACAACAGATTTTGGGGAGTGTCTTGGAAAAGTTGGTTAATACGATTCATTTTAATTTTATTGTTATAAGGTTCATATTTTTTGCTACAGAAAAAGGCTGTATTAATCGGTTTCACTTATGCTGAACGTGCTATCTGTGGTGAAATCTTCTTTCAGCTCTTTTAAGAAACATCGGATACGTTCTACATCTTTTATGCCCGGGGCGATTTCAAAGCGACTGTTGATGTCGATACCAGCAAACCGATGATGATGGAACTCTTTAAGAGCCTTGACACTGTATGAGTTGATGCCACCGCTAAGTAGGAAAGACGTGATGCCATTATAGAATTTCAGTATGTTCCAGTCGAACTGACTGCCGGAACCACCGAACTGCGGACTTTTGGTATCAAACAAATAGTAATCACATAACCCCTGATAGGCAGTTGTCACTGCTAAATCTTTGGGCGAGGATATAGAGAAAGTTTTAATGATATGCAGACCGTTATTATATAATGAACGGCAATACTCAGGAGATTCTTTGCCGTGCAATTGGATGTAATTCAGACTGAAACGATCGGCATACATCAGGATATTCTCTTTCGTCTCATTTACAAAGACACCGACACGCTTGGCGTGAACGGGCAGATACTCAGGTATCTCGTATAGGTAACGGGGAGATTTGGGGTAAAAGATAAACCCAATCATGTTGACACCCAGTTGTTCTACATTGCGAATATTTTCCGCTTCGGTCATTCCGCATACTTTGATAATCTTATTCATGGCGTTATTCTTTTTTTGTTTCAACGACAGAGGTTCTTAGTATCCTTGTGTTGGATAGGTTTGTGATATGAATTCTTTCAACGTGTTTTCGGGATGTTCCGTTCTCATAAATGTTTCTCCCATAAGAAAACCGCGGAAACCGGTCATACGAAGCTTGCGGATCGTTTCCGGATGGGTAATACCACTTTCTGAAACGAGTAGCGGGAGGTTTTCCGGGATTTTGGCAGAGGGCTCATGTGAGTGGACGACGGCTTGACTGAGTTGTCCGGCTAGACGGAAGGAATTCTCCACATCCGTAACGAAGGTACCGAGATTGCGATTGTTTATACCTATCATATCTATTTCCTGACTGATATAGCTGAGTTCGGAGGGGGAGTGGATTTCGAGCAATACTTCCAGGCCAAGAGCGTGTGCCCGGGCAGTGAGTCGAGAGCATTCTTCCCGGCTGAGACAAGCGGCTATCAACAATATGGCATCTGCTTCTACAATCCGTGCTTGGAACAATTGATACTCGTCAATGATGAAATCTTTGCGAAGAATAGGACTGTTGACGAGTGGTCGGGCGATACGGATATCGCGTAAGGAACCTCCGAAATATTTCTCATCCGTCAGAATGGAAATTGCGGAAGCACCGGCAGCTTCGTATGCTGCTGGAATCTGTTCGGCATCGGCAGCTTCGTATATCCATCCTTTGGACGGAGAACGACGTTTGAACTCGGCGATAATGCCGGTAGTAGAAGCGGCAAGTGCTTTTTTCATACTGCGCCGGGGTGAGTTTTCATTCATTAGAACGTCTACTTGTGCGCGTAAATGTTCCGATGAAATAGCCTGTTTTTGCATTTCCACTTCTATACGTTTATGCTTTATTATTTCGGATAATATATCTTTCATTGCCCTGATGTTTTTATAAATGGGAGTGTGATTAACTGTTTATTTCAATAAATTTTTTCAATGTTTTCAATGCCTGTCCACTTTCCAGCGATTTACGGGCAATGGCGATACACTCATCTATTTCCTTATCCGGTTCCATCACCTGGATGGCAAATGCGGCATTCACTATGACGCACTGCGCTTGGGCGGGAGTGGCATGGTTCGTCAGAATATTATCGAAAATACGAGCGGCATCTTCTTTACAAGCACCTCCGAAGAGTTCTTCGGGACGTGCATCGCTGAAACCGAGGGCTTGCGGACGATAGATGCGCTCATAGTGACGTGTCATCACTTTAAACTCGTCCGTCAGGGAGATTTCATCGTAACTGTCCAGGCTATTGACAACGGCAAAGTCGATGCCGAGTTTATAGAACACATTCGTGTAAAGACGCATCTGTGAGAGGTCTGCCACGCCGAGTAATTGATAAGCCGGTTTGCAGGGATTCACCAAAGGACCCAGCAGGTTGAACAGTGTACGTACCCCTAACGCCTTGCGTACAGGTCCTACAAATTTCATTGCCGGATTGAATAGTTGTGCGTGTAGGTATGCGATATTGCATTCTTCCATACTGCGTTTCAGGGTATCGGGGTTGTTGGTGAAACGAACCCCGTGCTGTTCGATGACATTACTGGCTCCGCTGACGGAAGTTGCTCCGTAATTGCCATGCTTGGCTACTTTATATCCGGCTCCTGCTACCACAAAACAGGCACACGTAGAGATATTGAATGTGTTTTTTCCGTCGCCGCCGGTGCCCACGATATCGATGGGACGATAAGGCGCGAAGTTTATCGGTATACGAGTCTCCATAAGCGCTTCGCGGAAACCGATAAGCTCATCTACGGTGATGCCGCGCATCTGAAAGACAGTGAGTAATGCTGCTATCTGTGCTTCGGGATACATTTCCCGGGTGATATTGAGGAGTATCTGTTTGGTTTCCTCCGAAGTGAGCTCTTCATGGTTGAAGAGACGGGTTAATATTGCTTTCATCTGTTTGTTTACGATTTATTTTCTACGGTTGTGCCGCATCCTTTGATTGTGGCACATAGGTACATTTATGATATACGGTTAAAAATATTTCTTAAATCTGTCTCATTGAAGTGCATCATTACAAATTCTGCATCAGCTATGATTCAGCCAGTTTTCCATAATCTTTTTTCCATCAGGGGTCAGCACTGATTCGGGATGGAACTGGATACCATGTATATCATATTTCCGGTGTTTCAATGCCATAATCTGTCCCTCGGGACTGATGGCGGTCACGGCAAGTTCGTCGGGAAGCCCTTCCGTATCGACTACCCAAGAGTGATATCGCCCTACAGGAATTTTTTCGGGAAGGTCACGGAAGATGTAGTCTTCTGCAATCGAATTCTCCTTACTCTCTCTGGAAATATCTTTGAACTTGCCGTTTCCTTCTTTAATTTTTACAGTTGTTTGTACCCCATGGAACACGTCGCTCAGATTGCTCAACTTTCCACCGAACGCTTGCCCGATGGCTTGTTCGCCCAAACAGACACCAAGTATGGGCTTTTTTCCTTTATAAGTATGGATAACATCCAGCAATAACCCTGCTTCTTCGGGAATACCGGGACCGGGGGAAAGAATAATTTTATCGTACTTTTCCAATTCTTCAAGTTTAAACCGGTCATTGCGAAGTACTTCCACATTTACACCAAGCTCTTTCACCAGATGTGCCAGGTTATAGGTGAACGAATCGTAATTATCAATGATTACTATTTTCATTATTATCTGTATTTACTGAGTAATTTGTTAATTAAATGATAATTTGTGTGTATGCCGAATGGTGATTTTGCCGGGGACACTGTACACTTACATCTTTTCTGCCATTTCAATGGCTTTCTTTAGAGCCCCCAGTTTATTGTTTACTTCTTGCAATTCATATTCTTCGTTACTTTTGGCAACAATGCCACCACCTGCCTGAAACCAGAGTACACCATTACGGCTGACAAAGGTACGTATGGTGATCGCCTGATTCAAACTGCCGTTCAGTCCGATAAAACCGATGCATCCGCCATAAGCACCACGGTTGTGCGGTTCCAGCTCGCTGATGAGCTGCATGGCACGTACTTTGGGTGCACCACTCAATGTCCCGGCAGGGAAAGTATCGATGAATGCCTTGATTGTATTCGCATCTTCGTTCAACGTACCACAGACACGGCTCACCAGGTGGATGACATGGCTGTAATATTGCATATCCTTGTAGAAGTCCACTTTTACGTCGTGACAATTACGGCTGAGGTCGTTGCGGGCAAGGTCTACAAGCATCACGTGCTCTGCATTTTCTTTCGGGTCATCGTGCAGATATTGCGCGTTGACAGCGTCTTGCTCCGGGTTTCCGGTACGCCGGGTAGTTCCGGCGATAGGGTCGATATAGGCATGCCTGCCTTCGATGCGGCAATGCGTTTCGGGTGACGAACCGAAGATGCGGAAACCGCCGAAATCGAAGTAGAACAGGTAAGGAGAGGGATTGATACTGCGTAGGGCACGATATAGCTTGAAGTCATCGCCCACGAAATGCTGCTCGAAACGTCTGGAAAGTACAATCTGGAAGACGTCTCCGCGCAGACAATGTGCTATGCCTTGGCGGATGTTCGTTTTATGCTCCTCGTCGGTCAGCGGAGAAGTGGTTTCACCCACTGCACGAAAGTCGTATGCGGTGTAGTTGCGGTTGTAGATGGCC
Source organism: Bacteroides cutis (assembly GCF_900241005.1). Lineage (GTDB taxonomy): Bacteria > Bacteroidota > Bacteroidia > Bacteroidales > Bacteroidaceae > Bacteroides > Bacteroides cutis. Next base: position 3,354 of record NZ_OEST01000008.1, on the reverse strand, counting down.
TTCTGTACCTTGTCCAATTCGCTGGTTTCTCCTGGTACAAGCATTTCAAGTAGTAACATCTCGTTTTTGAAATCGTTGAAGACGATGAGATACTTATATAATATGTATAGCATGTCGGGTGCATCATTGGTGGCTTCGCGACTATCTTTCACAGGGATGTTTTCAAAATAACGGATAGCATTAAAGGAGGTATAGCCATAAAGTCCGCAATAATTGCTGTACTCACCCTCTGCCTTGAAGCGGTTCAGAAAGTCACTGAGTGCGTTTTCTACGCGATATTCATCGGTCACGAGGTGTTCTTCGCGTGTTCCGTCGGGCAGGCGGAAGATGGCGATACCGTGGTCTATGCTGACACTTGCTACGGGACAGAGACCGATGAAGGAACGGTTGTTTTCACTGCCGTGATAGTCGGAACTTTCCATGAGTGCGCTTTGCGGAAAGATGTCACGTACTTTCAGATAAGTGCTCACCGGAGTGTGCAGGTCGCCGAGTATGGTACGGCTGACGGTGGTGTAGTTGTAGGTTTTCATAGTTGAGCATAATTTAAGTATGTTTCTATATCCTTATCTCCCCGGCCCGAAACTGTCAGCACCACTACATCCTCCGATTTGAAATTCAGTTTCTCTAGAGTACCGAGGGCATGAGCGCTTTCCAGGGCAGGAATGATACCTTCCAGTTTCGTCAATTCGTAGGCTGCACGGATAGCTTCATCGTCATTTACCGACAATACGATGGCACGCTTTTGGGCGGCGAGATTGGCGTGCATGGGTCCAATACCCGGATAATCCAGTCCGGCGGAAATGGAATAGGGCTCTTCTATCTGACCGTCCTCATTTTGAATAACGTATGTACGGGCGCCGTGAATGATACCCATTTTTCCGAGAGCAATGGTGGCGGCGGTCATACCCGTATCTACACCTTTGCCTCCGGCTTCGGCAAGTACTATCTGTACGCGGCTGTCGTCGATATAATGGTAAATGGTTCCGGCAGCATTACTTCCACCACCTACACAGGCTATGAGGTAATCGGGGTAGTCGCGTCCTTCCTTTTCCTGGAGTTGTTTTTTGATTTCTTCGCTGATAACGGATTGCAGACATGCCACCATGTCGGGATAGGGATGCGGACCTACGGTGGAGCCTATTATATAATAGGTGTTCGACGGATGGCAACACCAGTCGCGGATGGCTTCGTTGGTGGCGTCCTTCAGGGTCATGTTGCCACTGGTGACGGGCACCACTGTCGCGCCGAGCATTTTCATTTTTTCCACATTGACATGTTGGCGTTCCACGTCGGTCTTGCCCATATAGACGATACACTCCATATTCATCAGGGCACATACGGTAGCGGTGGCAACTCCGTGTTGTCCGGCACCGGTTTCGGCGATGATGCGATGTTTGCCCATGCGGCGTGCCAGCAATATCTGGCCGATGGTGTTATTTATTTTATGCGCACCGGTATGGTTCAGGTCTTCACGCTTTAGGTAAATCTTGCAACCATACTTTTCAGAAAGACGGTGGGCCTGATAGAGTGGGGAAGGACGGCCTACGTAGTCGCGTAACAACTGGTCGTATTCGCGCTTGAAGTCTTCACTCTGCAACACTTCGAGGTAAGTTTTCTGTAGCTCTTCCACACATTTGTGGAGTATTTCGGGGACGTATGCACCACCGAATTCTCCGTAATAACCTTCTTTGTCAACTAAAAAACTTTTCATTTTATTTTCGATTTTACTATTTAACTTTGTTTGTAATGTTATTTTTCCTTTCATTAAGTGTATATTTTCGGTAGAAAATATCGCTATGCTTATGGGGTGCACAATTTCAGTGACTGTTTGCGGCTGCCTTTTGATTTAATATTTGGGAAGATAAGCATGGCTAAATGAAAAGAGCCCTGTCGCAAGGTTGCGACAGGGCTCTTTTCATTTCTATAATATATTATATATACATACGAGCGCTGCTCCCTTACGACTGTCGGAGTTGTAACGAGTGCCACCACCAATATGTATTTACGAATATAGTTTTCATTATCTTTTTTGTTTTTAACGGCAGCAAATATATGCACTTTGTTTTAAATAGCAAACTAAATCTTACTTTTTTTTAATACAAGAACAATTTTCTTGAAATTTTGTTTTATAATGAGAAAACAAGCTATTATTAATAAACAGATAGAAAGGAATAAATTTATGAATAGAAAATATTTAGTTACCATAGGCGTTGTCATTGCAATAATACTACTACTTTACTGGCTTTTTGTGGCCGAAGACCTGAATGCCTGGCTGAATGTAAATTGATTTTTCGGAATTTTAGTATGGAGTTATTCGGATAAAAATGTATCTTCGCAGAAAATCATAAACTCATGAAAGGACTAAGTTTTTCATTTTTGCGTATTATATGCGCGTTGATAATCGGTTTGGTTTTAGTTATGTTTCCTGATCGTGCCGGTGAGTATTTTATAATAACGATTGGCGTCGTTTTTCTGATACCATCGCTCATTAGTATCATTGGATATCTTGTGCAGAATGCTGAAGTAAAGAAACGTTTTCCTATTGAAGGAGTGGGAAGCCTGTTGTTTGGACTGTTGCTCATTATTATGGCGGGCTTCTTTTCGAAATTCCTGACAATCGTTTTGGGCTTTATCCTTGTGATGGGAGGAGTTCAGCAAATATCTTCTCTTGCTGCCGCTCGTCGTTGGATGTTGGTTCCCAGTGTATTCTACATTGTCCCTGTTTTGATTTTGATAGCTGGACTCATTGCGTTGTTTAACCCCATCGGAGCGCAAAAAACTGTATTTATTATTATCGGAGTCACAAGTTTGGTTTATGCGGTTTCCGAGCTGATAAACTGGTTTAAATTTACGCGCCGCCGTCCTCAGACACCTGTTACATCTGGAAAGATTACTGAGGCCGACAATGTTATTGAAGATGCGGAGATTATTGGTTAAAAAATAATTTATGTTTAGTAGCTTTTTTATGTCATTACTACCATCATAAGTGTGACGAGTCTTTTTATAAAAACTCTACCATTGTTTTTGAAATCACTTTCCGCGCGTATGTATATTATATAATATGTACGCTTTCTTCGCGCGTGCATATATATATAATGTGCTCTGTCTTTGTCTTTGTTCTTCTTTTCTTGAAAGGTATGTTTTATAACATCCTTATCAGTCAGCGTATTAGCAAAAAGTTTGATTTTTTTTTTAAAAAAAGAGTCATATATATTTGCGTGTTATTGTCAAATGCCCTACTTTTGCATCCGCTTTCGGGAACGAGAGCAGCGATGGTTTGACATTCTGGCAGAAACGGTGTAAGAACCCTGTCATTTTTCTGCTCTTTGGCATTCGTTTCCATACGATTTCAGC
>NZ_OEST01000023.1 GCF_900241005.1 Bacteroides cutis | reverse complement strand
CACTACTGTCCAAAGAAATTTTCTCAGACATGATTTAAATTAGTTTATATTAATGCATTACGCGAATAAAATTTTTCCGGGATTTGATTTTATACTTTTGCAAATAGTATTGCAAGAGATAGAAATCATGAATCAGGGAAAGACCGTATTCGCTCAGATAATGTCGCTCATACCGAGATATGAGTTTGACAAATGCGTAAAGAGATACAATGGCAACCGACATGCCATCGAGTTCAAATGCAGAGACCAGTTCATGGTGATGAGTTTTGCCCAGTTCACCGGCCAGGATAGCCTGCGCAGCATTGATGCAACGCTGGTTGCCCTGTCCTTCAAGTTGTACTCGTCCGGAATCAAATATATCCAACGCTCGACTTTGGCACATATCAACGGGACCAAGGACTGGCGCATCTATCACGACTTCGGTCAGATATTGATTGCACAAGCGAGATACCTGTACCGCCATGAGCCTTCCAGACTCGACGTGGACGGAATCGTCTATGCCTTCGACAGCAGTACGATGAAACTTTGCCTGCAACTCTGTCCATGGGCAAGACTTCATCATGATAAAGGTGGTGTAAAGATGCATACTCTGCTGGATTTGCGGGGAACGATTCCCACATTTATTTATCTGACGGAAGCCGCGGTCCATGACTCCAAAGCAATGAGCCTCGTACCCGTGGAGCCTGGTAATTACTACCTCATGGACAAGGGATATGTGGATTTCAAGCAGTTGTTCCTCCACTTTCATCGCCAGCGGGCTTTCTTTGTCACCAGGGCCAAGGACAACATGAAGTATGAGGTGGTAGAAGAGCATCCGGTTGATAAAAGTACAGGAGTTGTTAGCGATTCCACTATCAGGCTGACGGGACTGAAAACCTCCCGATGGTATCCGGATACACTCCGTATGGTTGTGTATGAGGATTATGCCACGGGAAATGTCTATCGGTTCCTGACCAATGACTTCACACATTCCTACCTGACCATTGCTGAACTTTATAGGGAACGTTGGCAAGTGGAATGTTTCTTCAAATGGATCAAGCAACATCTGAACATCAAGGCGTTCTACGGGACCAGCCAGAATGCAGTATACTCGCAGATATGGATTGCCATCTGCGATTACCTGCTGCTTGCCATTGCCAGAAAGATGTTTCATATTGATCAGGAACTTTATATTTTATCGTCCGTAGTCGGCAAAGTACTCTTTGAGAGGAAGCCTTTAGGCGAACTGTTTATTAAACCAAAACGTCCGATGAATGATTCCGATTCAGATCAACTGAACCTATGGGGTAATTTCTTTGGACAGTAGTG
>NZ_OEST01000024.1 GCF_900241005.1 Bacteroides cutis | reverse complement strand
ACATTTGCACATAGACTCCAGCCCCTTCCAAATAAGAAGTCCTCCTTTTTTAGACAGCCATCACCTGACCGCCTATTACACCTGCAATAGCACTCGCTACAGCAATGATTACCTTCAAAATCTTATCCCAAACTGATACTCGTATACTCATGGCATTTCATTTTTAATTGTTTATCGCTAATTCGATGTAAACACATCCCCCTATCCTAACGGATTTTCATTCTGATCCTCACCGGAACCTCCACCGGGATTACCGCCATCACCGGAGTCATCCTTTGAATCGTCCGGTACGGTTCCCCTATATTTCTCAAATTCAACACCCTGCAACAATACACGGGTAGTACCCATAGCAGCCGGACGGGTATATTCCGGAGTAAACTGGCAACGCAAAGCAGTCACCTGATTAGGGTTCACATCCTCCTCCTTCTCCACACCCTTACCACGTGTGCGGGCTTTCATCGTAAAAGTCCCAAGACCATTCAACCGTACCGTACGGCTATTCAGCAGATGCATCCTCATTGTAGACATCAGGTTACGGATCACATTCTGAACGTCACCCGGAGTCAGCGAGGACTTCTCAGCTATATTCTCAGCCAGCAATTGCGTATCCACCGTTTTTCCCACTTTCTTCAAACTCAAGTGCCAGGTCTTCACACCCGCTTTGGTCGCAATCTGCGACTGTCTTCCATAATAAAATAAAGGCATAATCTTTCTCCTTCACATTTTTAATTAAACTACTTTTTCAATTCTCGTTTCGTTGATCAACGATGCAAAGGTGAGAAGATAGAAGGGCATAAACAAAGAAAACAGCCCAAAGAAGGCTGTTTTCTGAAAATGATTTATAATA